>NZ_JACCCJ010000001.1 GCF_013410105.1 Sphingopyxis sp. JAI108
TCAAAACCGCTTTCCCCATAGCTCTCAGCCTATGACCCCCGCGGTTCGGGCATCGAAGACTTTCCGACGCCTATCGGCGTCCGAAACTCTCAACGGTTCGCGACAGTCCGATATAGAAGCAAATCATGAGAAGCGGTCATTTGGCGGTCCGCCCGTCCGATGGATTGCAACCGCAATCGACCTCGGGATTGCGGAAAGGACAATGGTCCAGGCCTTCGTCGACACCGTAGCTCGCTTCGCGATGGATGGGATCGGTTCGAGTTCGTCGCCCTGCCACGCCGCCCCGCACGGTGGAACTTCGTGAGTCGCCGTTCATTAATTCCGCATATGCGACGCGGGTTACAGGGCGTTAAGATTAAGGGATTATGATTTGCCGCATGAGAAGGTCGGACTCCCCCGCACCGATCGCGCACATCTTTCGCCTGCGCATTTTCCCGGATCCCGCGACGCTGCCGCTTCCGGTGTACCGCGACTTCGTCGACATGCTCTTCAGCATGCGATTGCCGATATTCGGACTGGGGGCAGTATTTGTCGGCATATGCATCCTCGCCGGTCACGAGTTCGGCAGCGTCTTTCTGTTCGGCCTCGCCGGCCTTGGTGCCGTCACGACCCTGGCGCGCCTTTTGACGATCCGCGCCTATCGCCGGGCCGAGCCTGTCCTCGCATTCAGCGAGCTGCGAAAATGGGAACGGCGCTACGCGGCCGGAAATCTTACCTCGGCGGTGCTTCTCGCACTTCTCAATGTCGCCGCGATATCGGCCCATAACCCCCTGTTCCATCTCATCACCGTCAGTCTTGTCTTCGGATTCGGCGCGGGGATCGTCGCGCGGACGTCGATCAGGCCCGGGATCTGTGTTGCCGCGCTCCTCACGGCGACCGTGCCTACGGTGCTGGCGCTTGCGATGCACGCCGCCGAGATCCACGCGATGTCGCTCCATCGGGAAATGTATGTGATCGAGGCATTCATCGTCGCCGCGATCACAGGGCTTAGCCTCCAGACCGTCGCCCACCTCTATCGCTCCGCAGTCGAACATCACACGGCCCGCCACGATATGGCCAAGCTCGCCCGAACCGACGCGCTCACCGGGCTCTCGAACCGGTTGCTGCTGCGCGAACTATTCCAGGACCGCGCCGCGAACGCAGTGCGCGCCAAAAGCCTCGTGGCCCTTCACTATCTCGACCTCGACGGGTTCAAGGCGATCAATGATCGATATGGTCATCCCGCCGGCGACGCGCTGCTTGAACAGGTGGCGCGGCGTCTCGAAGACATGGTTCGGGCCGACGACGTCGTAGCGCGCCTCGGAGGCGACGAGTTCATCGTGTTGCAGGCCGGCATAGCCGAAGAGACGGAAGCCGAATTGCTGGCACGCCGGATAATCCGCGACATCAGCAAGCCCTATGTCGTCGACGGCATTTCGATGTCGATATCGGTCAGCGTCGGCATTGCCACGGCGCCCAAGCTCGGCCTCGAGCTCGAACGCCTGCTCGCCTGCGCCGATGCCGCGCTCTACCGGGCCAAAGCAGGCGGCAAGGCCCGCGCTCTATTCTGTCTGGACGCGGACGCGGTGGCTGCCGACATGGCGGCCTGAGGCCGGGGTTTCAGCGCGAGAAACGCGTTTGATGCGATCGGCAGTGGCCGTAAGCAGCCAGGGGTGCTTTTGTTCAAAAGCAGGAAAAAGCCGATGCTTTAGAGCAGCCGCTGCACGAGGCGCGGGCGGGTCCTTCCTTCGGTCATGCCGAGCGGATGGGCGGGTCGGCAGCGACCCGGTCGGTCACCGACTTCGACCAGCCCGGAAGATTCTGTGACCATTTTCGTAGCCAGGCCGGTACGCGTTCGGCGCTGATCGCGCGGCTGAAGAGATAGCCTTGCGCGATATCGCAACCGAGACTGCGCAGCTGGACCAGCTGATTATCATTTTCTACGCCCTCGGCAACGGTGACGATGTTCATGCGATGCGCGATGTCGATCACGCCATGCACGATTGCGAAGTCCGCGCTGTCGGCGCTGTCGAGACGCGAGATGAACGATCGGTCGATCTTGAGCACGTCGACCGGAAACTGCTGCAGGTGTGTCAGGGAAGCATAGCCCGTCCCGAAGTCGTCGAGCGCAATCGAGACGCCCTCGGCCACCAGTGCCCGCAGGGCGCGCTCAACATTGAGCGCCAGATGATCGACGAACACGCTTTCGGTAACTTCCAGCTCGAGCAGCGTGGGCGGAATGCCAGCCCGCTGAAACTTTCGGAGGATACGATCCGCGAAGTCGTCGCGCCGGAAATCCGCAAGCGAGCCGTTGATCGCGATGCGGCCAAAGGCAACGCCCTTCTCGCTAAACTGCACAACATCGGCGAGCACGCGGTCGATCATCCGGTCCGTCAGGTCGCTCGCGAGCAGGCTGTCGTCGAATGCGGCCTGGATGCTGTCGGGCGGCTGAAGACCGCGCCGATGATGATGCCAGCGCAGCAAGGCTTCGAAACCGATAACGTCGCCGCTGCGAAGGTCGATCTTTGCCTGATAGAAGGGGATGATACGATCGTCGCGCAGCGCCTCGCGCGCCTCGCGCAGCATCGACTTACGGCTCTCCGCGGACTCGCGCATTTCGGAACGAAATTCGCGAACGACCCCCGCACCCTCTGCCTTCGCCGCGTAAAGCGCGAGGTCTGCGCTCTTCAGTATTCCTTCGGCGTTATCGCCGTCGGCAGGCCACACGGCGGCGCCCGCGCTAATGCTGACGGGCAAGACGCTCTCGTCGATGGTGAGCGTATCGGCCACGCCCTTTAGGATTGCATCGACAGCCGAAGCGAGCGCGGAACCAGGAGCCAGCCCCGGCACGATTACCGCGAATTCATCGCCGCCAAGCCGGGCCACCGTCGCTTCGGCAGGAAGGTTTCCCTGCAGGCGTCGCGCTATGGTTCTGAGAAGCTCATCGCCTGCCGCATGCCCCATGCTGTCGTTGAGGAGTTTGAAGCCATCGACGTCGATCACGATGACGCAGACGCACGACGCGTTGGCGGAAGCGGCCGTCAGCGCCTGTTCCAGCACTTCGGCGAAGAGCTTGCGGTTGGGCAGACCGGTCAGCGGGTCGTGGTTCGCGGCCCAGCGCAGTTCCCCTTCCGCCCGGCGCGCGGCAGTGACGTCGAGAAGGGCGCCGATCGAGCGCACCGCCTGACCTTCATCGTCGCGCACGACATATCCTCGCGAGTAGAGGTTGATGAAATTGCCCTGCGCGGCACGGAACCGATATTCATGATTCCAGCTGTCGTGGAGCTTCCGCAGAATCCCGTCGAATGTCTTTTCCACCATCGGCAGGTCGTCGGGATGAATCCGCTCCTTCCACCAGGCGACTGCCGTGCCGGTTGATACTTCCGGATAGCCCAGCACCTCTACCGCGCCATTGCCCCATTCGATCCGGTCGGTACGATGCGACCAGTCCCAGATCACGTCGTTCGTGGCATGGGAGGCCAGGCGGTAACGCTCCTCGCTCTCGCGCAGAGCCAGCTCCGCGGTCACCTGATCGTGAATATCTTCGAGCGTTCCGTACCAACTGACGATCCGATCGTCGGAGTCGCGACGCGGATTGGCTCGGGCCCGGCACCATCTGTAGCTGCCGTCCGAATTGCGAACTCTGTACCGCACGTCGGCAAAAGCATTATCGACCGACGTCAGCGCCTCTTCCCAGTGCGCGAGAACGCCGGGCAGGTCGTCGGGATGGAGCGAATTGGTCCAACCCGCGCCGAGCGCATCCTCGGCCGGCGTGCCGGTAAGCTCGGTCCAGCGAGGTCCCACTTCGACGATCTGGCCTTCGGGATCGCTGATCCATGGAATCTGGGGATTGAGCTCGACGGAAAACCGATAATGTTCCTCGCTGCGCCGAAGGGCTTCGATCAGCACGGACATTTCCGAACGCGCCCGAAGCGACTCGAATACAGCCGACCGCGTCGTCGCGATCGTCCGTAGAATGACGCCGGCCCCCAGCAGGAACGTCAGGCCCATGCCCGTGAAGTACCAATTACCCGAAAGGAGGAGGCCGATCGTCACCGGTGTCGCTCCGAACAGGAGGACGAGCCGGGCG
Source organism: Sphingopyxis sp. JAI108 (assembly GCF_013410105.1). Lineage (GTDB taxonomy): Bacteria > Pseudomonadota > Alphaproteobacteria > Sphingomonadales > Sphingomonadaceae > Sphingopyxis > Sphingopyxis chilensis. The sequence continues at coordinate 4,070 of NZ_JACCCJ010000001.1, forward strand.
GCGGCGGGAAGGGCCTGGAGACAGTAACAACAACTGATCGAGCCTACGAATATGAACAGCGCAATCGCGGTCGTGTGGAACGGATCGGCCGTCAGGAAAAGATAGAGGCCCCAGCCGCCGAACAGGAGACTGAAAGCGCCGGCGCGAAAAACCGTACCGCGCAGATATCGGCGAATGTGATCGTCGGTGGTGACGGCACCCCTTCGCGCATACCACGCGGCCGCGCGAACCGCGATGATCCCCGTCAAAGCCAGCGGCGCCACGAAGCTGACTGCCCAGGATCCCCCGTCGGCGGTTACGAGCGCGAGGAACAGGACGTTGAGGAACATGAGTGCGTACATGAGGGGGACCTGCCGCGCCAAGCTCGCATATTGCTCGCGGAGGACAGCTTCCGATTGAACGTATAAATTACCGCTCGCGCCGAGGGCCATTTTTACTGCAATCCCGTAAATAGTGGTCAGAGAGGATATCGCTCCCCCATTTAACGAAGCGTTTAGCCGCTCGTTGCGCCAGCTTGGAAATTGCTTGCTGCCTTCTCCGGAGGCTCGTGAACATGAAAGGAGAAGACAAGCTCTTCAATCTTCGGGCTAGTCCGGCGGCGTTTGAGAGCAGAGTGGTCGATACGGCTGGGGAAAGCATAGCCCTCGATCGATCCGCCCCGATGTGGCCGGGTTTGCGCGAAGGCCCGGCACAATCGGCTTGGCCCGCTACTGGTAGGTAATAGACTCGCCCATCGCAAAAATAGGAATTATACAAATCAAGTCTATTGTTACTGATATGTAATTTTATTAGAGAATTGATATTATATTAACATTAAAAAATGGAAATTTACCGAAAAATTTATTGTTTTTAGATTTTCTAAAACGTTCATATTATTAATGTCGCTACCCTTGTTTTGGAGCATATATTCCCCACATCATCAGAAGACACGCCAAGGAAGCACCAGGCCCCGTGGTTCCCGATTCATCGCGGATGCGTCGACGCGCTGTCATCTGAAAGTTGGAACAAATGCACGAAGTCATCGACCGCGTGGCGTTCGACGAAGCCTGCTCGCCGGTTCTCGCGCCGGAAGCCGCCGCGCTCCCGGGAACGCGTCTGGCGCTTGTCGGCGGTTTTCTGCCGCGGCGATGCGGGATCGCAACCTTTACCACCGACATCCATGCGTCGCTGGGGCTCGCCGCTCCCGACCTTGCTGTCGATGTCTATGCTATGGCTCCCGCCATCGACGCGATCGCCTTCGATCCCTCCGCCTGCTCGACGATCACCGAAGGCGACGCGGCGAGCTTTGTCGATGCCGCGCGGCGGATCGAAGCGAGCGGCACCGACGTGATTTGGCTGCAGCACGAGTTCGGCCTGTTCGGCGGACTAGCTGGAGACAAGATATTCGAACTCGTCGATCGCGTCAGCGCGCCGCTGATCGTCACGCTTCACACCGTACTTGCCGATCCCGACGCCGATCAGATGCGCGTTATGCAAAAGCTGATCGGAAGCGCCAGCAAACTGGTCGTCATGTCCGACTGCTCACGGATCCTGTTGAAAACACTTTATGCCGTCGATGACGAGCAGATCGCCATGATCCCGCACGGCGTGCCCGACCGTCCCTTCGGACGAACCGAGAGCTTCAAGGCGGCCGCCGGCCTGGCGGGCCGCGATGTCCTGATGACGTTCGGCCTGCTGTCGCCGGGCAAGGGCATCGAGGCCGCGATCGCTGCGCTGCCCGCGGTTATCGCCGATTGCCCCGACATCCTCTATTGCATCGTTGGAGCGACCCACCCCAACCTGCTCGCACGCGAGGGCGAAGCCTATCGCGAACGCTTGCAGGCACAGGCGAAGGCATTGGGCGTCGAAAACCACATCAGGTGGATCGATGCCTTTCTGGAAACCGACGCATTGCTGGACCTGATCGAGGCGGCCGACGTCTACGTCACCCCCTATACCGGGGCGGGACAGTCGACGTCGGGGACGCTGGCCTATGCGATGGCCTTGGGAAAGGCGGTCGTTTCGACACCCTATGCGCACGCCGCCGAGCTGCTCGACGATGGCCACGGCATCCTCGTGCCCTTCGGTGACAGCACCGCAATCGCGAGTGCGATCGTCGCGCTGTTCAGCGACCGCGAACGGCTCGGTGAGATGCAATGGCGCGCATACGAGCACGGGCGGCTCATGATCTGGCCTGCGCTCGCCGCAGAGCTCGCCGGCCTCGTCAGCGCCACCAAGGTGACGCCCCGTGTCTCGGAACACCCCGCGCACGTCGGGATCGGTGGCCTGCTCCGCATTTGTGACGACACCGGCATCCTCCAGCACAGCGTCCACGACATCCCGGACCGCGCGCATGGCTATTGCGTCGACGACAATGCGCGGGCGCTGATGCTGACGAACCGGCTGGGTCCGGAGGCAGAACCGCACCGCAGCCGGCTGGGAAGCATTTTTGCGGCCTTTGTCGAGGCTTCGTGGAACGCGGACAAGGGGCAGTTCCGAAACTTCATGGGTTATCGCCGGAACTGGCTGGAAGACACCGGGTCCGAGGACAGTTGCGGGCGAACGCTTTGGGCGCTTGGCGCGACCGCGCTCGAAGGCCGCACCGCAAGCACGCGTTCGTGGGCGCGGCGGCTCTTTGCCCGCGCCGCGACTTCGATCTCCGATTTCCGTTCGCCGCGCGCGATCGCCTTTGCCATGCTGGGCGCCGACCATCTTCTCGCCGCCGAAGAAAACGCGCCCGCGCGCGCCATATTGGAGCAGGGCAGCAAGCGACTGCTCGCGCTCTACGACCGCGTGTCGGCCCCCGACTGGGACTGGTTCGAGCCCGTGCTGGCCTATGACAATGCGCGCATTCCCGAAGCCCTTATCCGCGCCGGCATGAGGTTGCGGCGCGCCGACGCGACGCAATGCGGCCTCGCCACGCTCCGCTGGCTCAACAACAGCCAGACCGCGCCCGCCGGCCACTTTCGTCCGGTGGGATCCGACAGCTTTGGCCGTCATCGCGAATTGCCGCGTCCGTTCGACCAGCAACCGGTCGAGGTGTGGGCGGCGATCGATGCTGCTTCGGCAGCCTATGACCTTACCGGCGACGCGATCTGGCTTGCCCACGCCCAGCGCGCCTTTCGCTGGTTTGCCGGCGCAAACGACCGCGGGCTTGCGGTTGCCGATCCGCTTACCGGCACCTGCCGCGACGGGATCAATCGGCGCGGCGTGAACCTCAACGAGGGCGCGGAATCGGTGTTGGCCTATCAGCATGCATGCCTCGCCCTTCGCGCGTTGACGGCCAAAATCCATTAAACGTCCCTCTGCTCTCGAACTCGTTCAGCACGAACTGCGACTCCACGCCGACCCGACGCGGGTCGTGGTGCGGCCATTCCATCTGGCCTGGCAGGCGTCGGGTCCGGATCTCGTCCGGGTCCAGCGTCTCGCCTGCGATATCGCCGGTCTTGATATGCGCACGGTGCGCAACGAACTCGCGTCGGTCCTGCGCGATTTTTCCGACAGGCACTGGCAAATCGAAAAAGTGTTCGAAGAAAGATACGTCGAGATCGAACCGAAGCTGGGGCTCGACGGAAAGGTGCTGAAGCGCGAGATGCGTCTCCTGATCGGGGCCTATTTTTGCCACGAATACAGCTATGCCGCTGCCGCAGTGATGAACCCCAGCGTGGTGCGGCATCCGGACCAGACGGGATTGCAGGAAGGCAGCGTCCGTATCATCCTCTCGCTGCGCGCGGTCGGCGAAGGCCATATTTCGACAATCGCCTTTCGCGAAGGGATTGTATCACCGGGCGGCGAATTGACGCTGGCGCCCCAACCCACCTTTGCGACCACGGCCATGCTGGGCGTGCATCAGGCGGGCAATCAGGTGGACCGCATTTCGGTCCGCTGCGACCCCGATAGCAGTATTTCCGGAACCGTTATCTTCCCGATTACCGAAGCCCAGCGCAACGGACTCGAGGACCTGCGCCTCGTCGAGTTTAGGCGCGATAGCGGCAAGAGCGAATGGATCGGCACCTACACCGCCTACAGCGGCCGCGATATTCGCTCGGAGCTGCTTCGGACGCGGGACTTTCGGGATTTCACGCTGACCCCGATCAAGGGGGACGCCGCCCGCAACAAAGGCATGGCGCTGTTCCCTCGCAAGGTGGACGGAAAATTCTGCATGATCGGGCGGCAGGACGGCAAGAATCTCTATCTGCTGCGATCGGACTCGATCGACCACTGGGAAAGCGGCGAGCTGCTGCTGGAACCCCGTTTTCCCTGGGAGTTCGTCCAGATCGGCAATTGCGGCGCGCCGATCGAACTAGACGAAGGCTGGCTTGTACTCACGCACGGCGTCGGAGCGATGCGAAAATATGCGATCGGCGCGATACTCCTAGACAAGCAGGACCCGTCGAGGGTTCTCGGGCGAACGCCGAACCCGCTTCTGTCCGCTGCGGACGAGGACCGCGAAGGCTATGTCCCGAACGTCGTTTATACTTGCGGCGCCATCCGCGTCGGCGAGGACCTCTTTCTGCCTTATGGGGTCGCCGACAGTTCGGTGTGCTTTGCCTTCATACCCATCGCAGGAATCCTGGCGGCGATGGAAATGCAAGCCGCCGCGCCGCCGTGACAGACCTCAGCCCCGGGGCGGGCTCATTTGCCAGGGCATGCCGGGCAATTTGACCATCTCGCCCTTGCATATCGCGCAATGGCTGACGAACCGTCCCCTGTCCCAATGGCTGGCCTTGAAATCGACCTGATGCCGCCCGAACAGATTGTGCAAGATCATGCCTCCGCTCCCAGCACGGATTGCGCACGATCGTTCGCAGCCGACGCATGGCGAACTGCCGCGCCCACGGTGGGTGCCGGTTTCAGGCAGGCGATGATGGTGTCGATCACCGCGCGGGTCTCGCACGGATCGCGCACGCACACCGTGTCGACCCCCAGCGTCTTGGCGGGATAGTCGTTGCCGCCGGGAAAGATCGCATCGCCGACGAAAAGCATGGCATCGAGCGATATGCCGCTGACGTCCTGCAATTTCGTCAGGCCATACGCCTTGTCGACCCCTTCGCGCGTGACGTCGATCGACGTTGCGCCGCCCATGTTGATCGAAAGCCCCGGGAGCCGCTGACGAAGGTCGCGCTGAATGACCTTGCGCTTCGCAAAGTCGGGATCCCATTTTTCCTTGGCATCGATCGGAGCTTTCTGACCCAGCGCCGAGAAGGTGATCTGGCTGCCGCGGTCCTCGACGCGTTCGCCCCACACGGTTTCGGGAACGAAGCGGGTGGCTTCGAGTGACGCGTCGAAGGCTCCGAAGATGAGCTGCTTTTCATCGTCCGCGAACAGTTCGGCATAGACCGGCCGCCATGCGCCGGAACCGTGAGTGTAGAGTTTGGTGCCCGTCGTCGGCATAAGCCACAGCCGCGCGATGTTCGCGCGGGCAGGAAGACGCGACGCGACCTGTGTTTCGAACTGGGGCCAGTCGCCGCCCGAGATCACCGCGACATCGACGACATCGAGAAGATCGGCGAGCGCTTCGCCCATCGCGGCATCGAGCGGCTGCTTGCTTTCCGCAAGCGTCCCGTCGAGGTCGAAGGCAATGAGCTGTTTCATGTAGCGGAAACGCAGCGTTGTGCGACGACCAGGTCACCCACGAACGGGCTCGGCTTTGCCTTGGCGCAATTCGCCGGTCCGCCGCCCCATTGCGCGATTACCGGAATATCGAAGGTCAGGCCGCGGCGCTCGCGATATTCGTTGATACGCCTGGCAAAATAGCAAGGGAGATCGAAATTGTCGATCGAGCGCCCGTCGCGCTGCGCCCGGCCCACGGCCATCAAAGCCATTTGATGATGATAGAGAAGTTCGTTGAGGTCCATATCGTCGCTCCGTTCGGCGGGAGCGCAAGAGTCTCTCAGTCGTCGGCACGCTCGGGAAGCCGTCGATATTCCATATGTGGTGTCGCGGCTGCGGATTTACAATCGGCTGCCGATTAAGCGATATATGCTCTTGGCCCGACTTTGGATCGCTGGGGCGTCCTTTGGTCACGAGTTCAGAGGATGAAAGGGCTTCGCCGGGGCGGCGGAGCCCTTTTGCCGTCGCGGCCCAGGCAAATTCGCTGACGCAATCCGCGCCTGTTGGCCGGTTCCGGCCAGGCGGCGTTCGGACGCGGATCGAAAATATCCGACATTCGTCATGATCCCGCGCGGGCGACCCATTGCGGACCTTAGCGTGTGGAAAACGCGAAGGGCCAAATAAGTCGCGGCTTCGATCGACTAGCGCTGCAAATGGAATGACGAGAAGCAGACGTTCAGGGCTATAACCCTCGCAGTCCTGCGAAAAGTGCCCGTAAAGGTTACCAAAAGCCGTGTTGCGGACGTAATTCTCGAAAATTTCGGCAAACGCGCCGAAATGGCGCCGGCATCGACCCTTTTTCGCTGTCCGTCCGACCCTTTGGTGCGCAGCATCGCGACGTGACCGAAAGCGGGGGCCATATCCATCTGATCCTGCCTGACCCGATCGAACGGGCGGCCTGTTTTCGTGTGCTCGCGGCAGGCGCCGATCGGGTCGTGCGTAGCTTTGCGAGCGCCGACGCCTGGCTCGAGGCGGAAGGCGACGATCTGTCCGCTATCCTGCTTTTTCACTGGCGCCAGCCGGGGCGGACGGACGGCGCGGCGCTGCTCGATCGGATCGCCGGGAGTCCCGCCATCACCGCCTTTGTCGCCGCCGAACAGCTCAGTATCGCCGAATCGCGCGCCATCCTGCGCGGCGGCGCGCGGGATTTGCTGCCCGCGCCGCTCGACCCGCGCCTCGTCCGGCGCACGATCGATGCGGCGCTTTCCGACTGGCGCGCGGCGCAGGACGCGGTCGCCCGACGCCGCGAGGCCGAAGCGCGGCTGGCCGCGCTGACCCCGCGCGAGCGCGACATATTGGACGCGATCGCCGTCGGCCTCGGCAACAAGGCGATCGCGCGTCAGTTCGACCTCAGCCCGCGCACGGTCGAAGTGCATCGCGCGAATATCATGCGCCGGGCGGGGGCGGGCAATATCGCCGAATTGCTGCGGTTGCAGTTCACCGCCGAACCTGCGCGCGCCGCGCCGGTCGATCGGGTCCGTTTTGGTGCATGATCGCGCGGGAACTCGGCCAAGTGCCAAACGTAGCGCCTATAAGGAAAATGAACGGTATATCGCCCTTGAGTTGGTCCCCATTGGCGCTGCCGTTCATCGCCCGGGGTCAACCCCACCTGACTCCGGGCAAACAACAGGGCCGGCAGGGACGTTCCTCCCTGCCGGCCCTATCGCTGTCCGGTAACCAGCTCTCGCTGGTCGGCGCGGGCCATCGAGAGCAGGATCGGGGCCGACGCCTGCCGCGCCATGAAGTCTGCCTTGCTTGCGAGGCCCTGCCAGCCGATGCCGATCAGGGATTGCGCGATCGCACCGCCCAATGTGTCGCCGGGGCCGGGCAGGATGATGACGTCGGGCGCATATTCCTTGACCGCCACCTGCACCGACAGCGCGAAATCATAAGGCGCGAGGATCTGGTGGCCGAAGGTGTAATCCCAAACCTCGTCAGGGTCGCTGGAGAAGCGCCGCCAGATATGCCCGCGGCCGTCGACCATCGGGATCGCCGGGGAAGCGAACAGCGAGGGCGGCAGTTCGGCCTTCGCCTTGCCCGAGCTGCCGAACATCAAAGGCGTGTGGAAGGGGCCATGGCCCGCGAGGCGCAGCGGGTCGCGACCTGGGGTCGGCGGCGCTTCGGCGAGCAGCGCGGCGAGACCTTCCTCATTGCCTGCGAGGACGAGCATGCCCGCGAGGTCGATCGACAGCGCGAGATCGTAGCCGGGACGCGATGCGATGGCGCCGACCAGCGCCAGTAGCGCATCGCGAAACCCCGGAACCGGGCGCCAGTTCTCGTCGACAATCTGAAGGAGGATTTGCCCGCCGGGGCCGTGCGTCTGGCTGTTGAGGCCCATCGCGTTGGATATGCGGAAGCCGTCCGCGACCGAAACCGCGCCGCCAAGCGCAAGCGCGCTGTACCAGCCCATCGAATTGCCCGCGACCGCAACGACGTCGAACCTGTCGCGGTCGATACTCAGATAATCGAGCGCGGTGGCGGCGTAGATCAGCGGCGCGGCGACGTCGCCGCGCATATGCGTCGCCACGCTAAAGCGCTCGGCACCGTCGAGTTCGCTCACCGTCGGCTGGCCACGATCGCGGCGCTGGGCGTCGAAATTCGCGATGTGGCTCGCGAAGCGCTGGCCGTGCAGCCGCGCGATGCTGCCGAGTTCGCCCTTGCCATAGGTGCCGCGTCCGGGCGCGATCACGATGGCGGTCTTGCGGGCGTTCATGCCAGCAACTCCTTTGCGGCGGCATAGATGGAATCGCGGCTCGGCAATGTCAGAGTCGCGGCCCTGCCCAGCGGGATGAAGCTGTCGTCGGCGGCGATGCGCTTCAGCTTCTTGTCCGGCGTGCGCTCGACAAATGTCGCCATCAGCGCCTCGCTCTGCGATCCGGTGATGCGGCATTCGTCGACGATCAGGATGCGTTTCGCGTCGCCGACGGCGGCGACGAGCTTGTCCTCGTCGATGGGTCCGAGCCAGCGCAAGTCGATCACGCGCGCCTTCACGCCATCGGCGGCGAGCAATTTCTCCGCCTGCCGCGAGAGATAATAACCATTGCCGTAGGTGACGATCGCAAGGTCGCTGCCCTCGCCATGAACGCCGACGTCGCCGAGGCCGATCGGCTCGCCCTCGCCGGGCGCTTCATAGACGCTCGTCCACAGCCCATCGCCTTCTTCGTGCAGGTCGCGGGTCATATAGAGCGCGATCGGCTCGACGAAGACGACGACGCGCTGTTCCTCGCGCGCCAGCCGCACACATTCGCGGAGCATCGCGACCGCGTCGCGGCCGTTCGACGGGACCGCGAGGATGACGCCCGGAATGTCGCGAAAGACCGCGAGGCTGTTGTCGTTGTGGAAATGGCCGCCGAAGCCCTTTTGATAGCCAAGCCCCGCGATGCGGATGACCATCGGGTTGGTATATTGGCCGTCGGAGAAGAAGCTGAGCGTCGCCGCCTCGCCGCGGATCTGGTCCTCGGCATTGTGGACATAGGCGAGGAACTGGATCTCGGGCATCGGGACAAAGCCGTTGTGCGCCATGCCGATCGCGAGCCCGAGGATCGCCTGTTCGTCGAGCAAGGTATTGACGACGCGCGCCGATCCGAAGCGCTGGTGGAGCTTTGCCGTGACGTTGTAGACGCCGCCCTTCGGCCCGACATCCTCGCCCATGACGGCGATTTCCTTGTGCGCGAGCATCAGGTCGGCCAGCGCCCAGGAGAGGAGCCGCGCCATGTGCATCGGCTTGTCCATCTGCGCGGCGTCGCTGCCGAACATCGCCTTGCGGTCTTCGGGAGACGGTGTGTTGGGCCGCGCCACCTCGCGCTTCGGCGGGATCAGGCTGTGCATTACATGCGCGGGCGTCGTGATCTTGGGCCGCTGGATCGCCGCCTCGGCCTGCCGCGCCAGCGTCGCGCCAGTCTCTTCATAGGCCTCGACGATCTCGGCGCGCGACATCCAGCCGTGCGCGTCCATCAGCGCCGCACCCGCAAGCAATGGATCGCGCGCCTCGTCGGATTCGATCAGCGCCTTGGGCAGATATGCGCCCTGCACGTCCGAGCCGGCGTGGCCGTAGAGCCGCACGGTCGCCATGTGGAGGAAGACCGGCTTGCGATAACGCCGCGCATGATCGGCGGCCTCGGCGGCGCCGGCATAGGCCGAGACGAGGTCGGTGCCGTCGCATTTGATATAATGAAGCCCCGCGCGGTGGCGGAACTGCGCCTCGATCCAGCCCGTCGGCGTGCGCGTCGAGATGCCGATCCCATTATCCTCGCAAAGGAAGATCAGCGGCATCGGCGACCCCTGGAACGCCGACCAACCCGCGGTGTTGAACGCGCCTTGCGCGGTCGAATGGTTTGCCGAAGCATCGCCGAAGCTTGCCAGCACGACGCCGTCGTCGGGCAACGCGCAACCGGTCAGGCCCTGACGCCGCGCGATACCGATCGAAAAGGCCGCGCCCACGGCCTTGGGCAGGTGCGAGGCGATCGTCGAGGTTTGCGGCGGAATGTTCAGCGGTTTCGATCCGATCACCTTGTGCCGCCCGCCCGAGATCGGATCCTCGCTCGATGCGGCGAAGCTCAGCAGCATGTCCCACGTCGGGGTGCCGCCCGGAAGCTGGCGCGCGCGGTGGAGCTGGAACGCGTTCGAGCGATAGTGAAGGAACGCCATGTCGGTGACGCGGAGCGCCGCCGCGACCGCGGCATTGCCTTCGTGCCCCGACGAACCGATCGTGTAAAAGCCTTCGCCGCGCGCCTGCAGATGGCGCGATAGCCGGTCCATCTGGCGGCTCGTCAACTGCGACAGGAAAATGTCGGTGGCGTCGCGGCGTGACAGGCCGGCGGCGGCGGGATCGGGCGCGCCCGCGCGATCGGGAAGCTTGCCCGCCGCCAGCGCCGCGAGGAATTTCTCATGTACCGCCTGCGCCGCGTCCACCTGTCTCTCCTGTCGCGCGGCCGGTGGTTACAAGTGGTGGTTACAAGTGCAACGATCAGGCCGGTTTTGCCGCGCGCTAGAACGGAGCAGTCGCACGCGCAAGCATCTCTTGCCTTGCCGCGCCCGCTCGCGCTACCACCATATTCGATGCACGATCGGGGCGGGGCCATCTTTTCAACATGATATCCTTGTGGATCGCCCAGGCGTCGGCAGCGGCCGAACCGTCGAGCAGCGACACCGGGGGAGGATGGCTGCTCGATCCTGAACTCATCGATCCGGGCTATAGCCAGACGATCGCGGGCGGCGAGATCCAGACCGCCTTTCCTCCGCCGCCTCCACCCCCGCCGCCGACACCCGAGTGGCTGAAGTCGCTGCTCGGCGCGCTCGGCGATTTCTTCGAATGGAGCGCCCCTGCGGTCAAGCCGCTGATGTGGATCGCGGTCGCGCTGCTCCTGCTGTTCCTCCTCTATCATTTCGTCCCCGCTTTCGCGCGGTGGGTCGATACCCTGCGCTACGGACGCAAGCGCGGCGGCGACACCGACGATCATGTTGGACAGGCCGAGGCGGGCGCGGCGCGCGCGCTGCTTGCCGAGGCCGACGCGCTCGCCGCCGAGGGGCGTTTTGCCGAGGCGGTGCATCTTCTGCTCTATCGCAGCGTCGAGGATATCGAGGGGCGCCGCCCGGGTCTCGTCAAGCCCGCGATGACATCGCGCGATCTGGCCGAGGCGAACGACTTGCCGTCGGTCGCGCGCGGGGCCTTCAGCCGCATCGCCCGCGCGGTCGAGATCAGCCTGTTCGGCGGGCGGTTGATCGATGCCGGCGCGTGGGAGCAATGCCGCAGCGCTTATGCCGAGTTGACGGTGCCGAAGAATTGGGCGCGCGCATGAGCAACGCAGCGACGAACGACCATGGCTTCAACCCGCGACTGATCGCGGCCGTCGTCGCCATCGGGGTGATCGCCTTCATCGCGCTGTGGGCGCTGATCGCGCTGGCGCCGCAGATCAGCAGCGGCAACGACGGCGGCGGCCATGCCTTGTCGAAGGCGGCGCCGGGTTATGCCGGCATCGTCGACCTCGCCGAACGCGCGGGCGCCGAGGTCGAGCTGCGGCGGCGGGTCGAGGTGGAATCCTATGAGGAATATGAACCGCTTCTGGTTCTGACCCCGACGCACCGCACCCGCGCACCCGAAATCGCCGAACTGCTCGACGCCCACCGCACCGGCCCCGTGCTGATCGTGCTGCCCAAATGGCAGACAATGGCCGTGCCGGGGCAGACGCCGAAACCCGGCTGGGCCAGTGCAGGGTTTCCGGTGCGTCCGCCCGCCAAGATGCTGCCGCCTGCCTATTTTGGAACGGTCGCGATCAAAGCGGCGCCGAGCAAGGCGCAGCAGGTGCCCGCTCGGCTCGGCGGCCGCAGCTTCGCGGCCTCGCTACCCGGCAATGTCCAGACGATCGAAGGCGGGAATCTGGAAACGTTGATCGCGGGGCCTGGCGGCGCTGCGGTGCTCGCGCAGGTCGGCGAGCACGACATCTATGTCCTCGCCGACCCCGACCTTATCAATAATCTGGCTTTTGCCTCACGCGACCGAGCTAGTGCGGGCGTCGTTTTGATCGACGCGCTCGCCGAATATGCCGACGCCGACGGGCTTGCCTTCGACGTCACGCTCAACGGTTTCGGCGGCCAGCGATCGCTGCTTCGCTTCGCCTTCGTGCCGCCGTTCATCGGCATCACCCTCTGCCTGATCGCCGCCGGGATGCTGGCGCTGTGGCAGGCGTGGATGCGCTTCGGTCCGGCACTGAAACCCGGCCGCGCGATCCCGGTGTCGAAAGCGGCGCTGATCGCGAACAGCGCCGACCTGATCCGGCAGGCACGGCGCGAACTCGACGGCGCCGACGCCTATGTGAAGAGCCAGCGCATCGCGATCGCGCGGCGACTGCACGCCCCCACCGGGCTCGACGATGCCGAAACCGACCGCTGGATCGACCGGCATCTGCGCGGTGGCAGCGACCTTTTTTCCTCGCTCGCGCGGCGCCTGCCGCTCGCGCGCAATACGCATGAATTCCTCGCAGACGCGCAGGCGCTGCACGACATCAGGAAGGATCTACTCCGTGACAGCTAATCCCGTCGCCCAAAGCGTTCAGAGCGTCCAAGCGCTCGGTGCCGCGATCGAGGGCGAGGTCGCGAAGGCGGTCTTCGGCCAGGGGCCATTGACGCGCATGGTAACGATCGCGTTGCTCGCGGGCGGCCACGTCCTGCTCGAAGGGCCGCCGGGCACCGCCAAGACCCTACTCGCGCAGGCGTTCGCGCGCGCCACCGGCCTCGATTTCGGGCGCATCCAGTTCACCCCCGACCTGATGCCCGGCGACATTTTGGGGTCGAACCTCTTCAACTTCCAGACGTCGAGCTTCACGCTGACCAAGGGGCCGATCTTCACCGAACTGCTGCTCGCCGACGAAATCAACCGCACCCCGCCCAAGACGCAGGCCGCGCTGCTCGAGGCGATGCAGGAACGCCGCGTCACCATCAACGGCGAGCCGCACGCGATGAGCCCGCGCTTCACCGTACTCGCGACGCAGAACCCGATCGAGCAGCAGGGCGTCTATCCTCTGCCCGAGGCGCAGCTCGACCGTTTCCTGTTCAAGCTCGTCGTCGATTATCCCGACGCCGCCGAGGAACGCCGCATCGTCGCCGACCATGGCGGGCGCTTCAAAAGCCCGGCGGTTAGCGATTTCGGCGTGGCGCAGGTCGCCGATGCCAAAACGATCGGCGCCGCGATCGACACGATAGCGACCGTCCGCCTGGCCGAGGAGATCGTCGACTATATCGTCCGCCTCGTCCGCGCGACGCGCGAGAGCGCCGACCTGGAATGCGGCGCGAGCCCGCGCGCCGCGACCCTGCTCGCGCGCGCGGCGTGCGCCGCGGCGGCGCTCGACGGGCGTGACTATGTCATTCCCGACGATGTCCAGCGCCTCGCCGCGGGCGTGCTTCGCCACCGCGTCATCCTGTCGGCGGCCGCCGAGATCGAGGGCCGCAACGTCGAGCAGGTCGTCGCGGCGTTGCTCGATCGCGAGGAAGTCCCACGGTGATATACCCCACCCGCCGGGCGATCTACTTGCTGCTCGCGGGCGCGCCGATGGCGCTTGCGCTCGGGCTGATCCGGCCCGAGCTGTGGTCGGTCGCGCCCGGCTGGATCGGGGTGATTCTTGCCTGCCTGATTCTCGACACCATGGCGGGTACCAATCCGCGTCACCTGAGCCTCGACGCCCGCTTTCCGAATCAAGTCGGGGTCGGCGACCCGTTCGACCTGTTGCTCGCCGCGAGCGGCCGCGATGTCCCGCCGCGCGCCGAAATCGCGCTCGCGCTCGACGAACGGCTGGCCGAGGGTGGCCGGCTCGCGGACGATATGCGGCGCACGGCAAGCGGCGAAGCGCTGGTCCGTACCCTGTCGCTCACCGCGTCGCGGCGCGGACAGGCGGTCATCGATTCGTTGTGGATCCGCTGGGCAGGGCCGCTCGGACTCGTGTGGAAGCAGCGCAAATTCGCGATCGGGGGTGCGATCAACGTCGTGCCGAGCCTGCGCGCGGTGACCGACGAGGGGAGCCGGCTGTTCCAGCGCAATAGCTGGTTCGGACTTCGCCAACAGCGTTTTCGGGGCGAAGGCACCGAATATGAGGCGCTCGCCGAATATCAGCCGGGGATGGATCGCCGCGCGATCGACTGGAACGCCTCGGCACGGCACGTCAAATTGCTTGCCAAGGAATATCGCGTCGAGCGCGACAATCGCGTCGTGCTCGCGATCGACGGCGGACGGACGATGGCCGAGCCCGTCGGCGGCATGCCGCGCGTTGACCGTGCGGTGTCGGCGGCGCTGCTGCTCGCCTATGTCGGCTTGAAGCTCAACGATCGGATCAGCCTCTTTTCCTTTGCCGCGAAGCCGCAGGCACTGACCCCCGCCTATATGCACACGCAGGATTTTCCGGCCCTGCAACGCGCAGCGAGCCTGATCGACTATGCGCATGTCGAGAGCAATTTCACCCTCGCACTGACGACGCTCTCGGCGCAGCTCAACCGCCGCTCGCTGATCATCCTCTTTACCGAATTCACCGATGCGACGAGCGCCGACCTGATGATCCGCGCAGCCGGACGGCTGGTGCAGAAGCACCGCCTGTTGTTCGTCGTGATCCGCGACGAAGAGGTCGAGAGCGAGGAGCGCCGCCGCCCCGAAACCGGCGCCGACGTCACGCGCTCGAACGTCGCCGCCGCGATGCTGCGTGACCGCCAGCTGGTGATCGCGCGGCTCCAGCGCCTGGGCGCCGACGTCATCGAGGTACCCGCCGACGCGATGGGGGCGAGCGCGGTCGAGGCCTATCTCGGCATCAAAAGGCAGGGCAGCCTGTGATCCCCCCCGCTGCCTCCGCCCGCGCGGTCGACGCGCCGAGCTTCTCGACCGGCCGCTTCCGCGCCGAGCGCGAGGCCGACTGGATCGCCTTCGACCTGCTGCTCACGAAGCTCGAGAAAAAGGGTGCGAAGGCGCTGACCAGCGACGAGTTGCTCCAACTGCCGCTCCTATATCGCGCGACCCTGTCGTCGCTGTCGATCGCGCGCGCGACGAGCCTCGACAAGGCGCTGCTCGACCATCTCGAGGCGCTGTCAATCCGCGGCTATTTCCTCGTCTATGGCGTGCGCGAGAGCCGTTGGAGCCGCCTCCGGCGCTTCTTCCTCTACGACTGGCCCGCTGCGGTGCGATCCGTCTGGAAGGAAACATTGATCATCGCGCTCGTCATCCTGCTCGGCGCGCTGACCAGCTATTCGCTCGTGTCGAGCAACCCCGAATGGTATTTCAACTTCGTCGACGAGGAGATGTCGGGCGGCCGCGACCCGCGCGCAACGGCCGAATTTCTCCAGTCGACGCTGGGGCACGGCAAGGCCGCCGGCGAAAAGGGCGAAAGCGGGCTGCACGTCTTCGCGACCTATTTGTTCACGCACAACAGCCGCGTGTCGATCCTGTCCTTCGCGCTCGGCTTCGCCTTCGGCGTGCCGACGCTGATGCTCGAATATTATCAGGGGATCGGCCTCGGCGCGATGATGGCGGTCTTTTCCGCCAAGGGGCTCGGCTACGACTTCGGCGGCTGGCTGTTCATCCACGGCACCACCGAATTGTTCGCCGCCGCACTGTCGGGCGCCGCAGGGCTGCGCATCGGCACCGCGGTCGTCTTTCCCGGCGCGCGCGGACGGCTGCAGGCGGCGTCGGATGCGGGGCGCACTGCGGGCAAGGTGATGGTCGGTGTCATCCTGATGCTGTTAGCCGCCGGCCTGCTCGAAGGGTTCGGGCGCCAGCTGATCACCGACACGATGCTCCGCTATGCGATCGGCTCACTGATGCTGCTTCTCTGGCTCGGCTATTACTACATCCCGCGGCGCGAGGATGTGACGTGACCGCCGCCGCCAACGCGAAACAGCGCGCCGTCAAGGCAAAGAAAATCCGCCAGTTCATCACGCCCGAAGGCGTCGATCTCGAGCTCAAGATCGCCAGCGCGGGGCTACGTTTCGGTGCCTTGCTTGTCGATTTGTTGCTGATCGTGCTGACGCTGTTCCTCTTTTCCCTGTTCATGCTGTGGGTCGGGCTCGCCTCGCGATCCGACGTCACGGTCGTCGTCTGGATGCTCGGCGCCTTCGTCCTGCGCACCTTCTGGTTCATCGGCTTCGAACTCGGTTCGCGCGCCGCGACGCCGGGCAAGCGCCTGATGGGAATCCGCGTCGTTGCGCGCGATGGCGGGCGCCTGACCGCAGACGCGGTGGTCGCGCGCAATCTGATTCGCGAGCTCGAGCTGTTCCTGCCCCTGATGATGCTCGGCGCCGGCGCGTCCGAGGATATGGTGTCGGGGTGGATCATGCTCGCCGGCGTGCTCTGGTCGCTGACCTTGAGCCTCTTCCTGCTGTTCAACCGCGACCGGATGCGGATGGGCGACCTGATCGCGGGAACCTGGGTCGTGATGGCGCAGCGCGTCAAGCTCGATGCCGATATCGCGAGCGACGCCGCAGGCGAGGCGATGACCTTCACCGACACCGAGCTCGCCGTTTACGGGATTTTCGAACTGCAGGAACTCGAACGCGTGCTGCGCGGCCGCGATCCGCGCGCGATGCGTGAGGTGGCCGACGCGATCCGCGCCAAGATCGGGCGACCCATCGCCGAAGAGGATGACGTCTTCCTGCTTTCCTATTACCGCCAGCTGAAAGCCCGGCTCGAACGCAAATTGCTGTTCGGCAATCGGCGAGAGGATAAATATGCCAGCGACTGACACCGTTTCCGTCACCGAAGCCCTCCACGCGCGCCGCTCGGTACGTGCCTTTACCGACAGGCCGGTCGATCCGGCGCTGCTCAAGGAGATTTTCGCTGCGGCGCAGCGCGCGCCGTCGGGCGGCAACCTGCAGCCGTGGCAGGTGACGGTGCTCACGGGCGAACCCTGGCAGGCGGTGAAGGATGCCGTCGCAGGCCGGATCGCGATGGGGCGCGAGGGCCAGGAGCCCGAATATGACATCTACCCCCCGGCGCTGACCGCACCCTGGACCGACCGCCGCTTCGGGGTCGGCGAGGCGCTGTACGCGTCGCTCGGCATTCCGCGCGAGGACAAGCGGGGGCGCCTCGCTCGGTTCATGGACAATTACCGGGGTTTCGGCGCACCGGTGATGCTTTTCCTCCATTGCTCGCGCATCATGGGCCCGCCGCAATGGTCGGACATGGGCATGTGGCTGCAGTCGGTGATGCTGCTGCTCGTCGAACATGGCCTCGCAAGCTGCCCGCAGGAGTGCTGGGCGATGTACGGTGCGACGATCCGGCGGACGCTGAGGCTCGACGAGGGGCAGATTTTGTTCACCGGGCTCGCAATAGGCTATGCGGATAACGATGCGGCGGTGAACCAGTGGCCGGTGCCGCGCGCGCCGCTGGGTGAAGTGATCGATTGGCAGGGGTTTTAGGGAATGAAAATGTCCGTGTTTCGCTGTGTGTTCGCAGGAACGCTGATGCTGGGCATCGCGGGCTGCGCCGCCATCCCCCAGCCCGCAGCGCCGCCCCCCGCCCCGCAACCCGTCGCCCCCGCCCCGACGCCCGCTCCGCTACCGACGCCGACGCTCGGGTGGGAAGACCGCGCCGTCGATCGCGGCGCATGGCGCTATGACGCCGCCAGCCGGACCGCCGCCTTTGTGCCGACGGGCAGCGCGAACCCGCTGCTGACGATGGCGTGCAGCGGCGGCAGCATCCGCATGACCTCGGCGCTCGCCGGCAATGTCAGCCTGCACACCAGCGCCGGCAGCGACCAGATCCGCTTCGACGGCGGCAGCGCGAACTTGCCGAGCCGTGATCCCCGGCTCGACCGCATCGCCTTCAGCCGCGGTCGCTTCGCGCTCGAAACGCCGGGCGGCGGCGCGCTGACGCTGCCCGTCCAGTCGGAAATCGGCCGCGTGATCGAGGATTGCCGCTAGGCCGGAGCCTAGCCGCCCAATTGTACCGTCCCGCCCCTGATCCAGCCCCAGCGGCACGGGCCCTGATATTCGCGGGCGTTGGGCACCGACTTGCCGACGCCGCACATGTCGGGATCGGTGCCGGGACCGGCGAAAACGACGCCGAACCATGCGTCACTCTCGGCCGCCTCGCACAGCGACACGTTCGCGCCGCCGGCGAGCTTCGCCTTGACCGCGCGCGTTTCGTTCGGCGCCCAATAGACGTCGGTGCCGCCCGCCTTGACGCGGCTGATGCTCGAGCAGGCGGGCAGGCTCGGCCCTTCGGTGCCGATCATCACCGCGCGCGTCGCAAGCGGTTCGCCTGCAAGCGCGGGAGCATTGTCGGCGGGCGGCGCGGGCTGGCTGCACGCGGCGAGAGAAGCGAGAAGAAGGGCGGCGAGGGGAAGGGCGATACGATGTTTCATGCCCACGAAACTAGCCGCCGCGGCGCGGGGGCGCAACGCTCGTCGTCCCGGGCCCGAGAGCCGCATTTTCGCTTGGGTTTTGCGGCCTTCGACCCTATATAATCGATATGACAGACATGCCCGAAAACGGCGCGCCCGAAAGCGCCTCCAAACAGCCCAACACAAATGCCTATGGCGCCGATTCGATCAAGGTCCTGAAGGGTCTCGACGCGGTGCGAAAACGCCCGGGCATGTATATCGGCGACACCGACGACGGTTCGGGCCTGCATCACATGGTGTTCGAGGTTTCGGACAATGCGATCGACGAAGCGCTTGCGGGGCATTGCGACCTCGTCCTGATCACATTGAACAGCGACGGATCGGTCAGCGTCGAGGATAACGGCCGCGGCATCCCCACCGGCATCCACGCCGAAGAAGGCATTTCGGCGGCCGAGGTCATCATGACCCAGCTCCACGCGGGCGGGAAGTTCGAGAATACGAGCGACGATAATGCGTACAAGGTGTCGGGCGGCCTGCACGGCGTCGGCGTCTCGGTCGTCAACGCGCTTTCGGAATGGCTCGAGCTCACCATCTGGCGCGACGGCGAAGAGCATTGGATGCGCTTCGAGCATGGCGATTCGGTTTCGCCATTGAAGGTCAACGGCCCCGCGCCGGCTGGCAAGAAGGGCACGCGCGTGACCTTTCAGGCGTCGACCGAGACGTTCAAGAATGTCACCGAATTCGATTTCGAGAAGCTGGAGCACCGTTATCGCGAGCTCGCCTTCCTCAATTCGGGCGTCCGCATCAAGCTCGTCGACGCTCGCCACGCCGAGCATGAGACGCACGACCTGTTCTACGAGGGCGGGATCGCGGCGTTCGTCAAATATCTCGACCGCAACAAGACCCCGCTGCTGCCCGACCCGATCGCGATCAGCAGCGAGCGCGACGGCATCGGCATCGACGTCGCGCTGGAGTGGAACGACAGCTATTACGAGAATGTCCTCTGCTTCACGAACAACATCCCGCAGCGCGACGGCGGTACGCACCTGGCGGCCTTCCGCGCGGCGCTGACACGCACCTTGAACGGTTATGGCGACAAGTCGGGCATCCTCAAGAAAGAGAAGGTCTCGCTCACCGGCGAGGATATGCGCGAAGGGCTCACCGCGATCGTCTCGGTCAAGCTGCCCGATCCCAAATTCTCGTCGCAGACCAAGGACAAGCTCGTCTCGTCGGAAGTCCGCCAGCCGCTCGAAAGCCTGATGGCCGACCGGATGACCGAATGGCTCGAGGAAAATCCCGCCTATGCGAAGGCGGTGATCCAGAAGGTCATCGACGCCGCCGCGGCGCGCGAGGCCGCGAAAAAGGCGCGCGAACTGACGCGGCGCAAGGGGGCGATGGACATCGCCAGCCTGCCCGGCAAGCTCGCCGACTGCCAGGAACGCGACCCCAGCAAGTGTGAACTCTTCCTCGTCGAGGGCGATTCGGCAGGCGGGTCGGCGAAGCAGGGGCGCGACCGGCATGTGCAGGCGATCCTGCCGCTGAAGGGCAAGATTTTGAACGTCGAGCGTGCGCGTTTCGACCGCATCATCTCTTCAAAGGAAGTCGGCACGCTGATCCAGGCGCTCGGCACCGGCATCCGCGACGAATTCAACCTCGAAAAGCTTCGCTATCACAAGATCGTGATCATGACCGACGCCGACGTCGACGGCGCGCATATCCGCACGCTCCTGCTCACCTTCTTCTATCGCCAGATGCCCGAGATCATCGAGGGCGGTCATCTCTACATCGCCCAGCCGCCTCTCTACAAAGTCGCGAAGGGGCGGAGCGAGGTCTATCTCAAGGACGACACCGCGCTCGAAAACTACCTCGTCGACGGCGGCATCGATGCGCTGATGCTCGAAACCACGGGCGGCGCACGGTCGGGCGCTGACCTCCGCGACCTGATCGAACATGGCCGCCGTCTGCGCGCGCTGATGCGCTACGTCCCGCGCGGCCATAATTATGAGCTCGTTGAAGCCTTGGCGCTGAACGGCGCGCTCGATCCGGAGCTCGACAGCGCCGGACGCACCGCAGCGGGCGTGCGCGCGGCCGAATGGCTCAACGCGGCCGAACGCGCGCTGACCGGAGGCGCCGAAGCCAAATGGACGATCGTCGCGGTCGACGGAGGCTATACGCTCGAAAAGCGCTGGCGCGGGGTCAGCGACCATCATGCGATCGACGCCGCCTTCCTCGCCAGCCAAGAGGCCCGCCGCCTGCACAAGCTCGCGAGCGAACAGGCCGAAACCTACGCCCATCCCGCGCGGCTGGTGAAGGGCAGCAGCGCCGCGGCGCAGGCCGCCGACGCTGCCGCGCTCGCTGCCGCCGAGGCGGCCGAAGACGATGCCGAAGCGAGCGACAGCGATCTGCCGGCCGCTACCGCCGGCAAGGTCACGCCCATCACACGCCCCTCCGAACTGCTCGAAGCGATCTTTGCGCATAGCCGCAAGGGCCTCGCGATCAGCCGCTATAAGGGCCTGGGCGAGATGAATGCCGAGCAGTTGTGGGAAACCACGCTCGATCCATCGAACCGTTCGCTGCTGCGGGTCGAGGCCGAGCAGGCCGATGTCGCGCACGAAATCTTTGAACGGTTGATGGGCGACGAGGTCGAACCGCGGCGCGATTTCATCCAGACGAATGCGCTCTCGGTCGCGAATCTCGACGTCTGACCGTAAATTAGGTTCGATCTAACGCGCGGCGGCTTGTTTCGGCAGGCCGTCGCTGCTTTGGGCGCCTCCACCAAAGAGGGAGAGGTGCCATGCGGGCTCTTGCAACCATGGTGATGCCGCTGATGCTCGTAGCGTCGGCCGCCGCGCAAGATAGCGATGCCGCGGCCATCGCGGGCGCCGCCGCCAGCGCGATCCCGCTCGCCTACCCGGAAACCGAAATCGACGGCGGTATGGCGAGCTATTACGGCAACGAGCTTGCCGGCAACCGCACCGCGAACGGCGAACGCTTCGACCCCGGCCAGCTTACCGCCGCACATCGCACGCTGCCTTTCGGCAGCAAGGTGCGCGTCACCAACATGTCGACGGGCGACAGCGTGATCGTCCGCATCAACGACCGGGGCCCCTTTGCCCACGGCCGCGTGATCGACGTCAGCCAGGCCGCCGCGCGCGAAATCGGCATGCATCGCAGCGGCACCGCGCGGGTGAAGCTGGCACTGCTGACCGACGATTAACGCGTCAGTCGAACACCGACCATCCCGCCGCATAGGCGAAATGTTCGAGCGCAGCCGCGCCCGCGAGCGACGTCCCCGCTTCGTTGAGCGCCGGCGACCAGACCGCGATCGATCCCTGCCCCGGCGCAATGCACAGGATGCCGCCGCCGACCCCGCTCTTGCCCGGCAGGCCGACGCGGAAGGCGAATTCGCCCGAATTGTCATAGTGACCGCACAGCATCATGACCGCATTGATGCGCCGCGCGCGGTGCGGGTCGATCAACTGCTCGCCCGTGAGCGGGTCGCGTCCCTCCATCGCGAGGAACAAGCCCGCCCGCGCCAGCTGGCGGCACGACAGGGCAATCGCGCATTGGCGGAAATAGACCCCGACCACCGTCTCGACCGGATGCGAGAGATTGCCGAAGGCGTCCATGAAATGCGCGAGGCTGCGGTTGCGGGCGCCGGTTTCGGATTCGGAAAAGGCAACGTCGAAGTCGATCGCGACGCCGTCGTCGTCCGCGCGGGCGCGGATGAAATCGACGATCTCGTCGATCGTCGCATCGCCGCTGCGCCCGTCGATCAGCCGGTCGGTCGTGGCGATCGCGCCCGCGTTGATCAGCGGATTGCGCGGGATGCCCTGCTCGCTTTCGAGCTGAACGATCGAATTGAACGCCGACCCCGACGGCTCGCGCCCGACGCTGTCCCACAGTGAACTGCCGACGCGGCGGAGTGCGAGCGCGAGCGTGAAGACCTTCGACACCGACTGGATCGAGAAGGCTTCGTCGGCGTCGCCCGACGTATGGATCGTGCCATCCGGCAGCGCGAGTGCGAAGCCGAGCTTGTTCGGATCGACCTTTGCCAGCGCGGGGATATAGTCGGCGACACGGCCCTTCCCGAGGTGCGCCGCGGCCAGCGTCATCGCCTCGTTGATATGCTTTCTGAGGTTCTCCGTCATCGGGTTCGCCTAGCATAATCGCCGCGCAAAGCATGTATTTTCATTTTTCCAGAAATATTCTATAAGATAGAAATCAATTAGCCGAATCGGGAGACGAAGCATGGCCGACCATCCGCGTTCCAAGGGGCTTTCGAGTGCCGTCTGCTACAAGGACGCAAAAGCGGCATTTCGTTGGCTGGAAGAGGCGTTCGGTTTCGAGCCGACCTTCGTGTTGCTCGACGATCAAGGCAATCTGGCGCACAGCGAAATGGAATATGGCGCTTCGTCGATCATGGTCGGCAATGAATGGTCGGACGATCATCGCAGCCCCGCGAACCTTGGCGGCAAAAACACGCAAACGGTGCATGTCCAGCTGGGGCGCGGTGAAGATATCGACGCGCATTGCGAAAAGGCGCGCGCCGCCGGAGCCGATGTCATCGCCGAGCCCGAAACGCAATTTTACGGCGACCGCACATACCGCGCCAGGGATCCCGAGGGGCATATCTGGACCTTCGGCGTCACCGTCGAAGAGAAGACCGCCGACGAGTGGGATGCCGCGGGCGGCTTCACGACCAAGACGCGGCTCGACGATTGAGCGCGGCCCTCGACCGGATGTTGGGCGCGATCGCCGATCCGACCCGCCGGCGTGCGATCGAACTGCTGGGCGAGCGGCCGCGCAGCGCGGGCGAACTGGCGGGCGCGCTTGGCCTCGCCCCGCCGGCGATGAGCCGCCATTTGCGCGTGCTGAAGGAAGGCGGGCTGGTCGAGGACGGGCATCCCGCATTCGACGCGCGCGTGCGCATCTATCGGTTGAAGGACGGCGCGACGGGCGAGCTCAAGCAATGGCTTGCCGAGACCGAGGCGCTGTGGGTGCACCAGCTGGCGAGTTTCAAGCGCCATGTCGAAAGCGGGGAATGAGCGGGGCGGCGGTCATCGTCGCGCTGCGCGTTGCGGCGACTCCGCAAGCGGCGTTCACCGCCTTCACCCGCGACATCGGAAAATGGTGGCGGAGCCATCCGCTATTCCAGCTTTCGCGCAAGGGCGATGGCATGCTGCGCTTCGACCCTGCCGGGCCGGGCGGGCGGCTCGTTACGCGCTTCGACGATGGCGAGGAGTGGGAGATTGGCGCGGTGCGCCACTGGCTGCCGGGCGAACGGCTGGCCTTCGCCTGGCGCTTGCCGAGTTTCCAGGAGGGCCAGCTAACCGAGGTTGATGTGCGGTTCGAGGCGGTGGACGGCGAAACGCGCGTGACGGTCGAGCATCGCGGCTGGGATACCATCCCCCCAAGCCATGTCGCGCGGCACGGCTTTGAGCTGATGTTGTTTCAGCGGCGGCTGGGCGAATTTTGGCGGGGGTTACTGAAGCGAATGAGCGCGCAGCCTTGAATGACTATCGGCTTTGAGGTGGAGCGCGGGCCCGCCCAACATTCGTCATTCCCGCGAAAGCGGGAATCCAGTGTGGGATCAGCCTACGCACGCCCTGGGTCCCCGCTTTTCGCGGGGATGACGAAAGTAGGAGGGTGTGCGACGGCTAACGCTCGCTTTCAGCCCCGACCCATATTCAATGCGCGCGATGCTCGCCCTTGACCCAGCGTACCGTGCCCGACGAGGCGCGCATCACGACCGTTTCGGTGGTCATCACGCCGTCGCGGCGCCGCTTGACGCCGCGCAGCAGCGAGCCGTCGGTGACGCCGGTCGCGGCAAAGATCACGTCGCCGCTGGCGAGGTCTTCGAGGTCATAGACGCGGTCGAGATCCTCGATGCCCCATTTCTTGGCGCGCCGCCGCTCGTCGTCGTTGCGGAAGAGGAGGCGGCCCTTGAACTGGCCGCCGACGCAGCGCAGCGCCGCCGCGGCGAGAACGCCCTCGGGCGCGCCGCCCGATCCCATGTAAATGTCGATGTTGGTTTCAGGGTTGGTCGTCGCGATCACGCCCGCAACGTCGCCGTCGGGGATCAGCGCGACGCCGCAGCCGATCGCGCGCAGTTCGGCGATGATCGCCTCGTGGCGCGGGCGGTCGAGCACGCAGACGATGATCTGTTCGGGCTTGCAGCCCTTTTCGCGCGCTACCGCCTCGACATTCTCGCGCACGCTGTTGTCGAAATTGACGATGTCCGGCGAATAGCCCGCGCCGACCGCGAGCTTGTCCATATAGACGTCAGGGGCGTTGAGCAGACAGCCTTCCTCGGCGATCGCGAGCACCGCGAGCGCGTTCGGGCCGGCCTTCGCCGTGATCGTCGTGCCTTCGAGCGGGTCGACCGCGATGTCAATCTTCGGGCCCTTGCCCGGCGCATTGCCGACCTTTTCGCCGATATAGAGCATCGGTGCCTCGTCGCGTTCGCCTTCGCCGATGACGATCGTGCCGTCCATGTAAAGGGTGTTGAACGCGGTCCGCATCGCCTCGACCGCTGCGGCGTCGGCGGCCTTCTCGTCGCCGCGGCCGATCAGCTTCGCGGCGGCGATCGCCGCGGCTTCGGTGACGCGCACCATCTCGAGCACGAGCACCCGGTCGAGGTTGCTGCTATTCGTCATGTCCGCCACTCTCCGTCTTTACTTGTTCCGCCCGGTCGGCATGGTGGGCGCCATATGGTCGCCCGCGCCACTTGTCGAGAACGCTTCGCCCGATTCGGTGCCGCTTTCGCCATGAGCTGTGTCATCGCGATGACCGGCGCGATAACCGCGATGGTCCCTGCGGCCGCGCAGGTGCAGGGGCCGCCCGCGCCCCCGACGGCGCGCGACGCCGAAACCGCCGCGGCCCGGGCGAAGGAGATGGTCGATCCGATCCGGCGCTGTAAACCCGCCGAAGACGGGTCGATCAATGTGTGCGGTACGGACACCGAACGCCACCGCCTGACGCCCGAACTGCGCGCGATCGCGGGCGTCGGCCGCGAGGCGCCGCCCAAGCTGCCGCGCGCCGAGGCGCGCGCGATGAGCCTCGACAAGCTGCCCTATAACTGGATCTCGATCGGCGGCGGCTATCCGCCGGGCCCTGAATATAATGCGCTCTATGAAATGGCGAAGCGCGCGACCGATCCCGAAACGGGCAATCCGCCGCCGGCGGAAGAGGAACCTTAAAGCGCGAGGATCGGCATGTGCATCGGCGCGCCGACGACATGGTCCGACGCGCCGAGCACGCCGAGCGCCGCGTGGATTGCGCGCGCGGGGCCTTCGTGCGTCACGAGCACGATGACGACGCCCTCGCCGTCCTCGCTGCCGCGCTGGATCAGGCTTTCGATCGACACGCCCGCATCGCGCATCGCTGCGGCGATTTCGGCGAGAACGCCGATGCGGTCCTCGACGATCAGGCGGACATAATGTTTTCCGACGCGCGCGCCGGCATCGGCGGCGGGCGCGGCGTCGAGCGAGTCGACGGGCATCGCGAAGGCGGGTCCATATTCGTCGCGCGCGATGTCGATGATGTCGGCGACGATCGCGGAGGCGGTCGGCCCCGCGCCCGCGCCCGCGCCCTCGAAGAACAGGCGGCCGACAAAATTGCCCTCGGCGACGACAGCGTTCAATGCGCCGGGGACATAAGCGAGCGGGTGGTCGGCGGGGACAAGGCACGGCTGGACATGCTGGTAGAGGCCGCCCCCGTTTTCGGCGCTATCGCGCTCGGCCATGCCGATCAGGCGGACGCGGTGGCCGAGTGCCTCGGCCTCGCGGATGTCGGCGGCGATCAGCCCGCGAATCCCGTCGGCGGTCACCGCGCCGATGTCGAGCCGGGTGCCGAAGCAGAGCGCGGCGAGGATCGACAATTTATGCGCGGCGTCGATGCCGTCGACGTCGAAGCTCGGATCGGCTTCGGCGTAACCCTCGGCCTGCGCAGCAGCGAGCGCGTCGGCGAAGCTCGCGCCGTTCCGCTCCATCTGCGTCAGGATATAATTGCAGGTACCGTTGAGGATGCCATAGACGCGCGCGATTTCGTTCGCCGACGCACCTTCGCGGATCGCCTTGATCACCGGGATGCCGCCCGCGACCGCAGCTTCATATTTCAGCGGCGTGTCCTTCGCCTCGGCGAGCTTCGCCAAGTCGAGCCCGTGATGCGCGATCATCGCCTTGTTCGCGGTGACGAGCGCCTTGCCCGCGCCGAGCGCGTGGCGCGCAAGGGTCAGCGCCGATCCGTCGGCGCCGCCGATCATCTCGACGACGACATCGACATCGTCGGCCGCGACGATCGCGTCCATGTCGTCTTCCCAGCGATAGGGGGACAGGTCGACGCCGCGGTCCTTGTGGCGGTCGCGTGCCGACACCGCGACGATTTCGATCGGGCGGCCCGCGCGCCGGGCGATCAGTTCGCGGTTCGCCTCGAGCAACCGCACGACGCCGCCGCCGACGACGCCGATTCCCGCGAGCGCGACGCGGAGCGGCGGGCGGGGAGCGGTCGGGGCGGAATAGGGCGACATGCGGGAACTCCATAAAAGCGCGGAGCCTCGCCCCGTCATCGCGAGCGCCCTATCGGCTTTTCCCGCCGAAACAAGGAAGCTTTTCTGTTTCCACGACGCGGAAACATACGGCACCGCCTGCTCCCGGCCTCCCCAGGTTGCTATCGTTGGGAGGGCGGGAGGGAGCGAGCCGGTGCCGCTTACGACGTCAGGCGGAGATAATCGATCAATCTACCGGCGGCTTGCGCGTCCGCGTGCATTCGCCGAGCGCGCCGAGGATGACGCCATAGTCCGATGCCGCCTTGCGCCGATCCTCGGGCGGGGTCCCCGCGAGCTTGTTCAGCGGGAGCTGGCGCGGCAAGCCGCAGGCGAGGCGGTACCAGGCGAGCGTATCGCGCGCGGGCACCGCCGCCGATCCATCGACGATCTCGCCGAACGCCGCCGCCCAGCGCCGTGACCCGTCGGCAGCGGTCAGCACGGTGAGCGACACGGGGTCGCCGGTTTCGGTGTTCAGGAACAATTGCGTCTCGCCTTCGCCGGGAAGCGTGCCCGGGACGTGAAAGCCGTTGGCGATGCCGGTGATCGCCGGCGGCGCGCCCGGCTTGACCAGCTCGGTGAGGATCGCGCGTAATTGCGCCTCGGTCGCCGGGTCCCACGGGAGCTGCGCGTCGGGGGCGATCAGGCGGACGCTTCCCGTGTTGTTCGTCCCTGCGCTTGCGCCCGCGACGGGGCGGGCAAAGAGCAGGACGGGCTGTTTCTTCTTCAGCTTCGGCGGCTTGCCCTTCGCATCGACTGGCAGGTCGACGAGATAGGAGATTCGCGCGGCGAGCGGGCCCCTACCGCGAATCAGGCTGACGACGTCGGCTTCGACGTAGATTCGGACATGACCCGCCGCGACTCCGGGCGCGCGCTCGGGTTTCAGGACCGTCGCCTCGCGGATACGCGCGTGCAACGCAATCGGCGCCTCGGTCGCCAGGTCGGCGATATCGGCATAGGTGTAAGGGCCTGCCGTCGCGGCGGTGGCCGGCGCCTGCATTGCAGAAACGCTTGGGATTCCAAAGCTCAAGGTCAATATGCCGGCGATAGCGGCCGGGTGAGGGAGGCGCATGATCGATCTACTTTCCATCATCTGTGACACCGGTATCGGCGCCTGAATCCCCATCATGGGACAAGGCACATTAACCCCTGATAAAGGGTTTGCGAATGTGCCGCCACCGCGATAGGACGGGCCGCGAAGCGTCCGGCGAAAACATAATAAGCCGGATGCAGCGCCGTCGGGTCTGTGGAAACGCATCGGAAATCATCCGGGCATTTGGCAACCGTCCCGAGGGTTGGGAATTGGTGTCAGGATGATCTAGCAAGGAGCGTCGTCCCTGAATGGCTTATGGTGATAATGTCGACCCTAAAAACAGGGTAGTGGCGATTGTCTTGGTTGGTCTGTTTACGGCAGTTCTGGGCTATGGCCTGGTGAACGGCCTGAATATCAGTATCGTCAAGAAGATCGCCGAAAAATTGGATGTGGTGGACGTCGAAGAGCCGCCGCCGCCGGAGGAGCCCCCGCCGCCGCCGCCGCCGGACAACAAGCTGCCGCCGCCGCCGCCGGTTGTGACGCCGCCGTCTCCGATTCCGCCGCCGGTGACGACCAACACGGTCCAGTCGGTGCCGAAAGCGCCGCCGACGCCGCCGCCGCCCGTCTTCACGCCGCCGGCTCCGCCGGCTCCGCCTCCGACGCCCGACCTCAGTCAAGCCGGTACGCCGCGTGGCAACCCGGGACGTTGGGCGACGAACGACGACTATCCGGCGCGTGCCATGCGTGAAGAACGCGAAGGCACGACGGGTTTCCGCGTGACCTATAATGCCGAGGGCCGCGTGACCTCTTGCGACGTCACGTCGTCGAGCGGCCACGCCGACCTCGATGCCGAAACCTGCAAGCTTATCCAGCGCCGCGGCCGGTTCAATCCGGGCAAGGACCGTGCGGGTAATCCGACGGGCGGCACTTACAGCAATCGTATCCGTTGGCAGATTCCGCGCTGATCGGCGCCGGACCACCTGTTTTCGATTTTGAATATTTTGAGAGGGAATTTCCTATATGTTTAATCTGATCGCAAATGCCGCCGCTGCGGCGCCGGCTGCCGCTCACGACGCAGGCATGAGCCTGATGCCCGCATCGATGTGCGTGAAGGAAGAAGGCACGAACCCCTACGGTCTCGTTCCCGCGCTCTGCGAAGGCGGTATCGTCTCGCAGGTCACCTTCCTCGTCCTGCTCATCATGTTCATCGGCACGCTTTACATCCTGTTCACCAAGCTCTTCGAACAAAATAAGGTGATCAACCAGGGCAAGGCGGTTGACGCCAACTTCTGGCGCGCGCCGACGCTCGCCGACGGCGCGTCGAAGCTTGAAAAGAACAGCGCCTATCGCCAGGTCGTCGAAGACGGCCTGCGCGCCAACGAAGAGCATAACAAGCTGACCGACCCCGTCGAAGCCCACGACTGGATGCACGGCACGCTCGAGCGTTCGCAGAACCACATCAACTCGAAGCTGAATTCGGGCCTCGCCTTCCTCGCGACCGTCGGTTCGACCGCGCCGTTCGTCGGTCTGTTCGGTACCGTTATCGGTATTCTTCGCGCCCTTGTGAAGATCGGTGCGTCGGGTCAGGCCTCGATCGACACCGTCGCCGGTCCGGTCGGTGAAGCGCTGATCATGACCGCTATCGGTCTGATCGTGGCGGTTCCCGCGGTGCTCGCGTTCAACTGGCTGCAGAGCCGCAACAAGTCGATCGCCCGTCGCCTGTCGACCTTCTCGAACGACGTGCTCGGCTCGATCATGTCGAACGGCCAGGTGAAGCCGGCGTCGCTCGCTCCGGCGAAGGCGACCGCTCCGGCCGCAGCGCCGAAGAAGGCCTGATTGGTTCCTGGATCCCGGCCTTCGCTATGCGGCGAAGGCCGGGTCCGCTGGACCGGGCGCAGCGCCGGTGGCGCGACCACCCAAGGGTCCATGACAGTAATTTTGTGACAGGATGCTAATCCTATGGCGATGAGTGTAGGCGACAAGGGCGGCGAAGACGCCCCGATGTCCGAAATCAACACGACCCCGCTCGTGGACATCATGCTTGTGTTGCTCATCATCTTCCTCATCACGGTTCCCGTGGTGCTGGAGACGGTGAACCTCAAGCTGCCCGACGTGGTCTTCGAGCCGACGACGACAAAGCCTGAAAATGTGCTGCTGTCGATCCGTTCGGCCGATACCGACGGTGATGGCGAGCCTAATGCGGACAGCAGCGCGTGCGAAGTTTACTGGGGCCAGACCCCGGTCGATTCGCGGCAACTGCTCGAGCGCGGACAGCAGAAGCTTGAAAAGCTGCTCGAAGATATCGGCGGGCCGCAGAACATCACCGAAGAGAACTTCCCCGAAGTGCATATCCGCGGCGACGTGAATACGCCGTACCAGTGCATCGGCGGCGTGATCTATACGATGCAATATGCCGGCTTCCAGAAGATCGGGTTCATTTCCGAACCGGCTCCTGGCTCGGGCACGGTGGGTCGCCTTTAAGGGCGGTCTTCCGTTTAGGAACGAAGGAATAATCGCATGTCCATGGCAGTTGGAGATCGGGACGAAAACGAACCGATGATGGACATGAACACGACGCCGCTTATCGACGTCATGCTCGTGCTCCTCATCATGTTCATCATCACCATCCCGGTCCAGACCCACGCGGTGAAGATCGACCTGCCGGTCCCGACCGACAGCCAGAGCAATGTCGACCCCGAAAAGAACAAGGTAATGATCGATCCCGCCGGGACGATCACCTGGAACGGGACGCCGGTCGATCTCGCTCAGCTGGCGCAGTATCTGGAACAGACCAAGGCGCTGCCGGTCGAACCCGAGCTGCAGGTCCAGCCCGATCCCTATGCGCGCTATATCGTCGTCGACAACGTTATGGCGGTGATCAAGCGTAGCGGCGTCGGCAAGCTCGGCTTCGTCGGCAACGAACAATATGCCCGCGTCTTCTGATTTCTGATCAGAGTCGTCAGGCAAAAATAGATGGGGCCGCGAAGCGATTCGCGGCCCTTTTCTTTTGCGCGCGATAGGCAGAAACCGCCGGGAACCGCCGCTGGCTGCTTCCTGCCCCAAAACCCACGTGGGGCGGCTGGCATACGATTGGCAGCTTGACGGGGCGCGCCGGTCGCAGCATCTTTCATCATCATGCCGCGGCTTTACAAGAGTTTCGCCGAATTCTGGCCCTTCTACCTGCGCGAGCACAGCAAGGCATCGACGCGTGCGCTGCATTATGTCGGGACCAGTCTGGTTATGCTGATCGGGATAGCGGCGGTGCTGAGTGGGCGCTGGGGCTGGCTCGTGGCGCTGCCGGTCGCCGGCTATTTCTTTGCCTGGGTCGCGCATTTTGCGGTCGAGAAAAACCGGCCGGCGACCTTCACCTATCCACTGTGGAGCCTCGCCGCGGACTTCAAGATGTGGGCGATGTGGTTTGGCGGGCGGCTCGGGCCCGAACTCGATCGCGCGGGAGTATCGCGGGAAAACCGATAAGACTGAGCGAAAGCACTCTCTGGCACTTGTTGCGAACCATTCTTAATTTGAAAGAGTTCGCCGCTGCTGGAGACTGGCCATGCCGACCGACCTGATCAAGACCTTCACCTATCTCTCGATCCATCTGACCATCGGATTCAGCGTCGCTTATGTGTTGACCGGATCGGTCGCGCTGGCGGGCGGGATCGCGATCATCGAGCCGTGCATCAATGCGGTCGCATTCTTCTTCCATGAAAAGGCGTGGAAGCGTTTTGCTACGCGGCGTAAGCTGCTTGCCGCCTGAGGACTCCGAGTCTTCGGCGCCGTTTCCGACTCGCCCCCTCGAAGGAGATATGAGCATGACCGTCAATCGCGCATCCGCCCGCTACGAAGGTTTCGGCAAGGAGGGCAAGGGATCGATCACGACGAAGTCGGGCGTCCTGAATGCGCAGCCCTATGGTTTCGGCACGCGCTTTGAGGGCCAGCCGGGAACCAATCCCGAGGAGCTGATCGCGGCGGCGCACGCCGCCTGCTTCACCATGGCGCTGTCATTCGGGCTCGCGCGCGCGGGTTATTCGGGCGACTCCCTCGAGACGAGCGCCGCGGTGACGCTCGAGCAGCAGGACGGTGGCTTCACGATCACCAAGTCGGCGCTGACGCTGACCGGCAAGGTGCCGGGAATCGATGCCGACGAATTCGCGAAGATCGCCGAAGAGGCCGAGAAGAACTGTCCGGTGTCGAAGCTGCTCGACTGCGAGATAACGCTCGAACATAGCCTCGAAGGCTAAGCCGCATGGCGCAGCAGCGGCGGTAGCGCGTCGTCCATGAAGTCGAACGCGCCCTGCGCAGATGCAGGCAGTCGCCAGCGCTGGAGGACGCGGTGACGGCTGTGACCGATATGGCTTTCGATCAAGACTAGTTCGCGCGGGGTCCAGTTCCACGCGACCCGTACCGGGTCGAACAGATGCTTGCCATAGCCGAGCGTGACATGCGGGCGGAGTCCCGACCGGCGATACCAGGGTGCGATCCCGTGCGGCGCGAGCAACGCGACGAGCTCGTCATAAAGCTGGCGAACAGCGGCAACGCTTCCGACCGTGACGAGCTCGGCGCCCGCCCCCCTGCTGATGATCCGGCCAAAGGGTATGGAACTGGCTGCGGGCAAGCCGGCTTCGAATGCCCTGGCGACGTGTTGGCGCAGGAAGGGATTGGGAACCGACGTTTCATCGATCGTGCAGAGCGTGAGGTGATAATATTGCGGTTTCAGTCCTGCGAAGAGATCGCCCGAAACCGGCGGCAGTTGGCGAGCGAGCCAACCGGCGCGGTCGGGGGCAAGCTGAAAGCCCAGGAAATAGCGGAACATTGGCGACATGGCGATCCCTCCGAATCAGATCAATGTTCCTATTATGTTCTCATGTGTGCGGAGAGTCGAATCGTTCCCGCTATTCCTGTTCGATCGTCATCCGGGTGACGTGGATATAGGCTACCTGCCAGCTATCGCCGTGACGCCGGAATATGTCAGTGAAGCGGATACGGACGCGGAAGGGCTTGCCTGCCGAACGGCCCGACAGGATTGTCTCGGCGCTTGCAAGGCCCGCATCCTCGCCGAGCGGCAGGACGATCCTGTCCTTCAACATCACCGGATCATAATCATCGTCGGGCCCGGTCCAGCCGTCGATGAAGAAAGCCTTGCCATAGCGTTTACCGCTCCCGTCGATGAAGACGAGGTCGTCGGCGACCATGCGCTCGAGCGCGGCGCGATCCTGCGCGATCTGCGCGGCGTCGAAGGCATCGGCAAAACTGGCGAGATCGGCACCGGTGCCCACGGGCGCTTCGGCGGCGATGGCGGGCGGCGCCATGACGATAGCCAACAATATTGCCGTTGCGCCCCGCATAAAGTCCTCCGAACGTGCCGCAGCCAATATCCCGACATGATGTGCGCCGGCATAGGCGCGCCCGCAAGGGCCAAGTTGCGGACAGCACGATCTTTGCGGGGTGTTGGTTGCCGGGCGAAGATTCGGGCTTGATCTCAACTGTGGTTGAGCTTTCATAAGGCGGGCAGTTGATTTGCGAACGGAGCATTATTGCATGTTGCACTATCCCGCTGCCCCCACCGATTCCGGCGAAGCGTCCTTCGCCGCCGCCGCCGGGTTCCTCCCGCGCTACTTTGCGCGCATCGGCTATAGCGGCGCCGTGGCGCCGACATGGGAGGTGCTCGCTGCGCTGCAAGCCGCCCATATCGCCGCGATCCCGTTCGAGGCGATCGACGCGCTGACCGGTGCGGGGGTCGATATCGGCGCCGACGCGATCGATGCGAAGCTGATCGGCCAGCGGCGCGGCGGATATTGCTTCGAGCAGAACGGGCTTTTCCTTCGCGTCTTGCAGGCGATCGGATTCGCTGCCGAAGGGTTGATTGGGCGCGTGCGCTGGATGCTCCCCGACGATGCGCCGCCGACGCCGCGCACGCATATGGTCGTGCGGGTGACGATCGAGGGCAGGTCGTGGCTCGTCGATGCCGGCTTCGGCGCGGCGGTGCCGCCGCAGCCGCTGGCGATGGACAGCGAAGACCCCCAGCCGACGCGACACGAAAGCTATCGCGTCGTGCGGCATGGCGCCGAATGGCAGGTCGCTGCGTTGATCGAGGAGGAATGGCGGACGCTCTACCGGATCGAGAATGTGGTGCCGCCCGCGATCGATTATGAAATCGGCAACTGGTACACCTCGGCGCATCCGGATTCGCATTTCCGTCACCAGCTGATCGCGGCGCGTACGACCGCCGAGGCGCGTTATGGCCTGCGCGACAACCGCCTGACGACGCGGCTTGCCGATGGGCGTCTCGACCGCCGCTATCTGGGTGCAGACGAGATCGAACGCGTTCTGGGCGAAATCTTCCTGCTGCCGGCGCGGCCGCACTGGCGCCCGGCGATCGAACGGGCGGCGACCGCGGAGATCGCCGCTAGTCGCACCGCGGCTTGACTCGCCGCCGCCAGGGCTCTCTCATGCTCCGACAACAAAACAGCAGGAGCGGAAGCCATGACCCTTGTTGCAGCGCAGCGGGTGTTCGAGCGCGTGAAGGTCGCGCCCCTGACGCCATCGATCGGTGCCGAGATTTCCGGGATCGATCTCGCCGACGAACAGGATGATGCGACGATCGCCGAAATCCGCGCGGCGCTGCTCGCGTACAAGGTGATCTTCTTTCGCGACCAGTTCATCACGCCCGAACAGCATATCGTCTTTGCGCGGCGCTTTGGGCCGCTCGAAATCCATCCCGCGACGCCGAAGGAGCAGTCGAACCCCGAAGTGCTGCATATCGCGCACGGGCCCGAGTCGCGCGGGCGGGAGAATTTCTGGCATTCGGACGTCACCTGGCGCGCAGAACCGTCGCTGGGGTCGATCCTGCGCGCGATTGAGGTGCCCGAGGTCGGCGGCGACACGCTGTTCGCCGACATGGCGGCGGCGTTCCGCGGCCTGTCGCCCGCGATGCAGGACTGGTGCCGCTCGCTGAGCGCGGTGCACGATATCGCGCGCGTCTTCGCCAAAAGGCTGGGGAAGAGCGCCCACGAATTGCACGAGCAATATCCGCCGCAGCTTCATCCGCTGGTGCGAACGCACCCCGAGACGGGCGAACAGGCGCTGTACGTCAACACCGCCTTCACCAGCCATATCGAAGGTGTGTCGGCGAAGGAAAGCGAGTGGCTGCTCGCGCATCTTTATGCGCAGGCGGCGGTGCCCGAAATCCAGTGCCGTTTCCGCTGGCGTGCGGGTTCGGTCGCCTTCTGGGACAATCGCGCCGCGCAGCATTATGCCGCGTCGGATTATTTTCCCGCGGTGCGGCGGATGGAACGGGTGACGATCGCGGGCGACCGGCCCTTCTATCGCGACGAACGCTGACGCGAGGATTTGATGAGCGAAAAGAAGGTCGTGCTGCTGTCCGGCGGCAATCCCCAGATCGCCAAAGGCTATGGCGACGCGCCGGTGCAGGCCTATATTGCCGCGATGCCGGGGTGGAAGTCGGCCGCCTGGGCGCGGCTCGACAAGCTGATCGAGAAGACGGTCCCGGGGGTCGCGAAAGCCGTCAAATGGAATTCGCCCTTCTATGGCCCGCCGGGGCAGGGCGAGGAGCCGACGCACTGGTTCATGAGCATCCATTGCTTCGACCGCTATATCAAGGTCGCTTTCTTTCGCGGTCAGTCGCTCGATCCCGTGCCGCCGGTCGCATCGAAAAGCGGCGACACGCGCTATTTTCATATCCATGAAGACGATCAGGTCGACGAGGCGGCATTCGTCGACTGGGTGAAACAGGCCGCGGCGCTGCCCGGCGAGAAGATGTGAGGGAGACGATGGCGACGGATCTGATCGATGCGAAGATAGCCGGGCTCGGCGACTGGCGCGGCGAGATGCTGGCGAAGCTGCGCGCGCTGATCCACGCCGCCGACCCGGATGTCGAAGAGACCGTGAAGTGGCAGAAGCCGTCGAACCCGGCGGGCGTGCCGGTGTGGGAACATGCCGGAATCCTGTGTACGGGCGAGACATATAAGGACAAGGTCAAGCTGACCTTTACCAAGGGCGCGGTGCTTGCTGACCCAGCAAGCCTGTTCAATTCGAGTCTCGATGGCAACACGCGGCGCGCGATCGATCTGTTCGAGGGTGACGACGTCGACGCGGCGGCGTTCAAGGCGCTGGTCCGCGCCGCAGTCGCGGCGAACCTGGAAAAGCCCGCTCGCCCAAAAAAGGGCTAGTCGCAGCCCGTCCCCTCCTTGCGCGCTGCCCAGGCGATTGCGCCGTCGACGACCTTCAGATGCACGGGGTCGGCCCATGCCTCGGCCTTGTGGCCGAGCGCCGAGTAGAAGATGCGCGCGCGGCCTTCGCAGCGCCACCAGATAAGGGCGTGGTGGCCCATCTCGAGCTTGGGCGTCAGCCGCATCCCGGTCTCGTCGAGCGAGGCGAGGATATGCGCGTCGGCGGCGGGCGGGGCGTCCCAGCTGTAATATTCGTCGGTCCAGCGCCAGCGGGCGGGCAAGTGGTGCGTCGCGGGATGGTTATGGTCGGCGACGATGAGATCGGCGGGCTGGAACTGGTCGCCGCCGCCGGGATGGCCGGTGAAGTTACCGTTGCCGCGCATCTTCACGAACCAGTCGGGATGGCTGCCGTCGCCCGCGCTGTGGAGGCCGACGAAGCCGCCGCCGTTGGCGACCCACGCCTGAAACGCGGCGCGTTGGTCCGGGGTATAGATATCGCCGCTGGCATTGGCGAAGACGATGACATCGAATTTGGCGAGGTCCCGCGGATTGAACACCGCGGCATTTTCGGTCGCGAAGCTGCTCCAGCCGCGCGCCTCCACCATCGATTCGATCGCGGGCACCGCTTCGGCGATGCTGTCATGGCGGTAGCCGTTCGTCTTGCTGACGATCAGCACGGCGGGGCGGTCCAGCGCAGGCAACGCGGGCGGGATGCTGTCGAATGTCGGCGCCGGGCGCCGCGGGTCGGGTGCCGCCTGCGCGGCACCCTGCGTCAGCAACAGCGCGGCGGCCAGCGTGGCGGCGGTGATCATTTGGGCTCTCCCGATATTATCGGGCACAGACTAATGACACCGGTGAACCTCCGCAAGCCACCGTGGCGTCGCGCCCGTTAGCGGCAGCGCACGTCGTCGTTGCCGCTGCGTTCGATCGCGCGCCCGGCGACCGCGCCGCCGACCGCGCCCAGCACGGTGCCGAGCGTCTTCGAATCGCCCGGCGCAATGACGTTGCCCGCGATGCCGCCGACGACGCCGCCGACGATCAGGCCGGTCGAGCCGTCGTTGCGGCGGCAATAATATTTGCCGTCGCGGCCGCGATAGACGCGGTCGTTGTTCGACAGGCGGCGTTCGCGGTAACGGCGGTCGTTGCGGTAATAATTGTCGGCATAATAGCCGTCATAGCGCGGGTCGGGCCGGTCATAATCGTAGCGGCCGTACTGGTCGTAAGTGCTGCGATCATAATAGCCGTAGCCGCCGTCGTCATAGCCGCCGCCATAACCGCCGGTCGAGGCGCAGGCGCCGAGCGTCGCGGTCGCGGCGGCGAGGGGCAGGATCATGAACTTGTTCATCGGCATCACTCCATCTGGTCGCGTGCCGGGCCAAGCGGGCGGGGCATGCTTTATGGCCCCTCTGCATCATAGACCCGCGAAGACGCCTCCCGGTTCCGTCGGCGGGCCGTCAGCCGCCCGCGCCCGCGCGGTCGGGCGACCAGGGCAGGGGTTCGAGCGTGCGGTCCGAAATCGCGTCGACGAAGCGGCCGTGGCGCGCGCCGGTTTCCTTCTTGATCGCGGCCCATTCGGGATCGGCCATGAAGGCGGCCCAGGCCGCTTTCATCGTGGCGGCGTCGGGCCAGTCGATCAGATAGACGAACTCGACCTTGCCCTCTTGCTCGCTGCGCCAGATCGAGCGGACGGCAAAGCCGTGGCGCGCCATGATGCGCAGCGCATGATCGCGGAAGCGGTCGTGGAACACACGTTCGTTGGCGCGCGGGATTTCGTAGATACGGAGCTGCTGGAGCGGCGCGGGAGCGGCCGGAGATGCGGCCGTGGCGGCGGGCGCGAGGGCGAGCAGGGGGGCGATCAGCGCAGCGAGCAGCGCGGCGGGGGCGAGGGTGGGGGCAAGGCTGCGGATGGGGGAGGGCATCGGCGTTTCTCCTTTCTACGGGCGGTCAGTCGATGATCCCATCTTTCCCCTCGGCCTTCAGCTTCGCGAGGCCGTCCTTCATCGCCGCGAGCACCTCGGGCGCGTGCGGG
This sequence comes from Sphingopyxis sp. JAI108, assembly GCF_013410105.1. GTDB lineage: Bacteria > Pseudomonadota > Alphaproteobacteria > Sphingomonadales > Sphingomonadaceae > Sphingopyxis > Sphingopyxis chilensis. Next base: position 42,273 of record NZ_JACCCJ010000001.1, read on the forward strand.
GTCCAGCTTTCGACCTCGCCGACGATGCGCAAGGGGGCGCGGCTGCGGTAGCTGCGCGTCGGGTTGCCGGGGAATTTCTGATCGGTGAGGTTGGGGTCGTCGAACCAGTCGCCGGTGGGCTCTACGATATAGATGCGCTCGCGCCCCGCACCTGCCGCGAGCTCGCAGCCCCAGATTGCGGATTCGAGCGCGGCGGAAAAATAGATCCACGACAGCGGCTTTTCGGTGCCGTAATTGCTGTTCCAGCCGGCGGCGAGCAGGTCGCCGGCGGCGAGGTCGGCGCGCGTGCCGTGATAGAAGGTCGCGCCCTTTTCAGGACCATTGGCGTCGGCGCCGGTGGGCATGTCGGTCATCGGCGTATCTTGCCTCAATATGCGTTGCGCGTCGTGCGCAGCACCGCCTTGCCGTCCTGCCAGTTCACCTCGGCGGCGGGCTCGTCGGCCTTGCCCGGCGCGAAGAGTTCATAGACGATCATGCCGTCGTTCTGCGTGCTTTCGATGACGCGCGCGGGGATGAAGGCATCGGTCGCGGCGGCGGCCACCGCGCGCACCTCGGCGGGGGCGGCGGCCCAGGCGATGTCGCGCTGCATCTCGACCACCGTGTAGGCGCCCGCTTCCTCGATCAGGTCGAGCTCGACGGGGCTGCCGTCGGGGCGCGTCCCCTCGACATCATAGAAGATCCTGCCGCCCCGTTCCTTGCGCTCGGCCTCGGCAATTTTCATGCCGGGCACGCGGGCGAGCACGGCATCGCGCACCCCCTGCGGCAGGTCGGCCTCGGCAATCTCGTCGATCTCGGCGGCGGGGCCGTCGGCGAGCACCGACTTTTCGGGCGCCGCACTTTCGGGCGTTGCGGGCGCCTCTGCCTTGCCGCACCCCGTTAGCGCCAGCATCGCGCTCGCAATCAACCAGGCCTGTCCACGCATCATCACTCTCCCATGAAGGCAAGGGAGGTCAGCCTATCCGGGACCCGGCGACGTGTCGAGGCGGGTGGAAGTTGTCAAACTTGTCATTCCCCTCCGGTAAAATGATACCCGTCGCTCAATAATCGTCATCCTCGTCCGCGTCTTCGGGGCGGAGGACGCGCGGGTCGATGCCGAGCGCGGCGGCGAGCAGCGCGGGATCGGGCGGCGCGGGGGTGCCGCGATCCTCGCCCATATAGGCGGCGTCCTCGGCCAGGCTGAGCAGCCGCGCGAGGATCAGCGCGGGGCCGTCGAAATGCTGCACCGCCTCGCGCCCGTCGCGCCAGTCGCCGAAGCGCACGGGATCGCGGCGGCGGAGGATGAACTGGGTCAGCCGCTCGTCATAATAGCGCCGCTCGCCGATCTGTTCGCCCCGATAGAAGACGGGGCGCGACACGCCGTGGACCGCGCGCGACAGCGCGGCGTCGGCGAGCCGCCGCACCCCCATGTCGAGCGCCGCGTCCCACGCGAGGCGGAACGCCTGCGCCTCGGGCCGGCGGCGGAGGTTATAGGCGGCGGTGGCCGAGACGCCGACCGCGGCGGCCGCCTGCACGACGCAGGCAGTTTCGGCGAGCGCCTCGATAAAGCCGACCTGCCGCTCGGGCGTCCAGCCGTCGTGGCGCGCGCGCAGCGCCACCGGGGCGAAGCCCGCGGGGGCGTGGGAAGGGGCCGGCGCGGCATCGTCGTGCGGCGCGGCGGGGCGAGGGGGGATTTTTTCCTGCTTCATCGGGCAGGATGAACCACGAACGGATAATGTAGGACAGCGATTTCGGCGCGGCGACGTGCGAAATAGGATCGCGCCGCGCGCCTCACCCCCGCCCCGGCCGGAGCATCGGGGTCAGCACCGGCGAGCTTTCGGTGCGGATCTCGCCGGTAATTTCGAAACCGAAGCGGCGGTAGAGCGGGATGTTGCGCGGGTTCGAGCTTTCCAGATAAGCGGCGCGGCCGTCGGCGTCGATGACCGCGATCGCCGCCTCCATCAGCGCGGTGCCGAGCCCGCGGCCGCGATACGCCGGATCAGCGGCGATCAGCGGCAGATACCAGACCGGCTCCTGGGGGTGAAAGCGGTCCATCTGTTCGACGAACGCGTCGAGTTCGGCCTTGCGGTGCGGCGGCGTCTGTTCATCCATGATCGCGGCCATGACCTCGCCGTCGGGCGCGACGCCGGGCGGGAGCCAGGTCGCGACCGCGGCGCCGTCGTCGGCGACGAACGCCGTTCCATGCGCGAACGCCGCGCCGCCGAAGGCGCCGAAGAATTCGTGACGGCGGCTCATATAGGTCGCGGCGTCGGGCGAGGCCCAGCGCGCCACCGGGTCGGCCGAAAAGCCGAGCACCAGCGTGTGGAGCAGCCGCGCCTTGTCCGCGGGTTTGCCGATCGTGATCGTCGCCATGTCTGCTCTCCTCTCTCGTCGGGGCGCCGCGCTCAGTCGCCGGGCGGCGTCAGCGCCCAGCGGCCGTGCTCGACATGCGTGGTCTTGCCGACAACGCTTTCCATCAGCAAGATTTCCCGCACCGTCCATTCGATCGGCGGCAGTTTCAGCGCGCCGAACGTCTGCGAACCCAGCCGGTCGCCGCGATAGTTGATCGTGATGTGCGGTTCGGGCGTGGTGCCGTCCATGATCGGCGCCTTTTCGCGCAGCAGATGGTTCACCAGCGCCTTCTGAAACGCCCGCGCCTCGGCCAGCGGTTCGCGCGTGCGCAGCGTCACCGCCTTGCGGTTCTCGATCCGGTCGAAGCGGAGCGGGAAGGGGGCCGCGGCGAAGCCGTCGAGCGCGGCGATGGTCGCGGGCAGCCACTCGGGCGGCGCATAATGCAGGTCGTAGAGCGAGATGAGCGTGACATGAAGCAGGTCGGGCCCGCGCCCGGGATCGTTGCGCGGCAGCGCGGCGATTGCCGCCTGCACCTCGGGCGGCGGCTTGGCCATGACGTAGAGGGGGTTTCGGGCGCGCATGTCGGGAGTGTAGCATGGTGTGGGGGTGAGGCCGACTGGCCGTTGCGCCAATCCTGAAGTTTCAAAACTTGATTGAGGATATCGCTGACTTGTTGAAACCAGATTGTATTAGCTTGACCCGCCCGCGCTGGCTCGGAAAGTTCGTAGGGTTGGGATTAATAATATAAACATCTGTCGAAGATGTAACGTTTTCACGTATTATGGAGTTAATATGTTCATCTCTAAATGCAAAACCAATAAATATAATCGCAGAGCTTTCGGCTATGGATTTTGCGAGATAATTATGAAATATTGAAAAAAACTCGTTGTCGCTCTGTCCTTTAAATCCGGGATATATTATCGCATGATTTTTGTGATTTCCCGTGAAGTTCGAATCTCCAACATGTATCTCTTTGCCGGCTCTCCTCCAGTCGAGTGAGCCGTGAAGCTTCGTTAAAGTCGAATGTCGAGCACCAATTTCTGCCCATTCCTTCAGGTTCAATTTTTGCCGGATGCGACCGCTAACCCCCCGCCATTCCTTTGCGGTGTCTGGTCCTAGCCGTATGTCCAACGCAGTTTCGATTGCGGCATCATAATTCGTTGTGAATATTTCAAGGCTCTCTCCCGCGCCCTCGGCGTGATGTAGTAGTTCCAACCAGTTGTCTTTTAATTCTTCCTCGCTTGGTTCATATCCATAGAGGTCGTATACGACCTCGTTTATACTTGAAATCAAACTGTCCAGCCTAGACCTTGCGCCAGAATTTAGATCAAAAAATGCACCAATATTTTTGCGAGGAATAATTTCGTTTATCAGTGAGCTTCTAAAGAAGCGTCCCGTTATCGAACCTTTTGACTGTACCCTGACGCAGTCGTTTCTAAGGTTTTCTAGTATCCATAGGACCATCTCGATATCAATTTGGTCGGGATTCTCGGTTTCTCGGATAAAAGATATGGCAAATTGAAAGAAGCTATCATTTTGAATTTCAGCGGGGAGGCGTTCAAAAAACTCCACGGTAGTTGGAAACTCATTTGAGTTAACTGCCTTCGAGGCCCCTGCTCCGGCAAATATCGTAAGCCTCGTACCCATTTTTATCTCCAGTTAGGCGGGTTCTTATTAATATAAGTCCAGTCTCTATTGAGCTTTGAGTCCTCTAAGGGCTTTCAAAATCTTCATCCCTGCTTGAAATTCAATTGAACTTCCTGAGTATCGAGATTCATATAGCCCCTGCAGATTGGACGGCAAAGTTACACCATCCTCAACCACAAGGATAAAGCGACCCTTATAGAGTGCCATTGCCGCGCCTATCTCAATTAGGACATTAGAATTAATTTGAGGGTGTTTTTTTCCTTCGTCGTCAGTAAGGACGCCTTCAGATCCAACGTGTATGACGGCCGCGCTGCAGCTGCGCATGTCGTCCATTACTTTATCGGGTATCGGTTTCGCGGTGGTTTCTGTTCGTGTCGATATAATAGGTTCAAATCCACCAAGCTCGACGACTTCTTTGATTTGGTCCAAGATGCCTTGGTTTTTGCCGTGAGTGATAAAAACCCTGCTGTTAGGAGCTGGGCTTATTGTCACGATGTCGGATTGCGGCGCAGGTGCTCGCTCATCCCGGTTCTCGTCTTGGCGCTCTCCGTACTCTTCGTCATCGACCTGCAAATCGGTTTCGCCTGATCGGAGCTTGGCTTGGCTAGGAGAAGGGGCGTCGAGCGAAACAAATGGACCCGTCTTAGTCTGTTTGATGAAACCGACGAAATCGCCGTTGCGCTTTAAAAGGGCGACGAGGCCATCAATCCGATCTTTGGGGAGGCCTTTGCTAACCAGTACATTCCCGGCAATGTCGTCACGGGGAAATTTTGCTCGATCGTAATTGCGATAAAAATCCCCAAGAAGACGAGGTTTTAATGCTGCTTCCTGCAAGGCGACTAGGTCATCTCCTTCGGAAGTAGGCGCCACTATGCGACGTCCTAAGTCTGTAAGAAGTATCTCGCTAGCGTTATAGCCGCCTTCGGTAAGGCCATACGCAATAGAGGCGCCACAAAGGTTACGCCATCCGCCACTTGTCGGACTGAGATCTAGCGCCATTGCTACGTTGTGCGGCGCAGCGCCCTTACCCGCGTAGTTGTCCCAGAGACCACGCGCGATGCGAAGTGCTTCTTCTAAGCTGATATTTGGGAAGTCTGCTTGGCTGATTCTTGAACGTTTTGCCGCTTCGCTGGCCGTCTCCGCTTTAGGCATGACCCTACCCCTTCGTTGCTCAATGAGAACAAAGTAGGATTTTTGCGCGGCCGTTTCTAGGCTTATTTGATCACGTCGCTCTGAATCTTCTGTGTGGTTGGTTTAGAGTTATGATTTTATTGTCTAAATAAATTCAGAAGATTCATTTTCCTCACCCCAGTTTTGCTTGAGCGGTGATTGGAGCGCTTCCTCGCCCTAATCATGCTCCCGGCCACCTGCGCCCATATAAAGCTCGCTCCCCGTTTCCTTAAACAGCTCGCTCATCTGGGCCATGCCCTTCTCGGCTTCCTCGGCCGCGATGAAATTCTCGGCGGGCTGGTTTTGCTTCGCCGCAAATTCCCGCACTTCCTGGCTGATCTTCATCGAGCAGAATTTCGGGCCGCACATGCTGCAGAAATGCGCCGACTTGGCGCCCTCTGCCGGGAGCGTCTGGTCGTGGTACTGCTCCGCCGTGTCGGGGTCGAGCGACAGGTTGAACTGGTCGCGCCAGCGGAATTCGAAGCGCGCTTTCGATAGCGCGTCGTCGCGGACCTGCGCGGCGGGGTGGCCCTTGGCGAGGTCGGCGGCGTGGGCGGCGAGCTTGTAGGTCACGACGCCGACCTTCACATCGTCGCGGTCGGGCAGGCCCAGATGCTCCTTGGGCGTGACGTAGCAAAGCATCGCGGTGCCGTACCAGCCGATCTGCGCGGCGCCGATGCCGCTGGTGATATGGTCGTAGCCCGGCGCGATGTCGGTGGTGAGCGGCCCGAGCGTGTAGAAGGGCGCCTCGCCGCACGCTTCGAGCTGCTTTTCCATATTCTCCTTGATCTTGTGCATCGGGACGTGGCCCGGGCCCTCGATCATCACCTGCACATCCTGCGCCCAGGCGCGCTTGGTGAGCTCGCCCAGCGTGTAGAGCTCGGCGAACTGCGCCTCGTCGTTCGCGTCATAGATGCTGCCGGGGCGCAGGCCGTCGCCGAGGCTGTAGGCGACGTCATAGGCCTTCATGATCTCGGTAATCTCGTCGAAGCGTTCGTAGAGGAAGCTTTCCTTGTGATGCGCGAGGCACCATTTCGCCATGATGCTGCCGCCGCGCGACACGATGCCGGTCATGCGCTTGGCCGCGAGCGGGACGTAGGGCAGGCGGACGCCGGCGTGGATGGTGAAATAGTCGACGCCCTGCTCGGCCTGTTCGATCAGCGTGTCGGCAAAGATTTCCCACGTCAGATCCTCGGCGACGCCGCCGACCTTTTCGAGCGCCTGATAGATGGGGACGGTGCCGATCGGGACGGGCGAGTTGCGGATGATCCATTCGCGCGTGTCGTGGATGTTGCGCCCGGTCGACAGGTCCATGACGGTGTCGGCGCCCCAGCGGATCGACCAGACCATCTTGTCGACCTCGGCCGCGACGTCGCTGGCGACCGCGCTGTTGCCGATATTGGCGTTGATCTTGACGAGGAAGTTGCGGCCGATCGCCATCGGTTCGGATTCGGGGTGGTTGATGTTGCTGGGGATGATCGCGCGGCCGCGCGCAACCTCGTCGCGGACGAATTCGGGGGTGACATAATCGGGGATGCTGGCGCCGAAGCTTTCGCCGTCGCGCTTATATTCGGACAGGCGCGCGCGGCCGAGATTTTCGCGCTCGGCGACATATTCCATCTCGGGGGTGATGATGCCGCGGCGGGCATAGTGCATCTGGCTGACGTTCTGACCCGGCTTGGCGCGGAGGACCTGGCGGCGGACGTTGGGGAAGGCGGGGACGCCACCGCTGCGGTCGGGGCCGAGCTGGCCGTTGTCCTCGGGCTTCACCTCGCGCTGGGTGACTTCTTCGACGTCGCCGCGGCCGCGGATCCACTGGCTGCGGATTTCGGGGAGGCCGGCGTTGATGTCGATGGTGGCGTTTGCGTCGGTGTAGGGGCCGCTGGTGTCGTAGACGCGAACGGGGGGCTCGCCCGAATGCGGGTCGAGGTCGATCTCGCGCATCGCGACGCGGATGCCGCTGCCGGTCTGGGTCGCGACGTGGATCTTGCGGCTGCCGCGGATCGGGCCGGTCGTCACTCCGATGGGGGTTGCGGCGCTCTTGTCGAGGCGGGAATCGATGTCGGCCATGTGCAGTCGCTCCATTTTTATCGGAGCGAGAATGGGATTCCGGCTTAGGAACGCCAACCCTCCCTCCGCCGGTATTAGCCGGATCAGGTTCAACGGGTCGCGGTCTATTCCGCTCTCAACCGGCCCTTGCAGACGCGGCTCCCCGGGGATGGAGGGGTTATAGGGGGCGGGGGATGCGCTGTCCATTGATGATGGGGATGGTGCGATGGTAATGAGCGGCGAGGGAGAGATTTATGCGGATCATGGCGGCGGTTCTATCGGTCCTGCTGGTGGCGGCGAGCCCGGCGGCGACGGTCGACGATCTCGGCTGGCTCGCGGGTGACTGGGCGAGCGAGGCCGACGGGCGCTGGACCGAGGAAAGCTGGGCGCCCGCGCGCGGCGGGGTGATGCTGGGGCACAGCCGCTCGGGGCGCGACGAGGCATTGCGCGAGTTCGAATTTCTGCGCATCGCGCGGGGCGACGACGGCGCGCTCGCCTATATCGCGATGCCGCAGGGCGGGGCGCCGGTCGTGTTCCGGCTGGTGCGGCAGGAGGGTACAAGCGCGACCTTCGAGAACGCCGCGCATGATTATCCGCAGCGCATCGCCTATGTTCGGAGCGGCGACACGCTGACCGCGACGATCTCGGCGATCGACGGGTCGAAGCCGCGTAGCTGGAGCTATCGGCGGCGCTGATGGACAAGACGGGACGGTTGTTCGCGATCATCGACGGGCTGCGCCGGCGGCGGCGGCCGGTGACGGCGGAGGTGCTGGCCGAGGAGCAGGGCGTGTCGGTGCGCACCCTCTATCGCGACATCCAGGCGCTGATCGCCCTGGGCGCGCCGATCGAGGGGGCGGCGGGGGTCGGCTATGTGCTGCGCCCCGGATTTTTCCTGCCGCCGCTGATGTTCACCGCCGACGAGCTGGAGGCGCTCGTGCTCGGCGCGCGCTGGGTCGAGGGGCGGCAGGACGGATCGCTGTCGCGCGCCGCGGGGCTGGCGCTCGCCAAGATCGCGGCGGCGAGCCCCGACGAACTCAAGCAGCGGATCGACGAGGCGGGGCTGTGGCCGGTGAACAGCCAGTGGCGCGAGAGCGATGCGCCCCTGCTCGCGACGGTGCGCGATGCGATGCGCGCGGAGAAGGTGCTGCACATCGACTATGCCGACGAGCGCGGCAAGGCGACGGCCCGCGCGATCTGGCCCGCGGCGCTCGCCTATTATGAGGAGAAGCAGATCATCGCGGCCTGGTGCCTGCTGCGGCAGGATTACCGCAGCTTTCGCATCGACCGCATCGCCGCGGCGCGGATCGGCGACGAGGGGTTCGGGCGGCGGCGCGCGGTGCTGATGGCCGACTGGTGGCGGCGCAACGGCTGGGACGACGCCTCCTGACATGATCCGTCAGGGGGGTGGGCTATCCCCTTCGGGAGAGCGGCGCCGGCGGACGGCGCGCACCCGACCGGAGGATAGGAAATGCTGAAAACCCATCATGGTTCGTGCCACTGCGGCGCCGTCAAGTTCGAGGCCGACATCGACCTCGAGGCGGGGACGGGCAAATGCAATTGTTCGATCTGTACCAAGAAGCGGGGCTGGAACGCGCAGATCAAGCCCGAGGCATTTCGCCTGCTGACCGATCCCGCGGCGCTGTCCGACTATCAGTTCGGGTCGAACAGCGCGCATCATGTCTTTTGCAAGGCGTGCGGGGTGTCGGCGTTCGGTCATGGCTATGTCGAGGAGATCGGCGGCGCCTATGTTTCGGTGTCGATCGCGTGCCTCGACGATCTGACTCCGGCCGAAATGGCGGCGCTGCCCGTGACCCATATGGACGGCGCGGGCAATAATTGGTGGAACCCGCCCGCCGTCACCGCGCATATGTGAGGGGGCGCGGCTGGTTTGCTGAAGCGTCGGCTTCGGGGTGGGGATCGTCGTTCCCGCTTTCGCGGGAATGACGAAGCAAGAAGTAGAACAGCAGCTTCCGGTCGATAACGGACACCCCGACGAAAAAGGGCGGCCCCGCGGGACCGCCCTTGTTTCGTTCGTCCTGGCTGAAAGCGTCAGGCTGCCTTGGGCAGCGCCGCCTTCGCCTGCGCGATGATCGCGGTGAATACGCCGCCTTCGTTCATCGCGAGGTCCGCCATGACCTTGCGGTCGAGTTCGATTCCGGCGAGCTTCACGCCGTGCATGAACTGCGAATAGGTCAGGCCTTCGGCGCGAACCGCGGCGTTGATGCGCTGGATCCACAGGGCGCGGAAGCTCCGCTTCTTTACCTTGCGGTCGCGGTAAGCATATTGGCCCGCCTTTTCGACGGCCTGCTTGGCGATGCGGATCGTGTTCTTGCGACGGCCATAATAGCCCTTCGCCTGATCCAATACGCGCTTGTGCTTGGCGCGCGTGGTGACGCCGCGTTTGATGCGTGACATGGTCTAGCGCTCCTTACTTCAGGCCGTAGGGCGCCCAGAGGCGCACATGGGCCGCGTCCGAATCGCTGAGCACGCTGGTGCCGCGGTTGGTGCGGATATATTTCGAGTTGTGCGACATCAGGCGGTGGCGCTTGCCGGCGACGCCGTGCTTCACCTTGCCCGAGGCGGTGAATTTGAAGCGTTTCTTCACACCGCTCTTGGTCTTCATCTTGGGCATTTTGGTCTCCTTTGAAGTCCGTTTGCGTATCGGCCTGGCAGCCCTTTCAGCCAGCCGACACAATCGGAAGCGGGGCGCTTAGGGGGATTCGCCCGGAAATGCAAGCTTGGAAGCCGATTAAAAGCTCGCGCCGTCGACCTTCTGGATCTGGAGCGCGTCGAGATCGGCATCGGGCACGCAGCGCAGGTTCACCGCGGCCATCTTTGCGCCGTCGGGGGCGATGCCGACCGAAAAACTCTGGCAGCCGCAGTCGGAGCAGAGTTGATGGTCGATATTATGCTTGTTGAACTTGTACGACGCGAGCTTGTCACTGCCGCTCTCCAGACGAAACCGGTCGATCGGCACGAAGGTCAGCAGGAAGCCCTTGCGCCGGCAATGCGAGCAGTTGCAACTCATCGCCGTGTCGGGAATGTCGCCCTCGACCGTATAGGTCACCGCGCCGCAATGGCAGCTGCCTTCATAAGCCATGTCCGTTCCTCCCCTTGTCAGTGGTGGCAGGCGAGTCCTTCGATCACATCCTCGAGCCGCGCCGGATCGCCCAGTGCGATGACATGGCCCGCGCTCTCGCTATGCAGCGGGTCGCCGTTCCAGTCGCACATCGTCCCGCCCGCACCCTCGACGATCGGCACGAGCGCGGCGAAGTCGTGGAGCTTCAGCCCCGCTTCGACGACGAGGTCGATATGGCCGCTCGCGAGCAGGCCATAGTTGTAGCAGTCGCCGCCGAAGAGCATCCGCTTGTGCGACGTCTTTGCCGCGAGCGCCATGAAATGCTCGCCGTCATGGTCGCTGAAATATTGCGGGCCGGTCGTCGCGAGAACGGCGTCGGACAGGCTGCGGCAGGCGCGCGTTGTCGCGGGCACGCCACTGAACAAGGTCGGATGCCCCGTTGCGCCGACCCAGCGCTCGCCCGAGATCGGCTGGTCGATGATCCCGATCAGCGGCCAGCCATCCTGCAGCAGCGCGATCAGCGTGCCGAAGATCGGGCGGCCGGCCATGAAGCTGACCGTGCCGTCGATCGGGTCGAGCACCCATTGGCGCGCGGCCTCGGGACGCTCGGCGCCATATTCCTCGCCGATGATGCCGTCGCGCGGCGCCTCGGCATCGAGCAGGCGGCGCATCGCGGCTTCGGCGGCGCGGTCGGCTTCGGTCACCGGGGACGCGTCAGCCTTGGCTTCGTGGGCCCAGTGCGAACGAAAAAGCGGGCGAATCGCTTCGCCCGCGGCGTCGGCGAGGCGGTTGGCGAGAGCAAGGTCAGAGGTAATCGACATCGCCCCCCGCTAGCCCAGCCCGGCCCGCGCCGCCAGTCCGCAGCGCACATATCGCGCCCTTCGGTACGTCATTATATCGATTTTACAATATTCATATAAACTGTAAAATCACGCCGATGCCGGGCGAGTTTCCTCTCGATGCGATCGTCGCGACCTTCGCGCGCTATGGGCTGCGCAAGGCATCGATGGAGGATATCGCCGCCGCGCTCGGCGTCTCGCGGCAGGCGCTTTATCTGCGCTACGGATCGAAGGGTGCGTTGATCGGCTGGGCGACGAAGGCGCTGATCGACGCGTCGCTCGCCGCCGCGCTCGCGAGCATCGAACAGCCGGCGAAAACGCTCGCCGACCGACTGGTCGATGCGCTCGACGCGTGGGTGGGGCGGCATATGGCGGCGCTCCATGCCTCGCCGCATGGCGCCGAGATCGTCGCCATGCTCCAGCGCGATCCGTCCGATGCGGTGCGCACCGCCGAACGCCGGCTGGTCGCCGCGATAGCCGAGGCGATCCGCCTGAGCGGCCCGGGATCGGCGGTCGCGCGCGCGGGCAGCATGGCGCAGGCCCTATGCTGGACGGCGCGCGGGCTCGTCCACGCCGTGCCCGACCATGCGAGTTTCCGGAGGCAGATGGAGCATATCGTCGGCGCGCTCGTCGCGCGCTGACGCATCAGTCGAAGAGCGAGGAGACGCTCGTTTCGTCGGCGATGCGCTTGATCGCTTCGCCGAGCAAGGGCGCGACGGTGAGCGCGCGGACCTTGCCGCTGTCGTTCACCGCGTCGGTCGGCTGGATCGAATCGGTGATGACGAGCTCGGTGAGTTCGCTCGCATCGACGCGCGCGACCGCGCCGCCCGACAGCACGCCGTGCGTGCAATAGGCGACAACACCCTCGGCGCCCGCGGCTTTCAGCGCGGCGGCGGCGTTGCAGAGCGTGCCCGCCGAATCGACGATATCGTCGATCAGGATGCAGAAGCGGCCCGAAACGTCACCGATGATGTTCATCACTTCCGATTCGCCCGCGCGCTCGCGGCGCTTGTCGACGATCGCGAGCGGGGCGTTGTCGAGGCGCTTCGCCAGCGCGCGTGCGCGCACCACGCCGCCGACGTCGGGCGAGACGACCATCAGATTCTTGCCGCCGAAGCGCGCCTGGATGTCGGCGCTCATCACCGGCGCAGCATAGAGATTGTCGGTCGGGATGTCGAAGAAGCCCTGGATCTGCCCGGCGTGCAGGTCGATCGCGAGGACGCGATCGGCACCCGAGGTGGTGATCAGGTTCGCGACGAGCTTCGCCGAGATCGGCGTGCGCGGGCCGGGCTTGCGGTCCTGGCGGGCATAGCCAAAATAGGGGACGACCGCGGTGATGCGCTTCGCCGAGGCGCGGCGCAGCGCGTCGTTGATGATGAGCAATTCCATCAGATTGTCGTTCGCGGGGAAGTTCGTCGGCTGGACGACGAAGACGTCCTGGCCGCGGACATTCTCGTGAATTTCGACGAACACCTCTTCGTCGGCGAAGCGGCGCACGCTCGTGTCGGTCAGCGGCAGTTCGAGATAGTCCGCGATCGCACGGGCCAGCGGCAGGTTGCTGTTGCCGGAGATGAGTTTCATGGCGTGCAAGGCCCTTTCGCGCGGGTGGGATTGCGCGCCCCTTAGCCACCCTGGGCGGAGAGGGGAAGGGTCTAGTTGCTTCGCCGCCATTGCCCCGGCGCCGCGGGCGGAATATGGGCAAGGCATGACCTCGCCCGAAACGCTTACCATCGTCCTTTCGCAGATGACGCAGGCGGTCGGCGATCTTGCCGCCAATGCCGATGCGATGCGTAGCGTTCGCGCGCGGCATAAGGACGCCGACCTGATCCTCTACCCCGAGTTCCAGCTGATCGGCTATCCGCCCGAGGATCTGGTGCTCAAACCCGCGCTCGCCGAGCGCGCGGCGAAGCTGCTCGCCGATCTGGCGGCGGAAACCGCTGATGGGGGCCCGGCGATGCTCGTCGGGTCGGTTGAGCGGGAGGGGGAAGCGCTCTATAATATCGTCGCCTTGCTCGATGACGGCAAAATCGTCGCGACGCGGCGCAAGCATGAACTGCCCAATTACGGCACCTTCGACGAAAAGCGCATCTTCGCGCCGGGGCCGTTGCCCGACGTCGTCGAATGGCGCGGGGTGAAGCTCGGGCTGCCGATCTGCGAAGATGGCTGGCTGCCGAAGGTGAGCTCACATCTTGCCGCGCAGGGCGCCGAGCTGCTGATATCGGTCAACGGCAGCCCCTATGAGATCGACAAGGACGAGCGCCGCCTTGCCCAAGTCTTCGCGAGCCGCGTCGCCGAAACGAAGCTGCCGCTGATCTTCCTCAACCGCATCGGCGGGCAGGACGAGCTGGTGTTCGACGGCTGCTCCTTCGTCCTCAACGACGATGGATCGACCGCGCACCGGCTGACCGACTGGGAGAGCGAGGAGCGCGTCACGCGCTGGACGAATGCGGGCGACGGGCGCTGGACCTGCGAACCCGGTGCGATCGCCGAATGGGAAGTGCACCCCGCCGACATCTATAGCGCGATGATCCTCAGCTTGCGCGACTATGTCGAACGCAATCGCTTTCCCGGCGTCGTGCTCGGCCTGTCGGGCGGGATCGATTCGGCGATCTGCGCCGCGATCGCCGCCGATGCGCTGGGCCCCGACAAGGTCTGGTGCGTGATGCTGCCGAGTCGCTTTACCAGCGAAGAGAGCCTCGACGATGCGGCCGGATGCGCGCGCATGATCGGGTGCAGGCTCGACACGATCCCGATCGTTCCCGCAGTCGAGGCGTTCGACGTGATGCTTGCCGGCAGCTTCGCCGACAAGCAGGTCGACATCACCGAAGAGAATGTCCAGTCGCGCATCCGCGGTGTGACGCTGATGGCGCTCAGCAACAAATTCGGCCCGATGCTGCTGACAACGGGCAACAAGAGCGAGATGAGCGTCGGCTATGCGACCATCTATGGCGACATGGCGGGCGGCTACAACCCGCTGAAGGACGCGTACAAGATGACGGTCTTTGCGATCGCGAAGTGGCGCAACGAAAATGTCCCGCGCCTGTCGCGCAACCCGGTCACGCCGGTGATGCCCGACAATATCGTCACCAAGCCGCCGAGCGCCGAGTTGCGCCCCGACCAGAAGGACGAGGACAGCCTGCCGCCCTACGCCGATCTCGACCGGATGCTCCATATGCTCGTCGAAGAGGAAGCGAGCGTCGATGATGTCGTGGCGAAATATGGTTTCGATCGCGACGCCGTGGCGCGGATCGAGCGCCTCCTGATGCTCGCCGAATATAAGCGACGCCAGGCGCCGCCGGGGGTCAAATTGTCGACGCGCAATTTCGGGCGCGACCGGCGCTATCCGATCACGCACGGGTTTCGGACTGCATGATCGCCGCACTCTTGCTCCTGTTTCTGGCCGAGCCGGAAACCGCCCCCGAGCGCTCCTGCGAATATTGTGCAGCAATCTTCGCTGACGTTCGTCTCAATGCGATGATCGGGAACGGCAATGTGGAGGTGAGCACGGAGTGGGCCATGGGCCGTAACGGCGATGATGTCGTGATCCAGGTTGAGGATATGTCTTGCCCTGACGGACGAAAAAGCAAGACGTGCAGCTTCACGCTACGCCGGATGCTGACCCGCAACGGCGTCGCGGTAACCGATCCGGCCTTACCCGAACGCCTGCGTTGTATCGCCATATTGAAATGGGTGGAGGCTCGCGATGGAGCCGGATGGGGTGTCAAACATGATCCTCCGCGCCGCATCGGTCATTCGCGCACATCAATGACCTGCCGGCGCCCAAGAGAAACATCATGACCGTCGTTACCCGCTTCGCCCCCTCGCCGACCGGCAGCCTGCATGTCGGCAATGTCCGCACCGCGCTCCACAACTGGATGTGGGCGCGCAAGCATGGCGGGCGCTTCCTGCTGCGCATCGACGATACCGACCTCGAGCGGTCGAAGGAGGAATATGTCGAGGGCATCCGCGCCGACCTCGCGTGGCTGGGGCTCGATATCGACGGCGAGGAGCGGCAGTCGGCGCGCTTTGCGCTTTATGAGCGCGAGTTTGAAAAACTCAAATCGGACGGGCGCGTCTATGCCTGTTACGAGACGCCCGAGGAACTCGACATCCGGCGCAAGGTGCTGCTGTCGCGCGGGCTGCCGCCGGTTTACGAGCGCCGCCCCGAGGGGGCGCCGGTGCCCGAAGGCGTGGCGCCGCACTGGCGTTTCCGGCTCGACCATGATGCGCCGATCGAGTGGACCGACATGGTCCGCGGCCCGCAGCATTTCGAGCCGAAGACCATGTCCGACCCCGTCGTGCGCCGGGCCGACGGCAGCTGGCTCTATCTGCTGCCGAGCGTGATCGACGATATCGCGATGGGGATCACGCATGTCGTGCGCGGCGAGGACCATGTGTCGAACACCGCGGCGCAGATCCAGATGTTCGACGCGCTCGGGGCGAAGCCGCCCGAATTCGCGCACGAAGCGCTGCTCGTCGGGACCGAGGGCAAATTGTCGAAGCGGCTCGGCTCGCTCGGCATGGCGAGCCTGCGCGATGAGGGGATCGAGCCGATCGCGCTCGTCGCTTTGCTCGCGCGGCTCGGCACCAGCGATCCGGTCGAGCCGGTGACGACGCCCGCGCCGCTGATCGAGAGCATCGATTTTACGCGCTTCGGCCGCGCTCCCGCGCGCTTCGACGAAGCCGAGCTGGTGCTGCTGAACCAGAAGATCCTGCATCACACCGATCATTCCGCGGTCGCCGGGCGACTCCCCGCCGCGATCACCGAAGCGCGCTGGAACGCGATTCGCCCGAATGTGATGACGGTCGCCGAGGCGGCCGAGTGGCTGCCCGTGTTCGAGGGCCCCTTCGCACCACCGCCTGCCGAAGCGGCCGACCGCGCGGTGCTCGACGCGGCGGCGGCTGCCGTGCCGGATATCGACTGGACGAATGATCCCTGGCACGCGCTGACCGGCGCGGTGAAGGCGGCGACGGGCGCGAAGGGCCGCGCGCTGTTCCTGCCGCTGCGCCGCGCGCTGACGGCACGCGATCACGGGCCCGACATGGCCGAGCTGCTGCCGCTGATCGACAAGAGCGAGGCGTCCGCGCGGCTTTCGGCCGCATAGGCGCGAATCGCCCGGCCGATTGATTCTTGCTTACCGATCCGCTTGACAAGTGACGTGATGTTATAATATCACGTCATTCTGACCTGGCCGGAGACGACGGTCAGAACGCCGCGGGGCCGGGTCGACAGGCAAGGAGAGATGCCATGACCTTGATACCCTTGATTTCGGCGATTGTGGCCACGCCCGAGGCGGCGACGGTGCCGGCCGGTGCCCATCAAGCCCTGCAACCACGCAACAGCTATGGCGCCGGCCAGAGTCACCGGCCGGTTGCCGCTTTGCTTGCCGTGGGATTGCCGGCGGCGCTCGTCGTCGCGGTTGCCTTGTCACCGATGGTCGTCGAGCCCGGACCGCGGAGCGTCCCGCTGATCGGCACGATTATCGACCTGCCGACGCCGCCCCCGCCGCCGCCCGAGGTGGTCGAGGATGCCAAGCCTACGCCGAAAACCTCCTCTGCCAGCGACACGGTCGAGCCGATCGTCAAGACGATCCCGCTTGGCGACGATCGCGTGGAGCCGGGGCCGGTGATCGTCGACCTGCCGCGCATAGATCCCGGCCCGCCCGTGCCGCCTGTCGATCCGCCCGCGCCGCCCAAGCTCGTGCTCGCCGACGTCGATCCGCGTTTTGCCGGCGCCTTCCAGCCCGATTATCCGGCGCGCGAGCAGCGCGGGGGGATCGAGGGTGTGGCGAAGGTCCGCGTGCTGATCGGTGCCGACGGGCGGGTCAAGGCGGTCGAGCTGATCAGCGCCGACAGTCCGGGCTTCTTTGAAGCGACGAAGCGGCGCGCGCTCGCCAAATGGCGTTTCAAACCCGCGACGCGCGGCGGGGTGCCCGAAGAAAGCTGGAAGGTGATGACCGTCCGCTTCGAGATAAAGAACGCCTGAACCCCTCCCGGGCGGGCGGCCGATCTTGCCGCCCGCCCTTCGCTTTCGCTTGACAGAAAGGCCGAATCCCGCCAAAGGCGCCCGGATATTGAGGGGCGGCGCGGCGTCGCGCGGCCCTTTCATGTTTTTCACACCAACGTCGGGGCCCATAGTCCCGCCGCATCCATCGGGCCTCCGGCGGATGTGCAGTCATTTCGAGGAACAGGGCCATGGCCAAGCCGACGACCGTCAAGATCAAGCTGGTGAGCACCGCCGACACGGGCTTTTTCTATGTCACGAAAAAGAACCCGCGCACGATGACCGAAAAAATGACGGTGCGGAAATACGACCCGCGTGCGCGCAAGCACGTCGAGTTCAAGGAAGCCAAGATCAAGTGAGGCGTTTCCCGCGCGGCTGAGCTGCGCGGTTTGAAATGCGTCATCCCGGCGATGACCGGGATCCGGGAGGGCGGCCGCGTGCCGCCCTTTTTTGCGTTTCGGATGGCGGCTTCGGGGTGGTGAGCTGCCGTTCCCTTGTTCGTCATCCCGGACTTGATCCGGGATCCACTGCGGCGCTGATGTCGTGGACCCCGGATCAAGTCTAACCAGCCACGCGTCTCGTTAGAGGTTGACGAGGAGAGAGAAGGCCGCTTCCGGTCGAAACTCGTCAGAACTGATAGGCGAGCCCGGCGCCGAAAAGCCATTGGTCGGCGCTGCCGACGTCGGCCACGATGGGCGATTTGGCGAAGCGCGAGCCGATTCGGCCATATTGTGCGCCGCCGATCAGCGTGAACCCCTTTCTGAGGTCACCCGACAGCGCATAGGCGCCCGCGATTCCAACCGTATATTTGCCCGCAGTCGCCTTGCGGCCCGCGCCGTCATAGACGGGAAGCCCGCTCGCGGCGCTGTCCGCTGCGTCGATGTCGTAATAATAGCGGCCGAAACCCTTGCCATAGAAATTGATCGACGCCGACACGCCGACATAGGCGCGTTTCGACAGCGGGGTACCATAATCGATCGTCGGCGATGCGGTCCAGCTGCCATGGCGGCCCGAGATATCCTTCGACGCTGACATGCGAAAGCTGACCTGATCATAGGCGCTGGTGATGACCCCGGTATGGCTGACGCCGGCGAACAGCCCCATTTCGACCGCGAGTTTGCGCTTGCCGAGCGCCGCGACCTGCGGGTCGTCGATCTTGCCGGTGCGGTCGCCGCGCAGGCTGATCGTCGGCCCGAATTTGAAATCGGTTTTTTGCCCGCGCCGCTGGCGGATCAAATCGACCTGGAAATTGGTGCCGCGCGTCGAGAAGGAATAGCCGCTGATCCGCCCGCGCAGGTAAAAGGCGGGCAGCGTGCGGCGATCGTCCGAGCCGTTATATTTGGGCGTGTTGAGCACCCCGGCGGCGATCGCGAAATAGTCGCGCGACCATGTGCGTTCGGGATCGTCGTCCTGCGGCCGCGCGGGAGGCAGCAGGATATTCTCGTCGATGTCGCTATCCTGGAGATAGCGCGCGGGCGCATCCTCGACGCCCGTCGCGAGCGCCGTGTCGGCCGCGGAGGCCGGGAGATCGTAAGAGAGCGGCACGTCTTCGGCGGCAGCGGGGACGGCGACGGCTGCGGCGATGAAAGGGATGAAGAGCGGAAACGAGCGCGTTATGCGAAGCAGCTTGGTCAAATCGGGCATAAGCGTCCGGTTCCTGTATATTTTGCCCCCTCTTTACGGGGGTGTAAGTAAACAACGCATCATTGCAACGGCTTCGTCTTGCCGACCGCCGCATTTCGCCGCATGTGGCTTTCATGCCACGATGCTTCTTCGCCGCCTTGATATTCCTCCGCAGCGCCATTGGTTCCCTCCGGCGACCCCGGCGTGCGTGCGCATGAGCCGGATCCCGCGCCTGATCGGCTATGGCTTCATGGCCGCGGCCGCGTTGCTGGCGGCGGCGATGAAGAAGGAGGGGGTCGAGGCGATCGGTCCGCTGCCCGCGGTCGCGGTCGCGCTTTTCCTCGGCATGGTCGGGGTGATGCTGGTGTTCACCGACCTGATGGTGCGCGGGCTTTATGCGCAGGTCGATGCGGCGAAACGGCGCGAGGACGAGCGCGGCGACTGATCCCTTTTCGTTCGACACCCCATGTGGTTGCCAGTATGACGGCGTGATGACTGATCGCCCGCATACGCCGCTGCTCGACACGGTGGATGTCCCCGCCGACCTCCGCAAGCTGAAGCCCGAAGACCTCCGCCAGTTCGCAGACGAATTGCGCGCCGAGATGATTTCTGCGGTGGGCACGACGGGCGGGCATCTGGGTTCCGGCCTCGGCGTCGTCGAGCTGACCACCGCGCTCCATTATGTGTTCGACACCCCGCGCGACAAGATCGTGTGGGATGTCGGGCACCAATGCTATCCGCACAAGATCATCACCGGGCGGCGCGACCGCATCCGGACCTTGCGGACCGGCGGCGGCCTCAGCGGTTTTACCAAGCGCAGCGAGAGCGAGTACGACCCGTTCGGCGCGGCGCACAGCTCGACGTCGATCAGCGCGGCGCTGGGTTTCGCGGTCGCGAACAAGCTGACCGGCGCGCCTGGGCGCGCGATCGCGGTGATCGGCGACGGGTCGATGTCGGCGGGCATGGCCTATGAGGCGATGAACAATGCGAAGCAGGCGGGCAACCGGCTGATCGTCATCCTCAACGACAATGACATGTCGATCGCGCCGCCGGTCGGAGGGCTTTCGGCCTATCTGGCGAAGCTGGTGTCGTCGCGCCCGTTCGTCGAATTGCGCGAAATCGCGCGGCGCTTCGCGCGCAAGCTGCCCGAGCCGCTGCACAAGGCGGCGAAGAAGACCGACGAGTTCGCGCGCGGCATGGCGATGGGCGGGACGCTGTTCGAGGAGCTCGGCTTTTATTATGTCGGGCCGATCGACGGGCATAATCTCGAACATCTGATCCCCGTGCTCGAAAATGTCCGCGACAGCGAGCATGGCCCGGTGCTGATCCACGCGGTGACCAAGAAGGGCAAGGGCTACGCCCCCGCCGAGGCCGCCGCCGACAAATATCATGGCGTCCAGAAATTCGACGTCATCACCGGCGAACAGGCGAAGGCGCCGCCGGGACCGCCCGCCTATCAAAATGTCTTCGGCGAAACGCTCGCCAAGCTTGCCGATACCGATCCGCGCATCGTCGCGATCACCGCGGCGATGCCGTCGGGCACCGGCGTCGACAAATTCGCGAAAGCGCATCCGACGCGCAGCTTCGACGTCGGCATCGCCGAGCAGCATGCGGTGACGTTCGCGGCGGGATTGGCGGCGCAGGGGATGCGGCCTTTCGCGGCGATTTATTCGACCTTCCTCCAGCGCGCCTATGACCAGGTCGTCCACGATGTCGCGATCCAGAACCTGCCGGTGCGCTTCGCGATCGACCGCGCGGGGCTGGTCGGCGCCGACGGATCGACACATGCGGGGTCGTTCGACGTCACCTATCTGGCGACGCTGCCCAATTTCGTTGTCATGGCGGCGGCGGACGAGGCCGAACTCGTCCATATGACCTATACCGCGGCCGAATATGACGCGGGCCCCATCGCCTTCCGCTATCCACGCGGCAACGGCACGGGCGTGGCGTTTCCCGCGCTTCCCGAGAAGCTGGAGATCGGCAAGGGCCGCGTCGTGCGCAGCGGCAAGACTGTCGCGATCCTGTCGCTCGGGACGCGGCTTGCCGAGGCGCTCAAGGCTGCCGACACGCTGGAAGCAAGGGGCCTGTCGACGAGCGTGATCGACCTGCGCTTCGCGAAACCGCTCGACGAGGAGCTGATCCGCAAGGCGCTCGCCGCCCATGAGGTCTGCGTGACGATCGAGGAAGGCAGCATCGGCGGGCTGGGTGCGCATGTGCTGACGCTCGCGAGCGACGAAGGGCTGATCGACGCCGGGCTGAAGCTGCGCACGATGCGCCTGCCCGACGTGTTTCAGGATCAGGACAAGCCCGAACTGCAATATGATGCCGCGGGGCTCAACGCGCCGCAGATCGTCGATACGGTGCTGAAGGCGCTGCGCCATAACAGCGCGGGGGTCGAGGAAGCGGGCGCGCGGGCCTAGGTTGGACGCCCGGTCGGGGCGGGGGGCACGCCATGGATTTCCTGAAACTCATCCAGTCGCTCGACGAGCTGCTTTACGAGGTCATGTCGTGGCTGATCTTCTATCCGGTCACGCTGTGGCGCGCACTGACGCGGCCGCTGAAGATGATGGATTATTCGGAGTCCGAGCTCTCCGACCCCGCCGAGCGCCAATATACCGACACGATGTCGCCGCCCTTGTTCCTGATGCTGACGCTTGCGCTGACGCACGCCGCCGAGCTGTCGATCGTCGGGCAGAGCGAGACGGTGCTGCAAAAGACGGGGCTGGGCGGGCTGGTCAACGACGATTCGAGCCTGATCGTGATGCGCGTCGCCTTTTTCAGCATCTTTCCGCTGGCCATGGCGGCGCGGCTCGTGCGCGCGCGCAATGTGAAGCTCGACCGCGGCCCGTTGAAGCCGCCCTTTTACAGCCAATGCTATGTCGCCGCGCCCTTTTCGGCGATGGTCGGCATTTCGGGCATCCTGATGCAGCTGAAGCCGCTCGCCCCCCAGCTTGGCGGGATCGCGCTGCTCGCCTTCGCGCTGCTGTGGTTCGGGACCCTGCAGATATTCTGGTTCGCGCAGCACCTCAGGATCAGCTATTGGCGCGCTGCGGGCCATGCCTCGATCGCGATGGTCGAGGCGCTCGCGGCCTTCACCCTCTTTTCGCTGATGTTCCTGTGACCCTCAGGCAGCTTCGCGCGACGGGTCGGCGACATGCGCCGCCTCGATCGCGGCGCAGGTGAGGCAGGTGGCCGCTTCGTGTACGGCCGCCACCGGCGCGGCGTCCACCGCAACCGGCACGATCGTCGCCTGCGCGATCGCGCAGCGGCGCGGTTCCTCGCCGTCGCTTTCGGCCCAGACGTCGGCGCGGACGATTGCCTGGCGCTTGCCCGCCTTGATCACGCTGCCCTTCGCGCGCAGCCGGCTGCCCTTCGCAGGCGCGAGGAAGTTGATCATATAGCTGCCCGTCACCACGTCGCCGACGACGCTGCTCGCCGCCCATGCGCAGGCATTGTCGGCCATCAGCCCGACGATCGCGCCGTGCGCAAAACCGTGATGCTGGGTCATGTCGGGGCGGAGCGCGAGCAGCAGTTCGGATTCGCCGTCGAAGCAGCGCAGCGGTTCGACCCCGAGGAAGGCGGTGAAACCCGAGGCATCGACCGCGACGCGTTTCATATAGGCGACGGCCTCGTCGTTGCTCGCAAAGCGATGTCCGCGCATGGGGAGAATCCTGTTTAGTCTGGATTGCAGACATTATCGCCGCTTGCGCCGCATCGCGTCAAGTCTTAAATCCAGACTATGAAGGATTATACGCCATCGCGGTCGCCGTGCGCGGTCGGCCGCGCCTCGCGCCTGCTTGGCGATCGCTGGGTGCTGCTGATCCTGCGCGAGGCGTTCTTGGGGGTCGACCGCTTCGAGGATTTTATCGCGCGGCTCGACATTTCGCGCGCGGCGTTGACGTCGCGGCTCGGCTGGCTGGTCGAAGCGGGCGTGATGGAACGCGTGCCGCCCGAGGGCAAGCGCGCCGTTTACCGGCTGACCGCGGCCGGATTGGCGCTGCGCCCGACCTATGATGCGATCAAGGCATGGGGCGACACATGGCTGCCGCGCGGAGCGGCGCTTGGCTGAGGTCGGTTAGCGGCCGCTTGCGGACATATAATTCGCCGTCACCCGGGCTTGACCCGGGGCCCATGACCGCGGCGCCGCAGTGGATTCCCGATCAGGTCCGGGATGACGAGGCGGGGTAGAACGCCTTACGCGCCTGGGATCGCCGCCTGTGCGTCGCGGCCGTCGCCTTCGGGGGCGGCGAGGATGTCGCGGACGACGAGGCCCTTGTCGACGACCTGCGTGCCGGGGCTGCCGACTGCGCTGCGGATGCCCGGATCGGCGCGAGTGCCGTCGGCGGCGCCGATGATCTGCGTCTCGCTCGCGCTACGCTGCGACGCGCCGCCGAAGAGCGCGCGCAGCGTCTGTTCGGCGGTCGATTCGCCGCCGGGTCGCGCGGTGCCGGGCGCGGGCGGGGTCAGCGCGAAATCGGGCGGCACGACGAGCGGCGCCTGACGCGACACCATCATCTCGTCGGGGCGGTCGCGGCTGAACAGGCTGTTCGACCCGCAAGCCGACAGGGTGGTGGCGACGATCGAGGCAGCCAGGATGGCGGTGGTCCGGTTCACTTTAAACATACTCCCAATGCGCCCCGTTTACTCGGCGGACGGCCTGGCGTCCGCGTTCCCGGCCTTTTCGCCCAAGAGCAGCGCGCGCGCAACCAGCAAAAGCACGCCGAGCGTGATGCACGCATCGGCGACGTTGAAGATCATGAATGGGCGGAAATCGCCGATATGCAGGTCGGCGAAGTCGACGACATAGCCGAAGCGCACGCGATCGACGATATTGCCGAGCGCGCCGCCGAGGATCATCGCGAGCGCGATCACGTCGCCCTTCGCCTGCTCGCGCGTCATCCAGAAGGCAACCGCGGCGGCGACGATCCCGGTCACTGCAACGAGCGTCCAGCGCGTCGTGTCGGTGCAGCTGGCGAACATCGACAGTGAAATGCCGCAATTTTCCGCCCAGGTCAGATTGAAGAAACTCGTGATCTCGATCTGCCCCTTGGGTTCCAGCGACAGCGGGACGGTGACGACCCATTTAGCGATCTGGTCGAGGATGAAGGCGGCGGCGGCGAAAATAAGGCCGAAGCGCAGATAGGGCGAACGTTGGCTGCTCATGCCGCGGTCAATACCGTGTCGCAGCGATTGCACAAGGCGCCGTCGGCGGTGACTTCGGGCAGGTGGCGCCAGCAGCGGCCGCATTTGTGGTTTTCGGTCGCCTTGATCGTGATGCCGTCATGCCCCGGCACAAGATGCACCGCTCCAGAAATGAAGGTTTCTGCCAAATAAGCCGGATCAAGGTCCCGGAGGATGGTGTCGAGATCGCTCATCGTTACTTCAGCTTCGAGGCTGGAACGCACGATCTTGTCACGACGCAAAGGTTCGATGGCCTCGGTGACTCGTGCGCGGACTTCGCGCAGTTCGGTATTCCGAACGACGAGATCCTTGTCACGCTCGAACGACGGTAGTGCCGGCCACTCCAGCAAATGCACGCTGCCCGCATCGGGATAGCGCGTACCCCACACTTCCTCAGCCGTGAACACCAGCACCGGCGCCGCGTAGCGGACGAGCGCGTGGAAGAGCGTGTCGAGCACGCTGCGATACGCGCGGCGGGTGTCGGTGCCGAGTGGGGCGGCGGGGCCGAGGTCGCAGTAGAGGACGTCCTTGCGGATGTCGAAATAGAAGGCCGAGAGGTCCTCGTTGCAGAAATCGGCGAGCAGGCGCGTGTAGGTATTGAAGTCGAAGTCATCGACCGCCTGATGCATCTTGGCGTCGAGATCGGCGAGAAGCGAGAGCATGTAGCGCTCAAGCTCGGGCATCGCCGCGACGTCGGTGACGCGTTCCTCTTCGGTGAAGCCGTCGAGCGCGCCGAGCAGGTAGCGGAACGTATTGCGCAGCTTGCGATACTGGTCGGCGACGCCCTTGAGGATTTCGTCGCCGATGCGATGGTCCTCGGTGAAGTCGACGCTCAGCGCCCACAGGCGGATGATGTCGGCGCCGTTGGTCTGCATCACCTTGACGGGATCGGTCGTGTTGCCGAGCGATTTCGACTGTTTGAAGCCCTTGCTGTCCATCGTGAAGCCGTGGGTCAGCACCGCCTTGTACGGCGCCTGTCCGCGCGTGCCGCAGCTTTCGAGCAAGGACGACTGGAACCAGCCGCGATGCTGGTCGCTGCCTTCGAGATAGAGGTCGGCGCTGTGGGTGCCGCCGTCGTGGCGGACGAGCGCGGGCCAGCGGCCGCTTTCGAGGACGAAGGCGTGGGTGCAGCCCGAATCGAACCAGACGTCGAGGATGTCCACGATGCGCTCGTAATCGGCGGCGTCATAAGCGTCGCCCAGATATTCCTGCGCGCGCGCGTCGCTCCATGCGTCGACGCCGCCCGCCTTCACCGCCGCGACGATGCGGTCGTTGACGGCGGGGTCGCTCAGATACTGGCCGGTCTTGCGGTCGACGAAGAGCGTGATCGGTACGCCCCAGGCGCGCTGGCGGCTGAGCACCCAGTCGGGGCGGTCCTTGACCATCGACCCGATGCGGTTGCGGCCCTTTTCGGGGACGAAGCGCGTGCGGTCGATCGCGTGCATCGCGGCCTGCCGCAGCGTCGGCGCGGCGCACAGATCCTCTTCGGCGGGGTTGATCGCGCCGCCTTCGGATTCCCAGCGCTGCTCGCGCGGCGCCTTGGGCTCGATATGCGTCATCACCCGGTCCATCGGCACGAACCATTGTGGGGTGCAGCGATAGATGACCTTCGCCTTCGAGCGCCAGCTGTGCGGGTAGCTGTGCTTGTAGTCGGCGCTCGCGGCAAGCAGCCCGCCGGCGTCGCGCAGGTCGGTGCAGATCGGGCCGTCGGGGGCGTTGAATTTCGGGTTGATCACCGATCCCTGACCGCCGAGCCAGCCCCAATCCTCGCGATATTTGCCGTCGCCCTCGACCGCGAACACGGGGTCGATGCCGTTCGCCTTGCACAGATCGAAATCATCCTCGCCATGGTCGGGCGACATATGGACGAGCCCGGTGCCGCTGTCGGTGGTGACGAAATCGCCGGGCAGGAAGGGGCGGGGGCGTGCGAAGAAGCCGCCAAGCGCGTGCATCGGGTGGCGGGCGATGGTGCCGGCGAGGTCGGAGCCTTTGCCACGCCAGATTTCGGCGCCGGTGCGGCCGGTGCGCGCATAGAATTGCTCAAGGAGCGGTTCGGCTACCAGATATTCGCCAACGCCTCCCATCGCGTCGTCGAACAGCTTCACCGAAACATACTCGACATCCGGCCCATAAGCCAAAGCCTGATTGACAGGGATCGTCCACGGCGTCGTCGTCCAGATCACCGCATGCGCGCCGACCAGCTCGGGGATCGGGCTCTCGACGATCTCGAACGCCACATCGATCTGCGTCGAGACGATATCCTCATATTCGATCTCGGCCTCGGCGAGCGCGGTCTTTTCGACCGGCGACCACATCACCGGCTTGGCGCCGCGATAGAGCATGTCGTTCGCCGCGAATTTGAGCAGCTCGCGGACGATCGTCGCTTCGGCCCCATAATCCATCGTGAGGTACGGATGGTCCCAGTCGCCGCCGATGCCGAGGCGCTTCAATTGCTCGCGCTGCGTGTCGACCCAATGCTGGGCATAGGCGCGGCATTCGGCGCGGAATTCCTCGACCGGCACCTCGTCCTTGTTGAGCTTTTTCTTGCGATATTGCTCCTCGACCTTCCACTCGATCGGCAGGCCGTGGCAGTCCCAGCCGGGGACGTAAGGCGCGTCCTTGCCCTTCAGCGTCTGGGTGCGGACGACCATGTCCTTGAGGATATGGTTGAGCGCATGGCCGATGTGCATGTCGCCATTGGCGTAGGGCGGGCCGTCGTGGAGGATAAACTGCTCGCGGCCCTTGCGGGCTTCACGAATCTGGCCTTCGAGATTGCCCTCGAGCCATTTGGCGAGAATCGCCGGTTCCTTCTGCGGCAGGCCGGCCTTCATCGGAAAGTCGGTCTTGGGCAGGAAGACGGTGTCGCGGTAATCGCCAGTATCTTTGGCGCGCTGTTCGGCGGGTGCGGGCGTGTCGGTCATGGTGGCGGCGCTTAGCGCAGATTTGCGTGGGAGCAAAGGGAATGGGCGCGGAACGATGACCGCTTCGTCAACCCGGATCAAGTCCGGGGTGACGAGGAGTGATAAGCTCGCCCTTACCTCTGCCGTGGCCGCAGCGCCGGGCCGACTTCGCGAATATCCTCGACCCAGATATGGCCATTGAAGCTCGCGGGAATTTTCGCGAGTTGCTGCGGGGTCGAAACGCCTTCGTTCGACTTGCCCTTTTCATAGGGGCCGAAGACGATCACGCGCGCGCCGACGCTGTCCATGCGGGCGATCAGCCGGTCGGGCCAGCCCCAATAGGCCCATTGATAGTTGATCGGGATCGCGATCACGCCGTTCCGGCAGCTTTCGGGGACGACGCCGGTCCAGCCCCAGGCGACATAATCCTTTGTGCAGGCCTTCGCGCCGCCCTTGAGGTCGAAGGACCAATTGTCCGGCAACAATTCGCGCATCCGCTTCACCGGCGCTGCGCCGCCGTAGAAAGCGTCGCCGATCTTAACGCTGTCGCGGCCCGAGGCTTTCAGGATCGCGAACAGCTGGTCGGCCTCGCGCGCGTCTTTCGACTTGAAGTTGAACAGGATCGGATGGACGGGGAGCGCCGCGAGGCCTTCCTCGACCGTCGGCATCTTGCCGATGCCCTTGCCGCGCAGCGGAAAGGTCTTGCCGCCGTCGGCGGTGTAACCAAAGCCGATGTCGAGCGCCTTGAGCTGGGCGAGTGTCAGGTCGCGTGTTTCGCCCTTGCCATCGGTGCGGCAGTCGACGGACCAGTCGTGGAACAGCACCATGCGTCCATCCCTGGTCGGCGCGACATCGACCTCGACCATCGCGGCGCCGTTGCCGACCGCCCAGCGCATCGATTCGGGGGTGTTTTCGAACACCTCATGCTCGGGTGCGAAGATATGCCGCGCGGTGCAGGTGTCGCGCCCCGTCGCGGCGCGCTTGTCGTAGAGGTGATAGACGCCGCGATGCGCGATCAGCTTCGGCTTGCCCTTGGGATCGGGGGCGAGGAAGCTCGCGTTCGACAGGGTGAACCAGGCGACAAGGGCAGCGAAAAGCCAGAGCAGGATTTTTGTGCGCCGCTTCATCGGCTTTTTCTTCGGGCCTTCGAGCGCTGCGGCCCAATCTTCGCTGTCGGTCATCATTCCCCCAATCCGTCATGCCGGACTTGATCCGGCATCCGTTCCTGCCTCGCCTCATGGGTCCCCGATCAAGTCCGGGGTGATAAAAATCAAAGATGGGCGAGCAGCCTCTTGGCCTCGTCGCAGTCCTCGGCGATCTGCGCCATCAACGCGTCCATATCGTCGAACCTGGCTTCGGGCCGGATGAAGGCGTGGAAGGCGACGTCGATCTCCTGCCCGTAAAGATCCTCGGCGAAGTCGAAGAAATGCGGTTCGAGCAACTCCTTCGGCGGATCGAAGGTCGGGCGGATGCCAAGGTTTGCGGCGCCCTTCAGGATACGCCCGTCGGGCAGGCGGCCGGTGACGGCATAGATGCCGTAGCGCGGGCGGAGATACTGCCCCATTTCGATATTCGCGGTCGGAAAGCCGAGCAGGCGGCCATTCTTGTCGCCGTGCTGCACCCGCCCGCGCACCGTGAAGGGGCGGGTGAGCAGGCGCGTTGCGGCGGCGCAGTCGCCCGCCTGGAGCGCCTCGCGGATGCGGCTCGACGAGATGACCTCCTCGGCGTCGTCGACCGGCGCGACCATTTCGGTGAAGAAGCCGTGCGTGCGCGCATGTTCGGCGAGCGTGACGACATCGCCGCCGCGGCCCTTGCCGAAGACGAAGTCGCTGCCGGTGACGACGCCCGCGGCGCCGTAGCGATCGAGGAGCAGCCCGGTGATGAAATCATCCGCCGTCGTGCCTGCGAGCGCGGCGTCGAAGGGCAGGACAAGCATCGCGTCGGCGCCGGCGGCGGCGAACAGCTCCTGCCTTTGGTCGAGCGTGGTGAGGCGGAAGGGCGGGACTTCGGGCTTGAAGAAGCGCACCGGATGCGGATCGAAGGTCGCGACGATCGCCGGGCGGCCATCGTCCTTTGCATGGTGGACCGCGCGGCCGACGACCGCCTGGTGCCCGGCGTGGAATCCGTCGAAATTGCCGAGCGCGATCACCCCGCCGCGCAAGGGCTCGTCGATACGGGCGTGGCCGTCGAGGCGGATCATGGGGCTGGCGGGGTCAGGGGCACCAGCCCCGCCTTGAGTATGCGGATCGCGTTGCCGCCCATCGCGGCGCGAATCTCGTCGTCGGAAAAGCCCGCGTTGATCAGCGCCTGCGTCACCTGCGCGAGCTTCGAGGTATCGAAGCGCACGGTGGTGGCGCCGTCATAATCGCTGCCGAGCGCGACATATTGAATGCCGACAAGGTCGCGGACATGCTTCATCGCCTTGGCGATGCTCGAGGGGGATGTGTCGCAGACGGCGGCGTCCCAATAGCCGATGCCGACGACCCCGCCGGTCGCGGCCACGCCCTTGATCTGTTCGTCGCTGAGGTTGCGGTTGACCTGACACGTCGCCTGCACGCCGCCGTGGCTGGACACGACCGGGCGGCGCGCGATCTTGAGGATGTCCGCGACGCAGGCTTTCGAGCAATGCGCGATGTCGACGATCATGCCCTTCGCCTCCATCGTCTCGACGACCTGCCGTCCGAGCGGGGTGAGCCCGCCCTTCTTCAGCCCGTGCATCGATCCGGCGAGCTCATTGTCGAAGAAATGGGTGAGCCCCGCCATGCGGAAGCCCGCGGCATATAGTTTGTCGAGATTGGTGAGCTTGCCTTCGAGGACGTGGAGCCCCTCGATGCTGAGCATCGCGCCGACGGGCGGAACCTTGCCGCGACGCGCGGCGAGCAGGGTGCCGATATCGTCGGGCGTATCGACCGCGCGCAGCTTGCCCGCCGATGCCGCAACCGCACGGTGCAGCTTTTCCGCGTGCCAGAGCGAGCGTTCGAGCAGCGAGTTCCACGTCCGCACCGGCTGGAGCTGCGCGATCACCAGTGCGGTGATATTGTCGGTGTCGCCGCTGTTGGCGTCGTAATTCTGGCCCTTGGGCGACTTGGTCGTGCTCGCGAGGATTTGCAGCGCGACATTTCCGTCCTCGAGCCGCGGCAGGTCCATATGGCCGCGTGTCGCGCGATCGAGGATGTCGCGTTTCCACAGCAAAGTATCGCTGTGGAGGTCGACGATCGTGAGCGTCGAGTGCAGCGCTTTCGCGCGTTCGCTGACCGTCGGCAGCGGCTTGCCGTCGATCTTGTTCGTGCCGCGCTCGATGATCCCGGGGGCGAGCGCGAAAAAAGCCAGCGCGGCGACCGCAACGACGAGCAACAGGCCGGCCAGCCAGCGGCGCATCGGCTATTTCCTCACCAGCGTGACGAAGCTGTACGCCGGGCGGCCGGCGTCGTCGGCGGGATGATCCTCGCGCGCGGCTTCGCGCCAGTCGGCGACGGCTGGATAGTCGATGACCGCGTCGCCCTTGGGCTCGATCGCGACTTCGGTCAGTTCGACGCGGTCGGCCAGCGGCAGGAAAAGGCGATAGATTTCCGCTCCGCCGATCACCATGACGTGCGGCGCGTTGGCGAGCTTCAGCGCTTCCTCGATCGTCGCCACGGGCTCGGCGCCCTCGTCCTGCCAGTCGGGGTCGCGGGTGAGGACGATGTGGCGGCGGCCCTCCAGAATGGCGGGCAGGCTGTCGAAGGTCTTGCGCCCCATGATCATCGGGCGGCCCATGGTGAGCTGCTTGAAGCGGCGGAGGTCGGCGGGCAGATGCCAGGGCATCTTGCCGCCAGCGCCGATCACGCCGTTGGCCGCGCGGGCGAGGATCAGCGTGATTTCGGGGCGGTTCATGCGGGCGAGGCTCCAACCCAAGTGGCGTGGCCGAGTTTGCGTCCCTCGCGCACCGCGGTCTTGCTGTAATGATGGACGTGGCAATTTTCGTCGGCGAGCAGCGCGGGCACGGTTTCGATCCCGCCGCCGATCAGATTGTGCATGGTGACGGGGAGCGTCGCGGTTTCGGTGCTGCCGAGCGGCAGGCCGGCGACGGCGCGGATATGATTCGCGAACTGGCTGGCGACCGCACCCTCGATCGTCCAATGGCCGCTATTGTGGACGCGCGGCGCCATCTCGTTGAATACCGGCCCGTCTTCGG
Source organism: Sphingopyxis sp. JAI108 (assembly GCF_013410105.1). GTDB lineage: Bacteria > Pseudomonadota > Alphaproteobacteria > Sphingomonadales > Sphingomonadaceae > Sphingopyxis > Sphingopyxis chilensis. The sequence goes on from NZ_JACCCJ010000001.1 coordinate 73,267, forward strand.
TGGCGAAGAATTCGCCGGTGAGGACGCCGACATAATCGAGCTCGGCGGCGATTTTCGCCATCAGCGCGCGGGCTTCGTCCTGCTGGTCCAGGATGATCTGCGGCGGGGGCAGGCTCGAGGTCGCGAGGATGCCGTCTTCATGAACATTGACGGGCGAGTCCCAGAAGCGGACCTCGCCATCGATGCCGCGGACGAGGATCACCGAAAATTCGTGCGCGAAGGTCACGAAACCTTCGAGCACCGCGGCGTGGCGGCCGATCGCTTCCCATGCGGCGTCGGCATCTGCGGGCGCCACGATACGCGCCTGTCCCTTGCCGTCGTAGCCCATGCGCACCGTCTTGAGGATCGCGGGCGCGCCAAGCTCGGCCAGCGCGGCATCGAGCGCGGCGCGGTCGGGCACCGCCGCGAAGGGGGCGGGACGGCCGCCGAGGCCCGCGACGAAGGTCTTTTCTTCCAGCCGGTCCTGCGCGATCTTCAGGCCCGCCATGCCGGGGCGCACCGTGACATGCCCCGACAGGAAGCGCACCGTGTCGACGGGCACATTTTCGAATTCATAGGTGACGACGTCGCACGCCGCGGCGAAGGCGGCGAGGCGCGGTTCGTCGTCCCACGCCGCCTGGCTGTGGTGCGCGGTCACCTCGGCCGCGACGCTTTCGGCGTCGGGGGCGTAAATGTGAACCTTGTAGCCGAGCTGCGCCGCGGCAAGACCAAGCATCCGGCCGAGCTGGCCGCCGCCAAGGATGCCGATCGTCGAACCGGGTGCGAGCAAAAGGTCAGCCCTCGCGAACGGGAACGGGGGCGACGCCGTTCGTCTGCGCATCGCGCCAGCCATTCAGCTTGTCGGCGAGACCCGCATCCTCGTTCGCGAGCAGCGCGGCGGCGAACAGCCCGGCGTTGGTCGCGCCCGCCTTGCCGATTGCGAAGGTCGCGACGGGGACGCCGCCAGGCATCTGGACGATCGAATAGAGGCTATCGACGCCGCTCAATGCCGCCGACTGGACGGGAACGCCGAGCACCGGGACGCGCGTCATCGAGGCGACCATGCCGGGCAGGTGCGCGGCGCCGCCTGCGCCCGCGATGATCGCCTTGAGGCCGCGCTCCGCCGCGCTCTTGGCATAGGCGACGAGGCGGTCGGGGGTGCGGTGCGCCGAGACGATCTGGACGTCGTGGGCGATGCCGAATTCCTCGAGAATCTGGACCGCGTGCGCCATCGTCGGCCAGTCCGACTGGCTGCCCATGATCACACCGACTTGCGGCGCCCTATCGCCCATCACCCGATCCCTCCTGTTGGCCGCGATGAATCGCCGCCGCCTTCCCCCTAGCGACTGCGCAGCGCGCGGGCAACGCCGCGCAATTGATGTCGGGCGCGTTTACCGATTGGTATCAAGTCGCAGCTAATGTTGCCGCCTCATATCCGTCGGCATCCGGCCGGCGGAGGATAGGGCGCGCCGGGGACAAGGCATGGATAGCGTAGGGGGGGCACGGATCGCGGTCGACCATTTCGGGACCGTCGCCGTTGACTCCATTGAGGACCAGTTGCGTGAGATACGCCGGGAACGCGACGCGCTGCGCCGCGAGAATCGCGTATTGAAGATCGCCGTCGCCGAGCTCGAACGCGTGTCCGAGCGCGATACGCTGACGCCGTTGTTCAATCGCCGCTATTTCCTGACCGCGATCCATCACCGCATGGCGCGGTTCGAGCGCCATGCCGAACGCGCCGCGGTCGTGTTCATCGACGTCAACCAGCTCAAATATATCAACGACAATTTCGGTCATGCCGCAGGCGACTTCGCGCTGATGGAAATCGCCAAGCGGCTCGCGGGGTCGATCCGCGCGACCGACGTCGCGGCGCGCATCGGCGGCGACGAATTCGGGCTGATCCTCGACCAGTCGAGCGAGGAAGGCGCGCGCGCGCAAGTCGACAGGCTGTGCGGCGTGCTCGCCGCCGCCCCCGCCGACTATGACGGGCACGAGATTCCGCTTTCGGCCTGCTTCGGGGTCGCGATGCTGCAGACCGGAATGACCGAATCCGACATATTGGCCGCGGCCGACCGCGACATGTATCGCAGCAAGCAGAGCCTCGGCGGCCTGCCGGGCCACCGCTAACCCTGCCTTAACCAAAAGGGCGCATCGTCCGGGTCGGAACAGGGGGTGGATGATGCGGAACCAGACCGACCCATATCTCGACATTCAGGACCGGATCACCGGGCAGATCGGCGCGCTTGCCGAAGCCCTGCCGCGCTGCGCGCTCGCGCAGATCGTACAGGGAATCGACGATATCCGCTGCCTCGCGCGCGACAATGGCTTTGCCGCGGTCGAAACGCTGGCGAGCCGGCTCGAATCGGCGGTCGCGGGCGGCGGCTACCGCGCCGCGATCCTGACCTATCTCGACGCGATGAGCGACGCGGCGCACGCGCCGCGCGGACCGATGCCCGCGGCCGCGCACGAGGCGTGGCTGGCGTCGGTGGCGACGCGGCTCGGGCATTGACCCCGAGCGCCTGAAAATCCAGACCTGACGTCATGGACGCAATCATGCTCGCGCTGGTGGCGGTGCTGCTCGCCAATGCCGACGGGCGCAGCGGGATCGCGCTGTCGCGGCTCGTTGGCGTGCGCGGCGACCGGCGCGTTACCGTCGGCATCGCCTTCGGCGCTTTCATCGTCAATGCGGCTGTCGCCGCGACCGCCGGGGCCCTCGCGAACCAGATGATCGGGCAGGGCATCGCAGCCTTGCTCGTCACGCTCGCGATGCTGTCGGCCGCGGTCGCATTGCTGTGGCCGCTGAAGCCCGTTGGCGATGCGCGCGCCGACGACGCGTCGACGATCATGTTCGCGGGCCGGATGCTCGCGAACCAGTTCGGCGACCGCAGCCATTTCCTGATCGCGGCGCTCGCCGCGACCAGCGGTGCCGGACAGTGGGCGGCGGCGGGCGGGCTGATCGGCTGGACCTTGTCGATGCTGCCCTTCCTTGCCTTCGGACCCGCGCTGGCCGAGCGGCGCGCGGCGCGGAACCTGCGCTGGGCCGCGGCGGTGATCCTGGTGCTTTGGGGTTTGCGCACCGCGCTCGGCGCTTTCGGATTAATCGGCTGATCGGGCGCGCGGGGAGTGTTTCATCGCTTTTATCGATGAAACTTACCCAAAGCTTCAATGGGAAAGCGTCATCGGGTTTCGCTATATTGGCGGGACAACAGAAAGGATGCTCCCATGTCCGAGAAGAACGCGAACACCCCCGCCGTCGCCGATGCGCTGAACGCGCTGCTAGCCGACAGCTTCGCGCTGTATCTGAAGACCAAAAATTATCACTGGCACGTCCAGGGACCGCGCTTTCGCGAACTGCACCTGCTGTTCGACGAACAGGCGGGGCAGATTTTCGCGACCACCGACCTGATCGCCGAACGCGTGCGCAAAAACGGTGCATCGACGCTGCGTTCGATCGGCGATATCGGCCGCCGCGCCTCGATCCGCGACGATGATAGCGCGAACGCCGATGCCGAGGCGATGATCCGGCGCCTTGCCGAGGATAACAAGCTGCTGCTCGGCCAGTTGCGTGACGTGAAGGCCGCCGCGGAAGCCGATGGCGACATCGCGACGAGCGGGCTGGTCGACGGCTGGGCCGACGAGACGCAGCAGCGCATCTGGTTCCTCGAGGCGACGCTGGGCTATTGAGCCGGTCACTCGCCGCAACCGCTCGCGCATAAAACCGGTGCAGCAAACAAAAAGGGCGGCTCGCGAGCCGCCCTTCTTTTTTGGCTTGTCCGGCCGATCAGTCCTGATGCGGCTGGATGTTCACCGCCGCGAACTTGCCGCGGTCGTCGACTTCGATGTCGAAGGCGACGCGGTCGCCCTCGTCGAGGCCCGCCATGCCGGCGCGCTGCACCGCGCTGATGTGGACGAAGGCGTCGGCCTGTCCGTCGTCGCGCGCGATGAAGCCGAAGCCCTTCGTCGTGTTGAAGAATTTGACGGTGCCCGACGTGCGTTCACCGGTCAGCTGGCGACGGCCGCGGGCGCCGCCCGGACGGTCACCGCCAGCGCGATCGTCGCGGCGCGGAGCGAATTCCTCGACCGGCATCGGTTCGCCCTCGATCTTGAGGTCGATCGCCGAAACCTTGCCGTTGCGCTCCACGAGCGTGAAGCCGAGCGGCTGGCCCGAAGCGAGGCCCTGAAGACCCGCCTGTTCGACCGCGCTGATGTGAACGAACACATCTTCGCCGCCATCGTCGCGGGCGACGAAGCCGAAGCCCTTTGATGCGTTGAAGAATTTGACGGTGCCCTGGCCTTCGCCGACGACCTGCGCCGGCATGCCGCCACCGCGTCCGCCGCCGAAACCGCCACCGCCGCCGCCGCCGCCGAAGCCGCCGCTGCGCTCACCGCCGCCGAAACCGCCACCACGATCGCCGCCGCCGAAGCCGCCGCGATCACGGTCGCCGAAGCCGCCACGGCCGCCGCCATAGCTGTCGCCGCTGTAGGGAGCCGGCTCGAAGCTGTCGAAATTGCCGAAATCATCGCGCTTGCCGCGTCCCCGATGGCCACGGCGATCCTTGTTGAAACTCATTGCTTAGTAGTCGCTTTCGGTCGTCCATACCCCATTCAACCGGCTCCTTGCGCCGGACGGGGACGCAGTTCACCACGGGCACAGACTCGCCCCATGCCATCAAGGACGCAAGATATAGCCTAATTATCCACAGGCTGCGAACAGAAAATTTCAGAAAGATGCTGCGGAATATTGCACGGTTTGCCGCGGGCTTCGGTGGCTATGGGGCGGGCCTGCAAACCAGCCATTGAGCGGCAGGGCCGCTTGGCCTAAGGCGACCTGATGACAGTCTATTTCCACGAAGAAGATTTGCCCGAGGGCGTGATCGGCCCCGGCGCGGTCGCGATCGATACCGAGACGATGGGCCTCAATCCGCTGCGCGACCGGCTGTGCCTCGTCCAGATCAGCGACGGGTCGGGCGACGAGCATCTGGTCCGTTTCAACCCCGGCAGCGCCTATGATGCGCCCGTGCTGAAGGGGATATTGACCGATCCGGGCCGGTTGAAGCTCTTTCATTTTGCCCGCTTCGACATCGCCGCGCTGCAGCAGGCGCTCGGCGTCGTGACCGCGCCCGTCTATTGCACCAAGATCGCCTCGAAGCTGGTGCGCACCTATACCGACCGGCACGGCCTCAAGGAACTGGTGCGCGAATTGCTCGGCCAGGAAGTGTCGAAGCAGCAGCAGTCGAGCGACTGGGGCGCCGCCGAGCTCAGCGACGCGCAGCGCGACTATGCGGCGAGTGACGTGCGTTTCCTGCACGCGATGAAGGCGATTCTCGATACGCGGCTGGCGCGCGAGGGGCGGGCCGAACTCGCGCAGGCCTGTTTCGATTTCCTGCCGACGCGCGCCGCGCTCGACCTCGCCGGTTGGCCCGAGGCCGATATTTTTGCGCACAGCTGACGAGCGATTCGCACGAAGGTCCTGATGAATGTCCGAACGCGCCGACCTTGACCGCACGATGCGCCAGATGTGGGCGCGAAGCGGCTCGAGCCACGACCGGGTGGTGCGCATCCTGCGCTTCGGCCTGCCGCTCGTCATCGGCGTCGTCGCGGCGGTGCTCGTCTTCTCCCCCTTCACTCAGCGCGCCGAGATCAGCTTCCTGCTCGCGAAGGACAAGGTCGACATGGCGAGCGAGCGGATGAAGGTGACGCGCGCCGAATATCGCGGGCAAGATGCGAAGGGGCAGCCTTTTGCGCTGCTCGCGGGCAGCGCGGTGCAGAAAAGCTCGGCCGAGCCGATCGTGCGGATGACCGACCTGTCGGGGGCGATCAAGCTCGCCGACGGCCCCGCGACGATCGTTGCGCGCGACGGTGCCTATAATATGGAAACCGAAAAGGTCGCGGTGCCCGGAACGGTGCAGGTCAAGAGCGCGAACGGCTATCATATCGACGCGAGCAATGTCGCGGTCGATTTGAAGACGCGCACCCTCACCGGCACGGGCGGCGTCAACGGTGCGTTGAACATCGGCCCGTTTTCGGCCAACCAGATTTCGGCCGACCTCGACAAGCGGATCGTGCGGCTGGAAGGCAATGCGCGGCTCAGGATCAATCAGGGAGTGCTCAAATGAACCGGCTTTGGACCATGAAGAGCATGGCGCTTGCTGGCGCGAGCTTTGCCCTGACCAGTCTCGCCGTCCTTTCCGCCGGCACTGCGGACCGGGCCGAGGCGCAGGCGCTCGCCAATCACAACAGCAACGCGCCCGTCGATTTCGCGGCGGGCAGCATCGAGGTGCAGGATCGCGCAGACCGCGTCGTGCTGGCGGGCAATGTCCGTGTGACGCAGGCGGGGCTGACGGTCACCGCGCCGCGGATGACCGTCGCCTATACGCGCTCGGGCGGCACCGACGTCAACCGGCTCGATGCGACGGGCGGCGTGACGGTGGTGAAGGGCGACGAGACGGCGAAGGGCAATGTCGCCATCTATGACCTCGACCGCCGCCTGATCACGATGGTCGGCAATGTAGAGCTGCGCCAGCGCGGCAACAATCTGCGCGGCGGGCGGCTCGTGATCGATCTCAACAGCGGCCGCGCGACGGTCGACGGGCGCGGCGCGTCGCGCGGTCCCGATGGCAACGCCGTCCAGGGCGGCACCGGCGGGCGCGTCACCGGCACCTTCACGGTACCGGAAAGAAAGCAGTAACCACGCCGCTTTACCGGGCTGCAACCATGCGGCTGCACCATGGGTGCCGGGACCAGATCATAGCGGAGCCGGGGGGCGCGCCGCGTCAGATTGAAGGCAGCCCCCATGCGCTTTTCCCCCCTCGTCCCGCCCCGCCGTCCGCTGTTCGGTCGGCGCCAGGAACCGCCCGCCGCGATCGTGCCGACCCCGACATCCGAAGAGCGGCGGCTGATCGACCGGATCATCCGCCACGCGGTGCCGCGCCAGAAAATATAGCTCTGCCGTCCCGATAATCGTCATGCCGGCCCGCGCCGGGATGCGGGAGCAGGGAAGCGAGCCGCTTGGCGTTGAGCTCCCGCGCCCCTACATGGGGCGTTCATGCCTCCCGACACCGCAACCTCCGCCGACGCCAGCCGCGAACCGCCCGTCCTCGCGACGCTCCGCCGCTTCCTGCCCTATCTGTGGCCGGCGGGGCACGCCGAGGCGAAGGCCCGTATCGTTCTTGCGGGCCTCATCGTGCTCGCGTCGAAGGGCGTGCAGCTGTCGATGGGCTTCCTGTATGGCGCCGCGATCGATCGCATGGCGCCGGGAATGGAGGAGGGCGCCCTGCTCGCGATCGGGCTGGTGCTCGCCTATGCCGGCGCGCGCTTTGCGGGGGTGCTGTTCGACAATCTTCGCAACGTGGTGTTCGAACGCGTCGGGCAGGATGCGACGCGCGAGCTCGCGATCGCGACCTTCAGCCACCTCCACGCGCTGAGCCTGCGCTTCCACCTCGCGCGGCGGACGGGCGAGGTCACGAAAGTGATCGAGCGCGGCACCAAGAGCATCGACACGATGCTCTATTTCCTGCTGTTCAACATCGCGCCGACGATCGTCGAGCTCGCCGCGGTGCTGATCATTTTCTGGACCAGGTTCAGCTTCGGCCTTGCCGGCGCGACCGCGCTGATGGTCGTCGTCTATATCATTTTCACGCGCAAAGTGACCGACTGGCGCAACGCGCTGCGCACGCGGATGAACGACCTCGACACGCTGACGATCGGGCGCAGCGTCGACAGCCTGCTCAATTACGAGACGGTCAAATATTTCGGCGCCGAGGACCGCGAGGAAGCGCGCTATCGCGACGTCGCCGACCAATATGCGCGCGCGGCGGTGAAGAGCGAGAACAGCCTCGCCTGGCTCAACATCGGGCAGAGCCTGATCACCAATGCGGCGCTCGCGGGCGCGATGGCCTATACCGTGTGGGGCTGGTCGACCGGCGAATATAAGGTCGGCGACGTGGTGCTGGTGAACACCTTGCTCGCGCAGCTTTTCCGCCCGCTCGACATGCTCGGCATGGTCTATCGCGTGATCCGCCAGGGGCTGATCGACATGGAGGCGATGTTCCGCCTGATCGACACCCCGCCCGAGATTTCGGATGCGCCGGACGCGCGGCCGCTGGTCGTGAACGGCGGCTCGGTGGCGTTCGAGAATGTCGTCTTCGGCTATGAACCCGACCGCACGATCCTGAACGGCGTGAGCTTCGCGGTCGGCGCGGGCGAGACGCTGGCGATCGTCGGGCCGTCGGGCGCGGGCAAGTCGACGATCGCGCGGCTGCTTTTCCGCTTTTATGACCCGCAAGGCGGGCGTGTGCTGATCGACGGTCAAGATATCAGCCAGGTTACGCAAAAGAGTTTGCGCGCCGAGATCGGGATCGTCCCGCAGGACACGGTGCTGTTCAATGACAGCATCGGCTATAACATCGCCTATGGCCGCGAGGGTGCGAGCGTCGACGAGATTGCGGCGGCCGCCGAGGGCGCGGCGATCGACGGCTTCGTCGCGCTGCTGCCGCAGGGTTACGAGACCGAGGTCGGCGAGCGCGGGCTGAAGCTGTCGGGCGGCGAGAAACAGCGCGTCGCGATCGCGCGCACCCTGCTCAAGAACCCGCCCGTCCTGATCCTCGACGAAGCAACCAGCGCGCTCGACAGCCGCACCGAGGCGGCGATCCAGGACACGCTCGAACGCATCGCGGCGCGGCGCACGACGCTGGTGATCGCGCACCGCCTGTCGACGGTGACGAACGCCGACCGCATCATCGTGCTCGAGAAGGGCCGCGTCGCCGAAACGGGCACGCACGACCAGCTGCTTGGCATGCGCGGGCTCTATGCCGACATGTGGGCGCGGCAACAGGCGGAGCGTGACGAAGGAACGGTGGAGGCGTAATTCGCGACCCCGTTGTTTACAATTTTGTAAGTGATTTCCGCTCATTGAGCCTCTTCGAACCTATCCGTCACGTCGGCGGACATCGACGCGAAAGGTGGGCTCTTGATCAGGCTGGCGATGTGTATCGCGATCGACCACGATCCGTGGCTCGTCGCGCTGGCGGTCGCGATTTGCGGCGTCGGCGCTTTTGCGATCGTCCAGATGTTCGAGCGCGCGCGCGATGGATCGCGCGCGCACGGGGTCGCCTGGGCCTTCCTCGTCGCGGTCGCCGCGAGCGCGACGATCTGGTGCACGCATTTCGTCGCCATGCTGGCGTTCGAGGCGAAAGCGCCGGTGACGCTCGACCCGGTGCTGACCATCGCGTCGCTGATGGTCGCGATGATCGGTAGCTTCATCGGATTCGCGGTCGCGGCCTGGGGGAAGGACGAGGTCTTCGGCGCGATCGGCGGGGCGCTGTTCGGCGCCGCGATCACCGCGATGCACTTCACCGGCATGACGGCGTACCGCGTCGATGGCATCGTCACCTGGGACGGCCATTATATCGCCGCCGCGGTGATCTGCGGGATGGCCTTTGCGGCCGCGGCGCTGACCGTGCTGCGCACGACCCGCACGGTACGATATCGCGTCCCCCTCGCAACGCTGCTCATCGTGCTGGCGATCGCTTCGCTCCACTTTCTCGCGATGACCGCGATGCGGATCATCCCGATGGCGCTCGACGCCACGCCGCTGCGTCCGGCGGAATTCAACGCGCTGGCGCTCGCGACGGTCATCGTCGGCGGCATCGTGATCGCGGCGGGAGTCTTCGCCGCGATGCTCGACCGCCAGACGCGGTCGGAGGCGCTGCGCGAGATGACGCGTATGGCGATGAACGACGCACTGACGGGCCTGCCCAATCGCGTCGCCTTTCGCGGCGAACTGGCGCGGCAGATAGGGGCAGCGATGGTGAGCAGCGAGCGCGTCGGCCTCTGCGCGATCGATCTCGACCGCTTCAAGGAAATCAATGATGTCCACGGCCACAAGGCGGGCGACGAGGTGCTCGCGCGGCTCGCGCAGCGGATGCGCGATATGCTCGGCCACAATGAATTCGTCGCGCGGCTGGGCGGCGACGAATTCGTCGCGCTGACGCGCTTTACCGATCGCGCGCAGCTGACCGCCTTCGCGGCACGGCTCGATTCCGAGCTGAAAGCGCCGCTGGCTTTTCCCGATTTCGAGGCGCGGCTCGGCGCGAGCATCGGCGTCGCGGTCTTCCCCGACGATGCCGCCACCGCCGAGATGCTGGCGAACAACGCCGACCTTGCGATGTATCGCGCGAAAGCCGATGCCGCGACCGCGCCGTGCCATTATGACGGGCAGCTCGACGAGGCGATCCGCGAGCAGCGCGAGCTCGCGGCCGACCTGCGCGGCGCGATCGATCGTCACGAGCTCGACGTCCATTATCAGGTTCAGACCTCGGTCACGACGGGCGAGGTCACCGGATATGAAGCCCTGCTGCGCTGGACGCATCCGGTCCGCGGTTCGATCCCGCCCGCGGTGTTCATCCCGCTCGCCGAGGCGAACGGCTTTATCCTGGCGCTCGGCGAATGGGTGATGCGGCGCGCCTGCGCCGACGCGGCCGCCTGGCCGCACGCGTCGAAGGTGGCGGTCAATGTGTCGCCGCTGCAACTCGCGCATGTCGACCTGCCGCGCCTGTTCCACCAGATATTGCTCGACACCGGCCTGCCGCCGCGACGGCTGGAGATCGAGCTCACCGAGACGGCGATCATCGCCGACCGCGAACGCGCGCTGCATGTGCTGCGTCAGATCAAGGCGCTTGGTGTCGGGGTGGCGCTCGACGATTTCGGAACCGGCTATTCGTCGCTCGAAACGCTGCGCGTATTTCCGTTCGACAAGATCAAGCTCGACCGCTTCTTCCTTGCCGAACTCGCCGGCAACGCCCAGTCGACCGCGATCCTGCGGGCGGTGCTCGCGCTCGGCAAGAGCCTGTCGATCCCGATCCTCGCCGAAGGGATCGAGACGCCCGAGCAGCTCGACGTGCTGCGGCGCGAGGGCTGCGACGAAGCGCAGGGTTTCCTGATCGGGCGACCCGGGCGCGGGGTGGCGATCGCGGCGACGGCGAACGGATCTGCGTCGCCCGACGGTCCAATCGTAACGAAAATAATGGGCTTGGGTTGACCCTGCGCGCGCGGGCCCTTTACGCAGGGTCCATGCCGCATGATACCACGCTGATCGGAACCATCGTCGCGGGCCTTGGTGTCGCCTTTCTGATGGGCGCGCTCGCGCATCGCCTGAAAATATCGCCGATCGCGGGCTATCTGCTCGCAGGTATATTGGTTGGTCCCTTCACGCCGGGGTTCGTCGCCGATACGGGGCTCGCGATGCAACTCGCCGAGATCGGCGTCATTCTTCTGATGTTCGGGGTCGGCCTCCACTTTTCGCTGAAGGACCTGCTCTCGGTGCGCAAGATCGCGGTGCCGGGGGCGATCTTGCAGATCGCGGTCGCGACCGCGCTCGGCATGATGCTCGGGCTTTACCTCGGCTGGCCCGTCGAGGGGAGCGCGGTGTTCGGCCTCGCACTGTCGGTTGCATCGACCGTCGTCCTGCTGCGCGCGCTGCAGGCACGCGACATGGTCGAGACCGAGAAGGGACGCATCGCGGTCGGCTGGCTGATCGTCGAGGATCTGGTGATGGTGCTCGCGCTCGTGCTGTTGCCCGCGATGTTCGGCGACCGCGCCAATGACGCGAACGGCGCGGGATTGCTGCAATCGGCAGGCTTCGTACTGCTCAAGGTCGTCGGCTTCGCGGCCTTCATGTTCCTGATCGCGCGGCGCGTGCTGCCGTGGGTGCTGCATTGGGTCGCGCATTCGGGGTCGCGCGAGCTGTTCCGTCTCGCGGTGCTCGCGATCGCGCTGGGGGTCGCCTTCGGCGCGGCGGTGATCTTCGATGTGTCCTTCGCGCTCGGGGCCTTCTTCGCGGGGATGATCCTCGGCGAGACGCAATTGTCGCGGCGCGCGGCCGAAGAAACGCTGCCGCTGCGCGATGCTTTCGCGGTACTCTTCTTCGTGTCGGTCGGGATGTTGTTCAATCCCGAGGTGCTGACCGAACAGCCGGGGCCGGTACTGGCGACGGTCGCGATCATCGTCGTCGGCAAGTCGCTCGCCGCCTTCGCGCTGGTCCGCGCCTTTGGCTACAAGTCGCAGACCGCGCTGACGATTTCGGTCAGCCTCGCGCAGATCGGCGAATTTTCCTTCATCCTCGCGGGGCTTGGCGTGGGCCTGGAGGTCCTGCCCGAAACCGGGCGCGACCTGATCCTCGCGGGGTCGATGCTGTCGATCCTGCTCAACCCGATCCTCTTTACGCTGGCGGTGAAGCGCATCCGCGCCGACGAGCCGATCGAGAAACTGCCGTGCGATGTCGCCGAGGAGGCACCCGAGCCGTGCAACGCCGGCGTCGTGCTGATCGGTTATGGCCGCGTCGGCAGCCATATCGGCGGCATGATCTGCGGGCGGGGCGAGGGGCTGACGGTGATCGAGGACCAGAAGGATATGGCGGCGGCGGCGCGCGAGGCGGGCGCGACGGTGATCGTCGGCGACGCGACCAAGGAAAGCATCCTACGGCAGGCGGGGCTGGAGGATGCGTCGACGCTGCTGATCGCGATTCCAGAGGGGATAGAAGCGGGCGCGATCGTACGGCGCGCGCGCGCGATCAACCCCAGGCTCGTGATCGTGGCGCGGGCGCATTCGGACGAGGAAGTAAATGATCTCGTACGCCGCGGCGCCGACCATGTGGTGATGGCCGAGCGCGAGACAGCGTCACGGATGGCCGAGCGGGCAATGTTGGCTAGAGCGTAAACCGCTCTGGATTGCTTCGCTCCGCTCGCAATGACGATATTGGAGACGTGTGGGGCTTCCCCCTTGCTCCTAAACTTCCTATCGCCCTCTCCAATGTCCGCAGACGCACTTCTCCCTCTCCTGAAATCGACCTTCGGCTTCGACCATTTTCGTGGCCGTCAGGGCGACGTCGTCAGCCGCGTGATGGCGAGCGCGCATACGCTCGCGGTGATGCCGACGGGCGCGGGCAAATCGCTGACCTATCAGCTTCCCGCCGTTGCCTTGGACGGATGCGTCGTCGTGGTGTCGCCGCTGATCGCGCTGATGCACGACCAGCTGCGCGGCGCGCGCGCGGCGGGGATAAGAGCGGCATCGCTGACCAGCGTCGACGCCGATTTCGCCGATACGCGGCAGGCCTATCGCGACGGCCAGCTCGACCTGCTCTACATCGCGCCCGAGCGTGCGACGGGCGAGGGCTTCCGCTCGCTGATGGCGGCGCGGACGCCGGTGCTGTTCGCGATCGACGAGGCGCATTGCGTCAGCGAATGGGGGCATGACTTCCGGCCCGATTACCGGCTGCTGCGCCCCTTGCTCGATGCCTTTCCCGCGGTGCCGAGGCTTGCACTGACGGCGACGGCGGACAGGCACACGCGCGAGGATATCCTCGTCCAGCTCGGCATTCCGGCCGACGGGCTGGTGCTTGCGGGGTTCGACCGGCCGAACATCCGCTATCGCGTGACCCCGCGCGTCAGCCCCGCGAAGCAGCTCACCGATTTTATCGCCGCCAATCCGGGGCCGGGGATCGTCTATTGCCCGACGCGCGACGGAACCGAACGCATGGCGGCGAAGCTCGCCGCCGCGACCGGGCGCAGCGTCGCGGCCTATCACGCCGGGCTCGACCCCGAACGGCGCGCGCAGGTCCAGCATGACTTCGTCGCGTCGGAGGACGGGATCGTCACCGCGACGGTCGCATTCGGCATGGGGATCGACAAACCCGACGTGCGCTTCGTCGCCCACGCGGGACTGCCGAAGTCGATCGAGAGCTATTATCAGGAAACGGGGCGCGCGGGGCGCGACGGCGACCCCGCCGAGGCGATGATGCTGTGGGGCGCCGAGGATTTCGCGCGCGCGCGGATGCGGCTCGGCGAACTGCCCGAGGCGCGCATCGCGGGCGAGCGGGTCCGGCTCAATGCACTGGCGGCGCTGGTCGAAACGGTCGAGTGCCGGCGCGCGCTGTTGTTGCGGCATTTCGGTGAAAATCCGCCCGAGCGCTGCGGCAATTGCGACAATTGCCTCGAACCGCCGCGGCAGATCGATGCGACGGTCCTCGCGCAGAAATTGCTCTCGGCGGTCTATCGCACCGGGCAGAGCTTTGGCGCGGGGCATGTCGAAGCGGTGCTGACGGGCCGGAGCGACGAGCGGATCGAAAGCCGCGGTCACGACAAGCTGTCGGTCTTCGGCATCGTCGCGGGCGAGGAAGCGCGGCTGATCAAGCCGCTCGTCCGCACGCTCGTCGCGCGCGAGGCGCTCGAGACGACCGAGCACGGCGGGCTGATGTTCGGGCCTTCGGGGCGCGCGGTGATGAAGGGCGAGGTCTCGGTGCTGATCGCCGAGCCGCCGGTGAAGCGCAGCCATCGGGAGGGTGGGCGCGCCTCGCGCGCCGATCGCGCGGCAGCGAACCCGGTGGGCGATCCGCTGTTCGACGCGCTGCGCGCGATGCGGCGCGAACTGGCGGCCGAAGCCGGGGTGCCTCCCTATGTGATCTTTCACGACGCGGTGCTGCGCGCGATGGCGAGCGAGCGGCCGGCGACGCGGAGCGCACTGGCGGACATCCCCGGCGTCGGCGGCAAGAAGCTCGAGGCGTGGGGCGACGCATTCCTGAATGTGATCAGTCAGCACTGACGTTCACCTTCACGCTTGTCAGCAACCAGCCGCCGGGAGTAGATCGCTGGCATGAGCGATTTTAGACCCCTGTCCGCCCATTTCAGCGTCGCGCCGCAGCTCGGCATCGAGGATGTCGCCGAGGCGAAGTCGCAAGGCTTTGCCATGGTGATCAACAACCGTCCCGACGGCGAGGAGCCCGCAGCGCCGCAGGGCGAGCATATCTCCACTGCCTGCGCCGCCGAAGGGCTGGCCTATGCCGCGATTCCGATCGGTCACGCGGGGTTCAGCCATGCGCAGATCGACGCGCTCGACAAATTGCTGGCGAGCGCGACGGGGCCGATCCTTGCCTATTGTCGCTCCGGAACGCGTTCGACGCATCTCTGGGCGCTGACCCGCGCGCGCGCGGGTGACAATGTCGATGGCATCGTCGAGGCGGCCGCGAAGGCGGGTTATGATCTTTCCGGGCTCAGGCCGATGCTGGACGCGCTCGCGGGGGAAAAATGACGGCGGTGCTCGTCCAGACGGGCGCGTCGCTCGCCGCGGTGCTGTTCGTTGCCTGGCTGGTCGGCAAGATGGGGCTCGGCGACGATCCCCGGATCGCGGATGCCGATCATGCGATCCGGCTCGCCGAAGAGGCCGAAGCGGGGTTTCGCGGCACCGAGGTCGCGCGCGACCGCGCGGGCTTCGCCGCGATAGTGCAAAATGCCGAGGGGCGGATGATGCTGGTGCGCGCGCATGGCAATCATTTCGCAGCGCGGCCGGTCGATGCGAGCGTCATCGGGCGGCTCGACAAGGATTTCCTGACGCTCACGATGCCGGAGAAGACATTCGGCGCGGTGACGCTGCAACTGGGGAAGGATGCGGGGATGTGGGCGAGCAGAATGCGGTCGCTTTCCGCGGCCTCTTCGTCAGAAGAGGCTGTTGATCGTGCCTGAGCTGCCCGATCCCGTCGTCTACGCGGTCCCGGCCTTCATCCTGTTGCTGATCGCCGAGATGATCGTCTCGCTGCGCAAGGACAGGAGCCGGTACGAGGCGCGCGATACGCTGACGTCGCTGATGCTCGGGACAGTGAGCCAGATTGCGGGTGCGCTCGTCGGCGCGGCGGTGATCGGCATGTCGGTGTGGGTGTACCAGTTCCATCTGTTCGACATCGGGATCGAGTTCAGCCGCTGGTGGTGGGCGTGGATCCTCTGCTTTTTCCTCGACGACCTCGCCTATTACGCCTTCCACCGCAGCGCGCACCGCGTGCGCTGGTTCTGGGCGAGCCATGTCATCCACCACAGCAGCCAGCATTATAATCTCTCGACCGCGCTCAGGCAGACGTGGACGGGCTTTTTCAGCCTGACCTTCCTGTTTCGCATGCCGCTGTTCCTGATCGGCTTTCCGCCCGCGATGGTTTTTTTCTGCGCGGGGCTGAACCTGATCTACCAGTTCTGGATCCATACCGAGGCGATCAAGCGGCTGCCCCGATGGTTCGAGGCGGTGATGAACACGCCGTCGCACCACCGCGTCCACCATGGCGTCAATCCGCGCTATCTCGACGCCAATTATGCCGGGGTCTTCATCATCTGGGACAAGATGTTCGGCAGCTTCGTCCCCGAGCGCGACGACGAGCCGGTGCGATACGGCATCGTCAAGCAACTCGGCAGCTTCAACATATTGTGGGCCGCGGTGCATGAGTGGGTCGGGATCGCGAAGGATGTGTGGAGCGCGCCGTGGAAGCACAAGCTATCCTATATGTGGCGCGAACCCGGCTGGAGCCACGACGGCAGCCGCGCGACCAGCGCGATGATCAAGGAACGCTGGGCGGCGGGACGGCCGATGGAAGAGCCGGCGGAATAATTTTCGCCGTCATTGCGAGGAGCCGAAGGCGACGCGGCAATCCAGAGTCGGCGCAATCCGCTCTGGCTTCGCTCCGCTCCCAATGACAAGCTTTTGGCAGCTTGCTTCGCCGCCTAATGACATTCATGTAAGCATCCGGGCGACCGCCGGCAGGCGGCGCGAGGGAGAGTCGCGAAACATGGATCAGTTCGACATCATCGTCATCGGCGGCGGCAGCGCGGGGAGCGCGGCTGCGGGGCGGCTGGCCGAGGACGGCAAGCGCACCGTCTGCCTCGTCGAAGCGGGCGGGCACAACGACACGGTGCGCGTCAAGACGCCGGGCTTCATGCCCTTCATCCCCAAATCGTCGAACTATCGCTATGACACCGTGCCGCAGTCGGGGTTGAACGGCCGGATCGGTTATCAGCCGCGCGGGCGCGGGCTCGGCGGGTCGAGCGCGATCAATGCGATGGTCTATATCCGCGGCCATGCCTTCGATTACGACCAGTGGGCCGCGCTCGGCGCGAGCGGCTGGAGCTACGCCGACGTGCTGCCCTTCTTCAAGCGCAGCGAGGGCAATGAACGGGGGGGCGACGAATTTCACGGCGCCGACGGGCCGCTCAATGTCATGGACCAGCGCTGGCCGAATGTGACGAGCCGGCGTTTCGTCGAGAGCGCAGCGGCGCTGCAACTGCCGCGCACCGCCGATTTCAATCAACCCAACAACGAAGGCTTCGGTCTCTATCAGGTGACGCAAAAGGGCGGCGAACGCTGGTCGGCGGCGCGCGCCTATGTCGAGCCCCTGCGCGGGCGTGGCAATTTCGCGGTGCGCACCGGCGCGCTGGTCGAGAAGATCCTGATCGAGGACGGGCGCGCGACCGGGGTGGTGATCCGCCGCGGTTCAAAGCGTGAGACGCTGCGCGCGCGCGGCGGCGTGGTGCTGTCGGCGGGGGCCTTCAACAGCCCGCAGATTTTGATGCTGTCGGGGATCGGCCCCGCGGCCCAGCTCAAGGACAAGGGCGTCGAGGTGGTCGCCGACCGCAAAGGTGTCGGCGCGAACCTGCAGGACCATATCGACTATGTGTCGAGCTGGGAGACGCGATCGACCGACCCGTTCGGCGACAGCGCGGGCGGCACATGGCGGATGGTCAAGGCGATTTTCGAGCATCGCCGGCAGCGTAGCGGGATCATGACCACCTGCTTCGCCGAGGCGGGCGGTTTCTGGAAGTCGCACCCCGACCTCCCCGCGCCCGACATCCAATATCATTTCGTCCCCGCGATGCTCGAGGATCATGGGCGCACCAAGGTAAAGGGGCACGGCTTTTCGTGCCATGCCTGCGTGCTGCGCCCCGAGAGCCGCGGGTCGGTGACGCTGGCGTCGGGCGATGCCGCCGCGGCGCCGCTGATCGACCCTGGCTTCCTGACCGACGAGCGCGACATGGCGACGTTGCGCGCCGGCGTGCGGATGATGCACCGCATCGCTGCAGCGCCGCCGCTGTCGGACTATGCCGGGGTCGACCGGCATCCGGTGAATCTCGACGACGATGCGGCGCTGGACGCGTTGATTCGGTCGCGGGCCGACACCGTCTACCATCCCGTCGGGACGTGCCGGATGGGGAGCGATGCCGAGGCGGTGGTTGATCCGGCGCTCAAGCTCAACGGTGTCGAAGGGCTGTGGGTCGCCGATGCGAGCATCATGCCGCGGCTGGTGTCGGGCAATACGAACGCGCCGAGTATCATGATCGGCGAGCGGGCGGCGGAT
The DNA here is from genome assembly GCF_013410105.1 of Sphingopyxis sp. JAI108. Lineage (GTDB taxonomy): Bacteria > Pseudomonadota > Alphaproteobacteria > Sphingomonadales > Sphingomonadaceae > Sphingopyxis > Sphingopyxis chilensis. Next base: position 91,406 of record NZ_JACCCJ010000001.1, read on the forward strand.
TTCGTGAAGGCGGCTTTGGCATAGTGACACCCGGCGAAAGCCGGGGGCCCCTGCGATGTAGCGCCAGCCTTCTGGCCCCGGCTTTCGCCGGATGTCACCAGGTGCAAGCCTCCGCCAGCACCCTTCCAGTCCGCGTCAGTTCATAGCGACTCGCCGGCGGGCGCAGGTCGAGCACTTCGCGCGACACCAGCCCATGCTTGCCCAGCGCCGTCAGCCCCTGAGACAAGGCGCGGGGCGTTGCCGGGGCGAGCAGGCGCGACAGCGCGTTGAAGCGGTCGTGCCCGGCGCCGATTCCGGCGACGAGCGGCAGGCCCCAGCGCGTCGCGGCGCCGCGAGGCAGGCCGATTTCCCGCTGCGCTACGGCGATCGCGGCGGCGCGCGCGGCTGCGGCCCGCCCTTTTTCGGTGAGGATATATTCGGGCCGCAGCGGGTGGCCGTGGCCGGGGTTGCGCTGCACCCAGCCGATCCTTGCCGCAGCATCGAGCGTGCGTGCGCAGCTGTCGCGCGACAGCCCGAGCCGGTGGATCAGCTCGACGAAGCGTGCGCCCTTGTGCGCCGCGAGGTCGGCGAGCAGCGGCACCAGCCAGCGGTGGCTGCCAAGCTCGACAAGCAGGGGATCGGGTGTGCTTGACTGCATTTGCAACTAACTATACAAACCAGATCATCGAGGCAAGCGATTTGGGGTGCGGCATGGCTTGCCGTGCCGGTCGGCTGGCGGTCAGGGAGGAAGCTATGGCGCTTGAGATCGGGTCGGAACTCACCTGTTCGATGGGGGTCAGGGACATGACCGCATCGATCGCATGGTATGAGCGGGTGATGTTGTGCGAGCTGCTCTACCGCGCCGACGAGATCGGCTGGTGCGAGCTGAAGACCCCGATGACGGGGGTCAATATCGGGCTCAGCCAAATCGAAAATGTGGTGCAGGGCGGCGGCGCGACCAATGTGTTCGAGGTCGCCGATATCGAGGCAGCGAAAGCGCATCTCGACGCCGAGGGCGTAAAGCAGGACGGCGATATCCAGCATATACCGGGGTTGGTGAAGCTGCTCACCTTTTACGACCCCGACGGCAACGCCTTCATGTTCTCACAATCCGAGATCGCGCCATGATGCGGCTTGGGTGGGCCGCGGCGGCGCTGCTCGCGCCCGCCGGGCCCGCCGTCGAGGCGCCTTCGCTCGCTGCCTGGCATGGCAGCTGGGTCGGAGAGGGCGAGGCGTTCGGCAAGCCCGCGACCGCGACGCTCGAAATCGCACCGGACGCGGGCGGCGCGACGGTGCTGGCCTATCGTCTGAGCATCGCCGGGACGCCGTCCGTCATCTATGCGGCCAACGCGACCTATGCCTTTGATGCCGAGGGGCGGTTGTACGGGAAATGGACCGACGACACGGGCCGAACGCGCGCGATCGCGGGCGGAGTGAATGCGGCGAAATGGTGGACACATTGGGGCAGCGCCGATGTCGAGATCGGCCGGTCGGCCTATGTCCTTGAAGAGGACGGAAGACTCGTTGTCAGCGATTCGATTCTGCAGGACGACGGCAATTGGCGCGTCTTCGCCATGCTGCGCTACACGCGCAAAACCCCGTGAAACTGCCATTTTCAGGCAATATTCCTGTCGCGCACAAAAAAAAGAGGGCCGGGACTTGCGTCCCGGCCCAGCCTTTCAGGCTCTCCCCTCCTGAAACTGTTGACCCAATGAATGCCATATTAATGTCATGTTGGAAAGGCTAAAATTGCGGCAATGCTGCACAAAATTTGTGCAGCATTTCAGCGCGAAAAAGGGGCCGCGTTGCGGTCGCGCCCGACCCCCTTTCCACTCTTAAAAGCCCTTTCGTACCGTGACGCCGAAGGTGCGCGGCTGGTTCGTCGCAAAGCCGAGCCGCGCCCGCCCGCCGCGTTCGCGGTCGAAGGCGAGCAGCGCATTTTCGTCGAACAGATTGTTCACATAGACCGAGATTTCGAGTTCGTCCGGAAACTCGATCCCCGCGCCGAGATTGACCAGCTGATAGTCGGGCAGCTTGAGGTCCAGCGTCGTCGCCGACCCGATCGGCGCGCCGCCGAAGGTGAAGCCGTGCACGAAAGTCCGCGGGTTGTTCTCCTGGTCGCCCGGCTGGGTATAGCGGCTGCCGACATGCTGGAAGGAGGCGGTGACGAAGGCGTTGGTGTCCGACGAGGGATCGATCGGGAAGCTGTAGGTCGCGTTCGCCGACATCTGGAACTTCGGTACCGAGGGCAGGCGGTTGCCGTCACGGATACCCTCGATCACCGTGCCGTTCGGGCGCGTCAGCGTCGAGTCGAACTCAGCCTCGACATAGCTGCCCGACAATCCGAGATCGAGCCCGGTGACGGGGCTCGCCGACAGCTCGAATTCGAGCCCCATCGTATGCGCGTCGGCGTTGAACACGATGCGCGACGAGCAACTGCCGGCGTCGGCGGTGACCTGCAGATTGTTGATCTTCGTATAGAAGCCGGCGGCGTTGAACGTGATGCCGCCGAACTGCGCCTTCACCCCGCCTTCGTAGTTCCACAGCGTTTCGTCGTCGTAGCGCGGCCGGCCGCCAAACGTCTCCGCGTCGGGGCCGTTCGGCACGCCGCCGTCGCAGAGCGGCAGGTTCAGCGGGTCGTTGACGCCGCCGAGGCGGAAACCCTTCGACGCCTGCGCGTTCAGCGTGATGCCGTCGGCGACGTCGTAGCTCAAGAGAAGGCGCGGCGAAAAGCCGGTCGACGAGGTCTTGTCGCGGTCGTTGTCGCCGTTCGTGAACAGTCCTCCCGATACGAAGCGGCGCGTTTCGTCGAAGGCATAATAGCGCCCGCCCACCGTCGCGGTGAGGCGCTCGGTGAAATCATAGCTGACCTCGCCGAAGATCGCTATTTGCGACAGGTCATAGGGGATGTCGGCATTGTACGGTGAATTGGGGCCGAACCCGTTCGCCACCGCCGCAGAGGTTCCGTCGCCAAGCGTCGCATCGGTGACGGCATCGTAGCCCGGTGTCGGCAGGCGCTGCGTATAGTCGCGTTTGACGTTGGCATAATAGCCGCCGATCAGCCACTGGAAGGGACCGGTGCCGGCGGAGTTCACGCGCACTTCCTGCGTGAACTGCTTGACGCCGGTCGTGTCGACGAGGTTCGACGGGAGCAGGATGCCCGCGTCGGGGAAGCCGAGGTCGGCCGACACGCTGCCGGTGAGCGCGCTCGCATCGCGGCTGACGAGGATGTCGCGATCGGTATAGCTCGTGACCGAGGTCAGGCCGATCGTATCGCCGGCATAGTTCATCGTGAGGTCGAAAAGCTTGACCTCGTCCTCGAACGCTTCGTCGAGGAGCAGATATTGCTGGCGCTCGTCGAAGGTCACCTGCGGCCGCGTCGTCGTGAACGGGTTGGCGAAAAGGTTATAGACCTCCTGCCGGTTGAAACCGTCGGTGGTCACCTTCTGATAGACGAAGCGCGGGGTGATCGAGAGATTCTCGGCGGGTTCCCAGCGGAGCGACACGCGCCCGCCATAGCGTTCGCCGTCGTTGACATCCTCGGTCACGCCGCCGCCCTCGCGCAGCGCGTCGATGAAGCCGCCGTATCGCGTGTAATAGCCGACCGCGCGCATCGCGAGATTGGAACTGAGCGGCAGGTTGATCGCGCCCTTGAGGTGTCCGCCGAAATCGTCGCCGTCGACGAGATTCACATTGCCCTCGACCTTGCCCTCGACGCGGTCCGTGGTCGGCTGGTTGGTGATGTAGCGCAGCGTGCCGCCGACCGAACCCGAGCCGAAGAGCGTGCCCTGCGGCCCGCGCAGTGTCTCGACGCGGTTCAAATCGAACAGGTCGAGGTCGGGGGTGAAGAGTGAGAGCGAGACGACAGATTCGTCGAGATAGACGCCGACCTGTTCCTTGACGCCTGGCTGGTCGCGCGCGATCTGGCCCGCCGAAACGCCGCGCACCGACACCTGGCTCTGCCCGGGGCCGAGGTTTTGAACGGTCAGGCCCGCGACATTGCGCGACAGATCCTCGATCGTGCTGGCGTTGGCGCGTTCGATCGCCTGCTCGGTCTGGGCGTTGATCGAAAAGGGAACGTCCTGAAGGCTCGCGTCGCGTTTGGTGGCGGTGACGATGATCTCATTGCCGTCGTAGCCGCCCGAAGTCGCGTCCTGCGCCGCTGCCGGGGTGCCTGCGAGCGCAAGGCACGACAAGCCCGCGAGCAAAGATGCTCGGTTGTTCATGATAATCCTCCTCCTGGTGGCCAATCTTCGCTGGTCCGTCCGGGAGGGTGCGCCTCTTGCGGGTGATCTGCAATGGGGGACGATTCGCACGTAATAAAATTACTCTGACCTGTTGCGTCGTAGCCACAGTCAAAAAAACGGCCGGAACGTCGGTTCAGGGCCCGTGGCCCTTCCGGCCACAACCAAAAAAAAGGCCGGGACATCGGTCCCGGCCAGTGGTTCGCAGGAGGAACCCGGTGAGGATCCCGCCGCCGTTTGAAAGGAGAGAGACGTGCGGCGACGGGTATCCTGTCTCGTCAATAATTGTAGGCGCGCTCTCCATGCTCGCCGAGGTCGAGGCCTTCGCGCTCCACCTCTTCGGAGACGCGCCCGCCGGTAACCGCCTTGGCGATATAGAAGGCAATGGCCGAACCGACCGCCGACCAGAGGACGGCGACGCCGACCGACTTGATCTGGATCCAGAGCTGGCTGCCGAGGACATAGTCGTCGCCGGCCGGACCGCCGAGCGCGGGCAGCATCGTGACCGCGGTCAGGATCGAGCCGATCAGGCCGCCGATGCCGTGGATGCCGAACACGTCGAGCGAGTCGTCGAAACCGAGCTTGGCTTTCAGCTTCATCACGAACCAGCAGCAGACAATACCCGCAACGGCGCCGAGCAGGATCGCGCCGAACGGACCCGAGTTGCCCGCGGCCGGGGTGACCGCGACAAGGCCGGCGATCGCACCCGAACAGGCGCCGAGCAGCGAGCCCTTGTGGCCGAGGACGCGCTCGGTGAGCATCCAGAACAGGACGCCGGCGGCGGTGGCGGTGAAGGTGTTGATCAGCGCGAGGCCGGCCGAACCATTGGCTTCGAGCGCCGAGCCGGCGTTGAAGCCGAACCAGCCCACCCAGAGCAGCCCGGTGCCGATCAGCGTCATGGTCAGCGAGTGCGGCGCCATGATGTCCTTCTGATAGCCGCTCCGCTTGCCGATGATCAGGCAGCCGACGAGCGCCGCGACACCGGCGTTGATGTGGACCACCGTACCGCCCGCGAAGTCGAGCGCGCCCCAGCCGAAGATCAGGCCCGTCGCTTCATCGGTGCCGCCGAGATACCAGACCATGTGCGCGATCGGGTAATAGACGATGGTCAGCCAGACGATCGCGAAGACCATGACCGCGGAGAATTTCATGCGCTCGACGAGCCCGCCGAGGACCAGCGCGACGGTGATCGCCGAGAAGGTCATCTGGAAGGCGATGAACACGAATTCGGGGATCACGACGCCGTCGCTGAAGGTCGCGACGGTCGAATCCGCGGTGACTCCGGCGAGGAACAGTTTGCCTGACGAAATATACTCATTGCCGTCGCCGCCAAAGGCGAGGCTGTAGCCGAACATCACCCACATGATCATCGCGAGCGCCGCGACCGCGAGGATCTGCGTCAGAACCGACGCCATATTCTTGGTGCGGACGAGGCCGCCGTAGAACAACGCGAGGCCGGGGACGATCATCGCCATGACGAGCACGGTGGAAATCATCATCCAGGCGGTGTCACCCTTGTCGGGTGTCGGCGCGGCCGCCTCTGCGACGGCGGGCGCCGCCTCTTGCGCCCAGGCGGGCAGCGCGGCGAACAGCGAGAGGCCGGCGGCCCCGGCGCTCGCCGCAATCTTGTTTGCGAACGTCATAGTTTCCCCCTTCGTCATTACAGTGCCGCCTCGCCGGTCTCGCCCGTGCGGATACGCACGGCCTGACCGACGTCGAGGACGAAAATCTTGCCGTCGCCGATCGAACCGGTGCCGGCGCTTTGCTGCAAGGTTTCGACGACCCGCGGTGCGAGCGCGTCGTCGCAGACGAGCTCGATCTTCACCTTCGGCACCATGTTGGTGGCATATTCGGCGCCGCGATAGATTTCGGTCTGCCCCTTTTGCCGGCCGAAGCCCTTGACCTCGGTCACGGTCATGCCGGCGATGCCGAGTCCGGTGAGCGCCTCGCGCACCTCGTCGAGCTTGAATGGTTTGATGATGGCCAGGATCAGCTTCATGACGCCCCCTTTTGCTAATGGCACCATGTTGCACTGCAACGGGCGTGCCAGATTGCGCACACGGGACGAAAGTTAACATTTTGTGACGGTATTGGAGTCGCCGACGCGCCAGATCGTGCGTTTGATGGGCAGGAAAGGCAGGGTCATGCCTAAATTTTAGGCAAAGATTGCTATTTTGTTGCTCTGAACCGGGCCCAGATCGGCAGATGGTCGGACGCGCGCGCGGCGAGCGCGCTGCGGTGCACGCCCGCCTCGATCGCTTCGAGATCGGGCGAAGCGAAGATGCGGTCGAGCCGCGCGACGGGGCGGCGGCTGTGGAAGCTGTGGCCGGTGTCGACGGGGCGGTGATGCGCGCCGAAATCGGCAAGGCAGCCGCCGCTCGCGCGCCATTCGTTGCAGTCGCCCATCAGGATCGTCGGCAGGTCTTCGCCTTCGGCGACATGGTGCAGGATCGCGCGGGCCTGCTGGCGCCGCCGCAGCCCCGAAATGTCGAGGTGCATGCCGACGACGCGCAGCCGCGTGTCGCCGATGCGGATCGTCGCCGCGACCGCGCCGCGCGGCTCGAGGGTCGGCAGGTGAAGCGCGTGGCTTTCCTCGACCTCGGCGCCCTTGCGCACGAGGAGCGCATTGCCGTGCCAGCCGATCGCATAGGGGCGGCCGCTCAGGAGGTCGACGGGGACATAGTCGCTATGGTCCTCGAACATGTGCGGCGGGATCGCGCTCGCGCGCGTGCCGAACCGGCGGTCGGCCTCCTGCAATGCGACGATATCGGCGTCGAGTTCGCCGAGCACCGATAGCACCCGGCCGGGGTCGCGGCGGCGATCGAGCCCGATGCCCTTGCGCATATTGTAACTGGCGACCTTGATCATGTTCGGCGTTTTCACAGGATTAGGGACGAACGGATGCGGGGTTGGTTGCGTTTTACAGGCTCGTCATTGCGAGCGGAGCGAAGCAATCCAGGGCGGCTTACGTCCCGCTGGATTGCCGCGTCGCTTCGCTCCTCGCAATGACGAAGTGAGGAAACCACGACTCTAGGGTGTGGTAAACTCGGCCATCAGCGCCTGCGCTTCGCTCAGATCCTCGTCGAGCACCATCACGCGCACGGGGATGAGCAGCCCGACGCTTTCGGCGATGTTCATGCCCGCATCGAAGCACACAGCGTGGACGCCGGCGCTTTCGAGCCGGCCGCGCAGCAGCTCGGCCTCCGCACCGTTGGGAAGACGCACCAGCTCGACCAGCGGCATCAGGCGTCGCCCGCGATGAAGCGGTCGGTCGGGCGCGTGGGCAGCCCGTCGATGCTTTGCGTGCGTCCCTTGAATTTTTCGACCCAGAGGTCGCGGTCGGCCTGACGGTGGTATTTCTGCAGCGTGTCGCGCTCATGCTGCAATTCCATCATCGGCACGCCCCAGCCGCAGCTCGTCTGCACGCTGTCGATATCGATCACGAAAATCTGGCGCGTGCCCGGAATCAGCGTGAAATGCGCCGCAAGCGCCTCCCACTCGGCATCCTGCGGCAGCACGGCGCGGCCGCGACCATAGATGCGCAGGATCAGCGCGCTGCGATCGAAGGCGCAGAACATGATCGTGATGCGGCCGTCAGCGGCGAGATGCGCGTGGGTCTCGTTCCCCGATCCGCCGAGGTCGAGATAGGCGACCCGCGTATCCGACAGGACGCGGAAGCTGTCGGCATAGCCCTTGGGCGACAGGTTGATGCGCGCATCGGCGGCGGCGGTCGCGGTGAAATAGACCGGCTGCCTTTCGATGAAGGCGATATGCTTGTCGGTCAGCGTATCGGTGAATTCGGCCATGGCTGATCTCCGTTTGCAGCCCGCCCTATCACCAATTCTTGCCCTCTTCTATCGCCGCTTCTTCCTCGGGACGCGTCGCGCGGCCGAGCGCTTCGTTGCGGTGGGGGAAGCGGCCGAAGCGGTCGACGATGTCGAAATGCTTCTTCGCATAATCCTGGAACATCGGATCGCCGAAGCGCGCGAACAGGCGCAGCGATTCGCGCTGGTCGCCGATGTCCTCGCTGTGCTGGAAGGGCAGGCAGGCGAACTGGCGGCGTTCGTCGGGCCAGTTTTCTTGCCAGCCGCGTTCGACGATCCCGCGCGCGATGGCGCGCGCGAGGCTGTCGGTCGCAAAGGCATCGGCGTGGCCGCGATAGATGTTTCGCGGCACCTGGTCGAAGAGGATCGTCGCGGCGAGCGCCGTGTCGGGGTCGGTCAGGAAGCTCTCCGCCGGCTGCGAGCGGAGCGCTTCGTGCCAGCCCTCGGCCAGGTCGCGGACCGCCGCGTCGAAATCGGCGCCGCCGCCGTACCAGTCGTCCATGCCGTGCGCTTCGAACCAGAAGGCGAGGAGCTGCCGGGCCCAGTCGGCGGGTGGCGGGGCGGGCGATATGTCCAAGTCATTTGTCATTGCGAGCGGAGCGAAGCAATCCAGAGCGGTTTACGCAAGCTCTGGATTGCCGCGTTTCGTTCGGCTCCTCGCCATGAGGGAACGGATGATCCTTATTCGCCCTTCGCGCGGCGATAGGGGACGAACTCCCCGAGCGACACGAAGCCGCTGTACATGCGGCTCGTCCGATCGTGCAGTTCGAGCGTGTCGATGCTGCACAGCTGGCTACCCGTCGTCCTGAGGACGAGGATATCGTCGTCGTCGAGCGATTCGGCGCCGCCCTTCGGCCGGTTGACCCAATAGGTGCTGCCGACCTTGTAGACGATCGCTGTCTTGTCGATGATCTGCGAGCTGCGCGCGGTCGAGAGCGGGATGCAGTCCTGCGGTTCGCCAGCGACGCGGCCTTCGAGCAGCTTGGCAAGCTGTGCTTCGGGTTCGAGCTTCTCGCGCGCCATGGCGGCGGGGGCGGCGGTTACAGCCGCGGCGGCAATGAGCGCCGGGATGAGGTGACGCATGGTTCGACTCCTGTCTTCATCATACCCTACCCGGCGCCCTCTTACGCGATCACGCGTGAACAGGGGCTGACTCGCCGCCGTTTCAGCACGCCCCGTCGGGGAGCGGGATGCCGAACGGACCCTTGCACTTTTTCTTTTTTGCAGGCTCTGCCGGGGCGCTGCCGCCTGTCGACGATCCGCCCATGCCGCCGAAATCGGCGCCGATCATCAGCATGGTGTGCGAACGGAAGCGGACTTTCGCGGTCCAGTCGATATTCCACACGGCGTTGCCCGCGGGCTTGGGCGGATAGGAGAAATTGGCTTCGGGGCCAAAGGCGTTGAGGTTTCCGAACATCATTTCGCCCGACGCCTTTTTGACCTCGGCCGGAATCTGGCAGCTCGTCTGCGCGGGCGGCATCACGATCTTTCTGGTCACGAGGTTGGCGACGGTCGCGGGCGGCAGCCAGTCCCACAGCCCGCCGCCGAACTGCTGCGATGCGCTGCTGGTCCACCATATCATGTCGCCGTTCCCACCGCCGCGGTCCATGCCGCCGAACGCCCAGGCGACGTAGCCGGTCGCTGGCTGGAGCGCGTTCCAGCGGATCATCACCGACCCGTCGCCCTGCATCGCGGTCGACGCAGTCAGCGCAGGCATATAATCCTGCGCGAGGGTGAAATTGATATCCGGCCCGACATTGCCCGCGATGCGGTGCGCGCCGAGCAGCGAGCTGTCCTTCGGCACCGCCTTCGACGATTTGCGGTTCGGCCAGTCGGCATAGGAGGCGCTGTTCGACGCCATCACCTCGCGGATGCGCGGGACGGTCGAGGTAAAGAGGTTCGGCGGCACTTGCCCCGCCGCGACCTTGGCAAAGTCTATCACGACGGGCTGCCCCGGCCCGGCCTTGGCGCCGCAGCCCCAATAAAGCATCAGGCGGCCCTTGGGCCGCTCGAAATTGTCGGGCATTTCATTGCCGTCCTCGCGCGGACGCGGCTGGCTGGGCTCGGGCCCCCATAACGGCAATGACGCGCCAAGCTTCGCCTGCGGCTGGAAGAAATGATCGGCGCGCACGGGCGGCTTGGTCGGCGGCTGGTTTGCCCCCAGGCGAAGTTCGATCGTGCGCGCGACCTGATTGTCGGGGCCGCCCCCGAACATCATCCCCATCATCCCGCCCATGCCGGGCTTGCGCCCGCCCGCGGTCATCGCGGCGAACCCCGACGCGGTCGCGACGTCCATCTCGTAACGCTCTTTGGGACCGGTGGTCTTTTGCGCCGAGCCGGGAACGGCGGCGAGCATCGCGGCGATAGCGGCGACGGAAACGAAACGCAGACTCGAACGCATATTATCCTCCCTGTTGCGAGGGATCCCCCCACGGATGATGCGACCGAAACCTGTTCTTGTTTGACGCTGTTATATGCGCTGATCGGGCGAACGCCAAGTGAGGGCGATCACAGGCGCAAATCACCATCGTCGCCCCGGACTTGATCCGGGGTCCATTGCGGCGATGGCGTCATGGATGCCGGACCAGGCCCGGCATGACGATATGGGGGTCAGGCCGTCCCGCCCACGGTCAGCCCGCTGACCAGCAAGGTCGGCTGGCCAACCCCGGCGGGGACGCTCTGGCCGCCCTTGCCGCAGATGCCGATGCCTTCGTCGATCGCCATGTCGTTGCCGATGCCCGTGACCTTGGTCAGCACGCTCGGACCATCACCGATCAGCGTCGCGCCCTTGATCGAGTCGCCCAGCTTGCCGTTCTCGATCTTGTACGCTTCGGTGCAGGAAAAGACGAACTTGCCCGACACGATATCGACCTGTCCGCCGCCGAAGCTCTTGGCGAAGATACCGTTCTTGACGCGGCTCAGAAGCTCGGCGGGATCGTCGTTCCCGCCGCGCATGAAAGTGTTGGTCATCCGCGGCATCGGCGCGTGCGCGAAGCTTTCGCGGCGGCCGTTGCCTGTGGGTTCGACGCCCATCAGCCGTGCGTTGAGGCGGTCCTGCATATAGCCCTTCAAAATACCGTCCTCGATCAGGATCGTCTCGCCGGTCGGGGTGCCTTCGTCGTCGATCGAAAGCGACCCGCGGCGACCGCCGCCGACCGGGCTTTCCATCGCGCCATCGTCGACGACGGTGACGCCGGGCGCGGCGACGCGCTCGCCGATCCGGCCCGAAAAAGCACTGGTGCCCTTGCGGTTGAAATCGCCCTCGAGCCCGTGACCGACCGCTTCGTGCAGAAGCACGCCGGGCCAGCCGGGACCGAGCAACACGGTGAACTCGCCCGCGGGGGCGTCGACTGCGCGGAGGTTGACGAGCGCCTGCGACAGCGCCTCGTCGATCGCGCGGTTCCACTGCGCTTCCTCGAACAGATGGTCGTACATGTAACGGCCGCCGAGGCCGAAATAGCCCGATTCCCGACGCCCGTTCTCCTCGACGACGATCGAGACGTTGAGGCGGACGAGCGGGCGGATGTCGGTCGCGACGAAGCCGTCGGCGCGGACGATTTCGACCACCGACCAGCTGCCCGCCAGCGCAACCGACACCTGCACGACGCGCGGGTCGCGCGCGCGCGCTGCGGCATCTACCTTTTGGCAGAGCTCGACCTTTTTTGCGAAGGGGATGAGGTCGAGCGGGTTCGCTTCGTCATAAAGATGGCGGTTGGTGCGCGGCGGCGGGCCGGCGGGCGCCTGCCCGGCGGGGTCGAGCAACGCGAGCGTCTCGGCCGCGCGGCGGATCGCACCGGCGCTGACATCGCTCGCGTGCGCAAAGCCCGTCATCTCGCCCGATACGGCGCGCAGGCCGAAACCCGCGTCGGTCGAATAGTCGGCGGTCTTCAATCGCCCGTCGTCGAAGCCGAAGCTCTCGGTCGCGCGATATTGCAGGTAGAGTTCGCCGTCATCGGCCTTGGCGAGCGCTTCGCGCGCGAGCTTCTGCGCCAGATCGGGGTCGAGCGCGTCGGCACGATAAAGGAAGCGGCGGGGATCGGTCGGGCTTGTCATCGGCCCGATATAGGCACGCGCAAGCGTCGGCGCCAGCGCTCAGAGATAATTGACGGTGAGCGTGAATGTCCCGCTGTAACTCCCCGCGGGCTGGTTCGCTGGGACGTTGAGCGTGCCGCCGATATAATAGGTCTGCACCCCGCTCGGCAGCAATGTGCCGCCCAGCAGCGCGATGCCGCCGCCGCTGGTGCTCGCGGCGCGGACGAGGGTCGCGGTCATCGCCGGAGCGCCGCCGCCCGCGCGCGTGAGCGTGGCCGAGGTGCTGCCCGATACGGTGATCAGGAAGATACCGCCGGTGCCCTGGAACACCGCGCGGCGGCCGTCGTTGCCGACGAGTGTCGCGCCGCCGGTCGCGCCGCGCCCGTTGGTGAGGGGGTTGATCGTCACCGTGCCGCCCGTCGGGCCGCTGATCAGCGTGCCAAAGTCGAGATCGTCGGTCTTGATCAGCGTGTTCGGACGAACGACCGCGGCATTGGCGGTGCCGCCCAGGTCGGCGGCGTGCGCTGGTCCGCATAGCGCCGCGATCGCCGTTGCCACGGCGATGGCCAGGACGCGAGCCGCGCCCCGACAGTTTCTGGTCCCTCGAATCCCCACAGATTCTGCTCCTGTCTGGCACATACTATGCCAGCGGGACCTTCATCACTGATGCATGGGGTTGGTAAATCGGCCGTTTACTTCCGGCCGGCGGCCTAAGCTTTATCGGCGATCCCGCCGATGAGGACGAACCGCCGGTCGCAATAGCCGCAATCGGCGAAGCCTTCGTCGGGGTCGATTTCGAGCCACACGCGCGGATGGCCGAGCGCCGCATCGGCGAGGCCGTCGCCGGTGCCGTCGCAGGCGATGCGGGTCTTGGGCGTGCGGATGGTTTCGGGTGCGGGCTGGGTCATCGATCGCGCCCATAGCAAGGCCGCGAAGGCTCGGCAATCGGGTCTGCGCGATGACGGCAGGGCCGTGACGGCACCGGTGCAAACGCCGCATGGGCGCAAGTGGTCCCCCGGTGCCGTCTTCCCCCCACAGGAAGGCCTAAAGATAGTTGAGCGTGATCGTGAACGTGCCGCTGTAATCGCCCGGCGCCTGGTTCGCTCCGACCTCGAGCGTTCCGCCGACAGGGAAGTTGTAATTGCCAAGCGGCGAGGTGATTCGAAATCGCGTCGGCGCGGTCGACAGGATCGCGGTCGGCGTGCTGCCGATTTCGAAATTGCGGACGCGCATCCTTGTACCCGGTCCGGTGATCCAGATCATATTCGATCCCAGGGATATATTGACCTGACGGTTGAAACTGCCGAGCCCGGCGAAGCGCGCAGGTTCGCCGCCGTTACCCGCGAGCGTGACGCCCCCGGTGCGGCTTCGCGACCCGTCGGGCTCGATCGTCACCGTTCCCGCGCTCGCCGACGGGATGATGTCGCCGAAATGAAGGTCGTTCACCTTGAAGAAGGAAAGCGGACGAAGCACGATGGCTTCGGCCTCGCCCTGCGCGCCGCCCTGTGCCAGCGCCGGCGCGGCGAGGGCGGGCGCGATCAAGAGCGCAGCGATGGCTAGCCCGCGCTGCATAGGCAGCGGGCAAAAGATGTGACTGGTCCCCACAGGCCTCGTCCTAGCGGCAAGTTTCCAATTTAGCGTTAACGCCCCCGGTCAGCAGAAAATCTATCGGCGATGATGCCTTTCGCGTGGGCCGACGCGCGGCTATGGAGGCGGCCATGAGTGAAGCCGCCATCCGCATCGACGCCGTCTCCAAAATCTATGCCGGCGGCAAGCAGGCGCTCGACAATGTCAGTTTCGACGTACCGCGAGGGGCAATCTTCGGGCTGCTCGGGCCGAACGGCGCGGGCAAGTCGACGCTGATCAACATCCTCGCCGGCCTCGTCAACAAGACCGGCGGCCATGCGAGCATCTGGGGCTTCGACATCGACGCCGACCCGCGCAACGCCAAATATTCGATCGGCATCGTGCCGCAGGAGATCGTCTTCGATCCCTTTTTCACGCCGTTCGAGACGCTGGAGAATCAGGCGGGGCTATACGGCGTGCCCAAGGACAAGCGTATTTCCGACGAGCTGCTCGCCGCGGTGCATCTCAGCGACAAGCGCGACGCCTATGCGCGCACGCTGTCGGGCGGCATGAAGCGCCGGCTTCTCGTCGCGAAGGCGATGGTGCATTCGCCGCCGATCATCGTGCTCGACGAACCGACCGCGGGGGTCGATATCGAGCTTCGTCAGCAACTCTGGGAATATGTGCAGAGCCTCAACGATCGCGGCGTGACCGTGGTGCTCACGACGCACTATCTGGAGGAAGCCGAGGAGCTCTGCGACCGCATCGCGATCATCAACCATGGCAAGCTGATCGCGAACAAGCCGACGCGCGAGCTGGTCGACATGGCGCGCGAAAAGATCGTCGTCGTGACGCTCGACGCCGATGTCACGGTGCTGCCGACGCATCCGGCGTTCGAAAAGGTCGAGCGCGACGGGACGCGCGGGCTCGCGATCAGCTATAACAAGGACCGGATGAACGCGGGCGAAGTGCTCGCGGCGGTGAACGCGATGGGGCACGGCATCGTCGATGTTTCGACGCGCGAGGCGGACCTTGAGGACGTCTTCCTCAACCTGACGCGCAGCGCGGCCTGAGGCTCAGCGCCGGTAGCGCGCGAAAAAGGCCCACATCGCCTCATTATCGGCGACCCATTCGTGGCCGCGACCCTGGACGATACGCCCTGCGACGCGCGCGTTGCCGAGGCAGTTCGAATAGATTTGCTCTTCGGCGGTCTCGGAAACGGGGACGGTTTCGGGGCCGGTGCTGCAGCGATCGAGCTCGGCCCAGCGCGCGAGCGCGGTCGCCATCGAATATTGCCAATAGCCGGCACCGCCGCCCGCGACGGGGTTGGTCGTGTCGTCGCTGCCCGCAAAGGCATAGACCGGAACCGCCTTCTCCGGCCGACAGGTTGCGGGGTCGGGGCGCTGCGGATCGCCGGGTGAAGGATTGCCGGCGCGAAGCCCGACGACGGGTGCGATCGCCGCGAAGCGATCCGACGCGACGCAGCCGAGCCACGAGGTCATGCGCCCGCCGCCCGACAGGCCCGTCGCGTAGACACGCTCGGCATCGATGCACCTCTGCCCGGCAAGCCAGTCGATCGCGGCGGTCAGATAGGCGACGTCGTCGGGATCGTCGGCGGTCGGCAACGCGCCGGTGACGGTCGGCACGCCGGGGATGTTCCAGACGAAGCCCTTGCCAGCGGGAATGCCGGCATCGGGCGCCGCGAGCAGGAAGCCGTGATGGTCGGAGGTCGCGGCGAGCCCCGAATGGCGGAGCATTTCCTGCCCATTTCCGGTGCTGCCGTGGAGAAGGAAGACGAGCGGCCGATCGCGGATGCGGCGCACCCCGACGGGAATATGAATCAGCATCGAACGCCCGGTGTCGCCGACCGCGACGCGCTGCGTCGTTCCCGGTGCGCCGAGGGTGCAGCCGGGTGCGGCCAGTGCGGGCGTGCCGAAACCGAGAACCGCGATCAGGGCGACGGCTAGGATGCGAAACAGGGACAGGGGGCTTCTCCTTCGCGGCTTTGCTAGGCGGCGAGGGCGGTTGCGGCAAGGGCGCGCATCGAATTGAACCGCCGCCGCTTTCGCGTATAGGTGCGCGCACCGACGGCCGAGAGGAGCCTGCCTTGTCCACCGAAATGCAGCATGACGTCATCATCATCGGCTCGGGCGCCGCGGGGCTGACCGCCGCGATCGCGCTCGCCGATCATTGCCGCGTGCTGGTGCTCGCGAAGGGCGAGCTGACCGGCGGGTCGACAGCCTGGGCGCAGGGCGGCATCGCGGCGGTGCTCGATGCGGGCGACACGTTCGAGAATCATATCGAGGACACGATGGTCGCCGGCGCCGGCCTGAACCGGCGCGACACGGTCGAGTTCGTGATCGAGAATGCCCCGCATGCGATCGAGCGTCTCGTCGAAATGGGCGTGCCGTTCAACAAGGACGCCGAGGCGCTCCACCTGACGCGCGAGGGCGGGCATTCGCACCGCCGCATCGTCCATGTCGACGACGCGACCGGCTGGGCAGTGCAGGCGGCGCTGCTCAAGACTGCGGAGGCGCATCCGAACATTACCCTGCTGCCCGGACAGGCGTGCATCGACCTGATCACCGGGCGCCATGAGCTACGCTATTCGGGTTCGGGGCGTGTCTGGGGCGTCTATGCGCTCGACGAGAAGAGCGGCGAAGTCCACGCGTATGTCGGCCGCGCGACGATCCTCGCCAGCGGCGGGGCAGGGCGCGTGTATCAATTCTCCACCGCCCCGCGCGGCGCGACCGGCGACGGCATCGCGATGGCATGGCGCGCGGGCGCGCGCGTGTCGAACATGGAGATGATGCAGTTCCACCCGACCTGCCTCTATAATCTCGACGTCAAGAATTTCCTGATCACCGAAGCGGTGCGCGGCGAGGGCGGGATATTGAAGCACCCCGTCACGGGGCACCGTTACATGCCGGATTATGACGCGCGCGCCGAACTTGCGCCGCGCGACGTCGTCGCGCGCGCGAACGACGATCAGATCAAGCGCTTCGGGCTCGATTATGTCCATCTCGACATCAGCCATCAGGACCCCGATTTCGTCGCGGGGCATTTCCCGAACATCTATGAAAAGCTGTTGACGCTGGGCATCGACATGACGAAGCAGCCGATCCCGGTGGTGCCCGCGCAGCATTATACGTGCGGCGGGGTGCTGATCGACCTCGAAGGGCGCACCGACCTGCCCGGGCTTTATGCGGCAGGCGAATGCACCGAAAGCGGGTTGCACGGCGCGAACCGCCTCGCGTCGAACTCGCTGCTCGAATGCTTCGTCTTCGGCGAGGCGGCGGCAAGGGACATCGTCGCGCGCTGGGATGAGCTCGACGCCCCGCCGCCGATCCGGCCGTGGGACGAAAGCCGCGTGACCGATTCGGACGAAGAGGTCGTGATCAAGCAAAACTGGACCGAGATCCGCCGTTTCATGTGGAACTATGTCGGCATCGTCCGCACCACGAAGCGGCTCGAACGCGCGCGGCACCGCATCGACATGATGACGCACGAGGTCGAGGATTATTACGGCCACTTTCGCGTCACCACCGACCTCATCGAACTGCGCAACCTGCTGCAATGCGCCGAGCTGATCGTCAGGAGCGCGCTCCACCGCAAGGAAAGCCGCGGGCTGCATTATACGCTCGACTATCCCGACCTGCTGCCGCAGGCGGTCGATACGGTTTTGGTGCCCTAACCGCCTACACCGACCAGCCGCCCAACCAAAATCAACACGATCGCGCCGATCACCGAGGCGAGGCAGCCGGCGCGGTGGAAATCGCCGCGGCCGCGCGAGGTGGCGAGGCCGGCGAGCAGCGAGCCACCGATGCCGAGCAGGATCGTCGCGACCCATCCCATCTCTACCGCGCCGGGGTAGAAGAAGCGCGCCAGTGCGCCGATGATCAGGCCCGACAGGATCGCGCCGATGATGTTGATCATGCGTTGAATCCTTCGTTGAGAAAGCGTTCGGCGAGCGCGGCGTGCAAGGCGGCGCCGCGCGCCATCACGCTCTCGTCGAGCACCATATGGTTACTGTGGAGCCCGCAACATTGGCGCCAGTCGCTGCCCGCCTCGCTCGCGCCAAGCCAGAACATCGCGCCGGGGACTTTCTCGAGGACGTAGGAGAAATCCTCGGCGCCCATCACCGGATTGTCCATCGTCAGCCAGGCCTGCTCGCCAAAGGTCGCCTCGACGACCGACTGGCCGAAGCTCACCGCGCGGCTGTCGCAGATGGTGACGGGGAAGCCCTCCTCGATCTGCACCGCGGCGGTACAGCCGTGCGCTTCGGCGATCGCGGGGGCGAGGCGCTTCAGTTCGCGCGCGACCATCGCGCGGCGTTCGGGCGACAGCGTGCGGATCGTGCCGAGCATTTCGGCACTTTCGGGGATGATATTGTTCGTCGTTCCTGCGGCGATCTTTGCGATGGTGACGACGGCGGGGTCGAAAACCGAGATGCGGCGCGTCACCATCGTCTGGATCGCGGTGACGATCGCACAGGCAACGGGGATCGGGTCGATGCTGTCGTGCGGCATCGAGGCATGCCCGCCCGCGCCCTTCACGGTGATCGACAGGACATCGGACGAGGCGAGCAGCGGCCCGGCGCGCCCGGCGAAGATGCCGTGCGGCGCGTTGGGCATGATGTGGAGCGCAAAGGCGGCATCGGGCAGCGGGTCGATGATCCCGTCATCGAGCATGAAGCGCGCGCCATGATGGCCCTCCTCGCCCGGCTGGAACATGAACATCACGGTGCCAGGGAGCCGATCGCGCGCCGCGCAGAGCAGCTTCGCCGCGCCGACGAGCATCGCGACATGCGTGTCGTGCCCGCAGGCGTGCATCGCGCCGCTGATCTCCGAAGAGAAATCGAGCCCGGTATCTTCGAGCAAGGGCAACGCATCCATGTCGCCGCGCAGCAACACGGTGCGGCCGTTGGCGGGCCCGCGCAGGATCGCGACGAGGCCGGTGGTCGAAGGCCCCTCGCGAAACTCGAGCGGCAGCCCGGCGAGCGCCTGCTTGATCTTCGCGAGCGTCTTGGGGTTCTGAAGCCCGAGCTCGGGTTCGCGGTGGATCGCGCGGCGAAGGTCGACGAGGTCGGATAGGAGAGTTTCGGCCTCCGCGGGCCAGCTTCGAGCAATCTCGTTCATTTCTTTCCTCCTCCGAAGAGTTGCCGTCCCGCCAAATCGAGCATGATTTCCTCGCTGCCGCCCCCGATCGCATTGACGCGGACCTCGCGGTAGATGCGTTCGACCTTGCTGCCGGTGATATAGCTCGCGCCGCCGAGGATCTGTGCCGCCTCGCGCGCTACGCTTTCGAGCATCCGCGTCGCCTGAACCTTCAGCATCGCGAAGTCCGCTGGGCGGTCCTTGCCCTCTTTCACCTGCCACGCGCAGAGGTCGACCCACGCCTGCGTCGCTTCGATCTGGCGTTCCATGTCGGCGAGCTTGATGCGGATCGACTGGTGGCCGACGAGCGGTTTGCCGAAGGTTTCGCGGCTCTGCGCCCATTCGGCGGCCTCCGCCATCGCGACGCGGGCATAGGCGCAGCAGCCCATTGCCATGCCGAGCCGCTCGCTGTTGAAATTGCGCATGATGCCGATGAAGCCGCCATTCTCGGGACCGATCAGATTCTCGGCGGGGACGCGGACATCGCCGAAGTGGATCGCGGCGGTGTCGCTGCAGCGCCAGCCCATCTTGTCGAGCCGCGTGCGCTCGACCCCGGGCGCGTCCATCTCGATCAGCAGCAGCGAGATGCCCGCGGCGCCCGGGCCGCCGGTTCTCACCGCGCAGGTGAGCCAGTCGGCGCGCATCCCGCTGGTGATGAACATCTTCCCGCCGTTGACGATGTAGCTGCCACCGTCGCGAACCGCCGTCGTTTTGAGGTTCGCGACGTCGCTGCCTCCGCCCGCTTCGGTGATGCCGAGCGCGATGATCTTGTCGCCCGCGAGTACCGGCGGCGCGACGCGCTGTTTCAGTTCGTCCGACCCCAATGCGAGGATCGGCGGCAGGCCGATGCCGTGCGTCATCAACGACGCGCCGAGCCCGCCCGCGCCGACCGCCGCGAGTTCCTCGGTCAGCACCAAGCCATGGAAATTGTCGAAGCCTTCCGAATGGCCGCCATATTGTTCGGGATAGCGCAGGCCAAGGATGCCCGCGTCGGACGCCTTCTTGTGGAGTTCGCGCGGCAGCTCGCCTTCGGCCTCCCAGCGGTCGATGTGCGGCGCGATCTCGCGCGACACGAACCGGCGGACGCTTTGCGCCAGCGCTTCGTGGGTTTCGTCATAATAGGGCGACCTTGCGCGCCAGTCGTCGAAGGCTGTCATGCGCCGATGCTGCGCGGCGTTGACGTCCCCGTCAAGCAAGGCTTGCGCCGCCGGGCCAAGGACTTAAGGTCGCGCACCATGAACATGTCGCACCTGCTCGCCGGCCTTGCCGCTTTCGCCCTGATCTCTACCCCCGCCCTGGCGCAAAAATCACCCGAAGCGACCGCCGAAGCCGCGCTGAAGAAGGCGCCGGTATTTGACGGGCATAATGACGTGCCCTGGGCGCTGCGCGGGCGCGTCGACAATATGATCAACGGCTTCGATTTCCAGGACACGACCGACACCGCCAGGCCCGACGCAACCCCGCCCGAGATCGCGATGCACACCGATCTGATGCGGCTGCGCAAGGGCCATGTCGGCGCCCAATTCTGGTCGGTCTATGTGCCGAGCAATCCGAACGAGGGGCAGGCGGTGCAGCAGACGCTCGAGCAGATCGACGTGATGAAGCGGCTCGTCGCGCGCTATCCGGACGACCTCGCGCTCGCATCGACCTCGGCCGAGCTCGAAAAGGCGATGAAGGCGGGCAAGGTCGCCGGGATGCTCGGCATGGAGGGCGGTCATTCGATCGGCTCGTCGCTCGCGGTGTTGCGCCAGATGTACGACCTCGGCGCGCGCTACATGACGCTGACGCATTCGAAGAATCTGAGCTGGGCCGACGCCGCGACCGATGCGCCTGCGCATGACGGACTCACCGATTTCGGACGACAGGTCGTTCGCGAAATGAACCGCAT
This sequence comes from Sphingopyxis sp. JAI108, assembly GCF_013410105.1. Lineage (GTDB taxonomy): Bacteria > Pseudomonadota > Alphaproteobacteria > Sphingomonadales > Sphingomonadaceae > Sphingopyxis > Sphingopyxis chilensis. The sequence goes on from NZ_JACCCJ010000001.1 coordinate 112,095, forward strand.
CGGCATGATCGTCGATTTGAGCCACGTCAGCGAGGCGACGATGAAGGACGCGCTCGAAACCTCGCAGGCGCCGGTGATGTTCAGCCATTCGGGGGTGCGCGCCATCAACCCGCATCCGCGCAACGTCCCCGACAGCGTGCTGCCCGCGGTGAAGGCGAATGGCGGGATCGTGATGATCGTGCTGTTACCGAGCTTCCTCGATGCCGACGTCCGCGCGCAAGGCCTCGCGCGTACCGCCGAGGCGGCGCGGCTGAAGTCGCTCTATCCGGGCGACCCGGCGGCGGAGGCGGCCGCGCTCAAGACGTGGGACGCCGCCAACCCCGCGCCGACGACCAGTGTCGCGAAGGTCGCCGATCATATCGATCATCTCAAAAAGACGATCGGCGTCGATCATATCGGGCTCGGCGGCGATTATGACGGGATGGATTCGGCGCCCGTCGGCATGGAAGATGTGTCGGGCTATCCGGCGCTGTTCACCGAACTGGCGAAGCGCGGCTATTCGCAGGCCGACCTCGAAAAGATCGCGAGTGGCAACATGCTGCGCGTGCTGAAGGCGGTCGAGGCCTATGCCAAAGCGCATGCCGGCGACCCGCCGGGTGAAACGCCCGTCGCCAAATAGCGCCTTCCGCTTTCAGGGCGAACGGCGTTGGGGTACTTCTGTCTTCCCGAACGGCCAGTCGACCGCCTCGCTTGCCCAGAGCGCCCACCAGATGATCAGCGGCTGCGCGGCGAGGCGTGGGCCGTGGTACCACCAGCCGAGTGTCTCGCCGCCGATCGCGATGTTGGCCAACGCGTGGTGGAAATTTGCGGGCCAGACACACAGGGCATAAAGCGCGAGGCCCAAGCCCGCGGCCTTGCGCGCCTGCGGAATCATCAGCCCGATCGCGCCGGCAATCTCGGCGATGCCGGTCGCCGCCACGACGATCTCGGGCGCGGGCACCCATGGCGGGGTGATCGCGATAAACGGGGCGGGGCGCACGACATGGAGATAGCCCGCATAGCCATAGGCGAGCGCGAGCAACCAGCGCAGCGCGGTGCGACCGCGCTCCTTCACCGCCCGATGGCGCCGAGCATTGCCTCGATGCTGGTGAATTTCTCGCGCGGGTGGCCGTCGAGTGCAGCGGCAACCTCGGCTTCCTCGATCCGGCGCCAGTCGCGGAAGGTGACGGGGGCGATGCCCCGGCTCGCGAGCAGCGCATCGAGCCCCGGGCGCCCCGCCTTGCCCGCGCCGCGCCCGATATCCGCAAGCACCATCTCGCCGATGCGCGCGCCGTCCGGCTTGTTCGTGCCGATCGTTCCCGACGGGCCGCGCCGCGCCCAGCCGACGGCGTAGAGGCCGGGCAGGATGCGGCCTTCGTCGCTCGCGAAGCGCCCGCGCCCATGCTCATAGGGGACGCCCGCGATCGGCGGCGTCTGATAGCCGATGCAACTGACCACGAGTCCGGCATCGACGGCGTAGGTCTCGCCCGTGCCGTGGCTACGCAGGTCGGCGTCGAGCGTTGTGCGTTCGACGATCACGCGTTGGACGCGGCCGTCCCCCTCGATCGCCACGGGCATCGCGAAGAAATCGAAATCGATCGTCACCGGCTTGGCGACGGGGTTGGCGGCGAATTGTCGGAGGTGCGTCACCGACTTGCGCATCCCGGGCTCGAGCAGCGCATCGTCGCCTTCGGGCGGCAGGTCGGCGGGATCGACGCGCGGGCTCGCGCGCTCGAGATGGCCGAGTTCGCCGAGCTCCTTCGGCGTCATCGCGATCTGGTGCGGGCCGCGGCGGCCGAGGATATGGATATGGCGTACCGCGCTTTCGGCGAGTGCGGCGCGGGCATGGGTGACGATATCGCTGCCGGCGAATTCGGCCGGCGTCTTCGCCAGGATGCGAGCAACGTCCAAGGCGACATTGCCATTGCCGATCACGGCAACGCCGGGCGCGCCGAGCGGCGGATCGAGGTCGGCGAAGTCGGGATGGCCGTTGTACCAGCCGACGAAGGCGGCGCTGCCGATCACGCCGTCGAGGTCGGCGCCGGGGATGTCGAGCGGGCGGTCGTTCGGCGCGCCGGTCGCGAGCACGACCGCGTCGTAGAGGCCGACAAGCTCGTCGATCGTTACGTCGCTGCCGACCGAGACGTGGCCGACGAAGCGGACATTGTCGGTGAGCGCGACGCCTTCGTAGCGGCGCGACACCGCCTTGATCGACTGGTGATCGGGCGCGACGCCGGTGCGGATCAGGCCGTAGGGCACGGGCAGCCTGTCGATGACATCGACCGCGACATCGTCGGCCTTCTGCAATGTTTCGGCGGTGTAATAGCCCGCGGGGCCCGATCCGACGATCGCGACATGACGCATCAACCCACTCCTTCGGGCATCCGCGCGGGCGCGCGGCCCCTCTTTTGTTATGGGATGATGCTAGCGGCGAAATGCGTCAGGGCAAGCGGGCTTGTACGGGCCGCCGCTCCGGCCTTGACAGGCGGCCCTCGCAATCATATTGCGCGCCCCTCTTTGCCCCGTCGTCTAATGGTAAGACTACGGATTCTGATTCCGTCTATTGAGGTTCGAATCCTCACGGGGCATCCACAGCTTCGCTCTAAGCGCATGAAATTATTGGGAAAAGTGCGCGCCCAGCTCGCGCCCTCCCTCATTTCCTCCCTCATTCGGCATTTCCAGCAAGCGAGCGCGATGGCGTTGCCTCGCCCTCTCCAGCGTAGATTGCCGGGCACGAATCGGATTTTAGCGAATTGCTATATAGCGGTCGTCAACTGCGCCCACGTGATGGCGACCCCTGCGTCGGGGCCTGAGAGAGCGGCAGCGGAGCCTTGGCGGTAAGAGTCCGATAATGGATCTCTCTTGAATTTCGCCCAATGATCGCGCGGTTCGGGAGATCATGAAAAAGAGCCTGTAGCGCGTGCCTTGAGCGCAGCATGGGAGGCCAGATCGCCGAAGTCCGGAAGGCCTTCGCTCAGTCCGCAATCTTGGAGTCCCATCCGCCGCCTGCCGCGCGAGCTGCACGGTCCGATAGTCAACCGCTGTCGAGCTTGATTGCCGCACAGCCAGCGCAGGCGATCAGAAGGCTGAAATACCCGTGATAGCTCGGCCAAGTATCAATGCGTGGACGTCGTGCGCGCCCTCATAGGTGTTGACCGTTTCAAGATTCATCGCGTGGCGCATCACGTGATACTCACCCGAAATTCCATTCGCGCCATGCATATCTCTCGCGGCCCTTGCGATATCAAGCGCCTTGCCGACATTGTTGCGCTTAATAAGTGAGACCATATCGGGCGTAAATCGCCCTTCGTCCATCAGCCGCCCGACGCGTAGCGACGCTTGGAGGCCCAAAGTAATATCGGTCAGCATCTCGGCTAGCTTCTTTTGATAAAGTTGCGTCGCAGCGAGTGGCCGGCCGAACTGGGCACGGTCGAGGCCGTAACGCCTTGCGGCGTGAAAGCAGAATTCGGCTGCTCCTAGCGCGCCCCAGCTAATGCCATAGCGCGCGCGATTGAGGCAGCCGAACGGTCCTTTCAGTCCTTCAACGTGCGGCAACAGCGCTTCCTCGCCGACTTCGACATCGTCGAGATTGATCATGCCCGTTATCGAGGTCCGCAACGATAACTTGCCCTCGATCTTCGGGGCAGAGAGACCTCTCAAGCCTTTCTCCAGAAGAAATCCGCGAATGGCGCCGCCATGCTCGTCGGACCTGGCCCAGATGATGAATATGTCAGCGATCGGGGAGTTGGAGATCCACGTCTTATTGCCGGTGAGCCGGTAACCCCCCTTGGTCTTGACCGCGCGAGTACGCATGCCGCCAGGGTCCGAGCCAGCATCGGGTTCGGTGAGACCGAAGCATCCGATCATTTCTCCAGTCGCGAGCCTCGGCAGAAAACTGTGCTTCTGCTTTTCCGATCCATAGGCGTGGATCGGAAACATGACGAGGCTCGACTGAACGGACATCATCGAACGATATCCTGAATCGACGCGTTCTATTTCACGCGCAATCAGGCCATATGCGACGTACGAGGCCTCGGATCCGCCAAATACCGCAGCCAAAGTTGGCCCAAGCAGTCCGATTTCCCCCATTTCCCGAAATATCTCCGGCGCCGTGAACTCGTTTGCGAAATCTTCGTTCGCTCGCGGGGCCAATTTGTCCTGCGCATACGCACGCGCGGTATCGCGGACCATCCGCTCACTGTCGGTCAATTGCTCATCGAGCAAAAATGCGTCGTCCCATTCAAAATTTGTCGTCGCCATGATGTCACCTCCTGCGCGCCTCGCATTGCGCTGAAAGATTGCATCGAATAAAGAGCGCAAATCATGACATATGAGCTTATTTTGCGATCATAAATGTCGATCGACACACGGCACCTCCGCGCATTCATTGCTGTTGCCGAAGCGCTTCATTTCGGACGGGCGGCGCAATCGCTCGACCTCGCGCAATCCGCGCTGAGCGCTCACATTAAGCGATTGGAAGATGTCGTGGGCGGCCCACTGTTTCACCGCGGGCGTCGGTCGGCTGTGATGCTGACGCGTGCCGGCCATACCTTCTATCCGGAAGCGCTGGCGACGATGGCGCATTTTGAAAGAAGCGAACGTATTGGACGATTGGCAAATCGTGGAGAAGCAGGCGAGTTTCGGATTGGGTATGTTTTTTCGGCCGCCATGACCGGACTTCTATCGTCCGCCATTTCGATCATTCGTGAAAGGTTTCCCGAAATTGCGGTCAAAATCTCTCCTATGGAGACACCCGAACAGATTGCCGCATTAAAGGCCCTGCGCATCGATGTCGGCTTAGTCCGCCCCCGGGCACATTATCCTGCAGATGTGGAAGGCCAGCTCGTGCATCGCGAGCCACTTCTGATCGCATTGGCCGAGAGCCATCCACTAGCTCGTTTGCCGGAGCTTGCCGTCGCGGATTTGGTGGATGAATGCTTTCTAATTCCCCAAACGGCCGAGACCGGCGCGTTTGCGGCGGCCGTCAACGAATTACTGGGCCGAGAGAAGCGGCGCCCGCATTCCATTCAGGACACCAGCGACTTCGTTTCGGCAGCAAGCCTCGCGGCGAGCGGCGAGGGTGTCATCCTTGCTCCTCGCTCGCTGTCGCATCTCAGGATGCCGGGACTAACTTTCCGCCCCGTCGCGACGCTGCCGATCACCGTTGATTTGGCCCTCGTTTGGCGAGAGACGACGTCGCCGGTCGTTGCCACTCTTCGGCACGCGTTTCAGGAGGTATCTTTGGGTCAGCCAGGCAGCGTTCAGGTTGCAACACGATCCGATCGACGCCAAGGCCGAAAAATAGCGGGCTCAACCGCCAGATCGGGAATGACGAAATGACTACGCCGTTCAACGCCGACTTTGATGTCGGTGCTCGTTTGCGAGAAATCCGCACCGAGGCGGGCCTCAGTCAGCGGGCGCTGGCGGACCGCGCTCAGGTGCCGCATGGTCAGATATCCCTCGTGGAAACCAACCGGAGCAGCCCGTCGGTCGCAACGCTGAGGAAGATCCTGGGTGGCGTTCCCATGACAATGTCGGAATTTTTCGATCCGGATCGCCCGGAAAACGACAATGTGTTCCATCGTCACGCCTCGTTTCTCGAACTGACGGCAAAAATGTCGAAAGATTCGGCACCAATCTCCATAAGGCAGGTCGGGGATTCCCGGCGCCATAACCTCCAGATCCTCCATGAACGCTATCCACCAGGCGCGGACACCGGCGTGTCGATGCTGGAGCATGCGGGTCACGAGGGCGGCATCGTGATTTCGGGGACCCTCGAAGTGACGATTGGCTCGCAGCGCAGCCTTCTCGGCCCCGGCGACGCTTATCTGTTCGATAGCCGGACCCCGCATCGCTTTCGAAATCAGTCCGATCAGGAGGTGGTCCTGTTCTCTGCCTGCACGCCCCCCTATCTTTGACTCCCATTATCGGCACACACCAAAGCATATTTAAAGCGGTTGCTTAAAATTTTAATAAAGACTAGCATCCTGTCGTTGCGACGGGAGGATGTTATGGGCACAAACACGAACAGCTTGCGCGAACGCCATCTCAAGGCGGTCAGCGCGGGTATCGGCACGAAAGGCATTTACGCAGCCCGCGCCGAGAATGCTGAGATGTGGGACGTCGACGGTAAACATTATATCGATTTTGCAGCGGGCATCGCTGTCAACAATACTGGGCATCGCCATCCCAAGATCATGAAAGCCGTCGCCGAGCAGGCCAGTCGGTTCACTCACACCTGCTTTCATGTGGCCCCCTTCGAAGGCTATATACGGCTCGCCGAGCGGCTTAACGCGCTTGCCCCAATTGCAGGGCCGGCCAAGACGATGCTGGTCACGACTGGAGCGGAGGCGGTCGAAAATGCCATAAAGATAGCGAGGATCGCCACCGGCCGTCCCGCTGTCATTGCTTTTGCCGGCGGATTTCACGGGCGCACGCTGATGGGCATGGCGCTGACCGGAAAAGTGGCGCCTTACAAGACAGGCTTTGGCCCCTTTCCGGCGGACGTATATCACGCGCCTTACCCAAACGACTTTCACGGCGTCTCGATCGACGACGCGCTTCGCAGTCTCGAGATGCTGCTTGCTGCCGATGTCGATCCCAGCCGGGTTGCAGCGATCATTATCGAACCCATCCAAGGAGAAGGCGGCTTCGTCCCAGCGCCAGCGGCATTTCTTGCAGCTATCCGCGATATCGCCGACCAGCATGGCATCCTTCTGATCGCAGACGAAGTGCAGACGGGGATCGGAAGAACCGGTGCCATGTTCGCACTGGAGGGGAGCGGAGTAAAAGCCGATCTCGTCACCCTCGCCAAGGGGCTTGCGGGCGGCTTCCCCCTTTCAGCGGTCGTTGGCCGAGCAGATCTCATGGACGCTGCTCATGTAGGCGGCCTGGGTGGCACCTATGCGGGCAATCCTCTCGCGGTCGCTGCCGCCAACGCGGTCATCGAAATTGTCCAAGAGGAGCAGCTTTGCGAACGCGCGCTGGCGATCGGCCGGACGATCACGGACCGGCTCACCAGCCTTGCGCATCGGCAAGGTATGGAATGTATCGGGGATATCCGGGGTCCCGGCGCAATGGTCGCGTTTGAACTTGTTACGGATCGCGACACACGCAATCCCGATCCGGCTCTTACGAATATGGTGATCAGGGAAGCGGAGATGCGCGGCCTGATCCTGCTCGGTTGCGGTACGCGCTTCAATGTTATCCGCCTTCTGCCGCCGCTGACGATCCCGGAGAGTATTCTCGCCGAAGGCCTCGACATTCTCGAAGCCTCCATAATTGCGGCGACAGGATGCGAGGCCGAAGCCGCGTAGCGGCACTTTTGCACGCGGATCGAGACGAAACCGATAGGAAACTACCATGGCCGAGACGCTTCGCCGGAATCTGATCGGCGGCGCATGGGTGGAGGGCGCTCCGACCCCGAATTTCAATCCATCTGATGATAAAGATATTGTCGGATATTTTGCGTCGGCCTCGGAAGCTCAGGTGAATGATGCCATCCTGGCGGCGCGTGCGGCCTTTCCGGGTTGGCGCAATTCCAGCCCCCAGACCCGCGCGGACCTCCTCGATCTGGTGGGCACCGCGCTCATCGCTCGAAAGGACGAGATTGGCGAACTTCTTGCCCGTGAAGAGGGCAAGATCCTGGCGGAGGCTGTTGCCGAGACCGTCCGTGCAGGCCAAATCTTCAAATTCTTCGCCCAGGAGGCGCTCCGAATTGCGGGAGACCTGATCGCATCCACCCGGCCGGGCGTCGACGTGGAAGTCACACGCGAACCCCTCGGCGTGGTGGGGTTGATCACACCTTGGAATTTTCCGATTGCCATTCCCGCTTGGAAGGTCGCGCCTGCGCTCGCTTTCGGCAATTGTGTGGTATTGAAGCCTGCTGAACTGACGCCGGCTTGCTCGCACGTCCTTGCAGGTCTCCTTGACGATGCGGGATGCCCGCCAGGTGTCTTCAATCTTGTAATGGGCCGGGGCTCGGTGATCGGAAAGCAATTGGTCGATCATCCCGAGATCGATGCAATATCGTTCACCGGGTCTGCGCCCGTCGGACAACAAATCGCCGCTTCAGCAGGCCCGGCCATGAAAAAGCTGCAGCTCGAGATGGGGGGCAAGAACCCCATTGTGATCCTCGATGATGCGGATCTGGAATTATCGGTGGCCGCATGCCTCAACAGCGCTTTTTTTTCGACCGGGCAGCGATGCACGGCGGCATCGCGGCTCGTCGTCCAATCCGGGATTCACGATGCATTCGTCGACCGGCTGACCACTGCCATGGCTGCATTGAAGGTCGGACATGCCCTCGACTCTTCCAGCGAAATCGGCCCGGTCGCGTCGGAAAAGCAGTTGATCGAAAACCTTGCCTATATCGACCTCGCGAAGGTCGAAGGCACACAGGTGATCGGCGGAGACCGGCTAGAGCGGGAGCGGAACGGCCTTTACCAGGCCCCGGCTTTGTTCGTCGGCGCATCGAACCGGATGCGTATCGCGCGCGAAGAAATTTTTGGGCCCGCGGCCGCGGTGATTAAGGCCGATGATTTTGATCATGCCCTGGCCATCGCCAACGATACCGAATTTGGCCTCTCAGCGGGCATTTGTACGACAAGCCTCAAGCATGCGCGTGCGTTCCGGCAGAATGCTATGTCCGGGATGGTGATGGTCAACCTGCCTACGGCCGGCGTCGATTATCACGTGCCGTTCGGAGGCCGAAAGAAATCATCATATGGCAGCCGCGAACAGGGCCGCTACGCGATCGACTTCTATACGGCAGTGAAGACCTCATATGTCTTCGCCGGCTGATCATTTTATCGGAGTCGAGCCGCACGCATGATCGCATCGCAGGGGGCGAAATCGGGATTTTGAGCCGGTCGAATTGAGCCGATATCAAGCATCGCATTGCCGCCCGTGCAAACGCTTATTGGACATGTCGTTGCCGGCGTCGGATGCAGATTTTCGACAATATGAGTGAAGGGCAGCCAAGCGACCATACCGCTGCCCAATCCGATCCAGCCCGGGGAGCGCCCGGCATTTCGTGTCAGAATTTATTGAACTGGAGCGCCTGCGGCGGCTTCCCGATTGCTCTGGCCGCAAATAGCTGGGCGCCGATCGCGACGACGATGACAGGTATCAGAGCCGCAAGGCCGACGCTCAGGGAATTGACATCGTATCGACTTGCGGCCCAGTCTGAAATCCAGCCAATGTACAGGGGGCCGGCTCCGAGACCGATCAGATTGATGATCAGCAGGATGATGGCGCCCGAAATCGTGCGTCGGTTCGGTGCGACACTGTTCTGAACGAGAGCCAAGGCAGGCGCGAGATAAAATAGGTTGGCCACAGACGGCACGACCAGAAACGCGAGAGCGATGGGCCAGGTCGGCGCCCACAGCACACCGACCCAAAACGGAATACTGATGAAGAGCGCAATAGCGGGCAACCAGGCCGCCCAACGCCGGTCCTTTGACATTAGCATGTCGGCCAGACGGCCGGAAACGAACGTTCCGATCATGCCGGTTATGCCGACCACTATGCTGTAGTAGAAGGCGATCTCGGTCAGAGTCATGCCTTTGACCCGCATGAGAAATGGCGGGTTCCAGGACATTGCCCCATAACCGATGAATGCCGAAAGACCGCCGGCGACGGCAATGCGGGCCAACATGGGATTGGCGAAAAAGTCCGCGACGGCTTCACCAAACGTGGGCAAAGCGTCCTGCGTGGGAGCGCTTATCTGCAGCTTATCGAGGCGCCCCCGGCGAGGTTCCTTCACGAAAATCGCGAGCAATACGGCCATGATGATGCCGGGGGCACCCAAGCAGAAAAAGGCCATGCGCCATCCATATTCGGCAGCAATAAATCCCCCTAGGGCTGCGCCGATCATCGCGCCAAAGGGCACAGCCATGGAATAGACTGCCAGCGCCGTGGCGCGTTCGGTCGGGGCAAAATAATCGGAAATCAAGCTGTAGGACGGAGGAGCGCCGCCGGCTTCGCCGAAGCCGACTCCCATTCGCGCCAGCGCCAACTGCCAAAAATTCGTCGCAAGTCCGCAAAGGGCGGTGAACAGGCTCCAGATGGCACATGCGAATGATATGATCCGGACGCGATTGGCGCGATCCGCGATCCAACCGACCGGCACTCCGAATAAAGTGTAAAATGCCGCGAACACAATTCCACTCAAAAGCCCGAGCTGTGTGTCGGTGAGGCCAAGGTCGCGGCGGATCGGTTCGGCAAGGATCGAGAGCAACTGGCGATCAAGAAAATTGAGTGCATATATCAGCGTCAGCATGGACAATGCCGCATAGCGATGGGTTGCTTTTTCGCGAGATATCATCGGTTCGATCAAAACATGTCCCTTTTCACTGGCGAGCCGACAGATGCCAAGTTGCTGCGCTCACGCTCGGATCGATCCTGGAAGTTGGCCTTGAAGCTTGACCCCGGCATTCCATTGACGGCCACGATCGGGCACAGGCCGGGCTTTTGTTGACCTGGTCGGTCTCCGCTCAATCCCGGTGCAGGTTAGGAGTCTTGCCGGTATCGCAAGTCTCTGCTCGCTCGCGTACGGGCCCCGATATTTCAGGGTCCGTCCAGGCCATGATGCTGGCGAACCGCATCGACCAGCGCTTGCTGGTGCGCAGCGAGTTGTTGCCCGCCATAGCTCAAGATGTGCTGCATGAAGGGATCCTCAATGCCGGTCTTGTGGTTTGCGAGCTCTTCGAGCACCGCGAGGCCGCAATAGGGCACATATGCGGCGGAATAGCCGCCCTCATGCGTGACAACGATGCGGCCGCCGCAATGGCGCTCCGCGAGCGCTAAAAGTCCCCGCATCATATAGGCATAGTCAGCCGACGCGAGCATCATGTGCCCCAGGGGATCCATTGCTGACGCATCAAATCCGCTTGCAATAAAAATCATCTCCGGCGCGAAGCGCTCGATCGCCGGCACCACTACCCTGTCGAATGCCTCACGATAAGCGCCCGAGCCTGAGCCGGGAGGCAGGGGGATGTTGATGTTAGCGCCTCGCCCGGCGCCCGATCCCATGTCCCCGAGATTGCCTCTTTTGGGCGGGAACAGATCGTCCTGATGGACCGAGATCGTAAGGATGTCCGGGTCCTCCAGAAAGGCCGTCTCCGCGGAATTTCCGTGATGCACATCCCAGTCGAAGATGGCGAACCGCCTGATCCCGTGAACTTGCTGAGCATGTTTAACCCCAAGCACGCCGTTCGCGAGCAGACAAAAGCCATAGGCCGCGTCAGAATTCGCATGATGGCCTGGGGGGCGGCATAAGACATAGGCATTGTCGACACGTCCCTCAACGACGGCATCGACCGCGTTCAGCACCCCGCCGACCGCCAGCCTTGCGATGGCATAGCTGGCTGCCCCTACCGGCGTTTTTGATGCTGCAAGACCACCCCCCGACAAGCACAGGCTTTCGAGCGCATCAAGATATTGCGGCGTATGGAAGCGCAGCAGTTCCTCACGAGACGCCTGTCGCGGCTTTATGCGTACAAGTTCGTCGGCCAGACTGGACACTTCGACGAGATTGCTGAACCGCCGCTTGGTTTCTTCGTTCTCGGCATGCTCGCCCGGCTGCACGGTCAAGCTCGGAGCAACGGTCAGATTGTAGCGCTGGGTATCGTGCCACAAATATTGTTCAGCAAACACCCATCCGGTACGCCGCGCCAATGTCACTTGCCGTTCCTAACACTCTTGGCACCTCTGACAGGCGCGGTGGGAATAACGACATGATAGCGAGGGCGTTCTGGCAATTAAGTTCAAATAACTTGCCGAAATCCAAGAGTGAAGTTCACCAGTACAACCTGATTCCGGTTCATGTGTGATGGCAAGCCTTCAGCCGAACCAGGAGCCACGGAATTTTAGCTGAACATGGCGCGCTTGTTTCTCCCGGTCTTGGCCGGGCAGCCAAAGCGATGCGATGCATCTGATCGCACGGCTACGCCGCAGATGTCTCCGATTAGTCCCGATTATCCGCGTTCGCTGGCAAGCCGCAACCGCCAAGCCGGGCGCAAGCTCGGGCGGGCATGGCGATATCTGAGAGGCGGCTGCCCCCGTCGTGATGACCCTCGCGTCACCACCTTCACTCTGATAGCGCCATGACCAATCACCCCAAGATTGCATCTGCTCTGAGCAAAGCTTTGCCCCATCCGATGCCCAGAATTGATGAAGTTTCCTCATGTGTAACAGCAAGTTCTTTTGACTTATCCCGTTTGAATTTTTCGTTATTAATATATGCGAGTCTCTCTCATTTGCCGGAGAGTAATTTTGGGGGCGAGCAAATGAAATATTTAGCAAATTGTTGTTCGATACTTGCAATCTCTTGGATGGGCGTGAGTTCTGCTTACGCCCAAGATAACTCCGGCCAAAGCGATACAAGTTTTGCTGATTCCGTTGGTGAAGCCGATGCGAATGATGTGCCCGACGCGTCAAGCTCGGGGAATGTGATTGTCGTCACGGCCAACAAGCGGCAATCGACCACAGTCCTTAAAGCGCCTAGCGCTATTCAGGCCATCTCCGGCGCGGATTTGCTCAACCAAGGCGCCGTGAGCTTTGAGGATGTCGCCGGGCAGGTGCCTGGTCTGGCGATCCAAAATCTCGGCCCCGGCGATCGCAAATATGTCATTCGAGGTGTCAGCTCTACGGGTGCCTCAACCACCGGCGTTTATTATGACGAGGCGGTGATAAGCGGCTCCAATGCGAATGACGGCGGCGGTTTTCAATCCGACATCCGGCTGTATGATCTGGAACGCATCGAGGTCCTTCGAGGGCCGCAAGGTACGCTTTACGGCGCCGGCTCCATGAGCGGAACCATCCGCTTCATCACCAACAAGCCCGATCTTGACGAGTTTAGCGGCTATGTGAAAGGCGAGATATCGACGACCCGTAAAGGCGGTGAGAATTACAATATAAACGGGGCGCTAAACCTGCCGATCATCGAGGACAAGATGGCCTTGCGCCTTGTTGGTTGGGGCGTCGATGACAGCGGCTTCGTCGACCAGGTCCGCGTCGGTGCCGGTTCGCTCGATCCGCTGGGGCGTGTCTCCAACGTCAACAATGACAATGTCCTTGGGGGCAGGGCTATCCTGCGCGTCAAGCCGGTCGACCAGCTGACGATCGACCTTTCTTACACGCGTCAGAAGCAAAAGGCACGCGGATCGTCGCGATACACGCCTGCCGGGATCACGGCCTACCCGGCTCCGGGGGCCCCGATTATCCAAGGTTGCGATCTGTGCAACACCGATGTCAACCTCGCTCCGCGCGAAGACAATCTTCAGATTTATAGCGCCACCGCCAATTACAGCACGTCGTTCGGTACATTCACGGCCACCACCAACCAGTTCAACCGTAAATTTCTGTACAGTATCGATACGACAGCAATCCTGGTTCAGTTTGGCCTTCCCTACCCGTCGGTGACCTATGAATATGTCGATCGGAAGGTAAACTCCAGCGAGCTGCGCTTCGCTTCCGATTTCGATTTCCCGGTCAATTTCGTGGTGGGCGGCTTCCGCCAGAGCGAAGCTTCGAAACTCGAGGTCAATGTGCTGGCTACGAATAACATCGGCACGCCAAGGGGCGGGTTCAGCACGCTGACTTCGCAAGATGCTCTGCAGTTCCCCGACACCGGGACCACGTTTCTTGGCCGCACCGATCGCCGCAAGAACCTGCAATATGCTGCGTTTGGCGAGATGGCATGGGATGTGGTGCCTGGTCTCGAACTGACGGCTGGCATCCGCTATTTCCACGAGACACTTAACGGCGTTCAGCAAATCACCCATCCGTTTTTCGGTTTTCCGGACGGCCAGACAAGCGAGCCACCGGTCGTCAACGAGGAACAAACCAACGACAAGTTTACCTACAAGTTCAATGCGGGCTACACGTTCAGCGATGACTTGCTGGTCTATGCGACGGCGTCTTCAGGCTTTCGTTCTGGCGGCTTGAATCCCCCGAGCCCCTTCGCGCCCATTCCACTATCATTCGGGCCGGACAATCTCTGGAACTACGAAGCTGGTATCAAAGGGAAATTGTTCGGTGGCGGTCTCGAGTATCAGGCCGACGTCTTCTACATCGACTGGAAAGATATCCAGGTTCAGCAAGCAACCTCACAAGCATTGCCTTACCTGGGCAATGCCGGCAACGCGCGGATCAAGGGCTTTGAATTCGAGTTTGTCGCGAGGCCGACCGATGCGCTGACCGTCAATTTCGCCGGCTCGATCCAGGATGCCTATCTGAAAGAAGGCGCCGCGCCCGATCAGTTGGCGATAAATCCCACTCTGGGTGTCTCCGGAGACAAGCTGCCTGACGTCCCGCCGTTCCAATTTGCAGTTGGGCTGAATTATACGGCCCCGCTGTCGGCGACCAGCGACTGGACCGCGACCTTTGCGGCTGACGTCAACTATCAGGGCAAGCGCAACGCTTATTTCCAAAACAGTCCGTTCAACATCGAGCTGGAGGCCTACACGCTGGTCGATCTGCGTGCTTCGATGACGAACGATTTGTGGACCGTGTCGGTTTTTGCGAGAAACCTTACCGATAAGCGGGCCCAACTCTCGGCGATCAACTCGGCCCAGGATCCATACGCGTTCATAACAGCTCGTCCGCGGACGTTTGGCCTCTCCGTCCTGCGGAATTTCTAAAGCGCGGCAGGAATGATGGTGCTGAAGCGGGACCCTCGCGGCGACCAGGATAAAGTCCCGGTCGCCTTGAGTTAATGCGCTGAGCGGGCGATGCTGGCAGGAATCTTCGGAGGGTGAATATGAAGCCGATTTGTATCCGTCTTTTGCGCAGTGCCCTGGTCGGCATGTTGCTATGCGTCTTTGGCCAGCCTGCGTCGGCGCAAGAATTCATGCAGCAATATTGTGTTCCCAGCGAAGCCGCCGATCCCCAAGCCTTGCATATCAATGGCGCCAAGCCGTTCATCTACAAGACGGTCGATGATGTCGCGTTGCGACTTCACGTGTTTAACTCTGCTGCGCGGCAGCCCGGTGAGAAGGCGCCGGCGGTCATATTCTATTTCGGGGGCGGCTGGATCATCGGCGACATCCGGCGCTTCCAGACCCAGGCCACTCATCTGGCGCTGCGCGGCATCGTGACAATTCTTGTCGATTATCGCGTCAAATGCCGGCATCGGTCTTCCATGATGGATTCCGTTGCCGACGCGAAGTCGGCGATGCGTTGGGTTCACGAGCATGCCGGCGATTTCGGCATCGATACCAACAGGATCGCAGCCGTCGGCAGCTCAGCCGGGGCGCATCTGGCATTGGCTACGGCACTTTACCCCGATGCGGTAACGGCGACGAAAAGGCAGGAAATGGATTTCCGGCCCGATGCCCTCATTCTTTACAATCCCGCCCTCGACACCTCCTCTCCCGAAGTGGTGCAAAACATAGCGCGATATGTTGGCGGGGAGGATGCCGAGCGAGGTCGCGCATTCTCGCCACTTGAGCATCTCGACAAAGGCCTGCCCCCCACCATAATCTTTCAGGGCACGGCAGACACGTCTACACCGCCAAAGAAGGCGGAAATCTTCTGCGAGGAGGCCAAGGAGAGAGGGGCGCCTTGCGAGGTTGTGCTGTATCCCGGCGCGCCGCACGGGTTCACCGAAATCTGGATGGGCCTCGAGGATCCTTCGGTCGGCGTAAAGGCAGAATATTGGGCAGCGGACACCAGCCGGCGCACCGATGCCTTTCTTGCCGCGCTGGGCTGGTTGCCGGGAGATGAAAATTCCGCCGACGGCACCGCCGCGTCGTGCGAATGCGCCGCGCCGCGGAGTGGTCATTAGCGGCCTGTCGGTGACAAGCTATTTTGAAGCGGTGACGGTTTCTCGGGCACGGAGCGCGGCTTCGCGATCGCTACGCCAGCCATTGCTCGTGCAGCCTCGCTAGGAAAGGCAATTGTCTTGAACGAACGTAAATTCATCGGCCAGGAAAAGGCGCGCGGGACCGGTCTTCGGGACTGCCCGTTCGCAGCCCTGATCCGTTAACGCGTCATGTCAAGCAAGCTGACTCGCGTCATCTTAACGCCATCGGCGGTGTTTCTCTCCGTGCTGTTCGGAGGCGCGTTTGGTTCGGGACGCGAAGTCGTACAATTTATGAGCCGACACGGCCCCGTGGGTGGGTTTCTGTCGATTGGTACGATCGCACTGGTGTACGCGGCATGCCTGTTTCTCAGCTTCGAAATCGCGCGAATATATCGAACGCACGAATATCGAGGTTTCTACAAGCTGCTGCTGGGCCGGGGCTGGTTTGTCTACGAAATCGTCATAACGCTCACTATGGTGGCGACCCTGGCGATTTGCGCGTCGTCGTCCGGCGCGGTGCTGCAATCGCACTTCGGCGTGCCGCTGCGCATTGGCGAAGCTGTGCTGCTGCTGCTCGTCGTCGCGATCAATTATGGCGGACGCGACCTTGTCGAGCGCTCGATGCGGTATAGCGTGCTGGCGCTTGCCCTGATCCTGATCGCTCTGCTGGTGATCGTGATCTCCTCGCACGGACAGGCTCTCGCCGGTGCATTCGAAGACGCGTCCTCGGTCCCCGGCGCGCTGCGCGACGGACTGAAATATGCGATCACGAACGCGGGCTTGATTCCATTGCTGCTGTTCTGCGGGACGCAGTTGGAAAGTCGCGGCGAGGCCCTGGTAGCGGCAGTCTTCGCCGGTTCTGCCGCGGTTGCTCCCGCCGTCTGCTTCCACCTGACCTTTCTTGTCGAATATCCGCGGGTGCTCGGCGAAGTTTTGCCGACCTACTTCATGATGGAACGGCTTACCTCTCCTTTGTTTCTCGATGCCTATGTATTGGTTCTCTTCGTGATGATCGCGCAGACCGGCGTGGGTTTGCTGCGCGGTGCGATCGAGCGCGTCGATCGCTGGAGCCAGGAGCGCGCAGGCGCCCCGATGGGCAGGCTTAGCCATGCCGGCCTTTCGGGTGTCGCGCTCCTCGCCAGCATGGCTCTTGCATCCATTGGTCTCGTGGACCTGATCGCACAGGCGTATAATTATCTGTCGATCATTTTCACCCTGATCTTCGTTCTGCCGTTGCTGATCGTCGGCATTCCCAAAATCATGCACGGCAATTCCTACTCAAAGACGCCGTCCGGGCCTGGAGAAAACGAGGCCGCATAGCGCGGTTTCAAGGCACTGAGCGGCACGGTCGGCCCAAGGGCCCAATACTGGCATGTCGCTGGACAAAGGCTGCGAGATGATGCGGCGGGAGGTGATCGATGAAGCTTCAGCAATTGCGTCAGTTCGTTGCGGTTGCGGAAACGCTCAGCTTCCACCGGGCGTCCGAGCGCCTGAACATCGCCCAGCCCCCGCTATCAATGGCGATCAAGCGGCTGGAGAATGAACTCGGCATGAAGTTGTTCGAGCGCACTTCGCAATCGGTGGCGTTGACGGAGGCGGGACGGGCTGCGCTCGAACCGGCGCGAAATGCGATTTTTCATGCGGACCAGGTTCGGCAGGTACTGGCCCAGGTGGAGTCGGGTCACATCGGCCGGCTGCGGATCGCTTTTGTCCCGTCCGCGATGCTGTCCTTCTTGCCGCGCACGATCACTCGCTTGCGTGTCGAAAATCCAACGATCCAGCTCGATCTGGTCGAAAACGACACGCAAGCCATTCTCAGCTTGTTGAGCGAGGGGCAGGCAGACGTAGGAATCGTGCGCCATCCGGCCCCGCAATATTCATCGATCACCCTCGTTCCCATTCAGCATGATGGTTATATTGCCGCTCTTCCCGAGGGACATCGGCTTTCAAAGTCACCGGGGATTGCGTTGGAGGATCTCGCGAGCGACAGCTTCGTGTTGCCCTCGGAGAGCCGCAATCCGACGATGTTCTTTAGCGTCAAGGCCACATGCGCCCAAGCGGGGTTCATTCCGAAAATCGTGCAACACGGCGAGCAAGCCCACACAATCCTTGCCTTTGTCGAAAGCGGGATCGGCGTGGCGCTCGTACCCGAGATGTGGAAAAGGATCGCGCCGCCCGGGGTCGTCCTGCGCCCGCTCACCCAGCAGACGCCAGCCAGCCGAACCGGCCTTTCGATCGCGCACCGCGCCGACGCGATGACATTCGCCAAGCGCCGGATGATCGAGGTGGCGATTGATGTGCAGAAGGCGTTTGACGCGTCCGCATAGGCGAACCCGGCAGTATCCGAATGATATCGAGACCGTAGCGAATGATATTAGACGGCGTGCGGAGCGGTTCCTAATTTGATCGCCAGGCTGGCGGCGGGCCTGCCCCTGACGGGCGGGAACGGAAATTTCGGTCAATATAATATGTTTGAGAGAGGGACCCACCGATGAGCTCCGCATCCGTCGTGAAAGACACTCAGGCCCATGACGCCGAGCAGGTCGATGTCCTGATTGTCGGAGCAGGCTTTGCCGGCCTTTACCAGCTCGATAGCCTGCGGCAGCGCGGCTTCAACGTTCGATTGATTGAAGCTGCGGCCGATGTTGGCGGGGTCTGGTTCTGGAACAGTTACCCGGGCGCGCGCCTCGATTCCGAAGGTGCGGTATATCAATTCTCGCGTGATGACCTGTGGAAAGACTGGGATTTCAGCGAGCGGTTTCCCGGCCGTGACGAAGTCTATGCCTACTTCAAATATGTCGACGAGAAGCTCGACCTGAGCCGAGACATTCGGTTCAACACGCGAGTCACCAAATGTGTGTTCGACAGCGGCGCGAACGCCTGGACGATCGACACCGATACCGGGTCGAGGTTTCGCGCGACCTTCATGGTCATGTGCACCGGTTTCGCCTCAAAGCCATATATCCCCGAACTAAAAGGTCTCGAAAGCTTCAGCGGCGAATGCCACCATACCGGCCTGTGGCCCAAGGAGGGGATCGACTTCGAAGGCAAACGCGTGGCCGTGATCGGCACCGGGGCAAGCGGGGTCCAGCTGATTCAGGAGGTGGGGCCCCTCGTCGAGGAACTGACCGTTTTCCAGCGGACCCCCAATACGGCCTTTCCGATGGGACAACGCCAGTTCGATGCGGCGGCCAAGCTCGAAGTGAAGAAGCAACAGGCTGCGGGACGGTTCAAGGCCGTGGCGGACTCTCACGGAGGGGTCGACGTTGTGCCGCTCGGCGATTCAGCGCTCGCCGTTTCCGAGAGCGAGCGCAATGCCGTGTTCGAAGAGCGCTGGAATCAAGGCGGTTTCGGCTTCTGGCTCGGTACCTTCGCCGATGTTCTCCAGGACATCGACGCGAATGTAACGGCCTATGAATTCTGGCGAGACAAGGTTCGTGCGCGGGTCAAGGATCCCGTCATGCAGGACAAGCTGGCACCCATGAAGCCGCTGCATCCGATCGGCACCAAGAGACCCAGTCTGGAGCAACGCTATTATGAAGTTTACAATCAGCCCAACGTGACGCTCGTCGACGTCCGAACCGATCCGATCGTCGAGATCACGCCGACGGGATTGCGGACGGGCCAAGCGGCGTTCGAGTTTGATATTCTGGTGCTGGCCACGGGCTATGACGGGGTGACCGGCGGGCTGACCAGCATAGATATTCGCGGTACGGAGGGTGCGCCGCTGAAGGATAAATGGCAGTCTGGGGCCAAGGCTTATCTTGGCCTTGGCATCCACGGTTTTCCGAACATGTTCGTGATTTACGGTCCGCAAAGCCCCTCGTCGTTTTGCAACGGTCCGACCTGCGCCGAGATACAGGGCGCGTGGGTCGTCGATTGCCTCGAACATATGCGGGAGCATGGCTATAGCCGGATCGAGGCGACCGAGGAAGCGCAGGAGAATTGGGTCCAGCACGCAACCGAAGTAGCTATGGCGACCTTGTTCGTTCACGCAGACTCGTGGTGGATGGGGGCCAACATCCCTGGCAAGGCCCGCCAGCTCATCAGTTACGCAGGTGGCCAGCCGGCCTATTTCGAGAAGTGCAGAGAGGTCGCTGTCAAGGGTTATGAAGGCTTTACGCTGAGCCGATAGCGCGCGGCGCCGCCGCCCGGTTTTCAAAACCATATGGCAGGACGCTTTGCGGCGGCTGCGAAGGCGCGCTGCGCCCTCACAGATTGTCCTGCTGTTCCTCTCCGGCATGGGGCGGCTTGTCGCCCAAATATATGACGCTATCGCGCGCGAGCTTTTCGATCACCTCGGCGGAATAGCCAAGATCATCCAGAACGGCCCGCGAGTGCTGGCCGAGGCTGGGCGCCGGAAGGCGAACACTCATCGGCGTGCGTTCGAAGCGGGCGGCAGGGCGCACAAATCTCGTCTTGCCCTCACTCGGATGATCCATGGTTTCGAACATCCCCACCGCCTTCAGGTGCGGGTGGTCGGGCAGATCCTCGATGTTGTAAATCCGCGTTGCGGGGATATCGAGCTCTTCGCAAATCGATAGCCATTCATCGGTGGTTCGCGCCGGCGTGATCTCGTTCAGTCTGTCGTAGAGCATGCG
The DNA here is from genome assembly GCF_013410105.1 of Sphingopyxis sp. JAI108. Classification (GTDB taxonomy): domain Bacteria; phylum Pseudomonadota; class Alphaproteobacteria; order Sphingomonadales; family Sphingomonadaceae; genus Sphingopyxis; species Sphingopyxis chilensis. Next base: position 132,483 of record NZ_JACCCJ010000001.1, read on the forward strand.
GACGGCCGAATTCACCTTGAAGCGGTCACCGATGTCGCATTCTTCCAGAACCGCGGCATGGCCAAGATGGGCGAACAGATCGGCCCAATGCTTCGGGCTGTAGGGGAGCATGGCGACATAGCCATCGGCCGTTCGCGAAGGCCGCCGCCCGCCGCTCAGGATACGGGCATATCCCGCCGGACCCGCAGGGGGTTCGAATGCCATCCCGCCCATATGTTCGGCCAAGACGAACTCGACCAGGGTTTCGTACATCGGGACTTCGACATATTGGCCCTCTCCGGTCCGCGCCTTATGCACCAACGCGGCAAGCACAGCGCCGGATACCGCGACACCCGCCAGTTTGTCGGCAACGAGGCTTGGCGTATATTCCGGTCGGCCACTCGCCGCGCCAACCAGACCCACGAGGCCGCAAGCTGCCTGAATGATGTCGTCGAACGCCGGCTTGTTTCGATCGGGACCGTCCTGGCCGAAGCCTGTCGCCGCACAATAGATGACTTCGGGATTGACCGCCTTGACGGCTTCATATCCCAGGCCCAGCCGCTCCATGGCGGGGACGCGCATATTGTGGATGACAATATCGACCGACGCGGCGATTTCCAAAGCTATCCTTCGGCCCTCGTCGGTTTTCAGGTCGACCGCCAGCGAGCGCTTGTTCCTGTTGATTGCCAGGAAGATGGAACTCATGCCGAGGTTACGGGCGGCACCGTTGGCACGCATCATATCGCCGGTGGTGGCCTCGATCTTTATGATATCGGCACCGTGGTCGCCGAGTATCTGCGTGGCAACCGGGCCGAGGACGACCGATGTGAGATCGAGCACCCGGATGCCCGTCAGAGGACCGGCTGCAGTTGGCGATGCGGGTTCGCCATCCGGCGACACGGCTCGATGGCTAGGCGTCGTCACGGTTTTTTCCCCCTGAAATGGTGACAGCGGCGAACGCGTCGGGTGCAGATCGCGCCGGTGCTGGGCGGCCGGGGTGCAGCGGGGTGGTCGCGCGGAAAGGCCAGGGCATCACCCGGCGCTCTCTGTTTCGCCATGGGTATCCCGGAGACGTAACAAACGCAGCGGCTGATACTGCAGAACAGGCCGTTCATTTTGATCCACCACGATATTGCGCGTGCGAACCAGTCCACGGTCTTTCCTGGACGTTAATCGCGCCTCGATGACCTCGCACTCGACATGGATTGTATCGCCGAGGCGCGTCGGCGCTAGGACTTCCATATCGGTGTGGAGAAATGCGAGCCCGGCCCGGGCGAGGGTGGGGACGATCAGCCCCTCCGCAAAAGCCATCACCATGAGTGCGGGCACGGGACGCCCCTCGATCGCATTGTCGGCGCGATCATGCTGATTGGTGAACAGCTCTTCGGTGAACCAGCTCAGATTGATGTAGGCTGCAAGGTCAGCCTCCAGTAATGTGCGGCCAGGGCTGTGCCACCGCATGCCCAATGCGAGGTCGCCGAAAAACAGACCGCTGCCGATCAAGCCCAAATCTTTCATGCGATTCGCGCGCCTAATATGAGCGAGGAAGGCCGAGGACCTTCTCCGCGATAAAACACATGATCAGCTGGATGCTGACGGGCGCGATGCGCAAAAGCATCGCCTCGCGCATGTAGCGTTCGACATGATATTCCTTGGCATATCCGAAGCCGCCATGGGTGAGGACCGCGGCTTCGCAGGCTTTGAATCCTGCTTCACCGGCCAGATATTTGCCTGCATTGGCTTCGGCGCCGCAGGACAGGCCAGTATCGTAGCGCCAGGCGGAATTCATCACCATGAGATTGGCGGCTTCGAGCTCCATCCAGCATTTGGCGAGAGGATGCTGAATCCCCTGATTCTGTCCGATCGGACGATCGAAAACGATCCGCTCATTGGCATATTGCGCCGCCCGTTTGAGCGCCGCCCGGCCAAGCCCGATTGCCGCGGCTGCCGCCAGCGATCGTTCGGGATTCAGTCCGTGCAGGATGTGGTAAAAGCCCTTCCCCTCCTCGCCGATCAGATCGGCGGCGGGCACCGGCAGGTTCTCGATGAACAATTCGTTGGAATCGACGGCCTTGCGCCCGAGTTTTTCGATCTCGCGCACATCGATATAGCGCCGGTCGAGGTCGGTGTAGAACAGGCTCAATCCGTCCGTCGGTTTCTTGACGTCCTCCAAGGGGGTCGTCCGTGCCAGAATCAGCATTTTTTCCGCAACCTGCGCCGTACTGATCCATACCTTGTGCCCGGTCACGAAATAGGTGTCGCCTTCGCGCCGCGCGAATGTCTTGAGCTGCGTGGTATTTAGTCCGGTGTTTGGTTCGGTTACCGCGAAACACGCCTTTTCGGCTCCCGCGATCAGCGGCGGAAGGATGCGTTGTTTTTGTTCGTCTGTCCCGAACACCACGACCGGATTGAGACCGAAGATGTTCATGTGGACGGCGGAGACGCCGCTCATTCCGGCGCCGGACTCGCTGATCGCCTGGATAAGGATGGCGGCTTCCAGGATTCCCAGCCCGGCACCGCCATATTCCTCCGGCATGCAGATGCCGAGCCAGCCGCCATCTGCAATGGCTTTGTGGAAATCCAGCGGAAAGCCGCCGTTGCGGTCACGGTCCAACCAATATTCGGCGTCAAAACGAGCGCATAATCGCAACACCGAGTCGCGTATCTCGTTTTGCTGTCCTGTCATTTCGAAATTCATGGGCGAGTTGTCCGGTCTGGAAGGTGAGATATTAATTGTGAAAATAGAGAGACTGGGGCGTCGTGTAGGCGAGATAGCCGTGCTCACCGCCATCGATGCCAAGTCCAGATTCCTTTTGCGGTTCAAAATAGCGGGCGGTCCCGAGTTCGGGACCGGTCGAGCGCGCCGCATCGACCGAGGAAAAGATGGATATGCCGCCGGCTCGAATGTTACGGGCCAGCTTGTAGCCATGGTCGGATCGCGCGGTCCAAACACTTGCCGATAGACCGAATTCGGTGTCGTTCGCCAACGCGATCGCATCGTCCAGATCGTCGAACAGCTCGACCGTCATCAGCGGGCCGAAGACTTCTTCCTTTTGCAGGACCGAACCTCTGGGCAGCCCGGTAACAATGCTGGGCAATGCATAATAACCATCGCCCTGCATGTCGCCGCGCGGGCAGCCAAGGTTGATAACTTCACCCAGCGCTCCGGCCTTGGCGTAATATCCTCTGACCCGGGCAAGCTGGCCCCTGCTGGCGAGAGGGCCGAGCCGCGTGGCCGGATCGGCCGGATCGCCTACTCGCCATTCACGAGCGGCAGACATCAGGCCGTCGATCGCCTGCTGTTCCCGAGCTCGCGGGATCAGCAGCCGTGTCTTGGCAACGCACCATTGCCCGGTATTCCAGAAGGCGGAAAAGAAAAGCAGCGCCCAGATCCGCTCGTCTTCGAATGCGTCGTCGAGCACGACTTGCGGCGACTTTCCGCCGCACTCCAGCAGCACCGGCTTGAAGTTCGTGCTCGCGGCGGCGCGCGCCACCGCGTGGCCCGTGGCGCTCGACCCGGTGAAGGCGACGAGGTTCAGGTCGGGATGTTCGGCAAGGCGTGCGCCCGCCACGGGCCCCGCCCCGATTACGGCATTGAAGGCGCCGTTCGGCAAACCGGCTTCCGAGGCTAGGCGCGCCAACAGGAGCGTGGTTCTGGGGCACAGCTCGGAGGCTTTGACGACGATCGTGTTTCCGGCCGCAAGCGCTGGGGCTAACCGCAGAAGGACGTTCATGACGGGAACATTCCACGGAACGATCGCGCCGACGACACCGCGCGGGCGGCGCAGCACTACACCCATCCGGCGCTCCTCGGACCGGAACATGTCTCCATTCACGGTATCGATCTTGGCCGCATAAGTCCGGATTATATCGCCTGCCGCGGCGTTAAGCGCGGCGGCGTCGCTGCTCGGTCTGCCCACCTCGAGCATTTCGAGCAGCGTCAGCTCGGCCGCATGCTCGTCTATCAGATCAGCATAGCCGAGGAGCAGCTTCTTGCGGTCATAGGGCGACAATGAACCCCAGCTTCCCTCGAAGCAGCGGCGCGCGGAGGACATGGCAAGATCAACGGTTCGGGCGTCCGCCATTACCGTGTCGCCAAGATCTGCATCGTTGGCGGGATTTCGATGTGACATGACCTCGCCGACATCATCAACGGCTCGGCCGTCGATCCAGGATGAACGCATGGCGGACATCAGGGCAATTCCGCTTGAGATATCTGCGCGGTTAGGTTTCACGGGCATCTTCCCCTGACGAAGTGGCGGCATTGGTCGTTTGGCGCGAAGGCGAGCGACCGGATTAACTCGACGCGATGTGGAGGCAGACTGCCGTTTTCCGCGCCTCACGCGCTGCGCGTGATGGCATTGTAATTTCCAAGGCGGCTGTTCATCACGCCGCTTTCGACGCGATGGCTCACCCCAAGGGACGGCTGCGATCGCATGCCCCTATGATCTTTCACCTCAAGCCCGCCTGGCGCAAACTTTTCCCGATTCCGACGATAATGCTACTGTTGATCTGCGGCCTAACCCCCGCAAACCGCACCTTCAAATATCAGTTTGTTGAAGATCAATATCCGACAGATATCAGCCCAGAGTTAGCTTGCGGGCTTTGCGAGCCCTTGCTGGCCAAAAATGTCAAGCCGACTGGGTAGCTGATCCTATCGGGTTGCCGGTCAATACGCATCGGCCTTGCCGTTCAAAACAGCGATAATTCAGGATTGAAAAAATGTTCTCATGAATTGGAGAGAAGTATTTGCGTTTATCGCTTGTGCTGTCGTCGGGCTAATAATCGCCCGAACATCATCGATATACGTCGATGTCAAAGTCTGAAGGGGCGGCACCAAAATGAATAACCCGGTAAATGGCATGGATCGCTCGTTGTGGGATGCCGCCGACAAGTATCTGCTTCGCTATATGGGCGTCAGTGGCAGCTTTGTTCCCTTTGTGCCGGAGCGCGCCAAGGGATCTTGGCTTTATGATGCATCTGGCCGGAAGGTGCTCGATTTTACCTCCGGTCAAATGAGTTCGGTGCTGGGCCATGCGCATCCCGATCTGGTCGAAGCGCTGCGAGACGCTGCCGGTCAACTCGACCATCTTTTCAGCATGATGATCTCCAAGCCGGTGGTCGATCTCGCTGAAGCACTCGCCGACCTTGTGCCGGACTTGCCCCGCTCGATGTTCCTTTCGACGGGCGGCGAATCCGTCGAGGCGGCCATCAAGCTCGCCAAGGTCGTTACCGGCAGGTGGGAGGTGGTGGGGTTTGCCCAATCCTATCACGGGTCGACGGGGGTTGCCGCCTCGGCGACTTATTCTCTGGGGCGCCGCGGCCAGGGCCCGCTCATGCCGGGCCAGTTCGCAATTCCGGCGCCCAATGCCTTTCGCCCCCGCTTTCCGGGTGTAACCTGGCAGCAGGAGCTCGATGACAGCTTCGCCCTGCTCGATCGCCAGTCGACGGGCAATCTCGCGGCGTTTGTCGCAGAGCCTGTGCTGAGCACCGGTGGGGTAATCGACCTGCCTCCCGGATACCTCCCCGCGCTCAAAAAGCACTGCGAACAACGCGGCATGCTTCTCATCATAGACGAGGCGCAAACCAGTCTTGGCCGAACCGGCGAAATGTTCGCGTTCGAACGGGATGACTTTACGCCGGATATCCTGCTTCTATCCAAGACGCTGGGGGCTGGCATGGCCATGTCGTCGGTGTCGACCACGGACGAAATCGCGGCGGCCGGGGAAGCGGGCGGGTTCATGTTTGCAACGACACATGTCAACGACCCGCTGCCTGCGGCTGTCGCGCTCAAGGTGCTCGAAGTCATCAAGCGCGATCAACTGCTTGACCGATCGAAACAACTCAGCAGCCGCCTCGTGAAGGGGCTTCAGAACCTGATGCAAAAGCATCAATGCATCGGCGATGTGCGCGGACGCGGCCTCCTTCTCGGCGTCGAATTCGTGCCGCATAAGGGTCTAACCGGCACCGAAATTGTATCGCGTGTGACGCGGCTGGCGCTTGAGAATGGTGTCTCGGCAAATATCACCGGAGCTTTCTCGGGCGGCACGATGCGTCTGGCGCCTCCGATTACGGCAACAGAGGATGAGATCGACTTCGGTCTGGAGGTTCTTGATACTGCGATCACCCAAGCCACAGCCTGAGCGTAACCGTGGTGTGGAGGCCGCCTTGCAGGAAGCTGCTTTGGGGTAATGTTAGCCGCTCTTTGCCAGGAGTGGTGATGAGCGAGGATATGGCGAGCGGTCGCGAACTGACACTCCTATTGCAAACGATCCGTTGAAGATAAATCAATTGATTTGCCGCTTATTGTGAAGCGGTATCCTGTCCATCTTCAGGGTGCGGCGCCAACATCGATCACGTGATGATCGGCGAATATCGCAATGGCAGCGCGCACGTCGCGCAAACACTGAGGAAGGAATTTCGATGACTGAGTTGGCTGGAAAACGCGCACTTGTGACCGGAGCGTCACGCGGGATTGGTGCGGCTATCGCAGTTGCGCTGGCGGGAAAAGGCGCAGACGTTGCCATCACCTACGCGCATTCCGCCGATCGCGCGGCAAAGGTGGTGGAATTAATAGAGAGCAAGGGCCGTGCCGCCGTTGCAATTCAGGCCGATAGCGCAGATCCGATTGCAATCGCGCGCTCGGTGGATGAGGCAGTGAAAGCGCTCGGGGGTCTTGATATTCTCGTCAACAACGCGGCGATCGCCACCTACAAGGACGTTGCGGACTTCACGGTCGACGAGATCGACGCGCTCTTTGCCGTCAATGCCCGGTCTCCGGTCCTGGCATCTCAGGCGGCCATGCCCCACCTCTCTGCCGGGGGGCGCATTATCACGATCGGGTCCGCCGGCGCCGAGCGAATTGTCGGGCCATCAACGGTTTACTCGATGACGAAATCCGCGCTCCAATCATTTACGCGAGGGTTGGCACGCGAACTGGGTCCTCGTGATATCACCGTCAATCTGGTGCAGCCTGGTTCAACGAATACGGAAATGAACCCGGCCGAAGGCGAATTCGGTGATTTCCAGCGAGCGTTGATCCCACTGGGGCGGTATGGCGAGCCAGAAGACGTGGCAGCTGCGGTCGCATTTCTCGCATCGAATGCCGCGCGCCAGATCACGGGCACCATCCTGACGGTTGATGGAGGTACGCTTACCTAAAGACCTAGGCCATTACAGTGAGGGCTGCGATCGCTCCACCGCGAAACCGGGTAAGGTTCCCAGCGCTCGCAGCCACCTCACTCAAAACCTCCTCTGGTTCGCCTAAAGGCTGATGCCAAGGTGTGATCAAGGCGCCCTAAGAACTATGGGCTAACAGAACGCATATATTTTTTGGGGCACCTCGCTCCGCTCCAGCAGCGCCGGGCCTTTCGGCACCTGTTTGGAAGGAGGCAATGGAGGTGCCCATCATTTATCTAAGACAATCGTCAGGGAATGGATTACGCTGGCTTACTAGAGGCTTCCCGCGAACCGTGCGCTGATGCGCTCTCGACGAAAATGTTCCGTGTAAAAGTCGATGAATGCTCTGGTCTTGCGCGGCTGCAAGGCGCGACCTGAGTGGTAGAGCGATATTGATCCCGCATCCGCATACCATTTCGGCAGGATGCGTTTCAGCGCGCCGCTTTCCAAATGCGGAAGCGCGTCCGACACAGCCACCATTGCGATACCAAGCCCCGCAAGGGCCGCTTGGACCATTGGGGCGGAATCGCTCATAATGATTGTCTCCTTTAACAGCGCGCGCTCCTCATCCCCCTGAGCATTCCGCATCATCCATTGTCGGATGCGACCCGATGTAGAGAAGCGCATGAGAATCCCATCGTGTTCAGCGAGATCAGCAGGGCTCGTAGGTAGAGCTTTTCTGCCGAAATAGCTTGGCGCGCAGACGGCGACGACGTGAACGGGCGCTAGTGCCTTGGCAACAATTCCGGGATTTAGGTCAAAACCTCCGCCGATCGCGACGTCGAAACCTTCCGCAACCAAGTCGACTTGGCGGCTGTCGAAATGCCAATCGGGCCGGATGCCCGGATACCTGCTGAGAAATTCTGGCAGCGCGGGAAGGACGTAGCCCATGGCGAAGGAGAGGCTCAGGCTTACTTTCAGGACGCCGACTGGCTCGCCCTTGATCTGCGAGGCGCCGTCGATTGCGCTCTGAAGGTCGGCAAGGCTGTCGCCGATGCTTTGCAAGAAGGCTTCACCCTCTTCCGTCAGGGCCAACTTGCGTGTTGAGCGATGGAATAGCCGCACGCCTAAGTTTCGTTCGAGCATGCCGACGTTCCGGCTGACTGCCGCCGGCGTGAGGGAGAGTCGGCGAGCCGCGCCCGAGAAGCTGTTTGCCTCCGCGCTACGGACGAACGCTTCCAGGTTGGCGAGTGTCTCCATGTAATTAAACCTTCAAGCAAGAATTGAAACTTAAATAATCCATCTGTGACTTTTGATATGTCTATCTGCGACCCATTTTCTGGTCAACGGAAACACGTGATTGAAGTATTGGCTCATGACGAGTGGTATTATCGGCGCAGGCAATATCGGCGGTGTGTTCGCGAAAGCGTTAGGCAAGGCAGGCATTGAGCCCGCCATCGCGAACAGCCGCGGACCTGACAGTATCGCGGGGCTCGCCTCCACGTTCGGAGGCTCAATTCGGGCTGGAACGGTCAAGGAAGCTGCAGCACGGGACTTCGTTCTTGTGGCTGTCCAGTGATGGGAAATTCCCGGCGCGCTCGCGGGTCTGGATTTCGGCGGCAAGATCGTGATCGATGCCAATAACCCCTTCTAGGCGCCGCTCTATCGCCCGGTCGATCTGGGTGGCCGCATTTTTGGATGTATTTGCGGACCTCGTTCCCGGTGCGCGGGTCTTGAAGGCGTTCAACCATCTCACCCGAGCTCACTTGCCGGGCGATCCGCAATCGGAAAGCAGCAAGCGCGTTCTCTTTATTCGGGCGACGATCGGCGGGCCGAGGCTGAGGTAGCCGCCATCATCGACCAGATTGGCTTTTTCGGCATCGATCTCGGCTCGATCTCAATTGGCGGTTAGCTGGTGCAATTCCCCGGTGGACCCCTGCCGGCGCGCTGAGCGTCCCACCTCAAACGCGGTGTCCATTCGGCTGCGAGCGTGGAAATGCGCTGACGCAGTGAGGCGATGCGTTCGGTGCATCGTCGGCGTCAGCTGGCATCGCCGCCTTCGGCGGCAAGATCACGCAGCCGCCGCTCAAACTCCTCGGGGGGTTGCGCGCCGGAAATTAAGTGCCGGTCGTTGACGATCACCGTCGGAACGCTGTTGATACCGCGACTACGCCAAAGCTCCTCCTCGGCACGGACCTCTTCGACGTATCGATCGGATTCCAGCACCGCACGCGCCGCTGATCCGTCCAGACCGACCTCCTCCGCGGCCACCACGAGAGCAGAACGGTCGCCCGGATCGACCTGATCGGTCCAATATAGAGCCAGCAAGCGGCGCTTCATGTCGAGCTGCCGTCCCTCATCCTTTGCCCAAGCGAGCAGCCGATGCGCGTCGAACGTATTGTAGATGCGGCTCTCATCGGAAGTGTTCATGGTGACGCCGACGCTGGCGGCACGTGCCCGGATCATATCGCGGCTGGAGCGAATCTGGTCGTGCGGCATGCCGAACTTCCTGCTGATGTGCTCCAAGCCGTTCTGCCCGCCCGCCTGCATGTCCGGGCTCAGCTCATAGGGATGGAACGTGATGTCGGCGTCGACCTGGCCCTCCAAGGCCGCGAGCGCCTGCTCCAGACCTCCTACCCCGATCGCGCACCAGGGGCAGGCGATATCCGAAATGAAGTCGATCTTGAGCTTGGTGGTCACGGCGAAGTCTCCTACTGATTGCATCATAAGTCGATTCTGCCGTCGGGCGACAAGCCCGCCGACGGGATGAGACTATCATCAACGAGGATGATGACGGCGCGGCGGGAGCCGGACGCCGGACTCGCGGAGTCGGTTCGGCTCCGCTTTGAAAACTATTATAACAGCGCCTAGAAACGTAGCTCCAGCAGAAGGCCAGTGAACATCGCGGCTTCTGCATCCGCGCTGTGACAGCCATAGCCGTCGACCGAGAGCCACCCTCAAAAGCCGGTCATGCACGATCGCTCGGCCTTCCGGTTGCACGCGCAGAGATAAGCGACGCGGGCGGATCATGGATATTCCTTGGTTTTAGCGATTGGAGTTGACTAGGTCGGGTTGGGCCAGATGCTGGCGATGACCCGTTTCAGAGGCCTGTGTGATCGCCTCGAGCACCCGGTGACGCTCGAGTGCGACCGCGAAGTCCGGCGCATCTGAGGTTCCATCGCGGAGGTCGGCGGCAAGCTGGGCATAGAGGCGGGCGACGCCCGCCGCGGGCGGGTCGAGTTGCAGGTCGGGAGCCGCGTATGCCGGTGGGACGTGTAGCTGCTGGACAGGCTCGCTGCTGCGGCGCAACGTGATGGTAATATCGCCGAAGTGGATGTAGCCCGACGCCGTCTCGACTCGCAGCCGGCCTTCGGTGCCCTGGATCTCCCAAACCACCCCCGCGGACTGCCCGGCACTGTAGTGCAGCGAAGTGACGATCCCGCCTTCGAGAACGCCGGCGACGATGATCTCGTCCGGCGCGTCCTTCGGGAGGGACGTGCCATCCGAGAGGTGAATGCCGTCGCCGCGCTGATTGGAGACGACGGCGGACAGGCTCTCGAATGCGCCGAGTACATGCGCGAGCGGTTGGAGCGCGTGGCCGAGCATGATGCTTTGAAGCGTGGCGCCATTCCCTGCGTGAGCCATGTATTCGAACGGCGGGTCATATCGGCCGACCCACATGTCGTCGTTCAGATGCGCTCGGATGCTCGTGCTGAGCGGCCTGCCGATCACGCCCTGCCGGACGAGGTCGCGAAGGTAGCGGATCGGCGGGTGCAGGCCGCCCTGCAACCCGATAACCGTGCGCAGCCGCCGTTCGCGGGCGAACCTCTCCAGCGCTTCGGCTTCCGATAGGTTTCGCGCGAGCGGCCATTCGCAATAGACCATTTTGCCCGCAGCGAGCGCGTCGGAAACGATCTGCTTGTGCTCCGGTACCTTAACCGCAACCACCACCAAGTCGACCTCCGGCCGAAGGACCAGCGCCTGATGCGTGTCGAAGGCGAGATCGGCACCCAGTTGGTTAGCGGTCGCTTTCGCGCTCTCCATACGAGTCGTGCTGACGGCGCGGATCTGGAACGCGTCGAGCGCCCGCAGCGCCGGTACGTGAGCAATTCCGCCCCAGCCTCGATCGGCACTGGCGCCGACGATACCGACGCCGATCCGGGTGTTTGCTGAATTGATCATGTAGGTGCGCTCCTGTCTGGTGCAGCCTGGGCAATGCTCGCCCGGCTGCTCAACCATGGTTTCATTTCCGGACGAGTGCTTGGGCGCATTGCAAGTGACCAAGCATTGTCGTTCGCGCTGCGGATGCGTGGGTTTGACCCAAGTGAAGCAAGCGCAGGGAGTTAAGATTGAGCCCAATGGGCCTCGAGTTCGCGCGCGACATCGGCCGGACGCTCGTTCATCGGCCAGTGCGAGCTGCGCAGTTTCACGACGGCGCGTGCTTTTGTGGCATTGCCGAGCTCGTCGGCGAATCGGTGCGGCAGAAACGGATCGTCCAGGCCCCAGATCACCAGCGCTGGGGCGGTCACATCGCTCAAACCCGGCTTCCACTCCGCGCCGACCTCAATTGCGGAACGGTAAAGTGCGAGAATGCTTGCCCGCATGGTTGCATCCAGATGCCGAACCGATTCATCCGCCGCATCTCTCGGCATCTGTGCCTCGACGAGATTTGCCGCAAATTCCTCGAGGTCGAGATCTTCCATCCATTGCTCGCCCTGCCCTGGCGTCTGCCAGATCTTGGCAAGATAGTGCCACGGAAACTCCGGATCGATGGGCCCGCTGATTCCGGTCCAGGTCCGCACCAACTCCGGTCGGATCGACGCGAGACGGCCTGTTAGCAGGCTGCCCCAGTCATGACCGACCAGATCCACGGGTTCGCCGATCTCGGCGATCCGGTGGACAAGCCAGTCGAGATACTCTTCCTTTGTCGACCTGAAGTCTGACGGCAACGGATTGCCGAAACCGGGGAGATCGACCGTGATGATGTCGTCCCGCTCAAGATGAGGGCGGACGTCGTCCCAAATCCGGTGGGTGTCGGGTACGCCGTGGACGAGGACTGCAGGCATGTCGTTATCTCCTTGTGATTGCTATCAGGAGAATAGGGAGATGGATGCATTGCGGAAGCCGGCGTTGGAGAAACCGGGCGTTGCCAATCGCGGAACCCCCGCCGTCGTGCGCTCTGTGCGAACGCTGGTAACATGACTATATATCTTGCTCTGCCGCCCGGTTCAGCAGCCAGCCCGGATATTCTATCGGAAGGCGGCTGGCTGCGCCCAGGCGGTGCATGTCGTCGATATCGAGCTCGACCTCCGCTGCCTGGAGATTCTCGTGCAACTGTTCAACGCGCTTTGCGCCTATGATGACGGTGGACACAACGGGCTGTTTTAGCAGCCATGCAATAGCGATCTGTGCTGGCTGGCGCCCATGCTTGATCGCAACTTCCTTCATCACGCCGATCAGCGGTTCCCCACGGATGCGATCGATCGGTGGAAAGTCGAGCTCGGTCTGCCGCGCCGATTCAAGATTGCCGCGATCGGCATATTTGCCGCTGAGATAGCCACCCGCAAGCGGGCTCCAGACCATCATGCCGACCCGTTCGGCGGTGAGCAGCGGCACGATCTCGCGCTCCACGTCCCGGCCGACGAGCGTGTAATAGGCTTGAAGCGACGTGATCGGCGCCAGGTTGCGCGCCCGCGCAATGCCGATCGCCTTCATGATCTGCCAGGCGGCCCAGTTCGAAAGCCCGATGTATCGAACGTCACCGGCGCGCACGAGCGTGTCGAGCGCCTCCAGCGTCTCCTCGATCGGGGTCGCGGGGTCGAAGGCGTGAACCTGGTAGAGGTCGATATGGTCGAGCGCTAACCGGCGCAGGCTGGCATGGCATTCGCTCAGGATGTGTCGGCGCGAAGCGCCGCCCTGGTTCGGCCCTTCGCCCATTGACGAGGCCACCTTCGTTGCCACGATCACGTGATCCCGGGCAACGCCGATGTTCCTCAGCGAGCGGCCGAGAATTTCTTCGCTCCGGCCGTGCGCGTAGACATTCGCCGTGTCGAACAGGTTCACGCCCGCGTCGAGCGCAGCGCCGACCAACGCATCGGCATCCTCCTGTCCCAATTTGCCGACCTGTCCCCACAGGCCGTCCGTGCCGCCGAAGGTCATCGCACCAAAGCAAAGTTCGGACACGAACAATCCGCTGCTGCCAAGTTTGCGCAAGCGCATGATATGTCTCCCTGGATCAGATCGACTGCCGCTCGCCCGATTGCGCCGCCCGCTCGACGGCAGCGACGAGGCGGCTGTTATGGAGCGCGTGGTCGAAGCCAGGCGTGTGGTAGGTGCCTGCCACCAGATCGCGCGCGAGCGAGGCATAGACCTCGCCGACATTGATCGCCGCGCCGGCCCAGAAGTCGGCCGCTGTGGGCCCGACGCCGGTCGCGATGGGCGCGTCGGGAGCGGCAATATCGACGGATGCCGTCAAGCGGAGATCGCCGACCTGCACACCGGCGAGGTGATCGCCGGTCAGTGTGAGGCGTCCTTCCGTGCCGCGGATGTCGAAGCGGAACCGCGCTTCGTCGGCGGGCACGCCGGCCAGCACCTGAACTGACACTGGGGTGCCGATCGCCGTCGCGGCGATAAGGTCCAGATGGTCCGGGATCTCGCGAGTGGAAGTTTCGCCGGTGTCGACCACTTCGATCTGCGGCCAGTGCAACGCGGTGCGCGCATCCACCTGCGTGATGTCGCCGAGCACGGCTTCGATCACGTCGAGGACATGGCCGACGGTGATCGTCATGAAACTGGCGCCGGACGCGGCCTTGTTGAAATAGTCGTAGTTGCTCGTCACTTGCGGTCCATAGCCGAACGTCGTTGCATCGACGCGCGCCGACAACAGGCGGCCGAGTTTGCCCGAAGCGACCAGTTCGGCTGCGCGGCGAACGGCGGGATTGTGCCGGCCTTGTAATCCGATCGCGGTGTGAAGAGATCTGCCAGCTGCCGCCATCGCCTCGGTTTCGGCAAGCGTCGCGCCCAAGGGAGACTCCGCGTAAACCGCCTTGCCCGCGGCCAGCGCGGCCATCACCAGATCATGGTGCGCCGGCACCTTCACGGCGACGGTCACGATGTCAATCCTTTCATCCTCGATGAGCTTGAAAGGGTCGGCATACCAGCGCTCGGCGCCGAACGCCTCGGCGGCCGCCTTGGCGCTTTCCTCGCGACGTGTAGCAACGCCGGCGAGGACCAGCGAGGATTGCGCTGCGAGGGCGGGAATGTGGGATGCGCCCGCCCAGCTGGCCTGCGTGTCCGCGCCGATAATGCCAACACGAAATTTACCGTCCGTCATGATGATGCTCCAGCGATTGGCGCAGAAGTCGCGCCGCTGCCGGACATTTAGGTCATCGGAATGAGCGATCTAAATCGATATCCAGTATGCGTTATTATCCACCGCATGGATGATAATCTTGCTTGCGTCGGCTTAGTAATATTGCTGCCGGAGATCTGCACAGATCTGCTCCGACCTCTGCCAGATTCGGGGAAAAGCACCGGAAAGGCAGGTGCGAAACCAACGCTGGGCGGGGTGTTGGTCGTTCCGGCGGTGCCAGTTGAGGACAAAGGGTACGGGGTTCAGGCGCAGCGGGAAGTCGCTGACATTCAGCTGCTCCGCGCAGCCCGACCGTTGTACGACACTTTCAAGAACCGTAGCGACCATGTCGGAGGCGGCGACCAGTGGGGGGGCGCTCGCCATATGCTGTATGGTCAGCGCAACCCGACGCTTTAAACCCTTGCTGGCGAGCGCCGCGTCGGCCACGTCCAGCCCTTCGTTCTCCGGCGAGACGAGGATGTGTGGGAGCGACAGGAAACGTTCGAGGTCGGGTGTCCGGTTCGCAGCGGGATGGTCCCTCCGCAGGATGCAGACGAACCGTTCCTGAAACAGGGGGGTGGTCAGAATGCGTCCGCGATCGACGGGCGGCAGGCCGATTGCCACATCGACTTCGCCGGCATCGAGCATCCGCGTGGCCTCGTCCCGCGTAGCATAATCGCGGACGCGCAGGTCGACAAGCGGCGCGCGGGCCGCGAGGATGTGCAACAGCGGCGGCAACACGACGCTTTCGGCATGGCCCGACAAGGCGAGCGAGAAAGACATCGACGCAACGCTTGGTTCGAACGCCTGCGTGAAGACCAGCGTGCGCTGGATATCGCGCAACGCGTGCGAAATCGGTTCCGCCAGTTCGAGCGCACGCGGCGTAGGCTGGAGGCCTTTGGGTCCCCGGACGAACAGTTCGTCCTGGAGCAGATCGCGCAGGCGACCCAACGCCGCGCTCATCGCCGGCTGGGTGCGGCCAATTCGCAGGCCGGCGCGGGTGACGTTTCGTTCGGCGATCAACGCGTCGAATGCCACCAGTAAGTTCAGGTCGATGCCATGCAAGTCCATCAAGCGACCCTATCGTCGCAAAAGCCAAGGTGGGCAAGCGGCCGCCGCACCGTTGCAAGACCCTGCGGGGAATCTCGGCGGTCGACCGTGCCCATGCCGGTCACAACGATCGGGCGCGAAATGGATGCGACGAGCCCTGTCGTCGTCGCTGCTTGCCCGACCGCCGCCTTGGAGGCGTCCTGATCGTTTGCCATGGGCGTCAGGATACTCGCGGGCAGCAGTTCCGCCCTCACTAGTCCGAACACGCCAAGAGCAAGCGAGAAGATCGCGAGTCAAGCTGCGTTCGGGTGCTGCTGACGGAGTGCCCGGTGGGTTCCCGTGTCACACGCGAGAAGAGGTTCGCCGGTCAACGTGCGTACTCCCTACCGGGGACAGTGTGCGTACGCCGGTGGACGACAGTGTAGGCGTTGGGACCGATCGCAGCTTTGTGGCTCGCACGGGGTAGCGCGAATAGATGGGCGAGCAGTTGCTTTGATCAAGGCAGCGGATCGCAATGTCGATTACGGCCGCCGCATCCGCTGGTGTCATCCCGTCGTTCACGAGCGACGACAAACCGAGCCTGAGATTGTCCGCCCACAAGGCGAGTCCTGCGGCATCCACAAGGTCGGGCAATTCTTCCGCGAGCATTGCATCTCGCAAACGGGCCTCCAACCGCGTTCGAGCGGGAAGACAGCCATCTGCGGACGCCGGCCCGCTGTGATCATCGGTCAGATCAAGGAGGAAGGTCCTGACATAGTCCCGGACCTGCACCGCCGTCGCTGCCCGGCGACCGGGGGAGATCATTGGTCGCGTCCGGTCATGGCTGTTTGGCCGGGGCGCAGCGCGATATGCTTGTACTCGACGAAGTCCTCGATCGCCGCGACGCCGTTCAGCCTGCCGAGGCCCGAAAGCTTGAACCCGCCTTCTTCCGTGCTGTCATAGACCTTGGCCCAGTCGTTGACGAAAACGCTGCCGACCTCCAGCGCCTGCGCGACCCGCAGCGAACGGTCGAGGTCGCGCGTCCAGACGCTCGCGGACAACCCGAATTCGCTGTCGTTGGCGAGTGCGACCGCCTGTGCTTCGTCGCTGAATCGCTGGATGGTGATGACCGGTCCGAACGTTTCCTCCTGCACGATAGCGAGCCGGTTGTCGTCGACCTCCAGCATCGCGGGTCGGAAGAACGCCCCCGCGGCGAGTGGGCCGTCGGTTACGGGGCCGCCGCGCACGATCGCCCTAGCGCCGGCCGCGATCGCGTCTGTCACGACCTTGTCGACCCGTGCGACATTGGCCTTGTCGATCAGCGGTCCCATGTCGCTCGCAGGGTCGGCTGCCGGGCCCACCCTGACGTTGCGCAGTCGATCGGCAAGGCGGTCGCGCACGACCTCGTAGAGATTGTCCTGCACCAGAAGGCGCGATCCGGTCATGCAGAACTGACCGGCGAACACCGTCAGCGCCTTTTCGAGGACCGGGATCATGGATGCGACATCGGCGTCGTCGAACACGATCATCGGCGCCTTGCCGCCGAGTTCGAGGCCGAAGCGCTTTATTCGCCGCGCTCCGACCGCGCCGATCGCCGCGCCGGTCCTCGTGCTGCCGGTGAAGCTGATCATTGGCACATCCTCGCTCTCGACGAGGTGCGCAGCGCCCTCCGAGCCGCTCTCGGCGAAGATGTTGACGACGCCTGCGGGCAGGTCGGGCGCTTCGGCAAATATCTCGGACAGCACAGAGGCGACCTGCGCTGCCTGACCCGACATCTTGACGACCACTGTGCAACCGGCGGCCAGCGCCGGTGCGAACGACCGGACTGCGAGGATGACCGGGGAGTTCCAAGGTACGATGACTCCCGCCACCCCTATCGGTTGGCGTAGCACGATCGAGATGCTTCCCGGCCGTGGCTGCAGGGCGCGCCCAGCCTCGGTACGAGCCATTGCCGCCCAGTAGCGCAGCTTGCTTGGCGAACCGTCGGCTTCGAGCGCTGCCTCGCTCCCGATCTTGCCGTTCTCGAGTGAGAGGATGGCGATCAGCCGCTCGCGATGGCGTTCCATCGCGGCTGCCATCTGATCGAGCACTCGGGCGCGCAACTCGGCATCATGCGCCCATGGTGTCCGGCGGAACGCCGTCGCGGCGGCGTTGACCGCATCGCGCGCGGCGGTAGCCCCGTCGTCGGCATAGCTCCCGAACGTCTCGTAGGTCGCCGGGTTGATCGAAGGGGAGAGCGCCACCGGCGCGGCGAAGGCGCCGTTGATCCAGTTTCGGGCCGGAGAGTTCGTCATCGCGTCGTCCTTTGCGAAGGGGTGCGGGCGTGCCGATCCGTGGCATGCGCGTCATGGCCCGTGTCTGGAAGGAGACGGCCTGCGGTAGTTTCGGCTGCCGCGAGGCCGCAGGGTATCAGGTCAGGAAGGGCGGCGCGTTCTCTCCGCGCAGGCGATAATTCGGCCGCGGGCGCTCGAGCCTGATCGACTCCAGCACCGTGTAGGCGTGATACTTCGTCTGGGTGGTCACCCCGGCCAGCCGTTCCGACCACAGCTGCCCGTTGCTGCTGCGCTTCTCGAGCACATATTTCGTGGCGTAGTTCGCCATCGAGTTGATCCAGTTCTCCGTTCCGACGAATACTTTGTCCCAGCCCGCACCGTCGAGGATGCCGATGAGCGCGTCGGAGCGGGAGAAGCGGTCGACCGCGGCCTGTGCGCCGGCGAGGACGTCGGCGAAATACTCGATCGAGGCCTTCACCGTCTCAGGTGTGCCGTAAGACATGTGGTGACCGGCGACCAGGAAGTCGAAGTCGAACTCCGTCAACTGCTGTTGCGCCTGATACCAGCCCATGATGTTCTGCGACGCATCGCAATGCATGAAGGTGGCGCTGCCGGGGCTGATGATGTCGATGACGGTCAGCACTCTATGGGCCGGCGCATAGATGAAGATGTTGCCGGGGCAGTGGTTCTCGCCCTTGTACGACAACTCCAGAGTCACGCCGCCGACGTTCAGCGTGTAATCCTTGTCAAACGTCAGAGTCGGGATCGGGCGGTTGGGGTCGGGAAAGCGTTCGAGCAATTCCTTGGTGATCGCGTGCGCGACGATCTCCACGCCGGAGCCGAACACCGATGCGGCGCCGATATGGTCGGTATGCCAATGGCTGTAGATGACGTGCGTGACAGGCTTGTCGGTGACCTCCTCGATCGCCGCCAGCATGTTTTCGCCGATGGTCGGGGGTGCGTCGATCGCGATCACGCCGTCGTTCGTCACGACGAAGGCCGCGTCGTACCCGCCGCTGGTCACCCAGTAGAAGCCGTCGCGAAGCTCCTCGACATGGTAACCGAGGGCCCGAAATTTCTCGCTGCTGAAATAGGGTGGATAGTAATGCGGCGGATCGGCCGGATGCTCGCCGGCTTCGGGGAAGCCGTAATTGTCGATCGCGAAGAACGCTGGCGTGTCGTCGGCGACGATCGCCTTTTGATGATTATTGCACATGGTTTTGTTTCCTTTCTGCTGAGTGGTTCAGGCGTGCGCGGCGTCGAAGCGCAGCACCGCCTTGATGACGCGGCCGGCGGCTACGTCGTCGAATGCCCGGTTGATGTCCGCGAAGTCGTAGAAGGTGATGAGCCGGTCGAACGGGAAGCGACCGGTGCGGTAGAGGCCGATCAGCTCTGGGATCATCAGCGCGGAAATTGCGTCGCCCTGGATGATTCCCTGCAGCGTCTGCCCGACGGTCAGGCGCGATGCGTCGACGAACGCGCTCGAATGCGCGTTGAAGGCGACGAAGCCGAAATGCCCCATCGGCGCCAGCGCGCCGATCCCGGCGTCGAGGTTGGCGGCCCGCCCGCTGGTATCGAGGACGAATTCGACCCCGCGTGGCGTGATCGCGCGGATCGCGGCCGTGACGTCCGGCTCATCGGCGGCGTTGACGACGTGCGTCGCTCCGAGTTCGCTTGCGAGTTCGAGCCGCTCGGCATTCACGTCGATCGCGATGACGGTTGCGGCATCCGCGACCTTCGCCGCCATGATGGCGGCAAGGCCGACCGCGCCGACGCCGAAGACCGCGACGCTCGCGCCCACTGGCACCTTCATCGCCTTGAAGATCGCGCCCGCGCCCGTCTGGAAACCGCAGCCTAGCGGCCCCAGAATCTCCAGCGGGACATCATCCGGCACTTTGACGGTGTTGCGCTGGTGAGCCAGCGCATAGGTCGCAAAGGACGATTGGCCAAAGAAATGCGCGTGGAGGTCGTCGGCGCCGTGTCGCTCGACGCCGATGCTGCCGTCCAGCCGCGCCCCCGCGAAATTTGCCTCCCAGACCTTCTCGCAATAGGCGGCATGTGAGGACAGGCACGGCTTGCATTGTCCACAGGAATGATAAGACAGCACGACATGGTCGCCAGGCTTTAGATGCGCGACCGATGCGCCGGTCCGCATGACGACGCCGGCGCCTTCGTGACCAAGAATCGCGGGCAACGGCGACGGCATCAGTTGTTGGCGGACATGCGAATCGGTGGCGCAGATGCCAGTCGCGACCATGCGAACTAGAACCTCGTCGGCTCGCGGCGCTTCGAGAGCGATGTCCTGCATAATGAACGGTCCATCCTTTTGCTCGACCACGGCCGCGCGGGCATGGGTGATCGTGGCTTGTTGCTGTGCGGCACTGGCAGGTGGTGGCTGATTCATCGGGTCCTCCATGAGGTTCGTATGCGGTCTTCCGCTGCGTCGCCGTCTGGTTTACCGCTCGTATCCTGTTGCAATAGCCGCCAAGGCTGGAACCTGGAGTTGCACATGCCGGAACCCTCGCCCGTTGATCTGCTCGATGTCATCGCTTTCGTCCGCGTGGTTGAGACGGGAAGCATCGCGAATGCAGCGACGCGCCTGGGCATCGCCAAATCGATCGTCAGCCGCCGAGTGAGCCGCCTGGAGGGGGTGCTCGGCGCTCAATTGCTGACCCGCACCCCGCGCGGCACGACGCTGACCGACATCGGGCGCGATTATTACGAGCGGGCCGCCGTTGGCCTTTCCGAGCTGGAATCGGCGCGTGAGGTGGTAACCAAATCGACCAGCGAGGTGTTCGGGCAGCTTCGCATCCAGGTGCCCGCCGCTTTCGGCGAGTTCCTGCTGGCACCGATCCTTGCCGAGTTCGCGGCGCGCTATCCGCGCATCGAGTTCGACGTCCGGTTTACCGATCGCCAGGTGGACATGATCGCGGAGGCCTATGATCTGGCGATCTGGCCGGGCGCGGTGCCGGACTCGATCCTCATCACCCGCAAACTGGCCAAGGTGCGATGGGCGATGGTGGCAAGCCCGGCCTATCTCGATGCGCGGGGGCGTCCCGCCGGGCCGGCGGACCTGGCCGACCACGATACCATCCTGTATGCGCTCGATCCCGGCCGCTGGCGACTACAGGGACCAGACGGCTGGGAGCCCGTGCGGATAAACTCGCGTTTCTGCACGGACAGCGGGCGGATGCTGCTGGCCGCGGCGCGCGCGGGTCTAGGCATCGTGCTCGTCCCCATGTTCATGGTTGAAGAGCCGCTGGCACGCGGCGAGTTCGAGGCGGTGCTGCCGGACTTCCCGCATGAGGGCGGGGATCTGCAGATTTTCATGCCGCCGGCACGCGCCGGTATCGCACGGGTGCGGGCACTCGTCGACTTTCTCTACGAGAAGTTCGACCGCGAAGTTTGAGGTGCGCGTCAGGCCCGTCCGAATGCGGCCAAAATCAACACGACGCCGCAGATCGCCAGCGCCGCCATGATCGCTCCGATCGCCGGAACGACACGCGGCTGTGTCCATCTCGAACCGGCGGTAGACGCTTCCTCCTTACTTGCCGCACCGGCTCTCTCTACCGTCCGTAGCTCGGCAAGGCGCCGCCGTACGCGCAACAAGAGGAGTCCTGCCAGGTACAGGGTCGTGGCAAGACCAAGCACCGCTGCGAGCCACATCGTGTCGGCGCGAGCCGCCTGCTCGGCCCTGCCCGCCGCGAGCCGCCAATCCATGTAACTGCCCAGCAGCGCCGGGCCGGCGGCCGCGCCCAACGCATTGACCACCCCAAACAGGACGATGAAGCTGATGAGTGCGCCGCTGCCATGCCGCAAGGCGCTAGTGATGCCGAGCAGCAGCGCCGGCCCAAGGAAGAAGGTGCCGGCGAACGCGATCGCGGCCTGCGACACGTAGAGGCGCGCCAGATGATGCGGTTCCGTCGCGGCACTGTCGACCAATGCTGCGATCGCGACGATGCCGATGGCCAGCATCATCGGTCGTGCGATCTTCTCGAGGTTTACGCACATCGTGCTGGCGAGAACGCCCGTGACCGCGCTTGCGAGCATCACCGCCGCTAGCGATTGAAATTCGTTCGGACGTGCGCCGAGCCAGCGCACTGCGCCCAGCGCCATCTCCTGTTCGGCCAGCACCAGCCGGATGAGGAACACCGCCGCGGCGAAGCGCCAGACATCTCCGTGTGTCAGCCAGCGCAGGTCGATCAGTGGTGTCGCGCGGCGCAGCTCGATGACGTCGGCCGCCAGCAGCGCTGGCGGAGCGGCAAGCAGCGTCACGACGATCCATTGGGTATGCAGCCACCCTTCGAAACGCCCCAGGCCCAGCGCAGCGGCGATCGCGGCCAGAGCGCCGCCCAGGAGGACGAAGGTCAAGAGATCCAGCGGCTCGAGCACGCGCGCTCGCTCGGCGGGTGGAAGGCGCAGCACGCCGACTGCTGCGAGAGACAGCAGCGCCAGGCCGGCTTCGAGCAGGAACAGCGAACGCCACCCGTCGACGCCTAGCAGCGAGGGAGACAGGAGCCGCGCCAGTGGCACGGCGCATTGCGTTATGCCGATCCCCAGGACCAGTCCGCGAAGGCGCCACTGTGTCGGAAACCCCTGCATCGTGTGGAACAGACACAGCGGGACCAACGTCACGGAAACGAAGCCGGCAATCGCACGCAGGAGCACCATCGCCGCGATGTCTGTCACGCAAGCCTGCGCGAGCGCCGCGGCGGCGTAGAGGCCGAGAGACACCAGTGCGAAGCGCCGCAGGCCATATTGCTGCCGGACCTTGATCAGCCGCAGGTTCGCCGGGATGGCGGCGGCGATATAGCTGGTCGACAGCCATGCCGCCTGGATCGAGCTCAAGCCCAGCACCTGTCGCACCTGCATCAGATCGGCGCTCACCAGGGCCCCGCCGAGACCTGCCGTCGTTCCGACCAGTACGCCCACCGCCATATGGGCCAATCGGGTCCCCGCCTTGTGCGATGGGGACGCGGGCGAACCGACGGCCGCTGGGCGCTCGTGCGCCGGAAAGTCATGGGCTTCGTCATCGAAGAACGCACGCAGCGACGTCATGGCTTTGCTCCTGCTGCGCCAGCCAAGTGTTTCGGTATCGCTCCTGAGTAGAGCATCGATGGCGAAACTTCTTCCCTGTTCGGGTTGCGCGTCCAGCAACGCTGAGTTCTTCGATCCTCGTCTTGATTGTGCCGAGGTTATTTCGAAATGATGCGGCACAAATCGACCCGATGTAGTCGGGCCTCAGCCGAAGGAATGGAACATGCTTCACAGATCGATCGATCGCGTCACCGTCATGCCGCCGCTCGGACCTGGCTTCGATGGCGAGCATCACAAGGCGGCGCTGGTGGTGGCTCCGGGAAATTTCCACGCCACCGACCCGTTCTTCCTGATGGCAGACGACCACATCACCCTAGAAGGGCGCTTTGGCGAGGCGCATCCCCATGCCGGACTGGAAACCGTAACCTTCATGCTCAACGGCACAATGGAGGACACCGGCGGCCGGCTGGCGGAAGGCGACGTCGAATGGATGACGGCGGGCAGCGGCATCGTGCATTCGGAAGATGCGATGGTATCGACCGATATGCGATTGTTCCAGCTGTGGCTGGTCCTGCCTGAGGAACAGCGCAACATGCCGCCGAGGGTGCAGATCCTGCAGCGCGCGGCGATGCCGGTCCATGTCGAACCGGGGGTCGAGGCGACGGTCTACAGCGGCCGGTTGGGTGAGGCGGCTGCGCCGACGAAGAATGCGGTGCCCGTCACGCTGGCGGACATCCGGCTTGAGCCGGGTGCTAGCTTCGCGCCGGAACTGCCCGCCGCCTATAACGCCTTCACGGTGGTAATCGATGGTGAGGCGACGGCCGGTGCCGGTGGCGAACCGCTGTCGGAGAACATGGTCGGCTGGACCGGTCCCGCCGGCGACGGTTCCAGCGCGCTCGCGCTACGAGCGGGCACGAAAGGCGCCCGGATACTGCTGTACGCCGGTCAGCCCCAGAACATTGAGGTCGTGGCGCAGGGGCCGTTCATTGCCGGCTCCCGCGACGAGCTGGCGGGATATTACGCCGCTTATCGCCACGGCAGGTTCCCGCACGCCGGCACGATGCGGCCGGTGGCCCTCGCATGACGCGGTCAAACCCGGAGGAGCAGAGCATGGACAGGAAAATCGAGATGCGGACGACCGGCACGCCTGCCGTCCTGAGAGTGGTGGAGGCGGAGGTCGGATCGCCCGGTGCCGGGCAGGTACGGTTGGTGCAAACCGCGATCGGTATCAACTATGTCGATGTCATGGTCCGCAAGGGCCTCTACCCGATGCGGCTTCCCGCCACGCCGGGCTTCGAAGCGGCGGGTTTGGTCGACGCCGCTGGCCCGGGGGTGATCGGCTTTGCACCGGGAGACCGTGTCGCCTATTTCTTCGTCGAGGGAGCATACGCCACCGCCTCGCTCGTCCCCGCCGAGGCGCTCGTCCGCCTGCCGGACGACATTTCCGACGAAGTGGCGGCGACCTTCCTTGCGAAGGGACTGACGGCCTGGATGGGATTGTACGCCCTGCACCCCTTGAAGGCGGGCGAGGTGGCGCTCGTGCTCGGGGCATCGGGCAGCGTCGGGTCGATCCTGTCACGCTGGGCGCGATCGCTTGGAGCAACGGTGATCGGTGTGGCAGGATCGGCCGGCAAACTGGCGTCGGTCGCGGCCGGTGCCGACCATGCCTTTGTCGCCGACGATCCCGCGCTTTCCGACAGAATCCGTGCGCTCGCACTCGCCGGTGTGGACGTGGTCTACGACTTTGTTGGACGCGCGACCTTTCCGCTGGCGGTGGCTGCTGTGCGGGATGGCGGCGTGATTGCCTCGATCGGCGCCGCTTCAGGACAGGCGCCTCCCGCTATCGATCGGCTCCGCGCCCGCGGCGTCGAGATACGAAGCGGCGGCACGCCGCAATACGTTCGAGGCGAAACCGTTCCAGTAGCCACGGCGCAGCTTTGGGACGCGATCCGGGCCGGCCTATTCAGTGATCTCTCGGTGGCCCGCTATACGTTCGACAGGATCGCGGCCGCACACGAGGGCATGGAGGCACGGCGGCTCACTGGCCTGCCCGTCGTGGCCGTGTGACCACTCATGCCGGGATGCGCATTCTGGGCACTATCGAGTTCACGTTCAGGGAAAATTCGCTGTTAGAAACCGTGAAGGCGGTCGTTCTCACCTGCTTTGGTGAGGTCACGCGTTCGACCTGCGCGATGTTCCCTTGCCGCCGATCGGCCCGGTAGCTACGCGTTCAGGTAATTCTCCTCGGCCATGGCTTCGAACCATTGCCGGACTGCCTCGACGCAAGGGCGCAGGCCGTTTGCCGATGGGGTATAGATCCAGTATCCAGCCCCCGGCCGGCTCAGAGCAGGGAAAGGTGGCACAAGCGTTCCGTCGTTCAGTTCGCGCGCGACGAGCGCGCTGCTTTCCAGAATAACGCCGACGCCATCGAGGGCGGCCCTTATCGCCAGATGCGATGGATCAATCTGAATCGCTCCGACGCCTTCAACACGTTCCATGTCGACGCCCTGGATATTGAACCAGTCGTCCCACGATACGACGTTTAGCACAGTGCTGATCAGCTTCGTCTGCAGCAGGGCTTCGGGGCGAGCGAAATCGTGATCGTTCAAAAATGACGGTGTACAATAAGGCTGGAATACTTCGGGAAGAAGCAGCGAGGCGCGATCCTCCCAGGTGTGCCGCGCGCCATATACGATATGCACGTCGGCTGGAGCGTCAGCCAGCATGGGGAAAGGTGATTGGGCGCCGGGCAGATAATTGCCTTGCGCGTTTACCCGGATATCGATGTCCGGATAACGAGCGCTGAGATCGGCAAGGCGCGGCATCAGCCAGCAGTGAGCGAAGGAGGGCGGCATCTCTATCCTGACGACATTAAGCGCCTTTCCGGATTTTCCGCGTGATCTGATCTCGCGTGTCGCCGACCGCATGCGCCGGAGGCTTTGGCGCACAGATCGAGCATATTCGGCGCCGTCTGGGCTCAATACGACACCGCGACCGACACGATTGAACAGGCGAACGCCCAAAATATTCTCGAGCAGCCGGATCTGATGGCTGACGGCAGAAGGCGTGAGGTTCAACTCTTCCGCGGCGGCCTGGAAACTCGATGCGCGTGCGGCGGCGTCGAATACCGCTATTCCTCGTAACGGGAGCACGCGCTCGGACATCGGTTCCTCCTTGATGGGTTCCGCGCGCGTCAGAAAACTGACCGTGACACGAGAATAAGCGGACACAGGGAACTTAAAATTCCACACCAGTCAAGGGGCGGTGTGGAGAGGCAGTCAGCGGCCCCCTGAGTGTTCGCGCCGAGGCGAGTGTCTCGCGAGCCTCAAGGCAATTCCGACTTACGCTGCGCGCCTAGAGGGTCAACATTTCCTTTGGGGGGGGGCGGGCGAGCATCGAGCTTGGCACTGTACGCATCGGCGTGCCGATCAACGTCCTTTCTGCGCGCGATCCAATCGGCCCCCCGATACCAGGAACACGCCTCCTATCATGGCGATCGCGCCCACGAGGAAATTATCCGTCAGCACATCACCGAGAATGGCAACTCCGACCGAATGCGAAGGCAGCCATTGTTGCCAGCACGCCCGCTCCGGCGAGCTGGTAAAACAGCGTGACCGTCGCGGGTGCAAAAGTGAGACGGGTCGTGGGCACGACCGCAGTGGTCATTCTCCAGGCGGCACCGGCAAGCAGTCCCAGCGCATCGCCGATCCAGGCATTATCAATTACGGGTGCACGCGTGGAAAATGTGATGATGATACCGCAAAAGGCCAAAGCAATTCCGACCCACTCCGTTGAATTTGTCGGCTTTCTTCTCGGAATCGCGCTGCGCGTGTGGGAGTGTCTGGTTAACCCGGGGAAGAATCTCCAGCTTACATTTCAGTGCCGCCGCCGGGCGGTGATGAAGGAGGTCAGGGGCATCGGCCCCGTCCTTGACCCTGCACGAAGCGACCTGGGCGGGCGCCACCACTATGTTCGCCATTTTTCAGGACCGCGACGCCGTTGACGAATACGTCCCGCATCCCGACCGAATATTGATGCGGTTTCTCGAAGGTTGCGCGATCGCCAATGGTGGCGGGATCGAAGACGACGACATCCGCATGATAGCCGGGCTTCAGCGCCCCCCGGTCTTTGATGCCGAGGTTGGCGGCGGGCAAGGTGGTGAGCCGATGGACGGCCTCATCGAGCGAAATCAGCTTCTCGTCGCGAACATATCGGCCAAGCAGACGCGCGAAATTGCTAGGCGCGCGGCGGGGCGTCTGCTCCTTTTGCTCTCATAGCCCTCCGGGACGCTGTCGCGCCGCGCGGCAGGGCCGTATGCCCCCGGTATCGAAAATCTCCAC
Source organism: Sphingopyxis sp. JAI108 (assembly GCF_013410105.1). Classification (GTDB taxonomy): domain Bacteria; phylum Pseudomonadota; class Alphaproteobacteria; order Sphingomonadales; family Sphingomonadaceae; genus Sphingopyxis; species Sphingopyxis chilensis. Next base: position 159,611 of record NZ_JACCCJ010000001.1, read on the forward strand.
GAATGGATGGAAATCTTCAGATTCATTCGGTGTTGCCGATTGTGCGACACAGCTCTCCACGAAGCGACGCTACCGCAACGCGGGCTGAGATGGCACTTCTCGCTCGCGAGACGCCGCCCAGCGGCCGGTCGCCTCAAATAACCCACCCCCCTTCATCAGCAGAGGATTATCATGACCTTTCGCAATGGCCTCGACTCGCTTCTTCGCCCTGAGGATTCCGTCCTCGTCCTGATCGATCACCAGCCCTACCAACTCGCTAACCTTAACAGTCACGATCCGCACATGGTGGTGAACGCCGTGACAGGGCTGGCCAAAGCCGCCAAGGCATTCGATGTTCCCACCATCCTGACCAGCGTTATCGCTGCGCGAGGCGGCCTCCTGTTCCCCTCGATCACCGAAGTGTTCCCCGACCAGGAAGTGATCGACCGCACCTTCATCAACACCTGGGAAGATAAGGCTGTCGTGGACGCGGTGAAGGCAACCGGTCGCAAGCAGCTGATCATCGCCGGTCTTTGGACCGAAATCTGCGTCGCGATGCCTGCGATCCAGGCTCTCGGTGAGGGGTGGGATGTCACCGTCGTCACCGACGCATCGGGCGGTACCTCGCTCGAAGCGCACCAGGTCGGCATTCAGCGCATGATCGCCGCCGGCGCCAATGTGATGACCTGGGTGGCGGTGGCTGCCGAGTGGCAGCGTGACTGGGCCCGTACCGAAACGGCTGAAAAGATCAACAAGGCGATCGGTCCGCACTCTGCCGGCAGCGGAATCGCCTATTTCTGGGAACAGCAGCTTCTCAACACGCCGGTGGCGGGCTGACACGGGCGGATGACGGGGTTCTGCGTCATCGCCCGCGGCAACGCGGCTTGGACAAGTAACCCCGTCATCCTCGTTCACCGTGTGGGCGCGAGAGGCGGCGCTGCTCCGGATGGTCAAGAGCGCTCGCGGCCTCGCGGCTTGCAGGCCGTGACCGTCTCGCAGGCGCTTCGCTCCTCTTCCCTCGGGCGGCGGCGAAGCTTCACCCCCTCATCGCGATGTGAATCAGGAACGAGAATATGAGCATGTCGATCGATCATTTTCCCGTGGGTCAGGAAATGGATGTCACCTATCCGGCATTCCAGGTCCACCTGCGGCTTGAGTCGACGACCCAGCTCGTGTTCGCAATCAGCGAAGGGCCATATGCCCGAACCGAAACCGTCGATATCGAGGTCATACCGCTCGGCAACAGCCTCTTCGCCGTAAGCTGGCAGGAGGCAAGCGGCGCCACGGTCACGAACCTGCAGGATTATGATCGCGGTCTCGTCCACTCCTTCGCGACCTTGCCCGGCGGCGAATTCATACGGATGACCGGCCCCATGACGGTCATCCGCGCGGCGAATGCCGCCGTCGATGCGCGCCCTCACCATAACAAGGCACTGGTCGTCGAGGCGATGACCGCTCTATTCCAGCGCCGCGATGCCGCCGCGGTCGAGCGGCTTTACGCGCCCGATTACGTCCAGCACAATCCGAACATCCCTCAAGGCCGCGATGCCCTGCAATCGATCGTTGCGGGGCTGTCCCCCGACGTCTGGTACGAGCCCGGGCTGATCGTCGCCGAAGCTGACTTCGTCGCAATTCACGGCCGCATTCGTGGCTGGGCGGAGACGCCGCAAGTCGTCGTCGATCTCTTCCGGATCGAAGGCGGCAAGCTCGCCGAGCATTGGGATGTTCTCCAGGACGAAGTGCCGGTGACGGCCGCGCTCGGCGGCAGACCCATGTTCGACCCCGAAGAGCGTTTGCGTCAAGTGCAGGCCGAAGCGGCAGGGGTCTGAATTTTTCCGCGCAGCCCGCTGCTGGCGGAGGCGGCCGCCGATCCAACCTTTAAAATTAGCAAGGAGCTATCATGGAAATCGGTGTCGACAGTTTCGCCGCCATCCTCCCCGATCCGGTCAGCGGAAACCTGCCGTCGGCTGCCGACCGGATGGGCGACCTCCTCCGGGAAATCGAGACGGCCGATCGCGTCGGGCTCGATGTGTTCGGAATTGGCGAGCATCACCGGGCCGAGTTCCTCGATTCGGCGCCCGCGATCATCCTGGCAGCGGCTGCTGCTCGCACCAGCCGGATTCGGCTGACGAGCGCGGTGACCGTTCTGAGCGCTGCCGATCCGGTGCGCGTCTTCCAGGAGTTCGCAACCCTCGACCTGATCGCCAGGGGCCGTGCCGAAATCGTCGTCGGCCGTGGTTCCTTTGGCGAGGCGTTCCCTCTGTTCGGTCTGGATACTCGGGCCTATGACGACCTGTTCGCGGAGAAGCTCGACCTGTTCCTGAAGCTCGGTGAGATAACCAACGTCGAATGGGAAGGCCGTTTTCGTCCGGCGTTACGCGGCGAGGGCGTCTATCCGCGTCCGCATCAGGCGCGATTGCCCCTGTGGGTGGGCGTCGGGGGCACGCCCGAATCCTTTGTCCGCGCCGGCACGCTCGGCCTTCCGTTGATGATCGCGATCATCGGCGGCAGTTTCGAGCGATTTCGGCCTCTCGTTGATCTGTATCGCGCAGCCGGGACGCGGGCGGGGCACGATCCCGATACGCTCAAAGTCGGCGTACACGCGATGGGTTTCGTCGGCGAGACCGATGAAGAAGCGAGAAACTCCTTCTTTCCGGGATGGGCGCATCTGACCACCAAGGTTGGACGCGAGCGCGGCTGGGCACCGCCGTCGCGGGCGCAGTTTGACGAGATGGCCGGCCCCGATGGCGCATTTTTGGTCGGCGCGCCCTCAACTGTCGCCGCCAAGATGCTCCACGCAAGCGATGTGTTGGGGGGCGTTTCGCGAATCACCTTTCAGATGAGCACCGCGTCGCTCGAAACGACGGCGATGCAGCGATCGATCGAACTTCTCGGGACAGAAGCCGCTCCGATCGTGCGCAGCGCCCTTTCCGGCAAGTGAATAGGGCGCCCACCATATCGAAGAGCAGGTGTTTCGGGCCGCTCAACTTTTTCCACGCATCCTGATTTCCATGGCAAGGAGGACAAATCCATGACGAGTGAACCGATCCGCAATCCCTACACCGACCAGTTGCTGTCGCCGGAAAATTCCGCGCTCATCATCATCGACTATCAGCCGATCCAGGTCTCCTCCATCCGCTCGATCGGACGCGAGGAACTGGTCTTCAATATCACCAGCGTCGCCAAGGCGGCGGTCAACTATGGTCTCCCGATCGTACACTCGACCGTCAATGTGGCGACCGGGCGCAACAAGCCGCCGATCCAGGAGCTGCAGGACGTCATCGGCCATCTGCCCACCTATGACCGCACCTCGATCAACAGCTGGGAGGATTCCGAGTTCAAGGAAGCGGTCAAATCGCTCGGCCGCCGCAAGCTCATCATGACGGCGCTCTGGACCGAGGCATGCCTGACGTTTCCGGCGCTCGATGCCATCCAGGAAGGATATGAAGTTTATGTGCCGGTCGATGCGGTCGGCGGCACCTCGCTGGCCGCGCATGGCGCGGCGCTGCGCCGGATGGAACAGGCGGGCGCAAAGCTCATAAGCCGGGTGCAGATGTATTGCGAACTGCAGCGCGACTGGGCGCGCGAGGCCACCGTTCCGGGCTTCATGGACGTCTTCGAAAGTTTCGACGGGTTCAATCCGGAGAAGGCGGCGGAAGCAGCGCGCGTGCTTTGAGCCGATCAACTTCTGTCGGGCTTTGAAGTCAGTACGCTTCGTGCATCGGCCGAAAAGCCCGAGCAGCACCGGCCGCCCCTGCGGGCCGGTGCAGTCTTAACCGGCAGAATTCCACTCCCCCCAAATTCCACGTCCCCGCAAAGGAAATTTCCCATGTCGACCATCACCACCGCCGACGACGTTAGCCTTTACTACAAGGATTGGGGGCCGAAGGACGCGCAGCCCATCATGTTCCACCACGGCTGGCCGCTGAGCGCCGACGACTGGGACAACCAGATGCTCTTCTTCCTCTCCAAGGGTTACCGCGTCGTGGCGCATGATCGGCGCGGTCACGGCCGTTCCGACCAGACCGATACGGGGAATGACATGGACACCTATGCCGCCGATGTCGCCGCTCTCGTGCGCACGCTCGACCTGAAGAATGTGATCCATGTCGGTCACTCGACGGGCGGCGGCGAAGTGATCCGCTATGTCGCCCGCAGCGAGCCCGGCCGCGTCGCCAAGGCTGTGCTGATCGGTGCGGTCACCCCGATCATGCTGGCGACGGATCGCTATCCGGGAGGACTGCCGATGTCGGTATTCGACGGTTTTCGCGAGGCGCTCGCCCGAAACCGCGCGCAATTCTTCCTCGATATCCCCACCGGTCCCTTTTATGGTTTCAACCGCGGCGGTGCCGCGGTCAGCGAAGGGCTGATCCGCAATTGGTGGCGGCAAGGCATGATGGGCGGCGCGAAGGCGCATTATGACTGTATCACGGCCTTCTCCGAGACCGATTTCACCGACGATCTCCAGGCCGTGTCGCAGCCCGTGCTTCTGATGCACGGCGAAGACGACCAGGTGGTTCCGGTCGATGCATCGGCCCGCGAGGCGATCAAGCTGCTGTCGAATGGCGCGCTCAAGACATATCCCGGGCTTTCGCATGGCCTGTTCGCCACGCATCCCGATCTCATCAATGCCGACCTTCTGGCTTTCTTCGAGGCGTGATGGACGATGAGCGAGGTTGAAGACAATCCCGCCGAGGGGCGTTTCGAACTGGAAATCGACGGCAGTCACGAGATCGCGGCCGCCTATTACCGCGTGAAGGGCGAACGGATCGTCCTCACGCACACGATTGTCCCGGAACGCTTCTCGGGACAGGGAATCGGTTCCAGACTGGCGCGCGGGGTCTTCGACGCGCTGCGCGAAAGTGGCCGCAAGGCAATCCTGCTCTGCCCGTTCATGACCGCCTACTTCAAGCGTCACCCGGACTATTCCGACGTCGTCGACGGCGCCGACAACCAGGAGAATTTACATGATTGAGATGGTCATCGAACAGCGGCGCCGCGACCTCGGCTCGGGCTTCGAAGTCGGCCGCGTGCTGCCCTTCGCGAAAAGACACATGATCGGGCCGTTCATATTCTTCGACCATATGGGACCGCTCGACCTGCCGCCAGGCATCGATCGGAGCATGGACGTCCGCCCGCATCCGCACATCGGTCTGTCAACGGTGAGCTATCTCTTCTCGGGCCAGATCATGCACCGCGACAGTCTCGGCTTCGAGCAGGCGATACGGCCGCAGGAGGTCAACTGGATGACCGCGGGCCGGGGCATCACGCACAGCGAACGGCTCGAATATGCACGCGAACATGGCGATCGCGTCCATGGCATCCAGGCATGGGTCGCGCTGCCCGACGGGCAGGAGGAGATCGCGCCGTCCTTCTCGCATCACGCCGGAGCCGATCTGCCGCAATGGGCCGAGGCTGGCGTGGCAGGTCATCTCATCGCAGGCAGCGCCTACGGCCTGACGGCCGGAGCCCAGACGCATTCGCCCTTATTCTACGCGCATCTCGAAATGGAGCCGGGGGCGATCGCCGAGATTCCTGGCGGTCACAAGGAGCGCGCGCTCTATGTGGCGGAAGGTGAAGTGGAGATGGACGGCACGACCTACGGTGCCGGAAAAATGCTCGTGCTCGACGCCGCCGCGTCGCGCGTCCGGGCTGCTGCACGGTCCACCGTGATGGTTCTCGGCGGCGAGCCGGTTGGCGAGCGCTTCATCTATTGGAACTTCGTGTCATCTTCCAAGGATCGTCTTGCGCAGGCGGCGTCCGACTGGAAGGCGGGGCTGATGAAGCTGCCGGATGCCGACGACGCGGAGTTCATCCCGCTGCCCGACGAGCCGGCTCCGCCCGCCCCGGCCATGTCGTGAACCAGGCTAGAATAGCCCGCCGGACCTTCCTCGTGCCGCCTGCTTGGTCACGCTCCGAGGCACCGACCGGCAAGTAATGAAAATGGAACCCGTTCAATGAGCGTTTTCAGACCGCTGACGCTGACCGGAGCTGTCTTGGTGTCGTCGATCTATCTGCCGGGTGATGGCTCCGCCCGGACGCAGGCATCGGCCGCGTCCCTGGAGGCAACCGCCGAGCGCGCAGACTCGGGCTCCCAAGCACTGCCATTCGAACTGACGGACAATCTTGTTCGCATCGAAGTGGAAGTGAACGGACAGAAACGCAGCGGCGTCCTCGATAGCGGCGCGGGGGCGATACTCATCGACCGAAAGGCAAGCCGCGAGCTCGGTCTCGATGAGGGCGCCCCGGCTGGCGATGCAGCGGGAGCCGGGAGCGAGGTCAGGCAACTTTTGCCGGTTACGCTGGGCCGTTTGACGGCCGGCCCCCTGACCTTCGAAGGGGTTGAAGGCTATGCGATCGATCTCGGCCATTTGACGAGCTCGGCACAGTTTCCGGTCGATGTCCTGCTCGGCGCGCCCGCTTTCCAGAACCGCACGGTGAGTGTCGATTATGCGCGGAAAGTCATCAGCTTCGGCTCGCCCGGGACCGCAATGGAATGTGCAGCGCCGATCGCGCTGGAGCTCGTACACAATGTTCCCGTCGTCGAAATCGAGGTCGAGCCAGCCAGCGACCAGCCGCCCGTGCGCCTGAAGGTTCTCGTCGATCTTGGAACCAGGCACAGCGCGCTGGTGCTCGGGGGACCCTTTGTTCGCAGCGATGCCGGGAAGGCGCTGGCGCTCCAAGGCAGGGCGAAGGAGATCGGGCACGGCGTCGGCGGCCGGGTGCAGGGTGCGGTGGTTTCCGTGCCGGAGGTCCGGGCTGGCGGGACAAGCTTCGGACCGCTGGAGATCAGCATGACGTCCGAGGTTCCCGCCTTCGAAAACGGAACGATCGACGGCACTTTGGGGGTGCCGCTCTGGAACGGAGGCGTGATCAGCTTCGACTACCCCGCGCGTCAGCTGTGTATCACGCGCAAGTGAGCTCCCGGACGGAATTGCAGCCCCTTGTCCGGGCCGGGCACTTCGCGGTCGTCAGGTGGGTAACAGATGGAAGGAAGGCCCGATGGCAGCACTTCGTACCCGGGTAACCGTCTCGGAAACCGGCCAAAGTCCGTTCGCGGTGCGCATCGAGATGGGGGCTCAGGAAATTCTCGGCGACGAGCCTGCCGCTGCGGGCGGCGGTGGCCTCGGCCCAAACCCGTTCGACCTGCTGGTTGCCGCACTTGCCGAATGCACTGCCATGACCGTGCGCTGGTATGCGCGGCGACACGACTTGCCGCTCGAACATGTGGAAGTGGTGGTCGATCACACACGCAGGCTGGTCGCTGGCGCGGCCGAGCCGGTCGATGTCTTCGACAAGGTCGTGTTCCTCCGCGGACCCGCTCTCGATGAAGAGCAACGCGCGCGCCTTATCGACGCCGCGGCCCACTGTCCGATCCAACGTCTGCTCGAAGGCTCGCCCCTGATCAACACGCGACCCGGACGGCCGCTCGGCGAGCTTTTCGATCGATGAAAGAGAATGTCTCTCCAACTTCTGCCGCCTGGACAAATGCTCGCAAGCCCGGACTTCTGCTGGCGGGTCTCGCCGCGGCCGGCTTCGCGGCGATGAGCGTTCATGTCGGGATGCTGGCGGCGGGGGCTCCTTTTCCGCTGCCGCAGCCCCCGCTTTGGGCGAGGTGGCTCAATGAAGCCTTCATCGCGGGCGGCCTGCTTATCTTCCTCCGACTTGCGAATCCCTCCCTTGGTCATCGCGGCTTCATTTTCCGGACACTCATCGCCTGTCTGGTCATGGCCGCCATCCAAGAAACGCTTCGCGTCGCGATCATGAGCGGGGTGGTGACCGGGGGCTGGGCTTATTCGGCGATTGGACTGATCAAGCCGCTGATCCGGGTAGTGATCGTCGCGCTTGCTTGCACCTTGGCGGTCCGGTGGGTGCGGGGTCCTTTCGGGCTTTTGGGTGCTGCTTTGGCGGTCGCCGCCGTCAGTGCCGCCGCGCGCAAACTCCTAGCTTATGTGATCGACCCATTCCTGGGGCAATTCGCCTGGCTTTCGCGCCCCGACCTCTATGCTTTTCCATATCCCTTTCACGTCACGTTTGCCGCCTATCTGTCTTTTGCGGAAGCCGTTGCGGGAGCTTTTCTGCTGACCCTGCTGGTTTGGAGCCATCTCCCCCAATCGCGGTTGCTCCGTTTGCTGGCGGCGGGGTTTCTTGTCGCGCTCATTAAAGGCGTCGTCGGCAACACGCTTCTCTACAGCAGCTTCACCGGCAGCTCTGTTGTCGAGGGCGTCCTGAGCTGGAGCCAGTTCCTCCTCGAGTTCTTCACCCTCGGCTGCCTTGTCGCCCTCGCCTGGGATGCCTTCGGCGGGGAACGGGAGCTTTCCCCGACCGCGCGACCGACAAGGGCCGGAAGCAATGGTGAGAACATGGCAAACAGGGAAGGGCCTTAGCGACGATGGAAGACCAGAAACCAGGTGTGACGATACCGGCGCGCACCATCCCCTTTCCCGCTTCGATAAGCGCCGAAGCACGCGCAGCGATCGAGCGGTTGGTGGGCGACGATGGCAGCGTGCTCAATGCTGCCTATGTCATGCCTGAACCGCACGATCACGAAGGCTGGCTACGCATGAAGGCGATGGCGGACGCGCAATATGCCGCGGCGGTCAAGGCTATGACACGGCAGCCGCGCGCGACCGTCGAGACGATTGCTGTGGGGGAGGCGACCTTCCATGTCGCCACCCCGATCGAGGAGTGGAGCCCGGGGCTCGCCTACATCGATTTCCATGGCGGCGCGCTGGTGTTCGGTGGCGGCGAGGCATGCCGCGCTGGTGCCCGCATCCATGCCGATTTGCATGGGGTTCGGTGCTACAGCGTCGATTACAGGATGCCGCCTCTGCATCCCTATCCTTCTGCATTGGATGACGGTCTTTCGGCCTATCGCTACGTCGCCGAGCGCCACGCTCCGCAAGATATCATCGTCGGCGGTCGTTCGGCGGGCGGGAATATCGCGGCCGCAATGCTGCTTCGGGCGCGCGATGAGGGCCTCCCCATGCCCGCCGGGCTTGTCCTCTTGTCGCCCCAGGTCGATCTCACCGAATCAGGGGACAGCTTCGAAACCAACCGTCTTGTCGATGTGGTCCTGCCCGGCTCGCTGATGTCCAACAACCTCCTCTACGCGAATGGCGCTGACCTCACGCATCCCTATGTCTCTCCGCTGTTCGGCGATCTGTCAGGCTTTCCGCCGACCTTCCTGCAGTCGGGCACTCGCGACCTGTTTCTCTCCAACACGGTACGAATGCACCGCGCCCTGCGCCAGGCCGGTGTGGCGGCCGAACTCCATGTCTTCGAAGCAATGCCTCACGGCGGCTTCGGCGGCGCGGCGCCGGAAGACCGCGACCTGCAGGACGAGATCGTACGCTTCGCACGCCAGCGATGGGCAGATGGCCCGACGCGGCCCGCTTCCCCCCAACCGCCCCACCCAGAGAACTGAGAATGTATATGGCCAATGAGAAATGGCTGGCCGACCATGGCTGATGTGAGCTTGGGGCAGACGATCGGACCCGCGGTCGCGCTGATGGGCGCGGCCGTCGTTGCGGTGCCGCTCTTCCGGCGCCTCGGGCTGGGCTCGGTGCTAGGATATTTCGCGGCGGGCGTGCTGATCGGCCCCTCGGTGCTCGGTCTGTTCACTGATGCGCAATCGATCCTTCACTTTTCCGAACTCGGGGTCGTGATGTTCCTGTTCGTTATCGGTCTCGAACTGCGCCCGCCCAAGCTGTGGGCGATGCGCGGCCAGATCTTCGGGCTCGGGCTGGTCCAGGTCGCCGCCGCGATCGCGGGGTTATCGGCAACCGGCGCACTGGTTTTCGGCCTGCCCGGTCCCGTCGCCTTCATTGCCGGGGCAGGATTTGTCCTTTCTTCGACAGCCGTCATCATGTCGGTGCTGCAGGACCGCGGCGAAATTTCGAGCGATGAAGGGCAGAAGTCGGTTGCGATCCTTCTGTTCGAGGATTTGATGATCGTTCCATTGCTCGCGGTCGTTGCTTTCCTTTCGCCAATGTCCAGCGGACACTCGGGCTGGACCGAGGTGCTGATTGCGCTTGCCGCGATGCTCGTGTTGCTCGGAGTGTCGCGCTGGGGCCTGAACCCCTTTTTTGCGCTTCTCGCGCGCGCGCGGACGCGCGAGGTGCTGACGGCGGGCGCGCTGCTTGTCGTGCTCGGCGCAGCGCTGTTGATGGATGCCGCCGGACTGTCGATGGCGATGGGCGCCTTTCTGGCCGGGGTCATGCTGTCGAGTTCCAGTTATCGTCACCAGATCGAAAGCGACATCGAGCCGTTCCGCGGTCTGCTGATGGGACTGTTCTTCCTCGCCGTCGGCATGTCGCTCGACCTCGCGGTCGTAGCCGCCGAATGGCGATTCCTTCTCGCGCTGCTGCTCGCGTTCACAATCGCGAAGGGGCTGGTTGTCTATGGGGTCGCGCGGCTGTTCGGCAGCTCCAGCCACGGGGCGCTGCATCGGACCTCGATGTTTCTGCAGGGCGGCGAATTCGCTTTCGTGCTGTACACCGCAGCGGCAGCGGGCGGTGTGATCGACGCCCGGCAGAACGCGCTCTTCGCGACCGTCGTCATCCTGTCGATGGCGTTGACTCCCTTGCTGATGCTGGCTGCCGACCGGTTCCTGCGCTCCGAGGCGTCGATGGAGGGGGTCGATCATGCCCGAAACTTGAAGGGCCGCATCCTGATCATCGGGTTCGGGCGTTTCGGGCAGATCGCCTCGCAGGCGCTGCTAGCCAAAGGAATTGATCTGTCCGTCATCGACAATGATCCCGACCGCATCCGCGACGCCGATCGATACGGGTTCAAGGTCTTCTTTGGCGATGGTGCGCGGCTCGACGTGTTGCGGCATTCGGGGGCGGGCGGCGCCGATGCGATCATGATCTGCATCGACGATTCCAAAGCCGCGATGCAAATCGTCGAGCTTGCGCAGCACGCCTTTCCGCAAGCGCGACTACTGGTCCGAAGCTATGATCGGGGGCATGCGGTCGAGTTGATCCGGGCCGGTGTCGACTATCAGATCCGCGAAACGGTCGAATCCGCCTATCTGATGGGTGCGGCCGGGCTTCGCTTGTTGGGTTTCGTCGAGGCGGATATCGAAGAGGTCGCCGAGGACATTCGTCGCCGCGATACCGAACGTCTTTCCGAACAGGTTCAGGGCGATGCCATGTCGGGAAGCGATCGACTACTCCTTCAGCCACGCCCCGAACCACTGGTGCACGGCTGAGCGGCCCGCTATGCGCGGCAGCAGGCATCGGTGGAAGGCAAGCTGTGGAGAGTCGCTCGGCGGCCGATCCGGCCAGAAGGACGCCGCCGTGGATCAAGTGCGCGCCCCGACGGGATTGTCGACGCATGGTTTCCGGTTCGTCCGGCGGTCGGACGAAAATGACAATGCGGCCGATGAGAAACAGGCAGGGTAAAAGGAAAACATGCGCGTAATCTCACGTCGTACCGCCCGCACAATGATATCGCGCGATCGGGGGTCCTTGCGGCTGGTCCATGTGATTGCGCTGTCTATTCTGGCGGTGGCGGCGACACCGGCATTCGCATCCGCGGACTCGCCGGCACCTCCTTCATCGGCGCGTGCCCCGGAAATACGGCTGCCCTCGAAGACGGTAACCCTGCCGATTGTCATGGTGCGCGAGTTCCCCTTTATCGAGGGTGAGATCGCGGGCGTGAAGGGCAAGCTCATGCTCGATACCGGCATGCAGGACGGCCTGGTCATCAACGACCATCGTGTCCCGCTCACCGGGGGTACGAAGATCGGGACCGGGCATTTCGGCAGCGGCCAGGCCTTCGACATCCGGCTACACGCAGCCGTTCCAGACATTCGGGTCGGCAATCTTCGTCATCCGCGCGCAACAAATGTGAGGAGCCAGGATGCGCGCATGCTGGAAAAGATCGCGCCCGACTTTCTGGGCTGGGTTGGCTTTAATTTCTTTGCCGATCACGCCATCAAGATCGACTATCGTCGGCTGGAAGTGACCTTCTATGAAGCCGGTGATAAGAGCTTCATCGCCGGCGAGAAAGTCATCGCGATCCTGCCATTCGAAACCCGCAAACTTCCGAACATCCCGGTTTTGCCCGCGCGTATTGGCGATCTCGACGCCATCGTTACCCTGGACACCGGCATGTATGGATCTCTCAATATCCCGGAGGAAAAGAAGGCGGGCCTGATTGCCAGCGGCCTCCTCAAACCGGCGTCAGACCCGGACGCTCACGATCTGTCGGGCGTTCGCCTCGCGGACATGGTCGACGGCAGTTTTCCTGCGCTCGAGGTTGAAGAAGGGCCATCGCCGAGTGCAAAGTCGGTCGGTATCACCGAAGACACCGAACTCGAGCTCGGCTTCGTGTTCCTGGGAAACTACAAGACCGTCTGGGACTATCGCCAGAAGCGCATCTACCTTCTAGCGCCCTAATTCCTGCCCGAATCATAACCGACTTCTTAGCGACGGGCCTTGCCCGCGAAGCCTCTCTGCCGAGGATCAAGGGCGGCGCAGAATATGTTTGCGCTAGGCGCAGGGAAATGGACATTGTAACCTCTGCCAAAGCTCGGGTAACTTGAGGTCCTGTCGCCTTTGTCGGCGACATGTGGAATGCTCAATTGAACATCGAAGAATTGCGAACATTTGTGGAGGTCGCCGACGCAGGAGGGGTTTCGCCCGCCGCGCGCAGACTAGGCGCCTCCAAGTCGATCGTCAGCCGGCGCCTCCTCCGCCTCGAAGCGGATCTTGGTGTCCAGCTTCTTGCCCGCACGACCCGCGGCGCGGCCCTAACGGAAGCCGGCGCCACGTTCCGCGATTATGCGGCGAAGGCCTGCGCCGAGATGGACATCGCGCGGGAAGCGGTCGTGCCGGCGGGAGAGCTGCGCGGCAGGATTCGCATATCCGCTCCGCTGACCTTCGGTCCGACCCATATTGCTCCGGTGCTGGCCGAGCTGGCACGCCGCAACCCGCTTCTTCAGGTTCAGACGTGTTATACGGACCAGTTCGTGGATCTGATCGCCGAGGGTTATGACTGCGCGATCCGGATCGGTCACCTTCCCGATTCCAATCTGATCGCGAAACGCTTTACGTTCATGTACGGCCACCTCTTTGCGAGTCCGGAATATCTGAAGGTGCGTGGCGCCCCTCAGAAGCCAGAAGATCTTGTCCACCATGAGGCGCTCATGCAGGGCACCGAAAGCTGGCAACTGACCGATGGCGACAAGCCGGTCACGGTAAGGCCCCACGGTCGCTTCAAGGCGGACAACGGAACCGCGCTGATCGCCGCTGCAGTGGCGGGCCTCGGGATCGCCTATCTCCCGGCAAGCCTGGTTCAGGAGCATGTGGCCTCGGGGGCGCTGGTCCCGGTGATGCCTCACCATCCGCCGCCTCTCGCGGGTGCCTATGTTGTTCGTCCACCGGGACAGCATCCGACGCGAAAAATCCGGGTCCTTACCGAATTGCTGATCGAATATTTCGATGACTCGCGGCCTCTTCCATCGCCATAATCGGGAAAGTTTCGTGGCCTTGGGGCGCGGTGCTAGCGCTGCAGATCAGCGACGGGCGGACTGCCGAACATTTTTTTATATTCGCGGCTAAACTGCGATGGGCTTTGATATCCGACCTCATAGGCGACACGCGCGACGTTCGCGCCGCCGGCGGACAAGAGTTTTCGCGCCTCGATAAGGCGCATTTGCCGCTGAAAGGCGAGCGGACTGTATCCCGTTACGGCTTTGAAATGCCTGTAGAAGGACGTCGCGCTCATTCCGGCCGATGACGCGAGGTCGGCGATGACGACCGGCTCGCGGTTGTTGGTTCCCAACCAATCGGCCGCGGCCTTGATCTGCCGCACCCGATCATCGCGCTGGACGATCTGACGCAGAGTATCGCCCATCGGGCTTTGCAGCAGTCGGTAATAGAGCTCGCTTTCATAGTGCGGTGCGAGCATCGCTATATCGTCGGGCGTGTTCAGAAGGCCAACAAGGCGGGTGAATGCCTCGCCAATCGCGCCCTTCATTTCTCCAGCGGCGACCGCGCAGGCCCAGCGATCCTCGCCGCCGGGCATATCGAGCACGATGCGCGTCAGCTTGTCGATATCGAGATGGAGGCTGAGGCCGACATAGGGGCGTTCGGGCGTCGCGTCGGTGAGTTGATGGCTATAGGGTAAGCCGAAGGATGAGGCCGCGCAGGTGCCGGCCGCCATCTCGAAGCGGTTGGCCCCCATGGTCAAGACCTTGGTGCCCCTTGCGACCGCATAAAACAGGGGTTCGAACACCGCCGAGACGGAAGGGGTCGGCCTTGTGCTCGTCCATACCGTCAATCGCGGAATTGGCGTCGCGCGTCCCACCAGTCCCGGAAGGGGCGCGATATAGGGTGCGATATCGCGCAGGAGACGATCGGTGGCGGGGTCGGATTGAGACATGCTTCCCAGATGGGAATTTGGCAGGATTAGGCAAGCCTAAGGCAAGATCGGGAATGTCTCCGCGGTCCCGTCTTCCTATCTGTCAGGCCTGAAGGAGAACCAAGGCTATGACCGAGCAGACAGTAACCACTGGCTGGGGTGTTTCTCAAATAAGCCGGATCGGAAATCTCCAGCAGTGAGCGCGGCCACCTCTTGGCCCGAAGACGCGCAGGGGAGAGCGCTCGGCTGCGGCGCCGCCGGACCAAAATTCGGTTCCGGCGGATGCGAGTGAATCAGGAAAGAAAAGGACAAGATCATGATCGATTTGAATGGAAAGCGTGCATTGGTCACGGGCGGGTCGCGGGGCATCGGAGGCGCGATCGCGCTGGCGCTGGCGGAGAATGGCGCGGACGTTGCGTTTACTTACCAGAGCTCGGCCGAGAAAGCTGCAGCGGTCGTCAAATCGATCGAACAGCAGGGCCGCAGGGCGGTCGCTATCCAAGCCGACAGTGCGGCGCCCGGGGACATCCAACGCGCGGTGAGCGAAGCGGTTTCGGCGCTCGGCGGACTGGATATTCTCGTCAATAGTGCGGCTATCGGTCACAGCGGATATATCGCCGACATCGACGCGAACGACTATCAGGCGCTGATGGACGTCAATGTGCGAGCGCCCGTGCTGTTCGCAAAGGCAGTCATTCCGCATCTTGGCGAGGGTGGTCGTATCATTTCGATCGGTTCGGGCCTCGGCGAGCGGGTTCCGTTCCCGGGTGTGACAGCTTATGCCATGTCCAAGGCAGCACTCACCGCATTCACGCGAGGCCTTTCGCGAGAACTCGGGCCGAAGGGCATCACCGTCAATCTCGTCCAGCCCGGTTCGACCGATACCGATGCCAATCCTGCGGACGGGGAAGCGGCCGATTTTCAGCGCAGCCTGACCTCCCTGGGGCGCTATGGCGAGCCGCGCGAAGTCGCGAACGCCGTGGTCTTTCTCGCAAGCTCCGCTGCGAGCGTGATCACCGGTGCGATCCTGACCGCCGACGGAGGCGCGCTCGCCTGAGCCGGTCTCGTGGTTGCCGGTCGTCCGGTGCAATTGGCGCGGCACCATAGCGTCGCGCCAATTGCACCGTGGCCGGCGAGGCGGGGCCGGCCGCATGAAATCGCAAAGGCCGACCGGTCGCAGAACTCGGCGCCGCAACGAGAAGCTTCAGGGGACGTGCCGACCTGCCAGCTTCATGCGCGAGTTTTGAATGATTTGCATGGCGACTTGCCAAAGGCTGCGCCGACTCCGATCGCTCCCGGCAGCCGGCGGGCCAGCCAGGCCCTCAGCGATAATTATTGATGTCAGGGTATCAGGATTATGCGGCCGAAAACCCTCTCATTCTCGGCGTAGCGGTGTGCGGCGGCGGCCTCGGAAAGCGGGAACCGGCGATCGATCGGTACGACTAGCCTGTTTTTCGAGAGGTCAGCCAGCATTGTGTCGACCGCGTCCCGGACCACCGGACGCGTCAGCAGGGGCCCCATGAACACGCCGTGGATCGACTGATTGCGCTGCACGGCCGGCCATAAATCAGCCGTCAGGGACGCGCCCCCAGCATTACCCACGGCAACCAGCGTCCCTTCATCACGAAGCACGTCGAGAGATGTAGCCAATGTCGAACCTACCGGATCGATGACGAGGTCTACGCCGCGCTCCCCGGTGACCTCGCGAACCGCAGCCGCAACAGGTTCGACGCTGGGGTCGATGATCCGCGATGCGCCCAGTTCCGCAAGCTTCTTTGCCCTATCCTCGCCTCTCGCCACGGCAATGACGTTCGCGCCGGCCGCGCGGGCAAGTTGCACCGCTGCGATGCCGACTCCGCCCGCGGCGCCTTGAACCAGAACGCTACTGGGCTTCGACAGTCCGCCTCGCGTGAACAGGCAATAGTGCGCGGTCCCAAACCCGATCGGGATCGCCGCGGCCTGGGCGACACCGACGTCAGGCGGAAGCAGCCAGGTCTGGCGCCACGGGACCGCGCGCAACTCTGCGTGAGATCCCTCAAGGTTCCAGGACGTCACCCGATCGCCGACCTTGCGATCCATCACGTCGTCGCCGACCGCCAACACCGTGCCTGCTGCGGCATAGCCAAGGATATGACCGGGGGCCCTTGGCGGAGTGCTGTGGCGGCTGATCAGATCGCCGCCTTCGATCGATATCGCCTCGACGCGGATTAGCACCTCTCCAGGGGCGACATCGGGATCGGGTGCATCGACAAGATGAAGGACTTCAGGTGGCCCTTCATGGTCGTATATCGCTGCTTTCATTGCATATCCTTTGCGGACCCGGCGCAGTTCCGAATATTCGGTGCGGTCGCGGGTGTCGTCGCCTTTTGGGCCTTTTGGCTCTCCAGCGGCGCCCAAGTGGTATTGAAATTCGGCGGCGGTAGGGTCGGGGCGTGCCGAGCTGAGTTGCCGGAAGAGGAACGCTTGGCAGGCGAGGGCAGCGGCATTGCGCTGCGGCAGCTGCCGATTCCCCGAGGACTGCGGTGCGAGAAAATCCGGGCGAGTTTCCGCTACTACGAGCTTACGCCGCCCGTTGGTGGCGCGCGTAGAGTCCCGGAGGCATGCCGACATGCCGCAGGAAGGCAACACTGAAACTACTGGCTGAGCCATAGCCGACCCGCTGGGCCACCTCAGCGATCGGTGTTTGTCGATCCCCCAGCAATTGTTTCGCCAATATCATACGCCAGTGCAGCAGATATTCCATCGGCGCCATGCCCACGGTGCGGCGAAAGCGATCGTAGAACGCCGATCGCGACAACGCTGCCGCCTTGGCCAATCGCTCGACCGTCCAGGCGGCGTTTGGTTCATCATGAATGAGCCGTATGGCGATTGCGATGCGATCGTCGCCAAGCCCGCGAAGCATGCCGCTCGGGCAATCGGGTCCCGTCGCGCGCAGCGCTTCGATGAACAATATCTCCATGAGCCGGGCGAGGATCACCTCTCGCCCCGCGCGTTCGGCCCGCGATTCGTCCGCTGCAAGCTGGAGCAGTGTGGTCAGTCGTTCATTTCCGCGCGCGTGGATCAGCGACGGCAGGAGCGACACGAGCAGCGCCGCATCGGTGGAGCCAAATGTACAATAGCCGACGAGCATTCGCAGGTTGGGCTCTGCTGCAGGATTGCCGATGCGGTACACGCCGGGACGCATCTGGATCGGCACGCTGTCCAGGCCGCGAGCAGGGGCGGGGTCCAGGCTGGTGAAGGTGAAATCGAACGCGGCGGGGATCAGCAGGAAGTCACCGCCAGAAATGCGAAGCGGTGCGCGGCCCTTGATCTCCAACTGGACAGCGCCGTCGAGCACCGCGCAGAAGAATGGCGTGCCTTGCTCTGAACGGCGGATGCGCCAGGGGCCGGATGCCTCGGTGAGTTTGGCGAAAGACAGGTCGGGCCTGAGCAGGCCGACGATCTGCGTAAGAGGATCGGTCATTTCCGGACGTTCGCTAACGAAGATTGGATATTCGATTGTAGAGTGTCCGGGCGGAATGTCTATCTGACAGCATGCTACGACAGGAGATATTATGCCCACTATCTTGATTACCGGATGCTCGTCGGGCTTCGGCTTGGAGACCGCACGCCACTTCGCAGAGCGGGGCTGGGACGTCATCGCCACCATGCGATCGCCGCGCGAAGACGCGCTGCCGTCCTCTGATCGCATTCGCGTCTTGCCGCTCGACGTCACCGACGCCGCGAGCATCGCTTCGGCCATCGCACAAGCAGGGCCGGTCGACGCGCTCGTCAACAATGCCGGAATAGGGTTCCTCAACGCACTCGAGGGCACGTCGATCGAGACCGCACGCGAAATCATCGAAACGAACACGCTCGGTACGATAGCGATGATGCAGGCCGTACTTCCCCAGATGCGCGAGCGCGGCGCCGGCGTGATTGTCAATGTGACTTCGTCCGTGACGTACAAGCCCTTGCCGCTGCTGTCGGTCTATACGGCGAGCAAGGCGGCGGTGAACGCATTCAGCGACAGCGTCGCCATCGAGCTCGAACCGTTCGGCATCCGTGTCCGCGTCGTCTTGCCGGGCCGGGCGCCGCAGACCAGCTTCGGTGACAATGCAAGGTCGCGCCTGACCAGCGGGTTTCCCGAACCTTATTCCGAACTGGTCCAGCAGGTTTTCGCCGGTTGGGAGCAGGATGCGGGACCGGTAACTTCGGTGAACGATGTTGCCGAGGCGGTCTGGCAGGCGGTCACCGACCAAGGCTCGCCGACGCACATCCCGGCGGGCGCGGACGCGATCGCCTGGTCGAACGGGAGCTGAGATAAGTGGGGGTGGCTATCGATCGATAACCGCCCCGCTTATCCGGCTATAAACGGGATAGGGCTCGGACCTTCGTCCACCTTCGCATATACCGCCCGTCCCGCGCCCTATCTCGCCGCGAGCCTAGCCCGCTATTTCGATCGCGACCTTGCCGCGAAGCCCGTGGGAGGCTCTGTTCTCCAATAGGTCATGGGCCTCGCCCATCCGCGAAAGCGGCAGTGTCGCGCCGATGATCGGCCGCACGAGCCCGCGTTCGACAAGTTTTGTGAGCGCATCCAGCTTGCCGCGATTCTGACGCGTGAACACGAAATGATAGGTGGCATTGCGGCCCCAGGTCTCGATAAGATTCTGCGGCTGGGCAATGTCGACGATGCTGACCACGCGCCCGAAGTCCGCCAGCGCCAGGGGGCTTCTGGTCAGCGCATCGCCGCCGATCGTGTCGAACACGATATTGACGCCTTCCCGATCGGTGTAGCGCGCCACCGCTTCGACATAGTCTTCGGATGTGAAATCTATCACCTCATCCGCCCCAAGCGATCGCACCAGCTCATGGTCGGTGCTTCTCGCCGTCGTGATGACCCGCGCCCCCATGGCCTTGGCAAGCTGAATGGCGATGGTGCCGACGCCTCCGGCCCCGCCGTGGATGAGGACGGTCTCACCGACAGCGAGTTGCGCGCGCGTGACGAAGGCTTCCCACACAGTTCCTCCGACGAGCGTGAGGCTTGCTGCTTCGGGATGGGAGAGGTTCCTCGGCTTGCGGCCGACGAGTTCGACATCGGCAACATGCTGCTCGGCATAGGAGCCCGCACCCCCGAAAATCTTCGGCGTGTAATAGACATCGTCGCCGGGCTTGAACTCGGTCACATGCGATCCCGCTTCCTCGACAACACCGGAAATATCGTGGCCGATGATCGCGGGTAGCGGTACATGATCGGCATAGTCGCCGCGGCGGATCTGGTAATCGAGCGGATTGAGGGCAGTCGCATGGACGCGCACCCGCACCTGCCGGGGACCCACTTCCGCAACGGGAACGTCGCGCATTTCAAAGGCATCATAACCTCCAAAGCGGGTCAGCACCGCCGCCTTCATCATCTTGGCCATTGTTCAAGCTCCTTCACATCAAGTTCGAAATGCATGGCCGCTTGGGGGTTCAGTCCAACGACCACGCGATGAAGAGCTATTTGACTTTCAGACATTCAAAGCGGTAGGCGCATGAAAAAGGAAGCTCTTTCAAAAGTCATTTGAAAATGTAGCCTATGTGTCATCCTCAGCGGCGAAGCGGATGTTCGATGCGTGGCGCTCTGCCGGCGCCGCACTATGACGGGAATGGACGATGGACTTCGACGATCTGGCCCTGTTTGTGCGGATCGCGCAGCTCGGGAGCATCAGCGCCGCGGCCCGCGATCGCGGCATGACGCCGGCGGGAGCAAGTGCACGTCTTGCATCCTTTGAGAAGCATCTCGGGACGCGCCTCTTCCACCGGACGACCCGCATGGCGACATTGAGCGAGGATGGTCAGGCTTTCCTGCCGCATGCCGAACATCTCATCGACGCGTCAAAGGTCGCTCGCGAGGCCCTGGGAGGCGGGCAGGCCGTGCCGCGCGGCACGCTGCGGGTCGCGGCTCCCTCCTCCTTTGCACGGATGCACATCGTGCCCGGCTTGGCCGCGTTCGTGCAGCGTTATCCCGACCTTCGGATCGACATGCGATTGTCAGACCGGGTTGTCGATCTTGTTGAAGGTGCGTTCGACGTCGCGGTCCGCTACGCCGATCTTGGCGATTCATCCTTCGTCGCGCGGCGAATTGCGCCCGACCGCCGGGTCCTTGTTGCGTCGCCTGACTATCTTGAACGCTGCGGCCGACCGCGTCGGCCCGCGGATTTGGACGCCCATGATTGTCTCGTCGTCGGGACCCTTGATCTCTGGTCCTTCAGGGGCGCGGCGGGAGAAAGCATCGAAAAGCGCGTTGCCCCGACATTGCGGATCGACGATGGCGAAGCGGTGCGCGATGCAGCCTGCGCGGGGCTCGGGATCGCGCTGATGGCAACATGGTGTGCCGCAAATGAGCTCCGCACAGGTTCGCTTGTGCCCGTTCTCGCGGAGTATCCGCTCATCTCGACCCAGACGCTTTGGGCGCTCTATCCCAGCTCACGCGAGTTGGCGCCAAAGGTCAGGGTGTTCATCGACTGGCTTGTCGAGCGCTTTTGGCCCGAACCTTATTGGGACGAAGGACTGGACATCCTGAGTTGAACGATGTCCCCGGCGGCGGGTGGCGCACCTTGCTCCCGTTCATGAGGCCGCGGCGACCAGTTGCTCGATGAAAATTGCGCGGCAAGGTCCACCACACGACCAGTGGGTCATCGGGACGACGTCGGCGAGCGGTTCAGGTGATTAGCTGGGCAAGCTCGATCAGGTTGCCGAATGGGTCCGCGAAGAAGGCGAGCCGGCGTCCGATCGCTTCGACAACAAACGGCTCGGCCACGATCTCTACCCCCCGCTGGCGCAGTTTTTCGACGGTCAGATCGACATTATCGACGGTCAGGCAAAAATGATGGTAGCCGGAGTAGGCAAGGCTGTCGCCGAGATCGGCATAGGGCCGCACGTCCTGCGGAGGCGGTTCGCCGCCACCCAGGATTTCGATCCAGAAATGATCGTCGGCGGGCGGCGCGATATATGCGAGCTTCTGGTCGCCGTAGCCCCACTCGGCGACCAGGCGGAAGTCGAGCTTCTCGATATACCAGCGCTTGACCGTCTCAAGGTCGGGGGTGCGAACTGCGACATGGTGGCCGCGCATGTCCGCAAAGGGCGAGGCGCGGAGCGCCGGGGGAATGACGTCAGCCATGGTTCGTCTCGGAAATGGGGGTTGAAGGGGGGCGTTTTAGCCGGCGCGGAATTAGTCGCAAACGGCCTGGGGCGGGCGCGAAGATTGCGTCCAATGAAGCAATCTTCGCGCCGTTGTCATTTATCCCCATAATAGCTGCCGAAGGAATTCGATGGGGACCAGGCGGGCAGAGCCGCGGGCAGTTTCGGCGTCTGATCGCTATAGTCCTGCGCTCCGAACACGACCCTCCCATCCATGATCGTCAGAACCGACGAGATGGATCCGATCTGATTTTCGGGCACGGTGAAATAGTCTCTGTCGAGGACCGCGAAGTCCGCCAGATTGCCGGGCGCGATGACGCCGAGTTCGGCTTCCGCATTCATGAACCAGGCGCCCCCGCTGGTGAAGAGTTTCAATGCCTCGGTGCGCGAGAGGCGGTTGCCATCGGCCAGCGCCTGCGATCCCGAAACGGACTTGCCGGTAACCATCCAGCTTATACCGACCCAGGGATTGAAGGTCGCCGCCCGGAATGCGTCGGTCGTCATCGCCAGGGGAATGCCGCTATCGACAAGGGCGCGCAGGCGCGGCGTTTCCAGTGCCTTTTCGAGGCCATGGGTCTTGATGAAACCATCGGCATGGAGCGCCATCTTGGCGTCGAGGGCGATACCGCCTTTCAGCCGCTTTACCCGCTCGATATTCTCCGGGCTGATCGTTTCGGCATGCTCGAGGCTCCATCGCAGACCGTCGAGCGGGACCGTTTCGTTCACCTTCTCGAGCGCGTCGAGGAAGGGCGTGATATTCTCATTGTAGCTGATGTGCATCCGGAAGGGGATGCGCCGCTTGATCAGCTTCGCCACATCCTGCTCGACGAAGCGGCGCATCTTTTCAGGCTCGATGACGACGGCCGGGCGATCGAAATTCTCATGGTCATGGACTTCTCCGGCAAGCACCTCGCCAGCGCCGCGATATTCAAGGCCATGCGCGAGGCCGGGGTGCAGATTTTGTCCCGGGCTTATCGGCGCCGCTTTCGTGATGGCCTCGATCTCCAGATCGACCATGTTCACCGGCCCGCCATCGCCAAGTTGAAGATCGACAAATGGCATTCGCACGTTGAGGCGGTTGTCGCGCGCAAGAACATCGACCCTGGCCTGGGCTTCGGGATAGGGCCACCGGCCGCCATTATCGATGATCGACGTTACGCCGAACCGGTTCAGGCCACGAATGGAGTAGATCATCGAGCTGACTTGTTCGTCGAAACTGGGCTGCGGAACCATCGCCTCCAGCGCGAGAAACAACCAGGTGTAGCCGTGAACGACCCCGGTGGGGTCGCCCTTGCCGTCCCGCTCGATCTCGACGTCGGGCAACTGAGGGAACCGATCGGTTCCGAGGCCGAGCGCCTCCATCGCCTTCTTGTTCAAATAGGCTCGGTTATAGGCATATTGAACGATCATCGGGCGGTCGGGGACCGCCTTGCGCAGTTCGGCCAGCATGGGAAAGCGCTTCTCTTCGAACTGGTAGGGCGACCAGCCGCCGATCACCTTGACCCACTGACCCTCGGGCGTGCGCCGTGCCTGTTCGCTCAGCATCGCGAGCGCGCCGCGAAGCGTAGGCACGCCATCCCAGCGCACATTATAGTTATAGGCGAGGTCGTTGAGGACGTGCGTATGCGCATCGACGATGCCAGGAATGAGCCTGCGGCTGCCCGCATCGATCACCTTGGTCCGCGCATTTTTCAGGCCGACGATTTCGGCATCCGAACCGACGAGATAGATGCGGCCATCCTTAACCGCCAACGCCGATGCTTCGGGCTGGGCACGATTTCCGGTGAAGATTTTTGCATTGATTACGATCAGATCGGCGCCGGGGTTATCGGGCGCCGATTGTGCCTGAGCCGCTGCGAAGGATATGGTCGCTGCGAAAGCGACGACTAGTTTTCTGATCATTTTATCCCCGTTCAACAGATTTATTGGAATTGTGCCCAGTCAAGGGCGGCGGCTTGAAAATCGCGGCCATGCCTCGACGACGCGGTGCGACGTCGGAACGGCTTTCGTGGCGACCGAGCGGCGTCGCCAGCGATACAATGCAAGAGATGCGTGCCGGCTGTCGCATGGGTCAAAAGCGGAAGGTCGCTTGGGCGCCGGCCATCTTGATCGTGCGCGCAGGGCCGGTGTCGCGAATGAACGGGCCCGGATCGAAGGCGCTGAGCGAAGCCGTCAGGTTCATCTGGGGGGTCGCTTGCCAGCTTGCGGCGAGCTCGATCTGCTTGCCGATAAAGCGTGCGTCGCTCTCTTTACCGCTGCGCACGAGCAGTCCGGGAAGGGAGTAGATTCCGTCGTTCCTGCTTTCCCGCCAATAGGCCACCCCGGTTAGCGACACCGCGATGTCCTTATGCGGATGAATCGAGACGGTCGGCCGCAAGTGAATGAGGTTCCGCGGACCGATTGGCGACAAGGCGCCGAAATATTTGCCGTTCGGAAAAAGGGCGTTGAGCGTCCCAAGCTTCGCGTCGTTCGGGTCGTCATCGCCCGAGACGATATCGGCGGTGAGGCCGATCGTGGGCCGCAGCGGCGCGTCCCGGAAGCGATAGCCTGTCTCGGCTCCCGCGCCCCACGCCGCCGACTTCTGGCCGGCAAATCTTCCGCGCTGTAACGCTGCCTCCACGTTCCAGTAAAAGGCGCCGTCGTCGCCGAATATTCTGGAACCGAAACTGTGCGCCACCTGCCTGCCGGCCCCTTGGTCGAAGACCGCGTTCCGGTCTCGCAGGCCGATATAATAGACATCGATTCCGTTCGCGCGCTTCGTGTCCAGCCACTGGGTGGCATAGAGGCCCCATACCGCCTTGCTCCGCGAACGCCGGTCGTTGAATGCCCCGGCCTTGGTATCGACCGGCTGAAGATGAAACGCCGTCACTCGCCGCGTAGCCCCGGTGAGGGTCGCTTCAAATCCATCAAAAGGCAGCGGAACGCCGGTCCCGTAGCGCCTGTCGATGAACCGTCCCGATCCCAGCGACACGAGCTTGCGCCCGGCGGACAGGCGCAGCGACGCATCGCCGGGCGCTGCGACTTCGACGTCGACAAACGCCTGCAGCATGTCGACGCCGGTGGTGTCTGCGGGGCCTTTCGGCCTGTCTGTTCCCGTGATTGCCGAGAGGATCGGCTGCGCAAACAGGCGAAGCTTGCCGAGATGAAGATCGGCATAAGGCATCAGGCGATGCCAAGCATAATCATCGTTGCCTGAAGATCCCCAATTTACATTCCGATAGGCTTCGTAGCGCGATCGCGCCTCGACGCCGGTCGTCAGGTAAATCCGGCCGTCGTCGCTGAGGGGAATATATTTAAAGGGCTCGGTCCATTCCCCCCTGCGATTTTCCGGATCCGCGAGATCCGACCAATCTTCCGAATAGCGTTCGATGGTCAGGGTCGGTGCCCGCTCCAGATTGGTTGAAACCTGCGCATCTGCCGCGAAAGGCAAGACCGGGAAGGCGGCAGCGGATATGATCCTCGCCAGCAGACCAGTCTTGCGCCTGCCGCAATGGCCCGATGCCGGATGGCTTGTCGCCCCCCCGAATTTGCGAGGCAGCATAGTAAGCTCCGACATGTGTCCGTTCTCTGCAGCACGGATGCTGCCGCCGACCTGCGACCCGGTCGCCATCGGCCGAGCCCCACCGGGCTGCTCGACAGCTGCCTCGCCCCCGAATGGTTTCGGCCCGGCGACCGCCAGCCGCCGAAATGCTTGATGATCGAACAGAAGGAAGAATGACCCCCTATCGGTCGGAAGCGGATTTAGTCCATGGAGAGGGGACACAGATTTTTCCTTGCGCGCCGTTTTTTGAGAAGTGGCCTAGGGTTAGCAGGGCACCCCTGTGTCGATTTCCAAGCGACTAGTGCCATTGCCTTTTACCCTTGGGTAGACCATCAGAACGCCACACCGTGTCGCGCAAAAGGGAACGATGTGCAGATAGAGGAACTGCGGACCTTCGTGGAGGTAGCCGACGCCCGCGGCATTACCGCAGCAGCCCGCCGGCTTGGCGTCTCGAAGTCGATCGTGAGCCGGCGGCTGGCCCGGCTTGAGCAGAATCTGGGTGTTCAATTGCTCGCGCGGACAACGCATGGCGCGGCCCTGACCGAAGCCGGCGCGACATTTCGGGATTATGCGGCAAGGGTCTGCAGCGAAATTGACAATGCAAGGGAGATCATTCTTCCCTGGGAGGATGTCCGCGGCCGGCTACGGGTCGCCGCCCCGCTTTCCTTCGGTCCGACGCACTTCTCTCCCGTCTTTTCGCAGATGGCGCAGCGACACCCGGACCTTCATATTCACGCCGACTACAGTGATCGGTTCGTGGATATCGTCGCCGAAGGCTATGACTGCGCCATTCGCGTCGGCCACCTGCGCGATTCGACCCTGATTGCAAGACGTGTCGGCCCCATATTCGGGAAGCTGGTCGCAAGTCCTGCCTATATCGAGGCGCACGGTGCTCCCGAAACGCCGGACGAGATCGTGCATCACGAAGCCATCATGCAAGGCACCGAGACCTGGCAATTCATGGACGGCGAAAATATCGTCCCGGTGAATCCCCGTGGGCGTTACAAGGCCGATAATGGAATATCCCTCGTGACAGCGGCGCTGGATGGGGTCGGGATCGCCTATTTGCCGGAAGCGCTCGTCGCGGATCACATCGCTTCGGGAGCGCTGGTGCCCATCATGACGCGTCATCCGATTCCGCCAGCGGGGATCTTCGTCGTAAGGCCGCCCAGCCAGCATCCCTCCCGAAAGGTGCGAATTCTAACCGATATGCTCATCGAACGCTTCGGGCAGTCGGGCATCGGTGCGAGCCTTGCGGACGCTGACGAGCAAGCGAAAATATCGGTGAGGAATAGCCGCAACATCTGAAGCCGGGCGGGGGCCTCGGCTTCTGGCTTCTTGTTCCGGTCAAAGCCTATCGCGCATCCGACCGCATCTGGCGTTTGAAAAAATAATGCAGCACGAAGTGCGCCGGCGATACAACCGCGACCAATTCCCAACCCTCGGCGCCGAGCTTACCGAGTTCGCCGTCATCAAGCGTCGTTTGAACGGTCAGATATTCCCATTGCATGTCATTTCCTTCCTGATCGTCACCTCGGACGTGGAGCGCGCGGGTCCATCGTGCATCCTCGATCGATCTTCCGCGTGCCCGCAAATTCTGTGGGCTTAGCTTAGGCTTGTCCCACCATCGGGCCGCCGAGGGCTCCATCCCGTTGGCGCGAGCTCGAAGCCGTCAAAGCTGAACCCTGGCGACACGATGCAAGACACCAGCGCCCAGCCGTCTTTTGCGTAGGTGCTTTGCCAGTGATTTGCCTCGACGACATGTTGAGGCGTCTCGCCTGCCCAGACATCGTTTCCGAGGATGATCTCGGAGATAGGGCCCGCATCGGTGGGCGAGGTAGACAGCAAGGCAGGTGACCCCGCGTGCCACAGCCATATCTCGGACGCGTCGACGCGGTGCCAATGCGACCGCTGGTCTTGTTCGAGCAGAAAATAGATGCTCGTGGCCGACGCGCGTTCGCCGCCTGGCGCAGCCGCCCTCCAGGTTTCGCGATACCAGCCGCCCTCGGGATGCGGCTCAAGATCCAGCATCCTTATCAGTTCGGTGGCGGAAGATGGTGTATTCATTTTCGAAACCTCGGTCGGATCGTGAGGGGGCTAGAGATCCAGATGTACCAACCCGCCTTCCGGTTCCGCCAAGCTCCCGAGCAACAGACATCTTCGATCAATTTGCTTGGCCTGCCGGCCACGCTGATGACTCCTCGGACAGACGCAATCGAGCGGGCGAAGGCCTTCCATCGCCCCGCATCGCCGAGCCGCTAGAAGCGCGCGCTCGCGTTCACCCCGATCGTGCGGACCGAATTATAACCCCATTGCTGCTGGATCGAAGTCGCGCCGCGCAGCACCTGGTCGACATTGTCGTAGGCGATGGCGGTGGGGACGAGTTCATCCGTGCAATTCTTGCAGAACAGCGAGAATTCGAAGCCCGATGCAAGGCGCACGCCAATGCTGGCGCCAAAGACGTTAGTCCCGCCCAGGCGCGTGAAAGGCGAGTTGTTCGCGGCGAAATTGACCGAAGAACGGCGGTTGTAGCTGCCCTCGATGAACGGAACGGCACCGCCCGTTTCGGGGAATTCGTAAATCCCCTGAAGGGTTGAAGTGAAGCGTGCCGAGGCCGGGGTGCGCAGCCCGGCGGCGTCGAACGTCCCGTTCTCGCCACAATCCGGCTGGCCCAGATAGCAGGCCGCGCCGACATAGGAGCGGAAATTGGAGTCGAGCAGCGTCGCGCTCGCATTGAAGGTGAGCCCCGTGACCGGCCTGATGACCGCGGTTGCCTCGATGCCTTGCGCCCGTACCTTGCCGGCATTGCCAACGGCGGTAACCCCGGTGCCGATATTGAGCGCCTGGACCTGGAAGTTTCGGAAATCTTCGCGGAATGCGGAAAGGTTGAGACGAAGGCGGCGATCGAACAGCACGGCCTTGATGCCCAGCTCGATGTCGGTGACGGTTTCGGGCAGGATTTTGAGATCCTGGTCCGGAACCGAGAAGGTCGGGTTGAAGGACGGACCCTTATAACCACGACTATAGGTAACATAGCTCATGATATCGGGGGTGAGTTCATATTGAGCGCCGAGCTTCCAGCTGAAGTCGGTGGTTTTGAAGGTCTGGCGGGCGGGCGGCGTGCGCGGCCCCAGCGTGGTGCCATATGGGCGGTCGTTCTGTCGCGTGTTGATCGTGATATAATCATTGGTCACGCGCCCACCTGCGATCAACTGCAGGCTATCTGTCAAATGGAGCTGAAACTGGCCGAATGCCGCGAGGCTTCGCAGCGTCTGGCGGTAAGTCGCATCGCGGCCGAGCGCGTTGGGCACCCCGCTACCCGCCGAACCCTGGAGAACCGTGGCGGTGTTCAGCTTCGAATAGAAGCCATAAAGGCCAAGCTGGCCGTCGATCAGGCCGCCCGGCGCGAGCGCAAGCCGAAGTTCGTTCGAATATTGATCATAGCTGCTGTCGTTCCGGTTGATGTTGAGAAGATCGGCGCTCGTCCCGTCGCCGTCGATCGCGAGCGAAAGATCGAATGTGCGCCAGGCCGCGATGTTGTTGAGTGTCAGCACGTCCGACAGGCTGAAGGTCGAGTTGAGTGAAATGCCGGACGTATCGACGCTGCGGTATCCGTCGCCATCCGAGCCATATTCCAGATTGCCGGGGCCAGCGGTGACGCCGTCGATCGTTTCGAGCGCCGGCCGGATCAAGCTGCCTGTTTCGGCGACCGAACGGAAGGTGCGATCAAAGACGCCGCCCACGCCGCGCTCGCGGCTGTGATCGCCGATCAGGTAGAAGCTGGTATCTGCCGAAGGCTCGAAAAGCAGCTTGGCCTTGACCGCGGTGCGGGTCTGGTTCGCGTCGAACCGATCGGGCGATCCGGCAACCTTGTCCGCGATCGGGCTCTGGTTCGAATGCAGCGCGTTGATGCGCAGCCCCAGCGTGTCCCCGATCGGCATGTTGGCCATGGCCTTCAAAATGATCCCCGAGCCATCGCCGGGCACCGTGTCCCGGTGGTTCGCCTCGAGGCTCAGCTTGCCTTCGACCCTGTTCAGTTTCGGCCGGTTGCTGACGATATTGAGAAGGCCTGCCGAAGCATTGCGGCCAAAGAGCAGGCCTTGCGGTCCCTGCAGAACCTCAACCCGCGCGACATCGTCGAGAATGCCGTTGCTCATGAAAAGCGGAACGCCGAGTGAGACCTCGTCGACCGATACGCCGACGCTGGAGTCGATATTGGGGGCGAAGACCAGGCTGCCGACGCCGCGGATACTGAACGAATTGTCCGCGCCGGTCGACAGGCTGGGCGCCGCGAGGCTGAGTTGGGAGAGGTCGTTGAGACGCCGGGAGGCGAGATCCTCGGCACCGACCACCGTCACCGCGATGGGTACATCCTGGAGATTCTGGCTCGAGCGCTGCGCGGTCACGATGATTTCGTCGGCGCCCTGCACCGCCCCGTTGCCGGCCTCATCCCTGTCCTGGGCATATGCAGGAGCCGCGGTAAGCAACGTGGCGGCCGTCATCAGGAGCATCGTCCGCGAAGCGACTTTTTTCATGATTATCCTCTCCAGGCGGCTGCTCGTGCAGCCGGCTCGTTTTTGTCGGTGGCCTGATTGGGCCGGCCGCTGATTGCCTCCGCCACAGCATTTCTGTCAATAAAATTAATTCATAAATTAATGAAAATAGGGATTGGAAATTTGCATTTGTGTGCGTTAAATTATTATAATATATGATGAAATTTTACTAAATCGTATTATCGATTCTGGCTTCCCGTCAAGCCGATGTCGCCGTCGCAGAGCTTGCCGAGCCGGGCGAAGTCCGGTCCGCCGTCGTCGATTGCGAGCAATTGGGCCTCGGCGATCCAGGCGAAGCGCCGATAATAGGAGCGACCGGATGCGCGGACTTCGCCGCACATGACCTGGTTGGCGCCATCGGCAGGCCTGATGCCGCGGAAGGTGACGCCGGGATCGTCCAGCGTCTTGGCGATACGCGGATCGGCTGACGGCTGAGATTCTGTCGGAACGTGGGAGCGTGCCGGAGCGGCGCGCGCGGTGTCGGGAGGCAGTTGCACCAGCGGACGCGCCGGGCTGCTGTCCGGTTCGCTGATCGCCGGGCGCCAGAAGACCAGCGCGGCGATAAGCGGGAGGGCCATGGTGCCGGCAACGAGGGAGGCGCGCGGCTGCTTTGCTGTCATCTCTTGAAGCTTTCACTGGTTGGACGGGCGCGCCGCCGGACGGACGGCGCGCGCTGCGTCCTTATTGAACATTGCTCAATTGGCTGTGCCAGGCCTTGGCAGTGAAGAATTCGCCCTCCTTGTGTCGGAAGGCTTTCCCAGCCTCCTTGGAGCCCTGGAGCTGCCATGCGAGCCACGCGGTCGGAAAGCCGCGATAGCCATAAACGCCGAAGGTGCAGGTAAGGGTGACGCTCTGAGCCGCCGAACGGCAGTCGGGCTTGCCAAGAATATCATTGTGGTTCGCGAGTTTGACGAGGCCTTTGGCCTTGGGAAGCTTGGACGGCGTTGCCTTGTAATAGGCGGTCAGCGAGTTCAGCGGGCCGGAGCTGAATTGCCAGTCGGGCGAGATCAGCGCGTCAAGCGTGCCGCCAACATAAAAGATCGAGCCGGATTTGGCGGCCTCGAGGTCGGGGGTCAGTAAGCAAAGGTCGGCGGGCGAGCACCAGAGCTGAGCGGGGAGCTGGAATGCAATCGTCGTCTTGATCGTACCTCGCGACTTCAGCATTGCATTGGCAGCGCCTGTGGCGCCCTGCGAATGACCCGCGACGCCGACGCGCGCGAAATCGACACGCCGGTGGAGCGGGCTCGCCGGCTGTTCCGCGAACTTGCGTAGATAAGCCAGGGAATCGAGAACGGTATCGCCATAACCGGTCTTGCCGTCGCGGGTCGCGATAACGACAAACCCCCAGCTGGCGAAATGCGACAGGATATGTTCGTAAACCTCCTTGCCGACCGGCCCATCGGAGGTCCCGTTTGCCCAGAGAAGCACGGCGCGCGGAGGGCCGCGGCCGATGTCGGACGGGTACCAGATGTCGCACGGATTGCCCTTGCGGTCGCACGCGGCGGCGGAGGTCATGTGGCGAACGCCGGCAGGCCCGCCCGCGTCATATTTTCGCTCGATCGGCCCGGTGGGCTCGTTGGGCGCAGCGGAAGCTGGTGCGGCAGCGGTGAAGGTGAGGCCGAGGCCCGTCAAAATGACGGCAAGCGGGGTCTTGCTATGGGACATGCTGGGTCTCCTACTTGATCGTTTTTGGGAGGGGCGGCGCGGCACGATCGGACCGCTTACGCCTGTGCCGGCGACGCTTGCCCGAACGGCGCGTGCTGGCGCCGAACAAGGACGATGCCGGATTGAGAAAGGGCGATACGCACGGCGGTGCTGGCTCAGTCGCGACCTTTTGTTGGAAATTCATTGATTATCGTATGAATGAAATTTGCATCGCGTTTCTCGTCCGTGAAATGAACGGGAGATGACTAAACGACGAGCACGCGGGGAGGTTTCACATCTTCATGAATATATGAATGAAGATATTGACGAGCATGAAGCACCGGTGCAGGATGCTGAGCAATCGCGTCGATCAGTCGCGGGGCAATGATGCGGGGCAAGCGCGGAAACGCGGCAGGGCCCTGACGATATGGGAGATGGCGATGAGAGGCATGATTTGCGCGATTGTTCTCGCGTGCGCGGCGGCGACGCTTCCCGCGGCGACCGCTCAGACCTCGGTGATGACCGAGACGGGCGAGGTTGCGGGAGTGAAAAGCGCCCAGACCATCTCCTTCAAGGGGATACCTTATGCGGCGGCGCCGGTGGGTCCGCTGCGCTGGAAGGCGCCCGAGCCCGCGCTGCGCTGGGCGGGCGTTCGCGATGCGAGCCATTATGGCAATGCCTGCCCGCAGCCCGCGCGCAAGGAGGCTTGGGCACAAGTCGGGCGGCAGGGCGAGGACTGCCTGTTTCTTAATGTGTGGCGGCCCGCCAATCCGGGCAAATATCCCGTCATGGTATTTCTCCATGGTGGCGGCTTCGTCTCCGGTTCCGCGGGTGTGCCGCTATACGAAGGGACAGGGCTTGCCGCCCGCGGCGCCGTCATCGTCACCTTGAACTATCGCCTCGGGCGGCTCGGCTATTTTGCCCATCCCGCGCTCACGCACGAGGACCCCGAAGGCCGGCTCGGCAATTACGGGGTCATGGACCAGGTCGCGGCGCTCGAATGGGTCAAGCGCAACATTGCCGCATTTGGCGGCGATCCGGACAATGTTACCCTCTTCGGCGAGTCCGCCGGCGCCGGCACTGTGCAAATTTTGATGGGATCCCCGGAAGCGAAAGGGCTGTTTCACAAAGCGGTTTCGCAATCGGGTTCGGGCGGGACGATTCTCGCGCCGATCCGCGGAGGTGCAGTTAACGCCGAGGCCTTGGGCAAGAAATTCACCGACGATGTGGGACTTGAAAATGCCTCGGCGGACGATCTGCGCGCCATCCCCGTCGCCGAAATCATCAAGGCCCGTGCCTTCCCCTTCATCGACGGCAAGGTCGTGACGCAAAGCCCCGGCGAGCCCTTCTATCTCGGCAAGCAGATGGGCATTCCGCTGATCATCGGCTCGAACTCGAACGAATCGAGCCTTGGCGGCATGACCGAAGCGACCGCCAGGATGCTGCTGGGAAGCGCCTTTCCCGAGCTTCATGCGGGCTATATCGCGCTCAGCGGCAAGGCGAGCGAAGCGGCCGCGATCGACCTGGCCGAAGGTCTTGGCTTCGTCCTGCCGTCCCTGGCGCTCGCGGACCGGCACGCGGCCGCGGGAAACCCGACCTTTGCCTATTTCTTCGACCAGGTGCCGGTCGACCAGCGCGCGAACGCGGCAGGGACGGATCATGGCGGCGAGCTTGAGTATCTGTTCGGCAACAAACCCGCCGAGCATCGCTGGGACGCCGCCGACATCAAGGTCTCGAAGCTGATGGGGGATTATTGGGTGCGCTTTGCGCGGAGCGGAAATCCCAATGGCGGGGGCGCGGTGCAGTGGCCTGCCGTCACTACGCCGCCGACAGCCTATCTCCACCTCGATGCCAGGCCGCGCGCCGCGCGGCTCGCGCCGGTCGAAGAAAAAGCGAAGGCCGCCGCGATGTCGGCTGCGGTCAAGGCGTGGACCGCGCCTGCCGCGCCGTAACGGCGGACCCATGATGATCGATACAGGAGAGAAGAGCATGACTTCGAACCAGCCGACGCGGCGCCAGGTCGTTGCGGGGGCGGCAGGGCTTGCCGCCGCCGTCAGCGCCGCCCCCGCCAGGGCGTTCGCCCCGGCGAGGCAAGCGCCGAAGGGCTTTCTCTGGGGCACCGCGATTTCGGCGCACCAGAGCGAAGGCGGGAACACCGCGTCCGACAGCTGGCTTCTCGAAACGATTGAGCCCACCGCCTTCACCGACCCCTCGGGCGATGCCTGCGACAGCTATCATCGCTATGAGGAAGATCTCGACATCGCTAAGAGCCTGGGCCTCAACTGCTATCGCCTGGGCATCGAATGGGCGCGGATCGAGCCGGCGGAGGGCATGTTTTCCGAAGCTGCCCTCGATCATTATGCCCGCGTCCTGCAGGCCTGCCACGCGCGCGGGCTCCTGCCGATGGTGACCTATAATCATTTTACAGTGCCGCTGTGGTTCGCGATGCGCGGCGGGTTCGAGGTCGCTGACGGGGCAGATCTTTTCGCGCGCTTCTGCGGCCGCGCCACCGAGCGTCTGGGGCCGCTGGTTGGCATGGCGACGACCTTTAACGAAGCCAATATTCTCGGCCTTCGCAAGGTCCTGCCGCGTTTCGCGAGCGACGCGGCAGCGGAAAAGGCCCGCGCGATGATCGCGGCCGCCGCCAAGCGCACCAACTCGCCGCAATTTTCGGCGATGCTGTTCGGCGACCCCGACAAGATCAACAAGGTGATGCTCGACGCGCATGCCAAGGGCTATGCCGCGATCAAGGCGGCGCGCGCCGACTTGCCGGTGGGCGTGACCTTATCGATGCAGGAAATCCAGGGCGTCGGCGAGGGTAATCTGGCGCGAGAGGCCGAGGCGACGATGTATAGTGGCTGGATCGAGGCGGCACGCGCCGCGTCGGACTTCGTCGGCGTACAGACCTATTCGCGGCTGCGGATCGGACCCCAGGGCCTGATGCCGTCCGAGCCCGGCGTCCCGCTCACCGACATGGGATATGAAAATTATCCCTCGGCCATCGGTCATACGCTCCGCTACGCGGCAAAGCATATCGGCAAGCCGATTTACCTGACCGAGACGGGCATCGGGACGACCGACGACGAGGTCCGCATCGCCTTTATCAAGGCGACGATGGACGAGGTCAGCAAATGCATAGACGACGGGATCGAGGTGAAGGCCTATCTCTACTGGTCGCTCCTCGACAATTTCGAATGGACGTCGGGCTATGCGAAGAAATTCGGGCTGGTCGAGGTCGATCGCAAGACATTCAAGCGCACGCTGAAGCGGAGCGCGCGCTATCTTGGCATGCGCGCCAAGGCGAACCGGATATGACGGGTTCGTCGCGGCGGCTCCGGTCGATGCCGTGCCCGTGCCGACGGCCGGGCACCTGCCGTGGCATGAAAGCGTGCCTCCATGGGTAAGCGTCTTGCGGGGATCGAGCTTGGAGGCACCAAATGCATCGCCATTCTCGGCTCCGGCCCGGATCGGATCGAGGCGCAGGTCGAAGTCCCGACGACTTCGCCTGAGGAGACCCTGGGCCGCCTTCGGGACATATTGGACGACTGGCATCGGGACAGGGGCTTCGAGGCGCTGGGGCTTGGCAGCTTTGGCCCGCTCGACATCGATGCCGGTACGATCGCCGCCACTGCGAAGCCGGGCTGGACGGGCGCCGCCGTTCGCGACCAACTCGCGGGAGGTTTCGATTTGCCGCACGCGCTCGATACCGACGTGACCGGCGCCGCACTCGCCGAAGGGGCGTGGGGCCGCGCACAGGGCCTAGGAAGCTATTGCTATGTAACTGTCGGGACCGGCATCGGAGCAGGGGTGATCGTCAACGGCAAGCCCGCGGCAGGCCTGGGGCACGCCGAGGCCGGCCACATCCGCGTCGCCCGCATGCCGGGCGACAGCTGGCACGGCAATTGTCCCTTTCACGGCGATTGCGTCGAAGGGCTGGCGTCGGGCAGCGCGATCGTGGCGCGCAGCGGCGGCAGCGCGGGCCAGCTCGGCGAAGACGACCCCATTTGGGATTTCGTTTCGGATGCGCTCGCGCAGATGCTCCATGCGCTGGCGCTGATCGCGACGCCCGAACGCGTGATCGTGGGCGGCGGCGTGATCAACGCGCGCCCTCATCTGGTCGCAAGGGTGCGCGATCGGCTCGGCGTCAGCCTCGCGGGCTATTCCGGGCCACTTGCAGCAGCCGCGGGGCGCGAAAAATTCCTCCAGCTATCCGCCCTCGGCGCCGACGTCGGCCCTCTTGGCGCTCTCGCACTCGCCCGCATGGCGCTAGAAGGGAGCAGCAAGGCTCAGCCATCTGTCTCTCCTGTCATTGCCTGACAGCAACGGCCGCGGCCAGCGATCCGCATTCGCATATCCCCGATCGGGACGTCGGCAAGGGCGCTGCCACGCCCGAAGGAGACGTCGCTAGGCGATGCTGTTCGTTTCGTCAATTTTGTTCACGGCGAGTTGAGCAAATAACCTTCACCTCGGCGCATTGGGCTTCAGAAGGCATTATTTTGAGGGAATCGAAACCGTCAATTTTATTAATTCATATATGAATGACTGTTGACACGGTTCCGACGGGAGCGCACATCCGGTCGCCGAGAACGCCGCAGAGCGTTTGCGATTGGGAGATGAGATCATGAGAAATCGACTGCTTTTGGTATCCGCCGCGGCGTGGCTTGCCCCCGTGTCGGCCTATGCGCAGGCGGCGCCTTCGCCCGCCGGTGAAGATTCCGTGACGACCGACGAAATCGTCGTGACGGCAGAGCGCCGCACCACGAGCCTGCAGCGAACGAGCGTTGCGGCGACGGTGCTCACGGGGGAGGATCTGGTGCGCAAGGGCGTCAACAGCGTCGAGGGGCTGCAATTCGCCTCGCCGTCGCTGACGGTCAATACCACCGGACAAGGAAACGCCTTCAACATCCGCGGCATCGGCAAGACCGAACAGAACAGCGCGATCGGCGTGGGCGTCATCACCTACCGCGACGGTGTTGCGACCCTGCCGGGCTATTTCCAGACCGAACCCTATTATGACATCGCGAGCGTCGAGGTGCTGCGCGGGCCGCAGGGCACTTTCGCCGGCGGCAACGCGACCGGCGGCGCGGTGTTCATCACCCAGCAAAATGCGACCTTCGACCGAGTCGGCGGCTATTTCCTCGCCCAATATGGCAATTACGACCATATGAAGCTCCAGGGCGCGCTCAATATCCCGCACAGCGATACGCTCGCAATCCGCTTTGCCGGCAACATCGAGCGGCGCGACACATTCTATGATGTGTCGGGCCCCTGGACGGGCAATCCGGGCAATCGCCGCGATTATAGCGGCCGCATCAGCATCGCGTGGGAACCGACGCCCGAGCTCACCGTGCTGTTGAAGGGGGACTATAACAATATCGAATATGGCGGCCTGCCTGCGGGCCGAGCGACCGAGACGGGCGATCCGCTGAAGGTTGCCAACAACGCCGATCTGGGTGGCCGGGACGAGTTCGGCCGCGTGGTGCTCAACATGGCGTACAAGTTCGACAATGGCATCACCCTGCGATCGATCAGCGGCTTCCAGCGCGGGACGACGCAGATCGCCTCGGACAGCGACGGCACCGCGGCGGCCGGCACCGTCGCCGCGCCGGCGATCCAGTTTCGCGCCAAGATCAGCGAGGAAATCTGGTCACAGGAATTCAATATCGTCTCGCCCGATACGGGGCCCTTCACCTGGGTGCTCGGCGGCTTCTACCAGCATGACAAGATCACCATTCCGCCAGACGGCGGCTATATCGTCGATCAGACCCCCAACTCCTTGTCGCCGCTGGTCTTCGATACGGTGATCGAAGGCGTCAATCCGAAGACCGCGCTCGCGGCATTCGGGCAGCTGGGTTATGAATTGACCGATGGCCTCCAGGTGACGGCGGGGGCCCGCTGGTCGCGCACCACCTCGGCCAATGATGCCGTCGCGAGGGCGATTATTCCGCCGCTCGGCACGCTGCTGACGCTCGAACAGGTCGATCGCACCGTCAACAAGAAGGTCAACGGCAAGATCGCGCTGAACTGGACGGTCGACCGCGATCATTTCCTTTATGCCTTCGTCGCAACCGGGACGAAGGCGGGCGGTCTCAACGGGCCCAATGTGCTGGGCCTCCAGCCGCTGGCATTCGAACCCGAGGACGTGACCGATTTCGAACTCGGATGGAAGGGGACCTTCCTTGACGGCCGCTTGCGTACCCAGCTTGGCGGTTATTACAATATCTATGAGAATTTCCAGATCAGCATCGTCGATCCGGTATCGCCGAGCATCTCGTCGATCTTCAATGTGCCCGGCAAGACCAAGCTTTATGGCGTCGAACTCTCGGCGCAGGGCAGTTTCAACCGTCTGTCATTCGACCTTGCAGGATCGGTGTCCAATTCGAAGCTCGGCACTTTCTTTGCCGCCGATCCGCGGCTCGGAGCATTGGGCGTCGTCTGCAATCCCGAAAGCGGGCCGCCGACAGCGCGCTGCATCGATCTCAGCGGTAACGAGCAGGCCTATGCGCCGAAGCTTACGCTGAGCGCCGGCGCGCAATATGCCATCCCCCTCGGCGGTGACGCGACGCTCACTCCGCGCGTCGATTTCGCGCATATCGCGGCAGCCTGGGGCAGCCTGTTCCAGAACCGGCTGTTCGGCGACCGGCTGGAGGCGCGCAACATCCTCAATGCGCAGCTGACGCTCGCAACCGGCGACTGGTCGATCGCGGCCTATGGGACCAACCTCACCGACCAGCATTATGTCGCCGCGATCAACGGGACGCGGCGCCTTGCCGGGGTCCCGCGGCAATATGGCCTGCGCGTCAGCCGAACTTTCTGACCCTCCCTCGCGGGCATGGCTTCTCCCGCCATGCCCGCATCTTTTTGCGAAAGAGCAAGATGCCGACAGCCTTGCCACAGACAGTCTCTCCCCCCGGGCAACCGCGGGATCGCTATGCCTGGTTCGTCCTCGCCGCGCTCTGTCTCGTTTATGTGCTGAATTTTCTCGATCGGCAGCTGCTGTCGATCCTTGCGAAGCCGATCCAGGATGAGCTCGGCGTCACCGACGGCGAGCTCGGGCTGCTTGGCGGCCTCTATTTCGCGATGTTCTACTGCGTCCTGGGAATCCCGGTCGCCTGGCTGGCCGACCGGACGAACCGTGTGCGTGTCCTGTCCCTTGCCTGCGCGCTGTGGAGCGCGGCGACAATCGCCTGCGGATTGTCGACGACCTATGTCGAGCTCGCGGCGGCGCGCATGGGGGTAGGGATCGGCGAAGCGGGCGGAGTGCCGCCCTCCTATTCGATCATTTCCGACTATTTCCCGCCCGAGCGGCGCGGCCTCGCGCTGGCCCTGTTCAATCTCGGGCCGCCGCTCGGGCAAGCACTCGGCGTCGCCTTCGGAGCCAAGATCGCCGCGGCATATGACTGGCGGCTCGCCTTTCTGCTGCTCGGTGTCGCGGGACTGATTGCCGCCGCGGGCGTGTGGGCGTTCGTGCGCGAGCCGCGGCGCGGTGCGACCGATACCGTTCAGCCGGCCTCGCCGACGGGCGAGGCGCCGACCTTCGGCGCGACAATGAAAATGTTCTTCGCGCGCGCCGACCTGACGCTCGTCTCGCTCGCTGCCGGCGCAACGCAGTTCGTGACCTATGCGACGCTTGCGTTCACGACTCTCTTCCTGATGCGGGAGAAAGGAATGACCCTAGACGAGATCGCGATCTGGTACGCGCTTGTCCTTGGTGTCGGCGTCAGCGCGGGCATCTATCTTTCGGGCCGCCTGGTCGACCGTTTTGCCGCGGTGCGTCCCGAGGCCTATGGGCTGATCCCGGCCATCTCGCTGCTGCTGGCCGTGCCTTTCTTCATCGGTTTCGTCCATACGCCGGCCTGGCCGCTCGCGATGCTTTTCCTGATAGGTCCGACCTTCTTCAATTATTTCTACCTGACACCGGCGGTGACACTCGTGCAGAACGCCGTCGCGGCGCGCCAAAGGACGCTGGCGGGCGCAGTGCTGCTGCTGATCATGAATCTGATCGGTCTCGGGCTCGGCCCGACATGGCTCGGCGCAGTGAGCGACTGGCTGAAGCCGGCGCACCCCGACAATTCGCTCCAACTGGCCTTCTACAGCCTCGTCCCCTTCTACTTTG
The DNA here is from genome assembly GCF_013410105.1 of Sphingopyxis sp. JAI108. Lineage (GTDB taxonomy): Bacteria > Pseudomonadota > Alphaproteobacteria > Sphingomonadales > Sphingomonadaceae > Sphingopyxis > Sphingopyxis chilensis. Next base: position 198,978 of record NZ_JACCCJ010000001.1, read on the forward strand.
TCGCGATCGCTCTCCACCTTGCGCTCGCGCGTGTACTCAAACGCCAGCATCAAAAGGAACTCCATGACCTCCCCTGACCGAGCCGCATGCCATCTGTCCGCGCCGGGGGCGCTCCGCAGTTCCGAACGAGTGACCTTGAAGAGCATGAAGCGCCGCGACAGTCTTATGGCCGCCCACCGCGCGAAAGCGAACGCCTCGTGATGGCCGGCAACCCGCAGCCTTACGCGTTGACGCTCGACAAATTCCTCGACCATGCGGCCAAATGGCATGGCGGGGCCGAAGTGGTGACGGGCAGCGCGCCCTCGCGCATCGGCTATGCCGCCTTGCGGGCGCGGGCCAATCGCCTTTCGGGTGCCTTCACGGCACTCGGGCTGCGGCAGGGCGATCATCTCGCGACCCTTGGCTGGAACACGCAGGCGCATATGGAGACCTGGTATGCCGCGATGGGCGTCGGCATCGTCTGCCATACGCTCAACCCGCGTCTTACCGCCGACCATCTCGCCCGGATGATACACAGTGCGGGCAATCGCGTGCTCGCCGCGAGCAGCGGTTTGGCGTCGCTCGTCGAGGAACTGGTTCCGCTTTGCCCGGCGATCGAGCATGTCGTGCTGCTCGACGATGGCCCGGCGACCGATGCCGTGCCCGCCCTTGAGCGGGCGAGGGTCTGGCGCCTCGCCGACCTCCTTGCCGAAGAGGGCGCGCCGGTCCAATGGGGCGCCTTCGACGAAGATGCGCCAGCTGGGCTTTGCTTCACGTCGGGCACCACGGGCGATCCCAAGGGTGTGACCTATACCCATCGCTCCAATTACCTTCACACGGTCCATCTGTTGCAGGCCGATGTGATGGGGCTGCGAAGTGAAGACGCCGTGCTGGTGGCGGTGCCGATGTTTCACGCGAACGGCTGGGGCTTTCCATTCGCTGCTCCCGCCGTCGGCGCCAAGCTCGTACTTCCAGGCCGCGACCAGGATGGCGCGAGCCTCGCGAAGCTGATTGCCGATGAAGGGGTCACGGTGGCCGCGGGCGTCGCAACGGTCTGGCTGGGACTGGTCGATCATCTCGACGCTGTCGGCGGTCAGCTGCCCTCGCTCCAGCGCCTTCTTCTCGGCGGCTCGGCGGTACCGCAAGCCTTGATGGATCGGCTCGAGCAGCGGCTCGGCGTGACCGTCCAGACCAGTTGGGGAATGACCGAATTGTCGCCGCTCGGTGCGATCATGCCGCCGACGGCGCAGGAGCGCGTCTCCGCTAAGTCCGGGCGGCCGCCGATGGGGATCGACCTGCTGCTCACGGACGAGAATGGCGAGGCGCTAGCCGAACAGCGGGGCCCGGAGGGGCGACTGCGCGTCCGGGGCGCCAGCGTCGTCGATCGCTATTTCGGCCATCAGGACAAGGCGACCGATGCCGATGGCTGGTTCGACACCGGCGACCTCGCGACGATCGACACCGATGGCTATCTGTCGATCACCGGCCGTGCCAAGGATCTGATCAAGTCGGGCGGCGAATGGATCAATCCCGCCGAGATCGAGGCCATCGTCGGCGCGCTGCCCGAGATCGCCCTGGCGGCGGTCGTCGGCCGCCCCCATGAAAAATGGGGCGAACGGCCGATCCTGATCGTCGAACCTCGCGCAGGTGCGGACGTCAGCGACGAGACATTGCTCGACGCGCTGCGCGGCCGCATCGCCAATTGGTGGCTTCCCGATGCAATCGTGCGGCTGGCGGCAATGCCGCTGGCGCTTACCGGAAAAATCGACAAGAAGCGCTTGCGAGCCGAGCATGGCTGAAACAAAGATGATCATGCGCCGCGGGTCACCGGTCCCGGGGCGCAAGGGGATGGAAATGAATAAGCCTGCAAAGCCGACCAGGCACACCAGGCGGCCGACCAAGGCCGACCAGCGCGCTGCGACGATGGAGCAGATCTACGATGCGGCCGAAGAGCTGTTTTCGAAGCGTGGTCTCTATGGCGTGACCCTGAAGGAGGTCGCGGCAAAGGTCGGCGTCCACCAGTCGCTTCTTCATTATTATTTCAAGGACAAGAAAGAACTGTTCGATGCGGTGATCGCACGCCGCGCGCCGGTGACGATCGAACGGCGGATGAAAGCGCTCGACGCCTATGAACGCGCCGTTGAGGGCCGGCCTACCGTCGAGGGTGCTCTGCGCGCCTATCTCGATACGGATCTCGAACTTCATGGTGAGGGCGGCCTTGGCTGGCGTCACTATGGGCAGCTCGGCGCCCAGATGAGCAATACCGCCGAATGGGGGGCCGAGCTCATGGACACGCATTTCGACGAGGTCGTGCTGCGGCTCATCGCAATCATCCGCAAGGCGATGCCCGATTGCCCCGACGAAGACCTGTTCTGGGGCTATCACTTCGTGTCCGCGGGCCTGATGCTGACCCTTGGCCGCACCGGACGTATCGACAAACTGTCTGGCGGACTTTGCAAGTCCGACGATTTCGATGCCGTGAAGGAGCGGATGGCACGCTTCATGGCGGCGGGCTTCATTGCGACCTGCGAAGCCCGGCGCGCCCAGCGCGAGGCCGCCAAGCAATGAGCCTAGCCCGCTCGTCAGCCTGAGCGGTTGCGGGAAGGGGCCCAAAAGATCCGCAAGCGCCGGAAATCCTGTTCACAGCTAAGCGATCGCTATGTTCGGCAAAATATGTCCGCCAGACAGCTCGAGCGAACACGGCCCGCCTTTATAGAACCATTCGCGGTTCCAGTTTCCGTTGCCACTCAGAAATGAACAGACAAAATGTCTTCGCCCATCCTGATCGAAGGGTGTGACCGGGTTTTGGCACGCATGTCCAGGCGAACCGCTAAAGGTGTCAATGCGCACTCCTGACGTGCGCTTTCTATAGCTCGGTCACATTTGTTGCCGCCCGTTCGAAAGCTGCGTTCGATAATAATCCGATTATTAAATGGAACCGGATTTCACCGGGCCATAGCCTCGGAATGCGACTCATTTCGGTCGCGTTTTATGTAGAGGAAACTGCCATGAAAACGGTGAATAAGGACGAGGGCCTCGTCGATCTCGGCGACGCTCGCATCGAAACGAAGGGCTCCGATCTCGAAGGTCAGATCGATTTCCAGACGGGGCTCAAGCGGGTCAACGGTGGCATCCAGGCCGCCGACTGATCGATCCGGCGTGCGGTTCGTCGAGGACCGCACGCCATCCCGTGCAACGGTCTCCTGCGAGCGACATCATGGCTGGCAACACTTCCCCGAAAGTCGAACAGATCCAAGAAGAATCGGCATCAAGCTGGCCGGAGTGCAGAGCCGTCAGGCTCCGGCCCCAGGTGCATTTCTGTCGAATAGGCGCGCGCTTCATCTTGCTTGATCTCGCCGCGAGCCGTTACTTTCTGCTCGAAGGACCGGCAGCGGAGCGCTTCACTTCGTGGTGCGACGAGAAGGCGGACGCTTCCACGATACGCTGGCTTCAAGAAGCCGGTCTCGTTGAACCGGGATCGGCAGCCGCGCATCCGTCGCCCCCCGTCCTGCCTCTCCTCAGCCTCTTCGATGTACCGCCAGCGCGGGCCCGGCCCTGGCTGGTCGCCGAAGCGCTGTGCGAGCAGGTCGTTGCATCCCGGCGCGTACGCGGCGAATCGCTGGCGGCATCGCTGCGGCAAGCCAATAGCGCCACGGCCGACCTGGAGGCTTGTCGCCCCATCGCGGCCGCCTGCCGTGCAGCGGCGCGCTACCGGGCGGCCGCCGATCAGTGCCTGCCAAATGCGCTCGCGATGAGAAGGATGCTCGCCCGCCGCGGTATTGCTTCAAACCTTGTCATAGGCGTCATGCTTCCCTTTTCTGCCCATTGCTGGCTCCAGTCAGGAGAGACGGTGCTGAGCGATCCATTGGACAGCGTCCGAAACTTTCACCCCTTGGTTGTGGTATGAGTTTCTGGGTCAGGATCGAAATTGCACCGGAGGGTCGATTCCTAATCGACCAAGCGGCAGCCCTCCCCAACTTCGCCAGCCGCACTGCGCGTGTATGGAGCGGGCTCCCTCCGATATTCCTCGGCGATCGTGGATGCATCATAGGGTATCTCTTTCGCCGCGCATCGCCCTGTGGCCGCATTCTCGATCTCGGTGCGCAGGCTGTCGAAGAAGTGCTCGCGACGCGAGGCGCGTCGCTGCTTGCCGATTATTGGGGCGGCTATGTGGCCGTCATAGAGAATGATGATGGCAGCACTGATGTATTGCGGGACCCGTCCGGTCTGCTTCCCTGCTATGTGCGCCGCAACGGTGCTTCGACTCATCTCGCGAGCGATACGACAGCCTTGATCCCTCCCGGCTCCGCCAGGATCGATTTCGAGACAATCGCACGAACGTTCGCCAGCATGGATGCGCTTGGCCGAAGGACTGGCCTCGCGGGGGTTCAGGAATTGCTTCCCGGCGAGCGACTGCACACGGCCCCGGTGGGTTTGACCACAACTCCCCTATGGTCCCCATGGGACCATGTGCCGCGCCGTTATCGCCGCAGCTTCGCCGAAGATGCCGAAGCCCTTCGCGTCACTGTCAAAGAAGCGGTCGGATCATGGTCCAGCTGCTTCGAATCCATTCTACTCGGCGCTTCCGGCGGCGTCGACAGCAGCATCGTCGCCGCCGCTGCGATGCCGCGAACGCCGCGACTTCGACTCCTTACCCTCGTCGAAGCCGGCACCGAAGGCGATGAGAGGCGCTATGCCGAGGCTATCGCGGCCAAACTCGGCGTGCCGCTCGCTGCCCGACACTTCGAGCTCTCCACGGTTGACGTGACGAAGGCCGTGCTGCCGCATTTTCCGCTTCCCCTCGCGCTGCCGATCTTTCAGGCGATCGAGGCCATTCATGAGGAGGAGCAGCGCCGCAAACCCATTGACGCCTTCTTCTCGGGCAATGGCGGCGACAATATTTTCTGCAATATGCACAGCGCTGCGCCGCTCGCTGATCGCATACTCGCTCGTGGATCCCCGGCTGGCGCATGGCGCACCGCGCGCGACCTCGCCGACCTCACGGGTTCACCCCTCGCCGAGGTCTTCCGCCACAGTTGGCGCCGGCTATGCGACCGACGCCTTCCCCATTCGATCCGCTTCGACTTGATGGGCCTGACGCCGCGCGCCGCCGCGGCTGCGATCGCGGACGAAGATCGCCATCCCTGGCTCGAACCACCGCCGGGCGTGCTGCCGGGGCAGATTGCCTATGTCGCGATGCAGGCTCGCGGGCAGAAGAGTGTCGAGCTCTATCCGCGGCACAAGAAGGCCCCGCAGATCACGCCTCTTCTTTCGCAGCCGATCGCCGAATTGTGCCTTTCAATTCCAACCTGGCACGCGGTACGAGACGGCCGCGACCGCGCTGTGGCGCGCGCCGCCTTCGCAGCGGACCTACCGCCGCTCGTCGCGCATCGTCGAACGAAAGGAAGCCCACAGGGCTTTCTGCGCCGCATTTTCGAGGCGCAACTGCCACAGGCATTGAACTTTCTTCAGGGCGGGCGCCTGGTCGAAGCTGGAATCATCGACCCTCTCTTTATTAAACGCGTCGGCGACGGCGCATGGCGCGACGACGGCCGCGACCACCGCATTCTCACATTCTGCGCAGCCGAAGCGTGGGTGCGCTGGTGGGAAAGCGGCGACGCGCCTCGCGGCAACGCCGGCCGGAGCGCAGCCTAGCGGCAGCGGTCCCGTTGCGCGGCTTTCATTGCATCCCACTTTGCATAGCGATCGGCAAAGGGTGAGGCCGGATCGCGCTTGTCGAGCAGCCAATAATCGAACCACGCGATATTCTCCTGCATCGCCGCCATGCGGTTCGACGGAATATGAAACACATGGGTTTCGTCGGAGGCCGAACTTTCGCCCGGGAACAGGCTGATCTGCGTCGGCACTCCGGACTTGCGAAGCGCGCGGTAGAAGTCGATCGAAGCGACGTGAGGCGCCGCCACCTGCTGGAGAATTGCGCCGCAGGCCTCGTTTGCCCGCAAGGAAGGGGACAGCGCCAGATAATTGGGAAGCGCCTTTGGATCATAAGGCAGCCCACCAAAGATCGCGACATAATGGTCCGGCATATCGGCCGCCATCGCCGGTTCGAGAAAACCGCCGTCGCCGCTTGATGCGGCGCGGAAAAATCTCGACTGGGTCATCGCGACATTTACGAGTTGCGAGCCGCGGCTATATCCCGCGATCCCGACGCGCGCGGGATCGACCACGCCCTCCTTGGCCAATTCGAGGACCGCGTCCTCGAAGCTCGCGACGCCGGTGAGCCAGAGAAGCTCGCGCATCCGATCAGGCGCAAGGGGCTTGCCCTGCAGGCCCCAAGCCTGGTCCGCGGCGCGCAGATCCGCGTTCAACCGCGAACTTGCCTCGTTGATGAGAAGGACGACATAGCCGCGCTCGGCGAGCGTCTGGACCGGATATTCCCACTGATTGTCCTGGAGGGCGAAGCGCTGGTCGGCATCGTTGCCGTGGGTGACCACGATCGCCGGGTAGCGCGTGCCTTGCACATAATCGCGCGGCCAAACGATATAGCCGGTGACCTTGTGACCGTAACGATTGGTCCAACTTCGCGACTGGACCTGCAAGGGGGCAATCTTCTCGTGCTCGGGGGACACTGAGGCGACGTGCCGGACCCGTCCCGAGGATATATCGACGGTGACGATGGAAGGCGGTATGGCCTGTCCTTCGGCCAGACAGGCGGCGCGGGCAAGCTTCGGCGTGAAATCGCATTTGGTGAGACTGCCCCTGGCCCAGATCGGTCGCACCCCGCGCGGGTCGACGACACCAATCCCGAAGCGGGGATCGTCCAGTGAGCGGATATTGACGACCGTCCGCCGTCCATCGGGCGACCGAAGGCCGCCGAAGGTCGCGCCATGCCCGATCGAGAAAGGGAAGCGGCCATAGCTGTGCCGCCGTCCATCTTCGCCGACCTCGACGATCTCGCGCGTGTCGCCAAGCCCTTCGGACCCCAATTGCCCGCCGCGCGGCCCCTTCATCTGCCAATAGACATAGTCGCGCGTCGACGCGATCTCTCTCGCGCGGCCCTCAGCAAACGACCAGGCCATCGTCACGCGCCGTCCGTCGCTTCCCGCTACCGGCTCCATAATCCGATACTCGAAGCCGTTCTTCGTCCACACGACGTCGCCTTTCGAGCCGATCGAATAGAGGTCGCTGCTTGGACGCCGACCGATCAGGGTCGTGCTTCCGTCTATGCCTCGAAGATAGAGTGACGCGGTCGCCTGCCCCTCGGGGCGCCGCACGCCGCGCTGCCTGCTCACCTCCTCATCGACAAGGATGCCTCTTTCCTCGCGGGCGGAATCGAGCGTGATGTAGAATAGCCAGCGACCGTCTGGCGACCAGCTGTAGCCCCGCACCCCGATTGTGAGCGGCGCATGGGCAAAACCCCGCAGCAACCAGCCGTCGACTTCGCCGAAACGCGCGCTGGCAGGGTGAATGATGATCGGCGAGATGCCGCCATCGGCCTCGATCCGGTACAACTGGACGCCCTCGCCGCGATCGACCAACGCGCTCCACGCATTGCTCCCCGGGATGCGGCGCAGTTGGTCGATCCATTCGCTGTGAAGCAATTCACGGCTAGCGCCGCTTTCGAGGTCGACCAGCGTGAGCCGTGCAAGCGTCTTGTCGCTTGCGGTGTCGGCGACGCGGGTCACATAGGCGGCGCTCCCGCCATCTTCCGAGATCGCAACCGCCGAGAGTCTGGGAACGCTGAGCTGGTCGGCGAGCGTCCATGGACGACCGGCCACTCGCTCCACGGTGAGGCCGGAATCAGTGCTTTCATCCACATTAGCTGCCGTGCCGGGTTCGGGCGCGACAAAGAGAAGTGCGGCGGCGGCCGACCGGGCGAGCATTTGATAAGGCGTCATCTTCACCACTCCTGCCGGAGAGTGAGGCCGACGAAGCGTCCGGCCGGCGAATAGTTCGTCGTGTCGTAGGGCGTGTCGGCGGCTGAGGTCGTCACGATCGGCGGCGGTTTGGCGTTGAAGAGATTCAGCGCGGCGAGCGACACGCGCGTCGCTTTTCCGACGCGGACTTCGCCCGTCAGATCTATCGTCGTAAGACCCCGCACCTTCACCGTGGGCGTCCGCCGCGCGTCGGTGAGAGCGGCGGAATGGTTGACGAAGGCGGCGAGCGACAGGTGCTCGGTTGACCAGCTCGCCCCGCCGCGCGCGCGGAAGCGCGCCGGGAAGAAGAGCATGCCGGCGAGCGGTGTGACGGCCGCGTCGGGGCGAAGCTGCTGGTGGCTGCGCAGCAAGGTGCCCGCTGCCGTGAGGGTCAGATCGCCGGCGCCCGCTTTCACGGCGTAGCGGACCGACAGGTCGGCGCCGCGGAAGCGTTGGCGTGCTATGTTGCGATCGCGCAGGTCAAGAAAGGCGACGACGCTCGCGGGATCATAGGCCGCGCCGCTCGCGTTCTGAAGTGGCGGCAGGGCGGCTGCGATGATGTTTGCCAAAAAGTCCGCGCTCGGCGACCGCGTGATCGAATCGGCGAAGATGGGATTGTCGAGCGCTCCTAGCGATGACGCAAATGGCGTCGCCACGCGGTCGCGGTAATCGATATCGAACCAGGCCGCGCTGATCTCAAGTCCATCGGCCGGCGTGAGCTGCGCGCTCAGCGTCCAGTTTTCCGATCGTTCGGCGCCGATCCGGCTGTCGGATCCGGCGGCATAGAGCACCGTTGCACCGGCCGGGAGACCCGTCCCGAAGCGCGCCGCCGGCGCGAGCACCGCGGAATAGCCGCTATATTGCTGCAGCAGTGTCGGCATCTTGAACGAACGGCCCCACGAAACGCCGAGCCGAAGGAAGCCGACGGGCTCCCACGTCACCCCGAGCTTGGGCGTCACAATCCCTTGCGAGTCCGAATAGTCCTCGACCCGTAGCGCTCCCGAGATTGCCAGGCGATGCAACCCTGCCAGCCGCTGCGCCGGAGCGGTGATCGGGACATGGATTTCGCCATAGGCGAAGACCGCGTCGCGCCGCTTCGCGAGATCGCCGACCGCACCGCCGGAGCGGAACCGGCTCCGGCGCGCGCCGGCCCCGATCGCCAGCCGCACTTCGCCCGCCGGAAGCGCGAGCAGCGCACCCTGAATACCGCCCTCCAGCGCGAGGTTGCGGTTGAAGAAGAGGCGGTCGAAGCTGGCGATTTCGGTGCCGCCCGAGAAAAGCCTCGTGACGCCCGTCGTGCGATCGGTCCCATAGAATGCGCTGGCCTTGAACGCCCAGGCGCTACCGATCTCGATGTCCAATGTGGGGGCGATACCGAAGCTTTCCGAGCGCGTGATCGCCTCAATGCCTGCGGCGCGGAGGTCGCCTGCGAGAGTCAATCCGGTCGCGGCCCGATTTCGGCTCCTTTTGTAGAGCATGTCGGCGGACAGCGTTACTCTCTCGCCTAGCGCCTGATGGCCGCTCAGCAGCGCCGAATGTCGGCGCTGCGAAGGAAAGAGGCTACTCGCTGGGTTCGCGGCACTTGTATAGTCGCGGTCGCCGGCGACAATCGCGCTCGACCGACTGAAGTCGTAGGCGGCAATTATCCCGCCCGCCGTCCAGCGCGTGCCGCCTAGCAGGCCATATTGCTGCTGCAAATTGCCGCCGTCCGTTGACGCTCCGACGCGCGCCATGGCGGACAGGCCGTCATAGTCGCGCTTGAGGATAATATTGACGACCCCCGCGACCGCATCGGCGCCATAGATTGCCGATGCGCCGTCGGCGATGATTTCGACGCGCTCGACCGCCGACACCGGGATCGCGCTGATGTCGATGACCGAAGAGATTCCGGTGTAGGCGAAGCGGTTGCCGTTGAGTAATGTGAGCGTGGCGTTCGGACCAATGCCGCGCAGGTTAAAGGTCGACGCGCCATTGATATTGGCATTTTCATTGCCCGAACCCTGGCCGTTTCCGATGCCCGGATTCTGACCGCCGCCGAAATTCTGCGGCAAGCTGCGCGCAACCTCGCCGAGGTCGTTTTGACCGGCTTTGCGGATATCCTCGGCGGTGACACGGATCACCGGAGTGACAGGCGCGGCGCCCGCGATACGAGATCCGGTCACGATGATCGGCTCGTCGTCGCTCGATGCGTCCAATGGAGAGGGCGCGAGCGCTGCTTTCGAGATGATGACCGAGCCGGCTTCGATCCTTGCGACGAGTCCGCTGCGCGCCAGCAGTGCTTCGATCGCCTCGCGCGGCGTCAACTCTCCCTTCAGCGGCGGCGCGATCTTGCCTTCAAGATCGCGCGACGACGCGTAAAGCTCGATGCCGGCAATCGTCGCCGCGCCGCGCAGCGCGTCGCCGAGATCCTGCGCGGGCAAGTCATAAGATTGGCGTTCCTGCTGCATCGCGAGCGCAGCCGCGGGTGAAAGACAGGCGGCGCTTGCTACCAGCAGCGCTGCGATCGAACGGGACTTCTTTGTCAAACTCATTCCCCCAGATTAGCGGCCGCGCTTCAGGCAGGCGGCCGGTGGGGGTGGGTTGACGGGGAGAGGAGGCCGACCTTAGCCGACCGGTGAAAAATTATCGCCGGCTGAGGTGAATGGCGTCCGCCCTCCGTTCGATACGGAGACCAAGCAGACTCGCGATACGGTCAGCGAACGGCCCGGTCTTGCTGATATGGAAGCGTCCCGACACTTCGCGGGCGGCAATCGCGCTGTCGTCGATCACGATCGGCAGCGCGGCGTAGCGATTGGCCTCGGCAACAAGCCGTTCGAGCCGTATCGAACGATATTCGGCCCAGCCCTCGGGCCAGCTTGCCGGAATGCCTGACGTTTGCCCCGGGGCGGGTTCCAGCGTGCCGTCAGGCCGATAGGCCAAAATCTTTCCTTCTCGAATTGGCGTCGCTCCGCCAGCGTTCGCGTCGGCGCGCACCTCCGCCTCGCCGCGCCGCAGCGCCGCGACAACGGTCCCCGTCTCATCGAGGCTGAGATCGATTTCGGCATCGTTTGCGGTTGTCACCGCGCCGCTGGCCGCGATTTTCAGGGGGACAGGCTGTCGCGCGACCGAAAGGCGTACGCGGCCCCTGACCAGGCGCACGCTCCGACTGGTCTTTCCGAACGCGACGTCCAGCCGGCTGTCGGTGTCGAGCGTCGCTCTCGATCCATCGCCAAGGCGGAAGGTACGAATCTCGCCGCGCCTCGTTTCGAGCGGTTCGGCGGCAAATGCGGCCGGGGCGCCGCCCGGCTGGCCGGGAAGGGACGCGCCGCCGGCCCCCACCGCGACAATCAAAAGAGCCAGCGCCGTCGCGGCGGCCCCCCAAGGCAGCCATCTGCTTATTCGGCCCCGCCGTTCCTCAGCATGCGCCGACCCGTGGCGTTCCGACGTCTTGAGGATGGCTAGCGCCGCCATTCGCTGCTCGGCGCGGCGATACGCCTCGCGATGTTCGGTCGATGCGAGCAGCCACGCGTCAAACTCGCCGCGCAGCGCGTCAGCTTCCTCGCCGCGCATCTTGATCAGCCACGCCCTAGCGACCTCGTCGAGCGAATAATCGTCGCCGCTCGTCCTGGTCATCGACTGCCATCCACCGCCTTCGAGATCTGACTGAGTGCCTTCATCATATGATATTCCACCGTCGCGATGCTGATGCCGAGCGCCTCATGTATCTCGCGATAGGAGAGCTCGTCCACCCGGTGCATCAGGAAGACGCGGCGCGTCTTCGGCGGCATGGCGTCGACAGCGGCCTCGTAAAGCCGCAGCAGGTCGGCAGCTTCGAGATTCCATTCCTGCGCGGCGGGAGTCACGGCATCGCTCTCTTCGCGAAGCGGGAAGAAGACCGCGCGCGCCGATTTCTGGCGTCGGGAGCGGTCGATGAGAAGATTCTGGGCGATACGGCGCAGGAACCCGCCCGGATTGGCGAGCTGGTGGCGTTGCGCGCTGCCCGCTGCGCGCGCAAAGACTTCCTGCACAAGATCGGGCGCTTCCTCGGCGCCCGCCTTGCGGCGCAGGAAATGAAAGAGCGATGCGCGATGCGCGCGAAAGGCCGCTTCGAGATCCTGCTCCGCTTCTGGCCGCTGCTCGCAGATCGGCGGCCGGTCTCGCGGATGCACATGACAGGCCGAAGAGGGTGAGAAGGGGTGACGCGGCGGCGCACGGTCGCGGCAGGAACAGGAAGACAAGGCGGCAGTCCCGGACGGCACGAGCGGGTGCGGCCGGCGTGTGCCGGACACCCGTCTCCCAGTGCTCTGCCGCCGTCTGGCCGCTTGCGCGGATCCATGGTCCGGTTGGGCCGCCGGTCCGATCAGGGACTGGCGTGTTTGATGACTGGCGAATTATTTCGCGCCGGAGTTGCCAGAGATGCTCCTGCGCCTTGGAATCATGTCAATTTCAGGCGCTGCTGACAAGCAAAAGCGTTCGCTGCGCTTTTGGGTTTAAGCCCCGCGTCCGGGATGGCCGCCAAGCGTGCGGGCATAAGCTGCCGCTTCCTGCGCGCGCCTTTCATGGTAACCGAGCAGCAGGTTCCGGACCTCGGCTTGCGGCTCGGCATCGGTGAGCGCGGTTTCGAGCATCCGATACTCCGCCTCAAGATCGGCAAGGACGAGGGCGTCGAAATGCCGCGAGAGCTGAAGCCGATCGCCGATCGCCGCGATGCTCGCGACAATCTCGCAGTTCGACGAACGCTCGGCGATGGCGAGAAACAGGTCGGCGATCCGGTCGGGATAGGGCTGGTCGGCCGGCACCGATGCCGCCGGTCCTTGAGGTGCCGTGGCGACCGCGGCGAGCAACAGGACCAGGTGCAGCTCGAGCAGGTCGCGAAACTCGGTTTCGGTGAGGCGATGGACATGAAATCCCTCGCCCGGCGTGAAGTCGACCATGCGCTCCCCGTTCAAACGGTAGAGGCTGTCGCGCACCGGGGTGACGCTGACGCCAAGCTCGTCGGCGAGGCGCGCGGCCTCGATGCGCGTGCCGCTCGCCCATTCGCCGGCCATCAGTCTGATCTTGATCGCCTTATAGGTCGGTTCGAAAACATGCGCGGGGCTCATTGGCCGTTCCTTTGTGCGGCGGCGAACTCGGCCACGGCGTCGGCCTGGTCGGGGCGCAGCGCGTCGACCGCGCCGATGGGGCCGGGCGGATCGTCCTGAAGCAGGATCGACGGGCATTGGCCTTCATAATTGCCGAGATTGGGCCGGTGTTGCGCATAGCCCGCGAGCGCTGCGAGCTCGGGCGGAAATTGCCTCGCGACCCCGGGCGGATAGGCGAGCCACAGATTCTCATAGGGCTTCAGCCAGCCGAGACTGTAGCTCACGAGGACGCCGCGCCGGACCTCGTTGCTGAAGTTCGCGCCGCCTGCGTGCGCGGTCGACCCGAGGAAACAGATCGCCGATCCGGGCTCGCATTCGGCATATATCGGCGGGCCGAGATCGGTCTTCGCCATGCCTGCGGCGCCATGGCTTTCCGGGAAGATGCGCGTGGCGCCGTTGTCCCTCGTGAACGGGGTGAGCGGCCAGAGGATATTGACGAGATATTCCTGGGTCCCATTTGCGCCGCGCCACATGTCCTGGTCGCGGTGCGGGAACTGCCGCACTTCGCCGGGATGGATTTCGATGGCCTGCGTCAGATTGAGCTGGATCCGGTCGCATCCCGTCCCGAGGATCGTCTCGGCGGCAGGAAGGATGACCGGGTTGAGCACCAGATCGGCCATGTGCGGCGATCGTCGGAGCAGGCTGCCGAACCTTTTCGTTTTGCGGCCATAGAAATCGCCCTCGCAAAAAGGTGTCTCGGCGAAGACCGGATCGAGATCCCGCGCGAGCGCCCGCACGCTCGCGATCGCCGCGTCCTGCAGGATGCAATAGCCCTCGCGGGCGAGCTGCTCGACTAGCAGGCCCGGAAGATCGGCGTTGCTCAAGTCGTTTTTCATGGCGCCAGCTCCCCGCCTTCGAGCTTGAGCCCGAGCGGCGCCCAGGTGCCGGTGCGCTGCAAACCGGCAAGCGTATCCGCGTCGATCCGGATGCCGAGGGCGAGGATCCGGCACGCACCGTCGGGGTCGGCGGGGCCGAGCGCGCGGCAGGACCAGCCGAAGCGGCTGATCTTGGCGAACCAGCCCACCTCGGCGATGCCCACATATTCGCTGATGCCATGGTGAAGCGCATGGTCCGCGAGCGCGGTGACGAGCTGGTTGCGCGCATCGCGGCGCTCGGCTGCAGTTTGCGCCGGGTCGAGGCAGAAGCGGCTGATTTCCCAAATACTCTCGTCAGAGGGCGCGCCGTCGGGGCAGAGATGCGGATAGAGATCGCCGAGAAGATGCGAAGCGGTTGTCGGCAGCAGCCGCGCCGAGGCCCGGTGACGAAGGTCGTCGGGGTCGAGCAGGATCATATATCTGGCGTCCGGATTGTCGAACTGGTCGATCTCGAAGCGCCCATCGAGGGCGGGAAGATCCCATTTCAGCTGGTCGATGAAGACCTGCTTGCGGGCTGCGAACATGGCGCGCAGCGCCGCGTCGCCGGGCGCAGCTTGCGCCCGCGTGGATTGGGTGATCATGAGACATCCTTGGTTGCTGGAAGCTCGATTCAGACCATCAATCTCGCGGGCCGACCATCCCCATTTATGGGCAAGCCTTGTGCGTTTTGCGGGCCGGATCAGTCGGGTCGCCACCAGTCGTAGACGTCCGAAAAGCCGATCAGGCCGTCGAACAGCGCACATAGGATCAGCATCGATCGGCAGTGGACCGCGTAGCGGTCGCGCGCCATCTTGAGGTGGCGCACCACCGTCTCTTCGCTGATCCCGAGAATGGCCGCAATCTCGCCCGCGGTCTTGCCGCGCGCCGACCAGAGCACGCATTCGCGCTGCCTCTCGGTGAGGACCGATTGCGGTCTTGGTGCGGGTGTGCCCATGAGTGCGCGGGCCCTCGCGATCGCGATCGCGCCGACGATTTCGGCGACGTTGAGCATATGGGACGGCATGTCGGCGCGCGGGCCGACCGCGAAGGAGCAGGCTCCGGTCGCTTCGCCGGGCAGGTGGCGCGGGACGGTGAAGCCGTCGGCGACCCCGCTCGCGCGCGCGACGCTGAGCAATTGCCGGTCGCCGCGCGACAGCGGGATATAGCGGCCGACGTCGCGCCATTCGAAGCCGGTGATGGTCCGTTCGCCGGCGCGGCGGATCGGATCGGTCGCGGCGAGGTCGAGGCCGATGTAGATCTTCGCCCAGGCGTCGGGATAATTATGGACGAGCATCGACGTCGCCTCGCCGCCGCGCCGGTCGAACGCGAGGGCGAAATGATCGAAGCCCATGCGATCCGCGGCTCTCGCGAGCGCCGCAAAAAGCTGATCTTCTCTTCCCGCGCCTGAAATTTCCTCGGCAAGTTCCTCCGTCAGATGATAATGCTTCACGTCGTCATCATCGGCCGCTGGCGCGTTCCCGACCCGGCTGCCACGCGGTCCGCTCCTTGGTATCGCACGCCATCGGTTCCTCTCCGGGGCGCGCGAAGCTTGGACAAATCTCCGATGGGTCCTGATATTGCGCGGCGGGCGGCTGTCTTCGCTTCCTCGGCGCGGCAATCTATCGGCCGCCATAGTCTAACAGCCTGATAACCGGCGTAAAGCCTGGCGGCCCGAGAGTTGCACCCAGTTTGACACGTCATTCAGCCGGAGGTCGTGGCACATAATCGAGCGGCCACCGGAGGGACGCGATCAGCTACCGGCAAGCGATCGGATCGCCCCTATGATGCCGGCGACGAACGAGCCTGCAACGAGCGCCGACAGGAGCCAGAATTCAAGAACGATAGCGCGGCGCTTCCATTTGGGGTCGCGTGTCATCGGAACGGCATGACAGGGATACGCAGTGTAGGACAGACAAAAAGGCCTCGTCTTTCGACGAGGCCCTCCCGGCTTTCGATGACACATCGGCAGGGCGATATCGTCCGGGCGCGGGTCGACCAGTTCGATCCGCACCGGGCGAACGCGCTTGCCCGTCCTCGCGCCGCAGCGGACGCACCAGAACCGCTGCCGTGCCCTGGTGAGATCATCGTCCCACATCCGGCACTGGAAACGCCACCAGATTCCATAGGGATTGAAGGTCGCGCTATGCCCGCAGCGGCACACCGGCTTGATCGCCCGCAACCAGGCGGCCGCCTCGAAGATGTGGGTCGCGCGGGGCTGCCCCTCCTTTATCCAGCCACCCACGTCACAGGGAGAGTCCGAGCTGGTCGGGGCTCGCCGGCTCCGCACCCGCGCGCATGCTCTCGGCGATCGCGCGGGCGAGTTCGAACGCTGCCTCGACCCGGATATGGCTCGTCGGCGCGGTGATGCCGACGCGCGCCCAGCCGGGGGCGGCAAGGATCGTCTCGGCGACTCGGGCGGTATCGATTTTGTCCATGCACGCATGAGAACATAGGAAGAACATTTTGACAAGTGGGTGACCGGAACAGAACAGGCGGCCTGCCTGGCTGACAGGCGCCTGCAGCGGCCTGCCGCCGCCCGGCCTCGCACCTTCGGCGCCCGCCGCGGCGCCCGGTACCGGCGAGGAAGAGAATGGCTCGCCGCCGGGCGGCGGACCGGGCGCGGCGAGAGAGGCTCGCTGGCTGCCGCCCAAGGAGACCTGTCATGCAACTCTTGACCCCCGAGCTGGAGGCGCAGCTTCGCGCCAATCTCGCTGCCCGGATCGATGCGGCCGCGCGCGGCGCGCGCGAACCTGACCCCAAACCGATTGTCCGCCTGTTCAGCCCCGTCGGCGCGGCGACCTGGCTCGCGACCGAGATCGACGAAGAGGGTATTTTCTTCGGCCTCGCCGATCTCGGCTTCGGTTGTCCCGAACTCGGAAGTTTCGCGCTCGCCGAACTCGAAGCCGTCCGCTTGCCGTTCGGCCTCACCATTGAGCGCGACCTCCACTTCACGCCTAGCCACCCGCTCTCGGCCTATGCCGAAGCGGCGCGGCGTGCGGGGTCGATCGTGCTGGGGGAGCAAAAGCTCCGGCGCGCGGCCGAAAGGCTTTCGGGGCGCGGCTGACGCGCCGCGCCGCCTGCCGGGACCGCCGCGCGCGGCCCCGGGAGGAAGAGGGGGGCTGGCGCCTTCGTGACGGGCCCAAGAGCCGGGAGAGAGTCTCGCGGCGGCCCGTCATGGAGAATGCCATGGCACAGTTCCAAATCTTGTGTCCGCACTCGGATACCGAGTGGCGGCCGATCACCATTGAATTCTGTTTCGCGCCGACCGGAGATCAGCAATATCTCTGGCCCCCCTTCGAAGATGCCGAGGCGGCGCGGCAGCAACTGCTGCTCCGCGTGCCCGATGCGCGGCTCCGCGTCGCGCTCGCCGGCGCCAATATCGGCGACGTCGATTGGCAGGTTCGCGAGAAGCTGCGCTTTGCCGACGGTAGCTATGAGCCCACCCCGTGGCATGATGAGCCTTGGTACCAGGCGAAGCACGACGAGCATTTTTGCCATATCTCGACCGAGCAGGCTGGCAAGATCGCCTTCACCGAAAACTCGGCCAAGGGGCAGCTCGACCGGCAGCTCGTCATGTCGCCCGGCCGCTATCTCCATCGCTTCTTCTCAAACGATCTCGACAACAATGCGATCGAAGGCTGGTGCGCCCGGCTCTCGGTCCAGTTGCAGGAAGACGCGCTCAAGATAACTCAGGACGCCGATGAAATCGAGGATGTCTATGTCGGCGGCCCCAGCAGCTGCATGGCGCATGACGCGAGCGACTTCGAAAGCTTTTGCCATCCGGCACGGATCTACGCCGGTCCCGACACGGCGCTCGCCTATATCGGCGCCCGCGAGGATGCCCGGGCGCGCAGCGTGGTGTGGCCGGAGCGCAAAATCCACACCAGCATCTATGGCGACGTGTCGCGGCTCAAGCTGCTTCTAGAAGCGGCGGGCTACAGGGAAGGCGGCCTCAATGGTGCGCGCGTACGGCGCATCGTCGACGGCGACAGCTTCGTCGTCCCCTATATCGATGCGGGCGGTGACCTCGCCGACGACGGCGAATATCTCATCATCGGACGCGGCAATATCCCGTCCGAGAACACCAACGGTCTCGGCGATCAATGCTGGTATTGCCCGCGGTGCGACCATTCTAGCACCGCGCATGACACCGTCTATTACAGCGACGGATCGTCGGAAGAGTGGTGCTACGGTTGCTTCACCGATCGCACGATCTTTTGCGCGTATAATGAGTGTTCCTACAGCAATGCCGAAACCTTCGTCACGGTCTTGGCCGATGACGATGAGCATGACGTTCTCGAAAGAGACGTGGAAGCGTTCGGCGCCGTCTATCTCGAGGATCGCGGCGAATGGTGGGTCAGCGGCTGCTGCCGCCGATGCGACGCCAGCGGCGACTGGTTCCACTTGGACGACCTCACCGAATATCATGGCGAATGGCTCTGCGACGACCATCTGCCCGAGCCTTTCGACGATGATGACCCCTCGCTCGTCAATGCGCATGTCCTCGCGCTGCACCGGTTCCGGGACGAGATGGCGGCGATCGCGGTCGAAGTCGCCAAATGGCAGGCGGCCGGCAATCGCGCTCGCGACGAGCGGCTGAAGCGCGAGCGCGAAGACGCGGGGAGCCCGCAATCGGAGACGCCGCACGGCACAGCCTGTGATCCGGAAAGCGATGCCGCCTCGTCTGGCGATCACCCTGACCGGCCTCCTTTGTCCGAAGATCTTCTCCACCTCGTCGCGGCGCAGCCTGCGACCGCAACCGCTCATCCAGCAGGAGCCTGATATCATGACCGATGACCTGACGGGCCGCTCCGGCCTCCTCGAAATCCTCTCCTGGGCGCGGCCGCATGACAGCGCCACCGAACGCGCTTTCTGCCGCGAATATCTCGATCCGATCCCCGGTATGCGCGCCGATGGCTTCGGCAACCGGATGCTCATGATCGGCGACCAGCCCCGCACCCTGTGGAGCTGCCATGTCGACACCGTCGCGGCGGTGGGCGGACCGCAGTCGGTGGGTATCGACGAGCATGGAATTGCGCAGCTGTGCGGCGGAAAGGCCGGCATGTCGCTCGGGGCCGACGACGGCGCGGGTCTGTGGATCATGCTGGGCATGATCGCCGCACGGCGTCCCGGCCTCTACCTCTTCCACCGCGGCGAGGAAGAAGGCTGTCTCGGGTCGTGCTGGATCCAGCATCATACGCCCGAACTGCTCAAGGATATCGAAGCGGCCATCGCGTTCGACCGTGCGGGCCTGGGCGACGTCATCACCCATCAAAGTTACGGACGGACATGCTCCGACGCATTCGCGGCCAGCCTCGCGTCCGCGCTCAATGGACTAAACGGCGACTTTCGATATGCGCCCGACGACACGGGGGTCTATACCGACACCAATGAATATGCCGGGCTTGTTCCCGAATGCACCAACCTGTCGGTCGGCTATCAACGCCAGCACGGTCCCCGCGAAACACTCGACGTTACGCACTGCGAAAAGCTGCTCGCCGCGATGCTCGAACTCGATGCGTCGCAGCTCGTGATCGAGCGCGATCCGTCGATCGAGGCGGATGATCGCTGGGGCTGGTTCGACCGCGATCGCGGCCGAGGCGATGCATTCGCCGAAGCGGTCGCGGACCATCCGCTGCTCGCCGCCTGGATGCTCGAGCAATGCGGGGTCACCCTCGACGACTTCCAGATGGCGCTGTGGGCCGAGGAAATGGACGAGGATGCGGGCTATCGCCCGCTCATGGCATCGTGATGCACGATCCTCGCTGCTTCTGCCGATGGGCAGATGACGTCCGCGAAGAAGAGGCGCCGATCGAATGCCGCCGCTTCGCCGTCGCTAGCCCCACATGGCCGAGGCGCTTTGGCTTGATTTCGCAGGTCATGCTGTGGAAACTCAACCTCTACGTGCCGACAGGGGCTGTCGGCGTCGATGTGGTCGCGCGGCTGGTGGATCGGTTCCCGATCAATCGGGCCTGCGATCGCAAGGCCGCCTGAAGGAGCCCCGCCATGGAAAGTCCGATCCGTGAACTCGCGCGCCGTCTCGGTGAGAATGCCGAGGCGGTTTGCCGCCACTATCTCTCGAACGGTCGCCGCGAAGGCCATTATTGGATGGTCGGCGATATCGAAAATGCGCCGGGGCGCAGCCTCTATGTGCGTCTCGTCGGCGGCGAGGGTCGCGGGGCGGCGGGCAAATGGACCGATGCCGCGACGGGCGAGCATGGCGACCTCATCGACATCATTGCCGCGCGCTGCGCGCATGCGAACCTCGCCGAAACGCTCGCCGAGGCGCGGCGTTTCCTGAGTCTGCCTTCATCCGATGCCGGGACCCAGGGGTTGCGCCCGCGTCCGCGCCGCGCACGCACTGGCAGCGCAGAAGCCGCGGAAAGGCTTTGGGCGGCTTCGAAGCCGATCGCGGGGACGCTGGTGCGCGCCTATCTGGCGGGTCGTGCGCTTCGGCGCGGCGGCGATTGGCCCGCGCTGCGATGCCACCCGCATTGCTATTATCGCCGATCCGAGGAGGATGGCCCGTCGGTCAAACCGGCCTATCCGGCGATGGTCGCCGCGGTGACCGATCTCGATGGCGCGCTCAGCGGCGTCCATCGCACTTGGCTCGATCCCGATCGATCGACCAAGGCGGACGTGGCTTATCCGCGCCGCGCGATGGGATATCTCCTGGGCCATGGCGTTCGTTTCGGGCTCGCGGGCGAGGTCATGGCGTTCGGTGAGGGTATCGAAACCATGCTCTCCTTGCGCGAGATCGCGCCTGCACTGCCGCTCGTCGCGGGACTGTCGGCGGCACATCTCGCGGCGATCGAATTTCCCGCGCCGCTTCGCCGCCTCTATGTCGCGCGCGAACGCGATGAGGCTGGACGCGCCGCATTCGCCACCCTCGCCGAGCGAACCGCGCCGCTGGGGATCGATATCCTGCCGCTCGATCCGGCGCTGGACGATCTGAACAGCGATCTCTTGGCGATGGGTCCTTCGCAGCTTGCCGCTTCGATCGCCGCGCAGATGCACGTCGCCGATGACGCGCGTATGCTGGATGCAGCATGATCGCGTCCGGCGCGAACGGGCGTGGCGCCTCCTGCATCGCGACCGCGAATGGCGTCGTCGCCATCGAGCGCGTCATCACGATGTCCAAAAACCCATGGCCATTTCGGACAGCAGTGCGTCGCTCCGTCGCTTGGGATTGCATCGCGCCGATCCGGGAAGGGCGACGCCCGATCGGCCTTTCTCGGGAGGCCGCGCCTCGGCCTTCGCTGGAGGGCGACTGCGGCAGCGGGCGCGGGCCGCGCAATGGCTCTGGCCTGCGGCTATTTTCCGCCGGGGCTCGCGCCCCTTTGCATCGCGAAACAAAATAGCCGCACGCTCCGCCTTCCTTCGCTGGCGCTTCGGCCGCGCGGGTGCCCCGCGCGATGCGAACCCGCACCCGCCGCCGCAAAGGCGTCGCCGCGAAGGCCGCGAGAGTCGCGGCCCC
This sequence comes from Sphingopyxis sp. JAI108, assembly GCF_013410105.1. GTDB lineage: Bacteria > Pseudomonadota > Alphaproteobacteria > Sphingomonadales > Sphingomonadaceae > Sphingopyxis > Sphingopyxis chilensis. The sequence continues at coordinate 220,285 of NZ_JACCCJ010000001.1, forward strand.
AAATGCGAGAAACGACATGACCGACCTGTCCGACCTTCCCGAACGCAGCGAACCGCCGCAGCCCGGCGCAAGCGCCTATCTCCTCCAGGAAATGCAGCTCTACGGCTATCGGCCCTTCGAGGACGAACCCGACGGCCGCCCGCTCCCTTGCGACCGGCTCGCGAGCGGCGCCGTCGCCGACATCTTCGACGCACTGGCGGGGTGCCTTATCGATACGCGAATCGAACCCGACCTCGAAGACCTGCTCTGGGGCGTCGTCAATCTCTTCCACGGCGCGGGCACACGGATCGAGCGCGAACTCGACCGCAATGAGGCAGCGCAGCGCGACCTCCAACGCACGCAGGACGGCAGCGAAATCCGCTCGGTCGAGCTCGAGCGTGCGATTGCTGAAGGCATCACGCTGATCGAGCGCCGCGACGCGATGGAGTTTTTCCGCGAATGCGCCGCCGAACAATATCGCATCCATGCCCGCAAGCCCTGGGTCCCGCGCACCGGCTCGCGCGTGCGCCACCAGACGATGACCGCGGCGATGATCGACAGCCGCGACTTCATGGATCGCCGATTGCGGGAGAAGGCCAAGGCGCTGATCCCCGAGGGCACGCGCATCGCTTTTTCGGGCGGCCCGTCGTGCAACGATCATCAGCATATCTGGTCGGCGCTCGACCGGGTGCATGCCCGCCATGCCGACATGGTCCTCCTACACGGCGCGACCCCGACCGGCGCCGAGCGCGCCGCCGCCTGCTGGGCCGATGCCCGCAAGGTGCCGCAGGTCGCATTCCGCCCCGACTGGAACCGCGACAAGAAGGCCGCGCCCTTCAAGCGCAACGAGCGCATGATCAATGCTATGCCTGCCGGGCTCATCGTCTTTTCGGGCACCGGCATCCAGGACAATCTCGTCGACAAGGCGCGGGCGTTCGGCATCCCGGTCTGGGATTTTCGCGTGCGCGAGGCGCCATGAGGTGTCGATCTGGACCCGACCGCGCTTGCCATCGGGCGAGCATGTGACCACAGAAGGAAGGAACGATGCGTACCGATCTCGATCAACTCCCGGCGAACAAGCAGCGCGAGCTCGAGCGCGTGAAGGCGATCATCTTCGAAGAATTCGAGGATGCGCTCGCGCTCGGCACCATGAGCTGGAAGAAGAAGGGCCGGATCGACAAGATCATCCTCTACGGCAGCTATGCGCGCGGCGGCTGGGTCGATGAGCCGCATACCGCCAAGGGCTATCGCTCGGACTTCGATCTGCTCATCATCGTCAATGACAAGCGGCTGACCGAGCGCGTCGACTATTGGCTGAAGCTCGAGGATCGGCTGACCCGCGAACTCGCAATCGACAAGACGCTGCACACGCCGGTGAACTTCATCGTCCACACCCTGCAGGAGGTGAACGACGGGCTCGCGCATGGGCGCTATTTCTTCATGGACGTCGCGCGCGACGGGATCGCGCTCTACGAATATGACGACAAGGAATTGCACAAGCCGAAGCCGAAGACGCCCGAGCAGGCGCTGGCAATGGCGCGGGAATATTTCGACGAGTGGTTTCCGGCGGCAATGAAGCGCTTCGGAGGGGCGCAATATTATCGCGAGCAAGGCCATTTCAAAGATGCGGCCTTCGACACTCATCAGGCGGTCGAACGCTTGTATCACTGCGTTTTGCTGGTGTGCACCTTCTACACGCCGCATGTTCACAATCTAGGTTTCCTCCGCACACAGGCCGAGAGGATCGATATGCGTCTCGTCGATGCGTGGCCGCGTGAGCTGAAGGCGGACCGATCGAGGTTCGAGAAGCTCAAGGAAGCGTATGTGAAGGCGCGCTATTCGAAGCATTACCGGATCAGCGAGGAAGATTTGATCTGGCTGGCGGGACGTGTCGAAGAGCTTGGCCGGGCGGTGCACGCTATTTGCTCGGAACGCATCGCGGAACTGGAAGCTCGCGCTGGCGCATAGTGGCTTCCGGGTTCTATCTCTTTCCCCGGAATCGCTCGAACCGTTCCCGACCTTCGACTGTCTGGATCGCCACATCGGCATTCGCGCACTCGGCGCCCGTCTGCGACCCGTTGGCGCAGGCGGCCGCGACCATGCGCGCATCCTCTATATTTGCCTCGAAATATTGTTTGCTCCGCGGCTCGCCTTGGCCGCACGCCGCAAGTTGAATCCCCATAAGCAGGATAAGATGCCGTTTCATTACCGACCTCCGCGTGGCTTCTTTCGACTATCCTAGACCGCGTGGCGTAAGCTGGAAGCGGAGATGGAACCGGATTTGGATGTAGTTGGCGGCAGCTTTGCATCGATGCGGACATTCGGAGCTTGATTGGATGAGGCGCGTTGAATGCCCTCTTAAGAGTCCGGCGAAATTGCTTAAAGAAGGTCGATATTCTCGCGCAGCATCGAAGCGAGCTTGGGCAGCCCCTTTTTCTGCAGGTCGAAGATGAACTCGCTCGGAGTGAAGGGCGGCCGTGTGTAGCAGCGCCGCATAGCTGCGAGCGCTGCCAAGGCTTCGGTGGGATAAAGCTCAAAAGTGCTGGCAAGGAAATCGTCGGCGGAAACCGCGCTGATCCCATATGGTTCGAGCTTCGCATCTGGAAAATCTTTCAGATTCTCCGTCACGATATGTTCGGCACCTGCGCGGATGGCGGTCGCCAGCACATGGCGATCGTCGGGATCGGGGAGGCCCAGGCTGTCGATTAGATCTGCGCCGCCGGTCACGCACCCTTCGGGAAAGGCGACCCGCATCGCGGCGATCTGGGCTTCGATGCTGGCCTCATAACCCGGCCTATGGGCGATGAGGTTGCGGCGCCATTCGTCGAGGATCGTGGGCGACCAGCGCGCGCGGAATAGCCCCGCCTCGGCAAACCGAAGCAGGGCGTCCCTTACCCTGAACGGGTAAAGCACATTCGCGTCGAGAACGACGACGAAACGGTCGGCTATGCACCTCAATCCGCGTCGAACTCCTGGCCGAGGCGCTGGAGATCGGCGAGCGCACCGCTTCGCTCCGCATCGCGCTGCGCTCGAAACGCGAGCACGTCACTCGCCCGCACCCGTCGATGCGATCCGACCTTGTGGAACGGAATCTTCCCGTCACTCAGCATCGACACCAGGAAGGGGCGCGACACATTCAATAGGTCGGCCGCTTCCTTCGTCGTCAGTTCCGCTCCGTAGGGAACGAAGGTCACCATTTCGCCGCGGGCCACATGCGTCAGCACATCGAGAACCAGCTGTCCGAGAGCCGGTGACAAGTCCACCTCGGTCCGACTGCCGTTTCGCTGCACGGAGAAGGGAAGGCCCTTGGGGGTGAGTGCCTTGGCGAGCGCCCGCGCGGCCTCCGATGCCTGTCGCACTTCTGTATCTGTAGGGGGCCGCTGGGAAAGCTCCTGATCGCTCATATCATTCTCCTCGCTGCCGGGGCCGGCCCTATATAGAGCCAGAACGGCAAACGCAATAAGTGAAATATGTGCAATAAACGTAAATTGCCATGAATGGTTGCTGAAGCAACAGGTCGGGCTCCACGGGGCCTCGAATGACATCCGATGAACATTCTTGATCATGCCGGTGTCAGGCGTCATTCGCGGGATTCTGGTTGCGATGGATACAATATGTTGCCCTGGCGCATCAAAGTCAGAAATTCCGTCACGGCAACCGAAGTTCCTCTGACAACGATGCTGAATTCCGAAAGGAGCGCAGCGCGACCCAATGGAGGGCTCCTCCATTCGCGTTTGCCTGACAGCTATGCGCCTCATTTCGACCGATCAGGTCACCACCGCGCGACACCCGAAAGCGGACGTCGGAGTGCCATCATCTAAGGCGTAGTCGGCCGTGAAGCGCATTCGGGAAAACTGCTATTCGCATTGCGTCGGAGCAAGGCGTCTTCTTCGTACCCCATCGAGGCGGTTCAAAGACAGCGTCGCACTGAGCCCGAAACCGGGCATTCTATGCGCGCGCAAAGGTCGATTGCTACGCGCCGTGTCACCTTCGCCGGAACAAAGCGTCGCAAACGGCGCGGCAGATATCTGTATGGCTTCGGTGCCAACCTCTGGGCTCTGAAAAGATATCTCTAGAAAAATTCGGTATATCTCTCAGAAAATCATTGCGTGCCAGATTGGGCCATGTTAATCGCCAACCACGTCGATGGTATCTCTCCGCCGGCGGAGCCAAGAAGGACACGAAAGGGATGGGTAGGATAACAACAGTAGGAGCGGGTATCTGACTTCCCGCCAGATACCCGCTCGGATGATTAAGACGGGTCGGTACAACCATTAACCGGAGCAGGTGCGTTAGCCGCGCGCCTGCTCCTTCCCTCAATCACAGAGAGTTAAATATATGGCACATTTGATTAAAGCGGTCAAAGGCTCGTTCTTTGGCACTCCTTACTGGTCCGGAAAGATGAAACTCGCCGCGATCAGCAACGTCATCAAGCCGCCCGCGGATTCCATGTGGGACGAAATTTTTGAAGGTCATAGCGCGCAACGCGACCTGACCAAATCGCGCGTGATGAACGATATGGTCCCCTATCTTCTGAAGCCCGACTATCATCCCTTTTTCTCGGCGCTGACGTTGATCCTCGTTCCGGTCGATGGCGAGCATCTGGTCGAAGGCACCGACTATAAGTTCAAGGCCGGCGATGAGGATGGCGATGTCGGCGAACTGGTGATCGAGGACCAGGTCCTGCTGTTTCCGGCCGACGGCCAGCACCGGCAGGCGGCCCTCGCCGAGGCCTTTCGCCAGCGCAAATCGCTCGCAACCGAAGAAGTGCCCGTCATCCTGCTGCCGTTCGACAGCGTCAAGCGGGTGCGTCAGCTCTTCTCCGACCTCAACCTCAATGCGAAGATCGTCAGCAAGACCCTCGGCCTTAGCTACGAAAGCCGGAACCCCGTCGTCGTCGTCGCGAACCGCGTGATGAAGGAATCGGCGCTGTTCGATGGCGGCAATCGCGTGAACCTCAAGAGCAATTCGCTCGCGGCGAAGTCGCCGGCGGTGATCTCGATGAACACCCTCGTCGAAGTCACGCAAACGCTTCTCGCGGCGGTGCTCGAGACGACGGTCAAGGGGCTCAAGACGCATCCCGACATGCTTGCGATCGAAAACGCCGATCCCGACGATGCCGAGGTGATGACGGTGGCGCAGAAGGTTGTCGAAGCCTGGGAGGTCATCGTCGATGCGTTCCCGCGCTGGCAGGATGTCATCGACGGCGAAATCTCGGCGGGCGCGCTGCGCGACGGGGTGAAGAATGCCGAGGGCGAGCTGCTCGACGACGGTTATGTCGCGGCCTTCGGAATTGGCTGGCAGGCGCTGGGCCTGATTGCGGCGGCGGTCATCCGGATCGAGGGCGACGACTGGAGCGAACAGCTCGAGCGCGCGATCGGATCGGTCGACTGGCAAAAGGGACCGCAGTGGAACGGTACCGCGATGATCGGCGGGCGCGTCAACAATACCGGTCCCGGCATTCGGAACACCGCGGGCTATGTCCTCGACAAGGCCGGCTACGGCGACACCGACGACGACGAGGCACAGGCGCTGATCGATAGCGCGCGCACCGCGATCGCCGCGACCGCCGAAGTCGCGGCGGCCGAGTGATCGCCGGTTCGACATCCTAGGGCGGCGTTCCTCCCCGGAGCGCCGCCCTTTCCTTGCCTGGTTTCACCATCTCACCATCGCTCCGTTGCGCGAGCGATCCGCCCCTCGCGCGATCTGGCGCCTAGGGGCGCGGCTTCCGGTGCCATCAACCGGAATTTTCCCCGCCTTCAGCTCCTCGCGGAGCAAAATTCCGGTTCCCCGCTGCCGCGGTGATGGCTCCCGCGCGCCCCTGTCCGGCGCCGCGTCGCGGGGCGGACCGGCCGCTTCCCGCCAAGCGGAGACAGGTTATGGCATTGATTGGCATATTCGAGGCGGAGGGCTCAGGCTTTCACGGCACCATCGAGACCTTTCTGGCGGTTCTTGCGGTCCGCTTCGAGTCCGTCGTGGGCGGCCCCGAGGCCGCGCCCGATTATCGCATCTATCGCGGCAACGCCGAAATCGGCGCGGCGTGGAAACGGCAAACCAAGGCCAATCGGCGCTATCTTGCCGTTATCCTCGATGATCCCTCGTTGCCGCGCCCCATTGAATGCCGGCTGGTCCAAGCCGACGGTGCCTGGAACCTCATGTGGTCGCGGACCTGACGCCTCCCCGCGCTCGGTGCGCTATAGCGAGGCGCACGATTGCGGGAACCTCGCTGAAATTCGTGATGATATGGTCGGGCCGGATCGCTTCGACCTCGGGTGTCCAGCGCGGCTGAAACCCGCCCGGGTAATAGATAGTGCGAAGGCCCGCTGTCTTGGCAGGAGCGATGTCGCGGTCGAGCTGGTCGCCGATCATGAAGGCTGTGGGCGGCGTTCCGGTCAGCCGCAAAATGCGCCGGTAGAGATCGGGCCGTTTTACACCCTCGACGATGCGCGTGAAATGTCCACGAAGACCCAGCCGCTCGGCATTGCGTTCGACCTTGGCCGCGTCTCCTTCCGAAATGATGAGGACGGTTGCGCCCTCGGCGATCAGTCTGCGGAGACCCGCTTCGACGCCGGGGCGCAGTTGCGGAGGGGCGCCAAGGTCCGCAAAATAGGCTTGTTCGATCTCGGATATGGCGGCTTCGGCCAGTGAAGGTCCGAGCGTCCCGGTAAGCGCGCGGCGTGCCGCACGATCGACATCCTCGCCGACCAAAGCCGCAGCGAGCGAGGCGATCAACAGGCGCGGCGGGTAACGAAGACCAGCATGATGGCGCTCCGCGATGACTTGGTCGGCGGCGCGGACGAACTCCAGTCGATCTTCCCCGTCGAAACGCCGCCCAACGACATGCTCGACCGCTGTAAGCAGGTTGACCTGGGCGCCCGCAAAGACGGCGTCGGTATCCCAAAGCGTGTTGTCGGCATCGACGAAGATCGTGCTCGCGCCTTTTGCTGCCAAGTTATTCATTTCGCTCCAGCAACCTTCTTCTCTGCCGGATGAGGAGGCCGCGCGGGGAGCCTTATGTCGATAGGCGTGCCGATCGTGATGGGAACCGGTGCGGCTGGAGCGATGAGCCGGACATCGCTCGCCGGCTGCACCTGTCTGGGCAAAAACGCCTGAATCGCGGCGATCAGGATGACGAACAGCAGTAACGACCGCAGCGCCCAGGCAAGCAGACTTTGGGCGGGGCCGAGATAGCGAAGCTTGTCGGCCGCCTTGGCAGCGATCAAATAGGTTTCGATCACCTGGTTCTTGAAGTATTTTTCCTTGAGATCGGCATGCAGGATCGTCTTACCGTCTGCTTTTTTGATAAAGGAATCCGCCCAGCCTTGCGGCGAAACCGCGATGATTTCGCGGTAGAAGAGGAAAGAGCGCGTGTGTCCCTTCTGCCGTGCGGCGGTCGCTTCCTTAGAATATTTGAATCGAGTGCGTGTCGCGTGAAAGGTTATCAGCGCACCGCCGATCGCGGCGATCACAAAGACTAGGAAGCTCAAATAGGCGAAGAGCAACGCGAACCTCCATCCACCGCTCAAAATGGCGAGCATCTTGAGCGGATAGGCGGTACTGAACGCGGCAAAGAGGGCGCCCGAAAGCGCACTCAAAAAGGTCGTTACCGTGAGCAAACGTGTCGCCTTCTGATCTTGATATTCAGTCTGCTCCTTGACCTCGCTAAATGACATCTTGGCGAGATCGATGGCGTCGTCGATCGTTGGCGCTTTCGTGGTAGGCAGCGCGAGGGCCGCCTCTGCTTTTAGGCGTAGCGCGGCGATCTCGGTCTCCGTGCGCTTGCCCGGCTTGACCAATTCTTCGAGGATCGCTTTCGTTTCCTCGAGCGGATCTATACCCTCGGCGCCAAAAGGGGTCGTCCAACCTTCCATCGCCTTGGGAAGTTCGCGCAGCAGTGCATCCGATTTGAGGCTGACGACCGACTGTTTATATTGCTTGGGCTCGGCCCATCCTCGGGCCCATAGATGCGGACGCCAGCTTTCGGGAAAGCGTAGTAGCAGCTTTTGGCAGGATTGCTTGACGCGATAGCGCCAGATCGGCCGCTCGCGGTTCAGGCGGGGATAAAAATCGACGTCGGCATCGCGTGCCGAAAGCCAGAGCGCGCTTGGCCAGCGCAAGTTCGCCTTGGTCTTAATTTCGGTTTTTGCATCGTCGCCGGTCGGCGTCTGGTCCGCCATTTGCTCCCCGATGTCCGTCATTTTGCTCCCTCGCGATAGGCGTCATAACCCCGCGCGCGAATGTCGCAGGCGGGGCAGGTGGCACAGCCATAGCCCCATGGATGACGCGTCGTCCGATCGCCGGTGTAGCAGGTGTGGCTTTGCTCGACGATGAGATCGACCAATTCGTCGCCGCCAAGCGTCTCGGCGAGCCCCCAGGTCGCCGCCTTGTCGAGCCACATCAGCGGGGTGTGAAGGACAAATTTCTGCGCCATGCCGATGTTGAGCGCGACCTGCAGCGCCTTGATCGCGTCGTCGCGGCAGTCGGGATAGCCCGAGAAATCGGTCTCGCACATCCCGCCGACGATGTGCCGGAGCCCGCGCCGGTAGGCGAGCGCGGCGGCGAAGGTCAGGAAGAGAATATTGCGGCCGGGGACAAAGGTGTTCGGCAGGCCGTTCTCGTCCATGGCGATCGCGACATCGCGGGTGAGGGCGGTGTCCGACACCGCACCGAGCGTTTCGAGGCCGAGGCTATGATCCGCGCCGATACGTCCCCCCCAAGCGGGCTTGATGCCCCCGATGCGCGCGAGAATCTCGCATCGGCACGCGAGTTCGACATGATGCCGCTGGCCATAATCGAAGGCGAGCGTCTCGACGGTCTCGAAGCGGTCGAGTGCCCAGGCGAGGCAAGTCGCCGAATCCTGACCGCCCGAAAGCAATACCAATGCGCCCGTGTCGTTCATGCCGTCACCTCCGGACCGTGATAGACGCAGGTCTCGCCGCTGCTGTCGCGAAAGACGGTGACACGCGCGAGATTGCCGACCGCGGGTTCGAGGCGGCGCCAGATCCACAAACAGAGATTTTCCATCGTCGCAGGCCCCAAATCGTTGATCTCGTCGAGAAAACGATGATCGAGTGCTTCGTGCGCGTCGAACAGCGCGGCCTCGAGCACGCCAAGATCGACAATCATCCCGCTCGCCGGATCGGGCGTGCCGCGCACCGTCACTTCGGCGCGGTATGAATGGCCGTGGATGCGCCGGCTCGATTCGGTTTCGATCGCGCGCTGGAGCGTATGCGCGGCGTCGAAGCGGAATTGTTTGGATAGCTCAAACATCAGGCTATTCCGATCATCTTGTGGGTCTGGAGACTGAGCCTCCAGCCCGGATTGGCGAGACAATAAGCGACGGCGGCCCGCGTGTTGGCCTCACGCTCGGGGCCATCCATGGGCTGGAGCCAGAAATGCTCGAAATCAAGCCCCGCGAAACGCTCGGGCGGCGCATCGGCCTGCGGATAGACGAGTTTGAGTTCGCTGCCCGTCTGTTGCGCGAGTGGGGCGGTCGATTTGGGGCTGACGCATATCCAGTCGATACCCGCGGGCGCGACGAGTGTACCGTTGGATTCGATGGCGATATCGAAACCCGCGTCCTTGAGCGCAGCGACGAGCGCGGCGTCGAGTTGGAGCAGCGGTTCGCCGCCGGTGAACACGACGAGCGCGGGGCGGGCGTCCGACGACCAGGCAGCAAGGATCGCCCGCGCCAGATCGTCCGTCGTCGCGAACCGTCCGCCGCCTTCGCCGTCCATGCCGACGAAATCGGTATCGCAAAAGGTGCAGACCGCCGTGGCCCGGTCGGCCTCGCGCCCCGACCAGAGATTGCAGCCCGCGAAACGGCAAAAGACCGCCGCGCGCCCGGCCTGTCCGCCTTCGCCCTGCAGCGTCTTGAACAATTCCTTGACCGCATAGGCCATGGCCTATCCCTCCATCGTCTGTAGCATCGGCGTCGGTTCGGCTTTCTCGGCACGCCGCGCGCGAATATCAGCGCGGACGATATCGATCAGATATTGGGCAAGCAGCACGACGTCGCGATTGACATTCTGGACCGCGCGCCAGTTCCGGCGATCGCCGTCGGCAAAGGCCCATTCGCCTGACGTCCAGGCGGTTTTGCCGCGCAGGCACTCAAGGCCCAGTTCGAAATCGTCGCGCGTGCGCGCATCGTCGAGATCGAACAACACTTCCATCACATAGCCGAGCGCCATGATGCCGGCGCCGTGAACGAGGCGCGATGTCTTCGGATTATGGCCCTTCCAGTCGGTGGCAAACACGTTGCGGACCGCTTGATAATAGTCTGCGATGAGGACGAGGCAGGCGTCGCGGCCATCGGCGCGGCGCAGCAACGTCCGCATCGCACCATCGTTGACGCTGTTCATGATCACGCGTTGAATCGCGGTATCGCGAATGATGCCCACGGGATTGGTGTGCTGGTGAATAAGCCCGCGGAATGGCGACCAGGGATCATAGTTGAGCGCGGCGGTCAGTTCGGCGGCGAAGGAGCGCTCGGCGAGGCGGTGCGGCAGCCCCTCGACCTGCGGTAACAGTTCGTAAATCAGCGACTTGGGCAGCGGCTTGGTGCTGTTGATGAGCACAAATTGGCGGCGCAGTTCAGCCTCGTCCTCGCACGCCACCGCCGAGACGAAGACCTCGAAATCGCGTTCAACCTGCATCAGCGCCGAGAGCCGCTGCTGGCCGTCGACGACCAAACCGGGCGGTCCGCCTTCGACGTCGATCGCGATCGTGCAGCGGCCGTTCTCGTCCATATCTTCGATCGTCAAATTCCTTGTGAACGCGATGACGAGCGGATTGGGAAGGATCGCATCCTCGGTTTCGAGATAGTCGCGAATCTCGCGAATATGCCCCGCGACCTGCGGGCGCTGGAATCCGGTGAGCACCCCTTGGGCGTCACGAGCGACGCGGTCGATCGAGGCGAAGCGCAGGACGTCAGAGGCGCGCGCTGCAAATGAGAGGACTTGATGCCGCTCGCTCTGGCGGGCTCGGATCGCCGAAAAGCGTAGGATCGACATCTTGGTTTCCTTTCAGTTCGAGGCCATCGACGAGACCGTCGAAGACCGTCATATTATGCATGCCGCGCCGCTTGTTGCGGTTGCTCGCGCGGAAAATAATTACCTCGATCGACGCCGTCCGGCAGATCTTGCAGCGGCATTGGGTCCACGGGCGTTCGGCCAAGGTCCGATAATAGCGCTCGCGCAAGGTGCCGACGCTCTTCGAGCCGGGCAGGCGCTCGATCGGTGCCCCAAGCGTCGCTGGGACCGAATAGGCCAGCACCGCGTCGAGCGTCTCGTTCAGATCGGCGTCGTTCTTATCGTAGCGGCGCAGCGCGCCGAGCGCTGCCTTTTCAAGCGCGACCAGTTCTTCTTGGCGCAGCGCACCCTGTTTGACGAGTCCCATCAGGCGATTATTCTCGAGCGCCTGTGGCACCCGGATCGCGGTATAATAGCGCAGGCTCCCGTCGCCATTCGGCAGATAGTAATTTTTGGCGGCATCCTTGAACGCGCGGATCATCGGCGAGGCGGTGTCGAAACTGGTGATCGCGAAGTTGGTGAAACTCGCGATCTCGTCGGCGCGCGCGAACCCCAGTACATGGAGGCGGGTCGCTGCGGGGATCGCGTCGCGGATCGCGGCGACGCACGCGCGAAGTTGCGGCGTTTTCAACGGCACGGTGCCGCCGACCGCGAGATAATCATAGCCCATCGCCACGAGACGGCGCGCGGCCTCGGCCATGCTCGGCGGCGACCACCCCTGGATCACCCCTAGCGGGGTGAAGCGCGCGCGCATCGGCGCGGTCGCGCGTAGAAATGTCTCTGCATTGGCGAGCGTTATGTCATAGCGCTCGCGCGATTCAGGCGAGCCGCCGTTCAAGCCGCTGACGCTCTCGTCATTTTCGAAAATGATATGGTCGACCGAGCAGCCGTGGGTGAAGCCGACATCGTCGTAAAAAGCGGCAGTATCCTCGGACGAATAGGGCGGCAGCGCTTCTTTGTGATAGCTGAACGCGCCGCAATCGCCGAAGATCGGCAGGTCACGCAGCCCGTCGCGATCGAGGCGCAGGAACGCGCGCGCGCCGACGCGGCGGAGCCTCATCGCCTGGGCTTCGCTATATTTGCCGCCGACGGCGTGCCCCCCGACGATCGCGCGCGAGATGAGCATGCCCTTGTACGGTGCGCGGTCGAGAATCTCGTGCGGATAGAGGTCGTCCCAATAGGGCTTGCGCCCCAAAGAATTGCTGTCCTTGACGAAATCATAGCCCGGATCGACGACGTCGAGGCTGTCGGCGTAAATGAACCTCATTTGCTGATCCGCGACAGGCGGCGGTCGAGCAACATCAGATGGTCGCGCAGGCGCGTGATATGCTGCGGGGTCGACATGACCTCGTTCCACGCCCAGCCCAGTTCGTCCCATTCACCCTCGATCCAGCGGCAATAGGGGGCGATGCGTTCGAGCGAGGCGCGCACTTCGGCGCCCGGGTCGCTCATGCCGTCGGCGCGGATCATGATTTGGTCCATCAGCGCGCCGACGGTCCGGATGCCCGCCGAATGCATCAGCCGGCTATCCTCGGGCGGCTTGCCCCAGGCGTCGGGGAAGGCGTCGCGCACCGCCGACCAATATTGGACGAGCGCGCGATACATCGCGTTCGTGTCGCCCGAGGTGCCATTGCCTTTATGCTGGCCGAGCGCCCCCGACGCGTCCTTGAGGCTGCCGGCGATCGCCTTGGTCAGCGCCGAATCGGTGATAACGCCGCCTTCGCCTTTGACCGAGGGGCGGCGCAGCAATCCGTAGAAGGGCGACTTCGGGTCTTCGGCCAGTTCGCTGCACAGCGCGCTCGGCAATTTTCGCGCGGCGAGGTCGCGCGGCAGGACGACACCCACCTCGGGCAGCAATTCGTCGATCAGTCGCGCCGACAGGCCGCGCACCTTATTCACGAGGATGAACTGCTCGCGCAGCGTGCGCAGGTCGCGACTCTCGAAGCCGACGACCGGCACGACGATATCCTTGCTCTTCGCCTGCGCGAGCGCGAGCGAGCGCTGCTGCCCGTCGACGATCCACGCCACCCGGTCGCCCTCGGGCAAGATCGGGAGCTTGAGAACGCCGCCCTGGCTCAGGTCCGCGCAATCCCTGGGCGGCTTGCCGCCGTTGAGTTGGAAGCTGACGTCGGGGGCGAGCGCGAGAATGATCGCGTTCGGGAACAGCGCGGGGCCGGCGTCGAGGAAATCGACAATCTCTTTGACGTGGCGCTTGATCTCGGGGCGCTGGAAGCCCTTGAGCTCGCCATTGTTGCGTTCGAGCCGCGAAATATCGGCGATCCGGGCGATGTCGGCGCCGCGCAGGAAGAAGCTGTAGACGGCGACACCGTCGCCCTGGACCGCACGCGTTGCGCGCACCTGCACCATTTTAATCGCGTCGGTCATTATCCCGCCTCCCGTTCGGTACGCATGTCGCGCACCAGCCGTGCAAACCGGCCCTGTTCGCACGCGACGCCGAGTTCATCGCGGAAGATGCGCAGCATCTGGGATGTCTTGCCGCCGGCGCGGTCCCAGATCTGGGTCACGATTGCGCGGATCTCGGCATCGCTGCGCCGCGCGCCGCTGTTGATGGGCGACGCCTGCCAGTGCGCCAGTGCCCGCTCGACTGCGGCGGCATGGCCGGCAGCGTCCGCCGTCTCGCATCCCGGATAAATCTCGGCGGCAAAATGGAAGGCCGCGCGCGCGACAAAATCGGAGCGTGTTCCCGCGTGGCCCGCGCCGCCTCCGAGCCGGTCGTCATAAAGCAAGGTCCAGGGCAGCAACGACGCGAGCAGCCGGCCCGGACGCTGGACGATGCGCAGATGATCGCGCTGATCAACAGGAAGCGCGAGCAACTCCTCCTCGATCATCTCGAGATACGCGCGCGGCAGCGCGACCACAACAAGACCCGCCGAAACGGCGAGCGCCTCGGCGAGGGGAGTGGCAAAGCGCGAGTGGGCACCGAGCCAGGTCCACCAGTCGCGCGCACCCGCACCGCCTTCGATCCGCGCAAGGACATTGTCGCCGCCCTCGACCACCGACATGCCATAGGCCGGGATTGGCGTGTCAGCGCGTACCCAGCCCAGTCCCGCCGACGTGAAGAGTAGGTCGGCGCCCAGCAATTTGGCGGCTTCCTCGGCACTCCGGACGCTGCGACCACAATAAAGATCGCTCGCGGGCGTGCGTGGCAGCGAGGTGATACGCGCCATCCAATCCCGTCCCACGGCCTCGATCGAACCGCCCGCAAGGTCGGCTGCCCGCATTCCGGGCAAGACACGCTTGCGATTTGAGCAGGCGGCAATCAGGAGCGGCATAGCGCGAGAACTACTTTCAGCGGGATTCGGTTTGATCGCTATAAACAGCAGCGATGGTGACCGCCAGAGTGAATAAGTGGAAAGAACATAAAATCACATTCGCCGATAAACCTGGATGTTCGAGATTCAAAGTGACTCACTTATTGCAATCGCACTGCGGGGATCTGCAATATCCGCGGGACGGGAGAGACAGGGACAGCGCCGTCTGCGTTTGCGAGCACGTTCTCTAAACCTGCGGTTCGACAATCGGCCGGCTTTGTTCGCGTCTCCCGGTACGAAATTGGCTTTGCTGGCTATGCTTTGAGAGCAGCCGAAACTTCCTTGAAGCGGTCGCGTTCAAAGACTCTATGTCGACCCTTGGTCCTGCCCTTGAACCGCTGTCGAGGCATGACGATATGCTGGGTATGAGACAGGAAACTTCCAAACTCATTTTCCCAGCGTCTCGCGTATGGAATCGCGAGGCTGCGCGTACGCGGATGCCGATCGACGTCCCCGGCGGACCGCGCAAGGGCGAGGTGGCCAACATGCTGGCGACGAGGACGCGAAGCGGTGAAACCATCGTTGAGGTTACTTGGAAGGTGGAGGAGCAGGCGAACCTTTCGTCTCATTCTTTCCGCTACGAGAATCCCCGGCTGGCGCTCGACGCCGGTTGGGAGTTAGGCACGGCCTATGAAGAGGACGTGGCATTTATGGAGCGGGAGACACTGAGGCGCGCGCAGCTAGTTTCGCGGGGCCGCACTCCATAGTATTTCGTTGGGCAGGATGTTCCAGGGCCCGCTGACCCTAGCCTGCCGCCCCGAGTTCTCGTCGTTGCGCCAACTGATGAAAATCAATTCTGGAGCATATCACTAAGCGCCGAGAGAAGCACGTAGTCCGCGTTAAAACTATGCGACGGATGTCTGCATTCCCTGCTTTATCCCCAAAAGCGGCCTGGCCGGCCAGATTTGACTATGTGCTATCGAGGGGAAATGCCGACGGCGATCGCGTTCCGAATATGGTGAATTTCCGAGCAATCGCTATACCGGCAATCCGGCTTGGAATTGTCCCGGCTGACTAAATGGAGATACGTATGAACCACGCCGAACTGTCGGATAGCGTTGCCGCATCGCTTGGCTTGAGCAAGGCCGATGCCAAAAAGGCGGTGGACGCTGTTTTTGCGGCGATCACCGATGCGGCCGCCAAGGGGGACGAAGTTTCGGTCAACGGGTTTGGAAAGTTCAAGGTCAAGGCAACTCCCGCACGCGAAGGCCGCAACCCTTCGACCGGCGAAACGATCCAGATCAAAGCGGCGAAAAAGCTGACCTTCGGTCCCGCCAAGGCCGTCAAGGATCGCCTGAACGGCTAATCGAACTTGCGTCCCGTCGGCCCTCGCCGACGGGGCCAATCCTTCAATCGAGACCCACCGGCGAGCGAAGTTTGAGGTCAGTTTCTTGCTCCTCTGAAACCTCGGCAGCCGTGTCCGTTTGCTCGGGCGGTTCGCCAATTTTGCTTGGCTCGGAAATATTCTCCTGAGCTTCGATCTTTTCGCTGCACCCCGCGATCAATGCTAGCACCGGTGCCAGCAGCAGAAATCTAGTTCGCATTGCCACCTCCGCATCTGCGGTGCGATCGTCGGAATGTGCCGGGGTCGCCGCATGGTCGGAGAATCCGCGGGAGACCTTTTGGTTCCCGGTCACCAGCCCACCTTATTTTGCCACGTCCGCAGGCGTGTGTTTTGCCGCATTTCCACCAGCAGTAACACTTGACCCAGATGGTTTATTTCGCGCTGGGATGCAGACGCTCCCTTACCCGCCATCCCGCCTCCGCTAGCTTCGAATGTTCACTTCGTCCAATTGCGATACAAAACTACAGTCCGCTGACGGACAGGTTCAACGGCGTTGTACCCGTTCGCACCGATGCAGCGAAGTCGGCGGAAACAGGGCGCTGGGCGGACATGGCTCCCATCTCAAGAAAATCACCCGCTCCAAATCGATTCTTACGGCTGACTTGCCGGCCCGGAAGAGCTAGCGTGCCGCCGCTCGAGGGGGTCGTGAATGCATGTTATGCTTTTGGGGGCAGGCGGTTTTATCGGCCGGCACATACTGGTTGAGCTACTGGCTGCCGGACATGAGGTTACGGCCGTTGTTCGCAAGCCCGACAGCCTCGCGGCGGCTTTTCCGCAGGTCCAAGTGCTGGCGCTCAATCTTGCCAGGGAGACGGACCCGAGGGCTTGGCATTCACGCCTTGCTGGCATCGATTGCATCGTCAATGCGGCCGGCAATCTGCGCGGCGCTGAAATGGAGGCCGTTCACACGCTGATGCCCAGGGCCCTATATGCCGCGGCAAACCTGGCGGGGGTCAAACACGTCCTTCTCATCTCCGCGATCAGCGCCCGTCCCGATGCCGGCACCGATTATGCCGAGACCAAGCTCGCGGGAGAGGAAGTCCTTCGTGCGTCCGAGGTCGCCTGGACGATCCTGCGCCCGTCGCTGGTCTATGGCGACGGCAGCTATGGCGGCACTTCGCTGATGCGCGGCCTGGCAGGGCTGCCGTTTCTCATCCCCTTGCCCGGAAAGGGCGACTTTACCTTTACGCCCATTCACGCGCGAGACCTTGCGTGCAGTGTCGCGCTGATTTGCGAGGATTCTCGCTTCTTCGGAAAGACGCTCGAACCCGTGGGTCCCGACACGCTCGATCTGCGCGATCTTCTGGCGCGATATCGTGCCTGGCTGGGGTTCGGACCTGCGCGTTTCATGACCGTCCCGATGCCGGTCATGTTTCTTCTGGCGCGGGTCGGGGACATCGCCGGGGACGGCCCCATATCGACCAACAGTCTCAAGCAGATGATCGCGGGCAATTTCGGCGACAGCGAGGAATATGTCAGCGCCATCGGCTTTGCACCGCGCAGTCTCGACGATGTGCTGCGCACTCGTCCCGCCGAAGTGCAGGACCGTTGGCACGCAAGGCTGTTTTTCCTCGCCCCCGCGATCCGCGCCGTGCTTGTCCTGCTCTGGCTCGTATCGGCATGGTTGGGTTTCTTCCATGGTGCTGCCGCCACCCATGCTCTCGGCGATGCATTCGGCCTGCCGCCGGGCTGGGAAGATCCGCTGCGGCTGGGCGGCAGCTTCGCCGACATCGGGGTTGCCATGCTGATTTTCCTCGACAGGGATGCTCGTTGGAGCACTCCGATCCAACTCGCCGTCGTTGCCGGCTACACGCTCGTCATCGGGATCGGCTTGCCGCAGCTGTGGTTCGATCCGCTGGGGCCACTGATCAAGAACATCCCGATCCTGCTGCTGGTCGCTGTCCATGGCATCGTGGGAAACAGACGCTGATGGACAGCTATTTGATCGCCAAGACGTTGCACATCATCAGCAGCACCATCCTGTTCGGCTTCGGCGCGGGCACAGCGTGGTATTTCTGGAACGCGCACCTCAGCCGCGATCCCGCGACGATTGCTAGGGTGGGTGCCATGGTCGTGCGTGCGGACTGGATCTTCACGGGCGCCAGTGGGATCGTGCAGCCCGCCAGCGGCCTGTGGCTCGTCCATCTGACGGGCCATCCTTTGGACAGTTCGTGGCTGATAGTGACCTACGGGCTCTACGCCTTGGCTTTCGCTTGCTGGGTCCCGGTGGTCCGGTTGCAGATCAAGGCACAGCGACTGGCCGCCGCCGCGTTCGCGAAGCGCGGCGCGCTCGGGCCGGACTATGAACGGACGATGCGTCTTTGGTTCGCGCTCGGGTGGCCGGCCTTTCTCGGCCTGACCGCGGTGTTCTGGCTGATGGTTGCCAAGCCGGACTTGTGGTGATCGAATCGGCCGCCAGCTGCAGAGGAGCCGCGGTTCAATTGCCGGGTGAAAGCAACTCCTCGAATGCCGCCGAAAAGGCGGAGATCAGCCTCGCGGGTTGCTCGAGCGGGATCAAATGACCCGACTGCTCGATGATAGTCATCGCCGAGCCCGGAATCTGGTCGTGCAAAGTCCGGCTCTCCTCGATGGATCGAAGTTCATCCTGCGCGGCGGCAACGACCAACGTCGGGCAGGCTATCTCCCGGAGCCGCTCGGTATCATCGTCGCGCCGAAGCCGGGATTGGCGCTCGAAGACCTCGCCTCCCAGCCTGCTGCTCATGCGCTGTACGCGAGCGATCAATTCATCGCTGCGATGATCGGGGTGGAGCGACCTTACGACGGCGCTCCGGCTGAGCTCGCGAAAGCCGGTTCTGCCGACGGGAGTTGCTGGCTGCGGCGTGTTGCTTCGCGAGGAGGTCGCTACCAAGGCCAGGCCGCGGATGCGGTCGGGCGCTCGATAGGTGATTTCTCGCGCCACATAGCCGCCCATCGAAAATCCGATGACGATGGCCGGACCGGTCAGCGACCCAGTCGCTCGTTCGGCCATTGCACCGATGGAGATGTCCCGCGCGGTGTCGACATCGACAAGATGGCCGAAGCGCGCAAGCGCAGGACGGACGTCGGACCACATTTCTGCATCGAGCATGAAGCCGGGCACGAGAAGTATCTGCATGGGCTCGCATTGGCACGAGCGGCCTGACGCGTCACGCGTCAATCGCTCGTACCGAAACGATCTTCCTGCACCGCTCGTCGCGGCAAACTCGCGGAGCCGGTTTTTGCTTTTCGGGACTAAAACGGCCGGTCCGCGATTGGCAAACCGCGACAGCGCCGACGCGGCTTTCCCCAATCCGAGTTCGCGTATACTGCTCCCCAAATGACCAGAAGTCCTTCCATCTCAGAGCGCGTCGAGGCGCTTGTCCGCCGCATGGACGGCACGCCTTTGTGCGACGAATGCATCGCAGACCGGCTCGAGCTCTCCTCGCCTGCACTCGCGAGCGTTGCAGCGAGTTCGGCAAGCGGCACCGCCGGATTTGAACGACTGCGAGGGCCATGCGGACTTTGCGGCCAGTCGGGACATCTTGTCCGTCACAAGCGCTAGGACCGGGCTGGCCGCGGCATGATCGAGCGCGGCTCGATTGAGCGTGCGCTGGCGCCGGCAGGCGGCGCCAGGGTCCGCGTCTGTCGTGGGGCCGAGCGGCACGCTTGGCTCGTCATCCTTGCCGGGCGGCGGCTGGCCCACAGGCCCGCGCGCACGCCGCCCGGCCGCGGCCTTGCCAAGAGCGCGCTTCCTTTCGGAGCTTCGCGCCCTTTTGCCGCTGTCATGGATCATCTGGTTTGTATCGCGCCGGGGTCCATATTAGGGCGGAGAAATGATCAGCCTGTTTCTGCTCGCCTTCGTTGTTCCCGCCGGCCAATCCTTCACCTGCACGCCGGTCGCGGTCTGGGACGGCGACGGTCCGATCTGGTGCGCCGAAGGGCCGCACGTCCGTCTCTCGGGCGTCGCGGCGCGCGAAATGGACGGCAGTTGCAGTCCGGGCCATCCCTGTCCGTCCGCCGATGCGCTTGCGGCGCGCGATCATCTGGTTGGATTGCTCGGTGAGCTCCAAGGACGGAACCGAACCGGCCACATCCTTGTTCGCGGACCGGCTATGCGCTGTGTATCACGCGGCGGGGCCGGCGGCAGCCGAACCGCCGCCTTCTGCACATCGCCCCGCTCGGGTGATATCTCCTGCGCCATGGTCCGTAGCGGTCTTGCGGCGCGATGGGACAGATATTGGGGTTCGCATCGCTGCGACTGA
Organism: Sphingopyxis sp. JAI108; assembly: GCF_013410105.1. Lineage (GTDB taxonomy): Bacteria > Pseudomonadota > Alphaproteobacteria > Sphingomonadales > Sphingomonadaceae > Sphingopyxis > Sphingopyxis chilensis. The sequence continues at coordinate 240,212 of NZ_JACCCJ010000001.1, forward strand.
CCGGGCACGTTTTAGGCGCGGCGGTGGGGGAGGCGCGTTATCGCGGTCGTCCCTGACCGCGGGATGGACGTGGGCCACTTGCCACGGTCGCTCATGGCCTTTCCCTTCCTGTCGCCCTTCTGCGGGCCCGGCTCGCCTCGGGCCGTCAACCCCATGCGGGGTTCGCCCTCGCTGCCGCTCGGTGACGGCAGCTCGCGGTCCCTTCTTCCGGCGCCATCGGGAAAGTCCCCGAGCAACCGAAGGAGAAAGTTCATGCCCACCATCGCAAACCTCAACGTCAAGGCCGACGGCAGCTTCGAAGGCACGCTGGCCACCCTCAACGTCACCGCGCCGATCTTGATCGTGCCCAATGGTCGCAAGACCAAGGAAAACGAGCCCGACTATCGCATCCTCAGCCGCAAGAATGGCTTCGAACTCGGCGCAGGCTGGAAGCGCTTCTCGCAGAGCAACGGTGCCGAATATGTGTCGGTGACGATGTCCGCTCCCGAATTCGGGACCATCTACGGCAACGTCGCCAACGCACCCGGCGACGACCCGATGAAGAAGGTCATCATCTGGAACCCGCCGGCCTGACGGGTTCCCCGGCTCCGCCTCAGGGCGGAGCCGATCGCTTCAAACTACAAAGGGGCGGTCCGACGGGCCGCCCTTTTTTGCTGCCGCGGACGTCGTAAGCTTCCGGGCCCGCATTGCCGTGCTTTTCTTTCAGGGATCGGAACAGGACGACCAGTACGCCATGCTTTCGCGCGCAAGAAGACCGGCGCGTCGGGGACGGAAAGTGTCAGCGATGGGGCCGGGACGCGGCGGCGAAGCGGAGTGGCGGGGCGGGGGTGGGGCTCTGCCGCATGGGATCGGCCCATTCCCGCTCTCGATTGCCGCTAATCCCTTGGCCAAGGCCAGGCCTCCCTCAATCAACCCGTGAAGGGTCCCCACGCTTCGCTCGGGCCGCGGCTTCGCGCGCGGTGATTGCGGCCTGTCCCCGTCCGGCGGGGCGCCTGTCGAGCGGGAATTCAAGCTCGTGACGCTCGCGGGCTTCGTCCTCATCCCCTTCGCCTTCTTCGGGCGGACGGCGTTTATGGCCGAGCGCGTGCTTGGCCATATCATTTCCTCAGGCATCAAAGTTTTGGTGCTCGCGGTCATCACCGGCATCGGGACGACCTTGTTCGACCGCTTCCTCGATGCCGGCATCGGTCCTGAACCCGATATCGAGCAGGCGATGGCGATCGCGCTCGGGGCGCTGACGCTTCTCGGTCTCGGCATTTTCGGACCCAGCGTCGCCAATGGCATCGTCGCGGGCGGGCCGCAGCTCGGAGCCGGCGCCGCCGCAGGGACCACGGTCGCGGCGGGCGCGACCTTGGCCGCCGGTGCAGCCGGTGCGACGCTCGCGGGGGGAGCGGCGGTGACCGCAGCGCGCGGCGCTGCCGCAGCTGGCGCGCGCGGTGCCGGCGGCGCCTCGGCCGCCTATTCCGCGGGAGCAGCCGGGAAGAGCGGTGCGGAAGCGGTCGGTTCCGGTCTCGCCAATGTCGCGCGGAATGCCGCGAGCGGCGCCGCATCGCCGCTCCGCCGCGCCGCGGAAAAGCTGCGAGCGAACTTCGAGGCCGGGAAGGACGGGGCCGCCGAACGCCCTGCGGCCGCGCGGCCTGCAGACAGCCCGCCTGCTTGGGCGGCCGCGATGCGCCGCCGGCAGATGATGACGCAGGGCGCCACCATCGGCGCCCACACTCTCAAGGGCGGCGACAGCCATGGCGGCGGCTCGGTTCCCGACATCAGCGAAAAGGACTGATCATGTTCAAGAGACCCACGAACCATTATGGCCGCGCGCCCGAGCCGGTCACGCCTTATCAGCGCGCGGCCCAGGTCTGGGACGACCGCATCGGGTCGGCGCGGGTGCAGGCGAAGAACTGGCGGCTCGCCTTCTTCGGTTCGCTTCTGCTTTCGGGGGGGCTCGCGTGCGGCCTTATCTGGCATTCGGCCCGCGGCACGATCACGCCCTGGGTGGTCGAGGTCGACCAGCTTGGCGAGGCCCGCGCCGTCGCGCCAGCGGACGAAGATTATCAGCCGACCGACCCGCAGACCACGTTCCACCTTGCCCGCTTCATCGAGCATGTCCGCTCGATTCCCGCTGATCCGGTCGTGCTGCGCAAGGACTGGCTCTCGGCCTATGACTTCACCACCGCAGCGGGCGCGCAGGCGCTCAACGATCATGCGCGAAACAACGACCCCTTCGCAGAGGTCGGGAAAGTCCAGGTCGCGGTCGATGTCTCGAGCGTGATCCGCGCCTCGAAGGACAGCTTTCGCATCGCCTGGACCGAGCGCCGCTATCAGGACGGCCGCCTGATCGAGACCTCGCGCTGGTCGGCCATTCTCACCGTCACCCATGTGCCGCCACGCACCCCCGACGCGCTCCGCCGCAATCCGCTCGGCGTCTTCGTATCCGCTATTTCATGGTCAAAGGAGCTCAGCCAATGAACGCCACTTTCCGAATTCCCCTGCTCGCTGGCGCCGCCGCATTCGCGGTGATGTCGCCCTTGAACGCTGCCGAAACCCGCGATCCCAGGCAGAATGTCGGGCGTGCCAATGACGCCGCGCGCGTGCAGCCCGATCGCGCGACCTTCCTCAATGCGATTCAGAAATATGCCTGGGCCGAGGGTGCGCTGTACCAGGTCTATGCATCGCCGGGCCAGGTCACCGATATCGTGCTGCAGGAGGGCGAGGAGCTGGTGGGGCCGGGGCCGGTCGCTGCCGGCGATACGGTCCGCTGGATCATCGGCGATACGGTGAGTGGTAGCGGCGCAGGCCGCCGGGTGCATATCCTCGTGAAGCCGACGCGGCCCGATATCATGACGAATATCGTCATCAACACGAGCAGGCGGACTTATCATATCGAGCTGCGCGCGACACCCGCGACCTATATGGCCTCGGTATCCTGGTCTTATCCGGAAGCGGAGCTGATAGCGCTTCGGGCCGAGGCGGCGGAGCGCGCACGGGTTACGCCGATCGCGGCCGGTGTCGATCTTACCGCGCTCAATTTCCGCTATCGCCTGTCGGGCGACAAACCCGACTGGCGGCCGGTGCGGGTCTTCGACGACGGGCGGCAGCTCTTCATCGAGTTCGGCGAGGATATCGCGACGGGCGAGATGCCGCCGCTCTTTGCCACAGGCGCGAAGGGCGAGGCCGAGCTTCTCAACTACCGTGTCCAGGGGCGCTTCATGACCGTCGACCGGCTGTTCGCGCGCGGCGAGCTTCGCATGGGTGCCGGCCGCGCCGCGCGCAAGGTGGTGATCGAACGCGTCGGACGCGATCGGGGTAACTCGTGAGTGCGCCCGAACGCGAGGACGAGATTGCGGCTGAACCCGCCGCGCTCCCTCCCGCAGGGGGTGAACCTTTGCGGCTGGGCGCCGAACCGCCCAAGGTGATGCGACTTTCGCGCAAAGCGCTTGCAAGTCTGGGTGGTGCGGCTGGTTTGGCGATCGGCGGCACGCTGCTTTTCGCGTTCCAGCCGGTGACGCCGAAGACTGCCGACAATCTCTACAAGAGCGACCGGGCGAACAGGTCCGAGCTCGTGACCGGTGCGCCCGGCGACTATGACAAGGTCCCGAAACTTGGCGAACCGCTCCCAGGCGATCTCGAGCGGCCTATCCTTGCCGCGCACGAGGAAGTCGAGACTGTCGCCATGGCCGCGATCGGCGCGCAGCCAGCCGACCCGCGCCTCGCGACGACCGAGCAGGCCCGTGCACGGGCCGCACAAGAAGGCGACAGCGCCCGTGCCAGCCAGATATTCCTCGGCGCAGCATCATCCGTCCCTTCGCCGTCGCCGCTCCTTGGGGATGCGGTACTGCCGGCTGCGCCCGGCAATCCGCAAGTCGCTCAAGCTGCCGCCGACAAGCGAAAAGACTTCCTCAGCGGTGGTGGCGTGCGGCCGATGGAGAGCGCGGCGCGGGTGGTCGCGCCCTCCTCGCCCTATGTCATCCAGGCTGGCGCTGTGATCCCGGCCGCGCTGATTACCGGCATCCGGTCCGACCTGCCGGGACAAATCTCGGCGCAAGTGACACAGAATGTCTATGACAGCCCTACCGGTCGCATCCTGCTCATTCCGCAGGGCGCCCGGCTGATCGGCGACTATTACAGCGAGATCGCTGACGGGCAGAGTCGTTTGCTACTCGCATGGGACCGACTGATCCTGCCGGGCGGCCGCTCGATCGCTCTCGATCGCCTGCCCGGCGCCGACGCGGCCGGCGTGGCCGGGCTCGCCGACCGGACTGATTATCATTGGGGCCATATGCTGAAGGCCGCGCTCGTCTCGACCCTGATGGGCGTCGGGGCCGAGCTCGGTGCGAGCGATGAAGAACGCCTCGTTCGGGCGGTGCGGAGCGGGGCGCAGGACAGCCTCAACGAGACGGGCCGACAGCTTGTGGAGCGGCAGCTCGGCATCCCGCCGACGATCATGATCCGGCCCGGGTTTGTGCTGCGCGTCATCGTGGCGCGCGATCTCATTATCGATCCGCAGGAAGGAGGGGTAAGATGACCAAGCTCAGGCTGGGACCGGTCGCCGAAGAAAAACCCGTCAAACTCACGATCGAACTGACGGGGCGGCTCTTCCGCGAATTGTCGGATTATGCGGCCGTTCATGCGCGGGAAACAGGACTAGCTGAACCCCTATCGCCGGAACGCATTGCTCCCCCCATCATCGAGCGGTTCATCGCCAGCGACCGCGGATTTGCGAGCGCGCGAAATCGCCGGTGACGGGAGACCGCATTGTCGTCTCGGCGCTAGTGGGTGACCGCGTACGCCTGTTGGCGAGTTGAGGACGACGGTGGTGAAGCTTACGACAGCAAACCATCGTCGAACGATCCCCAATCTAGGGGCGCGGACATCGCGTTAAATCTCCGGCTTGTTCCGCTTTCGGCTACACAGCAAGCCGCACACTGACACTATTGGCGCTTAGTCTGCCCTGATACCCGAGACCCGACAGCAAAGGGAGATCAGCGTGCGCCATATTCTCGTAGTGAACAGCAGCATCTCGGGGGAAATATCGGTATCGCGGCTCCTGGTCGATCATGCCGTAAAATGCCTGGTCGAGGCTTATCCCGATGCGACGGTCACATTCCGCGATGTCGGCAACAATCCGATACCGCATCTGGTTGCCGAGAGCGTTGCAGGTGTCCGGGGCGTGGCCAATACGGCGGCAGAGCGCGCCACGCGGGCTATGTCGGACGAGTTGATCGCTGAACTGCGGCAAGCCGATTTGATCGTGATCGGCGCGCCGATGTACAATTTCAGCATACCGACGTCTCTGCGCGCCTGGTTCGATCATGTCCTGAGGCCGCGCGTCACCTTTGCGTACGGCGATAGCGGGGCGCAGGGGCTGGTCGAGGGTAAGCGCGCCATCGTGATCGAACCCAGAGGCGGCGTCTATTCGGAAGGGCCAGCGTGCGCGATTGATTTCCAGGAGCCCTATCTCCGACAGTTGCTCGGCTTCATCGGCATTTCCGAGGTCGCCTTTGTTCATGCCGAAAAGATCGGCTATGGGCCCGAAGTACGCGATCTGGCCCTCGCGAATGCAAAAAAGCAGATCGCGGATATTGTCGAGGGCATCGACACCCCCCTCGATAATTCCGTGTCTCCAGCGGTGCCGCCGCCCGCGGCAGCACCCGATTTCGAAAACATCATGATGGCAAATCTCTCGCGCGTGTTCGGGGAGCGGGATGCCTCTCGCCGAATCCTGGCGATCCGCGAAATCTACGCTGAAGATGCCACCTTGTATGAGCCGGATCAGTCAGCGCATGGCCATGAGGCCATCTCTCAGGCGGTCACCGACTTGCTTTCGCAGCTTCCCCCCGATTTCGCTTTCAAAGCCGTCCGCCCGGCACAGGGACACAATGGCGTCGGTCGCCTGCAATGGCAGGGCCGGTCGCGGGACGGCTCCGTGGCTGTGAGTGGGCTCGATGTCGCGCATATCGAGGCGGGGCTCATTCGCTCGCTTCATGTTTTCCTCGATCAGCCCGGACGCTGATCCATAACGCTTACGGGTCGAGGCCAATGGATGCGGCTGGTCCGCATGGCTTCGGGCAGTCTTTTTTATTCGTTTTCGAACGCGCGGAGACAAGGTTTGGTCCGGCGCAAAGCCAGTTCTATCCCGCGGCCGGTCCGGTTGCATCCTCGAAGCACTCGATCAGCATTTCGGTGAGCAGCCGCACCTTGCGCGCGGGATTTTGTCCCGGTGGGCGCACGACGAATATCCCCGCTGGCCGGATAGGATAGCGGGTCATGATCGGGACAAGGGCACCCGACGCGATATGTTCGTTGATCAGCCCGTCGGGAAGATAGCCTATGCCCAGTCCCGCCAGAGCCGCGGAGACGAGCGCCGTCCCGTTATCACCCTTGAATCGCCCTTGGGCGCGGATGGTAACGACCTTTTCGCCATCCATGAACTGCCAGCTTTCGGTCCCTTGCAGCAACGCCTCATGGCCAAGAATTTGCTGGGGTGTATCCGGCGCGCCGTGGGTTTCGATGTAAAGGGGGCTGGCCACGAGTTTGCCGAAGAGCGGCCCGACGCGCCTTGCGACCAGGTTCGAATCCTGCAGATGGCCAAATCGGATTGCGCAATCATAACCCTCGGCGATGATATCCACGAAGCGGTCGCTGTAGCAGGCGTGCACATGAAGTTGGGGATGGCGCGCCGCCAACTCCGCAAGGACCGGAGCGATATGGGTCGGCCCGAATGACAGGGGCGCGGCCACACGAAGACGGCCACGCAATTCGCCCGCGGGCATGATCGTTTCCCTGGCAACGTCAAGCTCGGCACAGATGCGTGCTGCGTGATCGCGGAACGTTTCCCCGGCCTCTGTAAGCGCTGCGCCGCGGGTGCTCCGCGCGAGCAGCTGGACACCCAGATCTTCTTCGAGGCGTGCAAGCCTCCGGCTGACGATCGACTTGGCAACGCCGAGCCGCCGGGCGGCAGCAGTAACCCCCCCGGCGTCCGCAACCTCCACGAAGGTGCGCAACGCTTCAATATCCATCGGTGTTCCCAAACAAGCAACAAAGCATCCCAGCTTCTGCTGCTACCGTATCGTGACGGGGGGTGGCAATGTCCTCCAAGGCCGAGGTGCTGAAAACGTGCTTCAGAACAAATGACCGCATGAAAACAAAAGGAAATCCGATGGCGCCATCTCCCATGCAGAGCCCGCCCTTGCTTGCCGGGGAGAGCGTGTCGCCTTCGCGGCGCGGCTTCATCGGCGGCATGGCCGCATTCGGATTGGGCGCGGCGCTCGCGCCCGCCCTTGCTGCGGTGCCGGATGCAGCCGCCAAGAATTTCGCCCCCCTGCGCGGGTCGATGGTAGAGGCCAATGCGCACATGTTCCGTGTCGTCGAACAGGGCCGTGGCCCGGCAGTCCTGTTTTGCCACGGCTTCCCCGATACGGCGGAGACTTGGCGCAGTCAGATGGACGCCGTCGCGGGGGCAGGCTATCGTGCCATCGCTCTCGATATGCGCGGCTATGGCGAGAGCTATGCGCCGGCTGATGCGGACCTTTATACCTCCCTCCATATCGTTGGCGACCTGGTCGGCATTCTCGACGCGCTCGAAATCCAAACTGCCGCTGTCGTCGGGCACGACTGGGGCGCGGATCATGCCCAACGCGCGGCATTGCTGCGCCCAGATCGTTTCAGCGCGCTGGTCAGTCTCAGCATCCCTTATGCGCCGCGAGGCAGTGTGAACTATTGGGACCTTCTGCGCTCTCAGGGCTTGGGCGAGCGATATTATGCTCTGGATATGTTAGCGCCCGGCGCAGAACGGCAGTTCGAGCCCGCATCGCGGACAATCCCGAGCATCTTGTACTGGCTATCGGCAAGCCCGCGATCCGGGACGAGGTGGGACCCGGTCGATCCCGCAAAAAATATGCTGCGCCCGTCGCCTATTGCGGTGCCGGCGTGGGCGGACCCAGAATATGTGGCTCATACGATACGATCGTTTGAAAGAACCGGCTTTCGCGGAGGGCTCAACTATTACCGGGCGTTGCCGAAGACCTTCGACCTGACACCGGCTTTCAAGGATGCGCCGATCTATCAGCCAAGCCTCTATATCTGGGGCGAAGCCGATGGTCTCTGCCAGTTCTTCCATCCCGGGGCGCCCTCGCTCGATGATCTTCGCAAAGGGCAGCCCGGACTTTTGGACGCGATCAAGATCGAGAATGCGGGCCACTGGCTACAACATGAAGCCGCGGATCGGGTAAACAGCGAGATCTTGACGTTCCTCAAGAGTCTTTGACGGGCCGGTTCGACGGAGCAGCGTCGTCAGGTGGACGAAAGAGCGGGCCCCGTCATGCAACGCGACTGAGCGCCTCGCTGACGACCTCAACCATTTGCTCGATATGGTCCTGTTCAGCGATGAGGGGTGGTGACAGGGCGATGATATCGCCGGTCACGCGGATCAGGAGTCCGCGCTCGAAGCAATCGACGAATATGTCGTAAGCGCGGGCTCCCGGCGCCCCGGGACGGGATGCGATCTCGATTCCGGCCACGAACCCGATCGTGCGAATGTCGACGACATGTGGCGCGCCGCGCAGGCTGTGGAGGGTATCGTGCCAATGATCCGCGCCAGCTGCGGCGCGGGTGAGCAGTTCTTCCGATCGATAGATATCGAGCGTCGCGAGGCCTGCCGCGCAGGCCGCGGGGTGGCCGGAATAGGTGTAACCGTGAAACAGTTCAATCTGGTCCTGTGGCCCGTTCATCATAGCGTCGTGAACCGACCGTCGGACAAAGACGGCTCCCATTGGAAGGGCGCCATTGGTCAGCCCCTTGGCGGCCGTGATGATGTCCGGAACCACCCCGAAGTAATCCGCCGCGAACGGCGTCCCCAGCCGCCCGAATCCGGTTATCACTTCATCGAAGATGAGGAGAATGCCGTGGCGATCGCAAATCGAGCGCAGGCGCTGGAGATAGCCTTTCGGCGGAATCAGAACACCGGTGGACCCGGCAACGGGTTCGACGATAACGGCGGCGATCGTCTCGGCGCCATGAAGCCCGACCAGCCGCTCCAGATCGTCGGCCAGCTCGCGGCCGTGCTCGGGCTGCCCCCGGCTGAACGCGTTGCGCGCAGGATCGTGGGTGTGGCGCAGATGGTCTGCCCCAGGAAGCTGCGGGAACGCCCGTCGATTGTTGACGAGCCCGCCCACGGTGATCCCGCCGAAGCCGACACCATGATAACCCCGCTCGCGCCCGATCAGGCGGGTGCGTGTTCCCTGGCCGATCGCCCTCTGATAGGCGAGCGCGATCTTCAGCGCGGTGTCGACGGATTCCGAGCCCGAGCCGGTGAAGAATATCCGGTCGAGCCCGGCGCCGGGTCCTCCCGGAGCAAGTGCGGCCAGCCGCTCGGCGAATTCGAAAGCGAGCGGATGTCCCATCTGGAAGGATGGGGCATAGTCCAGCGTCATCAGCTGGCGCTCGACAGCCGATGCGATCGTTTCGCGGCCATGTCCGGCGTTGACGCACCAAAGTCCGGCAGTGCCATCCAGAACCTTCCGCCCGTCATCGGATGTGAAATGCATACCCTGCGCGCTCACGAGCTGGCGGGGGGCGGCCTTGAACTGGCGATTTGCCGTGAATGGCATCCAGTAGCTTTGAAGGTCTGGCGATCGGGAAGCGTGGGTGGACATTCGGTTCCTTTGAAGTGTGGTGAACGCGCTTTCGTGAAGTGATCAAATCCGCTCGGCTACCTTCGCGCGATAGCCTGTGAGGGTCTGTTCCAGAGCATCGATGGTAGCCGCGATATAGGCTTCGCGGTCTATGCTCGCGTCTGGAGCCTTGACCGATACGATGACGCTCATGGTTAGTTCGGATCCTCGGGCGGAACTTCGAATCCTATGGTCCAACCAAGCCAATATTCCCGAATCGGGCGCTTCGACCTTGAGCAGGAAGCGTTCGCCCGGAACCATCTTCACGACCGTTTCGGTGCGGATCATATCTGTGCCCTTGTCCATGACAACGAGGGCGGAGGCGGTTTCGGAGGGCCAGTTCCCGGTGAGGGGCGAGAAGGACTTGAGGGTCGGCCGATCTGCGAGATTAACGACCTTTTCCCAGACGACGGAACAGGGCGCATCGATTTCGATGCTAAACTCCGCCTGAACATCCATGACGTCGGTCGATCCGGCCTCCGCCGCCTGATGATCGGGCGCCATCGTCATTCCACCGCAGCATAAACGCGGCGAAAATTGGCGCCGAGAATGCCGGTGACCGCAGACGCCGGGTAACCGTGCCCGAGCATCATTTCCACGAGTTCGGATAATTGCTCCGGCTGAATGCCGGCGCTGCCGCTGGGAAGCTGCGTTCCGGTTGGATTCGGCCAACCGATTTCGGGCTCGGGCCACGGGATTATGCCATATTTTTGATATGCGTCCCTGGCGATCGCCGCCCGCATCTCAGGCGATGCCACATTGTCCGTCGCAAGACCGACATGGTCGGGTCCGACCATCGACACAAGATAGTCGATATGGCGGAACCAGCTTTCCGTGCCGGCCTCCATATCGCCGAGGAACGCGCCGATGCCGACAACGCCGATGACGCCGCCCTTGGCGGCGCAGGCACGGATCTGATCGTCGTGGATGTTCCGGATGTGGGGAACGAGATTGTAGACCCCCGAGTGCGAGAAGATCGATGGCCGATCGCTGATCTCCATCGCTTCCAGAGTGGAGCGGCGGCCGGAATGCGAACAATCAACGACCATCCCGATGCGGTTCATTTCCCGAACCAGCTTGCGGCCGAAATTGCTCAGTCCGGCATTGGCGACCTCCGCGCATCCGTCGGCGACGAGATTGCGGATATTGTAGGCGAGAAGCATGTGGCGAACGCCGAGCGCATGGAGGACTGTGAGGCGCGAGAAGTCCATGGCGACAGGCAGCGTTTCCTGGATATGAATCCCGAGTGCGAGCTGCCCCATTTGCCGGGCGCGATCGATTTCTGACACCGAGGATGCGAAACACAACCAATCGGACGCTTCGGCGGCAACCAGTTCCTTGAACCGGTGGATCGTACCGATCGTGCCCTCGTACGTCGCGGGCCAGTCCGTAAGGGTCAAGGATAGGAAGGAAAATCCTTCGCGGTAGAAGCGGCGTAGAATATCGAGATCCCAGTTTCGGTCTTCCGGGGACCAGGGCACGGTCATGTCCCAGACCGCGGACGAAGCGATGAGGTCCCTCGCCGCCGGATCGATATGGATTTTAGATGCCGTCACATGATTTTCCCGAAGCCAATGTCATTGCCAAGACGATAGAAAATATCCCGTTCCCGCCGAGCTCCATGGCCGCCTCCATTTGTCCAACGCCGCTGCCAGCCGACTGATTGGCATTTCCCGGCGATAGCTGGCGGCGGGTTTCAGCGCGTATGAAGGGCGGACTCCGGAATGCCTTTTCGGCGCAGGATTGCGTTGAATTGATCCGGCTCGGCCGTTCCCTCGGCAATCGCCTTCATCATTCTTTCCTCTTGCAACGCGTGTTCGCGCACGAGAGGCAGCAGACCCGCGGCGTCGGCGGCAGGGATGCAGATCACCCCGTCCGGATCTCCCAGGATCAGGTCTCCGGGATTGACGACCATGCCGGCGCACGAAATCGGCACGTTGATTTCGCCTGGTCCATCCTTGCTGGGCCCGCGATGGTTCACGCCCTTGGCGAAGCACGCCAAGCCGCCTGCGGACAGCTCGACCAGGTCACGAACTACGCCATCCACGACGACCCCGGCGAGCCCTTTCGACATGGCAGTGGCGCGCATCTGGCCACCGAAAACCGCCTGGTTCAGCGCCCCGCCGCCATCGATGACGAGCACGTCTCCCGCCTCGGCGATCTCCAGCGCCTTATGGATCATCAGATTATCGCCCGGCCGCGTTCGCACCGTTACCGCGATACCGCACATCGGCGAATGCCCGTGAAGCGCAGACAGGCCGATCGCGCCGATGCACCGCCCCATGCAGTCCGATGCATGCGCGGTAGGGACGTTGCGGAACGCTTCGATCACGTCCGGTTTCAAGGATGATCGGCGTGGAAGGATCTCATATCCCGGCGGCCATGGTATCTGCGCATCAAGCATGCTTTGGTTACCCTCGTTCGATTTACGGTATCTGTTCTGGCGCGTGCGTCGGGGTGCAGGGCGGTTGCTTCGGCTGGCCCCTCACAGCCTCTACTGGGTGACGCCTCGACGGCGGTCTTGAGCCGAACTCTGCATCGCGCGGCGCCCCATCACACGCGCTGAAACGTCATCGGGCGCAAGCTCCCGCCCGAAAGTTCGAGCGTTTTCGCGCCATCGCTGAATGCCAGGATCGCATCCACCGGCGTGGCCCCCTCCAGCCGCCCCCGCCAGATATTCTCGGCAATGGGTGCCAGCTTGTAGTGCGCCGTACCGAAGCGACCCTCCGACCACATTTCAGCGTTGCCGGATATGAAGACCTCAGCACCTGTCATCTCGCAGCGATATCGTCCGGCAATCGCCTGCGGATCGGTCGCGTTCGCGGGGGCCACCTTTGCGAGAATGTCGGAGTGACCGAATTCTTTCAGTTCCAATGCAGAGGGGTTGTCACGATCACCGACCAGGACGATCGACTGGCGATCGGAAACTCCCACGGCTGCAGGGTGGAGGTGCGTCTCGTCGGCAGCCGCATAGATCATGTCGATGCCGTCCACCGCGACGATCTGCTCGCCGCCGCGCTCGAACAGCTGGGCGACGCGGCCCGACTCGGTCGAACGAAACACGCCCTGCCGAATTGCGCCGGACGCCGCCGCGCGCCGCGCATCAAGCCCGGGCAGGCAGGCGTCCATGATCTGGTGCACCAGCCGGGGGGAAATGACGTCGTCCCGATTGACCATCACCACGATGTCGAAACCGGCGCCCGGAACCTTTGTCATCTGGGCATTGCCGCCAACGACGCCGCCGCTGTGATGAATGGTCGGGACCCCGCGATAATCGGAGGCGATGAGGCCCATTGCATACCCCGTCGAAACTCCGTTCGACTGCGTCATCGGCTTAGTCATAAGCCGCCATGTTTCCGGGCTGCCGACGGTCGGCGCATCCATGTGCCGGAGCCAGCGCAGCATATCATCGACCGTGGAGTAGATGCCGCCTTGCCCACTGCCTTCCAGGAAGCGATGTCCTTTCTGGAAGACGCCATTTGGCCCCTTGGCATGGAGCGTCGCCGCTCCGACGAGAAATTCAAGTTCGAACGATCGCAGCAGCGTATCGTGAAGGCCCAGGGGTTCGAAAATACGCTGCCGCAGCACGTCGCGAAACGCTTGCCCCGTGACCTTTTCGATGACCGCGGCGAGGATCACATACCCACCATTGTTATAGCTGAAGCGCGTTCCGGGGTCGGAGTTCACATCATCGACGTCGCGGTAGATCGATAGGGTTTCGGCAGCTGTGACTTGATTGCTGACCCCGCTGAACAGCGAGATGATGTCATAGGTATCGCGTAGCCCACCCAGATGCCCCATCAACTGATGCATGGTGACGCGGTGGGTCAGCGGGTGCAATTCCGGCAGATGTTGTCCCACTGGGTCTTCGAGGCTGACGCGGCCCTCCTCGGCGAGGAGCATAAAAGCCAGACAGGTGAAATGCTTGGTGATGGAACCGATCGACATGCGCGTCGCCGGAGTTAGGGCGATCGGCAGTTCCATGTTCGCCAGACCGAACCCCTTGCGGTAAACAGGTGTTCCGCCGATCGCGATCCCTACCGCGCAACCGGCCCCATGGCTCTGGTCCACATTCGCAAAAATCGCATCGATCGCCTTTTCATCGAATTCGATCCGGAATTTGTCATCGCCCATAAGCGATCTCCTGTTATTGGGATTTCGGGGCATGCGGAGCCAAGGTGGCTGCCATTGGGTCGAGGGCCGTCGTGGAGAGCGCCGCTTCGGCGGACACCGCGCCGCCGACGGCTTCAGCCTGTCCTGCTTGGGCGGTTTCGATCGTCGTGACGTCTTCCAGGACGGTTTTCCTGGCGAGCCACACATGCCATCCGCACCAGAAATAGCCCGGCGTGAGCATGAGCAGCGCGTAACGAAGGGATTCTTGTCCCAGCCACGGATTTAGCGCATCGCTGAGGACGCCCGTCGCCAGTGGACCCAGGCCAAGGCCGATCAGGTTCGAAAAGAGCAACAGGATTGCAAAGGCGGCCGCGCGCATCCGTGGGTGGACCAGTGATTGGACCGTCGCGTAGAGGGGGCCGGCGATGGTGTAACCAGCGAGGTGACCGACAGCCAGAAGGGCGAATGTCAGATAGACGTTGTGGGACAGATAGCTGAGCGCTGCGGTAACCCCGCAGAAGCTGTAGACGAGCGCCATCCCGGTCAGTTGAAGGCGCTCGTTCTGGGCTGCGAAACGCGTGGCCAGATGTCCGCCCATGTAGATGCCTAACGCGCCCCCTACACCGTAAATGGCGGCAAACCAGGCTCCCAACTCGCCGGTGTTCAGGCCAAAGCTTCGAATGAAGAAGGTCGGCGCCCACTGCCCCATACCGGTGCCGAAGAAGGATGCGACAGACCAGCAAAAGAACAGGTTGCGAAAGCTGTGGTTGCGCCACAAGGTGCTGAATACGGCGCGCAGCGACGGTTGCTCGACAGGTGCCGCCGATATTTTGGTTTGTCGACGGGGCTCGCGCAAAACCAATGCGGCCAGAACGGCGGGCACGAGGCCTGGAAGCCCCATCGCGAGGAAGGTGACGCGCCAGCCATAGACTTCAGTAATCCAACCGGCAGCCAGATAGCCGAAAAACAGGCCGATGCTCGAACCCAGCATGAATATGCTGGCGGCCCGAGGGCGCTCGGCGCGACTGAAATAGTCTGCGATCAACGAATTGGCGGTGGGCGAGCACCCTGCCTCGCCTACCGCCAGGCCGACACGGCAGAGCAGAAGTTGCACGAAGCTCGATGCGAGACCGCAGAGCGAAACCATGACGCTCCAGATCGACATGGCGGCCGTTATGATGACGGTGCGATTGCCGCGGTCTGCCCAGCGGGCAATGGGCAAACCCATGATGGAATAGAACAGCGCGAAGGCCATCCCCGACAGGAAGCCGAGCTCGGTATCGCTCAGATTGAGGTCGAGCTTGATCGATTGCAGCACTAACCCGATGACGACGTTATCGATCGTCGTGAATGCCTGGACGACCACCAGGATCCCCAGCATATAATATCGGTAGTTGCCGTCTTTCATGAAGCTGGCAATGCTGAGGTGGAAGCCTGTAAATTGGCCGCAAAAAAGCGGACGATCTTTTCTACAAGATATCTTTTGCTGACCGCTCCATATGCATGATATTGCTCGGGTAACATCACAAATTCGTGCTGTTTTCCGGACTTTATGAGCGCATCGCTCATCTTGACCGCATCGTGCCACATGGCGACGTCATTGGTGCCAGCAGCGAGCATCAGTTCGCCCTTCAGACGAGACGCCTCGCCAATCACATCGGCGTCGTCATATGCGAGCTTGGTCTCTTCACCGGGAACCCCGCCTAGGTAAGGCTCGCTCAGGAAAACGCTGTAGCAATCCAGCCCCGGTGCCGATGCTACGCCTGCCTTGTACAGATCAGGCTCGTCGAGAAGGCTCGCGATCGTGTAGTAGCCACCCCAGGAATGTCCCCAGATGCCGACGCGATCCATGTCCATCCATGGGCGATCCGTTGCGAGGTTGCGCAGCGCCGCGGCGTGGTCGGCCGTAACGTGGCGCCGCCAGTCCCGGTAAACGGCATCGTGGAATGCCTTCGAGCGTTCCGGTGTGCCTCGGGCGTCGAGTGTCACAACAACATAGCCGAGTTGCGGAAGTGCATGCTTGAGCGTCAGCATGCTGCGATTTTCGATTTCGAAGTCATGCGGCACACAGGCCGTCTGCGGCCCGCCGTAGATATATTCGATTACGGGATAACGCTTGGCGGGATCGAAATCGCGCGGCTTGAACAGAAGGCCCCAGAGATCGGTCTCGCCATCGGCAGCCTTGACGCAGAATTGCTCGGGTGGTGCCCACCCGGTTGCCTTCAGTTCGGTGAGGTCCGTCCCGGGGAAGCGATGCAAATTGCGGCCATCATTGCTGCACACGGAACTTTGCGGTCCGCTGTCCGGCCGCGAAACCGTCGTTATGAAACAACCGAAATCCGGCGACAATTGAATCTCGTGGACTCCTTCACCTTCCGTCAGGCGTTCGGCTTGGCCTCCGGCAAGCGACACACGGCACAGGTGGGTATCGTAAGGCCTTGCTTGATCATGGTGCGCCGTAAAATAGACCATGCCCGCTTCGACATCGACACCCTGGACCTCGCATACCGGCCAGTCACCCGATGTAACCTGATTTAGCAAACTGCCATCAAGAGCATAGTGATAGAGATGCTTCCATCCGTCGCGCTCGGATTCCCAGAGGAAGCCGAGGTCATTGGGCAGGGTAGTGCAGCCGCTGCGCCCGCAAATGACGTCGTGCTGAATTCGAACGAAGGTTTCGGCAGTTTCGGAGATTATCGACCGGACGGCGCCCGTTGCCGGATCGGCGCCAAACAGCGTGCCGGTTCGAAAATCGCGCGAGAATTGCGCAAAATAGACTTCCCGACCGGTTTCGTGCCAACCGATGAAGAGGATGAAGCGATCCGCGATCTCGACATCGATCCGTACCGGCCGGCGGCTCAGCACGTCGAACACAAATGGCTCGTAAGTCGGCAGGCTGTCGCCCGCTCGGGCCATTCTGAGCCACTCCACCGAATCGCGATAGCCGAGCATGTGCGTGCGGCTGATGGGCGCTGTGGCCCTTGCGTCGAACTTGGTTGCAAAGAACCGCAGGCTATCGGGGGACCATGAGCTCGCCGTGTCGCGCACCACGCCGCCGAGCAGCGAGCTCGGCGTTTCGACATCCCACTCATGGGCCTCTTCACCATCGCGCGTGATAATCTCGATCTGCCCGTCGTCCGCACTCCGCAAGCAAAGGTTGTGATCCCGCAGAGACAGGAACCAGCGACCGTCAGAAGACTTTATTTCCGGCGCGCTCCAGCGATTTCCGAAGCAGTTGGGCCGGGTGAAAGTTCCCGGAGCGGTCGGCGACTGAGACAGGTTCGCCAACCAGCTATCGGTCCGGTTGGGTGACGGCACCGGCGTAATGCGATAGGTCTCGAGATCAAGTTCATAGCCTTGGCCGCCGTAAGTGAAGCATATGCTGCTGTCCTCGGAAAGCCTCATCGCTTCGAACGGCAAGCCATGATCTGACGGCGCGTGACCCGTCAGGCGCTGCAGCGAATTTCGCGCGCGCTCCATGTCGATCAGGCCGGCAACACTGCCGTCTTTGGGGTCGAATATCTTGAGAACGGCTTCGGGGGGCGCCCCTTCGGAAAACCAGAAGCGTCCGTCGCGCATCCAGTTTGCGGCCACACGCCTGTTCTGAATCGCGTGCGACCAGCTGAGAACCCGCTCAAAGGAGGCCAGCTCGTCGTTGGAATGCACGAGGGCATTTCCATCCTCAGCGACGCGGTCTCGTACGACTTCGGGTGGCCGGATTGCTTCGTCTGGCTGATTGAACACGCCCGTTCCGCTCCCTCTCAGTAGCAACAAAGAGAACGTAAGTTCGTTTTTTGAATGTGGCAAGTCAATTCCACACAGGTCTGTGTTTTAGGGCTAGCGGAACCGCTGGCCGCGGAACTCGCGCCCTGCGGGCCGCCCGCCGCGATGCGCTGACCCCGGAAATGCAAGTGCTGCTGCGTTCGATGTCGGAACTATGAACCCGGGCATCGTTCTCGGTCCGCGTCAAAAGCAGCGCCGATCGGCGCTCGACCTGGCAGGATTCGCGTGGGCAGTTTGTCGCAGTCGCTACCGGAAGTGCACCCGATAACATGGGCCGCCGGCAGAAATGGGCGCGGCGCGACGCTCCTGGGCATCCTGACCCAGTGCTCGCCGATGGAACTAAGGGTTGCTTGCTTTATATCCCGCAACGATGGCAAGGCCGGCGAGCAAATCGGCCAGGAGAGCGCTCTCATCGCGATCGGAACGAAGCATCAGGACATGCGCGGACCCATGGTAAAGCCGCGCGTGAAGCTGGACGGTACGCTCCAAGCCCAGTGGCAGGTCTATCTCGCCTTTCGCTCGGATCTTTTCGAGGCTCTCGCGCATGCCTCCAAAATGCTTGGCATTCACTTCCGCGAGGTCCGGAACTTCGCCTTCGTATAGGGCCAGTTCGCCCACGAACTGAAAGCTCAGGCGCAGGCGCTTCCTCGCACGCGAACCCGCCTCGGCGAGCTCTTTCCATGCCCTTGCGAATGCATTGCTATACTCGTGCCAGCTGGACGAGGGCTCCCAACCAACGATCGACCCTAGATCGTCTTCGCAAGCGGCAAAAATGGCCTGCTGCCTGTCCGAGAAATGGGTATAGAAAGCACCGATACTTACCCCCGCCTTGGCGCAAATGTCGCGAATCGACGTATCGGCCACGCCCTTGTCGATCAGGCATTCAAATGCCGCTCGCGCGATCAGATCTCTCTGACCGGCCATATAGGCGGCATCGCGCTTCGGCATGCCCTTCTCCCTGAGCGACTGCAAAAGGAGCTTATGCAACGAGTTGGGCGCTCGGGTCGATACCAAAAAGCCATGATTTCACCAAAAATACAGATGTGTGTGAAAGTCGCTTGCCAAAGATAAAAAACGAACCTACGTTTTGTGAAACTTTAAGGACAGTTTGGCTCATCGGGTTCTAAATCTTCGACACAAGGGGGTTGAAAATGACCATAAGGACGCTCACTACCACTCTGGCCTGCGGAGCGTGCCTCCTGGCATTTGCTACCCCCGCTCAAGCTCGAGACGCCGGCGGCGGGTCGGAAGCCGCCCTCGACGCCCAGCTTGGCGCCGACGCGGCCGAAGCAGGCGATGCGCAAGGCGCGACTGCTCAGGACGGCGGAACGCCCCAGGCGGGCGAAGATGATCCGCAATTGCTAGCGGCCGATAGCGGGAGCGCCGATATTGTCGTGACAGCGAGCAAGCGCACGCAGAAGCTGCGTGACGTGCCATCGGCGATTACGGTGCTGAGCAGCGACTTCCTGGAGCAGCAAGGTGCGAACACGATCCGCGATTACGCGACGCTGACACCGGGCTTGCTCGTCCGCGATCAGGGCAATCCAGGGGTCGGCACCGTGATCATTCGCGGCCTGTCGACGGGCTCGGGTTCGCAATCCGCGACATCGGTGGTCTATTTTGACGAGATCCCGTTCGGCAGCAATTCCTATGTTGCGCCGCAGCCGGAACTGGCAGACATCGAAAGTATCGAGGTGCTGAAGGGGCCGCAGGGTACGCTGTACGGTGCATCCAATCTGGGCGGCGTCGTGCGGATCATCTCGAAGAAGGCCGATGCCTCCCGCTTCTCCGGCAATGCCCGAGTCGAGGCGACGGCCATCGATGGCGGCGGCAGCGGCTATATGGCGCGAGCCACGCTCAACATTCCCATCGTTGTCGATCGACTTGCGGCGCGCGTATCCGGTTTCTACCGCAAGGTTCCCGGTTTCACCGACAATGTCGGTACAAATAATAAGAACGTAAATGACGGGGAAAGCGTGGGCGCCCGCATCGCGCTGCGCTGGACGCCTACCGACAATCTCTCGGTCGACGTGACCGGGCAGATCCAGCGGATCAGCGCTGACGGCTATGCCTATCAGGCGAATGCCAATGGCACGATCGATCCCATCTATGGCCCCCGGCAGTATAACATGTTCTTCGACGCCGGGTCCGAGGTGAAATACAAGACGGTCGCGGTGACCATAGATTACGACCTGGGGATCGGAACGCTGACCGCGACCGGCAGCTACAACCAAAGCCTGAGCTACTTTGATCGCGACACAAACGGACCGTTTGCAAGCCTGTTGCCCTTGTTCAACTACCCCGCCGGAACCGGACTGGCACTTCCGACCCACATCGATATCGGAAAAACGACCGGCGAGGTGCGTTTTGTATCCAACCGGCTCGGCCGGATCGAATTTCTGGCCGGCGCATTTGCAACGCGCGAAGACAAGGACGGCACCGTCCGCGTCAATGCCTATGACGCGGCGACCATGACGCCGGTGGCCGGCGACGCCTTCCTGTTGCTGAGATCGGACGTCGTCGGAAAGTACGACGAGGTCGCGGCTTTCGGCAACGCCACCTTCTACTTTACCGACGACTTGGACGTGACGGGCGGCCTGCGCTATTCGCACATCGAAAACTACAATGCGTCGATATCCGGCGGATTGCTCTATGGCGCTCCCTCGCTTCCGCCGAGGGTGACCGATCATACTGACAATGTCGTGACTTATCTCGCGACGCTTCGGTGGCGGCCGACAAGCAGGATCAGCGCATTCATTCGTGCCGCCAGCGGCTTTCGTCCCGGGATCGCTCAGAACAATCCCAATCCGCCGCCGGACGCCCAGACGAGCATCCGCCCCGACACGGTATGGAATTACGAAGCGGGCCTCAAAGGCAGCGCATTCGGCGGCAAGCTGAATTTCGATGCGTCGATCTACCATATCGACTGGAAGGATGTGCAACTCACCGGCGTGTACAACGGGCTGGTCCTGGGTGCTAACGCTGGCAAAGCCGAAGTCGACGGGGCGGAGGCGAGCGTGTCGTTGTTGCCAACCGAAAACCTGACCTTGCGAGGCAGCGTCGGCTACGCCGACGCGCGGATTACGCGGATCAGCCCGCAGGCAACCGCTTCGGTCGGTGCAAGGGCGGGCGACCCGCTGCCTCTCAATCCGAAATGGACCGCCTCGCTCGTCGCAGATCAGCGTGTTCCGCTGGCAGCAGACCTCGAAGCCGAATTCGGTGCTACGCTTCGGTATGAATCGAAGAAGTTCACCGCCTATCCGGGGTCCCGTCCAGACGTCAATGTGCGCCTGCCGTCGATCACAACCGTTGATCTGAGGGCCGGTCTCCGGCACGGCAACTTTCATCTGCAGTTTCGCGCCGAGAACATCTTCGATCGCAATGGCGTGATCAACTCGCTGACTACCGGTGCGACCTTGCCGTCGAATGCGACCATAATCAGGCCGCGCACCTTCATACTCGCGGCGAGTGCGGAATTTTGATCCCGGGGCAGGCAGGTCGATCGCGTTCAATCGGGTCCGGCGCTCGCCGACGGAGCCATAAGCGCGACGCCTGCCTGCACTTTGATCGTTTTGTTGGCGGTGAATGGGCTGGCGCTTCGTCCGCGCCGTTCAAGCACTGCTCGCCATCGCGACCCACCCGGATTGCGATACCGGTTCCAACATGGCGTGCTGGCCAATTCGACTGAGCCGGTCTCGGCCCCACCCCCCAGTTTAATGGCGGCCCAGATGATAAACCCAACACGAACCAACGGCACCCTGTCTCCGCAATGAAAGCCCTTTCCGAACCAAGTCAGGCAAGCGACGTTATCATTGTCGGCGCTGGAATAGTGGGACTGACGCTGGCTGTACGCCTGCAGCTTGAGGGCAAGCGCGTCTGCCTGGTTGACGCGGTCGGGCCGGCAAGCGGGGCGTCATACGGAAATGCCGGGTTTCTCAGTCGAGGAAGCATATTTCCTCCCGTGTCGCGAAGCGACTTGTGGCGACTCCCGAAATACCTCCTGGACCCAGCCAGCCCGCTTACAATCCGCCCGGCCTATTTGCCGGACCTCGTACCATGGGGGTTGCGGCTGATTGCGGCGACACGCCCGAAGCGAATGGAACAAATTATCGCAGCCTTGGCGAGCTTGAGCCGCGATGCGATTTCCAGTTACGCGCCTCTTCTGTCCGCCGCGGCAGCCGATGATCTGGTCGACGTTCGCGGGAGCCTCGTCGTCTGCAGGACGGCGGTCACGCTCGACCAGAAGTCTCGAGCGATCCCCAGCTGGCGTGAGAATGGGATCGAGGCATTCCGTATCGATCGAGCGGAGGCACGCGAACTCGAACCCGCGTTGAGCGATGAGATCGCCGGTGCCATTTACCTGCCCGACAATGGTCGCTGCATCAGCCCTGGGGCGCTCGGGCTTCGCTTCGCGGCCTATCTCGTAGCCAATGGTGGCCGACTGGTGATTGCCAGGGCCAACAAGGTCGCCCCGAGCAATGGCTCGTGGCGGGTTCAGACATCGAGCGGAGACTTCGAAGCGCCCCAGGTCGTGGTCGCCGCCGGACGTTGGTCCGATGAGCTTCTCACACCTTTTGGCATGACAATTCCCCTGGCGTCGGAGCGGGGATATCATCTGATGCTTCCCGAGGCGGGTGTCGAGCTTTCGCGACCCTGCGTGATGGCGGAGCCATTTTTCGCTGCGACGCCGATGATCGACGGTCTGCGGCTCGCCGGCACCGTTGAGTTCGCCCATGCGGACGCCCCGATGAACCCGAAGCGGGCTGATAATCTGTTCCAACTCGCTCGAAGATATCTGCCGGGATTGAGCCGCGAGGGAGCCACCCGCTGGATGGGGGTCAGGCCGTCCTTTCCGGACGCCCTTCCTGCGATCGGAGAAGTTCGGGGCAGGACGGGCCTTTTCTATTCCTTCGGCCATCAGCACGTCGGACTGACATTCGCGGCGAGTTCGGCCAAGCTTCTCGCCGACCTCATGCTCAATCGCCGGCCAGGCATCGACCCTGCTCCATTCAGCCTCGAGCGTTTCTCTCGGGGCCCACAATTCGAGGACATAATATGACTGATATCCAGCGTTTCCCATCTCCCCTGCGCGCGCCCCTTTCGAAAGCGGTCGTCGTCGGCGGTTTCCTGTTTCTGTCGGGTCAGACGCCGAAAAACGCCGACCTGACACCACTCAGGGGGAGCATCCAGGATCAGACGCGCAATGTGATCGAGGCCATCCGGGCCAGCCTTTCCGAGTTCGGCGTCGGTCTCGAAGCGGTGGTGCGATGCACCTGCTGGCTTTCCGACATCGGACTGATGGCGGAATTCAACGGCGTTTACGAAGAATATTTCGGTAACGCCTTGCCGGTTCGCAGCACGGTCGAGGCCCGCCTGTCGAACGATGTCGACGTGGAGATCGAGGTGACCTGCTGGACCGGGCAGGCTTAGCAAGGACATGCAAGGTCAGCAAATGGCGGCCCTCCTTGCAGTCGGCCAATGACGGCGCCTAGGCAGGATCGCTGGATCGGGCGCTGCGAAAGCGCGCTGACCCTTGCAGCGCGGTTTGCGCAATTGCGGCGCGCAGGGTGTTTTCAAGCAGGCAGGCAATCGTCATGGGGCCTACCCCGCCGGGTACCGGCGTGATCGCCGAGGCACGCATCCGGGCTTCTTCGAAACATACGTCGCCCACGATTCGCGCGCCTTGGCCTGCTTCGCCGGGCACGCGGTTGATGCCGACATCGATCACGACGCTTCCAGGCTTGATCCACGAGCCCCTGATAAGTCCGGGTGCGCCGGCGGCGCTCACCAGAATGTCGGCGCGTGCGATCAGGTCGGGAAGATTGCGGGTATGGATATGCGCGATCGAAACGGTGCAGCGCGCTTGGAGGAGCAGCTGCGCCATCGGCCGGCCGACGATGTTCGAGCAACCGACGACGACGGCCGCGAGGCCCTCGAGCGATGCGATTTCATCGGCCAGCAGCATCATGCAACCCATCGGCGTACAGGGGACGATCCGGTCACTCGCGGCTTCACTGTCGCTCGCGAGCATGCCGACGTTCACGGGATGAAAGCCATCGATATCTTTCGCGGGATCGATGGACCGCAGAACAGCCGCCTTGTCGATGTGGGGCGGCAGAGGAAGCTGCACCAGGATGCCGTGGACTGCTTCGTCGCGATTGAGCGTTTCGATCAGGGCGAGCAACCTCGCCTGCGAGATATCGGAGCCAAGCTGGTGGCTTTCGGAATGCATTCCGACGCTCGCGGCTTGCTCGCCCTTGCGGCGCACATAAAGGGCGCTGGCTGGATCGTCGCCCACCAGGATCGCCACCAGCTTCGGCGTGATTCCACGCTGGGCGCGCAAATGCTCGACGCCAATCGCGATCTCTTGGCGCAAGCTGGCTGCCCGCTGCTTTCCGTTGATGATGCGCGCTACCATGATCCCACAACCTCGGTTCGCCGGCATGACGGGCGCGGCGCCGTCCATATATACACTTATGAATTAAATAAAAGATGCCTTGGCGGTGAAAATGGTCGCGGGTCTCGACGGGTGCTGCCGCGTGGGCCTAGCCGCCAGGCGCCTGACAATTGCTATTTATACTGGCAGAAATTGACGTTCCTGGGGCCGGCTATGCATGCTCCTGGCCTGCCGCCGAGAGCTTGCGAAGCCTTAGGTCGGAATGGCCCGTGCAAATCGTCGATGCGGCCGACTGATGCAAATTGCGCACCGCATTGCCTGGCCATTACATGTTTGAGCGGCTTTGTGGGAGCCAAGGTTCCGCTTTGATTTCGGTAGTTTATACCGCTTTGGCCGAAACTAAATCCTTATCGATCGCTTGCCATTGTGGATCGGGATCAAATTCGCTATTGCCTTTAAAAATACATCTGTGCATCTAAAGCGCAAGAGACGAGGTGAAGCTTGACCAAACGCTATTCCGCGCTGTCGCTTTTGCGCGAAGGACTGAACGGCCAGCGTGGCTGGGAGCCGGCGTGGCGTGATCCAGCGCCGAAGGCGCGTTATGACGCGGTCGTAATCGGCGGCGGTGGGCACGGCCTGGCGACCGCTTATTATCTCGCGAAAAACCACGGCTTCACAAAAATCGCGCTCATCGAGCGCGGCTGGATCGGTGGTGGCAACACCGGCCGCAACACGACGATCATCCGGTCAAACTATTTCTACCCAGAATCGGCCGCCTTCTACGAATTTTCGGTCCAGCTTTATGAAAAGCTGGCCGACGAGCTCAATTACAACATCATGTTCTCGCAGCGCGGGATGTGGATGCTCGCGCATGACCGTCACGGCGTCGAAATGGCGCGGCGGTCGGCGAACGCGATGCTGCTTAACGGCATTGATGCCGAATTTCACGATGCGCCCAGCGTTTATGCCCATATCTCGGGGCTCAATCCGAACCCTCGCTTTCCGATCCTTGGGGGGGTCAATCAGCCCCGCGGCGGGTCGGCGCGTCACGATGCGGTCGCATGGGGCTATGCGCGCGCGGCATCGGCCCTGGGCGTCGATATTATCCAGAACTGCGAAGTGCAGGGCTTCCTCATCGAGAGCGGCCGGGTTCGCGGCGTCGAAACCAGTCATGGGCCGATCCGGTCGGACCGGATCGGCATGGCCGTAGCGGGGCATAGTTCGGTGCTCGGCGCCAAGGCCGGATTGCGGCTTCCTATCAGCTCCTACGCGCTGCAAGCCTTCGTATCGGAACCGGTGAAGCCCTGTCTCGATACCGTCATCCTCTCGCCCGCGACGGGGACCTATATCAGCCAGTCGGACAAGGGCGAACTCGTTGTCGGCGCCGGGCTCGACCTTTATCTCTCCTATGCGCAGCGCGGCAACCTGCCTTGGATGGAGCGCGCCGCAGCAGGCGTGATCGATCTATTCCCGCAATTCTCGCGCATGCGCTTCCTGCGCCAATGGGCGGGGATCGTCGACGTCGTTCATGACTCGACCCCGATCATTGGCCCGACCCCTATCCGCGGCCTCTATATCAACGGCGGCTGGGGAACCGGCGGCTTCAAGGCGATACCCGCTGGTGGATGGTGTCTTGCGCATGTGATGGCGACCGGCCGGTCGCACCCGCTGGCGCGTGCCTTCGGGCTCGAGCGCTTCGAAACCGGCGCGATGATCGACGAGGCCTCGGCCTCCGGCATTGCGCATTAAGGGGATACCGATCATGTTGCTCATCGAATGCCCCCACTGCGGCCCGTGCGCGGAGATCGAGTTTCGTTGCGGCGGCGAGGGCCATATCCAGCGTCCCGGGCCGCATGACAGGGTGTCGGATACGGCATGGGCGGATTATCTCTTCTACCGCGAAAACCCTAAGGGCGAGCACCGTGAGCGCTGGTTCCACGCGGCCGGTTGCCGTCGCTGGTTCAACGTCGCACGCGATACGGTGACCCACCGGATCCGCGCGGTCTACGCGATGGCCGATAGCTGCCCGCCTGACGATGCTCTCGCCGTACAAGTGTCGGCGACCGGAAAGGCGGGCGCGGCATGAGCGGCTTTCGTCTGGGTCATTCCGGCCGCGTCGACCGCGGCCAGCCGATTTCCTTCACTTGGGCCGGCAAGCGGCTTCAGGGCTTTGCGGGCGAGACGCTCGCAGCCGCGCTTCTCGGTAATGGCGTCTCGATCGTCGGACGGAGTTTCAAATACCACCGCCCACGCGGTCTGATCGCCGCCGGTCTCGAGGAACCGAATGCGATCGTTCAGCTGGAAGCGGGGGCGGAGACGGTGCCGAACGTGAAGGCGACCCAGGTCGAGCTGTACGAGGGGCTTGTCGCCAATCCGGTGAACGCAAGGCCAAGTGCCGATTTCGATCTGATGGCGGTGACCGGGCTGTTCAAGCGCTTCATCCCCGCTGCCTTCTATTACAAGACGTTCATGTGGCCGAACTGGCATCTGTTCGAGTCGTCGATCCGGAACGCGGCCGGTCTTGGCGCGGCGCCTCGGCGGGCCGACCCCGACACTTATGAACACCGCTATGCGCATTGCGATCTGCTGGTCGTCGGATCGGGCGCGGCCGGTCTGGCCGCCGCCGCTGCTGCGGCAACGGATGGTGAGCAGGTGCTGCTCGTCGAAGCTGACGCCGAACTGGGGGGCGGTCTCCTCGCGGAGACCCGAAAGCCAGAAGGACTGGAACCCCTTGCCTGGCGCGATGCGATGCTGGTCTCGCTAAGGGGTTCGCCAAATGTGACGATCATGAACCGGACGATGGCGTTCGGCTTTTATGATCATGAACTCGTCGGGCTTTGCGAGCGCGTCACCGATCATCTTCCGCCTGGCGGTCGGCGTGGGCCGCGCCAGCGGCTTTGGAAAGTCCGTGCCAAGCGGGTCATTCTTGCAACCGGCGCTTTCGAGCGGCCGATAGCCTTCGCCGGCAACGATCTGCCCGGGGTCATGCTGGCATCGGCAGCGCAGACCTACGCCCTGCGCTATGGAACGGCGCCGGGGGCCCGCGTCGTCGTCGCGACGAACAACGACAGTGCTTACCAGGCCGCGTTCGCGTTGCACGACGCCGGGGTCGAGATCGCCGCAATCGTCGATTCCCGTACCGCTCCGGGAGAAGTCGCGACCGAAGCTACGCGGCGCGGAATCGCAACGCTGATGGAAGCGGCGCCGGTGAAGGCAAAGGGCAGGCGGCGCGTGAGGGCGCTGGTTGCCGGGCGCGTCGGTGACGGCGCTCCCCTCAAGGCGATCGCATGCGATACAGTCCTGATGTCCAATGGCTGGAATCCGGCCGTGCACCTCCATTCCCAGTCAGGCGGCTCGCTCACTTTCGATCCCGCGCTTCAGGCGTTCCTGCCCGGCAGATCAGCGCAGCGATCGGTGAATGTCGGCGCCGCGGCCGGGCAGTTCGATCTCGACGCCGCCATTTCGAGCGGACGCGCGGCGGGGCAGGGCGACGAGATTCGGCCGCCGCGTCCGGTCCCGGTCGGGCCGACACTTCATTTCGCCGATGGCGACGGGCGCGCGGGGTCCGCGTGGGTCGATTTTCAGAACGATGTCACCGCGGGCGACGTCCAACTCGCCGCGCGCGAGAATTTCCGTTCGGTCGAGCATCTGAAGCGTTACACGACGCTCGGCATGGCGTCCGACCAAGGCAAGACGTCGAATGTCACCGGCATCCATCTCCTGTCGAACCTGCTTGGCAAGCCCCCGGAGGCGATTGGCACGACCAAGTTCCGTCCGCCCTTCGATCCGGTCTCGATCGGCGGCTTCGCAGGGCCAGCGGTCGGCGAAAATCTGATGCCGATGGCGCATGCCGCAGCGCATGCGTCGGCGCTGGCCGCGGACGGCAAGATGGAAAATTACGGCTCATGGCTGCGCGCTGCCTATTTCCCGCGCGCGGGTGAAGATGAGCATGCCGCCATCGCGCGTGAAGTCCTTGCAGTTCGAGCTCAAGTCGGACTGTTCGATGCTTCGCCGCTCGGCAAAATCGAGGTGAAGGGGCCAGACGCCGCCGAATTCCTCCAGCGCGTCTATGTGAACGGGGTCCGCAACCTGAAGGTCGGGCGCTGCCGCTATGGGTTGATGCTGAGCGAGCATGGCATCGTCTATGACGACGGCGTTTTCGCGAAGATCGCCGAGGATCATTATCTTGTTGGCACCACAAGCGGCCATGCGGCGGCCATTGCCGACATATTGGAGGAATGGCTCCAGTGCGAATGGACCGACCTTAAGGTCCTCGTCGAGAATGTGACCACCGCCTGGGCCGTGATCAACGTTGCGGGACCAAAGGCGCGCGAGGTAATGGACGGCGTCGGCACGAATATCGACCTGTCGCGGAAGGCCTTCCCGCACATGACCTATCGAGAGGGGCTCGTCGGCGGCGTTCGGGCGCGCATCCAGCGCGTCAGCTTTTCGGGCGAGCTTTCCTATGAAGTTTCCGTGCCATGGGGTTTCGGTCGCGCATTGTGGGACGCCATGATGAGTGTCGGTGCGCAGCACGGCATTACCCCTTTCGGCGTCGAGGCGCTGATGGCACTTCGTATCGAGAAGGGCTTTCTTCATGTCGGCTCGGACACCGATGGAACGACCATGCCGCAAGATGTCGGCTTCGGCGCGGTGGTGACGAAAAAGCCGGATGATTTCATCGGCCGCCGCTCGACGATGACGCCCGAGGGTCTGCGCGCGGACCGGCGGCAATTCGTCGGACTTGAAACGCTGGATTCGGGCGGCGCGTTCGAAATCGGCGCCCATGTCCTTGCCGAGGATGTAACGGCTCCGGGGCGGACGCAGGGGTGGGTAACATCGTCGATCCACTCGCCAACGCTCGGGCGTCCGATCGCCATGGCGCTCGTCGAGCGCGGCACCATGCGTTTTGGCGAGACGGTACAGGTTTGGAACATTGGCAAAGGCCGGCCCGCGCGCATCGTCGATCCGCGCTTCTATGATCCTGAAGGAGAACGGCTCGATGGCTGATTCAGCTGGTCATTTGCTCGCGCGCGACGCCGCACCGAAATTCGAGGCGGAAGGAGGCGGCGTCCGTGCCGTGGCCGAAGTCGGCCTCGGCATTGCGAAGCTCCGGATCAACGCGAAGCATCCCGATGCTTGGTTCGTGACGGCGCTTGGGGTCGCGCCGCCGTCGCCGCTCGAGGAAATCGAAATCGCGCCGGTCGCCTGCTCCTGGCTGGCGCCGGGCGAATGGCTGATGACCGGGCCCGAAGCCGCGGTTGAACTCATACGGCGCCGCTGCGCCGACATGGCGGGCGCCAACGGACTGATGACCGATCTCACCCACGGGCGTGTCATATTCGAGGTCAGCGGCCGTGCGGCGCGCTCGGTGCTTTCGGCGCACTGTCCGCTCGACCTTGGTTCCTATGCGATGCCGGTCGGCACCGCCCGCCGCTCCGTGTTTTCCTCAACCACCGTTTTCATCAGCCGCCGGCCCGACCGCGATGGCGAGCCCGCCTACCGGTTGATCTTTGATCAATCGATGGCCGGCTACGCCGAGCGGATGCTCGGCGCAACCATTTCGGGAGTGATGGCGTGACAACGTCCAACCTGGTTCTGAAATTCCGTGCACCGGACAAGCCGGGGATCATGGCGGCCGTCGCGCCGACATTGCTCGCTCATGGCTGCGACATTCGCGAGGCCGAGGTCTATGGCGACACGGACACCGGCCATTTCTTCCTGCGCATGGCGCTGACCAGTCCAATCGCCCGCGACGACCTTGCGGCGGTGGTCGAGCCTGTCGCGACCGGGCTCGCGCTCCAATGGGAATTGCACGACCTCGCGCGCCGCACGCCGGTTCTGCTGGCGGTCTCCAAATTCGGTCATTGCCTGGTCGACATCATCCACAAAAAGGAGATCGGGCAGCTGCCGATCGACATCGTTGGTGTGGTCTCGAACCATGAAACGATGCGCAAGACCGCCGAATGGCATGGCCTTGCCTACCATCATCTGCCGATGAGCGATGGCAAGGAGCTGCAGGAAGCGCGCTTCCTGTCGATCATCGCCGAAAGCGGCGCCGAGCTCACCGTGCTCGCGCGCTACATGCAGATCCTGTCGGACGGCTTCTCGGAAGCGCTCGCCGGACGCTGCATCAATATCCACCACAGCTTCCTGCCGAGCTTCAAGGGCGCCAAACCCTATCATCAGGCGCACACACGCGGCGTCAAGATCATCGGCGCGACCGCGCATTTCGTGACCGCTGACCTCGATGAGGGACCGATCATCGAACAGGATGTGCGCCGCGTCAGTCACCGGACGACAGCGGATGAAATGGTCGCGATCGGCCGCGAGATCGAGGCATCGGTGCTGTCGCGCGCGGTGCGCTGGTACGCCGAGCACCGCATTTTCGAGAATGGCAGCAAGACTGTCGTGCTCTGAAGCCGATACCCGGCATCAAGGAGAGGCTCATGGCCAACCGTTCGAACTATATCGTGAACCCGGGACCGAAGGAGCCGGTAACGGGGCTGAAGGCAGCGGTGACGTCCGACAGCGCCATCGTCACCGAGACAATGGTGAATATTCTCGCGGGCGGCGGGAACGCCGCCGACGCGGTGATCGCGGGTGCGATGGTGCAGGCGGCGGTCGAACCCTTCATGACCAATCATGCCGGCCTCGTCACGATGCTCTATTATGAAGCGAAGACCGGCAAGGTTCACCAGCTCGACAGCCTCGGCGGTCACCCCTCGGGCCTGCCCCCGTTCCGGCCGGTGCCTCCCGGCATGGGGCCTTATGCTCATATGCCCCCGTCCGCGATCATCCCGGGCTTCATGCCGGGGCTCAAGGCGATTCACGCGCAGTTCGCGACGAAGGATTGGGCCGAGCTCTGCGCCGACGGCATACGCTGGGCCGAGACCGGGCATGAGGTGTCGACCTTCGAATATGGGATGAATGTCTTTGGCGAGAAATTTATCACCTACTTCCCCGAGGGACGTGATTTCTATCAGCCGGCAGGTTATTTCCCGAACGTTGGAGATATCTTCACGCCGCCGGGCATGGCCAGCACCCTTCGCGGCGTCCGCGACCACGGTCCCGACTATATGATTACCGGCCCATGGGCCGAAAAATTCGTCGCCAAGGGTAACGAACTCGGCTGGGAGGTAACGCTCGGCCATATGACGGAGACGCCCCCGCGCTGGGTCGAGCCGCTGCGCTTCAAGTACCACGAATTTGAAATTATCTTCCTCGGCCCGCCGCAGGCCCAGGGATTCTTTTCGAGCGTGGCGCTGGGCGTGCTCAAGCATCTGGGAATCCGGGACATGGCGCCTGGATCGGCCGAGCATATCTGGGCGATGGGTCATGCGCTGCGTCAGGGACAGCGGCATTGGGAATATGCTCGCGACGACCATGTTTATGACGTGCCGCGCGCCGAGGTGCTCGATGATGATTATCACAAGCATCTCGCGAAGCTGATCCGCGGATCGCGGCCAAAAGTCGATATGTCAGGACATATCCGGCTTTCGGGCGATGGCCCGAATGCCGACGGCGGGCGTCCTGCATTCGCTGGCCCCGCCGGCAAGCCCCGCCTCGTCGAACATTTTGACCGGCAACCGAGTGGCAGCTGCGAGATCGCCGTCGTCGATTCCGAGGGTAATTGGTGCCAGTTCATGGATACCCTGCAAGGCTCGGGCATTCCGGGTCAAGTTGTGGGCGGAATCCCGATGGTAGGCAGCCACGCCACTTTCGGTGCGCTCCAAAGCTCGATGGATGCGCTGCTCGTCGAAGGCGCCAAGGCGCGATGCATCATCGGTAACACGCTCGTGCTGAAGGATGGCAAGCCTGTCTTCTCGGCGGGTTCGCCAGGGAATATTCACTGCACGCTGCCGCAGGTCCTGGCCTATCTGCTCGACTTCAAACTCGACCCCTATGCCGCGATTGATGCGCCGCGCATGATGCCGATGAGTGAGGGGCAGATGATCGCGGTCGAAGACCGGCTCGACAAAGGGGTGGTCGAGGATCTGAACAAGCTTGGCGTCCGCGTCGGAGCGCTGCCCGGCTATGATTATCACATGGGCAGCTTCTCGGTCATCGCGCGCGAAACGTCGGACACGCTGACCGCGCTCGCCGATCCGCGCCGCTGCGCGGTTGCGGACGGTTTCAACGAACATGGCGATGTCTTCGGCCGAACTTCGGATTGATCGTGGGCCGCGCCGCTTCCGTACCGGTTAGAGCCGGACCCCCTGCCGGTATCGGCGAAAGGGTCGAAGCGCTGCGCAATACATTTGGAGCGCCCGGCGTATCGATCGCGATCGTCGAGGACGGCAAGACGACGCTGTCGCGCGGCTGGGGCGTACGCAAGCTCGGCGACCCCGCACCGATCGATGCGCAGACCATCTTCCAGACCGGGTCGACCGGCAAGGCGATGACCGCCGCGGCGCTCGCGGTGCTCGTCGACGAAGGCGAAATCGGCTGGGATGACCCCGTCATCGAGCATATGCCCTGGTTCCGCATGCATGATCCGTGGGTCACGCGCGAAATTACGATCCGCGACCTGCTTGTCCACAGAAGCGGGCTGGGGACGGGGCAGGGCGACCTGTTGTTCATTCCGCGTAGCCAGCTGACGCGCAAGCAGACCGTCGAGCGCGTCGCTCACCTTAGACCGAAGACGAGTTTTCGCTCGGCCTATGCCTATGACAATATCCTTTACGCTGTCGCGGGGCAGCTGATCGAAGAAGTTTCTGGCCAGACATGGGAGGAATTCATCCGCGCGCGCGTGTTGCGCGCGGGCGGCATGAATAATGCGGCGAGCGACGACGAGGAACGCTTCCGTATCGCGAACCGAAGCTGGCCGCACGCGCGCGTGTCGGGTGCGCTGCGCGGCCTCGGTCCGCAACAGCTGCTCGATGAACGCGACGCGTTCGGACGGAATATTGCGCCCGCGGGCGGTCTCGCGCTCAGCGCCGACGACATGGCGGCCTGGCTCAAGATCCAGCTCGCGCACGGTGCGCTGCCGGGCGGCGGGCGTTTGTTCAGCGAGGAGCAGGCGAAGCAGATGTGGACGCCGGTCATGCCGATGCCCATCGCGCCGCTGCCCGAGGCGCTGAAACCCGCGCAGCCGACGCAGCAGGCTTATGCGCTTGGCTGGCAGGTGCAGGACTATCGCGGTCACCGCATCATCCAACACGGCGGCGGCGTTTTCGGATCGATCGCCCGCGTCGTGTTGATCCCCGGCGGGAATGTCGGCTTTGCGATCATGATGAACAGCGAGGACAGCGGGCTGCTCCTGGGCCTGACCCACGAGTTGCTCGACCATTATCTGGATCAGCCTGATTTCGATTGGGCGACCAAATGGGAGGATTGGTACCAGGCGCGGCTCGCCGGCGGCGTGGAATCCCTAAGGCAGGCGAAGGCTTCGCCGGCAAAGGTCGGTCCGTCGCTGAATCCCGTCGGCTATGCCGGGCGCTATCGGGACCCGTGGTACGGCGATGTGGTGATAGCCGAGGGCGCGAAGGGACTGACGATCGACTTCACCTCGACCCCGCGCATGGCCGGACGGCTCAAGCATTGGCATTATGACAGCTTCGTCACCGAATTCGACGATCCGGCGATCGAGCCCGCTCATGTCAGCTTCGCGCTCGACGCCGATGGCGCAGTCGCCGGCGCGACGATGAAGGCCGTGAGCCCGATCGCCGACTTCAGCTGGGATTATCAGGACCTCGATTTGAAGCCCGTGAAGGACAAGAGCTGACGGGTGGCGGCTGAGCGGCGGGACTGATTCTGGCGGTGGCCGCGCGATTTGCTCCATTGCGCGCCACCTGAGATCAGGCCGCGCGGACCTTGTTAATTTTGCGCGCGCTGGCACGCGCCGCAGCGACCGCCTCCTCGCCGCACAATATGTCGAGATATAATTGCGCGTTTTTCCGTCGCTCGGGAATGCTCTCGCTTACCCCGATCGCGTAATAGCCGATCTGGTGATAATAGAAGACGCGCGCCCGGATCGCCGCGTGCTCGCTATCATATCCAATCGCTTCGAAGAATTTTTTCATGGTGTCGAGCCGTTCGCGGTCTGAGCGCTCGACGGCCCATTCAGCGCGCTTATCGGCACGCGCCCATTCGCGGACCGCAAGATCGAAATGATAGTCATAACCATCGGATTCGATAAGGCGAGCGATCACACGGTCGAACCAGTCGATGGCTTCCGCGGGCTTGTTCGGCGGCGCCTCCTCGGGCAGGAAGCGGCAACTTTCCTCCCAATGGCGGATGACCTGGTCGAAGAACTCGTCGCGATCCTTGAAATGATGATAGAAGCCGCCGCGCGTCACGCCGAGGCGGTTGGCGAGGCGGTCGACTTTCAGTCCTGCGATTCCCTCGGCGACAAGTGTCCGGCGCGCGGCCTCGATCCAGTCCTGGACAGTATTTTTCGGGGTGCGTCCTACCATATCTCTTTGGATTCCTGCTTTTGCTGCGCGAGCGCGGAAGCTCGCTGCAGGCGCTCATGTCACATTTTCACCAAGATACAAATCTGGCATGCATCCATGCATATTGTAAGCGCGCTTTGTTGGCGATGCTGGGGGCTAGCCAACCAGCGATTTTCCGCGCACTGAGTTTTAAGTGCACATCTGCATCTAATAGAATTCCTCAGATTACCGAGATGCCGCTTTTGAAATGGCGATTTCACAGCCGCAGATGTCCGAATATCGCACGGGATGTATAACATACAATTCTGCATTGAATATGATGAGGTCGCGAGATATTGAGTTCGAATCGGGAGGCCAAATTGATCGACAAGGATATCAGAGGCAGCCGCGCGGCAAGCGATGTCGAGGCGTTTTACAGCGGCCTCTTCCAGCCGGGCACCGGTCATATCTGGACTGCGCAGGATCTCGATCCGGCGGCCGACGGGAAAAATCTGTTTTTCGCGGGGCAGAGTTTCGAAGGCGCGCTGAGCGAGGGGCCTACGAGCA
Source organism: Sphingopyxis sp. JAI108 (assembly GCF_013410105.1). Lineage (GTDB taxonomy): Bacteria > Pseudomonadota > Alphaproteobacteria > Sphingomonadales > Sphingomonadaceae > Sphingopyxis > Sphingopyxis chilensis. The sequence continues at coordinate 275,116 of NZ_JACCCJ010000001.1, forward strand.
TGATCTGTCGGCTCGACCTTGCCGATGGCGCGGTTCATCGGCTTGCCGCCGGCCGCCTCTATCGTAATTCCTCCGATGGGAGCGCCGCCTATGTCGCGCCCGACGAGCGGGGCCGCGAGCAACTGGTCATCCTGTCTCCCCAAGACGAAGAGCAGGTCCGCATCGCGCTCGATGTGCGGGTCGAAGCCATGCTCTGGTCCCCCAATGGCAAGACACTGCTTATCCAGGCGGCCGACGCTGGGGCTGACGTATCGGGCGCCGAAGGCGGCTTTGCGTTGCGCGAGGCGACCGCAGAAAGCTGGCTTCCGGAAGTGGCTGCCTCGAACGCCGAAAATCTCTGGCGGCGGCTGTACCGCTGGTCGGACGGTTCATCGGGGCTCGAAGCCGTGACGGAGCCTCCGGCAAACATCTGGGAAGCCGCCTGGATCGGTGACGATTCGATTGCTGTAGTTGCCAGCGATCATCACGGCGAAGGAAGCTGGTACACTGCCACATTGCGCATTCTCGATGCCGTATCGGGCGCTGAGCGGTCGCGATATTCGCCTGCGGAACAGATCGGAGTTCCGTGCGGTTCGCCAGATGGGTGCTATTGGAGCGCGATCGAGGCGTTTTGCAGCGATCGCGGCCTCGTGTGCGGCACGGTCGTGGTTGGCGCATCCGATGACCACAAATTGCTCGACCTTGGTGGCGTCGAGGTAACCGATATTCGCTGGCGCGATGGCTCGACACTTCTTTTCGCAGGCCTCGAAAACGAGCGGACCGTCGTCGGCGAGGTCAATGTGGCGACCGGTGCAGTCCGCGAGATCTGGGCCTCGGCATCGATGACCATAAGCGGATGGTATCCGGCAGCCGTCCCCGCGAACGATGGCACGGCATTTGCCATCGTCGAAAGCTATGCCGTCCCACCTGCGATCGTGCGCCTTTCGGACGGCCAGGCCGAGGAACTGGCCGACTTCGCCCCGCCGCACGCGCCATCGATTCCGGGAACGATGCGCTACCACCGATGGCGTGGCCGCGATGGTCTCGAGATCGGCGGATGGCTGGTGCTTCCCGATGGCGAAGCATCGAACCTCCCGCTGTTTGTGGACATTCATGGCGGTCCCGTATGGGCGCACCGCAACCGTTATGCGTCGGTATTGCGCGCCGGGCCGGTGCTCGTGGCCAAGGGCTATGCGCTGCTGCTGCCCAATCCGCGCGGCTCGGGCGGGCGCGGCCAGGTGTTCGCCCGGCAGGTGTTGCACGACATGGGGGGCGAGGACGTGCACGATTATCTCACGGGCATCGACAGCCTCGTCGCCGCAGGAATCGTCGATCCGGCCCGAATTGGGGTGTCGGGCACGAGTTATGGCGGATTCATGACATCATGGCTTGTGACGCAGACGAGCCGTTTTGCCGCGGCGGTACCCATCTCGCCGGTGGCGAACTGGTACAGCCAGCATTTCGCATCGCAAATTCCATGGTTCGACGAGGCTTTTCTCGACGGCTCGCCGCGACGGCCGGGCGGTCAATATTTCGACCGTAGCCCAATATTCTTCGCCCATAACGCCTCGACGCCAACCCTCGTCCTTGCCGGCGGGCGCGATAAGAATACGCCGACGGGGCAGGCCAGCGAGCTTTTCGGCGCGCTGGCCGAGGCGGGTGTCGAGACCGCGCTCGCCATCTATCCCGAGGATGGACATAGCCTTCGCGGCTATCCCGCCTACCTCGATTCCGCCGCGCGCATCGTTGACTGGTTGCAACGCCACATTGCGCACTAGCCGATCAAGAAAGGACCTCCCATGACTCTCGGCCCCTCGGCTTGGCCCGACGCGGATCGCGAAAAATACTGGAAAATTCAGCAATCCCAGCTTCCGGGCAATCCGCCTGCGCGGGGACATGGCGGTGCCGTATCGACCGCGCTGAACGGGCTCGCTGCACGGGTAGGCGAAGAAGCACTGCGCCAGGGCGGCTCGGCGGTGGATGCCGTGATGAGCGCAGCACTTGCCCAGATTGTCCTGGGTGGCGGCGCCGTGATCAGCTTTTTCGGCATATTGGCTCTGATGCATTATGATGCGGCCAGCGGCGAGGTGACCTCGCTCAACGCTGGCTGGAACACGATTATAGCCGAAGATGACCCTCTCTCGATCCCCGGGAAACTGAACCCCGCGGCAGACGGCGTCGCGAACATGATGCTCGAAGGCGAACCTTCGGGACGCACTGCCATGGTTGGCGGCTTTATGCGCGGTCTCGAGGCGGCGCATCGGCGCTTTGGAAAGTTGCAGTTCGCCCAGCTATTCGACGCTGCGATCGAACTCGCCGAAGAGGGGTTCGAAGTCTCCGCCAGCCTGGCGCGCTACATCGACCTGCGCAAATCCGACCTCGCACGCCTCCCCGAAACCCGTTCGATCTTCTTCAAGGACGACGGCACGCCCTATGTCGAAGGCGATCACTTTCGTCAGCCTGCTCTCGCCGAGACGCTGCGCCGGGTCGCGAGCGAAGGGGCCGATTATATGTATAAGGGCACCTGGGCGGCGCGCTGCGTCGCGGCTGTTCAACGCGACGGCGGAAAGATGGCGATGTCGGATCTCGCCGACTATCGCCCGATCTGGTCGACCCCGGCAACGATCGGGCGCGAGGAGTATGTGATCGCTGTTCTCGGCGAACCCTGCGAAGGCTCGGTCAATCTGATCGAATCGCTCCATCTCGCCGAGGAGGCCGGAATCAGGGATCTCGGCCATTGGTCGATGTCGGGCGAGAGCCTGGTGCGGCTCGCCAAATGCTGCGCCGCGATGGGCGGCATGCGCTACGAAAGCGAGGAAGAACACCGAAAGGCGTTCCCGGGCATCGATATGCGCCGTTCGGCGCGGCTAACGCGCGAACATGCCGCAGAACTCTGGGCGCGCCTCGAGGATCAGGCGCCGATCCGCCTCGTCCCAAAAGGAACCCATTCAGACGTGGTGGTCGCTGTCGATGCGGACGGGAATATGGCGGCGCTCTGCCATTCGATCAATTGTCTGATCTGGGGCCAGACCGCGATTGTCGTCGACGGTGTCTCGGTCGGAGATCCCGCTGCCTATATGCAGTCAATGGTGGCCGCGACCCTGCCCGGCGCTCAATTGCCGAACCCGATCGAGGTCGGGATCGTGCTCAAGGACGGAAAGGCCGATTTCGCCTGGTCGTCGATGGGGGTCGGACTTCATTATCAGACGACCCAGTCGCTGCTCAACGTGATCGATTTCGGCATGGCCATCGAAGAGGCGGCCAACGCGCCGCGCCTGTTGTTGCCGATTTCGCCTGATGGGAGCCAGCGCGAGCTGCTCCTCCGTGTGGTCGAAGGCGAGTTTCCGGATGACGTATTGGCGGCCACCGGTCTCGAGATCAAATCCATCGCTCCGGCCGATGCGCGATTTGCGCAAGGCCTGTGGGTCGCGGTACGACGCGATCCCGATACGGGTGAACTGACCGCGATCTCGCCCAGTTATACGAATGGCCGGGCAACGGCGATCTGACGGCCCCTCGTCCGGAGTCCGACAATCAGTTCGCGACAGTCATGGCCGCCAAGGGCAAACATCGTGCAAGGCTCCTAATTTGGAACTCGATTACGTGCGGCGTCCCCTAGCTCACCGCTCGCCCGGATCGCGAATTGGAGGCAACGACGGAGGGAGCAAACGAATGTCGGCTTCCGGTGGGAAGAGCTAATTTCGCATCGACAGGCGCGTCATCACGAATGCTTGATTGCGAAATCCAGCGCGGCGCGAACGGCTGTCACCTGCGCCAGAATGCATTGTTCCGGCGTGGTGCGGGGGCTGTCGGGGTAGACCTCGGTGGTCGTTGTGTAACGCGCGCCCGTAATGGAGGGGCACAGCGCGAGCGCCCGCAGCGGATACTCGATCACGCCATGGGCCACAGCGGTCGATCCGATAATTTCGCCCTTTGCGTCCGCGGGAGCGATATGCGTTACCTGTTCGACCGCGGCGATGATCGATCTCTGAAACGCGGGTTGCGGATTTTCGCTGTCGTCGACGAGATAAAAGCCATCGGGAATGACCTCGAGCGCATAGTCCTTGCCGTCGCGCGCTGCCCGCGCCGGACCAAATTCGTCAGCATCGCTATCGGTTGTCTCGTGAAGATCGATGTGGATCAGAAAGTCGCCTTGCACCGACCGGACGAGTTCGATCAGCGCGGTAGCTTCGCGTGCTGGCCCATCAGGACGAAAGTTCCGGTTCGGGTCAACCGCGTCATAGTTCCAGCGGTTGATGCGCTCATACCCCCACGGGCTGACGCACGGTGTAACGAGTAAATTGAGCTTGCCGGCATAGTCGTGGGCGCACGTCTCGAGAAAGGAGAGGGCGCCAAGGACACCGCTAGTTTCATATCCATGCACGCCGCCCGTGACCAGTGCGGTCGGCAGCGCAGTGTCGAAACGGCGATCGCGCAGCGCAAGCAAGCTGTAGCCCTCACCCGCATAGTCGAGTTTGCCATAGACGATTTTTTCATAGCGCCCAGCGAGCGCCTCGATGCGCGGAACAACGTCCAGGTCGTACCGGCGCAAGCGCGATTGCCGGCTTCGCCATTGCTCGACTTCGGTTTCGCCCCAAGGCTCGCCGAAGGTTCCGACCGGATAGAAGTGGGGCTTGTTCATCGCATTCTCGACTATCGTTCAATGTCGGGCGATTCTCGTGCCCGGGCAGTATGGTTGGGCGACCTAAACGCTAAATGCATCGCTCGGCCACAAATATTTGGTGCGGCTATGCGGAGAGCCGCTTGTCGAACAATTCGGTGGCTTGAAGCCCGTAACCCAAAGATTTTACGCAACTTTCGTTCCGCGCGGATAGATAGGCTAAGTCTAACCCCCAGCAATTGTCGCGTTGCCTTCGATGTCCAACTGACCGAGCCTTTCCCGAAGACACAAGCATGGGGCGACAATGGACAATCCTAACAATGGCCGGCTCGATCGCCGCCAAATGCTACGCGGGTCAGCCATGGCGGGAGCGGGTGCGGTCATGCTGCAGCCTTTGCCCTTGCTGGCGGAGGCCGGAAGCCTTGGCGACATCCGCAAGGCGGCAGAGGCGGGTAAAGACGCATCGATCAAGCGCCTGCGCGAATGGATTGCGTTTCCCTCGATCGCCGCGGAAAACCGCAATATGCCCGAGGGCGCGGCCTTTTTTGCGGAGCTCGCGCGCGATGCGGGATTTGCAGATGCCGAGGTCGTACCCACGGGAGGCCACCCTGGCGTGTTCGGAACGATCGACGTCGGGGCGACGCGCACCTTCGGCCTCTATTTCATGTACGACGTCAAGCAATTCGACCCTGCCGAATGGTCTTCGCCGCCGCTTGAGGGCAGGCTAGTCGAGCAAAAGGGGCTGGGGACGGCAATGGTCGGCCGTGGCGCCGGCAATCACAAGGGCCCCGAGGCAACCTTCCTCGCCGCGCTCCATGCGATCCGCGCTGCGGGGCGCAAGCTACCAGTGAATCTCGTCCTGATATGCGAAGGCGAGGAAGAGATCGGCTCCCCCCACTTCCGCGAGCTGGTCACCACGCCCAAAGTGCTTGCGGCGTTGAAGACGTGCGAAGGCGTCTTCATGCCGACGCCGCTTCAGGGGCACGATGGCTCGGTGACGATCGAACTCGGCGCGAAGGGCATCGTCGAGCTCGAACTGGTTGTGAGCGGCGAAAAATGGGGCCGCGGTCCCCCAAAAGACGTGCATTCGAGCCTGAAGGCGATGGTCGATTCGCCTGCATGGCGGCTGGTCCAGGCGCTGCAAACGCTGGTGACGCCCGACGGCAATACGCCTGCGATCGATGGCTGGTTCGAGAATGTGCGCAAACTCACCGAGCGCGAGAAGGCGATGATCCGCAACGCGATCACGCCGACAAGTGAAACGGATTTGAAGGACGCGATTGGCGTCACGCATTGGATCGACGATCTCCCCTTCGACGAAGCGGCTATTCGCCTTGCGGAGCAACCGACCGTCAATATCGAGGGCCTCGTTGCGGGATATACCGGCCCCGGCGGCAAAACCGTCCTGCCTGGCCGCGCGGTTGCGAAACTCGATCTTCGCCTTGTTCCGAACCAGACGCGCGCGGAGGCCGAAAAGAAGCTGCGCGCGCATCTCGACCGGCATGGCTTCACCGATGTCGAAATGAATGTGTCCGGTGGTTATGACCCGACCGAGACCGCCGAGGACAGTCGTCTCGTCCGGGCCCAAATCGCGACCTACACGAAATTGGGAGTGCGGGCCGATCTCAACGTACGCCTTGCGGGTAGCTGGCCGGGGGGCACCTTCACGCAGCCGCCGGTCTCTGTTCCCGTCAGCCGTTTTGGGCTCGGCACCGGGGCCAATGCGCATGCGCCCGACGAATATTATGTGATCGATTCGATCAAACCCAAGGTCGCCGGCCTGGTCGATGCGACGATGGGCTATGTCGAATTTCTCTACATGCTCGCGGCGATCAAATAGCGCGCGCTGGAAAAAATACAGATCGAGGAGGGAATGATGTCCGAACTATCACGTCGGCATGTGCTTGCCGCAACCTTGGTGAGCGCAGCGGCAGCGCCGTTTCTCAGTCGTCCGGTACGCGCTGAAAATGCGGCTTATCCTCTGCGGAAATATCCCAAGCGTGTCGTCGACCTGGTGAACGAGGCGCTGGTGATCGACATGCTGCATCCGATCAAGACCGATATCGCGCCGGCACCGATGACCGAAAAGCTGGCCGAAGAATATCGCACGAGCGGCGTCAACGCGATACTCCAGGGCGTCGGTATCCGAGACCCCGAAGCGCGCGACCAAGTGCTCTCCTACTACGCGCAATGGGGCCATTATGTGCAGGTCAACAGCCATGTCTTTACGGGTGTCGACAAGGTGGCCGACATCCTCCGCGCCAAGCGTGACGGCAAGGTCGCCGTCATCTGGGGGATGCAGAATTCGGACCATTTCCAGAAGGTCGAGGACGTCGAATTTTTCTTCAAGCTGGGACAGCGCGTATCGCAACTGACCTATAACTGGCAAAGCCGCATCGGGTCGGGCTCGACCGAACGCGTCGACGGCGGCATCAGCGACTATGGCGCGTCGATCATCGAGGCGATGAACAAGGTCGGCATGCTCATCGACGTATCGCACAGCGGCGATAAGACAACGCTCGATGCCATCGCGCTGTCGCCGAAACCGATCGCCATCACCCACAGCAACTGCCGCGCGCTCAACAACCATCCACGCCTGAAGACCGACGAAGCGATCAAGGCGCTCGCGGCGAAGGGCGGCGTCATGGGTATCGCCGGCGTTCGCAATTTCGTGACCGCGGCGGAACCGACCACGCTGGTCAATATCATCGACCATATCGACCATGTGGTGAAGCTGGTCGGGATCGATCATGTCGGGATCGGCAGTGACCTCGACAATCATGGCTATGACGACATGCCGCCTGAGTTGATGAAGTCGATGAAGGGGATGTTGAGCGCGAGTTACGCCTGGCGCGACAAGCTCGACACCGACGGCTTCGATCACCCGCGCCGCATCTATGACCTTACCGAGGCTTTGCTGCACCGGGGATATTCGGCGGACAATATTAAGGCAATCCTTGGCGGCAATTTCCAACGGCTGCTGACCGCGACATGGGGCGGCTAAAGCGCATGTTTACGTCGGGCGGCTGACCGCCGCCCGTCCTTATTTCCTCAGCAGATCGAGCGCAGCGACCGCCATGGCCTGCGTCCCCCGCGTCACTGACGCCTTCGCATCGACGCGGAATAGCGGCGAATGGTGCGGACGAACCGGCGGACCTCCATTTTTCGCGGCTTCGAATTCGCTCTGTGGTGTTCCGCCGACCCAGAAAAAGGCGCCCGGCACCTTCAGATCCCGCTGGATGAAATAGGCGAAATCCTCCGACCCCATCCAGTCGCGCGGCTGATATATGAGCACGTCCTTGCCGAGCGCCGCCGCAAGAGCGCCGCGCACCCGCTCCGTCAGATCGGGATCGTTATAGGTGACTGGCGTCGATTCCGGGCCGATCGTAACTTGCGGCAACCTGTCTTCCGGCATGCCGTTCATACGCCCGACATTGACGGCGATGCGCCTGATGCCATCGAGCAGTTTTCGCCGAGTTTCTTCCTCGTCGGCGCGAAGGCTCAGCTGGAGCACGGCGTTGTCGGGAATGATATTATGCTTGTTGCCCGCCTGGAACGATCCCACCGTCACCACGCCGGGTTTCAGTGGCGAAATTGTTCGGCTGACGAGCGTCTGGAGAGCCATCACGATCTCGGCCCCCATCAGGATAGGATCCTTGCCGAGGTGCGGCGAGGCCCCGTGTGCGCCGACGCCGGGGATCGTGATATCGACGCTGTTGGCAGACGACAGTGCAACGCCCGGGTCGAGCCCGATCTTGCCTGCGGGATAGGCTGTCGTAACGTGAAATCCGATCGCATAATCGGGCTTGGGAAAACGGGTGTAGAGGCCGTCGGCAAGCATCGCTCGCGCGCCCGCGATTCGTTCCTCAGCCGGCTGGACGACAAAAACGATCGTGCCCTTCCACTGGTCCCTGCGTCGACCAAGTTGCCGTGCCGCGCCGACTAGCGCGGTGATATGCACATCATGTCCGCACGCGTGCATAACCGGCTTGACCGCGCCGTCGCGGTCGACCTGCTTCGTCGTCGCGGCGTAGTGCAGGCCGCTGTCTTCCTTCAGTGGCAATCCGTCCATGTCGGCGCGCATCAGCAACACGGGGCCATCGCCGTTGCGCATCACGCCGACGACGCCGGTCCCGCCAACCTTCTCGGTCACGTCAATCCCGTCGATCGCGCGCAATTCCCTTGCCATGGCGGTGGCGGTGCGCGTCTCGAGAAAGGAGAGCTCGGGGTTTTGGTGAAAATCGAGAAACAGTGCCTCAAGATGGGCCGAATAGTCATCGTCGACTGCGGCGACGATATCCTGTTGCTGCGCGATCGCCGGCGCCGCAATCAGGCAGGTAGCAATCAGCGTTGTTGGGATGCGCATGGGTTGCCCTTTCCGTATCCACAAGGTCCTGCCATGTCGCGATGCGTACGGCGATGAAGTTATTCTGGTCGTGAGGGCTAGCCAATCTATTGGCTTTCATCCTCCCAATCGGAATCAATCGAGTTTGAGAGACTTAACCCTCGGAATGAACTGACGCATTCGGCAGAAAATAGGGGTAGAATAAAGCTCCGGCGGGAAGAGGGAGATACGCTAACGCTCTGACTGAATATTATTGGTTTGCGAACAATAGCCCCCCAATCGAAATTGGATAAGACCAACCGGCCACGCCTTTGCCGCACGGGCCGGACGCGACATCTCAATATCGATTGGCGGAGTGGAACGAATGAAACTGTCAGAGGAGCGTATCGAGGAATTTCACGAAAATGGATTTCTCGTCATTCCCGACCTGTTTTCCGCAGAGGAAGTGGCGGAACTGCGCAGCGCGATGGAGCGAACGTTCCAGCAGGACGATCCGGCGAACGTCCGAGAAAAGAAAAGCGGCGTGGTCCGCACAGCAATGGGGCTTCACCTGCGCGACGAGGTCTTCGCGCGCTTGATCCGCCATCCGCGCCTCGTCGAGCCCGCGAAGCAGCTTCGCGGCGAGGAACTTTACGCGCAGCAGGTGAAGATCAACGTCAAGGCTGCGTTCGAGGGCGAGCAATGGCAATGGCATCAGGATTTTTCGACGCACCACCAGGATGACGGTGTCCCCGAACCGCTCGCGCTCAACCTGCATATTTTCCTCGACGACGTGACCGAATTTAACGGGCCGCTCTATTTCTTCCGCGGTTCGCACAAGTTCGGCAGCGTCGCCACTTGGCACGATACGGTGTCGACGAGCTTCGCGCTCTGGGTGGTCGAGGAGGAAAAGGTCAAGGAGATCGCCGAAACCTGCTCGCTTGTCGCGGCGACCGGCCGCGCCGGGACGGCGTTGATATTCGGCGACTGCCTCGTCCATGGCTCGCCGCCGAACATGTCCCCTTGGAACCGCAGCATCTTCTCGCTGATTCTCAACCCGGTCGAGAACGCCTATACCAAGGACGATCGTAAGGATCATTTTCATCACCGCGACCTGACGCCGGTTCAGTCGCTCGCCGATGATTGCCTGCTCCAGCCCGCACGCTGAGCACTCGCTGTCGACCTGATTAATTTGAGTTGCCGAGCGCCGCGCGCTTTTGCGCGCGGCGCGGGCTTATGGGGATATTCTGTATGACGATGTTGGCGCGGCGATCATGGGTGGGCAACGAGAGCGAGGATTTGGTGCAGAGCGTCGCCTCTGCAGTGGCGGATGGGTCTGTCGATGCCGTCGACCGGCGGTTGTTCGAACTGGTCGAGCAAAACCGGCAGATCCACGATGTCGGATCGATTAATTTGAACCCCGCGACAAATGTGATGAATCCTCGCGCCGAGCAGCTTCTCGCCAGCGGGCTCGGCAGCCGTCCTTCGCTGGGCTATCCCGGCGCCAAATATGAAATGGGCCTTGAGGCGATCGAGCAGATCGAAGCGCTCGCGGCCGAAATTGCTGCCGAAGTGTTTGGCGCGCGTTTTGTCGAATTTCGTCTGGCATCGGGCGCGATGGCCAACCTCTACGCATTCATGGCGACGTGCAAGCCGGGCGATGCCATCATCGCTCCGCCCGATACGATCGGCGGGCATGTCACGCATCATCGCGCCGGTGCGGCAGGTCTCTATGGACTCGAGGTGCATACCGCCCCCGTCGACGCCGAAAATTTCACGGTCGATGTTGCCGCGCTCGCCGAGCTTGCACAGCGCGTGCGTCCCAAACTGATTACGATCGGCGGAAGCCTCAACCTGTGGCACCACCCGGTCCGCGAAATCCGGGCGATCGCCGATGACGTCGGAGCCTATGTCCTGTTCGACGCGGCGCATCTTTGTGGAATGATCGCAGGCAAACAATGGCAGCAACCGCTGGAAGAGGGCGCTCATCTGATGGGATGCAGCACCTACAAGAGCCTCGGTGGCCCGCCGTCGGGCCTGCTGATGACGAACGACGCCGAACTCGCGGAGCGAATCGACAAGATCGCCTATCCTGGCCTCACGGCGAACTTCGACGTCGCCAAGACGGCCTCGCTGGCGCTCGCGCTTCTCGACTGGAAGAAATATGGCGTCGACTATGCCGAAGAAATGGCGGCCACTGCATCGGCGCTCGCGCATCAACTTGAGGAGCGGGGCATTCCGGTTTTCCGGACCGCGCGCGGAATTACCGGATCGCAGCAGTTTGCGGTGCGCGCCGAACGCTATGGCGGTGGCCACAGCGCCGCCAAGCGGCTGCGGCAGGCCAATATCCTGACCTCGGGGATCGGCTTGCCGATCGATCCGGTCGACGGCGATTTCAATGGTTTGCGATTGGGTACACCTGAAATTGTAAGGTGGGGCATGACGGCCGATCACATGCCCGAACTGGCGAGCCTGGTTGCCGAGGCGCTGTCATCGAACGACGCGGGCGCGACGGCTGGGCGTGCGGCCGCATTCCGGAAAGAATTTCAGACGCTGCACTTCATCCGAGGCTAGCCGGTCGCTTCATTCAATCGGCCAAGAGTCGCCCCCGCATCCGGATTCTCCCCTCGATGCGGGGGCGGTGCTTTACGGGCGGGGCTTTCAGGTCCCAGACGGCTTGGCTTGCTCCAGAAGCCACGTGACGAACGTCTCCGCCGCTGCCGACAAGGGGGTCGCCGACTTCGTCAGCAGGTAAAACTGGTTCTTCGACGGCACCCGACGGTCGGATAGCGTTTGAAGCTGCCCGGTCCGCAGCAGTTCGCCGATGAGCGCCGTGTGCCCGATCATGAAGCCCCGGCCTTGCAGGGTAGCGTCGACCGTCATTGCGTAGAGCGAGAAGGTCTGCGTCTTGAGCGCCGCGGGGGGTGTCAGGCCCGTGCGCGCAAGCCAGTCAGTAAAATCATGTTCCCAAAAGGGGTCGAGCATCAGCGACGCGCCGATTGGCAGGCCTTGCTCGTCGCGTTCCAGCTTCTCTATCAGCTTGGGGCTTGCGACGGGCACGAGTTCGTCGAAGAAGAGTTCGCGATAGTCACAACCCGGAAAGGGCGGTTTCCCGTATCGGATCGCCAAGTCAAAGTTCGAGGTGCGCAGATCGATCACCGTGGGATCGGCCCAGATCTCGACGGTCGTGTTGGTTTCTAGCGCATGGAACTCCTCCATGCGCGGGCCCAGCCATAGCTGGGCCAGCGACGGAAGGATCGTGACACGCACCGACTTGGCGCTCCCGGCCGATGTAATTTCGCGTGTCGCCGTAACCAATTGGTCGAGCGCTGGAGAGACTCGCTGGGCATAGCGCTTTCCAGCTTCCGTCAATCTCACGCCCTGCGGATAGCGCTGGAAAAGATCGATCCGGAGAAAGGCCTCAAGCGCCTTGATCCGCTGGCTCACGGCGCCGGGTGTCACATTCAGACGCGTTGCCGCCATTGCGAAGCTCTCGGTCGAGGCGGTTTCAGCAAAGACGCGAAGCCAGTCGAGGTTGGGCGTTTCGCGCAGCATCAATATATCTGCCGCTTAGATGCAGTATTAGTCATTTGATGCTTTCCCCGATGGCCCATTAGATCAGGGCTGGACGAGAAAGGTCTACAGCGGCGGCGCGCGCTGTCGACATGATGAATTCTGGGGGAAAGCCGTAGTTTTTCTGCGCGTTCGTGCCGTGCACGACTGATCTTGCCCCAACTGTCCCGAAGGAGAATCTTGAAGATGAAGACCCGCGCCGCTGTTGCGTTCGAAGCGAAGAAGCCGCTCGAAATCGTCGAACTCGACCTCGAAGGCCCGAAGGCGGGCGAAGTTCTCGTCGAGATCATGGCGACGGGCATTTGCCACACCGATGCCTATACGCTCGACGGCTTCGACAGCGAGGGGATCTTCCCGAGCGTGCTCGGCCATGAGGGCGCAGGGATCGTGCGCGAGGTCGGTGCGGGCGTGACGTCGGTGAAGCCCGGCGACCATGTCATCCCGCTCTACACCCCCGAATGCCGCCAGTGCAAAAGCTGCCTCAGCGGCAAGACCAACCTGTGCACCGCGATCCGCGCGACGCAGGGCAAGGGACTGATGCCCGACGGCACGACCCGCTTCAGCTACAAGGGCCAGCCGATCTTCCATTATATGGGCTGCTCGACCTTTTCGAACTTCACCGTGCTGCCTGAGATCGCGGTCGCGAAAATCCGCGAGGACGCGCCGTTCCAGTCGAGCTGCTATATCGGCTGCGGCGTCACCACCGGGGTCGGGGCGGTGATCAACACCGCGAAGGTGCAGGTCGGCGACAATGTCGTCGTGTTCGGGCTTGGCGGCATCGGGCTCAACGTGATCCAGGGCGCGCGCCTCGCGGGCGCCGACAAGATCATCGGCGTCGACATCAACCCTGCGCGCGAGGAATGGGGCCGCAAATTCGGCATGACCGACTTCCTGGGCACCAAGGGCATGAGCCGCGAAGACACGGTCGCCGCGATCGTCCAGCTGACCGACGGCGGCGCCGACTATACCTTCGACGCCACCGGCAATACCGAGGTGATGCGCACCGCGCTCGAAGCCTGCCATCGCGGCTGGGGCACCTCGATCATCATCGGCGTGGCCGAGGCGGGCAAGGAGATCGCGACGCGTCCATTCCAGCTCGTCACCGGTCGCAACTGGCGCGGCACCGCTTTCGGCGGCGCCAAGGGCCGTACCGACGTGCCCAAGATCGTCGACATGTACATGACCGGCAAGATCGAGATCGATCCGATGATCACCCACGTCATGGGGCTGGAAGAGATCAACAAGGGCTTCGACCTGATGCACGCGGGGACAAGCATCCGCAGCGTTATCCTGTTCTGAATTTTAGGCTCAGAAGGAGAAGTTCTAGTCCTGGGGGCGAGCATTACTGGTTTGCTCAGTGCCCCGGAAACCATCCTAAATGGTCGAAAGCGTGAGCGGGTGCCGCGATCTTTTGCGCGGTCGCAAAGACGGAGCGTGGCGCTTCACGCCGCGGCCGCGCGGTACTGAATTGCGGCGGCTGCTCGGCTGGAAGCGGTAGCGCGTCGATCGGAGACATGGGTGGAGTGGGCGCGATATGCGCTATGGCTGGAGGATTTCTGTGACTGATAATATTTTGGGATGTACGGATGGCTGCATGATGCGCAGAGGATTTGCTGTACGCACGAAGACGCTTCTCTGCCTCGCCACTGCCACGCTTTTTCTGGGCGGGCTCCAGGGCGCCCCGGCGGGGGCGCGGCCAGCACAAAGCGCGGCAATCCCTTCGCCCGATGCCGAAACTGCGCGCCTCAACAGCTGGCTTAATGCCAAATATGAAGAAGAACTCGCGTTTAGCCCGATCACGCGCGGTTATCAGGGAGACAAGGCTGATTACGAGAAGATTGATGACTTCTCTGACGCGGCCGAGGACCGGAAGATTGAATGGCAGCGCCGGTCGGTCGAAGAAATGGAGGCGAAATTCGATCGCGACAAACTGCCTGACGACGCTCAGCTTTCCTACGACCTGTGGATCTACCGCTACGAAGATGCCGCAGCTTGGGCTAAATTTCGGCGAAACCATTATGTTTTCAACCAGATGTTCGGCCCGCATACCCGGATTCCTCAATTTCTGATGCAAGTTCACAAGGTCGAGGAACCTGCGGACATGGACGCCTATATCACGCGCATCGGCGGCATTGCTCGGGCACAATTGCAGCAGCTCGATACTGCGAAGGCTAATGCCGCCGCGGGGTCACGGGTGCCGCGGTTCGCCTATGAAGCGATGATCGGCCAAGCGCGCGCGCTGATTTCCGGCGCGCCATTTGGCGGCGAGGGCGACAGCCCGGTGTGGAGTGACGTGCAGACTAAGATTGATGGACTGCTCAAGGCAGGCAAGATCGATCGGCTCAAGGCGGACGCGTACCGGGTTGCGGCGAGGGATGCATTAGTCGAAGAATGGCTACCAGCCTATCAGTCGCTGATCGCATGGTTCGAAAGCGAAGCGCCAAAAGCCGATGCGGTAGCCACCGGCGTCGGCAAGAACCCGAATGGCAAGGCCTATTATGATATGCTGCTCGTCAGTTCGACGACGACCAGTCTTACTGCCGACCAGATCCATCAGATCGGCCTGGACGAGGTCGCTCGGATCAAGGGCGAAATGGAAGCGATCAAGGATAAGGTCGGTTTCAAGGGCTCGCTGCAGGATTTTTTCAAATATGTGCGCGATGACGAGCGTTTTTATTATCCCAATACCGACGCGGGTCGGCAGCAATATATCGACGCCGCGACCGCCCATATCGCCTATATGAAGCAGCAACTGCCAAAATATTTTGGCATCTTGCCCAAGGCCGACGTCATCGTGAAGCGGGTTGAATCTTATCGCGAAGTCGCAGGCGGCGCGCAGCATTATTATATGTCGACCCCCGATGGATCGCGGCCGGGTGTATATTATGCGCATCTGCTCGACATGAAATCGATGCCGATCCCGCAACTCGAAGTGATCGCCTATCATGAGGCGCTGCCAGGGCATCATATGAATTTCGCAATCGCGCAGGAATTGCCTGACGTCCCGAACTTCCGCAAATTCCTTTATGTGAATGCGTATCAGGAGGGATGGGGCCTCTACACCGAGCAACTCGGCAAGGAAATGGGCGCCTATCGGGATCCCTATTCGGATTTTGGCCGCCTGACGACCGAGATTTGGCGCGCGATCCGTCTGGTGGTCGACACCGGGCTCCATTCGAAGGGGTGGACCGAAGAGCAGGCGGTCAAATATTTCACCGAGAATTCAGCTGCCGCGGAAGGACAAATCCGGTCCGAAGTGCGACGCTACATCATCATGCCGGGACAGGCGACGGGATACAAAATCGGCATGATCAAGATGCTCGAGCTCCGTAAAAAGGCTGAAGACCAGCTCGGCAGCAAATTCGACGTCAAGGGCTTTCATGACACGATCCTCGGTCGCGGTCAGATGCCGCTCGACCTGCTCGAGCGCCGCGTCGACCAGTGGATCGCCAGCCAGAAGGCGGCTTGAACCGGCCTGATCGCAGGAATCCTGCACTCGATCATGTTGTCCCGGCCAAGGCCGGGATGACATGGTCGGATATATTCTCTTCCTAACTGCAAGCCACGGATTACCCCCAGAGAATCTGGCCCTCCGGGCGAGCTTTATTGCGTTGCCTCTGGCTCCGTCTGTCACCCAATAGGATGCATCACTCCGCAACAAACCGGGGCCACTAACAGATGTTCGCGGCGCGTGACTGCAGTCCCACAGGACGGCAGGCCGTTCGAGCGAATGAAGGGGAAAGCATGAAAATCGCTACACTGGTTTCGGGTCTGCTTGCCGCCGCTGCCATGGCTTCGCCCTCCGCCGCCCAGGATGGCGGCCCGGAGGCGCGGCCGATCTACAATCGCGACCAGTGGCTGCCGCCGTCGGTGCCGACCTCCGACGACGTGCTGCGGATTCCTGCTCCCACCGATTTCAACGCCCCAAAGGGCTCCTTCGTGCTGGTCGGCGGACGGCTGTTCGACGGTACCGGCAAACCCGCGCGCCCGGCGACGATTGTCGTCGAAGGCAAGGCGATCACGGCGGTGCTGGGGCCGGAGGAAAAGAACTGGCCGGCCGAAGCGGTGGTCTATGACGTCGCGGGTAAAACCATCATGCCGGGTCTCATCGACCTCCATACCCATCTCACCTTTCTCGAACCCGCAGAATCGCACGTTTATTCGACGGCGCACCTCAGCGGGGCGGAATCGGCGATGCGCGGGGTCAGGCGCATGGGGATCCACTTACAGGCGGGCGTGACCAGCGTGCGCGATCTGGCATCGCACGGCGACACACCCTTCGTGCTCAAGCGGGCGCAGGCCGCGGGCCAAGTTCCGGGGCCTCGCATCTTCACCGCAGGCCAGCTCATCACGCAGACCGGCGGACACGCCGCGCTCCACGCGATGGTACCCGGCTATCCCGAAAAGCCGAACGATAATCCCAATTCGATGGTGCGGATTGCATCGGGTCCGCAGGAATGGCGCGAAGCGGTGCGCATCCAGTTCGCGAAGGGCGCGGACCTGATCAAGCTCGCCAGCGAATATACGCAGGAAGAAATCACCGCCGCGGTCGACGAGGCGCATTCGCTCGGGCTGCCGGTGACGGTCGATAGCGAAACCCAATATATCGACATGGCGATCAAGGCCGGCGTCGACTCGATCGAGCATCCCCTGCCGCGCAGCGATGCCGCCATCGCCTTGATGGCGAAGCGCGGTATCGCATCGGTGCCGACCTTTGTGCCCTACCGGATCATCAGTCGCTCGTCCGGCGGCTATTTCGGATCAACTTCGCGACGCTTCGAGCTCAACGAGGGCACGATCGTCGAAATGGGCAAGAAGCTGCGCCGGGCAGGCGTGAAAATGGGAATTGGCCTCGACCTCGTCATCAACTGGCCCGAATATATGCCGGGCGCATATATTAGCGAACTTGAGAGCTTCACCCAGATCGGCTTCACAAAAATCGAGGCGCTGGTCGCAGCAACTAAAACGAGTGCCGAGATCATGCACATGGGCGACCGACTCGGTACGATCGAGGTGGGCAAACTCGCCGACATCATCGTCGTCGACGGCAATCCCGATGAAGACTTCGGCGCGCTCCGCAAGGTACGGACCGTCTTCGTAAATGGCCGGCTGATGTTGCAGGACGGCCGCATCTACAAACCGCCCCACGAAGAGGTCCCGATGCCGCAGGCGAAATAGGGCGTTGCTATTCTCGCGCTCCTTCACTGCTCGAAGAAGGCCAGGACTAATGCGAGTGATGCGCCGAATTTGAAGGTCGGTTAGTCGTAATCAGCGAAGCGGTCCGTCGCCTCGAGTAGCTCGTGGAGGACGCCGGGTTCGTTGAAAGCATGGCTGGCACCCTCGATGATAAAGAGTTCCGAATCCGGCCATTTATTGTGAAGTTCCCACGCCGAGCGCACCGGGGTAGGCAGATCGTAACGGCCATGAACGATGACGTCCGGAATGCCGGCCAACTTGTCGGCGTCACGGAGCAGTTGACCGGGCTCCAGCCAGCAATCATGCGAAAAATAATGATTCTCAATCCGTGCAAAAGCAATGGCGAACTCGCCGGCGCCATGGGAGAGAGTCAGCTTGGGGTCGGGAAGCAGGGTGACCGTCTCGCCCTCCCATAGACTCCACGCCTTGGCGGCTTGCAGCTGCGCCTCTTGATCGTCGCCGGTCAGGATGCGATTGTAGGCGGCGACCAGATTCCCGCGTTCGGTAGGGGGAATCGGCGCGAGGAAGCGCTCCCATTTGTCCGGGAAAATCTCGGATACGCCGAATCTGTAATACCAGTCGATCAGCGCGCGTTCTCCGGTAAAGACGCCGCGCAGGACGAGGTGGCTGACACGTTCGGGATACGCCTCCGCATAGGCGAGCGACAACGTCGATCCCCAGCTGCCCCCAAAGACCAGCCAACGCTCGGCGCCGACCCATTCGCGCAAGCGTTCGATATCGGTAACGAGGTGCCAGGTCGTGTTTGCATGCAGTTCGGCGTGGGGCGTCGAGCGGCCGCATCCGCGCTGATCGAAAAGCAGGACGTCATAGCGGGTGGGATCGAAGAGTTGGCGGTGAAGCTCGGACGACCCGGCGCCCGGTCCGCCGTGGAGAAAGACCGCCGGCTTAGCGCCCGGCGTGCCGACCCTTTCATAATAGAGACGATGCCCGTCTCCGACATCCAGCATACCCGTCTCATAAGGTTTTATGGCGGGATAGAATGTTCGCAAATTACTCATGCGCACTCCATGGATATGGGCGGTTGTTCCCAATTCGCTTCTGCCAAGGGCTTGATTGGCACAGCCAAGAAAACTGGTGCTGACCTCTCGATTCGGCCCTGCTTGTCGCGGATGTCGTGCCTATATTTCCGTCACGGTCTCCTCGACATAAGGCCCCCCCCCGGCTAGCAGTCGCAAGTCAATTTTCCTGTTGGTGAGGGTCAAGGTTTCTAATGCCACGGGAGCTACCCAATCTCGACTGGCTTCGCGTTTTCGCGGCGACGGCCTCGAGCGAGAGCTTCGTGTTTGCCGCGGGCGAACTTAGCGTCACACCAGGCGCCGTCAGCCAACGCATCAAGGCACTCGAGGCCTATCTTGGCGTCGAGCTTTTCCAAAGATATCCTCAGGGGGTGCGGCTCACCGAGATCGGGCGAAGTTATGCCCAGCGCGTGCTTCCGCCGCTCGAACAACTGACGCTGGCGACACGTGAGATTTTCTCCCCCGCAGACGCAAGATCGATCCGTGTGACAGCCTTGCCTGCGTTTGCGCAGCTTTGGCTGGGCCCCAGAATTGAAGGGTTTCACCAGGCGCATGCCAACACGACAATCGAAATCTGGGCCGATCCCGCGATCGTCGATTTGCGGACCTCCAATTTCGATGTGGCTATTCGTTACGGTAAGCCGCCATTCGCTGGATGCGATCATCGCGAACTGTTGTTCGACGAACTGGTGCCCGTTGCGGCGCCGTCTCTCCTCCGGTCGTCGACGTTGGACGCGCAAGGGCTTCCGATCGGGGCGCCGCTTTTCCTCGATACCTATTGGGCGAATGATTTCGACGACTGGCTTGGGCACACCGGCCATGTCCGTCCGGCCGATCTCGTCACGCACACCTTTTCGCTCTATTCGATGGTGATCGAAGCAACATTGAGTGGGCGCGGGTTCATGGTCGGGCACACGTCGGTGGTATCGGACCTGATCGACGAGGGACGGCTGCAACTGCTTTCCGAACGGCGGGTGACGGCGGGAAGCCAATTCTATCTGCTCACCAACACCGGGTCGGCGCTATCCGACATCGCCGCCGCCTTCGTAGATTGGCTGCTCGATCGGGCGATGACGAAGCGACCTCTAGGATGAAAGCCCAGGCGCAATAATTCTCGCGGCGAGGCGCAGGATTAGTCCTGTTGCGCGAGTGGGGTCTCAGGGGCCACCCTTGGATCAGTCGTTTGCCCGTTGCCCGGGAATTCAAACAAGAGCCATCGATTGTTTGGCTGCCTTCCGGCGGCGCGCAACGGTGCGAGTCCGCCGGAGATTGGAATTGAAGAGCTGGACACGTTGCAAGCCCATTGCACCGGCGGGCGAGCGCCATCCCGACGCGTTGCCGCCGACCTTGTCCTGGCCGCATCTGGTCATGCTAGGCGTCGGCGCCATCGTCGGCACGGGCATATTGACCCTCATTGGGGTTGGGGCCGACCGCGCCGGGCCGGCCGTGCTATTGTCTTTCGCTATCGCGGGCGCGGTTTGCGCGTGCGCCGCGCTGGCTTACACCGAGCTTGCCACGATGATGCCTGCCGGGGGCAGCGCGTACAGCTATTCTTATTCGGTATTGGGAGAGGCGATCGCTTGGGTGGTAGGATGGAGCCTCATCCTCGAATATTCACTGGTCGTCTCGACGGTAGCGGTCGGATGGTCGGGCTATGCCTCGCCATTGCTCACAGCTATCGGGTTTCCCGCGTCCCTGACGCTGGGGCCGGAACTTGGTGGGTTCATCAATCTTCCCGCTGTGTTCATCATTGGCGCCGTCACGGGGCTCCTGCTGCTCGGGACAGGCGAAAGTGCACGGGTCAACGCTGTCCTCGTCTTCGTGAAGATCGCGACACTATCGCTCTTCCTTTTCTACGCGCTGCCGCATTTCGATGCGGCAAACCTCGATCCCTTCATGCCTTATGGCTTTGGAGCGAACGCGGGCGACGACGGCGTACAGCGCGGTGTCATGGCGGGAGCCGCGATCATCTTCTTCGCCTTCTATGGCTTCGACGCTATCTCGACTGCCGCCGAGGAAACGAAGCGTCCCGAACGCGACCTCGTGATCGGAATCCTCGGGTCGTTGATCATCTGCACCCTGATCTATCTCCTCATCGCGGCCGCTGCGATGGGCGCGGTGGCCTTCACCATCCTTGCCGACAGCCCCGAACCTTTGGCGCTGATCCTGCGTTCGATCGGTCGCGAAGGAGTGGCGCAAGTGGTCGCTGCCGCGGCGGTCCTTGCCTTGCCCACCGTACTACTGGCCTTTCTCTACGGCCAGAGCCGCATTTTCCTGGCGATGGCGCGCGATGGCTTCCTCCCCAAGGGGCTTGCGCGAATTTCAGCGCGGGGGACGCCGATCCGGATCACGCTGACCACCGCGGTGCTGGTCGCGATCCTAGCCGGGCTACTTCCGATCAGCGAAATCGCCGCGCTTGCTAATGCCGGCACTCTCATAGCGTTCGTCGCGGTCGGAACCTGCTTGCTCGTCTTGCGGCGGCGCGCTCCCGATCTTCCACGACCATTCCGTGTCCCGGCCGCGACGATGGTGGGCGCTGGAGCGATTGGCGGCTGCCTCTATCTCTTTTTCAGCCTTCCGGTGCAAACCTTGCTCTGGTGCTTCGCGTGGAACCTTCTCGGTATCGTCATCTACGCGTTCTATGGCAACCGGAAGAGCATCCTCGACCAGGGTGACAATGCATCGGCCTAGAATCCGGGGCGCATTTCACGGCTGCAGATCAACGCAATATTCGATGGTCAGGCGGATTTAACGTCCGGGATGTGCGGCATTGAACGGGCCGCACGTACAGCGCGGCCCTCCTCCCGCGCTTTCCCGAGACCGCGCGCAGCTGGTCCTGAGCGTGCAGGACACTCGGATGGTCGCAACGCGGCCGCCCGCACCATGTTCGCGCAATGTTGCCCTGCTTTTGCTGCAGACAGCCCGCGTGCGGCAACGCTGCGGGGCCGCATCTCAGCGCTCAAACCTAACTGGAGAGTCCAATGTTACACCGTCCCTTCTCGCAGGGCCGCCGATCCTCTATCTCGCTCGGTCTCGTCGCCCTGTTCAGCATCGGCCTGGGAGGATGTATGTCCACGGGCGAGCGGCGCGAAGCAAATCTTCGTGAAGACGAAGACACCTGCGCCAGCTTCGGCGCGCGTTACGGTTCGCCCGCCTATAATGATTGCATGCTGACCCAGCAGCGCCGGCGCGACGTCAAGCAACTCGAATCGCTCGAGCGAACCCGACTGACGACCGAGATTGCCAGAGACGCCCAAATCATGGCTGATCGCGCGCGCAAGCAACGCTGCGATCGCGATCCCGATCGGCGCGAGTGCGGTCGCTAGACGCTCCGTGGCTCGATGCTGCTTGCGGCGGCGGTAGTCCGACCGACCGCCATGACTGCGCGGACCGCTGACCCGGGACGCGTAAGTTTCGCTTAGCCAACCCGGCCGGTTGCCCAGCCGGGTGGCCGGCCATGGCCGGCCACAAGCAATGCGACGCACCGAATTGAGCTTATGGCCTCTGGCGCGCCGGACACCGTCCCTAGCTTGATGAGAGCCGACATTAGCCTTTGCATTGACGACATTCGGCTGGCTCCGGGCAAGTAATCGCCCATCTCAGGTGGCGTGCCTCGCACCTCAGGCGAGCGCCCTTGGCGGGTTTCTGGATGATCGCGGCTCTCTTCTCGATGTCGCCGCGATACCGGTCGAGCCGAACCTGTTTGGGTTAGCTTGGGTCGCCTTCAATGTTCAATGCCATGGTCGATAGCCAGGGTTGCAGCGGGCTGCGTGGATAAGGCGCGCTACGCGAACCGCATGGGAAGCACGCGAAGAGGATGAAAAAGCCTCCGCCTATGAAGCAGGATTACTCGTTTGCGCCGCGCCGGACGGGCTGAGAAGCTTATCCAGTCGATGGCGCGCATCTTGAGCGCCCTCTCCCGACGATTCGAATATATTATGCCCAATGGGCCCGTTTAAAACAGCATTTATGAAATAGATTTTTAGATATCGTCATGCCTATATCAAAGTTTATGCGAAATTATTGTGAAAAGTGGAATGTAATCATTTTATTATGTTAATAAAATGAGACATTTTAATGAATCTAAGATCATGAAATGCGGAATATATTAAAATATGGGCCATTTGTAATTCAAGTCTTTTAAAGGGGGGTTTGGAATGTCGTTACCGAAATATCTGGCGCTAGGCGCATCGGCGCTGGCGCTCTCCTTGCCGGTGTCGGCTGCGGCGCAGGCATCGGAGCAGGGCGGGAGCGCATCCAGCAATCCGTCTGCGCAGCAGGATGGCGGGACCAGAGGGGCCTCGCAGCAAAGTGCTTCGGTTGACCCCAACGACATCATCGTGACAGCGACGCGGCGCGACGCGTCGATCCTCGACGCGCCGCTTAGCATCAGCGCCTATTCGCAGGAGAGCCTGGACATCAAGGGCGTGCGCAACATGGAGGACCTTGCGCGCATGACGCCGGGAGTCTCGCTCAACCAGGGCGTGTTCGGCACGAAATATCTCGTGATCCGCGGCCTCTCCTCGACGATCGGCGCCACAATGAATGGCGTTTATGTCGATGACACGCCGGTACAGGTTCGCTCGGTCAGCACGACGGGTAACTTCTATCCGGCGATGTTCGATCTTGAGCGCGTCGAAGTGCTTCGTGGTCCCCAGGGCACGCTGTTCGGCGCCGGCTCGATGGGTGGTGCGATCCGCTTTATCTCGGCCAAGCCGAGCGCTACCGACTATTCGGGCTATGCGCGCGGCGAACTCGGCCTCACCGAAGGTGGCGACCCGAGTTATGAAGCCGGCATCGCGTTTGGCGGGCCGATCGTCGACGACAAGATCGGCTTCCGCGTGAGTGGCAATTACCGCCGCGACGGCGGCTACATTGACCGCGTCCCCTATGTCGCAAGCCGCGGCACGGCGCGAAAGAATCACAACGAGCGCGATACTTACGTCGGGCAGCTCTCCCTGATGTTGCAGCCGGCCGACGGCATTACGATAACCCCCTCGATCTTTCACCAGCAGGCCAATCGCGACAATAGCGACCAGTTTTGGGAATGGCGTCCCGGTGTCGACCTGCCGACCTTGCCGAAATTCTTTAGCGGTGAAGGCATCGACTCCTATGGCCGCGACCGCGCCACCATCTACTCGGTCAGGGGCGAATTCGATCTCGGTCCGGCGACGATCATCACCAACACCGCCTATCTTGACCGCAGGGTGGTTAACAAGGACGACGCCACGGCCTATTATCTGGACGCGTTCGGTCTCCCGGTTGGACTCGATATCCCGGGCGTCATCGATCCGCGCATCATCATCAATATGGAGATGACGCAGCGCGCCTTCACGCAGGAACTGCGTGTCCAGTCGAACCCCAGTTCGAGTCCGATCAGCTATGTCGCGGGTATCTTCTATCAAAACTCGCGCCAGACCGCGGAGGAATTCGATGTCGCACCCAACCCCGACCAGTTCCTCGTTCCATCGACGAACGGGAATGTCGGCTATCTTCTCGACAACGCACGCGACCAGCAGTTCGCCGTATTCGGGCAGGTCGATTACAAATTGGCCGACAAGCTGACGGTCAACGCGGGCGTCCGCTATTCCTATGTGACATTCGACTTCAAGCAAACCGGCGGTAACAACTTGCCGACCGACACCGTCTTGACTGGCAGCACCGACGAGAGCCCGATTACGCCCAAGTTCGGCATCGAGTATAAGCCGACCGACAATCTGATGTTTTATGCCAGCGCCGGCAAAGGCTTTCGTCCCGGCGGTTCCAACGCGATCCTGTCATCGCAGCTCGACGATTCCTGTCTGGTTCAGTTGCAGAACCTTGGATATTCGCAGATTCCTGCACAATATCGCTCCGACAGCACATGGAGCTACGAAGTCGGCGCAAAGGGACGGGTCGGCGGTTGGCTGACCTTCGCAGGCGATGTGTTCCAGATCGACTGGACCGATGTGCAGCGGTCGCGCTCGGTACTCAACTGCGGGGTCCCCTTTATCGATAATCTCGGCAAATCGCGCGCGCGCGGCGTCGAGGCGAAGATTACCCTCACTCCGCTCGTCGGTCTGACGCTGGACGCCAATGTCAGTTACACCGATGCAAAAGTGCGCCAGACGCTGGTCCGGCCCGAGTTCGTCAACGACGACGGTTCGGTCATTCCGGCAGGCAATATCGTTACCAAGGGCGACAGGTTCGCACCGCCATGGATCGTCTCGTTGTCGGCAGACTATGAAACCGACCTGGGCGTGGGCGATGTGGTCGGCTTTGGCCGCGTCCAATGGGATTACCGCAGCGGGCTGACGAACCCTTCGGGCAACCTCGGTTACAATCCACTATATGCCCGGGTTCCGGCGCGCGATTTCGTCGCCGCACGGCTCGGCGCCCGCACGGGCCAGACCGACGTCTCGCTGTTCGTGAACAATCTTCTCAACTCGCGCGACGAACTCGGCAGGCTCGTGATCGGCGCGGGACAGCGCCAGCTCCGGCAGACCTATCGCCCGAGAACCTGGGGCGTCACGGTCAGCCAGCGTTTTTGACTGCTGGCGCGGGTAATTCGAAAAAATGAAGCATGCCATGTGCCTGGTCCGCTCGCCTCGGGCGGATCAGGCCGAAATCCGAAGGGACGCGAGATCATGAGCGCCGCGTGGGTAACAGGACTGCTGCTGGTCACGGCGCTGGGCGCGGTGCCCACCCTCGCGCAAGCGAGGGACAAGGGCCCCGAGGCGCGCCCGATCTACAATCGTGACCGATGGTTGCCGCCGTCGGTGCCGACGTCGGACGACGTGCTGCGTATTCCCGTGCCGGCGGACTTCAATGCCCCCAAGGGATCGTTCGTGCTGGTCGGTGGGCGGCTGTTCGACGGTACCGGCGAGGCCGCGCGCCCGGCAACGATCGTCGTGGAGGGAAAGTCGATCACAGCGGTGCTGGGTCCGGAAGACAAGAACTGGCCGGCCGATGCGGTGATCTATGATGTCGCGGGCAAGACCGTGATGCCGGGCCTGATCGACCTCCATGCCCATCTGACCTTCCTCGAAGGGGCCGCCGACGCTGGCCTTTACGCCACCGCGAATATGAGCGGTGCAGAATCGGTGATGCGCGGCCTCAAGCGCATGGGGGTCTATCTTGAATCGGGCGTCACCAGCGTGCGCGACCTGGCATCGCACGGCGACGCGCCGTTCGTACTCAAGCGCCTCCAGGCGACGGGCGAACTGTCAGGGCCTCGCATCTTGGCGGCCGGTCAGCTGATCACGCAGACCGGGGGGCACGCTGCGCTCCATGCCTTCCAGCCTGGCTACCCCGAGATCGCCGACAAAAACCCCAATTCGATGGTGCGGATTGCATCGGGTCCGCAGGAATGGCGCGAAGCGGTGCGCATCCAGTTCGCGAAGGGCGCGGACCTGATCAAGCTCGCCAGCGAATATACGCAGGAAGAAATCACCGCCGCGGACGACGAGGCGCATTCGCTCGGGCTGCCGGTGACGGTCGATAGCGAAACCCAATATATCGACATGGCGATCAAGGCCGGTGTCGACTCGATCGAGCATCCCCTGCCGCGCAGCGATGCCGCGGTCGCCTTGATGGCGAAGCGCGGTATCGCATCGGTGCCGACCCTCGTCGCCTATCGCATCATCATGCGTGGCAGCGGCGGCTATTTTGGATCGACCTCGCGCCGTTTCGAGCTCAACGAAAGCGTCAACGAGACCACGGCCGCCAAGATGCGCCGCGCCGGGGTGAAGATGGGAATCGGCCTCGACGTGGTCGCGCTCGCGGGGACGGGCTTCCTGCCCGGATCCTATATCGATGAGCTGGAATCCTTCCACCGCATCGGCTTTACGAAGAGCGAGGCGTTGGTCGCGGCGACGAAGACGAGTGCCGAGATCATGCATATGGGCGACCGGCTTGGTACGATCGAGGCGGGAAAACTCGCCGACATCATCGTTGTCGACGGCAATCCGGATGAAGACTTCGGCGCGCTGCGCAAGGTACGGACCGCCTTCGTGGGCGGCCGGCTGATGTTGCAGGACGGACGCATCTACAAACCGGCGCACGAAGAAGTGCCGATGCCGGCGACCAAATGATGGAAAACCGCGTATCAGCGCCTGCCCGGGATCATTCGCTATGGTGATGGCCAAGCGCAGCCATCGCGGCCTTCACGATCGGTTCGCGCCATTCGCGTTCGAGATGCATGGTTACGGCGAGCCTTGCCGAGAAAGTGGCACCCGAGAGGGCGGTAAAGGTGTGCGCCATCCGGTCCATATCGGGCGCCGTGAGGTCGATCCCCATCGCGCCGACGATGTCGAACCCCAGCTGGGTGAAGCGCGGATCACCCGTGCCCCCGGCGTGCGCCAATCGCTCGCCATCGCTCGCGAGCTGCTGGGCGAAGGCCGACATGCCGGGCCAGTCGAAGGCAAAGTCGATGACATCCTCGACGAGTTTGCGATCGCGCTCGATCCCGGGGGGCATGCCCTCGAGCCTGCCGATCCGTTCGCGCGTCTGGGCTTCGTACCGGTCGAGCACCGCATCGTGGAGCGCCTTCTTGCTCGGATAATGGTGGAGCAGTCCTGCCTTCGAATAGGCGAGCGCGTCCGCGATCTGCTGGATCGATGTGCGCGCAAAGCCATGGCGCGCGAAGATTCCCGCAGCGCAGTCGAGAATCTCGGCGTCGATCTCCGCTTTCGTCTGTCTCGGCATGGTAGCCCTCTAGCATGGCCCCGTTCGACACGGTCAATCTTCTATCGGCAACCCGCAGGGCCCCGTTTCAAAAAATTCTTGCGGCCGACCAATATGGTTGGTAGCCGACTATATTGGTCTGTTTTTAGTAGGCCCAGCCGGGCGGGTGCGTCAACCCGTCTCAACGCATTTCAGGAGAGAAGCATTGTTGCAATTGAATGGAGTTGAGCATGTGTACCCGAACGGCACGCGCGCGCTCGACGGCGTGACGATGACGATTGGCAAGGGGATGTTCGGGCTGCTCGGGCCGAACGGGGCCGGGAAATCCTCGCTGATGCGGACGATCGCGACCCTGCAGACGCCCACCGCCGGCGAGATACGCTTCGGCGACATCGACGTGCTGCGCGAGCCCACGCGGCTGCGCGCCACACTCGGATATCTCCCGCAGGATTTCGGCGTTTATCCGCGCGTGTCGGCATATGATCTGCTCGATCACATGGCATCGCTGAAAGGCGTCATATCGGCCGCCGATCGCAAGAATACCGTCGAAACATTGCTCAATCAGACCAATTTGTGGAATGTTCGCAGCAAGGCCGTGGCGGGCTTTTCGGGCGGCATGCGCCAGCGCTTCGGCATCGCGCAGGCGTTGATCGGCAACCCGGAGCTCATCATCGTCGACGAGCCGACCGCAGGCCTCGACCCCGAGGAGCGCAATCGCTTCTATAATCTGCTCGTCGAGATCGGCGAGAATGTCGTCGTGATCCTCTCGACCCATATCGTCGACGATGTCGCCGATCTGTGCCCGCGCATGGCGGTGCTTGCCGCGGGCCGCATCCAGCTCGAAGGTGCGCCGCTCGACCTGATCGAGCGGAGCCGCGGCACGGTGTGGGCGAAGACCATCGAGCGCGAGCGGCTGGCCGAGGTACAAGCGTCGCATGAGGTGATCTCGACGCGCCTGCTGTCGGGCAGCACCGTCATCCATATCCTGTCGGACAAGGATCCGGGGGACGGCTTCCTACCGGTCGAGGGCGGGCTCGAAGATGTTTACCTGTCGACCCTGGTGCGCTCTCGCCGGATCGCCGCCGCTCGGCAAGCCGCTTGAGGAATCCGGAGATGTTCGCAACGATCGCGCGCTTCGAGCTGCGCTACCAGTTTCGCAATCCGGTCTTCTGGGCTGCGGCCATTATGTTCTTCCTGCTGACCTTCGCGGGAACGACGGTGGAATCGATCCGCCTTGGCAGCGGTGGCAGCATCCATAGCAACGCACCGACCGCGGTTGCGCAGGTGCAGCTGATGATGTCGCTGTTCTTCATGTTCGTGACGACGGCATTTGTCGGCAATGTCGTGGTGCGCGACGACGAGACCGGCTTCGGCGGCATCATCCGATCGACCAAGATCGGCAAGATGCCTTACATGTTTGGCCGTTTCACCGGGGCCTTCCTCGGCGCCGCGGTGGCGTTTCTTGCTGTTCCGCTGGCAATCTGGATTGGCACCTTCATGCCGTGGGTGAACGCCGAGTTCCTCGGGCCGAACCGGTTGCAAGACTATGCCTTCGGCTATTTTGTTCTCGCGTTGCCCAACATCTTCATCACGTCGGCGATCTTCTTCGCAGTGGCGAGTTGGACGCGTTCGGTTACCTACAGCTATCTGGCAGTCATCATATTCATGTTCGCCTATTTTGCGCTCAACGCCATGCTGCGCAAATTGCCGGACCTCGCCTTCGCATCCTATTTCGAGCCGTTCGGATCGGTCGCCTATAGCCTGGGCATCCGCTATCTGAGCCCGATCCAGGCCAACACCCAAGCGCTCGAGTTGTCAGGGCTCCTCGCAAGCCACCGCCTGCTGTGGGTGGCCATCTCGGTCGCAATCATTGCCTTCACGGTCTGGCGTTTTCGTTTCGCCGATCGCGGTTCATCGAAAGCAAGCGCCAAGCGCGACATTGCGCGCCAGCAGAAGCTTGCGGCGGTCAGGCCAGCGCATGTCGATCGATTGCCCGACAGCACGCCGGAACGAGGGGCCTGGCATCAGCTCGCGACGCGCACGCTGCTTGAAATGAAGCTCGTGTTCAAGAGCCCGGCCTTCTGGGTGCTGGCGGTGGTCGGGTCGATCAACCTGTATCTCACGCTCAAACTCGCCGGTCTCTATTACGGGGTACCGATCTGGCCCCGGACCTTCGCGATCGCCGATACGGTGAGCGCTGCATCGATGCTGATCACCCTGTTGATGGCGATCTACTTTTCGGGCGAAGTGGTCTGGCGCGAACGCGAACGTCGCTTCAGCGAAATCATCGATACGACCCCGCTGCCCAACTGGATTTTCCTTGTCTCCAAACTCGCCGGTGTCGCGGGCGTATTGTTGGTGCTCAGCGTGGCTGTGACGATGCTCGAATCGATACTGTACCAGGTCATGGGCGGCGTAGCCGATATCGAATTCGGTCATTGGCTGGCGTGGTTCGCCGCACCCGCCACATTCTACGTCATCCAGATTTCCGCACTTTCGATCGTTGTTCAGGCGGTCAGTCCGAACAAGTTCGTCGGCTGGGGGATCATGCTGATCTATCTCGTCTCGACGATCGTCTTTGCCGGGTTGGGCTGGGAGCATCCCTTGTTGAACTATGCGGCCGTGGCGCAGCCGCTCTCGGACATGAACGGTTCGGACTATGGCGATACGGTCGGTTGGTGGCTGCGCTTCTTCTGGCTCGCCGTCGCCCTCGTCCTCGTCGTCGTCGGGCACCTGATGTGGCGGCGGGGCACCGCCGTCACCCTTCGAGGGCAATGGCGGACGCTACCGGCCCGGCTCAGAGGCACGCCCTTGGCATTCCTCGCGGCCGCGCTCGCGATTGCGACCGGTCTGGGCGGTTTCATCTTCTGGAATATGAATATCCTCAACGAATATCCCGACCGCGAGACGTTCGAGCGCCGGCTTGCCCAATATGAGCGCGATTATGCGCACTATGTCGACCTGCCGCAGCCGACATTGACCGACGTCCGTATCAAGGTCGATCTGCATCCGTCGCGAGGCGCCATGTACGTCAAGGGCGCGTACCGTTTCGTCAATAATAGCGCGGTGCCGATCGAGACGCTCCATCTTCGTATGACGCCGGGCCTGAACCTGCCGTTTCGAGTTCTCTCGTTGCCGGGCGCGACGCTGGTGCACGACGACAAGATCAACCACCACCGCATCTATCGGTTCGAGGCGCCGTTACAGCCGGGATCGGGCGGGACGATGTCGTTCACGACCGCACTCGAAAAGCGGGGACTGGCCGCTTTGCCCAATCCATTAAATTACGAAATCGACGCGCAGCCCGCGCAGAACGGTACCTATGTCATCAACCATCAGATATTGCCGCTGGTCGGCATGACCCGGGCGGGTTTCCTCGACGACAAGACGACCCGACAGAAATACGGGCTTTCTCCCGCGCCGGTGACGCCGAAGCTGGAAGACCGGTCGGCGCAGGCGCGAAATTACGCAGGTCTGGAACGGGTCAATACCGACATTACCGTCACGACCGATGCCGACCAGACACTGGTGGCCACCGGCACGCGCGTGTCTGACGTGGTTGCCGGCGGACGCCGCACCGCACGGTTTGTGTCGCCGATCCCTTCGATCAACTTCATCATGATCCAGTCGGCGCGCTATGCGATCAAGACGGCCGATTCCGATGGGGTCAAGCTGGAGGTCTATTATCATCCCCAGCATCCGAAGAATGTCGATCGGATGCTGCGGGCGATGGATGATTCGCTCGACTATTTTCGTGCGAATTTCGGGCCTTATCAATATCCCTATGCGCGGATCGTCGAACGGCCAAGCTATGGGGGCGGCGCAAACTCAGCGGCCGGCACCATCGGTTTCTCGGAAAAAATCGGCTTCAACATGGATCTGGGTGATCCAAAGCGGCTCGATTTCCTATCCTATGTCGCCTCGCATGAACTGGCGCACCAATATTGGTTCCACCAGCTGATGCCGGCGGACATGCAGGGGGCGGAGGTGCTCACCGAAGGGCTGGCGCAATATTCGGCGCTGATGGTCATGAAGCATCGCTATGGGTCCGATCATCTCCGGCAATTCCTGAAGTATGAGGTCGATCAGTATCTGCAAGGTCGCCGGATGGAAAAGGGTGAGGAGAACCCACTCCTGCGAACGCGCAACCAGGGCTATATCCATTACAACAAGGCCTCGATCGTCATGTTCTTGATCCAGGAGCGCCTGGGAGAGGAGCGGGTGAACGCGGTGCTGCGCGGTCTGCTCGCTCGATATCGCTTCAAGGGTGCACCCTATGCGCGATCGAGCGATCTGGTCGATGCCTTGCTGGCGGTTGCCCGCACGCCGCAGGAGCGCGAACTGATACGCGACCAGTTCGAGCGGATCACGCTCTACGACTTGCGCGCGAAACAGGCGGCGGTCAGACGTCTGCCGGACGGCAGCTATGAAACGACGGTCACCGTCCATGCCGCTCAGGCCTATTCCGACAGCAAGGGCAACGAGCGTCAGGCGCCGTTCGACCAGCAAGTCGATATCGGCGTCTTCACCGCGGACCCGGCGGATCTTGGCTTTGCCCGTGCAGATATTCTGTCGATGCAACGCCTGCCGATCAGTTCGGGCGAGCAGCAGGTCCGGATCGTGACGGTGAAAAAGCCGCTCTATGCAGGGGTCGATCCGTCGCTGACCTTCATCGACCGCAATGCGAACGATAATGTGATTGCTGTGGCTTCGGTCCGGCGGTGAGGGGAGTAGGGCGTGGTCGCGAAAGACGCGGCATGAGAAATCTAGAAGGCGGGAAGTGCTGATGTTTCAGGCAATAAGGGTTCTGCTTTTTTCAGGTGCGATGCTGGCGCATGCCGTCAATGGCTGGTCGCACGAGGCGGAGCCAAAGCGTGGTACGGCGACCGATAGCGCAGCTCTTGCGAATGAGGGCGAAACCGCGCGGCTGAACGCGTGGCTCGATGCGAAATATGAGGAGCAACTAAGTTTCAGCCCGATGTCGCGCGGCTATGCGGGGCAGAAGCGGGACAATGACAAGATCGATGACATGTTGGAGGCGGCGGCGGACCGCTCGCTGGAGTGGCAGCGCAGATCGGTCGAAGATTTGAAGGCAAGCTTCGATCGCGCGGCGCTACCGGCGGACGCGCAGCTGTCTTACGACCTGTGGGTGTATCAATATGAGGACGCGGCCGCGCTCGCCGGATTTCGCCGGAATGCCTTCGTCTTCAATCAGATGGCCGGACCGCACACGAGCTTTCCGCAGTTCCTGATGCAAATCCACGGCGTCGATGTGCCGTCGGATATGGACGCCTATATCGCCCGCATAGGCGGCATCGCGCGCGCGCAGCTTCAATTGTTGGCGAACGCCAAGCAGAATGCCGCGGCGGGATCGCGCGTGCCGCGTTTCGCCTATGAAATGATGATCGCTCAGGCGCGCGCGCTGATTGCCGGTGCACCCTTCGAGGGTGAGGGTGACAGCGTGGTATGGGCGGACGTCAACAAGAAGGTCGACGGGCTGGTCAAGACCGGTAAGATCGATACCGCCAAGGCCGATGCCTATCGCGCGGCCGCGCGCAGGGCGCTGGTCGAACAATGGAAGCCCGCCTATTCTCGGCTGATTGCCTGGTTCGAGGCCGATCTGCCCAAGGCGGACGCGATCGCGACGGGGGTCGGCAAGCAACCGAACGGCAAGGCTTACTATGAAGCGCTGCTGCGCAGCGCGACCACGATCGACCTCTCAGCAGACGAGATTCACCGGATCGGTCTCGACGAGGTCGCGCGAATCAAGGTCGAAATGGAAGCCGTCAAGGAAGAGGTGGGTTTCGAGGGGGCGCTCGGCGAATTTTTCAAATTTGTGCGTGACGATAGCCAATTCTACGATCCGAATACCGACGAGGGCCGACAGGCGCATATCGACGCGGCGACCGCTTATGTCGCTGAGATGAAGCAACAGCTACCCCAGTTTTTTGGAATTCTTCCCAAGGCCGATATCGTCGTCAAGCGCGTCGAGGCTTATCGCGAGATCCCCGGCGGGGCAGCGCATTATTTTCTTTCGTCGCCCGACGGTTCGCGACCAGGTATATTCTATCTGCACCTCTCGGACATGCGGTCGAAGCCGAAACCGCAGCTTGAAAATACAGTCTATCACGAGGCATTGCCGGGCCATCATCTGAACTTCGCAATAGCCCGCGAACTGACCGACATTCCCGATTTTCGAAAAAATGCCTATTTCAATGCGTATCAGGAGGGATGGGGCCTGTACGCCGAGAAGCTCGCCAAGGAGATGGGGGCATATAAAGACCCCTATTCCGATTTCGGTCGCCTCACGGGAGAAATCTGGCGCGCGATTCGTCTGGTAGTCGATACAGGCCTTCACTCCAAAGGCTGGACTGAAGAGCAGGCCGTCAAATTTTTCACAGAGAATTCAGCGGCCCCCGAGGGGCAGATTCGCGCCGAGGTGCGCCGCTATATCGTGATGCCCGGGCAGGCCACCGGCTACAAGATCGGCATGATCAAGATGGAGCAATTGCGCAGGAAGGCAGAGAAAAGGCTCGGCCCGAAATTCGACATACGCGGTTTTCATGACTCGATACTCGGCCGCGGGCAATTGCCATTCTTCCTGCTGGAACGGCAGGTCGATAATTGGATTGCGGAACGGATGTCCGGCGCCAGTTAAGCGGTCAATCCGTGAACGGTCATGCTTGGCGCATTTTTTCGATTTGACCAGCACTCGCTAAAGAAATGCCATTAAAGTCCGCCAGCGATCGGATTTTCGCGATCGCCCAACCGTCGTCTGGTCGGATACGAGGGCATCTGACGCCAATTGATCCTGATCGCTGGCATTGCGGACCTCCGATGGAATCATCAAAATCCATTGAAAATCGATTTTTCGTGGCCTGCGTCAATCGCTCTCCGACCGGGCATCCCGACACATCGTAAGGCTAGGTTGGGTGGCGACATCATCGGTTATCGCTTCCGGCATTCACGCCGCTCCGGATTGCGGTCGCAGCGCTGCCTGCGAGCTCGCTCGGCCATTAGCTGGCTGTCCTTGGCAAGTTGAGAGAGCCTTTCGCTCTCCTCAAGATCCCTCAGCTTCTTTGTATCGCGTCGCTGCTGCTGGTCGAGCATGCAGTCGGTAAAAGCCGGTGTGCCATATCTCGCGCCGAAACTTTCGCAGGTCCGAACGTCCTCACGAAGCTTCGTTTTCTGACTTTGGGCAGTCGCTTCGTTTTGGGCGAATCCCAAGGTCAGCAGGGTAAAAAAGCCAGTGGCCACCAAGGTGAGGCGCTTTTTAGCGAATGTGTATTGGGTCATATTTAAAGCTCGTTTCCAAAGATTCGCTGATCCGGGCGTGAAGCGCGTAGATCGCATGATGCGCGGCGAAGGGCGTTGCGCCTTGGGGCTGCGGAGACCACCGCAGTCACAGGGCTTTGTGGGTCGTGCTGAGTTCAGATGATCTCCTCCGTGGAGTGGGCGTTTGCGATTAATCCGTGACGCGAAAAGCACCACGGCAACGGCCGGCAAGACTGCCATGACAGCGTCATCGCCAAAAAGCAGGCGTAGGTTGCAGCAACATTGTGCGCGTCGAGAGAGGGATCGGCAGAAGGACTGGTTGCGTTTGCCAGCCACTCTTCTGCGGTCGATCATGGGGCCGGCGAGATCGCTGCGGCGCGAAGGTCGCTCGTGCTATTCCGATTCGCTGGCCGGAGGATGGCCGGACCCGTTCCCAAGTCGTCCGTCGATACCGTTTGGAGACAAGGAAAGTCCTAGAAGAGCGGCTGAACGGCTCGATCTGCCCGCTAGCGCATCATCCCCAAATTCAAAGGCGCCGCTGCATACTGAGGGCAAAACTGCCTGCAATGCCGCGATCGACCTGGATTGATCAAACCGCCAAAGCCGTAACGATCGATTGCAGCGGATGGTGGTCTTGAATTACCCCATTGGTGCAAATCCGGATGCCGACGCGACGCTGTTAGCGGCATTGTAAATACAGTGCAGGACGACGCAGGGCCAAATCGATCCCGTCGCGCGGAAAAGTATGGCTGACAAAATGCCAACCATGATCGCGATCGGCAATATCACGCTGACGCCGTGCGCCAGCCCGAATATGATTGAACTGAGCACAATGCCGGCGAAAGCGCCGTAGCGGTTGAGCGCGTTGGCGATGATTCCCCTGAACAGGATTTCCTCGCCGAAGGGCGTCAGAATGGCGCCGCCTAAGAAGGAGAGGATAAATGGCAGCGGTCCGCCTCGGGCGGCCGCATGCAATATGTTCTGGGGGTCATCGCTCCCGAACCAGATCATGTAGGTATATTGTATACCCAGATTGAGACAATAGCCGACAATCCCGAGTCCGGCGGCGATCCAGAGCCACCGGGCTGAAACGGGTTTGAACCCGAACGGGCGGAGCGCCCGAATGCGAAACCCGCAAGCTGCGGCAAAGGCGCCGATGCCGACAACGCCGCCTGCAGTCGAACCCACCATGCCAAGGAGAACAGGGTCGCCATGGGGAAGAAGGCCCATGAGCAAGGCAAAAGTCAGAAGAAGCAGTACATAGCCTGCAAGCCCGATCAGAATTTCGGGCCAGCCAGGCCTTTCCCCTTTGTCATCAGCGACCATATTCCACCCCCATCTATGTCCCGACAAGACGCATCGGCGCTGCGTCCACGCGCAGGCGGGCGGTAGGTGGCATCTGGTCGGCGCCAGCTTGCTACCGCACTCCTGACGAACAGATGCGCAGCTCAACATTGCGTGAACATTGGCTGGGTGCGCGATTACAGAGCCGCGGGAAATTCGATCCGAACTATCGCCCCGCCGGTTTCTGCCTTTGCTATCGAGATGCGACCGCAATGGTGGTCCACCACTTGCTTGACCAGATTGAGACCCAGGCCGGTGCCAGAAGAGCGCGGCCGTAGCCGGTGAAAGGGCTCCAACACCCGCTCGTGCTCTTCCTTCGGTATGCCTTGACCGTTGTCTTTGACCTCCAGGGAGGCAGCGTCGATCCGGACGATGATCGCGTCGCCGCCATGCTCTACCGCATTTTGTACGAGGTTCGCGAGCGCGCGTTCGATCGACCCGGCGTTGCCTGTAATCGTTTCGCGTCGCCCGACGACCACCTCGATCGTTTTGCCCGACGCGATCAATATTGGCGCTAGATCCGCAGCGACCCTGCGGGCGAGTTCGGCGAGGTCGATTCGATCGATCGGCGCGCCATTGTCCAGGCGATGAAGATCGAGCAACTGCTCGGAAAGGTTGGCGAGGCGTGACACATCGGAAGCGAGCGAGCGTATGCCCCTGTCATCCGATGCGTCGATTTTCATCTTCAAGATGGCGATTGGTGTTCGCAGTTCATGGGCCGCAGAGGCGACAAAACGGTTCTGGCGATCATAGCCTTCATCCAGGCGGACCAGAGCCTCGTTGACCGCGCGAACCAGCGGTTCGATCTCATGCGGAACGAGGTCTTCGGAAAGGCGGATGCCGCGACGCTCGGCGTCGATCTTCTTTGCCTCCTCCGCTGTCTTTACGACCCCCGTCAAGGCACGTTTGACGATCATGGGCGTCGCTATGATGGAGATGACAGCCAGGGAAAGGAAAATCACGATGGCGACGATATTCGATGCCATCCAGATTAGCGCGGTGAATGGCTGGACCTGGCCGTGCGCCATTATTTCCATATCGCCTGCCGGCCCAGATGCTTGTCGCACTACCGCAGAAAGCGTAAATGGCGCAAACTGCCCGCGCAGGTCCGCGGACGACAGCTTGTCGAGATGTGGAACGAGGGGGGCGTATTCGGTGGGCACCCGGCCATAGCTGATCTGGGTGCCGTCCTTGAGCCTGGCTGCAAACCAGGCGTCCGGCACTTCCTCGCGCAGTTTCGCGAGTTCCGGCGTTAACACTACCGCGGGAGTTCCCCTGGCATCGCGCACGATCGAGTTAGCGGCGATTTGCGCGACGGCCTCGTCGGCATACATTCCGTCGAGGGTTGAGTTGACGAAAAAGGCGATGAGCCCGGTGGCCGCAGCAGCGACAGCCAGAAATTGAAGGGCAAGCTGTCTGGTGACGAGGCGCGCTTTTAATGATGGCTGGCGGCGCCTCAATCCTTTGCTCTGAGCAAGTAGCCCACTCCCCTGACAGTATGAATATCGACGCCGGCGCCCGCGTCGCCCAACTTCCTACGCAGGCGCGAAATGTGCGAATCGAGTGTGTTCGACTGGATCAGATCATCGAAGCCGTACACTGCCTCCTCCAGCGATTCCCTCAAGACAGTTCTTCCGCGCCTCTTCAGCAGCGCAGTTAGAACCGCCGCTTCACGCCTCTGCAAATCCAGCCGCGCGCCGCGCACCCGTGCTTCACTAAAGGCCATGTCGAAGACAAGATGGCCAACGGTGACTTCGTCGGGTGTCACTTCGCTCGGGCGGCGCTGCACCGCGCGAATACGAGCAAGCATTTCCTGCAGGTCGAACGGCTTGACGAGATAGTCGTCTGCGCCATTGTCGAGCCCGACTACTCGCTCGCTCGGCTCACCGCGCGCGCTCAAAACGATGATCGGGACGCCCGGATTATCGATCCGCAGCCGGGGAATCAGCTCAAGGCCGTCGCCGTCGGGAAGAGTGCGATCCAGCAGAACGAGTTCGTGCTTGCCCGACCGCGACGCTTCGCTGGCGAGCGAAAGGCTGGTGACCCAGTCAATTATGAAGCGGTCGCGCTCAAGCGCGCCGCGCAACGCCTTGGCAAACTCGGCTTCATCTTCGACAAGCAGAATTCTCATTGGGGACTTTCGGTTTCGAGGTTGCGCGCCGCTCCATGCAAAAATTGCTTGAAAGGCATTGGCGCGCTGAAGCGGTACGATTGCCGATGCTGAGCGGTCCGGATGGCTTCAGGCAGGGATGCGGGCGATCGCTTTGATCTCGAAATCGAAACCGGCGAGCCAGTTGACCCCGACCGCCGTCCAGTTGGGATAAGGCGCATCGCCGATCTCTTCGTTCCGAACTTCCATGATCGTCTCGAACTGAGTTTCGGGGTCAGTATGGAATGTCGTGACGTCGACGACATCGTCGAAGGAGCAACCCGCGGCTGCGAGAACCGCCTTGAGATTGGCGAAGGCCCGGCGCACCTGATCGGCAAAGTCGGGTTCGGGCGAGCCATCGTCGCGGCTGCCTACCTGGCCCGAGACGAACAGCAGATCGCCCGATCGAATGGCCGCGGAATAGCGGTGCTCCTCATAAAGCGCATGGCGATTAGCAGGAAAAACGGCGTCACGCTTGGACATGATTGGTTCCTTCAGGATTTGCGCGGCGCCATTTGCAATAAGGCGCGGCGTCATACATACGAGGCGTATGTAGGTCATGTCGGAGTATACGCGGCGTATGTCAACTGGTGGTTCGAACAATCCGGCATCTCGCGTCGCAAGTGCGGCTACCAATCGTCGGCGGCTGATCTCTGCGGCGCGTGCAGCCTTTGCCCGCCAGGGTTACGCAAGTGCGTCAATGGACGAAATGACGGCTGCCGTGGGCCTGACACGTGGTGCTCTTTATCACGGCTTTGGTAGCAAGCAGGGTCTGCTCGCAGCGGTAATCGCCGAACTAGATGCCGAGATGGCAGGCCGATTGGCTGATGCCCGACGCGCGGCGCCCGATCCCTGGTCAGGTCTCCTAGCCGAGGGCGTTGCCTATGTCCGTATGGCGCTCGACCCAGAGATTCAGCGCATCATGTTGCTGGACGGGCCCGCCGTTCTTGGCGACCCCTCCACTTGGCCCGGCGAGCAGGCCTGTCTAGAGCAGACGATCAGCACACTGGCCCGGCTGCGCGACGATCGCGTCATCAAACCGCTGGATGTCGAGGCCGCAGCGCGGCTGTTCAACGGGGCCGCGCTCACGGCTGCCTTGTGGGTTGCCGCCGCCGATGATCCGTTGACTGCTCTTCCCAAGGCTATCGAAGCCTTTTGCGCGCTGGCAGAAGGATTGCTCGCTGAGCGATAAGTTGCGTTTGAGGCTTGGTTGGGCGCCGGTGCTACAACGTGGTAATCTTGAATGGCCTACAGGTCCGCTAATGGCATCGCGTAAGCGCGCCTAGTCGTTCCCACGGCCCGGTTCTGCCTACGCCAGCGCCTGTCGTTGCGCTCTATCATTCGACAACCAGAATATGGGGTTGAAATCGGCGGTCGAAGGGCTTTTTTCCTTGCTGGGGCGGACATAAGTTCCATGTCTTAGGAAGGAGCTGCCATGCGCGCAGACTTGATCGACCCGGACACAAGCCATCGACTAGAGTGTCGCCGGCGATGAAACAGGGCGAGACGATCATAAGGCTGAAGACCGTTCTCGCTCGGACAGGACTTTCCCGGTCCACCGTTTACCGAATGATCGCGAACGGATCGTTCCCCCGCCAGCGACGGATCGGGATACAGGCGACGGGCTGGTATCAGTCCGAGGTGGAGGAATGGATCTTGGACCCTTCCGGCTACCAGACACGTGCCGCCGTCTAGGCGGCCTGGGCAACAAGATTCTCCGGCAGGATAGCACTCCACTGCCCTCCAGTGAGATAGGCACCCCACTGATCCAGGAGTTTCCGCCGCATCTCGAGAAACTTTGCCCGGTTGTAGGCCTTGATCACGGCGTCGGGGATGACATGGGAAAGAGCGGATTCCGCCGCCGGTTCCGGAATGAAGGGCTGCTTCTCGGCCGCCCAAGTCCGTAGACTCGTGCGGAAGCCGTGTGGCACATAGGGTAGCTCTTCATCGCGCATGATCTTGGAGATTGTCATGTCGCTGATCATCCCCCCTTTGCGGTTAGCAAATATGAAGTCGTCGGGTCCTTTTTCGGGCTTCAGCAGTGCGATCTTCGTGAGAACGAGTAAAGCCGGCTCGTTGAGGGTTACGACATGAGCTTGATCAGATTTACGCATCAGTTCTGCAGGTCGCCCCCATGAGGCGCGCTCAATATCGACGTGTCGCCATTTGGCTTCGCGCACCTCTACCGATCGGGCGCCCGTCGCGATAAGGAACAGGAGCGCGAGCCGGCCAATAGTCTCGCGCGCACTGGTGAGTTGCGTCCAATAGGCTGGCAGGTCCTCATAGGGCATAGCGGGGAAGTTGCCGCCCTTCTTGGCCTTGCCGGTGAGTGCGCGGACCTGCTCGCGAGGCGCTGCATTCGCGCGCCAGCCTTTTGCCGAGGCGTAGTCCAGCACAACACAGATGCGGCGCCGCACCTTCTTCGCTGTTGCGGGCTTGGCCTGCCAGATCGGCTCCAGGGCAGTCGCCACGTCATCGGCCGTGATCGCATCCACCCGCTTATTCCCGAGCGATGCATAGGCATGGTTCTCAAGAGAGGAGAGAAACGCCTTTGCTTCCTTGTCGCC
Source organism: Sphingopyxis sp. JAI108 (assembly GCF_013410105.1). Lineage (GTDB taxonomy): Bacteria > Pseudomonadota > Alphaproteobacteria > Sphingomonadales > Sphingomonadaceae > Sphingopyxis > Sphingopyxis chilensis. Next base: position 315,845 of record NZ_JACCCJ010000001.1, read on the forward strand.
CCATCCGTGTGATTGCGCTGAATGGGTGGTCGTAACCGCTTCCTTGAAGGTCGGAGCGAGCTTGCGATCACGCTTGAGTTCCGCGACCGGATCTTTCCCGGCCTTGGCCGCATTTCTAAGCCTGATGGAGAGCTCGCGCGCTTCTGCGAGCGTCAAATGCGTTCGGCCTTCAAGTGGTACATCGTCACCGACCTTCGACGGCATCCCAAAGGTGGTGGAGAGGACGCCGCCAAGGCCGATATCACGGCGCTTGCCTCTTACCTGGACACGCAGGATCCAGGACCGGCAGCCGGTCCTTCCTACAAGCAAATAAAGACCTTTGCCGTCGCAATGACGACCCTGTTTTGCGGTCTGAACAAATCTGGCAGTTAGGCCGGCCATACATTCTCTACCAATGACCCCGAATCTCCTCCCTCATTTCCTCCCTCATTTTGGGTCGGATAAAAGGGGTTTCGATGGAATCGCATGGTACTGGAATACGCCTAAAAATCCACGGGTTTTCTGGGTATTTGGCACCAGTTCGGATGAGTTGGAACGGAAAGTTATGTCCCTCACGGGGCATCCATCCGCCGCCTGACGCCGTGATCGCAAGGGCGTGCGGAAAACTTCCAACCCGACCTCACCGTCCCGACCGCCGCTGCGCGTCGAGGCGCAATCCGGTGCTCGTTCACCCTGCGTGACATGACGTTCGCCCTTGCCGGCGTGCGTTGGACAGCATGCGCGCGACGATCGGCGGCCAATCGCTCCAACCGGTGAGCCGCCCGCGCTAGCGACCCCTTCACGGAAAAAGGGGACGAAGATGACCGAGGCTACCCATTTCATCGCGGCTGCGGCGGGTCCAGGGGCGCCTGCTCGGGCGATCCTGATCGGCGGACTCGCGGGCGGAGTTCTCGATCTGGGTTTCGCCTTTACCGCCTGGGCGCTGAAGGGTGTCGGACCCGCCGATATTTTGCGGGGTATTGCGTCGGGCATACTGGGCCCTGCGGCGCGGGCCGGGTTCGTCCCGGTGCCCTTGGGACTGGTGTGCCATTTCCTGCTCTCGTTCCTGTTCGCGGCGGCCTTCGTCCTCGTTGCCGCGCGGGTCGCGCCGGTGGGGCGGCAATCCCCTTGGCTTGCCGGGCCGCTCTACGGCGTCGCCGTCTATTTCGTGATGAACCGCGTCGTGCTGCCACTTTCCAACTTTGCGGTTCCGGCTGGGGGCACGTCGCTCAGTTTCGCGGACCTTGCATCGCACATGTTCCTCTTCGGCCTGCCGATCGCGCTCGCGGCGCATCGGTGGGCACGGGTCGCTTCATAAAAACGGATAAATACAGGGAGTATCAATATGTTGGGTAAGTTTCGACCGCGTCACTATCTGCTTTCGACAACATTGCTCGGAAGCGCCGCTTGTATATCGCCGGCCTATGCGCAGGACGCGCCTGGCGAGGAGACGACAATCGAAGATTCGTCGCCGATCGTCGTCACCGGTTCGCGCATCCAGAACCCCAATCTCGAACAGTCGAGCCCCGTCCAGGTCGTGGGCGAGACCGAAATCGGGTTGCGCCAGGCAACCAACGCCGAAGAGCTGATCGGCGATCTGCCGGGCGTGTCCCCCGGTGCCAACAGCGCGGTCAACAATGGCGGCGCGGGCTTCGCTTCGCTTAACCTGCGCGGCGTCGGCACCAACCGCAACCTCGTGCTGCTCGACGGGACGCGGCTCGTGCCATCGTCGCTGCTCAGCGAAACCGACCTCAATATCATTCCCGTCGCGCTGATCGAACGCGCCGAGATTGTGACCGGTGGCGCCTCGTCGGTCTATGGCGCCGACGCGATCGCCGGCGTTGCGAACTTCATCACCAAGCGCGATTTCGCCGGCGTCGAGCTCGCCAGCACGGTCGGTATCACCGAGCGCGGCGACGGCGCGCGCTATCGCTTCGACGTGACGGTCGGGGCCAATTTCGACGACGGCCGTGGCAACGCGGTGCTGAGCGTGGGCTACCAGAAGGTCGAGCCGGTGCTGCAAGGGGGCCGCGCTGTTTCGCGCGACACCTATTTCCTCGACGGCAGCCTGGTCGGTTCGGGGACGACGACGCCGACGCGCATCAACAACCGTATCTACAATCCCGCCGACGGCGCGCTGCGCGATTATGTGGGGTCGCGCGATGCCTATAATTTCGCGCCCGCCAATTATTTCCAGACCCCGCTCGAGCGCTATAATCTGTTCGGGGCCGCGCAATATGAAGTCGCCGACGGCATCGAAGTCTATGCCAAGGGCATGTTCACCCGATCGAAGGTGCAGCTCAGCCTCGCCTCGTCGGGAATGTTCGGCGACACGTGGCAGTTGCCGCTGAACAACCCGTTCCTGCCCGACGCGGTGCGGTCGGAGGTTTGCGCGTCGAACGCGATCTCGGCCGCCGACTGCGCCGCCGCCGGCGCCGCGACCAGCCCGAACGATCCCGCCTATCGCGAGGTCGCGACGGTGATCAACCGCCGCTTCATCGAGGCCGGGCCCCGCATTCGCAACCTGACGACCAACCAGTTCCAGCTATGGGCCGGGGTTCGCGGGTCGATCACCGATTCGATCAAGTTCGACGTCTATGGCCTCCATGGCGAATCGGATCGCAAGAACAGCAATATCAACTGGGGTCTGAAATCGCGCGTGCAGCAGGCGCTTCGCGCGAACAGTACGACGGAGTGCGCCGATCCGTCGAACGGGTGCGTGCCGATCAATCTCTTCGGCGACGGCACCGACATTTCGGACGAGGCGATCGCCTTCTTCAACCAGCCGGCGGGATCGACGGTGAGCACGCGCCTGTCGGTCGTCAGCGGCAGCATCTCGGGCGAGCTGGGCAATTTCCTTGCCGGGGAAACGCCGATCGGTTTTGCGCTGGGCGCCGAATATCGTAAATATGGCGCCGAGCAGGTTTCGGACGTCGCCTTCGGGACCCAGGACGAGGTGCTCGGCACGGGGGCGCCGTCGCCCTCCTTTTCGGGCGCCTATGACGTGAAGGAAATCTTCGGCGAACTCATCGTGCCGATCGTCGAGGATGTGCCCGGCATCTACAGCCTGACCGCCGAAGCGGGCATTCGCCTGTCGGATTATTCGAACACGGGCACGAGCACGACGTGGAAGGCCGGCGGTACGTGGGAACCGTTCCGCGGCTACAAAATCCGCGGCATTTATCAGCATTCGGTGCGGTCGCCGAATATTTCGGAACTCTTCACGCCGATCACCACCGGCTTGGCGAATCTTGCCGAGGATCCGTGCCAGGGTTCCAATCCGGTCGGCAACGCCGCGCTCACCGCGATTTGCATCGCGCAGGGCGCGCCGGCCGGCACGATCGGCAATATTCCGGCGCCTTCGTCGGGCCAGATCAACCAGACGGCGGGCGGCAACCCGGACCTCGACGTCGAAACCGCCGATTCCTATACGCTGGGGCTGGTCGTGACGCCGCCGCAGCTGCCCGGGCTCGCGATCACCGCAGACTATTATCATATCAAGATCACCGACGCGATCACGCTGCCGACGCCCAGCGACGTCTTCGGCCCCTGTTTCGAAGAGGGCGATGCGGCGGCCTGCGCGCTCATCCGCCGCAATCCGCTCAACGGCTCGCTGAACGGGGGGGGCGATACGCCGGGACAGATCGCACTGCTGACCAATCAGGGAACGATCACGACATCGGGCGTCGACCTGCGGATCAACTACGGCTTGCCCACCGGGTTCGGGCGGCTGAATTTCGACCTTTCGGGCAATTGGACCGAGCAGTCGAAATTCCAGGCCTCGCCGACCAGCATCAATCGTGAATGCGTCGGGCAATACAGCACGAACTGCGGTTTCTTCGCCGGCGAAATCACACCGAAATACAGCTTCAACCTGCGGGCGACGGCGCAGATCGACGATTTCGGCGACATTTCGCTGCTGTGGCGCTGGCTCGACGGTTCCGATTATGAGCGGATTCTGGACGCCGACGGGATCGAACCCGACTATCTGCATATCCCGAGCTACAGCTATTTCGACCTTACGTACCGCGCCAAGGTCGCCGATATTTTCACGCTCACGCTGTCGGTCCAGAACCTGCTCGACAAGGACCCGCCGCTCGTCAGCAACTATGTCGGAACGACGGCGCTCAACTCGGGGAACACCTATCCGACGACCTATGACGTCCTTGGACGGCGTTACAGCCTGACCGCGAGCATGCGTTTTTAGGCCCGCGCTTCGGGCGCCGGGGATCAGTCCCCCTCGGCGCCGGTCCGGTGTGCGGACGAAGGGTGGTGCCTTCGTCCGCACATCACATTGCTCCCCTTTTGCGCCCTCGCGGCGGGGGTGAACGCGCGATATCTGCGGCCGAACGTCGGTCGACAGCTCATCGCCTTCCTGCGATAATCGCGCGATGAACCAGGTTGCGGCCTTTCCATCAACCGGCGTCTACGAACTGGCCCTTGCCAGTCGATCAGGCCGCCTCGAACGCCAGCGTCGGCAAGCGATCCTCTGGCTGACCGGCGTCTTCTGGGGCCTGCACACGCTGGCGCTGTGGACCGCCGACCTGCTCGACCAGCATCCGCACCTGCTGCGGGCGACCGCCGTGCGCCTCCTGCTTATGGCGGTCGGTCTCGCCCTGTGCTTCGGCATTCACGTGATTTTGCAGGAGCTGGGGCGGCGGTCTTGGCGCCAAAAGGCGCCGATCGTCTTCGTCGCCTCGCTCGTCGCGGCTGAATTGTTCGCCTGGTGCACCTATTTCGGCCTGGTTTATGCAAAGGGAGAGCCGATCCACGTCGCGATCGAAGGCGGCGTGGTGATCCGCACCCTCGTCCCATGGACCTGGTTTTTCCTGGCGTGGGTCGGGCTTTATCTCGCCGTGCAATATAGTTTCGAGGCGCGCGCGGAGGAGCGACGCTCGGCGCAGCTTCGCACGATGGCGCAATCGGCCAAGCTCCAGGCGCTCCACTACCAGATCAATCCGCATTTTCTGTTCAACAGCTTCAACTCGGTATCGGCGTTAATCCTCGATGGCCGGACCGAGGATGCCAATGCGATGGTCGAGCGGTTGGCGAGTTTCTTTCGCGTCAACCTCGCCACCAATCCCGACGTTGATATTTCGCTGGCGGAGGAGATCGCGCTTCAGGCGACCTATCTGGAAATCGAGCAGACGCGATATCCCGACCTGAGCATCCGGATCGATTTGCCGCCGGCGCTCGGCCGCGCGGCAGTCCCGGCCTTCATTTTGCAGCCGCTGGTCGAGAATGCTGTCAAGCACGGCGCGGGAACAACCGGCGCCGGAGACGCCTGGATTGCGATCTCGGCGCGGCACGACGAGGACAGGCTCAAGATCATGGTCGAAAACAGCTGCTCACCGTCCGCGCTTCGTCCGGGCGTTTGCGGCACGCATACCGGACTCCGCAACGTCCGCGACCGCCTGTCGAACCGCTTTGGCGTCGACGCAAAATTATCGACCGAGCGGCTGCCCGCTCCCTGCTTTCGCGCCACGATTGAACTGCCGCTAGGATTTGTCGGATGACGATATCGGTGCTGACCGTGGACGATGAGCCGCTCGCGCTCCGGCGGCTCGAGTTGATTCTCGCGAAGCTTGCCGACGTTGAGCATGTGGGTTCGGCGAGCGGTTGTCGCGACGCGATCGAGAAGATTGCCGACCTCAGGCCCGATATTGTGCTGCTCGACATCAAGATGCGCGACGGAACGGGTTTCGACGTCCTGAACCGGCTACCCGAAGATTGCGCGCCGGGCGTCATTTTCACGACGGCATTCGATCATTTCGCCGTTCGCGCGTTCGAGGCCCATGCCATCGATTATATCTTGAAGCCGATCGAACCGTCCCGGTTGCGTGCGGCGCTCGACCGGTCGCGCGACCGGCTCGCCGCGGTCGACGCAAGCGAGCAGATTGCCCAGATGCGCGCCGTGATCGACGATTTGCGCGCGGGCTATCACGAGCAGGGGGTGCAACAAGGCGACGACGAATTGTGGTTGCGCGGAACCGCGGGCGTGCTGACATGCATCCGGCGCGGCGATATCGACATGATTACCGCCGAGGATGATTATGTCCGGCTGCACACGGCGTCCGCATCCTATCTGCTCCGCGGGTCGATCAAGGCGGCTCAGGCCGATCTCGACCTTGCCGAAGAAGAGTTCGTCCGCGTGCATCGCCGCGCGCTGTTGCGGCGGAGTTCGATTGCAAGCGTGCGGCGGTCGACCGAAAAAGGCGTGCGCGTGATCCTGCGAAATGGCACCGATGTCGGAGCAGGCCGGGTCTACGCCAAGAAATTGCTGCGCTCGCTCGCGGCGGTAGGCTGACTTTTCGCCGAAGGAACGTTTCGGTCGGTTCGGGGGCGGCAGTCAAAAAAATCACGGGACCTGCATCCATTGGCGCGCGCCGCGCCGTCCAGTCGATGACCGGCGGCTGCGCCGGTCCGGGCGGCGGCTTTGCAGCGCGGTTGATCTGGCTCCCCGGTTCAGATCATCCCCGCCTTGCCGGAGGCCGCCGCCTGTGGTTTCACCATGCCGAGCGGCATGAAGGAGAGAGATGTTGGATCAGCTGATAACCGCCGCGGCCGTCGCGGTCCCCGCCGTGCCCACTGCGGCTCCTCCTCCCGCGGTCACCGTGCCCGTTTCCGGCACGCAGTCGATCAGCCCCGCCGACGTCGCGGCCTATATCGATCCGCGTGACGTCGCCTCTTTCCTGCCTCCGCCGCCGCCGACCACCGAGCTGGTCGCGGTCAGCGAGGGCTTTTTTCGCCTGCTCGAAAACGTTACGATGGTCGCGCTGTTCGTCGTCGGCCTTTTCCTGCTCGCGCGGCTGCTCCACGCCTGGATGCTGCACCGTTCGATCCGCCGCGCGCTCGACGCAAAATCGGATGCGGTCAGCCCGCTGATCGACAAGCTCAACAAACCCTATGAGCATCTCGGCGGCCAGAGCCCCGATACGCCCGGCGACGATCGCAACGCGCTGGTGCTGCTGGCGATGGGCCTCGCGATGGCCGGCTTCGGCCTGATCCAGGGGCATGAGCAACTGATCCGCACGTCGGCTGGGGCCGCACTCTTTCCCGTCTTTGTCGGCATCGCACTCCTCGTCCGCCGCCGCCTCGCGCGTGCCGCGGCTGCCGAGGAACGCCCCGCTGCGTGATGAGGCAAGCGCCGATGAGGATTGGGCTCTCAGCCAACGTGTCGCAGGGGGCGACCGCGCCGCTTTCCAGCTCCTCGTGCTGCGGCACGAAGGGCGATTGCGCGCCTTTCTGTCCCGCGCCGCCGGCTGCGACGCCGACGATCTGGCGCAGGAAACCTTCGTCCGCGCGTGGCAGCGCGCGGGCGAATATCGGGGGCAGGGGAGTTATGCGGCCTGGGTCATGGGGATCGGCTGGCGGCTGTTCCTCGACCAGCGGCGCACCGCGCGGCGGCGCGAGGGGCTGGCGGCGGGTGAGGAGGTGACGACCGCGACCGATCCGCGCCCCGCAAGCGACGCCGCGATCGACGCCGACCGGCTGCTCGCTGCGCTCGCACCGCAGGAACGCGCCGCGCTCACCTTATGCTTCGGCCATGGCTGGTCGCACGGCGAGGCGGCCGCGATCATGGGGGTGCCGCTCGGCACGCTCAAATCGCTCGTCTTGCGCGCGCGCGCCAAGGCGCAGAAGATGATCGGCGAAGGAGCGGATCGATGATGGCGCCCGACGATCGGAACATGGACGCGACGCTCGCCGCGTTGTTGGCGCCACCCGAAGGACCGGGCGATCGCGGATTTGCGGCGGGCGTCGAGCGCGCGATCGCCGCGCAGGCGGCCTATGCGCGGGCCCGGCGGCGTTTCTGGCGCAGCTTCGCGTTCGAAGCGCTTGCCGTCGCTGCGCTGCTTGCCGCGCTGTGGCTCCTGTCATCGACGCCGCTGCTCGCACCGCTGGCGGGAACGGCGCATTGGGGGCTGGCACCGCCGTTGCTGCTCATCCTGCTGCTTTGGTTCGGAACGCAGCGCTGGCGCCAGACCTGACTGGCGCCAGCCCCCCCCGATCAGGCGTCTTCCTCGCTGTCTTCGCCTTCCGACGCGGCGGGCGCGCTCGGGCGCGGCTTGCGGCCGCGCGTCGTCGCGGCAATCGCGGGCGGCGTCGCCGGCTCTGCCGCGGTGGCGCCCTTGACCAGCGCGTCGAGCGAACCGCCGTCGAAGCCGAGTTCCTTCATCAGGCTGTCGATCACCGGCGCCTGCGCGCGATAGGCGAGCGCGGCCGATACCGCGTTGCTCGCGAGGTTGCCATTGTCGCCGTTCGCTCCCCCCGCAGCAGTGGGGCCGCCGCTCTGGTTGATTCCATCGACCTGGATGATCTTGATCGAATCGATCGCCTCCATCGGCTTCGCGGCCTCGCGCACGACCTCGGGCAGAACCTTGAGCAGCGCCATCTTGGTTTGCAACGAAATTTGGTCCGACGAGAGGAGGTTCGCGGCTTCGTTGATCGCGCGCTGGCCGGCAGCCTCGACCTCGAAGCGGATGCGCGCAGCTTCGGCGCGCAGCTTTTCGGCCTCGGCCTCCCCCTCGGCTTCGAGCCGGAGGGCGGCAGCGCGGTTCGCCGCGGCCTCCTTTTCGGCTTCGGCCTCGACTTTTACCGAGATGGCCTGCCGCTCGGCTTCCTTGGCGGCCTCGATCAGTTCGATGCGCTTCGAACGCTCCGCGACCTCGGTTTCGCGTGCGGTCGCGACCTGCTCCTCGGCGGCGACGGCGATCGCGCGCGCGGCGTCGGCTTCGCCGCGCGCCTGGCTTTCTTCGCGGCTCTTGTTCTGGATCAGGATCTGCTGTTCCTGCCGCGCGAGTTCGATCGCCTGTTCCTGCGCGATGCGCGCTTCCTCGATCGCGCGATCGGCCTCGATCTGCTTGGCGTCGACCAGCTGCTTGGCCTGGATACGTGCGCCTTCGGCTTCCTGATTGCGCTGTGCCTGCTCGCGGGCAATCTCCGCCGCTTGCCCGGCGCGGCGCATCTCGACTTCGCGTTCCTGTTCCAGCCGCGCGAATTCATTGTCGCGCGAAATCTCGAAGCTGCGCTTGTCGGCCTCGAGATTCTTGGTCTCGATCTGGACGCGCGTGTCCTGCTCGATGTCGTTGCGCGCCTTCTTGCGCAGCTCGATCTGCTCGGTCAGCTTGGTCAGCCCCTCGGCGTCGAAGGCGTTGTTGGCGTTGAAATGCTCGATCGACGTCTGATCGAGCCCGGTGAGCGACACCGATTCGAGTTCGAGCCCGTTCATCGACAAATCGTTCGAACTGACCTGCTGCACCTTCTGCACGAAGTCGGCGCGCTGTTCGTGCAGCTGGTTCATCGTCATGCCCGCCGCGACCGAGCGCAGCGCGTCGACGAACTTGCCCTCGACAAGATCTTTTAGCGCCTCGGGGTTCATCGTGCGCAGTCCGAGCGTCTGTGCGGCCATCCCGATCGCGCCCGCATCGGGGCGGACGCGGACGTAGAATTCCGCCTTTACGTCGATGCGCAGGCGATCGAGCGTGATCAGCGCGTCGACATTCTTGCGTTCGACCGCGAGCCGGACGGTGTTCATGTTCACCGGCATCGTTTCGTGCAGCACCGGCAGGACCAGCGCGCCGCCGTTCATGATGACGCGTTCACCGCGAAACCCCGTGCGGACGAAGGCAATTTCCTTGGTCGCGCGATGATAAAGCCGCGTGACAATCAATCCCAATATCAGGAGCGCGGCAAGCCCGATGCCGGCGTAAATCGCAATTTCAATCATGAACCCACCCGTTGCTGTCGATTCGCGCTTCCGTGATTGGAAGCCCCGCCACGGATATTAGGGTCAGTCGAGGCGCGGTAAATAAAAATCGCCTCGTGTGAAGGCTTTGAAGATCTCACCTTCACGTTTTACGAGCAGCACGCTCTCTCCGGTCTGGAAAACCTGGTCGGCGCTGTCGGGTTCGACCATGATCTGGTGTGGCTGGCCGTGCGGGTCGGTGACGCACGCGCGGGCGGGATGGCCGACGCGCGCTGTGCCAATGCTGATCTCGGCATAGAGACCGACGAGGTCGTCGCGTTCGATTGCGGTGGTTTCGAGGCCGGGGAGAATGTGCGCGACAAGGCGCGCCGCGCCGCCGGCAACGGGAAGCGCGGCGACGGCGGTGACCGGAACCATCAGCAGATTGCTGCCGGGGCCGCCGGTCAGCGCGGTCATCAAATGCTGCAGCCCAAGTCCCAGCGCCCCGAACAACGCAAGAAAGAGTACCAGCCACATCAGGAAAGGCACGCGGCCGATGCCGGCCCAGGCGAGCAGCGTGTCGGCGACGCCGATGTCGCCATCGGTATCGCCGTGCAGGTCGGCGTCGATATCGCCCGCGAGCCCGATCGCCTGCACGGCGCCGATCAGCAGCATCAGCAACAGCGCGGAGCTGAAGACGATATTTTCGGGCGCGAGGAACTGGTCGAGCATCAGCGCCTATGTGACCGCGCGGACGCGGCTTGGCAAGCGATGCCGCGGATCGGCGCTATGCCGCGTCTTCGCCCTCAAGCCCCTGATATTTGAGCTGCAGATAGCGTTCGCGCGTCGCGAGCTTGTCGAGCTCGCCCGCCGCGAGGTTGCGCGCGGCATTGCCGATTTCGCTTTCGAGCATCTTCAATCCGCCGACGAGCGTCTCGTCGGGGGTCCGGCCGGCGTGCGCTTCGGTGCGCAGCCCTGCGGGGATGCGCTGATAGCCCGCCACCAGCTCGGGAAGATCCTCGCCGACGAGCTTGCGGATATTCGCCGCCGCCGGGCTCGACGCGTCGAGCGTCTGGAGCTGCGGCGCGAGCAGGTCGAGCTGGACGCCGATGCCGTCGACAAGTTGGCGCGCCGGTGCCGGCAGCGCCGGGCGCTGCGCCTCGAGCCATATTTCGGTGCGGCCGGCAAGCTGCTTCAGATCGGTCTTCGGCAGGTCGGCCTGACGCGGCTCGGGGAAGGGCGAGCGGCCGAAGAGCACCGCGACGCCGATCAGGAGGATGAACAAGGCGAGCAGCCCGGTGAAACCGAGCGGCTGGATCAGCGCGCCGAAGACCGCGGCGCCGATCAGCACGATACCGCCCGCGATCAGCATCCGGCCCAGCTTCTTGTAAAGATGCTGGCGGCGCAGCGCGACGCTCTTGGTGCCGATCGGCCGCCGCCGCTCGCGCGATCGTTCGATCGCCGATGCGGCCGAGAGGCGGATCTTGTCGACTTCGCTCATGCTCATCGCGCGCCTTAGCCTTCGAGCGATGCGAGCGGGCTGTCGGCACCACCGACGCTCGCCTGCGCCTGCGCGGCGCCTTCGGCGCGCGCGATATAACCTTTCGACTTCGCGACTTCGCCCTCAAGCGCGTTGACCGTTGTCTTCATGCTGTCGAGCGCCTTCAGCTTGAAGGTGTCGATGGCGTCCATCGTGTCATAGATATTCTGGAACGCGCGCTGGAGCGTTTCCATCGGGATCGTGCTCGACGCCGCCTGTTCGTGGATGCGCGCGGTGTTGTCCTTCAACATCTTCGACGTGCCGTCGATGATGTTCGCGGTGGTGGTGTTGAGCGCGGTGATCTGCTCGAGCACCAGTTTCTGGTTGGTCATTGCTTGCGCGACGGTGATCGCAGTCTTGAGCGCGCCGACCGTGGTGGTCGAGGCGCGGTCGACCCCCTTCACCAGCTCGACATTATTCTTCTTGACGAGGTCGAGCGCGAGATAGCCCTGCACCGTCACCGCCATCTGGGTCAGCAGATCCTGCGTGCGCTGACGGGCATAGAAGAGCGCATTCTCGCGTAGCACCTTGGCCTTAGCCGGATCGACGCCGTCGAGTTCGTTCGCCTTGGCTTCGAGTTTTTCGTCGAGCGTCTGGGCGATATGAACCATCTGTTCGAGCTTGCCCATCGATTCCCACATCTTGCGACGCTCGACGTCGATCGCCGCATTGTCCATCAGCAGCTCGTCCTTGCCGTTGGAGAGCGCGGTCAGGATGCCGCCGATATGCGTCTGCGCGCTGCGGTACTGCGCGAAATAATTGTTGATCTTGCCGCCGAAGATCTTGTCGAGAAAGCCGCGCTTCGAGATAAGCTTGCCGTTCGCCGACGGGTCGAGCCGCTCGACGGTGGTGCGCAGCTCGATCAGATTCTGGCCGATGTCGGTATCGCGGTCCATCGCGCGGATCGGGCGATCCAGGAAGCGGTTCGAATGGCTCGCCGCCTCCAGCATTTCCTTGCGACCCATGTTGGTGATCTGGTCGACCTTTTGCCCGAAAGCGGGCGAATTGACGTCCTGCGCGACAAGGTCGTCGATGAAGCCGTCGACGCGTTCGCCAAGCTTTGACTTTTGTTCGGTCGACAGCGGCACGAGGCCGGCGGCCTTTTCGGGCGAAACCGACTGTACGGGGTCGGGCGGGGTCAGCTTCAGCTCGTCGGTTGCTGTCGCAGTCACTTCGCTCATTCGTCTTCCTTCCAGCCCCTTGCCGATTGCCAATATGGCATGCGGTCCTGTGTTATTCAAGCACTACACCTCTTCCGCCCTGAGCGCCGGTGCGATCCAGGCGGAGAGGATCAGTTGCGCCATATGATAGACGAGGATCGGAACGAGCACCATGCCGGCGATGGCGGGCGGGAAAAGCGTCGCTGCGAGCGGCGCGCCGACCGCGATGCTCTTTTGCGCGCCCGAGAAGAGCAAAGTGATGCGGTCGGGGCGGGTGAGCCCCAGCATCCCGCCAAGCGCCCAGGCGCCGCCGAAGGACAGCGCGAGCAGGACCGCAACCGCGCCGAGTAGGACGACGATTTCGCGCGCGTCGAGCAGGCTCCAGATACCCGCGACCACCGCCGCCGAAAAGGCGACATAGACCGCGATCGCGATCGCGGTGCGGTCCATGAGGGTCGCAAGGCCGCGGTGCGAAAGCACCCACGGCCGCAGCCAGCGCTGGGCAAGCTGCCCGGCTACGAACGGCACGAGCAGGATCGAGACGATGCGCAGCACGGCCTCCCCGTGGATCTCGCCTTCGGCGCCCGCGAGCAGCGCAAACAGTAAGGGCGAGAGGGCGACCCCGCTGAGGTTGAGCAGTGCCGCCGCAACGACGCTCGCCGCGACATTGCCGCCCGCGAGGCTCGACGCGGCGGTCGCCGACTGGACCGTCGACGGCAATATGCCGAGGAACAGGAAACCGAGCGCCAGCGTCGCGGGAAGCAGCGGCGCGATCGCCGCTTGCGCCGCGAGCCCGAGCAGCGCCATGCCGCCGAAACAGAAAGCGAATGCGCTTCCCTGCAGCTTCCAGTTGCGGATGCCGTGGAGCACTTCGTCGCGGGGCAGGCGCACGCCGTTGAGGAAAAAGAGGAAGATGATCGCCGCGGTCGACAGGCCCTGCGCGATCGGCACCGTGCTCCCGCGCACCGGGAGCAGGCTGGCGAGCAGGATCGTCGCGAACAGGACGGGGACGAAGCGGTCGGGGAAGATGCGGGACAGCATTGGTGCGAGCGATGGCGGGATGCGGCGGGGTTGGCAAGCCGGCAAGAGGCGATAGAGAGACGCGATGGCCCATATCTTGATCCTTGCCGCTTTGCCCGAAGAAGCCGACGCGCTGTTTCCCCGCACCGGCGAACGCGTCGGGGGGCTGTTTGCCGGGCGGCGGCTGGTCGTTGGCAACCATAGCCTCTCCATCGTCACCACCGGCCTCGGCAAGGTCAACGCCGCGCTATGCGCCGGCGCGCTCGCCGGCGATGCCGACATACTTCTGATGACCGGCACCTGCGGTTCGCTCGGCGCGGCGCCGGGTGCCTATTGGATCGCCGAGGCGCTGCAGCACGATTATGGCGCCAACCAGCCGGGCCTCTTTCGCCGTTACCGCGCCGGCGAATGGCCGATCGGCGAGGCGGGCGACGCGCATTTTTCGGCGATGGCCGATCCGGGGCTTGGGCTGCCGCACGCGCGGATCGCGAGCGGCGACAGCTTCGTCGCCTGCCCCGATGCGGCCGCCGATCTTGCCGCGCTCGGCGCGACGCTCGTCGACATGGAGGTGGGCGCAGTCGCGCAGGCCGCGGCGCGGTTTGCGCTACCGTGGGCCGCGATCAAGGCGGTCACCGACGAAGCGAACGACGACAGCGCCGGGGACTTCCACGCCAATCTCGTTCGCGCCGCGTGCGCTGCGGCGCGCGAGGTCGAGCGGCTGATTGCGATGATCTGAGGCGTTCCGCCCGGGTCCCGCCTGTGATAGTCTGGCGCATAACGACCGAGGGAGAGACTCGCCATGCGGTACCGGTCTTCACTAGCCACGCTTGCCGCCTGTGCGGCTTTCGCCGCGTCGATTGCGTTTGCGGCTGGCAGCGGCGGGAGCGGCAGCAGCGCCCCGCCTAGCCAAAGCGCCTACGACCCGACGATCGATTATCAGAAGGGCGCCGACGCCTTCGCCTCCGGCAAATATGACGAGGCGGCAAAAGCGTTCAAAAAGGTCGTGTCGGCGGTGCCGAAGAACCCGCAGGCCAATTATCTCCTCGGCGCGAGCTATATGGCGCAGGGCGACTTTTCGCGCGCGGTGAAGCCGCTCGAGGCCGCGGTGCGCTATGACGAGAAGATGGTCGACGCGCGCCGTGACCTTGGCATTGCGCAGGCGAAGCTCGGCAAGGCGGACAAGGCGGACGAACAGCTTGGTGCGCTGAAGGCGATGCAGGAGGGATGCGCCGGGACTTGCGCCGATTCGGCAAAGCTCGCCGACGCGGTCGCCAAGCTGGAGGCGGCGGTTGCCGCCGGTCCGCAGGCCCGAAGTGCGGTCGAGCCCGAGGTGCGGCTGGCCTCGGCCGCGACGCTCGATGCCACCTATGTCGCCGCGGTGGGCCTGATCAACGAGCATCGCTACGAAGCCGCGATCGCGAAGCTCGACGCGGCCTTGTGGGCGGCGGGGCCGCATCCCGACGTGCTCACCTATCTCGGCTTTGCGAACCGCAAGCTGAAACGTTACGACGCGGCGGAAAGCTACTATCGCGAGGCGCTTGCCATCGCGCCGGCGCATCGCGGCGCGCTCGAATATTATGGCGAACTCAAGCTTGAACGCGGCGATGTTGCGGGGGCGAAGGCGCATCTTGCGAGGCTCGAGGCGATCTGCGGTTTCGGCTGTCACGAGGTCGACGAGCTCAGGCGTTGGATCGCGGCGGGGCGTTCATCGGCAAGCTGATCGCGATCGCGGCGCTGCTTTTCGCGACCGCGGCGCCGCGCGGCGATGCGCCGCCGGCGTTCGAGCAGTTGCGCTGGACGGCGTCCGGCGCCGCGCGGACGCTATTGTCGGAACAGCCCGCGACCTGCCTCGCCGCGAACAATGATATGGTCCGGAGCGGCCGTGCGCTGTTCGGGACGCCGACCCTGCTCGGCGGGCAGGCCGCCAAGGCTGGCCTCAGTTGCGCGAGCTGCCACATCAACGGGCGCGACAATCCGCATTTCCTGCTCGCGGGGGTTTCGGCGGCGCCGGGAACGGCGGATGTGACCAACAGTTTCTTCAGCGCGGCGCGCGGGAACGGCCTTTTCGATCCGGTGCTCATTCCCGACCTGGCCAGGCCGGGCAAGGTCGCCCGTGATCCCGAGGCGCGAGCGCTCGAGGCCTTCATTCGCAATCTGATCGTCGAGGAATTCGGCGGGCAGGAGCCGACGCCCGCGATGCTCGCCGCGCTCGCCGCCTATGTTCGCGCGGTCCGGTCCTGTCCGGGCGAGCCGAAGGTCGCGCGGCGGCTGGGCGACCAACTCGCGGCGATTGCCGATGGCGCCGCAGGGGCGCAGCTGATGATCGGCCGTGGCGATCGGCAAGGCGC
Organism: Sphingopyxis sp. JAI108; assembly: GCF_013410105.1. Taxonomy (GTDB): domain Bacteria; phylum Pseudomonadota; class Alphaproteobacteria; order Sphingomonadales; family Sphingomonadaceae; genus Sphingopyxis; species Sphingopyxis chilensis. The sequence goes on from NZ_JACCCJ010000001.1 coordinate 331,577, forward strand.
GCGGCTGTCGATCGCGGCGATGCGTCATCAGCTGGGATTGGTCGCCGAGCGTTATGCGGGGCCGGGCTTCGCGCGCGACCGGGCGGCGCTGCTCGCGGGATCGCGTCAATTGCAGGCCATCGGCGATATCGCCGACGTCGGGCAGATGCGGCTCGCCATCGACCGCTGGACGCTCGGTTTCGAAACCGGGCTGGCGCAGAGGTTGCGCCGTGCCGAGGCGCGGTCGCTTTATGATCCGACGCATCTCGACCGCGCGCTGCGCTAGTTCGGGCGCGATCGGCAATCATGTTGCGCCGCAGCACCCATTCTGTTAGGGGCGCGGCGTTTCGCGGCGCTTTGGGCGCTGCCCCCTTCCATCAAGGCCCGTTTCCGCATGTCTCTGCGCAATATCGCCATTATCGCCCACGTCGATCATGGAAAAACCACCCTCGTCGACCAGCTGTTCCGCCAGTCGGGCACCTTTCGCGACAACCAGCGTGTCGAGGAAAGGGCGATGGATTCCAATGACTTGGAGAAAGAGCGCGGGATCACCATCCTCGCGAAATGCACCAGCGTCGAGTGGGGCGAAGGCGCCGATACGACGCGGATCAACATCGTCGACACGCCGGGTCACGCCGACTTCGGCGGCGAGGTCGAGCGGATCCTGAGCATGGTCGACGGCGTCATCCTGCTCGTCGACGCGGCCGAAGGGCCGATGCCGCAGACCAAATTCGTCACCGGCAAGGCGCTCGCGCTCGGCCTGAAACCCATCGTCGTCGTCAACAAGATCGACCGCAGCGACGCGCGCGCCGCCGAAGTGCTCGACGAGGTGTTCGAGCTGTTCCTGACGCTCGAGGCGAATGACGAACAGCTCGACTTCCCGATCCTCTATGCCTCGGGTCGCGGCGGCTATGCCTCGCCCGACCCCGAAGCGCGCGAGGGCACGCTCGAGCCGCTGTTCCAGACGATCGTCAGCCATGTGCCGACGCCGGGCCTCGACGAAGATGCGCCCTTCACCTTCCTCGCGACGCTGCTCGACCGCGATAACTTCATCGGCCGCATCCTGACCGGCCGCGTCCAGTCGGGATCGGTCAAGGTCAACCAGCCGATCCACGCGCTCGACATGGACGGCAAGGTGATCGAGACCGGCCGCGCGTCGAAGCTGCTCGCCTTCCGCGGGCTCGACCGCGTTCCCGTCGACGAAGCGCGCGCGGGCGACATCGTCGCGATCGCGGGCCTGGCGCAGGCGACCGTCGCGAACACCATCGCCGACACCAGCGTCAGCGAACCGATCGCCGCGCAGCCGATCGACCCGCCGACGCTGTCGATGCGCTTTGCCGTCAATGATTCGCCGATGGCGGGGCGCGAGGGCAGCAAGGTCACGAGCCGCATGATCCGCGACCGCCTGTACCGCGAAGCCGAAACCAATGTCGCGATCCGCATCACCGAAAGCGCCGACAAGGACAGCTTTGAAGTCGCGGGCCGCGGCGAGCTTCAGCTTGGCGTGCTCATCGAAACGATGCGCCGCGAAGGCTTCGAACTCGGCATCAGCCGCCCGCGCGTGCTGTACCAGACCGACGAAAGCGGCCAGCGCACCGAACCCTATGAAACCGTCGTCATCGACGTCGACGACGAGCATAGCGGCACGGTCGTCGAGAAGATGCAGATCCGCAAAGCCGACCTGACCGACATGCGCCCCTCGGGCGGCGGCAAGACGCGCATCACCTTCAGCGGCCCGAGCCGCGGCCTGATCGGCTATCACGGGGAATTCCTGTCCGACACGCGCGGCACCGGGATCATGAACCGATTGTTCGAGAAATACGGCCCGTACAAGGGTCAGATCGAGGGCCGCAAGAATGGCGTCCTGATCTCGAACGGCAATGGCGAAGCGGTTGCCTACGCCCTGGGCCCGCTCGAAGAGCGCGGTATCCTGTTCGTCTCGCCCGGCGAGGCGCTGTACGAGGGCATGATCATCGGCGAAAATGCCAAGCCCGACGACCTTGAGGTCAACCCGATGAAGTCGAAGCAGCTCACGAACTTCCGTTCGACGGGCAAGGACGACGCGATCCGCCTCACCCCGCCGCGCCGCATGACGCTGGAACAGGCGATCGCCTATATCGACGATGACGAGATGGTCGAGGTGACCCCGAAGAATATCCGCATCCGCAAGGCGCTGCTCGACCCGCACGAGCGCAAGAAGGCGAGCCGCAAGAAGGAAGCGGCGTAACAGGTCAAGCCCTCCCCTTCAGGGGAGGGCAGCGAGACTTGGCAACTTGCTGCCTAGTCGCAGCGGGTGGGGCCTATCGGCCTCGCGCAAGGCCGATAAGCCCCACCCCAACCCCTCCCCTGAAGGGGAGGGGCTTTATTTGAGAGGACATGCGTTGGCCCGCCTGATCCTGTTCAACAAGCCGTATGGCGTGCTGTCGCAATTCACCGACCGCGGCAGCGAAACTGCGCGCGCGACGCTGTCCGACTATATCGACGTGCCCGGCGTCTATCCCGCCGGGCGGCTGGACCGCGACAGCGAGGGCCTGTTGATCCTGACCGACGACGGCGCGCTGCAGGCGCGGATTTCGTCGCCGAAGCACAAGACGCCCAAAACCTATCTCGCGCAGGTCGAGGGCGAGCCCGATGACGCCGCGCTGGCGGCGCTCGCCCGCGGCGTCACGCTGAACGACGGCCCGACGCGCCCCGCGACCGTCCGCCGCATCGACGCGCCGACGCTGTGGGACCGCGACCCGCCGGTGCGATACCGCAAGAGCGTGCCCGACTCATGGCTCGAACTGACGATCACCGAAGGCCGCAACCGCCAGGTGCGGCGGATGACGGCGGCGGTGGGGTTTCCGACGCTGCGGCTCGTGCGGTGGCGGATCGGGGGGTGGGAGATTGGGGATTTGGCGGTGGGGGCGTGGCGCGAGGTTGGTTGAAATGGGCGGCCGACTATGAAGTCTCAGAACGGCGGTTCGGTTGTTCCTCACGACTGAGGGCGGCGCTTATGCTACGGAAATAGTGTCGAAAAAACTCACCGCACTTTAACTTCGCCATGTCCGGCTTTAACCTTGGTTCGTTAAAGAACGCCGAATCGTCTAGCCCGAGCATTCGTTGGATATGTCTTCAATCACGGCTTCGTCACTGTCAGAGAGGCCGAGAGTTGTTGCGTATATGCGCTGAGCGGCCGCGGGATAGCCCGGAGTTAGCAATTCCATGTTCAGCGGGTGAAATGCGAACCCAAGGAACACAATGACTTCTGCTTCGCCTACGGCCTCATGAATACCTCCACGCAGAGGTTCTTTGCTGCCGCCGGATTTTCGTTATGGTGCTTCCATGATTGAAGGGGCAGAGCGTAGAGCGTGGTCAGACGCGGAGAACGACATTATCGTCGCCGACTACTTCGCTATGCTAGCACAAGAAATCGCCGGAGGCACACCAGTCAAGGCGCATCATAACCGGGCGCTTGTGGAGCGCATTGGGCGTCCACGTGGCTCTATCGAGCGTAAGCACATGAACATTAGCGCAGTGCTTGAACGTCTCGGCCAACGTCGCATCAATGGCTACGCTCCTCTTGCAAACTTTCAGAGCAGCTTGATTGCTGCCATCGAGCGATACCTGACTTTAAACGCAGGTGCAGTTTCATTGGCGGAAGGGAAGGTCGAAGAGGCGCGTCCGGCGTTGTGGATTGGTCCTCCGCCATCGATTGGATTGGAGGACGTTAAGACGACCCCGGCGCTTGAAAGACTGGTCCGCAAGTTTGATCCCGCCGAACGTGACGCGCGTAATCAGAACTTGGGTCGAAGCGGTGAGGAGCTTGTGTTTCACCACGAGCGCGAGCGGCTGATCGCGGAAGGCCGCGATGATTTGGCGCGGAAAGTCGAATGGACGTCTCGGGAACGAGGTGACGGTGCTGGGTATGACATCGCATCATATGCTGCTGATGGTTCGGCTCGCTTAATTGAGGTTAAAACCACCAACGGTTCAGCCAAAACTCCATTCTATATGAGCGAGAACGAACGAATGTTTAGCGAAGAGCGTCCAGACGCATTTAGGCTGATGAGACTCTACGAATTCGCAACCAAGCCAAGCGGTTTTGAGCTGCGGCCGCCACTGGAGACTTTCCTAGCCCTTCAGCCAACGAACTACCGCGCAGTTATGCTGTCGATTTGATGCGGGACTGCATCCGCAATGGATCGAGTTCGAGCTATTTGGCAAATTGTCGTTCTATGATCGGCGCCTAGATTCGAAACATCGCAGGTTTGGATCATGTCGTGGACTGTGTTTGAGTATCTCTATCGAGACGCCGACAACCATAAGGCATTCGGCAGGGTCGCCTTTGACGGCTCAGTCCCGCCAAAGTCATGGGATCTTGCACTTCAAAAGCTTGATGACGGCACGCACTTCATAGCTGAGCAGGTCGGGCTTCCGCCTCTTTGTGGCCAATTATATCGCTGGAGCGGCGGCAGGCACATCGACGCTGATCATTGCTGGCATGAGTTCGTCTCGGTTTCCGTCGTTGAGGAAGGCGACTTGCCTCTGGCGGCGTTGAAGCTGGGCGAGACAAGTGCGTTCGTCGATCTTCTCTCGTCGATAGAGGAGTGGGACATCTGGTCATCTCCCAACGTTGAATGCGGGATGCCGAAATGTATCGGATGAAGATTTGCATTTTTGAAAAGGGGGCACGCCGCATTCTATCGACCGTTCGATTTTCTTCCGGGTCGATCGAAGATGGGCTTAATATCCAATCTGAGCATTGGAATCGGCATTTTGTCCTGAGCGACAGGCGCGTGTCGAAATTATATATACAAGAAAACGCCACTCGCTGGTGGCGAGTGGGCACAATCTACTCCTGAAATATGTGATTTGGACATATAGGGAACAAATCCCTTTCCTACATTATCCCTCCACGTCATATCCTGTCCGATTCGCTTTGGCAGACAGGAGGGCCAACATGCAGAACCGCACACCGATTGCAGCGGAGGCTCGGGCGCCGCTTCCCGAGTTTACGCCGGTACCGCGCAAATACCGGCACGACGGGTGGACGCCCGAGCGGCAGCGGGCCTTTATCGCGGCGCTCGCCGATACGGGGTCGGTCAGCCGCGCCGCCGCGATGGTCAATATGGCGCAGACGAATTGCTATACGCTGCGGCGCGCGCCGGGGGCGGAGAGCTTTCGGCGGGCGTGGGAGGCGGCGCTCGATTTCGGGATCGCGCGGCTGAAGGATGTCGCGTTCGAACGCGCGATCGACGGCTATCTGGAGCCCGTCTTTGTCGCGGGCAAGCTGATGGGGTTCCGGCGGCGGCACAATGACGCGCTGCTGATGTTCTGCCTGCGCCATTACGGGCAGGACGCGGGGGGCAGGCGCACGACGATCAACTATTTCTCGACGCGCGCCAGTGCAGGGGCGGGCGCCGCGGTTGCGGGGAGCGGTGAGGGCGGCGCGGCTGCGGAGGCGTCGACGACGACGGTGCGGACGGTGATCCACGGCGACGGTTCGGGAGCGCCGGGCGCGGCGGGAACGCAGGATGCGGCGGCGGGGCTGATCGAGGGGTTCGAAGGGGTGGCGCTCGACGAACAGGCGAAGGCCGAGATCGACGCGGCGTTGCTCGCGCTCGCCGAGCGGCAGCGCGCGCTGATCGCCGCCGCCGACACGGGCGGGCCCGACGCGATCGACGCGCAGCTCGACGATCCGGGGATCGGGCTGGTGACGGTGCATGGCAAGGGGGTTCCCTTTCGCGGGCCGCTGCAGGCCTTTGAGGGGCCGGCCGATGCCGAGCCGGCGCGGCGTTTCGCGGGCGAGGCCGACTGGGTGGAGGCGGGGGGCGATATTCCCGAGGGTTACCGCGACTGGATCGAGGCGGCCGAGGCGCGCGGCGAGCGGACGTCCGCGGTGCCGCTGACTGCGGCGGCGCAGGACGGCGTGGCGACGGTGAGGAAGCGGCCTTCGTGGCGGCAGGCGCGCAAGGCGAAGGCGGCGGGGGGCGAGACGGGTTGATCCTCCCCACGGCTTTGCCGCGGGGAGGACCGGGCGCGCGTCAGAACTTCAGGCGCGCGCCGACATAGAAGATGCGGCCATTGTCATAGATGGCGCGCGGGCGGTCGCGGGTGCCCGAATATTGCTCGATCTTCTCGTTCGTCAGGTTCACCGCGTCGGCGGTGAGCGCGATATTGTCGGTGACATTGACGCTGACCGAGGCGTCGAGCGACGCGAGCGACGCCTGGTTGAGCGGCGCCGCGCGGTCGATGTCGATGAAGAATTTCGAGCGGTAATTGTACGAGAGGCGCGCGCTGACGAGGTCGTTCTCATAATAGCCCGTGAGGTTCAGCGAATGTTTCGAATTGCCGGGGATGGGGTCGCCATTGTTCGCCTTGGCGTCCGAGTAGGTATAGTTGACCACCGCGCCGAAGCCGCCCCAGATCGGGCGCGACACCTGAAATTCAAAGCCCTGGTTGCGCCCGCCGTCGCCGTTGCTGCGGCGGTTGATCTGATAGGGGCAGTCGAAGAGGTTGGGATTGGTTCCGGGCGCCGCGACGCAGCCCGCGGGCTCGGACCCCGGCACGAAGACGCTCGGCAGGATTTCGGTCGAGGTCGTGTTGACGATATACGACTGGATATCCTTGTAGAAGGCGGCGAGCGCGACGATCGTCTCGCGGTCGGGATAGAATTCGATCGAGAGATCATATTGGTTGGCGCGATAGGGATCGAGGTTCGGATCGCCGCCGCGCCCCGTCAGCAAGGTGCCGTTGAGGTCGACGCCGGGGGTGATGTCGACGAAGTCGGGGCGCGTCACCGTCTTGCCCGCGGCGAAGCGCAGCACGACCTGGTCGGAGAGGTCGACCGACAGGTTCGCGCTCGGCAATATGTCGGTGTAGGAGCGCTTCGCGCGCGACGGGGTGAAGCCGCCGAACGGGTTGGTGAATTCGGGGTTCGCGCCGCCGATGATGAAGCCGTCGGAGGTCTGCTTCGTCTCGATCACGCGCACGCCGACATTGCCGCGCCAGCCCTCGCCGCCGAATTTGGCGAGGCCGTAGCCGCCCCACGCCTTTTCGTTGATCGAATAGGCGTTGCCGGGGACGAGGAAGCGGTCGTTGCTCGGCGAGGTCGATGCGCCATAGATGGCGCGCAGCTTGGCGGGATCGACGCGCCAGTAATCCGTGAGCGTGCCCGGCGATGCGATATTGCCCAGGAAATCGCCGGGCATCCCGCCGCCGGTCGCGAAATCGGCCGAGGTGCAGGGGGCGCCGTCGCAGGTGAGGCCGGGCGTGAAGACGCCGCCGTTGGTCGCGAAGCGTTCGGCGACGCGGTCGTGATCGGTATATTTCAGCCCGAATTTGAGCGCGGTGAGCGGCCCCCATTCGACCTGTTTTTCGAGGTCGAGATAGACATATTTCTCTTCGTCATCGTTGGTGACCGACTGGATGCGCCCGAAATCGGGGCGGATCCCGGCGGGATTGAGTGGATCGGGGTTCGCAAAGCTCACCTCGGGCCGGCCGCTGGTGAGGTCGTAGCTGAACGCGCCGGGGCCGGCGAATTCGATGAAATTCTCGTTGCTCGTGTCGCCGTTCGCCTTGGTCCAGCCGGCCTTGAAATGGACCGAGAGGCTGTCGGTGGGGCGGTAGGTGAGGTCGAAATCGGCCGAGACCGTCTTGGCGACCGCCTGCCGGTCGATCGCGTCATAGACGACGCCGAAGCCCGTCGTGCCGCCGTTCGCCGAGGCGATGTCGCCCGAGACCGCGACGCCGTCGCGCACCACCGCATTGCTGATCGTGCCGCCGCCGCCGAGCGCCTGTTCGCCCCACGCGATATAATTCTGGTTGAAATTGTCGGCGTTGAAGCGCGAGTAAAGCCCGGTGATGTTGATCTCGAGCGCGTCCGACGGGCGGAACTGGATGCCGACATTGGCGCCGTAACGTTCGCGGTCCTGCTCGAACAAGGTCGAGCCGATCAAGGTCGGGACGAGCGCGTCGCCGCCGCCGACGGGGAAGGAGCGGTAGCCGAAGATTTCGAGCCCGTCGCGGCGCGTGCGGCGCTTCTGGTAGATGGCGCCGACGAGGAGGCCGAAGGTCTCGTCGTCATTCTTCCAGCTGACGAGCCCCGACACCTGCGGATCGACCTTGCCCGACAGGTCCGAATAGGCCGCCTGCACCGAGGCCGAGAGGGTGAGCGGGTCGAGATCGAGCGGATTGCGCGTGATGACGTTGATCGTGCCGCCGACCCCGCCTTCCTCGACGTCGGCCTGCGGGCTCTTGTAGACTTCGAGGCGGCCGATGATCTCGGCGGGCAGGGTGAGGTAGTTGAAGCTGCGCGTCGAGGCGACCTGGTCGAGGATGAACCAGTCGGCGGTCGCGACGCTGTGGCCGTTGAGGAGGGTCTTGGTGAGGTTCGGCGCGGTGCCGCGCAGCGAGACGCGCTCGCCCTCGCCGAACTCGCGGTTGACGACGATGCCGGGGACGCGCTGGAGCGCCTCGGCGACATTCTTGTCGGGGAATTTGCCGACATCCTCGGCGGTGACGACGTCGGCGATCACCGACAGGTCGCGCTTCGCGTCGATCGCCTCGCGCAGCGAGCCGCGGATGCCGGTGACGACGATTTCGCTTTCGGCGGCGGCGTCGGCGGCGGGCGCGGCGGTCTGGGCCTGCGCGGCCGAAGCGGCGAAAAGCAGCGTACCAATGCTCACCGAGGCAAGCCAATATCTTGCATTGGTCATATCTAAATCCCTCCTTTTGGATGCCAATCGATTATATTTGTTGATTTGCAGGGGAATTTATACAGACCAATTTATCCGTCAACCTCATTTCATCGCGGTTTCGCACCCGTTCACTGGCATGTGAGCGGTAAAATGGTATTTTATTGGTATTATTAGAAATCTAACCAAAACCGGCTGTCCGCCCGCCCGGCTCGCGGGACGAAGGGGTCAGAAATCGGGGAGCGACTGGTGCGCGAAGCCCCAGCCCTTGAGGTCGGCGCCGGCCGCGCGTTCGAGCAGTTCGCTGGCGTCCTTGATCGTCCATTGCCCCGCCGTTCGGGCGTCGGCGAGCGCGTCCCAGCCGATCGGGACCGCGACGGGGGCGTTTTCGCGCGCGCGGACAGAGTAAGGCATCACCGCCGTGCTGCCGCGCTGGTTGCGCAGATAATCGATGAAGATCTTGCCCTTGCGTTTCGCCTTGCTCATCGTCGCGACATAGCGGTCGGGCTCGGCGAGGCTCAGCGCCTCGGCGAAGCGTTTGGAGAAATCCTTGTGCGCGTCCCAGCTGTGTCCCGGAGCGAGCGGGACGACGACATGCACCCCCTTGCCGCCCGAGAGCATCGCGAAGCTGACGAGCCCGATGTCGGCAAGCTGGCGGCGGATATCGAGGGCGGCTTTCTTGACGTCGGCGAAGTCGAGCCCCTCGTCGGGGTCGAGGTCGAAGACCATGCGGTCGGGTTTTTCGAGCGTTTCGACATGGCTGCCCCAGCCGTGGAATTCGATCGTTCCCATCTGGACGCAGGCGAGGATGCCGCCCGAGTCCTCGACATACAGATAATCCTCATGGCCGCCGTCCTTCTCCCTGATCGGGACGTGGTGGACATGGTCGCCGAACGAACCCGAATCATGTTTCTGGAAAAAGCATTTCTTGCCGCGCCCCTGCGGACAACGGACGAGGCTGATCGGGCGCCGCGCCATGTGCGGGAGCATCAGCGGGGCGATGGCCTCATAATAGTCGGCTAGGTCGCCCTTGGTCGCCTTGGCTTCGGGGAAGATGACGCGCTCGCGGCTGCTGATCTTGACGTCGCTGGCCGGTTCGGGGGCGGGTTGCTTGACTTCCGGTGCCACGTCCTTTGCCTCCTTGTCTTGGCGCAGGCCGAGAAAGCTCGCGTGGCGCACCGATCCGCTGGCGGTGAATTCGGCGAAGGCGATTTCGGCGACGAGATCGGGCTTCAGCCAATGGACCTTGCGCGCGGAGGCGGCATCGACGTCGAGCGGTGCCGTCTTGCGTTCGAGCCGCGCGAACCGCTTCGCGAGATCGGCCATCGTGTCGGCGTCGAAGCCGGTGCCGACATTGCCCTTATAGACGAGTTCGCCCTTCTCGCGCTGCGCGAGGAGGAGCGAGGCAAAGGGGCGGCCCTTCGCCGATGACGGGTTCCAGCCGACGAGGATGAATTCCTGCCGCCGGGTGCATTTGACCTTCAGCCAATTCTTCGAGCGGCGACCTGAATAGGAGGCGTCGACGCGTTTCGAGATGATGCCTTCCTGCCCCGCGCCGCACATCGCGGCATAGAGCGTCTCGCCCGCCCCGATGACATGGTCGGCGACCGCGATCGGGGGCGCCGCGTCGCGGAGCAAGGCTTCGAGGCGCTCCTTGCGTTCGAGATTGCCGAGCTTCGCCAGCGATTTTCCGTCCAGTTCGATAAGGTCGAAGGCGAAGAAGTGGAGGTCCGTCGCCTCGTCCTGCGCGCCGTGGCCGCGCTTGAGCACGGCCTGGAGCGAAGAGAAGTCTGGATTGCCGTGCTTGCCATAAGCGACGATCTCGCCGTCGATCAGGCAGGGCGGAAGCGCCAGTGCGGCGACGTGGCGGACGAGCGGGGCGAATTTGTCGGTCCAGTCGAGGCCATTGCGGGTGTAGACGCGCACGTCGCTGCCCGCCGCGGCGATCTGGGCGCGGTAGCCGTCGTACTTGATCTCGTGGAACCAGCCGTTGCCCGACGGGACGGCGTCGACGAGCGTCGCGAGCTGGAGCGGGCGGAATGCGGGTGGCTTGCCCTTCGGCCTTGCTTTCGCAACCTTGCGATTATGTTCGGCGGCATCGGCCATCTTCTTCGAGAAGGCCGCGCCCTTGGCGCCCTTCAGCGATTGTTCGCCGCCCGCGTCGCCCGCGATTTCGGCCATCGTGCGGCCGGTGAGCACGCTCGTCAGCTGCCGCCCGACAAGGTCGTCGGTGCCGCCGGCATAGGCATCGTCGACTTTCCGCAGCAGCCAGTTTTCGCGTTTCTCGCCGGGGCGCGGCTTCATGCGGACGAGCAGCCATTCCCCCTTCATCCGCTCGCCGTCGAGGATGAAGTGGAGATGGCCTTCGTCGATGTCCTTCGCGCTCTTGCCCTCGATCGGCGCCCATGTGCCCTTGTCCCACAGCATCACGCTGCCGCCGCCATATTCGCCCTTGGGGATCACGCCCTCGAAATCGGCATAGCTCATCGGATGGTCTTCGGTGCGCACCGCGAGGCGTTTGTCGGCGGGGTCGGCGCTCGGCCCCTTGGTTACCGCCCAGCTTTTGAGCACGCCGTCCGCTTCGAGCCGGAAGTCGTAATGGAGCCGCGTCGCATCGTGCTTCTGGACGATGAAGCGGTTGCCTCCCTTGTCTTTTTTGGCGCCTTTTTCGACCTTGCCCGCGGGCTCGGGGGTCAGCTTGAAATCGCGCTTGGCGTTATACTGGGCGAGGGGGTCAGTTCGGGCCATCCTGCTTCTCCACGGGCCCGCTCTCGACCTCGGGCAGGCGGCGCTCGACGACGCGGAGCAGGACGAGCAGAACGAGCGCGAGGCCCGCCGCGATGATCACGACGGCGAAATAGCCCGCGCCGCTGGCGATACCGATGGCGGCGGTCAGCCAGATATGCGCCGCGGTGGTGAGGTTGCGCACCTCGCCGCCTTTGACGATGATGAGGCCCGCCGCGATGATGCCGATCGCCGCCGCCATGCCCTCGATGACGCGGAGCGGGTCGATCGACGATTCGGCGCCGCCGAGCTGGTGGAACAGTGCAATCGAAACGACGGTCATCAAGGACGAGCTGAGCGCGACGAGGCCATGCGTGCGCAGCCCCGCGTCATAGCCCTTGAGCTCGCGGTCGAGCCCGAGGAGGAGGCCGACGAGGGTCGCGATACCGAGCCGCAGCAGCACCTCGGTATCGATCGTTTCCCACCAGAGGGCGTCGTTGAGTTCCATCAGGCGCGCTTGCGTTGGGCGGTCTTTTTGGCCGGCGTCTTTTTCGTCGCGCTTGCCTTCGTTCCGGTGGTCGCGGCCTTCTTCTTGCCCTCGACCGATGCTTTCAAGGCCGCCATCAGGTCGATGACGTTCGAGCCGCCGCCGACCGGACCAGGTTCCTCGACATCCTCGAGTACGCGCTTGCCCTTGGTTTTCGCTTTCTTCGCGATCACGCGTTTCAAGGCGTCGACATAATGATTGTGATAGTCGCTCGCGTCGAACGCGCCGCTTTTCTTGTCGATCAGCGTTTCGGCAAGGTCGAGCAGGTCGGCGTCGGGTTTCGAATTGCCCACGTCGCGGAAATAATTCGCCGCCTTGTTCACCTCGTCGGCGTAGCGCAGCACTTCGAGGACGAGGCCCTTGCCGCAGGGGCGCAGGGCCACGAGCTGTTCCTGCCCGCGCAGCGACAATTGGCCGAGCCCGACCTTCTTCGTGCGCTTCAGCGCCTCGCGCAGGACGATATAGGCTTCCTCGGCCAGCTCGTCGGCGGGCACGACATAATAGGGCTTGGTGTAATAGAGGACGTCGATCGCGTCGGTGTCGACGAACTGGACCAGTTCCAATGTGCGCTTGCTTTCGAGCTTGACCGCTTCGATCTCTTCCTCGTCGAGCAGGACATAATTGCCCTTCGACAGCTCGAAGCCCTTGACGATGTCGTCATGGTCGATCGCGCCGATGCCCGGAACGACCTTCTCATATTTGACCGGCTTGCCGCTTGGTTCGTGAATCTGGCGGAAGGTCACGGCGGCGCCCGATTTGGTTGCCGAATAGATTTCGACCGGGATCGACACCAGCGCGAGCCGGATCTGCCCCTTCCAATATGCGCGCGCGGCCATCGGTTTTTCCCTTCGCTGTTCCGACTCCAAATGATCGGGATGGCGAGCGGTTCCGTCCGGTTAGAGCATATGATCCTCCCTGCGGAGCAGCCGTGGGGAGGGGGAGCAGCGACGTCGCGCTATAGCCCCTCTGTCAGCGCTGCGCGCTGCCACCCTCCCCATGGCTGCGCCACGGGGAGGATCGCGAGCATCAGAATTCGATCGAAGCCGATGCCTTGAACGTGCGCGGTCCGCCCTGGAGCAGCCGCGAGCCGAAGGCGCTGAACGCATTATAGGCCGTGGCCCAATAGCGCTTGTCGGCGACATTATCGACATTGAAGCGCAGCGTGAGCGGTGTGTCGCCGACCAGCGCGACATAGCGCGCGCCGAGGTCGAAGCGCGTCCAGCTGTCCAGTTCGAGCGTGTTGGCGGCGTCGACCGCCTGCTTGCCGGTGTAGACGACGCGGCCGACCAGCGTCAGCGCGGGCAGGAAGGGCAGATCCCATTCGAGGTTCGCGTTCGCGAGCACGTCGGGCACGCCGACGGCGTCATTGCCTTCGTTCACGCCGCCTTCGGTGCGGCGCAGCTTGGCGTCGTTGAAGGTCAGGCCCGAAATGATGCGGAGACCATCGACCGGCTCGCCGTCGAGCGTGATCTCGACGCCGCGGTTCCGCTGGGTGCCGTAATTGCCATAGACGAGCGTGAGCGGATCGACGAAGCTGTTGGGCTTGTCGATCTGGAACAGGGCGAGACCGGCGTTGAAGCGGTCGAAGTTCAGCTTGCCGCCGACTTCATATTGCGTCGACTTGACCGGCGGCAGCACCGCGCCGCGATTGACGACGGGGATATCGTTGCCGTTGCCGTCATCGATCGTCAACGGCGCGGTGGAGCCTGCCACCAGACCTTCGATGCGGTTGCCATAGAGCGACAGGCCGGACGCCGGCTTGATGACGAGGCCGAGAACCGGGGTCGCCGCCGATTCCTTGTAGCCGCCGGTGCGCGCGCCGTCGGTATAGGAATAAGAGGTCGTCTTGATCTCCTGCAGGCGCAGGCCGCCGGTGATCAGGATGCGGTCGCCCCACAGCCCGAGCGTGTCCGAGAAAAAGACGCTCGACACGCGGTTGCGGCCGATCGGGAACACATTGTCGAGGTCGCCGCCGACGAAGCCGCCCGGCGCCGGCGCGGGCACGACGATGGGGTCGTAGAGGTTGGCGGGATAGGCGGCCCCGAAGTCATAGGCGTTGCGATTGACCTGCCAGCTCACCGCGGCGCCGGCGTTGATCTCGTGGCTCATGCCGCCGCCTTCCAGCTTGATGCGGATGCCGGCGGTGGCCGATTCATTATTGTCTTCGCGCGGGACGTAGGAGCCGCTGCCCGTCGCGGCGCCGGTGACGGGATCGTTGACGGTTATGCCAGCAGTCGTCTGGTCCTCGCGGCCGTCGCGCGCGCCGACCCTGGCGTAGAGCATGGCCGCTTCGGACACATCATACTCAAGGCTGAAGGTGCCGAAATAATCCTTGGTCAGGATCTGGCTCCACGGCTGCGAATAATTGGTGTCGGCTTCGGGCACGCGCGGGATAACCCCGCCGATGCCGACCTGGCCGCGCCAGTATTTCTGGTTCAGGCGCTGGTAGTTGAGGTTGAGCGCGACTCGCAGCGGGCCATCGTTGTAATCTAGCGTGGCGCCGAGGACGTAACTCGAATGGAACTCGTCATCGATCGCGATGTCGCCGCGGCGGGCCGATCCGTTGATGCGAAGACCCCATTCGTCATTGGCGCCGAAACGGCGTGCCACATCGACCGCGCCCGAGATATGCGAAGCGGAGGTATAGCCCAGCGTCGCGCGGATCATGTCGCGCTCGGCCTTTTTGGGGAGGATGTTGACGCTGCCGCCGATGCCGCTGCCCCCGGGCGCCGCGCCGTTCAGGAAGGCGCTCGCGCCATTGATGACCTGAACCGAGGACACGAGTTCGGGCGCGACAATCTGGCGCGGGGTGATGCCGTAGAGGCCGTCGAAGCCGACGTCGTCCGACGACAGGTCGAAGCCGCGAATGACGAAGACTTCACCGGCGATGCCGAAGCCTAGCGCGGTGCGAACGGTCGGGTCATTTTCCAGCACTTCGCCCAGCGAATCGGGCTGCTGGTTGAGGATCAGCGCCTCGTTATAGCTGCGGATATTGAACGGGACATCCTCGGCCGCCTTGGTGCCGAAGATGCCGACATTGCCGCCCGCGATCACTTCGGTCTGGTTGCCCCGCTGCGCGGTGACGAGGATGTCCTCGCTCGCGGTCGCTTCCTGCGCCATCGCAGGCGTAGCGGCGGCGAGCACGGCGGACGCGGCGGATAGGCCGAGCGCGGTGCGGATGGTCGATCTGGTCATGTTATTCCCCTTTATGCGCGGCCCACCCCGCGCGAAAAAATCAGGTGCGGCGGGCGCGCATCGCCCAGCCGACGGCTAAAACAGGTATGGCGAGCGCGGCCCATGACGCGGCATCGCGCAGGCCGTCGCCGGTCAGCGCGACGACGAGCCCGGCGATGCTGACGAGCGCGAGCAGCAGCGGCACGGCGAAGATCGCGCGGAGGCCGTTCCGCCGCTTCATTCGGCGGGCGCCAGTTCGCCGCCGCTCTCGACCTCGCGCACCAGCGCGTCGGTGCCGCTGCGGCGCTTGCCGAGCCAGAGATAGAGGCCCGAGCCGAGGACGATCATCGTGAAGAGGGTGAGGATCGCCCAAAGCAGCTTGAGCGGCAGCGCGCCATAGTCGCCGAAGTGCAAAGGCTGCGACAGCGCGAGCGCCTTCACATACCAGGGCATCGGGCGCGCGTCGGTGAACTCGCCCGTCTCGGCATCGATCAGCGCCGAGGTCAGCAGCCGCTCGGTGAGCGGGGTGTCGCCCTGGAAGAAGACCGCATAATGATGCTTGCTGCTGAACGCGCCGCCGGGGAAGGCGATGAACTGCGGATTGTTGCCGGGAATTTCGCGGCGCGCCGCCGCCATCGCCTTGTCGATAGAGCCGTAATCCGCGGGCGCCACCGCGCCCTTGCCGGCATAGGCGCGCGTCATCTCGGCGAGCTCGGTCATCTGCCAATATTGGAAGATCGGGGTCGCGAGCGCGTTGATCACCCCCGTCGCGCCGACGACGGTCATCCACGCGAGCGCGACGATGCCGAGCAGGTTGTGATAGTCGAGCCATTTGACGCGGCGGCTGCGCGAGGTGCGCAGCGTGCCGAAGTCGAGCTTTTTCATGAAGGGCGCGTAGAGCACGACGCCCGAGACGATCGCGACCACGAAAAGCAGCCCCATCAGCCCGAGGAAGAGCATGCCGGGCAGGCCGAGGAACATGTCGGTGTGGAGCTGGAGCAGAAAGTGCATCACGCCGCTTTCATCGACGGTCGCGGTCGCCTGTCCGGTCGAGCGGTCGAGGATCTGGATCGTCATATCCTCGGCGGGGGAGTCGGGCTGCGGCGCGGTGGTGACCGTCATCGACGGCTGTTCATTATCGAACGCCATGAAGACGGGCACCTCGCCGGGACGCGCCGCGAGCGCCTTCGCGAGCATCGCGTCGAGCGGTACGAGGCCCGGCGCCTCGCCCGACGATCCGACCCCGGGCATGCCATAGGCCGGCGCTTCCTCGGTCAGCTCGTCGATTTCATGGTGGAAGATCAGCGGCAGGCCGGTGACGCACAGCATCAGCAGGAACGCCGTACAGACGATGCTCGTCCATTTATGGATCAGGAACCATGTGCGGATGGTCGCGCGTTGCATCGGGGAAAGCTGCCGCTATTGCGAGGAATAATCAATAGCGCCCTATGGCGTGCGCGCCGGATTGACAACCCGATTCGGGGGGCGGACCCCATCATTCGGGCCAGCTACTCCATCGGTCGGGCCACGCGGCCGGCTGGGCGACGGTGCGCGCGGCGGAAGTGGTTCGCGCCGCCGCGACCCGAAGCGCCACGATGATGAAATGCCAATTCACTTTCTTTTCACGATGCGCTGGCTATGATGGCGACCGAGGGACCGCTCGCACCGCTGGAGCAACTATGCCCTTGGGCCGCGAGATGCAGCGATTGCGCGCCGAACATGCGGCGCTGGTCACGCTGTCGCGCATCATCCTCGGCATGGCAGACCTGCCCGATCCGCCCGTCGCGGACGATCTGGCCAACGCGCGGACGCAGTTGCGCGAAGCACTGGTCCGGCACCTGAAATGCGAGGACTGGATCCTCTATCCGCGGCTGATGTCCACGGGCGATGCCGAGCTGATGCGGATCACGCGCGAATTCGAAATCGAGATGGGCAGCCTTGCGGCCGATTTCGTCGCCTATGACGAAAAATGGACGCGCGAGCGGGTCGCGGCCGACTGGCCTGGTTTCTGCCGCGAAACGAAGATCGTCTTCGACCTGCTCGCCATGCGCGTCGAGCGCGAGGAGCGCGAGCTGTATCCGCTCGCCGAAACGCTCTACGCATCGGGCGCCGCGATTGCTGCGCCGGTCATGGACGAATCGAGAGTTTCCAGCTGAGCGCGACGCGCCAGTCCTGGTCGAAACCCGGCACCGGCTGTTTCCAAGCATCCGCCACTTCCAGGCCGATCGTCGCGTTTTCGGCGTAGGACAGGCACACGCCGCCGCCCCGGCAGCCGAGCACGAACCCGGTGTGCGCGATCGCGGGGCGTTCGAGCAGCGTGACATCGGCATAATCGACGAAGCCCTAGATTTCGCTCTTCGCCCGCCGGGGCAGCTGGTCACCGCGACGGTTGGTTCCGCCTGCTTTGGCGGGCCCGTTGCCGCCGTTCCTTCTTGATTCGGTCATCGCCGCGTCACGCCTTTGCCCCCACGCCGCAATATCACCCGCCTAACCCCCGCGCGATCCGGTGTCATTTCGGCGCCGGGCAAAGGGGATTTCACCAGATGACCACCATGTTCGGGAACCGCCTGCGGGCCGGGGCCGCCTTGATTGCCGTGCTCGCAGCAACACCGGCCCTCGCGGAAGAAACGGTCGAAGCGGCGGCGGAAAGCGCCGACGTCGCCGAGATCGTCGTGCTCGGGCGCGGTGAAGCGCGCCAGGTGCAGGAACTGGGCGCGGGCGACATCGCGCTCGAGGTCGCGGGGATCAGCCCGCTCAAGGCGATCGACAAGCTGCCGGGGGTCAATTTCACCTCGGCCGACCCGTTCGGCGCCTATGAATGGTCGGCGCGCATCTCGATCCGCGGTTTCAGCCAGAATCAGCTCGGCTTCACGCTCGACGGCATTCCGCTGGGCGACATGAATTACGGCAACCATAACGGCCTGCACATCAGCCGCGCGATCATCAGCGAGAATGTCGGGCGGGTCGAGGTCGCGCAAGGCGCGGGGTCGCTCGGCGCGGCGTCGACGAGCAACCTTGGCGGCACGATCGAATTCTTCTCGCGCGAGCCCGGCGAGGCGTTCGGGGTCGAGGCGTCGGGCACCTATGGCAGCGACGACAACAAGCGGGCCTTTGTCCGGGTCGACAGCGGCGAGCTGTTCGCGGGGGGCACGCGCCTGTCGCTGAGCTATGCGTGGCAGGATGCCGACAAGTGGAAGGGCGACGGCGTTCAGCGCCAGCATCAGGTCAATGCGCGCCTCGTCCAGCCGGTCGGCGACGGCCGCTTCTTTGGCTTCGTCAATTACTCGGACCGCCGCGAGAACGACTATCAGGATATGAGCGCCGACATGATCGGCCGCCTCGGTTACGACTGGGACAATTATGCGAAGGACTGGGATCTCGCCGTCCGGGTCGCGCAAATCTACCAGAACCAGGTCAGCCAGAGCGGCGCTGCGGGCACGCCCTTGCCCTATCCGGATGCCGGTCTCGTCTTTCCCGCGCCGATCGCGACGGTCGACGACGCCTATTATGACGCGGCGGGCTTGCGCAGGGACTGGCTCGCCGGTGCCGGGGTCGAGGCGCCGCTTGGCGAATATTGGACCTTCAAGGCGACCGGCTATTATCACGGCAACGAGGGGCGCGGCCTGTGGTTCACCCCCTATGTGACGACGCCGGGCGGCGCGCCGATCACGATCCGCACCACCGAATATGAGATCGAGCGGTACGGCATCCTCGCCTCCAGCCTGTTCGAGGTCGGCGCCAACAGCTTCGAAATCGGCATGTGGTACGAGGATAACGACTTCAACCAGGCGCGGCGCTTCTATGGTCTTGCCGACACGGCGGGAGCGCCGAGCCGCAGCAGCCTCGATTTCCCGGCCGACCCGATCGCGACGCAGTGGGCGTTCGATTTCAACACCCAGACGCTGCAATATCATGTGCAGGACAGGCTCGACCTTGGCAGCTTCCAGCTCAACGCGGGCTGGAAGGGGCTGCGCGTCACCAATAATGCGACGCCGATCGTCAGTGGCGGGCTCGCGTCGGGGCGCACCGAGGCGAAGGACTGGTTCCTGCCGCAGGCGGGCCTGCTCTATCGCCTGAACGACGATAACGAGCTGTTCGCGAGCTACACCGAGAATATGCGCGCCTTTGAAAGCTCGGCGACGGGCGGTCCCTTTGCGACGACGCAGGCGGGGTTCGACGCGCTCGACCTGAAGCCCGAAACCTCGACGACGTGGGAGCTGGGCTTCCGCACCAAATCGCCCCGCTTCCAGGGCGTGATCGCGGGTTATTATGTCGATTTCAAGGACCGCATCATCGCCTTTGCCAACGGATCGGGCATTCAGGGCAATCCCGCGATCCTGCAGAATGTCGGCGATGTGCGATCGTGGGGGGTCGAGGCGGCGGGCACCTTTCGCGTCACGCCCGAACTCGCGCTCTTTGCGTCCTATGCGTATAATGATTCCGAATATCGCGATGACGTCGTGAACGCGGCCGGCGGCGTCGTTGCGGCGACGGCGGGCAAGACGGTGGTCAATTCGCCCAAACATCTCGCCAAGGGCGAAATCACCTGGGACAATGGCGACTTCTTCGCGCGCGTCGGTGCGAACTATACGTCGAAGCGCTATTATTCCTATGAGAATGACGCCGAGGTCGGCGGGTTCGTGATCGTCGATGCGAGCATCGGTTATCGTTTCACCGACCGCATATCGATCCAGGCGAATGCGACCAATCTGTTCGACAAGGCCTATGTGTCGACGATCGGCACCAACGGCTTTGCGAACAGCGGCGACGCCCAGACCTTGCTCGCGGGGGCGCCGCAGCAGTTCTTCGTGACGGTGAAGGCCGGGTTCTGACCGATGCAGGGCGCGCCGGTGCCGCCTCTCAGTGATTGACGATGATGGCGCGGTCCCGCTAGGGCCGCGCCATCATTTTCTGGGAAACATTCAAATGACCGATACGCCCCCCGACCGCCTGTCGACCAACCCCCGCTCGCCGCATTTCGACATGGAGGTGCTGCAGCGCGGCATCGGCATCCGCTTCAAGGGCGTCGAGCGCACCGACGTCGAGGAATATTCGATCTCCGAAGGCTGGATCCGCGTCGCGGCGGGCAAGTCGAAGGACCGGTTCGGCCAGCCGATGACGATCAAGCTGTCGGGCCCGGTCGAAGCCTGGTTCGAGGACGCGGCCGGCGAAGGCGACGCACCCGCCGCGGACTGAATCGAGCGGGCCCCCTGAAGCACCGCGCCCAAAGGAGAAACCACCCGGAGCGGCGGGCCGCCCCGAGTGGCTTCATCGCTCGCCGAGCCCAGGAAGGTGGGGGGGGGGAGGGCTCAGTTGCCGAGCGAGGCGGCGACGACCTCAAGGCCGTTGCCGGGTTTCCAGTCGTTCTGCACCCAGACGGGCGCCTTGAAGCTCGG
This sequence comes from Sphingopyxis sp. JAI108, assembly GCF_013410105.1. Lineage (GTDB taxonomy): Bacteria > Pseudomonadota > Alphaproteobacteria > Sphingomonadales > Sphingomonadaceae > Sphingopyxis > Sphingopyxis chilensis. Next base: position 352,075 of record NZ_JACCCJ010000001.1, read on the forward strand.
CGCCTCTTCGCGGGTGCCGTCGGCGTAGATGAAGCCCTGCACCGGATTGGCGCGCAGGCCGAGATCGCCGATCGGGGCATACCAGACGCGCACCATGCTCCAGTCGCCGGCGTCGCTGACATCGACGACGCGAACGTCACGCTCGATCTGGCCGCGGCGGCCGTTGATCGGCGACCAGTTGGCATGGTCGATCAGGATCTCGCGGTCGCTGACGATCTTCTTGACCACCGCGACATGGCCCATCGGCATGCCGCGCGTGCCGGCGAAGGCCATGACGGCCCCCTTCCGCGGCTCTTCGCCGCGCGCATAGGTGCCGGCGGCCTGCGACCACCAGGTCTTGGCATTGCCGCGGATTTCGACGCCCGATTCGGCGCGGGCGAAGGGGACGCATTGCAGATAATCGCGGGCCGCGGCGGGAATGCTCGCGAACAGTCCGGTGACGGTCATCACGGACGCGATGGCGGCAGCCAGGTAACGACGATGGAGCATGGAATGCGACCCCCCAATGCTTGTCTTCAAGCGTTGCAGGGTCTTTGCCACGCCCTGCGGCGTCCACCACCCGTCTAGCGACGAATCGCGCCACGGATGCGGTGGGCGGGGGAACCTTTTGTTAAGGCGTTCCATTCGTCGCGAAGGGACTTCGCTTGGTCGCCGTCACGCAGCGACGGTCGCCACGTCGCCCGGACGGCGGAACAGGGTCAGCACGTCGGCGGCGGGCATCGGACGTCCGTAATAATAGCCCTGGATATTGCTGCACCCGAAACTGCGCAGCGTTTCGACCTCGAGCTCGGTTTCGGCCCCCTCGGCGGTCGTCGACATGCCGAGGCTGTCGGCGAGCGCGACGACGGCGCGGATGATCGCGATCGATTCGATGCTGCCCTTGGCGGCGCCGACGACGAAGCTGCGGTCGACCTTGATCGTCGAAAATTGCGTCTTGCGCAGATAGCCGAGCGACGAATAGCCGGTGCCGAAATCGTCGAGCGACAGGCGGATGCCGAGCCCGATCAGCTGGTCGAGCAATTGCGCCGCGCCGCCGCCGTCGCGCAGGAAGACGCTTTCGGTGACCTCGATTTCCAGCCGTTGCGGCGGAAGCCCGCTCTGCGCCAGCGCCGAGACGACGACCGAGGCGAAGCTGGGATCGGTGAGCTGGTCGGCGGACACGTTGATCGCGACCTTCAGGTTCGAAGGCCATTTCATCGCCTCGTGACATGCGGTGCGCAAAACCCATTCGCCGATCGGCGAAATCAGGCGCGCATCCTCGGCCAGCGGGATGAAGCGGCCGGGCGAGACGTTGCCGAGCTTCTTGTTGTGCCAGCGGATCAGCGCCTCGAAGCCGTTCAAGGTGCCGTCGGCGGCGGTGACGACGGGCTGGTAATAGAGCTCGAACTCGCCGCGTTCGAGCGCGCCGCGCAATTCCTGCTCCATCACGCGCCGTTCCTCGGCCTGCGCGTGCAACGATGCGACATAGGCGGCGACGACATTGCCGCCCTTGTCCTTCGACTTGTAGAGCGCGAGGTCGGCGTTGCGGGTCAGCGTCTCGACCGTCGCGCCGTCGGTCGGGCCGATCGCGAAGCCGATGCTGGCGCCGACGAACAATTGATGATTGTCGACCACATAGGGGCGGCTGATCGCGGTGATGATCCGCTGCGCCAGCTCTTCGGCGGCGTCGGCCGAGGGGACATTGTGGAGCACGACGGCGAATTCGTCGCCGCCGAGCCGGCCGCAGGTCATCCCGCGTTCCATCAGCCCCTTGAGCCGCGCCGCGACCTGCGCGAGCAATTTGTCGCCGACGGGGTGGCCCAGCGTATCGTTGACCGCCTTGAAGCGGTCGAGGTCGATCATGAGCAGCGCGCAGCGCGATTTCGCCTCGACCGCGTGGGTCAGCGCGCGGGCGAGATCCTCGTTGAGGCTGAGGCGGTTGGGGAGGCCCGTGAGATTGTCGAATCGCGCCATCTTGGCAATCTGTTCGGCGGTCGCGCGCTTTTCGGTGACGTCCGAGCCGACGCCGCGGAAGCCGAGGAACTTGCCCGTTTCGTCGAGGCGCGGCGAAGCGGACAATTCCCACCAGCGCGGCGCGCCGCCGATCGTCACCGGGACGATCAGGTTCGAGAAACTTTCGCGCCGCTTCATCCGCTCGGCCATGTCGTGCAGGCTTTTCGGGAACAGGCCGGTTTCCCATGCATCACCCGAAAGCGCCTGCAGCAGCGGTATGCCCTCGAGCCCCTCGGTGCTGCTGCCGAGCGCATAGGCGAGGCGCGGCGACACATGGACGAGGCGGCGGCTGTTGTCGGTCTGCCACAGCCAGTCGGCAGAAGTTTCCTCGAATTCGCGCAGGAGCAGGCTGACCGTCTCGGTCTTTTCGTGCAGCGTCTCTTCGGCGCGGCGGAAGCGGATATGGCTCTGCGCGAAGCGGATGCAGAAAGCGGAGAGCAGGAAGCCCGCGACGAGCGCGACGGCGGCGAGCTGCGGCGCGCCGGCCCGCGTCAGCGCGGCGGCGGCCGACAGCGAAACAGGGATGATGAACAGCATACAGGCGAGCGGGACGCTGTGCGCGACGATCGACAGGGTGACCATCATCAGCACCGCGATCGTCCACATCGACAGGACATGGTCGAGCGTCGGAGCGAGCCCCTGCAACCAGAAGGGCGCGCCCCAGAGCAGCGCCGAATAGAGCGCGTGGCGATTGCACAGCCGATATTCGGCCATTCCCGACAATTTGGGATCGCCGAGCGGCAGGCGGTTGAACTTTCCAAACGACCAGAGCGCGAAGGCGAGGGCGCAGGCGAGCCATCCGGCCGCGATTGCAAAGGGCGTGCTGTGGACCATGGTGAAGGCGGCGACGAACGCCATGCCGATGCCCATCAACAGGCGCAGCGAACCGCGGCCGCGAAGCGGCGCGAGCTGGAGCTGGCGGAGGTTGCCGATGTCCTGATTTCGCGGGCCCAGCCCCAACAGGGCCCGCACAGGTATCTCTTCGGCAGCAATAGGGTCGGTCAGCAGGCTTTTCACGCCCGCGGTTCTAGCGCGCGGGTATTACCCGAAGGTAACCATCGCGCTGTTCGGGTGCGAATTTCTGTGCCGGCGAGGGACAGCGCAGGCGGCGGCTGCGAGCGTCGGTTTTGGGGTGGAAAGCGGACTAACGCTTTGGCGGCGGCGTGGGCACGTAAATCGGATTTGGATTCTTCCCCCCAACGCACAAATTGAAATCGCCGGCCTCGCGGTCGCGAAATCGGGTCGGCCAGCCGCCCAAGCAATCGGTCGGCGTTGTGTCGATGCCTCGCACAATGGCGATCGACATTGAGCGAATACGCGCCTCTCCGATCAGGCAATTCACTTTCTCAGGTGGGGTTACATCTAGGGCGATGAACGAAGAGGATGCAGCGTCATTGCCGCCAGCGTCCGTCAAAAAGGCTTCTATCTTACAGTCTCGCAGCACCTTAAGGCTTGCGGGGCCCTCCGTTTCAGGCTTGTAATCCGGTCCGAGAATATAATCAAAATCGTCGTCAACGAGACGGAGATATAGCGGCTGCTGATCATCCCGATGCCACAGCGTCGCGGCTCCCCACGCACAAATGCCAAGAGCCGCCCCGGTTAGCACGCCTACCAGAAATTTCCGGTTCATGGGAATCCTTGCCGGTTGTTGCCACCGTCACATTCGTTGAAGATCCAAACGTCCGCAATCGGTCGTTTTCAGACCTTCGTCATCCCGGACTTGATCCGGGATCCACTGCGGCGTTGAAGTCGTGGACCCCGGATCAAGTCCGGGGTGACGGTTCAAAAGAATGTCCACTTCCGGTCGAAACCGGACGCGCCCGGCGTTATGCTGCCATCGCGAAGGGCTGGATTTCCCCGGCGAGATATTGCGCGCGCGCCTTCGAGCGGCTGAGCTTGCCCGAGCTGGTGCGCGGCAGGGTGCGCGGCGGGATCAGTTCGATCAGGCAGTTCATGCCGGTGATCGCGCGGACGCGGTCGCGGATCGTCTCGCGCAGCGCGAGCCGCTCGGCCTCGTCGCTGGTGCGGCACTGGACGAGCACCGCGGGGGTTTCCTCGCCGCCCGGCGTGGTGATCGCGAAGGCCGCGATATCGCCCGACTTGAAGCCCGGCAGCTGCTCGACCGCCCACTCGATATCCTGCGGCCAGTGATTCTTGCCGTTGATGATGATCATGTCCTTGGCGCGGCCGACGATATAGATGTAACCGTCCGACAAATATCCCATATCGCCGGTGTCGAGCCAGCCGTCCTTCATGCAGGCGGCGGTCGATTCGGGGTCGCGATAATAGCCGGTCATCAGCGAGGGGCCGGTGCACCACACCTTGCCGACGGTCTGGTCGGGCAGCGCATTGCCCGCTTCGTCGCGGACCTCGATCACCATGTCGCGCGCGGCGCGGCCGCAGTTGACGATCGCACGGTAGCGCGTCGGACGGCCCGAATCATTCGCGGCGCCCGACAATTCGGTTTCCTCGACCAGTTCGACGACAATGCCTTCGCCCGGCGGCATGATGCTGACCGCGAGCGTCGCTTCGGCGAGGCCATAGCTCGGCAGAAAGGCGCTCGCCTTGAACCCGGCGTCGGCAAAGGCGTCGACGAAGCTCTGCATCACGTCGGGGCGGATCATGTCGGCGCCATTGCCCGCGACGCGCCAGCGCGACAGGTCGAAGCGGTCGGCGACATGCGTCTGGCTCGACACGCGGCGCGCGCAGATGTCGTAGCCGAAGGTTGGCGAGTAGCTGAGCGTCGTGCCGCTGTTGCGGCTGATCAGATCGAGCCAGGCGAGCGGACGGCGGGCGAAATCCTCGGTCTTCAGATAATCGACCGACACCTGGTTGGCGACCGGCGAGAGCAGGCAGCCGACGAGGCCCATGTCGTGATACCAGGGGAGCCACGAAATGCAGCGGTCGCTGTCCTGAAGCTCCATGCCGTGGCTGTGCGCGGCGAGATTGTTGAGCAGCGCGGCGTGGGTCACGGCGACGCCGTGCGGAAAGCGCGTCGAGCCACTGCTGTACTGGAGATAGCAGGTCTCGTCGGTCTTTTGCTCGGGCAGCGCCGCGACGGGGGCGGCGCGCTTTTCGAATTCGCTCCAGTCGACCGGCTGCACATTCTGCTGTTCGGCCGCCTCGGTCGCCATCGCGGCGATTTCGGGCGGGAAAAACAGCAGCTTGGGGTCGCAGCTCGTGAGCTGGACGACGAGCTGGCCGACATAGGAATCGCGCCCGCCGAAGCTGGTCGGCAGCGGCAGCGGCACCGGCCACGCGCCGGCGTAGATGGTTCCGAAGAAGAGCGCGGCGAATTCGGCGCCGGTTTCGGCGATCAGCGCGATGCGGTCGTTCGGCTGCACGCCCGCCGCGATCAGGCGGTAAGCGGTGGCCAGCGCGTCGGCCTTGAGTTCGCTGTACGGATAGGGACGCACCAGCTTTCCGCGCGGATCGTGGAAATTGAGCCCGCGCGAACCGCGCGCGGCATAATCGAGTGCCTCGCCCACGGTCGCGAAGTCGGAAAAGCGGCGCGGCTGCGCGCATTCGGTTGGCGTCGGCACGAGCGTATCGGCCGAGTTCATGTCGGTATCGGTCATAGGAGCTGCGACATCCCGCGATACGGGCCGTGCGGCAACAAGCATGTCATCTTTCTGAGCCATGTTGAGGTGCGCGAACCCTGTGTTGTTTGAACAAATCGCCCATTTCCGGGCTTTATCGCCCGATATGGCGGTGTTGATCGTTCTCAATCGGGCCCGACTGTGGCACAAACATGGCATATGGCCAATCGCCGCGCTCCCCCCGACCGATCGAAAAGGCCTCTCGGCGCGGCGAAGCTCGACGAACTGGCGCTCGCCTATGTTGCGCGATTCGCGACGAGCCGCGCGAAACTGATGCGCTATCTTGCCAGAAAAGTCCGCGAATCCGAATGGATAGACGAAAATGACGTCATGACGGCGTGCGAGGCGATCGCCGACCGGATGGAGCGGCTCCATTATCTCGACGACCGCCAATATGCGGCGATGCGCGCCGGCGCGATGACGCGGCGCGGGCTCGGGGTGCGGCGGGTGAAGGCGCAGCTCTATGCCGACGGCATCGCCGAGCAGGACAGCGGCGAGGCGATCGAGGCGGCGGAGGGGGTCGCCCTCGCGGCCGCCGTCGGTTTCGCGCGGCGGCGGCGGTTCGGGCCGTTCGCGATGCGGACGAGCGACGATCCGAAGCAGCGCGAGCGGCAACTCGCCGCCTTCCTGCGCGCCGGGCACAGCCTGGCGATCGCGCATCGCATCCTTGCCGTCGCGCCGGGGGACGACGCCGCGCTGGCGGCGCTGGACGAGGAAGCGGCGCTCGATTAGGGCGGGGCGGCCCGATAAAGGAACTGCCGATGCGTGCCATATTGACCGCCCTTGCCCTGTCGTTCGCGCTGCCGATGGCGGCGTGCAGTCGCGATGCCAGCGAGGCCGAAAGCGCCGCGACGATCCCCGTGACGATCACGATGGCGGGCAAGGCGCACCGGTTCGATGTCGAAGTCGCGCGCACCGACGAAGAGCAGGATCGCGGCCTGATGTTCCGCACCAGCCTGCCCGAGGGCGGCGGGATGCTGTTCCCCTTCGCAAAACCGCGGATCGGCAGCTTCTGGATGAAGAATACGCTGATCCCGCTCGACATGATCTTCATCCGCGCCGACGGCAGCATCGACCGGATCGCCGAAAATACCATCCCCGAATCGCTCGAACCCGTGGTGAGCGGCGGCGAGGTTGGCGCCGTGCTCGAACTCGCGGGCGGGACCGCGGCCCGGCTCGGCATCGACGAGACGGCGACGGTGACGTGGAAAGACAAGAAATAGCGGCGCGCGGCGCGGTTTGACGCTTGCAGACCGCGCGCGCTTGCCTGTAAACGCCACCCCATGAGCATTTTGGGCAAGATTTTCACCTGGTGGGACGGTGCGACCGTCGGCACGCTGCTGAACAGCTGGAGCACGGGCGAGAAGGTCGGCGAGGACAGCCTCGGCAACCGCTATTTCCGCGCGAAGAAGGGCGGCCGCCGCTGGGTGATCTATAATGGGTCGAACGATGCGAGCCGGGTGCCGCCCGAATGGCACGGCTGGCTGCACGGCACGTTCGACGAGTTGCCGACCGATGTCCTTCCCGCGCCGCGCGCATGGGAAAAGGAAGCGAGCGCGAACCTGACCGGCAGCACGGGCGCCTATCGCCCCGCCGGCGCGCTCGAACGGGGTGGCCGCCGCGCCGCCGCGACGGGCGATTACGAGGCCTGGCGGCCCGGCGCCGAGTGACCCCGCGCCGGGTTTCGACCGCGCTGACCGCGCTGCTGGCCGCGACCGCGCTGACGGCGTGCGACCGGTCCCCGCAGGCGGGTGGCAGCGCGACGGTTCCGACAGTCGCGAAATCCGAACGCGTGCCGCAGGAAGTCGGCGGGATCGAGGGCGCGACGCCGATGGCCGAGCGCGTCGCCGTCGTCGGCTTGCTCAACAAGCGCAACGGCCTGGTCCGCGAGCTCGAGATGAAGCCCGGCGACTCGGCGCGCGTCGGCCGCGCGATCGTGCGGCTGCGCGCGTGCGAGATCACCGCGCCGTGGGAGGATCCGCCCGAAACCGGGGCCTTCGTCCAGCTGACGGTGCAGGACCAGCGCGACGATAAATGGTATCGTGTCTTTTCGGGCTGGATTTTCCGCGAGCGGCCCGACCGCAACGTGATCGAGCATCCGATCTACGACGTCTTCGTCAAAAGCTGCGCGATGACATATCCGGGCGGCGAACCCGTCGCGCGAGAGGCGCCCAAGGCCGGCGCCGCGCCCAAGGCATCGAGCGCGCGCCAGTCGCCCGCGACGAACGGCGGCGAAGGAACGGCGACACCGGCCGCACCCGCTGTGCCGGCCCCGGTCGCGCCGCCCAAGGTCGCCGCGCCGTCGCCCCCCGCCAACACCGAATAAAGCCGCGCGAGATAGTCGGCCTGGCGGATCTCGATCGCGCCGAGGCTGGCGAGGTGCGGCGTGAGGAACTGGCAGTCGAGCAGCTTCCACCCGCCCGCGATGAGCCGCGCGACGAGGTGCGCGAGCGCGACCTTTGACGCGTCGCGCGCCCGGCTGACCATCGATTCGCCGAAAAAGGCGCGGCCGAGCGTGACGCCGTAGAGGCCGCCGGCGAGTTCGCCGTCGAGCCAGCATTCGACGCTGTGCGCATGGCCGAGCTGGAACAACCGGTCGTAGCTCGCGCGGATGACGGGGTTGATCCACGTCGTCGGCCGGTCGTAGGCGGGTGCGGCGCAGAGCGCGACCATGTCGGCAAAGACGGTGTCGGTGGTGACGCGGAAGCGGTCCGACACGATGAGCTTTTTCAGGCTGTGCGACAGGTGGAAGCCACCCAGCGGCAGGATCGCGCGCAGGCGCGGTTCGACCCAATGGACCGACGGGTCGTCCGCCCCGTCGGCCATCGGGAAAATGCCCTGCGCATAGGCGCTGAGCAGCAGCGCCGGATCGATGGATTCGATGGGCTTCAGGACGCCGGCTTCACGAATTTCAGCGTCATGCGGTCCGATTCGCCGATCGCGACATATTTGGCGCGGTCGGTCTCGCCTTCGGTCAGGCTCGGCGGAAGGGTCCAGACGCCCTTGGCATAATCCTTGGTGTCCTTGGGGTTGGCGTTGATCTCGCTCTCCCCCGCCAGCTTGAAGCCCGCGGCCTCGGCAAAGGCGACGATCGAGCTTTTCTTCATATAGCCCGACTTTTCTTCCTTCGCGCTGTCGTCGCTTTCATCGAGGCGGTGCTCGACGACGCCGAGCGTGCCGCCGGGCTTGAGCATCGCGAAAATCTGCTTGAAGGCGTCGGTGGTCTTGTCGGCGCCGCCAAAGCGCCAGTTGTGGACGTTGCGGAAGGTCAGCACGACATCGGCGCTGCCGTCGGGAACCTTCGTCCCCGCGCCCGTGGCCGGGAACTCGGCGAGCTTCAGCGCGCCATAGGTGCCCGCATCGGCCGCCTGTTTTTCCTTGATCCGGTTAAGGCCGCGCTCCCACGGCGCCGCAACATAGAGGGTGCCGCCGCCGGACTTCGCCAGCGGGGCCAGGATTTCGGTGTACCAGCCGCCGCCGGGCCACAGCTCGACCACCGTGTCGCCGGGCTTCACGCCGAAGAAGGCGAGCGTTTCGGCGGGATGACGAAAGGGGTCGCGCGCGGTGTTGGCGGGCGTGCGCGTGGGCGCGGCGACCGCTGCGGCGATCGCTTCACCGGCCTTTGGCGCAGCGTGGCCGGCATGGCCGTCGTGTTGCATCGCCGATGCGGGAACGGCGATTGCGATGGCGGCACTTGCAACTATCAATAGCGGACGCATATGGGGCACCTCTCTCCAGGGAAGGCTCCTGTTTGCGAAGGGTTGAGCGGTAATGCAAGTGTCGATGCTGTCGGTGGCGATCACGGCTGCGGCGCTGTTCGGCGTTGCCGAGATCGCGAACTGGCGCCGCAACAACCGGCGCGACGTCGAACAGGTCGGTTTCATGCCATGGCGCGGGATCGCGCTGGCATCGGCCGCGGTCGCGCTGTTCGCGGCGGCGTTCGCGTTGAAGCCATAGGCGCCGTTCACTCTGCGTCATTGCGAGCGGAGCGAAGCAATCTCCAGCTATGGGTCTCGTGCAAGGCCGATAGCTGGAGATTGCTTCGTCGCTACGCTCCTCGCAATGACGTCGAGTTCAGAGGCACGCCTCGAGATAGGGCTGGTCGAAGCCGTATTGGCGGGCCTTTTCGAGCGTATAGGGGCGCAGGCCCATCGAGCGATATTCGCCGACGATCTTGCCGTCCTTGTCCTCGTCGAGATATTCGAACTTGAACAATTCCTGCGTGACGATGACGTCGCCTTCCATGCCGATCACCTCGGTGACGTTGGTGACGCGGCGCGAGCCGTCGCGCAGGCGCTTGATCTGGACGATCAGGTCGACCGAGTCGGCGATCTGCTTCGAGATCGCTTCCTTCGGGATCTTGATGTCGCCCATCAGCACCATGTTTTCCATACGGCCGAGGCATTCGCGCGGGCTGTTGCTGTGAAGCGTACACATCGAGCCGTCGTGACCCGTGTTCATCGCGGCGAGAAGGTCGAAACATTCGGCGCCGCGAACCTCGCCCATGATGATCCGGTCGGGGCGCATACGCAGCGCGTTCTTGACAAGGTCGCCCATGTGGATTGCGCCATTGCCCTCGAGGTTCGCGGGGCGCGTTTCGAGCGGCAGCCAGTGCGGCTGCTGCAGGCGAAGTTCGGCGGCGTCCTCGATGGTGAGCACGCGTTCGCCGGGGTCGATCATCTTCGACAGCGCGTTGAGCATGGTGGTTTTACCCGAGCCCGTGCCGCCCGAGATGACGATGTTGAAGCGGCTGGCGCCCGCGATCTTGAGCGCGGTGCACATCTTCTGGCTCATCGCGCCCCACTGGCAGAGCATGTCGAGCGTGATCGGCTTGGCCGAGAATTTACGAATCGAGATCGCGGTACCGCGCAAGGACAGCGGCGGGACGATCACGTTGACGCGGCTGCCGTCCTTGAGGCGGGCGTCGGCGAGCGGGGTGGTCTGGTCGACGCGGCGGCCTACGAGGTTGCAGATGCGCTGCGCGATCTGGAACAGATGCTGTTCGTCGCGGAACTGAATCGGCGCGATGACGAGCTGGCCCTTGCGCTCGATATAGGTCTGGTACGGACCGTTGACCATGATGTCGCTGATATCGGGATCGGCGAGAAGCTCCTCGAGCGGGCCAAAGCCGAGCAATTCGTCGACGAGCACCTTTTCGAGCGCGAATTGCTCGCGGCGGTTCAATGTGATGCGCAGTTCCGCAAGCACTTCGAGGATGATCGGACGGAATTCCTCGGTCAGCTCGTCCTTGTTGAGCGTTGCCGCCGCCTCCGGATCGACGCGTTCGAGCAGGCGTGGCAGCACCTGTTCCTTGATCTTGTGGACGCTGGCTTCGAAGCCCTGCGCCTTTTCGGGTTCCATCGCCTCGGCGGTCGAACGCTGGTTCAGCCGCTCCATCGCCTCTTCTTCGGGGGTCAGGTTCGACGGCATCGGCGGCGGGGCTTCGGCAGGCACGGTGTCGATCGCGGGGAATTGCGCGCCGCCGGGCACGCCGGGGCCAGTCTGCATCGGTTTCGCCACGCCAAAGGCGGGGCGGCCAGCTGTTCCGGGGCGGCGTCCGAATGCACTCATCCGTTTTATCCTGCTTTCCAAATCCCTTCGGGTATGGCCCGCAGCCGCGGACGCACCCCCATCGGACACGGTGAATAAATCGGAAACTTTGACATTGTCCTAATGCGGCCGAAGGAGAGATGCGGCGCGCATGAAAAAGCCCGCATCCGATGGGGGATGCGGGCTTTTGATCGCCGTGGACGGGCGAAAAATCAGCCGGCGATATGCTCGGCAAGGACGGTGAGGCCCGCTTCGCTCACCTCGGCAAAGCCGCCCTCGACCTCGATCACTTCGGGCTCGGCGCCGGCGGTGGCATAGATGGTCAGCGGGCCGTTGCGCAGCGTCGCCATGAAGGGCGCATGGCCTTCGAGCACCGAGAAATCGCCCTCGGTCCCCGGCACGGTGACCATATGGACGTCGGCGGTCCGCTCGAGGCGGGCGGGGGTGACGAGTTCGAACTTCAGGGCCATGTCTTCATCCTTAAGCCCCTCCCCTGAGGGGGAGGGGGTTAATTACGCGTCTTCGGCGAGCTTCGCGGCCTTGGCGACCGCTTCGTCGATGCCGCCGACCATGTAGAAGGCCGCTTCGGGCAGGTGGTCATATTCGCCGTCGACGACGGCCTTGAACGACTTCACCGTGTCCTCGATCGCGACGAACTTGCCGGGAATGCCGGTGAAGACTTCGGCGACGTGGAAGGGCTGCGACAGGAAGCGCTGGATCTTGCGCGCGCGGGCGACGACCAGCTTATCTTCTTCCGACAGCTCGTCCATGCCGAGGATCGCGATGATGTCCTGCAGCGACTTGTACTTCTGCAGCGTTTCCTGAACGCGGCGGGCGGTTTCATAATGCTCCTGGCCGACGATCGCGGCGGTCAGCACGCGGCTGGTCGAATCGAGCGGATCGACCGCCGGATAGATGCCGAGTTCCGAAATCGCGCGGTTGAGCGTGGTGGTCGCATCCAAGTGAGCGAACGACGTAGCAGGCGCCGGATCGGTCAAATCGTCCGCGGGAACGTAAATGGCCTGCACCGAGGTGATCGAGCCCTTGTTGGTCGAGGTGATGCGTTCCTGCAGCGCGCCCATGTCGGTCGACAGGGTCGGCTGGTAACCCACGGCCGAAGGAATACGGCCGAGCAGCGCCGACACTTCCGAACCCGCCTGCGTGAAGCGGAAGATGTTGTCGACGAAGAAGAGCACGTCCTGCCCTTCCTGGTCGCGGAAATATTCGGCCATGGTGAGGCCCGAGAGCGCGACGCGAGCGCGGGCGCCCGGCGGCTCGTTCATCTGGCCGAACACCAGCGCCACCTTCGACCCGTCGGGGGTCGGGTTGCCGTCGGCGTCCTTGGCGATAACACCGGCGTCGAGGAATTCGTGATAGAGGTCGTTGCCTTCGCGGGTGCGTTCACCGACGCCCGCGAACACCGACACGCCGCCGTGGCCCTTGGCGATGTTGTTGATCAGCTCCTGAATGAGAACGGTCTTGCCGACGCCCGCGCCGCCGAACAGGCCGATCTTGCCGCCCTTTGCGTAAGGCGCGATCAGGTCGATGACCTTGATGCCGGTGACGAGGATCGCGGCTTCGGTCGACTGGTCGACGAATTCGGGGGCCTTGGCGTGGATCGGCGCGCTCATGCCGGCGTTCACCGGGCCGCGCTCGTCGATCGGGTCGCCGATGACGTTGAGGATGCGGCCGAGCGTCTGCGGGCCGACGGGAACCGAGATCTGCGCGCCGGTGTCGGTGACGGGCTGGCCGCGGGTGAGGCCGTCGGTCGCGTCCATCGCGATCGTGCGGACGGTGTTTTCGCCGAGGTGCTGCGCGACTTCGAGGACGAGGCGGTTGCCATTGTTGTCGGTTTCGAGCGCGTTCAGAATCGCGGGCAGCGGGCCGGTGAACTGGACGTCGACGACGGCGCCGATAACCTGCGCGACGCGGCCGGTCGCGATGCCGGTGGCAGCAGCCTTGGGAGCAGCGGCCTTCTTCGGCGCAGCAGCCTTGGGCGCTGCGGCCTTCTTGGCGGGAGCCTTCTTCTCGGGAGCGGTAGCCATTACTTTCTTCCTTGCTTGGATAGCTTAGAGCGCTTCCGCGCCTGCAATGATTTCGATGAGTTCGGTCGTGATCGCCGCCTGACGCGTGCGGTTGTAAACGATGGTCAGCTTGTTGATCAGGTCGCCCGCGTTGCGCGTCGCATTGTCCATTGCGGTCATCGACGCGCCCTGCTCGGATGCGGCGTTTTCCAGCAGGCCCTTGAAGATCTGGATGGTGATGTTGCGCGGCAAGAGGTCGGCGAGGATCGCCTCCTCGTCGGGTTCATATTCGACCGCGGCGCCGCCGGGTGCCGGAACGTCGACCGGCGCGGGAACGGGGATCAGTTGCTGGCCGGTCGCTTCCTGGAGCAGCGCCGAGCGGAACTTCGAATAGAAGAGGTGCGCGACGTCGAAGGCGCCGGCCTCGTAAAGCTCCATCACCTTCGCCGAGATGTCGCTCGCCTGTTCGAAGCCGATGTCGCGGATGCCGGTCGTTTCATATTGTTCGATGATCTGGCCCGGGAACAGACGCGCGATCACCGGACGGCCCTTGCGGCCGACGAGGTAGAAGAGAACCTTCTTGCCTTGCGATTGCAGTTCGAGCGCCTTGTCGCGCGCGGCCTTGACGATGTTCGAGTTGAACGCGCCGGCGAGGCCGCGATCGCTGTTGAGCACGACGAGCAGGTGCGTGTCGCTCTTGCCCGTGCCCGAAAGCAGCTTCGGCGCCGAATCCGACGCGCCGACCTTCGACGCGAGGCTGGCGACGACGCCTTCGAGCCGCTCCGCGTAAGGACGCGCGGCTTCGGCGGCCGCCTGCGCCTTGCGGAGCTTGGCGGCGGCGACCATCTTCTTGGCCTTGGTGATCTTCTGGGTCGATTTGACCGAGACGATGCGCCCTTTGAGTTCCTTCAGACTGGCCATAAGTCCCGTCTTTACCCTTTGTTCGTCACCCCGGCGAAGGCCGGGGCCTCATCGTCGAGATCCCGGCTTTCGCCGGGACGACGACGTGAATGGTTACGCGAAAATCTTGGCGAAGGCGTCGAGCGCCGCGACCAGACCCTTTTTGGCGTCGTCGCCGAGGTCCTTGGTGTCGCGGATCGTCTTCAGCACATCGGCATGATCGCTGCGCAGATAGGCGAGCATCGCCGCTTCGTAACGCGACACGTCGGTCGTCGCGACATTGTCGAGATAGCCGTTGGTGCCGGCGAAGATCGACGCGGTCTGCTCCTCGAACGGCATCGGCTGGAACTGCGGCTGCTTCAAAAGCTGCGTCAGGCGCGCGCCGCGGTTGAGCAGCTTCTGCGTCGAGGCGTCGAGGTCCGAACCGAACTGCGCGAACGCTTCCATCTCGCGATACTGCGCGAGTTCGAGCTTGATCGAGCCCGACACCTTCTTCATCGCCTTGGTCTGCGCGGCCGAGCCGACGCGGCTCACCGACAGGCCGACGTTGATCGCGGGGCGGATACCGGCGTTGAACAGGTTGGTTTCGAGGAAGATCTGGCCGTCGGTGATCGAAATCACGTTGGTCGGGATATAGGCCGACACGTCGCCCGCCTGCGTTTCGATGATCGGCAGCGCGGTGAGCGAACCCGAACCATTGTCGCTGTTCATCTTCGCGGCGCGCTCGAGCAGGCGGCTGTGCAGATAGAAAACGTCGCCGGGATAGGCTTCGCGGCCCGGCGGGCGGCGCAGCAGCAGCGACATCTGGCGGTAAGCGACGGCCTGCTTCGAAAGGTCGTCATAGACGATCACGGCGTGCATGCCGTTATCGCGGAAGAACTCGCCCATCGTGCAGCCGGTGTAGGGCGCGAGGAACTGCAGCGGAGCGGGCTCCGACGCGGTCGCGGCGACGACGATCGAATATTCCATCGCGCCATTTTCTTCGAGCTGGCGGACGATCTGCGCGACGGTCGAGCGCTTCTGGCCGACCGCGACATAGATGCAATAGAGCTTCTTCGACTCATCGTCGCCGGCGTTGGCCTGCTTCTGGTTGATGAAGGTGTCGATCGCGACGGCGGTCTTGCCGGTCTGGCGGTCGCCGATGATCAGCTCGCGCTGGCCGCGGCCGACGGGGACGAGCGCGTCGAGCGCCTTGAGACCGGTCTGGACGGGTTCGTGAACCGAGGTGCGCGGGATGATGCCCGGCGCCTTGACTTCGACGCGCATGCGCTTGTCGGCCTTGATCGGGCCCTTGCCGTCGATCGGATTGCCGAGGCCATCGACGACGCGGCCGAGCAGGCCCTTGCCGACGGGGACGTCGACGATCGTGCCGGTGCGCTTGACCTGGTCGCCTTCCTTGATCTCGGCGTCGCTGCCGAAGATCACGATACCGACGTTATCGGCTTCGAGGTTGAGCGCCATGCCCTGCACGCCATTGGCGAATTCGACCATTTCACCGGCCTGGACGTTGTCGAGGCCGTGGACGCGGGCGATGCCGTCGCCGACCGAGAGCACCGAGCCGATTTCGCTGACCGTGGCGTCGGTCCCGAAATTGGCGATCTGGTCCTTGATGACCTTGCTGATTTCAGCGGCGCGGATTTCCATTATTCAGCCTTTCATCGCAGTCGCGAAGCTATTGAGACGGGTACGGATGCTGCCGTCGATCAGCTGGCTGCCCAGCTGGACGACGAGGCCGCCGAGGATGGCGGGATCGACGGTCGCCGCGACGGTGACGTCGCGCCCGACACGGGATTTGAGGTTCGCGGCCAGCTCTTTCAGCTGCGCCGCGCTGAGCGGGTGCGCGCTGGTGACCTTGGCGGTCACTTCGCCGCGATGGTCGGCGACGATCGCGTCGAAGGCGTCGATCATCCTGGGCAGGTCGGCGAGACGGCGGTTCTCGGCGAGCACGCCGAGGAACTTGGTGGTGAGCGAATCGAGCTTCATCGCCTTGGCGACCGCGGCGATGGCATTCGCGGCGTCGGCGCGGCCGACGACGGGGCTGGCGATCAGCGCCGACAGGTCGGCCGATTCGGCGATGCCTGCGCGCAGGTCGCCGAGGCTCTTGGCGACCGCGTCGATCGCGTTCGATTCGCGCGCCAGATCGAACAAAGCGACCGCATAGCGGCCCGCGAGGCCCGCCGTGATGTTGCCCTGAATGCCGCCGGAATTCTCCACGCGCGAAAGTCCTTTTCTTCGATCCCGAGGGGGATGGCTGCGCGGATTTGCCCGGCATCCGAAAATGCCCCCCGCTGCAAAGTCGGGGCGCGCGTAGCAACGATTTTGCCGCAATGCAAGGATGTGGGGCGATTGCTTTTGGCCCCTCGCGCGATAGGGACGGCAGAACGAAAATTTGTGGGTGAGGAGGAAGGGCGAGCGATGGGCGACATGATCCGGATGATGATGGACGATGGCGCTGAAATTGCCGTCTATCATGCCGAGGCGGAGGGCGAGCGGCGCGGCGGGCTGGTGCTCATCCAGGAGATTTTCGGCGTCACCGACCATATCCGCGAGCTGGCGGACGAATATGCCGCCGACGGCTATGAGGTGCTGAGCCCCGCGCTCTTCGACCGCGAGCATCCGGGGTTCGAGAGCGACTATTCGGGCCCGCAGTTCGAGCGCGCGGTGCAGCTCGCGCGCGAGCTGCACCCGTTCGAGCAGAGCCTCAAGGATGCGCAGACGTGCATCGACGCGCTCAAAGCGAAGGGCCCCGTCTTCATCACCGGCTATTGCTATGGCGGCTCGGTCGCGTGGCGGATGGCGCAGGTCAGCCCCGATCTTGCCGCGGCGTCGGCCTATTACGGCAGCCTTGTCCCCACCATGTTCGCCGAGCAGGCGCCGCGCTGCGCGACCATCGCGCATTTCGGCCGCTATGACGCGGGCATCCCGATGGCGGGGGTCGAGGCGCTGATCGCGAAGGATCATCCGACCGCGCAGGTCTTCGTCTATGACGCGAACCACGGCTTCAACAGCGACCGGCGCAAGGATTATCACGAACCGTCGAGCGAATTGGCGCGCGAACGCACGCTGATGCTGTTCAGGGCGTGCGGGGGATGAGGCTGGTCTTCATCCACGGTCCCGCAGCATCGGGAAAGCTGACCGTCGCGCGCGAGCTTGCGGCGCGCACCGGCCTGTCGCTGTTCCACAATCATCTTGTCGTCGATGCGCTGCTCGCGGTGTTTCCGTTCGGCAGCCCAGCCTTTGTCGATCTGCGCGAGCGGATATGGCTCGACGTTTTCGCGGCGGCGGCGGCCGAGGACCGCTCGATGATCTTCACCTTCCACCCCGAAGCGAGCGTCGCGCCCGATTTTCCGGGCCGCGTCGCGGCGCTGGTCGAGGCGGCGGGCGGCCATGTCGATTTCGTCGCGCTCAGCTGCCCGCCCGACGTGATCGAGGCTCGGGTCGAGACCGCATCGCGGCAGGCAAGCGGCAAATTGTCGTCGCTGGCGCTTTACCGCGAACTCGATGCGCAGGGTGCCTACGCCTATCCGCCGCTGCCCGAGGCGCGGGTCGCGATCGATACGGGCGAGGTGAGCGCCGCCGACGCAGCGGAGCAAATATGCGCCGCGCTCGACCTGGCATAGCGCGCGGGGACGGGGTCGTTGCGGAAGAGCGTCAGCTTTCCTTCGGCTTCGCCGCCGCTCCCGCCGCCGGCTGGCAGCGATAGACGAGCCGCTCGTTCGGGGTGGCGGGCAGCGCGTTGCGGATCGCGTCCTGTTGCGCGGCGAGCCCCGCGAGTTCGTCGGGGTCGGCTGTGCAGCTCTTGATGGTGACCGTCGCGCGCGTCTCGCGCGCCTTGGCCATCGTCTCGGCATCGAGCAGATAGCGGTCGACGCGATAGTCGCGGCCCGCCGAATCGATCGAGGCGACGGTGACGGTCGCTTCCTCGTTGGGAACGAGGATGCGTTGCCAGCGGTCGTCGGCGCCCCTTGTATATTGGGTGCGCCCGTTGACGCAGCCGCCCTTGCCGATCGTGATCGGCACGTCGGTCGTCGCCGATACGGTGATGCGGCTGCGGTCCGGACGGATCGTGCAGAGCAGGCTGCCCTGGGCCAGCTTGGGCGCCGCGGTTGCGGGCGCCTTCGCCGCGTCCGGGGCGAGTTCGGCATGCGCGTCGGGGCGGGTGGCGAACAACAGCGCCGCGCCGATGATCAGCACCGCGCCGGCGCCGCCCGCGATCTTGGCGTTACGCAGATTCTTCTGGCTGTAGAACATCAGCCCGGCACCCGCGGCGAGCGCGCCGATCACGAACAGCACGCCCGCGAGCGCGATGCGATTCTCGCGCGCGGCGAGCGCCTCCTCCCCGGCGCGCGCCAGCTTGAGCTCGCGGTCGAGTTTTGCGGCGGCATTTCTGGCGGCATTGGCCTCGATCTCGGCGCGCGTTTCGGCGTCGAGCGCGGCGCGGTCGCGGGCGTCGGCCTCGGCCATCGACAGGCAAGGGGTGCCGACGCTCGTATATTGCTGTCCCGCGTCGGCGAGGAAGCGCATCAGCTCACGCCCCGAAATGGCGAAGGCGAAGGGCGAATCGCCGTCGTCGGCGCGCGTGATCGCGGTGTTGATGCCGGCGATGCGCCCGCACTGGTCGACGAGGGGACCGCCCGAATTGCCGCGCGAGATTTTCGCGGTGTGGATCAGCATCGCGACGCCGTCGACCGACTGCAGGTTCGACATATTGCCCTCGCTGCGCGTCGGGGTGCGCGGGGTGATATAGTCGTTGGCGCTGCGCGCGGTCGCGAGGTCGACGTTGCCGGGATAGCCGAGGGCAACGACGTCGGCGCCCGATTCGAGCGGGCCGGTGTAGATGGCGGCGGCGGGCAGCCGCCCTTCGGTGATTTCGACGAGCGCGAGGTCGCGCGCGGTGTCGATCGCGATCAGCTTGCCGGCATAGCTTTTCTGTCCTTCCGACGGGACGACGCCGAGCGCGACATTGCCGGGGTAGCGCGCCGCCGATTCGACGACATGCGCATTGGTGACGATACGCGTCGGCGAGATGGCGATGCCGCTGCCATGCCCGAAGCCGACGACCTCGCCGTCCATCATCGCGACGGTGACGACGCGCACGACGCTGCGCGAGGCGGCGCTGATGTCGTCGGCGGCGTGCGCCGGAAGGGCGAAAGTGACGAGAGCGAGGAGAAGCGCGATGAGACGGGTCATGCGAGGCACACTAGTCGCCCGAACTTTGAACGCAAGCATCGGGACGCGGTGCGAATCGCGCTGTGGCATTCATGCTCCAACAGCCGAGAAAGGATGTTTTCGATGACCTATCTGATCGAGGGGCTCAGCCCCGATCGCTTTGCGCCGCTCTTCGCGCTCGACGACGCGGGCCTCGCCGCGATCAACGCGCGCCGTGTGACCGCGACCGCCGACCGCGGCTTTCCCTGTCGGATCAGCCTCGAGGATGCGAAGGCCGGCGAGGAGCTGATCCTGATCCATCACACCAGCCACGATGTCGCGACTCCCTATCGCAGCGCCTATGCGATTTACGTCCGGCCTGGAGTGACCGCTGCAGCCTACCGCGACGACGTGCCGCCGGTGTTCGAGGGGCGCTCGCTCGCGCTGCGCGCCTTCGACGCCGAGGGCATGCTGCAAACCGCGCGGCTTGCGGGTCCGGGCGAGGTGGATAGCGCGATCCGCGACCTGTTCGCCGACGCGGCCATTGCCTATATCGATGCGCATAATGCCGCGCATGGCTGTTTCGCCGCGCGCATCGAAAGGGATGGAGCATGAGCGCCGACCTGATGACCGACGACGATCGCTGGGCGGCGGTGCTGCGCCGCGACCGCGCGCTCGACGGACGCTTCGTCACCGGTGTGCTCACCACCGGCATCTATTGCCGGCCGAGCTGCGCCGCGCGGCATCCGCTGCGCGAAAATGTGCGTTTCTTCACCGACGGCGCGGCGGCGCGCGAAACCGGGCTGCGCCCGTGCAAGCGTTGCCTGCCCGACGACGTCGCGCGCGACGAGGGCGCGGTGCTCGCGGCGATCGAGGCGATCAAGCAAAGCGAGGAACCGCTCGCGCTCGCCGATCTCGCCGGTCGCACCGGCTATTCGCCGACGCATTTCCAGCGCGTCTTCACGCGTCACACCGGCCTGTCGCCCGCCGCATATGCCCGCGCGCTCCGCGAGGAACGCGCCCGGGCCGCGCTGAGCGAGGCGGGCCGGGTGACCGACGCGATTTACGACGCAGGCTTTTCGGGGCCGTCGCGTTTCTATGACAATATGGAGGGACGCATGGGTATGACGGCTTCGGCCTGGGCAAACGGCGGCAAGGGCGCGACGATCCACTGGGCGGTGGTGCCGACCAGCCTCGGCGACATGCTCGTCGCGGCGACTGGCAAAGGCGTGTGCCGCCTGAGCTTCGCCGAGGGGCGCGAGGCGCTCGAGGAGCGCTTTCCCGCAGCCGACCTGGTCGAGGGCGGCGAAGCGTTCGAAGCGCTGCTGAAGCAGGTCGTCGATGCCGTCGAAGCGCCGGTGAACGGATTCGACCATATCCCGATCGACGTGAAGGGCACCGCCTTTCAGGAAGCCGTGTGGCGCGAGCTGCGCAAGATCCCCGCAGGCGAAACGCGCAGCTATTCGGATATCGCCGCCGCTGTCGGCAAGCCCAATGCGGTGCGCGCGGCGGGGAGCGCCAACGGCGCGAACAATGTCGCGGTGCTGATCCCGTGCCACCGCGTCGTGCGCAGCGACGGGACGCTCGGCGGCTATGCCTATGGCCTGCCGATCAAGGAAGAATTGCTGAAGCGCGAAGGGCGCTGAGCAGCGGTGGCGCCGGACAGCATGAACCGGGCCCGGCGCCTGAATGACAGCGCGATATCAGCTGTCTTCCTTTTCCCGATCGGCGAAAATGGCTGCCATGGTTGTGCGCGCCGCGTCGATCTGGCCGGCGTCGATTTCTTCGACCATCTTGGCGACCTTGTTCGCCTTTTCCTGCTTGTGGCTCGAAAAGGCGAGCGGAGCGAGGACCGAGCGTGCCAGCTTCCCCTTGTTCTCGTCGAGCAGCTGGCGCGCGAGGACCATGCGGTAACCATCGTCGTAGGACGAATAGTCGAACACGCTTTCCAGCGCGATGATCGCGGGTTCGGGGATCGGCTCCTTCGCTTCATAGAAGGACATATAATAGCCGATCGCCGCGCGCGGATCCTTGGGATCGAGCCGGTATGCCTCGGCGAACCAGGTGCGCGCCGTCGCGTAGAGCGCGGGATTCTTTTCCTCATCGGCGCGCGTCATGAACAGGCCGCCCATCAAAACCTGAGCATCTTGCGATTGCGGATCGAGCACGAGCGCCCGTTTCAGCGCCGCCTCTGCCTTCGTGAATTCCTGGGCATCGGTGTATGCCTCGCCCGCGATCAACTGTACGGGCAGGCTGTCCGGATATTTTTTATCCATGCCCTCGACCTCGTTCGCGACGGCGCGCGCCTGGCGCTCGTTGACGCCCCGCTCGCTGCGGATATGTGCCTGGATTACGGCTTCCTCGCCCGGCGTCAGGCGCCGGATATCGACTTTCGGCGCGACATAGTCCGCCGGCTTGACGTTGAGCGTGGGGAACGGACCGCTCTTGTACCGGCGCAGTTCGTTCTGCAACGTGTCGAGGTCGCCGAACACGCGCTGCGCCGCGGTCAGGCTGTCTTCCCCCGCGTTCAGCGCCTTCAGATATTGAGCGAGCTGCCCCTGCCTTGCCTCGTTGAAGTTCAGATAGTGCGCGATCATCCAGCCGAACGAATAGGACTGGTAATATTCCTGCCCGTCGAGCCGCTTGTTGTGATCGAACAACCGGGTCAGCCGGATGCCGGGCAGTTCGAAGAGGTCGTCGCCGCGGTGCTGCGGGACGTCGCCGACGCGGAAGGCGCCATCGTCGAGCAATTCGAGCGTCCCGTAGAGCTCGGCAAAGCCCTCGACATACCAGTGCGGATAAGCGGTGCTGAATTTCTGCAGCATGAAGTGATGGACATATTCGTGGAACAGGACGCCTTCGGCCGTCAGCGCCGTCTTCTGGTTGAGTTCCCGCTGATCGAGATGGCGGCTGAAGCGGTCGCGCTGATTTTCGACCGCCGGAACGAAGGATACGGCGTTGCCGGCGCGCGGAATGTAAAAACCCGCCACGCCGGAACTGCCGGCCAGGCGGCCGATATCGTCGGTGTCGCCGAAACGGTAGACGCGGACCTTGTTCGACTCGCCGATATCGGGCCCCGGGATCGGAAGCCCCTGCATATAGCGCAGGGCATTGTCGAAGCGTTCAAGCCGCGTCGCGAAGCGTTCGGTATCCTCCTTGCTGCTTTCCGAAACGATGATGAAGTGCGCGGTTTCGGCTTCCCACCATTCGGCGTGGGCCACGCTGCCGAAAGCCAGAAGCGCGACAGCGAAACCGCCGCGCAGGGCGGCGTTCAGATATGCGATCACTTTGTTTCCCCCGGTAAAAATTCCGTGCCCATCTATATCAAGCCGAACACAGGCTTCAACCGGGTCGGCCGCGCCGCTCCGATCGAAGCGAAATGTCAAAGGAGAAGACAAGATGACTGACAAGATTGCCCGATTTCGCGCGCTGCACGTTCCCGGCGACCCGCTGATCCTCGTCAACATCTGGGACGCGGGGAGCGCGAAGGCGGTTGCCGGAGCGGGCGCGAAGGCGATCGCGACGGGCAGCTTCGGCGTCGCGGGCGCGCAGGGGCGCGCGGACGGCGAGGATTTCCCGCTCGAGGATGTGTTCGCCAATCTCGAACGCATCCTCGCGGTCACCGAACTGCCGGTGACGATCGACATGGAATCGGGCTATGGCGCCGATCCGGCGACGGTCGGCGTATCGGTCGGCCGCGCGAAGGCCGCGGGTGCGGCGGGGATCAACATGGAGGACCGGCTGCCCGCGGCGAGCGAGCTGCTCGCGATCCCCGAGGCGGTGGCGCGCTATCGCGCCGCCGCGGACACCGGGATTTTCGTCAACGCGCGCTGCGACACCTTCCGCGGGGCCGATGCGGCGAAGGATGGCGACGCGCTGGTCGCCGCGACGCTCGAACGCGCGCGCGCCTATGCCGATGCGGGGGCGGGGTCGCTGTTCGTGCCCTTCCTGCTCGACCCGGCGTGTATCGGCGCGATCTGCGACGCGTCGCCGCTGCCGGTGAATATCCTGCGCGGCAAGGGCGGGCCGACGCACAAGGAACTCGCCGCGCTCGGCGTCGCGCGGATCAGCCATGGGCATCAGCCCTGGGCGGCCGCGATGGCGTGGCTGGCGGGGCAGGCGAGCGATGTCATGGGCGGCGCCGAACCCGATTATTGAGGGATCAGTCTGTCCCGCCGCTATCGGCAGCGGCCTTCGTGTCGCCGCCGGTAGCGCCAGCGCGGCGTTCGCGTATGGCCTCCAGCCGTTCGAGCATGGCTTCGCCCCGCCCATTGTCGTGCGGATCGAAGGCGACGGTCTTCGCCAGCCGCACGGCGGGATCAAACTCGCCCTGATTGGCGAGCGCGAAGGCATAGGCGACCCGCATCTCGATATTCTCGGGCGTCAGGACAAAGGCGCGTTCGAGCGCCTTGATCGCCATTTCGCTCGGCCGCTTCCCTTCGGCCAGAAAGCTGTCGAAATAGGCATAGAGCGGCACCGCATCGTTGGGATCGGTGCGGTTGGCGAGCTGGATCGGCTTGCGAGCCTCGCGCCACGCGGCAGGGTCATCCTCGCCCTTTTCGCGCAATTGATCGAGGAGCAGCCGGCCGAGCAGGACATTGGCGCGAACATGGTCCGGCTTCGCCGCCAGCACCTTGTCGAGTGCGGAGCGCATCGCGGCGAGGTCGCGGACATCGCGGTCCATATCCCATTCGGCCGCCGCCAGTTCGAACTGCGCATCGGCGTTGGCGGGCTCGGCGGCGGCGAGTGCGCGCAGCGCGTCGCGCGCCTTGGTGAAGCGCGCCGCGTCGCCGCGTGCATTCAGTCGCTCCAGCCGCGCCATGATCACCGCATCCTCGTCGGACGGCACCGGCGCGATGCGGATGTTTGCTGACACCGGGACCGGCGCGCGGGTCGTCCGATAGCTCAGCTTGCCCTGAATATAGCGGTTGAGATCCTTGTCGAGCAGGGCCAGGTCGCCAAAGGCGTCGGATGCCGCCTGGCGGGCGTCGGTGCCGGCGTTGATGGCATTGGTGTACCGATTGACCTGATCGCCGCGCGTCGGGCTGTGCATCAGCATATGGGTCAAAATCCACGCGCGGCCGTAATAGACGTCGGTCTGCCCGCTGTTTCGCATTGCGCGGGGTTGTTCGAACAGGAGTTTTTCGGCCGGGATTTTCGGCATCTGCAACAGGCCATAAGCGCGGCGATAGACGGGTCGGCCGATCATCGCGTGGCCCTTCTTGTCGAAATCGACCGTCGAATAATATTCGGCGAACCCCTCGATCAGCCAGGCGGGGAAGGCGGCGCGCAAGTGGCGCTTCATGAAATGGTGGCTGTATTCGTGGAACAGCACCTGCTGGGCGGCCGACGTGTCGGCGACGCCGCCGCTGCCGCTATTCTGGCGAAAGGACAGCGCAAAGCTGCCGTCGCGGTCCTGGCGATAAAAGCCCGCGACCGGGGCGCTGCGCGATCCGGTCGCCAGTTCGGCGACATCGTTCGCCGCGGGGACGAGGTAGATGGGAAGCTTGCTTTCCTCGCCCGGCGTTTTGACGTTGAAGAGCAGGCGGAGCGTGGTGTCGAACCGCTGCAAATTTTCCGCGAAGTCGCGCAGCGATTTTTCGTTGCTCTCGCTATAGATGATGAAACTGTCGGTGTCGGCGCGAAGCCATTTCGCCTCGGCCGGCCCGGCAATTGCGACCATCGCGATCCCGGCCAGCAGGCCCAAGCCGATTTTCTTCATTCTGCGCCCCCGCATTCTAACCCCGCAGGGATGCTGCCAGCGCGCGCCGTTACAGTAAAGCCCTGTTACGCTTACACAAAGCTATAGGGGTCGATGTCGATCGCGAGCCGCGCCTTCGTGGACCATTCGACGCTGTTCACCCACGCGCGGATCGTCCCCTGCAGGTCGAAGCTGCGCGGGGCGTGGAGCAGGAGGCGGAAGCGGTGGCGGCCGCGCAGCATCGCGAGCGGGGCCGGCGCGGGGCCATAGACCGCGAGGCCGTCGGCGACGGGCGCCTTTTGCCCCAGCCGCTGCGCCTGCCCGCGCGCGACTTCGATATCCTCGGACGAAATGACGAGCGCGGCGAAGCGGCCATAGGGCGGCGCGCCGGCGAATTTGCGCGCCGCGGCTTCGGCCGAATAAAAACCGTCGCGGTCGTTGGCGACGAGCGCCGCCATGACGGGGGCGTCGGGCACGCGCGTCTGGATCAGCACCTCGCCGGGCTTGACCCCGCGCCCGGCGCGCCCCGCGACCTGCGCGATCTGCTGGAAGGTGCGCTCGGAAGCGCGGAGGTCGCCGCCGTCGAGCCCGAGGTCGGCATCGACGACGCCGACGAGGGTGAGATTCGGGAAATGATAGCCCTTGGTGACGAGCTGGGTGCCGATGATGATGTCGACCAGCCCGCCCTCGACATTGTCGACGAACTCGGCCGCCTTCGCGGGCGACCACAAGGTGTCGGACGTGACGATGGCCGTCCTTGCTTCGGGAAAACGTAGGGCCACCTCGTCGGCGACGCGCTCGACCCCGGGGCCGCAGGCGACGAGGCTGTCCTCATCCTCGCATTCGGGGCAGAGGCGCGGCGGCGGCATGACATGGCCGCAATGGTGGCAGGCGAGGCGGTGGACGAGGCGGTGCTCGACCATCCACGCGGTGCAGTTCGGGCACTGGATGCGGTGGCCGCAGGTGCGGCAGAGCGTCAGCGGCGCGAAGCCGCGGCGGTTGAGGAAGAGGAGACTCTGCTCGCCCTTTTGCAATCGGTCGGCGAGCGCGTCGACGAGCGGCGGGGCGAGCCAGCGGCCGCGGTCGGGCGGGTCCTGCCGCATGTCGATCGCCGCAAGATCGGGCAGGGTCGCGCCGCCGAAGCGCGCGGGAAGGACGATATGACGATAGCGGCCCGCCTCGACCATCGCGAGGCTTTCGAGCGCGGGGGTGGCGCTGGCGAGGACGACGGGAAGGCCCTCGAAATGCCCGCGCATCACCGCGACGTCGCGCGCGTGATAATGGACGCCATCCTCCTGCTTGAAGCTGGTCTCATGCGCCTCGTCGACGACGATGACGCCGAGATTGCCATAGGGCAGGAACAGCGCCGAACGCGCGCCGACGACGATCTTTGCCTCGCCGCTCGCGATTGCATGCCAGGCACGGCGGCGCTCGGTCGAACGGAGGCCGGAGTGCCACGCCACCGGCTCGCAGCCGAAGCGCGCGGCGAAGCGTGTGAGCATCGGTTCGGTCAGCGCGATTTCGGGGAGCAGCACCAGCGCCTGCTTGCCCGCATCGATCGCGGCGGCGATCGCCTCCATATAGACTTCGGTCTTGCCCGATCCGGTCACGCCGTCGAGAAGCAGCGTGTCGAACTTCGCTGCGGCGACCGCTTCGCGAAGCTGCGCGGCGGCGGCGGTCTGCTCGTCGGACAGGTCGGGCGGGGCGAAGGCCGGGTCGGGTTCGGGATAGGGCTGGTCGGCCGAGACGGTCACGGCTTCGAGCGCGCCGGTGTTCGCGAGTCCCCGGATTACGGCGTCGCTGACTTCGGCAATCGCGGCGAGTTCGCGCACGATCCCTTGCCGCGCGCCGATCTTTTCGAGCGCGACGGTGCGCTGCGGCGTCATCCGCGTGGGAAGTTCGCCGGTGGCGCGATATTCGACGACCGGGCGCCGCGCGTCGGCAAAGGCGACCCCGGGCAGCACCATGCGCAGCACCGACCCCGGGGGGCTGAGATAATAGTCGCTCGTCCATTCGACGAGGCGGCGGAGCGGCGCGGCGATCGGCGGCACGGGCACGACTTCGTAGAGGTTGCGCAGCCGGTTGTCGCCGACGGGTTCGGGCGCGCCGAAGCTTTCATCCTCCCACACTACCCCGCCCATCCGTCGCGGCCCCAAGGGCGCGATGACGACGCTGCCGAGCGGCGCCTCGTGCTCGCGCGGGACACGATAGTCGAGCGGGCCGAGGGCGGCGGTGAGGAGAAGGACGCGGGCGCGGGTCATGGATGAGGGAGGATATAGGGCGGCGGGTAAAATAGGAAAGCGCCGAGGTCGGCGGCTGGCGACCATTGGGTGCCGATAGAGATGTGTGCCCCGGCGAAAGGCGAGGTCCAGAAAGTCCACGCTTTACCTGGCGTATTTCCGCACCGGGCCCCGGCTTTCGCCGGGGTGCAGGACCGGCCGATAACCAGCCCAGAGCCGACTCTGGAGCCTAGGCCGAAGCCAGCGCCGCCTTAACCGGACGCCGCGCCGCCTTCGGCCGCCTGAACCAGAAGGTCCACACCGCAAGGCTGCCAAGCAGCGTCAGTGAGAGTCCCGAAACCGTCAGCACGCTGCGCCACGCCCAGCCGCCGACCTTCGACGCGTGGATCGGGAAAGCCATGTTGAACGCTTGCGCTCCGGGGGCGAGCGTCAGCGCGTCGCGCGTGGCCAGCACTTCACCCGTTGCGGCATCGAACGCCAGCGTGGTGCGCCCGTTGGGCAGCCATTCGGCGGGCTGCTTCATCCGCAGGCTGATCGGGTCGCCGGGTTTGCGCGGCAGGCTCAGGATGCGGAATTCGGCGTCGGGAAAGCGGCGGCGCGCTTCGGTCAGCATCGCGGTATAGTCGGGCTTTTCGGCGAGCGGGCCGCCCTTGTATTTCGGCGGATCGAGCGCCTTCGCGGTCTCGGCGACCGGGCCGAAGGGCGCGACGACCGCTAAGGCGAAGGGGCGGAAGATCATCATCGTGCCGGTGACGATCGAGATCAGCAGCAACGGCGCGACGACGATGCCGAGGTCGCGGTGGTGCATGACGATCGCGGGGCGGCTCATCCGCTTGGGCCAGAGGCGGAGCTGGAAGGTCTTGCGCGTCCGCCACCAGAGAATGGCGCCGCTGACGACGAAAAAAAGCCCGCTGAGCCCCGCAATTCCGATTGCCCATTCGCCGCTGTCACCAGCGAAGAGATGGTGGTGGAAGTCGAAGATCCAGAGTTCGGGCCGCTCCCACTGGCTCGCCCATCGCGTGACGATCTCGCCCGACTGGCTGGCATAGGCGCCGGCGCCTTCAGCGAAGCGCAGCTGATGCAGCCCGAAGCGTTCGTCGGCATAGATGATGCCTTGCGCGCCCGGCGTGGCCATCAGCCGCTCGGTGGTCGCGGCGACCGTGGCGAGGTCGCCGCGCAGCGGATCGCTGGTTCCCGGCACGCCGATCCATAGATGCTCGTAAAGCAGGATCGTGCCCGACAGGCCGAGTAGCGCGAGCACGAGGCCGATCAGGCCCCCCGTCCAGCGGTGCAGCGTGTCGAGCAGCTTGATCATGGGATCGCCGTTTCAGAACCGTCGTCATTGCGAGCGGAGCGAAGCAATCCAGGGCGGTTTTGCGCCGCTCTGGATTGCCACGGGCCTTTGGCCCTCGCAATGACGGGTTCGGACGGCAAGGCCATAGTCAGAAACGGTAGTCCCACCCCAGCGTGAAGCTGCGCCCGCGGCCCGCGAAGTTGAAGAAATTGTCGGTCGGGCGCTGGGTGTCGCTCGCGTAGCTGATATATTGTTTGTCGAACAGGTTCGACACCGCGAGGCTGACCCCGCCGAGGCCGGTCTGGTAGCGGACGATCGCGTCGGTCAGATTATAGCCCTCGAAATCGTTGCGCGCGTCGCGGTTCGGGCCGCGGAAGGTTCGCGCCAGATAGAATTGCGTCTGCACCCGCGCCGAGAAAGGACCGTTGGCATAGGCCGCGGCAAGGTTCAGCCGGTCGGGCGAGATATTCGCGCCGTCGAAGTCGGTTTCGACCACGCCGTCCTCGTCCTCGTCGAACTGGCCGATGATATGCGCATAGCCCGCCGACAGCGTCAGTCCGTCGACCGGCATCCTGACCGCAAGGTTGATTTCGAGCCCCTCGATCTCGACGCGCTGGCGCAGCACCTCGAAAATGCCGTCGGGCCGCGCGATGAGCAGCTGGCCCTTCTTGCTCGACGACCAGAAATAGGTCGCGCTGGCATCGAGCGGGCCGCGCTTCACCTCGACCCCCAGTTCGCGGTTGTTCGAGACGATCGGCGAGATGTCGAGGAAATTGTCGATGTCGGTTCCCGCCGTGCGCACCGCGCGCGTGATGCGGCCGACGTCGGGGACGGTATAACCCTCGGCATAGCTCGCATAGGCGCGGATGCCGGGGATCGGCTCGACGATGACGCCGCCGTTGAGCAACACATCGTCGAAGGTCGGGCTGCCGCCCGACACAAAGGTGCTGCCCGACGAGGCGAGCGTCGTATAATCGTCGATCGTGATCTTTACATTTTCATAGCGCACGCCGCCCGCGAGCCGGACGAGACCGCCCGCCAGCTCGAGGTTCGCCTGGCCGAAGGGCGCGAGGCTGCGAAAATCGGTCGGCGGCACCCAGACGCGGTCGGTGGCGATCAGCCGCTGCTCGGTCGAATCCCACAGCGCGTCGAAACCCGCGATCAGCGTCAGCGCCTCCAGCCCCGGCACCGCGCGTTCGTAGCTGAGCTTGCCGCCATATTTGCGGCTGCGGTTCTGCGACTGGTCGAACAGCGTGCCGACGGGTGCGATCGATGCGTCCTGAAAGGTCGCGATCGGGTTGGGTTCGCCGCCGAAGGTGTCGCGGCTGCGGTTCCAGAAGATCTGGCTGATGAAATTGCCGCCGCCGAGGTCGGTGTCGGTCAGCGATAGCGCGAGACTTTCGGTGCGTCCCGTCGCGGGGACGCCCGGCGGGGTGCCGGGCTCGGCGCTCGTCGGCAGGCCGCCGAGCTTGTCGCCCGCGACCGCGGCATAATCGCCGTCGCCTTCGAGCTCGAAGCGGCTGGCGATCAGGTCGAGCCGCATCGTGTCGGTGACGGCGTAACCGAAGCGGCCGAACAGCGAGAGCGTCTCCGAATCCTGCGTTTCGCCCTGCGTCAGATTGATCCCGACGCGCCGGCCCTCGCCGTCGAAAAAGACGCCGCGGCGTTCCCATGCCGCGCCGACCGACGCGTCGAAGCGCCCCGCCTTATACTGGACGAGGCCCGCGACCTTGCCGCCCATGCCTTCGTCGGAAAGATCATTGTCGGCGGTCGCCTGCAGCAGCGCGCGGCCCGACACGCCCTCTTCGGTGGGCGCGCCGACGGTCACCTGGTTGACGATGCCGCCGGTGCCGCCGATCCCTTGCAAGGCGTTCGACCCGAAGATCAGCTCGACACGATCGACGAAAAAACCGTCGATCGTGAAGCCGTCGCGGCTGCCGTCGCGCAGCGGGGTCGATTGCGGGATGCCGTTGATCGCATAGAGCGGCGAGCGCCCGCGCAGCGTCTCGCCCGCGCCCGAGAGTTTCTGCCGCGTCGGCGAAAAGCTGGGCGAGAGCGTCGCGACCGCATCGGTGACCGATCCCGAAATCGCGATCTGCTGGTCGAGCGCATCCTTGTCGATAATATCGATCGTCAGCGGCAGCGCATTCGGCGGCAATATGGTGCGCGCGGCGGTGACGATGATCGTCTCACCGCCTCCGGTCCCGTCGGCGGCGGGCGCACCGTCCTGCGCAAGGGCGGGGGTGGACAGCGCGGTGCAGGCGAGCGCGGCGACGGTCATTTTGCGGTTCATTCGGGACTCCTGTTTCGGAGCGCGCGCTAGTGCGACACATTCTCAAAAGCAAGAAGAAAGACCGCTGCTATCGAACATGGGAGAGGGGACAGGCTCGCCAAAGCGCGCTATCATCTTCGCGATGCGGGAAAAGGAACTACGCTTCGCCCTGATTTGCTACGGCGGCATCAGCCTTGCCGTCTATATGCACGGCATCACCAAGGAGATCTGGCGGCTCGCCGCCGCATCGCGCGCCTTTCACGACCGCGAGGCGATTGCGGGGTCGGGCGGCGTCTATCGCGACCTGCTCGCCGCGATCGCCGACCGGGCCAATATCAAGCTGCGCGTCCTTCCCGACATTGTCGCGGGGGCGAGCGCGGGCGGGATCAACGGCATCTTTCTGGCGCGCGGGCTGGTGACGGGCAAATCGCTCGATCCGCTGACCGAACTCTGGCTGAAGGATGCCGACGTCGACAGCCTGCTCGATCCCGATGCGCGGCCCTTGTCGGCGATGACGAAATTCTGGGCGGTGCCGCTCGCCGGCTGGGCGATGAAACGCCGCGGCAACGCCATCGACCGCACGGTGGGAGAAGGTGCGCAGGACGAGGTGCGGGCGAAGCTGTCGCGTTTCGTGCGCGCGCGCTGGTTCGAGCCGCCCTTCGGCGGGGAGACCTTCACCAACGTGCTCCTCGACGCCTTCGACGCGATGGATGCGGGGGCCCATGGCCCGCCACTGGTCCCCGCCGCGCAGCCGGTCGACCTGATCGTATCGGTGACCGACTTCGCCGGGCACAAGGAGCAGCTGACGCTCAACAGCCCGCCGCGCGTGACCGAACAGGAGCATCGGCTGGTCATGCAATTCCGGCAGGATGGCCGCGCGGGCAAGCGGCTCGACGATGTGCCCGGCCTCGTCGCCGCAGCGCGCGCGACCGCGAGCTTTCCGGGCGCCTTTCCGCCCTTCACGCTGCGCGAGCTCGATTCGGCGCTCGAAAAGCGTGGCTCCGGCTGGCCCGGCCGCGACGCCTTCATGCGCGCGCAGTTGCCGCGCGTACCCGACAGCGACCCCGCCGACCGCGTGCTGATCGATGGCTCGGTGCTGGCGAACGCGCCCTTTCGCCCGGCGATCGCCGCCTTGAAACAGCGCCCGGCGCGGCGCGAGATCGACCGCCGCTTCATCTATATCGACCCCAAGCCCGATTATAAGTCGATCAGCATTGGCAAGCCGGGCGAGCCCGGCGAGGACGGGCAACTGCCGGGCTTCCTGCCGACGATCCTGGGTTCGCTGTCGGCGATCCCGCGCGAACAGCCGATCCGCGAGAGCATCGAGATGATCGAGGGCATGTCGCGGCGCATCCGCCGCATGCAGCACATCATCGACGCGATGAAGGTCGAGGTCGAGGAACAGGTCGCGGCGCTGTTCGGCACGACCTTCTTCCTCGACACGCCGACCCCGGTGCGGCTCGCGAAATGGAGGGCCAAGGCGCAGGACCAGGCGGCGGCGCGCGCGGGCTTCGCCTTTGCGCCCTATGGGCATCTCAAGCTGTCGGCGGTGATCGACGAGATAGCGAACATCGTCGACCGGCTCGTCCCGCCCGAGGGGCCGGTGCATGTGATCAACCGCCGCATCGCGATGTGGACCGAGGCGCGCGCGCGCGGGCTCGACCGGATTTCGGGCAAGAAGGGCGCGGGCGCGAGCAGCGATGCGATCGAGTTTTTCCGCACCCACGACCTCGGATTCCGCATTCGCCGCCTGCGCTTCCTCGCGCGCGAACTCGATGCGTCGGTCGAGGCGACGCGCGAGCGGCGCGACCCGGTGTGCGAGGAAATGCGCGAGACGATCTTCGCCGCGCTCGGCCAGTATCTCGAGCGCGAAGGCGACGCGTGGCTCGCCGACCTCGACGTGCCCGCCGACACTGCGCCGGGCGAATGGATCGACGCGATCGCCGCGCGCCGCGACCTTGTCGCGCTCGATGCGGCGACCGACGAGGTGATCGCGGCGGCGCTCGCGAAGCTTCCCAAGGACGACCGGCGCACGATGCTGTTCGCCTATCTGGGCTATCCCTTTTACGACATCGCGACCTTGCCGCTGCTCCAGGGCGAGGGGTTCGACGAATTCGACCCGATCAAGATCGACCGCATCTCGCCGTCGGACGCGACCGCGATCCGCACCGGCGGCGCGGCGGCGATGCTCAAGGGCGTCGAGTTCAACAGCTTCGGCGCCTTTTTCAGCCGCGCCTACCGCGAGAATGACTATCTGTGGGGGCGTCTCCACGGCGCCGACCGGCTGATCGACATCGTCGCAAGCAGCGTGACGGGCGACGGTGCGATGGCGGCGGAAGAGCTGAAGGCGATCAAGCGCCGCGCCTTCCATGCGATCCTCGACGAGGAGGAAGGGCGGTTGCCGAAGGTGAGGGCGCTGATCGACGAGCTGCGGATGGAGATCGGGGCATCGGGAACCGAATCCCGCGAACGAAATTCAGATCGATGACCAAGATTTCATTGCTATGTACCGCGCCCTGTTTGGCTTTGCTGTCGGGTTGCAGTGAAGCCGACCAATGCAGCGGCTTTCCAACAAAACTCGACGAACCCGTTGCCAGAATATATGCGCTTCCAAACGCCGAGCAGAACATTTCCGCCGTGTCGTATGCGGAAAATCTGATAGAATCCTGCTATCCAAAATCGTCTTACGCCATTCGGGGTTACCGGATGATCCAGCGCGATACGAAAAAGCTGAACGACGACGAGTATATTCTGACTTACGCGTTTGACGGTATTTCCGACATACGGATTGCATTCCGGATAAACGGCAAAGGCCGCATCGCCAGCGTGTTTGAGGTCAGCACTCTCTAGTGATCGCAAGGACGGCCGATCAATCGGTCAGATCGTCCCACATTTCCTTGATGCGGCCGAAAAAGCCCTGGCTCGCGGGGCATTCCTCGCCCGTCTCGGTCTCGCGGAATTCGCAGAGCAATTCCTTCTGCCGTGCGGACAGCCGGGTCGGTGTCTCGACGTCGATCTGGACGACGAGGTCGCCGTGCCCGCGGCCGTTCAATACCGGCATGCCGGCGCCGCGCTGGCGCAGCTGCTTGCCCGACTGGATCCCGGCGGGGATGGCGATGTCGTGCATCCGGCCGTCGAGGCCGGGGATGCCGATCTCGCCGCCAAGCGCCGCGGTGGTGAAGCTGATCGGCGCGCGCGTGAAAAGCGTCGTGCCCTCGCGCTCGAACACCTTGTGCCGCGCCATGTGGAGGAAGATGTAGAGGTCGCCCGGCGCCGCGCCGCGCGCGCCGCTTTCGCCTTCGCCCGACAGGCGGATGCGCGTGCCCTCGTCGACCCCGGCGGGGATGTTGACGGTCAGCGTCTTGCGGCGATCGACGCGGCCTTCGCCGTGGCATGAATTGCACGGGTCGGCGATGACCTCGCCCGCGCCCTGACAGGTCGGGCAGGTACGCTCGACCATGAAGAATCCCTGCTGCGCGCGCACCTTGCCGTGGCCGGCGCAGGTCGAGCAGCGGTTGGTATGGGTGCCGGGCTTCGCGCCCGATCCGTCGCACGTTTCGCAGCGCGCCGCGACGTCGACCTGGATCTCGCGCGTCACGCCGGTGAAGGCGTCCTCGAGCCGGATTTCCATGTCGTAGCGCAGGTCGGCGCCGCGCGCGGGGCCGCGCTGCTGGCGGCCGCCACCAAAGGCCGAGCCGAAGATCGATTCGAAAATATCGCCGATGTCGCCGAAGTCGGCGCCATTGCCGCCGCCGAAGCCGCCCGCGCCGCCGTTGACGCCCGCCTTGCCGAAGCGGTCGTAAGCGGCGCGCTTCTGGGGGTCCTTCAGGCAGTCATAGGCTTCGCTGATCGCCTTGAAGCGCGCTTCGCTGTCGCCGCACCCCGGATTCTTGTCGGGGTGATATTTCATCGCGAGCTTGCGATAGCTCGCCTTCAGCGCCGCATCGTCGGCGGTGCGTTCGACTTCCAGCAGTTCGTAATAATCGATGTCGAGTGACATAGGTATCGGCCCCTAGCCTCGCTTCCCATATCCGCCCGCCCTGAGCCTGTCGAAGGGCCGTTCTTCCTTGAAAGAAGAAGGGCGGTGCTTCGACAAGCTCAGCACGAGCGGCATGAGAGGTCGGCCCCTTACTTCTTGTCGTCTTCGACTTCCGAGAATTCGGCATCGACGACATCTTCGTCGGTCTTCGCCGTATCGGCTTCGTCGGCGCCGGGGGACGCGGCCGACTGCTGCTCCTTCTCGTAGATCGCCTGGCCGAGCTTCATCGCGACCTGCGCGAGCGCGCCGGCCTTTTCGGTCATCGCGGCGGCGTCGCCGCCTTCGACCGCGGTCTTGGCTTCGGCGATCGCGGCTTCGATCTCGGACTTCAGCGCCGCATCGACCTTGTCGCCATGTTCGGCGATCTGGCGTTCGGTCGAGTGGATCAGGCTTTCGGCGTTGTTCTTCGCCTCGGCCGCCTCGCGGCGCGTCTTGTCCTCTTCGGCGAACTGCTCGGCGTCCTTGACCATCTGGTCGATGTCCGCGTCGCTGAGGCCGCCCGAGGCCTGGATCTTGATCTGCTGTTCCTTGCCGGTGCCCTTGTCCTTGGCGTGGACCGACACGATGCCGTTGGCGTCGATGTCGAAGGTCACCTCGATCTGCGGCACGCCGCGCGGCGCCGGCGGGATGCCGACCAGGTCGAACTGGCCGAGGATCTTGTTGTCCTGCGCCATTTCGCGCTCGCCCTGGAACACGCGGATCGTCACCGCCGACTGATTGTCGTCAGCGGTCGAATAGACCTGCGACTTCTTGGTCGGGATCGTCGTGTTGCGGTCGATCATCTTGGTCATGATGCCGCCCAGCGTCTCGATGCCCAGCGAGAGCGGGGTCACGTCGAGCAGCAGCACGTCCTTGACGTCGCCCTGCAGCACGCCCGCCTGGATCGCGGCGCCGATCGCGACGACTTCGTCGGGGTTCACGCCGGTGTGCGGTTCCTTGCCGAAGAAATCCTTCACGACCTCGCGCACGCGCGGCATGCGCGTCATGCCGCCGACCAGCACGACTTCGTCGATTTCGCTCGCCGAGACGCCGGCGTCCTTGATCGCCTTCTTGCACGGTTCAAGCGTACGCTTGACCAGCTCTTCGACAAGGCGTTCGAGGTCCGAGCGGGTGATCGTCTTGACGAGGTGCTTCGGTCCGTTGGCGTCGGCGGTGATGAAGGGCAGGTTGACCTCGGTCGTCGCGGCCGACGACAGCTCGATCTTCGCCTTTTCGGCGGCTTCCTTCAGCCGCTGGAGCGCGAGCTTGTCGCTGCGCAGGTCGATGCCTTCGTCCTTCTTGAAGCCGTCGGCGAGATATTCGACGATCTTGCTGTCGAAATCCTCGCCGCCGAGGAAGGTGTCGCCGTTGGTCGACTTCACCTCGAACACGCCGTCGCCCACCTCGAGGATCGAGATGTCGAAAGTACCGCCGCCAAGGTCATAGACGGCGATCGTCTTGTTCTCGGTCTTGTCGAGGCCATAGGCGAGCGCGGCCGCGGTCGGCTCGTTGATGATGCGCAGCACTTCGAGGCCCGCGATCTTGCCGGCGTCCTTGGTCGCCTGGCGCTGCGCGTCGTTGAAGTAGGCGGGAACGGTGATCACCGCCTGCGTCACGGTTTCGCCCAGGTAGCTCTCGGCGGTTTCCTTCATCTTCTGCAGGATGAAGGCGCTGATCTGCGACGGCGAATAATCCTCGCCGCCCGCCTTGACCCACGCGTCGCCGTTGCTGCCCTTGACGATGGTGTAGGGGACGAGTTCCATGTCCTTCTTGGTCATGGGATCGTCGAAGCGGCGGCCGATCAGGCGCTTCACCGCAAAGATCGTGTTTTCGGGGTTGGTGACGGCCTGGCGCTTCGCCGGCTGGCCGATCAGGCGCTCGCCATCCTTTGCAAAGGCGACGATCGACGGGGTCGTGCGCGTGCCTTCGACATTTTCGATAACCTTGGGTTTTCCGCCTTCCATCACCGCGACACAGCTGTTCGTGGTGCCGAGGTCGATCCCGATCACTTTGGCCATTGGTATTACGTCCTTGTTGCTTCTTCCGGCGCCCTGAAAAGGCACGCCGTCCATGGGTTACATGGGCGCGATATAGGTGCGCTAATCCTTGGCACAAGGGCTTTCAGGGCTTATCGAGGATGCGAATTTGTCGCGCTTTTACGGAGTCCTCCCAAAATGAAACCCTTCGCCTCGAGTCTCTTTGGCGCCGCCCTTGCCGCCGCCGCGCTCAGCCTGACCGGCTGCGGCGAAAATCTGGGTGCGGGGCAGCCGCTCAATGTGGTCAGCGGCCATATCGTGATGGGAGCGACGCCCGACCGGCCCGCGGTCGGCTATTTCCGCGTCGAGGGCGGCCCGCGCGACGTCGAGCTGGTCGCGGTGACCAGCGACCTCGCGCAGCGCGTCGAGATGCACGAGTCGGTGCGCGAGAACAATGTCACGACGATGAAGCCGCTTCTGCGCGCTCCGGTCCCCGCCAAGGGCGAGCTGGTGTTCAAGCAGGGCGGCAAGCATCTGATGATATGGGGCATCAACGGCGCCGCGGTGCGCGCGGGCAAGCTGCCGATGGCGTTCGTCTTCACCAACAACAACAATGAACGCATCCTTTTCGACATGGTGATCAAGCCGGCGGAAGGCGGCGCCGAAGCGGCCGGTCATGGCGCGATGGACCATGGCACCGAAAAGGCGGCACCAGGCACGAAGAAATAAAGGTGCTGTCCAGCACTTCGTCATTGCGAGCGGAGCGAAGCAATCCAGAGCGGCTTGCGCCACGCTGGATTGCCGCGTCGCTGCGCTCCTCGCAATGACGGGGTTTTGATGCCGCATCCGTCGCGCCCCCTGACCCCCGGCGAAATCGCGCTCGCCCGGACGGTGTTCGGCGATGCGATCGCTTATGACCGCGTGCGGGTGAACCACCATAAGTGGATATTCTTCCAGCCGCGCCACATCGTCATGGCGCCGATGGGCAGCCTGCATTTCAACCCGCATGGCGAGCTTTATTGCGACGATTTCAGCGACGCGTCGCAGCGACTGCAGGGCCTGTTCATCCACGAAATGACGCATGTGTGGCAGGCGCAGACGCGCGGCCGCTGGTATCTCGTGCTGATGCGCCATCCGTTCGCGACCTACAGCTACAGCCTGAAACCCGGCTGGCTGCTCGAACGCTACGGGCTGGAACAGCAAGCCGAGATCGTGCGGCATTACTGGCTGCTGACGCGGGGCATGGTCGTCGGCGGCGCGCCGGGGGTCGAGGCGTATCGGGCGATCCTGCCGGCTTCGTGGCGCGCGGCGCGATAGTCCGCAATAAATAGCGGCTAGCCAGACGGGTCGCGTTCGTCCTATGTTCCTTTCATGGATGGAAGCTCGCTCGTCGTCGCCCTTGTTGCCCTCGCCATCGGCGCGCTGATCGGCTGGCTTTTCGCCGGTCGGCAGTCGGGCGGGCTGAAGGCCGAGCGCGATGGCCTCGCCGAGCGGTTCAGGAGCGCTGTCACCGACCTCGCGGCCGAGGCCGAGGCGCGCAAGGCGGCCGATATCCAGCTCGCCGCGCTCCTCAGCGAACAGAAGGCGCGCGATGCGGCGCATGACGCGCAGATCGCGCAGCTCAAGGACGCGCAGGCCGCGCTCACCGCACAATTCCGCGAGGTCGGGCAGGTGATGCTCGACGGCGCGCAAAAGGCGTTCCTCGAACGCGCGGAGCAGCGCT
The DNA here is from genome assembly GCF_013410105.1 of Sphingopyxis sp. JAI108. Taxonomy (GTDB): domain Bacteria; phylum Pseudomonadota; class Alphaproteobacteria; order Sphingomonadales; family Sphingomonadaceae; genus Sphingopyxis; species Sphingopyxis chilensis. The sequence goes on from NZ_JACCCJ010000001.1 coordinate 390,512, forward strand.
TCAAGCAGAGCGAAGAGACAGCGGGGCAAAAGCTTTCTGCGCTGCTCAATCCGGTCCACGAGCGATTGCAAAAATATGAGGAAGCGGTCGGCAAGGTCGAGGCCGAGCGCCGCGATGCCTTCGGCCTGCTCCACGGCCAGATCGCCGCGATGCGCGAGGGGACCGAGCGCGTGTCGAGCGAGGCGGCGAAGCTCGTCAATGCGCTGCGCAACGCGCCCAAGGCGCGCGGGCGCTGGGGCGAACAGCAGCTTAAAAATGTCCTCGAAAGCTGCGGATTGTCCGAACATGCCGATTTTCAGACAGAGGTGAGCGTGACCGACGGCGACGGCGGGCGGCTGCGTCCCGACGTCGTCGTGAAGGTGCCGGGCGGACAGAGTCTCGTCATCGATGCGAAAGTGTCGCTCAACGCCTATCAGGATGCGTTCGGCGCGGTCGACGAAAACGAGAAGGTCGCGCATCTCGCCGCGCATGCCGCGGCGATGCGCGCGCACGTCAACACGCTCGGCGCCAAAAGCTATTGGAACCAGTTCGAGGACACGCCCGACTTCGTGGTGATGTTCGTCCCCGGCGAGCATTTCCTCGCCGCCGCGCTCGATCAGGATCATGAGCTTTGGGACTATGCGTTCGAGCGCAAGGTGTTGCTCGCGACCCCGACGAACCTGATCGCGATCGCGCGCACGGTCGCGGCGGTGTGGCGGCAGGAAAAGCTCGCGGGGCAGGCGCGCGAGATCGCGGCGCTGGGCAAGGAGCTTTATGCGCGTATGTCGGTGATGGGCTCGCACATCGCGCGCGTCGGCAAGAATCTCGATCAGGCGACGGGCGCCTATAACGCCTTCGTCGGCAGCTTCGAATCGCAGGTGTTGACGCAGGCCAAGCGTTTCGAGGCGCTCGATATCGAGACCGGCGGCAAGGAAATTCCCGCGCTTCCCGTCGCCGAACAGGCGGCGCGCCCGCTCGCGAAGCTGGCTCCGGCGGCGCCCGCGGCGGTGAACGACGGCGAATAGGCCCTATCGAGTTCGGGGCTCTGCGAGTTTTATATCACCCGCTTCAGCACCGCGGTCTGCCCGTCGCTCCCCGTCAGGATCAGCGTCCCATCGGTCGGGAAGGCCAGGCTCACGGGGCCGCGCATCAGCGCGAAGAAGGCGCTTTCCTGCGTCATGCCCGCGCCGGGGCACGCCATCCTGGTCGCCATCAGCGACCCTGCGGTCAGCGTGCGGTCGGCGACCGAATAGCCGCCCGAAAAGCGGTTGCAGCCCGCGCTGCCGCTCAGCCGCTCGGCTTCGAAGGTGAGCGCGGTCGGGCGATCGGCGGCGACGGGCGCCCCGCCGATCGACACGAAGGTCCAGTTGGTCCCCGCGAGCTCGGTCGGCGGCAATATCCCGCCGCCGCATCCTTTCACCGTCTTGCCGTCGGCGGTCACCGTCACCGTGTCGGCGTAACGGCGATCGCTCATCCCGTCGCTGCATTCGCCGCGCATGACTTCGACCTTCAGCCGATCGGTCACATAGTGTTCGCCGTTCGTGACGGCGCGTGCGCCGGGGTTGGGGGCCATGATCTTGGTCTCGCCATAGTCGCCGTCGTAATTGAGCCGCGACGGCGTGATCTCGAGCGTCCAGCCGGGCTCGGTGCCAAGCGCCATATAGGCAGCAGGTTGCGCGCCAGGGCCTTGCGGCGGCGTTTCGGCGGCGGGTGCGCAGGCGGCGAGGGCGACAAGCACAACCAAGGGCAGAAAGCGGATCATCGAACGGCCTTTCTTCATCGTCATCCCGGACTTGATCCGGGATCCATTCGGCGTCTGCTTGTCAGCCGAAGGAAGAATGGATGCTGAATCACGTTCAGCATGACGAAGCCTATACCGTTTCGGCGGTGGAAACTACCGCCTCCGCTGGTTCAGCACCTCATACGCCATCACCGCGGTCGCGACCGCGGCGTTGAGGCTGTCGGCCTTGCCCAGCATCGGCATCTTGACGCGGACGTCGGCCGCCGCGGCATATTCGGATGGCAGGCCCTGTGATTCATTGCCGGTGAGGATGAAGGTCGGCGCGGCATAGCGCACCGACTGATAGTCCTGCGTATCCTCGCCGAGCCAGGTCGCGACGAGCTGGCCGGGGCCCTGGCGGAGCCAGGGGAGGAATTCTTCCCAGCGCGCGACCACCAGCTTCTGCGTGAAGATCGCGCCCATGCTCGCGCGCACCGCCTCGACCGCATAGGGGTCGGTGCTGTCATCGAGCAGAATCAGCCCGCCCGCGCCGACCGCGTCGCCGGTGCGCAGCATCGTGCCGAGATTGCCCGGATCGCGCAGCCGCTCGGCGACCAGCCAGATCGGCGCGGCATCGCGGTCGAGATCGGCGAGGGTCGTTTCGGGTTCGGCGTAGATGCCGACAACCGTCTGCGGATTATCCTTGCCCGACAATTTGGAGAGGATCGCCGGCGACGTATCGACCACCTCGCCGCCCGCCGCCATCGTATCGGCAGCGAGCGCCTTCGCAAGCGGATGCGCGTCGCCATCGGGGCCGAGGAACAGCCAGCGCGGCAGCACGCCCGCCTCGCGCGCCTCGGTGGCGATGCGCAGTCCTTCGGCGAGGAACAGGCCCTCGGCGCGGCGATGGCGCTTCTCGCGCAGCAGCCGCATCCGCTTGACCAGCGGGTTCGACAGGCTTTCGATTTGGGAACGGCGACCGCTCGCCATGGGCTCAATCCTCGCCGAAGCTGTCCTTGACGAGCCCGACCAGCTTCAGCAGCGCGGCGTCGGCGCCGTCGCCCCTGGTATGGATGGTGATCGAATCGCCCTTCGCGGCGCCGAGCATCATCAGCCCCATGATCGACGTGCCGTTGACGCGGCTGCCGCCCTTTTCGACCTCGACCGACACGCTTTCGGGCAGGCGGCTGACAAAGGTCACGAATTTGGCGCTCGCGCGCGCATGCAGGCCGCGCTGGTTGGTGATTTCGACGGTTTCGGAAATCTCGCTCATGGTCCCACTCCCAGCATTTCCGACGCGACCGAAATATATTTCTGGCCGGCTTCTTTCGCCGCGATCACCGCGGCGCGCAATTCCATCGTCTTGCGCGCGCTTTCGAGGCGGATCAGCATCGGCAGGTTGACGCCCGCGATCACTTCGGTGCGACCCGATTCGAGCAGGCTGATCGCGAGGTTCGAGGGCGTGCCGCCGAACAGGTCGGTCAGTATCACGACGCCGCGGCCCTCATCGACGTTGCGAATCGCATCGGCGATTTCCTTGCGCCGCATCTCCATATTGTCGTTGGGGCCGATGCACACGGTGGCGATGGCGCGCTGCGGACCGACGACATGCTCCATCGCGCGCACCATTTCCTCGGCGAGACGGCCGTGGGTGACGAGCACCATTCCCAGGAGTGGCAGAGCCTTATCGTTCGGCATGCAGTCGTCGACCCTTATATGTTGCCGCCGGATGCGGGAGAAGCGGGCGGGGGCTTGCCCTCAAGCCCATCTTGCGGGGCGGAGTCAAGATTGCGGTGGGTCAGCGTTGGCTCATATCCGGACTCGCGTAGCCTTCGGGCAACACGCGCCGCGACATGGACCGAGCGGTGGCGCCCGCCGGTGCAGCCAAAGGCAATGGTGACATAGCTTTTGCCCTCGGCGCGGTAGCGCGGCAGCAGCGTCAGGATCAGCCGCTCGATCTGCGATACGCTGTCCTCATAGGCGGGGTCGGCGATCACATAGGCGGCAACATCGGCATCGAGTCCGGTGCCGGGCTTGAGCTTCGGATCCCAATGCGGGTTGCGCAGGTAGCGCATGTCGAACACCAGGTCGGCGTTGCGGGGCAGGCCGCGCGCAAAGCCGAAGCTCATGACGTTGAGCACCGGCTCGCCTTCTTCCGCGTCGCCGAAGCGCTGGCGGATTTCCTGTTGCAGGTCGTTGCTGCTGTAGTTGGTCGTGTCGACGACATGCTCGGCCCAGCGGCGGAGCGGCTCCATCATCTCGCGCTCGCGCGCGATCCCGTCGGCGGCGGGGCGGTCCTCGGCCATCGGGTGGCGGCGCCGCGTTTCGGAAAAGCGGCGTTCGAGCTCGGCGCCCGCGCAGTCGAGGAACAAAGTCTGGATGTCGCGGCGGCCGCTCTCGCGCAATTCCTTGATCCGCCGCACGAGCAGCGCGGGACGGAAGCCGCGGCTCCGGCTGTCGATGCCGATCGCGAGCGGGCGCCCCGCCTCGCCGCGCTTGACGGGCGCGTCGATCAGCGTTTCGAGCAGCGCGAGGGGGAGGTTGTCGACGACTTCCCAACCCAGATCCTCGAGCACCTTGAGCACGGTCGACTTGCCCGCGCCCGACAGGCCGGTCACCAGCAGCAAGCGCGATTCGGCGTTCTCGCTCATGCGGCGGGTGCCAGCCGTTCAAGCGCAAGCAGGATCTTGATCGGGGCCGACGCCTCGAATGCCGACAGCAACAGCGCGGGAAGCGGGTGGCCCGCCACCGTCTCGACCTGACCCACCGCGGGCATGCGGTCGTAGCGGTCGGACAGCCGCACCGCGAGCGCGAGCGGCACCGGCGCCGTCCAGGGCCGTTCGATAATCCCGATCCCGCGCACCTCGAGCTTGCCTGCGAGCGTCTCGGGCGGGCGGCACCACAGGCGGCCCCGCTCGAACCAGATATCGCAGCGGTCGTCGGCAACCAGCCTGGCGCCGCGGTCGATCAGCCGCAGCGCGAGGTCCGACTTGCCTTGCCCCGAATTGCCGAGGATCAACACGCCGCCATTGCCCGCGGCGACGCAGCTCGCATGGATATTGACGATTTCGGTTCTGGTCCGGCTCGGAAGCATGGCGCAAGGCTTACCGGCGCCGAAGCGGTGCCGCAAGGCGATAGGATGCGGGGGCGTCAGGCCGCCTCCTGCCCACCCTCGCGCGCCGGTAGCGTGATCAGCAGGCTGGCGCCGGGTTTGCCGTCGTCGCGATCCTTGGCGCTGATCGTCCCGCTGTGCCCCTCGACGATCGTCCGCGCGATCGCGAGGCCGAGGCCGCTGTGGCGGCCGAACGCCTCGCCCGACGGGCGCTCGCTGTGAAAGCGGCGAAAAATGGCGTCGCGCTGTGCGGGCTCGATTCCGGGACCGTCATCGTCGACCTTGACATGCACCTCGTCGCCGAGCCGCGTCGCCGACACGCAGACGAGGCCGTCCGCCGGCGAGAAGCTGATCGCATTGTCGATGACATTGTCGATCGCCCGCTCGAGCCGGTGGCCGTCGCCCATCACCACCGTGGTTCCCTTGCGCGGGCGCGCGAAGGCGACGCGCGGGTGCGGCGCGCCCGCCTCGACGCGCGCGGCGCGCGAGGCGAGCATCGATTCGATCATGATGCCGACATCGACGGGCTCGAACAGCGCGCGCGACAGCTGCGCATCGACGCGGCTCGCCTCGCTGATGTCGCTGACCAGCCGGTCGAGGCGCCGGACGTCCTCGTCGGCAATGCGGAGCAGTTGCGCGCGCTGCTCGTCGCTCGTGACGCGGCCCAGCCCCTCGATCGCCGAGCGGACCGAGGCGATCGGGTTCTTCAGTTCGTGCGTCACATCGGCGGCGAAATGCTCGCCCGCGTCGATGCGTTCACGAAGGGCTTGCGTCATGTCCGAAAGCGCGCGCGCGAGCGTGCCGATCTCGTCGCGGCGACTCGGCAGGCGCGGGACGACGACCTCGCGGGCGCGGCCGAGGCGGACGCGCACCGCCGCGCGCGCGAGGCGCCGCAGGGGCCGAACGATCGTGCGCGCGAGGAAGAGCGAGAGCAGCACCGATGTCATCAGCACGACGAGGATGACCACCGCGAGCCGGAAACGTTCGGCGCGCACCGTCCGCGTGATGTCGCGCGCGTTGAGCGTCATCAACACCGTCTGCGGCGTTTCGAGATCGACGACGCGCGCGGCGCTCAGCAGCGGCGTGCGTTCGGGGGCATAGCGGAAGCGGCTCGCCGCGAGGCCGCTCCGCTGTGCGTCGATCACCTCGGGCCACGATTGCGCGCGGTCGACGCGCGGTTCCTCGAAATCGGGATAGCTCGGCGCACCGACGATCCAGTCGATGCCGCGGTCCATCGCGCGCGCCGCATCGCGTTTCCACGGTTGCAGCTCGGGATCGCGCAGCGTGTAGGTCGGTGGCCCGCTTGCGAAGCTGTCGGACAGGCGTCGCCCGTCGGCGCCGTAGAAGCGCAGCCGCGATTCGGTCGCCGCGGTGAATTCGCTGATCAGGGTGGCGCGCTGGTCGGGCCGCGCGGCTTCGAGCGCGCTGTCGAGCATGGCGAGCTGGTCCTTCATCACCTCGATGCGCGTGTCGACCAGCCGGCTGCGATAGGTGTCGAGATAATAGAAGCCGCCCGCCAGCAGCGCGACGGCGAGGATGTTGACCGCCAGGATGCGCGTGGTCAGCGACCAGCGCGCCGACCAGACGAGCGGCGATTCCTCCTGCTCGGCGATGCTCGCGTCGGCTTTCAAGTCGTCAGCTTTCATCGGCAAAGCGATATCCTGCGCCATAGAGGGTCGCGATCGCGTCGAACTCGGGGTCGACCTCGCGGAACTTGCGGCGCAGACGCTTGATGTGGCTGTCGATCGTGCGGTCGTCGATATAGACGTCGTCCTGATAGGCGGCGTCCATCAACTGGTTGCGGCTGCGCACGATGCCCGGACGCGCCGCGAGCGTTTCGAGGATCAGGAATTCGGTGACGGTCAGCGTGACATCCTTGCCGTCCCACGCGACCTTGTGGCGCGCGGGGTCCATCTGTAGCCGCCCGCGCGTGATCGGTTCGGCGACGGGCTCGTCGTCCTCGCTCGGCGCGCTGCGGTTGAGCTCGACGCGGCGCAGGATCGCCCGGATGCGCGCGATGACGAGGCGCTGCGAAAAGGGTTTGGCGATATAATCGTCGGCTCCCATCGCGAGGCCCAACGCCTCGTCGATCTCGTCGTCCTTGCTGGTCAGGAAGATGACGGGCAGCTGGCTTTTCTCGCGCAGGCGGCGGAGCAGTTCGAGCCCGTCCATGCGCGGCATCTTGATGTCGAAGACGGCCAGGTCGGGCGGATTATCGATCAGCGGCTTCAACGCCGCCTCGCCGTCCGAATAGACGCGGGTGACGAAGCCTTCGGCCTGCAGCGCGATGGACAGGGATTGCAGGATATTGCGGTCATCGTCGACCAACGCGATGGTTGCCGTCATGCTCTTTCCGTTGGGCGGGGCTCCGATTGAGCGATTAGCCTATCCGGCGGCCAGCGACAACCGCGCGCGCATTGCCACCGGTTCCCCCCGCCATACGCCCGTCGCACATGCTGCACTGCGCCACGTTAATCTTTTGACCTCCGCCTTTGCCCTCGCTAACGCGGCCGGGATTTCGGAATCGGCGGACACGTCGGCACCCATGTAGATGCGGGCCAGCCCATTAGCGCGCTACGTATTGCATAGGTATGCAACGGCGATGCCCGACAAGGAAAGGCGAAGCAAATGACCAAGGTTGTGATCGGCAGCGACACCGTCGAGACAAAGGCGGATGTAGCCGAAAACTGGGGCACGTCGGCGCTGATCGAGGATGCGGTGCGCCACGATGAAGGCCGGCTCGCCAAGGACGGTCCGCTCGTCGTCCAGACGGGCAAGCACACGGGCCGTAGCGCCAAGGACAAGTTCATCGTCCAGGACGCCGAGACCGCCGACACCATCTGGTGGGGCAAGACGAACGTCCCGATGACCCCCGATCATTTCGCGGCGCTCAAGGCCGATTTCCTCGCGCACCTCGCCGAGCGTCCGCGCCTCTATCGCCAGCAGCTGTTCGGCGGCTCGCAGGCGGAACATCGCGTCGGCGTGCAGGTCATCACCGAATTCGCCTGGCACAGCCAGTTCATTCGCACCCTGCTCTGCCGCCCGACGGCCGGGGAGCTGGCGAGCTTCGCGGCCGAATATACGATCATCGACCTGCCCAGCTTCCGCGCCGACCCGGCGAAGCATGGCACGCGCAGCGAAACGGTGATCGCGGTCAATTTCACCGAAAAGCTGATCCTGATCGGCGGCACGCAATATGCCGGCGAGATGAAGAAGTCGGTGTTCGGCATCCTAAACTATCTGCTCCCCGTAAAGGGTGTCATGCCGATGCACTGCTCGGCGAACATCGGGCCCAAGGGCGACACCGCCGTCTTCTTCGGCCTTTCGGGCACCGGCAAGACCACGCTGTCGGCCGACGCTTCGCGCACGCTGATCGGCGACGATGAGCATGGCTGGTCGGACACCGCCGTCTTCAACTTCGAGGGCGGCTGCTACGCCAAGATGATCCGCCTCTCGCCCGAGGCCGAGCCCGAGATTTTCGCGACGACCAAGCGTTTCGGCACGATACTCGAAAATGTCGTGATGGATCCCGCGACGCGCGAACTCGACTTCGACGACGCGAGCCTCGCCGAGAACAGCCGCGGTTCGTATCCGATCGACTTCATCCCGAACACGTCGGAACAGAATATGGGCCCGGTGCCGCAGACGATAATCATGCTCACCGCCGATGCCTATGGCGTGTTGCCGCCGATCGCGAAGCTCACCGCCGACCAGGCGATGTATCATTTCCTCTCGGGCTATACCGCGCGCGTCGCGGGGACCGAGATCGGCGTGACGGAGCCCGAGGCGACCTTCTCGACCTGCTTCGGCGCGCCCTTCATGCCGCGCCATCCGTCAGTCTATGGCAATTTGCTCAAGGAGCGTATCGCCAAGGGCGGGGTTCAGTGCTGGCTCGTCAACACCGGCTGGACCGGCGGCATGGCGACGATGGACGGCATCAAACGCATGCCGATCAAGGCGACGCGCGCGCTGCTCAACGCCGCGCTCGACGGCAGCCTCAACGATGCCGAATTCCGCAAGGACCCCAATTTCGGCTTCATGGTCCCCGTCGCGGTTCCCGGCGTCGATACGGCGCTGCTCGATCCGCGCGAAGCCTGGGCCGACAAGGCGGCTTATGACCGCACCGCGCAAACGCTGGTCGGCCAATTCATCGACAATTTCGCGCAATTCGCGGAGCATGTGGACGAAGGCGTCCGCCAGGCCGCGCCGCAGGCGGCGGTCGCGGCATAATGGACCCGGATCTCTTCCGGGTGCTCATTCACCCGGAAGGACCGGAAAATGACTACCGAATATACCCCGCGCCTGTTCGAGCGCGACTCCGAAATCCGCGCGATCGGGGAAGGCTTGCTCGCGTGTGCCCTGCCGCGCGAGGCGTGGACGCACGAGGCGCATCTCGGCGCTTGCCTCTGGTTGCTGACCGAGCGCCGCGACATCGACGTCGATGCCGAGATCGCGGGCGTCATCCGCCGTTTCAACGAAAGCGTCGGCGGGGTGAACGACGACACACAGGGTTATCACGACAGCATTACGCGTGCCTATGTCGCGGGCGTTCGCCTGTTTCTCGCACAAACAGCGGAAACGGACTTGGCCGAGCGGGTCAACGCGCTGCTGCTGTCCGATATGGGGCGCCGCGACTGGCCGCTGCGCTTCTACAGCCGCGAACGACTGTTTTCCGTGGAAGCGCGGCGGCAGTTCGTCGAGCCGGATCTCGGACCCTTGCCCGGAAGATGGGGGCTGGAAGCCTCTTAAAGCGTCATCCCCGGCGTCCACCCGCTTTCCGCAAGGAAGGCTGCCGGATCCTCCATCTCGATGATCGCCTTGATCGCCGCCTTCTTGTCGGGTGCACGGTCGTAATAGGCCTTGGCGACGCGATAGCCGACCCAATAACCAAGATCGCCCGGCCAGCCGTCGGTGCCCCGCTGGTTGTACAGCCAGCGCGATTCGAGCGCCTTGCCGTCCTTCTCGGCAAGGAAGGCGGTCTCCAGCTCCTTCTCGCGTCCCTTTGCCCATTGGTGGAGCAGCGGATAGGCGACCGACCCGGTCATCCGTTCGGCGACAAATTCCGCTGCCCCCTCGACCAGCGCGGCGCGGAGCACCGTTTCGTCGCGGTCCTCGACCTGCGCGAGCGGCTGCTGCACATGGACATATTCATGCGCGATGACATGGACGAAGCGATCCGTGTCGTCGGCCTCGATGAATTTCGCCATGCACAGCGATTCGAGGCCGATGTAAACCCCCTGCGCGTTGCCGACGCCGGCGCTCGACGCGCGGCCGATGGCGATCGTGATCGGCGGGAATTGGGCCGCCGGATAGAGCTCTGCGAGCCGGTCGGTCGCAGAGACCAGCCGCGGGCGGACATCGTCGAGCTTGCCGGCGCAATCGCGCGCGCCCTGGAACACGCCGGGCTTTTCGCGCAGCGCCTTCGCGAGCCGTTCGGGGGTGATCCGGCGCAGCGCCATGAACTCGGCGAGCCCGGGCGACGGGGTGGCAAGATAGCGCGCCGCCAGAACGTCGGGGTCGGCGGCGAGCGCCGGGTCGTCATAGAGCCGAAAGAAGCGGTCGACGTCGGCCGTGGTGATTGCGACGTGCGACGTGTCCGCGCTGTCGGCAGCAGCGGCCGGCGTGCTGGCGAGGATCAACGCGCCGAGCCACGCGTGCATGTTGGCGCGCCGCATCAGCCCTTCGCCCCCTTCACATATTCATCGACATTCTGCGCGAGCACGTCGAGCGGGACGTTGCCGCCCTTGACCACCACATCATCGAAGTCGCGCAGGTCGTATTTCGGCCCCAACGCTTTTTGCGCGAGCCCGCGCTGCCGTACGATCTCGCTGTGCCCGACCTTGTATCCGCAAGCCTGGCCTGCCCAGCTGCAATAGCGGTCGACCTCGCTCGCGACCTCGAGCGGGTTCGAGCCGTTTTCCTTGACGAAAAAGTCGACCCCCTGCTCGCGCGTCCAGCGCTTGGCGTGGATGCCGGTATCGACGACGAGGCGGCACGCGCGAAAGGCGAGCGACTGGAGATAGCCGAGCCGCCCGACCTCGAAATCGTCGTAGAGGCCAAGCTCGTCGGCGAGCTGCTCGGCATAGAGCGCCCAGCCTTCGCTATAGGCGTTGAACGCCAGCATGGTGCGGATGAGCGGCATCGAATGCGCATATTCGCCCTGCCAGGCGTGGCCCGGGATCGCCTCGTGCATCGTCAGATCGGGCAGCGAATATTTGCTGTGCAATTCGGTGGTGCGCAGGTTGATCCAGAAGCGTCCCGGGATGCTGCCGTCGATCGACCCCGCGCCGCCATAGGCCGCGGGCGCGCCGGGTTCCTCGGCCAGCGGCAGCCGCTTCACCTCGACATTGCCCTTGACCAGCGTGCGGAAGGCGCGCGGCAGCTCGGCGCGGATCTTGCCGAGCCAGGTCTGGATATAGGCGGTGATCTCGGCACGCCCCTGATCATTGTCGGGGAATTTATATTTGGGATCTTGGGCGAGCGCGTTCATGCGGTCGCCGACGCTGCCCTGCGTGTAGCCGAGTTTCTTGAGGATCGGGTCCATCCGGCCGTGGAGTTCGGCGAGTTCTTCGCGGCCCATCGCGTGGATTTCGTCGGGGGTCATGCGCGTCGTCGTCGAGGCGCGGAGGCCCCACGCATACCATTCGTCGCCGCCGGGCCGCGCCCACATGCCGGCGTCCATCGTCGCTTTCGGCCGCTGCGTTTTCAGTTCGGCGAGCTGCCGTTCGAGCGCCGCGGCGACCGGACCCTGCACGATCTTTGCCGAGCGCGCGTTCCAGTCGCCGGCGATCTTCGCGTCGCCGGTGCGGCGGACGAGGCTTTCGACCATCGACCCGCCCGCCTTCGCGTCGGCGACCGTCGCCTCCATCTGCTTCACCGCCTTGTCGATCAGGAAGGCGGGGGCGACCAGCCCCTGTCCGCCGGCCGCCTTCAGCCGCTCGGTTTCGCCGTCGAGCACGCCCGGAAAGGCATTGAGGCGCGCGAGATAGGCTTCGGCATCGGCCGAGCTTTTCACCGGATGGTCGCTGTCGAGGAATTTCGGAATGTCGAGATAGGCGCCGACATTCTGGATCACGACATAGGGCGTGTTGCGCCACCCGCCGACCGCGACGTCGCCATAGGGGAGGGCAAAGCCCGCGAGCGCGACGTCATAGGCGCTTTCGACCACCGCTAGGCTGGTGCGCGTCGCATGGCCCAGCCCGCCCTTGTCGAAGGCGCGGACGCGCGCGACATCGGCCTTCAGCGTGTCGGCGAGCGCCTGCACGCCCGCCGCCGAACGGTCGCCGAGCTGTCCGCGCATCGCTGCGCGCGCGCCGGTGTCGATGCCGAGCGAGGTCGCGCCCTCGGGCGATTTCGCGAGCAGATTGTCGGCGACCGAGTCGAGCAGTTGCTGCGCATCGCTCCCGGGCGCGTTCTGCAGCGCCGCGGCGGGACCGGCGATGGCGAGCCCGGCGGAGCCCGCACCGAGCGCGGCTAGCGTGTGGCGGCGGCTGACGGGGGTGGAAAGCGGATGTTGCACTGGCGGCTCCCTGCGACTTGTTTCTGTTGAAACCTGTCTAGGCGGGCGGGCGCGCCGGTCAACGAAAAGGGGCCGGGAAAGCCTCTGCCTTCCCGACCCCCGTCGAAAATTATCGACCGTCTATCAGTCGGTAAGGTCTGCGGGCACCTTGCCGCCGTTCGCGGCGAGTTCGCGCATCACCGCCTTGTGCAGCCAGATGTTCATTTCGGCGCTGCCGTCGAGATCGCCGGTATAGCCGAGTTCCTGCGCGAGCTCCTTGCGGTTGGCGAGGCTCGAATCGATGCCGAGCAGCTTCATCAGGTCGACGATCGACGTGCGCCAGTTGAGGTCCTGCCCGGCCTTCGCCGCCTCGGCGGTAAGGATCGCATCGACGTCGACCGGCGCCGCCGCGGCGGCCGCCATGGCCTGTGTCGCGGCGTCGAGCGCGGTGCCGACGGGGCTGGGCGCGGCCGGGGCGGCGGGTTCCGCGGCGACGGCCTTCTTGCCGAAAATGGCGTCCTTGATCTTGCCGAAAATGCTCATTGTGTAGCTCCCACTAGAGACCACGGCGCTTCACCGAGAGGCGAGTCGCACGGTCGCAGGCTAGGACTATGCAGTTGAGAATGACAGCCAAATGACGACTCCTCCTTATCCCGGCCGCTGCTATACTGACGGACATCGGCGCGGTCCGATCGGCGCCGCAGCGGGAGTATGATCCATGAATCTGACCGACATTTTGGCGCAGGCCGGCGGCATCGAATCGATGGCGAAGGAGCTGGGCATCCCGCCTGCGACGGCGAAACAGGGCGCCGACGCGCTGCTTCCCGCGATTCTCGGCGGTTTCAAGAAACAGGCACAAGGCGGCGGCGGAGTCGAAGGGCTGGGCGGGCTGCTCGGCCAGCTCGGCGGCGGCGGGTTGCTCGACTCGGTGCTCGGGTCGCAGCCGACGCCGGTGAGCCAGGGCAACGACGTGCTCGGCCAGATTTTCGGGTCGAAGGATGTCAGCCGCACGGTCGCCGGACAGGCGGCGGCGCAGACCGGGATCGACTCGGGATTGCTCAAGCAGATGCTGCCGATGCTGGCGATGATGGTCGCGGGCTATATGGCGAAGCAGAGCGGCCAAGGGAGTGCGGCCAGTGCGAGCGGCGGCCTCGGCGGCATGCTCGGCAATGTCCTCGGCGGCGCGATGGGCGGCGGCGCGGCCCCGTCCGCCGGCGGTTTCGGCGGCGGCTTGGGCGGTCTGGGCAAGATGCTCGACATGGACGGCGACGGCAATCCGCTCGACGACATCATGGGCATGGTGAACAAGATGCGGGGGTAAGCGACGGCCCCTCCCGCAAGCGGGAGGGGCGCGCTCATGCTGCCATCAGGCGCAATTCCTCGCGGAAATCCTCGTCCACCCCGATGCGGCTTCGCATCGGGGTGACGCCGCCATCGGCATCGGAGTCGCCTTCCTCGAACAGCGCGCAGGCCGCTTCGCCGCCGCGCGCGAGGCTGTAACGCTGCGCGACCTTGCCGGTGGGGCGAAAGCCCAGCTTGCGCAGCACGGCCCCCGACGCGGGATTGTCGAGGAAGTGGCCCGCCGACAGCTTCGGCAGGTTCATCGCGCGCGCGATGTGGAGCAGCTGGCGGCCGGCCTCGGTCGCGAAGCCGAGACCCCAATAGGGCCGCGCGATCCAGTAACCCATTTCGAGTTCGCCTTCCGGGCCCGACGAAATGCCGCAGCCGCCGACGAGGCGCGGTGCGCCGCCGGTACGGGCGAAGATCAGGAAACGCGGCTGATCGGGATCGATCGGCTTCGACAGAAATTCCTGCGCCTGCGCCTCGCCATAGGGCCAGGGCGCGGTCGCGAGATTGCGGACCACCACCTCTTCGCCGATCGCACGGGCGAGCGCGGGGGCGTCTTCGAGCCAGCCGGGCCGCAGCAACAGTCTTTCGGTACGCGCGAACATCTTTTCAAACTCCCAATGCCTGTCGCCTTGGCGCCAGATGGTGACGCTTTGACGACATTCGATATGGAGGGAGATGGAAGGCCCAGTTTTCGCGCCCGGCCGTCTCAAGCGACGGATTTCGGACAAGAAAAAAGGGAGTCCGGGGTGACCCGTCTCCCTCTTTTCGAACCTTGTTTCCGCGTGAGGCGGAAAGGACAGCTCCGGGTCATCCCTGGTGGACGACCCGTCAGCGATCGTCCTTATTCGGCGGCTTCGGCCATCATGTCGACCGATACATATTTGCGGCCGAGCTTGCCGTCGTGGAATCGGACATGGCCGTCCGCGGTGGCGAACAGCGTGTGGTCCTTGCCCATGCCGACGTTGGCGCCCGGGTACACCTTGGTGCCGCGCTGGCGCACGATAATGTTGCCGCCGATCACTTCCTGACCGCCGAACTTCTTCACGCCAAGGCGGCGGCCGGCTGAGTCGCGACCGTTGCGCGAAGAACCGCCTGCTTTCTTATGTGCCATGACTGATGCTCCTTAATTCGTTTTCGAAGGGCCGAGCCGCGTTGCCGCGCTCAGGCTTCCTTCTTGGGGGCTGCCTTCTTGGCAGCGGGCTTCTTGGCGGGTGCGGCCTTTTCGGCAGCGGCTTCGGTCTTCGGGGCAGCGGCCTTCTTGGGCGCGGCTTCCTTCGCCGGTGCAGCTTCCTTGGCGGGCGCAGCCTTGGCTTCGGCAGCCGGAGCGGCCTCTGCCTTCGGAGCGGCTTCCTTCTTCGGCGCGGCCTTCTTGGCATCGCCGACGGCGAGGATGCGCAGCAGCGTCAGCGACTGGCGGTGGCCGTTGCGACGACGGTAATTGTGCCGGCGGCGCTTCTTGAAGACGATGACCTTTTCGCCGCGCGTCTGGGCGATGATCTCGGCCGAAACGACGAGGCCGTCGGCGCTCTTCACGTCGCCGCCGTCACCGGCCAGCAGGATGTCGCCCAGCGACACGGTGTCGCCGGCTTCGCCGTCGATCTTTTCAACGGCGATCTTGTCTCCAGCGGCGACGCGATACTGCTTGCCGCCCGTGCGCACGATTGCGAACATGGTCTTCCATCCAATCAGAAACTAGAACACCCGCGCTGCCAGTCACCCGCCAGAGCAGGCGATTTTCCGGCATGCGGGAAAGTCAGCGCCACTAGCGAGCCAAGTCGTCGCTGTCAACCGCCAAATCCCGTGCTTTTCATCCAAATGCGCGGGGCCGCACCGATTATCGCGCGTGCCACCGATTCGGTGCTTGCTGCGCCGTCGGCGCGCCCATATCAGGGGCGGCGATGAAGCGCGCCTTTCTTTTTGCCCCGCTGTTCCTGTCGCTACCCGCCTGTGCCGGTACGCAGGCCAACGATGGGCCCTCGCTTGCGAAGCGTGCGGTTGAGGGGCGATTCGATGTCGCGCCGCCCGCGATCGTCGTTGCGCCGCCAGGACCGCTGCCTACCGACCTTGCTGGACGGCTCCAGCGGTGGGAAGCGGATGGGGCCGCGGGCCAGCAGGCGTTCGCTGCCGAACGGGCTGCGACGGCGTCGGCGGTTTCGGCCGCTGCGGGGGCGTCCGTCGCAAGCGAACGCTGGGTCGTCGGGCAGCAGGCGATCTCGCGCCTCGTCGCGGCGCGCGCGCCGCTGACGGTGGCGCTCGCCGACATCGATCGCCTCTACCTCGACCGCAGCGTCGAGGAGCAGGTCGACGGCCTGCCCGAAATCTATGCGCTGCGCGAGCGTCTCGCCGACCTCGTGTCGACGCAGGATGCGGTGATCGAGTCGCTGAATAGCCAGTTGCCGGGGGGGTAGTCCGGTCCTCCCCATGGCTTCGCCACAGGGAGGGTCAATTCGATGCTACTGATTCAGCCCATGCTTCTTCAGCGCGTGGCGGATCTGGTCGTAACTCAGCCCCAGCGCCTCGGCCGCGACCTTCTGGTTAAAGCGGCAGCGCGCCATCGTATCGGCGAGGATCGCCTTTTCATAGCCATCGACCGCAGCGCGCAGGTCGCTGACCGGCCCCGGCCCCAGCGACGACGCGGCGGGGGCGGACGCGGCGCCGTTGGTCGCGGCGGCTTTCGCGGGTTCAGCCTTTACGCCCCGCACCGCGGGCTGCCACGGACTGGCAAAGGGGTCGAAGCTCAGCGCGTCGACCGGTTTCGACGGGTCGGCCCAGCGATAGATGGCGCGCTCGATGACGTTCCTCAGCTCGCGGACATTTCCCGGCCAGTCGTGTCCCTCCATCGCCGCGAGCGCGCGCGGGCCGAAGCCGGGCCATTCGTCCCAGCCGATCACCGCCGCCATCCGCTGCCCGAAATAGGTGGCGAGCACCTCGATATCGCCTTCGCGCGCGCGCAAGGGGGGCAGGGTGATGACCTCGAACGACAGGCGGTCGAGCAGGTCGGCCCGGAAGCGATTGTCGTCGACCAGCGCGGGCAGATGCTCGTTCGTCGCGGCGACGATGCGCACATCGACGCGGATCGGGCGCGAGGCGCCGACGCGTGTGACTTCGCCATATTCGACCGCGCGGAGCAGGCGCTCCTGCGCGCCCATCGACATCGTCGCGAGCTCGTCGAGGAACAGCGTGCCGCCGTCGGCTTCCTCGAACCGGCCGGCGCGGCTGCGCGTCGCGCCCGTGAAGGCGCCGGCTTCGTGCCCGAACAGCTCGCTTTCGATCAGCGTCTCGGGCATCGCGGCGCAGTTCATGATCACATAAGGACGATCCCAGCGCGTCGACAGGCGGTGGAGGCGCTCGGCGATCAGTTCCTTGCCCGTCCCGCGCTCGCCGATCACGAGCACCGGGCGGTCGAGCGACGCCGCGAGGCTCGCGCGTTCGACCGCATCCTGGAAGGCCGCCGACTGGCCGATGAATTGCGTTTCGCGCTCCATTCCCAATCATTGGCAAATTTTCCCGTTCATTGGCAAGGCAAATCGGGCGGGATGGCGAATTACGCGTCAAGTTTCCCGTTTTTCTGCCGTTTTCAGCAATTGGCACGGCTCCTGCAAAGATATCAGCGAACCGGCGCAACGCGCTCCGGTGCAGCAAACAGGAAGGTTGAATCGATGAAAACGAAGATTGCCCAGGCCGCTACTTTCGCGTTCAGCGCGGTGGGTGCGCTGGCCGTCCTCGTCGGTGCGATCGACTATCCTGCCACTGCCGCCAACGCCGCCGGCCTTCCGGTTGTCGGCCTGGTCGGTGCTGCTTCGACCCCGGCGGTCAGCCCGATGGCCTGACCGGCACTGGTGCCGGGGCACTCTCCCCCCTTGCCCCGCCCCGGCACCAGCCTTTTTAAAAAACAGACAATGGTCTCAAGTTTTCGACAGGAGTTTCAAATGGGTATTTTCTCACGAACCCGCGACATCATCGCCGCCAACGTCACCGACCTGCTCGACCGGGCCGAGGATCCGGAAAAGATGATCCGCCAGATCATCTTCGAGATGAACGAAACGCTCGTCGAAGTCCGCGCCTCCGCCGCCCGCACCATCGCGGACCAGAAGGAGATGCGCCGCCACATCGCCAAGCTCGAAAGCCTGCAGGACAGCTGGAAGGAAAAGGCCGAACTCGCGCTGTCGAAAGACCGCGAAGACCTCGCCACCGCCGCGCTCGTCGAAAAGCAGAAGGCCGGCGACATGGCGGAGCGCCTCAAGGCCGAGATCGCCGTCCTCGACGACGCGCTGACCGGCTATGAAGCCGATATCGCCAAGCTTCAGAAGAAGCTCAGCGAAGCCCGCGCGCGCCAGTCGAGCGTCGTCAACCGCCTCGAAAGCGCGGAGAACCGCTACAAGCTGCGCGAGATGACCAACGGCGACCGGGTCGAAGATGCCTTCTCGCGCTTCGAAATCCTCGAACGCCGCGTCGACGAAGCCGAAGGCCGCGCCGATGCGCTGGGTCTCGGCTACAAGAAGTCGCTCGACGAAGAGATCGCCGAGCTGCAGGCCGCCGACAAGGTCGCCGACGAACTCGCCGCACTGAAGGCGGCCCAGGCCAGCAAGCAATAAGGAGCCGGACCGATGGAAGAAGTCATCATCGTCCCGATCGTCATCGGAACGCTCTTCCTCGGTCTGCCCTGGCTGATCCTCCACTACATCACCAAGTGGAAACAGGCCAAGACGCTGACCGGAGAAGATGAACAGCTGCTCGACGAACTTTACGATACCGCGCGGCGGCTCGAAAACCGCCTGCACACCGTCGAACGCATCATCAGCGCCGATCATCCCGACTTCCGCCCCGCGGTACGCAGCGATGAAGAACTGGCGCAGCTCGAAAACATGACAAACCGGAGGAACTGAGATGTCTGCCAGCCGCACCAAATTCTACCTCGACAAGCAGAACGCCAAATGGAGCGGCGTGTGCGCAGGGATAGCGGATTATAGCGGGATCGACGTCCTCTGGGTTCGCGTCGGCGCGGTCCTCCTGACCCTGATGGGCGGTTTCCCCTGGACGCTGATCGCATACTGGATGGTCGCCTGGATGGGCACGCCCAAGCCGTTCGCGCTCTATGGCTCGACCGAGGAAGCGAAATTCTGGCAGGGTGTGCGGAGCAACCCGACCGCATCGACCCGCGACATCAAGTCGCGCTTCCGCGACATCGACCGTCGGCTCGCCGACATCGAACTTTACTACACCAGCCACAACCGCCGGCTCGCCGACGAGATTGAAAGCCTGCGCTGAGCAGCGGCTGAGAAGCAACAGGGAGACGTTTCATGAATTTCGGTGGCACCACTTTCGTCCTCGCCATCATCGCCCTGTCGATCGGCGGCTGGATGTTCACCACCTGGATCCGCGCCAAGCACGGCTATCCCGTTGAGAATGAATGGGGCGGCACGGTTCATCGAACCGACCCCGACGCTGATCGAAAAATCGCCCTGCTGACCGATGACAACGCCAAGCTGGCGGGGCAGGTCAGCCGATTGGAAGAGCGGATCTCGGTGCTCGAACGCATCGCGACCGAAGAGGGCGGGAAGGCGGCGCAGCTCGCCGACCAGATCGACCGCCTGCGCTGAGAGGAAGAAGACGATGAATCTCGATGTGCTGAACGCCGTTGCCCCCGTCGCCGCGATCGTCGGCCTGGCCGGGGTCGGTGGCTGGGTTTTCACCACCTGGCTCCGCGTCAAGAACGGCTATCCGCTCGAAAACAGCTGGGGCAAGGCGGTCTATCCCAAGACCAGCGACGAGGCGATGGAACGCGTCAAGCTGATCAGCCAGGAAAATGCCCAGCTGCGCGCCGAGCTCGGCTCGGTGAAGGATCGCCTCGCGGTGATCGAGCGCATCGTCACCGACGAGGGCCACCGGCTGAGCCACGAAATCGAGGCGCTGCGGCGCCCGGCGAACTGAGGAGAGCAACCATGGAAGCCATCGTCATCCTCCTGATCGTCGTCGGACTGCCCGTGACGCTCGGTATCGGCTACGCCGCCTATGAGCGCCACCTGAAGTTCAAGGAACGGCAGTTCAAGGCGATCACCAACGAGACGGCGGAAAAGGCGGCCCAATATGCGGCGCACACCGAACGGCTCGAGGCCCGCGTCCGCGTGCTCGAGCGCATCGTTACCGACAAGGGAATTGATGTCGCCGACGAGATCGAAAAGCTGCGCGACGCTCCGCTCAACTGACGCAACGATAAGAGAAACAGGAAAGGAACCTCCCCATGGGCCCGTTTGAAATGGTCATCGGCATCGTCCTCATCGTGACGGTCGGCAGCATCATCCGCGCCAAGCACGGCATCCGCCGCGACCGCCACGGTCATGATTATGTCGCCGGCAACGACGGCGAGACCAAGGCGCTGCAGGCCGAGATCCGCGCACTCAAGGACCGCATCCAGGTGCTCGAACGCATCGCCACCGACAATAATCGCGCCGTCACGCTCGACCAGGAAATCGAGAAGCTGCGCGACAGCAGCAAGATCTGAACGCCGGAAAAGGAGCAACGCTCATGGCTTTCATCACTCCCGACTTCACTGCCGCGGCGGTCGCGCTCACCGCGCTGAGCATCGTCAGCCTCGTCGCGCTGCGCGGCTGGCGCGACTGGATCCAGCTCAAGCGTGAGGAGCTGGCCGCGGGGCACGCCCCGGCGCCGCAGGACCATGGCGTCCCGAACGCCGGGTCGCGGATCGAGATCGCCGACCTCAAGGAACGGCTGCGCAAATTGGAAGCGATCGCGGCGGGGGTCGACCTCTAATCCAGCCAGAACCGCGCGGCACCGGCCCGCTCCCCTGTCAGTCGCCTTCCGTCCGGCGGCTGACAGGGGAGCGGGCCGATGTCGTTTCAGGGCCTTCCAACTTTCGGCCAAACATGCGAGGGGCGCCGCCATGCGCAGCCTCGACGACATCTTCGAAGAATATGATTTTCTCGACGGCGACGATCGCTATCGCCTGCTGATCGAGCTCGGCCGCGAACTGGAGCCGATGCCCGATGCGCTCAAGACCGACGCGACGCTGGTGCGCGGTTGTTCGGCGAGCGTCTGGGTCTATCCGGTGCCGCAGGACGATGGCCGGCTCCATTTCCTTGCCGACAGCAATGCCGCGATCACCAAGGGCATCGTCGCGCTCGTCCTCGCCGCAGTGCAGGACAAGCCCGCCGCCGAGGTTGCGGCGATGGACGTCGCTGCGGCGCTCGCGCCCTTCGACCTCACGCGCCAGCTATCGTCGAACCGCACGCAGGGCGTGCCGAATATGATCGCACTCGTCCAAGAAACCGCCCGCCGCATCGCCGCGGGCTGATGCGCCGCTCTCGCCGGCGACGGCTTTGGGGTGGGGAGCCGTCGGTGAGGTCATGAAATGATTTCCCCTCCCGCAAGCGGGAGGAGAGAAGGACGTCCGCAATTGGTCGCCATCCAACAAAAAAGGGCGCGGGAGTTGCCTCCCGCGCCCGATTTTCGGTCCTTCGGTATCGCTTAGAAAGCGACCGAAAGCGTGCCGCTGACCGTGCGCGGTGCGCCGATCTGGGCGAACGGCGGCGACGAGGTTCCCTGCGCCAGCGAGCTCGTGTAGCTGCCGACATAGAGTTCGTCGAACAGGTTGTAGACGTTCAGCTGGAAGAAGGTCTTGTCGTTCAGGCCGAGGAATTCGAGGCTCAGGCGAGCATCGAGGTTGACCAGCCAGTAGGCATTGGTCTTCGCCGAATAGACTTCGACGCCGCTCGCCACGACCGGAACATTGGTGTCGTAGATGAAACGGCCGCCGGTACGCTTCGCGGTGATGCCCAGCTCGACCGGACCCAGCGTCCCGCGCGCCGATGCGCCGAAGGTATATTCGGGGGCACCGGCTTCGCGCTTGCCCTTGGTCGGCGTGAAGATGGGATCGCCCACCGCCGAGCAGCCCGGGACGTCGTCGGCAATGTCATCGGCATCGCAGGTGCCCGACTGGACATCGTCCTTGATTTCCGACTTCATCCACGAGCCGAAGGCGTAGAGGGCGAGTTCGGGAATCGGCTGGAACGCGATGCTGCCGTCGACGCCATATTTGTCGACGCGGCCGAGGTTGCGATAGACGTTGCGCTCGGTGACCGGGTCATAGGCCGAGGCAAGACGATCGTTATACTTGGTGAACCAGCCCGACAGCTGCGCCTGGATCTTGCCGCTGCGATAGCGGAAGCCCAGGTCGAAATTGTCCGAGGTTTCCGCTTTCGGAAGCGCCGACGCCGTGTCGGCTTCGAAGAAGAAGGCGTTATAGAGCGCGTCGGTGCCCGGAACCTGCAGCCCCTTCGAATAGTTGGCGAAGACCGACATCTGGTTGCTCGGCTTGAAGAGCAGGCCGACGTTCGGGAGGATGTCGTCATATTTCAGGACGCGCTGCTGCGGACCCTGACGCACCGATCCGTCCGAGTTGGTCGGGTTGGCGGCCGCATATGCGGCGTTGCGCGGGTCGTCCTTGCCGAAGCAGTCGACGAAGCCCGAATCGCTGGTCGTGAAGCAATAATTGTTCAGGTCGCGCTTGAAGAAGGGCGCGCGCAGACCGAGCGTCGTGACGAGGGTGCCGTCGAGGAATTCGCCGCGATATTCGCCCGACACCTGGTTGAGCATCGCGTAGGACAGGCGATCGCGCTTCTGCAGCACGGCGCCGCTGACGTCGGTCTGCGGATCGTTGACCGGGAAGACGTCGAATGGTTCGCCGTTGAACTGGAGCAGCCCGACCTGGCCGGTCTGGCGGTGACGCGCGCGGTCATAGGTGTAACCGATGCGGACGGTGTGGCCCTCGGTGATGTCCCAGCGCAGGTTTGCGATCACGCCATAGCGGTGCGTCTGCGTCTGGCTCGGTGCCAGCATGGCGACTTCGTCGAGCAGGTCGCCGTCGCCATTCAGGTCCATGCCGAAATAGGGACGTCCGCCGATATAGCCCGAAAGGCCGCCCTGCAGGCGTTCGCGGGCGTTGACGGTGCCGCCGCCGTTAGCCTTCACATATTGGTAGCTGGGGTCGACGGTCAGCGTGATGCCTTCGCTCAGCGTGAACTTCGACGCGCCGCGGATGTTGCCCGTGTTCGAGGGGTTGTAGCGGCGATCGAATTCGGTGCCGCACGACGAAGCCGCATCGGCTTCACCCGGCGTGACCGTCGCGGTCGTGTTGCACGGATAGTTGATGTCATATTCGCGGTCGTCGCTCGACTGCGGGAAGCCCGAGGGAACGTCACGGTCGTTGCGCAGCGACACCGAACCGAAGAAGTTGTTGCGATTTTCGTTATAGTGACCCGCGACCGAGACGAAGTCGCCATCGGCGCCGATCGGCTGATAGATGCGGCCGTTGAACTGCTTCTTGCGGACGCGGCCATAATTGTTGAACGGATTGTCGTTCGACGCGGTCGAGGCCGAGAGGAAAGCGCGCGTGCCCCACGGCGTGAAGGTGCCGGTGTTCACGAGGCCGAAGATGCGGAAGAATTTAAACTCGCCCGCCGAGCCAGACAGGTTGACGCCGAATTCTTCGGTCGGAACCATCGTGCGATAATTGACGGTCGAACCCGTGGCGGCGGCGGTCGGGCTGTCGACATCGGTCGAGCCGAGGTTGACGTTGACCTGTTCGATCAGCTCGGGGTCGAGCTGCTGGTTCGAGTAAATGGCATAGTTGCCCGAATCGTTGAGCGGCACGCCGTCGAAGGTCAGGCTGATGCGGTCGGCCGAAAAGCCGCGGATGGTCAGCTGGCCGCCCGACGAACCATAGGCGTCATTGTTGGTGAAGACGACGCCCGGAACGAGGTTGATCGTGTCGAGAATGGTCTGGCCGGGGTTCTGGCGGGCGATGACTTCCTGGCCCAGGACCGACTTCGCCTTCGACGTGTCGGGCGACTGGATGCCGGCGACGTCGCGCGCGGTCGAGCCGGTAACGACGATCTCGTCGTCGAAGTCGACCGAGCCGGTCGACTGGGCAAAAGCCGGCGTGGAAAGCAGCGCGACCGGAATCAGCGCGACGCTGGCGGCGAGCGTGTGACGGAATTTCATTTCAGGATGTCCCCTTTGGTGGTGCGTTCGGCAGGCGCGCAAACCGGGGCGCGCCAAGACCTGCGAGCGCCCCTGAAGCCCGCATGTGGCACGATTGTGACAGCAATTGTGACAGTGCAAGCGGGGACGCGTGCGCGCCTTGGGCGGAGAGCAAAAAACCACGAATTTCCGTCGCGCGCCCGATTTTATCCACAGGCAGGCGCGCGTTTTTTCCGGAAACTGTTGCTGCAATGCAACATAAAAGGGCGCCCCGAAGGGCGCCCCATGTGCGACTCAGGCGGCGTCGCCGGCCGCTTCTTTCGCCTTGTCGGCATAGACGCGCACGGGGTCCTTGCGGCCCTCGACGACATCCTTGTCGACGACGATCTCGACCACGTCGGTCAGGTCGGGCAGGTCGAACATCGTGTCGAGCAGGATCGCCTCGACGATCGAGCGCAGCCCGCGTGCGCCGGTCTTGCGTTCGATCGCTTTCTTGGCGACCGCGACCAGCGCATCGTCGGTGAAGGTCAGCGCGACCTCCTCCAGATCGAACAGCTTCTTATACTGCTTGACCAGCGCGTTCTTGGGCTCGCCCAGGATCTTGACCAGCGCATCGACGTCGAGATCCTCGAGCGTCGCGATGACCGGCAGGCGGCCGACGAATTCGGGAATCAGGCCGAACTTGAGCAGATCCTCCGGCTCGACCTGCTTCAACACCTCGCCCGAGCGGCGTTCGTCGGGGCCGGCGACATGCGCGCCGAAACCGATCGACTTGCCCTGCAGGCGGTCGCCGATGATCTTTTCGAGGCCGCTGAACGCGCCGCCCGCGATGAACAGGATGTTCGTCGTGTCGACCTGCAGGAATTCCTGCTGCGGATGCTTGCGGCCGCCCTGCGGCGGGACGCTAGCGGTCGTGCCTTCCATCAGCTTGAGCAGCGCCTGCTGCACGCCTTCGCCCGACACGTCGCGGGTGATCGAGGGATTCTCGGCCTTGCGGCTGATCTTGTCGATTTCGTCGATATAGACGATCCCGCGCTGCGCCTTTTCGACATTATAGTCGCTGGCCTGCAGCAGCTTCAAAATGATGTTCTCGACATCCTCGCCGACATAGCCCGCTTCGGTCAGCGTCGTCGCGTCGGCCATGGTGAAGGGCACGTCGAGGAAACGCGCGAGCGTCTGCGCGAGCAAGGTCTTGCCGCTGCCGGTCGGGCCGACGAGCAGGATGTTCGACTTTGCCAGTTCGACATCGTCGCCGCGACCCGAGTTGGCGAGGCGCTTGTAATGGTTGTGGACGGCGACCGACAGCACGCGCTTGGCGGTGTTCTGGCCGATCACATAGGAATCGAGGTGCTGGCAGATTTCCAGCGGCGTCGGCACCGCGCCGTCCTTGCGTGCGGCGATCCCGCCCTTGATTTCTTCGCGGATGATGTCGTTGCAAAGCTCGACGCATTCGTCGCAGATGAAAACAGTCGGCCCGGCAATCAGCTTGCGGACTTCGTGCTGCGACTTGCCGCAGAAGGAGCAGTAAAGGGTGCTCTTGCTGTCCGAGCCACTCAATTTGGTCATATATCATCCTATGGCGGCCCAAAAAGGGGCGTCGCCTCTCTTATCCTAGCCCCCGGTCACCCAATTACAATATGGCAATTGGGTGACATCGGTTCAATGTCCCGCGTAGCGCCACAGCGCAAAGCAGGTGTCAAGAAACGCGGTTACCGGGGGCTTTTTCGTTGGTCGGCGGCGCCGGCCCGCTCTCCCCTCCAGCCTCCCGCAGGAAGGCATGTCGGGAGCCGGGAAGGGGAGCGGGCAGGCGCCGTAACCTGCCGAATCAGGGCGTCGGACCCTCGCTCACATCCTTCGGCGCATCGTCGCCGGGCAGGCCCGGACGACGGTCGTAGACATGATCGACAAGGCCGAATTCCTTCGCCTCGTCGGCTTCGAGGAAGGTGTCGCGGTCCATCGCCTTTTCGATCTCTTTCAGCGACTTGCCGGTATATTTCACATAAAGGTCGTTCATCCGCTTGCGGATGCGCAGGATTTCCTTGGCCTGGATCTCGATGTCCGACGCCATGCCGCGCGCGCCGCCCGACGGCTGGTGGACCATGACGCGGGCATTGGTGAGCGCGACGCGCATGCCGGGCTCGCCGGCGGCGAGCAGGAAGCTGCCCATCGAAGCCGCCTGACCAATGCACACCGTGCCGACGCGCGGGCGGATATATTGCATCGTGTCGTGGATCGCCATGCCCGCCGTAACGACGCCGCCCGGCGAGTTGATGTACATATAGATGTCCTTCTTCGGATTTTCCGATTCGAGGAAGAGCAGCTGGGCGACGATCAGCGAGGCCATCTGGTCTTCGACCTCGCCGGTGACGAAGACGATCCGTTCGCGCAGCAGGCGGGAGAAAATGTCGAAGCTGCGTTCGCCGCGGCTCGTCTGTTCGACGACGACGGGAACAAGGGCGGCGAGCGGGTCGATCATTGGGAATTCGTCCTTCGTTATAGAAGCGCCCTGCCGAGAACCGGCGGGCTGGCCCCTTCGCCGTCCTACATCGTCGCCAAACGGGCCTCTTTCAAGGGGGCAAAAAGAAGGGGCGGGAAAGTCCCGCCCCGACTGGATTGTTCTATGCGGGGTTAGTCGCCCTCGCCCGGATTGGGCGAGAAGAGCGTCTCGAACTTGTTCTCGACGCCCTTATATTCGTCGGCGTCGGCGGGGGTTTCCTTTTTGACCGTGATGTTCGGCCATTCGGCGCTGAACTTGCTGTTCACCTCGAGCCACTTTTCAAGCCCGCTCTCGGTGTCGGGCAGGATCGCCTCGGCGGGGCATTCGGGTTCGCATACGCCGCAGTCGATGCATTCGTTCGGATTGATGACGAGCATATTCTCGCCCTCATAGAAACAGTCGACGGGGCACACCTCGACGCAGTCCATATATTTGCACCGGACGCAGGCATCGGTGACGACATAGGTCATGGGCTTTCGGCTCCCTCAAGTGACGGCAATCGGGCCGCCATACTCTCCAATGGCTCGCCTCTATGCCGCGTGAAGGCGGTGCGTCAACGCTAAGCGACAGTTGCGAATCACTCTCATTGATTAGGACGATCGCCGTCCTTTGCGTGCAAAGCATTTCCATCGGCGCCGATAGCCGATGGCGCTGCGGCGGGGTCGAGCCGCCGATAGCAGGCCTGCGCCTCGGGCGCCGGACCGCGGCGGAGTGGCAGCGACAGGAGGCGGATCACCTCGATGCGTTCGCCGACCGGCAGCACCAGCGTCGCGCCGGCATGGACCGCGCACGACGAGCGCGTCACGCGCCGCCCGTCGAGCCGGATATGCCCCGCTTCGACCATTGCCTGCGCGACGCTGCGCGAGCGCGCGAAGCGCAGGAACCACAGCAGCTTGTCGAGCCGGATACTGCCTGCGGCGCCAGGGCTCGCCATGAGCGCGTCAGTCCTTGCGCGCGTCCGCGAGCAGCGCGGCGAGGCCCGCGAACGGGCTGTTCGGCGACGGACCGCGGCGCTCGGTTCGCGGTGGCCGCCCGGTGTCGGGGCGGGGTTTGCCCGGCTTACCGCGCTTGCCCTTTTCCGGGTTGGCCGGCGGCCGGCGAGCGGCGCCATTGGCCGCAGCGCGCGGCGCGGTGTCGCTGCCCTTGCGATCCTTCTTGCGGCGCGGGCGCTTGTCGGCGGCCTTGCGCAAGCCCGACCAGCGCCAGCGTTGCAGCGCCGGTTCGCCGACGCTGCGGAAGCCGAAGCTGCCGAGCAGCGCGCGGCGCGTCTCTTCGTCGAGCCCCAGCGAGGTCGCGAGCGCGGGATCGATCACGAAGCCGGGCGGGGGGGTGGCGGCGACGCCTTCATGCTCGTCGGTTGCACCTGCATCGTCGTGATGATGTTCGGCGGCGCGGGCGATGGGCGCGGTCGGCGGCGCCGCCGCCTGCATCCGGGCGGCGTGTGCCTGGCGCGCCAGTTTTTCGGCCATGTCGATGCGCAGCCAGCCCGAGGCGCAGCGGCGGAAGCCCGCGATCGTCAGCGCGGCGTGATTGCCGCTCTTCTGCAACACCGCGCCGTGCGGCGGCAGTGCGGGCACGGGGCTTCCCTGCTGCGACGCGATCAGCGCCGCGCGCCAGCGCACCGCTTCGGGCTTGAGCAGGAGCGGGTGGAAAATATCGAGCGAGCCGATGGTGAAGCCGAGCTTGCGCAGCTGCGGGCGCTCCTCGGGTGTCAGGGCGTTCAACTGGTCCTCGACCGCCGCGCGGGCGATCGTGCCGCTGTTGTCGGTGAGCGCGGCAAGCAGCGCGCGGACGCGCGGCGGCGTGAACAGGTCGCCCGCCGCCTCGCCCATGGCGGCGAGCGGCGCGGCGTGGCGCGCGAGCTGCCCGGCGACGAAGCGCTGCAGCCGCTCGGCGATCGCCTGAACCTGCTGCGGGTCGAGGCGTCGAAGCGAGGGATCGAGCTGGATCGCGGGCTGGACGAGCGTCGGCCCGCGGGCGAGCGTCGCGATGACATGGCCGTGCCAGGCGAGCCGCGGCGCGGTGCCGGGATCGGCGACGAGCGACAGCGCGCTGTCGTCGCCTTCGGCAAGCGCGGTCGCGCGCCGCGCGAGTTCGGCGCGCAGATGCTTTTCGGCCGCCGCGAGCAGCATGCGGTGGTCGCTCGCCTTGGCGACGGGATCGACCTTGAACTGGAAGCCCTTGAGCGTGCCGATCGCCTCGCCATCGACGGCGACGGTGCCGTCGGCGCCGACCGCCACCGGCAGCGCGGCGCCCCGCTGTCCGGCGTCGCGCAACAGCAGCGCGAGCCGCCGGTCGACGAAGCGCTGCGCCAGTGCGGCGTGGAGCGCATCGGAGAGGCGTGATTCGAGCGCCTGCGTCGCTTCGGTCCAGCCCGCGCCGCCAGCGATCCAGTCGCCGCGCTGCGCGATGAAGCAGAGCGTGCGGACCGCGGCGATGCGGCTCGCAAGCTGGTCGATGTCGCCTTCGATATCGTCGAAGCGCGCGAGCCGCCGCGCGAACCAGTCGGGATCGACCATCCCGTCGCCGCGCGTGCGCCATTGCCACAGCTTGAGCACGGTGCGGCTGTGATGTTCGGCGCCGAGTTGCTCGAAATCGGGAAGGCCGCACACATCCCAGAGCCGTTCGACCGCTTCGGGCTCGTCAGCGCGCATCCGGACCTCCATGTCGCCCGCGAGATGCTTGAGCACGGCGATGTCGACCGCCTCGGGCGCCGGGCGCAGCATCGGCTGCGATGGCGGCTGGGCGAGGTCGGCGATCAGCCGGTCGAGCGTGTCGAAGCGCGGCGTCGGATTGCGCCAGAAGAGATTGGGCAGCGGCGGGAAATGATGCCCCTCGATCGCTGCGATTTCCTCGGGCGTGAAGCCGCCCTGCGGCAGGCCGACCGTCCCGAAGCTGCCGTCCTGCTGGTGGCGCCCGGCGCGGCCGGCGATCTGCGCCATTTCCGCAATCGTCAGGCGTCGCAGGCGCCGCCCGTCGAATTTCTGCAAGGATGCAAAGGCGACATGCTGGACGTCGAGGTTGAGTCCCATGCCGATCGCGTCGGTCGCGACCAGATAATCGACCTCGCCCGCCTCGAACATCGCGACCTGGGAATTGCGCGTCTTGGGGCTGAGCGCGCCCATCACCACCGCCGCGCCGCCCGAGAAGCGGCGGAGCATTTCGGCGATCGCGTAAACCTCCTCGGCCGAAAAGGCGACGATCGCGGACCGTTTGGGCAGGCGCGACAGCTTCGACGATCCCGCATAGCTCAAGGTCGAAAAGCGCGGCCGGGTGATGATCTCGGCCTCGGGGACGAGCGCGCGAACGAGGCTCTTGATGCTTGCCGACCCCAGGATCATCGTTTCCTCGCGCCCGCGCGCACGGAGCAGCCGGTCGGTGAAGACATGGCCGCGCTCGGGGTCGGCGCCGAGTTGCGCTTCGTCGATGCCGACGAAGGCGACGTCGCGCGTCACCGGCAGCGCTTCCATCGTGCCGAGCAGATAGCGTGCATCGGGCGGCATGATCCGTTCTTCGCCGGTGACGAGGCCGACCTGTCCCGCGCCCTTGATCGCGACGACGCGGTCATAAACCTCGCGCGCGAGCAGGCGCAGCGGAAAGCCGATCATGCCGCTCGACCGGGCGGTCAGGCGCTCGACCGCCAAATGGGTTTTGCCGGTGTTGGTGGGGCCAAGGACAGCCTTGACCGGCTGGGAAGAGGAAGAGGTCATTTTCTTGTCCGCCAAGCTGGCATGGGTGCTGCCGCCGCGCAACAGGGGATCGTCGCAATGGCGCGGCGGACCCGCATTTTTCAACCCGGCTCGCATAATATCCCGACCCCGCCACGCCTTGTCGCAATGCAAGCTCGCGAATCCGCCATTAAATTGACTTTAACGGTCTTTCTTTACAGACAATGCTTCGAAAACATCATTCGGCGACCGGGTGAGGGCCCGTCCGCCGAGCGGGGGTTGCAATTTGTTCCAGCGTCACGAACCCATCGCGGGGATGTCCGGCAACGCGGCCGCCCTCACGATGTCGCAAGCGGTCCCGCGGCCGCGGGCCGATTTGGGCGCCGAGCCGCAGCTCGGCTGGCGCGACCGGCTGGCCGAGCTCGACCTCGTTCCCGACCTTGGCAGCAATATCGGCTCGGCCGAATGGTGGCGCGGCCTCGCGACATTGACCCTGCTTTGCGGAACCGCGATCGCAACCTTCCCGGGCGTGCAGCCGCTCGCGGTCGGGGCGCCCGCGCTCGATACGGCCGGTTTCAACGAAGCGCGCGCGCAGATGATCGTGCCGCTGGCCTTTGGCGGCGACACCGGACGCCATATGGCGGCGACCGACGCGGTCCGCCCGCTGACCCAGACCCCCGAACGGCCGCAGATCGAACTCACCGCCACATTGGGGCGCGGCGACAGCTTCGCGCGGCTGCTCGAACGCTCGGGCGTCGGCAGCGGCGAGGCGCAGGCGCTCGCGAACCGGGTGTCGGGCGCGGTCCCGCTGGCCGACATCGCGCCCGGCACGCGAATCGACCTGATCCTCGGCCGCCGCGCCGCGCGCACCATGCCGCGCCCGGTCGAGGCGCTCGCGATGCGCGCGCGTTTTGACCTGCGCATCGAAATGGAGCGTATCGGCGGCCAGCTCGTCATGCGGCGCATCCCGATCGCGGTCGATGCGACCCCGCTGCGCATTCGTGGGCGGGTCGGCGACAGCCTCTATCGCTCGGCGCGCGCCGCCGGGGCGCCGCCGGAGGCGATCCAGTCCTACCTGCGCGTCATCGGCCGCCAGATTTCGGTCAGCCGCGATATTCGCAGCGGCGACGAGTTCGACATCATCGTCGACTATCGCCGCGCCGAAACGGGTGAGAGCGAGACGGGCAAGCTGCTTTACGCCGGGCTGATCCGCGGCGGAAAACCGAAACTGTCGATGCTCGAATGGAACGCCGACGGCCGCACCCAATGGTTCGAGGCGTCGGGCGTCGGCGAACAGCGCGGCGGCATGACGCGGCCGACACGCGGGCGCGTCACCTCGACCTTCGGTATGCGCCGTCATCCGATCCTCGGCTACAAGCGCATGCACAGCGGCATGGATTTCGGCGGCGGCTATGGCGCGCCCATCTATGCGGTGACCGACGGCGTCGTGACGATCGCCGGGCGCCACGGCGGCTTCGGCAATTATGTGAAGCTCAATCATGGCAATGGCCTCGGCACCGGTTACGGCCATATGAGTCGCATCGCGGTGCGCGCCGGGCAGCGCGTCAATCGCGGGCAGGTGATCGGCTATATCGGCTCGACCGGCCTTTCGACCGGGCCGCACCTCCATTACGAGCTCTATCGCAACGGGCGCGCGGTCAATCCGTCGTCGGTGACCTTCGTCACCCGCGCGCTGCTCGAGGGCAAGGCCCTCGCCGATTTCCGCGCGCGCATCCGCGAACTGACCGCGGTTGCGCCGGGCGCCGCGCTGACCCCGATCGCCCCGAAACAGGTCGAAGGGCCAAAACTCGGCAGCCTCGCCGACGTCGCGTCGAAGCGGGCGGGCGAGGGGATCTGACCGCTTAAAGCGGCAATATCCATTTGCCCCGCGGCCCGGCGCCGCTATGCACCCCGCATGACCCACGCCGCTTTCCCCGACCTGCGCCTGCGCCGCGCCCGCCGCACCGGCTGGAGCCGCGCGATGGTGCGCGAAACGCATCTTTCGCCCGCGAACCTCATCTGGCCGCTCTTCGTCTGCGACGGCACGGGCGCCGAGGAGCCGATCGCGAGCCTGCCGGGCGTGTCGCGCTGGTCGGTCGACCTGCTCGTCGAGCGCGCGCGGGACGCGGTCGCGGCGGGCATCCCGTGCCTCGCGCTCTTTCCCTATACGCAGGCCGACCGGCGCAGCGAGGATGGCGGCGAGGCGCTCAATCCCGACAACCTCATGTGCCGCGCCACCGCCGCGATCAAGCAGGCGCTTGGCGACGATATCGGCATCCTCACCGACGTCGCGCTCGATCCTTATACCAGCCACGGGCAGGACGGGCTGATCGATGCGAGCGGCTATGTCCTCAACGACGAGACGGTCGGGATACTCGTCGGGCAGGCGCTCAACCAGGCGCGCGCGGGCGCCGACATCATCGCGCCCAGCGATATGATGGACGGCCGCATCGGCGCGATCCGGCAGGCGCTGGAGGCCGAGGGCTTCGGTCATGTCCAGATCATGAGCTACGCCGCCAAATATGCGTCGGCCTTCTATGGCCCGTTCCGCGACGCCGTGGGCTCGCGCGGGCTGCTCAAGGGCGACAAGAAAACATATCAGATGGACCCGGCCAACAGCGAAGAAGCCTTGCGCGAAGTCGCACAGGACCTCGCCGAGGGTGCCGACAGCGTGATGGTGAAACCGGGGCTGCCCTATCTCGACATCGTGCGTGCGGTGAAGGACAATTTCGCGGTACCCGTCTACGCCTATCAGGTGTCGGGCGAATATGCGATGATCGAGGCCGCGGCCGCCGCCGGTGCGGGCGACCGCGACGCACTCGTCCTCGAAACCCTGCTTGCCTTCCGCCGCGCGGGTGCGTCGGGCGTGCTCAGCTATCATGCGCTCCATGCGGCGCGGCTGCTGGGCGCATGATCGCGTGATCCGTTCGTCTTCGCCGCGCCGCTGGCTGTTCGTGCTGACGATCCTCGTCGGCAGCTTCCTGCTCTTCCTCGTGCAGCCGATGGTCGCGCGGATGGTACTGCCCAAATTGGGCGGGGCGCCCGCGGTGTGGAACAGCGCGATGCTCGTCTATCAGGCGCTGCTGCTGGGCGGCTATGCCTATGCGCATTGGCTCGGGCGGTTCACCGTGCGGCGGCAGGCGATCATCCACCTTGCGCTCTTCCTTGTCGCGGCGTTGTGGCTCCCGATCGGCATCGCGCAGATCGCACCGCCGGGGCCGGGGCAGGAGGCGCTGTGGGTGCCGCTGCTCCTGCTCGCCTCGATCGGCCCCGTCTTCTTCGTCGTGTCGGCGCAGGCGCCGCTGATGCAGCGCTGGTTCGCCGCCGATCCCCGTGCGGGCGATCCCTATTATCTCTATGCCGCGTCGAACCTCGGCAGCTTCGCGGGCCTCATCAGCTATCCCGCGTTCGTCGAACCGACGATGCCGCTCGCCGCGCAAAGCTGGGGATGGACGGCGGGCTATGCGCTGCTCGTGCTGCTCGTCGCGGGCGCGGCGGCGGCGCGACGGCATGGCAGCGCCGAAGCCCATGCGGCGGTCACCGACGAGCCGCGTCCGACGCTGCGGCGCCAGCTCCACTGGCTGTTGATCGCGGCCGTCCCGTCGGGGCTGATGCTGTCGACGACGACGCACCTCACCACCGATATCGTCGCGATGCCCCTGCTCTGGGTGCTGCCGCTCGGCCTCTACCTCCTGAGCTTCGTCATCGCCTTCTCGACCTTCACGCGGCTGACGCAGATCATCACGCTGCTTGCGCCGGTCGTGCTGCTCGCGGTCGGCGGGCTCGGGCTGCTGAGTTCGGGGGGCGGGTCGATGATGGTCGCGCTGGCCAGCCTCGCGATGCTCTTCATCGTCGCGGTCGCGCTCCACGGTTATCTCTATCATCTCCGTCCGGCGGCGCAGCATCTGACACTCTTTTACCTGATCATGTCGGCGGGCGGCGTGCTCGGCGGGCTGTTCGCCGCCCTGTTCGCGCCGCTGATCTTCGACTGGGTTTATGAACATCCGCTGCTGATTCTCGCCGCCGCGATGCTGATCCCGCTCCCCGCGCTCTTCCCGTGGGACAAATGGCTGGGACTGCAGGCGAAGACCGCGCGCGCCGTCGCGGTGCTGCTCGTCGCGATCGCCGCTTTCGGCGCCTGGCATATGGTGGGTGACTGGACCGGCCGGCTCGACGAGGCGGTGACCGCTTGGGGCGTCGCCATCTTCGTGATCGGCATGCTCGTGATCGGCTGGCGCTGGGCCTTCGTGCCGGTGCTCGCGCTGCTGATGATCGGCGTCGGCGGCTGGGACACGATCCAGGAAAGCTTCACCGGCGCGCGCGTCCGCAGCTATTTCGGCGTCTATACCGTCACCGATTATCCCCAGTCGAACCAGCGGCGCCTCGCGCACGGGACGACGCTCCACGGCCTCCAGCGCACCGACGCCGCGCATCGGCGCGACCCGACGACCTATTATGGACCTCAATCGGGGGTCGGGTTGACGCTGAACAAGGCCGAAGCGCTCGCGGGACCGAACGCGTCGATCGGCATTGTCGGGCTCGGCGCCGGGACGCTCGCTTGCTATCGCAGGCCCGGCCAGCATTGGACGATTTTCGAGATCGACCCGGTGATGGTCGATATCGCGCGCGATCCGTCGAAATTCACCTTCCTGTCCGATTGCGCGGGCGACACGCCGATCGTCATCGGCGATGCGCGGCTTCAGCTGGCCAACCAGCCCGCGGGCCGCTTCGACGTGATCGTCATCGACGCATTCTCGTCCGACGCGATCCCGCTGCACCTGCTGACCAGGGAAGCGATCGGCATCTATGCGCGGGCGATGAAGCCCGACGGCATATTGCTCATCCACATCTCGAACCGCTTCTTCGGGCTCGAACCGGTGCTCGCGGCGGAGGCGAAGGCGCGCGGCTGGACCGCGGCGATCCGCATGGACCCCGGCCCGATCGGCGACGAATATGGCGATCTCACCGGATCGAACTGGGTCGCGCTGACCGCGACGCCCGAACGGATGGGGCAATTGACCGGCGGCATCCGCCCGCGCAAGGATAGCTATGAGGACGGCGCCTGGGTGCCGCTCGAGGCGCGCGCGCATTTCGATCGCTGGACCGACGATTATGCCTCGACGCTGCCGGTCCTGATCTGGAAGAATATCATCGGAGGCCGCGACGAATGAACGACGTCAGCATTATCAGCGTCAATGGAAAGACGCCGCAGATCGACCCCAGCGCCTTTATCGCGCCCGGATGCCGGATCATCGGCGACGTGACCATCGGCCCCGACGTCAGCATCTGGTATAATTGCGTGCTGCGCGCCGACGTCAGCCACATCGTCGTCGGCGCGCGATCGAACATCCAGGACGGCAGCATCGTCCATTGCGACGGCCCGATGCCGCACCGGCCGGAAGGCTTTCCGACGATCATCGGCGAGGATGTGCTGATCGGCCATATGGCGATGGTGCACGGCTGCACGCTGGCGGACCGGGCTTTCGTCGGATTGAAGGCGACCGTGATGAACGGGTGCCGGATCGGCAGCGACGCGATGCTCGCCGCGGGTGCGCTGCTGACCGAGAATAAGGAAATTCCGGATCGCGAACTCTGGGCCGGCGCCCCGGCGCGCCGCGTGCGCGAGATCGACGATGCGCAGGCGGCGGGCATGCAGATGGGCGTCGCGCATTATGTGATGAATGGCCGCATGCACAAGGCGGCTATCGAAAAAGGCTAAACCAAAAC
The DNA here is from genome assembly GCF_013410105.1 of Sphingopyxis sp. JAI108. Taxonomy (GTDB): domain Bacteria; phylum Pseudomonadota; class Alphaproteobacteria; order Sphingomonadales; family Sphingomonadaceae; genus Sphingopyxis; species Sphingopyxis chilensis. The sequence continues at coordinate 426,062 of NZ_JACCCJ010000001.1, forward strand.
CCGTTCGCATCGAGCGAAGTCGAGATGCCGCTCGGGGCCAGGGTCAGGTCGATGAGTGTCTCAACTTCGCTCGACACGAACGGAAACGATAAAGGCGCTCCGGTTTCCCGAAGCGCCTCTATCGATTTGCCGTTGCGGCGACTTAGCTGAAGTTCACCATTGCATAGAGCATCGGGATCGACAGCAAGGTGTTGGTCCGCGAAAATATCATCGCGGTCCGCGCGGCTTTGGCTTTCGTCGCATCGTCGGCCTCGACGATGCCCAGCGCCTTCTTCTGGTTCGGCCAGATCAGGAACCAGACGTTGAACGCCATGATCAGCCCCAGCCACATGCCGACGCCGATCAGCTTGTAGGGATCCTGAAGACCGAGCGCGGGCGCGAGATATTTGGCGTGGCCGGCGATCGCGAGCCCCAGCAGCACGGTGGCCAGTGCCGCCCAGCGGAACCAGAACAGCGCGGCGGGTGCGATATGCTTGCCGACCGCGGGCTTCAATTCGGCCGGGATCTTCGGCATCGTCGGCATCTGGACGAAGTTGAAATAATAGAGCAGGCCGATCCACAGCACGCCGAAGAAGGTGTGCAGCCAGCGCATGACCGCGTTGGCCGCGGCGACCCCGTCCTCGAAATTCTGGCCGTTGAGGCAGAGCATCAGGACGATCGCGAGCACGAGACCGGTGCCCAGTACGGCGTGCAGATTTCCGAAAAATTTGTCCATGGCAGTTCCCCCTTTTTATCGCGGCGCCGCGTGCGACCCGGAGCCGGTGACGCAGCTATGCCAGCCGGGGGAGGAAATGCATCAATTTTTGTTGGTCGCGACTTCTTCGGGAACGGCGAGACCGTTCTTCAGCATCACCGGGACCTGGCTGAAGGTGAAGAGGAAGGAGAGGGCGGTGACGCCCCAGACCTTGATCGTCAGCCACAGGTCGAAGCTCATCTGCTTCGCCTGGATCATCTCGTACATCACGTGGTTGGCGATGCCGAGCGCCGCAAAGAACAGACCCCAGTTGCGCGACAAGAGCAGCCAGCCGCGGTCGGTGAGCCCTTCGAGCGCCGATTGGAGCAGATATTTGAGCATCGGCCGTTTGAACCACCAGCCGCCGAGCAACAACACCGCAAAGGTGCCATAGATGATCGTCGGCTTCATCACGATGAAGCGCTCATCGTGGAACCAGATGGTGAGCGCGCCGAAGCCGAGGACGAGGATGCTCGACATCCACAGCATCGGCGAAATCCTGCCGAGCTTCCATTTCGACACCGCCATCGCGATGATGATCGCGACCATGAAGGCGATCGTGCCCTTGATCGCGGCGGTGGTCGCGGCGAACGCGCCTTCGCCTCCGGAAGCGAATTTATAGGCGAGGAAGAAGACGAGCAAAGGCCCGAAATCGATCACGAAGTTGAGCCAGCCATGCTTCGCTGGCGGCGGCGGCGGGACCGTTTCAGGACCGCCTGGAAGCTGGTCGATCTGGTCGAGCTGATCGCTCATCGGATATTTCCTGCAATGATGCCCGCAATCTCGTCGGCATCGAACGGGCGAAGGTCGTCGATGGTTTCGCCGATGCCGATCGCGTGGATCGGAAGCCCGTGGCGCTCGGCCGCGGACACGAGCACGCCGCCGCGCGCGGTGCCGTCGAGCTTGGTCATGACAAGGCCTGTCACGCCCGCGACCTCGCGGAACACGTCGATCTGCGCCAGCGCATTCTGCCCCGTCGTCGCGTCGAGCACGAGCACGACATCGTGCGGCGCGGCGGGATTGAGGCGGCCGAGCACGCGCTTGATCTTGGCAAGCTCGTCCATCAGCTCGCGCTTGTTCTGAAGGCGGCCGGCGGTGTCGACGATCAGCACGTCGATCCCCGTCGCGGTCGCCTGTTTCACCGCATCGAACACGATGCCCGCGCTGTCGCCGCCTTCGGGGCCCGCCATGATCGGCACGCCGAGCCGTTCGGCCCAGACCTTGAGCTGCCCGATCGCGGCGGCGCGGAAGGTGTCGCCCGCGACGAGCATCACGCCATAATCCTGTTCCTGGAACAGGTGCGCGAGCTTGGCGATCGTCGTGGTCTTGCCCGACCCGTTGACCCCGATCACCAGGATGACCTGCGGTCGCGGAAAGGCGTCGATGTCGAGCGGTTCGGCGACGGGGCGCAGCACCGTGGCGATTTCGTCGGCGACGATCTTCCTCAGCTCCTCGACTCCACCTGCCACCGCATCGCGGCGGGCGGCGAGTCGGTCGCGGATGCGCGCGGCCGTCGCGGGGCCGAGGTCGGCGGTGATCAGCGCTTCCTCGATCCGGTCGAGATCCTCCTCATCCAGCCGCGCCTTGCCGGTCAGCCCCGCGAGATTTTCGCCGAGCCGTTCAGAGGTGCGGCGAAAGCCGCCGAGCAGCCGTTCGCTCCAGCTTTGGCCTGTCATGCCGCGATATCCTTTGCTTCGATTGGTGTGGCGATCATGCGGTCGCCGTCGCGCGCCATCAAGCGCACGTCGATGAGGGTGCCCGGCGCCGCCGGTGCGGCCAGCGCCAGCGACGCGAAGTTTTCGGCGTGGCCCGTCGCCCCGTCGCGCTCGACGAGCATCGATGCGGTGCCGCCAATCTGCGTATCGAGCCAGTCCTGCCGCCGCCGCGCATTGGCCTCGCGCAGGATTGCGGCACGCTCGCGCGCCAACGCGCGCCCGACCTGCGGCATCCGCGCGGCGGGCGTCCCGGCGCGGGGGCTGTAGGGAAAGATATGGCCGAAGACGATGTCGCAATCGTCGATCAGCGCCAGCGAGTTCGCGAACATCGCCTCATCCTCGGTGGGGAAGCCAGCGATCAGGTCGGCGCCGATGGCGATGTCGGGGCGTGCGGCCTTCAATCGCTCGATCAGTGCGACGGCGTCGGCGCGGCGGTGGCGGCGCTTCATCCGTGTCAGCACCATATCGTCGCCCGCCTGCAGCGACAGGTGGACGTGCGGCATCACGCGCGGCTCCTCTGTTAGCAGCGCGAACAGTGCGTCGTCGATGCGATGGGGGTCGAGCGACGAGAGGCGGAGGCGTTCGACCGGCAGCGCCAGCAAGGCCTCGACCAGCGCGGCGAGCGTCGTGCCGCTGTCGTCGCCATAGCTCGCCAGATCCACCCCGGTCAGGATGATCTCGCGCTGCCCGCGTGTCAGCGCGGTTTGTGCGGATGCAACCGCCGCATCGACGCTCGCCGACCGTGCGGTGCCGCGTGCCAGCACCGTCGCGCAGAAGGTGCAGCTGTGCGAGCAGCCGGTCTGGACGCCGAGAAACGCACGGGCGTGGCCGGCTCCCGAGAGGGCTGGGGTATAGGAAAGTCCCGTGTCCCCGCGAAGGCGGGGACCCATCTCCTGCGGGCTCGAAATGGCACGGGCGGGAGATGGCCCCCCGCCTTCGCGGGGGAACCGGGAAGAGGATGAACGATAACTCTCGGTCAGCCCCTTGGCATCGTTGCGCACTACCCGCGCGCCCATTTCGGCAAAAGTCTCGGCTTCCAGTTCCGCCGCGCACCCGGTCACCACGACCTCGGCGCCCCGACGCTCGCGCAGCGCGCGGCGTACCGCCTGCCGCGCCTGCCGCACTGCCTCGTCGGTCACCGCGCAGCTGTTGAAGACGATCGTGCCCTGCGCACCCGCGGCCTTGATGGCCGACCGAATGGCCTCGCCCTCGGCGATGTTCAGCCGGCAACCGAAATTGACGACCTCCTGCCGGTCGACGAGGAAAGCGCTCATCCGAACTGCGCCCAGTCGGTCTCGCCCTCATAGACGCGCGTCGCGGCGCCGCTCATCACGATCGGCGCGCCCGGCGCCCAGCGGATCACGAGGTCGCCGCCGGGCAGCGATACCGTCACCGGCGACTGGACCAGCCCCGCTCGGATCGCCGCGACCGCGGTCGCGCACGCGCCGGTCCCACAGGCCTGCGTCAGCCCGACGCCGCGTTCCCACACGCGCAGCTGCAACTGATTCTCGCCGTCGAGGCTCGCGACATTGACGTTGACGCGCTCGGGAAACAGCGGGTCGGTCTCGATCCGCGGGCCCAATTCGTCCAGCGCGACGGCGTCCGCTTCGGGCACGAAAAAGACGATATGCGGATTGCCGACATTGACCGCGGCGCCATGCTCCAGTTCGTCCCACGCGACGGGCATGTCGCGCGTGTCCATCGGCATCGCGAGCGGGATATGCTCCCAGTCGAACACGGGCTCGCCCAGCGTGACTTCGGCGCCGCCATCGGCCGGGGTGACGCGCAGCATGCCGCCCAGCGTCTCGATCACCGCGGGCTTGCCGATCAGTGTCGCGACACAGCGCGTCGCATTGCCGCACGCCTCGACCTCGCCGCCATCGGCGTTGAAGATGCGCATCTTTACGTCGGCGCTCGCCGACGGTTCGAGCAGGATCAGCTGGTCGCACCCGATGCCGTGGCGGCGATCGGCGATCGCGTGCGCGCGCGCCGGCGTCATTTCGACGGGCTGCGCGCGCGCGTCGATCACGACAAAGTCGTTGCCCAGGCCGTGCATCTTGGTGAAGCGGTCTGCCATAGTCCGCGCATGTAAGGGCGCGCGGCCGCGAAGTCTAGCGAGCCATATGGGCCTTCCCCCTGATGGAGGAAGGATATGCAGCCTTATCGCGAAGCGATTGGGCGGAGCTGGATGGGGGTGACGGCGCGTCCGCGCGCCGCCGCTTCAGGACGAGGGCGCACCCCCATCGCTGCGACCAAGCCAGCAAGCTGGCAAGTCTCGCTGCTTCCCCCATCGAGGGGAAGGAAGAGGGTTACGCCGACTTGCGCAGCGGTTCGGCGTCGCTGGTGTCGGAGCGCGTGTCCGGCCCCAGGGGCGGCACCATCGGCGCGCGGAGCAGGCCGCGGTCGGCCAGCAGCCGTTCGGTGTCGGCCGCCGAAGAGGCGCGGCCGAAATACCAGCCTTGGCCTTTCGAGCAACCGAGCCGCGTCAGTTCGATCGCGGTCGCCTCATCCTCGACGCCTTCGGCGGTGATCGGCATCGCCAGGCTCTCGCCCAGCCGCACGATCGCGACGACGATGGCTTGGGCATCGGGGCTGCCACGCATCGCGGCGATGAAGCTGCGGTCTATCTTGATCCGGTCGAAGGGCAGCGCGCGGAGGTGCGACAGCGAGCTGTAGCCGGTGCCGAAATCGTCGAGGCTGAGCGATACGCCCTGATTCTTGAGGCTGGTGACGATCGAACGCACCAGCGGCAGATTCTCGAACAGCGAGCTTTCGGTGATCTCGACCTCGAGCTGCGCGGCCGGGAAGCCCGTTTCGACGAGCAGCTTGGTCAGCTTCTGGCTGAACCACGGATCCTTCAGCTGCTGCGGCGAGATATTGACCGCAAGCATGAGCGACGGGTCCCAGCGCTTGGCGATCTCCATCGCTTCGCGGATCACCTTCAACGACAATTCGCCGATCAGGCCGCTTTCCTCGGCCACGGGGATGAAGCGTTCGGGCGGGATCATGCCATATTCGGGCGATTCCCAGCGCATCAGCATCTCGAAGCCGATCAGCCGCCCGCTGGCGATATCGACCTGCGGCTCGAAATGCGGGACGAACTCGCCGCGCGGCATGCCGTCGCGAATGCCCGTTTCGATCTGGTTGCGAACCTGCACCGCCATCTCCATGCCGGTCTCGAACCAGCAAAAGCGGTTCCGGCCCTCGTCCTTGCAATGATACATGGCGATGTCGGCCTGGCGGACCATCGTTTCCATCGTCATGCTCGCCTCATGGGCGAGCGATATGCCGAGCGACGCCCCGACCCGGATCTGCTGCGCGTCATGCGCGACAACATTGTCGAGCGCCATGACGAGTTCGGCGGCCAGCGCATCGATATCGGCGCGTGCCGAGGGTTCGAAGGCGAGCATCGCGACGAATTCGTCGCCGCCGAGCCGCGCCTTGGTCGCATTGGGCGGCAAGACGGCGGAGATGCGTTCGGCGGCGACCTGCAATACGCGATCGCCCGCAGCGTGACCGTGAATGTCGTTGACCGTCTTGAAATGATCGAGATCGAGCAGGAACAGCGCCACATGGCGCTTTTCGGCGATCGCGCTTGCGATCTGCCGCTGTCCCGTCGCGAGCAGCGCGCGGCGGTTGAGGAAGCCGGTCAGCGGATCGGTGTCGGCAAGGTAGCGCGCGCGCTGTTCGGCTTCGGTGCGTTCGATGATTTCGCGGTTGAGATCCTTGTAGCGGCGCCAGCCGAACAGGATCAGCGCGATGTTGAGCACGAGCGCCGTGGCGAGCGCGCGATCGGGCCCGCCGCCGATGCCGATCAGCGCGCGAACCGCCGCCTGCATCACGGTGCTGCCCGTGCCAACGAAGAGCAGGATCGCTGCGACGACGATGCCGCCGGCGATGATGTCGCGTTTGGCGCCCTCACTGCGGTCGAATTGCTTCGGCGTCGATGTCATATGAATTTGTCCCACCCTTGCGGGCTTTATGGAGCGAAGCGGTGAAATTTGGGTTAAGTGTGCCACCGCCGTGTCGTTCGCGCGCGTATGGCGGCCGCGGCTTGCCTTCGACGCCGCTTTTGCGTAAAGGCCGCCGCGTCCGCGCGCATTTTGCGTTCGGGCAGACACGACATCCGCGACGGAAACACTGTCCACGGATACCGCTGGTTGGCGAGGTTTCGCTCACCGGCGTGTTTTGCATTGCGGGCGTCGTAGGCAAGGATTTTGGCTGTGTTCGATAGTTTGAGCAATCGGCTTGGCGATGTTTTCGGGAAGCTCCGCGGTCGCGGTGCGCTGACCGAGGCCGACGTGCGCGCCGCGATGCGCGAAGTGCGAATCGCCTTGCTCGAAGCCGACGTCGCCCTGCCCGTCGTGCGCAGCTTTATCGATCAGGTCACGGACCTCGCGATCGGCGCCAATGTCCTGCGTTCGGTCACCCCGGGGCAACAGGTCGTCAAGATCGTCAGCGATGCGCTGACCGAAATGCTCGGCTCCGAAACCGCCGAACTCGACCTTGCCGTCACCCCGCCCGCGGTGATCATGATGGTCGGCCTGCAGGGCTCGGGCAAGACGACGACGACCGCGAAGATCGCGAAGCGGCTCAAGGAAAAAGAGCGCAAGAAGGTGCTGATGGCGTCGCTCGACGTCAATCGCCCCGCCGCGCAGGAACAGCTCGCCGTCCTCGGCACCCAGATCGACGTCGCGACCCTCCCGATCGTCGCCGGCCAGCAGCCGGTCGAGATCGCGCAGCGCGCGCTGCAGGCCGCGAAGCTCCAGGGCTATGACGTGCTGATGCTCGACACCGCGGGCCGCCTCCACGTCGACCAGCAGCTGATGGACGAGATGCAGGCGGTGTCGCGCACCGCCAATCCCGCCGAAACCCTGCTCGTCGTCGACAGCCTGACCGGTCAGGACGCGGTGCAGGTCGCGCAGCGCTTCACCGATCAGGTGCCGCTCACCGGCGTCGTCCTCACCCGCATGGACGGTGACGCGCGCGGTGGTGCCGCGCTCTCGATGCGCGCGGTCACCGGCAAGCCGATCAAGTTCGCGGGCACGGGCGAGAAACTCGACGGGCTCGAGCTGTTCCAGCCGTCGCGTATCGCGGGCCGCATCCTCGGCATGGGCGACGTCGTCAGCCTTGTCGAGCGCGCCGCCGAAACGATCCAGGCCGAAGAGGCCGAGGCGATGGCGGCGAAGATGGCCAAGGGCCAGTTCGACCTCAACGATCTTCGCACGCAGCTCAACCAGATGCGCCGCATGGGCGGCCTCGGTGCGCTCGCGGGGATGATCCCGGGCCTCAAAAAGGCGCAGGTCGCCGCGGCGCAGAGCGGCGCCGACGACAAGACGCTCGTTCATTTCGACGCGATCATGGGGTCGATGACCCCCAAGGAGCGCGCGAAGCCCGAAATTCTGACCGCGAAACGCAAGATCCGCATCGCCAACGGATCGGGCACCACGGTGCAGCAGGTCAACAAGGTGCTGAAAATGCACCAGGAAATGTCCAGCGCGATGAAGAAGATCCGCAAGATGGGCGGGCTCAAGGGCCTTGGCGCGCTGTTCGGCAAGGGCGGCGGCATCCCCGGAATGGGCGGAATGGGCGGAATGGGCGGCGGTGGTGGCCTCCCCGGTCTCAGTGGAGGCGGGTCGATCCCGCCCGAGCTCGCTAATTTGATGAATAAAAAGAAATAATCTGACCCGACTTTAAACGTTAAACTCTGAAGGAAAATATCATGGCTACCTCCATACGCCTCGCTCGCGGCGGTTCTAAAAAGCGTCCTTATTACAAGATCGTCGTTGCCGATTCGCGCAGCCCGCGCGACGGCCGCTTCATCGAGCGTATCGGCAGCTACAACCCGCTGCTCGCCAAGGACAGCCCCGAGCGCGTGAAGCTCGACACCGAGCGCGCGAAGCACTGGCTCTCGGTCGGCGCGCAGCCGAGCGACCGCGTCGCCCGCTTCCTCGATGCCGCGGGCATCAAGGAACGCGCCGCGCGCAACAACCCGAACAAGGCGGTCCCGGGCGAAAAGGCCAAGGAACGCGCCGAGGAGAAGGCCGCGAAGCTGGCTGAAGCCGAAGAAGCCGCAGCCGCTGCTGCCGCCGCTCCGGCGCCGGAACCCGAAGCTGCTGAAGAAGCGGCTCCGGCTGAAGAAGCTGCCGCTGAAGACGTCGTGGCCGAAGAAGCCGCTGCTCCTGCCGCCGCTGAATCGGACGCAACCGGTTCGGTGAAGAGCGAAGACACCGCCGAAGCGGTTGCCGAAGCCGTCGCCGACGAAACCCCGGCCGATGCGACCGCCGAAGACGCGACCGCGATCGCCGAGGAAGTCGCCGAAGGCGGCCCGGTGGCTCCCGACGCCGAAGACGCGCCTGCTGAAGAAGCTGGCGAAGAAAAGGCCGAAGGCTAAGCCTTGGCCGACGCGAATCGCCCCGTCACCCTCGCCGCCATCGCCGGCGCGCATGGGGTGCGGGGCGAGGTGCGTCTCAAATTGTTCGGCGAAGGCGCGGAGGCTCTCCGCGCCTTTTCCGTTTTTGAGGCAGGGGGGCGCAAGCTGACCCTGAAGTCGGTGCGCCCCGCCAATCAGGGCGCGGTCGCGACCTTTGCCGAGGTTACCGACCGCAGCGGCGCCGAGGCGCTGCGCGGCACCTTGCTCACCGTCCCGCGCTCGGCACTGCCGCCCTTGGGCGAGGGCGAATATTATCATCACGACCTGCTCGGGCTGCCGTGCGTGTCGACCGACGGCCAAGCCATCGGCCATGTCGCCGCGGTCGAGAATTTCGGCGCGGGCGACATCCTCGAAATCGAGAAGTCGGCCGAGCCCGGCAAAAAGCCCGTGCGCTTCATGGTGCCGATGACTGCGCAGGCGGTACCGGCGTGGACCGACGACGGCGTCACCGTGAACGCGGCGTTCGTCGAGTAACCGCTCGCCCTAAAAGTCCGTTCGCCCTGAGCTTGTCGAAGGGCCGCTCTTCCTTTCTATGTCGGGGAAGGACTGTGCTTCGACAAGCTCAGCACGAACGGAGGTTTGGATGCGCTCAAAAATTGCTATTCTTCTGGCCATCGCGGTAGCGGCGCCGTTCCCGGCCGTCGCACAAGACCCCGCGCCCGAAACTCTCGACCAGCTCGCACCCGAAATCGACGCGCTCTTCGCGAAATATCGGACCGATCAACATATCCCCGGTATGGTCTACGGCGTCGTCAAGGACGGGAAGCTCGCCTATGTGAAGGGCATCGGCGTCCAGAATATCACCGACGAGCGCGCGGTCACCCCCGACAGCCTCTTCCGCATCGCCTCGATGACCAAGGCGTTCACCGCGCTGTCGATCCTCAAGCTGCGCGACGACGGCAAGCTTCGCCTCGACGATCTCGCCGAACAGCATATCCCCGAAATGAAAGGCTGGACCTATCCGACGAAGGACAGCCCGCGCATCCGTATACGTGACCTCCTCCAGCATGTCGGCGGCTTCGTCACCGACGATCCGTGGGGCGACCGGCAGCAGGTCTTGCCGCAGGCCGAATTCACGAAAATGGTCGCCGCGGGCATGCCCTTCAGCCGTGCGCCGCAGTCGGCTCACGAATATTCCAACTTCGGCTATGCGCTACTCGGCCGCGTCGTCGCCAATGCCTCGGGCATGGCCTATGCCGACTATGTCCGTCAGACGATCCTGACCCCGCTCGGCATGACGGCGAGCGGCTTCGACGCGCCGAAAGCGCCCAAAGTGCACTATGCGCTCGGCTATCGCTGGGAAAATGATCGCTGGTCGCCCGAGCCCGAAATGGCCGATGGCGCGTTCAACAGCATGGGCGGGCTGCAGGTCAGCGCCAACGACTATGCCAAATGGGTCGCCTTCCTGCTGTCGGCCTGGCCCGCGCGCGATGACGCGGATACCGGCCCGGTCAAGCGCGCGACGGTGCGCGAAATCGCTCAGGGTCTCAATTTCGTGTCCGTGACCAACCGGATCGGCGCGAGCGGCGCCACCGCGTGCAAGCAGGCGGCCGCCTATGGCATGGGCTGGCGCGTCGCGCAGGACTGCGACCTCGGGCTGACGCTCGCGCACGGCGGCGGCTATCCGGGCTATGGCAGCCATGTGATGCTGATGCCGGATCATGGCGTCGGCGTCTTCGCAATGGCGAACCGCACATATGCCGGACCTTCGGCGCCCGCGTGGGACACGGCGGTCGCGATGGGCAAGGCTGGGTTGCTCGAAACGCGCGCCGTGCCGGTGTCGCCCGCCGTGGCGGAGGCTTATGCGGCGGCAAAAGCCGCTTATGCCGCGGGAAATCTCGGTCCGCTAGAAGGCAAGCTCGCGATGAATTTCCTGATGGACCGCTCGGCCGACAATTGGACGGCCGAACTTGCGGAGCTGAAGGAGGAGGTCGGCGAATGCCCGGCCGACGAGCCGCTCGCGCCGATCGGCGCGATGTCGACCGCCTTTCGGCTCGATTGCGCGAAAGGCAAGCTCGACGGGATCTTGCTGCTCGCGCCGACGACCCCGCCGACGGTTCAGGCGCTGCGCTTTCGCGTCGTGCCGCCCGAAGCGCGATAGTCTGGATCGGACCTTGAACGGGGCGGAGCCTTTGCAAGGGATCGCTCCGCCCCGTTCAGCCCTGGACCTTTGAGAGGGGGCAGGGAATCCTAATGCCCGCGTCGCCGCGAACGCGCGCCGCTGCGGGCGCGACGGGTGAAGAACACGTCCACGCCGGGCGCGTTCGCCGGGCCCATATATTCGCCCAGGCGGCGGAAGGGTTCGGTCAGCCATTTGATGGCACGGGTGATATCTGCGCTGAAACGGTTGTGACCTTCGTTCCAGCCGCGCATGAAATGCTCGTCTTGCATCGTAAGTCTCCTTCGCTGGTGCAGCCCAGATGCGCCTTTCCGCACGCCGCCGCCAACAAAAGGCGTAGACCACTATATAAGCTCTGCTTATAAGGTGGCATGCCCAAGCTGCCTCCCCTTGCCGCGGTACGAACCTTTGAAGCCGCCGGGCGCCTCCAGAATTTCTCGCGCGCCGCCGAAGAGCTCGGGATGACGCAGGCGGCGGTCAGCTATCAGGTCCGTCAATTGGAGGACCGGCTCGGCCGCGCGCTCTTCGTGCGCGAGAAGGGGCGTGTGCGCCTTTCCGAAACGGGCCAGCGGCTGCTCCCCGCGATCTCGGGCGCCTTCGCCGCGATGGGTGACGCCTTCGCCGCGCTCACAAGCGACGAGGCCGATGTGCTGACGATCAACGCGGTGACGAGTTTCGGCGGCACCTGGCTCAGCGCGCGCATCGGCAGCTTCCAGCTCCTCTACCCCGAACTCGCGGTCCGCATGTCGATGAGCAACCAGCTGATCGATTTCGACGCCTCGAACGTCGACGTCGCGATCCGGATCGGGAAGGGGCCGTGGCCGGGACTGCGCAGCGACTTCCTGATGCGCCAGAATGTCGCGCCGCTCGCTTCGCCCGCGTTCATCGAGAAGCATGGCATCAGCGAGCCCGCCGACCTGCTGCGCGTTCAGCGGCTGGCGCCGAACGACAGCTGGTGGGCCGACTGGTTCGCCGCCGCCGGGGTCGCGACCCCGCCGGCGCCCTCGCGCCGGGGGATCGAACTCGACAGCCAGCTTCAGGAAGCGAGCGCGGTGCAGGCGGGTTTCGGCGTCGCGATGTTGACGCCGCTGTTCTGGCACGTCGAACTCGCGAGCGGGCGCATGGTCCAGCCGTTCGACACGCTCCACGTCTCTGACTTCGCCATGTGGCTCGTCCACCGCGACAACCGCGTCGGGGTGCGCAAGATCGAACGCTTCCGCGAATGGCTGCACGCCGAGCTCGCCAAGGATCGCCACCTGCTCCCCGAGGCGCTATGGGAGCCGCTGCCATGACCTTCACCGCCGTCCCCCTGACGCTCTATCCCGACATGTTCCCCGGCCCGCTCGGGCACAGCATGGCGGGGCGCGCGCTGGAAAGCGGGACTTGGGCCTGCGCGCCGGTACAGATCCGCGATTTCGCGACCGACAAGCACCGCACCGTCGACAATACGCCCGCGGGCGGCGGCGCGGGAATGGTGCTCAAGGCCGATGTCCTCGGGGCCGCGATCGACCATGCGGCGGCGGCGCATCCTGACCTGCCGATCCTTGCCATGACGCCCCGCGGCGCGCCGATCACGCAGGCCCGGATACGCGAACTGGCGGCAGGGCCCGGCGCGATCATCCTCTGCGGCCGGTTCGAGGGATTCGACGAGCGGATCTTCGACGCGCGCCCGATCGAGCAAATCTCGATGGGCGATATCATCCTGTCGGGCGGCGAGATGGGCGCGCTCCTGCTGCTCGACGCTTGCATTCGGCTGATTCCCGGCGTAATGGGCGCGGCTTCAAGCGGGGACGACGAATCGTTCGAAAACGGTTTGCTCGAGTATCCGCACTATACCCGACCCGTAGAATGGGAAGGGCGCACGATCCCCGAAGTGCTGCGATCGGGGGATCATGCGAAGATCGCGGCCTGGCGGAAACAACAGGCACAAGATCATACACGGTTACGCAGGCCGGACCTTTGGGAGCGTCATGTCGATGCTCGGGACCGACCTGCCTCTGGCGCGCGGCGAAAAGAAGAGGACTAGAGGACATGAACCTCATCCAGACGATCGAAGCCGAAGAAATTGCCAAAGCGGCAAAGACCATTCCGACCTTCCGTCCCGGCGACACGCTGAAAGTCGGCGTGAAGGTGGTCGAAGGCGAACGCACCCGCGTCCAGAATTTCGAAGGCGTGTGCATCGCACGCTCGAACAAGGGCATGGGCTCCAACTTCACCGTGCGCAAGATGTCGTTCGGCGAAGGTGTCGAGCGCGTGTTCCCGCTCTATTCGCCCAACATCGACAGCATTACCGTCATCCGCAAGGGCGCCGTGCGTCGTGCGAAGCTTTACTATCTTCGCGGCCGCACTGGTAAATCGGCACGTATTGCGGAGCGCCGCGATTACCGGTCGGAAGCCGGCGAAGGCTAAGGAGAGCTTCTCTCACCCAAAGCCGAAACAGCTTTCAAAAACGACCGGTTCCGCCAACAGGCAGAGCCGGTCGTTTTCTTTTGGGCAAAGCGAATTTGATGCAGAAGTCCGTCTTCCCGTTTCAGCCGACGCGGCGCGCCTTTCTGGGCGCGGTGCTTGCTTTCGGTGTGTCGGGCGAGGCAATGGCGCTCACCAACTCGCAGCGCCTTGTCCGCGCGGCGCGGCGCCAGGTCGGTGTGACGCTGCGTTATGACCCGGCCTACAGCGTCCTCCGTTTCCCGAACGGTGACGTCGAGCGCGCAAAAGGTGTGTGCACCGATGTCGTGATCCGTGCCTTCCGCGACGCGCTGGGCGTCGATCTGCAGGCCCTTGTAAATGCCGACATGCGTACCAATTTCGGGGCCTATCCGAAGAATTGGGGGCTGGGGCGCCCCGATCGCAATATCGACCATCGCCGTGTGCCCAATCTTGTGACCTATTGGCGGCGGCAGGGGGCTTCACTGCCCGTCACCGACGATCCCGCCGACTGGCGGCCGGGCGACATCTTTACCCAGAGGGTCGGCGGGCGGATGCCCCACACCGGCATCGTGTCCGACCGCAAGGACACCACCGGCGTGCCGCTCGTCCTTCACAATATCGGCGCGGGCACGCGCGAGGAGGATGCGCTGTTCGACCACCCGCTGACCGGCCATTTCCGCTGGAAGGTCTGATAAAGTTTCAACCGAATATTTGCACTGAGGAGTGAGTTAATGGGTTATCGTATCGTTGTCGCCGGAGCCACGGGCAATGTCGGGCGCGAAGTGCTCGCCATTCTCGCCGAGCGCGAATTCCCGATCGACGAACTGGCGGTCGTTGCCTCGTCGCGCAGCCAGGGACTCGACATCGAAATCGGTGACACCGGCCGCACCGCGAAATGCCAGAATATCGACAATTTCGACTGGGCCGGCTGGGACATGGCGATTTTCGCGATCGGCAGCGACGCGACCGCGATTCACGCGCCGAAAGCCGCCGCAGCGGGCTGCGTCGTGATCGACAACTCGTCGCTCTATCGCATGGACCCCGACGTGCCGCTGATCGTGCCCGAGGTGAACCCCGAGGCGATCGACGGCTATAAAAAGCGCAACATCATCGCAAACCCCAATTGCTCGACCGCGCAGATGGTCGTCGCGCTGAAGCCGCTCCACGATGCCGCCAAGATCAAGCGCGTCGTCGTCTCGACCTATCAGTCGGTGTCGGGCGCGGGCAAGGCGGGCATGGACGAGCTCTGGAACCAGACGCGCCAGATCTTCGTCGGCGACGAAAAGGACGTGCAGAAGTTCACCAAGCAGATCGCCTTCAACGTCATCCCGCACATCGACAAGTTCCTCGACGATGGTTCGACCAAGGAGGAATGGAAGATGGTCGTTGAGACGAAGAAGATCCTCGATCCCAAGATCAAGGTCACCGCGACCTGCGTCCGCGTGCCGGTGTTCGTCGGCCATTCGGAGGCGATCAACGTCGAGATGGAAAATGAGCTGTCGGCCGAGGATGCCCAGCGCATCCTGCGCGAGGCGCCGGGCGTCGTGCTCCACGACAAGCGCGAGGACGGCGGTTACATCACCCCCGTCGAATGCGTCGGCGATTTCGCGACCTTCGTGTCGCGCGTGCGCGAGGATCCGACGATCGATAACGGCCTCAACCTGTGGTGCGTTTCCGACAACCTCCGCAAGGGCGCGGCGCTGAACGCGGTGCAGATCGCCGAACTGCTCGGCCGCCGGCATCTGAAGAAGGGCTGACCCAGGGAATTCCGTTCGTGTCGAGCGCAGTCGAGACACCGATCGTCGGTGTACGCCCCTCACGGCATCTCGACTTCGCTCGATGCGAACGGATAAGGGAAGGCATGGCTAACCCATTCAACTTCACCCACGCGCTCTGCCGCAGCCCCGCCCCGTCAGCGGTCCACGGCATTCGTGCCGACGGCGGACCCGATCCCGACTTCACCGGCCTCCTCGCCGAGCATGAGGCCTATGTCGCCACCCTCCGCGAGTTCGGCCTCGCGGTCGAAGTCCTCCCGCCGCTCGCCGACTTCCCCGACGCGCTGTTCACCGAAGACGTCGCGCTGACCTTTCCCGAAGGCGCGATCCTGCTCCGCCCCGGCGCCCCGAGCCGCGCCGGCGAGGTCGAACATATCCGCGAACCGCTCGCGGCACGGCACAGCCGCCTCCTCGAAATGACTGGCCCCGGCTACGCCGACGGCGGCGACATTTTGCGTCTCGCCGACCGCGTGATCATCGGCCTCTCCGCGCGCACCGACCGCCCCGGCGCCGAGGAACTCGCCGCCCTGCTTGGCCAGCTTGGCTACCCGGCGCAGATCGCCGAAACGCCGCCCGGCGTGCTCCACTTCAAGACCGGCTGCGGCTTGATCGATCAAGGCACGATCCTCGCCGTCCCCGCACTCGCGGACTGCCCGGAGTTCGCCGGGCTGGAGGCCGTGACGACCCCGCCCGGCGAAGAGCCCGCGGCGAACATCCTGCGCATCGGCGATACCGTCCTCATCGGCGACCGCTGGCCCGCGACGCACGCCTTGCTCGCTGCGCGCGGTATCGCGATCCGCACGCTCCCGACCGAGCAGATCGCGCATATCGACGCAGGGCTCAGCTGCATGTCGCTGCGCTGGTAAAGGCTTCGAAAATCGCTGTCCTACAATGTCTTGCTGCATTAGGTCGTCGGTATGATGCCAGCCCCGGCCTTCTGCCCGATACATGCATTCGCGAGTGAAGTTAGGCAGTTTTCCGCCACTTCCGCTTCGACGGATTTCGGTCGATGACGGGGAGCTCGCGGCATTCCAAAACGCAAAAACGCCTTCTCGGCCTGCTCCTCGCGCTGCTCCTCCTCGCGCAGATCGACCAGCCCAATCCCGAGATCGCGCTCCTCCAGCATATCCCGACGATGCTGCTGATCGTCGCCTCGCCCTGGCTGCTGCGCCGCTGGCCGCTGTCGACCGCTTCGGTCGCGTGCATTGTGGCGTTCATGGCGCTCCACACGCTTGGCGGCCGCTATGCCTACAGCAATGTGCCCTATGACGATTGGGCCCGGGCGGTGACGGGCACCGGCCTCTCCGACGCCTTCGGCTGGACGCGCAACCATTATGACCGTCTCGTTCATTTCGCCTTCGGCGCGCTTTCGGCGATCCCGGTTGCCGAAAGCGCGCGGCGCTGGGGCGGTCTCGGCCCGCGCGGTGCGACGCTCACCGTGCTCGGATGGGTGCTCGCCGCCTCGGCGCTTTACGAAGTCTTCGAATGGCTGCTCACCATCGTCGCGGCGGGCGAGACCGCCGACCGCTATAATGGCCAGCAGGGCGACATTTGGGACGCGCAAAAGGATATGGCGCTTGCGGCGCTGGGTGCGATATTGGTGCTCGCGATCCCGCACCGCGACAGGAGATAGACATGCGCAAGTTCATAATTCTAGCGATGATCGGCGTGCTCGCCGCGTGCAAACCCGCCGCTGACAAGGCGCCGGCCGAGGCCGACGCCGTGCCGGTGGCGCCGCGGGTGCCCGAGGCAAAGGCCGATGGCCCGAACGCGGCAACCACCGCCGTCAGCCTCGACGGCGAGGGATTGCGCTTCGTCGACCAGACCAGCGGCAAGACCAGCCTGCTCGCCTTCGGCGTCCCGCGCGCGCAGGCGGAGGCCGCACTCGCCAATGTCGCGGGCAAGGAAGACGACCGCAGCACCAACGCCGAATGCGGCGCGGGGACGATGGAATTCACCCGCTACGACGCGATGACGCTCAATTTCCAGGACGGCAAATTCGCCGGCTGGTTTCTGGGCAACGAACCGGGCGCCGCGACCTATTCGACGATGAGCGGGATCGGCATCGGCACGACCCGTGCCAAGGCATCCGAATCGGTGACGATCGTCGATCTCGAGGACAGCACCCTGGGCGAGGAATTCAGCATCGGCACCGGCGACAATGTCATCGGCGGCATGTTCGCCGCCCCCGGAGATGCGGCGAAGATCGACGCGCTGTTCGCGGGCACCAACTGTTTCTTCCGCTGACGGCAGGACGGATCGCTGCCGAACTATTCGGTATGTTGCCGGACATCCGCCGTTAAAATTCGACAATGATCCGGATTCTGTCGGCGCTTATGCCGATGGCGCGTGCGATCTGTTCGCGGCCGCGGTCGATCAGGTCCTGCATCCCCTCGGGCGTGGCCTCGCCTAGCAGGTCGGAGGTCTCGACGCCGAGTATCTTCGCAAGCGCCGCCATCCGGTTAGGCTTCGGGCGGGCCCGGCCCTTTTCCCAGCCCAGAACCGAAGCCGCGCCGACGCGCATGCGTTTGGCAACCTCGGCCCGCTCAAGCTTCGCTTCGATGCGAAGTCGCTGCAGGCGATCGCCAAAAGATTCGCCGTTCGTCGATTCGGTGTTTTCTTTTTGAACGGCGGGCGCCGTGTCGGTGACGCTCTTCAGTTCCACGGCACTCAGCGTTGCACGCGATACAGGGCCTTCGAATCGGCAGCCGAAATGCCGTCCGCTGGCCCAGATGACGATGGCCGTTATGTCGCCAGCATGCGGAAGCTCGATTTCGATTCTGTCGCCGGTCGCGAGCTTGATGTCGCTTTCGAACAGCAAGCCCGATCCCGATATATTATGGATTCGGACATCGATTCCCGTGCCGTCATGCCGCGCGCCCTTGGCGAGGAGGCTAAGTTTTCGGCGTCCGTCTTGCCGCCTGTCAGCGCCGGGTACCAAGGGAAGAAAATATCCGGAAATGGCCATAAGGATTTGTTGGGGCGAGCTTGTTAAAAGATCGTTAGCGAGGACTAGGAAAGATGGGCGCGGGCCCCGAATGCCGCATCAGCGCGGCAGGGGGCTGTCGCGGCGGCCGGTTTTCAGTCGGGACGGTCGTAAGCGACACCGCCGATGCCCGCCGTAGTCACGGCTAATGGCCCATATCCGCCGCCGACGCCTTCGGCCCGCCCGGCTTCGGCGGGCGGAGCAGCAGCACCAGTGGCACCGACGCCAGCGTGACCCACATCATCAACCAGAAATCGTCGATATAGGCGACCATCGCCGCCTGCCGGTTGATCTCGGCGTTGACCATCGCCATCGCCGTATCGCCCGCGATGCCGAAGCGGTCGGCGGTCGAGGGGTCGAGCAGGCCGACCGAGCTGTTGGTGACATGTGCCGCCAGATCCTCATGACTAGTCTGGATATTGGCGCCGAGCAGAGTGGTGACCACCGAAATGCCGACCGAGGCGCCGATGCTGCGCAAGAGATTGAGCAGGCTCGACCCGTCGGTGCGGTGCTGCGGCGCGATCGTCGCGAACGCCATGGTATTCAGCGGAATGAAGATCAGGCCCATGCCGAGTCCCTGCACCAGCCCGCTGACGATCACCGGCTGCATCCCCATTGCGAGCGACCAGTGGCTCATCTGCCAAAGCGAGTAAGCGGCGATCAGCAGGCCCGTCCCGACCAGCCAGCGCGCGTCGATCCTGCCCAGCAATTGCCCCGCAACCCACATGCTCATCAAGATGCCGACCCCGCGCAGCGCGAGGACGATCCCGGTGTCGATCACCGGCCAGCCGAACAGATTCTGCAGCATCGGCGGTAGGAGCGCCATCGACGCGAACATCACGACGCCGATCACGACCATGAAGCCCATCGCGGTGACGAGGTTGCGGTCGGCGAGCATCGTGCGGTTGAACAGGGGCGCGCGCGCGGTGACCATATGGATCAGGAACATCCACATACAGGCGATCGCGACCCCCAGTTCGATCCAGATTTCGAGGCTGTCGAACCAGTCGAGATGCGCGCCGCGATCGAGCATCAACTGGAGCGATGCGAGCCCGAGCGCGAGCATCGAGAAGCCGAACAGGTCGAAGCGGCGATTGTTTCGCCTGGTGGAGGGGAGCAGCGCCCACATCATCGCAAGCGTGACGAGACCGACCGGCAGGTTGACATAGAAGACCCAGCGCCAGTTGACGCTCTCGGTCAGCCAGCCGCCGAGCACGGGGCCCAGGATCGGCCCGATCATGATTCCCATGCCCCAGATCGACATCGCGCGCGCGTGGCGCTCGGGCGGGTTGATGTCGAGCATCACCGACTGCGACAGCGGCCCGATGAAGGCCGCGAAAATCCCCTGCATAAAGCGGAAGGCGACCATCTGTTCGAGCGTTTGCGCCGCGCCGCACGCCATCGACGCGACGATGAAGCCCGCGACCGCGCCGAGGAACAGTTCGCGCCGCCCGATACGGTCGGCGAGCCAGCCGGTGATCGGCATCGCGATCGCCGACGCGAGGATATAGCTGGTCAGCACCCAGGTCACCGTCTCGCTGGTCGCGCCGAGCGCCGACTGCATATGCGGGATCGCGACGTTGGCGATCGTCGTGTCGAGGATCTGCATGATCGAGGCGCCCATCACCGCGACGGTCAGCAGCCCGCGATAGCGCACGCGTTCGTGCAGCGGGATAGACTCGTCGTCAGGGAGTGCCGCGGCGGCCGGCCGGCGGGGGAGGGCGTTGCTCGCCACGGGGCCTTACTTCGTAAACACCCGGACGTCGGCCGACAGGCCGGCGATCATGTCGCGCGCGGGCTTTTCGTCGAAAGCGATCCGCACCGGCACGCGCTGCGTCACCTTGACCCAGTTCCCCGTGGCATTCTGTGCGGGGAGCACCGAAAATTCGCTGCCGGTGCCTGCGCCGATCGTCAGCACATGGCCGCGCACCTTTAGCCCCGGATAGGCGTCGAAGCTGATCTCGGCGCGCTGACCGACGCGCATGTCGGCGAGGTCGGTTTCCTTGAAATTGGCCTCGACCCACGGATGCGCGGTGTCGACGAGCGTCACTGCGGGAAGCCCGGCGACCATCATCTGTCCGACCTGCAACCGGTCCGACTGCGCGATCCGGCCGGCGCTCGGGGCGCGGACGGTGGTGCGGCTAAGGTTGACCTCGGCCTGCGAGCGCTGGACGCGCGCCGCTTCGACCTGCGGGTTGATCCCGCTGGAGGGGCCGCCGGCGAGCTTGGTGCGCGCTTCGGCGGCGGCGGCTTCGGCCTGGCGGACGCTTTCGCGGGCTTGGCTCAGCGCGTGGCGCGCCGCGTCATAAGCTGCCTTGGTCGTGAAGCCCTTTTCCATCAATGCCGCCTGACGCTGGAAGGTGACTTCGGCGAATTTGACGTCTTCGCGCGCCGCGGCGATGTCGATGCTCGACGTGTTCGCGCTCGCCGACAGATTGCCAACCTCGACCTTGGCGGCGTCGATCGCCGCGGTCGCCTGCGCGACGCTGAGCGCATAGGGTTCGCCGTCGATGCGGAACAGCAGCTGGCCCTTCGCGACCTGCTGGCCGTCGCGCACCGCGACCTCGGTGATCCGCCCGCCGACTTCGGCGGCGACCGACACCTTGTCCATCTGGACATAGGCATTGTCGGTCGACACCGATCCGCCGCTCGTCAGCCACCAGACGGCCCCGCCTGCGACCAGCAATGCGGGCAGGCCGAACATCAACAGGCGCGTGCGCCAGCTCGCCTTGGGGGCGGCTTCCGACGCGGGCGCCGGCGCGGGCAGGGGATCGGCCTTGGGTGCGGCCTTGGGCGACGCGGCATTTTCGGCTTTGGGCCGGGATGGCGAGAGCTGATCCATCAAATTGTCTCTTTTTCTTTTTGGCAGATGCGGCGGGAGAGATTGGCGCGAACGCGTTCGACAAGGTCGGCAAGCTGAACGGTCTCGGCAGCGGAGAGCCCCTCGACTGCTTCGGCGGTCAGCGCATCGGCGGTGGCGCGAACGCCGTTCAGCAATTCGGCGGCGCGCGGCGTAAGGTAGAGCTGCCACGCGCGGCGGTCGGCGGGATCGGCGCGGCGTTCGACCAGCTCGGCCTCGACCAGTCGATCGATCATCCGCGACAGGGTGATCGGCTCGACCTCGATCAGTTCGGCAAGCGGACCCTGGTGGATACCCTCGTGGCGTTTGAGGTAAGTGATCAGCCGCCATTGCAGCGCCGTGATCCCGCTTTCCTTGGTGCGCGCGTTGAACGCGCGCCGGAACAGGCGCGCGGTGTCATTCAGCAGGAATCCGATCGTTTCACTCATGTCATAAGATATAATAGCAATTGCTATTATATTCAACAGCGGTGCGGGATTGCCAACAGTCTCGAATATGGTGTAAATTTTCTTTACACTGCTTGCGTGGGGCATGTTTTTGGGCAGGATGTGGGGATGACTTTTACCGCCGACCTTTTCTGGTCCTTTCGCTCGCCGTACAGCTATCTGGCGATCGGTCGCTATCGCGCGCTCGCCGCGAGCCATGACGTGACGATCAACCTGCGTCCCGTCTATCCGCTCGCGGTGCGCCAACCCGATTTCTTCGAGCGCAACCATCCCAACTGGCTGAGCTATACGATGCGCGACATGATCCGCGTTGCGCAGTTCCACGGCATCCCCTTTGGCCCGCCGCGCCCCGACCCGATCGTCCAGAACATCATGACGCGCGAGATCGCGGCCGAGCAGCCCTATATCTATCGCCTGACGCGCATGGGGCAGGCGGCGGCGCGGCGCGGCAAGGGCGTCGCATTCGCGCATGAGGTCGGGCAGCTGATCTGGGGCGGCGCGCAGGACTGGCATCTGGGCGAGCATCTGGCGGGAGCGGCGAAACGCGCCGGACTCGACCTCGCCGAACTCGACGCCGAGGCCGCGAGCGAAGCCGAGGCGCTCGACACCGAAATCGCCGCCAACCAGGTCGCGCTCGAAATCGCGGGTCATTGGGGCGTGCCGACGCTGGTCGTCGATGGCGAACCCTTTTTCGGGCAGGACCGGATCGAAATGGCGAAGTGGCGGATGGAGCAAAAGGGGTTGCGTCCCCGCTGATCGGTGCTTGCCGAACCGGGCGCGAAGCGGGCATAGCGCGGCGCATGACGAGCGAACCCCGATTTTTCGAAGCGCGCGACGGCGTGCGGCTGGCGTGGCGCGAGACCGGCGACGGCGCACCCATCATCCTGCTCCACGGGCTCTTCTCGAACGCCGAGGTCAACTGGATCAAGTTCGGCACCGCGGCGCGCGTCGCCGCCGAAGGCTATCGCGTGATCATGCCCGACCTGCGCGTCCATGGGTCGAGCGATGCGCCGCACGAGGAGGAATTTTATCCACCCGACGTGCTGGTGCATGATCTGGAAGATCTGGTCGCGCATCTTGGCCTTGGCGATTTCGACCTTGGCGGCTTCTCGCTCGGGGCACGGACGAGCGCGCGCGCGGTCGTTGCGGGGATGAGGCCGCGCGGGCTGATCCTCGGCGGGATGGGGCTCGCGGGGCTGGCGGGCTGGCAGCGGCGCGGTCGCTTCTTCAAGCGCGTGATCGCCGAATATGAAAGCGCGAAGCGCGGCGACGATACCTGGCTGTCGATCCAGTTCATGAAAACGATGAAGGTCGATCGCATCGCGGCGGGGCACCTGCTCGACAGTTTCACCGACACGACCCCCGACATGCTCGCGGCGCTGACGATGCCGACGCTTGTCGTCAGCGGCGAGCAGGACCGGGACAATGGTTCGGCCGAAGAACTGGTCGCGGTGCTGCCCGACGCGCGGCTCGCGACAATTCCGGGGACGCATATGTCGAGCGTGACCGAGCCCGCGCTGGGCGAGGCGATCGCGGCTTTCCTGACGGCTTGACCCTGCGCCCGACGCGCGCCAAGCTGCCCGCATCGCGCCAGAGAGCGCTGTCAGAACAATCCAGAGGACGCACCCATGAAAGCCATGATTTCGACGCTGTCGCTTGCCCTGTCGCTCGCGGTGGCGACCCCCGCCTTTGCGCAAACCGCCCCGGCCGCCGCCCCCACTGCCGCCCCCCCCACTGCCGCCGACGCCGATGCGTTCATCGCCGGGGTCGAGAAGGACCTGTTCGACTATACGGTCGAGGCAAGCCAGGTGAACTGGGTCAATTCGACCTATATTACCGAGGATACCGACGCGATGGCCGCGCGGATCAACGCGGTCGGCACCGAAAAGTCGGTCAAATATGCGCTCGAAGCCGCGAAATATAAGGACGTCGCGGGGCTCAGCGCCGACACCAAGCGCAAGCTCGACATTTTGCGCACCGGCATCGTGTTGCCCGCACCGACGACGCCGGGCGCCGCGACCGAGCTCAACACGATCGCGACCGACCTGCAGTCGCAATACGGCAAAGGCCGGGGCACGCTGAACGGCAAGGAAATCTCGGGATCGGACATCGAGGCCGAGATGGGCAACCTTCAGAATACGCCCGCGCAGTTCGCCGAAATGTGGACGAGCTGGCACGACAAGGTCGGCGCGCCGATGAAGGACGACTATGCCAAGATGGTCGGCATCGCGAACGAAGGCGCGAAGGAGCTGGGCTTCGCCGACACCGGCGCGATGTGGCGCTCGGGTTACGACATGCCGCCCGAGGAATTCGCCAAGCTGACCGAAAAGATCTGGCAGGACATGAAGCCGCTCTATGTGGCGCTCCACACCTATGTCCGCTGGAAACTCAACGAAAAATATGGCGATGCGGTGCAGCCCAAGACCGGCCCGATCCGCGCCGACCTGCTCGGCAATATGTGGGCGCAGGAATGGGGCAATATCTACCCGCTCGTCGCGCCCGCAGGGACCGGCGACCTCGGCTATGACATCGGCGACCTGCTCACCGCGCAGGGCAAGGCCCCGCTCGACATGGTCAAGGCGGGCGAGAATTTCTATTCGTCGCTGGGCATGGCGCCGCTGCCCGACACCTTCTGGAAGCGCAGCCAGTTCCTGAAACCCGCCGACCGCGAAGTCGTCTGCCACGCCTCGGCATGGGATATCGATAACAAGGACGATATCCGCATCAAGATGTGCATCAAGGTGAACGCCGACGATTTCATCACGATCCACCACGAGCTCGGCCACAATTATTACCAGCGCGCCTATAACAAGCAACCGTTCCTCTATCTCAACGGCGCGAACGACGGCTTCCACGAGGCGATCGGCGATTTCGTCGCGCTGTCGATCACCCCGCAATATCTCGTCGACATCGGCCTGCTCGACAAGGCGAAGGTGCCGAGCGCCGACAAGGACATCGGGCTGCTCTTGCGGCAGGCGATGGACAAGGTCGCCTTCCTGCCCTTCGGCCTGCTCATCGATCGCTGGCGCTGGGGCGTCTTCGACGGTTCGATCCAGCCCGTCGATTACAACAAAAAATGGACCGAAATGCGGACCCAATATCAGGGCATCGTCCCGCCGGGCGAGCGACCCGCGAACGCGTTCGACGCGGGCGCGAAGTTCCACATCCCCGGCAACACGCCCTACACGCGCTATTTCCTCGCGCGCGTTCTGCAGTTCCAATTCTATCAGGCGGCGTGCAAGCAGGCCGGGTGGAAGGGGCCGCTCCACCGCTGTTCCTTCTATGGCAACAAGGAGGTCGGCGCGAAGCTCAATGCGATGCTCGAAATGGGCGCGTCGAAGCCTTGGCCCGACGCGCTGCAGGCCTTCACCGGCAGCCGCGAGATGTCGGGCAAGGCAATGGCCGATTATTTCGCGCCGCTGAAGACGTGGCTCGACGCGCAGAACAAGGGCAAGCCGCAGGGCTGGTAAGCCGGGCGTAGCAGCAGAAAGCAGAAAGACCGGGGTGGCGACGCCCCGGTCTTTTTCATTGTGCCTCGACCGACTGTTTGAAGCGCGCGAGTCGCGCCGTCGCCGCCGCGGCGTGCGGGCCGATCCAGCGGTCGTGGATGTCCTGGATCGGCATCGCGTTGAGATGGTTCCAGCGCTCGCGGCCGCGGCGTTCGGCGATGACGAGGCCGGCCTCCTCCAGCACTTTCAGATGCTGCATCACCGTGCAGCGGTCGATGTCGGCGAAATGGCGGCACAGCGCACCCGTGGTCAGCGGCTGGTCCTTCAGATCGTCGAGAATCTGACGCCGGACGGGCGAGGCGAGCGCCTTGAAGGTTGTGTCGAACTGGTCGTGAATTGACATGTTATAGAAATATAACATAATGAAAGGCGACTCAAGTGGAGAGTGGATATGGAACTGAAATTCAGGGTCGCGGCGCGGATCGCGAAGCCGGTGCATGAGGTTTTCGAGGCGGTCGCCGACCCCGCGAAACTGTCGAATTACTTCACGACGGGTGGCGCCAAGGGGCGGCTCGAGACTGGCGCAACGGTCGAGTGGGATTTCCACGATTTCCCAGGCGCCTTCCCCGTCTATGTGATCGAGGTCGTCGCGGACGAGAAGATCGTGCTCGAATGGCAGGCAAGCGAGGGTGAGGCACATAATGTCGAGGGCAGCGAGCCGAAGGATGCCGACTATCGCACGCGCGTGACGATGACTTTCAAGGGATTGGACGACGGTCGCACGCTGATCGAGATCGCCGAGGAAGGCTGGCGCGAGAATCAGGGCGCGCTCAGTGCCTCCTACGGCAATTGCCAGGGCTGGTCGCAGATGCTCTGCGCGCTGAAGGCGTGGACCGAGTATGGGATCAACCTGCGCGAGGGCATGTACAAGTAGCTACTCCGGCAGTTCGAAACGCAGCGGGCGCGAACCGATCGGGGCGCCGGTGTTGGCATCGACCACCACCGGCCGAACCACCTTGCCCGTCGCGGCGTCGAGGTGGCGGCTGAGCGCGCCCGCGCCATTATATTTGCGCCCCCATGCGCCGATCGCCAGCAGGATCGGCAGGAAATCGCGCCCCGCGTCGGTGAGCAGATATTCGTCGCGCGGCGGGCGCTGGCTGTAGCGGCTTTTCTCGATCAGGCCCGCATCGGTGAGCGCGGCTAGGCGCCGCGACAATATATTCGGCGCGATGCTCAGGCTGGTGCGGAGCTGCTCGTAACGCGTCAGTCCGCGCTCGATATCGCGCAAAATCAGCATGCTCCAGCGGTCGCCGACGCGCATCAGCCCGCGGTCGATGGGGCAGGTGCCCAAAATTTCTTTTTCGTCGGTCATTGAAGTCATATGAGGTAGTAACTATCATTTTGCAAGTGACCCGTTCCCGGGCCGCCTGCAAGGAGCATGTAAGATGACTATCCCCACTGGAACGGCCCTCATCACGGGCGCTTCGACCGGCCTTGGCGCCGTCTATGCCGACCGCCTCGCCAAGCGCGGCCACGACCTGATCCTCGTCGCACGCAACGGTGCGCAGATGGAGGAACTCGCCGCGAAGCTGCGCGCCGATGCCGGCGTGACGGTCGATGTGATCGCCGCCGATCTGACCAACAGCGACGACGTTAGCCGCATCGAACAGCGGTTGGCGGACGACGCGAGCATCACATTGTTCGTCAATAATGCCGGCATGTCGCTGAACGGCGGCACGCTGGAGAATAGCGCCGCCGACATCGAGCGCATCATCGCGCTCAACATCACCGCCGCGGCGCGGCTCGCGATCGCCGCGGGCAAGGCGTTCGGCGCGCGCGGCAAGGGCGCGATCGTCAATATCGCCTCGGTTCTCGCGCTTGCTCCCGAGATGTACGAGGGCGTGTACAGCGGATCGAAGGCATTCCTGCTGAACCTCAGCCTCGCGATCGCTAACAGCGTCCGCGAACAGGGCGTTGTCGTACAGGCGGTGCTGCCCGGCGCGACGCGTACCGAAATCTGGGAACGTTCGGGCAAGGACATCGACGCCTTCCCCGCCGAGATGGTGATGGACGCTAGCGATCTGGTCGATGCGGCCCTGCTCGGGCTCGATCGCGGCGAGGAGGTGACGATCCCACCGCTCGCCGACGAAAGCCAGTGGAGGGATTATCAGGCGGCGCGGCTCGCGATGGGACCGGGGTTGTCGCGGCGCGATGTGGCCGGTCGTTATCGGGCCAGCGAAGCCGTTTGACCGTCATGTGCCCCGGCGAAAGGCGGGGGCCAGAAAGCTTACGCTAACCTGGCATATTTCCGCACTGGGCCCCGGCTTTCGCCGGGGTGCACGACCGGCAGCTCACCACCTCAAGCCCGCCATTCACGCATTCCGCGCCATCAGCCCGCCATCGACCGGGATCACGGCTCCGGTGATATAGCTCGCCGCCGGCAACACGAGACTCAGCGTCACATGCGCGACTTCCTCGGGCTCGCCATAGCGACGGAGTGCGGTGCGGCGCCGCGCGAAGACGGCTTTGTCTTCATCGGGCACCTTGTCGGTCATGCCGGTGCGGATCGGGCCGGGGCAGATGCAGTTGACCGTGATCCCCGCTTTGCCGAGATCGACCGCGAGGCCGCGCGTCAGTCCGACCACGCCCGACTTGGCGGCGACATAAGGCGTATCGCCCGGCGTCGCCCCAAGGCCTTCGGTCGAGGCGATGTTGACGATGCGCGCGGCGTCGCTCTGGCGAAGCCAGGGCAGCGCGGCGCGGACCATGCGCTGATGCGCGGTCAGCATCACGGCGATCGCGCGGTGCCAGATCGCTTCATATTCGTCCTCGGCATCGAGCGGGCAAAAGCTCGAGACTCCGGCATTGTTGATCAGGATGTCGATGCCGCCGAAGCTTGCCGCGATATCGGCGACGACGCGCTTGATCGCGTCGCCGTCGGTGACGTCGAGCGCGAAGGCCTGGGCGCCCGCGCCGGCTTCGGCCACAACCGCTTCGCAGGCGGCGAGGTCGAGATCGGTGACCGCGACCTTCGCGCCTTCGCTCGCAAGGAGCAGCGCGGTCGCGCGGCCCATGCCGCTCGCTGCGCCGGTGACGATCGCGACGCGGCCGGCGACCGAGCGCGAGCGATCGGGCGCGCGTGTCACCTGAACGGCGGTTCGTTGAACGCGCGCAATTTGCGGCTGTGGAGCTTGGCGCCTTCGTCGCGCATCGTCTCGCACGCGCGAATGCCGATCTGGAGATGCGCGGCGATCGCTTCTTCATAGAAGCGGTTCGCCTGTCCGGGCAGCTTGAGTTCGCCGTGGAGCGGCTTGTCGCTGACGCAGAGCAGGGTGCCATAGGGGACGCGGAAGCGATAACCCTGCGCGGCGATCGTCGCCGATTCCATATCGATGCCGATCGCGCGCGATTGCGAGAAGCGCAGCGCGCTGTCGGTGTAGCGCAGTTCCCAATTTCGGTCGTCGGTGGTGACGACGGTGCCGGTACGCATGCGCTTCTTGAGGTCGGCGCCGCTGGTGCCCGAAACCGATTCGGCGGCGGTCGCCAGCGCGACCTGCACTTCGGCGATCGGCGGGATCGGAATTTCAACCGGCAGGACCGCGTCGAGGATATGGTCGTCGCGGAGATATGCGTGCGCGAGCACATAGTCGCCGATGCGCTGGCTCGGGCGCAACCCGCCGCAGTGGCCGATCATCAGCCAGGCCTCGGGCCGCAGCACCGCCAGATGGTCGCAGATCGTCTTGGCGTTCGACGGGCCGACGCCGATGTTGACGAGCGTGATGCCGCCGCCGCCCTCCGCGATCAAATGATAGGCGGGCATCTGGTGCCGCCGCCACGCGCTGTCGGCGACAAGCGCGCTGGCGTTGACGCCCGGCTGGTCGACATAAAGGCCCGCCGCGCCCGCGAGCGCGGTGTAGCGGCCCTGCCCAACCTGCGATCCCGCCCAAGCGACGAATTCGTCGACATAACGGTGATAGTTGGTGAACAGGATATAGCGCTGAAAATGCTCGGGCGCGGTGCCGGTGTAGTGGCGGAGGCGCGCGAGGCTGAAATCGGTGCGGAGCGCATCGAACAGCGCGAGCGGCTGCGACGCCGTGGGGTCGGCGCCGAACAGGCCGTCGGCGAGTTCGTCGCCGATGTCGGCGAGCTCGGTGGTCGGGAAATGGCGCGCGAGTTCGAGCGGGGTGACCCCGCCCATGTCCGAGCCGTCGCTGGCGTCGAGCACATAGGGGAAGGGGATCTGCTGTCCCGTGCGCGTCACCTCGAGCGTGATGTCGTAGTGGCGCGCGAGGAGCATGAGCTGGTCGCGCAGATAGTCGGCGAAAAGGTCGGGGCGCGTGACCGTGGTTTCGAAGACGCCCGCGCGTTCGAAGCGGCCGAAGGAGAGATTATGGCCCTTCTGCCCTTCGCGCTGTTCGCCGGTGGTAGTCAGGCGGATCGCCGGATAGTCGAACAGGCCCTTCGCCGCGGCGTTGGCCGGCGGCAGCGTGCGGTCGCGGACATAGGCGGCGATGGCGGATTTGAGATTGGAAACCGAGGTGCGGAACTTGTCCTGAAGCTCGGCGATGATCCCTTCGACGAGGGCGGTGGGATCGGTGGTTTCTTGCGATGAGCTGGATGTCATCGCGTCGCTGTTGCACGAAATTGTGACAAAAGGGAAGGGGGTGGACGCCGTCGCGGCCTCTCCCGCTCGTCATCCCGGACTTGATCCGGGATCTATCGATCGAGGCTGGCTGAACGGGCCCCGGACCAAGTCGCGGGGACGAAGAGTGGAGGGGCAGCGCGCCATCGCGCCACCCCTCCCGATCTTCAGAGCTGCTCCAGCATATGGTCGGCGCTCGACACCTTGAATTCGCCGGGGGCTTCGACGTTGAGCTGTTCGACGACGCCGTCGTTGACGATCATCGAGAAGCGCTGACCGCGCTGGCCCATGCCGAACGCCTTGCCGTCCATGGTCAGGCCCACGGCTTCGGCGAAATCGCCATTACCGTCGGCGAGCATCGTGACGCTGTTGCCGGCATCGGCGCTCTTGCTCCACGCGCCCATGACAAAGGCGTCGTTGACCGCTGTGCAGACGATTTCGTCGACGCCTTTCGCTTTCAATTCATCGGCCTTGTCGACGAAGCCGGGCAGGTGCTTGGCCGAGCAGGTGGGCGTGAAAGCGCCGGGCACCGAGAAGAGCGCGACCTTGCGGCCCTTGAAATAATCGGCGGTGTTGACCTGTTCGGGGCCGTTTTCGGTGACCTTTACGAAGGTCGCGTCGGGGAGCTTGTCTCCGGTCTGGATCGTCATGGTCGGCATCCTTTCGCTTTGACGGGGAGTTTTGGTGGCGGTGACATCGGGTGCGCCCGTCACCAAGTCAAGCGCGGCCGGCGATTTGATCGAAAAGCTGGACCGCATCGCCGCAAGGGAGCATGGTAACGCCCATGGACACAGACCCCACCTGGTTCACCGGCCAGCTGTTGCTGGCGCTGCCGGGGATCGGCGATCCCCGTTTCGAGCATTCGGTGATCGCGATGATCAGCCATGACGAGGACGGCGCGATGGGGATCGGCGTCGGCGAGCCGATCAACGGCATGACCGTCGGCGCGGTGCTCGACCAGCTCGAGATCGACCATGAAGAGCCGCTCGACCAGCCGGTCTTCCTCGGCGGGCCCGTCGAACCGTCGCGCGGCTTCGTCCTTCACAGCCGCGACTGGGGCGGGCAGGAGGCGGTGCAGGTCGGCGATCGCTGGATGGTATCGAGTTCGCACGACATATTGCGTGCGATCGGTGAAGGGCGTGGCCCGTCGCGCTGGCTGGTGGCGCTCGGCTATGCGGGATGGTCGCCGGGGCAGCTCGAGGGCGAGCTGGTGCGCCATGGTTGGCACGTCACCCCCGGCAGCGACGGCCTGTTGTTCGAAACGCCGCCCGCCGAACGATGGCAGGCGGCGTTTGCCGAAGCGGGAGTGGACGCCCGCCTGTTGACGACCGAAGGCGGGGAAGCCTAGCGCGCGAGCGCGAGAAGCGGCTTGCCCTGATTGAGGTTTGCGAGCGCGGTGCGCGCGGCCCAGCGCGAGTCCATATAGCGACCGCTGGCGAGCTCGAGATCGTAGCGGATCGGGCTGGCGATCGCGGCATCGTAGGCCGCCGCGGCGTCGGTGGTGCGGCCCAGACGAGCATAAGCGGTGCCGAGATTGATCAGTCGCGACGGGTCGCGGGCGTCGAGCGTCGTTTCGCCGGTCAGCTTGTCGACCGCGGCCTCATTCTCGCCGGCCTTGAGCTCGGCGAAGGCAACCGGCAGTACATCCGAATCGGCCTGGGGCGCGGTGACGACGACGATCGATTGCGCCGCAGCGGGGCTCGCGAAGGCGAGGGCAACGAGCGGCAGCAGAAATTTTTTCATCCTTGTATCTCCCCGAAAACTTGAAGTGATTTTCTCGCGCATCCGGAAAATTGTCAATATTTTCGGGACTTTGTAACACTGGTGTCACAAAGTCGAATTATGCTTGTCGTAAGCCGCATTATAAGTCCGGTTTTTCAGAATCTTGGCTTTTGCGACTCCGTGTCACAATTGGGTCCGCCCGATTGTCACAATTGACGCACGCAAAATTTATTTTTGCGGCCGGTGCGTTTTTGCGCCGCCGATTCGCATGTTCGCGCAAGCCGATGAGGCGTGCTGCGGATGTGATATAAAGAAAAGTTTATATTTGATCGGGCGCGCCGTTTCGGCTAGGGCGCGCAAGAAAATTTCGTGGCCGCTCGCCTGCGGTCGATATGCCAATATGGAGAATTCGCCGTGGCCACTCTCGCCGCCGACACCCGCGATTATGTCGTTGCCGACATCGGTCTCGCCGATTTCGGGCGCAAGGAAATCAACATCGCCGAGACCGAAATGCCGGGCCTGATGGCGCTGCGCGCCGAATATGGTGCCGCGCAGCCGCTGAAGGGCGCGCGCATCACCGGCTCGCTGCACATGACGATCCAGACCGCGGTGCTGATCGAGACGCTGACCGCGCTTGGCGCCGAAGTGCGCTGGGCGACGTGCAACATCTTCTCGACGCAGGACCATGCCGCCGCCGCGATCGCCGCGACGGGCGTGCCGGTGTTCGCGGTGAAGGGCGAGAGCCTGGCCGATTATTGGGACTATGTCGGCCGCATTTTCGACTGGGGTGTGGAAGATGGCACGACGTGCAACCTGATCCTCGACGATGGCGGCGACGCGACGATGTTCGCGCTGTGGGGCGCGAAGCTCGAAGCCGGCGAGACGATGCCCGCGCCGGAGAATGAGGAAGAGATCGAGATGCAGCGCGCGCTGAAGGCGTTCGTTGAGGCCAACCCCGGCTACCTGACCAAGACGGTCAAGGCGATCAAGGGCGTGTCGGAAGAAACGACGACCGGCGTCCACCGCCTGTACCACATCGCGAAGAAGGGCGAGCTGCCCTTCCCCGCGATCAACGTCAACGACAGCGTCACCAAGTCGAAGTTCGACAATCTTTATGGCTGCAAGGAATCGCTGGTCGACGCGATCCGTCGCGGCACCGACGTGATGCTCGCGGGCAAGGTCGCGACCGTCGCCGGCTTCGGCGATGTCGGCAAGGGCTCGGCGCAGTCGCTCCGCAACGGCGGCGCGCGCGTTCTCGTCACCGAAATCGACCCGATCTGTGCATTGCAGGCAGCGATGGAGGGCTTCGAGGTCGTTACGATGGACGAGGCCGTCAAGCGTTCGGACATCTTCGTCACCGCGACCGGCAACGCCGACGTCATCACCGCCGAACATATGGCGGCGATGAAGAATATGGCGATCGTCTGCAACATCGGCCACTTCGACAGCGAGATCCAGATCGCGGCACTCGCCAATTACAAGTGGACCGAAGTCAAGCCGCAGGTCGACCTGGTCGAATTCCCCGACGGCAAGCAGATCATCATCCTGTCGAAGGGCCGCCTGGTAAACCTCGGCAACGCCACGGGCCACCCGTCGTTCGTGATGTCGGCGAGCTTCACCAACCAGACGCTGGCGCAGATCGAGCTGTGGACGCGCAGCGAGCAGTATCAGAACGACGTTTACGTCCTGCCCAAGCATCTCGACGAAAAGGTCGCGGCGCTGCACCTCGAAAAGCTCGGCGTGAAGCTGAGCCAGCTCAGCCAGAAGCAGGCGGATTATATCGGCGTGCCGGTCGAGGGACCGTTCAAGCCCGACCATTATCGCTATTGATCCCATTCCGACATCCCGGCCTTTGCCGGGATGTCGATGGTGGACGGGGACTTCGGTCTTCGAACGAAAACTGTGGACGGCGCGCCCATCGGATGATGCGGCGCGCCGATCCGCGCTGACATGCGATTGAAACATGACTCCATCGCCTTTAGGGCAGGCGATCATGCGCGCGGGACATCCGGACAAACGAGGACTTGAGGCGGGATGAGCGGCACGCTTTCCCCGACCTTGCTGTTCGCGCTCGGCCTGTTCGCGGCGCTGTGGTTGCTCGCCGGATTGTGGGCGACGCTGCGCGGCATCGCGATGCAGCGGCGATCGGCGTTCGTCGCCGGGCAGGCCGAACGACTCGCGAGCCTCGTCGACGCGTCGCCGCAGCTTCCCGTGATCGTCCGCGCCGACTGGCGGATCGAGGCGAGCGAGCGGCTCGGCCGCTGGCTGGGCCTCGAACGCGGGCCACGCAATTTCGACGAATTGCGCGGGCTCGGCAGCGGGCTCGACGCGCAGGCGCACGACGCGCTGCGCCAGGCGATCATCGGCGCGCAGCGCGGCGCGAAACCCTTTGTGTTGAGCCTGAAGCCCGACGGCAGCCAGCGCACGATCATCGTCCATGGCGCCGCCGCGCCGCAGGCGGTCGGCGGGGCGGGCAGCGTGCTGCTGTGGCTGAGCGACGCGACCGACGGGCAGCAGGCGCTCGCCCACGCGCGGCAAGAGCGCGACGAGGCGATGGCGGCGTTCGAGGCGCTGTCGGGGCTGATCGAGGCCGCGCCCTTCCCGATGTGGTTCCGCGACACCGACCTGTCGCTTGCACTCGTCAACGGCGCTTATGTGCGCGCGGTCGAGGCCAAGGGCGCCGCGGCAGTGATCGACGGCGGCATCGAGCTGTGCGAAACCGTCGCGGGGGTGAGCGCCGCCGACGCCGCCGACGCCGCGCGCGCCGCCGGGTCCGCGCAGATGCGGACGATCCCGGTGACGATCGAGGGCGAGCGGCGGATCATGCGCGTCGTCGACGTGCCGCTGGCGCCCGAGGGTGGGCGGGTGATCGGCGTTGCGGGCTATGCGATCGACATCCAGGAACTCGAAACCGAGCGCGGCGCGCACCGCCGCTTCGTCGATACACAGCGCGAGCTGCTCGACCGGTTGTCGGCCGCGGTCGCGCAATTCGGACCCGACCAGGGCCTCAATTTTGCCAACCTGCCGTTCCGCCGCCTGTTCGGGATCGAGGCCGACGACGTCGCCGAGGCGCTGCCCTTCGCGCGCCTGCTCGACGCCTGGCGCGAACTGGGGCGGACGCCCGAGGTGCGCAACTATCCCGAATGGCGGCAGGCGCATGTCGACTGGTTCGCGCAGCCCGAGGCGAGCGAGGAGGACTGGCTGCTGCGCGACGGCACGCATCTTCACGTCGTTGCCCAGCCGACCCCCGACGGCGGGCTGCTGCTGATCGCCGAGGACAAGACCGAGCAGGTGCAGCTGGCGGGTGCGCGCGACACGTTGCTGCGCGTGCGCACCGCGACCTTCGACAATCTGTTCGAGGCGGTCGCGGTCTTCGCGCCCGACGGGCGGCTGCATTTGTGGAACCAGCGTTTCCGCCGCCTATGGGGAATCGACGAGCCGACGCTCGCGGCACATCCGCGCGTCGACGCGCTGATGAGCGGGCTTGCCGACCGGCTCGCGAAACCGAACCAGATCAGCATCGTGCAGGAGGTTATCCGCGCGGCAACATTGGAGCGGCAACAGCGCGTCGGCGAGGTCCGCTTCGCCGACGGGCGTCATTTCGACTTCGCGTCGATCCCCTTGCCCGACGGCAATGCGCTGCTCATCATGCTCGACATCACCGCGAGCCGGAAGATGGAAGGCGCGCTGCGCGAACGCAACGAAGCGCTCGAGGCGGCCGACAAGGCCAAGACCGCCTTCCTGTCGCGCATGAGCTATGAACTGCGCACGCCGCTCACCTCGATCGGCGGCTTCGGTGAGATGCTCCAGGCGGGCTATGCCGGCAAGCTCGGCGACCAGCAGCGTGCCTATATCGATGCGATCATGGATTCGGTCGGTGTGCTCGGCCGCCAGATCGACAATGTGCTCGACCTCGCGCAGGGCGAGGCGGGGACGCTCGCGATCGAGCGCGCGCCGGTCGATATCCGCGTGCTGCTTGAGGACGCGCTCGCCGACGCGAAGGGCTTTGCCGATAGCGAGAAGGTCGAGCTGGTCGGCAATATCTCGGCGGACCTTGGCACGATCGAAGGCGACGCGCCGCGGCTGTCGCGGCTCGTCGCGGGGCTGCTCGACAATGCGGTGCGCTTTACCGCGCCGTCGCGCAAATCGGGCGCGCGCGTGCTGCTCCACGCCGACGGCGACGCGCGCGGCGTCGACATCATCGTGTCCGACAATGGTCCGGGGATGCCCGAAGCCGCGGCGGCGGTCGCCAAGGGGCAGCGCGCGGGCACCGCGACTGGCGGCATCGGCCTGGCGCTTGCGCGCCAGCTCGTCGCGGCGCACGGCGGGACGATGGAAGTGGTGAGCGAAGAGGGGCAGGGCACGCTCGTGCGGATCAGCCTGCCGCGCGGCGCATGACAGGGTTTTCCTTGCGCTACGACCTCGACGAAGCCGAGCGCATCGGCGCCACGATCGGGGCGGCGCTGACGGCGGGCGACGTCGTGCTGCTGTCGGGGGACCTTGGCGCGGGCAAGACGACGCTGGCGCGCGCGATGCTGAAGGCGCGCGGGCTGGCGGGCGAGGCGCCGAGCCCGACCTTTGCGATCGTCCAGCCCTATGCACCGCCCGAAGTGGACTTGCCCATCGCGCATGTCGACCTGTACCGGATCGAGGGCGCGGACGAGCTGATCGAACTGGGGCTCGACGACTATCTCTACGACGGGGCGTTGCTGATCGAATGGCCCGAGCGGCTGGGGAGCGAAAGCTGGCCGGGGGCGCTGAACCTCCGGATTTCGGGCGAGGGCGACGCGCGCGTCTTGACAGCCGATGTGCCGGCGGCTTGGGGAGCAAGATGGCCGCTCCGATGATTCCGCCCGCTCATGCGCCCGCCTTTCTCGCCGCGCATGGCTGGGGCGATGCCCAGATATTGCCGCTCGCGGGGGACGCCTCCTTCCGCCGCTATTTCCGGGTCGTCGATCAGGGCCGGCAGGCGGTGCTGATGGACGCGCCGCCGCCGCACGAAGACCCGCGCCCCTTCATCGCGGTTGCGGAATTCCTCTGCGAACAGGGGCTCAACGCGCCGACGATCCTCGCGCGCGATCTGGAGCGGGGCCTGCTGCTGATCGAGGATTTCGGCGACGTGCGTCTGCGCGAAACGGTCGACGAACAGCTCAACAAGGAGGCCGGATATTATGCGGGGGTGACCGACCTGCTCGTCCACCTTCACGCGCGGCCGCCGATGGAGGGGTTGCCCGTACACGGGATCGAGCAGTGGCTCGACGAGGTCATGCTGTTCACCGACTGGTATTGCCCGGCGTTCGATATTCCGGCCGACCGCGATGCGTTTCGCGCGGCGTGGGCCGAGGTGCTGACGCCGGTCGAGCAGGACGGCCTGCCGCGCGTCACCGTGCTGCGCGATTTTCATGCCGAGAATATCATGCTGGTCGAGGGACAGCAGGGGATCGCGCATTACGGCTTGCTCGATTTCCAGGACGCGCTCGTCGGCCACCCGGCCTATGATCTCGCTTCGGTGCTCGAAGATGCGCGGCGCGATGTAAGCCCGCCGGTCGAGGCGGCGATGCTCGCGCGCTACCAGGCGGTGACGGGGCGCGACATCGAGCGCGCCTATTGGGCGCTCGCCGCGCAGCGCAACACGCGCATCCTGGGCGTTTTCGTCCGGCTGTGGAAACGCGACGACAAGCCGCATTACAAGAGTTTCCAGCCGCGCATGTGGGGGTTGCTCGAACGCGATCTCGCGCATCCGGCGCTTGTCCCGGTTCGGCAATGGTTCGACGCCAATGTTCCCGCTTCGAAACGCGCGGCGATATGGAAGGCGATGGCGACGTGACGGTGAAGATCGAAAGCGCGATGGTGATGGCCGCGGGGCTCGGCAAGCGGATGCGCCCGCTGACCGCGACGCGCCCCAAGCCGCTCGTCCGCGTCGCGGGCAAGGCGCTGATCGACCATAGCCTCGACCGGATCGAGGCGGCGGGCGTCGAGCATGTCGTCGTCAACGTCCATTATCTCGCCGACGCGCTCGAAGCGCATCTGGCGGCGCAGAAGCGCAGCTTCAGCATCGCCATTTCGGACGAGCGCGACCTGCTTCTCGAAACCGGTGGCGGCATGGTCAAGGCGCTGCCGCAGCTTACCGGCGACCCGATCCTGATCGTCAACAGCGACAATATCTGGACCGACGGGCCGCAGGACAGCATCCGTCACCTCGCGCGCCACTGGGACGGCGAGCGGATGGACGCGTTGCTGCTCGTGATCCGGCAGGCGAGTGCGACGGGGCATGGCGGACGCGGTGATTTCCATATGGACGGCGACGGCAAGCTGTCGCGCCGCAAACCGGGGCGGATCGCGCCCTTTGTCTACACCGGCATCCAGCTCATCTCGCCGCGCCTGCTCGCCGACGCGCCCGATGGGGCGTTTTCGACGAATATATTATGGGACCGCGCAATCGCGGCGGGGCGACTTTATGGGTTGTCGCATATGGGGCAGTGGTTCGACGTCGGCAGCCCGGCGAGCATCGCGCCGACCGAAGCGGCGTTGAGTGAGGTTTGACCGCCTTATTTCGTCATTGCTTCGCTGCGCTCGCAATGACGCAGTTTGAATCCGATGGCTGACGCCAAACCCACCGTCTTTTCCATCCCCGTCCAGCGGGCCTTTGCCGATGCGCTCGCGGCGGGGCTGATCGACCGCTATGCCGACGGCGCGCTGGGGCTTGCGCAAGGCTTGATCGTGCTGCCGAGCAACCGTGCGCGGAGTGCGGTACAGGCGGCGTTTGTGCGCGCGGGCGGCACGGGGCTGTTGATGCCGCGGCTCGTCGTGATCGGCGACGCCGACCTCGACGAAAGCGTCGCGCTCGCGCTCGACCCGATCGACGAGAGCGATGCGATTCCGCCCGCGATCGATGCGCTGAGGCGCCGGCTGATGCTGGCGGCGCTGATCGAGAGATATAATCCCGCGGGCGAGGAGCCGATCACCGGCGCCGCGGCGTTCCAGCTCGCTGAGGGGCTGGGGCGGGTGATCGACCAGCTGCATTATGAGGAGGTCGCTCCCGCGCGGCTCGCCGATATCGAAAACGCGCTCGGCGATCTCGCGGGGCATTGGCAGGCGTCGTGGCGGCGGCTGTCGCTGCTCGTCGACCAATGGCCGGCGATGCTCGCGGCGACGGGGCATATCGACCGCGCCGACCGCCGCAACCGGCTGCTCGATCGGGTGAGCAAAGGGTGGCGGGTGGCGCCGCCCGCGCGTTTCGTCGTCGCGGCGGGTGTGACCACCGCCGCGCCCGCGATCGCGCGGCTGCTGCGCACCGTCGCCGACCTGACGGGCGGCATGGTGGTGCTGCCGGGGCTTGACCTTGGCATGGCTGGCGAAGAGTGGGAGGCATTGGGGCCGGTGAAAGCCGACCCCGATAAACCCGGAGAGCGCCCGCTCGAAACGCATCCGCAATATCATCTGAAATTGCTGCTCGGCCGCATGGGCGTGTCGCGCGACGAGGTGCAATCATGGGACGCCGCGTCGCCGTTCGACGGCCCCGACGCGCGCTCGCCCTTCACCTCGCTGCTCTTCGCGCCCTCCGCCTTCACGGCGCGCTGGCAGCAAGCCGGCGACCTGAGCCCCGGCATCGCCGGGGTCAGAGCGGCGGTGTTCGCCGACGACGGGCAGGAGGCGCAGGGGATCGCGCTGATGATGCGCCATGCGCTCGAAACGCCGACGCGCACCGCGGGGCTGGTCACCCCCGACCGCGCGCTCGCGACCCGCGTCGCGGCGGCGCTTGCGCGCTGGGACATTTCGGTCGACGACAGCGCGGGGCAGCCGCTGGGCCAGGCGCCGCCGGGTGCGCTGCTGCTCGCGCTGACGGAATTCGCGGCGGCGTTCGATCCGGTGCGATTGATCGCGCTTCTCGGGCATCCGCTGGTGCGCGCGGGCGAAGCGCGGCTCGGTTGGCTCGACCAGGTGCGGCGGCTCGACCTCGTGCTGCGCGGGCCCGGTCTGGTTCCGGGCTGGGGCGGCGTGACGGCGCGGATTGCCGAGCGTGCCGCCGATCCCAAAGCGCGCGGCTATGCTGAGGCGCAAGCCATCGCCGATTGGTGGGCGGATGTTGCGACGGGACTCAGCGCGGCGCTCGCGCCCTTCACAGCCGGCGTTCCCGCACCGCCCACGGTGCTGCTCGATGCGTTGCAGGCGGCGCTTGGCTGGTTGACCGGTGACGCCGTGTGGACCGGCCATGCCGGGCGCGCGCTGTCCGAATTGTTCGACCGCTGGACGCTGGCGAGGGGCGCCGGCCCGGCGCTCGTCG
This sequence comes from Sphingopyxis sp. JAI108, assembly GCF_013410105.1. GTDB lineage: Bacteria > Pseudomonadota > Alphaproteobacteria > Sphingomonadales > Sphingomonadaceae > Sphingopyxis > Sphingopyxis chilensis. The sequence continues at coordinate 465,653 of NZ_JACCCJ010000001.1, forward strand.
CGCCTGCCGACTTCCCCGCGATGCTCGCCGACCTGCTGTCGGGCGAGAGTGTCCGGCCACCCTATGGCGGCCACCCCCGCCTGTTCATCTGGGGCCTGCTCGAAGCGCGGTTGCAGCGCGCCGATGTGATGATCCTCGGCGGGCTCGACGAAGGGCGCTGGCCGCAGCAGCAAAGCCCCGATCCATGGCTCGCGCCCGGCATCCGCCGGATGCTCGGGCTGGCGGCGCCCGAGCGCCAGCAGGGCGCGGCGGCGCATGATTTCGCGGGCGCCTTCGCGGCGCGCGAAGTGGTGGTGACGCGCGCAATGCGCAGCGGCGGCGACCCCGCGGTGGCGTCGCGCTTCTGGCTGCGGCTCGCCGCGCTCGCGGGGGAATTGCCCGAGGCACGGCTGGACGGCACGAGCGTCACCGCGCTCGCAGCCGCGCTCGACGTGCCGCCGGGCGCAAGCGAACCGGCCGACAGGCCGCGCCCGGCGCCGCCGCTCGCCGCGCGGCCGACCCGGATCAGCGTCACCGGGGTCGATCAGCTCGCGCGCGATCCCTTTGCCTTTTATGCGGCCAAGATTTTGCGGCTGAGCGAACTCGATCCGTTGAGCAGCGGTCCCGATGCGAAATGGTTCGGTATCCGCGTCCATAAATTCCTGCAGGACTGGCAGACGGCGGGGCTGACCGAAGCCGCGTTCGACGCCGAGCTGGCGGCGCTGCGATCCGACCCGGCGCTCGATTCGCTTGCGCGTGCTTTTTGGTTGCCGAGGATCGAGCCGTCGCTGCGCTGGGCGGCGGAGCGCGTCTGGGCAGAGAGGGTGGAGGGGCGTGAGCCGATTGCTACCGAGGCGACCGGGGTGCACGAGATGGAGGGTATCCGCCTGACCGGAAAGGCGGACCGCATTGATAGATTGAAGGACGGCAGCCTCGCGGTCGTCGATTACAAGACCGGGGCGGCTCCGAGCGGCAGCGCAGCGTTCGACGGGCTCGATAACCAGCTTGGCCTGCTCGGCTTGCTCGCCGAAATGGGGGAGGTCGAGGGCGTTTCTGCGGGGTCGATCAATTCCCTCGAATATTGGAGCCTTAAGGCGGACCGCGCCAAGGGCACCAACGGCAGTGTTGCGCCAACGCACGGGGGGCGTCGCAAACTCAAAACAGCCGAGGATGCAGTCGCCCGCGCCTATGACGCCTTCGCCGAACTCACCGCCGCTTATTTGCTAGGTGACGGGTTTTTCGCACCCGGGGACAGCGCCAAGCGTTATGCCGATTTCGACCAGTTGATGCGTCGCGACGAATGGTTCGGGCGCGGTGACGCCGACGATCGCGCGGACGAGGAGCGGCCGATATGATCGACCCCGACAAGCTTCTGAAAATGCTCGATCCGGGACAGCGCGCGGCGGCGCGGCCGGGCGACCATGTCTGGCTGGGCGCGTCGGCGGGAACGGGCAAGACGCAGGTGCTGTCGGCCCGCGTGCTGCGCCTGATGCTGGAGGGCGTGTCGCCCGAGGCGATCCTGTGCATCACCTTTACCAAGGCGGGCGCTGCCGAAATGGCGCACCGCATTCACGAGCGGCTGGCGATGTGGGTGCGGATGGACGATGGCGACCTGCGCGCCGAGCTTCAGGCATTGGGGCTCGACCTCGACCTGATCGGCTATGATCGCGGCGTCCCGACGCTGATGCAGCGCGCGCGATCCCTGTTCGCGACGGTGATCGACAGCCCCGGGGGCGCCGTTCGCGTCCAGACGATCCACAGCTTTTGCCAGACCCTGCTCGCGAGTTTCCCGCTCGAGGCCCGGATACTGCCGGGGTTTCGCGCGCTCGAGGATGGCGAGGCGGGGGCGTTGCAGCGCGAAGTTCTGGGCAAGTTGCTGGCGCAGCCGGGCGCCGACGGCGATCTGATGCGCGGCATCGCCGCGATGCTGTCGCGGCGGCTGGGTCAGGATGCCGCTATCGCCTTCCTCGCCCGCTGCGCGAGCTGTTTCACCGCGGCGAATAGCCCGCGCCTGGCGCCCAAGGCGCACGATTTGCGGACCGAGCTTGGCCTGCCGCATGGCGATCCGGTGAAATGGCAGGCGGCGGCGCTGGCGGGCGGCGCGATCGCCGATGGTGACATTGCCGCGGTCGCCCTCAGCGGGCGCGATTGGGGGACGAAAACGGGCGAGGCGCGCGCGGCGATCATGGACGACTGGTCGCGCGCCGATGCGGGCGGCCGCGCCGCGATGCTGGCCGCTTTGCGCGGCTGCTTCCTGACCGGGACCGGCGATATGCGCGCCGATTATGTGAAGGACAAGGGCGGCATGCGCGGTTGCCTGAGCGCCGCCGAACGCATCGTTGCCGCGACGGGCGAGTTGCTGGCGACCGCCACCGCGATGCAGGTTGCCGACGATCTGGCGGCGGCTTGGGATCTGGGCAGCCGCTTCGCCGAAGCCTATGCGCTCGCCAAGCGCGAGAAAGGCTATGCCGATTTCGACGATCTGATCAGCATCGCCGGCCACCTGCTCGCCATCGGCGATTTCGGCGAGTGGGTGCGCTTCAAGCTCGACCAGCGCACCGACCATATATTGGTCGACGAGGCGCAGGACACCAATGCCCGGCAGTGGGCGATCATCCTGTCGCTGGCGGCGGAATTTTTCGCGGGGCTCGGCGCCAAGGACGATCGGGTGCGTACGATGTTTTCCGTCGGCGACCGCAAGCAGGCGATCTTCGGCTTTCAGGGCACCGAACCCGCGGCGTTCGAGGCGGCGCGGTTCCGCTTTGGCGAGCGGGCCATCGCGGGCGGCAGGCCGTTCGAGGATGTCGACCTCGACACCAATTACCGATCGAGCCCCGCGGTCCTCGACGTCGTCGATGCATGGATCGCGGCGGGTGCGCCCGAATTGATGGGGCTGGCGAGCGACGAGCCCCCGCACATTCCCGCCGACTTCAACCAGGATCGCGCGGGCCGCGTCGAATTGTGGGAGCCATTGCCGGTCGGCAAGGCGATCGATGCCGGTGCGGACGATGGCGAGAGTGACGGCGAGGGCGACGAAGGCGAAGACGGCGCAGGACCCGGCGACTCTTCGGTGGCGGCGAGCGATCCCGCCAGCCTGCGCCTGTCGCGCGCGATCGCCGACGAGGTCCAGGACTGGATCGAACATGGCAAGGACGGCCGGAGCGTCGCGCCGGGCGATATATTGATCCTTGTCCGCCGCCGCCGTGATCTTGCGGCGCGGATCGTCGCGCGCCTGCAATCGCGGCACGTGCCGGTCGCGGGGGTCGACCGCTTTTCGCTGACCCAATCGCTCGCGGTGCAGGACCTGCTCGCGGCGATGCGCTTTGCAGTCCAGCCGCTCGACGACCTTAACCTTGCGAACTTGCTAGTCTCGCCGCTGCTCGGCTGGACGCAGGACGATCTGTTCCTTTTCGCCCATCGCCGGAAGGGCCGCGCCCTGTGGGAAGAATTGCGCGCCCGCGAAGGCGAAGCCCCGCCCGAAACGATGGCAGCGCTGCGCGGATGGCTCGGCATGGCCGACTTCACTACGCCCTTTCGCTTCCTCGACGCCTTGCTGTCGGGGCCGCTCGACGGGCGCCGCAAGCTCTATCGCCGGCTGGGGCGCGAGGCACGCGATCCGATCGATGAACTGCTCGGACAGGCGCTCGCCTTCGAACGGCAGGAGGCGCCCTCGCTGCTCGGCTTCCTGGCGCACATCGCCGCCAGCACGGCCGATATCAAGCGCCAGAGCGAAGCGCGCAGCGATGTCGTGCGGGTGATGACCGTGCACGGGTCGAAGGGGCTGCAGGCGCCGATCGTCATCCTCGCCGACGCCACCGACGATCCGCGGCCACGGCGGCTGAGCTTCGACCTGTCGATGGGGGAGTGGGAGAAATTGCCGGTGTTCGCGCTCGGCAAGGAGGAACGCCACGGCGCTATCGCCAAGGCCTATGACGACAAGGACGCGGCCGAGCGGCAGGAGCATTGGCGACTGCTCTATGTCGCGATGACGCGCGCCGAGGAATTGCTGGTCGTGACGGGTATCACCAAGACCGCCGATCGCAGCCTGCCCGAGCATAATTGGCACAGCGCGGTCGAAGCGGTGATGGCCGATATGGGCGCCGACTGGCAGGATGCGGGGCCGCGCTGGGGCCGCAAGCGCGTCCACGCGGTGCAGCCGAAGAAATGGGCGCGTCTGTCGAAGGACAAGGCACGGCAGGCACCGGCACCGGTCGCGGTGCCGCACTGGGCGACGAAACCCGCCCCCGAGGAAGCGCGCCCGCCGCGCCCGCTCGCGCCGTCGGCGCTGGGCGAAGACGATGTCGCCTCGCCGCCGCAGGGGGGCGATCGCGCGGCGGCGGTCGAGCGCGGGCTGTTACTCCATGCGCTGTTCGAACGGCTGCCGCCGGTGGCGTCCGCGCGGAGGCGTATCGCGGCCGGGCATTGGCTGAAAGGGCAGGCGGCGGCGCTCGACGATGCCGCGCGCGCGGCGGCGGTCGACGAGGTGCTTGCGGTGCTCGACGATCCGGCGCACGCGGCGCTGTTCGGACCGGGGAGCCTTGCCGAAGTGCCGCTATCGGCCGTCGTCGATGGCGTCGTCGTCGCGGGGATCGTCGATAGGCTGCTCGTCACCGATGACGCGGTGACGGTGGTCGATTACAAGACCGGGCGCCATGTGCCGGCCAGCGCTGCCGACGTCGCGCCTGCCTATCTGCGGCAGATGGCCGCCTATCGCGATGCGCTGGCGGCGATATTTCCGCGGCGCCGCATCGAGGCGGCCTTGCTTTATACCGCGGCGCCGCAGCTGATCCGCCTTTCCGACGCCTTGCTCGACGCGCACAAGCCGGGCTTGCGCGCAACCAAGGCGAATTTGCCGGGTTCAGCCCTTGAGCCCGACGCGCCGACGCCTTAGCTTGAGGACAACAGAGTTTCAGGAGTTCTGACTATGGGTACCAAAGCGATTACCGACGCGAGCTTTCAGGCCGACGTCATCGACAGCGACACCCCCGTGCTCGTTGATTTCTGGGCCGAATGGTGTGGCCCGTGCAAGATGATCGGCCCGGCACTCGAGGAAATTTCGGACGAACTGGCCGGCAAGGTGGTGATCGCCAAGCTCAACATCGACGACCATCCCGACGCGCCGAGCAAATATGGCGTGCGCGGTATCCCGACGATGATCCTGTTCAAAAACGGCGAGATCGCCGACACCAAGGTCGGCGCGGCGCCGAAGAGCGCACTCAAGGGCTGGCTCGAAGGCGCGCTTTAAGGGCCGATCCTTCTTTCCTGAATCGTCATCGCGGCCTGCGCCGGGATGACGATCGGGACAGGAAGGATTGCTAGATCGCGCCCGCCTCGAGCTGCTTCACGGCGTAATCGGCGGCGCGCGCGGTCAGCGCCATGAAGGTGAGCGACGGGTTTACGCACGAGATCGAGGCCATCTGCGCGCCGTCGGTGACGAACAGATTGGCGGCATCATGCGCCTGGCCCCATTTGTTGAGGACCGACCGGCGCGGGTCGGCCGCCATGCGCGCGCCGCCCATTTCATGGATGGCGTCGCCGGGCACATGCTCGCTGCGTCCGCTGGTGACGTTGGTGAGGCCGGCCCGGCGCAGCATCGCCTCGCCTTCGCTGCGCGCGTCGTCCATCATGCGGATCTCATTCTCGCGGAAGGTGACGTCGAAGCGCATCAGCGGGATGCCGAAGCGATCGACCTTGTCGGCGTGCAGGCTGACGCGATTATCCTCGTAGGGCAGGCATTCGCCGAACGCGCCCATGCCGAATTTCCAGGGGCCATAACCGCGCATGCCGTGCTTCATCGACGCGCCGAAGCCCTTGGGCGGCAACGGATCGCGCCGCGCGCTGCCCTGATAGCCATAGCCGCGCTTGAAGCCGATCCCTTCCTCGCCGCCGACGTTGCGGAAGCGCGGGACATAGACGCCGCCGGGGCGGCGGCCATATTCGATATAATCGGTCATGCCCGGAATGTCGCCCGAGATGCCGACGCGAAAGATATGGTCCATCACATAGCGGCCCAAAGTCCCGCTCGCGTCGAAATGGCTCTTGGCCGTTCCCGGAATGCGCGAGTTCATCAAGATCTGGGTCGAAGCCATCGCCGAGGCGCAGAGGAAGACGAGGCGCGCCGGTATCACTTCCGCCTGCCTGGTCTTCGCATCGACCACGCGCACCCCGGTGACTTTCTTCGTCTTCGGATCATATTCGAGGTTGGAGACGACGGCGTCGGAGCGCAGCGTCAGCCGCCCGGTCGCGCGCGCTGCGGGCAGGGTGACCGCCTGCGTCGAGAAATAGGCGCCGAAGGAGCAGCCGCGCCCGCACTGGTTGCGGAACTGGCATTTGCTGCGCCCCTGGTCCTCCTTGTCCTCGGTCATGTTCGACAGGCGGGTGTTGATCAGCTTGCGCCCCGGCGACGTCGCCTCGAGCCGTTCCTTCACCCATTTTTCGGCGACGTTCATCTGGATCGGCGGTTGAAAGGCGCTGTCGGGTAGCTGCGGCAGATTTTCGCGCGATCCCGACACGCCGATATAATTTTCGACATAATCGTACCAGGGCGCGAGGTCGTCATAGCGGATCGGCCAGTCGATCCCGACATCCTCGCGCTTGTTCGCCTCGAAATCCTCAGGGCTCCAGCGGAAGCTCCAGCGCCCCCAGATCAGCGACTTGCCGCCGACCGCGCCGGGCCGGATCCAGTAGAATTTCTCGCCCTCGCCATAGGCATAGGGATTGACCCGGTCGTTGTTGTAGAATTTCCGGTTCGACGGAGAGACATAGCCATGCTTGGCGATAAAATAGTCGCTGTCCATCAGCGCCTTGGGCATCATGTCGCGCGCCGGGACCTCATAGGCCGGCTTACCGTCATAATCATAATCGCCATGCTCGACCATCACCCCGCGGTCGAGCATCAGCACCTTCAGGCCCTTCTCGGTCAATTCCTTCGCGGCCCATCCGCCGCTCACTCCGGAACCGATGACGATTGCATCGAACTGGTCGGTCATATCTTATCCTCGAATATCGGTTATGCGCGGAGGCGGCTGAGCGTGGTGAAGCTGGTCCGGATGTCGGGCAGATAGGGCGCCGGCGACTGATCATTCTCGACATAGAAATGCCGGACGCCGGCGACGGCATTGAGCGTGAAGATGTCGGCGAAATCGATCACGCCCTTGCCCACGCTGGTCATCTTGCCGTCGATGGTGCGATCCTTGACGTGATAGGCGTAGATGCGGCCGGGCAGACGCCGGATGATCGCCTTCGGATCCTCGCCCGCGGCGATGGCCCAGAACAGGTCGAGCTCGAGCCCGACGAGCGCCGGGTCGGCATCGGCGATCAGCGTGTCGAACAGGCTGACGCCGTCCGGCTTCACGGTGAACTCGAAATCATGATTGTGATAGGCGAAGCCCAGCCCGACCTTCTTGAGCCGCTCGGCATAGCGGTTGAAATCGGCGACGGCGGCCTTCCAGCCCTCTGCATTGCGGTGCGTGTCGGCCATATAAGGGACGATCAGCGTGTCGGCGCCCAACGCCTTGGTCATCGCGACCGCGCCGTCGAAATCGCTCGCGAGCGCTTCATACCCGACATGGATCGAGGGCGAGGTCAGCCCAAGCCGGTCCATCGTCTTGCGGAGCGCGGCATGGTCCATCTTGTCGTAACCGCCGCCGCCATATTCCACCTCGCGATAACCGATAGCCGCCACTTTCTCGAGCGTCCCCATCGGGTCGTTCGCGAAGAGTTCGCGCACCGTATAGAGCTGGATGCCGATGGGTTTTGCCTTGAGGCCCTTCGCCATCAGCGGTCCCGCTGCGAACGTCGTTGCCAAGGCCGCGCCGCCCGCCATCCATTGCCGCCTGCCGATCATCATGACGAAAACACCTTCTTGATCTCGGAATAGGGATAGGCACCGTCGTAGCGCCCGGGGACGGGCAGATATTCACGCTCCTGCGTGATGCCGACCTCCGACGTGAAATAGCCGGTGAGCACGAGCTGGCGGAACTTGTCGAAAAAGTCGGCGCCGCCGGCGATCTTGTCTTCCATCGCCAGCGTAAGCAGCGCGTCCTGCTGCGCCGGCATCGCCTTGTCGGCCGCGACCTTGTATTCGGTGCGGCTCTGCACCTCGATCGCGTCGAGCCCGGCGAGGATCGGTTTGCGCTCGTCGGGGCTGGCCCAGTCGGCGAGCAGCTTTTCGATAAATTCGGGAACGCCGGCCGCGATCGCGCCGGGCGTGTCGGTGGTCGGCATCACCCGCTCGCTGAGCGCGGTCATCAGTGCGCGCTGCTGTGCGCTGAACACGGGCGACGAGGGCGGACCGCTACTGATCGGCGTCACCTGCACGGCGGCCGCGCGCGCGATCGGTGCGAACAGGCTGGCGCCGAACATCGCGACCATGCCGGCGAGCGCGTCTCTGCGATCGATGATCATTTCACCTCGCCTTCGAAGTCATAGCTCGCCGCGGCTTCGGGAAGCGGGCGCACCCAGATGTTGCGGAAAGAGACCGGGGAATGATGGTCCTGGAGCTGGATCGGCGCGGCGTTGCCGTGCGCCTCATATTCGGCAACCTTGCGCCAGACCGTGCTGCCGAGCCACGGCTGGCGGTTCTGCACGAGCACGCCGTTGAGGAAGGCGGTGACATAGGCCGGGCGCAGCAATTTGCCGTCGGGCCCGAAGCGCGGGCGCTCGAAGACGATGTCATAGCTCTGCCACTCACCCGGCGGCCGCGAGGGGTTCACCAGTGGCGGCTTCCACGCATAGATCGCGCCGACGGTGCCGTCGGCGTAGGTCGGGTTCTGGTATCCGTCGAGGATCTGGAGTTCGTAGCGCTGCATGAACCAGATGCCGCTGTTGCCGCGATCCTGCGATGTCTTGGCGGGCGGATTGGGTGAGGCGAATTCGAGGTGGAGCTGGACGTCGCCAAAGCTTTGCTTGCTGACCAGCGCATTCTCGCCGCCGCCGTCGGCGCGCGGCACCGACGTCGCCGCGCCGTTCCTGACGATCCACGGCGTCGCCTGCGCCTGCCACGCATCGAGCGATTGGCCGTCGAACAATATGATGGCGTCCGAGGGCGGGGCGCCCGGAACATCGCCCGGCGTCACCACCGTCGGATGCGGACGGTCGGAATCGTGCACGCGCCATTCCCCGCCGGGCAGCATCGGCGTGTCCTTGAACCCCGGCTTCTCCTGCGCGGTGGCGGGATTGCCCGCCGCCACGGCGGCCGCGATGGCCGCGCCCCATGCGAAACGCTTCACTTGCTTCTCCCTCATGCCGCGTCGATCGCGCGATAGGCGGCGATCAGCCGCTCTTCGCCCGCGCGACCTTCGACCGAATTGCCATGTTCCATGCCGATCACGCCCGCGAAATTCTTCGCGCGGAGCCAGCGGACGATATTGCGATAATTGATCTCGCCGCTTCCGGGCTCGTTGCGCCCCGGATTGTCGCCAAACTGGATATAGCCGATCTCGTCCCAGCAGGTGTCGAGCGTGTTGATCAGATTCCCGGCCTGGATCTGCTCGTGATAGAGGTCCGCGAGTATCTTGATCGCCGGGCTGTCGACGGCGCGTGCGACGGCATAGCCCTGCGGCACCGTCGACATGAAGACGCCGGGATGATTCACCAGCGTATTGAGCGGCTCCATCACCATGACAAGGCCATGCGGTTCATAGATTTCGGCCGCGCGGCGCAGCACGTCGATCACGCGCGCGGTCTGGATGTCGACCGGCAGCTTGCGGTCCATGAAGCCGGTGACGATCGTCATATGCCGGGCATTCAGCCGCTTTGCGACATCGACCGAAGCCCGGATATCGGCGAGGAAGCGTGTGCGGTCGCCATCGTCGTTGCCGCCCAATAGCGGTCGGAAATCGCCCCAACGCGGCATGCTGGCGACGAACACGCCCATCGTCATGCCACGCTGATCGAGCGCGCGCGCCATCGCACTCTGGTCGGCGATGGAACGCGTGGCGGCTTCATTATCTTCCCACGCGGTGAAGCCCTGATCGGCAGCAAAAGCGATCTGTTCGAGGCGGTTGCCCCTGCTCTTGAAGCTGCCTTCGTGCGGGGCGTATTTCAGCGAAAATCGGGACGCACCGGATGACGTCGCGCCGTTCGCGGCCGTCGCGGCGCCGACCGCCGCGACGGCCGCGCCCGCGAGCACGGTCCGGCGCGACAGGTTCATGCCGCCTCGCCCGCGAGCGCCGCGCGCGACTTGCCGCGTTCGCGCAGCCAGATGAAGCCGAACACGGCGAGGAGGATGAGCGGAAGGATCGCGAGCCGCTGGAAGGACAGCGACGCCGCCGCGTCCTCGACCGCCAGCTTGGCGGCACCGGTCAACCGCGCGAAGGCCTCGGGACCTCCGGCGAACTCGACCTTCGCCCGGTCGAACATCGCGCCGAGTTGCGGCAGCACGAAGAAGCTGGCGAGCGCGCCCGCCGATCCGACGAGCCCCATCGCCCACGAACCGCCGCGCGGATAGCGTTCGGCGACCGAGGCGAGCATCGTCGGCCACATCACGCAGACGCCGAGGCCCCAGACGGTCGAGGCGAGGATCGCCGCGACCGGTGACTGCGCCTGGCTCAGCATGAACAGGCCGATCGCCGCGAGCAGGCTCGACACCCAGAGCAGCCCCGGATTCGAGATTTTATTGGCGAGGCGCCCCGCGAAATGGCGGAAGACGAACATCAGCGCGTTGACATAGACGAGCAGGAGGATGCCGCGCATGCCGACGCGGTTCGACAGGGCGACGTCGATCCACTGCCCCGGCGCCAGCTCGGATGCCGCGGTCAGGAACATTGCGCCGAACCAGATAAAGAAGCTCGGGCGGCGAAACACCTCGCCCATCATCTCGCCGAAGCTGACGCCGCTTTGCTCACGCAGCGGCGGCGGGAAGGTCGTCGTCGCGGCGATGATCACGGTCACGGCGGCGGGGATCATCACCAGCGCCATGATCCCCTGCCACGGCAGCGCCGCCGACAGGAAGAAGCCGGCGAGGCCGCCGACGATGATGCCACCGGGAAACCAGGCATGCAGCACGTTGAGCCGGTGGGTCGTATCGTCGGGATAGAGCTGCGCGGTCAACGGATTGATCGCGGCCTCGGTCAACCCCCAGCCGATACCGCTGAGCAGCATGCCCGTCCATACGAGCCAGTAGATCGTCATGCCGGTCGCGACATGGCCCGCGGTGACGATCATCAAAGGGCCGAGGATGAAGCATAGCCCGGCGCCGGCGAGACACCGCTTCATCCCGATCTGGTCGAGCAGCGCGCTCGCGACGAACAGCGTGATCGCAAAGCTGAGGAAGGCGGCGCCGAGCGCGGCGGCGACCAGTTCGCCGGCCTGTAGCGGCGCGATCGGGTCGATCCATTCGGTCTTGAGCCCGCTGGCGATCGCGCCGCGGATCGCGAGGCTCGCCGCGGCGGTGAACAGCGCGAGCACGCCCAGCCAGAACAATCGTCCCTTGTGCAATGTCGTCATCCTGCGTCCCCTTTTATTATCGTTTATTTTTGTTTTTGCTTCGTCAGGTGAGCCCCAGCATCGTTCGGTTGAGCGCCGGATCGCTGCCGCCCGCGAAATCGTCGAACGCCTTGTCGGCCTTGCGGATCATGTGCGCGGCGATGAAGGGCGCGCCTTCGCGCGCGCCGTCTTCGGGATGTTTCAGGCAGCATTCCCATTCGAGCACCGCCCAGCCGGCGTAGCCGTACTGCGTCAGCTTGGAGAAAATGCCGCCGAAATCGACCTGGCCGTCGCCCAGCGAACGGAAGCGGCCAGGGCGATCGACCCAGTCCTGAAAGCCGCCATAGACGCCCGAGCGGCCGGTCGGGTTGAGTTCCGCATCCTTGACGTGGAACATGCGGATCCGCTCGTGATAAATGTCGATGAACTGGAGATAATCGAGCGCCTGCAGCACATAATGGCTGGGATCGTAGAGGATGTTGGCGCGCGGATGATTGTCGACGCCCGCGAGGAAGCGTTCGAAGGTGATGCCGTCGTGCAGATCCTCGCCGGGATGGATTTCATAGGCGAGGTCGATGCCCTGATCGTCGAAGGCGTCGAGGATCGGCCGCCAACGCTTCGCGAGTTCGCCGAACGCCTCCTCGACCAGCCCGGCAGGACGCTGGGGCCAGGGGTAGAGATAGGGCCAAGCAAGCGCGCCCGAAAAGGTCGCATGGGCATCGAGGCCCAGCCGCCGGCTTGCCTTGGCGGCAAGGCGAAGCTGCTCGACCGCCCATTTCTGCCGCTCGGTGGGTTTGCCCTTTACCGCATCGGGCGCGAAGGCGTCGAATTGGGCGTCATAGGCGGGGTGCACCGCGACCAGTTGGCCCTGCAGGTGGGTTGACAGCTCGGTGATCTCGACCCCCGCTTCGCGGCAGGTTCCAGCAAGCTCGTCGCAATAATCCTGGCTTTCGGCCGCCGTGGCGAGATCGATGCAGCGACTGTCCCAGGTCGGGATCTGGACGCCGACATAGCCCGCGTCCGCCATCCAGCGCGCCGCCGAGGGCAAGCTGTCGAACGGCGCGGCGTCGCCCATGAACTGCGCGAGGAAAACAGCCGGACCCTTCATGCGATAGCCTTTCGCGTCACGTGCCGGTCACTTGGCGGTTGCGGTCTTGAGATAGGCGATCAACGCCGCGCGGCGCGCCGGATCGGCCACTTTGACGACCATGCGCGTGCCGGGCACCTTCTTGGTCGGCGCGGCGAGATATTCGTCGAGCGACTTTTCATCCCAGCGAATCTTAGAGGCCTTGAGCGCCGGGCTATAGTTGAACCCGGCGACCGAGCCGGCCTGCCGGCCCATCAGGCCATGCAGATTGGGCCCCATCACGCTCTTGCCACCCGCCTCGAGCGTGTGGCAGGCCTTGCACGCGGCGAAAGCCTGCGCGCCCGCCCCTTGGGCCGGCCCGGCATACGCTATGGGCGATGGCATGATCATTGCGGCAGCCAATATTGCACCCGCCAGTGGCAGGGCGAACAGAAATTTCATTATCCTCTCCCGTCTGGAAACAGCCGGTGCGATGATGTAACCGTTTGAAAGCGAATAAGGCAAACAATTTTACGAATTCTGGCAGAGGGAATGCGATGAACGGTCGGTCGAAAATTCGCTATGGCATGGTGGGTGGCGGCGAGGGTGCTTTCATCGGTGCGGTGCACCGTATGGCCGCCGCGCTCGATAGCGAATATGAATTGGTATGCGGTGCGCTCAGCACCGACGCCGACCGCAACCGGCGGAGCGCCGAAACGCTGGGACTCGATCCGGGCCGCGCCTATGCGACCTTCGACACATTGCTCGCCGCGGAAGCAAGGTTTCCCTTGGGCGAGCGGATGGAAGCGCTGGCGATCGTCACGCCGAACCATCTCCACGCCCCGATGGCGATCGCCGCGCTCGACGCGGGTTTCCACGTCCTGTCCGAAAAGCCGATGGCGCTGGATCTTGCGGAGGCGAAGGCGATCGGCGCGGCCGTCGCGCGCAGCGGCAAGCTCTATGGCCTCGCCTTCACCTATAGCGGCTATCCACTGATCGAAGAGGCGCGGGCGCGCGTCGCACGCGGCGATTTCGGTGCGATCCGGCTGGTGCAGGTCGAATATTCGCAAGGCTGGCTCAGCCGGCCGATCGACGCGGATGGCAACAAGCAGGCCGAATGGCGCACCGATCCGGCGCGCGCGGGCCTCGGCGGCTGCCTCGGCGACATCGGGACGCACGCTTTCCAACTCGCCGAGCATGTCTCGGGTCTTGCGGTCGAGTCGCTGAGCGCCGAGCTGACGACGCAGGTTCCGGGTCGCCGCCTCGACGACGATGTGGCGGCGCTGTTGCGCTTTGAAGGCGGCGCGCGCGGGGTGCTGAAGGCCAGCCAGGTCGCCGCGGGCGACGAAAACGGCTTGCGGCTGCGTATTCATGGCGAGGAAGGCGGCCTCGAATGGTCGCAAATGGAACCGAACAGCCTGACGTTGCGCTGGCTCGACCGGCCGACCGAGGTGATCCGCGCCGGCGGGCCGGGTCTCGGTCCCTCGGCAATGGCGCGGCTGCGCATCCCGGCGGGGCACCCCGAGGGCTATATCGAGGCGTTCGCCAACCTCTATCGCAGCTTCGGCCGCACCCTGCGCGCTGGCGCCGCGACGCCGCCGCCGCGCGGCGCCGCCGACTGGTTTCCCGGAATCGCCGACGGCCTGCGGACGATGGCCTTCGTCGAAGCGGTGGTCGAGAATGCGTCGGGTGAGGCGAAGTGGACTTCACTCGCCGGCTGACGGAGAAGGACGTCAGCTCCGGTAGTCGGCGTTGATGCTGATATAGCCGTGCGTCAGGTCGCAGGTCCAGACGGTCGCGCGGCCTTCGCCGAGACCAAGGTCGGCACCGACACGGATATCCTGACCTTTCAGATGCGCCGCGACGGGCGCTTCGTCGTAACCGTCGATGGGCAGGCCGTCCTTGGCGACCCAATGATCGCCGAAGCGGATGGCGAGCCGGTCGCGGTCGGCGGGTTCGCCCGCCTTGCCCACCGCCATCACGACGCGGCCCCAGTTGGCATCCTCGCCCGCGATCGCGGTTTTCACGAGCGGTGAATTGGCGATGGCGAGCGCGACGCGCTTCGCACTCTCGTCACTGACCGCGCCGGTCACCTGCACCTCGATGAATTTCGACGCACCCTCGCCGTCGCGCACGACCTGATGCGCGAGGTCGAGCGCGACGTCGCGGATCGCCGCATAAAGCGCGTCGGCGCCCGGGTCATCGCGGGTGGTGAGTGTGGAATTGCCCGCCTGTCCGGTGGCGAAGAGCAGCACAGTGTCGCTGGTCGAGGTGTCGCTGTCGACGGTGATGCTGTTGAAGCTGCCCCCCGTCGCCTCGCTGAGCATGTCCTGCAGCAGCGCGGGCGCGACCGCGGCGTCGGTGAAGATATAGCCGAGCATGGTCGCCATGTCGGGCGCGATCATCCCCGATCCCTTGACGATGCCTGCGACGTGGATGGTCCGGTCGCCGATTATCGCGCTCGCCGCCGAGCCTTTCGCGAAGGTGTCGGTAGTGCAAATGGTTTCGGCGGCGGCTTCCCAAGAGCAGGGCTCGGCAGTCAGCGCGGCCTCGACGCCCGCGCGCGCCTTGTCCTTCGGCAGCGGGACGCCGATGACGCCGGTCGAACTGACGAAGACTTCACGCGCGTCGCAGCCGAGATGCCCGGCGACCTGTTCCATGATCTGCTCGACCGCTTCGCGGCCGCGATAGCCGGTGAAGGCATTGCTGTTGCCCGCGTTGACGATCAGCGCGCGGCCGTTGCCGCCCTTCACCTGTTCGCGGCCAAGCTCGACTTCGGACGAGCAGCAGACATTGCGCGTGAACACGCCCGCGACGGTCGTGCCGGGCACGAGCTCGACATAGGTGAGGTCGCAGCGGTCCCAATTCTTGTAGCGCGCGCGCGCGACGCGGCGCGTGACCCCGGCGATGTCGGGCAAGTCGGGGAAAGCGGCGGGAGCGAGCGGGGAGCGGGTGGTCATGGGGCGCGTGTAGCTTTCCCGAGGACAAAGAAAAACCCCTCCGCGCGAGGGAGGGGTCTTATCCTCCCTGTCGCGAAGCGATGGGGAGGTGGCGGTCGCGAAGCGACTGACGGAGGGGCATTGGCGCAGCCCCTCCACCACTCGCTTCGCGAGCGGTCCCCCTCCCCACGGCTTCGCCGCAGGGAGGATTTATGATTTACCCCGGAATGCCGCTGATCGACTTCACTTCCATGAAGTCCTTCAGCCCGAACACCCCGCCTTCGCGGCCGTTGCCCGACGCCTTGTAGCCGCCGAACGCCGCGCCCGGGCCCGGGCCCCACGCATTGACCGCGACCATGCCCGCGCGCAGCTTCGGCGCCACATCGGCCGCCTTGGCGGGATCGCCCGAGATTACCGCCGACAGGCCATATTCGGTGTCGTTGGCGATATCGACGGCTTCGTCGAGGTCGCCGTAAGCCATGATCGTCGCGACGGGGCCGAAGATTTCCTCATTGGCGATGCGCATGTCGCGGGTGACGCCCGAGAAGACCGTCGGCTTGATATAATAGCCGCGGTTGACATTCGACGGCAGGCCGGTGCCGCCCGTCTCGAGCGTCGCGCCTTCGTCGATTGCCGACTGAATCAGACCCTGGATCTTGTCGAACTGCGCTTTGTTGACGACGGGGCCGATATGGCCGCCTTCGCTCATCGGGTCGCCAACCTGGGTGCCGTCGAACATCGCCTTGATGACGCCGACCGCTTCGGCTTCGCGCTCTTTTTGAACGAGGATGCGCGTCGGCGCGATGCAACTCTGGCCGGTGTTGACCAGCACGCCCTGCACCGTCGGCGGCAGCACGGCGGCGAAATCGGCGTCGGGCAGGACGATGTTCGGCGATTTGCCGCCGAGCTCCTGATGAACTCGCTTGACTGTGTCGGCCGCCGCCTTGGCGACGAGGATGCCGGCGCGGGTCGAGCCGGTGAAGCTCACCATCTCGATGCCGGGGTGCGCGCTGATCGCGTTGCCGACGGTCGGGCCGTCGCCCTGGACGAGGTTGAAGACGCCCGCGGGAACGCCTGCGGCCTCAAGGATTTCAGCGAAGATCACCGCGTTGCCGGGGCATTCTTCGGAAGGCTTGAGGATCATCGTGTTGCCTGCGGCTAGTGCCGGGGCGACCTTGAGCGCGATCTGGTTGAGCGGCCAGTTCCACGGCGTGATCATGCCGACGACGCCGATCGGTTCATAGGCGATCATACCCGCAGCATATTTTTCGGTGAAGCTGAAATCCTTGAGCGCGGCGATCGTGCCCAGGAAGCCGCCGATGCCGGCGCCGACCTGCGCCGTGCCCGCGAAGCTGACCGGGGCGCCCATTTCGCTCGCCATCGATTTGGCCAGGTCGGGTGCGCGCTTTTTATATTCCTCGACGATGCGGTTTAAAAGATCGAGCCGCTCCTCGCGCGTCGTCTGCGAAAAGCTCTTGAAGGCTTCTTTCGCGGCAGCGACGGCGTCGTCGACGTCGGCCGCAGTACCGAGCACGACGGTCGAAGCCGCTTCCTCGGTTGCGGGGTTGATCACGTCGTGGAGCTTGCCGCCCTTCGAATCGACCCATTGGCCGCCGATGTAATTCTGCTTGAGGTGCGTTTCGGTGCTCATGTGCTGTCTCCCATCGGCGGTGAATCCGTCTCGGATTGCTACCTAATCACTGTGGCGGATGAATCAAGCAAAGGCCAACTGCCAATTGCGACAGCTCAGCGCTTTTCAGCGGAAAGTCGTGACATCAATATGGCGGCGCGCGTCGCCTGGCGCGCGATGCTGGGAATATCGACCGTCTCCTCGGGCCCGTGGTCGCCGGTGGAATAGGCGCCGAGTCCTGCGAGGCTGTCGACGTGCGGCGCGACGAAGCTGATGTCGGCGGCGCCGCGCTTGAGCGGATCGAGCGCCGCCATTTCGGCGAGGCCGAGGTCGCGGTTGACGGCGTTGAGTCGCGTCAGCAGCGCGCGATTGCCGTCGGTCGGCGCCATCGCCGGATAGCCGCCGGGGTCGAAGGCGAGGGTCGCGCCGGCGCCCGGAGCATGATCGGCGACGATCGCCGCCATCTTCGCCTTCACGCGCGCCGCCTGTTCGGCCGAAAGCGTGCGCAGGTCGCCGCGCGCGATCGCGGTCGCGGCGATGATGTTGGTCTTGCCGTTGGCGCTCGCGCGGATCTTGCCTTCGTCGAGCGACACCTGCTCGCCCCCCGCGACCAGCCCGACATTGAAGGTCAGGTTGGGCTCGGGCAGCTCGGTGCGAAAGCGGTGGATGATGCGCGCGAGTTCATAGATCGCCCCGTCGCCGGCATCGGCGCTGAAAATCCCGGAGCTGTGTCCCGTCTTGCCCGTCGCGGTGACCTGCCAGCTTTCGGACGACCGGCGCGCGATCGAACTCATGTCCGCGCCGTTATCGCGGACGAGGCCTTCAAATCCGAGCGCGACATCGACGCGCTTGCCGGCCGCGATCAGGTCGGCGCGCGCCGCATCGAGCGGATCGCCGGTGTCCTCCTCGTCGCCCGTCATGTGGAATTCGATGTTCGCGTCCTTCAGCGTGCCCGCCTTGTGCATCGCGCGCAGCGCCGCGACGACGACGACCATTCCGCCCTTGTCGTCGCCGACACCCGGACCCTTGGCCTTGTCGCCCATGCGCTCGAAGCGCTGGAAGGGCGAGTCGGGTTCGAACACCGTGTCGAGGTGCGCGATCAGCAGCAGGCGCTTGGTATCGGGCTTGCCGACATGCGTCGCGATCAGGTGGCCGGCGCGGCCGGTATCGCGCATCGGTTTCCATTCGACCTTGAAACCCAGCGGTTCGAGTTCGGCGCGCATCATCGCCCCGACCTTCTCGACCCCCTCGAGGTTGAGCGAGCCGCTGTTCTGGTTGACCAGTTTTTCGAGCAGCGCGAGGCTGCGATCGCCTTCGGCCTCGACCGTTTTTGCCATACCGCTTTCGGTTTGACTGAGCTTCGCATGTGCGGCGGGCGCGAGCGCGAGTTGAAGGGCGATGAGCGCGGCAAGCGGCATTGATTTCATGGAAGACTCCTCCTGATGCCTCCCTTCTGCCGCCTCCGACCACCCGCCGCAACCTCGTCAGCCGGGATAGGGCGACTGCTTCAGCAATCGCGCGAGATGCGCGGCGTTGGCGGCGACCATCTTCGCGGTTTCGGTGACTTTGCGCGGCCGGTGTTCGAGGTCCTTGAAATCGGTTGATCCCATCGCCTCGCCGACCCAATAGCAGGCCGCGACCGCAGGGATCGTCCAGCCGACATCGTTCAGCGCCTGGAATATCTGCGACGAGACATGGTGCGCGCCATCCTCGTTGCCGACGATCGCGGCAACCGCGACCTTGGAGTAACTTGGCATCCGCGCCTTGTCGTCGGTTTCGGACAGGAAGGCGTCCATTCGCTCCATGACCAGCTTGGCTACGCTCGACGGCTGGCCCATCCAGATCGGCGTGCCAAAGATCAATATGTCGGCGGCGAGGATGCGCTCGCGGATCTGCGGCCAGTCGTCGTCCGGACCCTCGTTCGACCTTACGCCCCATCTGACGCGGTGCGCGGCGATCCGGATCGGGTCGGCGACCGTCACGCCTTGCGCTTCGAAATGTTCGGCGAGCACCGCGATCATCGCGTCGGTCGAGCTTTTGCGCCCGCCGGACGAGAGCGAGCAATTGATGGCGGTGGCGGTAAGGGGGGCGGCCATGATGGCTCCTTCGCGGGTTACGTCCCCCGCAAAGGAAGCCGCGGCGGCGCGCTCAGGTTCCTTGCTGCACCATGAAAATATCGCCGCCGAGGCTGACGAGGAACAGATTGCCCGCGCTGTCCTCGCCAAAGGAGGCAATCGAGTTCAGCGTCCCCGCATCAGGCGCGAAATCCTCGTTCCGCCGCGCGAAACGCGACGACGCGAGCGTCTGCCCGGGGACGAGGCCGGAGAAGGGTACCGTCCAGATATTGTCCGAGACGAAGTCGGCGAAGACATATTGACCCTGCAGCGAGGCTACCGGGCCGCGATAGACATAACCGCCGGTAACCGAGTTGCCCTGCCGCGGGCCGTCGCCGTGACCATATTCGGCGACCGGATCGGTCAGGCCGCCGGGGATGGTACCGGTATAGGGCTGGGATCCTTCCTTGAAACGCCAGCCGAAATTGAGCCCGGGTTGGCTGGTCGTCACCATATCGATTTCTTCGACCGCACCCTGTCCGACGTCACCGATGATCAGTGTCGATCCGGAGAAGGAAAAACGGAACGGATTGCGCAGGCCGAGCGCGAAGACATAAGGATCGCCGCCGCCCGCCAGATAGGGATTGCCCGGGGCAGGCGTGAAAAAGGTCGGCGAAGCGCCGGCATAGGGGTCGGCGACCACCCTGATCCGCAATATCTTGCCGAGCCGCGAATTGGGGTTCTGGGCGTTGTTGCCGGGATCGCCTGCGCCGCCGCCGTCGCCTACTCCGACGTAGAGAAAGCCGTCGGGGCCAAAGGCCATCGCGCCGCCATTATGGTTGTTCGCCCCGGGATGCGGAATCGAAAGCGTGGCCAGCAGCCGCGGCGTGGCGCCAAAACCATATTCGCGAATCTCGATGTCGCCGGCCGCATTGGTGCAATAGATCATGAAGCGATCGGAATTCGCGGGATCGGGCAATAGCGCCATGCCGAGCAGGCCGCGCTCGCCATCGGTCGACAGATTGCCGATCGTGAAGAGCAGCGTCTTCGCTCCGGTCGAGGGGGTCAGGCGATAGACGGCCCCGGCCTTTTCCAGCACATAGACGTCGCTGCTGCCCGGGATGCCGAGGAGGAAGGTCGGCTGATCAAAGCCGGTGCCGACGCGCTGGACCGATATGCCCTCCTTCGAATTGGTCACCGAGACATTGACCGTCTGGGTGATACTCGCTCGGCCGTCGCTGACGCCGATCCGCACCGAATAGACATTGTCGCCGTCGGCATCGCCCGGAAGGTCATAGTCGGGGGCGGGGTCGAAGCGCAGCGCACCGGCGGCGGTGATCGAAAAGCGCGCCGCGTCGGCGCCGCCGTCGATAGCGAAGGTCAGCGCGTCGCCGTCGGGATCGGTGGCCGCTGCCTGATAGGCGGCAATGCTGTTTTCGGCGATGCTCGCGGTCTGGAGTGACGTGAATTCCGGCGGGGCATTCGGCCCGGGAGGCGTTCCGCCATCGCTCCCTCCGCCACCGCAGCCGGTCAGGAGCAGCGGGGCAAGGAAAAAGACGCATATCCGCATGATCCAGAACCCCTTTTTGCGATTTTGGTCGCGGCAAGGTGGCATGTGCGAACGGTCGGCGCAACCGCGCTGTCCGGAATTATCGGGAAAGCGCGTCAGGCCGCCTCGTCGACCTCTTCGAAATCGTCGAGCTTGCCCAGCGCGTCGCGGGCGATCCGCTTGAGCGCGGATCGATTGACCTGAAGCCCTTTCGCACCGTCGCCCGTCAGCTCGTCGATGGCGAACGCCACCCGGGTCCGGTCGGGCGCCAGCTCCTCGAAAGTGAATTTGAGGCCGGTGCTGAGCGCACCATCGTCGACGCTGTAGATCAAATGCGCCTCGCGCGGGATTTCCATCGCGACGGCGATCTTAACCTTGTACGCATCAGGCCTTTCGTCGGGGACCAGCTTTTCGAACCCGGGTTCGCCCTTTTCGGCGACGAGTTCGTAGAGCCGCGTCGATCCGCCGTTGGTGACGAGCGGCAGCCCCGCGAAGGCGCCATCGTCGCCGAACATTTTGGCGAACACTTCTTCGCGCGGCGCGGCGACGGTGCGCGTCTGGTTCACCAGTTCGATCATCTTGCCGCAGCCGGTGGCAAGCAAGGTCGCGGCAGCCAGAATCATGATACGCATCATCGAACATCCCCCTCGATCTCGTCCAGCTTTTAGCCGCGACCGCTTACCAAAGCGTAATCGCGGGGCGTGGGTGTAAAGAGTGTTTGACACCCTGAGGTGCTGGCTGTAAAGAATGTTTGACAGGCGAAAGGGCGTGCGTTGGAAAATCGGGTTCGCGAACATCGCGAGGGTGCGGGGTGGAGCCAGGGCGAACTGGCCCGTCGGCTCAGCGTGTCGCGCCAGACGATCAACGCGGTCGAAACCGACAAATATGACCCGAGCCTGCCGCTGGCCTTGCGGATGGCCGCCTTGTTCAAGGTGGACGTGCGTAAGCTGTTCATCGATCATTGGACTCCGGAGAGCTGATATGACGACGCAGGTTCCCGCCATTTCATGGCGCAAGATGGGGCTGCAGGCCTTGGCCGGCGCGGTCGCGGGCGCAGTCGCTATGATCGGGGCGATGCGGCTGCTGGAGGGGGAGGCGCTCGCCTGGCAGCCGTCGCAGATCATATTGGCGGGGATCGGGATGATCTATCTGCTGATGGGATTGTTCGTCGGAGTGGGAATCGCCGTTCCGGCTCGGGTCGGACAGCGGCTGCTCAACGTGGCCGATGCGGAAGAGCTCGTCGAGGAACGCGCGAGCATGAGCGGCAGCGCGCTGACCTGCATCGCGATTGGCGCGATCCTGACGCTCCTTGCCTATAGCACGGTCGAGGGCGCGACCACGCCGGTGACGGCGACGACGGCGTTCTGGATCATGCTGGCGTTGCTGGTGGCGGGCACGCTGGTCTCGATCGCGATGTGGCGCCGGTTCGACGAATTGTGGCGGCAACTGACGATCGACGCATCGGCGATCACGGGCAATATGTTGCTCGGCGTCTGCGTGATTTGGGGCGGAGCTGCCGCGGCAGGGCTGGCCCCCGCGCCGCATCCGCTCGACCTGATCTCGCTGGCCTTCGGATCCTTTCTGCTCGCCACCTTCATCGCGGCGGGACGCCGGGGCATGATGACGCCGCAATAGACGGTCCGCAAAAGGAGCGGGAAAGGAAAGGGCGCCCGGTTCCCCCGAACCGGGCGCCCTCCTTGGCGTCGCTGATCGCGTGCGATCAGGCGCTGTAGTACATGTCGAACTCGACCGGGCTCGGCGTCTGTTCGAAGTTGTAAACTTCGGCCCACTTGAGCTCGACATAGGCTTCGATCTGGTCCTTGCTGAACACGTCGCCCTTCAGCAGGAAGTCGTGGTCGGCCATCAGGCTGTCGAGCGCTTCGCGAAGCGAGCCGCAGACGGTCGGGACTTCGGCCAGTTCCTCGGGCGGCAGGTCGTACAGATTCTTGTCCATCGCGTCGCCGGGGTGGATCTTGTTCTGAATGCCGTCGAGGCCCGCCATCAGCAGCGCCGAATAGCAGAGATAGGGGTTCGCCATCGCGTCGGGGAAGCGGAATTCGACGCGCTTCGCCTTGGCGCCGGCGCCATAGGGGATGCGGCACGAGGCCGAACGGTTGCGGCTCGAATAGGCGAGCAGCACCGGCGCTTCGAAGCCGGGGACGAGGCGCTTGTAGCTGTTCGTCGTCGGGTTGGTGAAGGCGTTCAGCGCCTTGGCGTGCTTGATGACACCGCCGATGAAATAGAGGCACATGTCCGAAAGGCCGGCATAGCCGTTGCCCGCGAAGAGCGGCTTGCCCTTTTCCCAGATCGAGATGTGGGTGTGCATGCCGCTGCCGTTATCGTCCTTGATCGGCTTCGGCATGAAGGTCGCGGTCTTGCCATAAGCATGCGCGACCTGGTGGACGACATATTTGTAGATCTGCATGCGGTCGGCGGTCTGCGTCAGCGTGCCGAAGGTCAGGCCGAGCTCGTGCTGCGCGGCGGCGACTTCATGGTGGTGCTTGTCGCAGGGCAGGCCCATTTCGAGCATGGTCGAGACCATCTCGGCGCGGATGTCGACGGCGCTGTCGACCGGCGCGACGGGGAAGTAACCGCCCTTCGCGCGCGGGCGGTGGCCGAGGTTGCCGCCTTCATAGCTGCGACCGGTGTTGGTCGGCAGTTCGATATCGTCGATCTCGAAGCCCGACTTGTTATAGCCGGTTTCGAAACGGACGTCGTCGAACATGAAGAATTCGGCTTCGGGGCCGACATAGACGGTGTCGCCGACGCCGGTCGAGGCGACATAGGCCTCGGCGCGCTTCGCCGTCGTGCGCGGGTCGCGGGCATAGCCTTCGCCGGTCGACGGTTCGACGATGTCGCAGAAGATGACCAGCATCGGGGTGGCCGAGAAGGGATCGTCATACACGGCGTCGAGATCGGGCATCAGGATCATGTCCGACTCGTTGATCGCCTTCCAGCCTTCGATCGACGAACCGTCGAACATCAGGCCATCTTCGAGCGCGTCCTCGTCGATCACGCCGGCGCACATCGTCAGGTGCTGCCACTTGCCCTTCGGATCGGTGAAGCGCAGATCGACCCACTCAATGTCGTTTTCCTTGATCCGGGCAATGATATCCTTGGGCTTCGTAGCCATGGTCTGAACTTCCTTCTTGCGATGATGACCGGCTCTGCCGGTTTAGTTGAACAGGTTGGGGAGCGGCGGGTTTAGAGCGCGTCCTCATTGCGTTCGCCGGTGCGGATGCGCAGCGCGGTCTCGACCGGAATGACGAAGATCTTGCCGTCGCCGATGCGGCCGGTCTGCGCGGCGGCGGCGATCGCTTCGACGACGCGTTCGGCCATACCGTCCTCGACGATGACCTCCAGCTTCACCTTGGGCAGGAAGTCGACGACATATTCGGCGCCGCGATAAAGTTCGGTGTGGCCCTTCTGCCGGCCGAAGCCCTTGGCCTCGGTAACGGTGATGCCGCTGACACCGACTTCGTGCAGCGCTTCCTTTACCTCGTCGAGCTTGAACGGCTTGATGATCGCCTCAATCTTCTTCACGCTTTTCTTCCCCCATTGGGTAATTCGCATCGCCCGCAATCAAA
Source organism: Sphingopyxis sp. JAI108 (assembly GCF_013410105.1). GTDB lineage: Bacteria > Pseudomonadota > Alphaproteobacteria > Sphingomonadales > Sphingomonadaceae > Sphingopyxis > Sphingopyxis chilensis. The sequence continues at coordinate 489,884 of NZ_JACCCJ010000001.1, forward strand.
GCCGGATCAGGCCCGCCTGGTCCGGTTCGCGACCCGTGAGTCGCTGCGAGGCCCCGTCATGTTGCACCAATCAAGAGCCGTGCCAATTGGCGAATCGCAAGCTTTCGGTAAGATTTGTGACAGGAAATTGCGCCATTGCCCAAGTGGTGAGCAATTGGCGGATCGGGGTGCCCAAAAAAGTGGCAGATCGCCTTTTGATCCTCCCCATCGCTTCGCGACAGGGAGGATTTGGAAGTTCACCGCCCCATCGGCGCCGAGGCGTCGGGCAGGTTCGCTTTCGTCCAGTTCGACCGGTCGATGACATAGGCGCGAAGCGCCTCGGCATCGGCGGGCGTCAGCACCTTGGCGAAACTCACCATGCCGCGATCCTTGAGCGCGCCGTCGATGATCACCGACTTCCACGCATCGGCGTTGGCGAGCGTGCCCGAGACGCGGAGGTCGGGGGTGAAGCCATTGCCGATCGCGCTGTCGCCATGGCAGACGATGCAATAGCGTCCGAAATGCGCCTTGCCTGCCGCGATTTGCGCCGGCGTGCCGAACTGCGGGGGCGGATTCCACGCGAGCGTCGTCGTTGCCGGCGGAGCGGGGAGCTTCACCGTGCCGCCGATCTTCATCACGACGAGGCGCGGGATGTTGGGAACCTTGCGCGTCACGCCGCCCGCGACCCCGGCGACGAGCGGGAAGGCACCGCCCTTGCTCGTCTGGAAGGCGACATATTGGACGCCGCCGGCGCGGTAGGTCGATGGCGCGCTGACGATTCCCGACTGCATGTCGAGGTCGAGCAGCTGCTTGCCGGTGTCGGCGGCATAGGCGCGGAAACGCCCGGTGCTCGTGCCCTGGAAGACGAGGTTGCCTGCGGTCGTCATGGTGCCGCCGTTCCACGCCGCGGGATGATCGACGGCCCAGGCGACCTTGCCGGTGCGCGGATCGAAGGCGACGAGGCGCCCGGTGGTCGCGGCGACCGCGGCGCGATATGCGGCCTTGTCGTCGGGCATCATCGTGCCCGTCAGCGAGGTGCCGATATTGAACCCCACGACCTTGCGCCGGTCGAGCTCGTTCATGTCAGCCAGATAGCCCTGCGGAATCTGCTGCGCCGGAATGTAGACGAGCCCTGTCGCCGGGTTGAAGCTCATCGGGTGCCAGTTGTGCGCGCCGAGTGCGCCGGGGATCGCGATGAAAGGCTTGCCCGTCTTGTAGAAGCGCGCCTCGGGATTTTCGATCGGCCGGCCTGTCGTCAGGTCATATCCGCTCGCCCAGTTGATCCCGTCGACGAAGGGCTTGGCGTCGATCAACGTGCCGGTGGCGCGGTCGATCGTGAAGAAGAAGCCGTTCTTCGGCGCGTGGTACAGCACCTTGACCGGCTTCCCGTTCACCGCCTGCTCCGCGAGGATGATCGGCTGGGTCGCGGTATAGTCCCACGTCTCGCCGGGCGTTTCCTGATAATGCCATTTATACGCGCCGGTGCTGGCATCGACCGCGACGATTGACGACAGGAACCAGTTGTCGCCCTCGCCGTTCGATCGCGTCCCATGGTTCCACGGATTGCCGTTGCCGACCCCCAGATAGACCTGGTCGAGATCCTTGTCGTAAACGATCGCGTCCCACACGGTGCCGCCGCCGCCCGAGGTCTGCCACTCGCCCGTGTCGGACCAAGTGGCGTTGCCCTTGGTGGCGAAAATGTCGTCGGAGGCGGCGCCGTCCTTCGCCTTCGTCGGGTTGGGTGCGGTGTAGAAGCGCCACCGCTCCTTGCCGGTGTCCGCGTCATAGGCGGTGACATAGCCGCGCACGCCGAATTCGGCGCCGCCGTTGCCGATCAGCACCATGTCCTTCACGACGCGCGGCGCGCCGGTGATGGTGTAAGGTTTCGACGTATCGAAGGTCTGCGTCGACCAGAGCTCCTTGCCGGTCTTCTTGTCGAGCGCGATCAGCCGCCCGTCGAGCGCGCCGACGAAGAGCTTGTCGCCCCAGACGGCAACGCCGCGGTTGACGACGTCGCAGCACGCCGAAACCGCGCGCTCGCCGGGGACTTTGGGGTCGAATTTCCATAGCGGTTTGCCTGTCGCGGCGTCCCAGGCGCTGACTTTCGACCAGGCGTGGGTTACATACATCACGCCGTCGACGACCACGGGCGTCGCTTCCTGCCCGCGCGCATCGTCGAGGTCGGCGGTCCACGCGATGCCGAGGGTGCCGACATTCTGGTCGTTGATATCGGTCAGTGGGCTGAAGCGCTGCTCGTCGTAGCTGTAACCGATAGCGCCCCAATCGTCGCCGTTGCCGCCGGTCTTGAGCAGGGTCTCGCTGGCCCTTTCGGCTTCGTCGAGCGCGCCTCCGCCCGAGGCGCTCTCATTCTTGGACGCGTTGCATGAAGCCAATGCCAGTGCCGCGCAGCCCAGCAGCGCGGTCGTCCAGACCCGTTTCGCCATCTCGCTCTCCCTGTACGCCTATCGTTGACGTTAACGTCAAGACTGCGCCGGAAGGGGCGTGGGTGCAAGGGGAATATGAGGGGCGCGGATGGGGCTCTCCCATCGTCACCCCGGACTTGATCCGGGGTCCACGCGGGCCGGTACCGCGCTGGAAGTCATGGATCCCGGATCAAGTCCGGGATGGCGAAATGGGAATCACTAATACCGATCAGGCCCAAGGCGGGGCGTTCAGACCCGTCGGGCTCGCCGTGAAAATCTCGCAGCCGTCCTCGGTGATCCCGATGCTGTGCTCGAACTGCGCCGATAGCGAGCGATCGCGCGTCACCGCAGTCCAGCCGTCATTGAGCATCTTCACGGCATATTTGCCGGTGTTGATCATCGGCTCGATCGTGAAGAACATGCCGGGGCGAAGCTCGGGCCCGGTGCCGGGGCGGCCGGCGTGGACGACTTCGGGGGCGTCGTGGAACATCTGCCCCAGCCCGTGACCGCAGAAATCGCGGACGACCGAATAGCGGTGGCGCTCGGCATGGGTCTGGATCGCATGCGCGACGTCGCCCATGCGGTTGCCGGGCTTCGCCTGCTCGATCCCGAGCATCAGGCATTCGTAAGTCACTTCGACGAGCCGCTTCGCCTTGATCGGGACATCGCCGACCAGATACATGCGGCTGGTGTCGCCGTGCCAGCCGTCGACGATGCTGGTCACGTCGATGTTGACGATATCGCCCTCGCGCAGCGGCTTGTCGTCGGGGATGCCGTGGCAGACGACATGGTTGATGCTGGTGCAGCAGCTGTGCGTGAAGCCGCGATAGCCCAAAGTCGCGGGGATGCCGCCGCCGTCGAGCATCATCGTGCGGACGAGGTCGTCGATCGCGGCGGTGGTCACGCCCGGCTGGACGAAGGGGACGAGCGCGTCGAGGATTTCGGCCGACAGCCGCCCCGCCTTGCGCATACCGTCAAAGCCCGCCGCGTCGTGGAGCTTGATCGTGCCATCGCGCACGGGGGTGGGCGAGTCGGCGTCGGCGGTGGTTACGGAGACATAGTCGTACATGGGGATGATATAGGCGATGTGGCGCCGGATTGCGAGGGGAGTAAGCCCCTCCCGCAAGCGGGAGGGGCCGCAGGTGTTACTCCGCCGCCTTCTTCGCCTTGTCGGCCTTCGGTTTGCCCTTGCCGGCCTTGGGCGCGGCGGGGGTGATTTCGAAGGCGAGCGGATTGCCGACATGGGCGTCTTCGCCGGTCTTCATCTTCACCTTGACCTCGCCGCCATGGACGAGCTTGCCGAAGAGCAGTTCCTCGGCGAGCGGCTGCTTGATCTTTTCCTGGATCAAACGGCCCATCGGGCGCGCGCCATACAGCTTGTCATAGCCCTTGCCGGTCAGCCATTCGCGCGCCGCATCGTCGAGCTGGATATGGACGTTGCGGTCGGCAAGCTGCAGCTCGAGTTCGAGGATGAACTTGTCGACGACGCGCGCGACCACTTCGGGCGGCAGGTAGCCGAACGGGACGATCGCATCGAGGCGGTTGCGGAATTCGGGGGTGAACATGCGCTTCACCGCCTCTTCCTGCACATCCTCGCGCGTCGACTGGCCGAAGCCGATCGATTCGCGCGCCATGTCGCTGGCGCCCGCATTGGTCGTCATGATCAGGATGACGTTGCGGAAGTCGACCGTCTTGCCGTGATGATCGGTCAGGCGGCCGTTGTCCATCACCTGCAAGAGGATGTTGAACAGGTCGGGATGCGCCTTTTCGATCTCGTCGAGCAGCAGCACGCAATGCGGGTTCTGGTCGATCGCATCGGTGAGCAGGCCGCCCTGATCATAACCGACATAGCCCGGCGGCGCACCGATCAGGCGGCTGACCGAGTGGCGTTCCATATATTCGCTCATGTCGAAACGCTGGAGCGGGATGCCCATGATCGACGCGAGCTGCTTCGCAACCTCGGTCTTGCCGACGCCGGTCGGGCCGCTGAACAGATAGTTGCCGATCGGCTTTTCGGGATCGCGCAGGCCCGCGCGGCTCAGCTTGATCGCCGACGACAGCACCTCGATCGCGGTGTTCTGGCCAAAGACGACGCGCTTCAGGTCGGTTTCGAGGCTGGCGAGCGTCGCCTTGTCGTCGGTCGACACCGACTTGGGCGGGATGCGCGCCATCGTCGCGATCACGGCCTCGATCTCCTTGGCGGTGATCGTCTTCTTGCGCTTCGACGGGGCAACAAGCATCTGCATCGCGCCGACCTCGTCGATCACGTCGATCGCCTTGTCGGGCAATTTGCGATCATTGATATAGCGCGCCGACAGGTCGACCGCGGCATTGATCGCGTCGGGGGTGTAGCGCACCTGGTGATGCGCCTCGAACGCGCTGCGCAGCCCGGCGAGGATTTTCTTGGTGTCCTCCAGCGTCGGTTCGACCACGTCGATCTTCTGGAAGCGGCGCAGCAGCGCGCGGTCCTTTTCGAAATGGTTGCGGAACTCCTTGTACGTCGTCGAGCCGATGCAGCGGATCACCCCGCCCGACAGCGCGGGCTTGAGCAGGTTCGATGCGTCCATCGCACCGCCGCTCGTCGCGCCCGCACCGATGACGGTGTGGATTTCGTCGATGAACAGGATCGCGTGCGGCAGCCCTTCGAGCTCGGTCACGACCTGTTTCAGCCGTTCCTCGAAGTCGCCGCGATAGCGCGTTCCCGCGAGCAGCGCGCCCATGTCGAGCGAATAGATGACCGCAGGCAGCAGCACCTCGGGCACGTCGCCCTCGATGATCTTGCGCGCGAGGCCCTCGGCTATCGCGGTCTTGCCGACGCCGGGATCGCCGACATAGAGCGGGTTGTTCTTCGACCGGCGGCAGAGGATCTGGATCGTGCGATCGACCTCGGCATTGCGGCCGATCAGCGGGTCGACCTTGCCGATCTTCGCCTTTTCGTTGAGGTTGACGGTGAACTGATCGAGCGCGGTTTCCTTCTTGGATTTGCCGCCCTCCTTTTCCTTTGCCTCTTCCTTTTCCTCGGGCTCGGCCTGCGGCGAGGGCTTGCCGCCCTTGCCGACGCCGTGGCTGAGATAGGAAACCGCGTCGAGGCGCGTCAGATCCTGCTGCTGCAGGAAATAGACGGCATAGCTTTCGCGTTCGGAGAAGAGCGCGACGAGGACGTTGGCGCCCGTCACTTCATCCTTGCCCGACGACTGGACGTGCAGGATCGCGCGCTGGACGACGCGCTGGAAGCCCGACGTGGGCGACGGATCGCTGTGCCCCTCGACCTTCAGGCTGTCGAGTTCGGTGTCGAGATAATGGACGACCGCCGATTGCAGGTCGTCGAGCGCAACGCCGCAGGCGCGCATCACTTCGGCGGCATGATCGTCGTCGATCAGCGCGAAGAGCAGATGCTCGAGCGTCGCATATTCGTGATGGCGCTCGGAAGCGGCCTTCAACGCATTGTGTAGAGTCTTTTCGAGGCTTTCCGAAAAGGACGGCATGGTCTTCATCTCCTTGCGGGGACCAGGCCGGGGAGAGCGGCCCCCTTAGAAATGCAACGTGGCGATGCCGCCGCCCCACCGCAAGGGAAAAGCGGATGGCTTTGTGAAATTACGATGACGGAGTTGTGATGTGGTTAACGGGGCGTTGGCGAACGGGATCGCGCTCGCGCAATTTTATTCCGAAGTTGTCAAAGTTCATATTCCCCTCCGGTAAAATGATACCCGTGGCGGGTTCCGGCAAGGCGAGGTTGCATTTCGGAAAAGGATGGACGCCGGCATGATGGCAGCGAGGTTATGCTGGCAGGATAATGTAGGACAGCGATTTTTTGCCCGCGCTGAACAGCGGCTATGGGGTGGAGAGTGGACATAAGCCCCAGATACAATCAGCGACCCTTCGCATCGTCGAAGTTAACTGAAGGGCCGAGGGTCTTTTCACGGTGCTTAAGCAGCGCGCCAATTCCCCAGCAACTGATCATTGTGCCCGTCACCCAGAAAGCTGCCTGATCCAAATCATTTACAACTTCAAAATGAACCAAGCCCAGCGACAAGAACATTCCTGCCAGAAATAATTCCGCTCGCTCGAGAAAATTCATCTGCGACGCTCCACCAATGTTTCGCGAAGTATGTCAGATCGCGCATACGGCCGCAATTGGTCGAAAGCCGTCGTCATCTTACCCCGCTCGGTCGACCATATCCATGAAGTCGCGCGCTGTGTTTCGCTCCTCTTCATCCTTGAACGCGATATCGAGGTCGGGCGCGACGCCGAGCATGTACATCAGCGCCCACAGCGCGAAGCGGCGGCCGGGGTTGGTTTCGAGGCCGAAATCGACGCGCATGCGTTCGGTGCCCGCAGCATGCGCTTGGGGGTGGATCGCCGCGATGTCGGCGGTGCCGAAGTAGCGGCGGAGCAGGTCGTCGAAATCCATGCCACGCTTTCGGCCGGTTCGTGCCGCTTGGCAAGGTCGCGCGACAGAATCCGCCGACCCGAAACCCGCCCGGTTGTCTTTGCCCGAGCGCCCCGATAGGGCGGCGTCCGTGAAGACCAGCATCGACATCGGGACCGACACTGCGGGGCAGGGCGTGCGCATCGACGTGCAGGAACTGCTCGCGACGCGGCTGCTTGTCCAGGGCAATTCGGGGTCGGGCAAGTCGCATCTCCTCCGCCGTATCCTCGAGGAAAGCGCCGCGCTGGTGCAGCAGATCGTGATCGATCCCGAGGGCGATTTCGTCACCCTTGCCGATGCCTATACCCATGTCGTGATCAACGGCGGCGACTATAACGAGCGCGAGATCGCGGCGATGGGCGCGCGCATCCGCGAACATCGTGCGTCGATCATTCTCAGTCTGGAGTCGCTCGACATCGAGGCGCAGATGACCTGCGCCGCGGCGTTCCTCAATGCGCTGTTCGATGCGCCGCGCGAGCATTGGTTTCCCGCGCTGGTCGTGGTCGACGAGGCGCAGATGTTCGCGCCGAGCGTCGCGGGCGATGTGTCCGATACCGTGCGCCGCGCGAGCCTTGGCGCGATGACCAATTTGATGTGCCGGGGGCGTAAACGTGGTTTGGCCGGGGCGATCGCGACGCAGCGGTTGGCGAAGCTCGCCAAGAATGTCGCCGCCGAGGCGAGCAATTTCCTGATGGGGCGCACCTTCCTCGACATCGACATGGCGCGCGCCGCCGACCTGCTCGGCATGGAGCGGCGGCAGGCCGAGGCGATCCGCGACCTCGAACGCGGACATTTCCTGGGGCTCGGCCCCGCGATCTCCCGCCGGCCGATCGCGGTGCGGATCGGTGCGACGCAGACATCGACGCGCCTCGGCACGCACGGCCTGATGCCGCTGCCGCAAGCGGACGGCGACGATATGCGCTCGATGCTGTTCACCGAGCTGGAGGCGCCCGCGGCGCCGCGCGTCTTTGCGCCCGAACCCGAACCGGTGGCGGCGAGCGAGGTCCTGCAGCGGATCGCGGCGAGCGAAGGGCTGCACGAGGATGTCGATGCGCCGCCGGTGCTCGATATTCTCGAGGCGGTCGAGGAGGCCGAGCAGAGCGACGCGGTGGTGATCGCGACGCTCGAAGAGATGTTGTCCGACCCCGACTGCGCCTTTCAGCCCGAATCCTTCCTCTATCAGGATTTTTCGGTGCGCTGCCGGATGCAGAAGCTGAAGAAGGTGCCGCTCGACCTTGCCGCCTTTCGCCGCCGCTTCGCGCTTGCCAAGGGCGGGGTGTTCGATCCGTCCGAGCCGCGCTGGCGCGAGGCGCTGATCGTCGCCGACCGGCTGCCGCACGACATGTTCGCCCCCTTCCTCCAGATCGCGCGCGCCGCGATGGATGGCGAACCCTGCCCCGACGATGACGTCCTTGGCCGCGCCTATGGCAGCCGCTCGCCCGGACGCATCCGGCGGCTGGTCGAATATATGGAAAAGCAGGGGGTGATCGTCGTGCGCGCCGATTTCGGCGGGCGGCGCTCGATCGGTATTCCTGAGTTGGGGCTCAGCACCGAGGCGGAGTAAGACGATCCAGGGCAAATGGATAAGGGGAGCGTGCATCGGGCGTGCGCGCTAACCCTTTTTGAACAGCGCCTCCGCCGCGGCTTTCTGACTCGTCGCGGCGCTACGGTGCGCCTTCACACGTTCGATCTCGGCTTCGAGGATTTCGATGCGCTCGCCCAGTTCGTCGACCGACAGCGGGTCGAGCGGCTGTTTGATCAGCGCCGCCAGAACATCGTCGCGGCGGCGGGGAAGGTCGTCATCGTCCATGGCGTATCCTCCTGGTCCCTAACGTCAATATCGGCGCGCGACTGTTGACCCGTGTCGCCGCACTGTCAATAAGGCGGGGCAGGGGTGCGGAATGACGGACCAGTGGGGGAATGAAGTGACCAGCGTGCCAGCAGAAATGACCGCCATCGCCATCAGCGCGCCGGGCGGGCCCGAAGTCTTGCGACCGACGGTACGGCCCGTGCCGCAGCCGGGGCCGGGCGAGGTGTTGATCCGCGTTGCCGCGGCGGGGGTGAACCGCCCCGACGTATTGCAGCGGATGGGATTCTATCCGCCGCCGCCGGGTGCGTCGGACCTGCCGGGGCTGGAAATCGCGGGGACGATCGCCGCGGTCGGGCCGGGGGGCGATCCCGAGCTTTTGGGTCAGGCGGTGTGTGCGCTCGTCGCGGGTGGCGGCTATGCCGAATATTGCACCGCGCCGGTGGGCAGCTGCCTGCCCGTGCCGAAGGGTTTTTCGATGCAGGAGGCAGCCGCGCTGCCCGAAACCATCTTCACCGTCTGGCACAATCTGTTCGAGCGCGCCTATGTGCGCGAGGGCGAGACGGTGCTGGTCCACGGCGGCACGAGCGGGATCGGGACGACCGCGATCGGGCTTTGCAAATTGTTCGACATCAAGGTGATCGTGACCTGCGGCAGCGCGGAGAAATGCGCCGCCGCGACCGCGCTCGGCGCCGATCTCGCGGTGGATTATTCGAGCGAGGACTATGTCGAGGCGGTGAAGGCCTTCACCGCTGGCCGCGGCGTCGACGTCGTGCTCGACATGGTCGGCGGCGACTATGTGCCGCGCAACATCGAATGCCTCGCCGACGACGGCCGCCATGTGACGATCGCCTTTCAGCGCGGCGCGAAGGTCGAGATCGATATTTCGCAGGTGATGCGCCGCCGGCTGACGATGACCGGATCGACGCTGCGCGCGCGCAGCGCCGAGTTCAAGGCGCTGCTCGCCGACGAAATCCACTGCACGCTCTGGCCGCGCCTCTCCGAAGGCGGGTGGAAGCCCGCGATGGACCAGGCCTTCCCGCTCGCCGAGGCCGCCGCCGCGCATATGCGGATGCAGGCGGGCGCGCATGTGGGGAAGATCGTGCTCATGGTGGGATGAGCCGAGGGAACGGCTTGCCATTTTCGGCGGTTAGGGAATCGGGGGGCAATCAAAAAGGACGATCTCTCCCGATGAATATGCGTAACCTGTTCCTTCCCGCCACCGCGCTCGCGCTTGCCCTGGCGGCCTGTTCGCAGCCTGCCGAAAGCGATAAAAACGCCACCGCCTCCTATGACGGCGAGGTCGCGCCCGATGGCAAGACGGCCGAGACGGCCCCGCCCGCGATCAAGCCGACCGACGTGCCGACGCGCGGCGGCGACGGTTCACCGATCGAGCTCGCCGCGCTGACCGAGGCCGATGTCGGCGGCGCGAAGCTCAAGGGCGAGCTCGCGTGCAGCTTCGCCGCCGAAGAGGGCGCAGAGCCGATCCTGCTTGCGCAGGGCGACGTCGCGTCGCAGGAGCCGTCGCGCGGGATCGTGAAGGTCGGCGATACGATCGAGACGATTTCGGCCAATGGCGGGTTCGACGCGATGGCGAAGGGCACCAAATTCTTCGGCAAGGGACTTGAACTGCGCGTCGCGCTCGTCGGCCCGGCCGCGGGCGGGGGCGAATCGCCGCCGCGTCCCGCGACGCTGACCGCCGACCGTGCCGATGGCGCGCAGCGCGTCTTCGCCGGACTGTGGCAGTGCGGTCCATAGGAGCCGAGCGGAATCACCGCGCAGCGGAGAGCGGTCGGGCGGACAAGCGCTCGTCCCGCTCGCCGATTAACCGGTCCACCAGCGCGTCAACGGCGCTTTCCGCGGCGGCGATCGATCGAGCGAGGCGTTCGTCGGCGAATTCGTCAAACTCGATCGCGATCGAACTGGCGTCGCGAAGCCCGATGTAGGCGAGGGGCGCTTTCAGGCCTGCCTCGACGAAATTGACGTCCGCCTGACGCCCGCCGGGGTCATATCCGTAATCGCCGCGCGCGCCGAGGATGACCGCCCGTTTTCCCGAAGGAAGCATCGGCCAATAGGGTTCTCCCTCGCGTTTCCGGTCAAAACCGAAGGTGACGCCGACGCGTACGATATTGTCGAGCCAGGCCTTCAGCGGCGCGGGCATACCGAAATTATACATGGGCGCCCCGACGACGACGATATCCGCCGCCATCAGTTCGGCGACCAGCCGGTCGCTTTCGGCCAGCCGGGCGTGCTGTGCGTCGCTGCGCTTTTCGGGTGGGGCGAAGGCGGCGGCGATCCATTCGGCATCGACGTGCGACGGGGGGACGGCCCCGACGTCGCGGTAGACGATCCGATCCTGCGGCCGCGCATGCGACCATCGGCGCACGAAGCGCGCGCTGAGCCGCCGGCTGTGCGAGCCGTGCCGGTCCTGACCCGAAAGGCCCGGCCGGGCGCTGGAATCGATGTGGAGTATGCTAAGCGCCGAGGCTTGCGGGATGCTCATGGGATAATCCAGTTCATTTGTTTTGATGACTGGATGTAAATACTCCTCTATAAACTGAGGCGTCGAGCGCGAATATCTCAGCCAATGGATCGATTTTCCTCATCTATGACACGAAACCGGAAACTCCCACCCCTTGGCGCATTGCGCGCGTTCGAAGCTGCGGCGCGCCATCTCAGTTTTCGAAGGGCCGCGGACGAGCTGGCGGTGACGCCCACGGCGATCAGCCATCAGATACGGCTGCTGGAGGATGTGCTGGGCCTTGCGCTGTTCACTCGTCAGGTGCGGCAGGTCGCGCTGACCGAAGCGGGCGAGCGGCTCTATCCGATTTTGCGCGACGGCTTCGACATGTTCGACCGGGCGCTTGCCGATCTTGTGCCAGCGCCGCGGCGGGCGGCGGTGACATTGACCGCGACGATCCAGTTCACCGCGCGCAGGCTCCTGCCTGCGCTCGGCTCGTTTCGCGAACGCTTTCCCGATTTCGACCTGCGGCTGCATTCCTCCAACGAGCCGGTCGATCTGGCCGCGGGGCTGGCCGATGTGGCGGTTCGTTATGGCTCCGGTCCTTTTGACGGGCTGGTCGGCCGACCGCTTTTTTCCGAACGCTTCGGACCGCTTTGCAGCCCGAAGCTGGGCGTGTCCGGACCGCAAGACCTGATGCGCGCTACCTTGCTGCATGTCGAATGGCGCCAGCCCGCCAACGCGTCCGACTGGCGGCGATGGGCGCGGCTGGCCGGGATGGACGGGCTGGCCGTCGACGACGGGCCGCGTTTCAGTTCGGACGATCATGCCCTGCAGGCTGCGGTCGCGGGGCATGGCGTCGCAATCGGCAGCCTGATCCTTGCCCGGCCCGAGATCGAGGCGGGGCTGCTCGTCCACCCCTTCGGCCCGGTCATCGAAGGCGAGAGCTATCACATGCTCGCGACGCCGGCCAACATGGCCTGTGCCGACGTGCGGGCAGTTTGCGCCTGGCTCGTCGAATCGGTCGCAGGCTTCGCTGCCGACGAGCACCCCTTGCCCGCAACCTAAAACAGGTCTACATCAGCCGCCGAACGGCCGCCCTGCGAGGGGCGGCCCTTATTATTTCCGCTTGGAGACTTTCCGTCATGGCCAATGCCGACGCCACCCCCCTGATGCCGCACGCGACCGCCGCCTGGCTGGTCGACAACACCGGCCTGACCTTTGTCCAGATCGCCGAATATTGCGGCATCCACATCCTCGAGGTTCAGGCGATTGCCGACGAGACCGCCGCGACCAAATATACCGGCCGCGACCCCGTCCGCGCGCACGAACTGTCGATGGAAGAAATCGAGAAGGGTCAGAAGGACCCCAATTACAAGCTCAAGATGAGCAAGCAGGCGCAGGACACGATCCGCCGTACCCGCGGTCCGCGCTATACGCCCGTCAGCAAGCGGCAGGACAAGCCCGACGGCATCGCGTGGATCCTGAAGAATCATCCCGAAGTGTCCGACGGCGCGATCGGCAAGCTGATCGGCACGACGCGCAACACGATCGGCGCGATCCGCGACCGCAGCCACTGGAACAGCGCGAACATCGTGCCGAAGGACCCGGTGACGCTCGGCCTCTGTTCGCAGCGCGAACTCGATGCGCTCGTCGCCAAGGCGGCGAAGAAGGCCGGCATCAAGGCGCCCGAGGACAACCGGTTCGAGGGCGACCGCGAAGCGTTGCTCGAGGAACTGCGCGCCGAACGCACGGCCGCGAACGAAGCGCGCGCCGCCGAGGAAGCCAGCGAAGCCGATAGCGAAGCCTGAGGCATGGCGGGGGGCGACGAGGACCATATCCCGGCGGCCAGCGGCTCGCCGGATGCCTCGCTGACCCAGGACGACAGCTTCACCGCGACCAGCCACGCCGGCCTAACCTATCCGTGGGGCGAGGCGGCGCCCGGTGCAGGCGAGACGATCCGCATCGCGGACGGGATCAGCTGGGCGCGCATTCCGATGCCGGGGTCGCTTGGCCATATCAACAGCTGGCTTCTCGACGACCATGACGGGATCGCCGTCGTCGATACCGGCATCTGCCTGACGATGTGCTCCGACGCGTGGAAGGCGCTCTATGCCGGCGCGCTCAAGGATCGGCGCATCACGCGCGTCATCGGCACGCACCTGCATCCCGACCATATCGGCCTTGCCGGCTGGATCGCGAAGAAACAGGGCGTGAAACTGTGGATGACGCGCGGCGAGATGCTGACCGCGCGCGCGATCATTGCCGATTCGTCCGATACCGCGCCCGACGAGGTGCTGGCGCAGTCGCGCGCCGCGGGCTGGGACGAGGCCGCCGTCGAGGCGCAGCGGGCGCGGGGCTGGAACATGTTCCAGCGGATGATCTTTGCGCTGCCGCGCTCCTATGTGCGGATCACCGATGGCGAAACGCTCGACATGAGTGCCCACCGGTGGCGGGTCGTCACCGGATCGGGGCACAGCCCCGAACATGCCTGCCTGTGGAACGAGAAAGAGGGCGTGCTGGTGTCGGGCGATCAGGTGTTGCCGCGCATCAGTTCGAACGTCTCGGTCAACATCACCGAGCCAGACGCCGACCCGCTCGGCGAATGGCTCGCCTCGATCGACAAATTGCTCGCAACCGTGCCCGCCGACGTTATCACCTGCCCCGCGCACGGCGAGCCCTTCAAGGGACTGCACGTCCGCCTGATGGCGCTGCGCGACGAGCACCGGATGCGGCTCTACAACCTCGCCGAAGCGGCGGCGAAGGCGCCGATGCGCGTCGTCGACAGTTTCCCCCTGCTGTTCAACCGTCCGATCGGCGAGCATAATCAGGGGCTGGCGACCGGCGAGGCGTTCGCGCATCTGAAACGGCTGGAGGTCGAAGGCCGGGTGCGGCGCGAGGATCGCGACGGCGTGTGGTGGTATCACGGGGTCGCATGAGCTGTTGACCGGATATCAGCGATCGCATCGGGCCGCCGTTTTGTTTGCCGGATGACGCTCGCGCTTGTCAAAGGCCGGACGCCGCCCTATCCCCCGCGAGAACCAGCCCGGCGCCTTGTCGACCGGCGCGCACCGCTACCAAAAGATTGCTTCAGCTGAGCTCCGTTCCAGCCACTCCCTACGTCGAACAGCTCCGCATCGGGACGGGGTATCGCGCGCTCGCCATAAGCCTGGCCGTTCTGATCCCGGCCTTCCTGCTGTTCCTGCTGCTCTCCTTTGGCTTCGAAGAACCGCCCGACGTCCGGGAAGAAAGCATCAGCGTGGTGAGCATCGAGGCCACCGAGATTTCGGAAGACGCACCCGAACCGCAACCCGCGCCGGCCGAGGCGCGACCGGCGTCGCAGCAGCCCGCTATCGAGGAACCGGCGCCGGAGCCGGCGGAGCCGCAGCCCCAGCCGGTCGCCGAACCCAAGGTCACGCCGATAATTCCGACGCCGAGCGCGCCTGTACAGCCCGCGCCTCCCCGCGCTGCCGCGCGTCCGGTCTATGGGCCGCCCGATACGGGGGGCTCCTCCGCCTTTCGCGATACGGAGCGGGTGGGGACGGCTCCCAACGGCGAACCGCTCTATGCCGCGGCCTGGTATCGCGAGCCGAGAGATGACGAATTGCGCGGCTATCTGTCCACCGCGAGCGGGCCTGGCTGGGGGCTGATCGCCTGCCGCACGGCCCCCGATTTTCGCGTCGAGGACTGCGTCGGGCTCGACGAATATCCGAACGGATCGCAGATCACTCGCGCGGTGCTCGCCGCGGCGTGGGCGTTCAGGGTGCGGCCCCCGCGGCTTGGCGGACGACCCTTGGTCGGCGCCTGGGTCAGGATCCGGATCGATTATGGCAGGGGGCGGCGCTGAGCGGCGCAAGCGCCGCGCTCCGTCTATCGCGGCCTTTGCATGATCCAGCTGAACGCCATCGCGTTGAAGATCGTATAGAGGCCATAGAGCATCAACGCCGCGAACCAGTTTCGCGTCGCGATCGCCATCGCACCGACGAGCAGCAGGAATTCGAAAATATAGGTGATGTTCGGCCCGACCCTGTCCGCGAGCGGCTTCACCATCTGCTGGATCAGTGGATCGTCGCTTTCCATGAAAGCGCGGTGCATCGCGAAATTGCCGATTCCGGCGCAGAAGATGGCGATGATGGCAATCAGCATAGGTTTGCAGATGGGGCACGCGGGGTGGAAATGCCAGAAACTTTCGGGTTATAGGAGCGCGTCGTTTGCGCTCCGGCCCCGCGCCAACGATCGAACGAACCCGGCTTCCGCCCCCGCAAGAAGGACGTTTTCGGTGACAGCTCTCCCCCGTCTGGCCGCGCTTTGCCTGCCTCTCTCGCTTGCCGTTCCGGCGGCGCAGGCGTCGCAGGAAACCGTCGATCCGCAGCAGGGCCCGCTCCTCGTCGATCCGCTGCTTGTCGACCCGATCGTGGCGAACCCGCTTCCAACGGTGCTCGTGCCGCTCGATCCGCCGCTGCCCGATGCGGTGCGCGCGATGATCGACGCCGCCTTCGCGAGCGGCAACAACGACGATGTCGAAGCGGTGGTCAGATTCGCCCGACAGACCCATCCGTCCAACATCGGCGAAATCGACGCGCTGCTCGCATATTACCGCAGCGGTCATCCGCCGGAGGCCCCCTTCGACCCGGTACGCAACATGCTCGCCGCCGCGATGGCGAGCGGCAGGGATGCCGATGTCGAGGCGGTCGCGAAGCTTGCCAAGGCGACCACGCCGGAGGACGCCGCGGAAATCGAGGAACAGGTCGTTGCCTATCGCGCCGAACGGCAGCGCTTGAAGGACGAGGCGGCAGCCGCCGCCAGGGCGAAACTGGCGGCGTCCAAATTCTGGGAGAATTGGAAAGGCGAGGGGCAGATCGGCGCGTCGCACAGCAGCGGCAATACGAACTCGGCCGGCCTCAGCGCCGGCCTCTCGCTGGCGCGGCAGGGGATCGATTGGCTCCACAAGCTGCGCGCGCAGGCCGATTACCAGCGCACGAACGGCAAGACCTCGGTCGAACGCTATCTGACCGAGATCGAGCCGCAATACCGGATCAATGAGCGTACCTTCGCCTATGGCCTCGGCCGTTGGGAGCATGACCGGATCCTGGGATATAACACGCGCTGGAACCTGTCGGGCGGGCTCGGCTACAAGGTGATCGACAACAAGAAGATGACGCTGAGCCTGAAAGGCGGGCCGGCGTTTCGCCAGACCGACTTCGTCGATGGCGGCAACGACACCGAACTCACCGCGCTCGCCGGGCTCGATTTCGGCTGGCAATTGTCGCCGACGCTGCGGCTGACGCAGGTCGCATCGACGATCATCGGCGAAGCCAATGGTTCGACCAGTTCGCAGACCGCGCTCAACGCCAAGCTGACCGGCGCGCTGTCGGCGCGCATCGCCTATTCGGCGCAGATCGACACCAGCCCGCCGCCGGGCATCGAAAGCGTCGATACGCAGACGCGGTTCACGCTGGTCTACGGTTTCTAGTCGAACGCGTTCGCGCCGCCGATCTGCTCGCCCTCCGCCAGCAGGCCGGCGCCGGGGACATGGTTGAATTCGATGCGGATGCCGTCGGGATCCTCGAACAGCACCGAATAATAGCCGGGCGCCCACGGCTCCTCCTGCGGCGCGTGGACGATATGAATATCGTCGCGATCCGTCAGGAAGGTGTGGACGCGGTCGATCGCGGCGCGGTCGCGCATGCGAAAACAGGCATGGTGCAACCCCGGGGCGCCCTGATCGAAGCGCTTGTCGGCGTTTTCGGGACTGCCGGTGCGGATGCCGATCGCGGTGCGCCCGCCGACGCCATAGAGCATATGTTCGCTGTCGAGTACGAGCTTGAGTTCGAGGTGGCCGATCATGTCGCGCCAGAAGGCGGTCGATCGCGCGAAATCGCCCGCGGTCAGGATGACATGCGCGACGCCGTTGAGGTCGCTCATCTGCCCATCCCTATTTGATTGCCGCCAGCACGTAGAGGAATTCGGCAAAGCCCATCGTCGCGTCGACCAGCCCCGCGACCTTGGGATTGGTCGAATCGATCAGGAAATATTCGTCGGGGGCGTGCGCGCCCGAGCCGTGGCCGATGCCGAAATGCGCCGCGGGGATCGACACCGGCGGCGCGGTGAAGGTGGCGCCGGGCCAACTGCCCGCCATGCGCGGGTTGATGCTCGTCGCGACGCCGAGCTTCTTGTAGGTCGCGAGCTCCGAGCGGACGAGGCGGCTGTCCTCGGCGACCTCGGTCGGGTCGTAACCGCCCGACACATTGACCTCGACGTCGGCGAAGCCATGCTTGTCGAGATGCGCGCGGAGTTTCTTCTCGGCCTCGGCGCGCGTCTGGTTGGGGACGAGGCGGAGGTCGAGTTTCGCGACCGCCTTGCCCGGCAGCACGGTCTTGCCGCCGGGGCCGGTGTAGCCCGCGACGAGTCCTTCGATATTGACCGTGGGTTCCTGCGCGAGGCGGGTGAGTGCGTCGGGGTAGGAGAGATTGTCGATCCAGTGGGTGATGCCGAGCGCCTGTTTCTGCGCGGCTTCGTCGCCCGCCTTTGCAGCCTCGCGGATCAGCGATTTTTCGCGTTCGGTGAGTGGGCGGACATTTTCGTACCAGCCCTCGATCGCGGGCTTGTTGCCATCGGAGGTGACGAGCGTCTGGAGCGCCTGCACCAGCCGCCAGGCGGGCGAATCGACCATGGCTTTGAGGCTCGAATGGACGTCGCCCTTCGGACCGCGGCCCCATTTCTCGCCGCTCGCGACGAGTTCGAGTTCGATGATGCCTTTCGAGCCCAGATTGACCGTGACGTTGCCGGTTTTGCCCTGCGAGGCGAAGGGAATGAAGATGCCCTCGCACTTCTTGAGCGCGGCGAGGATGTTGGGCTTGGTCGCGATCTGGCGAAAGTGCGGTGAGCCAATCTCTTCCTCGCCCTCGCAGACGAGCACGATGTTGACGGGGAGCTTGCGCCCCGCTGCGCGGATCGCGTGGAGCGCGGCGAGGAAGGTCGCCTCGGGCCCCTTCTGGTTCACTGCGCCGCGGCCCATGATCGCTTGCCCGAAACCGGGGCGCTCGACCATCTTGCCCTCGAGCGGCGGCGACGACCATTCGGCGGGGTCGAACTGCTTGACGTCATACATGAAATAGATGCCGAGCGTGCGCGGTGCGCCGACGTCGATCGTGCCGAACACGCCGGGGTGGCCGTCGGTCGGCACGATTTCGACATTGGTGAAGCCCGCGTCCTTCGCGAGCTCGGCCATATAGGCCGCACCCTCGGCCATGCTGCGGTTCTCGGCGGCGATCGAGGGGAGGGCGATCCAGTCGCGGATGCGCTTGATCGAGGCGTCCTTGCCGGCTTCGGCGGCTTTGCGGATATCGGCCATGGTCCCCGACTGCGCCCAGAGCGGGACGGGCTGCATGAAGGCGGCGCCCGCCCCGAGCATCGCGGTGCCGCGAATCATGTCGCGGCGGTTCAGCTTGTCGACGTTACGGAAATCCATGCTGCGTCCCCTGCCTGCTTCGTATGCGAAGCAATGTGCCGGATCGGCAGCGAAACGCAAGCGTGTGTCCGGAACTTGCCGTTACGATTCTGGAGGACGGCGGAGGAGGAGGAAGCTCACGCCTTCTCCAGCAACCCTTCGTCCTTGATCCGCTTCTGCCACAGCATCGGCGCGTTGACGTGGACGTTCTGGCCTTTGCTGTCGACCGCGACGGTGACGGGGAAATCGCTGACCTCGAATTCGTAGATCGCTTCCATGCCAAGGTCGGCGAAGCCGACGACCTGGCTGCCTTTAATCGCGCGCGACACGAGATAGGCGGCGCCGCCGACCGCCATCAGATAGGCGCTCTTGTGCTTGGCGATCGATTGCGTCGCGGCGGGGCCGCGTTCGGCTTTGCCGACGCAGGCGAGCAGGCCCTGACCCAGCATCATGTCCATGAATTTGTCCATGCGCGTCGCGGTCGTCGGGCCCGCGGGGCCGACGATTTCCTCGCCGACCGGATCGACCGGGCCGACATAATAGATCACGCGGTCGCGGAAGGTGACGGGCAGCTCCTCGCCCTTGGCGAGCATGTCGGCGATGCGCTTGTGCGCGGCGTCGCGGCCGGTGAGCATCTTGCCGTTGAGCAAAAGCCGGTCGCCCTGTTTCCAGCTCGCGACGACTTCGGGGGTGAGATTGTCGAGATCGACGCGGATTGCGGCCGTGTCGGGCTGCCAGTCGATCTGCGGATAGTCCGCGAGCACCGGCGGTTCGAGGAAGGCGGGGCCGCTGCCGTCGAGCGTAACGTGGGCATGGCGCGTCGCGGCGCAGTTCGGGATCATCGCGACGGGCTTCGACGCGGCGTGGGTCGGCCAGTCGGCGATCTTGACGTCGAGCACGGTCGCGAGGCCGCCGAGGCCCTGCGCGCCGATGCCGAGCGCGTTGACCTTTTCATAGAGCTCGATGCGCAATTCCTCGGTCGGGCTCGCCGGCCCGCGCGCGAGCAGCTCGGTCATGTCGATCGGGTCCATCAGCGATTGTTTGGCGAGCAGCATCGCCTTTTCGGCGG
This sequence comes from Sphingopyxis sp. JAI108, assembly GCF_013410105.1. GTDB lineage: Bacteria > Pseudomonadota > Alphaproteobacteria > Sphingomonadales > Sphingomonadaceae > Sphingopyxis > Sphingopyxis chilensis. The sequence goes on from NZ_JACCCJ010000001.1 coordinate 509,502, forward strand.
TGCCGCCGATGCCGATACCGAGCATGCCGGGCGGGCACCAGCCGGCGCCCATCTGCGGCACCATTTCGAGCACCCAGTCGACGATGCTGTCGGACGGGTTCATCATCTTGAACTTCGACTTATTCTCGCTGCCGCCGCCCTTTGCAGCGACGTCGATGTGGACTTTTGCGCCGGGGACCATCTCGACGTTGAGCACCGAGGGCGTGTTGTCCTTCGTATTGACGCGGCTGAATGCGGGGTCGGCGAGGATCGAGGCGCGCAGCTTGTTTTCGGGGTGGAGATAGGCCTTGCGCACGCCCTCATCGACCACCTGCTGCAGGCTGCGCGGGCTGTCGAGGCGGCAGTCCATGCCCCATTTGATGAAGACGGTGACGATGCCGGTGTCCTGGCAGATCGGGCGGTGCCCCTCGGCGCACATGCGGCTGTTCGACAATATCTGCGCCATCGCGTCCTTCGCGGCCGGCGACACTTCGCGTTCATAGGCGGCGCCGAGCGCGCGGATATAGTCCATCGGGTGGAAATAGCTGATGTACTGGAGTGCGTCGGCGATCGTTTCGATGAGGTCGTCTTCGCGGATGATCACGGTGTTCATGTGCAGCCCTTCGCCCTTTTTCAGGATTCGCGGGCTTCCCTAGACCCGCATCGCCGGAGTGGGAAGGGGCTCAGGTGCGGCGGCGGCCGAAGACGCGCCGGGCGGGCGGGGCGGCGTCGGGGGTAGCGGGGGCGGGCGCGGCTTCGCTCCAGTCGGCGAGAGGGCGTTTGTGCGCCAACGCCCGCCAACTCCCCGCCACGGCGAGCGCGAGCAGCAGCAGCCAGCCGGCCGCAGCCGAGGGGATCAGGGCCCAGGCGAAGGCGGCGGGGGTGATGATCGCCATGACGGTCGGGATCGCCGCGAGGATCGCGAGCGTGCCGAACAGCGCCCACCAGCGCCCGAGGCGCGTGGCCGCCGCGCCGATCATGACGTTGGTCGCCGCAAGCAGCAGGAACTTGGCGGCGACCGGATAGGGAAGGCTCGCCATCGCGGGCGAATAGTCGCCGAGCGTGAAGGCCGCCTGGATGTCGAGGAGCAGCCAGTTCTCCCATGCGTCGCAGAGCGCCGCCGCGACGGGCAGCAAGCTGGTGGCAAGGAGCGCGCGCAGCCGAAGCTCGCGCCACAGCGCGAAGCAGCCGCTGGCTAGAAAGCCCGCGTAGAGCAGCATGTAGAGATAGTCGCCTTCGTTGCCCGCGCGCATCGCGGCGAGGCGCGTCACCTGCTGCGGGTCGGTGAAGAAGCCGAAGATCGCTTCGAGGTCGCTCTGGCTGCCCGCGAATTCGAACGCGAGCACCGGCGAACCATAGCCCGGCGCGATGTCATGCCCCGTTTGCGGGAAAACCTGCCCCAGATAGAAGCCGAAGAGCAGCGTTGCGATCCCGAAGGCCAGCGCCCAGGCCCAGGCACGCGTCGGCGCGGGCGGGCGCGTCCGCTGTTCCTCGATCCAATGCTGAAGCCCCCCAGCCACCCTCTAAATGTCCGGTGGAGCGCGGCGGCTCACCTTATTGGCACTCGGCGCATTTGCCGCGCACCTCGATCACGGGGCGCTCGGCGGCGAAGCCGGTTGCGTTCGCGGCGGCGCGGACGCCGGTCGACAATTTGTCGTCGTCGACATGCACCGCGCTGCCGCACGTATCGCAGATCAGGAAGATGCAGTCGTGGAGGCAGCCCGGATGGCTGTTCGCGACGAAGGCGTTGGCGCTTTCGACGCGGCGGACGAGGTTGTTCGCGACGAACAGGTCGAGGATGCGATAGACGCTGTTCGGCGCGACGCGCTTGCCGCGCTTCTGCGAGACGATGTCGGCGATTTCATAGGCGCTCGCCGGCTTGCCGATTTCGGCGACCGCGTCGAAAATCTCGGCGCGCATGTCGGTCCAGGCTTCGCCCGCGCCCTCGAGCGCGGTCTGCGCCGCCCTGGCGAGCGAGGCGCCGCTGGCCTCGACGTGCGGATGATCATGCTTGCCCATTGGCGTTTCCTCAGGCGTGGGAAATCCCGCGCTAACCAGGATGTAATGTAGGCTGTTTGCGCAGCGCCCGCAAGTTGCGGACATCTCCGATGCGGTGGGATCAGTGCCGCGCGCGGCGGTTGAGGTCGTGACCCAGCGCGACGACCGCAACGCCGATCATCGTCGCGATCACTTCGCTGCCGTCGTGCGGCCGCGACAGCGCGCCCGCCATCATGCCGAGCCCGAAGCTGCCGACCGCGAAGGGCATCATATAGCCGTGGCTGAGCACGCCCGAGACCAGCGTGATGAGCGCGAAGCCGATCGCGATGATCAGTCCGATCTCGTGGAACAGGTGATTGTCGAGAAACACCCCGCCGACCGAGGCGATCGAGGCGAAGAAAATGGTCGTTGCAAGGCAGTGGACGAGGCAGAGCCCCGACAGGCCCATCGCCAGCTGATCGCCCGAAAGCGAGGTCAGCGGCCGCGAATCGCGCGCAGCCCTTACCAGCGCGCCGAGGCGCGTCAGGGCAGGGGCAGGGCTGGCGACATGGGTCACCCGATTCTCCATTGGGGCAATTGCGATGCTGGATATGGCATAACATGACAGAGGTTACAATGTCTCATTGTCATTGTAATAAACTTTAGACCGTCACCCCTGCGAAGGCGGGGTAGCGATAGAGGCCGTTCACCGGCTCCCCTCCTCCGCCCGCAATGCCTTGCGGTCGAGCTTGCCGATCATCGTCTTGGGCAGGTTCAGTCGCACCTCGACCGCGTTCACCCGCTCATGCTTGCCGAGCTTGGGGTTGAGCCACGCGGCGAGCGCTTCGCCGCTGACGTCGAAGCCCTCCTCGAGCGTCACAAAAGCCTTCGGCGCCTCGCCGCGATAGGCGTCGGGGACGCCGAGGACGATCGCTTCCTTGACCGCCGGATGTTCATAAAGATGCGCCTCGATCACGCTGGGGTATACCTTGAACCCGCCGACCGCGATCATGTCCTTCAGCCGGTCGACGATGCGGATATAGCCACCATCCTCGACCACGGCGACGTCGCCGGTGCGTAGCCAGCCATCGTCGGTGAAGCTGTCCTTGTCTGCCTCGGGGCGGTTCCAGTATCCCTGCATGATCTGCGGGCCCTTGACGGCGAGCTCGCCGGGCTCGCCGTCGGGCGCATCCCTTGACGGGTCTTCCTTGTCGAGCAGGCGGATCTGCGTTGCGGGGATCGGCTGGCCGATCGTGCCGGCGCGCACCGGCCCCTCATAGGGATTGGTCGCGACGACGCCCGAACTTTCGGTGAGGCCATAGCCTTCGACGAGCGCGGCGCCGGTGGCGGCGACGAATTTCTCACGCAGCTCGGCGGGCATCGGTGCGCCGCCCGAGATACAGATGCGCAAGCTGGAGAAGTCGGTCCTCGCGAGGTCGGGATGATCGAGCAGCGCCTGATACATCGTCGGCACGCCGGGCAGCGCGGTCGTCTTCGTTCGCGTAATCGCCTGGAGCGCCTGTTTTGCATCGAAGCGCGGCAGCATCGTGATCGTGCCGCCGTTGAGCACGGTGCGGTTGAGCACGCAGGTGTTCGCGAAGACGTGGAAGAAGGGGAGGACGCCGAGGATGCGGTCCTCGGCTTCATGGTCGGGGTCGATGGCATTCACCTGCCGCGCGTTGGCGGTAAGATTCTGGTGCGTCAGCTTGGCGCCTTTCGGCGTCCCGGTCGTGCCGCCGGTATATTGGATCAGCGCGATGTCCTTTTCGGGGTCGATCGTGACCGGATCGGGCTTGCCGTCGTTGTCGGTGAGCGCCGAGAAGCGGATGATGCGCGGGTCGGCGGGCAACGCTGCGACCTCGCTGCGCTTGAACAGGCGATAGAGAACCGACTTCGCCGTGGGGAGCCCGCCGGCGACCGATCCGACGACGAGCTGCTTGAGGCTCGACCCGTCGAGCACCTCGAGCGCGGTGGGCAGCAGCGCCGCGGCGCTGATCGTGAACAGCGTGTCGGTGCCCGAATCCTCGACCTGCGCCTCGAGTTCGGCGACGGTGTAGAGGGGCGAGAAATTGACCACCGTCGCGCCGGCAGCGAGCGCGCCATAATAGGCCGCGACATAATGGGGGACGTTGGGCAGGAAGAGGCCGACGCGGCTGCCCTTGCCGATCCCGCGCTGTTGCAGCCCGCGCGCGACGCGCGCCGCGCCGCGTGCGACCTCGGCATAGCCGAACTGGCGCCCCATGAAGTCGAGCATCGGGGCATCGCAGCGCCGCGCGACGCTGGCGGCCAGCATGTCGGGGAGCGACAGCGGCGCGAAGGCCTGATCCCAGTCGGTGGGGTGATTATAGCCGGTCGACCAGGAAAAATGGCTGTCCATGGGGTGATGGAATCCTCTCGATATGCGCGGGGTTCCTTACACTAGGGTCAGTAAGCGGTGATTTGCAACCGGGCTCGCTTGCGGCGCGCAGTCGGGGCGGCTAGGCAGCGCATATCGTTCTCGCCAGGGGTTTTGCCATGCTGCAGCTGTCATCGCGTGTCGCCGCGCCGCTCGTCCTTCTCGCCGGCGCGCTCGCCGCCCCGGTCGCCGCGAAGGACAAGTTGCCCTCTGAGCCTCCGGCGCAGATCCAGGAACTTTACGCGTGCCGCGACATCGCCGACCCGGCGGCGCGGCTCGCCTGTTTCGACCGCGAAGTCGGCGAATTGTCGAGTGCCGACCAGGCGCGCGAGATCACCTTCACCGATCGCGAGACTGCCAAGAAGGCGCGGCGCGGGCTGTTCGGTTTTTCCTTCCCCAAGCTCGGCGGGATTTTCGGCGGCGACGAGGATGAGGTCAAGGAAATCGAAACGACGATCCGTTCGGTGAGCATGGACCGCTCGGGCAAATATACGCTGGCGATGGAAGATGACGCGGTGTGGACGCAGATCGACACGACGCGGCTGCCACGCCAGCCCAAGGCAGGCCAGAAGGTCAAGATCAAGGTCGCGACGATGGGCAGCTATTTCGCGTCGATCGAGGGCGGTCGCACCATCCGCATGAAACGCGACCGCTGATCGCGGGCGCGCGGTCGGTATCGTGACATAGCGATGACGATACAGCGATGACGGGCGGCGAGGCGATCCCGCTTCCGGGGCCGGGCTGCCCGCCCTTTGTACTGCTCGACGATGCGCGCGCCGAGGGTGCCGCGGCGGCGCGGATGTTCGCCGAGCCCGTCGACGTTTTGACGGCGCGGACGGCGGCCGACGTTCCGGCGTTGCTGTCCGCGCTCGAAGCCGCGCAGACGCGCGGGCTGCATGCCGCGGGCTATCTGTCATACGAGGCGGGAAAGGCGCTCGCGCCCGCGTGGCGCGGGGCGGTCGATGCCGAAACGGGCGACATGCCGCTCGGCTGGTTCGGCCTGTTCGAAAAGGTCACGCGCATCGCTGCCGACCGGATCCCCGGCCTGCTTCCTGATCCGGCATCGGCATGGACCGGCAAGCCGCGGCCGCGCGTTGCGCGCACCGAGTATCTGGCGGCGATCGAGGCGGTGCTGGAGTTGATCCGGGCGGGCGATATCTATCAGGCGAATTACACATTTCGCGCCGACGTGCCGCTATACGGCAACCCGCTTGCTGTGCATGCGCGGCTAAGGCACGCGGCGCGCGCGGGTTATGGCGGGGTGATCTGGACGGGCGATCGGGCGATCGTCTCGCACTCGCCCGAACTCTTTTTCGCGCTGCGCGATGGGCGGGTGATGGCGCGGCCGATGAAGGGAACCGCGGCGCGGCTTGCCGATCCGGAAGCCGACGCGGCGGCCGCGCGCGACCTTGCCGACGACCCCAAGCAGCGCGCCGAAAATCTGATGATCGTCGACCTGATCCGCAACGACCTGTCGCGCGTGGCGGTGCCCGGATCGGTCGCGGTGCCCGACCTGTTCCGCGTCGAAAGCTTTCCGACGATCCACCAGCTCGTCTCCGATGTCAGCGCCGAACTGCCCGCGGGGGTGGGCGCGGTCGACGTGCTGCGCGCCGCCTTTCCCTGCGGATCGATCACGGGGGCGCCCAAGGTGCGCGCGATGGAAATCATCGACGAGCTCGAGGCCGGGCCGCGCGGGCTTTACACAGGGTCGATCGGCTTTATCGAGCCGGACGGCGACGCGGCGTTCAATGTCGCGATCCGCACGCTCGTCTTTCCGCAAGGCGGGTTGCATGGCGGGCCGGCTTGCGCCACGCTGGGGCTCGGTTCTGGAATCGTCGCCGACAGCCAAGCAGCTGAAGAATGGCGCGAATGTCTGGCCAAGGGGGAATTTGTGGTTGCAGCGGGCGAAAGCTTCGACCTGATCGAAACGATGCTTTTCGATCCCGTCGAGGGCATCCAGCGGCTCGAGGGGCATCTCGGGCGGATGAAGGCGAGCGCCGAAGTTCTGGGCTTCGCCTTCGACCGGCATGGTGCGCGCAACAGCCTGCAATCGGCGACCTTCCGCCTGCGCAGCGCCGCGCGGGTGCGGATGCGGCTCGCGCCGTCGGGGGCGCTCGCGGTCGAGGTGTCGCCGCTGCCACGCCTCGCCGAATTGCCGGTGCCCGTCGCGGTGCGCCCCGCGCCGATGGCGGCCGGCGACTTCCGCGTGACGCACAAGACCAGCCTGCGGGCCTCCTATGACAGCCTGCGTCACGAGAGCGGCGCGGCCGAGGTCGTCTTCATCGACGAGCCGGGTTTCGTTACCGAAGGCAGCTGGAGCAACATCTTCGTCGAGCGCGATGGCCAGTTGCTCACCCCGCCGCTGGCATTGGGGCTGCTCCCCGGTGTGCTGCGCGCCGAACTGATCGACAAGGGCCGCGCGGTCGAATCGCACCTGCGGCTCGCCGATCTGGAAAGCGGCTTCTTCATCGGCAACAGTTTGCGCGGCCTCGTGCCCGCGCGGCTCGCGGACGCCGAGGCATCCGGGATAGGCTGACCTGCCCGCCGCATAGGTAAATTATCAAGCAGCGCGCTTGCGAATATCGGCCGGAGGCTTTAGGCGCGGCCCCGCGCAATTTCCTGTCCTTTTGCAGCCCGACCGCGCAAGCCACGGAAGATATCGTCATGTCGCTGAAGCCCCATGTCTCCGCCGCTCTGAACCGCATCCAGCCCTCGGCGACGCTCGCGATGACCGCGCGCGTGTCGGCGCTGAAAGCGTCGGGCGTCGATGTCATCGGCCTGAGCGCGGGCGAGCCCGATTTCGATACCCCCGATTTCGTCAAGGAAGCGGCGATCGAGGCGATCCGCAACGGGCAGACCAAATATACGCTCGTCGACGGCACGGTGGCGCTGAAGGAAGCGATCCGGGGCAAATTTCGCCGCGACAACGGGCTCGACTTCGGGCTCGACCAGATTTCGGTCAACGTCGGCGGCAAGCACACTTTGTTCAACGCGCTCGTCGCGACCGTTGATCCGGGCGACGAGGTGATCATTCCCGCGCCCTATTGGGTGAGCTATCCCGACATCGTCGCGTTCGCGGGCGGCACGCCGGTGATCGTCGAGGGCACCGCGGCGCAGAATTACAAGATCACACCGGCGCAGCTCGACGCCGCGATCACGCCGAAGACGCGCTGGGTGATGTTCAATTCGCCGTCGAACCCGTCGGGCGCCGCCTATTCGGGCGAGGAGCTCGATGCGCTCGGCGAAGTGATCCGCCGCCATCCGCATGTGATGGTGATGACCGACGATATGTATGAGCATGTCTGGTACGCCGATTTCGAATTCACGACCTTCGCGCAGCGCTGCCCTGACCTGATCGACCGCATCCTGACGGTGAACGGCTGTTCGAAGGCCTATGCGATGACCGGCTGGCGGATCGGCTATGCGGGCGGGCCAGCGTGGATCATCAAGGCGATGGGCAAGCTGCAGTCGCAGTCAACGTCGAACCCTTGTTCGATCGCGCAGGCCGCCGCCGCCGCCGCTCTCGGCGGGCCGCAGCAGTTCCTCGACGACCGCAACGCCGCGTTCCGGAAGCGCCGCGACATGGTCGTCGCGATGCTCAACGACGCGCCGGGGCTGAGCTGCCCCGTCCCCGACGGCGCCTTCTATGTCTATCCCGACGCGTCGGGGTGCATCGGCAAGAAGACGCCCGCGGGGCAGGTGATCGACAGCGACGAGGCGCTGATCGACTATTTCCTCGATTCGGCGCGCGTGGCGGCGGTGCATGGCGGCGCGTTCGGGCTGTCGCCCGCGTTCCGCGTCTCCTATGCGACGTCCGAAGCGGTGCTCAAGGAAGCGTGCGTGCGCATCCAGCAGGCGTGCGCCGCGCTGAGCTAAGCGCCTGTTTACCGCTGCATAGGAATTTTATACCGATCGGTCTTGTAATGCCGGCGGACGGGCCTATTTGAACCTGAACGACGGTTAAGCGCCCGGTTCACCCGATGGTAAGTCATCTCGGTTAGAGTGACTCCCATCACTGACGGATGGCAGGGGCGCGTCATATCGCCGGTGTAACCAGGGCGGCTTCGGCCGCGAACAAGATAATATGACACGAGGCCCCTATGCTCTCCATGCTCCGCTCCGACTGGTTCTTGACCATGCTCGCCGGCTTCGCGATTGGCGCGACCTACATCGTGCTCAATCAGCCGGCGCTTCCGATCCCGGCATGACCCCGCTGCGACGCGCGCTGCCCCTCCGCGCCGTCGCGGCGCTGGCGGCGGGCGCGATCGTCGCGCAATGCGCGCCAGCGCAAGCCGAAAGCGTGGTCAAGCTGCCCGCCGCGACCATTGATCCGGCGGTCAAGGCGCAGCGCGCGACCGCGGTGCTTGCGGGCGGCTGTTTCTGGGGCGTCGAAGGCGTCTTTTCCAACGTCAAGGGCGTGATTTCGGTCGAATCGGGCTATCATGGCGGCAGCGCCGCAACGGCGCGATATGAACGGACCCACGACGGCAAGTCGGGCCATGCCGAGGCCGTCCGCATCGTCTATGACCCGTCGCAGGTCAGCTATGGCACTTTGCTCCGCATCCTCTTTTCCGTGGTCGCCGACCCCACGCTGAAAAACCGGCAGGGCCCCGACGTCGGCTCGCAATATCGCGCCGCGATCGTGCCGATGGACGCGGTCCAGCGGCGTGTCGCGACCGCCTATATGGCGCAGATCGGCCGCGGCAAATATTTCGCGAAGCCGGTCGTCGTGCCGGTCGAAACCTACAGGCGCTTCTATCGCGCCGAGGCGAACCACCAGGATTTCATGCGCCGCAATCCGCGCAACGGCTATATCCTGCGCTGGGATGCCCCCAAGCTCGCGGCGCTGAAGCGGCTTTATCCGGACAAGGTTCGCGCGACGCCCGCGCCCTGACGCTGGGTAAAAATCCCGCCGGTTCCCGCGATTGGTCGCGGCGAAAGAATCGTTCACCGCAAAACGCTGGCCCGTCCTGCGCGCCTGCGTGACGTGGGGACATGTCCGCGAGGGGTCGGGACAAGATATAAAGTCGCAGGTGCGGGGTTTGAATGAAGTTTAGATTATCCGGCAGGCCGCTCCTCGCTGTGACGATGGGGGCCGCGGTTCTGGCAGGTTGTGTTAGCAGCGTCGCAATCGTGCCGCAGCCACGCGCGCAGCAGCAACAGCAACAGCAGCAACCGGGGGCGGTGCGCGGTCCGGCGGGTTCGGTCACGGTGCCGATCGGCGAGCCGGTCCGCTCAGCGATGCCGCGCCCCGCGGGCCCGATCGACCCCGGTTTCCGCCGCGCTCCCGCCGGTCTCGACAACCGTATTTTCGAATTGTGGCGCGCCTTCCCCGGCAAGACCGGCATCGCGGTACAGCGCATCGACGGTGAGTGGTCGCTCTCGCAGCGCGGCGACCAGCTGTTTCCGCAGCAAAGCGTATCGAAGCTGTGGGTCGCGCTGACCGTGCTCGACGCGGTCGACCAGGGGCGCCTGACGCTCGACCAGCGCGTCCAGATCGGCCCCGAGGATCTGACGCTGTTCCATCAGCCGCTCGCGGCGCGGGTCCAGTCGCAGGGCTCGGTGACGATGAGCGTCCGCGAGCTTATCGAAACCGCGATCACGCATAGCGACAATACCGCGAACGACAGCCTGCTGCGCACCGTCGGCGGTCCCGACGCGGTGCGCGCGTTCATCGAAAAGAAGGATCTGGGTTCGATCCGTTTCGGCCCCGGCGAACGCCTGCTGCAGGCGGGAACGGCGGGGCTCAAGTGGCAGCAGGCCTATTCGGTCGGGCGGGCTTTCTATCAGGCGCGTGCGGCGCTTCCCGATGCGACGCGGCTCGCGGCGCGCAACGCCTATCTCGCCAATCCGCCCGACGGCGCGAGCCCCGAGGCGATCGCAAGCGCGCTGACCCGGCTCGCGCGCGGAACCTTGCTGTCGCCCGATTCGACCGAATATCTTCTGGGCGTGATGAGCCGGACCAGAAGCGGCCCGCGGCGATTGAAGGCCGGCCTACCCGCCGGCTGGAAATTCCTGCACAAGACCGGAACGGGGCAGGACTACAAGGGCTCGACCGCCGGCTATAACGACATCGGTATCGCGACCGCGCCCGACGGCACCCGCTATGCGATCGTCGTGCTGCTCGGCGACACCAGCGCCTCGGTCCCGGCGCGCATGGCGCTGATGCAGGCGGTCTCGGGCGCCGTCGCCGATTATCACGGAAGATAAGGCGCGGTGAGGCGCGTTCTTTTGCCGGTGCTGATATTGTCGCTCGCCGGCTGCGCAACCCCCGAGACGCGGCTGCGCAACGGCCTCCAGAATGCCGGCCTGTCGAAGGCGATGTCGGCGTGCATGGCCGAACGCATGGTCGACCGCCTTTCGCTGCTCCAGCTGCGGCGCCTCGCCGCGCTCGGCAGCCTCAAGGACCGGCGCGTCGCCGACCTGACGCTCGACCAGTTCTTCCGCAAGGTTCGCGCGCTCAAGGATCCCGAGATCCTTGCCGTTTCGACCAGTTCTGCCGCGGTCTGCGCGCTGCGCTAGACGTCAGTCGCCCGGAAAGCGGACGACGAGGTTCGGCGGCGGGAAACTGTCGCGGACGATTTCCGGACGATCGGCGGGCGGCCATGCCTCGCGGCGGGAAAAGCTGTCGATCGCCGGATATTGGCCCAGCCGCGTGAGGGATCGGAAAACATAGGGCTGACCCTCGGCGCCGAGGATCGATGGACGGTCGGCCAGATGGAAATGCAGGTGCGGCGCGCTCGCCTGCCCGGTGAAGCCGAGGAAGCCGATGACCTCGCCCGCCTTGACGCGGTCGCCGACGGCGACCGGCGCGCCTTGTTTCAGATGTTCATAGGTCGCGATGCGCCCGCCGCCGATGTCGAGCATGACATAATTGCCACTGGCGTCGGCGATGCCCGGATTCGTCCGGCCCTTGATGGCTGACGGATCGGCGACATCGTCGCGCACCGCGACGATCGTGCCGTCGGCGACCGCGAGCACTTCGGCGCCGAAACCATAATGGTCCGCGGGGATGTCGGCGTCCCCCGCCGATAATTTCCCGCTCGCATCGACCTTCATGAAGTCGATCGCGAAGCGGCCGGGCAGCATCGCCGACCCTTCGGTGGCGTAAAAGACGCGGCGGTGTCCGCGTTCCATCCCGGGCTCATAGACGGCGACCCACGGCCCGCCGCGCAGCGGGGGCGACAGGCGGGGCAGGGGAGCGGTTTCGGGCGTCGCGGCGCCACCCCAAACGGTGAAGCCGCCGCCGTCGCTGGCAAGCGTCAGGCTGTGCGAGATCGGACCGCGGCGCTGCCCATCGGCAAATGGCGCGTTGATATAAAGGACCGCGCGGCGGCCGGCAGGGATCGTTCGTGCTTCGGCGTCGGCAGGCCCGACGAGCGCAAAGGTTCCGGCCAACGCGTCGGCGTTATAGGTTTTGAGCGGCGCGCCCTCGTCGCCAAGCCTGATCGCCAGCTCGTCCAGCCGGAGGGGCGCGCTCGAAAAATTGGTCAGATGGAGTTCGTAGGCCAGCTGATCGGCGGCGCCGACGCGCACGATATTCGGGGATTGCGCAATATGGATATCGAGCGACTGGTTCACCTGAGCCGTCGCCGCCTTCGAACCGGCGACGATCGCCAACGCCAAAACAAGACGCTTTATCCGCACCTTCGCCTCCCTCGTCCCGACGGACCCTGCGGCGCGAATATCAGCTTGCGCTCCGGGCGTCATCCGGAAGACGGAACAGCCCGCCGAAAGCCTTGGCTTGCGGCCCGCTAGGGGTAGAATTGCCGTAGAACTTGTGCTTAGGCGGCGCCGATCATCTCCCCTTCCAGAGTCGAAAGGCCCGGCAGACCTCATGAACATCCACGAATATCAGGCGAAAGAACTGCTCGCGAAATTTGGCGTCGCCGTGCCCAAGGGCATCGCCGCGATGAGCGTCGAAGAGGCCGTCGCGGCGGCGAAGCAGCTCCCGGGGCCGCTCTATGTCGTGAAGTCGCAGATCCACGCCGGCGGCCGCGGCAAGGGCAAGTTCAAGGAACTCGGTCCCGATGCGAAGGGCGGCGTCCGCCTCGCCAAAAGCCTCGAGGAGGTCGAAGCGCACGCCAAGGACATGCTCGGCAACACGCTGGTGACGATCCAGACAGGCGAAGCCGGCAAGCAGGTCAACCGCCTCTACATCACCGACGGCGCCGACATCAAAAAGGAATATTATCTCGCGCTGCTCGTCGATCGCGCCACCAGCCGCATCGCGGTGGTCGCCTCGACCGAAGGCGGGATGGACATCGAAACCGTCGCGCACAACACGCCCGACAAGATCCACACGATCGTCATCGATCCGGCCACCGGGCTGATGCCGCACCACGGCCGCAGCGTCGCCGCGGCGCTCGAACTCGAGGGCGATCTGGCCAAGCAGGCGGCGAAGGTCCTTGCCGGCCTCTACAACGCCTTCATCGCGACCGATGCCGAGCAGATCGAGATCAACCCGCTTGCCGTTTGCGAAGGCGCGAACGGCGACGAACTGCTCGTGCTCGACGCGAAGCTCGGCTTCGACGGCAATGCGATGTTCCGCCACAAGGATATCGCCGAGCTGCGCGACCTGACCGAGGAAGACCCGGCCGAGGTCGAGGCGTCGGAATATGACCTCGCCTATATCAAGCTCGACGGCAACATCGGCTGCATGGTGAACGGTGCAGGGTTGGCGATGGCGACGATGGACATCATCAAATTGAATGGCGCCTTCCCTGCGAACTTCCTCGACGTCGGCGGCGGCGCCAGCAAGGAAAAGGTCACCGCAGCGTTCAAGATCATCCTGAAGGACCCGGCGGTCGAGGGCATCCTCGTCAACATCTTCGGCGGCATCATGAAGTGCGACATCATCGCCGAGGGCATCGTCGCCGCGGCGAAGGAAGTAAATCTGTCTGTTCCGCTCGTCGTCCGCCTCGAAGGCACCAACGTCCAGCAGGGCAAGGATATCCTCGCCAATTCGGGCCTGCCGATCGTCGCGGCCAACGATCTGGGCGACGCGGCCAAGAAGATCGTCGCCGAGGTTGCCAAGGCGGCGTGATAACGAAACTTCCTCTCCCCTTGGGGAGAGGATTAGGAAGACTTGGTCCGTCAGGACCTGGCCGGACTTGGTGAGAGCCTGCGACGTTTCACACCCTCACCCAGCTTCGACCAGCCAGCAAGCTGGCAAGTCTGCGCAACCCTCTCCCCCGAGGGGAGAGGGTCAAGGTTGACGTTTACGTAAACGCCAATTATGGCGCAGTGCACAATTTGCTGAGAGGAGCTTTGAGCCCATGAAAATCCTCGTCCCCGTCAAGCGGGTGCTCGATTATAACGTCAAACCGCGGGTCAAGGCCGACGGCACGGGCGTTGACCTCGCCAATGTGAAAATGTCGATGAACCCGTTCGACGAGATCGGCGTCGAAGAAGCGATTCGCCTGAAGGAAAAGGGCGTCGCGACCGAAGTCGTCGCCGTTTCCGTCGGCCCGGCGAAGGCGACCGAAACGCTGCGCACGGCGCTCGCGATGGGCGCCGACCGTGCGATCCTCGTCCAGACCGACGATGAGGTCGAACCGCTCGCGCTCGCGAAGATCTTCAAGGCGATTGCCGATGCCGAAGCGCCGGGCCTTGTCATCCTCGGCAAGCAGGCGATCGATGGCGACAACAACCAGACCGGCCAGATGCTCGCCGCGCTGACGGGCTGGGCGCAGGGCACCTTCGCTAGCGCCGTGAACGTCGAAGGCGACCATGTTTCGGTTACCCGCGAAGTCGACGGCGGCCTCGAGACGGTGAAGCTCAAGCTTCCCGCGATCGTCACCACCGATCTTCGCCTGAACGAGCCGCGCTACGCCTCGCTGCCGAACATCATGAAGGCGAAATCGAAGCCGCTCGATACCAAGACCCCCGCCGATTACGGCGTCGACACGGCGCCGCGCGTCAAGACGGTCAAGGTTTCGGAGCCGCCCGTCCGCTCGGCCGGCGTCAAGGTCGCCGATGTCGATGAACTGGTTGCCAAGCTGAAAGCGCTGGGAGTGCACTCATGAAAACTCTGGTTTGGGTCGAACATGACGGCAAGGCCGTCAAGGACGCCACGCTCGCGGTGGTTACGGCCGCGTCGAAACTCGGCGAGGTTCATCTGCTCGTCGCCGGTTCGGGCGTCGATGGCGTCGCCAAGGAAGCCGCGCAGATCGCGGGCGTTGGCAAAGTGCATGTCGCCGACAACGCCGCTTTCGGTCACAACCTGCCCGAAAATATCGCGCCGCTCGTCGCCGAGATGATGGGATCGCACGACGCCTTCCTCGCGCCCGCGACGACCACCGGCAAGAATATCGCGCCGCGCGTCGCGGCGCTGCTCGACGTGATGCAGATTTCGGAAATTCTGTCGGTCGAGGGTCCGAAGACCTTCACCCGGCCGATCTACGCCGGCAACGCGATCGCGACCGTCGAATCGTCGGATGCGAAGCTCGTCCTCACCGTCCGCGGCACCGCGTTCGAAAAAGCAGCGACCTCGGGCGGTTCGGGCACCGTTGAAGCCGTCGGCGCGGGCAGCGATGCCGGCATCTCGAGCTTCGTCGGCGCCGAAATCGCCAAGCAGGATCGCCCCGAGCTCACCTCGGCGAAGATCATCGTGTCGGGCGGCCGCGCGCTGGGTTCGAGCGAGAAATATGAAGAAGTCATCGTCCCGCTCGCCGACAAGCTCGGCGCTGCGCTCGGTGCTTCGCGCGCCGCGGTCGACGCGGGCTACGTCCCCAACGACTATCAGGTCGGCCAGACGGGCAAGATTGTCGCGCCGGAGGTCTATTTCGCGATCGGCATCTCGGGCGCGATCCAGCACCTTGCCGGCATGAAGGATTCGAAGACGATCGTCGCGATCAACAAGGATGAGGATGCGCCGATCTTTCAGGTCGCCGATTTCGGCCTCGTCGCTGACCTGTTCAGCGCCGTCCCCGAACTGACCGGCAAGATCTAACCGTCCGCCCATATGGCCGGAAATCATCCCGGAGTGCCCGGACTCGGCGACGCACCGTTCAACGCCGGTGGTCGCCGGTCCGCGCGCCCGGGAGCCGGACGCAACGTCGACGACGACGACGGCAATGACAGCGGCGGCGACGATGTCCACGGCCGCGCACTCGTCCTCGCTAGCGTCGCGCGCGATGCGCGGCTCAACCAGAAATTCCTGCTGCTGATCACGCTTTCGGCGGCGATCGCGACGCTGGGCCTGCTTCAGGGATCGGCGGCGGTCGTCATCGGCGCAATGCTCGTGTCGCCGCTGCTCGGTCCGATCATGGGCGTTGGCTTCGGCCTCGCGACGCTCGAGAGCAATTTGATCAAGCGGTCGCTGGTGACGATGGCGGCGGGGATGGCGGTCGCGATAATCGTCGCGATGCTGATCATCTGGCTGTCGCCGATCAACGACGTCACCCCCGAACTGCGCGCACGGACACAGCCGACATTGCTCGACCTCGGCGTCGCGGTGGTCGGCGGCATCGCCGGCGTCTATGCGATCATGCGCAAGCTGTCGGGGGTGATGGTCGGCGTTGCGATCGCGACCGCGCTCGTCCCGCCGCTTTCGACGATCGGTTTCGGCCTCGCGACCGGGCGCTTCGATTTCGCGCTCGGTTCGGCGTTGCTGTTCCTCACCAACACGCTCGCGATTGCCTTTGCCGCGACGATTGTCGCGCGTCTCAACCGTTTCGGCCCGTCGCTGACGGCCCAGCATACCGCGATGCAGGTGCTGGGGATCATCGTGACGCTGGGCATCCTGTCGATCCCGCTCGCGCTTTCGCTCAACAGCATCGTCCGCGAGATCGGCGCGCGCAACGCGGTGCAGACCGAGCTCGACCGGCTGCTCGACCCCAGCGACCGCGTCGACAGCCTGAATGTGCGGATGGATGGCGAAGACGTTTCGGTCGACGGTGTCGTGCTGGTCGATCAATATGCCGCCCAGCTCAATCCCGATCTGGCGCGGCAGGTGCAACGAAAATTGAAGCGTTCGGTACGGGTCAATATCGTCCAGCTCCGGCAACAGACCAATGCCGCGGCGCAGGTCGAGGAACAGCTCAACCGCCGCGTCACGACGCTCGAACAGCGCGAGGGCGACAGCCGCAACATCATCGCCGGTCTCACCGTCGGCGAACTGGTGCCGCGCGAGCGGGTGCTGGTCGATGCACAGGCGCGCCGCGTCGTCGTCCAGCGCGACCGCGAGGCCGAGGGCGAGCAGGTCGCCGCCGCGATCGACCGCATCATGGCGTCGGTGCAGGCGAACCATCCGCAATGGCTGATCCAGAATGGCGCGTTGACCGTTGCGGAAGCGCCCGTTGCGGAAGGCTCCGCCGCCGAAGCTCCCACCGCCGAATAGGCGTCCGCAGACCTATTCGGGTTGACCTGTCGCGCCCGATCGCATGGGATGCCCGGTGATCGGCAGCGAAAGGCGGGACAGGGGAGAGGCGATATGCGCGGCAAGCGACTGGCACTGGCGATGATGATGGCGGGCGCGGGATCGGCGGCGATCGCCTTGCCGCTACAGGCCCAGACCGTGCCCGCCGAAACGATCCGGATCGACGGAAAGCGGATCGACGCCGCGCTGGAGGCGATGATCGCCGACGGCCGCGCCGCGGGCACGTCGGCGCTGATCTGGCAGGATGGGCGCGAGGTTTATTTCGGCGCGGCGGGCATGGCCGACCGCGCGGCGAAGCGCCCGATGCGCCGCGACACGATCGCGCAAATCTATTCGATGACCAAGCCGGTGACCGGCGTCGCGCTGATGCAGCTTTGGGAGGCGGGCAAGTTCCGGCTCGACGATCCGCTCGCGAAATATCTCCCCGAATATGCGGACATGCGCGTCTATGCGGGCAAGGATGCGGCGGGCCAGCCGCGCTATGTCCCCGCCGGGCGGCCGATCAGCGTGCGCGACGTCCTGCGCCATACCGCGGGCTTCGCCTATGGCGCCGGGCCGACGCCGGTGCACGACGCCTATGTCGCCGCCGACCCGCTCGCGCTGACCGTCCCGCTTGCCGAGGCGAGCAGGCGCCTCGCGACGGTGCCGCTGCTCTTCCAACCGGGGACGCAGTGGGAATATAGCATCGCGGTCGACGTGCAGGCGGCACTCGTCGAGAAACTGTCGGGCCAGCCCTTCGCCGATTATGTGCGCGCGCATATTTTCGAACCGCTCGGAATGAGGGAGACCGCCTGGCGCCAGCCCGACGCGCGGCTCGCGCGCTTCGCGGCGATGAATGTGAAGAAGGACGGCAAGCTCGTCCAGCAAGCGGCGGCGGAAGCGCAGGCGCTGAATTTCAAGGACCATGCGCTGACGCCGGGCGGCTTCGGCCTGGCCTCCACCCTCGACGATTATCAGCGTTTCGCGCGCATGTTGCTGAACCGGGGCAGCCTCGACGGCGTGCGCATCCTCAAGCCTTCGACCGTGAAACTGATGGCGACCGACCAACTCGACCCGGCGATTACCGAACGCGCATGGTTGCCGGGCAAGGGCGCGGTCGGCTTTGGCTTCGATTTCGCGGTCCGCAAATCTCCGCCGCAAACCGCCGGGGAGAATCGCGGCGCGACGGGGGAATATTTTTGGGACGGCATGGCCTCGACGCTCTTCTGGGTCGATCCGGCGAACCGGCTGACCGCCGTATTCTTCGTCCAGACCATCCCCTATGACGGCACGCTGCACCGCGATTTCCGCGCGGCTGTTTACGGGCCGGACTATAAAGGGCCGGCAGGCGACTAGATCGTCATATATCGGTCATCGACAGGCGCTTGAGCGGGTTCGAGGAGTTTTCGATGTCGCACCCCGACAAACGCGCCCTGCTTGCCGAAGGCCTTGCGGCCGGTGACGATGACGTCGCGCTTCACGCGCGGCTCGTCGGTGCGGGCGTATCGGCGGCGGCGGCGAAATATGAAATCGACCGGCTGGCCAAGGACCCGATGGCGGCGATGCTGCGGCGTCAGTCGGCGCGCATGGCGAAACAGGGTTGGCTGTTCGCCAACCTGCAACGCCTGGCGTTCGAGGCCGACGGCGGCTTTGCGCTCGATACGCTCGACCGGCCCGACGCCGACTTCTTCTATCGCCATTATTATGAGCCGAACCGGCCCGCCAAGCTGACCGGGATCGTCGATCACTGGCCTGCGCTGACGTGCTGGTCGCTCGACCATTTCGCGCGCGTCGCGGGCGATGCCGCGGTCGAAGCGCAGGTCGAACGCGAGCGCGATCCCGATTATGAGCTGGCGAAGGACGATCATCGCCGTCTCGTGCGCTTCGGCGAGTTGATCGACTGGCTGCGGAGGGACGAAGCGAGCAACGACATCTATCTCACCGCCTATAACAGCGGCACCAACGCCGCGGCGCTGGGCAAGCTGTGGGACGATCTCGCGCCGATCGAACTGCTCGACGCGGCGCGGCCGCGCGACGGTTTTTTCTGGCTGGGCCCACGCGGCACGCTCACGCCGTGGCACCACGATCTCACCAACAATCTGCTGGTGCAGGTGATGGGACGAAAGCGCGTGCGCATGGCGCCGCCCTGGGCCTTCGCGCGGATGAAGAACAGCCATCACTGTTTTTCCGACTGGGGCAATGCGCCGCTTTCCGCCGGTTTCGGCGACGCCGGCGCGCCGCCCGTCCTCGAGACGATCATCGCCCCCGGCGAGGGCATATTCCTGCCCGTCGGCTGGTGGCACCAGGTCGAAGCGCTCGACCTCTCCGCCAGCATGAGCTTCACCAGCTTTCGCCGGCCCAATGCGCATGTCGAGGATTATGTGTCTTATGGCAGGCTCTAGCTTGCGACTGCATCGGCTGCTTGCGCGTCGCGAATCCGCGACTTAAGCTCTGCGGCATGGGACGCAGGGGGTTGCCGATTTTGATCGGGCTGGCATGGCTCGCCGCGACGGGCGCCGCGCAGGCTGCCGGCGATGTGGTCGAGCTGGCGCCGACCACGCCCTGGAATGTCCATTATGCCGACGATTATTGCCGGCTTGCGCGTATCTTCGGCGACGACAAGCAGAAGATCATTTTCTCGATCGAGCAGGATGCGCCGGGCGACGGCTTTCGCATGACGCTGACGGGACAGATGATGGACGGGCCAGCGCGTCAGGGAAAGGCGAGCATCAGGTTCGGGGTGATGCCCGAGCAGAAAATCATGTTCTTTCCGGGGACGGTCGGAGAGGGGCAGCCCGCCTGGATCTTTGGCGATTCGGTCCGGTTGAAGCCTTTTTCGGCCGAAGAAATCGCATCCGAGGAAGATTATGGCATCAGGTCCGAGCCGATCACCGAGGCCGAAGAGGCGGCGGTGACCAGCGTGACGATCGGCTGGCCGCTTCGCGACCCGGTGCGCCTCAAGACCGGTCCGATGAAGGCGGCGTTCGCGGCGATGCGCAGTTGCACCGACGAGTTGCTCGACCATTGGGGTATCGATGTCGCGCGGCATCGCGAGCTTTCGCGTTGGGCAATGCCGATCGGCAACCCGGCGAAATGGCTGCAAAGCGAAGACTATCCGCGTGCCATGCTTGCCAAGTCGCAGCCGGGTATCGTGCGCTTCCGCCTGTCGGTCGGTACCGACGGGAAGCCGACCGCATGTCATATTCAGCGGTCGACGAATAGCGAAGGCTTCGATGATGCGGTGTGCAAGGGGGTGATGCGCCGGGCACGCTTCGAGCCGGCACTCGACAAGGACGGCCAGCCGCTCGCCTCCTATTATGTCAATGCGGTCCGATTTCAATTCTGACCTAGGAGGTACCCGCGCCGGCACGAAAACGGCTTGCGGTCGTCAAAAATACTTAGCATCATTAAGTAATGACCGATCTCTCCGAAACGCTCTCCGCCGTCATGTCCCGCATCGCGGGGCCGGGCGACCTGTCGGGTTTGTCGCGCCTGTCGGGCGGCGCGAATATGGAAAGCTGGGCCTTCGATTGGGCTGGTGAAGGCTATGTTCTGCGCCGCGCGCCCTCGGCCGAATATATGGCGGACCGCC
Organism: Sphingopyxis sp. JAI108; assembly: GCF_013410105.1. GTDB lineage: Bacteria > Pseudomonadota > Alphaproteobacteria > Sphingomonadales > Sphingomonadaceae > Sphingopyxis > Sphingopyxis chilensis. Next base: position 529,806 of record NZ_JACCCJ010000001.1, read on the forward strand.
CGTTCGGCCACGCCGACGAGGCGGCGCTGGTGCAGGCGGCTTTCGACGCGGGGGTGAAGGCGCCCGAGGTGGTCGGCGTGCTTGAGGCGGGCGACGCGCTCGGCACGGGTTATGTCATGCGGCGCGTGATCGGTGACGTGTCGCCGGCGGCGATACTCGCGGCTCCGCCGGGATCGCTGCTCGGCGATCTCGGGCGCGAGCTGGCGCGGATCCACGCCATCCCGATGGCGGCGGTGCCCGATGCGATTCCTGTGATGGATACGGGCGCGGCGCTGGCGGAACTCAAGGCGCGCTTTCTCGCCTATGGCGGCGACCGGCCGGTGATCGCGCTGGCGATCAAATGGTGCGAGGATCATCTTCCCGCGCCCGTGGCGCCGGTGCTGGTCCACGGCGATTACCGGATGGGCAATGTGATGGTCGACGGCCATGGCCTTGCCGCGGTGCTCGATTGGGAGCTGGCGCACCGGGGCGACGCGCATGAGGATCTGGCGTTCGGCTGCATGAGCGTATGGCGCTTTGGCCGGCTCGACAAGCCGGCGTTCGGGGTGGGGAGCCTCGACGAATATTTTGCGGCCTATGAGGCGGCGGGGGGCGTGAAAGTGGACAGGGGCCGCTTCCGTTTCTGGCTGCTCTACCGCACGCTCTGGTGGGCGCTGGGGTGCCTTCAGATGGGACAGGCTTGGCGGAGCGGCGCGGACAGGACGGTCGAGCGCGTCGTCGTCGGGCGGCGGACGGCCGAGCAGGAGCTCGACCTGGTGCGGCTGCTCGAGGAAGAAGCCCCCGAAAGCGAGCGCGAAAGGGCCCTGCCGCCGCCGCCGGACAAGGCGCGCGCGCCGAACGGCGAGCCGACGAACGGCGAGATGGTGCAGGCGGTGCGCGACTGGATCGAGGGGGCGATCAAGCCCGTATCGCAAGGCCATGCGAAGTTCGAGGCGGTGGTGGCAATGAATGCACTCGGTATCGTGCTGCGCGACCTCGAAGCCGGGACACGCGCCGAGGACAGGGGGCTTGCCGAAGCCTTGCTGGCGGGGACCAGGACGCTCGCCGAGCCGGGATTGCTGGCGAAGCTGCGGCGCGATGTGCTCGACAAATGCGCGGTCGACAGCCCCAAATATGCGCCGCTCGCGGCGGCGCGCGCCGGCTGGCGCGGATAAGATAGATCAGGGAGAGAGACATGGACTTTGCGATGCCCGCCGATTTGCAGGCGTATCTGGACGAACTCGACGCGTTTATCGAGGCCGAGATCAGGCCGATCGAGCTGGCGGACGACAATATCCGCTTCTTCGACCATCGCCGCGAACATGCGCGCACCGACTGGGACAATCAGGGGTTGCCGCGCCACGAATGGGAAGAGCTGTTGAGGTCGGCCACCCGCAAAGCCGATGCGGCGGGGCACTGGCGTTTCTCCGCGCCCAAGAAATATGGCGGCAAGGACGGCTCGAACCTGTGGATGGCGGTGATCCGCGAACATTTCGCCGCGAAGGGCCTGGGCCTCCACAACGACCTCCAGAACGAACACAGCATCGTCGGCAATTTCCCCTTCGTCGAGATGTTCGAACAGTTCGCGACCAGCGAGGAGCAGAAGCAGGAATTCATCCTCGGGGGGTTCGAGGGCAAGCGTCGCACGGCCTTCGGTCTGACCGAGCCCGATCATGGCAGCGATGCGACGCATATGGAGACGCGCGCGGTGCGCGAGACGCGGGACGGCGTCGATGGCTGGCGGATCGACGGCGCCAAGATGTGGACGACCGGGATGCACGTCGCGACGCACTGTGCGACCTTTTGCCGCACCAGCGGGAACGACGGCGATGCGAAGGGGATCACCTGCCTGCTCGTCCCGAACCCGTCACCGGGGCTGGTGATCGAGGAATATCTCTGGACCTTCAACATGCCGACCGACCATCCGCGCGTCAGCTTCACCGATGTGTGGGTGCCCGACAGCGCGCGGCTCGGCCCCGAAGGCGGCGCCCTCGCGATCGCGCAGAGCTTCGTCCACCAGAACCGCATCCGTCAGGCGGCGTCATCGCTGGGTGCCGCGGTCTTCTGCATTGAAGAGTCGGTGAAATATGCGCGGCAGCGCAAGCCGTTCGGCGAGGCGCTGGCGAAGAACCAGGCGATCCAGTTCCCCCTCGTCGAGCTGGCGACGCAGGCCGAGATGCTGCGCCTGCTGATCCGCAAGACCGCCTGGGACATGGACAATACCCCGCACAAGGAGGTCGAGCGCACGCTCTCCGACAAGGTCAGCATGTGCAACTATTGGGCGAACCGCCTTGTCTGCGAAGCCGCCGACCGCGCGATGCAGGTCCACGGCGGCATCGGCTATTCGCGCCACAAGCCGTTCGAGCATATCTATCGCCACCACCGCCGATACCGGATCACCGAAGGGGCGGAGGAAATTCAGATGCGCAAGGTGGCGGCTTATCTGTTCGGCTATCTGGGGCCCCGGAAGGGGATGTTGGGGTAGCCTGAAAGACTCGCCATTGCGGGCGAAGCGAAGCAATCCAGGGCGGTTACCACGCACTCTGGATTGCCGCGTCGCTACGCTCCTCGCAATGACGATCGTCCAAGGATGCGAACCCTACCGCTTCCTTACAAACTCCGCGCGCAGCACCAGCCCCTTGATGCCCTCATGGCGGCAGTCGATCTCCTGGTCGTCGCCGGTCAGGCGGATCGACTTGATCACGGTGCCGACTTTCAGCGTCTGCCCCGCGCCTTTGACGTTGAGATCCTTGACCAGCACCACCGAATCGCCGTCGGCGAGCAGATTGCCCACCGCGTCGCGGACCTCGGGCCCCGCCGCTGCAGCCGCCGCGCGGTCGCGCGCCTCGCTCGCCGACAACCATTCGCCGCTCGCCTCGTCATAGACATAGTCCTCGTCGTCGCTGGTCATCATATCATCCCGGTTTGCGGAAGCGCAGCGCGAACTGGTCGGTCTTGCCGCGGATTTCCTTGTCGAAGACATTGGCGCTACGCGGATCGTCGGGGCGGCGATAGAGGTCGTTTTCGGCTTCGAGCTTGAAGCCCGCGCCGGTCAGCGCGGCAACGACCGCATCCTTGTCGATCCGGTGCAGGCTGTCGGACAAGGCCGTGCCGCTGCCGTCGGCGGCGCTATGGTCGACGACGACCAAAGTGCCGCCGGGTTTGAGCGCCGCGAACAAGGCCGCGCTCGCCATGGCGCCGGTGCCTTCGGGGAAGGGCTTCAGATAGAGGTCGTGGAAATTCTGCACGGTGATGATCGTGTCGAGCGGTTCGGGAAAGGCGGGCGCCGCGAAGGGTCCGGCGACGGCATCGACATTGGCATAGGCGGCGTCGACCGCCGCCTGATCGTCGCCATATTGTTTCTTGAAGGCGATGAATTCGGCGGGCTGGAAGCCATAGACCTTGCCCGCCGGACCGACCGCGGCGGCGAGCAGGCGTGTGACATAGCCGCCGCCCATGACGAAATCGCCGACCTTTTCTCCCGGCGCGATCTCGGCGAACGCGAGCAGTTCGGCGGGCTTGCGCGCGGCGTCGCGTGTCCGGTCGTCGGCGGGGCGCGCGGGATCGGCGAGCGCGGCGCGATAGTCGGGGGCAGCCGCCTCCTTGGCAGCGAGCGGGGTCGCCGAGACGGCGAGCAGCAGGGCGAGGGTAAGCGGACGGATCATGGCATCGACTCCCTTTGGTGTATCGCGCCAGTATAACAGCATCGCGCCACCTGCGCCCGCTTATTTGCATCTCGCGATTTTGATGATAGGTTTTTCTGTGAAACTAAAAATCGGGAGACGGACATGCATGATCTGGTGATTCGCGGCGGCACCGTCGTCGATGGTTCGGGCGGCGCGCCCTTCGTTGCCGACGTCGCGGTCGATGGCGACCGCATCGTCGCGGTGGGCGAAAATCTGGGGCCCGCGCGCGAGGAAATCGACGCCAGCGGCAAGATCGTCACCCCCGGCTTCGTCGACGTCCACACCCATTATGACGGGCAGGCGACGTGGGACGCCGAAATGGCGCCGTCGAGCTGGCACGGCGTCACCACCGTCGTGATGGGCAATTGCGGCGTCGGTTTCGCGCCCGCCAAGCCCGACCGCCACGAATGGCTGATTTCGCTGATGGAAGGCGTCGAGGATATTCCGGGCACCGCGCTCGCCGAGGGCATGACGTGGGATTGGGAGACCTTCCCCGAATATATGGATGCGCTCGAAAAGCTGCCGCGCACCGTCGATGTCGCGTGCCACGTTCCGCACGGCGCGGTGCGCGCCTATGTGCTCGGCGATCGCGAGAAACCCGGCGCCGTCCCGACCGACGAAGATATCGCCGAAATGTCGCGCATCGTCGAGGAAGGCGTGCGCGCGGGCGCGCTCGGTTTCTCGACCAGCCGCACGGTGCTCCACAAGTCGATCGACGGCGAGCTCGTCCCCGGCACCACCGCGACGGCGGAGGAGCTGATCGCGATCGGCCGTGCGATGGGCCGCGTCGGTTATGGCGTGTTCGAAATGGCGAGCGACCTGAAACGCGAGTGGAACGAGTTTCAGTGGATGGGCGACCTCAGCCGCGAAACCGGGTTGCCGGTGACCTTCGCTGCGCTCCAGTCGATCGCCAAGGAACTGCCGCTGGAAGAGCAGATCGAGGAGATGCGGCGCCAGAATGCGACCGGCGCCAACATCGTCGCGCAGATCGCGCTGCGCGGCAACGGCATCATCATGGCGTGGCAGGGGACGGTACACCCGTTCCGTTTCAAACCCGCGTGGAACGAGATCATCGATCTGCCGTGGGATCAGCAACTCGCGAAGCTGAAAGACCCGGCGTTCAAGGCGCGGATGATCGAAGAGGAGAATGTCTGGCCCGAAAGCGACATTATCGACTTCCTGAAAATCGTCGCGCTCGGCTGGCCGGTGCAGTTCGAGATGGACCCCGACTTCAATTACGAGCCGAAGATGGACGAAAGCATCATGGCGCGCGCCACCGCCGCCGGGGTCAGCCCGTCTGAATATGCCTATGACCTGCTGATGAAGGACGAGGGCAAGGGCTTCATCTATTTCCCGATCTTGAACTACCGCGACGGCAACCTCAACTTCCTCGAGGATCTGCAAGCCGCCGACGACACGGTGAACAGCCTGTCCGACGGCGGCGCGCATTGCGGGACGATCTGCGACGCGGCGTCGCCGACCTTCATGCTCCAGCATTGGGTGCGCGACCGCGCAGGCAAGCGCATCGCGCTCGAACATGCGGTAAAACGCCAGTGCCGCGACACCGCCTTGCTCTATGGGCTCGAAGATCGCGGCGTCCTCGCGCCAGGCTATCTCGCCGATCTCAACGTCATCGATATGGACGCGATCAAGCTCGGCAAGCCGTGGCTCGCGTTCGACTTGCCCGCGGGCGGCAAGCGCCTGCTGCAAAAGGCCGATGGCTATGTCGCGACGATCAAGTCGGGCGAAGTCACGTTCCGCGATGGCGCGATGCAGGGGCCAACCCCCGGCGGCGTTATCCGCGGCCCGCAACGTGTCGAAATGGCGATGGCGGCGGAATGATGCGCGGCGTCCGGCTGCACGCCCCCGCTTCGCTCGACAATCTGCGGCTCACCGATCTGGCCGATCCCGGCGATCCGGGGCCGGGAGAGATCCGCGTTCGCTTGGCCGCATCGTCGCTCAACTTCCACGACTATGCCGTGGTGACGGGCATGATCCCCGCTGCTGACGGTCGTATCCCGATGTCCGACGGAGCCGGGACGGTCGAGGCGGTCGGCGACGGGGTGACGCAGTTCAAGCCGGGCGACACCGTCGTCTCGACCTTCTTCCCCGACTGGATCGACGGCGCGCCGCCCGCGACCGCGTTTCGCGGCGTGCCGGGCGACGGCATCGACGGCTATGCGCGCGAGATTGTCGTGACGCCCGAGCACTGGTTCACCGGGGCGCCGACAGGCTATTCGGCGGCCGAAGCCGCGACCTTGACCTGCGCCGGGCTGACGGCGTGGCGCGCCTTGTTCGTCGATGGCCGCACACGACCGGGCTCGACCGTGCTGGTGCAGGGCAGCGGCGGCGTGTCGGTGTTCGCCTTGCAATTCGCGAAGGCCGCCGGCGCGCGGGTGATTGCGACGAGTTCTTCCGATGCCAAGCTCGAACGGTTGAAGGCGCTCGGTGCCGACGAGCTGGTCAATTACAAGGAGGTGCCCGCCTGGGGCGCGAAGGCGCTCGAGCTGACCGGAGGAGCCGGGGTCGATACCGTCGTCGAGATCGGTGGCGCCGGCACCCTCGACCAGTCGATGGTCGCGGCGCGCGTCGGCGGGCATGTCGCGCTGATCGGCGTGCTCGCGGGGTTCGCGGGCCCCGTCCAGACCGCGCTGTTGATGGCGAAGAATCTGCGCGTGCAGGGCCTCACCGTCGGCAGCCGCCAGCAACAGCTCGATATGATCGCGGGCGTCGAGACGAATGGCATCCGGCCCATTATCAGCGACCATTTCCCGCTCGAGAAGCTCGCCGACGCCTTCCGGCACCAGGCCGCGAACGCGCATTTCGGCAAGATTGTTGTCGATATCTGATCCGGGGTTTTAGCGCGCCAGCAGGTCCGAAGGCAGCGTCGGTTCGCTGACGATCCGCTCCATGCGCCGCCACATCTCGTCGCGGCTTGGATTGCCGCGCTCGACCCAGGCGCGGACCATCGTCTCGCCGAGGCCGTAGTTGATGACATAGCTGCGATACTGGTCGGTGAAGCGCACCGACTGTTCGGCACGCTCGCGCGAGACGAGCAGATATTTCTGCGTCAGCAGGGTCGCGGTGGTGCGGTCGATTTCGCCGTCGAGATATTGCTGCGCGATCGTCAGCCGCGCGCCCGACGCGCGCTTGATCGCTTTCAGCAGCTGCCAATAGCGGTCGTCCGCCGGCACCGCGATCTCGGCGATCGGCATCAATATGTCGCGCTCGGTATCGGCCTTGCTGCTCGCGGGAAAGGCGAGGTCGATGCCGTAATTGGCGCTGCCTTCGGCGATCAGGCTCTGCGGGCTGTAGAGCGGGTAGACGCTGAATTCGGTCCAGCCGCGCGCTTTGACCAGCTTTTCTTCGAGCTTCATGTTGAGGAGGTGGTGCCCCGGATAGCCCTCGTGGCATCCGAGATCGAGCGCGCGCGACAGGCGGATCGGCAGGTCGGTGTTGACCTGGATCAGGCTGTGATAGCCGCCGTGGTAATAATTATAGCCGCTCCAGCTCTTGTCGGTGACGAATTCGAGACGGAAGCTCTCGCCCTCGGGCATCGCGATATGCGCCATGCTGCGCCCGCGGCAGCGCGCGATCGCGGTGTCGAAGGTCTTTTGCAGCCGGTCCTTCGGGATGGTGAAACCGTCGAGATAGGCCTCGACGCGGTCGGCGAGCGCGCCTTCGCCGGGGACCAGTTTTTCGATCCTGGCGAGTTCGGTGTCGTAGCTGGCGAGCGGCTTGAGCTGCGGGCGCACGCCGAACAATCGCTCGGCTTCGTCGGCGAAGGCGAAGCGCGTGCCCTGCATCATCATCAATCGCGTCTCGGCGGCGCGAAGCTGGGCGCGGAGGAAGGCCGCGCGGCGTTTCGCGAGCGGGTCGGAGATACGCCGCGCGGCGATATCGACCTCCGCCATCAGGGCGCGCGTCGCCGCGAGCAGCGCGGCCTTGTCACGCGGCGCCGCCTCGGCCGCCTTTTGCAGTTCGGGCGGGCCGTAATAGGCGTCGATATAGCCCGGCTCATGCGTCCCGATTTCGAGGCTGAGGCGCAGGTAAGAGGCGGCGATTTCATCGAGCGCTTTCGTCGAGGCCGCGGCGCGGCGCACGTCGAGCGTCGCGACGCCGGGTGTGGCGGCCGTTTGCTTCGTAGCCGTCGCGGCGCAGCCCGACAGGACCGCGGCGGCAATCAGTGACAGGAAAATCGGCTTGTGCATGTCCTGGCCTAGCCCTGGCCTTCGGACGTGTCGCGGACGTCGCCGTCGGCGGCGATTTCTCCGTTCGAGGCGCTTTCGACCGCGCTATGCTGCGGATGAAGCGGGGCGAAGCGCAGGACGGCAAAGCCCACGAGCGCGGCCACCAGCGATCCCATCAGAATGCCGATCTTCGCTTCCTCGACGAGCAGCGTGTCGCCGGGAAAGGCCAGCCCGCCGATGAACAGGCTCATCGTGAAGCCGATCCCGCACAGCATTGCAACGCCATAGACCTGCAGCCATGTCGCGCCGCGCAGCCTTCCCGCGATGCCGAGTTTGACCGAAAGCCAGACGCTGCCGAAAATGCCGACTTGCTTGCCGAGGAACAGGCCTGCAGCGATGCCGAGCGGCAAGGGCGCGAAAATCTGGTCGATCCCGAGCCCTCGAATATCGACCCCGGCGTTGGCGAAGCCGAACAAAGGCACGATCGCGAAGGCCACCCAGGGGTGCAGCGCATGTTCGAGCCGGTGCAGCGGCGACGTTCGGCTGTCGGGTGCGCCCGGGGTGCGCTCGAACGGAATCGCCATCGCGGCGAGTACGCCCGCGATCGTCGCATGGACGCCCGACAGCAGCATCGCATACCAGAGAAGGAGGAACATCAGCAGGTAGAGGATGAGGCTCTTCACCCCCGAACGGTTCATCACGAACATGAGGGCGAGGATCGCCGCCGCGGCGCCGAGCGCGGCCATGTTGATCTCGGCCGTGTAAAAAAGCGCGATGATCGCGACCGCGCCCATGTCGTCGACGATCGCGACGGTGACGAGGAACAGCTTGAGCGACGTCGGCGCGCGCTTGCCGAGCAGCGCGAGCACCCCCATCGCAAAAGCGATGTCGGTCGCCGCCGGGATCGCCCAACCCTGCGCCAGCCCCGGCTCTTTTCCGGCGAAAAGCATGTAGAGCGCGGCTGGCACCGCCATACCGGCCGCCGCAGCGATGAACGGCAACCGCCGCCGGTCCCAGCTCGCCAGCCGCCCATCAACGAACTCGCGCTTGATCTCCAGCCCGACGAGCAGGAAAAACACCGCCATCAACCCGTCGTTGATCCACAGGTGAACGGTCATCGGGCCGAGCTTGTCGGTGAGTACCGGGCCGGTCACCGCGTGAATCGCGTGCTCATACGTCTCGGCGAATGCCGAATTGGCGACAATCATCGCCAAAATGGCGGCGAAAATGAGCAGCATGCCGCCGGCACTCTCGCTCTCCAGAAAATCACGCAATGCAGAACGGGGCGGAAAACTGCGAGTCATGGGTAAGCTATTTCCTTATTTCGTCAGTCAGTTTGACAATAACCGGCGGAATGGCGCCGACTTTACAAACCGTCTCCATTCACTAGCACTATAGGTACGGATGACATTAGGTCATCGGGGGGCGCGGGGCTAGCATATTGGGGCTGTCGACCGCATGGCTGGAATGGCTGGTGTTCGGCGCCGGTCATGAACTGATGCTGTTCGCATCGGTGGGAATATTGCTGATCGGGCTCGACGATCTGCTGTTCGACGCCTTGTGGCTGGCGACGCGCCGCCGTGACCCGGCGCCGGCGCCCGATGCCCCGCCAATCGACGGACGCTTTGCGATCTTCGTGCCGGCGTGGGACGAAGCCGAAGTGCTTCCGGCGATGCTGCATCGGACTATGGCGGCGTGGCAAGGGGAGGATTTCCGGCTTTATGTCGGCTGCTACCCCAACGACGCCGCGACGCTGTTCGCCGTGTCGCCGCTGGTCGCGCGCGACCGGCGGCTGCGGTTGGTGATCGGCAGCCGCGAGGGGCCGACGACCAAGGGCGACAATCTCAACCGGCTCTGGGCGGCGCTTGGCGAGGACGAACGCGCCGAGGGCATGCGCTTCGCCGCGATCGTCCTTCACGATGCCGAGGACCATGTGCATCCCGACGAGCTTCAGCTCTATCGCCGCCATCTTGGCGAGCATGCCATGGTGCAAATCCCCGTCATGCCCTTGATCGCGCACAAGGAACGCTGGATCGGCGGTCATTATGCGGACGAATTTGCCGAGGCGCATGGCAAGGAGCTGGCCGTTCGCTCGAGCCTTGGCCTGCCGTTGCCGTCGGCGGGCGTCGGTTGCGCGCTGACGCGAAGCGCACTGGCGCTGTTGGCGATCGAACGCGGCGGCGAGCCGTTTCGCTGCGACAGCCTGACCGAAGATTATGAGATCGGCATGTTGATCGGCACCTATGGCCTCGGAACGCGTTTCATCGACACGGCCGGGCCGGCGGGCGATAGGATCGTCTCGCGGGGTGCCTTTCCCGGCGAAATCGAAAAGGCGGTGCGGCAGAAATCGCGCTGGATTGCGGGAATCGCGCTCGCCGGATGGGATCACCTCGGCTGGCCGGGTTCGCGGCGCAAGGTGCCCGGCCTTCCCGCAGGTCGCGCGTGGCTCGCGCGCTGGATGCTGTGGCGCGATCGGCGTGCGCCGCTGGCCTCGCTCATTCTCCTCCCCGCTTATGCGGGGGCCGTCGTGGCGCTACTGGGTGTGGCGGGGCGGCTGGTTCTGGGCTGGGATGCGATCCTTCTGGGTGACGGCTTGCGGCTGCTCCTGACCTTCAACCTGTTGCTGCTCTGCTGGCGGCTTGGAATGCGCGGGCATTTCACCGCGCGATGGTATGGCCCCGGCGAGGCGATGGCTGCGATACCGCGCGCCTTTTTCTCGAATGTGGTCGCGATTCTTGCCGCACGGCGCGCCATCATCCTTTACTGGCGGATGCTGCGATCGGGCGAGGTGGTGTGGGACAAGACCGACCATCCCCGAAGCGAGCCGGTGCATGAGGAGGTTCTGGCGCGGCGGGTGGCACGATGATGGCGCGCCGCGTCGATGCGCCCCGCGGCGCCCCGCCGCTGCGCTTCCTGTTGCTGTGCGTCGGTGGCTGGACCGCTCTCAGGATCATGATGGTCTGGAATCCCGCCATGTCGGTGCCGCGAGATGCCATGCCCGCGCGCTGGGCTCCGCCTTCGCCCTTCGCGGAGGGAGGCCGCCTTCCCGAACGTCCGGCGCCCTCCGTCGGTGCGCTTGGCGTGGCTGCAATGCCGGGGCGCGCGTCCGCGAGCGCGGATTTGGCCGTGCGGCCTTCGTTTGCGGCAGAGTTCGAGGCGGCCGGAGAGCCTCCCGCAGACGACCTTGGTGCGGATCGCCACAGCCTTCGCTTCGCGTTGATGGCGCGCTTGCTGCCGCCGCGGCCGGGCGGCGTCGTCCGCTCGGCGGTCGGTTCGCACGAAACGCAATGGTTTCCGTTTTCGCCCGCCGCGCGCGCCGATCCGGGGCAGGGGGAGCCATTCTGGATCCGGCGGCAGCTTTCGGGTTGGTCGCTCGGCGGCTGGCTCTATTTGCGCGACGGGTCGGGGGGTACCCCGGACGCGCTCGGCGCCGCGAGCCAGCTCGGCGGTAGCCAGGCCCGCCTTCGGCTCGCCTATGGTTTCGGCGAAACCGGCCGCGTGCGCGCCTATGGCCGCGCCACGGTCGCGGTGCAGCGTCCCGCGCAGCGCGAGGTCGCATTCGGCCTCGCGCTCGCGCCGCTTGCAAATCTGCCGGTCGATGTGGCTATCGAGCAGCGCGTTGCCGCGGGAAGGGAGGGGCGTAGCGCGCTTGCCGTGATGGCTGGCGGCGGGGTGTCCGACGTTGCTTTACCCGCCGGGTTCCGGCTCGACGCTTATGCGCAGGCGGGCGTCGTCGGGGCGCGGCGGCGTGACGGCTTTGCCGACGGCGCGATCCTTGTCGACCGCCGGCTCGGAGCGGGCGAAACCTCGTTGCGGCTCGGCGCGCTCGCAGCGGGCGCGGTGCAGCCCGGCGCGGCGCGCGTCGATGTCGGGCCGCGGCTGACGCTGCGCCTGCCCGATGTCGGCGAAGGCAGCCGCATCGCGCTCGACTGGCGCCAGCGCGTCGCGGGCGATGCGCGCCCCGAAAGCGGTCTGGCGTTGACCCTCGCCGCCGACTTCTGATCGTGAAAAAATAGCCGTCGCGGCCGATTCCCCGTGCCGCAAAAATGGTCTAGTGTCCGCGGAATCGCCGCCGTTCCGGTATCGTCGATACGCATTTGGGGCCTTCGTGGATCTTTATCTTCCAGTCGCCAATCTCTCGGTCAATGCGCTGGTCATCATCCTGCTGGGCGGCGGGGTGGGGTTCCTGTCGGGCATGTTCGGCGTCGGCGGCGGCTTCCTGACGACGCCGCTGCTTATCTTCTATGGCATTCCGCCCACGGTCGCGGCGGCGTCGGCCGCGACGCAGGTGACCGGCGCCAGCGTGTCGGGCGCGCTCGCGCATCTCGAACGCGGCGGGGTCGACCTGCGCATGGGGGCGGTGCTCGTAGCCGGCGGCCTGCTCGGCTCGCTGGTCGGCGCGGGATTGTTCGAACTGCTCACGGCGTGGGGCCAGATCGATACGGTGATCAACATCCTCTATGTCGTCCTGCTCGGCTCGGTCGGTGGGATCATGGCGCGCGAAGCTTTGGGCGCGCTGCGCACCATGCGCGCCGGGCTGCCCGCGCCCGCGCGCAAGCGGCGCCACCACCCGATGGTCGCGAACCTGCCGCTGCGTTGGCGCTTCTATCGCTCGGGCCTCTATATCTCGCCGCTTGCGCCGCTGATCCTCGGCATGGTGGTCGGCATATTGACGATGCTGCTCGGCGTCGGCGGCGGCTTCATCATGGTGCCCGCGATGATCTTCCTGCTCGGCATGGGAACGCAGGTCGTCGTCGGCACGTCGCTGTTCCAGATATTGTTCGTGACGATCGCGACGACGATGGTCCACGCGCTAACGACGGGGGCGGTCGATATCGTGCTCGCCGGGCTGCTGCTGCTCGGCAGCGTCACCGGCGCGCAGATCGGCGCGCGCTTCGCGCAGCGGGTGAAGCCCGAATATCTGCGCATGGCGCTCGCGGTCATCGTGCTCCTTGTCGCGGCGCGGATGGCGGTCGATCTCTTCATCCGCCCCGACGAAATCTACACGGTGCAATGACCGCTGCACGCGCCCTGATCCTCGCATTCGCACTGGCGCTGCTCCCGGCGACCGCGGCGGGCGCCGCCGACCCGCGGCTCGTCCCCGACGTGTCGAGCCGCGCGATCGACATCCAGTACAGCTTCACGGGCGAGGAACTGCTGCTGTTCGGCGCGATCCTCTATCCGGGGCAGCGCCTGCCCGACGACCGCGCCGATATCGTCGTCGTTCTCAAGGGCCCGGTGCGGCCGATAGTGCTGCGCGAAAAGCGCCGCGTCGCGGGAATATGGGTCAATGCCAGCAGCATCCGCCTGCGCACTTCGCCGAGCTTTTACGCGATCGGATCGTCGCGCCCGATCGACAAGTTGGTCGATGAACGGACCGCAGCGATTTTCGAGCTCGGCCTTGCCAATCTGTCGATGTCGCCGACCCAATTTTCCGAGGCAAAGACGCTCGAGCGGTTCGAGGCGGGACTCATCGACCTCTATCGCCGCGCGGGCCTCTTCGTCGAAAACCCCGCTGCGGTCGAAATTACCGAAGGCGTGCTCTATCGCGCGCGCATCCCCGTGCCCGCCCGCGTTCCGGTGGGGACCTATCGCGCCGAAACCTATCTGATCAGCCGCGGCCGCGTGCTTGCGGTTGCATCGCGCGACGTCCAGATCCGCAAGGCCGGGTTCGAACGCTTCGTGGCGCTCGCGGCGGAGCGCCACGGCTTTCTTTACGGCCTGTCCGCGGTGCTGTTGTCGCTGGTGCTCGGCTACGCCGCTTCGGCGATTTTCCGCCGCCGCTAGCCCCGTTCTCGTCAGCCGCTTTTCGCCCAAAGTTCACGGCCTATTTACCCTCGTCTGCGATAGGGCGAGCCGGGACCACAATAGGCGGGGCGGATATATGGACATGCAAGGTGGCGGATTCGGCGCCGGGGATCTGACAGCGGCACAGCACGTCCGCCTGGCGGGCGGCGGCGTGGCGGCGCCGGTCGCGCCGGTGACCAACCATCATCGCGACGACCTGATGATCGGCGAAGTCGTCGATATTTCGGGCTCGGCTTCGCGCATCCTGCTCGATTCGGCGATCATCGGCAAATTGGCGGCGTCGAACGATGCGGCGGTGGCAATGGCGGGCCAGGTCGGGGCGCAGGTCAAGGTCCGCGTCGGCAACATCTGGTTGATCGCGAGCATCCGCGACCAGCAACTCGACACGCGCGGCGAGGGCCTGATCGTCGCGACGATCGACTTCCTCGGCGAAGGCGAAGAGGAAAAAATCACCGGGCGCATCCACAATTTCCGGCGCGGCGTCACCCGCTATCCGATTCCGGGCAGCCAGGTCTTCGCGGCGACCAGCGCCGACCTCAAGCAGATATACGCCGCCGACGAGCGCGCGCACGTCGAGATCGGCACCGTCTATCCGACCAAGGATATTCGCGGCTCGCTTTATGTCGATGCGATGCTCGGCAAGCATTTCGCGCTGCTCGGATCGACCGGTACGGGCAAGTCGACGAGTGCGGCGCTGATCCTCCACAAGATTTGCGAGCTCGCCCCGCAGGGGCATATCGTGATGATCGACCCGCACGGTGAATATTCGGCCGCCTTCAAGGGCACCGGCGCGCTTTTCGACGTCGACAATCTCGCCATGCCCTATTGGCTGATGAATTTCGAGGAGCATTGCGAAGTCTTCGTCACCGCCGAAGGGCGTGACCGCCAGGCCGATTGCGACGTGCTCGCGCGCTGCCTGCTGCAGGCGCGCACCAAGAACCGGCTCGCCGAAGGCATGACCAAGATCACGGTCGACTCGCCGATTCCCTACCTGCTTTCCGACCTGCTCAACATCCTCACCAACGAAATGGGCAAGCTCGACAAGGCGACCTCGTCGGCGCCCTTCATGCGTATCAAGGGCAAGATCGAGGAAATGCGCGCCGACCCGCGCTATAATTTCATGTTCTCGGGCATGCTCGTCGCCGACACGATGGCGAATTTCCTTGGCAAGATATTCCGCCTGCCGTCGGACGGCCGCCCGATCTCGATCATCGACGTGTCGGGCGTGCCCTCCGACATCACCGGCGTCGTCGTCGCGGTGCTGTCGCGCCTGACCTTCGACTATGCGATCTGGTCGCGCGGCGAGCCGCAGCGTCCGATCCTGCTCGTCTGCGAGGAAGCGCACCGCTACATCCCGTCGAAAGACGTCGGGACGGGGCAGGCGGTCCGCAAGATCCTCGAGCGGATCGCAAAAGAAGGCCGCAAATATGGCGTGTCGCTGGGCCTGATCACCCAGCGTCCGTCGGATCTGGCCGAAGGCGTGCTGTCGCAGTGCGGCACGATCATCTCGATGCGTCTCAACAACGAGCGCGACCAGCATTTCGTGAAAGCCGCGATGCCCGAGGGCGCGCGCGGCTTCATCGATTCGATCCCGGCGCTGCGCAACCGCGAATGCATCATCTGCGGCGAAGGCGTGTCGATCCCGATCCGCGTGCATCTCGACACGCTCGAGGAAGAAAAGCGGCCGGCGTCGAGCGATCCGCTCTTTTCGAAGCTATGGCGCGAGACGGGCGGCGAGGCCGAAATCCTCGAGCGCGTCGTCAAGCGCTGGCGCAGCCAGGGCAGATAGGGACCATTGTCACCCCGGCCTCCGCCGGGATGACGATGTCAGCTTTTCGGGGGCTCCCAAAGCTCGATCGGATTGCCGTCGGGATCGTGGACGCGCGCGAAGCGGCCGATCGCGGGGTCATCCCATTCGTCCTTCGTGATGATTTCCTCGCCCGCCTCGCGAAACGGCGCCAGCACGGCGTCGAGGTCGTCGACGCGCAGGTTGATCATGAACTGGCGATCGGCGGCGAAATAATCGGTGTCAGCCTTGAAGGGCGCAAAGACCAGCGGACCGGCGGCGACGTTCCAGACCCACTGGTTCGGCGGCACGCTGTCGTCGGCGCTGCATCCGCCGCCGACGCCGAGCCGCTCGCGATACCAAAGGGCGAGTGCTTCGGGCGCGCGCGCCCGGAAAAACAGTCCGCCGATGCCTTTGACATGCCCCATCCTGGCCTCCCATGCTGATACGCGAAGCCTAGGCCGAAAATATCAGTCTTTCCACTCTCCGCTCTTGCTGAATTCCTCGCGGATCTGGCCCGACTGGTTGAGCCGCGGGTCGGTATAGGTCGGCGCTGCGGCAGGCGGCGGCGCAACTGTTGCCGGGGACGTCATCGCGCCGGGCAGCGGCGCCGGGGCGACATCGGGCAGCGACGCGGCGGGGCCGGCGAGCATCGGCGCGGGCCCGGCACCGGGGGCGAGGCCCTGGTCCTTGAGGATCGCCAGTTGCTGCGCAAGAGGGAGGTAGGGGCCCGGAACCGGCTCGCGGCCCGGATAGGGCGCGCGAAACGCATCGGGCATACCCCAGCGGCCGCGCCAACGGTGAAAGATATGAGCGCCGACGATGTTGGTCATCACCAGGCTCTTGCCCCAGCGCGGCCAGATCGCTTGCGTGTGATAATGCGTTGCGAGCCCGACCTTGGGGAAGACGGTGCCGCCGAGCGCCGCCGACGCGACCCGACTCGCACGCAGCCAGTTGCGCCGTTCGGGCGCGCGCGCCATCGCGCCGTCGCAGCTGAAGGTGAATTGGCACACGCCCGCTCGCTGCGATCCCTGAAAGACGACGCCGCATACCGTGTTGGGAAAGCTTGGATGGCGGACGCGGTTGATCACCGTCTGCGCGACGCCGCGCATTCCGTCGTCGGTCTCGGACGCGGCCTCGTAATAGATGGCGGCGGTCAGGCAATAATGCGCGCGCTCGCGGTCGAGCGCCGTAACCCCGCGAAAGACATAGGGTTTGGCGGGCGGCCCGACGAAGGCTTCCTCGCGCAGCAGTGCGGGGTCGGCGGGAGGCATCGCGGTTGCGTCGCCGTAACCCACGCTCGCCGGGTCGGGCAGAGTCGGATCGATTTTCAGCGCCGTCCGATAGTCTTCGGCGTTCATGATCGCCCAGCGTTCGGGGTCATAAGCCTTGAAATCGAGCGGTACCGACACGCTGTAGGGGCCGAAGACGGCTGGCGCGCGAAGCTGTCCGCTCGACAGGAGGAGGGCGAGACAGGCGACCGCGACCACCCCGACGATCCCCGCCCAAAAGAAACGCCCCGGCCCCGCCGGTTTTTCCGGCACCGGGTCGCGCCACGTCGAACGGGCGGTCAAGGACAGTTCGGGCTTCATGGGTGCATCGAATTTCCGTCGGCGCTTCGCGCGCGATTCGCGCGGAGCAGGCCAGCCCGCCTTATACGCTGAAACGCCAATAAATTGTTTCAACGCAAATCGGTGGTCCGTTCGGGGATGGGAGGCTGCCCTGCCCCTTAGCCGTTTTCGGTCATCCCGGGCTTGGACCCGGGCACGCCGGCCCTTGCATGAAAAGACAGATCAGGCTCCGCCTCACGCCTGGGCGACAAATGGGCGGAGCGGTCGGCCTTCTCAGAGCTCGCCGCCGAGCGCGCCATATTTGGCTTCGAAGCCGGCCTTGTCGCCGCGCGCCAGATAGCCCGCCTGGTCGACGATATTGTCGCGCGTGATGCGGCCCTGGAAGGCGCCGAGCTCGGCGTCCACCCGCGCGACGTCAGCCTCGGTCCAGTCGGCGATCTGCTGGAAGCTGGTGACGCCGAGCCCGTTCAGCAGCACGACGAGCTTGGGGCCGACGCCCTTCAGCAGTTGCAGATTGTCGGCCGTAGTTTTTGCCGCCTTGGGCGCGGGTTTCGCCGCGGCCGGGGGCGGAACGGTCGGTTCCTCCGGGATCGGGGCGGCTTCGGCCGGCGCCGGTTTTGCAGCCGCCTTTTTCGCCGCAGGTTTGGCCGCCGCCTTTGCCGCAGGCTCGGCAGGGGCTTTTGCCATGGGTTGCTTGGTCGCGGCTTTTTTTGCGGCGGCTTTCGGTTTGGCCGTGGGCTTGGGGGCCGCTTCGGCGATGGTCGCGGGCGCGGGAACAGGCTCGGGCGGCGTTGCCTTCGCAACGGGCGCGGGCGGCGGCGCGGGGGCGACGGGCTGGGGTTTGGGCTCGATCGGCTTGAAGCGCGCGGGTTCGGCGGCGATGATGTCGGGCTTCGCCGGTTCGAGCGGTTTGGCGGGCTTCGTCGGTTCCACGGCCGGCGGCGCAATTTCGGCAGGCTTCGAGCGTCCGAACAGCAACCACAAAAGCACGACGGCAACGACAAGGCCGACGACCGCGATAATCCAGTTTTCCTGAAGCCAGGTCATGATCTTCTCCGCTTGTGACTTTTGTCCAGCCTATTCCGCGTTTTCGCGCACGTCCACCCTTGTCACCCGCCTCGCGGGCTGCCTCGCGCCAGCCCCTTAGCGCGCCTCGCGCGCGATCTCTCTCCAACCAATGTCGCGGCGGCAGAAGCCGCTGGGGAAGTCGAGCTTGTCGACCGCGGCATAGGCGTGCGCCTGCGCTTCGGTCACGCTCTTGCCGGTGGCGGTCACGTTGAGGACGCGGCCGCCGGCGGCGACGAGGGTGCGATCGTCGCGCGCCGTTCCCGCGTGAAAGACACGCACGCCGCCCGCCTCTGCATCGGCGATGCCGCGAATCGCGCCGCCCTTTTCGGGGGTCGCCGGATAGCCCTTCGCCGCCATCACGACGGTGAGTGCATAGTCGTGCGAAAAGGCCGGGGCTTCGGCGCCGGCGAGCGCGCCGGTCGCAGCGGCGTGGAGCAGCGCCGCGAAATCGCCCTTGAAGCGCATCATCAGCACCTGGCACTCGGGGTCGCCGAACCGGCAATTATATTCGATCAGCTTGGGCCCTTCGCCCGTGAGCATCAGCCCGGCGAAGAGCACGCCGACATAGGGCGTGCCCTCCGCGGCGAGCGTCGCCACCGTCGGCCGGATGATGCGGTCCATGACCGCGGCCTCGAGGTCTGCGGTGAGGACGGGCGCGGGGCTGTAGGCGCCCATGCCGCCGGTGTTCGGTCCCACATCGCCGTCGCCAACGCGCTTGTGATCCTGCGCGCTGCCGAAAGCGATGACGTCGGTACCGTCGGAAAGGGCGAAGAAGCTCGCTTCCTCGCCGGTCATAAATTCCTCGATCACCACCTCGGCGCCCGCGCTGCCGAAGGCGCCGTCGAACATATCCTCGATCGCAGCTTCGGCGTCTTCGCGCGTTTCGGCGATGATCACGCCCTTGCCCGCCGCGAGTCCGTCAGCCTTGATCACGACGGGGATCGAAAAACCTTCGAGCACCGCGAGCGCCTCATCCGCGCTGGTGCAGCGGACATAGGCAGCGGTCGGGATGTGGGCGCGTGCGCAGAGATCCTTGGTGAAGCCCTTGGAACCCTCGAGCCGGGCGGCGGCGGCCGAGGGACCGAACGCCGGGATGCCGATGGCGCGCAGCCGGTCGGCGAGGCCCGCGACGAGCGGCGCTTCGGGGCCGACGACGACGAGGTCGATCGCATGCGCCTTCACAAAGGCGACCAGCCCGTCGAGATCGTCGGCGGCCACGGGCACGCATTCGGCGTAAAGCTCGATTCCCGGGTTGCCCGGTGCGGCATAGAGCTTGGCGCAGCTTGGCGATTGTGCCAACTGCCAGCTCAGCGCATGTTCGCGGCCCCCCGATCCGACCAGCAGGATATTCATGTCTGTCCCTTTTCCCGATACGGCGTCCGACGATGGCACCGACGCGCGGCTGTTAGCCGAGGCGACGCCGGGGGACAATGCGCCTGCCTTATCCGTCAGCCAATTGTCGGCGGCGATCAAGCGCACGGTCGAGGACGGCTTCGCGCGCGTGCGCGTGCGAGGTGAATTGTCGGGGGCAAAGCGCGCGGCGTCCGGGCATTTCTATGCGGCGCTGAAGGATGACAATGCGCTGATCGACATGGTGATGTGGAAGGGGCAGGCGGGGCGGCTGGCGTTCCGGCCCGAGGACGGGATCGAGGTGATCGCGACGGGCAAGCTCACCACCTATCCGGGGCGCTCCAAATATCAGCTCGTCGTCGATACGCTCGAAGTGGCGGGCGAAGGCGCACTGATGCTGCTGTTCGAAAAGCTCAAGGCGCGGCTCGGCGCCGAGGGACTGTTCGACCGCGAGCGAAAATATGACCAGCTGCCCTATCTGCCGCGCACGATCGGGGTCGTGACCTCGCCGACCGGCGCGGTGATCCGCGATATCCTGCACCGGCTGGCCGACCGCTGCCCAACGCATGTGATCGTGTGGCCGGTGCTGGTGCAGGGCGACGGCGCGGCAGCGCAGGTCGCGGGTGCGATCCGCGGCTTCGACGCCATCGAGCCTGGCGGGGCGGTGCCGCGTCCCGATCTGGTCATCGTCGCGCGCGGCGGCGGGTCGATCGAGGATCTGTGGGCGTTCAACGAAGAGGTCGTCGTGCGTGCGATCGCCGATTGCCGCATCCCGACGATCAGCGCGGTGGGGCACGAGACTGACGTGACGCTGGCCGATTATGCCGCCGACGTCCGCGCGCCGACCCCGACTGCGGCGGCCGAGATGGCGGTGCCGGTGCGCGCCGAGTTGCAGGCGCAGCTCGCGACGTGGAACGGCCGTATCATCGGCGCCGCGAACCGCCATCATCGGCTTGCGGACGAAAGGCTGACGGCCCTCGCGCGCCACCTGCCGAAGCGCGAGGCGCTTTACGCGCCGCAGCGCCAGCGGCTCGACGACGCGGGCGATCGCCTCGACCGTAGCCAGCGCCACCGGCTGGCCGTGATTTCGGAGCGGCTGGCGACGCGCGGCGCGGCGCTGCGCCCCGCGCTGCTCGCGCGGCGCTGGGACCGCGACCGCGCGCTGCTCGAAGGGCTGGGGCGGCTGCTGACCTCGCTCGACCCCCGCGCGCTGCTCTCGCGCGGCTATGCAATGGTGCGCGACAGCAGCGGCGCGATCGTCGCGACGGCGGGCAAGGCAAGGGACGCCGGGCGTCTGCGGCTGCAGTTCGCCGACGGCGACGTGCCTGTGCATGTGGCGGGGAGCGACGAACCTCCGCCGCCCGCCGCGCCGAAGCCCGCGCGCAAGCCGTCCGCCGCCGGGCCGGGCCGGGGGCAGGGCGAGCTGTTCTGAATCCGTTCGAAGGGCAGGGGGTGGCCGCGCGAGACGATGCTGTTATAGTCGCGCCAATGCCTTGCCGCCTTATGGATAGAGAATCATGTTGATCGCCAGCCGCAACCGCCTTGCCCGCCTCCAATATGGGCCGAACGGCTTTCGCATCCTTTCGCCGGGCGACCATGTGCTGTGCGCGGTGACCGGCGCCCCGATCGGGCTCGACGAGCTGCGCTATTGGTCGGTCGCGCGGCAGGAGCCTTATGCGAGCGCCGCGCTGTCGGTGCAGGCCGCGCTGGACTCCGCGCGCGGGGCATGAGGCCGGCAAAGGCGGATTGGCTTCGATACGGGGCGGCGCTTGCGCTGATGACCGTGTTTGCCGGCTGTGTGCCGTCGACCGATGCCGATACGGGAACGAAGCCCGCGCCACCGCCGTCGGTCCAGCCCGTTCCCCCGCCCCCGCCCGCTCCGCCGTCCCCGCCGGTGCGCGCCGATTTCGCATTGCAGGGTATCGCCGAGCAGGGTGCGGTGATGGTCGGGCAGGCGCCGGGCGGCACGCGCACGCTGACCTTCGATGGCAAGGCGATCCCGCTCGCCACCGACGGCCGCTTCCTGATCGCCTTCGATCGCGACGCCCCTGCCGAGGCCCGGCTCGTCGCGACGCTCGCCGACGGGCGCGAGGTCGTGCGGCCGATTGCCGTCGCGCCGGGTAGCTGGCGAATCGAGCATATCAACGCGCCGTATCGCGGCGGCGCGAGAAGCAACGCCGAATTCCAGCGCCGCCGTCCCGCCGAACTCGCCGCGATCGCGGCAGCGCGCGACAGGCAGGTCGCGTCCGACGGCTGGCGGCAGGCGTTCCGCTGGCCGGTGACCGGGCGGTTGTCGGGCTTCTTCGGCTCGCAGCGCGTCTATCAGGGCAAACCTGGCAGCTATCATAGCGGGACCGACGTCGCGGTGCCCGAAGGAACGCCCTTCGTGGCGCCCGCCGACGGCGTTGTCGTACTCGCCGCGACCGCACCCTTCACGCTCGAGGGCAATCTGTTGATCGTCGATCATGGCATGGGGCTATCCAGCGCTTTCCTCCATTGCCAGCGGCTCGACGTGAAGGTCGGCGACCGCGTCGTCCAGGGCCAGCGGCTCGGCACGGTGGGCCGGACCGGGCGCGCGACGGGACCGCATATGCACTGGGGCCTCAAATGGCGCGACGCGCGCCTCGATCCGGGCAAGCTGGCGGGACCGGTCGGCGGCTAGCTTCGCGATCGGGGCGTCGCCACGGCGTTCGCATTTCGTAACCATTGAAACAAAATGTCGCGAATGACGCGATGCAGCATATTGTATTTCGTGGCTTTCCGAGTTTGTTGCAAATACGTCACAATGCGCCGCGAAACGCCCCTTTGCGCCGGGAATTCCCTTTACTCCACATGAACGAAGTTTCATCCCGCACCCTATCGGGGCATCTGCGCGTCGGCTTTCTGTCGCCGCGCCGGGGGTCCGGGTAATTTCAATCCACCAGTAGCAAGGGACTGCACTGTGAAGAAAACCCACTATTCCAAGCTGAAGCTGGGTGCTGCGCCGCTCGTGATGAGCGTCGCCCTGGTTTCGGCTCCTGCCTATGCGCAGGACGCAGCCGTCGAGGGCGCGGCACCGGGCGAGGAAATCGTCGTCACCGGTACGCTGATCCGCAACCCCAACCTCGAACAGTCGACGCCGGTCAACGTGACGACCGCCGACACGATCGAGCTCAAGCAGTCGAACGTCGCTGAAGAAGTTCTGCGCGAACTGCCCGGCGTGGTCGCCAACATCGGTTCGGCGGTCAACAACGGCAACGGCGGCGCTTCGTACGTCGACCTTCGCGGTCTCGGCTCGACCCGTAACATCGTCCTGCTGAACGGCAACCGCGTCGCTCCGTCGGACGTCAACGGCCGCGTCGACCTCAACAACATCCCGCTCGCGCTGATCGAGCGCGTCGACGCGCTGACCGGCGCGGCGGTGACCACCTATGGTGCCGACGCCATCACCGGCGTCGTCAACTTCATCACCAAGCGCGATTTCGCCGGTCTGGAAGTCACCGCTTCGGAGCAGCTGACCGAACAGGGCGACGGCAACATCTTCCGCGTCGACGCCACGATCGGCGCCAACTTCGACGACGGCCGCGGCAACGCGGTGCTGAGCGTCGGTTACCAGCAGGCCGACGCCGTCTATCAGGGCGCGCGTCCCTTCTCGAACAACACGCTCGACAGCTATTCGAACACCTTCATCGGTTCGGGTACGTCGGTGCCGTCGCGCTTCTCGGGCACCCGCCCGCTCGGCCCCGACGGCCTGCCGATCACCGATCCCGACACCGCCAACAATGGCGTGTTCCAGATCGATCCGGAGACGGGCACGGCGGTTCCGACCTTCGCGACCTATAACTTCAACCCGTTCAACATCTTCCAGACCCCGTTCGAACGCTTCAACATCTATGGCCAGGCCAATTACGAAGTTTCGGACGCGATCGAAGTCTATACGCGCGGCATGTTCTCGAAGCAGACCGTGTCGACGATCATCGCGCCGTCGGGTTCGTTCGGCGGCGCCGTGACGATCAACCTCAACAACCCGTTCCTGCCCGCGAACCTGCGTAACCAGTTCTGCGGTTTCAACACGACGCAGGCGGACGGCACCTACACGCCGCTCTTCTCGCAGGCCGAGTGCGACGCCGCGGCGACCGCGGTGGACGAGGATGATCCGAACTATCGCACCGTTACGACCGCGCTGTCGCGTCGTACCCCCGAAGTCGGTCCGCGTATCAGCGACTATCAGACGACCTTCTTCGACTATCGCGTCGGCGCCCGCGGCGGCATCACCGACACGATCGACTGGAGCGTCGAGGGCGCGTACGGCGAATCGGAAAATATCCAGACGATTCAGGGCTACACCCTGCAGTCGCGCTGGCGCGAAGCCGCGCTGACGAATGACGGCGTGACCTGCTCGAGCGGCAACACCGATTGCGTTCCCGTCGATCTGTTCGGCCCCGAAGGTTCGATCACGCCCGAAATGGCCGATTACCTTCAGGAAAACAGCACCTCGGTCAACCGCACCTCGCTGGCGCAGGTTCGCGCGATCGTCTCGGGCGACCTCGGCTTCGCTTCGCCGATGGCGGTGCAGCCGATCGGCTTCGCGCTCGGCGGCGAATATCGCAGCTACAAGGCGCAGCAGCAGTCGGATCTCCTCGCCAAGACGGCGGGCGAACTCGGCGGCGCCGGCGGTGCGGCCCCCGACATCGACGGTGCGTATGACGTGTATGAGGCTTATGCCGAAATCGTCGCGCCGCTGATCGAGGACAAGCCTTTCTTCGAAAGCCTGACCCTCGAAGCCGGTATCCGCTATTCGGATTACAGCATCCGCGGTGCCGGTGGCTACGACACCTGGACCTGGAAAGCCGGCGGTAGCTGGGAACCGGGCGCGGGCGTCAAGTTCCGCGGCAATTACAGCCGCGCGGTTCGCGCGCCGAACATCGGTGAACTGTTCACGCCGACCTCGACGGTGCTGACCAACCTCGGTATCGATCCCTGCGCGGGCGCGGCTCCGACCACCAACGCCAACCTTCGCGCGATCTGTATCGCACAGGGTGCTCCG
The DNA here is from genome assembly GCF_013410105.1 of Sphingopyxis sp. JAI108. GTDB lineage: Bacteria > Pseudomonadota > Alphaproteobacteria > Sphingomonadales > Sphingomonadaceae > Sphingopyxis > Sphingopyxis chilensis. The sequence continues at coordinate 554,270 of NZ_JACCCJ010000001.1, forward strand.
GCCGGTACCATCGGTGTCATCACCAATCCGACTGCGGCTCAGGCGAACATCACCGCTGGTGGTAACCTGAACCTGCAGCCCGAAAAGGCCGATACCTGGACGCTCGGCGTGGTGTTCCAGCCGGACTTCCTGCCGCGTTTCAACCTGTCGCTTGATTACTACAACATCAAGATCAACGACGTGTTGGGCACGCCGCTTCCGGGTGACATCATCGCGGCCTGCTTCGACAACATCACGGCGGCGAGCGCGAGCGACCCGGCCTGTACGTCGATCCGCCGCAACCCGATCACCGGCGGTCTCGACGGCGATCCGGCGACCACCCCGGGCCTGTTCGGTCTGACCAACAACCTCGGCCGCCTGTACACGGATGGTTTCGACCTTCTGATGAACTACAACACCGATGTTGGTTTCGCGAACCTCGCCTGGTCGTTTGTCGGCAACTGGACGCGTCATTCGAAGTTCAACGCCAACGTTGCCAGCCCGGATTCGCTCAACCGCGAATGCGTCGGCTACTACAGCGTGAACTGCTCGTTCACCGGCTCGATCCAGCCGGAGTTCCAGTTCTCGAACCGCTTCACGTTGGGCTTCGACGCCGTGGACGTCTCGCTGCTGTGGCGCTGGCAGGACGCTGTGTCGTTCGAACCGGCGCAGCTTGCGGCTGACCGGGCTGCGGCGGATGCTGCGAACCGTGACGGCGACGGCGTTCTGCTCCCGATCGACGATCAGGGCTGCCCCGACTTCGACGGTGCCGATCCGGGCGCCTGCGTCGTCGATCCGCAGTTCCGCAAGATCAAGGCGCAGCATTATTTCGACCTGACGGCACGTTTCAATGTCAGCGAGAATCTGGTGTTCACCGCGACCGTGCAGAACCTGCTCGACAACAAGCCGCCGATCGTCGGCAACTCGATCGGTTCGACCACCTACAACAGCGGCAACACCTTCCCGTCGACCTACGACGCGCTGGGCCGCCGTTACGCGGTGTCGGCGAAGCTGAAGTTCTAGTCGCTTCACGCTTCGACCAAGAATTGGGGGCGGACAGCAATGTCCGCCCCTTTTTCTATGCGGATGGTGCGGCTGTTTGACGACCGCTTTGGGGTGGTTATCGGCCGTTCGTGCACCCCGGCGAAAGCCGGGGCCCCAGTGCGGAAATATGCCAGGTTAGCGCCATCTTTCTGGACCCCGGCTTTCGCCGGGGCACACATCTCTATCGGCCGCTTCCGGCCGAAACCGCCCTTTCCGGGGTGTCAGCGCACCGGAAGCGCCACGGGAAGCGTCAGCGGAATAGCCGCCTGACCGGCGACGGCCTCGGCCCATCCGACGACCTGTGAAATTTCCTCGCCATAGGCGGCCTCGGCGGCGGCGAGGTCGCGTTGCCTTTCGCCTTCTGCGAAAGCAGCGCCCGACTTGCTGTTGCGCCCGAGTGCCGGATGGCCGGCGATCGCGGTGCGGTCGCCCGCGAGATGCAGATGATCCATCGCCGCCGCGACCGTCGCGACGGGATCGCGTGTCAATGTCTCGCTGTCGAGCGATGCGATCCGCGCGGGGGCCCAGTCGAGCAGCGCGGCGAAGGCCTGTTGCTGCGCGAGCCAGCCGACCGCCGCGACCTGCAGGTCCGACTGGCGGAAATAATCGCGCGGTTCGAAACCCAGCTCGACAAAGCCGTCGGCGAGATAGGATTCGAGCAATTCGCGGCACCACAGCCGGCACCACATACCCTTGCGCGCGACCGACAAAAGGAAGGCGCGGAGCGGCGCGTAGAGCAGGATCGCGCGTGCTTCCGGCCGCAGCATCAACGCCCCGCGGGCGAGCGGGTTGAAGATGTTCGACGGTTTGACGACCATCGCCTCGCCGGGCGCGAAGCCGCGCCCGAGCATCGCGAGCGCGCCGTCCATCACGCGGCCATGATCGCGGGGCGCCGCGCCGCGGCGGCGCCAGCCGATCATGTCGTTGAGCAGCACGGGCTCCGACAGGCTGGCGGCGACACCCGGCTGGTCGAGTGCGTGGGTCAGCATCGTCGAGGCGCAATAGGCCGAGTGAAAGATGAAATGGAGCGGTGCGGGTGGGGCGCCCATCGCGCCGAGGCAATCGCTCCGACGCAAAATCACCGGGGCCTCCTCCTCGCCCAGATGCGCGTCGATCAGGAACGGGACCGAAGCGCGCGCGGCGCGCGCGACGCGGCGAAAATGGAAGGCGTCGTGCCCCGGGTCATAACGATGCGCGAGCCATTCGGCATCATCGACAATGGCGGACACGGACGGTGCGGCGGTCATCAATCGACCTTGCCGACTGGCCCCGTCGATGGCAAGCACGGGCATGACCAGCACACCTCCTCCCGCCTCGGCCGTCGAGGCGAACCGGCTCGGCATCGCGGCTCTGCAGAGCGGCGACAATGAAGCCGCCGCGCGCCATTTCGGCGCGGCGATCGCGGCCGATCCGCATTCGGGCGCCTTGCAGCGCAACCTTGGCTCGGCATGGCGTGCGCTCGGCGACGATGCCCGTGAACTTGAGGCGCTCGACGCCGCGCTCGCGATCGATCGCCGCGACCTGATGGCATGGATCCGCAAGGGCGAACGCCACGAGGCGCGCGGTGAAATGGGTGCGGCGCTCGCCGCGTGGAGCGCCGCAATCGCGCTCGGCGCGCAACTCGACCCGGTGCCGCCGCCGCTCGCGCCATTGCTTGCGCATGGCCGCGACTTCGTCGCGGGGGCGACCGATACGATGTTCGCCGCGGCATCGGATGCTTTCGGGGACATGCGCGGCGACCTGACCGAGGCGGAGGCACGCCGCGGCGAGGCCTTCATCGCGAGCACGCTCGGCCGCCGGCGGATCTACCGGAACGAATGCGCGGGTGTCTATTATCCCTTCCTGCCTGCGGACGAATTCTTCGACCGCGGGCATTTCCCCTGGTTCGGGGAAATCGAGGCGCAAACCCCGGCGATCCGCGCCGAATTGCAGGCGCTGCTCGACGACCCGGGCGAGGCGCTGCGCCCCTATGTGCGGATGGAGGCGGGCTCGCCCGAAACCATCTGGTCGGGTCTCGACAACAGGCTCGACTGGGGCGCCTGTTTCCTGTGGGAATATGGCGCGCCGAACCAGCCGGTGCTCGACCGCTGTCCCGCGACCGCTGCCGCGCTCGCGGCGGTTCCGGGGGTGCATATCCCCGGGCGCGCGCCGAGCGCCTTTTTCTCGATGCTGAAACCGCACACGCGCATCCCCCCGCACACCGGCGTCACCAACACGCGCGCGATCGTCCATCTGCCGCTGATCGTCCCGCCCGGTTGCGGCTTTCGCGTCGGGGGCGAAACGCGCGAGTGGAAGGAAGGCACCGCCTTCGCCTTCGACGACACGATCGAGCATGAGGCGTGGAACGACAGCGACGAGCTGCGCGCGGTGCTGATCTTCGACGTCTGGAACCCGCATATGACCGCCGGCGACCGCGAGTTGCTGCTGCGCTATTTCGCGTCGGCCGATGCATCGGGTTATGCCGTGCCGCGCTAGGCGGCAGCCGTTTGATTGTGGCCGAGATTCAGCTTTGCGAAAGCCGCGAGCGCAAATATGATATGTGCCATGAGGCTGCGGGCCGTGCCCGTGGTAGGAGGAAACGCATGAACCGGATTGTCCCTGCTCTTGTCGCCGCCGCGCTGCTGGCCGCGCCCGGCGCGTTCGCCGCCGAAAGCGCTGCGCCCCCCGATCGCGCGCCGCCGCCCAAGGCGCCGTCGGCGATGACCCCGACCGAGATCAAGGCGCATAATGAGGGGCTGGCACAAACCCACCCTTATTATATCAAATGCCGCAAGACGCTCGAAATCGGGTCGCTCGTGAAGAAGAATCGCGTTTGCTACACCAATGAAAAGTGGAAGGAAGTGACCGCGCAGGGCAACCAGAACGCGCGCGACACCGCCGAAGCGATGGTGGGCAAGGGCGTGAACTCGAACTGATCGGTCATCGGGGCGAAAAGGGAGGACTATGCGGGCGCTGGCAATAAGCGTTGCAATGATCGCCGCCACACCGGCGAGCGCAGGTGAGGGCGAGCCGCGCCTCGCGCGCGCGCCGTCGGACATGTCGGGGGCAGAGATCGACGCCTATAACGAAGGGCGGATGGCGAGCGATCCCGACTATATCCGTTGCCGCCGGATCGAGCAGGTGGGCTCGCTCGTCAAGAAGCTGCGCGTCTGCAACACCAACGCCGAATGGAAGCGGATCGTCGACAAGGGCAATCAGGACGCGCGCGATTCGATGGAAACGCTCGCGCGCGGGTGGAGCGTGTCGCAGGAGCCGCAGGATCAGTTGATGCGGGCGCCCGACCGGCCGCAATGAACGGAAGGATGTCTCTCCCATGCTGAATATCTTGACCGCACTGGCGCTCGCCGCTGCCCCGGCTACGGCGGAGGCCGAAAACCGCCGCGCGCTCGACAAGGCGCCGTCGGCGATGACCAATGCCGAGATCAGGGCCTTCAACGAAGGGCTGGCGATGACCCATCCCGACTATATCAAATGCCGCAAGATCGAGGAGAGCGGCTCGTGGGTCAAAAAGGCGCGTGTGTGCCGCACCAACGAGCAATGGAAGCAGGCATGGGCGCAGGGCAACCAGAATGCGCGCGACACCGCCGAGGCGATGACGCGCGCACCCGTCAATCACAGCAATTGATCCGCGCCGTTCCGGGTGCGGGCTGACCAGGCTCAGGCCGGGGTCAGCACCAGCGCGCCGTCGCCTTCGTCGGCCGTGATCGTCGATCCGTCCTTGACCTCGCCCTTCAGGATCAGGTCGGCGAGCGGGTCCTGCAGATATTTCTGCACCGCGCGCTTCAGCGGCCGCGCGCCATAGACGGGATCGTAGCCGACCCGGCCGAGCCACGCGCGCGCGGCGTCGCTGAGGTCGAGCGTCACCTTGCGGTCGGCGAGCAGCTTCTGGACGCGCGCGACCTGGATATCGACGATACCCGCCATATGCTGCTGCGCGAGCCGGTTGAAGAGCACGATCTCGTCGAGCCGGTTCAAAAACTCGGGCCGGAAATGCGCGCGCACCACCTCCATCACCGCGGGCTCGGCCTGCTCGACCGGTGCGTCGTCGGGAAGCGCCGCGATCGCCTGGCTGCCGAGGTTCGACGTGAGGATGATCAGCGTGTTGGTGAAGTCGACCGTGCGGCCCTGTCCGTCGGTCAGCCGCCCGTCGTCGAGCACCTGGAGCAGGATGTTGAAGACGTCGGCGTGGGCCTTTTCAACCTCGTCGAAGAGGACGACCTGATAGGGCCGGCGGCGCACCGCTTCGGTCAGCGTGCCGCCTTCTTCATAGCCGACATAGCCCGGCGGTGCGCCTACGAGGCGCGCGACGCTGTGCTTTTCCATGAATTCGGACATGTCGATGCGGACCATCGCATTGTCGTCGTCGAACAGGAAGCGCGCGAGCGCCTTGGTGAGTTCGGTCTTGCCGACCCCCGTGGGCCCGAGGAAGAGGAAGCTGCCGAGCGGGCGGTTCGGATCCTGCAGCCCCGCGCGCGCGCGGCGAACGGCGGTGGAGACGGCGCGTACCGCCTCGTCCTGGCCGATCACGCGCTTCGCCAGCGTCTCTTCCATGCCGAGCAATTTCTCGCGCTCGCCTTCCATCATCCGGTCGACGGGGATGCCGGTCCATTTGCTCACGACGGCGGCGATATCGTCGGCGGTGACCTCCTCGCGCAGCATGGCATTGCCGGCGATCGCCTGCGCTTCCTCCAGCTGCCTTTCGAGCCCGGGGATCGTGCCGTAGGATAGCTCGCCCGCCTTGGCGAGATCGCCGGCGCGCTGCGCCTGCTCGAGCTGGCTGCGCGCGGCGTCGAGCTCTTCCTTGATTTTCGCCTCGGCGTGGATCTTGTCCTTCTCCGCCTGCCACCGCTGCGTGACTTCGGCCGACTGTTGTTCGAGGTTCGCGAGCTCGGCCTGAAGCGCGGCGAGCCGGTCCTTCGACGCGGCATCGCTTTCCTTGCCGAGCGCCGATTCCTCGATCTTCATCTGGATGATACGGCGGTCGAGGCTCTCGATCTCCTCGGGTTTCGATTCGACCTCCATGCGGATGCGGCTCGCGGCCTCGTCCATCAGGTCGATCGCCTTGTCGGGCAGGAAACGGTCGGAGATATAGCGGTTCGATAGCGTCGCCGCAGCGACGATCGCGCCGTCGGTGATCCGCACGCCATGGTGCAGTTCATATTTCTCCTTGATCCCGCGCAGGATCGAGATCGAATCCTCGACCGTCGGTTCGCCGACGAAAACGGGCTGGAAACGCCGCTGGAGCGCGGGGTCCTTTTCGACATGCTTGCGATATTCGTCGAGCGTCGTCGCGCCGATGCAATGCAGTTCGCCGCGTGCCAATGCGGGCTTCAGGAGGTTCGAGGCGTCCATCGCGCCCTCGCCCTTGCCCGCGCCGACGAGCGTGTGCATCTCATCTATAAAGAGGATGATCTCGCCCTCGGCGGCCTTCACATCATCGAGCACGCCCTTCAGCCGCTCCTCGAACTCGCCGCGATATTTGGCGCCCGCGATCAGCGCGCCCATGTCGAGCGCGAGCAGGCGACGATCCTTCAAACTGTCGGGCACGTCGCCGTTGACGATGCGCAGCGCCAGCCCCTCGGCGATCGCGGTCTTGCCGACGCCGGGCTCGCCGATGAGGACGGGGTTGTTCTTGGTCCGGCGCGCGAGGATTTGCACCGTGCGGCGGATTTCCTCGTCGCGGCCGATGACGGGGTCGAGTTTGCCCTCGCGCGCGACTTCGGTGAGGTCGCGCGCGAATTTCTGAAGCGCGTCGTAGCGATCCTCGGCCGATGCCGTGTCGGCGGTACGACCGCCGGTCAGCTTGGCGATCGCGGCGTTCAGCGCCTCGGGCTTCACGCCCGCGTCGACGAACACCTTGCCGACTGGCGTGCTGGGCGTGAGCGCCATCGCGAGCAGAATGTTCTGGACGGCGACATATTCGCTCCCTGCTTTCGCGGCGACCTGTTCGGCCTGGTCGAGCAGGCGAACGGCGTCGTTGTCGAGGCCCGGGGTTTGCTGGGCGCCGGATCCCGACACCGCCGGAACCTTGGCAAGCAACGCGTCGATGCCTTGCACCGCGCGTGCGGTGTCGCCGCCGCTGTTCGCGATCAGGCCGGCGGCCATGCCCTGATTGTCTTCGAGCAACGCTTTCGCGATGTGCTCGGGCGAAATCCGCTGATGGTTCATGCGGATCGCGATCGTCTGCGCCGCCTGCAGAAAGCCTTTGGCGCGGTCGGTAAATTTTTCGAGGTTCATTCAGAAAGCCCCTTTCTCACGGAGCAAGATAGTGTTGCAATTTGGCAACACAAGGGGCCTTCCGAGGTTCCGCAAAAACTCTATTCCTCGCCGCGCGCGAGCTGGTCGAGCAGGCGCACGCCGAAGCCGCTCATGCCCTTCGGAACGAGCGAGGTCGCCTTGTCGGCCTGATTAACCCCCGCGATGTCGAGGTGCGCCCACGGCGTTGTTTCATCGACGAAAAAGCCGATGACATGCGCACCGAGGCTCGCGCCCGGTCCCTGGCTCGGAGCGATATTGCGGATGTCGGCGACGTCCGATTTCAGCTTTTCGGCATAATTTTTATGAAGCGGCATCCGCCAGAGTTCCTCGCCGCTCGCGGTGCCAGCGGCGAGCAAGGCGTCGGCGAGCTTTTCGTCGCGCGCGAAGAGCCCGGCATATTGGTCGTCGAGCGCGCTGACGATCGCGCCGGTGAGCGTTGCGATATTGACGATCGCGCGCGGTTTGTAAGCCTTGGCGACATATTCATTGGCGTCGGCGAGGACGAGACGTCCTTCGGCGTCGGCGTTGAGCATCTCGATCGTCTTGCCCGACATGGTGCGCGTGATGTCTCCGGGTCGCTGAGCATTGCCGTCGGGCATATTTTCGGCGAGCGCGGCGACGGCGACGACGTGCACCGGCGCCTGCGACCTGGCGAGCGACAGCGCGGCGCCGATGACCGAGGCGGCGCCCGACATGTCGCCCTTCATATCCCACATGCCGTTTCCGGGTTTCAGCGAAATCCCGCCGGAATCGAAGGTGATGCCCTTGCCGACGAAGGCAAGGGGCGCGTCGGGCGCGCCCGCGCCGCGATAACGCACCGCCAGCAGCCGCGATCCCCGCGGGCTGCCTTGTCCGACGCCGACGAGCGTGCCCATGCCGAGTTTTCGCATCGCGGCTTCGTCGAGCACCTCGATGCTCACGCCCGGGGTCGCGGCAAAGGCCTCGCGCACGCGCGCGACGAAGCTTTCGGGATAGATGACGTTGGCGGGCTCGTTCGCGAGGTCGCGCGACAGGCGGACGCCGTCGGCAAGCGGTTTCCAGCGGCTCGTGAAGGCGGCCTCGGCGGCGTCGGGATCGGCGCTGACGAACGTCGCCGCGCCCGTTGGCGGCGTCTTTTTGTCGACGGTCTTGTACCGATCGAAACGGTACTGGCCGAGCGCGAAGCCATAGGCGACGTCGGCGGCGGACAGGTCGCCATAGGCCCCCGCGATCGTCACCGGATGCCCTTCGCTCCTGAGTTCCTGTGCCGCCTTGCCGCCCGCTTCGGCCAGCGCGAGCGACGAAGGGGTGGTGCCCGCGCCGACGAGCAGGATGCGCGGGTGCGCGCCGATACCGCGCAGCGACAGCGTCGCCCCCGCCTTGCCGTCGAAACTCGCCGCCGTGGCCGCTGCGGCGACGGCCTGACGCTCGGCCGCGCTCAACGCGACGCCGTCGAGCGGCGGCAAGGTGGCGTCGGTCATCACGACGACAAGCGCCGCGCCCGCAGGCGCGTTGGCGGCAAAGCCGATCGCGCGTTCGGCGCTGTTCGCGGCGGTGGCGGGGACGACGCCAGATCCGGTGATATCTTGTGCCATCGCGGAGGGCGCGAGCGCGAGCGACAGGCAGGCGGAAAGGAGCAGGTGTTTCATACGCATCGTTCGATATTCCCCGTTGTTCAATGACCTGCATCCTGCATAGCGGCGCACCGCCGACCCGCAAATCCGCCTCGACGAACGACAGCCGCTTGCCATCGGACGACATGGCCGCCACAGATGCGCGCGGACCGGCCACGAAGAGGATCAACGATGCTGCGACGGATTTTTCTGGGCTTCTTGGCTCTGGTCGTCGTTGCCGCCGTATCGCTCGCTTTCTGGGAACCGCTGACCGCCGAAGCGCCCCCGCCGCCCACTTTCAAGCCCGCCGACGTTCGTATCGCGCGCGACAAGTTCGGGGTGCCGCATATCTTCGGCAAGACGGACGCCGACGTCGCCTATGGCGTCGCCTATGCCCATGCCGAGGATGATTTTTCGACGCTGCAGGAGGTGCTCGCGATGACGCGCGGGCGCGCCGGCGCGATGCTCGGCGAGGATGGGGCGAAGATCGACTATGCCGAGGCGCTGCTGGACGTGCGCGCGACGGCGCGGCGCGACTGGCCGCGGCTTCCCGATGATGTGAAAAAGCTTTTCACGGCCTATGCCGCGGGGCTCAACCATTATGCCGACAAGCATCCGGACGAGGTGCGGCTGTCCGGGCTGTTCCCGGTGACCGGCGAGGATGTCGTCGCGGGTTTCGTGCTGCGTTCGCCTTTCTTCTTCGGGCTCGATTCGGTGCTCGGTTCGCTCGTCGAAGGAGCCGAGATCGGACGCGAGGGCGGACCGGCGCTCGACAAATCGGGCAAGCTCGTCCCGCGCGAACTGACGCCGGTCGGCACCGACCCGGCCGACAATGGATCGAACGGCATGGCGGTCGCGCCGGCCAGATCGTCCGACGGTGCGACGCGGCTCGTCTCGAACTCGCACCAGCCGTGGACCGGCGGCGTCGCCTGGTACGAACTGGTCGTCCATTCCGAAGAGGGCTGGGACTTCGCCGGCGCGAACTTTCCCGGTTCGCCTTATCCCTTCCTCGGCCACAATAAATATCTCGGCTGGACCAACACGGTGAACCGGCCTGACCTGATCGACGTCTACAAGCTGACCCTCGACGACAGCGGGGAAAACTACCGTTTCGACGGAGCGTGGCGCCCGCTCGAGGAAAAGCGCATCTGGCTGAAGGTCAAGGTCGGCCCGTTCGTGCTGCCCGTGCCGCGCACCATTTATCGGTCGGTCCACGGGCCGGTGGTCAAGAATGAAAAGGGCGCCTTCGCGATCCGCTACGCGGGGATCGACCAGGCGAATATGGTCACCCAATATTACCGGCTGAACAAGGCGAAGGATTTTGCCGAATGGCGCGCGGCGATGGCGGGGCAGGGCGTGCCCGCGACCAATTTCATCTACGCCGATGCAAAGGGCAATATCGGGCTTTTCTATAATGCGATGTTCCCCGACCGGCCGGCCGGATATAATTGGCGCGGCGTGCTGCCCGGCGACACGTCGGCCGATCTCTGGACCAAGACGCTGCCGTTCGACCGCGTTCCGGCGCTCGTCAATCCGCGCTCGGGCTATGTGATGAACGCGAACAACACGCCGTGGGTCGCGGCGGGGCCGGGCGACGAACTCGATGCCGCCGCTTTCTCGCCCCTGCTCGGGATCGAGGACGATATGACCAATCGCGCGACGCGGTTGATCGAGCTGTTCGAGGCGTCGGGTCCGATCGACGAGGCGCGGCTCAAGGCGATCAAATATGACACCGCCTATTCGCAAACCGGCTATGCGAAGGCGTGGATGGACCGGCTGCTCGCGCTCGATACGAAGGGCGATCCGGCGCTCGCGCGGGCGCAGGGGCTGCTGCGGGCATGGGACTGGAACCTCGACGGCCGGGGCAAGGGCGACGCACTGGCGCTGATGGTGCTGCGGCCCGCGAACGGCCGCCATTACCAGCGCCGCGCCGCGCCCGACCCGCGGACCGTCCTCAAGGAAACCGTCGCGCATCTGCAGGATCATTTCGGCGGGCTCGATCCGAAACTCGGCACCGTGCTGCGCCTCCGCCACGGCGAAGGATCGAACCGCGTCGACCTGCCGCTCGACGGCGGCAACGACACGGTGCGCGCCTCGACCTTGTGGGACGCGGAGCCCGACGGGCGGCTGAAGGTGCGCCACGGCGACAGCTTCATCATGTTCGTGACATGGGACAGGAGCGGCCGGGTGCAGTCCGAATCGATCCAGCCCTTCGGTGCGGCGACGACGCGCCCCGGCAGTCCGCATTACAATGACCAGGCCCCCCTGTTCGTGGCGCACAAGCTCAAGCCCGTGCTGTTCGATCCGGCGGCGCTGAAGGCGAGCGGGGCGCGATTCTATCGGCCTTGAAAGCCGGGGGGCGCTGTCCTAAACCATTGATACAGTGCCGTCCGGCACCCGATCGGCAGGCCTGCGCCTGCATGCCTTGATCTAGGGGATTTTCATGGCTCGTTTCCATCGTTTCGCTGTCGTCCTTGCCTTGTCGACCTCGCTCGTCGCCGCCGCTCCAGCCCTCGCCAAGGCCGCGGCGCCCGCGCCGACCGCCGACCTCGTCAAGGCGGTCGATATTCCGTACGAAGCCTTCACGCTCGACAATGGCCTGCGCGTGATCGTCCATGAGGATCGCAAGGCGCCGGTCGTTGCGGTGTCGGTGTGGTATCGCGTCGGGTCGAAGCACGAACCCGCGGGGAAGACGGGTTTTGCCCACCTGTTCGAGCATCTGATGTTCAACGGTTCCGAAAACGCTCCCGACGATTTCTTCGAGCCGCTGCGGCAGGTTGGCGCGACCGATTTCAACGGCACGACCTTCCTCGACCGCACCAATTATTTCGAGACCGTGCCGACCGGCGCCCTCGACCTCGCGCTGTTCCTCGAAAGCGACCGCATGGGGCATCTGCTCGGCGCGGTGACGCAGGAAAAGCTCGATAACCAGCGCGGCGTCGTCCAGAATGAAAAGCGCCAGGGCGACAATAATCCCTACGGCCTGCTGCGATACGAGATTTTCGAGAATCTCTTTCCCAAGGGGCACCCCTATCACCACAGCACCATCGGCTCGATGGCCGACCTCGACGCGGCGAGCCTCGACGATGTGAAAAAATGGTTCACCGACAATTACGGCCCGAACAACGCGGTGCTCGTCCTTGCCGGTGACATCGACGTACCGACGGCCAAGGCGAAAGTCGGCGAATGGTTCGGCGATATTCCGCGCGGCCCCGAGATCAAGGCGCCCGCGGCCCCGGTGCCGACGCTTCCCGCGCCGCTCGCGAAAGAGGTCAAGGATATGATCCCGACCACGCGAATCTATCGCATGTGGACGATGCCGGGGCTCAACGATGCCGAAGCCGTGCCGCTCCAGATGGCGATGTCGGTGCTCGGCGGGCTGTCGTCGTCGCGGCTCGACAACGCGCTGGTGCGCAAGGACCCGATCGCGGTCAGCGTCTCGGCGGGTGCATCGCCGTTCGAGGACGCGGGGATCGTCCTCGTCCAGGCCGACGTCAAGGAAGGCGTCGATCCGGCGCATGTCGCGAAACGGCTTGACGAGGAAATCGCGGCCTTCCTCGAAAGCGGGCCGACCGCCGACGAATTGCAGCGCGCGACCGCCAGCTATCTGGGTGGCGCGATCTCGCAGCTCGAATCGGTCGGCGGCTTCGGCGGCAAGGCGGTGACGCTGGCCGAGGGCGCGCTCTATTCGAACGATCCCGACCATTACAAGGTCGAGCTCGAACGCCTCGCCAAGGCGACGCCCGAACAGGTGCGCGACGCCGCGCGCAAATGGCTGACGCGCCCGGCCTTTTCGCTGACCTATACCCCCGGCGAGCGCACCGAAGGCGGTGAGAACCGCGGCGGCGCTGTCGTGGGGGCAAAGGGCGCGCCCGCAGTTCAGCCCGACCGCTACTGGAACCCCGCGCTGGGCGACGTTGGCCCCGACAGCGGGATCGGCGCGGCGACGTCGATCGCCGACCGCTCGCAATTTCCCGGCGTCACGGGCCTGAAGGCGCTCGAATTCCCCGACATCGAGCGCGCCAGGCTCAAAAATGGCATCGAGGTGGTTTTCGCCCGCCGGACGACGGTGCCGACGGTCAACGTCCAGGTGAGTTTCGACGCCGGCTATGCCGCCGATCCGCGCAGCGCGCTCGGCACCCAGTCGCTGATGCTCAGCCTGATGGACGAAGGCACGACCAGCCTCGATTCGATCGCCTTTGCCGAAGCGAAGGAGCGGCTCGGCGCGCAGACCTATGGCTATGCCGACGCCGACGAAACCGCGCTCGGGCTGTTCGCGCTCAAGCCGAATTTGCGCGCGTCGCTGGCGCTGCTCGCAGATTATGTGCGCAACCCGGCGTTCGATGCGAAGGAACTGGAACGCGTGCGCGCGCAGCAGCTCAACCGGCTGAAGGCCGAACTCAACGAACCGCGCGCGATCGCGAGCCGCGTGCTGATGCCCGCGCTTTACGGCGCCGAGCATCCCTATGGCATCCCGCCTTCGGGCCTCGGCAATGCGGCGGCGGTGACCGCGGCGACGCGCGACCAGCTCGCGGCTTTCCACTCGGCGTGGATCCGTCCCGACAATGCGCGGATCTTTGTCGTCGGCGACACGACGCTTGCCGAAGTGAAGAAGGAACTCGATGCGACATTCGGCGACTGGAAAGCGCCGGCGGCGGCGAAACCGAGCAAGCATTTCGAGATTGCGATCCCCAAGCCGCAGCCGCGCATCCTGCTCGTCGACCGGCCCAAGGCGCCGCAATCGGTGATCCTCGCGGGCAGGGTGCTCGACGTGAAGGGCGGCGACGGGCTGGAAGTGCTGCGGTCGGCGAACGACATTTTCGGCGGCAATTTCCTGTCACGCTTCAACATGAACCTGCGCGAGACGAAGGGCTGGTCCTATGGCGTGCGTACGCAGGTCTCGGGCGAAAAGGACCGCGTCAGCTGGATCGTGTCGGCGCCGGTGCAGGCCGATCGCACCGGCGATTCGATCAAGGAGCTGCAAAGCGATCTCAAGGCCTTCCTCGGCGACAAGGGCGTGACCAAGGAGGAATTGCAGCGCACCGTGAACGGCAGCGTTCGCGAACTGCCCGGCAGTTTCGAAACGTCGAGCGACGTGCTCGGCGGGCTGCGCGCGATCGCCAAATTCGATCGCCCCGACGATTATTACGAGAAACTGCCCGCGACCTATGAAGCGATGACACCCGAAGCCGTCGATGCAGCGGCGCGAAAGGCGCTGAGCACCGATGATCTCGTCTATGTCGTCGTCGGCGACGCCGCGGTGGTGAAACCGCAGCTTGACGGATTGGGTCTGCCGGTGGAAACGGTGTCCCCCGCTAACTAACATCAGTTTCAGTAAGGAGAGCCCCAATGTCCCAAGTCGATGGCAGCTATGATTGCGTCACCAAGTCGCCGATGGGCGACCAGAAGTCGGTTTTCACCGTCACCAGCAACGGCTACAGCTTCACCGGGCAGAATGCCGGCGCGATGGGTTCGCTCGACGTCGAAAATGGCAAGGTCGACGGCAACAAGCTGAGCTGGACGATGAACATGAAGGTGCCGATGCCGATGACGCTCGAATGCGAAGCGACGATCGACGGCGACGCGCTGACCGGCACGATCAAGGCCGGCGCCTTCGGCTCGATGGCGATGACGGGCACGCGCCAGGCCTGACCCGCCCGTCGGCAACAAGCGAAGGGCCGCCTTGATCGGGCGGCCCTTTTTCTTTGCATAGCAATGCCCTTTCGCCTTGGGGGCTATCCAAAGCGGCGGCTTGGGCGCATAGGCTCCTGCCATGCACAAGCCGGCCCAATCCCCCCAACGGAGCCTGCCGGGCGCCCGTGAAATGGTAGTCATGATGGCGATGGTCATGGCGCTCAATGCGCTCGCCATCGATTCGATGCTGCCCGCACTGCCCGCGATCGGCGAAACGCTGGGCGTGACCGTCGCCAACGATCGGCAGCATGTCATCTCCATCTATCTGCTCGGTATCGGGTTCGGGTCGCTGCTTTACGGGCCGCTCTCGGACCGGTTCGGACGCAAGGGTGTCCTCGTCCCGGCGCTCTTCGCCTATCTGGCGCTCTCGATCGGTTGCGGTCTGGCAACCAGTTTCGCTATGCTGCTCGCGCTGCGCTTCGTCCATGGGCTGGTCAGCGCCGCGCTCGGCGTCATCGTCGTCGCGGTGATCCGCGACCTGTTCGCGGGCGATGCGATGGCGAAGCGATTGTCGCTGATATTCCTCGTCTTCATGATCGTGCCGATCATTGCGCCGACGATCGGCGCGGGCATCGCCGCGGTGGCGGGCTGGCGCGCGATCTTCATCGTGCTCGCGGTGATGTCGATCGTGATGCTGTTCTGGCTCCGGCGCCTGCCCGAGACGCTCGATCCCGCCGATGTGCGCCCTCTCGATCTCAGGACGATGGTGGCGGGCTGGGCGACGGTGACGCGGCACCGCCGCGCCGCGGGCTATATGATCGCATCGGGGATGATGCAGGGCGCGCTCTACGGCTATCTCAACAGCAGCGAACAGATCATCGCCGAGGTGTTCGGCGCGCGCGCGATGTTCCCGCTGATCTTCGCCTGCGTCGCGGTGGGCATCGCGATCGCCAATTTCTCGAATGCCGCGATCGTCGAGCGGTACGGCGCGCGGCGCGTGTCGCAATCGGCGGTCTTCGCCTTCATGGCGACGTCGATATTGCAGATCGTCGCGGCGCTCAGCGGCGCCGAGACCCTGTGGATGTTCACCGCGCTGATGATGGTGAACGTCGGCCTCGTCGGTTTCATCGGCAGCAATTTCGGTTCGATCGCGATGGAGGATTTCGGTCATATGGCCGGCGTTGCCTCATCGTATCAGAGCTTCGCCAAGACTTTGCTCGCGGCGACGGTCGGTGCGACGATCGGCCAGCAATATGACGGCACCACGCTGCCGCTCGCCTATGCCTTCCTGATCTCCGCCGTCGTCGGCCTCGCGCTCGTTTTCTGGGCCGAGCGCGGCAAGCTGTTCACCCGGCCGGGAACCGCCCCGAAAAGTCCGTACTGACGGCCAGCAGGCTTCCGGTCGAAACCGGTCGCTTCCAACCTCGACCGGCTGCCAAACAGCCGGGTTCCGCGATCGTCCGCCTTTCCCCTTGCCGACTCACGCGGTAAGGCCTATATCGCGCTCACTTCTTGACATGGTTAGCCAGTTGGGACGTCGGGGCCGCGGGCCGCGGCGGCCATAGCTGCATGGCTTTCCGGTCATCCGGATTGGGAAATTTCATTGGTCGATTTCGACGCTCTCCACGCGATCATCGCGCCCGAAGCCGAGGCCATGGGCCTCGCGCTCGTGCGCGTCGCTTTCTTCGGCGGCGACAGCGATCCGACGCTGCAGGTGATGGCCGAGCGGCCCGAGACGCGCCAGCTGACGATCGACGATTGCGCCGACCTGTCGCGCCGCATTTCGGACCGGCTCGACGCGCTTGAGGAAGCGGGCAAGGACCCGATCGATGCCGCCTACCGGCTCGAGGTGTCGTCGCCGGGCATCGACCGGCCGCTGACGCGCCGCGCCGACTTCGCCGACTGGGCGGGGCACGAGGCTAAGATCGCGCTGAAAGAGAAGCGCGACGGGCGCCAGCGCTTCAATGGCGAACTGATCGGTATCGACGGCGATGTCGTTTTGATTTCGGATAAAGAAGGGGTGGAGCACAAGCTGCCGTTCGACGCGATCGACACGGCGAAGCTGGTTCTCACCGACAAATTGATTGCCGCAACCGTTCCGCTCTCGATCGAGGGCGCCGACGAAATGGAAGAAGAAGGACAGGACTGATGGCCACTGCCATTTCCGCCAACAAGGCCGAGCTGCTCGCGATCGCCAACAGCGTCGCCAGCGAGAAGATGATCGACAAGGGCATCGTCATCGAGGCGATCGAGGAAGCGATCCAGCGCGCCGCGCGCGCGCGCTATGGTGCCGAGAACGACATTCGCGCCAAGCTCGATGCGCAGACCGGCGACCTCCGTTTGTGGCGCGTCGTCGAGGTGGTCGAGACGGTCGAGGATTATTTCAAGCAGGTCGACCTTGCCGCCGGCCAGAAATTGCAGAAGGACGCCCAGCTCGGCGACTTCATCGTCGACCCGCTGCCCGCGGTCGACCTCGGCCGCATCGACGCGCAGTCGGCGAAGCAGGTGATCTTCCAGAAGGTCCGCGAAGCTGACCGCGAGCGCCAGTATGAGGAATTCAAGGACCGCGCGGGTGAGATCATCACCGGCGTCGTGAAATCGGTCGAATTCGGCCACATCGTCGTCAACCTCGGCCGCGCCGAAGGCGTGATCCGCCGCGACCAGCAGATCCCGCGCGAACTGATGCGCGTCGGTGATCGCGTCCGCGCGCTGATCCTGTCGGTGCGCCGCGAGAACCGCGGCCCGCAGATTTTCCTGTCGCGCGCGCACCCCGACTTCATGAAGAAGCTGTTCGCGCAGGAAGTGCCCGAAATCTACGACGGCATCATCGAGATCAAGGCCGCGGCCCGCGACCCGGGTTCGCGCGCGAAGATCGGCGTCATCAGCTATGACGGCAGCATCGACCCCGTCGGCGCGTGCGTCGGCATGAAGGGCAGCCGCGTCCAGGCCGTCGTCCAGGAAATGCAGGGCGAAAAGATCGACATCATCCCTTGGTCCGAAGACACGGCGACCTTCGTCGTCAACGCGCTCCAGCCCGCAACGGTCCAGCGCGTCGTCATCGACGAGGATGACAGCCGCATCGAAGTCGTCGTTCCCGACGACCAGCTCAGCCTCGCCATCGGTCGCCGCGGCCAGAATGTCCGTCTCGCCAGCCAGCTCACCGGCAGCCAGATCGACATCATGACCGAGGCCGATGCAAGCGAAAAGCGCCAGCGCGAATTCGTCGAGCGCTCGACGATGTTCCAGGAAGAACTCGACGTCGACGAAACGCTCGCGCAGCTGCTCGTCGCCGAAGGTTTCGGTGAGCTCGAAGAAGTCGCCTATGTGCCGGTCGAGGAACTGGCGAGCATCGAAGGCTTCGACGAGGAACTCGCGCAGGAATTGCAGAGCCGTGCCGCCGAAGGGCTGGAACGCCGCGAGGAAGCATCGCGCGCCGAACGCCGCGAACTGGGCGTCGAGGACGCGCTTGCCGACATTCCGCACCTGACCGAAGCAATGCTCGTCGTGCTCGGCAAGGCCGGTATCAAGACGCTCGACGACCTCGCCGACCTTGCGACCGACGAGCTGATCGCGAAGAAGCGCCAGGACAATCGCCGTGGCCCGGCGCGCAGCGAGCGCGCCGAGGACAAGGGCGGCGTGCTCGGCGAATATGGCCTGAGCGAAGAGCAGGGCAACGAGATCATCATGGCGGCACGCGCGCACTGGTTCGACGACGAGCCGGAAACCGAGCCCGCGGCGGCGCCGCAAACCGGGGAGGCCGCCGATGCGGACCCCGCGCAATGATCAGCTGACCGAAACCGACCGCGCAAAGGGGCGCGGCCAGCATGTGCCCGAGCGGCGCTGCGTCGTGACCGGTGAGGTTTCGCCGGCGGAGCAGCTCGTGCGCCTGGCGCTCGGCCCCGACGGCAGCATCGCCCCCGACGTCCATGGCAAGGCGCCGGGACGCGGCGCGTGGATCGGCGTTTCCCGCGCCGACCTCGAAGCCGCGCAGGCCAAGGGCAAGCTCAAGGGGGGGCTCGCGCGCGCGCTTCACGAGGGCCATATCGCGATCCCCGACGATCTCGGCGCGCGGATCGAGACGCAGCTTCAGCGCGCGACGCTCGACCGGCTGGGGCTGGAGTCGCGATCGGGTACCTTGCTCAGCGGCAATGAAAAGATCGAAACTGCGGCGCGCAAGGGGCAGGTCCGCCTGCTCCTCCACGCGAGCGATGCGGGCGAGGATGGCCGCAAGAAACTTGCGCAGGCATGGCGCGTCGGCGAGGACGACGAAGGCTCGGGCCGCGAAGGTCTGGTCTTGCCGGTGGACCGCGGCACCCTATCTATGGCATTGGGGCGCGAGAATGCGGTGCATCTGGCCTTGACCGATGCTCGCGCAGCGGCGCGGGTGCTGGCGCATTTGAGCCGCTGGCAGTTTTTCACAGGATGGAGTAGGGACGCGGCCAACCGCGATTCCGACCCGCACGCCACGTCAGTCTCTGGCGAGGAAAATATTGGGGCGTTGCCGACAAGCACCGCCGCTTCGGACGCGTTTTGAAGGAATGATGGTTTTCGATGAGTGACGAACAGGACAAACCGACCCTTACCCGCAAGCCTCTGGGGCTGAAGCGGACGGTCGAGGCCGGACAGGTGCAGCAGCAATTCAGCCACGGGCGCCGGAATACGGTGGTGGTCGAGGTGAAGCGGCGCCGCGTGCTGGGCCGTCCGGGCGAAGCCGCCCCGGCACCCGAGGCCGAAGAGGTCCAGGCCGCTCCGGCGCCTGAGCCCGCACCGGCGCCCGCGCCGGCGCCCAAGCCTGCTGCGCCGAAGGCCGCCGCGCCCGACAGCTTGATGACGCGCCAGGAACGACAGGCGCAATTGCTGCGCGAGGCCGAAGAAGCGCGCATGAACGCGCTCGAGGAAAATCGCCGCCGCGAAGAAGCGGCGCGCGCGCGCGCTGCCGATGAAGAGAAGGCCCGTGCCGAAGCGCGGCAGGAACAGGCCGCAGCAGAAGCGGCCGAACCCGCCCCCGCTCCGGCCGCACCGGAACCCGCCGCCGAAGCGCCCGCGGCCGCCGCTGAGCAGCCGCAAGCAGACGCCCCGGCCGCGCGTCCTGCGACCAGCGCCGCTCCCGCGCCGCGCCGCTTCACGCCGGTCGAGGCGCCGAAGCGCCCCGAACCCAAGCGTCCGGAGCCGAAAGCGAACCGCGGTGCCGACAATCGCCGCCAGTCGGGCAAGCTGACCGTCACGCGCGCGCTCAACGAGGACGAGGGCGCCCGTGCGCGCAGCCTCGCCGCGCTGAAGCGCGCTCGCGAAAAGGAAAAGCGCTCGCACACCGCTTCGTCGGGGCCGCGCGAAAAGCAGGTCCGCGAAGTCGTCGTGCCCGAGGCGATCACGGTTCAGGATCTCGCCAACCGCATGGCCGAAAAGGGCAGCGACCTGGTGAAAGCGCTGTTCAAGATGGGCATGCCCGTCACGATCAACCAAACGATCGACCAGGACACCGCCGAACTGCTCGTCACCGAATTCGGGCACGAGATCAAGCGCGTCAGCGAAGGCGACATCGACATTCGCCACGACCAGGACGTCGACGATGCCGCGCTGCTTCAGCCGCGCGCGCCCGTCGTCACGATCATGGGCCATGTCGACCACGGCAAGACCAGCCTGCTCGACGCGCTTCGCGGCGCGAATGTCGTCGCGGGCGAGGCCGGCGGCATCACCCAGCATATCGGCGCCTATCAGGTGAAGACCCCCGATGGGTCGCTCGTCACCTTCCTCGATACGCCGGGCCACGAGGCGTTCACCGAAATGCGCCAGCGCGGCGCGAACGTGACCGACATCGTAATCCTGGTGGTCGCCGCCGACGACGGGCTCAAGCCGCAGTCGATCGAGGCGATCGCCCATGCCAAGGCGGCAGGCGTGCCGATCATCGTCGCGATCAACAAGGTCGACAAGGAAGGTGCCAACCCGCAACGCGTCCGCGAACGCCTGCTCGAGCATGAGCTGGTGGTCGAGGAAATGGGCGGCGACGTCCAGAATGTCGAAGTGTCGGCGCTGAAGAAGACCGGCCTCGACAAGCTGCTCGACGCGATCGCGGTGCAGGCCGAGATCATGGAACTGAAAGCCAACCCCGACCGCGCCGCGGAAGGCACGGTGGTCGAGGCGAAGCTGGACAAGGGCCGCGGCCCCGTCGCGACGATCCTCGTCCGCCGCGGGACGCTCAAGGTCGGCGACATCTTCGTCTGCGGCGCCGAAAGCGGCCGCGTTCGCGCGCTGATCAACGACAAGGGCGAGCAGATCAAGTCGGCCGGCCCGTCGTTGCCGGTCGAGGTTCTCGGCCTCGGCGGTGTGCCGATGGCGGGCGATACGCTGACCGTCGTCGAGAATGAGGCGCGCGCCCGCGAAGTCGCCGCCTATCGCCAGGAACAGGCGCTTCGCAAGCGGACGGCGCAGGCGCCGGTCAGCCTCGAAGGCATGTTCGAGGCGCTCGCCGACAAGGCGAACGTCATCCAGTTCCCGGTGGTCATCAAGGGCGATGTGCAGGGGTCGGTCGAAGCGATCGTCAACGCGCTGAATCGCCTGTCGACCGACGAGATCCGCGTCCGCGTGCTCCAGTCGGGTGCCGGCGCGATCACCGAGAGCGACGTGACGCTCGCCGCCGCTAGCAACGCGCCGATCATCGGCTTCAACGTTCGTCCGAACGCCAAGGCGCGCGAGATTGCGAACCGCGAAAAAGTCCGCTTCATGTACTATGACGTCATCTACCACCTGACCGACGAGATCGCGAAGGAGATGGCGGGCGAGCTGGGTCCGGAACGCGTCGAAACCGTCGTCGGCCGCGCCGAGGTCAAGGACGTCTTCCCCGCCGGCAAGCGCGACAAGGCCGCGGGCCTGCTCGTGCTCGAAGGCGTCATTCGCAAGGGGCTGCACGCACGCCTCACGCGCGACGACGTCATCGTCTCGGCGACGACGATCTCGTCGCTCCGCCGGTTCAAGGACGATGTTGCCGAAGTGCGCGCCGGTCTCGAATGCGGTGTGGTGCTCGCCGATACGAACGACATCAAGGCGGGCGACCATCTCGAAGTCTTCGAAGTCGAACTGCGCGAACGGACGCTGTAAAAAGCGTCCGCTTTGCGGAGCAGCGGGGGTGCCGGCATGGCTCGCTATGTGGCCCTATTCGGTAGCATCAACGTCGGCGGCAACCGGCTGACGATGGCCGACCTGCGTGCGGCATTCGAGGCGGAAGGGTTCTCCGACGTCGAAACCGTCGTCGCCAGCGGCAATGTCATCTTCTCGCACCCCGCGCGTCCGACGCGCGGGCTTGAGGAGAAGCTGACGCTGATGGTCGATGACCGCTTCGACATGCGGTGCGCCGCGTTGGTTCGCAGCCGCGACGAGCTTGCCGCGGCGATCGCCGATAATCCCTTCGCCGGCACGAACGAGGACAGGTTCGTCCACACCATGTTCCTCGACGGCCAGCCGACCCAGGCGCAGTTCGACGCGCTGGCGGCCGACAAGTGGATCAAGCCGAACGAGCGCCTCGCGCTCGGTGACCGCGCCCTTTATATCGATTATGGCGAGGGCGTCGCCGACAGCAAATTGACCGCGCGGCTGATCGAACGGCGGTTGGAACATAAGGGCACGGCGCGCAACATGCGTTCGATCGCCCGGATCGTCGACAAGCTCGACCAGTTGGAGAAAGCCGAGCCATGAAACCCGAAAAGGATCGGAAAAGGGACAGCGGCCCCTCGGTTCGCGTGCTGCGCGTCGGCGAGCAGGTGCGCCATATTCTCTCCGAAATCCTCGCGCGCGGCGACGTCCACGACGACCTGCTCACCAAGCATCCGGTGAGCATTACCGAAGTCCGCATGTCGCCCGACCTTCGCCACGCGACCGTCTTTGTGAAGCCGTTGCTCGGCAAGGACGAGGAAGCGGTGCTGAAGGCGCTGCGCACCAACACCGCCTGGCTGCAAAAGAGCGTCGCCGAAAAGATGAGCATGAAATATGCCGCGAAACTGAAATTTCTGAGCGACGAAAGCTTCGACGAGGCGAGTCATATCGACAAATTGCTGCGCGATCCGAAGGTGGCGCGTGATCTGACGGCGCCCGAAGGCGAGGGGGAGTAAGGCCACCTTCCCGCTCCGTCATTGCGAGGAGCGCACGACGAAGCAATCCCCAGCGCACGGCATGTCCGGACGAGGGCGGGAGATTGCTTCGCTTCGCTCGCAATGACAGGGAAGGCTATTTCCCCTTCTTGATCCCCGCTGCCGCTTCCAGTTCGACCAGCGCTTCCTCCAGATAGTCGATCATCCGCTGCGCGTGCGGCACGCTGCGGCGGCAGGCGGTGATGCCGAAGTCGATGTTCCTGAAATTCGAAACCTGCGTGATGTTCATCGCCATGCCATCGACGGGGATGCTCGCGGGGTACATGCCGTCGAGCCGCGCGCCGTTCCAGTACATCTGCTCGCGCGGGCCGGGGACGTTCGAGATCGTCACCGAGTAAGCGGGGAATTTGTCGGCGGTGCGGGTGAGCGCGGTGAGCATCATGGGAAAGCTGGTGATCGCGGTATAGAGCTGGATCTGCGCCGCGGTCATCGCGCGGAGCTGCGCCTTCGCCGAATTCATCGATTCCTGGATCATCGCCATGCGCGTCGCCGGATCGTCGATATGCGTCGCGAGGTTCGCGGTCACCGATGCGACCGAATTGCCCGAATCGATATCGTCCTTGGGCCGGATCGACACCGGCGCCATGGCTTTCAATGGCTTGTCGGGCAGTTCGTTCAGCGACTGGAGATATTTGCGCATCGCCCCCGCGCACATGCCGAGCACCGCGTCGTTGATCGTGCCGTCATAGGCCTTGCCCATCGCGCGCACGCGCTCGAGCGACCAGCTTTGCGCGACGAAACGGCGCGCGCCGGTGATGTTGCGGTTGAAGCTGGTGCGCGGCACCCCGGCAAAGGGCGTCGCGAGGCCCTCGCCGCCGATGCCGAACATCGCGGCGAGATACTGGTTCATCGCCTTCGTCACCCCGACGCTGTTGCCCCATTGCTCCTTCAGGAAATCGCCGATCGCCTTGATGTCGGTCAGGCTGGGGCGCGCGGGCTTTTTCGGCGGCGGGAACAGGCGCTTATAGGCTTCATAGGCTTCGACCGAGAGCGGCGATGCGGCGCGCCGTTCCCCTGGGTCCGCCGACAGCATCGAATTATAGAAATGGATGCTTGCGGCGCCGTCCATCAGCGCGTGGTGCACCTTCTTGAAGGTCGCGATCTGGCGGTTGGGAAGGCCCGAGATCAGCGTGATTTCCCAGAGCGGCCGGGTGCGGTCGAGCAGTCCAGAATGAAGCCGCGAGGCTAGTTCGAACATCTCGCGGTAGCGCCCCGGCTTGGGCAGTGCGGCGGCGCGGACATGGTAATGCATGTCGATGTCGCGATCGGGCTCGAGGCGGATCGGGCCATACTGGCCAAACGGCGTCAGTTTCAGCACCTCGCTGAACGGCCGCCTGAGGCCCTCCGACTGGCGGAGCAGCGCGAGCTGCTCGTGCAGCCACTCGGTCTCGTCGACCCCGTCGGGCAGCGTGTAGAGATTGATGCCGCCGATGTGCATCGGCGTCTCGCGGCTCTCCCCCCACAGGAACATCGCGTCGGTCACCGGCATCAATCGCATCGCAGCTCTCCCCACTGAATATGCTGCACTCTTTGGCGTGCAGCATGACAGGGGGCGTGGTCGAGTCAAGTTGTCCCCCCGATTCCACGGTGACGAGGGTCGATATGCAGGTTATCGCGCACGCATGGCCAAGCTCTATTTCTATTATGCCAGCATGAATGCGGGCAAGTCGACGACGCTGTTGCAGGCGGATTTCAACTATCGCGAGCGCGGCATGGAAACGATGCTGTGGACCGCGGCGCTCGACGACCGCTACGGGCAGGGGCAAGTGACGAGCCGCATCGGGCTGATGGCCGAGGCGCACAAGTTCGACCCCGACAGCGACTTGTTCGCGGCGGTCGGCGAAGAGAATGGGCAGCGCCCGCTTGCCTGCGTGCTCGTCGACGAGGCGCAATTCCTGTCGCGCGAGCAGGTGCTGCAATTGGCGCGCCTCGCCGACGAGGCGAATATTCCGGTGCTTTGTTATGGCCTCCGCACCGACTTTGCCGCCAACCTCTTCCCCGGATCGGCGGCGCTGCTCGGCATCGCCGACGCGCTCGTCGAATTGAAGGCCGTGTGCGAATGCGGGCGCAAGGCGACGATGAACCTGCGCGTTGATGAAGCGGGCCGCGCGGTGGTCGAGGGCGCACAGACCGAAATCGGCGGCAACGACCGCTATATCGCGATGTGCCGGCGGCATTTCATGGCCAAGCGGCGCGAGGCTGCCGGGGCGCTCGCCGATGCTTGACCGGCTCTATGCCGAGCTCGCCGATGGCGGTCTGAAACTCGTCAAACTGGCGGAGCCGCATCGCAAGGCGCTGCGCGCCGCCTGCGCCGCCGATGCCGACATCTGGACGATCTATTCGTCGAGTTTCGATCCCGAGCATTTCGATGCCGCGTTCGATGCGCTGGTCGGGCATGCGAGCCGTATGGCCTACGCGATTTTCGACGGCGATACGCTTGTCGGCATGACCGCCTATTTGCGGCCCGACGTCTCTGCGCAAACGGTCGAGATCGGTAACAGCTATATCCACCCCGACGCGCGGGGGACGGGGCTCAACACGCGGATCAAAAAGCTGATGATCGATCACGCGTTCGCGGCCGGCATCCGCCGTATCGAGTTCCGCATCGACGAGCGGAACAAGCGCAGCCAGGCTGCGGTCGCCAAGCTTGGCTGCACGAAAGAAGGCGTGCTGCGTTCCGAGCGCATCACCTGGACGGGATATGTTCGCGACACCGGGCTCTGGTCGCTGCTCGCGGATGAGTGGACGGGGTAACGGGCAGAGGTCAGCACCGGTTCAGCCTCGCTCTGCTACGCGAGTCGTCATGAAGAAACTCGCACTCTCCCTGGCCGCCTTGCTGCTTCCCCTTTCTGCGGCGGCGGCCATCGAGCCCGCCGAGGAACCGCGCGCGCTCGGTGTCGAGGCGAGCATCGTCTTCCCCAGCGATAGCTCGATCCGCAACTGGCAGGCCGACCGCGATCGCGGCATCTGGATTCAGGATCGCCGACGCAACTGGTATTACGGCACCTTCATCGGCATCTGCCGCGACGTCGATTTCGCGCACGCCATCGGCGTCGAAACGCGTGGTGCCGGGCGGCTCGACAAGTTCGCGTCGATCATCGTTCGCGGCGAACGCTGCCCGCTGACCTCTTTTGTCACATCGGGGCCGCCGCCGTCGAAGGAAGAGCGCAAGGCGGCGCGCGAGGCCGAAAAGGCCGCGCAAGATTGACAGCGGCGTGTCCGCGATTTTTATCTTCCGCATTTTACGAACCGTCAGGTTCCACCTGACTTGAAAATGCTCTAGCGGCGCGGGATGAACGGCTGGATCATTCTCGACAAACCCGTGGGGCTCGGATCGACGCAGGCGGTCGGCGCGGTCAAGCGCGTGTGCCGCGAAGCGGGGCTGGGCAAGGTCAAGGTCGGCCATGGCGGGACGCTCGACCCGCTCGCGTCGGGCGTGCTCCCGATCGCGCTCGGCGAGGCGACGAAGCTGTGCGGCCGGATGCTCGATGCGAGCAAGACCTATGACTTCACGATCGCGTTCGGAACCGAGACCGCCGGTCTCGATGCCGAGGGCGAAGTAGTCGCGACGAGCGACGTGCGACCGACGCTGGCGGACATCGAGGCGGTGGTGCCGCGCTTCACCGGGCCGATCGAGCAGGTGCCGCCCGCCTATTCGGCGATCAAGATCGACGGCCAGCGGGCCTATGACCTCGCGCGCAAGGGCGAAGCGGTCGAGATGAAGGCGCGCAGCGTTACCATTTTCTCTCTCCGGGGTGACGAGCGCGGGGAAGGCCCGCTCGAATCGATCACACTCACCGCGCATGTCTCGAAGGGCACCTATATCCGAAGCCTTGCGCGCGACATCGCACGCGCCGTCGGCTCCGTCGGGCATGTCACGATGCTCCGCCGCACGAAAGCCGGGCCGTTCACGCTCGAACAGGCGATTTCGCTGGACAAATTGAACGCTTTCGGCCAAGGGGCCGCCCAATCAGAAATTATTCTGCCGCTCGAGGCAGGGCTGGTCGACATCCCGGCTCTGAACCTTTCCCCGGAAGCGGCAGGGGCGATCCGTCAGGGTCGCGTCTGGACCGGGGTAAGCGCGGATGACGGGCTCTATTGGGGAAGGGACAGCGACATGCGTCCCGTTGCCCTGATCGAGGCTTTGGCGGGAACGCTGAAAGTCGTCCGGGGCTTCAACATTTAAACAAGGATGTTCGAAGGAAGTCTGAATATGTCGATTACCGCCGAGCGCAAAACCGAAGTCATCAATGACAATGCCCGTGCAAAGGGCGACACCGGTTCGCCGGAAGTGCAGGTCGCAATCCTGACCGACCGCATCAACACGCTGACCGCCCACTTCAAGGCGCACCACAAGGACAATCACAGCCGCCGCGGCCTTCTGATGATGGTCAACAAGCGCCGCAGCCTCCTCGACTATCTGAAGAAGAAGGACGAGGGCCGCTATCAGGCGCTGATCGCGAAGCTTGGTCTCCGCAAATAAGAATTTCTGGCGGCCCCGGACTTCCGGGGCCGCTGTCATATTGGCCCCGCGCATGATGCCCGGGGTCACAGGGCCGCTCCCGCATCCGGCGGGACCGCCATAGGGCAGACAGACGCCCTACACCGCCCCGGGCCGGATTGCCCGGACACAGAGGCCCCGCCCGGCATAGGGCTCGGCGGGCGAAGGAAACCACATGTTTGACGTGAAAAAAGTATCGATCGAGTGGGGCGGTGAAACGCTGACGCTCGAAACGGGCAAGGTTGCCCGCCAGGCCGACGGCGCCGTGATGGCGACGCTGGGCGAAACGGTCGTCCTGTGCGCCGTGACCGCCGCCAAGTCGGTCAAGGACGGGCAAGACTTCTTCCCGCTCACCGTCCATTATCAGGAAAAATATTCGGCCGCCGGCCGCATCCCGGGCGGTTTCTTCAAGCGCGAACGCGGCGCGACCGAAAAGGAAACGCTGGTCAGCCGCCTGATCGACCGCCCGATCCGCCCGCTGTTCCCCGAAGGTTTCTACAACGAAATCAACGCCATTGCCCAGGTTCTGAGCTATGACGGCCATAACGAGCCCGACATCCTCGCGATGGTCGCCGCGTCGGCCGCGCTCACCATCTCGGGCGTGCCGTTCATGG
The DNA here is from genome assembly GCF_013410105.1 of Sphingopyxis sp. JAI108. Lineage (GTDB taxonomy): Bacteria > Pseudomonadota > Alphaproteobacteria > Sphingomonadales > Sphingomonadaceae > Sphingopyxis > Sphingopyxis chilensis. Next base: position 582,033 of record NZ_JACCCJ010000001.1, read on the forward strand.
GCCCGATCGGCGCCGCGCGCGTCGGCTATGTCGACGGCGAATATATCCTGAACCCGACCGACGCGCAGGTTGCCGAAGGCGACCTCGACCTTGTCGTCGCCGCCACCTACGACGCGGTGATGATGGTCGAATCCGAAGCCAATGAGCTGTCGGAAGAGATCATGCTCGGCGCCGTCCTCTTCGCGCACGATGCGTGCAAGGAAGTCGTCAAGGCGGTCGTCAAGCTCGCCGAACAGGCCGCGAAGGATCCGTGGGAAGTCGCTTCGTCGGACGACAATGCCGGCATCAAGGACAAGCTGAAGAAGCTGATCGGCAAGGACATTGCCGCCGCCTACAAGTTGACCGACAAGTCGGCCCGCTCGAACGCGCTCAACGAAGCGCGCGCGAAGGCGAAGGCGCAGTTCACTGAAGACGGTCTCGCGCCGCAGGAAGTCATGGCCGGCATCAAGCTGACCAAGAAGCTCGAAGCCGAAATCGTCCGCGGCGCCATCCTAAAGGACGGCAAGCGCATCGACGGCCGCACGACGACGCAGATCCGTCCGATCGTGGCCGAAACGCACTTCCTGCCGCGTGCGCACGGCTCGGCGCTGTTCACGCGCGGCGAGACGCAGACGATCGCGACCGCCACGCTGGGCACCAAGGATGCGGAGCAGATGATCGACGGCCTCAACGGCCTGTCGTACCAGAACTTCATGCTGCACTATAACTTCCCGCCCTATTCGGTCGGCGAAGTCGGCCGCTTCGGCGCGCCGGGCCGCCGCGAAGTCGGTCACGGCAAGCTGGCATGGCGTGCGCTGCACCCCGTGCTGCCGACCAAGGACGAATTCCCCTACACGATCCGTCTGACCAGCGACATCACCGAGTCGAACGGCTCGTCGTCGATGGCGTCGGTGTGCGGCGGTTCGCTCGCGATGATGGACGCCGGCGTGCCGATCAAGCGTCCCGTCTCGGGCATCGCCATGGGCCTGATCCTCGAAGGCAAGGATTATGCGATCCTGTCGGACATCCTGGGCGACGAGGATCACCTCGGCGACATGGACTTCAAGGTCGCGGGCACGTCGGAAGGCATCACCACGATGCAGATGGACATCAAGATCGCGGGCATCACGCGCGAGATCTTCGAAGCCGCGCTGAACCAGGCCAAGGAAGGCCGCGCGCACATCCTCGGCGAGATGAACAAGGCGCTCGGCGAAGCCCGCAGCGAATTGTCGGCGCACGCGCCGCGTATCGAGACGATGCAGATCGACAAGGCGAAGATCCGCGACGTCATCGGCACCGGCGGCAAGGTGATCCGCGAGATCGTCGCGACCACCGGCGCGAAGGTCGACATCGACGACGAAGGCCTGATCAAAATCTCGTCGAGCGACCTCGACCAGATCGACGCCGCCCGCAAGTGGATCAGCGGCATCGTCGAGGAAGCCGAAGTCGGCAAGATCTATGACGGCAAGGTCGTCAACCTCGTCGATTTCGGTGCGTTCGTGAATTTCATGGGTGGCAAGGACGGTCTCGTCCACGTCAGCGAAATCAAGAATGAGCGCGTCGAGAAGGTCGCCGACGTCCTTTCCGAAGGTCAGGAAGTCAAGGTCAAGGTCCTCGAGATCGATCCGCGCGGCAAGGTTCGCCTGTCGATGCGCGTCGTTGATCAGGAAACCGGCGAGGAACTGGAAGACACGCGTCCGGCCCGCGAACCCCGCGAACCGCGCGGCGATCGTGGTCCGCGCCGTGACGGCGACCGCGGCCCGCGTGGCGGCGGCGGTCGTGACCGCGACCGTGGCCCGCGCCGTGACGGCGGCGCCGACCGCGGCCCGCGCCGCGAGCGCTCGGAAGACGGTCCGGAAGACCAGGGCCATGTGCCCGACTTCCTGAAGGACTAATCCTTCCATCAAGGAAAAGAGAAGGGGCTGCCGAAAGGCGGCCCTTTTTTTTGTTGGGATGGAATGGCGGCTTTGGGGTGGGGAGCCGCCGTTGAGGTCATGAACGGATTTCTCCTCCCGCAAGCGGGAGGGGAGAAGGGCGTCCGCAATCGGTCGTTTCAGCCACATGGAAAGGGCCGCTTGTGCGGCCCTTTCCTTCGGAATCGCAGGCAAATCAGCCGAACAGCCGCTCGGCATAGGCGTCGCGCAGCCGGACCCAATTGTCCCAGTGCGGCGCCGCCTGCGTTCCGCGCGCGCGCGCTTCGAGCACGTCGAGGTGCGCGTGCCAGCCCGCGCTGACGTTGAGCCGCACCTCGGGATCCTCGATCCGCTTGTGGACGATGGTCAGCAGCACCTCGTCGCCCTTTTCGTCGAGCGTGAAGGTGACGCCGCCGGTGCTGCCCCAACTGATCGACAGGAGGCGCGGGGCGTCGATCGCGACGACTTCGCAGAGCATCCGGTGTTCGTCGCCGAAACCGTCGGGGCGCGTGCCCGGCGGATCGGTAAGCTCGTCGTTGCGCCAGACGAGATCGACCGGAGCGCCGACCCTTTCCTCCATCGCGCCCGCCGCCAGCCACTGGCGACGCAGATCGCCGTCGATGAGATAGGCCCAGATCCGGTCGACCGGGCCGGAAAGCAGGCGGGTGATCGTCAGTGTCGCGGGCTCGGTGAGCACCCCGTAACGGTCATGGTCAAGCATCGTCGTCATCGTCATTCTCCTTCTTTCCCGGGGAGGGGTTTCTTGGGGGCGGCGGCGCGGCCGCGTCGGCGCGCAGGATTTTCTCGAGCACATCGAGGCGATCGGTCCAGAAGCGCCGGTAGATGCCGATCCACTGATCGGCACGCATCAGCGGAACGGGATCGAGGCTGCAGACGTGGGTGCGGCCACGGATGTCGCGGCGGACCAGCCCGGCGGCCTCGAGGACCTTGATATGTTTCGACGCTGCGGCAAGCGACATCGCGAACGGCTTGGCGAGTTCGCCGACGGTGCGTTCACCGGCGGCGAGTTCGCCCAGCATCGCGCGGCGCGTCGTATCGCCCAGCGCGTGGAAGATCGTGTCGAGGGTGTGCGAATCATATTCAACCATGTCGTTGAATATGCACAGCCGGACCTTATTGTCAACCGACTGGTTGAATTACTTGGGATCGACCCCGGCAATCCGGTTTCCCGCATCCTCGCGATAGAGCGACCAGTCGGCGGGGCATTTGTTGACCGCCTTGGGCAACCCCTGCATGCCTTCGGTGATCCAGCAATCGTTGAAGATCGAGCAATAGCAGGAGCGAACCTCGAGCTTCCATCGCTCCTTGTTGAATGTCTGCCAGACCTTCTCCGATGCGGGGGTGCGCGGGAAACTGACGAATTCGATGGTTTCGCCGGGCCGCACCGCGATCCCGGTCGAAGGCGAGGTCGAAAAGCGCAAGGCGCGCGCCTCGCTTTCCGTGCAGCATGCCCTGAGCAAGTCGACCGGGGTGGTTATCGGCTTGCCTTCGTAGCGGATTTCGATGGGGCCGAGGATCGCGGGGCCGACGCCATTGTTCGTCAGCGTCAGCGCTATATCCTGATTACCCTCCTCGTCCCCGTTGCTTGTGCCGAACGTGACGAAGGGCATGACGCCGCCGGTCTGCATCTTTTGCGTCGCGTCGGCCTGCACGAAAGCGAAATAAGCGAGCGCGAGCGATGCAATCAGCGCCGGCAGGCCGATCAGGAAATGCGCGACGGTGATAAGCGGCAGGTAGCGCAGCAGGCGCGATCCGGCCGCGGCGGCGGGCGAGGCAGGCGCGGGTTCGGGCGCGGCGTCGCGGTTCGGCGTCTCGGACATCGGTTTCCTCTTCTTCGCTTTATTCCTGGCGCACGTGCCTAGCCCGGCTCGGTGCCTTTTCCAATCACGCGCTCGTCGCCGCTGGCTCAATCGGGGGTCGCCAGCGCCTGCTTTCTTTGTCTATGTATCGGCCATGCTCACGATCCTCACCGCCATCGCACTTGCCGCCCAATCGCCGGCCGTTCCGCCGCAGGCGACCCAATTGCCGCCGCCCATCCCCTCGGTCCCGGTGCCTGTCACGCCGGTGGTCGAAGCCGACACGCGGCCCTATGTGGCGCTCGTCACCGACCTTGGCACGATTACCTTGCGGATCGAGGACAAGCGCGCGCCGGTCACCGCGGCGAATTTCCTCCGCTATGTCGACGCAAAACGGATGGACGGATTCAAATTCTACCGCTCGACGAAGAGCTGGGGCCCGGCGAACCAGCTTATCCAGGCGGGCAACCGCGGCGACGCGCGCCGGAGTTTCCCGCCCATCGCGCACGAGCCGACGGCGACCACCGGCCTCACCAACTGCAAGGGCGCCCTGTCGATGGCGCGGCTCAACCCCGGCGACGCGACGAGCGATTTCTTCCTGCTCCTGTCCGACATCAAGGGATTCGACAGCGATGCGCCGGGCGGTGACGGCGCCGGCTTTGCCGTGTTCGGCGAAATTGTCGGCGGCGCCGAGGTGGCGGAGGCGATCTTCAACGCGCCGATCTCGCCCACCGCGGGCGAAGGCGTGATGGTCGGCCAGATGCTCGAACCGCAAGTGACGATCAAGACCGCGCGCCGCGTGCCGACGCCAGCCGACGCGCCGGAGGGCTGCGTCGTCAAAACGGGCTGATCTGGCCCCCTGGAAACGCGACCGGGGGCCCCATCATTTATTTTGCGTTCATCCACGCTGTGGCTATACCGCGCGCATGACTCAGCGTTCCTCCTTGCGCGCCACGACGCGCCTCGTCGCCGCCGCTCTCGTGATCCCCCCGATGCTGGCGGCCTGCGCCGGTGGCGGCGGGGTCAAGCAGGACACGCGTTACGTCGCGCGCGATGTCAATACGCTGTACCGCGCGGCGCAGGACCGGCTCGACCGCAAGCAATATGGGCTGGCGGCGGCGCTGTTCGACGAGGTCGAGCGCCAGCATCCCTATTCGCCCTGGGCGCGCCGCGCGCAGCTGATGAGCTCGTTCAGCTATTATATGGACCGCGAATACACACCGGCGATCGAAGCCGCGCAGCGTTTCCTCGCGATTCATCCGGGCAACAAGGATGCGCCCTACGCCTATTATCTGATCGGCCTTTCCTATTATGAGCAGATCAGCGACGTGACCCGCGACCAGAAAATCACCCAGCAGGCCAGCGCCGCGCTGGGCGAGATCATCCGCCGCTATCCCGACAGCCGCTATGCCGCCGACGCGCGGCTGAAGGTCGACCTGGTGCAGGACCATCTCGCGGGCAAGGAAATGGAAATCGGCCGTTTCTACCAGCGCAGCTCGAACTGGCTTGCCGCGTCGATTCGCTTTCGCGAAGTCGTCGACAAATATCAGACGACCAGCCACGCGCCCGAAGCGCTTTATCGCCTGACCGAATCCTATCTCGCGCTCGGTATTCCGGCCGAGGCGAAAAAGTCGGCCGCCGTGCTCGGTGCCAACTATCCGGGCAATGAATGGTATGAGCGCGCCTACAAGCTGATGCAGAGGCACGCGCCGAGCGCCTGATCGCGGCGGGAATAGATTCTGCCTTTGTTCTGCGGTAAGGACGGCCCGTGCTGACCGCTTTGTCCATCGCCAATATCGTTCTGATCGAACGGCTCGACCTTGAATTCGAGGCGGGGCTCGGCGTGCTCACCGGCGAAACGGGGGCGGGCAAATCGATCCTGCTCGACGCGCTCGGGCTCGCGCTCGGCGCGCGCGCCGACAGCGCGCTGGTGCGGCAGGGCAGCGACAAGGCGCAGGTGACCGCGAGCTTCGCGCCGCCCACGGCGGATACGCCGCTTGCGGCGCTGCTTGCCGATAACGAGATCGCGCTGGAGGCGGGCGAACCGCTGCTGATCCGCCGCACGTTGAAGGCCGATGGCGGCAGCCGCGCCTTCCTGAACGACCAGCCCTGTTCGGCCGCCCTGCTGCGCGAGGTGGGCGGGCATCTGGTCGAAATCCACGGCCAGCATGACGATCGCGGGCTGCTCGCGCCCGCAGGACATCGCGTGCTGCTCGACGTCTATGCGCGTGCCGACACGCGCGCCGTCGCCGCGGCGCATGCCGCGTGGCGCGCCGCCGAGGAGCAGCTTGCCGCCGCCCGCGCCGCCATCTCCGCAGCCGAACGAGACCGTGAGTGGCTCGCGCATTGCGTCACCGAATTGCAGGCGCTTGGCTCCCAGCCCGGCGAGGAAGCCGAACTCGCCGAAGCGCGCGCCGCGATGCAGAAGGGCGAGCGGCTGGCCGGCGATCTCGGCGCGATCATGGAAGCGTTCGAGGGCAGCGATAGCGGTCCCGCGCAGTTGCGCGCGGCGGCGCGGCGGCTCGACCGGCTCGCGGGCGATCATCCGCTGCTCGCCGAGGCGCTCGCAGGGCTCGATCGCGCGATCATCGAGGCCGATGAGGCGGAGGGCAAGCTGCACGAAGCGGCGCGTGCGATGGAATATGACCCCGAACGGCTTGAGGCGACCGAGACGCGATTGTTCGAATTGCGTGCGATGGCGCGCAAGCATAATGTTCAGCCCGACGAGCTTGCAGAATTGACGGGTACGCTCGCCGCGCGGCTCGACGCGATCGAGGGCGGCAGCGCCGGGCTCGCGAAGCTCGAAGCCGCCGTCGCCGAGACGGCATCGGCCTATACCCATGCCGCGACAGCCCTTTCCGACCAGCGCGCGAAGGCGGCCATCCGTCTCGACACCGCGGTCGCGGGCGAACTCGTGCCGCTCAAGCTCGACGCCGCGCGCTTCCAGACGCTCATCGAACGGCTTCCCGCCGACCGCTGGGGGCCAGAGGGCATGGACCGCGTCGAATTCCTCATCTCGACCAATCCCGGCGCGCCCTTCGCGCCGCTCGCAAAAATTGCCTCGGGCGGCGAACTCTCGCGCTTCATCCTCGCGCTGAAGGTCGCGCTCGCCGAAGAGGGCGGGGCCGGCACGATCATCTTCGACGAGATCGACCGGGGCGTCGGCGGCGCGGTGGCGAGCGCGATCGGCGAGCGGTTGGCAAGGCTGGCAGGCGCGGGCAAGCAATTGCTCGCGGTGACGCACTCGCCCCAGGTTGCGGCAAAGGGCGCCGCGCATTTCATCATCGCCAAATCGAGCGAGGGGGTGGTCACTCGCACCAGCGTCCACGCGCTCGACGAACCGGGCCGCCGCGAAGAGATCGCGCGGATGCTGTCGGGGGCCGAGGTGACCGACGAGGCACGCGCGCAGGCGGAGCGGTTGCTGGAGGTGGTGTGATGCAATGGAGGCGGCGAATGAACCTCGGAATTTTGGCAGTGGTTGCTGCGATACTCGTCGTGGGCCTGTTCTTTGCCGTTCAAAATGGCCGGGCAAGGTCTTTGGATGTTCCATCGACATCGACGAATTGGTCTGGAGACAGTGCTGGGCAAGAGGCCGAATTTTGGAGTGTCATTGAAGCCACAAACCCTGCGCACAGGGGTGATCAGCGGCAGCTCGCCGAACTGCGACGGCGGCTCGATACGCTGTCGACCCCCGATCTCGAAAGCTTCATTCGCGTCAATGATCGCCTTATGGCGCAGAGCTACAACTGGGATTTGTGGGGCGCAGCCTATGTCGCGCAAGGAGGTGCCAGTGACGACGCCTTTGAGGACTTTCGCAAATGGCTCATTTCAAATGGCAAGAGTGTCTTTGAACAGGTATCGGCTGACCCGGACAGTCTGGCCGACATCATCCCTGCCGGTTACGAGGGCGATGCTAGTTTCGAAGAGTTTTCCTATCTTTTTGCCGATATCTGGACCGAACGAACGGGTAAGCCGATAACCGACCTGCCCAAGGAAAAGGGATCACTCTATCCGTCGGAGCCAAACGGCGAGCCATTCGTTGAGGATCCAGAGCAGTTGTCCGCACGCTATCCGAAGCTTTGGGCGAGATTTGGTGAGGACCCCTTGCAATGATCGCCGGGGCGGCATGACAGCGTCGCACCCCCTCGACCGCCCGGTCTGGTCGATGCTCACCGGCCGGCAGGCGCATCTCGCCGAGGGCGATGCGCGCGCGATGCGGATCGATCGGGGGTATGGCGTCTTCGGGGCCGCCGCCGACGCTGGCGATGATGCGCAGGCGGCGCTCGCGGCACTGGTGCCCGCCGATGGCGAATTGTGGATCGTCGAGGGCGCACCGTGGCCGCTGCCCCCCGGCACGCGCGGGGTGAAGCGGGCGGTGCTCGCGCAGATGGTCGCCGATGGCGCGGCGCCCCCGGCGCGTCCGGGCGAACCCGCGATCATCGCGCTCGGCGATGGCGACGCCCCCGAAATGGCGGCGCTCGCCGACCATGCCCGGCCGGGGCCGTGGGGGCCGAAAACGCATCGCTACGGCCCTTTCTTCGGCATTCGCGAAGAGGGGCGCCTGCTCGCGATGGCCGGGCAAAGAATCCTCGTGCCCGGCATGGCCGAGGTCAGCGGCGTCGCGACATGGGCGGATTGCCGCGGACGCGGGCTCGCGCGCACGCTGATCGGCCATGTCATGCGCCAGATGGTCGCGCGCGGCGAGACGCCCTTCCTGCACAGCTACGCCGACAATGCGGGCGCGATCGGGCTTTATGAATCGCTCGGCTTTCGCATCCGGCGCGAGGTGCATGTGCTGGCGATCGCGAAATGAACCGGCGCGAGCATCTGGCCGCGCTGTTGGCGACGGCGGCGGTGCTGTTGCCCGCGACGAAACTTGATGCCCTGGAGGCAAGGATGGAAGAAGCCGATCCGCAATACGGCCTGCTCGGCCAGATGATGGCGCAGCCCGGAAAGCGCGCCGAACTGGTCGCGATCCTGTCCGAAGGCACGGGCGAAATGCCCGGCAACATCGCCTATCTGATCGGCGAGGACAGCGCGAACCCCGACGCGATCTGGATCGTCGAATTGTGGGAGAGCAAGGAAGCGCACGCCGCCTCGCTGAAGCTCCCCGCGGTGCAGGACGCGATCAAAAGGGGGCGCCCGCTTATCGCAGGATTTGGTACTCGCGCCGAATTCAAGCCGGTGGCAAAGACCGGTGCATGACCGAAATCGAATCGCTGTCCGAGGCCGATGCCGCCAATGAATTGATGCGGCTGGCGAAGCAGATCGCCCATCATAACAAACTCTATCACGCCGAGGATTCGCCCGAGATTTCGGATGCCGACTATGACGCGCTCGTTCGCCGCAACAACGCGATCGAGGAGGCTTTCCCGCATCTGATCCGCGCCGACAGCCCGAACCGGCTCGTCGGCGCGGCGGTCGAGGCGTCGCCGCTCGCCAAGATTGCCCATGCGGTGCGGATGATGAGCCTCGACAACGCCTTTTCGGCGGAGGATGTCGAGGAATTCGCCGCGCGCGTGCGGCGTTTCCTCAACCTGGGTGCCGACGCGGTCGTCGCAATGACCGCCGAGGACAAGATCGACGGCCTCTCCTGCTCGCTGCGTTACGAGAAGGGCAAGCTGATCCAGGCGGCGACGCGCGGCGACGGCAGCGTCGGAGAGGATGTCACCGCGAACGTCCGCCACATCGCCGACATCCCGCAGGAATTAAGGGGCGATGCCCCCGACGTCTTCGAGATTCGCGGCGAGGTCTATATGGCGAAGGCCGATTTCACCGCGCTCAACGCGCGGCTGCTCGCCGAAGCCGAAGACCCGGAAAAGGCGCGCCAGTTCGCCAACCCGCGCAACGCTGCCGCCGGATCGCTGCGCCAGAAGGATGCGAGCGTCACCGCATCGCGCCCGCTGCGCTTCCTCGCGCATGGCTGGGGCGAGGTGAGCGCGCTGCCCGCCGATACGCAATATGCGGTGATGAAGGCGATCGAGGGCTGGGGCGTGCCCGTCTCGCCGCTCCTGAAACGTGCCGACAGCGTCGCCGCCCTCCTCGCGCACTATGCCGAAATCGAGCGCCGCCGCGCCGAGATGGACTATGATATCGACGGCGTCGTCTACAAGATCGACCGGCTCGACTGGCAGCAAAGGCTGGGCTTCGTCGCCAAGGCGCCGCGCTGGGCCATCGCGCATAAATTCCCCGCCGAACGCGCGCAGACCACATTGGAAGCGATCGACATCCAGGTCGGCCGCACCGGCAAGCTGACCCCCGTGGGAAGGCTCACCCCCGTCACCGTCGGCGGCGTCGTCGTGTCGAACGTCACGCTCCACAACCGCGACGAGATCGGCCGTCTCGGCGTGCGCCCCGGCGACCGCGTCGTGATCCAGCGCGCGGGCGACGTCATCCCGCAGGTGGTCGAGAATCTGACCCGCGGCGAGGGCCGCGCACCCTATATCTTCCCCGACCATTGCCCCGTCTGCAACAGCGAGGCGGTCGCCGAGGAGGGCGAGGTCGATGTGCGTTGCACCGGCGGCCTCATCTGCAACGCGCAGAAATTCGAACGCCTGCGCCACTTTGTCAGCCGCGGCGCGCTCGATATCGAGGGGCTGGGCGAAAAGAGCATCCAGGAATTCCTCGACCTTGGCTGGCTCGACAAGGGGCCCGCCGACATCTTCCGCCTGAAAAGCCACCGCGCCGACTTGCTCGGGCGTGAGGGCTGGAAGGAAAAGTCGGTCGACAATCTGTTCGCCGCGATCGAGGCCAAGCGCGCGCCCGACGCCGCACGGTTGCTGTTCGGGCTCGGTATCCGCCACGTCGGTGCCGTGACGGCGCGCGATTTGCTGAAAGGGCTGAGCGACATCCGGCGCCTTCCGGAAAAGGCAGCCGAAATTCACGCCTATTTGGAAGAAAATCCGCGCGCCGAGGGCGAATCCGACGGCAAATATACGGCGCGCCGCGTCGAGGCGTTCAAGGCGATCCTCGAAGTGCGCGCCGACGGGATCGGCATCGCGGTTGGCGAGGCGCTCGCCGATTTCTTCCACGAACCGCACAATCGCGCCCTGTGGGACGACCTTCTCTCCGAAGTGGCGCCGCCGCTCTACGTTGTCGAGACTCGCGAGAGCGAGGTGTCGGGCATGACGGTGGTCTTTACCGGCAAGTTAGAGACGATGAGCCGTGACGAAGCCAAGGCACAGGCCGAGGCGCTCGGCGCCAAAGCCGCGGGCAGCGTCAGCGCCAAGACCGACCTCGTCGTCGCTGGGCCCGGCGCGGGATCGAAGCTTAAGCAGGCGAGTGCACTCGGTATCCGGGTGATTGACGAGGCGCAATGGGCGGAGATTGTCGCAGCGGCCGGTTAACTTATCGGTCAGTTCTCTTCGTCACCCCGGACTTTATCCGGGGTCCATGACGCCGGGGCAGGAATGGATGCCGGATCAAGTCCGGCATGACGAAGGTTGAAAATGGTGCGCGCCGTCACAGACCGCGCGGCCGAAATGCTGTGAGGGGCCAACATGGCGAAGCGTGATTATCTGAACAATCTGATGCGCGACCTCGAATCGCATACCGAGGTGCGGCGCTTCGGCAGCGGATGGCTTTCGGGCTTTTTCGGACTACTCTTCGCGATCGCGGGCCTTTTCATGGTCGTCGCGCTGCGCTTCCCGGACTGGTTCGCGACCCCCGAGTTGGAAATCGTCAAGCATTGGGGCGGCTTCCGCGGCCTCGTCCACGCGACACTTCTGATCAGCTACGGCCTCTCCTTGCTCAGCCTGCTGCTGCGCCCGCGCAAGGTGCTCGGCCTCACCGCGCTGATGATCGGGCTCGCGGCGATTCTCATCGGCGGAGCGAACGTCCAGCCGCAGGAAACGCGCGACTGGGGCATTTTCTTCGGGCTAGACTTTTTCGTCGTGAACCTGCTCGTCACCGGCTTCATGTTCGCGCCATTGGAGCGCGCCTTCCCGCATCGCCGGACACAGCGATTGTTCCGCACCGAATGGCGCGAGGATCTTTTCTATTATCTGGTCAGCACGATGTTCGTGCAGGTGCTGGGCTTCCTCGCGCTCGCGCCGTCGACGATCATCAACGAGAATACGAGCAATTGGGAGGCGTTCCGCGCGGGGGTCGCCTCGTTGCCGTGGATCGTCCAGTTCGTCATCGTGCTCGTCGCGTCGGACCTGGCGCAATATTTCTTCCACCGCAGCTTCCACCGCTACCCCTTCCTCTGGGGTTTCCATGCGGTGCACCACAGCGCCAAGTCGATGGACTGGCTCGCGGGATCGCGGATGCACTTCGCCGAGATCATCCTCTTGCGCTCGATCACATCGCTGCCGCTCTTCACGCTCGGCTTCGCGCCGTCGGTGATGCAGGCCTATATCGGCTTCGTCTATGTGTGGTCGTCGCTGCTCCACGCCAATGTCGGGGGCAATTTCAACCGGCTCGGCCACTGGATCGCGACCCCGCGTTTCCACCACTGGCACCATGGGCTCGAACGCGAGGCGTTCGACGTCAATTTCGCGATCCATTTCCCGTGGATCGACAAATTGTTCGGCACCTTTCATCTGCCCAAGGACCGCTGGCCCGAAAATTACGGCATCCCCGAGGATGTCCCGCGCAGCTATTGGGGCCAGTTCCTCTATCCCTGGACGCGCACGGGCAAGAAGACCGACGAGACGCCCGCGGAATAAACACTGTCATTGCGAGGAGCCGAAGGCGACGCGGCGATCTCCAGCTATCGGCAGCGCGTTGCCGATAGCTGGAGATTGCTTCGCTTCGCTCGCAATGACGACCGGGTTGAGTAGCATGTCCGCTTGTCAGTCGGCGCCGCACCTCATAAGGCGCCTTCCGTGAGCCTGCTCGCCGCCTTTCGCCGTCCCGGCATCCTGCTGCTTTTACCGCTGCTGCTTGCACTGGCCGCGCGGGTGCTCGTTGCGCCGGGCTGGATGATCGAAAGCGATGCGGGCGGGTCGATCACCGTGCGTATCTGTTCGGACCCGGGCAACCCCGGCGGCACCGTGACGATCCCGCTCGAGAAGGCGGGCAGCCACGACGCGGGCGAAACGCAGCAGCATTGCCCGTGGGGCGCGCTCGCCAATGCGCCGATTGTTCCCGACGTGCCGGTGCTGGCTGCCGCGCCGATGATTGCCGAGATGGTCCCTGTCGCGGTTCGCTCGCTCGGCTTTGCGCCGGGGATCGCCTCGCCGCTCCCGCCGAGTACCGGCCCCCCCGCCTTCGCCTGATCCAGATCGACCGGCTGTCCGCGCGTTCGCGTGGTGCGGTCCGTGACTGCATCCAGCGAAGGAAAAATTATGAAAACCCGCATCCATGGCGCGGCGCCGTTGCTGGCGCTCGCAACCTGTCTTGCCGCCCCCTCCGTCCGTGCCGAAGAGGCCGATTCGACCATCATCGTAACCGCGCCGGCCGCCACTGACGCCGCCGAGGAGCGCGCCGGCCGCACGCCCGGCGGCACCGACGTCGTCTCTTACGAAGATTATGCCGACAAATCGGTCGTCTCGCTCCGCGACACGCTCGCCTTCTCGCCCGGCGTCTATCTCCAGCCGCGCTACGGGCAGGAGGTGCGCCTTTCGATCCGCGGTTCGGGCCTGTCGCGCGGCTTCCACATGCGCGGGCTCACGCTTTTGCAGGACGGCGTGCCGATCAACCTCGCCGATGACAATGGCGATTTCCAGGAACTCGAACCGATCTTCTTCGACCATCTCGAAGTCTATCGCGGCGCGAATGCGCTGCGCTTCGGATCGGGAACGCTGGGCGGCGCGATCAACGGGGTGACCCCGACGGGGCGCACCGCGCAGGGCCTCTACATGCGCGCCGACGTTGGTAGCTTCGACAGTTTGCGCGGGCTCGTCTCGGCCGGCGTCGCGAGCGACCGCGTCGACGCGTGGGGCGCGATTGGCGCTGACACGTCGGACGGCGACCGCGACCATGCCAAGCGGCGCAGCCTGCGGTTTCAGGGAAATGTCGGGCTGAAGCTGAGCGATGTGGTGAGCACGCGCTTCTATGCCAGCATCAACAATATCGACCAGCAGCTGCCGGGCGCGCTGACGATGGCCGAGGCGCTGTCGACCCCGCGCAAGGCCAATGCGGGCGCCGTCGCGGGCGATCAGGGACGCGACATCGACTCGCTGCGTCTCCAGAACCGCACGACCTTCGATTGGGGTGCGCTAACCCTCGACGTCGGCGGCTTCGTCAATGCGAAGTCGCTCCACCATCCGATCTTTCAGCTCATCGACCAGAAGTCGGTCGACGTCGGCGGCTTCTTCCGCGCCGACTATGCGACCGGCCCGGTCGAGGTGACCTTCGGCGGAGAAATGCGGCGCGGCAACACCGACGCGCGCCAGTTCGTCAACAATGGCGGACGTCGCGGCGCGCGGACCTTCGACGCCGACCAGAAGGCGCAGACCGCGACGCTCTATAGCGAAGTCCGGGTGCGGCCGGTCGAGGCGCTGACCTTGGTCGCGGGCGGCGTCTACGCCGACGGCTGGCGCCAGCGCCAAGTAAATTTCTCGGTCGCTCCCGCGACCGACGGCCGGGTCGACTTCGACGCCTTCTCGCCCAAATTCGGCCTGCTGTTCGAACCCGCCGCCGATATCCAGTTCTTCGCCAACTACAGCCGCTCGGCCGAATTCCCGGGCTTCGGCGAGGTGTTCCAGACGATCGGCACCCCGCCCGTCAGCACCGTCGTGTCGGACATCCGCCCGCAGCGCGCCTGGACCGCCGAAATCGGCACGCGCGGCAAGCGAGGTTTCGCAAGCTGGGACGTCGCGCTCTATCGCTCGACGCTGAAGGGCGAGCTTCTCCAGTTCACGACGAACAGCAATATTCCGGCGGCAACCTTCAACGCCGACCGCACGCTGCATCAGGGCGTCGAGGCGGGGCTGGATCTCGCGCCGACCGGCTGGCTGCGCCTGCGGCAAGTCTATACCTACAGCGACTTTCGCTTCCGGGACGACAGCCAGTTCGGGGACAACCGCCTGCCGGTGGTGCCGAAGCATGTCTATCGCGCCGAGCTGCGCCTCGGCACCGACGCGCTGCACATCGCGCCGAACCTCGAATGGGTGCCGGACGGTCCCTTCGCCGATTACCGCAATCAGGTGCGTACTTCGGGCTATGCGCTGATCGGGATCACGGGCGGGGCGCCGATCGCCGAAGGTGTCGACGCTTTCGTCGACATCCGCAACATCACGGGCAAAAAGGCGATCGGCGACATCAGCGCGGCGATTACGGTCACCGACACCTCGGCGATCTATTACCCCGTCGAACGCCGCGCGGTTTCCGCCGGCATCCGCGCGCGCTTCTAAGGGGACGGGGGATGACCGACAGCAACCGCGTTCCGCTCTACCGCACGATCTGGCGCTGGCATTTCTACGCCGGGCTGTTCGTCATCCCCTTCATCCTGCTCCTGTCGGTGACGGGCGCGGCCTATCTGTTCAAGCCCGATCTCGACCGGTGGGAGGAGCGGGCATGGCGCGGCTTGCCGACCGCGGGTACGGTCGACGCCGATGCGCAGGTCGCCGCCGCGCTCGCCGATTTTCCGGGCGCCAGCTTCCATTATTACCGCATCCCCGAAGCGCCCGGCGATGCCGCGGTCGTCCACCTCGGCCTGTCGAACGGGACGATGCGCGACGTCGCGGTCTCACCGCAGGGGTGCGTGATCGGATCGGCCGATCCCGATGCGCGCATTTCGGCGTGGCTGTCGCGTATCCACGGCAGCCTGTTGATCGGGCGCGCGGGCAGCCTCATCGTCGAGCTCGCCGCAAGCTGGGCGATCGCGATGATCCTCACCGGCCTCTATCTCTGGTGGCCGCGTGGACGCGGGCTCGCAGGGGTTGCGTGGCCGCGGCTGTCGCTGGGCGGACGCATCGCGCTGCGCGATCTCCACGCGGTCACCGGCTTCTGGGTTTCGGGGCTTGCGCTGGTCCTGCTCCTCACCGCGCTGCCGTGGACCGACGTCTGGGCGAGCGGCTTTCGGGCCGTCCGCGCCGAAATGGGCTGGGTATCGGGCCTGCCGGACTGGAAAGGCGGCGCGGACCCCCATGCCGCGCACGATCATGGCGCGATGGCGATGGCCGGCCCGATGATCCACGCTTCGCCCGCGATTCCGCTGGCGCGCATCGTCGAACGCGCGAAGGCCGAGGCCTTGCCCGCGCCCGTCATCGTCCAGCCGCCCGGCGCGCCCAATCTCTTCGGCCCGCCGAACGGCGACACATGGACGCTGACGACGCAGACGCAAAACCGGCCGCAGGTGCGCAAGGTCAGTTACGATATCGCGACCGGCGCCGAAGTCGCGCGCAGCGGCTTCGCCGACAAGCATATCATCGACCGCGTCGTGAACATGGGCATCGCGTGGCACGAAGGCCAGCTTTTCGGCCGTATCAACCAGCTGATCGGCGTCATGACCGCGCTCGCGCTGTTCACGCTCGCCGTCTCGGGCTTTCTGATGTGGCGACGCCGCAAGCCCGAGGGCACGGTAGGCGCGCCGCCGGCGGCGCGCGACCCGGCGCGGCTTCGGGGCATCACCGCGATCGTGCTGATCCTCGCTGCGCTCCTGCCGCTGCTCGCCGCCTCGCTGATCCTGTTGTGGATCGCCGAGCGGCTGGTGCTGCCGCGTCTGCCGCGCGCCGCGGGCTGGCTCGGGGTCGAACGCGCGACAGGCTAGGTCAGCGGGACCGTCCTGGGCGTCACCGGCTCGGCGCCCGCGATATGCGCGTTCATATCCTTGTTCTCGGGGAAGATCGGCCACAGCAGTTGCTGCCCCAGCGTCGCGGGCGGCAGATTCTCGACGCCATAGCTCGCCGGATAATGCCGCGTGATCTTCGCCGTGCCGAACAGCACATCCCAGAAGAAGAGCAGGTTTCCGAAATTGCCCTTGTAGTTCACCGCCGGGTCGTCGGCGTGGCGGCCATGGTGCGCATGGTGCGTAGCGGGGGTGCTGATCGTGCGTTCGACGACCCACATCAGCGGCGACAGCGCCTTGATCCGGTAGAACGGCGCATCCCATGCGACATCGCTGTGCGCGCCGATGATCACCGCCATCTTGACCACCAGATAGCCCGCATAGAACCAACCGAGCCCGAGATAGACCAGCACCCCCGCGAACCAGATGCTCGGCATCATCGCATAATAGATGATGTTGTTCCTGTAGACGAGCCGCACGCTCATATAGCGCGCGTTATGATGCGCGCGGTGGAGGTTGTAGAGCCAGGCGAAGCTGTGGCTCGCGCGGTGCCACCAATATTGCATCATGTCTTCGAAGACGAGGAAGAGCGCGAGCGCGGCGAGGAACGGCGCATTCGCCAGCGCGCCCTCATAGTGCGGAAAGAATCGATGGCCGAGCGCGCCGACGACCAGCAGGATCGTGGGCTGGGTGACGATCAGCAGCGTGAAGGTGCTGATAATCTCGATGATCCCGTCGTGACGCGACTGCTCGTCCTTGGCGAACAGCCGCGTGCGGGCGAGTTCGATCAGGCAGAAGCCGAAAAAGATCGCCGCGACGATCGCGCTCGACTGGGCGGTGGTCAGGTGCATCCCAAATCTCCCGTTGCGGCCTCGCCGCTTGTTATTGCGCGCACCGTGCCGCAAAAGCGGTGGCAGAAATGCAAAGAAGTTATCAATTGGCGCTCGCAGAGCGCACGCGGCTCGCGGGCGGGGAGCGCGACCGCTTGCTCGCGGCGCGCGAGCCGCGCGGCTTCGCCGACGGCCAGTTCGTGCAGCATCAGGGCGATCCCGGCGATGCCTTCTGGGCGGTGATCGAGGGGCACGTCCTCGTTGGCCGTTATGCCGAGGACGGCGCCTTCACCGCCTTCGCGGTGCTCGGGCCCGGCGACATCTTCGGCGAGCTTGCCTTCTTCACCGGCATGGAGCGCCAGGTCGATGCGATCGCCAGCGGGCCTGCGCGGCTGATCGCGATCGATCGCCCGCTGCTCCGCGGGCTGATGCAGGAGGATGTCGGCTGGGCCGAGCTGCTGCTGCGCAGCCTGGGGCGGCAGCTCGCGGTGTCGCTCGACATCATCGATGCCGAGCGGCGGCTGCCGACCGCCGAACGATTGCGGCGTCTTCTCACCGCCATGGCCGCCGAGGCGCCCGACGGCCGCACCATTCGCGCGACGCAGCAGCAGCTCGCCGACCTGCTCGGCGTCTCGCGCGTGACGCTCGGCGCGGCGCTCCGCGCACTCGCCGCGCGCGGGGCGCTCATCTGCGGTTACGGCCGCATCGAGCTGCGCGCGCCGCTTTCGCAGGGTGGGTGAGGGCGCTATAGCTCCGCCGATGGCCCGCCTCCTCCGCCTGTTCCCACTGCTTTTCGCGCTACTTCTGGCGCCCGCCGCGATGGCACAAGCGCGCGGCCCGGTGGTGCTTGCGGCGGCCAGCCTGCAGGAATCGCTCACCGAAGCGGCCGACGCCTGGGCCGCGAAGGGTCACCCCAAACCCGTCCTCTCTTTCGCCGCCTCGTCGGCGCTCGCGCGGCAGGTGATTGCGGGCGCGCCCGCCGATCTTTTTCTTTCGGCCGATGAGCCATGGATGGATGCCGCGGCGAAAGCGGGGATGTTGCGTGCGGGCACGCGCGCGACCCTGCTCGGCAACCGGCTGGTGCTGATCGCCCCCGCCGCCAGCCGCGCGAGGCTCACGATCGCGCGCGGGTTCCCGCTCGCGAGGGCGCTCGGTTCGGGCCGCCTCGCGCTCGCCGATCCGGGCGCGGTGCCCGCGGGCAAATATGCGAAGGCCGCGCTCGCTCATCTCGGCGTTTGGAGCGGCGTCGCGGGCAGGGTCGCGCCCGCCGAAAATGTTCGCGCCGCGCTGGCGCTTGTCGAGCGCGGCGCCGCGCCTTTCGGTGTCGTCTACGCGACCGACGCGCGCGCGTCGACGGCGGTGCGCATCGTCGGGGTCTTCCCCGCGTCGAGCCATCCGCCGATCCGCTATCCGGTCGCGGTGCTCAAGGCATCGCGGCACAGGGATGCGGGGGCTTTCCGGGCCTTCCTCTTCTCGAAACGGGGCCGCGCGATTTTCGCCCGCCACGGCTTCTCGGCGTCCTGATGCTGTCTCCGGAGGAGTGGGGGATCGTCGCGCTGTCGCTGAAGGTCGGTGGCGTAGCGGTACTCGCGACGCTTCCGGTCGCCTTCGGCCTCGCATGGATTCTCGCGCGTTATCGCTTCCCTGGCCGCGTCGTCCTCGACGCGCTCGTCCACCTGCCGCTCGTCCTGCCGCCCGTCGTCACGGGCTGGCTGTTGCTCATCGCCTTCGGCCCGCTCGGCCCCGTCGGCCGCTGGCTCGAAAGCTGGTTCGGTGCGACCTTGATGTTCCGCTGGACTGGCGCCGCGCTCGCGGCGGCGATCATGGCGCTGCCGTTGATGGTGCGCGCGATGCGGCTGTCGATCGAGGGGATCGACCGGCGGCTGGAAGGCGCGGCGCGCACA
Organism: Sphingopyxis sp. JAI108; assembly: GCF_013410105.1. GTDB lineage: Bacteria > Pseudomonadota > Alphaproteobacteria > Sphingomonadales > Sphingomonadaceae > Sphingopyxis > Sphingopyxis chilensis. The sequence continues at coordinate 601,152 of NZ_JACCCJ010000001.1, forward strand.
TTGGGCGCGACGCCGTGGCATTGTTTCTGGAGCGTCAGCCTGCCGCTCGCGCTTCCGGGTGTCCTCGCTGCGCTCGTGCTCGGTTTCGCGCGCTCGATCGGCGAGTTCGGCGCGACGATCACCTTCGTCTCGAACATCCCCGGCGAAACGCGCACGCTGCCACTCGCCATCTATTCGGCGCTGCAGGTTCCGGGGGGCGAGGCGATGGTGACGCGGCTCGCTCTCCTGTCGGTTGCGCTGTCGCTCGGCGCGCTCATCCTTTCCGAATGGCTCGTCCGCCGCACCCATGGCGAAAGGCAGCGTCGTGGCGATTGATATCGACGTCACCCGCCGCCTCGGCGACCGGGTCATCGCCGCGCGCTTCGCCGCCGGCCCGGGGCTGACCGCGCTTTTCGGCCCTTCGGGCGCGGGCAAGACGAGTATTCTCAACATGGTCGCGGGGCTGCTTCGCCCCGATCGGGGGCATATCCGCGTCGGCGACCGCACCCTGTTCGATAGCGCGACCGACCTGTCGCCCGAGGCGCGGCGCGTCGGCTATGTCTTTCAGGACGGCCGGTTGTTCCCGCATCGCCGCGTCCGTGCGAACCTGACTTATGGTCTCGATCTCGCTCCGCCGGCGAACCGCTGGATGAGCCTCGACGAAGCCACGCGATTTCTCGGCATCGATCATCTTCTCGATCGCTGGCCGCAAGGCCTGTCGGGCGGCGAGGCGCAGCGCGTCGCGATCGGCCGCGCGCTCCTGGCGGGTCCCGAAATCCTGTTGATGGACGAACCCTTGTCCTCGCTCGACGCCGCGCGGCGGGGCGATATCATGAAGGTGATCGAGCGGATTCGCGACGAGCTGGGGCTACCGATCCTGTATGTCAGTCACGACCGCGCCGAGGTCGATCGCCTTGCAACGCAGGTCGTGGAAATCGGCGAATAAAGTTTCACTTGAAACCATTTTGATGATAGAAGCTTGTCCATGGAAAGCCAGTTTACCCACGTCCATGACACGCCGCCGCCGGGCGCCGCCGCCGACTGGACGATTCCGCAAGATTGGGACGCCTTCACCGCCAACGAACATGCGATGTGGGACCGCCTCTTTGCGCGGCAGTCGGACATGCTGCCCGGCCGCGCGTCGGAGGCCTTCCTGCGCGGCATCGACGTGCTGCGCCTCGAAAAGCCGGGCATTCCCGATTATCGCGAGCTCAACGCGCGGCTGATGGCCGCGACCGGGTGGCAGGTCGTCGCGGTGCCGGGGCTCGTTCCCGACGATGTTTTCTTCGACCATCTCGCAAACCGGCGCTTTCCGGCGGGCAATTTCATCCGCACCCCCGAACAGCTCGACTATCTGCAGGAACCCGACGTCTTCCATGACGTGTTCGGCCATGTCCCGATGCTCGCCGACCCGGTGTTCGCGGACTATATGGTTGCCTACGGCGAAGGAGGCCTCAGAAGCCTGAAATTCGATGCGCTGAAACAGCTCGCGCGGCTTTATTGGTATACGGTCGAATTCGGCCTGATCCGCGAAGCCGGCGGGCTGCGCATCTATGGGGCTGGCATCGTCTCTTCCTTCGCCGAAAGTGTCTTCGCACTCGATTCGGACAGCCCGAACCGTATCGGTTTCGACCTCGCCCGCGTGATGCGCACCGACTACCGGATCGACGATTTCCAGCAGAATTATTTTGTGATCGAGAGCCTCGACCAGTTGCTCGACACGACGGTGAACACCGATTTCGCGCCGCTTTATGCGCAGAATGCCGCGCTGCCGCCGATCCCGATCGCCGATATCCTGCCCGACGACGCGGTGATCACGCACGGCACGCAGGACTATGCGCTCGCAAAGAGCGGCTGACCGTCATTCCTCGCCTTTGCGGACGGCTCCGACCAGTCGGCGCCGGTGCTGATAGGCTTCGCGGTCGGGTGGCAGGCTGTAGATTCCGCGCAACAGCGCCATATCTTTGCCCGACAGCGAGCGATGCTCCGGCTCGTCGCCGAACAGCCCCATGATCGAATCCTTGGGCGGCGGCGGATCGCTGTTGAGTTCGGCGAGCGCGACCATCGCGGTGTAGGACGCGACCGCATCGAGCAACGTGCCGTCGGCCTGCTCGGCATCGACGATGACCGTCGCGGATCGCAGCGCGCGCACCACCTGCGTGCTGACGATGCTGCTGTTATACTGCTTGAGTATACCGTCGGTCGTTGGCATCCCGTCGCGGCTTTCGTCGCGCGTGCCGTACCACCAGCGGATCGGCCCGTCGCCTTGCACGAGGCGCTCGCGTTCCGTCGATGATAGCGCGGCGGCCAGTCGCGGCGATTTGTCGAGAATCGCGCGGGTCAGCCCGTCGCCATTGTCGGTAAAGATCACCGCGATATTGGGGGTGCATGGGGTCGGCGCCACCGGTGCTCCCGCCGCGGTCGCCACCTCGCGAATCCTATCATCGACGATCCCGGCGATCTTGGCGGCGACGCCCAAGGTGCGCGGGCATACGGGTGCGATCCACCGCGCGACGGGTTCGAGCTGCGCGACGCCCGCGCGGCGCACGAATTCGGCGGCGCGCTTGCGCTCTTCCCGCTTCGCGTCGGGGATGCCGGTCACGATGATGGAATCGGGGTCCTCTCCAGCGGCGGGGGCAGCGGCGAGCAGGGCAAGGGTGATAAACAGGCTCATGGCCGATTCTCCCGATGATGGCGAAGGCTATCAAATCACCGAGAAAAATCTACCATTTAGCTACCAGCTGCCGAAGCTGGCGTCCGACGGATTGGCGCGGTGGAAGGCGCGCTCCTTGCGCCGCCAGCCGTAGCGGCGGCGCTTGACGAGCAGCAGGCACGGCCACTCGGCGCTGCCCCCGCGCGTGGCGAGACGAAAGCCCTGCGCGCGATAGGCGGCGAGCACCGGCTCCATCTGACGCGCGATCAGCCCCGCTAGGATCGCATGGCCGCCCGGCGCGGTGGCCGCAGCAATATCGGGGGCGAGGGTGATCAGTGGCCCCGCGAGAATATTGGCGACGACCAGGTCATAGGGCGAGCGGTGGCGGATTGCGGGGTGGTCGGTTCCCGGTGCGACCGCGAGCGCGAGCCGCCCGCCGCCGCGACCGAGGGGCACCCCGTTGATGCCCGCATTGTCGCGCGTCACGAAAATGCTCGCGGGGTCGATGTCCGAAGCGATCGCCTTCGCGCGCGGCCACAATGCCATCGCGGCAAAGGCAAGCAGTCCCGTCCCGGTGCCGATGTCGGCGATGTTTCGCGGGCTCGCGCCTTGCCGCGCGAGCCGGTCGAGCATGGCGAGGCAGCCCGCCGTCGTGTCGTGGCCGCCGGTTCCGAAGGCTTGGCTCGCATCGATAAGGAACGGCGTCGTGCCGGGCGGCACGCGATCGGCATAGCTGCTGGTGTGAACGAAAAAGCGCCCTGCCTGAACGGGTTCGAGCCCCTGCTGGCTCAGTGTCACCCAATCTTCCTCGGGCAATTCTTGGACGACGGGCTTGCGGCCCTGCGCGCTGGGCAGGAACGACTGGAGCAGCTTTACCAGATCTGCCCCGGGCTTGGCGTCCATATAGGCGTCGAGTTGCCACAGGCCCGCATTCTCGTCGATCTCGCGCGTCACGACAACGGGCGCTTCGGGCATCGCGTCGAGTTCGGGGATATCGCCCGACAACGCCTCCGCCTCGGCGCGGGTGCAGGGGAGCGAGATGACCCAGCTCATGGTCTAGCGCACATAGCTTGCGCCGTTGACGTCGAGAACCGCGCCGGTCATCGACGCCGGCGCATCGAGCGCGCACCAGCGCGCCATCTCGCCGACCTCGTCGGGCATCGCGACGCGCCCCAGCGGAATGTCGGCAAGCAATTTGTCGCCGCCGCGGCTCGCGAGATATTCGTCGGCCATTCCGGTCATCGTGAAGCCGGGACAGATCGCAAAGGCGAGGATGCCGTCCTTGGCATAGGCGCGCGCGATCGTCTTGGTCATCGCGACCATGCCCGATTTCGATGCCGCATAATGCCAGTGCGCGGGGCTGTCGCCGCGGTACGCCGCGCGGCTTGCGATGTTGACGATGCGGCCGCCCGTCTTTTCACCCGGGCTGCCGCGCTCGTGCCAGTGCAGCACTGCATGGCGGCACAATTGCGCGCTCGACGTCAGATTGACCTGCATCGTGCGGTTCCAGTTCGCGAGCCAGTCGGCGTTGGGGTCACCCAGCGGATTGGCTTCGAACACGCCGGCGTTGTTGACGAGCACGTCGATGCGACCGTCCAGCCGGTCGAGGCTCGCCTGCCACAGCCGGTCGGGGGTCGTGGGGTCGGCCAGGTCGCCGTCGGCGCTCGACAGCGCGACCACCTTCGTTGCGTCACCGGTGAGGGCGTCCGCGATCGCGGCGCCGATGCCGCGGCTCGCGCCGGTGATCAGGATATGCGTGTTCATGCCTCCGCCTTAGGCAGCGGGGCAGGGCTTGCCAAGCGGGAGCGAGCGGAGTGCCCTCTCCGCTATGACGCTGACGTAGGTGAATTTACGCCACGCGGCGGCTGAATTCGCTAGCGGCCTGCTCGAGTTGCTGGAGGCGGCCACCCATTTTGGCGAATTCCTGGCTCAGCACGCTGATTTCGCTCGCGACCATGCCCGAATCGTTGCGGATGCTTGCGATCGTCGACGACATCGAATCGGCGGCGAGCGCGGTTTCGTCGACCGCCGCGGTGATCGACGTGACCGTCTGCGCCTGCGCGTCCATCGCGTCGCGAATGCGCTGCGCCGAGTTTTGCACCTCGACGATCGTCTGCTGGATCGACTGGTTTGCGCTGACCGATCCCTTGGTCGCCTGCTGGATCGCGGTGATCTTGCCGGCGATGTCGTCCGTGGCGCGCGCGGTTTCATTGGCGAGGCTCTTCACCTCCTGCGCCACGACGGCAAAACCGCGACCCGATTCGCCCGCGCGCGCCGCCTCGATCGTGGCGTTGAGCGCGAGGAGGTTGGTCTGCCCGGCGATCTCGCGGATCAGGCCGAGGATCGATTCGATCGATTCGGCGTGATGCGACAGAGCTTCGGACATGGCGACGGCTTCGCCCGCCTGTTCCGACGCGCGCGTCGCGACGGTCGCCGAGGCTTCGACTTCGCTCCGCGCATCCTCGATCGCGCGGATCAGGCCCGCGGCGGTCGATGCGGCCTCGCGCATCGCCATCGCCGACTGTTCGGACGCCGCGGCGACCTCGCTCGTCTTGGCGATCATGCCCTTCGCGGCCTGGTCGGCAGAGGCGGCTTGTTTGGCAAGTTGTTCGCGCACCCCGTCGGTGTCCTGGACCAGCGAGGCGATCGAGCGGTCGAAATCGCCCGCGAGCGTCTGCCGCTCGCTCGAAAATACCGCGCGGTCGAGCTTCGCCGCGTAACGCTGCATGATGTCGAACTCGAGCAGCGCGAGCCGGTTGATCGCGCTCGTCAGCCGCGCCAGCCGCTCGGGATCACCGATGCAGGCTTCGACGACATATTCGATCGTGAGGCGGTGGCTTTCGGCGATGCACGACATGACCGAGGCGAGCGGCAGCTTCACCCGCCGCGCCATATGCGTGTTCTGGCAGGCGATCGTCGCGACCTCCTGGCCGGCGGCGTCGGCATATTTGACCGTCGTGTGACGCGCGCTGCCGCGGACATAGCTGTCGTAAAGCTCGCCCTCGACCTTGCGGTCCGGGTCGGGAAGCTGGTTGAACGCGTCCCAATAGGCGCGCGCGACCGCTTCTTCGCGGCCGGCGATGATCGTGTGGATTTCGGTTCCGCAGGCGGCCAGACGGCCGTCGAGATCGTAATAGGGAAAACGCTCCGACATCAAAATCGGATCGATCTGCTGCTTATGAATCGGATTTTCCTTCACCATGATCCTGCTTCCCTGATCACCCCAAAGACGCGCGGGTCTGTCGCCCGCATTCATCCTGCGAAACTGGTGAACGGGATATGCGGCATCAGTGGTAAATGCGCCGTTAACCCGCGGGAGGAACCGGATAGCCCTCGAACGCCTTGATCGTGCGCAGCGCAAAGGCGCTATGCATCGCCGCGACGCCGGGCAGGCGCGAGAGGCAATGGCGGTGCAATCGGTCGAAATCGGCGACATTGCGCGCGGCCACGCGCAAGCGATAGTCGGAAGCTCCCGAAAGAAGCTGACATTCGAGGATTTCGTCGAAACTTTTGACCGCGCTCTCGAAGGCGGTCAGCGCGTCTTCGCTCTGCGAGGTCAGGCTGATGTCGACGAAGACGTCGAGCCCCAGCCCAATGCGTTCGGGATCGAGCCTTGCCGAATAGCCCGTAATGATCCCCGCCGCCTCCAGCGCGCGGATGCGGCGATGGCACGCCGAGGCCGACAGCCCGACGATGTCGCCCAGTTCGGCCGCCGGACGCGGCCCGGTGCGTTGCAGCAAGTCGAGCAGCTTTGCATCGATCCGGTCGATCATTGTGCGTCCTTTGCTCATTATGCGCAAAATCTGTGCGTGATACTCGCGAATCCGCGATTCATATGCAAGCACCTCGCGGCGCGTTTCTGCTAAAAGCGCCGAAAGTTTTCGGCGGCCGCTGTCGGTCGCCGAGGACGTTCATATTCGGAGAGCGACCATGATCATCGGCACCCCCAGGGAAATCAAGAACCACGAATATCGTGTCGGGCTGACCCCCGAGAGCGCGCGCGAACTCGTCGTCCACGGCCACCGCGTGCTCGTCGAGACCGGCGCGGGCGAAGGCATCGGTGCACATGACCGCTTTTACGAACAGGCGGGCGCCGAGATCGTCGCGACCGCCGAAGAGATTTTCGCGCAGTGCGAGATGGTCGTGAAGGTCAAGGAACCCCAGCCGGTCGAGCGCGCGATGCTGCGCCCCGGTCAGATCCTCTATACCTATCTCCACCTCGCGCCCGATCCCGACCAGACGCGCGACCTGATGAAATCGGGCGCCGTGTGCATCGCCTATGAAACCGTCACGAGCCCGCATGGCGGCCTGCCGCTGCTGAAGCCGATGAGCCAGGTCGCGGGGCGCATGTCGATCCAGGCCGGCGCGACCGCGCTCGAAAAGGCGCATGGCGGCCGCGGCGTGCTGCTCGGCGGCGTCCCCGGCGTCGCGCCGGGCAAGATCTGCGTGATCGGCGGCGGCGTCGTCGGCTTCAACGCGGCGCAGATGGCAGCTGGCCTCGGCGCCGATGTCACCATCCTCGACCGCGATCCCGAAGTGCTCGAGCGTGTCGGCACCTTCTTCGAGGCGCGTGCGAAGACGCGGTTCTCGAACCGTGCGAACCTCGCCGAATGCGTCGCCGAGGCCGACCTCGTCATCGGCGCGGTGCTGATCCCCGGCGCCGAGGCGCCGAAGCTCGTCACGCGCGAGATGCTCGGCACGATGCGTCCGGGCTCGGTGCTCGTCGACGTCGCGATCGACCAGGGCGGCTGCTTCGAGACGAGCCACGCGACGACCCACGCCGACCCGACCTATGTCGTCGACGGCATCGTCCATTATGCCGTCGCTAATATGCCCGGCGCGGTCGCGCGCACCAGCACCTATGCGCTGAACAACGTCACCCTGCCGCACGCGCTGCGCATCGCCGACCTCGGCTGGAAGGAAGCTTTGAAACGCGACGTGCATCTTGCGCAGGGTTTGAACGTTTGGAACGGTAAGGTGACGTTCGAGGCCGTAGCCGAAGCGATCGGAACCGATTATGTGCCTGTCGAACAGGCACTCGCCTGACAATAAGGAACGACAGAGACGATGACCGACCAACTGCCGCCTCCCCCGCCCGAAGAGGAAGAAAATGAAGTGCTGCGCGCCGCGCGCGAGCGGCGACAGCAAAAGGAAGCGGCCGATGCCTCCGAGGCGGCCGACAAGGAAGCGGCAAAGGGTAAGCGCGCCGGCTGGAAAACCGCCGCCGCGGCGGGCCTCGGCATCGGGTCGGCGGCGGTGATCGCCGCGCTGCTCTATGCGAACCGCGACAAGATCAGGTAGCGCCAGCTAACGGCCGCGTTGGGGCGGTTGGGCAGGTGCATTATTTCGGCCTGAGTGGCGGCTTTGGGGTGGGTTGCTGCCATTCCCCACAGTCGTCATTCCCGCGAAAGCGGGAACCCAGAGCGTGCGTCGGCTGATCCCGCACTCGGTTCCCGCTTTCGCGGGAATGACGAGTTAATGAGACACCAAGCGCCGCTTTTCGGTCGTTCTCAATCTGTCGTAACCGTTCCCTATTCCGCTAAAGTGAACGGCTCGGGAGATTGTTTTCCTCTACCGCAGACGAGTCATTCGGCCTTTCTCCATCCCGCTCGAATTTCTGAATTGCAAATGACTCGCAATAACATATAAACCCGCCGACGTTGCGCCGACGCGCGTTGGAAAGGGAATCGATGTACGCCTTTGTCGACCGGCCGGTGGAAAGCCTCTGCAACAGCGGGCGTTTTCTGCTCTGGGCGATGCGGGGATGGGTTGCGGCGGCCGCGCGCGGGCGGTGCCCGCCGCAGACGCTGCACCGGGGCTTCACTTCGGTGAACGCGGCGGGCGCGTTGCCCGATTTTCACGTCGCGATGGCGTTGATCGGCGGCGATGCCGTCGAAACGCTCGTCCTGGCGCCGATGCCGTGCCTCCAGATTTCAGAGGATGAAGCAATTCTGCTTGGACTCTGGCGCGATATTTCGCTTGGGGGCGTGACAAATGCCCGCGCGACGCTGGCCTTGCTGGCCGAGGGAGACAGCGTCGGTCCGATCGCAAAGGCGATGGGCGCCGCGGTCGACAGGTTGGTCGCGGCGGGTTTCGATATGCCGGCCCTCGCGGCCGGCGCCATGACACATCAGGAAAGTCCAAAGTGATGAGTGACCGTATTGCCGAAGCTGCCAAGCTGGCCCCCTCCGCCTCGCTGACCGTCGAGGAAGTGCGTTCGGTGCGCCACTGGAACGAGCATCTGTTCAGCTTCACGATCACCCGCCCGCCTAGCTTCCGCTTCCGTTCGGGTGAGTTCGTGGTGATTGGCCTGCCCGGCGAAGGCCGCCCGCTGTTGCGCGCTTATTCGATCGCCAGCCCTGCTTATGCCGACGAGCTTGAGTTCCTCTCGATCAAGGTGCCCGACGGCCCGTTGACCTCGCGGCTGCAGAAGATCCAGCCGGGCGATCCCGTCTATCTCGGGCGCAAGCCGACGGGGACGCTTGTCGCCGACGCGCTGCTGCCCGGACAGCGGCTGTTCCTGCTGTCGACCGGCACCGGCCTCGCCCCCTTCCTCAGCCTCGCGCGCGATCCCGACATCTACGAACGGTTCAGCCAGATCCAGCTCGTCCATTGCGTGCGGCAGATCAGCGACCTCGCGTTCCGCGACGAACTCGAAAGCCAGCTCGCGGGCGATCCGCTGGTGCAGGACCAGGCGTTGCTGCAATTCCATTACCTCCCGACGGTGACGCGCGAACCCTTCCGCACCACGGGACGCATCGACGCGCTGATCGAGGACGGGTCGCTCTTCGGCCATCCGCTGACCGGCCCCACGCATTTCGACCCGGCGACCGACCGCATCATGATGTGCGGCAGCATGGCGATGATCCGCGACCTCGAAGCGCGCTTCGAGGCGCTTGGCTTCAAGGAAGGATCGAACGCCGCGCCCGGCGACTTCGTGATCGAGCGCGCGTTCGTGGGTTAGCGTCCCTCAATCGTCATTGCGAGAAGCCGAAGGCGATGCGGCAATCCAGGGGCGGTATAAGCTCGCTCTGGATTGCTTCGCCGCGCTCGCAACGACGAATGATACCGAAGGCTGGATCAAGGTTTATCCGCATAGGCCTTCACCAGGTCGAACATATAGTCGCGCCCGACATAGACCGAGCGCACTTCCATGCGTTCGTCGAGGCCGTGCGCGCCGTTGCCGTCGGGGTCTCCCCACATACCGGGAATGCCATAGGTCGGGATGCCGACCGCGCCGAGGAAGGTCGCGTCGGTATAGCCATTGGCCATCGACGGGATCACCTTCAGCCCCGGCCAATATGTGTCGACGAGCGTCTGCATCGGGCCGATGATCTTGGGGTCGAGCGGCGGCGCGGGCGGCGCGGGGCGCTTGGGCGGGGCACAGCATCGAATCGATCAAGGACGAGCCCTTGCGCGGCGAAGGGCTTTCGCGCAATCGGGGGATGAGTGGAGAGGAGCCGTGACCATGTTTGACGACGAGCCGCCGGGGCCGGTGGCGCGGGCGGTGCGCCGCCTTTTGCTCCTCTTATACCGGATGCGCGGCTGGAAGGCCGAGGGCGCCGTGCCCGAACCGCGGCGCTTCGTCCTGATCGCCGCGCCGCACACGAGCAACTGGGATTTCGTCAATTTCCTCGGGCTTGCCGCCGACCTCGGCATCCGTCCGCATTTCATGGGCAAATTGTCGCTGTTCCGCTGGCCGATCGGCGGCTTCATGAAACAGATGGGCGGCATCCCGGTCGATCGTCGCGGCGGCACCAATGTCGTACAGCAGATGGCGGGCGAATTCGCACGCCGCGCAGAGTTCATCCTGACCGTCGCGCCCGAAGGAACGCGCGGCAAGACGAAGAAATGGCGCACCGGTTTCTACCAGATCGCGCTCGCGGCCAAAGTCCCGCTTGTCGTCGGGGTGATGGATTATGGCAAGAAAAGCGGCGGTCTCGGTCCGCTGATCTGGCCGACAGGAGACTTCCGCGCCGACATGCTGAAGGTGCTGGAAACCTATAAAAATTGCATTCCGAAATTCCCCGAGCGTGCAGTGCGCTCGATCGATGATATAGTCGGCGCCGATGAGGAACCGGACACGCGCGCATGACTGATGCAATCTTGCTTCTGGCGATCAATTTTGCCGGGCTGCTCGCGGTGATCCTGTTCCTGTGGGGCGTCGCGGTGACGATCCGCGACGTGTCGTTCATCGACGCTTTCTGGGCCTTCGGCATGGTGCTGCTCGCATGGGGGACAGCATGGCAGACGGGGGTCGGGGCGCCCCATGCCAAATTGCTCCTTGGCCTCACGACGCTGTGGGGACTGCGGCTTGCGATCCACCTGGCGATCCGCTGGGCGCGCGACGGCGAGGACCTGCGCTACAGGAAAATTCTCGCGCACAGGATGGAGAAGCACAAGTGGAGCTGGGCGAAAGCCGCGCTGCTTACCGTCTTCCTGACGCAGGCGCCATTGCTGTTCCTCACCTGCCTGCCCGCGCAGATCGGCATCTGGGCGGGCGCGAACGCCCCGCAAGACATCGGCGTCTTCGGATGGCTGGGCGCCGCGGCGGCGCTGGCCGGCATCGCGTTCGAAAGCATCGGCGACGCGCAGCTCGACGTGTTCCGCAAGAATCCGGCGAACAAGGGCAGGGTGCTCGACACCGGCCTGTGGCGCTACACACGCCATCCGAATTATTTCGGCGACGCACTGACCTGGTGGGGCATCTGGCTCGTCGTGCTCGACCTCGGTTGGGGCCCCGCGCTCGCGAGCGTGATCGGGCCGGTCTTCCTGACCTTCACCCTCACGCGGTGGTCGGGCAAGGCGCTGCTCGAAAAGGGGCTGCACAAGACGCGGCCGGACTATGCCGCTTATGTCAAACGCACCTCGGGCTTCATTCCATGGCCGCCAAAGACCAAGGCCTAGGCGGCGACGAACGCCCGGCCGACGCGTCGGCGCTCGGCGACGCAGTGCGGATCCGTACGATCCTGATCGATGCGGCGCGCGCGGCGCGCAGCGTCAGCTATTCCGAACTGCTCGGCGACCTCGGCTTCCGTTTCACCCGGCCCAAGATGCGCGCGGTGTGCAGGACGCTCGAGGAGGTAGACCGGCTTTCCGCACTCGAGGGCGAACCCGACCTTGCGGTGCTGGTCGTACGCGAGTCCGACCGCCTGCCGGGGCAAGGCTGGTGGGTCGGCGGCACCGCGCTGCTCCTCGGCTATGACGGGCCGTGGGAGGGCGCCGCGGCGGCGCGCTTCATTCGCGAGCAGCAGCAGGCGGTGTTCGATTATTGGGCGGAGCGATAGGGAGCCCTTCAGTCCCCGGCGAAACCGTGCGCCGCCAGCCAGCTCGCCAGCAGCGCGAAATATTCGGGCGAATCGGGCCGCTCGGTGCCGTCGTGCTTGGGATCGAGCGACGTCTCGAGGTCCGCCGACATCTGCATCGCGTGATCGGCGCCCGCGATCACATGGGCATCCATATTGGGCATCTGCGGTGCGATGGCTTTCAGGCGCCTAGCCGAATCGGCGACCGGCACGACCGCATCGTCGGCGCCATAGAGGATGAGCGTCGGCACCGTGACTGCCTTCAGATTGACCAGCGGATCATTTTCGATCTCCTTGCGCCAGCCCGATACTTCGCGGTCGCGGAAGGTTTCGCCCATGTATAGATATTTGAACCACGGCTTGGTCTTGATCGCGTCGAGCTTCGCCTGCGCCTCGGCGCGGCTTACCGTGCCGCGCATATAATCGTCGACCGCCTTGCGCGCCGCGACCATCTGGTCGATGTCGGCCTGTGAATAGCCATTGGCCTTCAAATGGTTCGTCGAGGAAAAGATCATCTGGACGTCGGCGGTGACGACCGGCGCCGACACCGCGACGACAAACGCGATGTCGGGGCTCCGCGACGCGGCGAGCGGCGAAATCCAGCCGCCCTGGCTCAGCCCCCAGGTGCCGATGCGCCGCGGATCAATGCGCGGGTCGGTTTTCAGATGCTTGACGGCGGCGATCGCGTCGTCGGCGAGGATCGTGAAATTGCCCCCGGCATCCTGCGTACCCGACTGCCCCGATCCGCGCCGGTCGTATGTGAAGACGGCGATGCCCAGCGCCGGCAAAATGGTCTTGAGATGATCGTAGAGCGACGCGGCGCGCAGCGGCGACGAGGCGCTGTGCGTCACGACGACCGCTGCGACCGGCTGGCCGCTGCGCGGCATATGGAGCGTACCGGAAAGCTCGACGTCCCCGTTTGCGAACTTGCGGTCCTCCACCACAACCTCGGTCGTCGCGGGCGCGCTCCACGGAAGGGGGGGCGCCTTCTCCGCCGCTGCAGCCGGATGCAGCGAACCGAAGGCTGCCATGAATGCGAAACAGATGGTTGCGGGTCGCATAGGTTCTCCAGGAACAGTCCACCGGTCGGACGCCGGCGGGAAAAGGCGGAATCAATCGGCCTTCTGGCATTGGCGCCAGTGAAGGACAATCGGTCGTCGGCGAACGTTCGATTGCCGCTGGCGAATGCCGATTCGTCCCGAACCCCTGCTACGCGACGCTGCTATTTCTTGAGCCCGATCTCGCGCAGCCGCTCCTGCAGATAGTCATCGGCGGTGATCGGGGTTGGATAGAGGTTCGGGTGCGCGGCGTCGATGCAGCTTGCGAGCGTTTCGATTGGATAATCCGAGCGGAAATGCAGGAAAAACGGCATCGAATAGCGCGCGACGCTCGCGCGGCCCGCGTCGGGGTTGCGGACGCGGTGCGTCGTCGAGGGCAGGCGGTTGTTGGTGAGCCGCTGCAGCATGTCGCCGACATTGACCGCCATCGCGCCCGGCGGCGGCGAGACGGGAAGCCAGCTGCCGTCCTTGTCGAGGATTTCAAGGCCGGCTTCCTCGGCGCCGAGCAGCAGGGTGATCGTGTTGATATCCTCATGCGCCTCGGCGCGGATGCCCTTTGCGGGGGCTTCGACCGGCGGATAGTGGAGCAGGCGCATCACGCTGTTGCCGTCCTTCACCGTGTCGTCGAAGAAATCGGAGGCGAGGCCGAGGTAGCGCGCGATTCCCGACAGCAGGCGTCCGCCGACGCGGTCGAACTCGGCGAAGAGCTTGTCATAGGCGGCGCGGAAGCCTTCGACTTCCTTGGGCCAGACATTGTTCGGCTGCTGCGCGGCGAGGGGGTGGCCTTCGGGCAGGTCGCGGCCGACGTGCCAGAATTCCTTGAGGTCGACCTCTTTCGCGCCCTTGGCGATTTCGGTGCCGAAAGGCGTATAGCCGCGCGCGCCGCCGCCGCCTGCGATATGATAGGCGCGCTTCACCTCTTCGGGCAGCGCGAAAAATTCCTTCGCCTTCGTCCAGGCTTCGTCGATCAGGTCGGGATCGATGCCGTGATCGGTGATCATCGCAAAGCCGAAGCGTTCGAACGAGGCGCCGAAATCCTTTGCGAACTGGTCGGCGGGAAGCGACATGGAAATGACAGGAACGGCAGCGGTCATGCGAGGTAAGTCCATTCGATAAGCGGCGCCGCCATGGGCGCGTGATGAGTCGCGATTTAGGCGCTGCGCCGCGAGGGTTAAAGGGAAAAAGGCGGTTCCGCCCCGCGCGCGGTTCGGCTAAGCCCGCCGCCATGGCAAAGCAATATTGGTTGATGAAATCCGAACCCGACGCCTATGCGTGGGAGCAACTCGTCAAGGACGGCACCGGCATCTGGGATGGGGTGCGCAACCACACCGCCAAGCTCAACATGATGGCGATGAAGAAGGGTGACGAGGCGCTCTTCTATCACAGCAATATCGGCAAGGAATGCGTCGGGATCATGGAGATCGTCGAGGAGTCGTTCCCCGACCCGACCGCCGACGAGGGCTCGCCCTGGGTCGTGGTGCGCGTCGCGCCGGTGCGCGCGCTCGCCCATCCGGTCACGCTCGCGGCGATCAAGGCCGATCCCAAGCTTGCCGACATGGACCTGATCCGCCAGTCGCGGCTCTCGGTCGGGCGCGTCACGCCGGCCGAGTGGAAGCATATCCTGAAAAATTCGGAGACGCCCGAGGGCTGACCCCGCTACTCGCCGCGTAGCTTCGCCTGCAGATGCTGTGCGACCGACACATGGAGCGGGTGGACGAACTCGCATCCGTAATTATTGCCGTCGGCGCGGCGGACGATCGCTTCCAGGGGATTGAGCCCGGGCAAGTTCACCCAGATATGCTTGCCGATCTGCGGCCGGAACGAGGTCACCATGCGAAAGCCGGTCGACGAGAGGTCGAACAATTCGACGTCGAAGGGGTTGAGCCCCGGTTCGCGAAAACGCGCGCGTGCGGTCACAGGCGCGCGCTCGGCGCCGCGTGCTGCCTTGGGCGCCTTCTTGGTTTCGATGGTGTGATTTCCCAACACGGATACGGTCCCTGATTTCATTCCTGGTCGGGATGATTTTAGGGCGTCACTGGTTAGCGCAACGTGAAGCGATATGGTGAAGTTCGCCTATACCGGAGGCGCGTCGCCGACGGCCATCAGCTGGCTGGGAAACGGGACCGCGAGCGCCACCGCGGCGCGCCACTCGCCGCTAAGCCAGGTCGCGTGATCCTCGCGATGCAGGATCACCGGCATCCCCTTCGGCTGGTGATGCGCGACCAGCCGGTTCGCCTCGGTCGCGAGCATAGCAAAGCACGGCCAGTCCTCGCCCTGCCGCATGACGCCGGCAAAGGCGAAGACCGGCTGCGACGGAACGGAGAACCAGTGCTGTCGCCGCGCGCCCTCGCTTCCCGACCAATAGGCAAAGGCGGTCGCGGGGATCAGGCAGCGCAGTTCGGCATGGCGCAGCGTGCCGATCCAGAAGGGGCTGGTCAGGTTGCGGACGTGGGTGACGGGCTGCGTGCCCTGCGGCGGGGGCGGCACGCCCCACAGTTTCGGGCGCAGCCAGCGCCGCGATCCGCCGCGCCCGTCGCTGACGATCACCGGCGCGGGACGCGCGGGCGCGACATAATCGCCCGTCCACGGGTCATTGCCTGCCTCGGCGCCGAGGGCCGCGGCGATCGCGTCGGCGGGCGCGTCGAGGCGATAGAGGTTGGTCATCGCAAGGCGCGCCCTAGTCGGTGCTGCGCACCCGCCCGCGCCCGGCCTTGATGCTGCTGCGCGCCTTCTTGCTGTCGATGCGCCGGGCTTTCGCCGCCTTGCTCGGCCTGGTCTTGATGCGCTTTTCGGGGCGGACGAGCGCGGCATCGACCAGCTCGTTCAGCCGCGCGCGCGCGTCGGCGCGGTTCGCTTCCTGGGTGCGGAAACTGCGCGCGAGAATGACGAGTTCGCCCGCCGAGGTCATCCTGCTTCCCGCGAGCGCCTTGAGCCGGCGATAGGCGTCGGGCGCAAGCCCCAGCGCGAAGACATCGACGCGCAGCTGGCACGCGGTCGCGACCTTGTTGACATTCTGGCCGCCCGGTCCCGACCCCGCGAGAAACTTCTCGCTGATCGCGCTTTCCGGAATCTCAGCCACGCGTCGGCTCCGCTCCCTCCGGCGCCGCGAAGCCCAAGGCGATGAAGCTCTCGGGGAAGGGTGCCTCGGCAATTATCGACGGCTTGACGTCACGTTTTACCACCAGCCGTTCGGCGTGAAGCAAGGTGCGCGTTTTGGTGCCGCCGCGCCCGTAGACGGGATCGCCGACGAGCGGAAAGCCGAGCCCCTCGAGCGCGTGGACACGCAGCTGGTGGGTGCGGCCCGTTTCGGGGCGGAAGCGGAGCAGGCTGCGCTCGCCGACGACGGCGAGCTTTTCCCAATGCGACACCGACGGCTTGCCTTTCGGGTCGCCGACCATGCGCCAGCCCTCCTCGACGGTCGACACCTTGGCGAGCGCGATGTCGATCGTGCCGCTGTCGCCCTCGGGCACCCCATCGACGATCGCGAGATATTGCTTCTCGACCTCGCGGCTTTCGAAGGCGCGGGTGAAGCGGCCGTGCGCCTTTGGGTTGCGCGCGAGGAGCAGGCAGCCCGAGGTGTCGCGGTCGAGCCGGTGGACCGGAAGCGGCCAGCGCTTGAAGCCGAAGCGCAGCAGGTCGAGATGATTTTCGAGGCTGAGGCTGCCGTCGCGCGGCGCGTCGACGGGAAGGCCCGCGGGCTTGTCGATGACGAGGGCCTCGCCGTCGAGGAAAAGGACACGATCTGAAAGGAGCATGGCGCGCTATAGGCGGGCTGCCCCTTAGTCGAAAGCGTAAACGTCTATCGCGAGCACGGCATAGGTGGAGCTGGCGTGCAGGCGTCTGGCTTTGAGGGGTGTGTCGCCCGCGCCCATCGCGACGAACAGCGGCAATAGATGATCGGGCGTCGGGTGATTGTCGGCGCCGTGCGGTGCGCGCTCGACGGCGTGGAGGACATCGTCGACCGCTCCGGTCTTCATGCGATCGGCGACCCAGTCGGTGAAATCGCTGACCCACGCGGGCGCAGGAGCGTCGATCGGCGGACGCGTGGTGAAATAGGCGCGGAGGTTGTGCGTGATGCTTCCCGACCCGGCGATCAGCACGCCGTCGTCGCGAAGCGGAGCAAGCGCTTGCCCCAGCGCATAATGAAATTCGGACGATGCGCTCGAATGGATCGAGAGTTGGACGACCGGGATGTCGGCCCGTGGGTAGATGAGCGACAGCGGCACCCACGCGCCATGGTCGAAACCGCGTTCGGGATCGGCGGTGACCGTCAGGCCGCAGCTCGCAAGCATTTCGACCACGCGGCTCGCCAGTACCGGGTCGCCCGGCGCGGGGTAGCGCATCGCGAACAGCGCGTCGGGAAAGCCGCCGAAGTCGTGGATCGTCGGCGGGGCGGGCGAGGCGGTGACGGTGACGCCGCCGCCCTGATACGCGGCATCATGGTGCGCGGAGACGAGGAGGATTGCGCGCGGGCGCGGCAAATGGGCGCCCAGCCCGGCGAGGAAGTCCCGCGCCGGGCTGGGCTCGAGCGCCATCATCGGCGAGCCATGCGAAAGGAAAAGGCTCGGGAGACGGCGCATCGGTTCAGGCAGCCTGCTTCAGCTCGCCGATCGCCGCGGTCGCGCGGTTCAGCGCTTCGCCGTCCATCATCTGCTGGTCGGCGGCGATGATCGTGACATCGGTGATGCCCACGAAGCCGAGGACGTGGCGCAGATAGCCGGTGGCGAAATCATAGTCGCTGCCGACCGGCACGCCGCCCGATGCGACGACCAGATAGGCTTTCTTGCCCTTCAGCAGGCCTTCGGGACCGGCTTCGGTATAGCGGAAGGTGCGGCGCGCACGCGCGATCAGGTCGACCCAGGCCTTGAGCGAGGCGGGGATCGCGAAATTATAGACGGGGACGCCGATGACGATCGTGTCGGCGGCTTCGAGCTCGCCGATCAGCTCGTCCGAGCTTGCAAGCGCGGCCTTCTGTTCCTCGCTGCGGTCGGCGTCGTCGGTGAAATTGGCGCCGACCCAGCTTTCGGTGAGCAGCGCGGGCGGGGTGAGCGCGAGGTCGCGGTGGACGACGTTGGCGCCATAGCCCTGTTCGATAAGGTGGTTCACGAGCTGGCCCGAGAGCTGGCGCGTGGTCGACCCGCTGGTGCGGGCGCTGGCGTCGATACGAAGGATATTGGTCATGGCATTACTCCTTGGCTTTGAGGGGAGGGGAGAGGGGGTGCCGCGAGCCTGCCCATCGGGGGAGGCTCGCGGCGGGGTGGCCGCCGCCGGGGGAGGGGTAAGGCGGCGGCCGGGGGCTCCGTCAGAGGCTGTCGACGAGCACCAGTTCGGCGTCGTCGAGCGCCTCGACCTTGATCGTCCCGACATCGCGGAGCGCGATGCCGTCGCGAGGATCTGCCTCCTCGCCATTGACGCGGATGCGGCCCTTGGCGGCGACCAGATAGGCGTGGCGTCCGGCTTCAAGGTCGTAGGAGACGCTTGCGCCGGCGTTCACCGTCGCCGCGGCGACGCGGGCATTGGCGCGGATAGGCAGCGCGTCATCGCCCTCGATCCCGCTCGCCAGCGTCACAAACTGTCCCGAACGGTCGGCCTTCGGGAACTGGCGGGCGCCCCAGCCGGGATTGCCACCCTCGAGATCGGGGATGATCCAGATCTGGAACAGCGTCGTTTCCTCATCCTCGAGGTTGAATTCGCTGTGCGTCACGCCGGTGCCCGCGCTCATCACCTGGACATCGCCCGCCGCGGTGCGGCCGCTGTTGCCCATGCTGTCTCGGTGCGTGATCGCGCCGGTGCGGACATAGGTGATGATTTCCATGTCGCGGTGCGGGTGCGGGGGGAAACCCGACTGCGCCGCGATGGCGTCGTCGTTCCAGACGCGCAGCGCGCCCCAGCCCATGCGCTTCGGGTCGTTATAGCTCGCGAACGAGAAATGGTGGCGGGCGTCGAGCCAGCCATGGTTGGCGTGGCCCAGCGTGTCGAATTTGCGAATGTCGATCATGGCCTTGTCCTTTCTTTCGCAGCCACCCGGGGCTTTGGAGCCCGGCGGCGTTAGTCTGTTGAGGACAAAATAGGCATTTGGATCGTTTCTAAAATAGCGTAGATGGAAAACCATCGTTTCCAATATTGAAGTCCTTGCGAGCGGAGCGAAGCAATCCCCAGCGACCGTCCATAGGGACCGAAAGCTGGAGATTGCCGCGTCGCCTGCGGCTCCTCGCAATGACGAACAAGCGGATAGGAGATAGTTTATGGCGCTTCCCGACTATGAAGGCTGGGCCTGTTTCGTCGCCGTGGCCGATGGCGGCAGCTTTACCGCGGCGGCGGCCGCGCTCGGCCTGTCGAAGGCGAGCGTGTCGAAGGCGGTGACGCGGCTCGAGGCATCGCTCGGCATCACCCTGCTGCACAGGAGCTCGCGCGTCGTCGCCGTGTCGACCGCGGGCGCGGGGCTGCTCGACGAGGCGCGCGCGATGGTCGCGGCGGCGACCGCCGCGACCGAAGCGGCGCGCGGCGACCGCGTCGATCTCGCGGGCCCGATCCGTCTTGCGGCGCCGATGAGCTTCGGAATCAAGGTGCTCGGCCCGCCGCTCGCGGCCTTCCTCGACCGCCATCCCGCGGTCGAGATCGAGGTGCTGCTGAGCGACGCGCGCAATGACCCCGTCGCCGAAGGCATCGACCTCACTTTGCGCATTTCGCCGCTTGCCGATTCGAGCCTGCTCGCGCGCACGATCGCGCCGGTCGCGGCCTCGGTGATCGCGAGCCCCGCCTATCTGGAGCGGCACGGCACGCCCAGGCACCCGCTCGACCTCGCGGGCCACCGCCTGATCGGTTACGGTCACCGCCAGCGCGCGTTGCCGCTCCATTTCCATCGCAAGGGCGAGGAGGCGACGGTGCTGCCGACCGGGCCGCTCTTCGCGAACAATGGCGATGTCGCGGTACCGCTCGTTGTTGCGGGCGTCGGGATTGCGGCGCTCCCCGACTTCATCGCGGCCGACGCGCTGGCGTCGGGTGCGGTCGTGCCGATCCTGACCGACTGGTCGCTGCCGCAGTCGCACCTGCACCTGCTGTCGCCGCCGTCGCGGCTGCGTCCGGCGCGCGTGCGCGCGCTTTCGGACCATCTGGTCGATACGCTCAAGATGTCCTGCACCGGCGCGCACGAGCAGTATCTGGCGCTTCACCATGATGGAAAAGCGGGCTGAGCGACTGTTGCAAATAGAGCGCGACTCGTGGACTTCTGCGGGTTAAATCAAAATTAACCTTTTCCCTTCATTAGTTTCGTGGTTAATGTTCCGGCAGTCCTGCAACGGGGGTTGATCGGGTGACATCCTTGATGGTCATGCGATCGGTTCGCGGGATTATCGTGGGAAACAGTCAAGGGGTGCCTAATGCGCGTACTGCTGATCGAGGACGAGCCGACGACCGCGAAAGCGATCGACACGATGCTCACGACCGAAGGCTTCAACGTCTACACCACCGACTTGGGGGAAGAGGGCTTGGACCTGGGCAAGCTCTATGATTACGACATCATCCTGCTCGACCTGAACCTGCCCGACATGCACGGCTATGACGTGCTGAAAAAGCTGCGCACCGCGAAGGTGCAGACGCCGGTGCTGATCCTGTCGGGCATTTCGGAAATGGATTCGAAGGTGCGCTCGTTCGGCTTCGGCGCCGACGATTATGTCACCAAGCCGTTCCACCGCGACGAACTGGTCGCGCGCATTCATGCGGTCGTCCGCCGGTCGAAAGGCCACAGCCAGAGCGTCATCAAAACGGGCAAGCTCGCCGTCAATCTCGACACCAAGACGGTCGAGGTCGACAGCGTTCGCGTGCATCTGACCGGCAAGGAATATCAGATGCTCGAGCTGCTCAGCTTGCGCAAGGGCACGACGCTGACGAAGGAAATGTTCCTGAATCACCTTTATGGCGGCATGGACGAGCCCGAGCTGAAGATCATCGACGTCTTCATCTGCAAGCTCAGGAAGAAACTCGCGCTCGCCTGCGGCGGCGAAAATTATATCGAGACGGTCTGGGGCCGCGGTTATGTCCTTCGCGACATCGACGACGAAGGCAATGAGGTGCGCCGCGTCGCCTGACGCATGGCGCTTCGAAAGTTACCCGAGGGAACCCGGCGCGGAGCGATCCGCGCCGGTTTTCTTTTGCTCCGAATCAGCGTGACCCGGACTTGACCCCGGGCTCCCTCTTTCTGAAATTGTCTAGAAGCTCAGTTCGTCGTAGATTTTCGAAAGATCGTGGTGCCACGGCCCCTCATAGCGATCGAGCAGGTCGTGTGCGGGCGATTTGCCGCTCTTGGCAATACGGCGGAGCGGTTCGAGGAAGCCCACCTCATTATCGCCCATCGAATTGACCTCGCCGCGTGCCGCGAGGCCCGACGCCGCGATGTCGAGCACGCGGTGCGCCAGATCGCCGACATTGCCGCCGCCGGGCGCCGGGGCCTCGAGGCCTTCACTCGGCACCGCGTCGCGCAGCGCCTGCTGCTCCTCGATGCTCCAGTCCTTGACGAGGTCCCACGCCGCGTCGAGCGCGCCCTGATCGTAGAGCAGGCCGACCCACAGCGCCGGCAGTGCGCAGATGCGGTTCCACGGACCGCCGTCGGCACCGCGCATTTCGAGGAAGCTTTTGAGCCGCACTTCGGGAAACGCGGTCGACAAATGGTCGTTCCAGTCGGAGAGGTAGGGCTTCTCGCCGGGAAGCGCGGGCAGCTCGCCCTTCAGAAAGTCGCGGAAACTTTGCCCCGCGGCGTCGATATATTTGCCGTCGCGAAAGACGAAATACATCGGCACGTCGAGCATGTAGTCGACATAGCGTTCATAGCCGAAGCCGTCTTCGAACACGAAGGGCAGCATGCCGGTGCGTGCGGGGTCGGTGTCGGTCCAGATATGGCTGCGGTACGACATATAGCCGTTGGGCCGCCCCTCGGTGAAGGGTGACGAAGCGAAAAGCGCCGTAGCGAGCGGCTGGAGGGCGAGGCTGACGCGGAATTTCTGCACCATGTCGGCCTCGCTCGCATAGTCGAGGTTGGTCTGGATCGTGCAGGTGCGCAACATCATGTCGAGGCCGAGACTGCCGACGCGCGGCATATGCTCGAGCATGATCTTGTAGCGCCCCTTGGGCATGATCGGCAGCTCGGCGCGCGTCTTGTCGGGCCACATGCCAAGCCCGAGGAAGCCGAGACCGAGTTCGGCGCCGACTTCCTTCACCTGCTTCAAATGCCGGCCGGTCTCGGCGCAGGTCTGATGCAGATTTTCGAGCGGGGCGCCAGAGAGTTCCAACTGACCCGCCGGCTCCAGGCTGACCGTGCCGTCGCTGCCCGCCAGAGCGATGACCTTCCCGCCCTCGATCACCGGTTCCCAGCCGAAGCGCGTGAGCGCCATCAAAAGATCGTGGATGCCGCCGGGTTCGTCATAGGATGGGGCACGGTGGTCGGCGGTGCGATAGACGAATTTTTCGTGCTCGGTGCCGATGCGCCAGCGGTCCCTGGGCTTTTCGCCCTTGATCATGGGGTCCGCAAGTTGATCGCGGTTTTCGACGATGGGATCGTTGCTGTCGGAGGCGGTGCGCGTGCTCATGTCGCGCATTTAGACTATCCGGTATAGAATGCAATCGGGGCCGGTCGTCAGTTGATCGCGACGTCGAACAGGGTCGCCATCGACCCGCCGGGCAGCAGCGTCGCGGTGGTCGCGGCGACAGTCGTCCCTGCTGCCGACGCGCCGAACGGGTCGCCTTCGTCGGCGCCGCTCGCATTGTCGTCCTCGATCGTCGCCGCGCCCGCGCAGCTCGTGCCGCTGCGCAGCGATCCGGCGATGAAGCTGGTTCCGGGGGGCAGCGGATCGGCGACGCTGATGCCCGTCGCGGTGCCGCTGCCATTGTTGGTGACGAGGATGCAGTAGCGCATCCTCGCGCCGGGGATCGCTTTCGGATTGGCCGTGCCGTTCACCGGGTCGCTGACGATGCTGCTCGTCTTCGCGATCGTCAGATTGGCGGTCGGGCGGCAGAAGATGATGTCGTGGAGCGCCATGCCCTGTTGCCCCGGGTTGGCGGGGGCGAGGCCGTGGCTGCCATATTCGATCGTGATGCTGTCGACGGGTGTGTTGAAGGTCACGGTGACCGTGCCGTCGGCGCTGCCATCGGTCGACAGCACGTCGCCATAGGCGCTGTTCCCGATCACATAATTGGCGGAGCCGTTGGTGAGTATGGGGGTGACGGCGGCGCCGTTATAGATGCCGATGACGGTCACGCGGTCAGCGAACTGGCCCGATGCATAATCGACGTCGAACAGCCGGAATTGTGCGCCCGGCACCGCGGTCGGCAGCGTGATCGTAGTGGTGACGGTCCCCGCCTGGCTGGTGAAATCGACAAGCTCGAAAATCGAATATTGCGCCGGATTCAGCCCGCCGGTGACGACATTCTGCCGCGTCGGCGACTGGCCGCCATAGGTCGCGTTGCTCAGAAAGCTGCCGCCGTTGATCGCAATGTTGACATTCGCGCTGCCGATCGCCGTCAACGTCGCGCCGGCGCTCGTCGTGCCCGCCGGCCAGCTGACGCTGTCCCAGTCGTGCACCGTCGTGCCGACCGGGCAGACGAGCGCCGGCGGCGTCCCGGCGACGCGCGTCCCCGACACGGTAAAGCTCGCGCTGTCATAATCATCCTCTCCCGCCGCGCCGTTGCCGGGCGTCGAATCGAAGTCGAGGGCGGAGGAGGCGCTGATCTCGGCGATGTTGGTGACGCTCGCGCCCGCCGTCGCCGCGACGGTGCCGCTGATCGTCAACGTCCGCGTTGTCCCCGCGGGTATGCTCCCTACCGTCCACACGCCGGTCACGCTGTTATAGCTGCCAAAGCCCGACGCGCCCGTGAAATTGAAGCCCGGTGGCAGATTGTCCTGCACCGTCACGCCGCTGGCGGTCAGCGTCGACCCGCTCGCATTGGTGACGCTCAGCACATAGTTGATGCTCGCCCCGAACGCCGGCGCCGCGTTGCTGACCGATTTGGTCAGCGACAGGTCGGCGAAGTTCGACGGCACGCTGGTCAGGTAGAGATCGGCTCGCACGAAATTGCCATTGTCGGCCGATGGATATTGGTCGCAAATCTCGAGCCGCCAGGTCCCGGCGCTGTTCTGGCCGTTGAAGGCCGATAGCGGCGAGTTCGGGCCGAAGACATTCTGATAGGGGGGCGCGCTGGTCGAATGATTGGTGCCGTTGCCGTCGCTGTTGACGGCCTGCGCGGCGTCATCGTCGAGGTGGACGTTGAAATTATTGCCGTCGATCGAACCGGTATCGCCATCGACCAGCTGGACGCGCGTCCCGGCCGGCGATTGCAGCGTGACGCGCAGGTCGCCGCGCCAGCTGTGCGTCGCGAGCAGGCCGAGATCGACGTCGCCGACGGTATAGCCGGTACCGACGGTGAAATTGCGCACCAGCGGCGCGGTGCAGGTCGTCGCGGCATTGATCGTGCCGGTAGTGGTGTTGCTATAGGTTGTGGTGGTCTGCGCGGCGACGGGATTTGCGACAAGCGTCAACGCCAGCCAGACGAGCATGATACAGGCTCGCGCAGACTGCAAACACTGGCCCCCACGCCAGCGGTATCGGCTCTGGTCCCGCCGTTGCATGGCGCCGCTATGGAGGCGGGATAGCTAATATCGGGTTAAAATGAGCACGCTGGCGTCGATTCTGTCCGGTCGCGGGACAGTTTGTCGGATTGGTCACCCGGTCTTTATCCGGGGTCCATGCGGAGTGGGAGGAATGGATCCCGGATCAAATCCGGCATGACGAAATAAGCGAATGACCGCCCAAAGCAGCCTGCTGCAAGAAAAAGGGCGGCCGTCCCATCGGACGCCGCCCTTGATCTATTAACGAAGAGGCGAAGCTCAGGCTTCGGCCATGTCCTCGTCATATTGTTCCACAGGACCCGAATCCTGGCCCTTGGCGTCGACGTCGCGGTCGACGAATTCGATGACGGCCATCGGCGCCGCGTCCGAGGCGCGGATGCCGGCCTTGATCACGCGGGTGTAGCCGCCGTTGCGGTCCTTGTAGCGTTCGGCCAGCACGTCGAAGAGCTTCTTGAGCTGCGTGTCGTCGAGCAGGCGGCTGTTCGCGAGGCGGCGGTTGGCAAGGCCTCCGCGCTTGGCGAGCGTGACCAGCTTTTCGATATAGGGACGCAGTTCCTTCGCCTTGGCGACGGTCGTCGTGATCTGCTCATGCTTGATGAGCGAAGCCGACATATTGCGGAACAGGGCCGTGCGGTGCGCGCTCGTGCGCTGCAGCTTCCGGCCACCCGATTTATGACGCATAATTCTTTCCTTTGTTTGTCAGAGGGGCCGTGTGAGGTACCCCAAGCCAGGTCGATTGCGGGCCGACCCCTTCCCGTTGTTGGCCCCGGCCGAAGCCGGGGCGCAAAATCAGCCGAGAAGTTCCTGTTCGAGCTTCTTGGCCATTTCTTCGATGTTCTCCGGCGGCCAGCCGGGGATGTCCATGCCGAGGCGCAGGCCCATCGACGACAGCACTTCCTTGATTTCGTTCAAGGACTTGCGGCCGAAGTTCGGCGTGCGCAGCATTTCGGCTTCGGTCTTCTGAACGAGGTCACCGATATAAATGATGTTGTCGTTCTTGAGGCAGTTGGCCGAACGGACCGACAGTTCGAGCTCATCGACCTTCTTGAGAAGGAAGCGGTTGAGCTGGTTGACGTCCGACTCGTCGGCGGTGGTCGGCGACGCCGCCATGCCGATGAGGCCGCTGTCGTTCATCGCTTCTTCGAAGTGGACGAAGACCTGGAGCTGGTCCTGGAGGATGCGCGCGGCGTAAGCGACGGCGTCTTCCGGGGTGATCGTGCCGTCGGTTTCGACGGTCAGGTTCAGCTTGTCATAGTCCAGTTCCTGGCCGATGCGGGCATTGTCGACCTTGTAGGCGACCTGGCGCACCGGCGAGTAGAGCGAGTCGACCGGGATCAGGCCGATCGGCGCATCGACCGGACGGTTGGCGGTCGCGGGGACGTAACCCTTGCCGGTGTCGGCAACGAGTTCCATGTTCAGCGTCGCACCGTCGTCGAGGTGGCAGATGACGTGGTTCGGGTTCATCACCTTGATGTCGCCCGACACCATGATGTCGCCGGCCTTGACGGTCGCGGGACCGGTCGCCGAAAGCTGAAGCCGCTTCGGGCCTTCGCCTTCCATCTTGAGCGCGATCTGCTTCACGTTGAGGACGATGTCGGTGACGTCTTCACGCACGCCGGCCAGGCTCGAGAATTCGTGGAGCACATTCTCGATCTTGATCGACGTGATGGCCGCACCCTGGAGCGACGAGAGCAGCACGCGACGCAGCGCGTTGCCGAGCGTCAGGCCGAAACCGCGCTCGAGCGGTTCGGCGACGAAGGTCGCCTTGCGCTTGCCGTCGCTGCCAGCCTTGATTTCCAGGTTGCTGGGCTTCTTCAATTCCTGCCAGTTCCGGATATTGACAGTCATGGATTTCCCTTTGCTTTGGGCGGGACGGGCGGGGGTCGACCACCTGTCCAGCGAGGATTTTTGTACGGGCAACGCTCCGGCGGAGCGTGCCCGAAAGACGTCAGACGCGGCGGCGCTTGGCCGGGCGGACGCCATTGTGCGGGATCGGCGTCACGTCGCGGATCGACGTGATGTGAAAGCCCACAGCCTGCAGCGCGCGGAGCGCCGATTCACGGCCGGCACCCGGTCCCTTGACTTCGACTTCGAGCGTGCGGACGCCATGTTCAGCGGCCTTCTTGCCCGCGTCTTCGGCGCAGACCTGCGCCGCATAGGGAGTCGATTTGCGGCTACCCTTGAAGCCCATCATGCCGGCGCTCGACCAGGCAATCGCATTGCCCTGCGCGTCGGTGATGGTGATCATCGTGTTGTTGAAGGTCGCGTTGACGTGGGCGACGCCCGACGAGATGTTTTTGCGTTCGCGCCGACGAAGGCGCTGCGGTTCACGAGCCATGATGAAATCCTAACCTAAATCCTGAATGGCCGGTGGCGGACGGATCGCCGCTGTCCGGCAGGGAAAGCAAGGAAGCGCGCCGCGGGGGCGCGCTCGACCTTACTTCTTCTTGCCGGCGATCGGCTTTGCCTTGCCCTTGCGGGTGCGCGCATTGGTGTGCGTGCGCTGGCCGCGGACGGGAAGGCCCTTGCGATGACGCAGGCCGCGATAGCAGGCGAGGTCCATCAGGCGTTTGATGTTCATCGCCGTGTTGCGGCGAAGGTCGCCCTCGACCGTGTGGTCGGCGTCCAGCGTTTCGCGGATCTGCAGGACTTCGGCGTCCGACAGGTCCTGAACGCGGCGGCTGTGGTCGATGCCCAGCTTGTCGGCGATGTCGACGGCGGTCTTGCGACCGATGCCGTGGATATAGGTGAGCGCGATGATCACGCGCTTGTTGGTGGGCAGGTTGACGCCCGCGATACGTGCCATTGGTAACTTTCTCCTGCTCCACAGGGCGCGCTGGCAATCGGCCCCATCTCAAAGCGTCTGAATTTCCAACGCAAAAAACGGACCACGATGCGCACGAAGACGCTTCGCCGTCCGGTCAGGCTGTCGGAATGTTCGCGCAGTTAGGGTGAGTCGCCCCGAAAGTCAAGCAGACTGCGGTGAATGGCTTGTCCGAAGATGCGATCACGAAGGGGATGTAAGCGCGACCGCGCGATCGTTCAAGCGGGAGACGACCGCCCGATGAATCCCGGGAGCGCAGGCGATGACGCCAAAGGCCTGCGCGCGCGGGGTGTTGAACCTCAGCGTCTCGCCGAAGGCATCGGTGACGGCCGCGCCCGCCTCGGCCGCGATCAGTGCCGCGGCGGCGACATCCCACTCGAATCCCCAGCGCAAGGTCGCGACGAGGTCGGCACGGTCGTCGGCGACGAGCGCCATGCGGAGCGCAATGCTGTTCGGCTTGGTCACCATGATCAGGTCGCGGTCGATCCTGGGCAGGCTGTCGGCGGGAACGCGCGACCCGTCGAAGATCATGCGGCGGCTGGCGCGCAGCGTTTCGCCGTTCAATGTCGCGCCCTTGCCCTTTTGCGCGACCCACAGCTCGTCGAGCGCGGGGGCGTAGAGCACCCCGAGTTCGGGCGCCCCATCGACCACCAGCGCGACCGACACGCACCAGCCGGGGCGGCCACGGATGAAATCGCGCGTGCCGTCGATCGGATCGACGCACCACATCGCGCGGCACGCCAGCCGGTCTTCATTGTCGGCCGTCTCCTCGGACAGCCACCCTGCCTCGGGCACCATGGCGCCGAGCACCGCCTTCAGCCGCGCGTCGACCGCCAGGTCGACGTCGCTCACGGGATTGTCGTGCGATTTGTGCCACACGTCGACCGCCTTGCCCTCGCCGCGCCAGCGCGCCATCGCCATGTCGCCAACCTCGCGGGTCGCGGCGATCATCGCTTCGAGGTTGCGCGCGGGCATCGGCTGACGGTCCTTAGCTGCTCGCGACGGTCATGCCGTCGATGCGCAGCGTCGGCGCATTGGTGCCGTGGCGGAACTCGAGGTCGTTCGCGGGGATCAGCGCGGCGAACATGTCGATCAGATTGCCCGCGATCGTGAATTCGGCGATCGGCCCCGCGATCTGCCCCTCGCGGATCAGGAAGCCCGACGCCCCGCGGCTGTAATCGCCGGTCACCGGGTTGACGCCCTGGCCGATCAGTTCGGTGATATAGACGCCCTCGGCGATATCTTCCATCAGCGCTGCCGGGGTCACGCTGCCGGGTGCAAGGTGGAGATTGCTAGCGCCGACCCCCGATGCACCGCCGCCGCGGCTCGCATGGCCGGTCGGCGCCAGGCCGAGTTGCTTCGCCGACGCGGTGTCGAGCAGCCAGCCCGTGATTTTGCCGTCCGCGACGATGTCGCGTGCTGCGGTGGGCAGGCCTTCGCCGTCAAAGGCGCGGCTGCGCAGCCCGCGCGGTCGGTGCGGCTCGTCGCGGATGACGATGCCGCTGTCGAACAACATCCGCTCTTCCTTGCCGAGCAGGAAGCTCGTCCCGCGCGCGATCGCCGGACCGGCGATCGCGCCGAGCAGATGGCTGACGATGCTGCTGCTGATCCGGGGATCGAGGATGACCGGCAGCTTGCCGACGGGCGCCTTGCCGGGGTTCAGTCGCGCAACGGCGCGGGTGCCGGCGCGGGTCCCGATGTCGGCGACGCTTTCAAGGTCGGCCAGATGATGCGCGCTATGCCAGCCGTAATCGCGTTGCATCGCGGCGCCTTCGCCCGCGATGACGCTCGCCGACAGGCTGTGCCCGCTCGCTCCATAGCCGCCGGCAAAGCCGTGGCTCGTCGCGAGCGCGAAGCGCGTGCGGCTGTGGCTCGCGGAGCCGCCTTCGCTATTCGTGACTCCGGCGACCGCGCGCGCGGCTTCTTCGACCGCGAGCGCGGCTTCGCGCAAGGATTGCGGGTCGGCTTCGCTGCCGTCGTCAAGGTCGAGATCGGGGATTGGGCCCTTGAAGAGAAGTTCTTCGGGCGCGAGGCCCGCATAGGGGTCCTCGGGCGCTTCGCGCGCCATCGCGACGCAGCGGGTGACGAGCTTCGCCAGCTCGTCCGCGTCCATGTCGGCGGTCGACACGCTCGCGCTACGCTGCCCGACGAAGACGCGCAGCGAAATATCCTGCCCCTCCGACCGCTCGACATCTTCGAGCGTGCCGAGACGCATAGAAACCGAGGTCGCGGCGTTGCAATAATAGAGCGCGTCGGCGGCATCGGCGCCGGCTTTGGTCGCGGCGTCGCACAGCATCTGCGCGCGATCGAGGGCTTCGGAAACGGTCAGCATTGCCGCGCCCTATACGGCAGGCGGGCCAGCGTCAAACCTGGCTGCGGGCGATTAGCCGGTGATCGCGGCGATCGCGTCGGTCGCGGCGATCGCGCCGCTGATCCACAGGAAGGGCAAAGTCAGCGCGGCGAACCACAAGCGGCGAACGTCGCGGCGGAAGCGCGCGTGAAGGCCCCAGCTTGCGAGCGCCTGGCGGCTCAGATGATACCAGTGCCGTTCGGTCGATCGCGCGACCGGAAGCGCGAGCGCGAGCAGGATGATCAGCGCGACGACGATGAAGGCGGACGGCGCCCCGGCGGCGACGACGCTCATGACGAGCCAGATCTGCAGCGCGGCGAAGGCGAGGAGGGCGGTGGCGGCATGCCAGGTCATTCGGCGACCGAGGCTCCGTGCCGGTGGCACACTGACTGCCGTGCGCCTCCACAGGCGCGGTCCGAATGTTGATGCCATATTACAGCCCCCTAGGCTGGCGATTCCCAGAACCGCACGATTTGCCCCAAAAATTCCCAAGTCAAGACAGCTTGCCAGCGATTCGTTAATTTTTGCACTCGATTCGGCGCGCATTCGCAACCAAATCGCGGCGGATCGCAAAAAAAGCTGCAATATTGGCAATATGGGCCGCCGGCGGACCGGCGCGCAGGGGTTTCAGCGGCTCGCGATCAAGGTTGCGGCGGGACCGGCAGCGGCTCCGCATCGGCTTCATCGGGCGCGGCCGGGGCGGGACCCTCGCCATTGGCCTGTCGTTCGAGTTCCGCGGCCGCCTTCTGCCGCTCGGCGAGCGCGCGCTCCTCGGCGACGACCGCAGCTTCGACCTCTTCGGCCGCGGCGTCGATCCCCGCGAGGCGCTTGGCGCGCTCGTCGGCGATCATCGCCTGCCAATCGGTCTTGTCGGCCGCCTTTTCTTCGGCGCGTGCGCCCGCGAGCAGCGCCTGCGTGCAGCCGGTGAAGCCGCCGAGGCCGGTCGGCGAGCAGCTGTCGGTGCCGAAGCGGCCGACGCGTTCGAGCGCGACAACCTTGTTCGCCCACGCCTCGTTGCGGGGATCGAGCGGGTTGCCGCGCAGCATCGGCGGTACGCGATAGCGTTCGGTTTCGGGCAGGCGGTTACACACGACGATTTCGTCGGGGCTCGATTGTTCGCACTTGTCGTCGCCGTAAACGATGACCTGATTGATCTTCTCGGCCTCGACCGTGGCCTCTTGGGCCGCGACGGGCAAGGCGGCGGCGCTGCCGGCGAGGATCAGCGCGAACAGGGGGAGGCGGGTCATCTCGATCTTCCTTTGTCGTTTCGGGCGGCATGACAGCCGCTACCTGCATCCGTTATGAACGGCGCTGGCGGTTATTCTATCAGATACGTTTCGACAGCGCGATGGCTGCACGGCAACCGGCGCGAATGGCAAGGCTGAGGATCGGGTAGCCGGGGGCGCTTTCGGCGCCCGCCGCCAGTGCGGCTTCCTTATGCTCAAGCTCCTCGGCGCGAAAATCCTCGACCGCGGCGCTGAGTTCGGGGTCGCTGTCGCCCAATTCTGCGAGTTGTTGCTGGTAATGCCGGTCGATCTCGGTCTCGACCGCGGCGGTGCACGCCATGGCCGCCTTCGGCCCCATCGCAGCGGTCACCGCGCCCAGCGCGAAACCCGCGACGTTCCAGATCGGCTGGAGCGCGGTCGGGCGCACTCCGCGCCGCGCGATCATCGTGTCGAAATATTTGCGGTGCCGCTCTTCCTGCTCGGCCATATGCGCGATCTCGCGCGCCATCGGGTGGCGGTCGCCCATCACCGCGAGCTGGCCGGCATAGATGCGCGTTGCGCCATATTCGCCCGCCTGGTCGACGCGGATCATCGATGCGGTGCGTTCATTCGTCATGCCGCCGATGTGCGCCCCCGGCGCAGCAACGTCAAGACGAGCGCGGCGGCGGCGAACGAGAAGATCGCGTTGAAACCCGCAAGCGAAATGCCGAACAGCGACCATTGCACCGCATCGCAGCGGATCAGCGGCGCGTTCATGATCGAATCGAGCGTGACGGGGCCGGCGCCACCGGTCGCACAGGTCGTGATGCCTTCCCAGAATCCATATTCGACCCCGGCGTGAAAGACGCCGATCGCCCCGCTGATGGCAATAGCGACCGCGGCGAGCAGCGTTAGCGCGCGCATCGCCTTATCGTTTCGGCGCAGCAACAGTGCAAGCAGCGCGAGCAGGATCGCCGCCTGGTGCGGCCAGCGCTGCCAATAACACATCTCGCACGGGTGGAGGCCAAAGCCATATTGCGACACGAGCGCACCGCCATAGAGCAAGAGCGGCGCCGCGAACGCGGCGAGGGGCGCGGCGAGGCGCGATTTCCGCATGTCCGAAACGCCCTTAGTTGCGGCGCGCGGGCTTGGCGCCGGCTTTGCCGGCTTGCGCCATGCGCGCCGTGCCCGGTCCGATCCGCCCGATCGTCTGCAGCGCATAGTGGAGCTGGAAATCCTCGATGCCCTTTTCCTTGAGCTCCTCCGCGGTCGCAGTGAAGCGCGGATCGGCCTTTTCATCCTTTTCGATCAGGCCGTCGTCCACCTTCTTCTCGTTGATCAGATGGCGGCGCAGATCGCTTTCGCGGAACTTGGGGCGCGAGGCATAATCGGGATCGCTGAGCTGGGGCACCTGGATGTCGGGGTCGATCCCGCCTTCCTGCACGCTGCGGCCCGAGGGCGTGTAGTAACGCGCGGTGGTCAGGCGAAGCGCCGTGGTGTCGGTCAGCGGCAGCACCGTTTGCACCGATCCCTTGCCGAAGCTGCGTTCGCCCATCACGACCGCGCGGTGCTGATCCTGCAGCGCGCCCGCGACGATCTCGGAGGCCGAGGCCGATCCCGAATCGATCAGGACGACGACCGGTGCACCCCCGGCCGCGTCGCCGGGCTCGGCGAAATAGCGCTCGATGTCGCCCTTCTTGCGGCCGCGCTGCGACACGATTTCGCCGCGTTCGAGGAACAGATCGCTGATCCCGACGGCTTCGTCGAGCAGCCCGCCGGGGTTCGAACGCAGGTCGAGGATCCAGCCGCGCGGTTTTTTGCCCAGCGATTTTTCGACCGCCATCATCGCGGCCTTGAGGTCGGCCGTCGCGTCGGCCGAGAAGCTGGCGACGGTGAGCACGCCGACGTCGCCGCTGACTTCCCATTTCACGGGCTTCAGGTCGATGATCTCGCGCGTCAGCGTCATTTCGATCGGCTTATCCTGGCCCTCGCGCACGACGGTGACCTCGATCTGCGTGCCCGGGCGTCCGCGCATCTGCTCGACAGCCTCGTCGAGCGTCATGCCGAAGATCAGCTCCTTGTTGATGTGGGTGATATAATCGCCCGCCTTGATTCCCGCCTTGTCGGCCGGGGTGTCGGCGGTCGGCGCGATCACCTTGACGACGCCGTCCTCCATCGTCACCGACAGGCCCAGCCCGCCATATTCGCCGTCGGTCTGGGTGCGCAGGTTCGAAAAGCCGCGCGCGTCGAGATAGCCCGAATGCGGATCAAGGCTGGCGAGCATGCCGTTGATCGCACCTTCGATCAGCTTCGAATCCTCGACCGGTTCGACATAGTTCGATTTCACTTCGAGATAGACGTCCATGAAGCGCGCGATTTCTTCCTGTGTCTTCGAATCGACGGTCGCCATCGCGCCGGTCGCGAGCGGGACGAGCGCCAGCGTCGAAAGCGCGGCGGCCCCTTGCCACAAGGCGAAGCGGCGCTTCGGGGACGCGGTGGTTTTGGTCGAGTCGGTCATGTCAGTCTTTCACTCGGGCGAGAGCCATCCCGCCTTATAATCCCCGGCGCGCCATCATCCTATGCAAATCTGCACGGGTCAAGCGGGGCATCCCTGTGCGGGACAGCGGCCGGATGGGCGACGAACCGCTCACTCAGCCGATCATCGCGACGACATCGACGGGGCGCCCCGCCCTGCGAAGTTCGACGGTGATGCGGCTGTCGTCCGACCCGGCGCGTCCGACCGGCGCGCCGGCGTCCACGGTGTCGCCGACCCCGACCGACAGCGCGATCATCCCGGTCAGCAGCGAGACCCAGCCGCCGCCATGGTCGATGATCACGATCTTGCCATAGCCGCGATAGTCGCCGGCAAAGCCGACACGGCCGGGCGCGGGGGCGACGACCTGCCCGCCGGGACGCGCCGCGATCGTGATGCCGCGCGATCGCACGCCGCTGTCGTTGACTTCGCCGAGTCCGGCGACGATGCGCCCGACGACCGGCAGGCGATAGGCGCCGCGGGTCAACTCGGCCTCCGCGGGGGCGGGCGGCGCGGCGGCGGCGATATTGCCTTCGGGGTTGCGCGGGCGCGGGATCGGCCCTGCAAGCTGTGCGAGTTCGGCACGCACCGCGCCATCGGCTTCGAGCGAATCCATCAGATCGACGATGTCGCGCGCCTTTTCACCCAGCCCGAGCGCGCGGTCGGCTTCGAGTTGCGCGCTGCTCATCAATTCGCGCGAACGCAGCCGACCTTCGTTTTCGAGCCGGGTCAGCGCGTCGCGGCGGTGCGCGAGCTGCGCCTTGCTCGTCGAAAGCGCCTTCAGCGCCACCGCCTGCTGCCGTCGCGTCGTATCGAGCAAGGTGAGTTCGCGGCGCACGCCAGCGGTGCGGCGCTCGATCACCGGCATCGCGGCGTCGATCACCGCGCGCGCGTGGACCATGTCGGAAAGCGAGCCTGGCTGCGCGAGCACGCTGACCGGCGGCTGGCGGCTCAATTGCTGGAGCGCCGCGGCGAGTTCGAGCAGGGGTTGCTGCTGTTCGGCGAGCCGCGCGCGCTGCGCCGACAGGCGGCGGCTGACGAGCGCGACGCGCGCCTCGCCCGCGCTGATATCGGCTTCGGCCGACTGGATACGCGCGGCGAGCGCTGCGCTGCGTTTCTTCAGCCGGTCGGCTTCGCTGCTCGCGGCGGTCGCCTGTTTTTCGAGCAGCGCACTGCGCGCCATCGCTTGCGCCGACTGTTGTTTTGCCTCGATGAGCTGTTCGCGCTCGCGCGCGGCGATCACCCGCGGATCGAAAATATCGCCCTGCGCCAGCGCAAGCGCGCCGCCAGCGAAAGCGGCGGTGGCGGCAACGATGATCGCGGCGCGCCTCATTGCCGGCCCTCGCGGTGATAGGGGTGCCCCGCGACGATGCTCGTCGCGCGCCACAATTGTTCGGCGAGCATCGCGCGCGCCATCAAATGCGGCCAGGTCGCGCGGCCGAAGGCGATGACCTTGTCGGCGCCTTCGCGCTCCTCGGGCGTGAAGCCGTCGGCCGCGCCAAGGCAGAAGCGCGCCTCGCGCACCCCGCCGTCGCGCCATGTTTCGAGCAGTTTGGCAAATTCGAGCGACGACATCTGCTCGCCGCCCTCGTCGAGCAGGATGGTGCGGCTGTTGTCGGCCGCGGCGGGCATGCGCCCCCCGCTATCGGGCAGTTCCGAAATCTTCTGCGCCCAGCTCACGCGCTTCATATAGCGATCGACCAGCTCGGCCTCGGGGGACCGCCCGATGCGCCCGCGCGCGATGATGTGCAGCAACATATCCGCCGCCTAACCTTCAGGCGGCGGTTGCGTCAATTCGCTGCTGCGACCGGCGGCGCGTCGCCGAACGACCACATGCGCTCGAGGTTGTAGAAGCTACGCACCTCGGGCCGGAACAGGTGGACGATGACGTCGCCTGCGTCAATCAGCACCCAATCGGCGTTGGGCAGCCCTTCGACGCGAACGCTGCGGCCCGCTTCCTGCTTGATCCGCTGCGCCAGCTTCTCGGCGATCGCCGAGACGTGACGCGTCGACCGGCCGCTCGCGATCACCATATGGTCGGCGATACTGCTCTTGCCGGCAAGCGGGATGGAAATGGTTTCCTGGGCCTGGTCCTCGTCCAGCTGGTGGAGGATCAGCGCGTGGAGCGCGTCCACGCTGTCATTGGCGGGTGCGGCGCCGGGCGCGGCCCCCTGGGTGGCGGAGATCAAATGCGTCCTTTCTTGGTCGGTTCCACCAGCCATGAACGCGTCAGCGGGTCGCGCATCGCGCGGCCTTCATAGCGTTCGAACCAGCGGGGGTTGGCCTGCCGTATCGCAGTTGCGGATCGCACATCGGGCGAAAATCGCAGGAACACGAGGGCGGGCGGTCTCCAGTCTGTCCAATGCGTCTTCTGGTCTGCGGGCCGGACAAAGCGCCGCAGCCATCCCATCGCACGTCTTGCACGGGCGCGGTCATTATAGCCCGGACGCGCGACAACCGCAATCGGCATCAACCGCGCGATCCCCCGCCAGTCGCGCCACTGGGGCAACTGGACCAGATTGTCGGCGCCCATGATCCAGATGAACTGGCGGTCGGGGTAGCGTCGGACGAGCTTTTTCAGCGTATCGACGGTGTAACGCGTGCCCAGCTCGGCCTCGATCGCGGTCGCGCGAATGGGCGAACGCCGCGCCGCGCGCTGCGCCGATCCGAGGCGCGCAGGGAGCGAAGCCATGCCGGTCTTCGGTTTCAACGGATTGCCGGGCGACACCAGCCACCACAGTTCATCGAGCCCGAGCGCGTCGATCGCGTTCAAACTGATCGCGCGATGCCCGCCATGCGCGGGATTGAAGCTGCCGCCGAGGAGGCCGGTGGGGAGGCGCCCCGATCTGGAGGGACGAGTCAGGGCCGGACCTGTCCCGTGCCGCGCACCAGCCATTTATAGGTGGTGAGCCCTTCCAATGCGACGGGCCCGCGGGCGTGGAGGCGTCCCGTCGCAATGCCGATTTCGGCGCCGAGACCGAATTCGCCGCCATCGGCGAACTGCGTCGAAGCATTGTGCATGACGATCGCGCTGTCCACCCCGGCCAGGAAGCGTTCAGCGGTCGCGGCGTCCTCGGTGACGATCGCGTCGGTGTGGCGGCTCGAATGCGCGTCGATATGCGCGAGCGCGCCGGAAAGGCCGTTGACCATGGCGATCGACACGATCGCGTCGAGATATTCGGTGTCCCAGTCGCCGGTCGAGGCGGGTTCGACGTGCGGGCTCAGCGCCACGACGCCCTTGTCGCCGCGCACTTCGCATCCCGCCGCAATCAGCGCGTCGATGATGGCGAGCGGCGCGGGGTAGGCGCGGTCGATCAGGATCGTCTCGGTCGCGCCGCAGACGCCGGTGCGGCGCATCTTGGCGTTCACGGCCAGCTCGACCGCCTTTGCCGGGTCGGCGGCGCCGTCGATATAGAGGTGGTTGATCCCGTCGAGATGCGCGAGCACCGGGACGCGCGCCTCGTCCTGCACGCGCGCGACCAGCCCCTTGCCGCCGCGCGGAATGATGATGTCGATCAGCCCCTGCGCGCGCAGCATCGCGCCGACCGCGGCGCGGTCCTGCGTCGGGACCAGTTGGACGGCATCGGCGGGCAGTCCGGCCTCGACCAGCCCCGCCGCGAACGCCGCGTGAAGCGCGCGGTTCGACTGCACCGCCTCGCTGCCGCCGCGCAGGATCACGGCGTTGCCCGACATCAGCCCGAGCGCTGCGGCGTCGGCGGTCACATTGGGGCGGCTTTCATAGATGATGCCGACGACGCCGAGCGGCACGCGGACGCGGCTCAGCACCAACCCGTTGGGGCGTGTCACACGGTCGATCTCGCTGCCGGCCGGGTCGGGGAGCGCCGCGACCGCATCGATCGCATCGGCGATCGCGCCAAGCCGGCCCGCGTCGAGCCGCAATCGGTCGAGCATCGCGGACGAGAGGCCATTGGTCTGCCCCGCGGCCATATCCTTGGCGTTGGCGGCGAGGATCTCGGCCGAACGCGCGCGGATCGCCGCTGCCGCTGCACCCAGCGCCGCTGCCTTGTCGGCGGTCGGCATCAGCGCGAGCTTTTTTGCCGCGACGCGCGCGCGCGCGCCCATGTCGGCGATCAGGGCGGCGGCATCGCCGGGCAGGGGCGGGGCGGTCAGGGCTTCGGCGTTCATGACGCGGCCACTATCATGTTTTTCCCGACTCTCGAAAGCCCCGTTGCGTGCCGCCGCGCGCGCCTTTAGGCAGGGGGGCATGACAGGGGATATCGAGGGTATCGGGAGCGCGGTGACGGCGGGCCTCGCGGCGCGCGCGGTCGAACCGCGCCGCGGCGAGGGCGGAGCGCACGGCCAGGGGCCGCTGCGCTGCCTCAATTGCGGCACCAGCCTCGTCGGATCGCACTGCCATCATTGCGGCCAGCGCGCCGACGTGCATCGCAGTTTCGGCGCGATCGGGCATGACCTCGTCCATGCGATCTTCCATTTCGAGGGCAAGATCTGGAACACGCTGCCGCTCTTGACCTGGCGCCCCGGCGACCTGACGCGCCGTTATATCCATGGCGAACGCGCGCGCTTCATCTCGCCGCTCGCGCTGTTCCTGTTCGCGGTGTTCCTGACGTATGCGGTGCTCGCGATGGTCGGTAGCGGCGGCGGCGTCGGCGAGGAGCTCTCGAAGGCCGCGGCCGAGCAGACGCGCACCGCGGCGATCAAGGACAGCATGCAGGAGGAGGTCGACCGGGTCGACGCCGAACTGGCGAAGGCCGACCTGCCCGCCGCGCGGCGCGATGCGCTGAAGACCGAACGCGACGTGCTGCAGAAAAGCGCCGACTATCTCGGCATTTCGCGAAGCCGCAGCAAAGCCGAGCGCGATGCCGATCGTGCGGCGGGGCCGCCGGTCCTCGAAAATCCGGCCGATCAGGTCAAAACGAGCGCCGATTTCATCTCGCGCAACAAGGTCGATACGGGGGTGCCCTTCATCGATCATGGTCTGAAGAAGGCGTTCGCGAACCCTGCGCTGGTTCTCTACAAGCTCCAGGCGAACGCCTATAAATTCGCATGGGCGCTGATCCCGCTGTCGCTCCCCTTCATGTGGCTGCTCTTTCCGTTCAGCCGGCGCTTTCACACCTACGACCATTTCGTCTTCGTCACCTATTCGATTTCGTTCATGCTGCTCCTGTTCGTCGTGGTGCGATTGCTCAACCTGACGATCTTCGGCGAACTCGCGACCTTTTTCGCGATGCTCTATGTACCCTTCCACATGTACCGCCAGCTGCGCGGCGCCTATCGCTCGTCGCGGTTCGGGGCGCTTGTGCGCGCGACGCTGCTCCTCTTTTTCAGCCTGTTCGCGGTGATCTGGTTTATGCTGTTGCTGCTCGCGCTCGGGATCAGCGGCTAGCCCGGCACGAAGCTGTAACACGCAGCGGGCACAGCCGTCGGCGCGAGGCAGGAGGACAAGGCAGTGCATCAGCTGTGGAACGAAATCGATCGCCGCTTGCTCATCAAGCTCGGCACCGCGGGGCTTGCCGCGCTGTCCTTGCCCGGCGCTGCGCTCGCCGCCATGGCGCAGGGCTTCACTCACGGGGTCGCGAGCGGCGAGCCGGGAGCGAATTCGGTGCTGCTGTGGACGCGCTATGCCGCGGCCAGCGACACGGCGCTGACGATCGAGCTGTCCGACAGCGCCGATTTCGCCCGCGTCGTCGCGGGCGGCAGCGTCACCGCCAAAGCCGAGCGCGACCACACCGCAAAAATAACGGTGGACGGGCTCGAAGCCGGCCGCTGGTACTTCTACCGCTTCGTCGCGCCCGACGGGACGAAGTCGGTTACCGGCCGCACGCGCACGCTTCCCGCAGGGCCGACGCGCGCCTTCACGATCGCGCTCTTCTCCTGCTCGAACCTGCCGTTCGGCTGGTTCAACGCCTATGCCCATGCGGCGGCACGGAACGATATCGACCTCGTCGCGCATGTCGGCGACTATCTCTACGAATATCAGGTCGGCGATTATCCGTCGCCGAAGGACGCGCTGCCCGGCCGCGATATCCAGCCCACGCACGAGATGGTGAGTCTTGCCGACTACCGGCTGCGCTACGCCGCCTATCGCGCCGACGCGGACCTCCAACGCCTCCACGCGCTGTTCCCGATGATCGCCCAGTGGGACGATCATGAATTCGCGAACGACGTCTGGAAGGGCGGCGCGGAAAACCACAATGAAGGCGAGGGCGATTGGCGGGTTCGCGAAGAGGCGGCCGAGCGCGCCTATCGAGAATGGATGCCCGTCGCCGACACGCGCTGGCGCGACTATCAGGTCGGCGATCTCGCGACGATCTTCCTCCCCGAAACGCGCGTGACCGCACGCGACCGCCAGTATGAGATCGACGAGATCGTCGCGGGCGGCGGCGACCCGGCGGCGAAGCTCAAGCAATTCGCCGAAGGGGCCTATCGTGATCCTGCGCGCCAGATGATCGGCGCGCAGCAGGAGGCATGGCTGTTCGACGGCTTCGCCAGATCGACGCGCGCGGGAACGCGCTGGCAGGTCTGCGCGCAGCAGGTGGTGATGGGCAGCTTGTTCGCGCCGCCCGAGACGAAGGACTGGTTCGGTCCCGACCAGCCCGACCATGTCCGCCGCCGCGTCGAGACGGGGCAATTCGCGGCGAAGGCGGGGCTGCCGTTCAACCTCGACGCGTGGGACGGCTATCCGGCGGCGCGCTCGCGCCTGCTCGCCGCCGCGCAGCGCGCCGACGCCGACCTTGTCACGCTGACCGGCGACACGCACAATGCCTGGGCGTTCGACCTGGCGGAGGACGGGCGGCCCGCGGGGATCGAGATCGCGGGGCACAGCGTCACCTCGCCCGGCTATGAAAATTACACGAAGGGCGTCTCGGACGCGGCGCGCGTTTCGGCGCTGCGCCGTTCGTCGCCCGAACTCAAATGGGCGAATACCGAGGACCGCGGCTATGTGACGGTTCAGTTGACGCGCGAAAAGGTCACCGCGAACTGGCACAACGTCGAAACGATCCGCACCCATTCGCCCGCGCTGAAGGGCACGCACAGCATGACGGCGATGCGCGGGCGGCGAGCCTATGATGCGGCCTGATTGCGACAGTCGGGCGGCCAAGACCGGTGGGGATCGGTGACGAGGTCGATCAGGAACATTTCGCCCGACCGCGCGCCGTACCGCTGGGCAAAGAGCAGCCGGTCGCCCTTGGGTGACAGCAGCGGCCCGACCTGGAACTGATCGGGATCGGCGGGGATGCGGCCGGTTTCGATCCAGCGGTTGCCCTCGCGGCGATAACGATACAGATGCGACCGGTCGCCGCGGTCGGACACAGTGACCATCGTTTGTCCGTCGCGTGAAATCTCGGCTTCATAGTCATGGCCCGCGGTGCTGACCGGCGGGCCGACATTGGCGACGGTCCATTCACCCGGCCGGATCTCGGTCGCGACATAAATGTCGCCGCCGCCCGCGCTGCCCTTGCGGCTCGATCCGAAATATAGCCGCCCTGCGGCATCGGTTCGCGGCAGGAGCTCGGCGGCAGGCGAGTTGACGGGCTCGGGCAGGCGTTGCGGATCGCCCCACCGGCCATCGGGCGTGCGCTCGACATACCAGATGTCGAAATTATCGGTTTCGGGCGCGTGGCGCGTCGAAACATAATAAAGTCGCTTGCCGTCGGGCGCGATAGACGCATCAGCTTCGATAACGGGCAGTGGCTTTGCAAAGGATGGCGGCGTCGGCGCGCCCCACGCCCCCCCGGTGCAGCTCGATTGCATTAGTCGATAGCTGCCGAAATCCTTGTCCGCCGCAAGGTAGATCATCGTCTGTCCGTCGGGGGTGAAGGTAGGCGAGGATTCATAGCCCTCGCTTGAGATGGCGGCCGGGGTCCAAAGCATTGCGGCACCGGTTGCCGACGTGTCCGCGGCGGCGCTGCACGCGGACAGCGCGGTGGTACCAAACAGGATCGCGGCGCGGTCGATAAACGGCATGGACTTTTTCTCCGGCAAGACGCTAGCAGACGCGCGGCGCTTTTTGCCGAGCCGCGGATGCAACACCAGCGTCCGATCGGCGGCGCGGGCGCCATTATGGCGGCAGGGGAGGACAATGGACGCGATCGACCGGCAGATTGTGGCGATGCTGCGCGCCAATGCCCGTCTCCCGCTCAAGACGCTCGCCGCGACGGTCGGACTTGCGCGCAGCTCGGTGCGTGAGCGACTGTCGAAGCTCGAGGCGGCGGGAACGATCGGCGGCTATTATGCGCGCATCGTCAACGAAGGCGGGATTGCGGCGATCCTGCAGCTGCGGCTTGCGCGGACACCGTCGCCGGACATTATCGCGGCGATCACCGGCATGGCGGAGGTCGCGCGTTGCTATTCGTTGAGCGGCGAGATCGACCTGCTCGTCGAGATCGAGGCGGCCGATGCCGCGCAACTCAATGCCACGCGCGACCGGATCGCGACGATCGCGGGCGTCGAGGACACGACGACCGCGCTGATCCTGAAGCGCGACAAGGATCGCTAGGGTCCGGCCCTAGACGGCGGCGATCGCCTCGATCTCGAGCAGCCAGGCCTCGTCATAAATGTCTGCGATGATGATCGTCAGCGCGGGCGAGCAATCGCCAAGAACTTCGTGCCGGACCTTGTAGTTCGCTTCGCGATACTGGCGGTCGGACAGAAAGACGGTGACCTTGACGAGGTCTTGCAACGACATGCCGCCTGCCCGAAGCTGCGTTTCGACATTACGCCATACAAGCCGGCATTGGGACTCGAAGTCCGCAGGCACTTGGTCCTTCTCGTCGACCGGAATCTGGCCGCTGACGAACAGCCAGCGCGTCGGCGCCTCGGCCAGATGTGCTTGGGCATAGGAAACGCCGGTGGGATTGATCGCG
This sequence comes from Sphingopyxis sp. JAI108, assembly GCF_013410105.1. Lineage (GTDB taxonomy): Bacteria > Pseudomonadota > Alphaproteobacteria > Sphingomonadales > Sphingomonadaceae > Sphingopyxis > Sphingopyxis chilensis. The sequence goes on from NZ_JACCCJ010000001.1 coordinate 643,522, forward strand.
CGGTTGGGCATGGTGGGTCTCGCAATTCCAAGGGAAGGGACGGCCAGGCCGGCCAGCGCCCCGCCGCAGAAGATACGGCGCGAGGGAAGGAGCGGAGGCGGGCCGGACGAGTTCACCGCCGCATCTAATGCGAAAACAACAGCCGGCTCCAGCGTCCGATAGGCGGCACCGCCGCCGCAACGGCGGCTTGACACCTATAACTATATGGTTATGGAAAATGCATAGCCAGAGAGTTATGTATTATGATGCAACCCATACCGGACCTCCTCTTCAAGGCGCTCGCGGATCCCAGCCGGCGTGGGCTCTTCGAACGGCTCTGTCTCGAAGGCGAGCAGACGGTCGGTGCGCTCACCGCAGGTGCGGGCATCTCGCAGCCTGCGGTTTCCAAACATCTCGGCCTGCTCAAGCAGGCGGGGCTGGTGCAGGGCCGCGGCGAAGGCCGCCAGACGCACTACAGTGCGCGGCGGGACGCGCTCGCGCCGCTCGTCGACTGGACAGGCCGCATGAACCGCTTCTGGGAAGCGCGGTTCGACGATCTCGAAGATTTGCTGGGAAGGATGGATCAATGAGTGAGAGCGACGTGCGCAGCGTGACCGTGGAGCGCGAAATCCCGCACCCGCCCGAAAAGGTCTGGCGCGCGTTGACGACGCAGCATCTGATCGAGGAATGGCTGATGAAGAACGACTTCGGTCTCGATCTCGGCCAACGCTTTCAGTTGCGCGGCGACTGGGGCCACGTCGACTGCGAGATCCTCGACATCGATCCGGGACGCAGCCTCTCCTACAGTTGGAATACCGCGCACGACGATCCGGCCTATCGCCTCGAAAGCACCGTCACCTTCACGCTCGAACCGACCCCTGCCGGTACCTTGCTGCGGATGGAGCAGGTCGGTTTCCGCCCCGACCAGAAGCAGGCCTTCGGCGGCGCGAAGGGCGGCTGGCCCATCCATCTCGAAAATCTCGAGAAGGTCGTGGCAACGCTCGACTGACAGTCAGACAGGGAGAATCTTATGAACTGGAGCCTGTGGATCCGGCAATTCCATCGCTGGGTATCGATTATCTTCTCGGCGATCGTACTCGCCATTTTCGTAATGCTCGGCGCCGGGCAGGAGCCCGCCCAGTGGGTCTATTACCTGCCGCTGCCGCCGCTCTTCCTGCTGATGTTCTCGGGCCTCTACATGTTCTTCCGGCCCTATTTCAGAAAGCGCGGCAGCGCGGCTGGTTGATCGCTCAACTATAGGGCGGCGTATCCTCGAACTCGGCGAACCACGGATAGTCGTTGGCAACGCTGACGGTGAAGTTCGCCGGACGCTTTTCGAGGAAGCTCGACACGCCCTCGGCGGCGTCGGCGCTGCGCCCGCGGGCAAAGATCGCGCGGCTGTCCCAGCGGTGCGCGCTCATCGGGTGCGGCGCGCCGAGCATGCGCCACAGCATGTGGCGGGTCAGCGCGACCGACACCGGCGCGCTATGGTCGGTCAGCTCGCGCGCCTTGGCGATCGTGGCGTCGACCAGATCGCCGGGCGTGTGGACCGATTGCACGAGACCTTTTTCATGCGCTTCGGCGGCGTCGATCAGACGACCCGAATAGCACCAGTCGACGGCATTCTGGATGCCGACGAGGCGCGGCAGGAACCAGCTCGACGCTGCTTCCGGCACGATCCCGCGCCGCGCGAAGACGAAGCCGTAGCGCGCCGTTTCGCTCGCGAGGCGCGCGTCCATCGACAATGTCATCGTCGCGCCGATGCCGACCGCGGCGCCGTTGATCGCGCCAAGCACCGGCTTCTTGCAGTCGAAAATCCGCATCGAAACGCGCCCGCCCGAATCGCGGATCAGCGGGTGTGACCAGTCGATCGTGCCGTCCTCGGCCACCGGGCTCGCCGACATGCCATCGGGCAGGATCGCCTGCTTGTCGGTGCGCTTGTCATAATCGAAGGTCGCCGCGCCTTGGCCGAGGTCGGCGCCGGCGCAATAGGCGCGGTCGCCAGACCCTGTGAAAATCACCGCGCGCACCGCGTCGTCGGCGTCGCATTCGTCGAGCGCAGCGACGATCTCGAGCATCATTTCGGTGGTGAAGGCGTTCATCCGGTCGGGCCGGTGGAGCGTCAGCAGGGCGATGCCTTCATGGCGATCGAGGCGAATCTGGTCGAAGCTCATCCATCTCTCTCCTTGATTTTGCCATAGCGTCGCAAGCGGTGGGCGGGATTGCAAGCACTTTACGTAAACGTAAAGCTGATGAGAATTGGCGGACAATGAAGCCGGGGATGACGCGCCCCTGCTTTGTCGCTATAGGCCGCCCGACCGCCCCGGCGCCGCGTCTCCACCTGAGTCGCTTGCCGGGGCCATTCATTTGGTTCCGACAGAAAGTAAGCGCCCATGGCCCGTCGCCGCCAGATCTACGAAGGCAAAGCCAAGATCCTTTACGAAGGCCCCGAACCGGGCACCTTGATCCAATATTTCAAGGACGACGCGACCGCGTTCAACGCGCAGAAGCGCGGGACGATCAACGGCAAGGGCGTGCTCAACAACCGGATTTCGGAGCATGTCTTCACGCTGCTCGGCAATATCGGCGTGCCCACCCACTTCATCCGCCGCCTCAACATGCGCGAGCAGCTGATCCGGCAGGTCGAGATCGTGCCGATCGAGGTGATCGTGCGCAATGTCGCGGCGGGCACGCTGTCGAAGCGTCTCGGGATCGAGGAAGGCACGCAGCTTCCGCGCACCCTGATCGAATATTGCTACAAGGACGACGCGCTCGGCGATCCGCTCGTCGCCGAGGAGCATATCGCCTGCTTCAACTGGTGCAGCCAGGACGAGCTCCACGACATCCAGGACATGGCGATCCGCATCAACGACTTCATGTCGGGCATGTTCGCCGCGGTCGGCATCCGCCTCGTCGACTTCAAGCTCGAGTTCGGCCGCCTTTATGAAGGCGACTTCAGCCGCATCATCCTCGCCGACGAGATCAGCCCCGACGGCTGCCGTCTGTGGGACATGACGACGAACGAAAAGCTCGACAAGGACCGCTTCCGCCGCGATCTCGGCGGCGAGGTCGAGGCCTATCAGGAAGTCGCGCGCCGGCTGGGCCTGATGCCCGAGGGCGGCGAGAATGCCGTGCTCGACCTCGAAAGCCACCGCAAGAAAAAGGGTAGCTGAGCCCATATGCACCCCGGCGAAAGCCGGGGCCCAGCTAAGCTGACAAAGAACCCCGGCTTTCGCCGGGGTTTTCATTTTTGCGTCAGATATTGATGCTCGTCGGGATCAAACTCGGCTGCAGGTAAGGGTAGGGCTGCATCCGCTCGCTATTGCGCGCCACAATCTCAGCCTCGACGCCCGCAAGCGCGGCCTTGAACCACGCCAGCGGGCCCTCGGCGCCCGTCACGCGCGGGTCCTGGAACCACAGCGGATAGGGAAAGGCGTTGCTGCGATAATCGCCGAGCGGGCGGTAGTGGACCGACCCCAACAGTTCCAGCACATTGAGCTGTTCGAGCGCGAGCGCCATCGGCGGCATCATCGCGAGCCAGCCCGCCTTGTCGTGACCGCGCTGGCCATTGGGCGCCGCCTGCCATCCCGCGCCCGTGACGGCGGGGGAAAAGGCCATGATGTCCTTTTGCGGGAAATTGACCGCGGCGTGCTGCGCGCTCGCGGTGAAGATCACCATCGCGCAGATTTCGACAAGCCGCGCGCGGGTCGTGACGGGGCCGAAGCCCTTGATCTTCGCTTCGCCCGCGAGGCACGCTGCCCAGGCGGCGAGCTCGGTATCGGCTACGACGTCGGCGTCATGCGCATAATAAAGATCGATATATTGCCGCGCCCATTCGTGGATCGCGTCCCACACAAGCAGTGCGTCGTCGCGATAGGGATAATCGGCGAGCGCCGAGTCGACGCCCACGCCGCGTTCTGCAAAGTCGGCGTGCGGCATCTTGCCGTAAAAGTCGAATGCCAGCCGCGCATCGACGGCAGCGAGCTGGCTCGACGCGATCGAGCCCGCGAAAATATGGTCGATCGGGCCGTCCGCTGCGATCAGCGACGTTGCCGCCTGTTCGTTGATGAACAAGGTGCCCTCGAAATGCGGGACAAGCAGCGCCCAGACCGGATGGACTTCGGCAAGATGGCGGTGCGTCGCGACCGCGAACGCCTCGATCACCAGATGGGTGCGCGCGAGATGCGCGAACAGCTCGTGATAATTGCCGTCGGCGACCTGCACGATGAATTTCGCCATTTCCCATCCCCATAGCTTGTCGAAGGTCGGCGAGGGGGTGAAGATCGGCCAGTCGGCGGGGTCCTGCCCGCACTGGATCGCTACCGGCACCGCCGACGAGCCGCCCGGGGGCACCGCGAACAGAGCCATCGGCTGCCAGGCATATTTGGCAAGGCTGCCGTAAGTGCCTGGGTCGAGGACCTCGAGCGGCTTGTAGTCGAGCATGAACAGGCGCCTGTCGGCCAAGGCCGCCGCCAGCGTATCGCCATTGACGACCGCGGCATATTGGGCGCCGCTCAGCGGGAAGTTCGCGGGCAGCGCATCGCCGGCCGCGGCGATCAGCATGCAGTTCGGCCCCTGCACGCGCAGCCGCGCGAACTCGGCATCGTCTTGAAACATATAGCTGACGCCCGGAACCGGCAGCGTAGCGAACAGCGCGCGATACGCCTCGACGCTCCGCGGCGTCTTGCTGCCGAGGCTGGTGGCCTCTTCGACCTTCATCAGATCCTCAAGCCGCTCCTTATAGCCTTTGAGCAACGCGATATGCGCGTCGCGCTCGGCGGCGGCGACGGCATTCTCGACGTCGCCGACGATGTGTTCGAAGATATTGCCGCCGGTGTGGACGCCATGCTCGGCCGCGACCTTGGCGGTCGACGCTTCGATCGCGTCGCATTCGGTGAGCGCGGCTTCATAGGTGGCGCGCGAGCTGTCGAGTTCGCTCCCCAACTCCCCCGCGTCGACGCCGGCAAGCTTCACCGTCAAAGCGTTCCGAACAATGCCCAGCCCGACGCCGATCAGGATCACGAACCAGGCGATCGTCGGCTCGTCATTCTTCGGAACGGTCGTGGCGAGCGGCACGCCGGGCAGGGTCGGGACGTCCGTCGTCCATGTGTAAACGGACTGGGTAGCGGCCAGCTGCGCCGCGCGCGCCGCCTGTTGCGCGGGCGTATCGTCCTGCGGAAGCGTCGGGGAGGCGGACGGCATCGGCACCGCCGGCGCGGCGCCGGATGGTTCGAGTTGCGGCATCGGGTAAGACATGGCGTGGCCTCCTGTCGGGCGCGAAACTAGGGGTCCGCTTGTCGGCGAACATGGTTAATATTTCGCAAGTCATCTGGCTCGGACGCGCGCCTAGGCCCGTGATAAGACAAGATTTCGTTCCTTAACCCCTGCTTTACCCGGCCTTGCTATCCCGCCCCCATGACGGGGGTCTATCATACACTGCAGATGCGGTTCTTTCCGCCGATTCCGGACGCGATCAGGGACGATATCGCGTTGCTGCGCGCCAATCGCGTCGAAACGCTGACGCCGATGCTGTTCCTGATGCTGGCGGCGACGACGCCGACCGCCATCTATGCCGGGGTCGACAGCGTGCATCCGGTGATCCGCATCGGCTTTCCCGTGATCCTCGCGGTCGTCGGCATCCTCGGCTTCCTGTTCCTGCGCCACAATCGCGGCCGCAGGATGAGCCCGCGCCGCGCGCGGCGCGTCATTCGCGAGGCGAGCTGGGTGTCGGGCATCACCGGCGCGATGTGCAGCCTGTGGACGGTGGCCAACTGGCTCGCGGCGCCGCCTGAGACGCACAGCTATTATGCGATGATCATGGCGATGGGGTCGCTCGCGACCGCTTACTGCCTGTCGTCGATCCGCTTCGCGACCTTCCTCAACCTCGGTGTCGGGCTCGGACCGGTGTCGGTGCTAATGCTGACCTCGGGCAATCCGCCCGAAATCGCGGCGGGCACTAGCCTCGTCATCGCGACCCTGTTTCTGCTGCGCATGGTGGTGCAGCAGCACGGGCAGGTGATCGACCTGCTCGAATTGCAGCGCCAGATGCGCGAACTCGCGCACACCGACCCGCTCACCGGCCTCGCCAACCGCCGCGAATTCGACCTGCGGCTCGACGAGGAAATCGCCAAGGCCGACGCGACGACCCCGTTCGCGATCGCGCTGCTCGACCTCAACGGGTTCAAGCCGATCAACGATCAGCACGGCCATGCGATCGGCGACGGCGTCCTGTGCGAGCTTGCCGCGCGGCTGCGCCGCAGCTGCGGCAGCCACGCGATCGTCGCGCGTCAGGGCGGCGACGAATTCGCCATCCTCGTGCCCGCCGGCTCGCCGTTGCTCGGCACGGCGCTCGCCGACCATATCCTCGCCGCGCTGGCGGCACCGTACCGCATAGACGGGCGGTCGATCGGCGTCGGTGCGGGCGTCGGCACCGCGAGCTGGCCCGAACATGGCACAACCGCGCGCGACCTGTTCGAAGTCGCCGACCGCGCGCTCTATGCGGCGAAGGCCGCCAATCGCGCCCATATGTCGTCTGTCGAAAGCGTCGACCGGGTCGCGTGACGACGGCTTGACCGTCCGCGGGGTGGCGGCCACATCGGGACCATGACCAAAAACCTCGTTCGGCGCGCCTCGACCGCGCTGTCGCCACTCGTCCTCCTCATCGCCACGACTGCTCCGGCTTATGCCGGGGAAGCGTCCGCGAAGGCGGCGGCGACCACGACAGTCAACCCGCAGGATGCGGCGGCAAACGCATGGAATTTCGTCGCCAGCGACATTCCGGTCGACCCGAACATCGTCTTTGGCGTGCTGCCGAACGGGATGAAATATGCGCTGCTGAAAAACAGCACGCCCAAGGACAGCGTCGTGCTCCGCATGCGCTTCGACGTCGGCAGCTTCGCCGAAGCCGACGACCAACGCGGCCTCGCCCATTTCCTCGAACATATGGCGTTCAACGGTTCGACCCATGTGCCCGAGGGTGAGATGATCAAGCTGCTCGAACGCAAGGGGCTGGCGTTCGGCGCCGACACCAATGCCTCGACCGGGTTCGACGAGACGGTCTACAAGCTCGACCTGCCGGGTGCGTCGGACGATTTGATCGACACCGGGCTGATGCTGATGCGCGAGGCGGCGAGCGAGCTGACGATCGATCCCGCCGCAGTCGACCGCGAGCGCGGCATCATCCTCTCCGAACGCCGCGCGCGCGATACCTACCAACTGCGCAGCCTGATCGACCAGCTCGACTTCCAGATGAAGGGGATGACGGTGGCAAGCCGCATCCCCGTCGGCACCGAAGAGGTGATCCGCACCGCGCCCGCGGCGCGGCTTCGCGACCTTTACGACCGCTATTACCGGCCCGAGCGCGCGACGCTGGTGATGGTCGGCGATTTCGACCCTGCGGCGGTCGAGGCGAAGATCAAGGCGCGCTTTGCGGACTGGAAGGGGCGCGGCCCCGCGGGCGCCGATCCCGATATCGGCAATGTCGACTATGCCCGTCCCGCCGCCGCCGACGATTTCGTCGATCCCGCGATCCAGGATTCGGTGACGATCGCGCGCTTCAAGCCATGGGTGGACGAGCGCGATACCAAGGCGAAGCGCGCCCGCAAGCTGGCCGAGGATGTCGGTGAGGCGATCGTCAGCCGCCGGCTCGCGAAGATCGCGCTCCGGGAAGATTCGCCGATCCTCACCGGCTATTTCAGCGACGCCGAGGGGTGGAAGATTTTCGATCAGGTCACCGTCGGCGCGGTCGCGAAGGAAGGCGCGTGGAAAGAGGCGCTCGCGCTCATCGAGCAGGAACAACGCCGCGCGATCGAACATGGCTTTACCCAGGCCGAGGTCGATGAGCAGCTCGCGATCCGCCGCACCGCGTTCCGGAATGCCGTCGCGGGCGTGACGACGCGGCGCAGCGAGACGCTCGCCGACGCGCTGGTCGCGGCGGCCGAGGGCGATTTCGTCTTCACACGCCCCGAAACCTCGCAGGCGCTGTTCGAGGCCGTCGCGCCGTCGCTCGACGCCGCCGCGGTCACCGCCGCCTTTCGCAAGCGGATGGAGGGGCTCAGCCCGCCGCTCGCGCGTGTGACAACGAAAAAACCGGTGGAGGGCGGCACCGCGGCGATCCTCGCCGACCTCCAGGCATCAGCCAAGGTCGCGGTCGCCGCGCCTGCCGAGGCCGCGACCGCCGCCTTCGCTTACGATGATTTCGGCACGCCAGGAAAAATCGTCAGCGACGAACGCGTCGAGGACCTCAATATCCGCCGCATCCGCTTCGCCAACAATGTGATGCTCAACATCAAGACGACCGATTTTCAGAAGGACAAGGTCATGGTGTCGCTGCGCGTCGACGGCGGCAACCTGCTCGCGACGAAGGGCGATCCGACGAAGGTGTCGCTCGCGGGTTCGCTGATGCTCGGCGGGCTGGAAGCGCACAGCTATGACGAACTGCGCTCGATCCTCGCGGGCAAGACCATCAGCCCCGTCTTCGGCAATGCCACCGACAGCTTTGGCGGCAGCGCGGTGACCTCGCCCGAGGATTTCGCGCTGCAGGCGAAGCTGATGGCCGCCTATTTGATCCATCCCGGCTATCGCGCCGACGGGCTCGCGCTGATCCGCCGCGTGCTGCCGCAGCAATATGCCGCGAACGACGCGACCCCGGCGGCGGTGATCGGCCGCGATGCGGGCGGCATTCTCGCCAACGACGATCCGCGGTCGCAGACGCCGCCGCTCGACAAGGTGATGGCGCTCGACTGGGCGCAGCTCGAACCCGCGATCGCCGACAGCTTCGCGCACGGCGCGATCGAGATCGGCGTCGTCGGCGACATCGGCGAACAGGCGGCGATCGACGCGATCGCGGCGACCTTCGGCGCCTTGCCCGAGCGGCGCGCCGCCTTCGACCCGCGCGCCGACGCGCGCGTCCGCGAATATGCGACCGACCGCAGCGAACGCACGTTGATCCACAAGGGGCCGGCCGAGCAGGCGGAACTGCGCGTTTATTGGCCCGCGCGCGATGATAGCGACCTCGCCGAGGCGATGCGCCTGAACCTTCTCGCGCGCGTGATGCAGCTCAAGCTGACCGAGGAGCTGCGCGAGCGGCTCGGCGAAAGCTACAGCCCCGGCGCGGCGGCAAGCCTGTCGGACGAATTTCCGGGCTATGGCCACATCTTTGCCGCGAGCAATGTCGATTATAAGGATTTGGCGACGACCCGCGCGGCGATTTTCGCCATAGCGAAGGAATTCCGCGATACGCCGGTCGACGCGGACCTGCTCGACCGCGCACGCCGGCCGCTGGTCGAGGCGATGGTGAAATCGCGGCGCGAGAACAGCTATTGGCTGAACTATGTCGCGGAGGCGGCAACGCACGCCGACCGCCTCGACCGCAGCCGCAACGGCATCGCCGAGGTCGAAGCGGCGACCCCGGCCGAGTTGCAGACGCTCGCGCGCCGCTACCTCGCCGACGACAAGGCGCTGGTGATCAAGGCGGTCAGCGACAAGGCGGGGCGCTGATCCCGGCGTTTCGCGCGTCCCAAACCCGACTATGCCCTTGGAACCGCCGCCAAATACGGGCATCGTCGGTGAACGGATCGACACACGCCGACGCGGCGTCCCGATTCCGGTGGTCAAGACAGGGAGCAGCAAGATGACGACGGGTTCGCACGAGAAGAATTTCATCGCCCGGGGGTTTGTTCTCGCCGGGGCGCTGGCGCTCGCGGGCTGCGCCGGGATGGGCGGTAAATCGACGAGCACGTTGCCCCCGGCCGACGCCTATGCCCCGCTTGTCGATTCGAAGGGCGCCGATCGCGGCCGCGCCGATATCTATCGCGACACGTCGGGCCTGCGTATCGAACTTGTCGCGCGCGGTTTCGGCCCCGGCACCTATGGCATGCACGTGCACGCCGTCGGCCAGTGCACGCCGCCCGACTTCGCGAGCGCGGGCCCGCACTGGAACCCGACCGGCGCGCAGCACGGGCGCGAAAATCCGATGGGCGCGCACCATGGCGACCTACCCAACCTCGTGATCGAACCCGACCAGATCGGCCGCGCGACCTTGCGTCTCGTCGGGTCGCGCTTCGAAGGCGACGGCGGGCTGCTCGACGCCGATGGTGCCGCTTTCGTCATCCATGCCGGGCCCGACGATTACAAGACCGACCCCAGCGGCAACAGCGGCGGCCGCGTCGCCTGCGGCGTGATCGTTCGCGGCAGCGGCGACTGACGCCGCCGCCTGCGCGCCGGGTCTAGGCCGGCGCGCCCGCCGCGCGAGCCCGCTCGGCGATCGTCGCTTCGGCCTGCGGTACCGCGCGATAGGCATAGAGCAGCAGCGCGACCGCGATCGGCGCGACTCCGATCAGCGACAATATGCCCGTGCGCAGGTCGCCGACGGGCTTGCCGTCGACGATCGTGCCCGCGAGGTCCGAAATCTGCCCGACCAGATAGGGGCCGAAGGACAGGCCGACGAGCGTCGTGCCGAGGAAGAAGGCGGCGGTTGCCGTGCCGCGCATCCGCGGCAGAACCAGATCCTGCGTCGTCGCCGCCGCCGCGCCGAGGGCTGCCGCGCCGAACATGCCGGCCAGGAAGTTCATGACATAGAAGATCGTACCGCTCTCGGTCGTATAGCCGATCCAGATCGGGATGATCGGCGCGATGACGCCGAACAGGATCATGAGGATGCGCCCCGCGGGATTGCGGGCGCGCAATGCGTCGGCGAGGCGGCCGCCGATGATCACCCCGACGAAGCCGGCGAGCGCGCCATTGGCGCCGAGGATGAAGGCGAGCTCCTGCTTGGGCAGCCCCAGCACGATCTCGGCATAGGGGGCCGACCAGAAGGCGAGCCCGTACGCCGCGAGCGCGACGAGGCCATAGCCCAGCGTCGTGCAGATGAACGCCGGCGTGCCCCAGATCAGCCGGAAGGTCGCGGGATCGTGCGCGCGGAGCGCGCACGCCCAGGAAAAGACTGCATAATAGCCGAGCGCGACCGCCGACCATTGCGGGAAATTGCCGGTCAGCGCGATCATCCACCAGGCGAAGGCGGCGATTGCGGCGGCGAAACCGGCATTGATCGCCAACGCCGCGGGGCCGCGTCTCGCCGCTCCGAGCAGCGTCAGCGGCGGCACGATCATTGCCAGATCCTTGCCGAACTCGCGGAAGGGCGTCGGCGAACTCGGGCTCGGCGTCCCGTCCATCGCCCCGCGTACGGGCTCGCGCAAGCTGGCGACCCACAGCGCGAGCAGCAGCCCGGGGATGCCGACCGCGAGGAAGGCTGCCTGCCAGCCGACGAGACCCATCGGGCCGCCCGCCGGATAGGACCGGTTCCAAGCCTCGACGATCAGCGCGCCGATGAACAGCGACACGCCGCCGCCCAGATAGAGCCCCGACGAATAGATGGCGAGCGCGGTCGCCTTCTGTTTTTTGGGGAAATAGTCCGAAATCAGCGAATAGGCGGTGGGGCTCGCGGTCGCTTCGCCGACGCCGACGCCCATGCGCGCGAGCGTCAGGGTCAGCTGGTTGTAGGCCATGCCCGACAATGCGGTCATCGCCGACCATAAAGTCAGCCCGATCGACAGCAGCTTCACGCGGTTCCAATTGTCGGCGAGGCGGCCGAGCGGGATGCCGAACAGCGCATAAAAGACCGCGAAGGCGGCGCCGCCGAGGAAGCCCATGTCGCCGTCGGACAGGCCGAGGTCGGCCTTGATATCGACCGCGAGGATACTGATGATCTGCCGGTCGATGAAATTGAGGATATAGACGACGACGAGCACCGACAGGACGTACCAGCTGTAACCCGTGGCTTTGGGCTCGGCGGCGGCGGGCGCACCGGACATGTCATTTTCGCTGGCGGTATCAGCCATCTGGCAACCTTCTCCCTGACCCTCTATCTGTTATGCGTCATGGCTAGCAGAGCCGCGCCACGGCGCAAGTTGAAAGTCGGTTCAACTTTATGGAGCGATATCGGCTATATGCGTGAAGATCGAAAAGTTGCGAAACCGGCGATCCTCTTCCTCTGCCTCGGCAACATCTGCCGCTCGCCCCTCGCCGAAGCCGCCGCCCGTGCGGCCTTCGCGCACGCCGGCATCGACGCGGTGCTCGATTCGGCGGGGACGGGCGACTGGCACGTCGGCCACGCCCCCGACGACCGCGCGCAGGCCGAGGCGCTGCGCCGCGGCATCGACATATCGGACCTGCGCGCGCGCCAATTGTCATCGGACGATTTCTATCGCTTTGACCTGATCCTTGCGGCCGACCAGACGAATCTGCGCGACGCGCGGGCGATCCGCCCTGGGGATGCGACCGCCGATCTCAGGCTGATGCTCGACCTCATCCCCGGACGCGGCGGTGAGGGCGTCACCGACCCCTATTATGGCAAGGACGACGGCTTTGCGACGACGTGGGATGATGTCGCTGGGGTCGCCGCGGCGCTCGTCGCGGAATTTTCTTCCAGCGGATAACGTACGACGGGGTGATAGCGCGAGCCGCCGTGGCCCATCTCGCTTTCGTACAGCGTGACATGGCCGAATTCGAACGGCGGGCTCGCGAGATCGCTGTTCATCGCCAAGAATGGGGCGACCGGCCCCGACCCGCGGTTGAGCCGCGCCAGCGTGATATGCGGCAGAAAGGCGCGCGATTCGGGTGAGACGCCAACGCGCGCGAGCAACTGATCGACCTTGCGGTGCAGCGCGGCGAGCGGCTCATGCGGCTCGACACCCGCCCAGACCATATGCGGGCGACCCTGCCGCTCGAACAGGCCTGCCCCGGCGATGCGCGCACCGATTGCGGGGGCATGGAGCGCCCCGAGCGCCGCGGCGATATCTTCCGCCAAGTGATGATCGACCTCGCCGATGAAGCGCAGCGTCAGGTGCAATTGCTCGTCGCTCTGCCAGCGCGCGCCCGAAATGCCGTGCATCGCGGCGATCAAAAGTTGGCGGACCGGACGCGGCGGGCGCAGCGCGACGAAGAGGCGGTGCGTGGACATGCCGGGCAGCATAAGCGGCGATGTTTCGGACCGCGACCCCTAACTGTTCGCGGCATAATTGTTGCTGGAATATTGCTGATGTCCGGTTTCGCTTGAAACCCGCGGGGAAACTCCCGATATTGCTGCTTACGGCCGGTATGGGCTGGCCGGTTATGGAGATGAAAAATGGCGAATTGGAACGACCCCAATATGGCGGCTTCCGGTTTCGGGGCCGGCGCGAACGCAATGGACCAGGCCGTCGATGCCGGCCTGCGGTCGTACATGCTGTCGGTTTACAATTATATGGGCTCGGGCGTGCTGCTGACCGGCATCGTCGCGATGCTGGCGTTCAACTCGGGCTTTACCGCCTCGCTGATCGGCAGCCCGCTGATGTGGGTGGTGATGCTCGCGCCGCTGGCCTTCGTGCTGGTGCTGAGCTTTGGCATCAACAAGCTGTCGACCGGCGCCGCGCAGGCGCTGTTCTGGGTCTACGCCGCGGTGATGGGCCTGTCGATGTCGACGATCTTTCTGGCCTTCACCGCCTCGTCGATCGCGACCACTTTCTTCGCGACCGCGGCGGCCTTCCTCGGTCTCAGCCTCTATGGTTATACGACCAAAAAGGATTTGTCGGGCTTCGGCACCTTCCTGATCATGGGTGTCGTCGGCATCCTCGTCGCGATGCTGATCAACATGTTCGTGCAGTCGACCGCGCTCAGCCTTGCGATCAGCGTGATCGGCGTGCTGCTCTTTGCGGGCCTCACCGCCTATGACACGCAGAAGATCAAGAGCATGTATTTCTATGTCCGCGGGACCGACTTTGTCGGCAAGTCGGTGATCATGGGCGCGCTGACGCTCTATCTCGACTTCGTCAACATGTTCACCTTCCTGCTCAACCTGATGGGCAACCGCGAATAAGCGGACGGACAGGATCAAGTTACAACGGAGCCCGGCGGAGCGATTCGCCGGGCTCTTTTTTTGGCGAGCGGGGCGACAGGGGCTTTCGCCCATATCTCGCGTCGGGGGCCGCGTGACGGCTCGCCCGGCCAAGCCGCAGTTCGACGAACCACGTGTATTATTCGAACAAAACCCCTTGCCAAGCATGCGCTACAAATGTAGCACGCTACAAATGTAGCGCATGAGGTGATTCGAAATGCTGTCCAGTCTACCCCCGCGGGAACGCGAGATCGTCGATATCCTGTACGAGCGCGGTGCTTCCACGGTCACCGAGATCGGCGACGCGCTCGCCGATCCGCTGTCGGGTTCGGCGATCCGCGCGATGCTGAAGCGGCTCGAGACCAAGGGCTTTGTCGTGCGCGAGGCGTCCGAACGCGGCTTCGTCTATGCGCCGAGCGTGTCGGACAAGACCGCGCGCAAATCGGCGCTGAGCCAGGTCGTGCGCGTCTTCTTCAACGGATCGGCGACCAGCGCAGCCGCGGCGCTGCTCGGCATGCAGGACGAGATGACGGGCGACGAACTCGACGAACTTGAAAAAATGATCGCCAAGGCGCGCGAAGGGAGAGGGTGATGCTGACCGCCGCCATGTTGCTGGGCCTCGCCTGGAAATCCGTCGTCGTCGCGGGCGTGACGCTCGGGCTGCTCCGCCTCGCGCGGGCACGTTCGGCGGGCGAGCGGTCGATGATCGCGCATGCCGGGCTCGCGGCGCTGCTCGCCTTGCCCGCCGCGATCCTTTCGCTGCCGCAATGGGCCCCGCTGCCCGCGAGCTGGTTCGCCGCGCCGGCGGTGGAGATGGTGACAACCGGGGGATCGGCGATCGATCCGGCCCCCGCCACGACTTCAGTCCCTGTCGTGGTGGATACGGCCGGATCGACGCCGATCGTAATGGCATGGAGCGACCTTGCCCCCTTTCTCTACCTTGTCCCGCTCGCGTTGCTGTCGGGAGTGATGGCGCTGGCGGTGGTGCGGCTGTTCGCGATGCGCCGCCGCGCGGAGATATTGGTCGAAGGATCGTGGCTGTCGGCGCTCGCGGAGGCGCAGCGGCGCATGGGGTTCAAGCATGGCACCGCGCTGCTGGTCAGCAACGAGCTGCGCTCGCCGATCAGCTGGGGCGTGCTGCGCCCGACGATCGTGCTGAGCCCGAAGGCCGTCGCGGCGGCGGGCGAAGCCGAGGCGATCATCGCGCACGAGCTGGCGCATGTTGCGCGGCTCGACTGGGCAAAGCTGCTTGGTGCGCGCGTTGCCTGTGCGGTCTTCTGGTTCAATCCCCTGGTGTGGATGCTGGCGCGCGAAAGCCATCAATTGCGTGAGGAAGCCGCCGACGACGCGGTGCTGATGGCCGATATCGACGGTCCCGATTATGCGACCCTGCTCGTCGGTGCGGCGCGCCACGACAATCAGGGGACGCTGCTCGCCGCGCATGGCGTCGCGCCGGGCAAGGACAGCCTCAAACGGCGGATCACGCGTGTGCTCGACGGCAGCCTCCGGCGCGGCCCCGCGAGCGCAAGCTGGATATTGATGAGCCTCGTCGTACTGGCCGGCGTCACCGCGCCGCTCGCCGCCTTCTCGGCGACGGCCAAGCCCGAGGCGGCGACCGGCGTCCACACGGTTGCCGCCTCGACCACCACGAAGACGGCCGTGACTTCGCAGGCGGTTGCGGTTGCGAAAAACGCTGCGGTCGAGGGGAGTGCGACGGCGACGTCAAAGCCGCTGACCGCCGAACAGCTGGTAGGGATGCGCGCGGTCGGCGTGACTCCCGAATATGTCGAGAAGCTGCGCGAGAATGGCGGGTCGATGGATGCCGACGACATCATCTCGGCCAAGGCAAGCGGGATCGATCCTGCCTACATCAGGCAGATGCGCGCCATCATTCCCGGCGCCGGTTTCGACGATCTGGTGGGCGCTCGCCATGTCGGGGTCGATGCGGCATTCGCACGCGACATGCGCTCGCACTTTCCGGGGGTCGGCATCGACGATCTGATCGCGCTGAAGGCGATGGGGGTCGACTGCGATTTCGTCACCGAGATGAAGAGATCGGGCGTGAAGATGCGCGACGCCGACGACGCAATCGAACTGCGCGCGACGGGCGGGGTCCGCCCGGTGGCGAGGGCTCGCGCCGCGGCGACGCCGCAGCCGGTCGCGAGGGCCGTCCGCGGCGGCGACGTCGCCGTCGTCGACATGGAACGCGGCGTGATCGAGGCGCGCCGCGCCGACGGCCGCACCGCCCGGATCGAATTCCCGGCAATGCCCCAGCCTCCGGCGCCGCCGCCGTCCCCGGACGACTGACGCCCGACCGTTCATCCGAACGCGCCGACGATTAATCGAAACCTTGTTTGAAAAATGCCGCTGCGGCGGCGAGCGATGACGCTCGCCTGGCGCACGGAGGGAGGAGTGCACCAAATGAAGGCTTTGTATTTTGCAGGCGGCGCCGCGTTGCTGTCGATCTTCGCCTGTTCGGCGCCGACCGCCGCCGCCGATCCGCTGGTGCTGACCGATGTGCGCTGGGTTGCCGAGCCCGCGAGCGGAAAGAAAGGCGCCCCGCGCATTCGCATCCAGCACAGGAAGTCGAGCAGCGACCAGACGTTCGACGGCTCGCGGTCCTATTTTGCGAAAGCCGAAGTTGCGCTCTCGCGCGAGACGCCGGGGCCGGTCCGCTTTGAGGTCGCGCACGACGCCGGCACCTTGTCGTGCACCGGCACGCTGACCCGCGCTTTCGACGGGGGTGGCGAATGCCGCTTTACCTCCGATCCGGCGTTCGAAAGGGCGCTGGGCGAACGCGGCCTCGCGCCCGAGCAGCGTTCGAGCTTGCTCGCGATGCTGCTTGTCGACGCGTCGATCGAACTCGCCGACGGGCTGACGCGCGAAGGCGTGCGACCGAAGGACGCCGATGACCTGATCGCCGCCGCCGCGCTCGATGTGCGGCCCGAATATGTGCGCGACCTCAGGTCCGAGGCGCTCGTGCTGACCGATGTCGAGGATGCGATCGCTTGCAAGGCGCTGGGCGTTGACGGCGCTTATGTCCGCGGGCTCGCCGCGGCGGGATACCGGAAGCTGACCGCCGACGAGGTGGTCGGCATGAAGGCGCTGGGCGTGACGGGCGAATATGCGCAGGCGATGAACCGCGCGGCGGGGGGACAATCCAAGTGAAACGATGGACCAGCTTTGCGGCGATTGCGGGCGCGCTTTCCACGCCGGCGCTTGCACAGGAAGCGGCCGCGCCGAGCGGCGACACGCCGCCACCCGCAGCGACCGAGGTTGCTCCCACCGCCACCACCCCCGCACGGCAAGTCTATACCCCCGCCGACTTCGCGCGCTACGCGCCCGTCAACGCTTATGACATGCTTGCCCAGGTTCCGAGTTTCCAGATCCGCGACAATGAACTGTTGCGCGGGCTGGGGCAGGCCACGGGCAACGTTCTGTTCAATGGCGAGCGGCCGTCGAACAAGGCCGACGACATGTATACGCAGCTGTCGCGCATTCCTGCCGGCAATGTGGAACGGATCGAGATCGCCGATGGCGCGACGCTCGATATCCCCGGATTGTCGGGGCAGGTCGCCAATATCGTCTATCGCGCCGACAGTTTTTCGGGGCAATTTTCGTGGAAGCCGCAGTTTCGGCCGCATTACACCGATCCGCTGTTCACCCGCGGCGACGTGTCGGTGCGCGGGCGGTCGGGCGATGTCGAATATGAGGCATCGCTGAATAACGACGATTCGGCGCGTAGCGGCGCGGGCGGCCCGACGCTGATCTATGACAGCGCGGGCAATATCATCGAGCGGCGCAAGGATATATGGCACACCCATTATGACACGCCGAAGCTGTCGGGACGCATCACCTGGGATCCGGCGGGCGACACCGTCGCCAATCTCGGCGGCCATTATCAGCGCAAATATGACCGCTATTACGAGGACGGCGTGCGTACGGGGCCGGGGCTGCCCGACAGCGTCCGCACCGTGCGCGACAATGCCGATAGCTGGAATTACGAACTCAGCGGCGACTGGCAGTTCGGCCTTGGCCCCGGAAAGCTCAAGCTGATCGGACTGCGCCGCTTCAGCCATGAACCATATTCGTCGGAAGTGGTATCGACCCCGGATGACGGCCCCCCTGCGATCGGCGATCGTTTTGCGCAGGTGGGCGACCTCGGCGAGACGATCGGGCGCGGCGAATATCAGTGGCGGATGTTCGGAGGCGATTGGCAATTGTCGGGCGAGGCGGCGTTCAACACGCTCGATAATGTCGCTTTTATCGGCGTGCTCGATCCTTCGGGCGACTTCGTCGAACAGCCGTTCGCCGGCGGCACCGGCGGGGTGAGCGAGGATCGCTACGAAGGACTTTTGAGCTTTGGCCGCAAGCTGACCGGCAAGCTCAATTTCCAGATCGTCGCGGGTGCCGAGCACTCGACGATAACGCAGACAGGGGCAAACGGCCTGACGCGCAGCTTTTTCCGGCCCAAGGGGTCGATCTCGCTTGCCTGGACGCCGTCCGCCGATTTCGACGTTTCGGTGAAGCTCAGGCGGCGGGTTCTCCAGCTTTCCTTCTATGACTTTCTTGCCCGCGCCTTCCTCAACGACGGCAACCAGAATGAGAGCAACAACGACCTGCGCCCGCAACAGGACTGGACCTATGAGGGCGAGATCAACAAGAAGCTCGGCCCATGGGGATCGACGAAACTGATCTTCATCTATCGCGATGTCGAGGATCGCGTTGATGTGATCCCGGTCGGCGAAACCGGCGAGGCGGTCGGCAATATCGCGAAGGCCAAAGCGGGGGCGATCGACTGGACCTCGACCTTCAATCTCGATCCCGCGGGGCTCAAGGGAGTGCGCCTCACCACGCGCCTGCTGCTTCAGAAAAGCTCGCTGCGCGATCCGTTCACCGGCGAAAAGCGCCAATGGAGCGGTTTCACCGACTCTGTCGTCGAGCTCGGCCTGCGTCACGATATCCCCGCGAGCGACTGGGCGTGGGGTGGCGACCTCGAATATGCCCATTACCAGCCCAATTATCGCCGGAACCAG
Organism: Sphingopyxis sp. JAI108; assembly: GCF_013410105.1. Taxonomy (GTDB): domain Bacteria; phylum Pseudomonadota; class Alphaproteobacteria; order Sphingomonadales; family Sphingomonadaceae; genus Sphingopyxis; species Sphingopyxis chilensis. The sequence continues at coordinate 662,407 of NZ_JACCCJ010000001.1, forward strand.
ACCGACAAGGTCTGGGAAGGGCCGGTATGGGCGTCGCTGTTCGTCGAGAACAAGGATGTGTTCGGCCTCACCGTCCGCGCCCAGGTTTCGAACATGGTCAATGCGCGATCGAAACGCGACCGCATCGTCTATACCGGGGTACGCGGCGATAGTCCGGTTTCCTTCATCGAACAGCGCGACCGGCTGATCGGGCCGATCTTCGCCTTTTCGGTGCGCGGGACATTCTGATCGTTTAGGACAATCCGGTGACGACGCGCCGCATCAAAATCTATTTCGACGGGGGCTGCCGGCCCAATCCCGGGCGGATGGAAACCGCCGTCGTGACCGGCGGTGCGGCGGTGGTCGTGCGCGACGCGGGGATAGGCAGCAGCATGGATGCCGAGTGGCTCGCGCTGATCGCAGCGCTTCGGCTGGCGCAGGACATGCGGCTGACCGATTTCATCCTGCTCGGCGACGCGGCGGCGGTCGTGGCGCAAGCGAACGGCACGGTGCGCGCGCGTGGCGAAGCGGCGGAGCATCTCGCCCATTTCCTGGCACTCACCGGCGACGGGCCGGTGCCCGCCGTGCGCCATATCAAGCGAACACAGAATCTGGCAGGAATCGCGCTCGCGCGCGGACGATAGCGCACCGAAAGACTGTCCACGCGCATCACTTGTTGTTAAGTGCTGGTCGCCTATCCTTGGCCACCCAATGGAAGACCAGCGCGTTGAAGCCGACCCATCCCTTGCCTGTCCATCACAGCTGGCCGCTCTACGAGCGTGAGCGCTTTTTCGAGCTGGGGCGGCTGCACCGCTGCGAAACGCTCGATCCGATCCCCGACGTTGTGGATGTCGCCGCGCGGTTGGCGCCAGCAGCCGTCCGCGTCGGGCAATGGGAATGCGACCTCACCGACAAGGACCGGCTGAGCTGGTCGGAGGAAGTCCATGACATTTTCGGTATCCCGCGCGGCGCGGCGGTGGCGCGCGGCGAGGCCGTCGCGCTCTATGCCGAGGGATCGCGCGCGGCGATGGAGAAACTCCGCGCCTATGCGATCCGCCATCGGCGCGGCTTTACCCTCGACGTCGAAATCTGCCCGGCGCAGGCGCCGCGCCGCTGGATGCGGCTGATCGCGGCGCCGGTGTGTGAGGGTGATCGGATCGTCCGGTTGCAGGGTCTGAAATTTCTCGTTCCGGATTCGGCTGGTCCCGAATTTTGAACCGATCGATCAACCGAGCCTGAGAAACAACCGTTCTGGCAGTATTGACTGCCGCTTTCGTTGACGCGTCTGCGGCTTCGACGCAGTCGATCATGGGACCAGACGTTGAGGGCGCCGAAGGGCCAGCACGCCTGATCCTTCCATTCATTCCCGAAGGCATTTGCCCCGCATATGAAGTTTTTTAATCGCTTTGCGTCGGCCGCGCACAATATGGCTATCGATCTGGGTACCGTGAACACCGTCGTTTATGTGCGCGACAAGGGCATCGTGTTGAACGAACCGTCGGTGGTTGCGCTGGAAACGCGCGATGGCGTCCGCCGGGTCAAGGTCGTCGGCAATGAAGCCAAGCTGATGATGGGCAAGACCCCCGACAATATCCAGGCGATCCGCCCCTTGCGCGACGGCGTGATCGCCGACATCGACGTAGCCGAACAGATGCTGAAGCATTTCATGGACAAGGCGCAGGGCGGCCCCAGCCGCTTCGTCCAGCGCAGCCACGTCGTGATCTGCGTCCCGGCGGGCTCGACGATGGTCGAGCGCCGCGCGATCCGCGACGCCGCGAGCAATGCCGGCGCGGCGTCGGTGCAGTTGATCGAGGAATCGCTCGCCGCCGCGATCGGCGCCGGCTTGCAGGTCGCCGAGCCGCGCGGGGCGATGGTCGTCGACATCGGCGGCGGCACGACCGAAGTTGCGGTCCTGTCGCTGAGCGGCATCGCCTACAGCAATTCGGTGCGCGTCGGCGGCGACAAGATGGACGACATGATTTCGTCGTTTATCCGCCGCAAGCATAATCTGATGATCGGCGAAATGACCGCCGAGCGCGTCAAGCTGACGATCGGCTGCGCGACGCCGCCCGCGGGCGACGGCATGGTGATGGGGGTCAAGGGCCGCGACCTGGTGACCGGCCGTCCGGCCGAGGTGCGGGTGACCGAGGCCGAAATCGCCGAGGCGCTCGCGGAGCCGGTCGGACAGATCGTCGGCGCGGTGCGCGCGGCGCTCGAACAGACGCCGCCCGAACTCTCGGCCGACATCATCGACGAGGGTATCACGCTGACCGGCGGCGGCGCGCTGCTGCGCCGTATGGACGAAGCGATCGCGCGCGCGACCGGGCTGCCCGTCGTGGTTGCCGACGATGCGCTGATCTGCGTCGCGATGGGCGCCGGGCGTGCGTTCGAGGACCGCACCTATCACGGCGTGCTGATCGCGGCCTGACGCCGGTCAGGCGCAGGCGTCGATCGCGGCGAGGTGGCGCGCCTTTGCGGCGTCATCGAGAAACGAACCGGTGAAGCTGTTGCGCGCGAGTGTGACAAGCTCGGCCTTCGACAGGTCGAGCGCGTCGGCGACCGCCTGGTAGTTGGCGTTCACATAGCCGCCGAAATAGCTGGGGTCGTCGCTGTTCACCGTTGCCTTGATGCCCGCGTCGAGCATGACCTTCAGCGGATGGCGCGCGATGTCGTCGACGACGCAGAGCTTCAGGTTCGAGAGTGGGCAGACGGTGAGTGTGATACCCCCGGCCGCAAGGCGCGCGACCAGCGCGGGGTCCTCGAGGCTGCGGTTGCCGTGGTCGATGCGGTCGACTTTCAGCAGGTCGAGCGCCTCGACAATATATTCGGGCGGTCCCTCCTCGCCGGCATGTGCGACGATCTTGAGCCCAAGGCGGCGAGCGCGCGCGAAGACGCGTTCGAACTTCGACGGCGGATGGCCGACTTCGGACGAGTCGAGCCCGACGCCGTCGATACGGCCCAGATACGGCAGCGCGGCGTCGAGCGTCGCTTCGGCCTCGGCTTCGCTGAGGTGGCGGAGGAAGCACAGGATGAGCTTCGACGTCATCCCGTAGCCGGCCTCGGCATCGTCGAGCGCCCGCGCGATGCCGGCGATGACGGTTTCGATGGCGACGCCGCGCGCTGTGTGGCCCTGCGGGTCAAAGAAGATTTCGATGTGCCGGACATTGTCCGCATTCGCACGCGCGCAATAGGCGGCGGTCAGGTCGTAAAAATCCTGCTCGCCATGAAGGACGCCCATCCCCTGATAATAGATATCGAGAAAATCTTGCAGGTTCGAGAAGGCGTAGGCGGCGCGCACGTCCTCGACGCTGGCAAAGGGAATCACGACATTGTTGCGCTGCGCCAGTTCGAACATCAGCTCGGGTTCGAGCGAGCCTTCGATATGGAGGTGCAGTTCGGCCTTGGGCAGGCGAGCGATGAAGGCGGCGCGCTCGTCGCGCGAAGCGAAGCCGTCAGGCACGGGGCACCTCCTCTTCCAGCCCGAGGATGATCGCCGCCTCGGGCTTGTGGCGGCGGATTTCCTCGACCGTCAGCCCGTCGATCTCGTGCGGGAAGATCAGCCACCGGTCGGTTTCGTGGACGAAGAAATCGGGGCGGAGGTCGGTAACGTTGCGCCCCGGTTTGAACCACACCGTCGCGATGCGGATGTCGCGCGGCATATTGTGGCGGCAGCGCGCCTTGAGTTCCGCTATGAAGGCGCGGATGCTGCGGCCGCTGTCGAAGACATCGTCGATGATGAGCAGCCGGTCCTCGGGATTCAGCGTGTCGATCAGATAGCCGAGGGCAAAGACTTTTACCTGCGGGTCCTGTCTGTCGATGCCTTTATAGGAGGAGGTGCGGATCGCGATATGGTCGCAGTGGTGGCCGTGATAGTCGAGCAGTTCCTGCACCGCGATCCCGACCGGCGCCCCGCCGCGCCAGATGCCGACGAGGTGCGTCGGTTTGAAGTCGCTGGCCACCACCTGCATGCCGAGGCGCAGCGAGTCGGCGAGCAGATCGTTCGCGCTGATGAAGATTTTGTCGTCGCTCATGAGGCGGGAGTAATCCTCGGCGCGGGAAGCCGCAAGACGCGGCGGTTTCGGGGTGGGGATCTGACCCTTGTGCACCCCGGCGAAAGCCGGGGCCGAGTGCGTAAAGGCGCAACGCTAGCGCGGGAATTCTGGACCCCGGCTTTCGCCGGGGCACATATCTCTATCGGCGACCTCCGGCCGAAACCCGCCGCCTCCGCGCATCACGCCCTATTTCCGCGATGCGGCGCTCCGGTCGCGAATGGCCTTGAACTCGCTGCCCGCTTTCCACTCGGGCCAGCGCGCCGAGCGCGCCAACTCATCGCCGATCCGGTAGAAAACATCGATGTCCTGAACCGCGCCATCGAGGTTCCAGTCCGCCCCCCAAGCGTCGCATGCCTGATGATAGCATTTGCCCGTATAGGCATCGACCCACTTCTGGCCGGCCTCCTTGCCGCCGTCGACAAGGTCCGACGCGCCGGCGATGCCCATCATCAGGAGGACGGGAACGCCGCGCTTGGCAAGGCTGAAATGGTCGGCGCGATAGAAGAGCCCGCGTTCGGGCAGACTCTCGATGCTGACCGTGCGGCCCTGCGTGGCTGCGACGCGCGCGAGATCGTCTTCGAGCGTGCCCTGCCCCTTGCCGACGAGGACGACGTCCCTGGCGCGGCCGGCGGTCTGGAGGATGTCGAGACCGAGGTTGGCGACGGTCTTTTCGAGCGGGAAGATGGGCTTTTCGGCATAGGCTTCGGACCCCAGCAGGCCGCGCTCTTCGGCGGTCCAGAAGGCGAAGGCGATCGTGCGGTCGGGCGGCGGCGCGGCCTTGAAATTACGGGCGATCTCGAACAGTCCCGCGACGCCGAGCGCGTCGTCGTTCGCGCCCGCGCGATAGATGCGGCCCTGCTCGTCGGGCGGACCCTCTCCGTATGCGTCCCAGTGCGCGCCATAGACGACGACTTCGTCGGGGCGTTTCGTGCCGGAAATCTTCGCCAGCACATTCTGGCTCTGCACCACCTCCTGCGTCACGGGGATCGCGGCGTCGAAAGTCGCGCCGAGGTCGATGGGCTTGAAATCCTTGCGGCGCGCTGTGACGCGCAATTTCTCCAGATCCTGCCCGGCATCGGCGAATAATCTTGTCGCGGTCTCGCCCGAGATCCAACCCTGAAGCGCGAGGCTCGTCACCTTTTCGGGCGGGACGACAAGGCCGTAATTTTCGCCGCCGCCGCTTTTGACGACGTTCCAGCCATAGCCGACGCCCTCGCTGTCGTGGACGATCAGCGCCGCGACCGCGCCGCGGCGGGCGGCCTCCTCGAACTTGTAGGTCCAGCGGCCGTAATAGGTCATCGTCCGGCCGCCGAACTTGCCGAACGGGTCCTCACCCTTTGCCGCGACGAAATCGGGGTCGTTGATCAGGAACACCGCGACCTTGCCCTTCAAATCCTGTCCCTTGAAATCGTCCCAGCCGCGCTCGGGCGCGCTGACGCCGTAACCGACGAAGACCATCGACGCGTTCGCGACCACCGCGCGCTCCTTCGGCTGGAGCGTCGAGACATAGATGTCGGTGCCGAAGGTCAGCGGCGTCGCAGCGCCCTTGCGGTCGAAGGCGAGCGTTTCGGGCGTGCCGAGGCGGGTGTGGAGCAAGGGCACGGGCTGAGTCCAGCCGCCGTCGACCCCTGCGGGTTCGAGCCCCATCGCCTCCAGCCGGCCGATCAGATAACCGACCGTGCGTTCCTCGCCGACCGTACCGGGCGCGCGGCCCTGGAACTGGTCCGAGGCGAGGGTGCGCACGGTTTCGGTCAGGTTGGCGGCGTCGATGCCCGATTGAGCCGAGACGGGCGCGGCGACGGCGGCGAGGAGAAGGGCGGCGGCGAAGCGTTTTTGCATGGGAACTTTCCGATTGTCGGCGTTTGGGACAGGCGCGGGAAGGCAGCTCAGGGTTCTGACCCTAGGCGATTGTCGGCGCCACTTGAAGCACATAGGCGTGTTTGAGCGCAAGAAACGGGGCGCGGCGACCGGCGCGTGGCGCCATGATTGCGGCATGACGACACAGCCCAAAATCATGCCGCCGCCCTGTGCAGACGATGCCGCCGACCCGATGATCGCGCTCGACCGCGAAGGTTGGGCCGTTCTGCCGGGGCTGCTCGATGCGGCGGCGTGCGACGGCCTCGCCGCGCTTTATGACGCGCCGGCGGGTTTCCGCAGCCATGTCCATATGGCGCGGCACGGTTTCGGGCGCGGTGAGTATCGCTATTTCGCCTATCCGCTGCCGCCGCTGGTCGCGGCGCTGCGCGGGATGCTCTATGCGCGGCTCGCGCCGATCGCGAACCGCTGGCACGAGCGGATGGGGATGGCGGCGCGCTTTCCGGCGGACCACGCCGAATTCCTCGCGCGGTGCCATGATGCGGGGCAAAGGCGGCCGACGCCCCTGCTGCTGCGATATGGCGCGGACGACTATAATTGCCTGCACCAGGATTTATATGGCGAGCATGTCTTTCCGCTGCAGGTCGCGGTGCTGCTGTCGGCGCCGGAAGAGGATTTCACCGGCGGCGAGTTCGTGCTGACCGAACAAAGGCCGCGGATGCAATCGAGGGCGGCGGTCGTGCCGCTCGCGAAGGGCGACGCGGTGGTCTTCGCGGTGAACGCGCGACCCGTGCGGGGCACGCGCGGCGACTATCGCGTGATGATGCGCCACGGGGTGAGCCGCCTCCGGTCGGGGCGGCGGCACACGCTGGGGGTGATCTTCCACGACGCGGCGTGAAGGGGCTGGCTTGGTCCCTCACGCTTTCAATGTCGGAAACGACCGCTCCCTACCACGACACTGACATGGCGTTATTCCCCCGCAGGCCGCGTCCAGCCTTTCCGGTATTTCTCGAACCAGGCGAGGATTGCGGCGGCTTTGGCGGCCGATTGCGACGGGCGCGCGGCGATGCCGCCATGGCTGGCGCCGGGCACCTTGACCAGCGCCGTGGGCACGCCGCGGAGGCGAAGCGCGGTGTAATATTGTTCGGATTCGCTGACCGGCGTGCGGTAATCCTCGGCTCCGACGACCACCATCGTCGGCGTTTCGACATTGCCGACGAGCGACAGCGGCGAGCGCGACCAGTAAAGTTCGGGATTCTCCCACGGCTGCGCGCCGAGCCAGTAGCGGCCGAAAAATGCGGGGCCGTCGGCGGTGAGCGCCTGCGTCGTCCAGTTGATCACCGGCTTTTGCGTGACCGCGGCCTTGAACCGGTTGGTCTTGCCGACGATCCAGCTCGTCAGCACGCCGCCGCCCGAACCGCCGGTGACGAACAGGGCGTTCGGGTCGGCAACGCCGAGTTCGATTGCGCGATCGACGATGCTGATCAGATCGAAATAGTCGTTGCCCGGATAGGCCTTGTCGATCTCGTTCGCAAAGGCCGCGCCATAGCTGGTCGAGCCGCGCGGATTCGCCGAGAGCACGGCATAGCCCGCGGCGGCATAGAGCTGGTTGTCGGTCGCGAAATGCGGGCCATAGGCGGCGAAGGGCCCGCCGTGAATTTCGAGGATCAGCGGCACGCGCTGGCCTTCGACATGGCCGGGCGGCAGCGTCAGCCAGCCCTCGATCGTCTTGCCGTCGTGACTGGAGGCGGCGGTGATCTTGCGGACCGCGCCGAATGATTTCACTTCGCGAAGCGAGCGGTTGAGGTCGGTGAGCATCCGCGTCGATCCGCCGCGCGCAAGCTGCACTTCGGCGGGACGCGTCGGTGTGCCGCCGGTGAAGGCGATCGCGCCGCCGTCCGATACCGAGAAACTGCCGCCGGTATAGGGGCGGTCGAGCCCGCCGCCCGAAAGGCCGGTCGCGGCGCCGCGCACCGATCCGTCGAGGCCGATGCGCGCGACCTTCGTTTCGCCATGGTCGTCATATTGCGCATATACCGACTTGCCGTCCGCGGCCCATTCGATCGCATCGACGCCATGGTCCCAATCGGCGGTCAGGCTGCGCGCGCCCGAACCGTCGCGGTTCATGACATAGAGCTGCGTGTTCTCGTATGCGCGCAAGGCGTCGTCGAAGCCGAGATAGGCGATCTTGCCGCCATCGGGCGAGACGAGCGGGTTGGCGTCGGGGCCGTTGCGGTCGGTGAGCGCGGTGACGCCGCCGCCGGCCACATCGAGCGCATAGATTTCGCTTTCGACCGGATCACTCTCCCAGTCGGGGCGCCGGTTCGCGGCGAAATAGAGCGTGCGGCCGTCGCGCGACCAGCTCAGCGGGCCGCCGTCGTGATAGGGGCCGAAGGTGAGCTGGCGCGGCGAGCCGCCGGCCGCGGGGACGAGAAAGATCTTTTCGAAGCCGGGCTCGACATAGCCTTCGCCGTCGGCGCGATAGGTGAGGAGGTCGCGAATTTCGAGCGGCTCGGCCCATTTCGCGCCCTCGGGCTTGTTCGCGGGGGCGCTGCCGAACTTTGGCCCTTCGTCCTTGACGAGCATCGTATAGGCGATCGAACGGCCGTCGGGCGACCAGGCGATGCTCGACGGGCTGGTGGGCAGGCCCGTGAGGCGAACCGCCTCGCCGCCGTCCATCCAGCGCACCCACAGCTGTGCGCTGCCGCCCTCGGTCGAGGCGAAGGCGATGCGCTTGCCGTCGGGTGACCAGCGCGGCGAAAAGGCGCCGTCGCCCTGCCCGGCGACGGGGGTTTCCTCGCCGGTCTGCGTGTCGATCAGCCAGATCGAGCTCACCGCGCGGTCGGTCATGATGTCGTTCGCGCGGCGGACATAGGCGATGTGGCGGCCGTCGGGGCTGATCTGCGGATCGGCGGCGATGGCGAGGTCGAAAAGGTCGGCGCCGGTGAAGCGGCGGTTGGGGGCGAGCCTCGCGCTGCCGACGGCGGAGCCGGACATGGCGGCGGGCGTTTCGGCCGGGGCGGCGGTTTCGGCGGGCGGCGCGGCGGGCGGCTGGTCCTCCTGCGCAAGCGTGATCTGCGAGGTGAGGGCGAGAAGGCTCGCCCCGAACAATGCCAGTTTGCGCATGAAATGCTTCCCCTTTTTTGCGACGGGGGTGGTCTGAACTTTTCGGGGATGCGGGTCAACCGGCCTTCGCCGGGACGACGATGTGCACCATAGGGTCCCGGCGGCTGGACATCATGGCGCGCCAGGTTAAGCCGATATTTCATGCCCCTTGGCTGCATCATCACAGGTGAAGGAAGAAACATGGATTTTTCGCGGTTGCAGGCGACGAGCAAGATCGGCGACGACTGGATCTATCCCCAGCCGCCCTGCCTGAATTTCGGCTGGCTCGAGGTCGACCGCGATCCCGCGCACCGCATCTATTGGGAGGAATATGGCAATCCCGCGGGTGAGCCGGTGATGTTCCTCCACGGCGGCCCCGGCGGCGCCTGCGCGCCCGTCATGGCGCGCTTCTTCGACCCGAAGCGCTACCGCGTGATCCTGTTCGACCAGCGCGGTTGCGGCAGGAGCGAGCCCAATGTCGCCTCGGCGGGCCCCGCGGTGGCGCTCGCGAAAAACACCACCGCCGACCTGATCGGCGATATCGAGAAATTGCGCGAAAAACTCGAGGTCGCTGGGCCGATGCATGTCTTCGGCGGCAGCTGGGGCAGCACGCTGGCGATGGCCTATGGAATCGCGCATCCGGCGCATTGCGCGACCCTGATCCTGCGCGGCATCTTCCTCGGCGCGTCCGAAGACCTGCTCTATCTCTATCAGGGCAATGCCGCGACATGGGCGGACGATCCCTACGGCCTGACCGAGCCCGGTGCCTATATGAAGTATCCGGGCGAATGGGCCGAGCTGCTGTCGGTGCTGACGCCGGAGGAGCGCGGCGACGTGATGAAATCCTACAAGGCGATTTTCGATATGGTCCCGGCGAACGAGGCCGAGAAGGAGCGCCAGCTGAAGGCGGCGCTGACCTGGTCCTTGTGGGAAGGTGTCATCTCGAACATGATCCCCGAGACGGCGGACACGGGCAAGTTCGGCGAAGCCGATTTCGCGCTCTGCTTCGCGCAGATCGAGGCGCATTATTTCGCCAATGGGCTGTTCCTTCCGGCGGGGCATTTCTTCGACAATATCGACGTGCTGGCGTCGATCCCCATCCATATCGTCCATGGCCGCTTCGACGAGGTGTGCCCGCTGACGCAGGCGTCGCGGCTTGTCGCGGCGTTGCGCGGGGCGGGGTCGGAGCCCGTCACCTACGTCGTGACCAACGCGGGGCATAGCGCGATGGAGCGCGAGAATGCGCTGGCGCTGACCGCGGTGATGGGCGGATTGGACCCGATCAGCGGGTGACGAAGCCGTCCGGCTGGTAAAAACGCGGAAATTTCCTTTATATTTGAATGCCTGGAAGGGGGCTTTCATGGATTTCGAATTTTATTCACACACACGATAGTGAATATTGACTCGCGTGAGAATCTTGCCGATAAGCTGAGCCCTGATCGGCGGCAACGACCGCTGACGGGAGGGAGAGTTTGATATGAAGGCTCAGCTTTTTGCGTCCGCCTCGGCGGTCGTTCTGTTCGCGTCGCCCGTTTCGGCCATGGCCCAGGAGGCCGAAGCGCCGCCCACGGATAGCATAGCGCAGGACCAGCAGCGCGATGACCGCGACATCATCGTCACCGCGACCCGCCGCACCGCCCGGTTGCAAGACGTGCCGCTCAGCGTCACCGCGTTCGGGCAGGAGGAACTCAACGACCTCGGTATCGTGGGGTTCGAGGGCATCGCCCAGAATACGCCGGGCATCGTCGTCAACCGGCCGACACAGAATTTCAACAATTTCACCGCGCGCGGGATCAACACCAACGGCTATTCGGCCGGCCTGCAGAGCGCGGTTGCCATCTATGTCGATGAGCTGCCGATTTCGGCGAATGGCAATTCGACGATCCTCGACCCCAATCTGTACGACGTCGAGCGCGTCGAATTCCTGCGCGGGCCGCAGGGGACGCTGTTCGGATCGAACTCGCTCGCGGGCGCGATGCGGATCATCACGAAGAGCCCCGACCTCGACGATTTCGAAGCGTCGGCGAGCGTCGATCTCGGCCTCACCGGGTCGAGTTCGGTGCGCCAGCGCTATAATGCGATGGTCAACCTGCCGATCATGAAGGACGAGATCGGGCTACGCGTCACGGGCTATTATCGCAACGAGGAAGGCTGGGTCGACAATATCGGCACCGGCGTCGAGGATGCGAACAGCCTCGAGGCGTTCGGCGGGCGCGCGATCCTGCTCCTCCAGCCGAGCGACCGGATGAAGGTCAAACTGCTCGCGTCATACGAGAACAGCAAGCCCGCCGATTCGGGGCTGACCAACCCGCTGCTCGGCAAGTTCGTGCGCAATTCGGACCGCCCCGACCTGTTCCAGGGCAAGCTCACCAATTATAATCTGACGATCAACTACGAGTTCGACTTTGCCGAGCTGATCAGCTCGACGACGCTGTCGGACTATGACGCGTCCTTCTATGTCGACCTCGCGGGCACCTTTGCGCAGGCCTTTCCCTTCGCGCTCGACGCATATGGCTATGACGATCTGTTCGTGCAGGAAACGCGGCTGGTGTCGCGTCACGACGGGCCGATCGAATGGGTCGCGGGCTTTTTCTATTACGACAAGCGCCGCAGCGTCGATTTCGCCTATCGTTCGAGCCTCGAATATCTGACCGAGAATAATCTGACCGGGCTGCCCGACGAATATTACCAGCGGTTCAACAGCTATACCGACCAGAAAGAGATCGCCGGCTTCGGCGAAGTGACCGGACGCTTCAGCGACCGTTTCTGGGTCACGGGCGGGCTGCGCTACGGCAGCACCGAGGTGCAGAGCTTCACCCGCGGCGGCGGATACAACAGCAATTATCTGACCATCGCCTTCCTCGGTCTGGAGAATATCCCGCTCACCGTCACGCCGATCGCTTATGCCGAAGGGCTGAAGGTCAAGGACGACCGCCTGTCGTGGAAGGCGAGCGTGTCGTGGAAGCCCGTCGACAGCCTGACCACCTATGCGACCGTTTCGACGGGGTTCCGCACGCCCGTCGTCAATGCGCGCGCCGGGCTGGTCAGCGCGATCGACCCGAACGACCTGATCATCCCCGACGGCGCGAAATCGGACAGCGTCACCAATTACGAACTCGGGCTGAAGGGACGCTGGCTCGGCGGCGATCTCGTCGCCAATATCGCCGCCTATTATATCGACTGGAAGGATATTCAGGTCCAGGCGAACCGCGTGTCGGATTCGATCCAGTTCGCGACCAACATCGGCGGCGCCGAAAGCTATGGCCTCGAGTTCGAGTTCATCGCGCGGCCGGTGCAGGGATTGAGCCTCGCGCTCAACGGTTCTTTCAACCGCGCGAAGGTGACCGACCTGACCCCGGGCGAAGCCGCGATTTCGGGCGCCGAGCTCGGGACGCGTCTCGCCTCGCCGCGCTTCCAGGGGTCGGGCACGCTGCGTTACGACTTCCCGATCGGCGGCGCCGACACCGCCTATGCCGCGGTCAATGTGTCGCACGCGGGGGCATTCCCGAACCAGTTCCCCAATGTGCCGGGCAATCCCAATGCCGTCGCCCCGACCTATGACTTCACCGAGGCGTGGACCAATGTGAACCTTTATGCCGGGGCAAAGCTGGGGGCGATCGACCTCGGCGCCTATGTCGAAAATCTCTTCGACGACAGCAAGGTCACCTATGTCCATCCCGAGGCGTTCCTCGACGGCCGTTACGCCCGGATGCGTCCGCGCACGATCGGCGTCCGCGCCAATTATCGCTTCTGATCGGGCCGGTGAGATGAACGGTCCGATGATCCGCCGCCTGTCACGCGTCGCGCTCGCCGTCTCCGCCCTCTGCGCGGCGCCGGCAGCGGCGGCGGGGCCGATGGTCGATTCGCCCGCGGGCAAGGTCGAGGGTAGCGAAACGAAAGGCATACGTGCCTTCAAGGGCATCCCCTTTGCCGCGCCGCCGGTCGGCAAGCTGCGCTGGGCGCCGCCGCAGCCGGCGGAGGGCTGGGACGGCACGCGCGACGCGACCAAATTCGGCGCCGCGTGCATGCAGCCGGGCCCGCGCGGCCCCAGCATCTATGCCTGGGACCTGCCGGCGATGAGCGAGGATTGCCTGTCGCTCAACATCTGGGCGCCGAAGGATGTGAAGGATGCGCCGGTGTTCGTGTGGATCCACGGCGGCGCGCTGACCGGCGGGTCGGGCGGCGATCCGATCTATGACGGCAGCGCGCTCGCCGAGCGCGGCATCGTCGTTGTGTCGATCAACTACCGGCTCGGTGCGCTCGGCTGGCTCGCGCATCCGGCGCTGAGCGCGGAATCGGCCGACGGCGTGTCGGGCAACTACGGGCTGCTCGACCAGGTCGCGGCGCTCGAATGGGTCAAGCGCAACATCGGCGCCTTTGGCGGCAGCGCGGGCAATGTGACGATCGCGGGTGAATCGGCGGGCGCGCTCAGCGTCATGTATCTGATGACCGCGCCGGCCGCGCGCGGCCTGTTCCACAAGGCGGTCGCGCAGAGCGCCTATATGGTCTCGGCGCCGGGGCTGCGCGAGCGGCTCAGCGGCATGGTCCCGGCCGAGGCGCAGGGGACCGACCTGGCGGCGAAGCTCGGCGCCGCCGACCTCGCGGCGCTGCGCGCGATGCCCGCGAAGGAGATCGCCGAAAAGGCGCCGGCGACGGGCTATTTCCCTTTCCCCGTCGTCGACGGCAAGAGGGTGCCGCGCCAGCTCGTCGACAGCTTTGACCGGAACGAGCAGGCGCCGGTGCCGATCCTCGCTGGCTTCAACGCCGGCGAAATCCGCTCGCTGCGCTTCCTGCTGCCCAAGCCGCCCGCCGATGCCGCGGCCTATGAAGCCGCGATCCGCGCCAATTACGGCGAATTTGCCGACGCCTTCCTTGCGCGCTATCCGGCGAAGACTATCGAGGAAAGCATGCTCGCCGCGACGCGCGACGCGATGTACGGCTGGACCTCCGAACGGCTGGTGTCGAACCAGGCGGCGTTGGGGCAAGGCGCCTATCTCTATTATTTCGACCATGGCTATCCGGCGACCGTCGAGTGGAAGCTCCACGCCTTCCACGCCGCCGAGCTGCCCTATATTTTCGGCACCGCGGGCAAGACGCCGCCGCTGTGGCCCAAAATCCCGGACGACTTGGCCGAGCGCAAGCTAGCCGGTGCGATGGGCGATTATTGGGCGAGTTTCGCGCGCGGCGGCCGACCGCAGGCAAAGGGCCAGCCCGAATGGCCCGCCTATTCCGACGACGCCGGCTTCCTGCATATCGCCGAGGCGCCGAAGGCCGGGCACCGGCTGCTCCCCGGCACCGCGGCGCTCCACGAAGCGGTGATGTGCCGTCGCCGCGCGGCGGGCGATACGCCGTGGAACTGGAATATCGGCGTCATTTCGCCGCCGTTGCCGCCGAAAGCCGCGGGGTGCCAATGATCGACGGTTCGATGCAGTCCTATGCCCTGACGCTCGACAAATTCCTCTCCCACGCCGCCAAATGGCACCCCGACGCTGAAACCGTGTCGGCCGGGGCGGACGGAAAGGTCGCGCGCATCGGCTATGCCGCGCTTTACGAGCGCGCGCGTGCGGTGTCGGGGGCGCTCCATGCGATGGGCGTGCGCGCGGGGCACCGCGTCGCGACGCTCGCGTGGAATACGCAGGGGCATCTCGAAAGCTGGTACGGGATCATCGGGATGGGCGCGGTGTGTCACACGCTGAACCCGCGGCTGACCGCGGCGCAGATCGGCGCGATGCTGGTGCAGTCCGAAGCGGGCATCCTGCTCGTCAGCGCCGACCTGCTGCCGCTTGCCGAAGCGGCGACGCGCAACGTCGGGACCGTGCGGCAGATCTTGCTGCTCGACGCCGCCGATACCGACGCGGGCGGAGGGGAAGGCCGCATCGCGGTGGGCGCGCTTGATGCCGTGCTCGCTGCGGCGTCGGCCGATGTCGCATGGGGTGCCTTCGACGAGAACAGCCCCTCGGGGCTTTGCTTCACCTCGGGCACCACCGGCGCGCCAAAGGGTGTCACCTATACGCATCGCGGTTGCTACCTCCACACGATGCGCCAGTTGCAGGCCGACGTGATGGGCGTGCGCGCGCGCGACGCGGTGCTCGCGGTGGTGCCGATGTTCCACGCCAATGCCTGGGGGCTGCCCTTTTCTGTGCCCGCCGTCGGCGGCAAGCTCGTGCTGCCCGGACGCCACAGCGACGGCGCGCATCTGGCGGCGCTGATCCGTGGCGAGGGCGTGACCGCCGGCGTCGGTGTGCCGACCGTGTGGCTGGGGCTGGTCGAGCATCTCGAGCGCGAGGGCGGCAAGGTGCCGACGCTCGAGCGCATCCTCGTCGGCGGCGCGCCGATGCCGCCGGCGCTGATGGAGCGGATCGAGCGGCGGCTGGGCGCCGAGGTGCAGACGAGTTGGGGCATGACCGAATTGTCGCCGCTCGGCACCGCCGCGGTCCCCGGCGATCCGGACCGCACCGCCGGCGTGTCGGGAAAGCCCGCGATCGGCGTCGACCTGCTGCTGACCAACGCCGAGGGACGCGCGCTCGCCGAGCAGCGCGGCGCCGAGGGGCATTTGCGCGTCCGCGGGCCGAGCGTCGTCGAACGCTATTTCGGGCAGGATGCGCCCGCGACCGACGCCGATGGCTGGTTCGACACCGGCGATCTCGCGCGGCTCGACCGCGCCGGCAATCTGACGATCACCGGGCGGTCGAAGGATCTGATCAAGTCGGGCGGCGAGTGGATCAACCCCGCCGAGATCGAGGCGCTGGTCGGCGCGCTGCCGCAGGTGAGCCTCGCCGCGGTGATCGGCCGCAGCGATCCCAAATGGGGCGAGCGGCCGATCCTGCTGGTCGAAACCAACGACGCGTCGGTCAGCGACGACGACCTGCTCGCGCCGCTGCGCGAACGCGTGGCGTCTTGGTGGATCCCCGACGCGATCGTGCGGCTCGACGCGATGCCGCTCGCGCCGACGGGCAAGATCGACAAAATGCAATTGCGGGCCGATTACGGACAGGTGTAGGCCCGTTGGGCCACGGCGGCGCGACGAGTGCGGATGATGTGCGGAAGGACAAGGATTTGGCGTCGAAGGCAAAGAGTGCGGTGAAGCGCCCGTCGAAGGCGGAACAGCGCGCCGAAATGATGGAGCAGATCCTCGACACCGCCGAACTCCTGTTTTCGAAACATGGTTTTCACGGCGTGACGTTGAAGGATGTCGCGAAGCAGGTCGGGGTCCACCACACGCTGCTCAACTATTATTTCGACGACAAGCGGACGCTGTTCGACGCGGTGTTCGCGCGGCGCGCGGTGGTGACGATCGACAAAAGGATGCAGGCGCTCGACGATTATGACCGCGCGGCGGGCGGCAAGCCGACGGTTGAGGGCGCGCTCCATGCCTTCCTCGACACCGACCTCGACCTCTACATCCAGGGCGGCGAGGGCTGGAAGAATTATGGCGCCTTCGGCGCGCAGGCGTCGAACAGCCCCGAGGGCGCCGAGTTCATGGACAAATATTTCGACCCCGTCGTGCTCCGCCTGATCGAGATACTGAAAAAGGCGCTGCCCGACGCGGCCGAGGAAGATATTTTCTGGGGCTATCATTTCGTCACCGGCGCGCTGATGCTGACGCTCGCGCGCACCGGGCGCATCGACAAATTGTCGCACGGCCTTTGCCACTCGGACGATTATGAAGCGGTCAAGGCGCGCATGGCGCGCTTCATGGCCGCGGGTTTCCGCGAAATCTGCGACCAGCGCAAGCAGGACAGGGGCTAGACGACCTGGCGACGACGACGCGCATCCCGCCGTCCGCGCGACAATAATATTCACTCACAAGTGAGTTATGATAAGACAAGAGGAAATGGAATGACGAACGAGCTGAAGGACAGGGTGGCGATCGTGACCGGCGCGGGCGGCGGACTCGGCCGGTCGCATGCGCTGATGCTCGCGCGGCACGGCGCGCGCGTTATGGTCAATGATCGCGACGGCGATGCCGCCGCGCGCGTCGCCGCAGAGATTGCCGGGGCCGGCGGCGTCGCGATGGCCGCCGTCGCCTCGGTGACCGACGAAGCCGAGGTCGCGGCGATGGTTGCCACGGCGACCGAGGCGTGGGGCGGGATCGACATTTTGATCAACAACGCCGGCATCCTGCGCGACAAAAGCTTCGCGAAGATGGATCTCGCCGATTTCCGGCTGGTGGTCGACGTCCACCTGATGGGCGCCGCGATCTGTTCGAAGGCGGTGTGGGACCAGATGCGCGAACGTCGTTTCGGTCGCATCGTGATGACGACCTCCTCGTCGGGGCTCTACGGCAATTTCGGGCAGGCCAATTATGGCGCGGCGAAGATGGCGCTCGTCGGGCTGATGCAGACGCTCGGCATCGAGGGCGATAAATATAATGTCCGCGTCAACTGCCTCGCGCCGACCGCGGCGACGGCAATGACCGATGGCGTGCTCGCGGCGGACGCGCTCGCGCGTCTGGCGCCCGAGGCGGTGAGCCCCGGGCTGCTTGCGCTGGTCGGCGACGATGCGCCGACGCGCGCGATCCTGTGCGCCGGCGCCGGGCATTTCGCGGCGGCGCATGTGACGCTGACCGGCGGTATCTATGTGGGGCAGGGCGACGGCGCGGCCGAGCGCGTCGCCGCCGAGTGGGACCGCGTCGCCGACCGCTGCGGCGAGATCGTCCCCGCCTATGGCTTCACGCAGGCCGAACGCGAGCTGGCGAGCGCAGGTTTCGACGCGCCGGCGGTTGCCGCTGCGCACGGATAATCCCCGGCGGCGCACGCGGACGGGCCGATAAGCCCGCCGCGGCTGCCGGGATAAATGGGAGAGGAAATATGGCTACCGACGCGGAAGCCTTGCCCGCCGGCGAGGACAAGAAACAGAATGAAGCACTCGTCATCACCGCCTCTTCGTTGGGGACGGTGTTCGAATGGTATGATTTCTACCTCTATGGCCTGCTCGCCACCGCGCTGTCGCACCATTTCTTTGCGGGGGTGAACGAGACGACGGGCTTCATCCTCGCGCTTATGGCCTTTGCCGCGGGTTTTGCGGTGCGGCCGTTCGGGGCGCTGGTGTTCGGGCGTGTCGGTGACATCGTCGGGCGGAAGAACACTTTCCTCGTCACCATGGCGATCATGGGGCTGTCGACCTTTGCGGTCGGCTTCCTGCCCGGTTACGACACGATCGGGATCGCCGCGCCAATCATCCTGATGATCCTGCGCTTGCTCCAGGGGCTCGCGATCGGCGGCGAATATGGCGGCGCTGCCGTCTATATCGCCGAACATGCCCCGCCCGGAAAGCGCGGCTTCCATACCAGCTTCATCCAGACCACCGCGATGCTCGGGCTCATCCTCGCCTCGTCCTTCGTCGTCGGCTTGCGCACCTTCATGGATGCCGAGACCTTCAACGCGTGGGGTTGGCGCCTGCCCTTCATCTTCTCGATCCTGCTGCTGGGGGTGACATTGTGGATCCGGCTGCAGCTCGAGGAAAGTCCCGTGTTCCGGCGGATGAAGGCGGCGGGTGCGACCTCGAAGGCGCCGCTCAAGGAAGCTTTCGGCGAATGGCGGAATTTGAAGATCGTGCTGATCGCCCTGTTCGGCGCGGTCGCGGGGCAGGCGGTGATCGGCTTCGCCGCGCATCTCTATCCGCTCTTCTATCTCGAACGCGTCGCCAAGGTCGACGGCGCGACCGCCAATTTCCTCGTCGCCACCGCGCTCCTGCTCATCATCCCCTGCTTCGTCTTCTTCGGCTGGCTGAGCGACAGGATCGGCCGCAAACCGATCATGATGACCGCCTGCGTCGTCGCGATCTTCGTCTATTTCCCGGCGTACAAGGCGCTCGTCGCGGCGGCGAACCCGGCGATGGCGACGGCGGTCGAACGGTCGCCGGTGCAGGTCGTCGCGCACGGCGGCGAATGCTCGTTCCAGTTCGATCCGATCGGGAAAAACACGTTCGACCGGACGAGCTGCGACATCGCCAAATCCTACCTCGCCAAGAACGGCGTCAATTACGCCAATGTCGAGGCGCCGGCGGGGACGGTCGCCTCCGTGCGTATCGGCGATCGGACGGTCGCGGTGCCCGATCCGGCGGGGCTGGGCGATGCGGAGCGCGCCGCGGCGGTCGCCGCCTTCGGCGCCGCGGCAAAGGCGGGGCTCGACGCGGCGGGCTATCCCGACAAGGCCGACCCGGCAGCGGTGAACAAGCTCAAGGTCATCGGCATCCTCTGCCTCTTCGGGGTGCTCGCGACGATGGTTTACGGCCCGCTCGCGGCGCTGCTCGTCGAATTGTTCCCGGCGCGGATCCGATACAGCTCGCTGTCGCTGCCCTATCATATCGGCAATGGCTGGATCGGCGGCTTCATGCCGACGATCGGCTTCGCGATGGTCGCGGCGACGGGCAATATCTATCAGGGGCTGTGGTATGCGGTGGTGATCGCCGCGATCACCGCGGTTGTCGGCATCCTGTTCCTGCCCGAAACCTACAAGCGCGATATCGAAGCCTGACGGAAGGATCAGACGGCGGCGACAAGCAAGCGCCGGAACGCCGCCGTCGTCGCCGCCACCGCGGCGGCATCGACGCAGCGCGCGTCGTCGTCGGCCACATGATGAAAGCGGTGGACGCCGAAGATGCCGGCAACCGACGGATAGCCCGCGGCGATGATCGCGGTGAGCTCGCCGGCCGACAGTTTTTCGCTGGAATAAGGCGATTCGAGCCCCGCCAGCCCGGCGAACAATCGCCGGGCGGCGGGCAACAGCGGCGGGCTGACGACGAGGTAACGCTGCGAATCACTGCCCGCGAGCGGGGCGAGTCCGAACAATCCCTCGTGCCAGTCGCGCGCGGCGAGATTGGCGCCGAGGTGGAGCCAGAAATGCGTCTCGGCGGGCTTGGGCGCCGCGGCCTTCAGCGCCTCTTCGGCGCCCAGATTTTCATATTCATGGCCGCTGTTGCACAGGAAGGCGAGATCATGATCGGGCAGCAGCGCCGGCGCGGCGCGCGCGAAATCGAGCCAGGCGGCGATGCCGCCGCCGCGTTCGCCCGCGCAGCCGAACCAGCCCGACCGCGGGGTCGACACCACGATCCAGCGCCCCTTGCCGCGGTCGAGCCGGCCGATCACGTTGAACGCCGCCCGGCGCCCGCCGTGGCCTGCCAACGCCACCCGCGCCGGCTGGTGCCGCATCGCGGCGTCCAGGAAAGGCGCCGCCCCGGCGGGCGCGAGCAGGCCGACCGGTCCCGCGAACATCGGCGCGCGGCCATCGGCGTTGAGCGCGATGACCTGCCCGGTGGGTCCGTTGGTCACGATCACCGCCGCCTTCGCGCCGCCCGCGAAGGCGGCATCGACCGGCGCGCGCACCGGTTTGGCGAGTGTCGACGACCAGCGGCCATAGGCCAGGTCGATCAGCGCGATCGCGCCCGCGAGAGGCGCGTCGGTCATGCCATGCGCGTCGACGCGGACGAGCGGCCCTGTCACGCCGTTGCCCGGCGTCGGCGTGACGATCGGCTGCGGGTGGAGCGGTGCGCGTGCATCGCCCGCGACGATCTCGCACCGCTCCCCCTCGAACCAGGGGACGCTGATCGGCGGCTTTTCGACCGTGAAGCCTGCGCGCTCGAGCTCGGTCGCGAGCCAATGACCACAGGCGGTGTCGCCCGCGCCCCCCGACTGCTTGTTGCCGAAGCCGATATAGGTCGCAAGATCGGCGGCGATCGCGTCCGGCGCGGCCGCCGCATCGGCGTTCGCTGCGGTCGCGAGCGGAAGCACCGCTGCGCCCGCCAGAAAGCCCCGCCGCGTGGGTTCCGTCATCTTGCCCTCCCCATCCGTTCGTTCGCGCACTCTCGGCGCTTGATATTCACTCGCGTGTGAGCGTAAGTCGAGCGCAGGACGATGGCAAGCATCGCCAAAGGGAGAGATGGTGATGACGGGCATCGCGGCACTTCGCCGGCTATTCGCCCTGGCTCTTTGTCTGGTCGCCGTTGCGGCGGGCGGTCCATTATTGGCCGCCGATCCGCCGGCCGCGACGATCTCCGAAGGCCGCGTCGCGGGCGCTCGGGAGGACGGGCTGCGCGTCTTTCGCGGCATCCCCTATGCGGCGCCCCCGGTCGGCGAACGCCGCTGGCGCCCACCCGCGCCTCCCGCGAAGTGGACGGGGGTGCGCGACGCGCGCGCCTTCGGCGCCGACTGCGTCCAGCCCGCCTTTCCCGCCGCGAGCGTGTATTTCGAGCCGCCGCGGCCAATGAGCGAGGATTGCCTGACGCTCAACATCTGGGCGCCCGAACGCGCCGGTCGCGCGCCGGTGATCGTCTGGATCCACGGCGGCGCGCTGCAATATGGATCGAGCGCCAGCCCGATGTACGATGGCGCCGGATTTGCGAGGCGCGGCATCGTCTTCGTGTCGATCAACTATCGGCTGGGCGTCCTTGGCTGGCTTGCGCATCCGGCGCTCAGCGGCGAATCGGCCGAAGGCGTATCGGGCAATTACGGCCTGCTCGACCAGATCGCGGCGCTGGAATGGGTGCGACGCAATATCGGTGCGTTCGGCGGCGATCCCGCGAACGTCACCGTCATGGGAGAGTCGGCAGGCGCGCTCAGCGCAACCTATCTGCTCGCCAGCCCGCGCGCGAAGGGCCTGTTCGCGAAAGCGATCGTCCAGAGCACCAATATGCGCGCGGTGCCGCATCTCCGCGACCCCGCCTTCGGCATGAACTCCGCCGAGGCGACGGGAACCGCGCTGGCGCAAAGCTTGGGCGCCTCCGACCTTGCGGCGCTACGCCGCGTCGATGCGAAGGCGCTCGTCGCCGCCGGGATGCGCGCGCGCTTCATCGCGCAGCCCGTGATCGACGGAGCGGTCGTGCCCGGCCAGCTCGTCGATATTTTCGACCGCGGCGAACAGGCAAAAGTCCCGGTTCTCGCGGGGTTCAACAGCGGCGAAGTCCGCACCCAACGCGCGCTGGTCCCTCCGGCGCCCGCCGATGCGGCGGCTTATCAGGCCGAAATCGTGCAGCGCTACGGCGACCTCGCGCCCGCCTTCCTGCGGATCTATCCCGCGTCGGACCTGGAGGAGAGTCTGCTCGCGGCGACGCGCGACGCCGTCTATGGCTGGGCGACCGAGCGGCTTGTGCGGCAACAGGCGCGCGCCGGGCAGCCCGCCTATCTCTACCTTTTCGATCATTGCTATTCCGCCGCGCGCGCCCGCGGCCTCTGCGCTTTCCACGCGAGCGAACTGCCCTTTGCTTTCGGGATTGCGGGGCGCCCGCTTGGCGGCATGCCCAACTGGCCGATGCCGGCGGGCGAAGCCGATCGCGCGCTGGCGCGGCAAATGATCGATTATTGGGCGTCCTTCGCCGCGCGCGGCACCCCTTCGTCGGAGGGCGCGCCGGCGTGGCTGGCCTATGGTGATGCGGAAAATTTCATGGTGTTCGGCGCCGGGCCGGTGGCGAGGCGGGGCCTGTTTCCTGGCATGTTCGAATTTCAGGAGGAGGTCATGCAGCGCCGGCGCGAGGCGGGCGAGCAATGGTTCACCAATATGAGCCCCCTCCGACACCAAAGACTCGTGGATTAGCGCCTGGAGCTATGCTTTAGTTCGGGGCGATGGCCGACCGGAAACCCCGCTACAAGACATATGATAGCCCGGCAGGCGGCTGGGGCGCGGCGGCGGCGACCGCAAAGGTGCTGCTCGAACAAAGTGTCGTCACCAAGGGATCGCGCGCGCTGCTGTCGATGAACCAGCCGGGCGGGTTCAAATGCCCGAGCTGCGCCTTTCCCGACGCCAGCTGCACCAAGAAGCTCGAGTTCTGCGAAAATGGCGCGAAGGCGCTGGCGCACGAGGCGACGAAATTCCGCGTCACGCGCGAATTTTTTGCGCAGCACAGCGTGACCGACCTGATGGCGCAGTCGGACTATTGGCTGGAGATGCAGGGCCGCCTGACCGAGCCGATGCGCTACGACGCCGCGACCGACCATTATGTGCCGGTCAGCTGGGACGATGCCTTCGCGCTGATCGGCAAGCACCTCCGCGCGCTGGAAAGCCCGCATCAGGCCGAATTCTACACCTCGGGGCGCACCGCGAACGAGACGGCGTTCCTCTATTCGATCTTCGTGCGCGAATTCGGCACGAACAATTTCCCCGACTGTTCAAACATGTGCCACGAACCGACGAGCCGCGGGCTGCCGCATTCGATCGGGGTCGGCAAGGGCACGGTGATCCTCGAGGATTTCGACCATGCGGAGGCGATTTTCCTGATCGGCCACAATGCGGGGACCAACGCGCCGCGGATGATGACGCCGCTGGTCGAGGCGCGAAAGCGCGGCGTCCCGATCGTCGCGGTCAACCCGATGCCCGAACGCGCGCTCGTCCGCTTCACCGAGCCGCAGGATATCGTTCAGATGGCGACCTTCGGGTCGACCGAGATCAGCAGCGAATTCGTCCATATCAGGATCGGCGGCGACCTCGCGCTGCTCAAGGGTATGATGAAGGTGATGTTCGAGCGCGAGGCGGCGGGCGAGAGCGTGCTCGACCATGATTTCATCGCCGCGCATACTTCGGGCTTCGCGGCGCTGAAGGCCGATGTCGAGGCGCAGGAATGGCCGGCGCTGGTCGCCGCGGCGGGGATCGACGAGGCGCAGATCCGCCGCTGCGCCGAAATCTACATCCGCTCGAACGCGACCCTCATCTGCTACGGCATGGGCATCACCCAGCACCAGCGGGGGTCCGAACTCGTCCAGCAGATCGCGAACCTGCTGCTTCTCAAGGGCAATTACGGCAAGCCCGGCGCGGGCATCTCGCCGATCCGCGGCCATTCGAACGTGCAGGGCGACCGCACCGTCGGCATCGACGAGAAACCGACGCAGGCCTATCTCGATCGGGTGCGCGACGTTTTCGGCTTTGAACCGCCGCGCGAAGACGGTCATCACACCGTCGAGTCGGTCGAGGCGATGCTGGCGGGCACCGCCAAGGTCTTCATCGGCCTCGGCGGCAATTTCATCCGCGCGGTGCCCGACACCGACCGCTCCTATGATGCGATGCGCAAACTCGACCTTACCGTCGGGATCGCGACCAAGCTCAACCGCGGGCATCTGGTGCACGGCAAGGACGCGCTGATCCTGCCCGTCGTCGCGCGCTCCGAACGCATCGAGACGGTGAAGGGCGAGCAGTTCGTGACGATCGAGGATTCGATGTCGAACGTCACCGCCTCGCGCGGCGTGCTCGAACCCGCGAGCGAGCATCTGCTGCCCGAAACCGAGATCGTCTGCCGCATGGCGATGGCGACGCTGCCCGACAGCAAGACCGGCTGGGCCAGCTATATCGACGATTACAGCCTGATCCGCGACAAGATCGCTGCCGTCTATCCCGCGCTCTACGAGGGGTTTTCGGAGCGTCTCAAGGCGCCGATGGGCTTCCACCTCGACATCCCGCCGCGCCGCCGGGTGTGGGCGACGCCGAACGGCAAGGCCAATTTCCTCGTGCTGCCGGGGCTTGCGGTCAACGCGCCGGTCGACGATCCCGACATGCTGCGCCTTGCCACCGTCCGCTCGCACGACCAGTTCAACACGACGATCTACAGCTACAACGACCGCTATCGCGGCGTGTATAACGACCGCATGGTCCTGTTCATGAACGCCGACGATATTGCGGCGCACGGGCTGGAGGCGGGCGCGAAGGTCGCGCTCGAAACCATCGGCGTCGACGGCATCGCGCGCCGCGTCGAGGGGCTGACGATCCTCGACTATCCGATGTCGCGCGGCTCGGTCGCGGGCTATTATCCCGAACTCAACCCGCTGCTCCCCCTCGGCCATTATGACAAGACGAGCGGCTGTCCCGCGGCGAAGTCGATCCCGGTGCGCGTCGTCGCCGCATGACGGCCGCCGTCGGCCACCGCATTGCCCCGGCGCGCTTCCTGATCTTTGCCGCCGCGCTGGTCGTCGTCGGCGGCGGGGCATCGGCGCTCGGCGGCGATTCGCGCGCGGCGCTGTTGATCGGCTTCGATGTCGCCGCCTTCATCTTCCTCTGCTCGCTCGCGCCGCTTCTCAAGGCCGACCCCGAACAGATGCGCTGCACCGCCGAACAGAATGATGCCAACCGCGCGGGCCTGCTCGCGATCACCGTGCTGCTCTCGCTTGTCATATTGTTCGCGGTCGGGACGCTGATCGCCAGCCCCGGTGCGCTCGACCGCGCGGATATCGTGCTGATCGTCGCGACGCTCGCGCTTGCGTGGCTGTTCGCGAACATGGTGTTCACGCTCCATTATGCGCATCTCTATTATCTGCAGAAGGACGGCCGCGACCAGCGCGGCGTCGAGGTGCCGGGGGCCAGGGAGCCCGGTTACTGGGACTTTCTCTATTTCGCCTTCACGCTCGGCATGACCTTCCAGACCTCGGACGTTACGATATCGGGCGCGCATATGCGCCGCGTCGTGCTCGGCCACTGCATGGCGGCGTTCGTCTTCAACATGGGAATATTGGCGTTCACCGTGAACGCGATCGGCGGGTCATGACGCCGCGAGCCGGTCGAGATCGGCGGTGCTGTTGACGTTCGGCGGCACGAAATCGCTCTGCACCGCCCGCGCCCCGATCCGCCGCGCATAGGCCCGGACCGCAAGGTCGCCTTCATTCTCCAGCATCGCCTTGAGGTCGCTGAGCGCCGCGACGGGCCACAGTCCGATCACCGGCTGCGTGTCGAGAAAGGCCGGCGCGGGTTCGAGCAGCGCGCGCAGGTCGCCGGGCAGCTTCACGCAATCGACCGGCGCGGTCAGCACCCGGTCGAAACCCGCGCCCGCCGCATGGATCAGCGCCCCCGCCATCCCGCCAAGCGGCCCCATGTCGACGCGCGGCCAATCGGCGATCTCGCCCCGGCCGACGATGATCATCGCATCGCAATGCGGGGCCAGCGCCGCCAACGCATGGTCGAGCAAGCTCCGCCCATCGAGCATCGCCAGCGCCTTGTCCGACCCGAAGCGGCTCGACCGCCCGCCGGCGAGCACCGCGCCGAGCGTCTTCACGCGATCATTCCGTGCGGATCGCTCACGATCAGCGCCGAGTCCGTCCGCGCCAGCGCGACGAGCGTCAGCCCCGCCTTCACGGCGCGTTCGGCCGCAAGGCTGGTAGGCGCCGATATGGTGACGAGCATCGGACAGCCCGCGCGGACGGTCTTTTCGACCAGTTCGTAACTGCACCGCGCCGAGAGCAGGATGAAGCCGGTCGCCGCATCGATGCTCGCCCGCGCCAAGGCGCCGACCAGCTTGTCCAGAGCGTTGTGCCGTCCGACATCCTCGCGCGCGCACAAAATGTCGCCGCCGGGCGAGCAAAAGGCCGCGGCATGGACTGCGCCGGTCGCGCGCCCGAGCGGTTGATGATCGCGCAGCGCCGCGAGCGCCGCTGCAATGGCGTTGCGATCGGTCGCGATCCGCGCGGCCACGGGGGGGAGCGGGCGCAGCACCTCCTCGATATTCTCGATCCCGCAGAGGCCGCAGCTGCTCTCGCTCACCCGCTTGCGCGCGCGTTCGAGCGCGATGTCGCTCCGATTGGGCGGCAGCCAGATGCGCAGCGCCCAGCCGCCCTCAATCGGGTGCGCGTCGATGCGCTTTATCTGATCGGCCGTCTCGACGAGGCCTTCGCCGAGCGCGAAGCCGACGGCATAATCTTCAAGGTCGGCGGGCGTCGCCATCATCACCGCATAACCGATGCCGCCGACCTCGACCGACACCGGCGCCTCGACGGCGGTGCTGCGCGTCAGGATCGTGTCGCCGGGTTCGGCAAGGCCGAGGCGGCGGACGGGAAGCTCGATCATCTCGTTAGTCATCGCGGCACGATAGCCCATCGGCATCGGCTTGTCTCAACCCGGCGGCTTCCGTCTGCTTTGGGTGGGAGGCGGACGTTCCCTTATCCGTCATCCCGGACTTCGCCGGGATGACGAGTTTGTTGATGGCAGCTTCCGGTCGGATTGCGGTCTTTGGCGTCAAATCTGCAGCTAACGGCCGATATGGGGCGCGCAGCGGAAGTTCCTACTTGCGCGCATCCAGCGAAAGCGGACCCTAGCGGGCTGGCTTAGGGTCCTTTAGGTTGACCGAATGGCCTTTAGTTATCGTGTCTCGCTGCAAGTCAGACATCCCTACGCTGATCCACAGCGTATCATAAAGGGAATAGGGTTGCCGTTTGTTCGTTCCTGGGCAGCAGGGGAGCGGCGTGCGACACCAAATGGCAAATTGCTGCCGGGGGCTTACACAGAAAGCTACTGCGCGTTCGATATCGGCAAGGGCGATGATGGCGAGCTTGCTGATTTTCTACGCCAGACCCTGAAACGGATTGCACCGTCGGCTGCATTCATTGCCGAACTTCGCCAGACTGGCGGGACACTCAATTTCTTCATCACATGGACGCCGGGTGAAAGGGGAGAGGTTTTCGACGTGACCTTGCTCACGGACATGGCCCGCCTCGGTATCGCTCTCGGTATTGAACCACTAGCTTTCATCTAGTCCGCTTGCGGTCGCTTCCCCGTTGCTCGCAACCTCCGCAATCGGTCGCTAGCTGCCGTCTCCGATTTTCGTCATCCCCGCGAAAGCGGGGACCCAGAGCGTCCGTTGGCTGGCCCATCGCCGGGTTCCCGCTTTCGCGGGAATGACAAAGGGAGAGAAAGCGGCTGCTCCCCGCCTCACCCACCCCGGCCCAGCCGTTCGGCGAGGAAATCGACAAACACGCGCACCCGCGCCGGGGTGTTTGCGCCGCCGGCGAACACCGCGTGGATCGCCTCGACATCGCCCGGATTATAATCCTCCAATATCGGCACGAGCGCGCCGCTCGCGATCTCTTCGGCGATGCTGAACGCGCCGACGCGCGCGATGCCGACCCCCGCAGCGGCAAGCTGCCCCAGCGTCTCGCCATTGTTCGCTTCGATATTTCCCTGAACTGCCAGCGCATATTCGCGGTCGCCGTCGCGGAACGGCCAGGTCGGCTCGGCGCGGCGGAAATTGAAGTTCAGGCAATTATGGCCGTGCAGATCCTCGGGCACGCGCGGCGTGCCGTGCGCGGCAAGATAAGCGGGGGAGGCGATGATGACACGGCGGCTCTCGCCCAGCTTGCGCGCGGTGAGCAGGCTGTCGGCGAGCGGGCCGAAACGGATCGCGACATCGGCCTGTCCCGCGGCCAGGTCGACGAGCCGGTCGGCGAGGCTGATGTCGACAAGGATGTGCGGATAAAGGCGCACAAACTCGCCGAGCAAGGGCACGATGGTCATCCGCCCGTGCGCCTGCGCGGCGCTGACGCGCAGGCGGCCGCGCGGCGCGCCCTGATCGGCGATCGCCTGCTCGGCGTCGCCCAGGTCGGCGAGGATGCGCCGCGCGGCGCGCAGATAGGCCTCGCCCTCGGCGGTCAGCGCGAGCGCGCGCGTCGAGCGCAACAACAGGCGCACCCCCAGCCGCCCCTCGATCCGGTCGATCGTGCGGCTGACCGCCGATGGCGTGAGGCCAAGGCAGCGGCCGGCGGCGGAAAAACTGCCCTCTGCAACCGTTGCGGCAAAGACTTCCATCGATCGCGCGCGATCGCCCCCATTTTCTATCTTTGCGTTCATTTCAAAAATCCTTCGCCTGTATCGGCGCTACTCCGTGCGAGGTGCCGAGTCCATCTATGCATTCTATACGCAAGCGAAAGGGCTGGATCATGGAATATCGTCAATTGGGATCATCGGGGCTGCGCGTTCCCGCGCTGAGCTTCGGAACCGGGACGTTCGGAGGCCAGGGGCCGCTGTTCAGCGCGTGGGGCACCAGCGACGCCGCCGAGGCGCGGCGGCTGATCGACGTCAGCCTCGACGCCGGGGTCACGCTGTTCGACACCGCCGACGTCTATTCGAACGGCGCGTCCGAAGCGATTTTGGGCGAGGCGATCAAGGGACGCCGCGACGCGGTGCTGATCTCGACCAAGACCGGGCTGCCGATGGGCGACGGGCCGCAAGACTGGGGCGCCTCGCGCAGCCGGTTGATCCGCGCGGTCGAGGATGCGCTTCGGCGGCTCGGCACCGACCATATCGACCTGCTGCAACTCCACGCCTTCGACGCATCGACCCCGGTCGACGAATTGATGGACACGCTCGGCGCGCTGATCGCCGCGGGCAAGCTGCGCTACGCCGGCGTCTCCAACTATCCGGGCTGGCAACTGATGAAGGCGCAGGCCACCGCCGACCGGCTCGGCAAACCGCGCTTCGTCGCGCATCAGGTCTATTATTCGCTGATCGGCCGCGCCTATGAAGCCGACCTGATGCCGCTCGCCGCCGATCAGGGTGTCGGCGCGATGGTGTGGAGCCCGCTCGGCTGGGGTCGCCTCACCGGCAAGATCGGGCGGGGCCGTCCGGTCCCCGCGGGCAGCCGCCTGCACGAAACCGAACAGTTTGCGCCGCCCGTTGAGGAAGAACTGCTCTATCGCGTGATCGATGCGCTCGAAGCCGTCGCGGCCGAAACCGGCAAGACGGTGCCGCAGGTCGCGATCAACTGGTTGCTCCAGCGCCCCACCGTGTCGTCGGTGATTATCGGCGCGCGCAACGAGGAGCAGCTGCGGCAGAATCTCGGTGCGGTCGGTTGGGCGCTCACCGCGGAGCAAGTGGCCGCGCTCGACGCCGCGAGCGACGTCCTGCCGCCCTATCCGCACACGCCCTACCGGCAGCAGGCGGGGTTCGCGCGGCTGAACCCGCCGCTCGTCTAACAGGAACCTCTCCCATGAAAATCAACTTCCCGCTGCTGGCCCTCGCGACCGGCGCCTTCGGCATCGGCATCACCGAATTCGCCCCGATGGGCCTGCTGCCCGACATGGCCGAGGGGCTGGGGGTGTCGATCCCCGCCGCCGGACTGCTCGTTTCTGCTTATGCGCTCGGCGTGATGCTCGGCGCCCCGCTGATGACGCTCACCACCGCGCGGATGAACCGGCGGACCTTGCTCATCGGCCTGATGGCGATCTTCACGCTCGGCAATTTCCTCTCCGCCATCGCGGGCGATTACACGACGCTGATGGTCGCGCGCGTCATTACCTCGCTCAACCATGGCGCCTTCTTCGGCGTCGGCTCGGTCGTCGCCGCCAGCCTCGTCGCGCCCGAAAAGCGCGCGAGCGCGGTCGCGGCGATGTTCATGGGGCTGACGCTCGCCAATGTCATCGGCGTGCCGCTCGCGCCGTGGGTCGGCGAAACCTTCGGCTGGCGCACCGCGTTCGGCGCGATCGCGATCTGGGGCCTCATCACCATGGCCGCGCTGCGTTTCGCGCTGCCCGACATCCCGCGCGCCGAGGGCGGCAACATGCTCGCCGAACTCGGTGTGCTGAAGCGCCGCGAAGTGCTCGTCGCGCTCGCGCTCACCGCGATCGGTTCGGCGGCGATGTTCACCGTGTTCACCTATATCGCGCCGATCCTGACCGAAGCGACGGGGGCAGGGACCTTGTTCGTGACCGCGATGCTGGTGATCTACGGCCTCGGCCTCACCGCCGGCAACTGGCTCGGCGGGGTGTTTGCCGACCGCTCGATCGACCGCACGCTGATCGTCTCGCTCGCCGGGCTGGCGGCGATGCTGATCCTGTTTGCTATCACGATGTACTCGCCGCTTGCGGCGGCGGTCACGATCTTCCTGTGGGGCGTCGCGACCTTCGCCATCGTCCCGCCGCTCCAGATGCGGGTTATGGAGGCGGCGTCGGATGCGCCCAACCTCGCCTCGGCGGTCAATATCGGGGCGTTCAACCTCGGCAATGCGATCGGGGCCGCGGTCGGCGGCGGGGTGATCGGCCTCGGCCTCGGTTTCCCGGCGGTATCGATTGCGGGCGCGGTGATGGCGGTGGCCGGACTCGCGATCGTGCTCGCATCGCGCACGCAAAAATCTGTAGCACTCGCCGGGGCCTGACGATTGCCATTCCGGCGGCGGGGTCTATGCAATCGGCGGCATGGAAACGCCGATTCTCGCTGTCCTCCTTGGCAAGTCGCAGCCCTTCCGCGGCGATGAACCGAGCGCCATCGGCAAGCTGCCGGTGGCGCATCGGGTTGCCGTCGGCCCCATGGGGCTTGCCGGCGACGAGCAGGCCGACCGGACGGTGCATGGCGGCATCGACAAGGCGATCCACCATTATCCCGCCGACCATTATGACTGGTGGCGCGGGTATCTGGGCGATGCGTCCTTGCTCGATGCGCCGGGTGCGTTCGGGGAAAATATCTCCACATCCGGCCTCGACGAGCAGAATGTCTTCCTCGGCGACCGCTTCCGCCTCGGCAGCGCGCTCGTCGAAGTGACGCAGGCGCGCCAGCCGTGCTGGAAGCTCGATCACCGTTTCGGGGCGAAGGGGGTGATGGCGCAGGTGGTCAAGACGCGGCGGACGGGCTGGTATTACCGCGTGCTCGAATCGGGGCAGGTGCGCGCGGGCGACACGCTCGACCTCGTCGAGCGACCCTGGCCCGACTGGCCGCTGTCCTCGCTGTTTGGCCTGTTGGTCGGCGGCGAGGCGAAGGACCGCCCAGCCGACCTCCGCGCCTTGCGCGACGTGCCGGTGCTCGCCGAAACCTGGAAGGTGCGGCGCGCCAAGCTCGCTGAGCAGTTCGGCACCGATTAGGCGGTCATCGCAAAGCGCTTCGGCGGCAGCCCGACGTGGCGGGTGAAGGCGGTGCTGAAGGCGCTCGCCGACCCATAGCCGACTTGGCTTGCAATCTCCTCGATCTTGCCCGCGCGGCGGCGCAGCAAATCCCTGGCGATGCTCATGCGCCAGCCTTGCAGATATTCCATCGGCGGCACACCGAGGGTTCGCGCGAAGCGCTCGAAAAAGGCCGAACGCGACAGCGCCGCTTCCTTCGCGAGCGCGGCGACCGTCCATGCCCGCGCCGGTGCGCCGTGGATCTGCCGGATGGCCGCCGCGAGTCGCGGATCGCTCAAGCCCCGCAGCAGTCCCGGCGGGGCGTTGTCTCCCTCGACCGAGCGCAGCGCTTCGACGATCAGCACCTCGACCAGCCGCGACAGGATCAGGTCGCATCCGGGCCGCTCCTCGCCCGCTTCTTCGCGCACCAGCCGTACGAGTGTTGCGAGCCGCTCGGCGCCGCGCAGGTGAATGAGCGCGGGAAGCTGCGACACGAGCAGCCCGGCGTCGGGCGATTCGAAAACGAAATAGCCGCCAAGCATCCGCACGTCGGCGTCGCCCTCCTGCCGCCCGTGGCGGACCTCTCCTGCAAGACCCGCTGTGGCATGGGGATCAACGACGACGGGTTCGGCGGGTTCGAAGCCCGACATGGTGAAGCCGGGGGTTGCGGGCAGGAAGATGAAATCGCCCGCCTCGATCGTTACCGCCTCCGCACCATCGACGGCCAGCCGGCAGCGTCCGTCGATCACCGTGCAAAACCCCGGATGACCGAAATCGCCATAGCGCACCGCCCAGTCGCCCGCGCCGCTGATCGCCTTGGCAAAAACGGTGCGCGGGCGGAGTAGCCCGATTAGGTCGGAAAGCGGATCGGACATATGGACTATCGCTAATTAAATGTGGATTTCTAATTATAGATGGTCCGTCGTCTGTCGTCTAGTTTCCTTTCATCGAACTAAGAAAGGAAAACCTATGAAGACGATCCTCATTACCGGCTGCTCCTCCGGCTATGGCCTCGAAACCGCGCGTCATTTCCATGCACTGGGCTGGAACGTCGTCGCGACGATGCGCCGGCCGAAGCCAGATCTGTTCGCATCGTCGGATCGCCTGCGCGTCCTCGCGCTCGACGTCACCGACCCGGACAGCATCGCGCTCGCGCTCGATCGGGCCGGCCCGATCGACGCGCTCGTCAACAATGCCGGTATTGGCCTCTTCGGCGCGCTCGAACATTCGCCACCGCAGAAGATCCGCGACGTCTATGCCACCAACACGCTCGGTACCATCGCGATGACGCAGGCGGTGATCCCGCAGATGCGCGAACGCGGATCGGGCGTCATCGTCAACATCACCTCGTCGGCGACGCTCGCCTCCTTCCCGCTCGCCGCCGCTTACACGGGAAGCAAGGCCGCGATCCAGGGCTTCACCGGATCGCTCGCGCACGAACTGGCGCCGCTTGGCATCGCGGTAAAGCTGGTCGAGCCGGGCTATGGCCCGACGACCGCCTTCGCGCAGAATACCGAAATCCGCCTCGAAGACGTGCTGCCCGAACCTTATGGCAGCTATGCCGCACCGATCCTTGCCGGCATGGCCGAACCCGCGCTGTTCACCACCGAGGCCGATGTCGCCGAGGCGGTGTGGCAGGTGGTGCACGACCAGAGCGGGTGTCCCCATTTTCCCGCGGGTGCCGACGCGCTCGCGCTGGTCGCATGAGAGGGGTCAGCCCGTCACGCGCTCTTCGAAATATCCGGAGTCAGCCATCCGGGCGTCGGCGACGAGGCGCTCGGCATGTTCGGCAAGGCGCGCGACCTCGCCGGGCGTGAAATGCAGCCCCAGCTTGCTCCGCCGCCAGAGGATGTCGTCGGTCGTTCGCGCCCATTCGCGCGTCACCATCCAGCGGATCTCGGCTACGCTCAGCCCATGCGCAATCTCGCCGCCGAGGTCGTCCCAGTCCGCCGCTCCCGCCAGCCACTCGCGCGCGTCGGTGCCATAGGCCTTGGCGATGCGGTCGACCGTTGCAGTGGAAAGGAAGGGATAAGCGAGCTTGTAATCCGCCTTCAGCGCGCCGGCGCCGTTCGTCGGGAAATTGCCGCCGGGTAGCGGCGCCTTCGCTGTCCAGCGCTTGCGCGAAAGCGCCGTGACATGATCGACCAGGTCGTCGACAACCTCCTCGGCGACATGGCGATAGCTGGTGATCTTGCCGCCATAGATGGTGAGCAAGGGTGCACCTTCCGCCATGTCGAGGTCGATCCGATAACCGCGGGTCGCGGCTTCGGGGCGCCCCGAGCCGTCCTCGATCAGCGGCCGGACACCCGAATAGGTCCACACGACATCGGCGGGGGTGACGGGGATGCGGAAATAGAGGCTCGCCCCTTCGCAAAGATAGGCGATTTCATCGGCGCTCGCCTGCGCCTCGCTCGCCGGTCCGTCATGGTCCTGGTCGGTGGTGCCGATCAGCGTGAAGTCGCGCTCGTAAGGGATGGCGAAGAAGATGCGTCCGTCGGGCAGCTGGAAAAAATAGGCATAGTCATGCTCGAACAGCTTGCGCACGACGATATGCGACCCCCGCACGAGCCGCATCTGGTGATCGGGCTCGGCATCGGCGCGTTTGAGCAGGTCGAGCACCGCGGGCCCCGCAGCGTTGACGACGCTGCGTCCGGTAAAACGATATTGATGGCCCTGGTCATCGCGTGCGTCGACGATCCACAGCCCGTCCTCGCAGCGGAGCATTTCCACGCGCGTCCGGGTGCGCACCCGTGCGCCGTGGTCGACGGCATCGCGCGCGTTGAGCGTGACGAGCCGCGCATCGTCGACCCAGCCGTCCGAATATTCGAAGCCCTTCACATATTGCGGCTGGAGCGGCCCGCCTGCGGCATGGCGGCGCAAATCGACTGACCGCGTCGCGGGCAGTTTCTTGCGCCCGCCGATATGGTCATACAGAAACAGGCCGAGCCGCAGCAGCCAGCGCGGGCGCAGCCCGTCGCGATAGGGCAGGACGAAGCGCAGCGGATGGATGATGTGCGGCGCGATGCCCCACAGAAGCTCGCGTTCCTTCAGCGCCTCGCGCACCAGGCCGAATTCATAATGTTCGAGATAGCGCAGCCCGCCGTGGATCAGCTTGGTCGATTTCGATGAGGTGCCTTGCGCGAGATCGCCTGCCTCCAGCAGCAGCACCCGCCCGCCGCGCCCCGCGGCATCGCGCGCGACACCCGCGCCATTGACGCCGCCGCCAACGACGATGACATCATAGGGTGAGGCGCTGTCGGGCATGGGGCCGGGTCTTAGAATCGTTCAGCCGGGATTGCCATATGCCTGAGCGCCCCTGCGAAGGCAGGGACCCATCACCCGTGGCATCGTCCTTTCCAGAGCAGTCCTTTCGTGTCGCAACGGCCGGTGATGGGCCCCTACCTTCGCAGGGGCACGGCTGCCGCACGAACGCATGCGTAGCGGCTTACGTATGCGCGTTGCATTCGGGGGGCGCATCCTCCAATTCTGCACATGTTATCCAAGGGGACGAATGTGAGCGTGAAAGTCGAAACATTGGTGCTGTTCGGCGCGACGGGCGACCTCGCGCAGCGCATGCTCTTTCCCTCGCTCTATAACCTCCACCTCGACGGGCTGCTCGCCGACGCGCTGACGATCGTCGGGTCGGGGCGGTCGAAGATGGACCGCGCGGCGTTTCAGGGACAGGTTCGCGAGGCGCTTGTCGAACATCTGCCCGCCGACCGCATCGACGATGGCGGGGTCGAAAGCTTCCTCGGCCGTATCGACTATTGCGCGATCGATGCCGGGGCGGGAACCGGCTATGACGAGCTCGCGGCATTGCTCGGCGACCGCATGACGCGCCCGATCGGCGTCTATCTCTCGACCCCGCCGTCGATGTTCGGCCCGATCGCGCAGGGCCTCAAGGCCGCGAACATTGCCTGCGCCGAATGCCGCATCGCGATGGAAAAGCCGATCGGGCACGATCTGGCCTCGTCGCGCGACGTGAATGCCGAGGTCGGTGACGCCTTCGCCGAGGATCGCGTCTTCCGCATCGACCATTATCTCGGCAAGGAAACCGTCCAGAACCTGCTTGCGCTGCGCTTTGCCAATATGCTGTTCGAGCCACTGTGGAACGCGCAGGCGATCGACCATGTCCAGATCACCGTCGCCGAAACCGTCGGGCTCGAAGGCCGCGTTTCCTATTATGACGGGGTCGGCGCGCTGAAGGACATGGTGCAGAACCATATGCTCCAGCTGCTCGCGATCATCGCGATGGAGCCGCCGTCGAGCGTCTCGTCGACCGCGGTGCGCGACGAAAAGGTCAAGCTGCTGCGATCCTTGCGCAAGCTGACCGCCGCCGATGTGAAGGCGCACAGTGTCAAGGGGCAGTATAACAGCGGCGCGGTCAATGGCGGTGCGGTCGCGGGTTATGCCGACGAACTCGGCAACCCGTCGAACACCGAAACCTTTGTCGCAATCAAGGCCTATATCGACAATTGGCGCTGGAAGGGCGTGCCCTTTTACCTCCGCACCGGCAAGCGCATGCCGCAGCGCAAGTCGGAGGTGCTGATCCAGTTCAAGCCGGTGCCGCACAATATCTTCGCGCGCGTCGGCGCGGGCAAGCTCGATGCGAACAGCATGATCATCAACCTGCAGCCCGAAGAGAATATCCGGGTCAAGGTGATGGCGAAACAGCCCGGCCTCGACCGCGACGGTGTGAAGCTGAAAGAGGTGACGATGGACGTCTCGCTTTCGCACAGCTTTGCGGGCGAGCGGCGGCGCATCGCTTACGAGCGCCTGCTGCTTGATTTCATCGAGGGCGATCAGACCTTGTTCGTGCGCCGCGACGAGGTGGAGGCGCAGTGGCAATGGATCGATTCGATCCGCGATGCTTGGGCCGCGGTGGATATGGCGCCGCAGAATTACACCGCCGGAAGCTGGGGTCCGTCGAGCGCAATCGCGCTGATCGAACGCGACGGGGCGAGCTGGCATGATTGAGCGCACCCCAAACTTTCTCCCCTTGGCGAAGAAGGACACGAAGCCTTGTCGCGCAGCGACTAGGCGCAGTTGGATTAGGGTCTCTACCGCTACCTTCGCACGCCACGTCCAATGCCCTCACCCAGCTTCGACTAGGCAGCAAGCTGCCAAGTCTGCGCATCCCTCTCCCCCAAGGGGAGAGGGTTTTGGAATGCACCATGACTGATATCCACCCCACCATCGCCGCGGTCACCGACCGCATCATCGCGCGCAGCAAGCCCCGCCGCGCCGCTTATCTCGACCTGATGGACCGCCAGCGCGAGGCCGGCACCAATCGCGGCAATCTGTCGTGCGGCAACCTCGCGCATGGCTTCGCCGCGTCGGGCGAGGACAAGCCCGCGATCCGCTCGGGCGCCGAAATGAATATCGGCATCGTCACCAGCTATAACGACATGCTCTCGGCGCATCAGCCGTACGGCCGCTATCCCGAACAGATCAAAGTCTTCGCGCGCGAAGTCGGCGCGACCGCACAGGTCGCGGGCGGGGTTCCGGCGATGTGCGACGGGGTGACGCAGGGGCAGGCGGGCATGGACCTGTCGCTGTTCAGCCGCGACAATATCGCGCAGGGCACCGCGATTGCGCTCAGCCATGCGATGTTCGAGAGCGCGCTGCTGCTCGGCATCTGCGACAAGATCGTCCCCGGGTTGCTCATCGGCGCGCTGCGTTTCGGCCATCTGCCGCAAATCCTGATTCCCGCCGGACCGATGCCCTCGGGCCTCGCGAACAAGGAAAAGCAGCGCGTCCGCCAGCTCTATGCCGAGGGCAAGGCCACCCGCGACGAACTGCTCGAGGCCGAGGCGGCGAGTTACCATGGCGCGGGCACCTGCACCTTCTATGGCACCGCGAACTCCAACCAGATGATGATGGAGCTGATGGGGCTGCACATCCCTGGCAGCGCCTTCACCAACCCCGGCACCAAGCTGCGCCAGTTACTGACGCGCGCCGCGACGCATCGGATCGCCGAGATCGGCTGGGACGGTGACGATTACCGCCCGCTGGCGCGCTGCATTGACGAAAAGGCGATCGTCAACGCCGCGATCGGCCTGCTCGCGACCGGCGGGTCGACCAATCATGCGATCCACCTGCCCGCGATCGCGCGCGCCGCGGGGATCATCATCGACTGGCAGGATTTCGACGAGCTCAGCCACGCGGTGCCGCTGCTCGCGCGTGTCTATCCCAACGGCGCGGGCGACGTGAACAACTTCCATGCGGCGGGCGGCATCGGCTATGTCGTGCGCGAGCTGCTTGGCGCGGGATTGCTCCACGGCGACGTGCTGACCGTCGGCGGCACGATGGCCGATTATGCGGCCGAGCCCGTGCTGGTGAACGACGAACTCCACTGGCAGGCGGCACCCGCGACAAGCCGCGACGACAATATGCTGCGCCCGGTTGCGGCGCCTTTCTCGGCCGATGGCGGGATGCGCCTGCTCGCGGGCAATCTCGGCCGCGCGATCATCAAGACGAGCGCGGTCGCCGAGGATCGCTGGACGATCGAGGCGCCGTGCCGGATCTTCGACGACCAGAATCAGGTGCTCACCGCGTTCAAGGCGGGCGAGCTGGAGCGCGACGTCGTCGTCGTCGTCCGCTTCCAGGGGCCGCGCGCCAACGGCATGCCCGAACTGCACAAGCTGACCCCGGCCCTCGGGGTGTTGCAGGACAAGGGCTATCGCGTCGCCCTGCTCACCGACGGGCGAATGTCGGGCGCGAGCGGCAAGGTGCCCGCGGTGATCCATCTCTCGCCCGAAGCCTTGCCCGGCACCGACGGGGTGAGTGGTCCGCTCGCCTATCTTCAGGACGGCGACATCGTGCGCGTGTGTGCGGTGAACGGCGAAGTCGTGGCGCTCGTCGACGAGGCCGAATGGGCCTCGCGCGCACCCGCTGCCGCGCCGCCCCCGGCGGTCGGCGTGGGGCGCGAGCTGTTCGCGCTGTTCCGCCACCACGCCGACGAGGCGGAGAAGGGCGGATCGGCGGTATTGGCGGCGATGGAGACCGTCATTTGATTTGCCGGCAGTTTAAGACGCAACAATAAGATCCCGGCCTTCGCTGGGATGACGATGAAAGAGAGATAGAATGTCCGACAGCGGTATCGAACAGATCATGCGTTTGGCGCCCGTCATCCCGGTGATCGTCATCGACCGCGCCGAAGATGCGGTGCCGATGGCGGAGGCGCTTGTCGCCGGCGGGCTCAAGGTGCTCGAAGTGACGATGCGCACCCCCGCGGCGCTCGACGCGATCAGGGCGATGAAGGCTGTGTCCGGCGCGGTCGTCGGCGCGGGCACGGTGCTCAACCCGCGGATGCTGAAGGACGCGCTCGATGCGGGCTCCGAATTCATCGTCTCGCCCGGCCTCACCGACAGCCTTGGCGAGGCCGCGGTGGCGAGCGGCATTCCTTTCCTGCCCGGCGTCGCCAATGCGTCGAATATCATGGCGGGGCTCGACCTTGGCCTCGACAGCTTCAAATTCTTCCCCGCGGCGACGAGCGGCGGCATCCCGGCGCTGAAGGCGCTCGCCGGCCCGTTCGGCGGGATCAACTTCTGCCCGACCGGCGGGATCAGCGCCGCGACCGCGCCCGAGTGGCTCGCGCTGGATCCCGTGCGCTGCGTGGGCGGCAGCTGGGTCGTACCGGCGGGGCCACTCGATCCCGCCCGGATAGAGGAACTCGCGCGCGAGGCCTCCGCGCTTTCGCGCCATTGATTAACCCCATCTTACCTGTCATCGTGCAGGGATAAGGCGGCAAACAAGCCGTTGGTGGGGAGATGCGCGTGCCGAGGCCGCA
Source organism: Sphingopyxis sp. JAI108 (assembly GCF_013410105.1). Taxonomy (GTDB): domain Bacteria; phylum Pseudomonadota; class Alphaproteobacteria; order Sphingomonadales; family Sphingomonadaceae; genus Sphingopyxis; species Sphingopyxis chilensis. The sequence continues at coordinate 701,699 of NZ_JACCCJ010000001.1, forward strand.
GCCGCATTTGGAAGAAGTTCTGGCGTCCGAACCCGGATCGCATATCGCCGCGCTCTTCGATTTCGACGGGACGATCATCTCGGGCTACTCTGCGACCGCGATGCTGCGCGAGAAATTCCAGCGCCGCGAAATGTCGGTCGAGGAAATCGCCGAGACCGCGCAGGTCATCGCGCAGCACAGCCTTGGCACGATCGGCTTTTCGGGGCTGATGTCGGGCGCCGCCAAATTCATGAAGGGCGTCGACGAGCAAAGCTTCATCGAGTTCGGCGAGGAGCTCTACAAAAAGCATATCGCGCGCAAAATCTATCCCGAAACGCGCGCGATCATCGAGGCGCACCAGGCGAAGGGTCACCGCGTTGCGATCATCTCGTCGGCGACGATCTACCAGATCGAACCCACCGCGCGCGACCTGGGCATCACCGACATCAAATGCTCGGCCTATGAGATCGAGGATGGCGTCTTCACCGGCGACATCATCCGCCCGCTCTGCTTCGGCGAGGGTAAGGTGCTCGCTGCCGAGGAGCTCGCCGAGGAATATGGCCTCGATCTCGACCAGAGCTTTTTCTATTCGGACAGCGACGACGATATCGAATTGCTCGAACGCGTCGGCAAACCGCGCCCGCTCAACCCGAACCTCAAGCTGAAGGCCATCGCCGACGAACGGAACTGGCCTGTCCAGCGCTTCGGCAGCCGCGGCACGCCGAGCTGGGTCGATTACACGCGCACCATCTATGCGACCGGATCGCTCGTCGGCGCCTTCGCTGCCGGCCTTCCGATCTGGGCGCTCACCCGCTCGCAGCGCGAGGCGGCGAATTTCTCGATCGGCCTGTTCGGCGATTTCGCGACCGCGATCACCGGCGTCGAGCTGGAGGTCGAGGACGAAAAGAATCTCTGGTCGTCGCGGCCGTGCATCTTCATTTTCAACCATCAGAGCAAGGCGGACGTGATGATCCTCGCCAAGCTCATCCGCCGCGACATGGGCGGGGTGGGCAAGAAGGAAATCAAGGACATCCCCATCCTCGGCAAGCTGATGGAATGGGGCGGCACCGTCTTCGTCGACCGCGCCGACGGCAAGAGCGCGATCAAGGCGATGGAACCGCTCGTCGATGCGATCCGCGTTGAAGGCAAGTCGATCTGCATCTCGCCCGAGGGCACGCGCAGCCTCACGCCCAAACTCGAACCGTTCAAAAAGGGCGCGTTCCACCTCGCGATGCAGGCCGGCGTCCCCATTGTGCCGATTGTCATTCATAACGCCACCGACGTCGCGCCGAAGAATGAGTTCGTGATGCGCCCCGCGACGGTGCGCGTCACCGTGCTGCCGCCGGTCGATACCTCGAAATGGAGCCCACGGACAATCAACACGCATGTTCGCGACGTCCGCAATATGTTCCTCCGCACGCTGGGCCAGCCCGAGGAGAGTGTCGCCGAATCCGTGGTGAAGGAGCCGGCGCCCGAGGCTGCTCCGCCTAAGGCCAAGGTCGAAAAGGCAAAGAAGACGGCCGAAAAGAAGCCTTCAGCCAAGAAGAAAGCTCCGGCAAAGAAAGCGGCCGCGCTAAAGCGGAGGACGGCCTAGGCCATGTTTCACCCCGTCATTGCGAGCGGAGCGAAGCAATCCACAGCGGTTTACGCCACTCTGGATTGCCGCGTCGCTTCGCTCCTCGCAATGACGGGGAGAGCATAAGGCGGTGGCCGACGGAACGCCCCGCACCCCGATCGTGACGGAGGACGCGGCCGACCGGCTCTATATCATCGATGCGCGGGGCGGGGTGGAGCGAAGGCTGCTGCTCGACTGGATCCATGCAACTTCAGGCGACAATGAGCCGCAATGGGCCAGCCTTGCGATCGAAGACGACGATCATGCGCTGCCGCTCGACATGCTGCGCGCGCGGCTCGACGGATCGCCGTCGCGGCAGGTCGTGCCGCTGCGCGTCGCGTGGCGCATTCCGGGATTCGACCGCGACCGCGCGCTCAAATTCCGCCACATCCTGTTCGGAGACCCGCGTCATCCCGGCCCGCTCCGCTCGCGGCTGATCCTGCTCCGCGACCGCCGCCGCGCGCAGATACTGGTCGGCGAGGCGGCAACGCTCGAGGCGCTGCGCGACCGTTTCTGTAAGCAGACTGGCGGCGGCGACGGCGAGGGGGCCGACAGCCCCGAATTCGCAGGCTTTGTCGCGCGGCAGGCGGGGCTCGCGCTCGACGTCGCCGAACGCGGCATCCGGGGAACAAGATATAAGGTGCCGCGCTTCGTCGCCGATGGCCTGCGCACCAGTCCCAAATTCCGCGCTGCGTTGGTCGAACTGGCCGAGACGACGGGCCGCCCCGTTGCCGAGCTCTTTCGCGAGGCGCGGCCGCTCATGAAAGAGGTCATCGCGCGGCCGTCGGCGCTCTTCCTCGATCTGCGCGCGCGGCTCGACCGCATGATGTTCGGCGGCTACGCGCCCGAGATGGAGGTCGATGCCGCCGAACTCGCAAGGCTCCGCTCGATCCTGCGCGAGCATCCGACCGCGATCCTCTTCACCCACAAAACCTATATCGACGGCGCGACCCCCAGTCGCCTGACCTATGAAAACGACATGCCGATGCTGCACAGCTTCGGCGGCGCCAATCTCGATTTCGCGGTGATGGGCGAATTCTTCCGCCGCTCGGGGATGATCTTCATCCGGCGGAGTTTTCAGGACCAGCCCGTCTACAAGCTCGTGCTGCGCCATTATATCGCCTGGCTGCTCGCCAAGCGTTTCCCGCTGAGCTGGGCGTTCGAGGGGACACGCTCGCGCCTCGGCAAGCTGATGCCGCCCAAATATGGCCTGATGAAATATGTCCTCGACGCCGCGCACGCGACGGGGACGCGCGATGTCCATTTCGTGCCTTTCGTCACCAGCTTCGACCTGATCCGCGACGTCGAGGAATATACCGCCGAACAGACGGGGCGCAGCAAGAAGCCCGAATCGCTGTCGTGGTTCATCGGATATATGAAGAGCCTGAAGGCGCCGTCGGGCCGCATCCGGCTCGACATCGGCGAACCCGTCGTGATCGAGGCGGCGCCGGCCCCCGACGACAGGCGCGCGCTCGAACAGATCGCCTTCGCGGTCGCGGTCGAGGCGAACCGCGTCACGCCGCTCACGGTGACGTCGGTGATGTGCCTGATCCTGCTCGGCATGGCGCCGCGCGGCGCGACGTCGGCCGAATTGCTCGGCGCGATCGGCGCGGTGACCGACTGGGCGCGGGCGCGCGGCATCCGGCTCAGCAACGAACTGGAAAGCGGCGACGACAAGGCTCTTTCGGCGACGGTCGACACGCTCGTCGAGAGCGGCCTGCTGACCCGCTACGAGGCGGGCAGCGAGAATGTCTATTCGATCGACCCCGCCAAGCATCCGATGGCGAGCTATTACCGCAACATCATCGCGCATCATTTCCTCGACCGCGCGATGATCGAACTCGCGCTGTTCGAACTGCGCGATGCCGACAGCGGCGACGCGACCGCCGCTTTCTGGACGAAGATCGATCGCCTGCGCGACCTGTTCAAATTCGAATTCTTCTACCCGCCGCGGGGCGAGCATCTTGCGGCGATCGAGGCCGAGCTCGAACGCATCGATCCGGTGTGGGACCGCCGCCTCGCCAGCGGCGATCGCGGCATCGCGCAGCTCCTTCGCCGTTGCCAGCCCGTCGTCGGTCACGCGATCCTGCTGCCCTTTGCCGAGGCCTATTCGGTCGTCGCCGAACAGCTTGCGCGTGCGCGGCCCGGCGATGTCGTCGATGAGAAGGCGCTGCTCGATGCGGCTCTCACCGAAGGCAGGCAGGCCTATTTGCTGCGCCGGATCAGCAGCGAGGCGGCGATCGGCAAATTGCTGTTTGCCAACGGCCTGTCGCTGATGCGCCACATGGGGCTCGCCGAGGAGGCGACCCCCGTCAATCTCGTCGCGCGCCGCGCACTGCTGATGGAACTGCGCGGCCTGGCCAACGTCATGGAAACGATGCGGCTGTCGACGGTGGCGCTCGCGGACCGCTTGCCGGGGGTGGGGGAATGACGGCGCCCCCACACGCTTCGCTCCCAATGACGATATGAATGGAGCAGGGAAAGGAACCAAACATGCTCAAACAGCTCAGCGCGCAGGACGCCCAGTTCCTTTACACCCAGACCGCGAACAATCTGACGCACATCATGGGGGTTTATATCTACGACCCCTCGACCGCACCGGGCGGCTTCGTGCGCTTCAAGGACATCATCGCCCACGTCGAAAGCCGCGTCGACACCTCGCCGCTGTTCAAGCGCCGCCTCCACCGCCTGCCGTTCGACATGGACCATCCCTATTGGGTCGAGGACGAGCATTTCGACATCGAGGCGCATATGAGCCACGCGCGGTTGCCCGAGCCCGGCGACTGGCGGCAATTCTGCATCGCCGTCGCGCGCTGGTTTTCGAAGCCGATGGATATGAATCGGCCGCTGTGGGACATTTATATCATCGAGGGGCTCGATCGGATTCCGGGTATCCCGAAGGGCAGCTTCGCGATGCTCCACCGCGTCCATCATGCCGCGGTGGACGGCGCGTCGGGCGCGCACGCCTTCATCGCGATGAGCGACATCGACGCGCACGGTACACCCGCGATTGCCGAACCGCCGCCGGTCGAGGAATTGGGCAAGGCGCCATCGAGCGCCGAAACCCTCTCGCGCGCCTGGTCGGCGTCGCTCCAGTCGCCGGTCAAGTTCATGAACGCGCTGATGAAGATGTCGCCGGCGATCGTCGCCTCGGCGCGCAAGTCGATCGCCGAGGGCGGCATGACCGCCGGCGTTCCCGAAACGCGCTTCAATGTGCCGGTCGGCCCGCACAAGATGTTCGAAGCGACCACGGTGGCGCTCGCCGATGTCGCGGAGATCCGCAAGAAGGTGCCCGGCGCGACGGTCAATGATGTGGTGCTCACCACCGTCGGCGGCGCGCTTCGCAAATATCTCGCGAAACACAAGGAGCTGCCCAAGGAAAGTCTCGTTGCGGTCGCGCCGGTCAATCTGCGCGGCAAGGGCGGCAAGGCCAGTACGCCCGGCAATCAGGTGTCGGCGATGAGCGTGCCGATCCGCACCGACATCGCCGATCCGCTCGAACGGCTCGCCGCGGTGCGCGACTATACGGTCGAGGCGAAGGAAGCGAAGGCGGGGGTCAGCGCGCGGATCATGACCGACCTGTCGCAGCATATTCCGGGCGCGACGATGGCGGCGGTCGCACGGCTTGTCACCAGCGAGCGCTTCGCGGTGCGCGGCACCAACCTTTTCATCTCGAACGTCCCCGGCGCGCAGGTGCCGCTTTATCTCGCGGGTGCGCAGCTTGTGCAGCAGCATGGCATGGCGCCGCTCGCGAACAATATGGGGCTGTTCGTAGCGACCCCCAGCTACAATGGCCGGATCGCTTTCTCGCTCATCTCCGAACGCGCGGTGATGCCCGACATCGCCTTTTTCCGCGAATGTATCGACGAAAGTTTCGCCGACCTGATGGCGGCGGCGCCTAAGCCCGAGAAGCCCAAAGCCGCTACGGCAACGCCGCAACCAGCCGCGAAGCCCAAGCCGAAACCGAAAGCGGCGACGAAACCTGCGACGAAGAGCAGGGTGAAACCGGTTGCTAAACCGAACGGAACCCGCAAGAATCCGAAAAAATAGACCATGCTCTCGCAGGATTACCGAATGCTTTTCACCCCGACGCTCAGCGCCGACCGCGATCTTGTGACCGCGCCCGATTATGCCGCCTGGTCCAAAGCGGCCCGCGACCATGACAGGAAATCGGGGCTGCAAGCGTGGCGCGACGCCGACGAGAGCAAGCATTTCGATTACAAGGCGATCCGCGCCCGCCTCGAAAAGCTCCGCAAGCTGTCGGCGGCGGGGGACGTCAAGGGGCTGCTCTTCGTCCTCAACGAAGGCATCCACGGCAATATCGACGGCATGGGGCACGAGCGCCTCTATCAAAAGGCGCGCTTCGGCACGAAGAAACTGGTCGAGGATTATGTCGCCGAGGTCGTCGACTCATTGGGCAAGATCGCCGCCGCGCGCAGCATCGGCCGCGAGGAAAAGCGCGACTTCTTCCGCCGCGCGCAGCATTGCTACGGCCGTTCGGCGCTGCTGCTCTCGGGTTCGGGCAGTTTCCTCTTCTTCCATATCGGCGTCGTGAAGGCGCTCTGGGAAGAGGGCGTGCTGCCCGCCATCATGTCGGGCGCGAGCGGCGGGTCGATCGTCGCCGCGGTCGTCTGCACGCGCAAGAACGCCGATATCGGCACCTTCCTCGAAAGCCGTCGCCTCGCCAACCCTGGCCGCAATCCGGATCAAAAGCGGCTCGCGCCCGACGAGGTGCGCGACCGCCTCGCCGACCTGATCCCCGATCTCACCTTTCAGGAAGCCTATGAGATCAGCGGCCGCCACCTCAACGTCTCGGTCGCGCCCGCCGAGAAGCATCAGAACGGTCGCCTGCTCAACGCGATTACCGCGCCCAATGTGCTGATCCGCGAGGCCGTGCTCGCGTCGTGCGCGGTGCCCGGCGTCTTCCCGCCCGTGATGCTGATGGCGCGCGACGACAATGGCGCGCGCATCCCCTATCAGCCCGACCGGCGCTGGGTCGACGGGTCGGTGACGCACGACATCCCGACCAAGCGCCTCGAACGCCTTTACGGCGTCAACCATCATATCGTCAGCCAGGCGAACCCGATCGCGCTGCCCTTCGCGACCGACACGCGCAAACAGATGGCGCCGATCGAGGCCATTCAACATGCGTCGATGACGACCTTCAAGGCGTGGCTCAACGCCAATATGGTGATCTTCCAGAAGCCGCTCGAGCTGATCCCGCCGCTCAACAGCATCGCCAATATGGCGCGTTCGGTGATCAACCAGGAATATACCGGCGACATCAACATCATCCGTCCGCCCAAATTCTGGTCGCCCGCGAAGATTCTCTCGGATCTCGGGCAGGACGACATCGACGAGCTGATCGACACCGGCATGCGCACCGCCTGGCCCAAGGTCGAGATGGTCCGCACCCAGACCGCGATCAGCCGCGCGCTCGAAGCGATCCTCGCCAGGATCGACAAGGCGGGCGACGACGGTCCCGGACACCGCAGCGCCGCGCTCAAAAAGGCGGTGCGGTGAGCGCCGACAACGAACCGCTGACGCTGCCGCCGTGGCAGGGCGGCGACGGATCGAACCTCAATGTCACGCGCTGGCTGCCGCAGGGCGACCCGAAGGCGGTGGTGCTGCTCGCACACGGCTATGCCGAACATGCCGGGCGCTATGGCTATGTCGCGGCGCGGCTGACCGCTGCGGGCTATGCCGTTTACGCAATCGACCATTGGGGGCATGGCAAGTCGAGCGGAACGATGGGGTTCGTCCCCGCCTTTTCATTCTATATCGACGGAATGGCGGCGCTGATCGCGCGGGTGCGCGAGGCGTGGCCGGGCAAGCCGCGGCTGCTGCTCGGACACAGCATGGGCGGACTGATCGCGGCCTTGCTGCTGCTCGCGCATCAGCGCGACTTCGCCGCCGCGGCGCTGTCGGGGCCGGCGATCCTGACCGCGAAACCGCCATCAAGACTGACCGTCTGGATCAGCCGTTTCCTCTCGCGATATTTCCCGCGTGCCGGGGTCATGGCGCTCGATCCCACCGGGGTCAGCCGCGACCCGGCGGTGGTTGCCGCCTATCTCGCCGACCCCTTCGTCCATAGCGGCAAGATGAGCGCGCGGCTCGCGGCGGAGATGTTCGACGCGATGGCGACGGCGCGCGACCGGGCGCGGGAGATCGGCCTGCCGCTGCTGCTCCAGCACGGCGCCGAGGACCGGCTTACCGCGCCCGAAGGATCGCGCTTCCTGTTCGATCATGTCGCCTCGGCCGACAAGCGGCTCGAAATCTATCCCGGCCTGTTCCACGAAATCTACAACGAGCCCGAACGCGATGCGGTGCTGGGCGACCTGATCGACTGGTTCGACGCGCATGTGAAGGAACAGGGTGCAGCATGAAAATCCTCCTTGTCCTGATTTTCGCGCCGCTCATTTCGCTCGCTCTGCTCTATTTCCTCTTCCCCGAACAGCTAGTGCAATTGATGCGCTGGCTGATGCGCCGCCGTGCGCGGGTTGTGCGCAGGACGGTGGTCGTCGACGGCCGAAAATGGCCCTATCTGGAGGGCGGCGACCCGTCGAAGCCGACGCTCGTGATGGTCCACGGCTTCGGCGCCGACAAGGATCACTGGACTTTCTACGCGCCCTGGTTGACGCGCGACTATCACCTGATCGCGCCCGACCTGCCGGGGTTCGGCGAGAATGACCGCGACGGCGAGTTGCCCTTCGACGTGAGCAGCCAGGCGGCACGGCTCAAGGCGTTTCTGGGTGCGCTCGGCATCGACCGACCGCACCTCGGCGGCAACAGCATGGGCGGCTGGATCGCGCTGCGCTTTGCGATCGATTATCCCGACGCGCTGCGCACGCTGACGCTCATGAACAATGCCGGCATCCTCGGCGCGAATGAAAGCGAGCTGCAAAGGCTCGCGGCCGACCGCGACTATAATCCGCTGGTGCTCGCCAATCTTGAGGACGCTGACCGGCTGATCGCCTTCGTCGTGCACAAGCCGACGCGCGTTCCCGCGCGGCTCAAGCCCGTGATCTATGCCGATGCGCTGCGGCATCGCGACCTGCTCGACAAGATTTTCTGGGTCATCGCCGACGAGATGGAGGAAAAGCCGCTCAACGACGAACTCGGCCAGGTGACGGTGTCGACGCTGATTATCTGGGGCCGCCACGACAAGCTGATCGACGTCAGCTGCGTCGCGGTGCTCGAAAACGGTATCGCGAACAGCCGCAGCCATATCTTCGAACATGTCGCGCACGTGCCGATGATGGAGGACCCGAAAGCCACGGCAGAAATCCAGCGCGCGTTCCTGGCGGAGCATCCCTGAGGATTCGCCAGCCCGGACTTGATCCGGCATCCATGACGCCGATGCGGTGGTGGATCTCGTATCAAGCGTGTCCTGAGCCTGTCGAAGGGTCCGGGCTGACGATGGATGGCTTGCCAACCCCCCAATCCCGCGTCACTCTCCCGCAAAACAGGGGAGAGATATATGCGCCTCAAAGTGGGCCTGCTCGGCGGGGGGAGCTGGGGCACGACGGTCGCGGCGCTGGTGTCGCGCAACGCGCCGATCACGCTGTGGGCGCGCGACGCCGGGACCGTCGGCGACATCAATACGCATAACGAGAACCGCAAATATCTGCCCGGCATCAAGCTGCCGCCCGCGCTCCGCGCGACCCATGATATGGCCGACGTCGTCGCGGGCGCCGATGTTCTCGTCATGGGGGTCCCTTCGCACAGCTTTCGCTCGGTGCTCGAAGAGGCGCGGGGCCACATTCGCCCGTGGGTCCCGGTCATCAGCCTGACCAAGGGGCTTGAGCTCGCCTCGGGCAAACGCATGACCGAATTGATCGAGGAAGTGCTGCCGGGCCATCCCGTCGGGGTCCTCACCGGCCCGAACCTCGCGCGCGAGATCATGACGGGGCAAGCGGCGGCGAGCGTCCTGTCGATGGAGGACGAGATCGTCGTCCGCGCGCTCCAGCCCGTTTTCCACTCGGGGCTTTTCCGCGTTTATACCAACACCGACCTCCTGGGCTGCGAACTCGGCGGGGTGCTCAAGAATATCATCGCGATCGCGGTCGGCATGGGCGACGGGCTGGGCGCCGGCGACAACACTCGCGCCGGGCTGATGACGCGCGGGCTCGCCGAGATCACGCGGCTCGGGGTGGCGATGGGCGGACGGCCAGAAACTTTCGCAGGGTTGACCGGGATGGGCGACCTCATCGCGACGTGCACCAGCCCCTTGTCGCGCAACCGCCATGTCGGGGTCGAGCTGGGCAAGGGGCGCCCGATCGATCAGGTCATCGCGGGGATGAACATGGTCGCCGAAGGCGTGAAGAGCGCACCGACGGTGATGGCGCTCGCCGACAAATATCGTCTCGACATGCCGATTGCGCGCGACGTGTTCGATGTGACGCAGGGCCGGCGCAGCGCGATGGAGGTGTTCCGCGGCCTCCTCAAATCCAGCGTCGGCGACGAGGCGCATCCCGGCTGAAATCCGTCTGTTTGGGCGATTTTCACCACGAAACGTGCCGAATCATCGTCGAATTGGGAATAAAAGGCGCCGCTCCTTCGTTTCTTCTCCTGTCCAACAGGATCCAGAAGGAGACGAAAAATGAAAAAATGGACGACGCTGGCGATGCTTGCTGCTCTCCCCGCCACGGCCGCGGTAGCCGCCGTTCCCTATCATTCCATGCCCCCGGGCTTCGAAGCCCCGCGCATCCGCACCGCCCCGATCGCGGGCGTCGTGAACCAATATTGGTATAATTACAAAGCCGACATCCTTGAGGCCGAGAAGGAATTGAGAAGCGACCTTCATCGCGCGACCGACCGCGAAGACCGCTGGGACGCGTGGGATGAATGGACGGTCGAAGTCGTCGATGCCGACAAGGATTATGTGAAGGAAATGCGCGAGAAGGGCTATCGCAGCGGCCGCGTGACGGTCGGCGGTTAAGCCAAAACCTTTTCCCGAGCCCTGCTCGGGTCGCAGGGAAGGGCGGGTGTCATGGGGCACCCGCCCTTCTTTTATCGTCCAGAAATTTGCTGGCGGGTCAGACGCCACCCTCGGCCAGCAGCGTGGTGGCTTCCTTGCCCTGCCAGTCGATCGCGCCGACGACGCGCCACAATTCGCGCCCTTCGGCGTCATAGAAGATGCTTGTCGGCAGCGCGCTGTTCGCGGCATCCAGCAGGCCGTTCTCGGGATCGAGATAGGGCTGCAGCGCCTTCAGCCCCGCCTTCTGGAACCAGGGGTCGACCACCGCGGCGCCCTGCAGGTCCTGCGCGACCGCGATAACCGTCATCTTGCCGCCGCTCTTCGCCGCGAGCGCGTCGAGCGTCGGCATCTCGGCGACGCACGGCGCGCACCATGTCGCCCACAGATTGACGAGCAGGGGACGCCCACGAAACGCCGCCAGCGTCACCGCCGCGTCGTCGGGGCCGCGAAACGCCGCTGCGGGCGCCGCCGCGCCCTTGTGGCTGCGGTCGACTATATATTCGAATGCGCCGACGCCCTTCGCTTGGCCTGCCGAAACATTTGCTTGGCCTTGCCCCGCTTGCTCACCGCCGGGCTTTTCCCTATCGCAGCCCGCGATTGATCCGGCCAGCAACAGGCCAAGGATCGCAAGCGATGGGTTCGGGACGCGACGGATGGCGAATACTCCTGACAGCAACAGCATGTGGGGCGGCCGCTTCGGTGGCGGACCCGCTGCGATCATGCAAGAGATTAACGCATCGATTCCCGTCGACAAGCGCCTGTGGGAAGAAGATATCGCCGCCAGCCGCGCGCACGCCGCGATGCTGGGCGCGACCGGAATCATCGCCGCGGAGGACGCGGTCGTCATCGATCGCGGGCTGGCGCAAATCGTCGAGGAATTCGCGCGTGACGGCGTTCCGGTCGACCTCGCGCTCGAAGATATCCACATGACGGTAGAGGCACGGCTGAAGGAACTGGTCGGCGAGCCCGCCGGCCGTCTCCACACCGCGCGCTCGCGCAACGACCAGGTCGCGACCGACTTCCGCCTGTGGACCCGCACCGCATGCGAGCGCATCGACGCCGGGCTGGCGGCGATCCAGTCGGCGCTCCTCGCGCGCGCCGACGAGCATGCCGACAGCATCATGCCGGGTTTCACGCATTTGCAGGTCGCACAGCCGGTCACCCTCGGCCATCACCTGCTCGCCTATGTCGAGATGTTCGCCCGCGACCGGTCGCGCTTCGCCGATGCGCGCCGCCGCCTCAACGAATCGCCGCTCGGCGCCGCTGCACTCGCGGGGACCAGCTTCCCGCTCGATCGCGATGCGACGGCGTCGGCGCTCGGCTTCGACCGCCCGATGGCGAACAGCATCGATGCGGTCTCCGACCGGGACTTTGCGCTGGAATTCTGTGCGTCGGCGTCGATCGCCGCGATCCACCTGTCGCGCCTCGCCGAGGAAGTGGTGATCTGGGCGAGCCAGCCCTTCGGCTTCATCAGCCTGCCCGACGCCTGGTCGACCGGCAGCTCGATCATGCCGCAAAAGCGCAACCCCGACGCCGCCGAACTGGTGCGCGGGCGCGCGGGGATGCTGCTCGGCGCATTCCAGCGGCTGGCGGTGATCGTGAAGGGGCTGCCGCTCACCTATTCCAAGGATCTGCAGGACGACAAGGAGACGGTGTTCGGCGCTTTCGACGCACTCGCGCTGTCGCTCGCCGCGATGACGGGAATGGTCGAAACGCTGACTTTCCGGACCGACCGGATGCGCGCGCTCGCCGCGTCGGGCTATTCGACCGCGACCGATCTTGCCGACTGGCTGGTGCGCGAAAATGGCTTGCCGTTCCGCGAGGCGCATCATGTCGTCGGCGCCTGTGTGAAGCGCGCCGAGGAACTCGACGTCGAGCTGTCGGCGCTGCCCGCGGCCGACGCCGCCGCGATCCACGCGGCGGTCACGCCCGACGTGCTTGCCGCGCTCACGGTCGAAGCTTCGGTCGCCAGTCGCGTGAGCTATGGCGGCACGGCGCCCGAACGGGTAAGGCAGGCCGTCGCCACGGCTCGCGCGGCGCTCGAAGGGACGAATTGATGGCGAAGCACCACCTCGTCATGGCAACATTCGCTGCAACCGCGCTGCTCGGCGCGTGCGGCAGCAAGGAAGATCTGAAGCCCGTGGCGGGCCAGCCCGCCCCGGTCATTCCCGTCGGCGCGACCCGCGCCCCGACCACGGAGGAGCTTACGACGCCTGACGCGCAGGCCCGGCCCGCGCGCAGCGACGAACTTCTCAAACGATCCGAACAACGCGAAACCGACGATTTCGACTTGCCGCCTCCGGGCTGACTTTCGAATTTTCGGGCCGCTTCCCTTTTCCGTTCGTGCTGAGCTTGTCGAAGCACTGTCCTTCCTGGACCCCGGAAAAAGGAAGAACGGCCCTTCGACAAGCTCAGGGCGAGCGGTCTTTGAAGATTAGGATCTGATGCATGGACCATTTTGAACTTCGTGACGGCGTGATGCACGCCGAAGACATTCCGTTGCCGCGTATCGCCGAGGAAATCGGCACCCCCGTCTATGTCTATTCGCGCGCGACGCTCGAACGCCATGCGCGGGTGTTTCGCGACGCGCTGAAGGATATTCCGCGCAAGCACATCGCCTTCGCGATCAAGTGCAATCCCAATCTCGGCGTGCTGCGCGTCCTTGCGCGGCAGGGCTATGGCGCCGACGTCGTCTCGGGCGGTGAACTCGAACGCGCGCTCGCCGCGGGCATGGCCCCCGAGGACATCGTCTTTTCGGGCGTCGGCAAGACGCGCGCCGAGCTGGCGCAGGGGCTCGACCGCGGCATCGGCCAGTTCAACATCGAGCATGAGCCCGAGAGCGTCGCGCTCGCCGAAATCGCCGCGCGCAAGGACATGACGGCGCCCGCGGTGCTGCGCGTCAATCCCGATGTCGATGCGGGCACCCACGCGAAGATCTCGACCGGCAAGGCCGAAAACAAGTTCGGCGTCGGCATCGACGCCGCGCCCGAAATCTTCGGCCGCCTGTCGGCGCTGCCGGGGCTCAACCTGCGCGGCATCGCGGTTCATATCGGCAGCCAGCTTACCAGCCTCGCTCCGTTCGAGGCGGCGTTCAAGCGCGTCGGCCAACTCGTCGCCGACCTCCGCGCCGCCGGACACAGCATCACCCATGTCGACCTGGGCGGCGGGCTCGGCGTGCCGTATCGGGCGGGTGACAATATCCTTCCGCCGTCGCCGGCCGATTATGGCGCGATGGTCGCGCGGGTCACGCGCGACTGGGACGTCACGCTGATGTTCGAGCCCGGCCGGGTTATCGCGGGTAATTCGGGGATTTTGCTGACCGAGGTGTTGTGGGTCAAGCCCGGCGCAATCCACCCCTTTGTGATCGTCGACGCCGCGATGAACGATCTCGCGCGGCCTGCGCTTTATGATGCCTGGCACGATTTCGCCGCGGTGAAGCCGTCGGGCGAGACGATGACCGCCTCGATCGTCGGCCCGGTCTGCGAAACCGGCGACACTTTTGCGCGCGACCGGCTGGTCGACAAGGTCGAGTCGGGCGACCTCGCGGTCTTCCGCAGTGCGGGGGCCTATGGCGCGACGATGGCGTCGACGTACAATAGCCGCAGCCTCGTTCCCGAGGTGCTCGTCGACGGCGACCGCTATGTCGTCGTCGCCGACCGCATCGCCGCCGGCACGATCATGGCCGCCGAACGCGTGCCCGACTGGATCGACTGACGATGGAGCAGCTTCCCATCTTCCTGAACGTCGCCGGCCGCACGGTCGTGCTGGTCGGGAAGGGGGAGGCTGCCGATGCGAAGGCGCGGCTGATCAGCCGCGCCGGCGGGCGGATCGTTCCCGAGTGGGAGAGCGGCGCGACGATCGCGTTCGTCGCGCTCGACGACGAAGCCGAAGCGCGCGCTGCCGCCGAAGGGCTGCGCGCGCGCGGACTGCTCGTCAACGTCGTCGATCGCCCCGATCTTTGCGATTTCACCACCCCCGCGATCGTCGACCGCGCGCCAGTGACGATCGCGATCGGCACCGGCGGTGCATCGGCGGGGCTCGCGAAAGCGATCCGGCAACGCATCGAAGCCTTGCTGCCCGCGCGGCTCGGCGCGCTCGCCTCGGTGCTACAGGCCGCGCGGCTCCCGATGAAGGCGCGCTGGCCCGACGCCGCCGATCGTCGCCGCGCGATCGACGCCGCGCTCGCGGCTGGCGGCGCGCTCGATCCGCTCGGCACCGATGCGGCCGACCGAGTCGACATCTGGCTTGCGGGGATGCTGCCCGACCGGCCCTCGCGCGTCGAGGTGATCGTGCTGGCCAGCGCCAGCCCCGACGACCTCACCCTTCGCGCCGCGCGCCTGCTTGGCGAGGCCGATCATGTCTTTCACGCCGCGGCGGTTCCCCCGGCCATCCTCGACCGCGCCCGTGCCGATGCCGCGCATCACATCGCGGCCGCGCCGCCCGTCGATCCGCCCCCCGGACTGACGCTCTGGATCGATATGCCGATGATCCCGTCCGGCGGGTAGGGCTGAGGCCGACGCGGTTCCCGACCTATTCGACGCCCAGCTCGATCGCCCGATCCACCCCGATCGCGTCCAGAAATGCGCTGTCATGGCTGACCACGAGCAGCGCGCCATCATAGGCGGCAAGGCCTGTTTCGACGGCGTTGAGCGATTCGACGTCGAGATGGTTGCCGGGCTCGTCGAGGATCAGCAGTTGCGGCGGCTGCGGCGCGCCGAGGACGCAGGCGAGGCCGGCGCGGAGCATCTGGCCACCGCTGAGCGTGCCGGCGATGCGGTCGGCGGCGTCGGCGCGAAAACGGAAGCGCGCGAGCGCGGCGCGACACTGGTTGTTCGTCGTCCCGGGATTGCGCGCGAGAAAATTGTCCGCGATCGAGCGCGCGGGGTCGAGCAAGGTGACCCGCTGGTCGAACAGCGCGAACGGCACGCCGACGCGCACCGTCCCCGACCAGGGCACGAGCGTCCCGGCGATGAGCGCGAGCAGCGTCGATTTTCCCGAGCCGTTGGGGCCGGTGATCGCGACGCGCTCGGGGCCGGCAAGAGTGAGCGACAGATCCTTGATGACCGGCCGGTTCGGGACGTAGCCGGCGCTCACGCGGTCGAGTTCGAGAACCGTGCGCGATGCGGGCAGGCCGGTCGAAGGCAGGCCGACCGACAGCGGATCGACGACCTCGATCTTGCCGCGCGCGGCTTCGCGCGCCTGCTCCGCGTCGGTGCGCTGGCGTTCGGCGAGGCGCCGGTTGGCGCCGACGCTTTCCTCGGCGCGGCGCTTGAGCGTCCCGAGCAGGATCGCGGGCTCGTCACCGCGCGCTGCCTTGCGGCGGCCGCCGGCGTCGCGGCGCGCCTGCCGCTCGGCAGTGACCTGCGCCTGACGCCGCACACGGCCGAGTTCCTTTTCGGCGTCCGCGAGTTCGACCTCGATCGCCGCCTGCTCGATGTCCTTGCGCGCACGATAGGCGCTCCAGCCGCCGCCATAGCGTGTGGCGCCGAGCGGGGTGAGTTCGACGATCGCGTCCATTTCCTCGAGCAGTTCGCGGTCGTGGCTGACCACGATCGCGCCGCCGCGCCAGCCGGCGAGAAGATCGCGCACCGCCCGGCGTCCTTCGCGGTCGAGATTGTTCGTCGGCTCATCGAGCAGAAGGAAGTCGGGCGCGGCGAACATCGCGCCGGCGAGCGCGGCGCGGGTGCGCTGGCCTCCCGAAAGCGCCGCGAGCGGGGTGTCGGCGGGAAGCGGCAGGCCGACGGCGGCGAGTGCCGCGTCGATTCGCGCTTCGAGCGTCCAGTCGGCATCGCCGATCTCCTCGACGCTGGCCTCGCCCGCTTCGGCCCTGCGCAGCAAGGCGAGGGCGCCGCGCGCGCCGAACAGGTCGGCAATGCTTTCGCCCGCCGCGACCTGCACCGTTTGGCGCAGCATCGCGATGCCGCCATTCGCCGATATGCTGCCCGTCGTGGGCGAAAGCTCGCCGGTCAGCAGGCGCAACAGTGTCGATTTGCCGACGCCGTTGCGCCCGACGAGGCCGGTGCGTTCGCGCTGGAAATGGAGATCGAGGCCCGAAAGGACGGCGCGGCCGTCAGGCGTGGACCAGCCGAGGTTGGCGAGAGTGATCGATGGAGAGAGGGGAGACATGGACATGGACTTTCCTGGCGGCAAGGCGGGGCGGCGTTGCGGTCAGATTGTTGTCCATGGCGAAAGTCTCCGTTGATTGAACGGCCAATGTAGGACGGCGGGCGCTCCGGTGCAAATTTTTGACGTCCGGCCATTCGCGACGGCGTTGAGGCGATGGATTTGGTGTCGAGTCCGGAATGACGAAGTTGGGATAGGCGATCGTCCGCTCACCACCTCAAAATCGACGATTACACCGGCCCCGGCGCGCGGGCGCGGATGAAGTTTTCGAGGGCCACGAACAACATCTCGCGGGCGTCGCTGCCGAGCATCTCGGCGGTCAGCCAGTCGAAATGGACGCGGTCGCGGCGCGCGGCGGCGCCGACGATCGCGGCGAGTAGCGCTTCGTCGAAGCTGATGCGCGGGCAGCAGGGCGGGGCGACCGCGAAGGGTTCGGGCCAGACATGGCCGATTGCCTCGACCACCAGGCGGTAGCGCCGCGCCGCGAGGATATTGCCCCAGCGGCGTTCGAGCTCGGGCATCGGGTCGCGCTCGCCCCGGCGGCAGAGGATGCAGTAGCGCAGCGCCAGGACGGCCTGCGCGGCTTCGACCGACAAATCGCGCACGAGCGGCTGTTCGGATAATTGGCGGATCAGCTCGCTGCTTTGCATGAGGTTCGTTTCTCCCGTCCCATGCAGTTCCCCCGTCCGCTTTGCCTCGTCGGGAAAAAGATGCCGGCCGCTTATGACGCAGCTTGAAGTTGCAGCGGCCGGCAGGAGGGGACTGCTCTACCTTGCTATTGAGAATTAGTCGCAAATACAAGCAAAAAAAGAGGCGCCCGAAAGCGCCCCTGAAAACTGCGGTTTATCCTGTTATGCCATCCCACCGAAGGCCGGAATCTCAACCCGCGATCATGTCGCGAGGTCAAAATCCCGCTGCGAAGGGATGACAGATTCGGTTCAATCGTCGCCGGCGGGCTTCGACTGAAGCTGGATGTAATTTTCGATGCCCATGCGCTCGATCATCTCGAACTGCTTTTCGAGCTCGTCGACATGATGTTCCTCGCTTTCGAGGATGTCGGCGAACAGGTCGCGGCTGACATAGTCGCGCACGCTTTCGCAATGGGCGATCGCGTCCTTGAGCAGCGGGATCGCTTCTTCCTCGACCGCGAGATCGGCCTTCAGGATTTCCTCGACCGTTTCGCCGACGCGCAGGCGGCCGAGCAGCTGGAAATTGGGGAGGCCGCCAAGAAAGAGGATGCGATCGGCGAGCTTGTCGGCGTGCTTCATCTCGTCGATCGACTCTTCGCGCTCGAACGCGGCGAGGCGCGCGACGCCCCAATTGTCGAGCATGCGATAGTGCAGCCAGTATTGGTTGATCGCGGTCAGCTCGTTCTTGAGCGCCTCGTTGAGGAAATCGATGACTTTTTCGTCGCCCTTCATGGTGTCTGTCCTGTCATTTCGTCTTGGGAATGGAGTGGGCGCATTATAGGCGTCCCGGCCCCATCAGGCCAAGGTCAAAAATGGCGGAAAACCAAGAAAAATCAGGCGGTCGCGGCGGCGTCGCTGATGATATTGCGAGCGAATGACAGGCACTGTCCGCACTTGGGTTTGCGACCCAATTGCGCATAGGCCGCCTTGGCGCACCGCAATTGGCCGCTCCGCGCGACATCGCGCAGCTGGCTTTCCCTTATTGCGTTGCAGACACAAACGACCATGTGCGAATCCTTCTCAACAAGTTTGATTTAGGGATAGTGCGAGAGATTCGCAACAGGAAAGATGCGAGTGGTTCGCAGTCCGAACAGGCCTGTTTTTCGCGCGCGCGGCGCTTGCCCGTCGCGCCCGCTCCCCCTTGCCCCCGAAGTGATTCGCGGGCATAGGCGCGCCCATCTTCCCGCCCTTCCAGCAAAAGGTCCCTCCCCATGAAAGTGAATGTCTATGTGACGCTCAAGCCGGGGGTGCTCGACCCGCAGGGCAAGGCGATCCATCATGCGCTCGAAGGGCTGGGCTTTGGCGGCGTCGCCGACGTGCGCGCGGGGCGCTTCATCGAACTCGACGTCGCCGACGGCACGAGCGACGCCGATCTCGACGCGATGTGCGCCAAGCTGCTCGCCAACACGGTGATCGAAAACTACCGCATCGAACGCCCGTAAGAAGGAACGCCATCATGAAGACCGCCGTCATCGTCTTTCCGGGTTCCAACTGCGATCGCGACATGGCGGTCGCGCTGGAGCAGGTGACCGGCGCCAAGCCCGCAATGGTGTGGCACCGCGAGAGCGACCTGCCCGAGGGTGTCGACTTCATCGCGCTGCCCGGCGGCTTCTCCTATGGCGATTACCTGCGTTCGGGGGCGATGGCGGCGCGCTCGCCGATCCTGCGCGCGGTCTCCGACGCCGCGGCGCGCGGCGTGCCGGTGCTCGGCGTGTGCAACGGTTTCCAGGTGCTGACCGAGGCGCAACTGCTGCCCGGCGCGCTGATGCGCAACGCGGGGCTCAACTTCGTGTGCCGCACCGTGGCGCTGACCGTCGAGAACAGCCAATCGCTGTTCACCGCGGGCTATCAGGCGGGTGAGACGATCGACATTCCCGTTGCGCACCATGACGGCAATTATTTCGCCGATGACGAAACGCTCAAGCGGGTCGAGGGCGAGGGGCGCATCGCGTTCCGCTATGCCGACGCGGTTAACGGATCGGCGCGCAACATCGCGGGGGTGCTCAATGGAGCGGGCAATGTGCTCGGCATGATGCCGCACCCCGAACGCGCGATCGACCGCGCGCACGGCGGCACCGACGGGCTACGCCTGTTCGAGGCGGCGCTCGGCGTTATCGCCTAGTCCGGCCGTGCCGGGCCGCGGCTGCAGCCAGCGTCCGACGATCAGCAGGACCGTCGGCCAGAACATCGTGTTCCAGATATCGTGCCAGTGCGCGGCGTCGGGCTGGATCGTGGAATTGCTATGTTCGGCGGTCAGGTCGAGCCATTCGCCGCCGCAGGCCATCGCCAGCACGGCAAGCCACGCCGCGATCCAGCCGCCGCGACCGCGCCAAGCGAGCCGCACCGCGAGAAATAGCGTCATGCCGAAATAGATGTGCAGCGCATCCTTATCGAGACCGGTCGCCTCGATAACCGACAGCTTTCGCGCCTCGAAGAGCGAGGCGATTTCGATCAGGGTCATGCGGGATCAGACTTTGGCGCCAAAGGGGTTGAAGTCGGTGCCTTCGTCGAACACGTCGACACCTTCGCGCCGTTTCAACGCGCCGACGACGACATAGGTTACGGGCGTCAGCGCGGCTTCCCACAAAGTCTTGATCAGCCATTGCGAGAGCACGACCTGATAAAGCTGTTCGGGCGGCCAACCGGCCAGGCCGTAAAAGGCGAGCGGATAGAAAATGAGGCTGTCGAGACCCTGGCCGACCACCGTCGAGCCGATCGTTCGCATCCAGAGGAAGCGCCCGCGCGTCCACAATTTCATCCGCGCAAGGACATAGCTGTTGGCGAACTCGCCCGCCCAGAAGGCGATCATCGAGGCGAGGACGATGCGCCAGCTGTTGCCGAAGACGAACTCGTAGCTTGCCTGCCCGGGCCAGCCGTCGGCGGGCGGCAGCGCGACGACGACCCACGCCATGAACGCCATGAAGGCCAGCGCTGCGAAGCCCGTCCAGATCACCCGGCGCGCGCGGGCGTAGCCATAGACCTCGGTCAGCACGTCGCCGATGATGTAGCTGATCGGGAAAAAGAGGACACCCGCGCCGAACGCCCATTCGCTCCCGTCCGGCAGGACGACATAGCTCGGCTTCGATGCCCCGATGATGTTCGACAGCAGCAGGATGGCGACGAACGCCGCCATCACGAGGTCATAATAGCGGAAATGCCGCACCGTGGCGGCATTGACGGCGGCGGGCGGGACAGACTCGGTCATCGCGTCGTTGCTTAACCCGCTTTGCGGCGGGCGCAAACCGCGCTATTCGCCGCGACGCACAGCCGTGCCGCGCGCCCGTAGCTCAGCTGGATAGAGCACCCGCCTTCTAAGCGGGTGGTCGCAGGTTCGAATCCTGCCGGGCGCGCCATTCCCATGCCGGGCTTCAAGTCCGAAGGCGGTAGCCCACCGCAAGTTCGTTGATGATCAGCCTGGGTTGTGAAGGGTCGGCTTCCAGCTTTTGGCGTAAACCGCGTATCGCGATCCGAAGATATTCGACGCGATCGGTTTGGGCCGGCCCCCAAACCGATTTCAACAGCTGCGAATGGCTCAGCACGCGGTCCGGACGACGTGCAAGCTCGGCAAGGACGGCATATTCCTTGGGTGTCAGATGGATTTCCGCCCCATCGCGCAGAACCCGGCGGTACTCGAGATCGATGCGCACGGATCCGGCGTCGATGATAGCCGACGCTTCGTCTGCGGTCCCGGTGCGCTGGTGACGCAGCGCGGTTCGAATGCGCGCGAGCAGCTCTTCGGTATCGAAGGGCTTGGTGACGTAATCGTCGGCGCCGAGGTCGAGCGCTGCGACCTTTTCCGCGCTGTCTTCGCGTGCCGAAACCACGATCAGCGTCGCGGCGGAGCGAAGCCGCATCGGTTCGATCAGTTCGAGCCCGTCGCGATCGGGCAAGCCCAGGTCGAGCAGCACGACGTCGGGGTGTTCGATGTCGAGCAGCGCGAGTGCCTGCCGCGCATCGGCCGCCTCGACCGCTTCGTGGCCGGCGCGCTGCAGTGTCGCCTTCAGCAGGCGGCGGATATGCGCATCGTCCTCGACGATCAGGATTTTGGCGGCCGGTGACACGCCAGCGTCTTACGGCTGCCGAAGCCCGCCGTCGAGCGCGCGATTGAGCAGCAGGACGTTGACGCGCGGTTCGCCGAGGACGCCGAGCAGCGGTTTCTCGATCGCCTGTTCGACGCGGTCGCGGACGGCCGCTTCGGGCACCCCGCGCGCCGCGGCGACCCGGCCGACCTGCGAAAAAGCCGCCTCGGGGCTGATGTGGGGGTCCAGCCCCGAGGCGGAGGTCGTCACCAGGTCGGGCGGGACAGGGCGGCCCGGTGCCGTTTGGGAAAGGGTGGCGACGTCGGCGGCGACGCGGTCGGCGAGCGCCTGGCTGGCGGGACCGAGGTTCGAGCCCGACGAGGCGCTGGCGTCATAGCCGTCGGCGCCGGCTGCCGAGGGACGGCCGTGGAAATAGGCGGCGCTCGCGAATTTCTGGCCGATCAGTTCCGAGCCGACGACGCGGCCCTCGTCGCGGATGAGGCTGCCGTTCGCCTGCGCCGGGAACAGCGCCTGACCGACGCCGGTGAGCGCGAGCGGATAGGCGATGCCGAGCAGCAGCGCGAAGAGCAGGGTCAGCACCAGCGCGGGGCGGACGGCGGATTTGAGGTCGGAAAGCATGGGCTTGTCCTTAAGCGAGGTGGAGGGAGGAGACGGCGAGGTCGATCAGCTTGATGCCCACGAAGGGCGCGACGAGCCCGCCGAGGCCATAGACCGACAGGTTGCGCGCGAGCAGCGGTCCCGCGGGCATCGGCCTGTAGCGCACGCCCTTGAGCGCGAGCGGGACGAGGCAGGGGATGATCAGCGCGTTGAAGATGATCGCCGACAGTACCGCGCTTTCGGGCGTCGCGAGCCCCATGACGTTGAGCACGCCGAGCCCGGGATAGAGGACGACGAAGATCGCCGGGATGATCGCGAAATATTTGGCGACGTCGTTGGCGACCGAAAAAGTGGTAAGCGCGCCGCGCGTCATCAGGAGCTGCTTGCCGAGCCCGACAACCTCGATCAGTTTCGTCGGGTCGCTGTCGAGGTCGACCATATTGCCCGCCTCGCGCGCCGCCTGCGTCCCCGTGTTCATCGCCACGCCGACATCGGCCTGCGCGAGCGCAGGCGCGTCGTTGGTGCCGTCGCCGCACATCGCGACGAGGCGGCCTTCACCCTGTTCGCGGCGGATCAGGGCGAGCTTGTCCTCGGGAGTCGCTTCGGCGAGAAAATCATCGACCCCGGCCTCGGCGGCGATCGCGGCGGCGGTGAGCGGGTTGTCGCCGGTGATCATCACCGTGCGGATGCCCATCTTGCGAAGCTCGCCGAACCGTTCGCGCACCCCGGCCTTGACGATGTCCTTGAGGTGGATGGCGCCGAGCAGCCGGCCGCCGCGGATCACCGCGAGCGGGGTGCCCCCGGCGCGCGCGATCTCGTCGGTGATGCGGCGTAGTTCCTGCACCGCGGGCGCGCTTTCGTCCTGCGGATGCGCCTTCAGCACCGAATCGACCGCGCCCTTGTGGATCGTCACGCCGGCGACGGTGACGCCCGACAGCCGCGTCTGCGCCGTGAACGGGATGACGTCCGACCCGGCGGGGAGCGCCGCGACGCGGATCGCATAGCGTTCGCGCGCGAGAGCCACGATCGAGCGCCCCTCGGGGGTTTCGTCGGCGAGGCTCGCGAGCAGCGCCGCTTCGGCGAGCGCGTCGATCTCGATGCCCGAGAGCGCGCGGAATTCGCTCGCCTGGCGGTCGCCGATGGTGATCGTGCCGGTCTTGTCGAGCAGCAGCACATCGACGTCGCCCGCCGCCTCGACCGCGCGGCCCGACTTGGCGAGCACGTTGAAGCGCACGAGCCGGTCCATGCCCGCGATGCCGATCGCCGACAGCAGCGCCGCGATGGTGGTCGGGATCAGCGTGATGAGCAATGCGGCGAGCAAAGCGATGGGGATCGCGCCGCCCGCATAGGAAGCGAAGGCGGGGATGGTCGATACGGCGATGAGGAAGATGATCGTCAGCCCGACGAGAAGGATGGTGAGTGCGATCTCGTTCGGGGTCTTGCGGCGTTCGGCGCCCTCGACGAGCGCGATCATGCGATCGAGGAAGCCCTGGCCGGGTTCAGCGGTGACGCGCACCTTGATGCGGTCCGAAATGACGCGCGTGCCCGCGGTCACCGCCGATCGGTCGCCGCCCGCCTCGCGGATCACCGGCGCGCTTTCGCCGGTGATCGCGGCCTCGTTGACCGAGGCTACCCCCTCGATCACCTCGCCGTCGGCGGGGATCAGGTCGCCGGTTTCGACGAGGACGATCTCGTCCTTTTCGATCTGGCTGGCGGGGACGATCTCGTAAGTGTCGCCGACGCCGAGCATCAGCTTGGCCTTGAGTTCGGCCTTGGTGGCGCGCAGCGACGCTGCCTGCGCCCGCCCGCGCCCTTCGGCCAGCGCCTCGGCGAAGGTGCCGAAGAGCACCGTGAGCCAGAGCCACAGGACGAGCTGGACCTGGAACCCCGTCGACAGGCCGGGCTCGCCGAGGAGGAGGAGCAGGGTGAGCAACGCCGCGACGGTCGCGGTGACGAACATCACCGGATTGCGCGCGAGGTCGCGGGGTTTGAGCTTCTTCACCGCGTCGCGCATCGCGGGGACGAGGAGCGCGGCGCTGAACATCGAGGTTGGTGCGGTCATGATCGTGATCCGTCAGAAGAGCTGGCCGCCGGTCACCGCGAGATGATCGGCGATCGGGCCAAGCGCGAGGCTGGGAAGGAAGGTGAGGCCGCCGAGGATCAGGATGATCCCGACGAGCAGGCCGATCCACAGGCCCCCGGTGGTGGGGAACGAGCCGCTCGACGCCGGGACATGGCGCTTGGCGGCGAGGCTGCCGGCGATGGCGAGCGCGGGAACGATCACGAAGAAGCGCCCGAGCCACATCGCGATACCGAGCAGGCCGTTGTAGAAGGGGGTGCCCGCGCTCAGCCCCGCGAAGGCCGAGCCATTGTTGCCGGCGGCCGAACTGAATCCGTAGAGGATTTCCGAAAAGCCGTGCGGGCCCTTGTTGAGCGGCCCCGCCAGACCGGCGGGCATCACGCTGGCCAGGGCAGTGAAGCCGAGGATGACGAGCGGCAGCACCGCGATCGCGAGCACCGCGAGCTTGACCTCGCGCGCCTCGATCTTCTTGCCGACATATTCGGGGGTCCGCCCGACCATGAGGCCCGCGACGAACACCGCGAGGATCGCGAAGAGCAGGAAGCCATAGATGCCCGCGCCGACCCCGCCGACGACGACCTCGCCAAGCTGGATGTTGAACAGCGGGACGAGCCCGCCCAGAGCGGTGAAGCTGTCATGCATCGCGTTGACCGCGCCGCACGAGGCGGCGGTGGTGACCGTGGCGAACAGCGCCGAGGCGGCGATGCCGAAGCGCACCTCCTTGCCCTCCATATTGCCGCCGAGGGCGCCGAGCTGGTGGAGGACAGGATTGCCCGCGGCTTCCTGCCAATAGGCGACCGAGACGCCGGCGACGAACAATATGCCCATCGCGGCGAGGATCGCCCAGCCTTGGCGCGTGTCCCCGACGGCCTTGCCGAAGCACCAGGTCAGCCCGACGCCGATCGAAAAGATCGACAGCATCTGGACGAAATTGGTGAGCGCGGTGGGGTTCTCGAACGGATGCGCGCTGTTGGCGTTGAAGAAGCCGCCGCCGTTGGTGCCGAGCATCTTGATCGCTTCCTGGCTCGCGACGGGGCCGAGCGCGATCGTCTGCCGGACCCCTTCGAGCGTCGTCGCATCGACCGACCCGGCGAGCGTCTGCGGAACGCCGCTGGCGATGAGGAAGATCGCATAGACGATGCAGATGGGGAGCAGGAGATAAAGAGTGACGCGCGTCGTATCGGCCCAGAAATTGCCGATCGTCTTCGTCTCGCGCCGCGCAAAACCGCGGAACAGCGCGAAGGCGATCGCGATGCCGGTCGCCGCGGAGAGGAAATTCTGGATGGTGAGGCCCAGCATTTGCGACAGGTTCGACAGCGCCGCCTCGCCCGAATACCATTGCCAGTTGGTGTTGGTGGTAAAGCTGACCGCGGTGTTGAACGCGCCGTCGGCGGCGATTGCGCCATATTCCTGCGGATTGCCTGGGAGCACGCCCTGGAGGCGGAGCACCGCATAGGTGAAGAGCAGCAGCGCGAGGTTGAAGAGCAGCATGTGGAGCGCGTAGCGCCGCCAGCCCTGTTCCTCCTCGGGGTCGATCCCCGCGAGGCGATAGAAGCCGCGCTCGACTGGACCGAGCAGGCGGTGGAGCGGCGTCGAGCGCCCTTCATAGAGCGCGAACAGCCATTGCCCCATCGGCTTGGCGAGCGCGGCGGTGAGGGTGACGAAGAGCAGGATCAGTGCCCAGCCGGAATAGGTCATGGCGTTTCTCCCGTCAGAACCGCTCGGGGCGCAGCAGCGCGACGAGCAGATAGGCGAGCAGGGCGGCGGCGGTGAGGCCGGCGAGGAGCATCGGCGTGGTCATCGGCGTCACGCCCGCTCGCACAGGCGTGCATAGCCGAGCGTCAGCGCGAACAGCGCGCCGAGCAGGGCAAGCCACAAAAGGTCGGACATAGGAGTCTCCGGCGAAATCCCGCCAAGGTTGCGGGCTGGTTGGGATGTGGCGCCGGCTACGCCCCTTCGCCGTAAAGTTTCGCGGGCGAATTTTCCGGTTCGCATAAAGTTTCCATAAAGTCGGAGGCTATGGCGTGGCGCGGCGTCGCACGCTCGGCTAAGCAGCGGCGATGCCGCCCGCCGCCCCGCCCACCGACAAAAGACCGTCGCCCGACGCGCTGCTGCGTCAGGCGAAGCTGGAGGAACGCGGCCGGCTCAAGATTTTCCTCGGCGCCGCGCCCGGCGTCGGCAAAACCTATGCAATGCTCACCGAAGGCGCTGCGCTCGCGCGCGAGGGCGCCGACGTCGTCGTCGCCGTCGTCGAAACGCACGGCCGCGCCGAAACCGAAGCCTTGCTGGACGGCATGGAGGTGCTCCCGCGGCGCGAGATCGACTATCGCGGCCACCGCCTCGGCGAAATGGATCTCGACGCGGTGCTGCGCCGCAGGCCCGCGCTCGCGCTCGTCGACGAATATGCGCACAGCAATGTCGAGGGCGGCCGCCACCCCAAGCGCTGGCAGGATATCGACGAACTGCTCGCCGCCGGCATCGACGTCTATACGACGCTCAACATCCAGCATGTCGAAAGCCTCAACGACGTGGTCGCCAGCTTCACGCGCGTTCGCGTGCGTGAAACGGTGCCCGACAGCGTGTTCGAGGGCGCCGAGATCAAGATCGTCGACCTGCCGCCCGACGAACTCATCGAGCGGCTGAAGGACGGCAAGGTTTATGTGCCGCAGGAGGCGAGCCGTGCGCTCGGCCACTTCTTCTCGAAGCCAAACCTGTCGGCGCTGCGCGAAATGGCGCTGCGCCGCGCCGCGCTGAGCGTCGATCGACAGATGCTGCACGACCTCGACGCGACGGGGCTTGCCGGCACCTATGCCGCGGGCGAGCGCATCCTCGTCGCGATCAGCGAACAGCCGGGCGCCGACGCGCTGGTCCGCACCGCCAAGCGGCTCGCCGACGGGCTCAATGCCCCGTGGACGGTCGTCCATATCGAAACCCCGCGCAGCGAGACATTCGGCGACGAGGCGCGGCGTCGTATCGCCGCCTCGCTCGCGCTCGCCGCGACCCTCGGTGCGACGATCGCAACCGTGCCGTCCGAAAACGTCATCGCCGGGCTCCGCGGGCAGATCGAGGCGCTGCGCGCGACGCAGCTCGTCATCGGTCGCTCGCAGCGCAGCTGGTGGTTCGAACTGCGCCACGGGTCGGTGGTCGAGGCGCTGATCCGCGAGGCGAGCGGGCTGGCGGTGCATGTCATCCCGTCGCCCGAAGCCGCAACCGCCCGCCACGGCCGCGAAGGATGGGCGCGCGGGTGGGGGCGGCCGGGGCATTATGCCGCCGCGCTGCTGCTGATCGCCGCAACGACTGGGGCTGCAAAGCTCAGCGAGCGCTGGATCGGGACCGGAGCGGTCGACCTGCTCTATCTGGTTCCGGTCATCATCGCGGCAACGCTCTATGGGCTCCGCCCCGCGCTGTTCGCCAGCATCGTCGCGGCGCTGGCGTTCAACTTCTTCTTCCTCGAGCCGCGCCATACCTTCACCATCGCCGACCCGCAGAGCGTGCTCACGATGCTGCTCCTCACCGGGGTCGCGGCGGTGACCAGCAATCTTGCCGGGCGCCTTAGGACGCGGGCGCGGATCGGCGTGCGCAGCGCGCAGGAAAACGCGTCGCTCGCGGCCTTCGCGCAGATTCTCGCGCGCGCCTCCGACCGCGAAACCACCGCCGCGGTCACTTGCGACGAAGTCTCACGCCTGCTTGGCGTGCGCAGCGTCCTCCTCGCCGATCGGGATGGCCTGCTCCGCCCGCTCGTGGCGCGGCCGGCCGATGCGGCCATGTCGCCCGTCGATCAGGCGGCGGCCGAATGGGCGTGGACAAGCGGCGAGCCCGCGGGGCGCGGTACTAGCACGCTCGTCGCGTCCGACTGGCAGTTCCATCCCCTGAAAACCGGGCTCGGGGTGCTCGCCGTGCTCGGCGTCGCGAGCGAGGACGGCGGCGATCCCGTTTCGCCGGGCCAGGCGGCGCTGCTGTCGACGCTGGTCGGCCAAGCCGCGCTAGCGCACGAAAGGCTGCATCTCGAGGACGAAATGCGCAGCCTCTCGGTCCTCGAAGAACGCGACCGATTGCGTGCCGCGCTGCTCTCGTCGATCGGCCACGACCTCCGAACGCCGCTAACGGGCGTCACCGCGGCGATCGAGGCGCTGGCGGGCGAGCATCCCGATGCCGCCGCGCTCCCCGTCGCGCGGGCCGAAGTGTCGCGCCTGCGCCGCTTTCTCGACAATCTTGTCGAACTGGTGCGGCTTGACGCGGGGGGCGTCCGTCTCGACCTGACCCCGGTCGACCTGACCGACGTCGTCGCGGCGGTGGTCCACGACCTCAAAGACCCGCTGCGCGGGCATCATATCGACTTCCAGGTTCCCGCCGGCCTGCCGCTGGTCCGTGTCGACGAACGGCTGCTCCATCATATCCTTCTCAACCTCCTCGCCAACGCGATCCAGCATGGCGGAAATGACGGGCCCATCGGCATCATCGGACGCCGAACCCCCGATGCCGTCACCTTGACGATCCGTGATCGGGGGCCGGGGCTGGAGCCGGGAACGGAACGGTCGATTTTCGACACCTTCGCGCAGGGCAAGGGCGGCGACCGACACGGCGGCAGCGGTCTGGGGCTCGCGATCGCAAAGGGATTTGCAGACGCGTTGAACGTCGGCATCGCCGCGGCCAATCATCCCGAAGGCGGCGGTGCCTTCACCCTCACTTTTCCCAATGAATTGATCGCTGCCGCGACCGACTCATCCTGAGCGTTCCTCCTTCGGTCTGCTCCTGGCCAGGGGCTGCGACCCGCAACCGGCCAGACGTCGCGGGCGGGTCGCCGGGAACGGCTTTGCAACCGATGTCGGAAAATGCCACCTCGTTCGTCTGAAGGAAGAGAAGGTAATTCGGGAGCGCCATGTCGAGCCTCGCTGATATGTTGGCAAAAGCCCGGCGGGCGGTGATGCGGCGTGGCGTTCCCGCAGAGGACGCGGATGAACTGGTGCACGACGCTTTCGTCAAGGTCGAGCAATATGAACAAGCCCATAGGGCGGAATCGAAGGAGGCCCTGCTGGTGACGGCGGCGGTGAATCTTTCGATCGATCGCGCGCGCAAAAAGCGCCGGTCGCCCTTTGCCGAGCACGACAATATCGAGTCGATCGCCGACGGCACACCCGACCCGCAGCAGATTGTCGAGGAGCGCGCGCGTCTGGCGCATGCCGCCCGCGGCCTCGATCAACTGCCCGAACGAACGCGGCGTATCTTGCTGAAACGCCGGCTTGAGAACCTGCCCTTCGCCGAAATCGCCCGGTCGGAAGATATGTCCGTCGCGGCGGTCGAAAAGCAGGTCGCGCGTGCAACACTGCAGCTCATGAAGTGGATGGAGCAATGGTGAGCCGGCCGGGCCCATCCGAGCGGACGGCGGCCGAAGCGGCGGCCTGGCTCGCGCGTCTCGAATCGACCGGTCGGACGGAGGCCACCGAGGCGGGGCTGCGCGCCTGGCTCGATGCCGATGCCAGCCATCGCGGAGCGTTCGAGAAGGCGATGGACCTTTGGGCGATCCTGCCCGGCGCCGCTGCGCTGCGCGACGGCCGCGACATTGGCGCCGAGCCGCTGCCCGATAATCGCGGCATGACGCGCGGGCGCGCCCGATCGCTGGCGCTCGCCCTGTCTTTCCTCATCGTGGCACTGGTGTCGGGATGGTGGTTCACGGGGCAGCCGACCGGATATGCGACGGCTGTCGGTGAGCAAAAGGTGGCGACGCTGGAGGACGGCACGCGGATTGCGCTCAACACCGATACGCACCTGAGCGTCCGCTATGAGGAGCGGGCGCGCAATGTGGTCATGGAAGACGGCGAGGCGATGTTCGAGGTCGCGCGCAATCCGGCGCGGCCCTTCGTCGTCAAGGCGGGGAACAAGAGCGTCACCGCCATCGGCACGAGCTTCATCGTAAGGAAGACGGGAAATGCCGTCACCGTGACGCTGATTTCCGGAAAGGTCAGGGTCGACACCTATTCCTCTCCGGTCGGCGCCCGCCCCGTTCAATCGACGCTGCTGGCGCCCGGCGAACGCTTCGCAGCCGCGGTCGACGCCGCCGCGATGGTGACGCCGGTATCGTCCGAGGCGGCGACGGCGTGGCGGCGCGGGCAGGTGATGTTCAACGACACGCCGCTGTCGGCGGCGGTCGCCGAGCTTAACCGCTATGGCGGACCGCAGGTCGACATCGCCGATCCCCGGCTTGGCGCGCTGACGGTGTCGGGGGTCTTCGCAACCAACGATACGGCGGAGTTTGCCGATGCGGTGGCCGCGCTCCATGGCCTCAACGTCGATCGCGATGCGGGCCGCATCAGCCTTGAACGCCAAGGGGCTGCCCCTCGCGAATGAACGTTTCGCTTAAATCGATGAAATCCGTAACAATATTTCGCTCGGCG
Source organism: Sphingopyxis sp. JAI108 (assembly GCF_013410105.1). Lineage (GTDB taxonomy): Bacteria > Pseudomonadota > Alphaproteobacteria > Sphingomonadales > Sphingomonadaceae > Sphingopyxis > Sphingopyxis chilensis. The sequence continues at coordinate 732,194 of NZ_JACCCJ010000001.1, forward strand.
GATCGCGCAAAAATTTTATTTCATCGCGATGTCGGTTTTGCGGCAATCGCGCGTCTGCTTGGATGAGGCGGGTCGCAAGCAACACCCCGCCCATCAGGGGGCCATTGATGATTTCGAAAGCCACGCTCGCGGCTTGCGCCGCTACGATTGCCATCGTCTCCAATACCGCCGCGGCCCAGACGCAGGCCGAATATGATCTCGACCTGTCGGAACAGCCGCTCGCGCGTTCGCTTCGCGATGTCGCGTCGAAAACCGGAACCAATATCGTTTTCGTGAGCTCGGTGGTGCGCGGCAAGACGGCGCCGTCGCTCCGCGGCCGCTTCACCGCCGGCGGCGCCTATCGCGCGCTGCTTCAGGGGTCGGGGCTGGTCCTCCGGGAAACCGCGGGCGGCTCCTATGTCGTGACCCGCCCGTCGGGCGGCGCGCCTTCCACTCCCTCCGATCGCCCGGCGGCCGAAGGCGCGGGTTCGATATCGGGCCGCGTTGCCCAATCCGACGGCAATCGCAATATTTCCGGCGCGCTCGTGCGGGTCGAGGAAACGGGTCAGGTCGCGACCGCCGACGACCTCGGCAACTTTCGTTTCGCGCGCGTACCCACGGGCACCTACACGCTCACCGTGTCCTTCCTCGGCTTCATCGAGCAATCGACGCGGGTCGAGGTCGTCCGGGGCGAGCAGACCAACGCCGAATTCTGGATGGACGAGGGGAGCAACGCGGCGGGCGAGATCGTCGTCTATGGCTCGCGCAGCGCGCGCGCCAACGCGCTAAACCTCCAGCGCACGGCCGAGAATAGTTCCGACGTCGTATCGGTCGACGATCTCGGCAATTTCACCGGTACGACGATTTCGGAAGCGCTACGCCGCGTGCCGGGCGTCTCTTTCCAGCGCGACGGGCTGACCGGTGACGGCACCAATATCATGATCCGCGGGCTCGACCCCGACATGAATGCGGTCAAGCTCAACGGCCTGAATCTGCCGGTCGGCAACGGTGTCGGCCGGTCGCCCGACCTGTCGAACCTGCTCGCCGATTCGGTCAGCAAGATCACGATCAGCAAGAGCCTGCTGCCGAGCCAGGACAGTGCGGGCACCGGGGGGCTGGTCGAGATCGAGACGCTGTCGCCACTCAACCGGCCGCGGCGTTATGCCAACCTGCTGATCGAAGGCGGCAAGAGCGGCAAGGGTTTCAGCGACGATGTGCTGGTGTCGGGAACGATCGCCGGCAAGTTCGGCGCCGAGGAGAATTTCGGGCTCAGCGCGTCGGTGCAGTATCGCAAGTCGAGCAATCGTTCGATCAGCTATGGCCATAATCTGCGTTATGGCGAGTTCCTGCCGCCCAACGCCGACGGCAATCCGACGCTCGAACAATATGACGCGGTCGATCCGCTTGCCACCTTTCCGTTCCTGCCCGATGCGACGCGCGCCTTTCCGCTCAGCCTCGGCACCAGCTTCAACCATGTCGAGACCGAAAATGTCGCCGCGACGCTGTCGGCGGAATGGAAGGTCGGCGACCACAGCAACCTGAAATTCGACTATCAGCACAGCGAGGCGCGCCGCACGACGGTCCAGCTCAACGAAAGCTTTGGCGTCGACCTCGATTATGTCGCGACGCCGACCAGCGGCAATCGCACCGCGCTGATGGTCGATCTGACGCCCGGCAACGAGACGCTCGAGCATACGCAAAATTATGTTTACGACCGTAATGCCCGCAACATCACCGACACCTACAGCCTTGGCGGCAGCACCAAGACGGGGCGGTTCGAATTCGAATATCTGCTGGGTTATGCGCGTGGCAGCGAGCGCCATCCGTCGAATTTCGGGCTACAGCTTCGTATGCCCGCGGCCGATGCGCGCGCCGAATATTTTCTGGCCCAGGCGACCGACCCGACACTCGGCTATATCGTGACGCCTTTCGGCCCACGCGGCGGCAAGGGGCTGCAACTTCCGCTGTTGACCGAGGCGGGATGGGATTTCGTCAACGATACCTCCAATTTCACGATCGATGCGGCGAGCGGCCAGATCGACGTCACGCGCGGCAAGAATGATCGCTACACCGCCGAATATAGCGCGAAATTCAACGCCGGTTGGGGGCCGCTGACCTATGTCGAGGCGGGCGTCCAGTTCGAGCGCGTCGAATTTCAGAGCCGCCTCGCGCGCTCGCAATTCGGCGGCAATGTTCCGATCAGCGCGCTGCCGCTGACGCTCGTTCCCAACGATCTGTCGCGCATCGGCGTCACCGGCTCGCGCTTCGTCGTGATCAGCGAGGAATCGCTCACAGATTTCGTCGACAATGTGAACGACTATGTCGGCGGTGCCGGCGGGCTGCAGCTCACACCGATCGTGTTGCCCGACGATATCAACCGCGAACGCACGCTCGAACAGAATCTCGCCGGCTATGTCCAGTCGCGCCTCGACATCGGCAAGCTGGAAATCATTGGCGGGGTGCGCTTCAACCGCACGCGGCTCGAAGCCGATAATCTGATTTTCCCGACCTATATCGGGCCGATCGATCCGTCGAACGGCGGCGGGTTCGGCGTCGATCTCAAATTCCAGAACGACTTCACCCGCCTCGCGAGCCAGAAGGCGACGGCCACCGACTGGCTGCCGCGCATCCTGTTCAATTATCGCCAAAGCGACAATCTGATCTTTCGCGGCGGTTATTTCCTGTCGGTCGCGCGGCCGCAGATCGGCCAGCTTTCTGCGCAGACGCGGATCAGCTTCATCAACATCCCGATTCCGGGGCCGGAGGGGTTGAAGCCGATCCTGACGATCAACACCGGCAACCCCGACCTCAAGCCCGCGACAACGCACAATTTCGACCTCAGCGTCGAATATTATGACCAGGACATCGGGGTGCTGAAGCTGTCGGGATTCTACAAGCGGATCAAGAATCTGCTGCAAGCCAATGCGACGAACGGGCCTGCGCAGCTCGCCGCAGTGCCGCTGCCCGACCATATCTATTTCCAGGGTGCGCCCTATTTCGATCCGGCGAACCCGGATGATTATTTCATCACCGGATCGACGCCGTCGAACAGCGACAAGATGGCGACGATCTGGGGGATCGAGGCGCAGGCCGAGCGGCGCTTCAACTTCCTGCCCGGCGCGCTGGCGGGGCTCGGCATCTATGCCAATTATACCTTCACCAAGAGCAAGCGCTGGCAGATCTACAATTGGCCTTATGCCGACGCGGGCGAGGAGGTCTATGAATTCTCGGGCATTCCGTTCAACAACCAGCCCAAGCATTCGGGAACGGTCGCGCTGACCTATAACAAATATGGGATCGACGCGACGCTGGCTTATGGTTTCCAGTCGCGCACGCTCGACAATTTCTATCCGCGCGGCCTGTCGGTCTATCGCGAAGGCGTCCGCACGCTCGACTTCCGCTTCGAATATTGGATGCAGCCGAGCTTCGGCAAGCTGCGCCTCTATGTCGAGGGCGAGGATCTGCTGAAGGGCACGAGCAGCCCCGATCTGCTCGGCTCGGTCGGCGGCGTCGGCGACACGCCGCGTTTCTACAGCGGCGCGACCTATCTCGGCGGCCGCCGCGTCAAGGCAGGCGTCGCCGTCACTTTCTGACGCGCATTTCCCCTTCCGGTCGGCGGCTCTCCTCTCGGATCAGCCGGCCGGATTTCTATCAAAGATGTGACAGGAGCTTCTCCTCATGATCCGTACCAGCCTTCTGCTGTCGGCCGCGGCCACCGCGTTTTCGCTCGTCCAGCCGGCGCATGCCGACGAAGTGCTGCCCTTTGAGCAGTTCACCCTGTCCAACGGGCTGCGCGTCGTCGTCCATGAGGATCGCAGCACGCCGAAGGTCGCGGTTGCCGTCTGGTATCATGTCGGTTCGGCGAACGAACCGGCGGGCAAGTCGGGCTTTGCGCACCTGTACGAGCATCTGATGTTCAACGGGTCCGAACATCGCGACGACGAATGGTTCCCGCCGCTGCAGGAAATCGGCGCTTCGGCCGTCAACGGCGCGACCTCGTTCGACCAGACCTATTATTATGAGGTGGTGCCGACCGGCGGGCTCGAGCGCGCGCTGTGGATGGAATCGGACCGCATGGGCCATCTGCTCGGCGCGATCACGCAGGCCAAGCTCGACGAGCAGCGCGGTGTCGTCCAGAACGAGAAAAGGCAGCGCGAAAGCCAGCCCTATTCGGGGATGGACGATATCACCGCACGGGCGCTGTTCCCGGTGGGGCATCCCTATCATCATCCGATCATCGGTTCGATGGAAGACCTGGGTGCCGCGTCGCTGACCGACGTGAAGGACTGGTTCGGCCAATATTATGGCGCCGCCAATGCGGTGCTGTCGCTGTCGGGCGATGTGAATGCGCAGCAGGCGAAGGCGCTCGCCGAGAAATATTTCGGAAGCGTGGCCGCCGGTCCGCCGGTCAGCCGCACGGCCGCCTGGGTGCCGAGCCTGTCCGAAGACAAGCGCGACACGATGCTCGACAATGTGCCGCAGGCGGCGGTGTCGTGGAGCTGGGCGGTTCCCGGACGCGGCACGCCGCAATCCTCGACGCTGCGCGCCGCCGCCAGCGCGCTCGGCAGCGGCAAGACGTCGCGGCTTTACAAGGCGCTGGTCCTCGACCAGCCGCTCGCGACATCGGTGTCGGTCAATTACCAGCCGATGGCGGTCGCCGGCATCTTCTCGGTCGATGCGCGACTGAAGCCCGGCGTCGAACCGAAGGATGCCGAGGCCGCGATCCAGCGAACGATCGACAGCTTCCTTGCGACCGGCCCGACCGCGGATGAGTTGAAGCGCGCGAAGGTGACCAATTACGGCAACAATATCCGCGCGCTCGAATCGGTTTATGTCCGCGCGATGGCGCTCGCCGACGGGCTGATCTTTGCGAACAATCCGGCCGAATATGCCGAGGATAATAAACGTTTCGACGCCGTCACCACCCCCGCCGTGCTCGCCGATGCCAAGGATTGGCTGACCCGCGGCGCACACAAGCTGACGGTGCTTCCCTATGCGGCACACGGGGTGATCGCCGACGGCGCCGACCGCAGCAAGCTGCCGGACCTCGCCGCCTCGCCCGGCCTGACCTTGCCCGTTGCGCAGGAGGCGCGGCTTTCGAATGGCATTCGCGTCGTCTTTTCGCCGCGCCGGAACGTGCCGACGGTCGACATGGCGATCGTGTTCGATGCGGGGACGGCGGCCGACGCGCCCGAAAAAAAAGGTCTCGGAGGCTTCGCACTGCAGATGATGGGCGATGGCCCGGTCGGGCTGACCGCGCAGGCGTTCGAAGAGAAGCAGGCGTCGCTGGGCGCGCGCCTCTTTGCGAGCGCGGGCAGCGACACGACGAGCTTCATGCTCTCATCGCTCAGCCGCGAACTACCCGCGACGATCGCGCTGTGGGCGAGCTATATCCGCACGCCGGGCTTCCGCGCCGACGATCTGGAGCGCGACCGCGCGCTCAGCCTGTCGGGCATTTCGCAGTCGCTCGCCGAACCGACCGCGATCGCGCAGCGCACCTTTACCAATCTGCTCTATGGCGCGGCGCATCCCTATGGCGCGCAGCTTGCGGGGCGGGCGGACACGCTGAAGTCCTTCACCCGCGCCGATGTTGCAGGCTGGCACGCGAGCTGGGTGCGCCCCGACAATGCCGTGATCTACGCTAGCGGCGACACGACGCTCGAGGCGCTGACCGCGCTGCTCGAGAAGCGCTTCGGCAGCTGGTCGTCTCCGGCGGAGGCCAAGGGCAGCAAGACCGTGCCGACGATTTCCTTTGCCACGGCGAGCCGGGTGGTGCTGATCGACAAGCCCGGCGCGATCCAGTCGGTGATCCGCGTCGGCCAGTTGTTGCCCGACGGCCTCGATCCGCGAAACTTCGGCTATGATGCCGCGAACGGCGTGCTCGGCGGCAGCTTCACCGCGCGACTCAACATGAACCTGCGCGAGGCGAAGGGCTGGACCTATGGCGCGAGCAGTTTTATCAACGAGCAGCGCGGGCCGCAGAATTTCGGCGTGGCGACGAGCGTGCAGACCGACAGGACGTCGGAGGCGCTGGCCGAGATCGACAAGGAAATCCGCGCGATCCGCCAGGAGCGGCCCGCAACGCAGGCCGAGCTCGACATGATGGTGAAGGGCAATGTGCTGGCGCTGCCCGGCCAGTTCGAAACGAACCAGGCGTTCGTGAACTACCTCCAATATGTGTCGCTCTTTGACAAACCCTATGACTATCTTGCGACGCTTCCCGCCAGATACGGCGCACTGACGCCTGCGGCGATCACCAGGGCCGCGGACGAGATGCTGCGCCCCGACGCGATGAGCTGGGTGATCGTCGGCGATTTGTCGAAGATCGAGGCGAAGATACGCGCCCTCGCTCTCGGCACGGTCGAGGTGTGGGACGCGGAAGGGCGAAAATTGCGTTAGCCTTCGACCCGCGGTTCAGCGTTCCGCTGCCGTTTCCTCCGTTCGGGGAGCGCCGGCTGACCGCGACGCCGTGGGGGCGACCTCCGGGGGAACGAAGGTCCAGATGACGTCCTCGGCGTCGACATGGGGACGGCGTTCGGTCGAGAAAATGAGAAGCTCCCCCGAAGCTTTCGCAACGGCGAGGCTGTCGCCGCCGTTGGCCTTCATCCGCGCGACAAATTCATCATAGGTGAATTTCTCCGTGATGCGGGTGCGTCCGAAGGTCCAGCCGGCCTGCAGGCGATCAAGCAGCTCCTCGATCGGCGTACCGGCGAGGGTGAAGGCGCGGCCGCGGCGCAGACCCTTGAGCCGCGACTGGCCGCCGGTCCGGCTGACGCGCTCGGGCCCGATCTCCGGCGCAAGCTCGCTGCATACGAGCGCGTTGTAGCTGTCGCTGCCGGTCGCGGCGATCAGCTGCCTGAACTGGGCAAGCTCGATTTCGTCGTCGTGCGCCTCGTCGAGAATGTTGCCGTGATAGACCGGGATTTCGGCGCGGCGGGCACGACGGAGCGCGAGCTTGTCCTCGTCCGCGATCAGTACCTGACGACCCTGGGACTTCACGAATTGGGCGAAGGCGATCGTCCAGCTGTTCGCGCCGACGAGCAGGACCCCGTCGCCCTTGCCGCGATCGAGGCCGAGCAGACGCGCGAGTGCCCCCGCGGTGAAGCCGTGCGCGAAAATGGTGACGATGACGACACCGAAGCCTAATGGGACGAGCGCCTCGGCACCCGGCACGCCATAGTCGGTCAGCCGCAACGCGAAGAGGCCCGTCACGGCCACCGCCACGATACCGCGCGGCGCGACCCACGCCACGAAGAGCCGCTCGCGGAACGGTATCCGCGTGAAAAGCAGCGCGGTCATGATGGTGAGCGGCCGCACGACGAAGAGGAGCAGGAGCAGGAAGAGCAGGAAACGCAGCTGGAAATTCTGCACGACCTGCCAGTCGAGCGTCGCCGACAGGATGATGAACACGCCCGAAACCAGGAGGATCGTGAGGTCTTCCTTGAAGCGCCGCAGCATGTGACTGGAATAGGTTTCGCGGTTCGCCATCACGACGCCCATGACAGTCACCGTGATAAGTCCCGTCTCGTGCATGATGATGTCGGACAGAACGAAGACCGCGATCACCGAGGTCAGGAGGATCGGGGCTTTCAGATATTCGGGAATCCAGCCGCGAAGATAGGCGGTGGTGAGGGCAAAGCCCGCCGCGACACCGATCAGGATGGCGAGCAGGCTCGCGGCGACGACGTCGATGACGATGTTGCTCGCGGTGGCCCCGCCGCCGTGGGTCATATAGCTGAAGACGCCGACGGCGATCAGCGCCCCGATCGGATCGTTCACGATCGCTTCCCATTTGAGCATATGCTTGACGCGCGGCGGCACGTTCAGCGATCGCAGCAGCGGCGCGATGACCGTCGGCCCCGTCACGACCATCACGCCGCCGAACAGGGCGGCGAGTTCGAGCGGGAGGCCCGCGCCATAATAAGCGGCGGCGGTGCCGAGCGCCCACCCCAGCGGCACGCCGATGAACACGAGCATGAGGACCGCGGTGCCCGCCTGGCGAAGTTCGCGGAATTTGAGACTGAGCCCGCCCTCGAAAAGGATCACGGCGACCGCGAGCTTGATGATCGGTTCGCGCAGGGCGCCGAAGTCCCGCTCGGGATCGATGAGACCGAGCATCGGGCCGGCGACGATGCCGGCGATCAGCATCAGTGCGATCGCGGGCCGGCCGGTGCGCCAGGCGATCCACTGCGCGCTTAAGCCAATCACGCCGATGAGGGCGATTTTTACGAGCAGCGAGTCGATTGCGAACATATCGGGGACATTATGCGGAGCGCCTTTCAAAGTTCCCGCGATAGGCAAATCCGTCTCGTCGGTCGCCCCGCGATCGCGCAGCCAGGAAAGCCCGGTGCGCCATGAACTCGCTCAACGCCTCCGACCTGCCGCGGGCTCCTGACGCTAGCGCCGGACGGTGTCGCAGTCGATCCCATCCTGTCTCGGCGCCGTCGATCATCTTTCGGCTCGCGACAATATTTTGCCTCTATTGCGTCGCAATTGCAATTAGTTTAGGGGCTGCTCGTTGTTGCAGGGATAGTGGGGGCACCATGTTTCGTTCGTATCGTCTGGTCTTCAAATTCGCGCTGCTCGCCGCCAGCGCCCTTTCGGTTCCGGCCTTTGCCCAGGAAGCGGCTTTGGAGCAGAAGAAGGGTGAGGCGAGCGGCCGCAAGGACGACATGATCGTCGTCTATGGCAGCGGCATCGACCGCAATAGGGCGGCCACAGGCCTCGACCTGACCCCGCGCGAGACGCCGCAGTCGATCACGATCATCACGCGCGAACAGATCGACGACCAGGCGGCATCGACGGTGGCCGACGTGCTGGAATATACCACCGGCCTTTCGGTGAAGCGGGTCGATCGCGGGCGCAACCTGCTTTCGGCGCGCGGTTTCGACATCACCGCCTTCCAGCTCGACGGCCTGCCGTTCGCGACGGGCAATGTCGGGCTCGAGGAAACCAGCACCGCCATCTATGACCGGGTCGAGGTCATCCGCGGCGCGACCGGCCTGCTGCAGGGCGCGGGCGAGCCTTCGGCGTCGATCAATATGGTTCGCAAGCGCGCCGACGCGCGCGAACTGACCGGCGAGGTGAATCTCGAAGCGGGTTCGTGGAACCATTTTTCGGGGATGATCGACATCGGCGCGCCGCTGACCGTCGACGGCTCGGTGCGCGCCCGCCTTGTAGCCGAAGTCTATTCGCAGGATGCTTTCGTCGACCTCGAAAGCAGCAAAGGCTTCACCCTCTATGGCACGATCGCCGCCGACCTCGGCCCCGACACCCGGCTGAGCGCCGGGGCGAGCTATCAAAGGGACGAGCGCGACGGGGTGATGTGGGCGCAGCTGCCCTATTGGTATGCCGACGGCTCGCGGCCCGACTGGGCGCGCTCGCGGACGACCGGCGCCGACTGGAACGCATGGGACACCACCGAAAAGGCGGCGTTCGTTTCGATCGAGCAGGATCTGGGCGGTAGCTGGCAATTGCGCGGCGATGTCTCCTATTTCGAGCAGACCGAGGATTCGAAGCTGATCTGGCTGTGGGGCAATCCCGACCGCGCGACGGGGCTGGACATGGAGGTGTGGCCCTATTGGTATCTCTCCAAGCCGAAGCAGTGGAGCGCCAACCTGCAGGCCAAGGGCGATTACCAGCTCTTCGGGCGGCGGCATGAGCTGGTGTTCGGCGCAATGTACAGCCGCCAGAAGGGCGGCTGGACCAACCGCGATCCGGATCCCGCGAGCGTCGCGCCGGTCGGCGACTTCAATGCGTGGGATGGCAGTTATCCGGAACCCATATGGGGCGAACGCTATCGCATGAGCGGTTTCGGTACGACCGAGCAGACCGCGGTCTATGGCGCGACGCGCTTCCAGATCCTCGACCGGCTCAAGCTGATCGCCGGCGGGCGCCTGAGTTCGTGGACGCGCGACGAGGAGGAAGCGCTTTACACGCCTGCACCCTATCGGATCGAGCACAAGAATATATTCACCCCCTATGCGGGGCTGGTCCTCGACTTCAACGACGTCCTCTCCGCCTATGCGAGCTATACGAGCATCTTCAATCCGCAGACCGCGCGCGATCGCACCGGACGCTATCTCGCCCCGCTCGAAGGCGACAATTACGAAGCGGGGCTGAAGGCCGACCTGATGGGCGGGCGGCTGCGCGCATCGGCCGCGGTCTTCCGCATCGAGCAGAGTAATTTCGCGGTTCCCGACATCGACCCCGAAACGGGCGATCCCTATTTCGTGCCCGGCACCACCGACATCGCCTCGCGTCCGGCGCAGGGCGTCGTGTCGAAGGGATACGAGCTCGAAATGCAGGGCGAGCCGTTTCGGGGCTGGGACATCAGCGCCGGGTGGAGCCATTTCAAGGCGAAGGATCCCGACGGCATCAATGTGCAGGCGCACCAGCCGCGGCGCGTGTTCCGCATGGCAACGAAATATGAATTCGGCGGCGCGCTGGGCGGCTTCAGCCTCGGGGGCTCGCTCCGTTGGGAAAGCCGGCCGCCGCAGACGGCCGAAAATCCCGCAACGGGCGTGATCGAACCGGTCGGGCAAAAAGCCTATGCACTGGTGAACCTGATGGGCGCCTATGACGTGACCGAGGCGCTGTCGCTCCAGGTCAATGTCAACAATGTCTTCGACAAGGCCTATTACAACACCAATAGCTGGTTCGGGGGCTTCATCTATGGCGAACCGCGCAACGTGCGCGTGACGCTGCGCTACGGGTTCTGATCGCGGAACGCGCGATACTCTGGGCCGATGCCGCCGCCGGCGCGGGGCGCGGAGTCGATCCCGCGCCGGTGCGCCTAGCCTCTCCCGTGCTTACGGATGGTTGCGATATCGTCCGCGCAAAATGTCGCGCTGTCGCGCTCGTTCGCGCCTGAACCGGGCGATGAGATAGACTGCGGTGCCGACCATCAGGAAGATGATGGCGTAAGCGGCAAGGGTTCGGGGTTCGATGATGGTTACTCCAGCCTGAAAATGGCGAGACCCCACCCTGATACGCCGGCGGTCGAATAAGGTTCCGCCGCGAATTGCAAAATTGGCATTCTGTCGCCTGATCCAGATAAAAACCATATGGGTTAAAATACCTTGACATCGTAACGCTGATATGGCACAAGTGTCGCGATTATGTAGTTTACAAACCCAACCGATTGCGCTAGATAATGCTCATCAACGGAGCATATCACCATGTCGGTTCTTTCTTCCCCCTACTTCCACGACGAAGCCAAGGCTTTCGAGCATCTGGAAAGCATCGTTTGGGCTGACGGCGTCGTCTGCCCGCATTGCGGTGTGGTGGGCGGTCGGGTCTATGACCTGTCGGGCGTTCGCGGCAAGCCGACCCTGAAAACGCCGGAAGGCGCGCTCCGTCACGGCCTGAAAAAGTGTGGCGAGTGCCGCAAGCAGTTCACCGTCAAGGTTGGCACCGTGTTCGAGCATGCCCGTATGCCGCTTCACAAGATGCTGCAGGCCGTCCACCTGATCGCGTCGAGCAAGAAGGGCATTTCGGCCCACCAGCTTGGCCGCATCCTTGAGGTGCAGTATAAGACGGCTTGGTTCCTCGCCCACCGTATCCGCGAAGCCATGCGTTCGGGCGACCTTGCCGCGCCGTTCGGTTCGGGCGGCGGCGCTGTGGAGGTCGATGAAACCTATTTCGGCACCAAGGAAGGCCGTCGCGGCGCCAAGGCTGGCACGGCTCACAAGTTCGGCGTTATCGCCCTTGTGGACCGCGAGAGCGGCACCATGCGCTCGTTCACGTTCGACAAGTTCCGCGCCGATGAGGTCCACCCCATCGTTCTCAACAACATTGCCCGCGAAGCCCGTTTGATGACGGACGAAGCGAAGATGTATAAGAAGATCGGCCGCGAGTTTGCCGAGCATGGCACGACGCTGCACGGCGCGCGCCAGTATGTCGATTACAAGGATCGCACGATCCACACCAACACCGTCGAAGGCGCGTTCTCGATTTTCAAGCGGGGTATGAAGGGCGTCTATCAGCATTGTGGCGAACAGCATCTGCACCGCTACCTCGCCGAATTTGAGTTCCGGTATAACACCCGTCAGGCGAACGGCATTGATGATCGCGGACGGGCCGTCGCTGCCGTGCGGGGCATCGTTGGCAAGCGCCTGACCTATACAGCAGCTAACTAGCTGTAAGCCGCGAAAAACCTAGATAAATTAACCGATTCACAATGGCATTGGGCCATGCTACCCTTTCGTCGGAGTTGGGTTAATGGCAAGCGAACGCGTCACTGTTCAGGTCGAATCGAACCTCGGTGAGGATGGCCCCCTCTCCGTTGCCGATACCTTGCACCAGTTTCTCGACGCCTTCGAATTTCTGGCAGCTGCTGTAGAGCAGGAAGAGGGTGGCGGCACCATCCGGTGGCGGCTGGTGTCGATGTCCAAGAATAGCCCGGCGACTGCCACAGCAGAGGCATATTCGACCGATCCCACGGTAGCCGTTGCACCCATCCTGTTTCAGGGGAAGCGCCGCTTCTATTCTGGCGTCGCCGACTTGGACAAGGGTATCGTTGCCCCTTGGATCGAGAGCCATTTCAACGTCGCGAAAGATTTGCTCCGCCGAAACCTCAATGGAGTGGGACGCACGGTTTTTGATCTGGATGGTGAGCTACCTCAAACTGTGGTTGTCGAGCGGGTGGCGCGTCAATGGCTCAAGTCGATTGAGCGCTTCGAGAGCGACAAAGAAGCGGAAGTTGTGGACCGCACTCATTCGGAATTTGGCAGCATTGATGCCAATGTCGCCCAAGCGGCGACGTACAAGGGCAGTCCGGCGCTTTACGTGAGAGAGCGCCTTACCGGCAAAACGATTCCCGCTGTATTGACGGAGCAAGCGGCTAAGGAAGCTGGCAAGTCTCATAGCTGGGCCGATGCCTGGGACGGTAAACGGGTCCGGGTTCAGGGCGAGATATTTTATAATGCGCAGGGCGAAATTTGCCGCGTTCGCGCGACCAAGGTTACGGATGTAGTTTCGCCAGAAGTCGATCTGCCCGCCCTGCGCTCCATGAACATAACCAACGGGAAGTCTCCGCAAGACCACCTCAACGATCTGTGGGGCTACGATGGCTGAAAAAAAACGGGTCTATTGGGATGCCTGCGCATGGCTAGGCCTGCTCAACGGCGAAACTGAAAAGATGCAAGCTCTCCAGCATGTATGGGAAAGCGCGCGCCTCGGGCATGTCGAAATTTGGACAAGCGCCTTTTGCATCGCCGAGGTCTATAAGGTGAAGTGCGATGGCCAATGGGCGAACGGCGCAGCCGACAGCGACGCGCGCATTGACGGCTTATTCGACGCCGATTTCGTCAAGGTCGTTCAGGTCGATATCGAAATTGCGCGATTGGCACGATCCTTACTGCGCTCTCACGATAAGATGAAAAAGCCGAGCGACGGGATACACTTGGCGACAGCCGTTCATTGGAACCTCGACCAATTGCACACCTACGACGGGAACGATCTCCTTGGCTTGATCGGCGTGAAGCGAGCTGACGGCGGGGAACTAGACATTTGCCGGCCGAACAAGCTGGACGGCGATAATCTGTTCACTGTCGCTGACGAGAGCCAGCATGACCCAGCCTGACAAATCCCAACTCGACAAGTTCAAACAGGCCGCGCGCGACCTCGAAACCGACGACGACCCCAAGCGCTTCGACGAGCGCCTAGGGAAGCTGGTGAAGCATAAGCCGGTGGAGAAACCGAAATGAGTGCGGAGTTTTGGGCCATCATTGGCGTGGGGACGATCATTTTTTTCACGCTCTTGAAAACAAACGATCACCTTGCAGAGACTAACCGCCGCCTGCAAACTTTCTGGGAGCACTTGCTAGACCAGCGGCGATAACAAAAGTGGTGGAGGTATCATGATACCTGTGGTATCTAGATGCCTGTCATGCAGATTAGCCCCGGCCCAGATCGCTTTTCCTTAAACTTGGGTCCAGACGGCGTTTATCGCGTCGATGGGCGGGTTATCCCAAGTGCTGACCACCCCTCCTACCGCATCAATGACGACGAGCTTGTCGTTGGAATCCATTGCAGCGTGAACGAGAGCAAAAGCTGCGCCGGGATCGTGGGGCGTGTTCACGTAAAAAAGTGAATATTGAAACTGGTGCCATTTGCCGAGGTCTTTGATAGCGTCGCGAACGGCGTCATAGTTTTGACCGGGCGCATCTAGATCATAAGCAATAAATAGATTGTAGGTCACTGTGTCCCTCCCGACTCGAAGCGGGAAGGCTAGGACTAAACCAGCACCACGATAAGTCTTTCCTACATAATCCCGGCCTGTCACACCGACCGGATGAACCACGAACCAGATTGGAAAGAGCGAGCGGAAGCGGCTAATTACTGGCTGCTTACCGCTGTTGTCGCTGGCGCATTCGTTGCGGGGCTGATTTCCGCCATCCCGTATCTGCGGGGCGGGTGAGTGGGTTTGCAAACTACATAAACGCCACAAGTGTCACATCATGAAGAATTGCGATTCGGGCCGGCGCCCTTCCGTTTTCGGGAGAGCGTTCCGGCCCGAATCTTTTCGGGAGGCGAGTGATGGGACAGGCCGGAAAGACGGCGGGCGGCACCGGCGATGCACGGCCTGGCCGGCGGCAGCAGGATCTATTCCTGGAAGCCCTCGCCGAATCGTCGAACGTTGCCGCCTCGGCCCGCACAGCGGGGGTTTCCGCGAACGCGATGTACCGCGAGCGCCGGCGCAACAGCGCCTTCGCGGCGCGCTGGCATGAAGCGTTGTGCGAAGGCTTTGCCCGGCTTGAGGCCGAATTATTGTCCGAGGCGCTGATCGCGCCCACGGGCAATGTGAAGGATGCGACGCTGAAGTCGCGCGCGCAGAAATACCGGCTCGGGCTTTCGTTGCTCGCGGCACACCGGGCGGCGGTGCGCGGGGCGAAACTTCCGGGTACGAACGGCGCACCGAGGGGCAGCGCCAAAGCCAGATTGATCGCCAAGCTGGAAGCGATGCGCGCCCGGATGGCGGCGGAAGGCGATGGCGAGGATGGTCGGGTTTGAAGGGGCTTTCCGAACTGCTGAGGTTGGCGCCTGAAGAGTTCGCGGCGTGGGCGCGCAGGGTAAACGACACATCGGCCGAAAGGCTGCTCGGCGACTGGAGCTGGTGGCGGCGCGCCGACCAATGCCCGCCGCAAGGCGACTGGCACGTCTGGATGCTGCTCGCGGGACGCGGCTTCGGCAAGACGCGCGCGGGGGCCGAATGGGTGCGCGGTTATGCCGAAGCCCATCCCGGCGCGCGGATCGCGCTCGTCGCGGCGTCGTTGCACGAGGCGCGGCAGGTGATGGTCGAGGGGGAGAGCGGCTTGCTGTCCATTGCGCCCGATGATGTGCGACCCGAGTATGAAAGCAGCCTCCGCCGGCTGAGTTGGGCAAACGGCGCGGTGGCGACGCTTTATTCAGCAGCGGAGCCCGAGAGTCTGCGCGGCCCCGAACATTCGGCGGCCTGGTGCGACGAAATCGCCAAATGGCCGCAGGGCGAAGCGGCGTGGGACAATCTGATGCTGACGATGCGGATCGGCGACAACCCGCGTGTGGTTGCGACGACGACGCCGCGCGGGGTGCCGCTGGTAAGGCGGTTGATGAAGGAAAAGGGTGTCGAAACGACCGGCGGGAGCACAGGGGACAATTGCCTCAACCTGTCGCCGCAATGGCTGGCGACGATGGACGCGATCTATGGCGGGACGCGGCTGGGGCGGCAGGAACTGCGTGGCGAGTTGCTCGAGGATGTCGAGGGCGCGCTGTGGACGCGGGCGCTGGTCGAGCGGTGCCGCGTCGAGGCGGCGAGCGTCGGCAAGCCGATGCGCGTCGTGATCGGTGTCGACCCGCCGGCGACGGCAAACGGCGATGCGTGCGGGATCGTGGTCGCGGCGCAGTTGCGCGACGAGCGGCTGGCGGTGGTCGAGGACGCGAGCGTCGAAAATCCGCCGCCGCATGTCTGGGCGCAGGCGGTCGCGGCGGCGGCGGCGCGCTGGGGCGCCGACCGCGTCGTGGCCGAGAGCAATATGGGGGGCGAGATGGTCGAGGGCACGCTGCGCCAGGCCGATGTCGCGCTGCCCGTCGTGCCGGTGCATGCGAGCATCGGCAAGGCGCGGCGCGCGGAGCCGGTGGCGCTGGCCTATGAGCGTGGCGATGTGGTGCATGCGGGGGTATTCGAGAGCCTTGAGGACCAGCTTTGCGGATTGCAGGTTGGCGGCGGCTATGCGGGGCCGGGGCGGTCGCCGGATCGGGCGGATGCTTGCGTCTGGGCGCTGGCGGCGTTGCAGGAGGGGCTGCGGAAGGGGCGAGGGCCGGGGGTGCGGCGGGTTTGAACCAAGACGAGCCGGATAGGACCGCCTGATCCTCCCTATGGCGAAGCCATGGGGAGGTGGCAGGGAGGATCGAAAGACAGCCACGACAGCCCTCATTTTGCGATTGCAGGAGATGATCATGAACTGGTTTGGCCGCAAGGCCGCGCAGCATGCTGCGCGGCCCGCTTTGTCGCGTGTGTATGAGACGTGGTCGGCGCCCGCGCCGCTCAGCTGGGAGGTGCAGGTCCGCGAGGGCTATTTGTCCAATGCGATCGTGCAGCGGGCGGTGCGGCTCGTTGCCGAGGCGGCGGGCAGTGCGCCGATCGTCGCGAGCGATCCGGCGCTGGCGTCGCTGGTGGCGGCGTCGTCGGGCGGGCAGGGACTGGTCGAGACTTTGGCAGCGCAGCTGCTGCTGCACGGCAATGGATATGTGCAGATATTGGCAGATGGCGCGGGGGCGCCGGCGGAGCTGTTTGCGCTGCGGCCCGAGCGGGTGACGGTCGAGGCGGACGCGCGCGGATGGCCGGTCGCCTATCGGTATAAAGCGGGCGGGAGCGCGGTGGTGCTGCCCGCCGAAGATGGCGCGGGACGCATCGCGGTCGTGCATGTGAAGGCGCTGCATCCGCTCGACGATCATTATGGCGCAGGGTGTCTGGGCGCCGCGTCTGGCGCGATCGCATCGCACAACGCCGCCGCGAAGTGGAATTCGGCTTTGCTCGACAATGCGGCGCGGCCTTCGGGGGCGCTGGTGCACGATCCGGGCGACAAGTTCATGCCGCTGTCGGCGGAACAGGTCGACCGGCTGCGCGAGGAGCTGGCCGAGAGCTTTGCGGGCGGTGCGAATGCGGGGCGGCCGTTGCTACTCGAAGGCGGGCTCAAGTGGCAGGCGCTATCATTGTCGCCGGCGGAGATGGATTTCCTCGCGCTCAAGGATTCGAGTGCGCGCGAGATCGCGATGGCGTTCGGGGTGCCGCCGATGCTGCTCGGGCTGCCGGGCGATGCGACCTACGCCAATTATCGCGAGGCAAATCGCGCGCTGTGGCGGCTGACGGTGCTGCCTTTGTGCGCGAAGATTTTGGGGGCGGTGGCACAGGGGCTGGCCGGGTGGTTCGATGGCGCCGAGCTGCGCGTCGATCTGGATAAGGTGCCGGCGCTGGCCGAGGACCGGATGGCGCTGTGGCGCGAGGTGTCGGCGGCGGACTGGCTGACGGCGGAGGAGAAGAAGGCGCTGTTGGGATTGGGGTAGGTTTCGCCGGCAGCGGGCCACCCCCACCCAGCTTCGCCTGGGCAGCGAGCTGCCAAGGCTGCGCAACCCTCCCCCATCCAAGGGGGAGGGATTTTCATGAGGATTTCGACATGGACGAGGACGAGGCGCTGGCGCGGTTGATCGCGCTGGCGGGAACGAGTGCGGCCGGAGCGCCCGATGCCGCGCTGCTGCGCGCGGTCGTGGAGGAAGCGAGCGAGTTGGGCGCGCGGCGGGCGCTGGCGCGGCTCGGGCTCGCGGATGAGGCGGCGCGCGACGATGTGAGCGATCTGCGCCAGCTGCTCGGCGCGTGGCGCGATGCGAAGAAGAGCGTGTGGGCGGCGGTCGTCGATTGGGCGGTGCGTTGCGTGCTGGCGCTGGTGGTCGTCGGGCTGGCGGTGAAGCTGGGGCTGCCGGGGCTGTTGAAGTGAGCGCTGGCGCGAGGGCACGGGCCGCCACCCCTGGCCGCTCCCCTGAACGGGAGGGCGGAGTCCGGTTCGCGGGCTATGCTTCGGTGTTCGACCGGGTCGATCGAGGGGGCGATGTCGTGCGGGCGGGGGCGTTTGCGGCGAGCCTGAGGGCAGGACGCGCCGTGCCCTTGCTTTGGCAGCATCGGCCGGGGGCGAGCATCGGCACGATCGAGACATTGGGCGAGGACAAGCGCGGGCTGCGCGTCGTGGCGCGGGTAACGCATCCAACTGCGGCGGCGCTGGTCGCGCGCGGGGCGTTGACGGGATTGTCTTTCGGATACCGGGTGACGGCGTCGCGCGGGAAGGAACCGCGCGAATTGCTGGGGCTCGACCTGGCCGAGGTGAGCCTGGTGGCGATGCCGATGCAGCCTTTGGCGCGGGTGATTGCGGTGGATTTGGTGAAGGAGTGACAAGCATGGACAATATGGAAGTGAAGGCGGATGCGCTCGACGGAGCGTTCGATGCGGTGCTGGCGGCGGAGGCGGTCGATGAACTGAAGGCGTCGGTGGCGGCGCTGAAGGCACAGGTCGATGCGCAGACGGTGGCGGCGGCGCGGCTGCCGCTCGACGGGGCGAAGGCGGCCGATCCGGCGCTGGGTGCCTTTGTCGAGCGGTATCTGCGGCGCGGGATCGATGCCGGGGTCGAGATGAAGAGCCTGTCGGGGGCCAGCGGCGGCGAGGGCGGCTATGCGGTGCCGCGCGAGATTGACGGGACGATCGCCGCGACGCTGAAGTCGCTGTCGCCGATCCGCAGCATCGCGACCGTCGTGCAGACGGGGACGAGCGGATACCGCAAGCTGGTCGCGACGGGATCGATGGGCACGGGCTGGGTCGGCGAGACGGCGGCGCGTCCCGAAACCGCGACGCGCAGCTTTGCCGAGATCGCGCCGCCGTCGGGCGAGCTTTACGCCAATCCGGCGGCGAGCCAGGCGATGCTCGACGATGCGATGTTCAACGTCGAGGACTGGCTCGCCGAACAGCTGGGGCGCGAGTTCGCGGTGGCGGAGGGCAGCGCCTTCGTGAACGGCAATGGCACGAACCGGCCGAAAGGGTTCCTGACCTATTCGACGACGAACGAGTTCGACAGCGTGCGCGCCTTCGGGACGCTGCAACACCTCGCGACGGGGGCTGCGGGCGCTTTCCCGGCGTCGAACCCGCAGGACAAGCTGGTCGAGCTGGTCCACTCGCTGAAGGCACCGTACCGGCAGGGCGCGTGCTGGGTGATGAATTCGGACACGCTGAGCCGCATCCGCAAGTTCAAGACGAGCGACGGCGCCTTCATCTGGCAGCCGGGAATGGTCGAGGGGCAGGCGGCGACCTTGCTCGGCTATCCGGTGGTCGAGGCCGAGGACATGCCCGATGTGGGTGCGAACAGCCTGTCGATCGCCTTCGGCAATTTCCGCGCGGGCTACCTGATCGCCGACCGCGGCGAGACGCGTATCCTGCGCGATCCGTTCAGCAACAAGCCCTTCGTGCATTTCTATGCAACCAAAAGGGTAGGCGGAGCGATCATCGATTCGCAGGCCATCAAGCTGATGAAATTCGCTGCCAGCTAACGCGCTGGTGCGCGAGGGCGCCCGGCCCGTCCAACCCTTTCGGGGCGGAGCCGGGCGCCAAATGCCGACCACCCTTCCGCCCGGTCCGGCCTTCGCCTCGGACTGAATGAAATGGCGGCCCGCATTTTCTCCCATTGAAAAATTCGTTCCTGAAAGGATGGCCCTGCCATGCCGACCCCATTTTTCGCCGACCTGGTGCGCGAACTTGCGCAAGAGGGCGGGACCGGGCCGCTGACGCCGACCGGCGCGGTGCCCGGTCATCGCCGCTTTGCCGACGCCGTGCCGCCCGGCGTTTCGTTTGACTATGCCGTCGCGGGGATCGCCCGCCCCGAACAATGGGAGGTCGGGACCGGCCGAATCGGCGCTGACGGCCGCCTGCTTCGCGACGTGGTGGCCGCATCGTCGAACGATGGCGCGGCGGTGGATTTCACGGCCGGGCTGAAAACGATCGCGCTGACCGTCGGCGCGGGCTGGTTCGCGGCCGCCGACACGCGCGCGGCGACGCTGGCAGCAGACATGGCGGCGTTCGATGGCGAGCTGGCCGGGCTGGCGGATGCGCTCGACGCGAAGCAGCCGCTGTCGACGACGCATGGAAGCGTGGTCGCGGGCGAAGCGACGGACGCGGTGACGGTTCGCCGCGGCGCCGGATGGATCAACATCCCGCTGTCGGCACTCGCGTTTCGCGGCCCCGACGGCCGCTATATGCTGAACGGTCCGCTGGGTGCCGCGGCCGGCGGCGCGATCGAGATACAGCGCCCGACCGATGGCGACGTGCTCGACATCGGCAAGGATGGCGGCCAGCGGCTGCGCGTCTTTGCCGATGGCGGCGCGATCGGTCTGTTCAACGTCGCGGGAGCCGGGGCGGGCCGCGACGGGCTTCGCATGCTCGACGGCGCGGTGGCCTTCGACATTGCGGCGAGCGAGGTCGCACGGCTCGACGCGAGCGGGCTGAAGCTGAATAGCGGACAGATGGCAGCGCCCGATGGCACTTCGGCCGCGCCGACCTATAGTTTCGCGGCCGCGCCGAATATGGGGATGCGAGCGTCGGGGGCCAATCTGGGGCTTGTAACGAGCGGAGCGATCCGGTTGCTCGTCAACGCATCGGGCGGTACCGCGCCCGGCACTGACAATGCTCAAACACTCGGCACGTCCGGCTTGCGCTGGTCGGTCGTCTATGCCGCGACCGGCACGATCAACACCTCCGACACGCGCGAAAAAACTTGGCGCGGCACGGCGACCGAGGCTGAATTGCGCGCGGCGCGGCGCATCATCGGCGAACTCGGCTTTTTCCAGTGGAATGCCGCCATCGCCGTGAAGGGCGAAGCGGGCGCGCGGCTGCATTTTGGCGCGCGCGCGCAGGCGGTGTGGGCGATCATGGCCGACGAAGGGCTGATCGAGCCGATCGCCGACGGCGCGGCGCCGAGCAGCCGCTATGCCTTTCTGTGTCATGACCAATGGGACGAGGCAGCGGCGGGCGAGGGCGGATCCGCCGGCGACCGCTTCGGCTTACGCACCGACCAGCTGGCGATGTTCCTCATCGCGGCGCAGGACGCGCGCCTTGCGGCGCTGGAGACCATGGCATGACGGACGGATCGGCATTGGCCGCGCGCGCGATCGGCGATGTCGCGCGGCGCGATCTGCCAAGCGAATGGGCCGGACCCGAACCGGCGGCGCCGCAGACGGTCCTGCCGCGGGTGCGCGAAGCGGCGCGGCGCGTGACCTTGCGCAAGCCCTGACGGGAAGGGGGAGATGATGACGATGATGGTGAAGGATCCGGGCACGCGGATCGACTTCGAGTTCGATTGGTCGGCGGCGTATCCGGCGGGCCAGGCGGTCGTTGCCAGCGACTGGTCGGTGATGCCGGTGGAGGAGGGCGGCGTGACCGTAGCCGGCGGCGCACACGATCTGATGGAGGTCACCGTCACGCTGGCGGGCGGGATCGCGGGGCGCGTCTATCGCGTCACCAATCGCGTGACGATGAGCGACGGACAGATCGATGAGCGGTCGATGACCGTGCGGGTGGAGGAGCGATGATGGTGGAAAGCCTGTCGCCGGGCGAGACCCCGGTTAGCCTGAACGAGGCGCGCGGCTGGCTGCGGCTGGGCACGACGATCGACGACGCCGTGATCGCAGGACTGGTGCGCGCGGCGACCAATATCTGCGAGGCGTTCATAGGCCAGTGGCTGATGGTGCGCATGGGGGAGGAGGTGGGGCCGCTGCCGGCGGACCGCATCCTGCTCGGCGCGCGGCCCGTCGTCGCGGTCGACAGCGTGATATTGCTCTCGCCGGACGGCAGCGAACAGCCGCTGGGCGAGCAGGCGTATCGCGTGACGATCGCTCGCGACGGCAGCGCGTGCGTCGCCGTGGCCGATTCGGCCGACGCGGTGGGTGCGCGCATTATCTATCGCGCCGGCATGGCCGAGGGCGCCAACGGCGTTCCCGAGGCGATCCGCCAGGGCATCATCCGGATGACGCAGCATTTGCACGACGCGCGCGACGGCGCGGGCGCGGCCCCGCCGGCAGCGATCGCCGCACTATGGCAGCCGTGGCGGCGGGTGACGCTGGGAAGCGTGCGATGAGCGGCGCCGAGCAGGCGGTGCGCGCGAAGGCGATCGCTCTGCTGGCGGGCGATGCTGAACTCGCGGGGCTGGTGCACGGCGTGTTCGATGGCGTCCCGCCGCGGGCGAGCGCGCCTTATGTCTCGGTAGGCGGGGCCGAAGGCCGCGACTGGGGTACCAAGGACCGGGCGGGGCGGGAAGTGCAATTGGCGTTGGTGCTGAACGGCGTCGGCGAGAGCGCCGACCGCGGCGCCGTCGCGCGGATCGAGGCGACTGCCGCAGCGTTGCGCGGTGCGGCGGGCGACTGGACGGTCGTGGGCGCGCGGGTCGTGCGGACGCGCTTCACCTTTGCGCGCGACGGCGGCTGGCGCCATGAAACGACGGTGCGATGCCGTTGTCTGGCGGAATAGGGGGTGGCCAATCGGGCTTTGCGAAGGCGGTGATCGCCGCTTTCGCGAGCGGCGTTTTCGCTACTCGCCGGGCATCGTGTTGGTCGACTTATAGTCCTTGAACTTTTCGGTGAAATTGGCGTGATAATCCTCGATCTGCAGGTCGGCGTCCTCGGCCGCGACCGCTTCGGAATCGCCACCCGATCGGCCGAGCGCGATTACCGCCTTGCGGAACGCCTCGCGTTCGGTCCCGCAGTTCGATTTTACCTGCATTTCATATTGGACGTCTTCGACCTTGGCCTCGAGCGCCTTCTTCATGTCGTCGCGCAAGCATTTGGTGAAGGCAACGCGCGTCGTGTCCACCATCGCCGAGGGCGACTGCGCCATGACGGCCAAAAGCAATGTCGTGATCAGCATCCTGCGACTCCCCATTCCGCATGATTATATTTTGAGGAGGTTAGACGATGGCTATCGAAAATGGGAGCGATTTTCTGCTCAAGGTCGGCGACGGCGAAGCGCCGCCGACGTACCGCACCGTGGCGGGGCTTCGTACGACCCAATTGTCGGTGAACGGCGAGGCGGTGAACGTGACGACGAAGGATTCGGGCGGGTGGCGCGAGCTGCTGTCGGGCGCGGGAGTGCGATCGGTCTCGGTGAGTGCGGCGGGAATTTTTACGGGTTCGGACGCCGAGGTGCGGCTGCGTGGTCATGCTTTGTCCGGGACCATCGACGATTATGAGCTGAGCTTCGAAAGCGGCGAGCGGATGCGCGGGCGTTTCCTCGTCACGCGGCTCGACTATGCCGGCGATTATAATGGCGAGCGCAACTACACGCTGAACCTTGAGTCGAGCGGCGCGGTGGTGAGCCTGTGAGCAGGGCCAACATGCTCCGCGGCGAGGCGGAGCTGACGGTCGGCGGGCGGCGGCTGATTTTGCGGCCGAGCTTTGCGGCGCTGGTCGCCGCCGAGGCCGAGTTGGGGCCGATCTTCGGCCTGGTCGAACGCGCTGCCGACGGGCGGCTGGGGCTGGGCGAGCTTGCCGGCCTGTTCTGGCACTGTGTCAGGGAACGACCCGAGACGTTGACGCGCGAAGAGATCGGCGAGGCGGTGGTCGCGCAGGGACTGGCGGCCGTGACCCCGGCGCTGCGCGCGCTGCTGGGGCAGATATTGCAAGGGCGATGATGTGGCGGAGGATCGGCTTGGGCCCGCGGCGATCGCGCTCGCGGGGGTGATGGCGCGCGTCGCGGGGTGGCGGCCCGACGAATTCTGGGCGGCGACGCCGGCCGATGTTCGCGCGGTGCTGGCCGGGTGGCTCGATAGTGCGGCGGAGCCCTGTTTCGACGGGTCGGCGCTGGCGGCGATGATGGAGAGATTTCCCGATGGATGAGATCGACGAAATGGTCGTCGCGGTGCGCGCCGATACCGGGGCGTTCCGGCGCGACATAGCAGCGCTGCGCGCCGAGCTTGGCGGGCCGCTGGTTGTCGAAGCCGATCGGACGGGGCGCGCGATCGAGCGGGCACTGTCGCGCGCGATCGTCAGCGGCAAGATGGGGTTCGAGGATCTGAAGCGGCTCGCGCTTTCGGTCATGGCCGATATTGCGCGGGCGGCGATTTCGAATGGCGTCGGTGCGGCGGGCGGTGGATCGGGCGGCGAGGGATTGCTGTCGCTCGGCACCTCGATCGCGATGGCGCTGTTCGGCGCACCGGGTCGCGCGACCGGCGGGCCGGTGAGTGCGGGGCGCGCCTATCGCGTCGGCGAGCGTGGCCCCGAACTGTTCGTTCCGACGACGAGCGGGCGGATCGAGGCGGCGGGCGGCAGCGTACGAAATATCGCGATCACGGTGAATGTGCGGGGTGAGCCGGGCAGCGAACCACAGCGGTTGGCACAGACGGGGCGGCAGCTGGCGCGCGCGGTACGGCGCGCGGTGGCGGCGGGCGAAGACTGATGGGTTGGGCGTTGGTGGCGACCGCCGAGCCGCATCACAGGAAAGGCTGGCTCAAGCGGTTCGATCCGCGCTTCTGGACGATCGATTTCGCGCGGCCGATGATGGCGAGCGTGACGAGCGACGTCCCGGGCGCGCTGCGCGTCGAGGCGGTCTTTTATCAAAAGCAGGATCTGGCGGGGCTCATATGGGAGAGTGAAGATCGCTGGGATCACCCGCTGCTCGCTTATGAGACGAAGCGCGATTTCCGGAATACGCAGCTGAGCTTCCGCTGGCGGTCGGGCGGCGTGAAGGCGCTCGACGCACTGCACGGGCCGACGCTGACGATCGAGGGGCGCGATGCCGCAGGGGAAGCGCGTGCCTGGTATGTGCGGCTGTGGAATTATGCGGTGGGAACGGCGGAGGATGCCGTCGTCACGCTCGATTTCAACGCGCTCGACGGCGGGTTCCTGCTTCCGGACGAGGCCGATCCGGTGTGGGCGGGCGACATCGACCGGATGTTCATTTCGCTGGTTCCGCCGGGCTATGACGGCGACGACGCTGTGCTTCCGGCGCCCGTGCAGGGCTGGGCGGAGATGAGCGACATCGCCTGCTGGGGTTCGGGATCGGTGCTTGCGATCGGCGATGTCGTGATGCCCGAACTGGACCCGGCTAAAGGGGGGCTGGGCATCGCGAACGGCTATGACGACAGCTACCATCTGTCCCCGGCGCGGCTGGTGCGGCAGGTCGTGCAACTCGGCTATCGCGGCGACGTCGTCCACTATGTCGGGATGAGCCATTATATGCGGCTTGCGCCGGATGGTGCCGTATTTCGTGCCACTTTGGCGGGTGGCGCACTCAATGCGCCGTGCGCGGCCTGGCACGCGGGGTTCGCTGCGGCGTGCGAGGCGGCGGGGCTCGGCGTGATCTGGTCGCTCTCCTATGAGCTTTTCGACGCCTATTGCCCGGAGGAGTGGAAGCAGCGCGCGAGCGACGGGTCCCCCGCGCTGACCGGTTGGGAGCCGCCATCGACGCTGTTGTCGCCCGTGCATGTCGAGGCGATGGGATATTTGCAGGCGGTCGCGCGTGCGTTCGTCGCTGTCGGTGCGGCGGCGGGGCTCGCGCTGAAATTCCAGGTCGGCGAGCCGTGGTGGTGGATTGCCGGCGAGGGGCGGATCTGTGCCTATGATGCGGCGACGACGGCTGCGCTCGGGAGCGCGAGCGTGCCGATCGCCGACTTGCGGGAGGCGCTGGACGCGCCGCAGTTGGCGATGCTCGACGCGCTGGGGGCGCTGCTCGCCGCATCGACCGCGGCGTTGGTCGCGGCGGCGCGCGACGAGGCGGGGGCGGCAGGGCTGGTGAGCCATTTGCTCGTCTATCTGCCAACGGTGCTCGACCCGGCGGCGCCCGAAGTGCGGCGCGCCAATGTGCCGCCGGGATGGGCGGCGCCGGCGTTCGATGTGCTGCAGCTCGAAGATTATGACTGGGTAACCGGGGGACGCGGGGCGGAGACGGCGCGCGCCCGGGCGGCGACGGCGGTGCGGCTGGGCTATCCCATAGGGGAACAGCATTATTTTTCCGGGTTCGTGTTGCTGCCCGAGGATCGTGCACAGTGGGCGCTGATTGCCGAGGCTGCCGCTGCGGCGCGGCGCGCGGGCGTGGCTCGAGCCTTTGTCTGGGCGCTGCCGCAGGTCGCGCGCGACGGTTTCGTGACCTTTGACGGGGAGGATGAGGTGCAGGCTTTCGATGCGGTGGATTTTCCGATCGCGATCGGGCGCGAGGCGGTGGTCGCGACCGAATTTTCGACCCAGATCGTGAGCTCGCCGTCGGGGCATGAGCAGCGCGCGAGTGAATGGGCCGAACCGCGGATGCGCTATGATGCGGGGCCGGGAATCCGGTCAGAGGCCAATGTGCGCTTGCTGGGCGATTTCTTTCGCGCACGGCGCGGGGCGGCGCGCGCGTTTCGTTTTCGCGACCCCTTCGATGGCAGTTCGGCGGCCGATAACGGCCTGCCGGGACCGGACGACCAGTTCCTCGGGGTTGGCGACGGGGACCGTCGGCAGTTCGCGTTGGTGAAGCGTTATGGCGCGGGCGACGCCGAGCAGGTCCGCCCGATCCGGCTGCCGGTCGAGGGAAGCGTGCGCGTCTCGGTCGACGGAATCGAGACGGCGGCGTTCCTGACGACGGACGATGGCGAGATATTGCTCGACGCTGCGCCGGGGGCGGGGATTGCGGTGCGCGCAGGTTTTTTGTTCGACGTGCCGGTGCGTTTTGCCGAGGACCGGCTGGAGGCAAGTCGCGCGACCTTCCTCGCCGGCGAGCTGGCGAGCGTGCCGCTGGTCGAGGTGCGGGCACCCCAAGGGAGCTCGACATGACGCTGATGGCGGCGCCCGACTGGCTGCGCGAAGAAGTGGTGACGCTCGCATGGTGCTGGCGGCTGGCGCGACGCGACGGGGTCGCGATCGGATTCACGTCGCACGACCGCGACCTGATGGTCGGCGGGTTGGCATATCGCGCGGCGCCGGGGATGAAGCCCTCGGCGATCGAGACGAGCGACAGCCTCGATGCCGCGACGATGGACCTGGAGGGCGCGATCGCGAGCGATGCGATTGCCGCGCGCGACCTGGAGGCCGGGCGCTGGGACGGGGCGGAGCTGGAGTTGTTCGTGACCGACTGGACCGCGCCGGATGCGGCGCCCGTGACGGTCGCGCGCGGATCGCTGGGCTCGGTCGAACAGCGTGGGTCGGCCTTTGCCGCCGAGCTGCAGGGCGTGACGCGGCTGCTCGACCGGCCCGTATGCCCGGCGACCTCGCCCTCGTGCCGCGCGATGCTGGGGGATCGCGCGTGCCGGATCGATCTGGCGCCGCGCACGCATGTCCGCCGCGTCGTGGCCGTCGAAGGGCGCGCCGTGACGCTCGACGCAGCGGTCGGCGGCATGGCGTTCGGCAACCTGTCGTGGATCGAGGGCGCCAATTGCGGATTGGAAAGTCCGGTGATCGATGTCGACGGAGCGAGCCTCCATCTCGCCGAGGCGCCGGCGTTCGAGCCGCCGGGTCCGGTGCGCGTACGGCTGGTCGAGGGATGCGACAAGCAGCTTGCGACCTGCCGCGACCGTTTTGCCAATGCGATCAATTTCCGCGGCGAGGCGCACCTGCCGGGCAATGACCTTCTGACCCGCTATCCAGGTGGTTGATTGCGCGGAGGCCGCCGTTCGCGCGGCGTGCGCGATGGTGGGCGTCCGTTTCCGTCCGCAGGGAACAGATCCGGCAACGGGGCTGGATTGTGTCGGGCTGGTGTGGGCGGCCTATGCGGCGGCTGGTCGGCGGCTGGCGCGGCCGGCGGATTATCCGCTGCGCGGCTGGACACTGGAGAAGGTCGAGGCCGCGTTTGCGGCCGCGGGCTTTATCCGCGTCAGCGATCCGATGCGCATCGGCGATGTTCTGCTGATCGTCTATCCGGCGCGGCAATATCATCTCGGTCTGATCGGACCCGAGGCATTCATCCATGCTCATGCAGGGCTGCGCCGGGTGGTCGCGACGCCGCTCGACACGAGCCTGCAAGGTGCCGCGCGATGGCGGCTTTCATAAGAGGGGACGGCAATGGCGACCTTGGTGTTGACGGTGGTAGGCGGGATCGTCGGAGGCCCGGTCGGCGCTGCGATCGGCGCGGCGGTCGGGCAGCAAGTCGATGCGGAGATTTTCAAACCCAAGGGACGCGAGGGGCCGCGGCTCGCCGATCTGAAGGTTCAGGCATCGACCTATGGCCAGCAGATCCCGCAATTGTTCGGGACGATGCGCGTCGCGGGCAGCGTCATCTGGGCGACCGACCTGATCGAGCGGCGGGCCAAGCGGGGGGGGCGGCAAGGGCCGGCCGTCAACGACCGAATATAGCTATGCCGTGTCGCTGGCGATCGCGCTTTCGTCGCGCCCCGTCCGTGCGATCGGGCGCATCTGGGCCGACGGCAACCTGCTGCGCGGGACGAGCGGCACCTTCCAGGAGCGCTGCACTTTCCGCTGGTATGACGGGAGCGAGGATCAGGCGGCCGATCCGCTGATCGCATCCGCGCTGGGCATCGGGTCGGCGAGTGCCTTTCGGGGCCTGTCCTATGTGGTTTTTGAAGAACTCGAACTGGGCGCGTTCGGCAATCGGATTCCCTCACTTACCTTCGAGGTCGAAGCCGATGCGGGGAGCATCGATGCCGGACTGATCGGCGACAAGCTGCTCGCCGACGCGGGGCGCTGTCAGGGCGCATGGCCCTATTCGGGCTATGCGGCATCGGGCGACCGTGCGCGCGATGCGCTGGCGCCGCTGTTCGATGCCGACGGCGTGCTGTTGGCGAGCGGACCTGGCGGTTGGCGCTTGGCGCCGGCGTCGAGCGCGGGCGATCCGCTGGCGCTGAGCGATTTTTGCGAGCTGCGGCGGGGCGATGCTCCGAGCGATCGGGCCGAACGGCGGCGAGCGCCTTTGTCGTCGCTGCCGGGAACGATCCGCCTGCGCCACTATGAGCCGGGGCGCGATTTTCAGCTCGGCCAGCAGGCAAGCCAGGTTGCAGGCGGTGGTGTGCGCGAAGAGCGGATCGACCTGCCGGCGGTCTTGCCGGCAACGTCGGCGCGGGCGCTGGCGCAGCGTCTTGCCTCTCGCGCCGCGGACGAGCGCGAGACGTCGATCTGGCACGCCGACCTGGCCGCGCTGGCGCTGACCGTCGGGCAGGTCGTGACCGATGCCGATGGGAGACGCTGGCGCCTGGCGGGACGGACCGTTCGCGGCAGCGAAATCTTGCTTGAACTGCGACGCTACCAGCCGCTGCCCGCGACCGAACTGCCCGCGGCGCCCGGGGTTCCGGTCGGCGCTCCCGACTGGCCCGACGCGGTCGGCATGGTCTGCCTGTTCGATTTGCCCAATCTGGGGAGTCCGGCAGCCTCCGCACCGCGAATATTGATCGCCGGAGCGGGCAGCAACGACGGCTGGCGCGGCGCCGATTGCTGGTTCGTCTCGCCAGCCGGTGCCGAGCCGGTCCCGGTGGGAACCGTGCGTCCGGCGGTGGCGCTCGGCCTGCTCGCCGAGCCGCTGGCAGCGGGAAGCGACTGTCTGTTCGACCTTTCTGACACGATCGTAGTCGAACTGGCCAATCCTTCGATGACGCTCGAATCGATCGACGATGCCGCGCTGCTCGGCGGCGCGAACCGCGCGATGGTGGGCAGGGAATTGCTGCAATTCGGCGAAGCCGAGATTGTGGGGCCGCGGAAATGGCGTCTGTCGCGCCTGCTTCGCGGGCGGGTCGGGACCGCGAGCGAGATGATTCATCCGGCGGGCGAGCCGTTCGTGCTGCTCGACGATCCAGCGTTGCTGACGCTGCCCGACGACCTGGCCGTGATGGCGGGCGCAGGCGGATCGACGCTGCAATGGGCGCCACGAAACGGCACCGCGCTGACCGAGATCGGCATCGCGGCCGCCGAACAATCGTTGCGACCACTTTCGCCCGTGCACGGACAGATCCGCCCGGACGGTGCGGGCGGCGTGACGATCGGATGGACAAGACGAAGCCGCCTCGACGCCGGCTGGCGCGACCATGTCGACCAGCCGCTTGGCGAAACCCGCGAAATGTGGCGCGTTTCGCTGGTACCGCCGGTTCCGGGCGTCGGGCCATGGGAGCCGGAGTTACCGACCCTGAATATCGGCGCCAGCGAGATCGCCGGGCTGGAGCCGGGGCATAAGATAGAAATCCGCCAAACGGGTGATTTTTCGCAGTCGCCGCCGCTTTCCCTGGCTTTGACATAAGGATGGATCATGACCGACACGCCAACCACGTCGCGCTTTGCATTACCGCTACTTGCCGTCGCGCAGGCCCAGAAGGAGGTGACGCACAATGAAGCGCTGACCCTGCTCGACGCGCTCGTCCACGCTGCGATCGAGGCGGGACCGCTGGCGGAGCCGCCTTCCAGCTCCGCGCCGGGCCAATGCTGGATCGTCGGCTCCGCGCCGACCGGCGCCTGGGCCGGACATGGCGATGCAATTGCAGTACAAACGTCGGGCGGCTGGCGATTTGCGGTACCCCGCGAAGGGACCCATGTCATGCGCCTGGCCGATGGAGCGCGGCTTCGCTTCGAGGGTGGGACGTGGGTCGAGCCGTCGACGATCGCCCCGCCTGCAGGAGGGGCTGTGATCGATTCCGAAGCGCGCGGCGCGATTGCGGCGCTGATCGCGCAACTCGCCGCGCAGGGTATTCTGATTTCAGGCTGAATTTCTGTGCGTTGACAAAAAAAGTGCGACTTTTTGGCAACAGATTGACGATTTGTTCACTTGCACGGAACCAAAGCGGCGAGTAGGACGTCTGCCGAGACGTATATCTCAAATTGAAAGGGGAATTACTATGAGGAAGCTTGCCGTCGCTGTGGCGTTGGCCTCCACCACCCTGGCGTCGCCGGTTCTGGCGCGCGACAACTCTTGGTACGTTGGTGTTGGTGCCGGCGCAATGCTCGTCGAGGACCTGGACCTCGATATCGGCACCTTCAACAACGCCGGTACGCTCGATCATCGTGCTGGCTACGATGTCGAAGGCACCGTCGGTTACGATTTCGGCGGTTTCCGCGCGGAAGTCGAAGTCGGTTTCCGTGAAGCCGACATCAAGTCCGGCCGCTTCACGACCCCGGGCATTCCCAGCCTGCCGGGTGGTGCGGGTAGCTTCACCGGTTCGACCGCCCTGAATGGCGATTCGAACGCGCTGAGCTTCATGGTCAACGGCCTGCTCGACTTCGGCGACGACGACGGCCTTCAGGGCTTTGTCGGCGGTGGTGCCGGTGTCGCACGCGTTTCGGTCGAACCCGTTTTCGCGGGTCCGTTCCTCGACGATTCGGACACGGGCTTTGCGTGGCAGGCGATTGCGGGCGTTCGCGCTCCGCTCAGCGACAACATCGACGTTGGCCTGAAGTATCGTTTCTTCAACGCCGACAATCTCGATCTGGTCGACCAGGCCGGTCGCGACGTTTCGACGCGCTTCCGTTCGCACTCGATCCTCGGGACGCTGACGTTCAACTTCGGTGGCGCTCCGGAACCGGTCGAACCGGCTCCCCCGCCGCCGCCCCCGCCGCCTCCGCCGCCCCCGCCGCCTCCGCCGCCGCCGCCGGTCGTGGAATGCGCACCTGGGCCGTACATCGTGTATTTCGACTGGGATCAGTCGAACATCACGCCGGAAGCGGCTTCGACGCTCGACAACGCGATCAGCGCCTACAACCGTGGTTGCACGGGCACGCAGGTCATGCTCGCAGGTCACGCAGACCGTTCGGGCTCGGCGACGTACAACGTTGGCCTGTCGAATCGCCGCAACGACGCGGTTCGCAGCTACCTGACCGCTCGTGGCATCTCGGATGGCTCGATCAGCGCGCAGGGCTTCGGCGAAACCCGCCCGGCCGTTGCGACCGCCGACGGCGTCCGCAACGACCAGAACCGTCGCGTGGAAATCACTTACGGTCCGAACTCGGGCATGTAAGACCGGTTTCCATCCCCGACGGGGACTGGAAGACAAAGAGGGGCGGTACCGAAAGGTGCCGCCCTTTCTTTGTGCGCGATTTGTGCGGACGCAGTCGTCCGGTGCCTTTTCCCCGAATCTTCTTGTCTGATCTTCATTATGATATACCATTACGCTATGGGCGCGAGATGATCTCGCGTTCCTGATACGGGGGCGGGGCGTCCGTTGATTGCGGCGCTCATTCCCCAAGCGGGAGAGAGACAATGCGCAAACGTCGTAGCATGTTTCATCGCAGCATTTTTCGCGCCGATCCCAATGGCGATCCCGACATCAACACCACGCCGCTGATCGACGTGATGTTGGTGATGCTGGTGATGTTCATCATCACCATTCCGCCGCCGACGCACAGCGTCGATGTGACGCTTCCGATCGGCGAGGTCCGCGGAAAGATACTCGACCAAAATCGCGTGACGATCGATACGAGCGACGTGATCCGCTGGAACGACGAAGCAATCGACCTCGCCGAGTTGGGTGTCCTCGTTAAGCAGGCGTCAGAGCGCGTCGAGCCGGCGGCGATCCTGCTCGAGCCCGATGCGCGGGCGCGTTATCTTCGTGTCGACGAGGCGATCGGCGCGATCCGGCGCAATGGCGGCTCCAAGCTCGCCTTTCCGGGCATCCAGAATTACGCCGGACTGATATGAGGTCCGGCGGCCCCGTCGCCGCTCAGGCGGGTGCCGTTCCTGGGCGGAGATGGCGCATCATATAGGCGACATAATCGGCCTTGCCGAGCGGGACGCCCATATGGCGCAACACGGCATAGGCGGCGACGCGGTGGAAGTAGAATTGCGGCTGTGCCCAGTCGCGGACATAGTCTGCGGCGCTGAGGTCGAAGATCATGCCGTTCGGTAAGTCAAAGCTGACCGCCCGCTCCATGTCGTCGCCGAGCGCGGCGCAATCGACGTCTTCAAGGACGGCCAGCGTGGCGGCGATCTGCTCCTGCATTCCGGCGAAGTCGGTCGCATCCTCGGGAAGCTCCGGGATCGCGATGCCCCCGAGCCGGCTTAGGGGCTGCAATGCCTGGAGGCATGTGAAGCGGACCTGCGAGGCGAGCGGGAACATGTCGGGGGCTAGCCGCGCGACCGCGAACTGGAGCTCGCCGATGCCATTATCCGCGCCCCATGCGCTTGCTTTCGCCAACTCGCCCGACAGAGCCTTCAGGGCATTTTGGTAGGCCGGTACGGTCAAGTCGTAGAGCATCGTCATTTTCCTTCAGCTTTGTCAGGCCGCGGCGAGATTGTCCTGGAACTGGAGTCGCGCGAGGCGGGCATAGAGGCCGTCGGCGACGACGAGCTCGTCGTGGCGACCCTCTTCGACGATGCGTCCGTCGTCCATCACGATGATGCGATCGGCGGCGCGCACGGTCGCAAGGCGGTGTGCGATCACGATCGTCGTTCGGTCTGTCATCAACGTTTCGAGGGCATCCTGCACGAGCTTTTCGGATTCAGCGTCGAGCGCGGAGGTTGCTTCGTCGAGCAGTAGCAGCGGTGCGCAGCGCAGGAGTGCGCGCGCGATCGCGACGCGCTGGCGCTGGCCGCCCGAGAGGCGCGCGCCGCCTTCGCCCATGAAGGTGTCGAGGCCCTGCGGCAATTTACGGAGAAATTCTTCGGCATTGGCGGCGCGCGCAGCGTCCCAAAGCTGCTCGTCGCTCGCCTCCCAATTGCCGTAGCGCAGATTGTCGCGCGCCGAGGCCGCAAAAATCACCGTTTCCTGTGGCACCATCGCGATACGCGCGCGGATGTCGGCGGGATCGGCTTCGGTGAGCGGCACGCCGTCGAGCAGGATCTGCCCCGCCTGCGGATCGTAGAAGCGCTCGGCGAGCTGGAATAGCGTCGACTTGCCGGCGCCCGAGGGGCCGACGATGGCGACCGTCTCGCGCGGGCGGATCGCGAGGCTGAAATCATGGAGGGCCGGGGCGTCGGGACGCGTCGGGTAGTGAAATTCGACCTTTGCGAATTCGAGCGTGCCGCTCGGCGGCGAGGGGAAAGGCTGCGGGTGCGTGGGCGGAGCGATCGTCGCTTCGGCGTTCAGCAACTCGCTGAGCCGCTCGGCGGCGCCCGCGGCGCGGAGCAGATCGCCATAGACTTCGGTGAGCGCTCCGAACGCTCCCGCGACAAGCCCGCCGGTAAGGACGAAGGCGGCGATCGTGCCGCCGGTGATCGTGCCCTGCGCGACGCCTTCGGCGCCGTACCAGAGCAGGGTGGTGATCGCGCCGAACAGGAGGCCGATCACCGTGGCGGTGATGATCGCGCGCAGACGAATGCGTCGCTTCGCGGTCGCGAAATTGGCCTCGACAGCCGCGGCGAAGCGGTCGGCTTCGCGCGCTTCCTGGCCGAACGCCTGGACTATTTTCATCGCGCTCATCTGCTCGGCCGTGGTCGCGCCGATATCGGCGACGCGGTCCTGGCTGGTCCTCGAGACATTCTGAAGCCGCCGGCCGAGCAGCACGATCGGGAGGATGATGACCGGGATGCCGAGGAGGATGCCGGCAGTGAGCTTTGGCGACAGGCTGAAGAGATAGATGATGCCGCCGATTCCCATCACCATGTTGCGCAGCGCGACGGAAACGGTGGTGCCGACCACCTGTTCGATAATCGCGGTATCCGATGTCATGCGCGAAGCGATTTCTGAAGGGCGGTTTTCCTCGAAGAAGCCGGGTGCGAGGCGGAGCAGGTTGCGTTGCACCGCCTGACGGATGTCAGCGACGGTGCGCTCGCCGAGCCAGCTGACGAAATAGAATCGCAGTGCGGTGGCCAAAGCGAGCGCGACGACGATCGCGTAAAAGAGCCTGAAATGCGGCGCGACATCGCCGCCGCCGGCGATGAAGCCGCTGTCGATCATTGCCTTGAATTGATACGGAATCGCCAGCGTGGCGAGTGCAGCGATCCCGAGCGCGATCGCGGCGACGATCAATTGCAGCGGATAGCGGCTGGCGTGATGCCACACCATCCGGAGGCTGCCGAGCTTGCGGCGAGGTTCGGCGGAAGCTTTCGCGGCGGAAAGATCGGGTTGGCTGGCCATTGCACTGCCCCTAGCAGCGGCGCGGACGGTGCTCAACGACGCAGAATGGCGCTTTTGCTTCAAAGGGTATGAAGAATCGCGAAAATGATGCGTTGCACAACGGCAGTGATTGCCTAGACTGCGAAGCGTCAGGGCGCCGCAAGAGCGCCCATATGGACGCAAGGAATGTTGATCGATGCTGTACCACGCCTTTGACCTACATAAAAACTGGCTCGCGGGCGCAAGCGCGCTTGCGACCGCTGGCGCGCAGGTGATGCAGCATCCGGCGAATCCGCTCGGCTATTTCAGCGGTAGCCCGATGTTCGCCTCGGCGCTCGAAGTCTTCGCGCATGCGGCCGCGCCGCGTGGCAAGCCGGGGTTCGAGCTTTACGACACGATGGTCGATGGCGAGACGGTGCGTGTGACCGAGGCCATCGAGGCGCGCAAGCCTTTCGGGCAGCTCAAGCATTTCAAGCATAAGGGCGCGCAAGACGCACCCAAGCTGTTGATCGTTGCGCCGATGTCGGGCCACTATGCAACATTGCTCCGCGGGACCGTCGAGCGGATGCTGCCCGGGCACGACGTGTGGATCACCGACTGGCGCGATGCGCGGAATGTGCCGCTAGAGGCCGGGAAGTTCGATCTCGACGATTATATCGACTATCTGATTGCCTGGCTCGAGCATATCGGGCCGGGCGCGCATGTGCTGGCCGTGTGCCAGCCCTCGGTGCCGAGTCTCGCCGCCGCGGCGATCATGGCGGCAAACAAGCATAAATGCCGACCGAAGACGCTGACGATGATGGGTGGGCCGATCGATACGCGCAAGGCACCGACCGCGGTCAACGAACATGCGACCACCCGGCCCTATGCGTGGTTCCAGGAAAATGTGATCGCGACGGTGCCGGCCTATTATCCGGGCGCCGGCCGCCGCGTCTATCCGGGCTTCCTGCAACTGGCCGGATTCATGTCGATGAACCTCGGCAATCACATGATGAGCCATTGGGAGATGTTCAGGCACCTGGTCGACGGCGACGGGGAGAGCGCGGACAAGACCAAGGAATTTTACGACGAATATCGCGCAGTGTGCGACATGAGCGCCGAATTTTACCTGCAGACCGTCGACGTCGTGTTCCAGCGTCACCTGCTGCCCAAGGGCGAAATGACGCATCGCGGCCAGCCGGTCGACGTCGGCGCGATCGAGGATATCGCGATTCTCGCGATCGAGGGCGAGCGCGACGATATTTCAGGAATCGGCCAGACGAAGGCGGCGCTGACGATCGCCAGAGCCTTGCCTGCGGACAAGAAAAAATATCTGATGGCGAAAGGCGTCGGCCACTACGGCATCTTCAACGGTCGCAAATGGCGCGAGGAGATCGCGCCAGTGGTCGAGAAGTGGATACGCAGCAACGGCGCCTAGTGCCACGGCGAGGTCCGAACGCTCCAGTAAACGATATAGAGAAGCCCCGCCCACAGCAGCAGTATGAAGGCCATCCCGACCCGGCTCGACGGGCGTTCGCTTGCGGTTTCGGCGGCGGCGTGGAGTTCGGTCCATAGCGGCGCCGGGATCGACCGCCGGACTACGAGCAGGCCGAGCGGGACGATGACAAGGTCGTCGATCCAGCCAAGCACCGGAATGAAGTCGGGGATCAGGTCGATCGGCGACAGCGCATAGGCGGCGACCGCGACCGCGAGGATGCGCGCGAACCATGGCACGCGCGGATCGCGCGCGGCGAGCCACGCGGCGTGGGCCTCGACCGCAAGGCGGTGGCCGAAGTCGCCGATGCGTTCGGAAAGGGATTTGCCGGTCATAGTGATCTACACTAGCCTTCCTGCATGGCTATCCAACTGAAAAGCGCGCGTGTCGAACGCTGGCCGGTCGCAGGCGAGTTCGTCATCAGTCGCGGCGCCAAGACGCATATCGATGTCGTCGTCGCCGAAATCGAGGGACAAGGCGCGATCGGGCGCGGCGAGGGTACGCCTGTCTATTATCTCGGCGAGGATGCGGCGCGGTGCCGCGACCAGATACTGCTCGCCGCGCCGCATATCGGGGAGATGGACACCGCCGAGGCGCGCGCCGCTGTGCAGGAGTTGATGGCGCCGGGCGCGGCGCGCAACGCCCTCGATTGCGCGCTATGGGATCTCGAAGCACGCCAACGTGGCCTCCGGCTCTGGCAGGTTGTCGGCTGCGACGGCGCCCCGACATCGCGGGTCACAGCCTATACGGTCTCGCTCGGTACGCCCGGCGCGATGGCGGAGCAGGCGGCTACCGCGGCGGCTGACGGATACCGCCTGCTGAAGATCAAGCTAACCGGCGAGGATGATCGCTTGCGCGTCGCCGGGGTCCGCAAGGGCGCGCCCGATGCGCGGCTGATCGTCGATGCCAATGAAAGTTGGGGTGAGATCGACATATTGAGCGAGGCCGAGGCGCTCGCCGACATGGGGGTCGAGATGATCGAGCAGCCGGTGCCGGTGGGCGCCGACGCGCTGCTCGATCCCATCTATGCGCCGATCCCCTTTATCGCCGACGAAAGCTGCCAGACGGCGGCCGATGTCGCGCGCATCGGCCCCTTTTACGACGGGGTGAATATCAAGCTCGACAAGGCGGGCGGGCTTACCGAGGCGCTCAAGATCGCCGACGCCGCCGACGCGGCGGGGCTGTCGATCATGATAGGCTGCATGCTCTCGACCAGCCTTGCCATCGCGCCCGCCTTCATATTGGCTCAGCGCGCGCGCTGGGTCGATCTCGACGGTCCCGCATTATTGGCGCGCGACCGCGAGGACGGTTTCGAATTTCGCGAGGGGCGGATCGGGATCTAGAGCGCCACTTCGGCATGTTTGCCGAGGTCGCCCTCCTTCATCGTCAGGCCCGTCGCCAGCTTGAACATGCCCTTGATGCCAGGATCGGCGGTCCAGATCTCGGCATCATCCAGGTCGAAACGCAACAAGACAAGCTTCGGATCGTCCTTGCCGCCCGGATACCAGGCGGCGATGCCGTTATTCCATAGCTTGTCGAGCACGGCGCGGTCGCTTTCATGCACCAGCGTGCCGGAAATGCAGGCAAAGAGGTCGTGGCCCTTCGACGCGAATTGCGCCATTGCGGGTCCGCCAGCCGCCAACCGGTTATCCGTCGCGGTGAAGAACCAGAAGGCGCCGTTCGCATCCTTGTCGAGCTGCGCGTTCATCGGGATATGATGTTCGCGCTCGCCGGTCGCGCCCAGCATGACATAGGGGCTGTCGGCAAGCGCCTTCCAGAACTGCTTTTTGATGTCGTCGCTCATCGGAGACTCCTTTGATTGCGGTGATGATCCACCAACGCACCAGCCCCTCGCATGTTGCCCGGTTCAGCCCAGCCTTGGCTCCGCATAGCTGACGACTTCATATTCGATGCCGTCGGGATCGAAAAAATAGAAGCGGCGGCCGGGTTCGTAAGCGCCGTGGTTGAATGGTGTGAGTCCGACCGCCTTCACGCGCATCTCGATCGTGTCGAGATCGTCGACCTGCACACCGACATGGTTGAGCGGCTCGCCCTTCGGATAGCGTGTATCGGCGTGCTCGCCCTCGGGACCGGTGTAAAGAGCGATATAGGCGGCATCGCTGCCGAGGTGGATCGTCCGGCCACCATCGCGTGCAGGGCCGCGCCAGCGTTCGTGCCAGCCGAAGATCGCCGAGAGGATTCCGGCAGTGCGGTCAGGATCGCTGACGGTGAGATTCACATGTTCGATGAAAGGGTGCGTCACGTGCAGGCTCCTGATTCGGGTTGACGCGACACTTTATAGAAGCTCAAGTGAGGTTTAGATCAAGCTCAAAGACGAAGGAGTCCCGATGCACCGGACCGACCTGATCGCGATCGGCGAACTGGCCGCCCGCACCGGTGTCGCGGTGTCGGCGATCCGGTTTTACGAAGCGAAGGGGCTGATCGAGGCGTTGCGTACCGCCGGCGGGCAGCGTCGCTTCCTGCGTGCCGATATCCGTCGCGTTTCCTTTATCTTGATCGCACAGCAGATGGGGCTGAGCCTTGAGGAGATCGGCGATGAACTGGCGCAGCTGCCTGCGGGGCGGACTCCCAATGGCGCCGACTGGACGCGGATCAGCACCGGTCTGCGCGCGCGGATCGACGCGCAGCTCGCGGCGCTCACGCGCACCCGCGAACTGCTCGACCAGTGCATCGGCTGCGGTTGCCTGTCGCTCAAGAAATGCGGGCTCTACAACCGCGAGGACAAGGCGGCGCAACGCGGAGCAGGGCCGCGGTACCTGATCGGCGACAGGGCAGGCGAGATTGCCGAGATCGGTTGACGGGCATCGGCTTTGGGGTGGTGAGCTGACCCTTATGCACCTCGGCGAAAGCCGGGGCCCAGTGCGGAAATATGCCGGGTTAGCGTCATCTTTCTGGACCCCGGCTTTCGCCGGGGCACAGATCTCTATCGGCAACCTCCGGTCGAAACCAGCCGCTCAGGCCGCGCTTAGCGTCTCGATCTCGGGGGCTCCCGCGAGGCAAGGGCCGAGGCGCGCGCCGATCGAGCGGAAATGGTCCGACGCGCGATGCGCGTCGAGCGCCGCCTGATTGTCATAGCATTCGAGGACCTTGTAGATGCCGGTTTCGCCCGTCCGGAACAGGCGGTAATAGCTGTTGCCCGTTTCGTTCGCGTTCACCGCAGCGGCGAGTTCGGCAAACACACCCTCGAACTCGTCTTCCTTGCCCGACTGCACGCGCAGCGTGGCGATCACACCGATGGCACTCATGTCATTCTCCCTGTTCAGGCCTTCAGATCGGGGTCGACGTCCCAGCCGTCCTCGACCTGGATGCCGAAGCTGTTCAATATCATCGAGACTTGCGTGTACTGGCCGACGGTCATCACGAGGTCCATGCGACCCTTGTCGCCGAGCGGCGCGAGCGCGGCCCATGTGGCGTCGGTCACGAAATGGTCGGTGGCCAGCTCGTCGGTCGCGCGGAGCATGGCGCGGTCGAGGTCGCTCCAGCCCTCCGCATCGGGACCGGCCTTGATGCGCGCGATATCGTCTTCGGAGAGGCCACAGTCGAGCCCGATGCGCTTGTGCTGCGTCCACTCATAACCCGAGCGGCAGTTGTAACCCGTGCGCAGGATGACGAGTTCGCGGTCGCGCGGGCTCAGCGCGTTGCGTCGCGACAGGATATAATTGCCCCAGCCGAGGAAGGCGGTCAGCGCCTTGGGCGCATGAGCAAGGGTGCGGAAGATGTTGAGGATCTTGCCGCCCCCGACCTTGCCCCCATCGGAAGCAAGGAAGGGTTCGAGCGCGGCGCGCTGGTCGGCATCGAGCCGGCCCAAATCGACCGGCTCGATACGCGGAGCACTCAGGCGCAAATCAGAAGACCTCGAACAGGCCCGCTGCGCCCTGGCCGCCGCCGATGCACATGGTGACGACGGCATATTTGACGCCGCGGCGCTTGCCTTCGATCAGCGCGTGGCCGACGCAGCGCGCGCCGGTCATGCCGAAGGGGTGGCCGATCGAGATCGAGCCGCCGTTGACGTTGAGCAATTCGTTCGGGATGCCGAGCTTGTCGCGGCAGTAGAGAACCTGCACCGCAAAGGCCTCGTTGAGTTCCCACAGGCCGATGTCGTCCATCTTGAGCTCGAAGCGTTCGAGCAGCTTGGGGATCGCAAAGACGGGACCGATGCCCATTTCGTCGGGTTCGGTGCCCGCGACTGCCATGCCGACATAACGGCCAAGCGGTTGGAGGCCCTTCTTCTCGGCGACCTTGGCTTCCATCACGACGCATGCCGACGCGCCGTCGGCGAGCTGGCTGGCGTTGCCCGCGGTGATCGTGTGGCCTTCGCCCATTACCGGCTTCAGGCTGGCGAGCCCTTCGAGCGTCGTGTCGGGACGGTTGCATTCGTCCTTGTCGGCGACGACCTCCTTGAAGCTGACTTCCTTGGTTTCCTTGTCCATCACCGCCATCGTCGCCTTGCAGGCCACGATCTCGTCGTCATATTTGCCCGCTGCCTGCGCGGCGGCGGTGCGCTGCTGCGACTGGAGCGAATATTCGTCCTGAACTTCGCGGCTGATGTTATAGCGCTTCGCGACGACCTCGGCAGTGCCGATCATCGGCATATAGGTGTCCTTGTGCATCGCGATCAGCTCGGCGTCGGTCTCGATGAACACCTTGCCGCTGCCGCTGACCTTCGAGATCGACTCGATGCCGCCGGCGACCGCGATGTCCTGGCGGTCGACGATGATCTGCTTCGCGGCGGTCGCGATCGTCATCAGGCCCGACGAGCATTGGCGGTCGATCGACATGCCGGGGACGGTGACGGGCAGGCCGGAGCGCAGCGCGATCAGGCGCGCGACGTTCATCGTTTGCGAGCCCTGCTGCATCGCGGCGCCGAAGACGACGTCGTCAATTTCGCCGCCTTCGATGCCGGCGCGCTCGACCGCGGCGCGGACCGCATGGGCGCCCAGCGTCGGGGCCAGCGTGTTGTTGAACGAGCCGCGTGCCGCCTTGGTCAGCGGGGTGCGGGCGGTGGAAACGATGACGGCGTCACGCATGATAGGGGTCCTTCTTTCTGATTCCGGTTATCTTAACGGGGGAGGGCGGCCAGAAATACCTGTGCTTTAAACGAAAAACTGGCTGATCCATTCGGTGATCAACGCGGGCTTTTCCTCGCCTTCGATCTCGATCGTCACTTCGTTGGTCTGTTGCCACTGGCCGGGGCGCTTTTCTTCGAGTTCGAGGAGCTTCACATGGCTGCGCACGCGCTTGCCCGAGCGGACAGGGGCGAGGAACCGGACCTTGTTGCCGCCATAGTTCACGCCCATCTTGACGCCTTCGATCTTTGGCCCGTCGGTGCGAGCCCCCAGCATCGGGATCAGCGACAGCGTCAGGAAGCCGTGCGCGATCGTGCCGCCGAAGGGCGTGAGCTTCGCCTTTTCCTCGTCGATATGGATGAACTGGTGGTCGCCCGTCGCGTCGGCGAACTTGTCGATCATATCCTGGTCGACGAGCACCCATTCGGACGTGCCGAGATGCTCACCAACCCTGGCTTGCAGATCCTGCGGTGTGATGGAGGCCATTTGATCATCCCCTCAATTGCTGGTTCGGGGCGCGTTCTAGGCCTCTCTTGCGGCGTTGCACAAGGGCCAAGCCCCGCAGCCGCGTCGCCGTAGCGTCAGCTCTTGGCAGGCTTGGGCGTCTTCATCGTGACGCTTTCGGCATAGGGAAGAATCATCGTCCCGTCGGGCGCCGCGGTAAAGGTCGTCTGCGTGGGATAGGCAAATTCGTAACCGGCGCCCGCCATCGCCTCGAACAGACGGATCGCGACATCGGTGCGCGCCGCGGTCACGACGTCATAATCGTCGCTGAAAACGTCAAAGAGCAGCTCGAAATCGAGGCTCGATGGGCCGAACGAGACAAAGCTCGAACGGATGAACTCCTGCCCTGCCGCCTTGACCTGTTCCTCGAGCAGCGCGGGCAGCTCGCGCAGCATCGCTGGGGTTGTCTGATAGATGACCCCGATCATGAAGGTAACGCGGCGGCGGTGGAGATGCGCGAAATTGGTGATCTCCTTGGCCAGAAGATTGGTGTTCGAAACGACGAGCAACTCGCCGTTGACCGAGCGGAGGCGGGTGCTCTTGAGCCCGATGCGTTCGACCGTCGCCGTGCTCATATCGTATTTGATGGTTTCGCCGACGCGGAAGGGCCGATCGAATATGATCGAGAGCGAGGCGAAGAGATCGGAAAATATGCCCTGCGCCGCGAGGCCGATCGCGATGCCGCCGATTCCGAGACCGGCGATCAGGCCGGTGACGTTGACTCCCATATTGTCGAGGATCACGATCGCCGCGATCGCGAACAGCGCGACGCTGATCAGCAGGCGGATGATGCCCATCGCATTGCTGAGCGTTTCGTTATGCCCTTCGGCTGCACGGCGCTGGATCAGCCCGAGCACGATCTCGCGCGCCCAGATCGCGACCTGCAGCACCACGGCCACGGTGAAGGCGAAATGGATCATTTGCATGATCACCGCCGGCGGCTGCGCATAACCCGCGACAAGGCGAATTGCGATGATTGCGAGCACAAGTGATTTGGTCTTGTGGATCACACGC
This sequence comes from Sphingopyxis sp. JAI108, assembly GCF_013410105.1. Lineage (GTDB taxonomy): Bacteria > Pseudomonadota > Alphaproteobacteria > Sphingomonadales > Sphingomonadaceae > Sphingopyxis > Sphingopyxis chilensis. The sequence continues at coordinate 775,210 of NZ_JACCCJ010000001.1, forward strand.
CCGGCGATGTGGGTCAGCGTCATCTCGCCTTCGGCCGACTGTGCATGCTTCAGCGCGAAGCGGCGCAGCATCGACAGGACGAAGAAAATGAGGAGGCCGGCGCCGATTGCGATGCCGATCTGCAGCCAGTGGCTGTTCACCCACGCGATGCTCATGTCCCAAGAGCGCTGCAGGTCTTCGATCGGGTTGGTTGCCGGGGTTCTTGCGGGCGCGGCTTTCGGGGCGGCGGATGTCGCGGTGGCAAGCAAGGGAAAATTCACGTCAGGCCCTCTTGAATCGGATCAGGCGGATTGGAGCAGCACCGCGGCCGCGGGCGCCTGCTCCAGATAGGCTAAAAAGCCGCGTTCGTAACGCGAAAGATAGCGTGTTGCGCGCGGCAGGTTGCCGATGGTTGCGGCAAAATCGTCGCGATCCTGCGCCGCCGCGATCATCGCCGGGTGGACATAGGCTTTGCGCGCGATGGCTGGCGTGTTGCCGAGCCGGTCGGCGACATGTTCGAGCATCGCCTTCAGCGTCGGCGGTTCGGGCGCGTCGTAAAGGAAGGCGAAAGCCTCGACGCTGGCCGACCAGGTGCGGAAATGCTTGGCGCTGAATTCGTCGCCCATCGCCTCGCGGATATAGGCGTTCACATCGTCCGACCCGACCGCACAGAGGCCGTCCGGATCCTCATACTGGAAAAGCTTCTGTCCGGGCAGGTCCTGTAGCCGGCGAACGAGGGTCGAAAGGCTGCGGTCGCTGATCGTCACGTCACGTTTCGCGCCACCCTTGGCGACATATTGCAGGCGCAGCGTCCGGCCCGACGCCTTTGCATGGCGCTGGCGCAGCGTCGTTGCGCCAAAGCTCTTGTTCGCGGCGACATATTGCTCGTTTCCGATGCGCAGCGCGGCGAGATCGAGCAGCCGCACCACCGCCGCTACCACGCGTTCCGAACAGAGCGTCCGGCGGGCAAGATCGTCGGCGAGGCGTGCGCGGAGGAGCGGCAGCGCGTGCCCAAAAGCGGCGCAGCGATCATATTTGTCGGCATCGCGCGCCATTCGGAATTCGGGATGGTAACGATATTGCTTGCGTCCGCGCGCGTCGTAGCCGGTCGCGAGGATATGGCCGTTCGGCGCGGGACAGAACCACGCATCCTCATAGGCGGGGGGTAGCGCGATCGCGTTAAGGCGCTCGATTTCCTCGCGGTCGCGGATGATCTTTCCCTTGGCGTCGCGGTATCGCCAGCCGACGCCCGAACGCTCGCGGCTGATGCCGGGCAGGCTGTCGTCGACATGGACAAGGCGCGAGGCGGACATGGCGCAATAGCGCCCCGGTCCGCCAATTGGTTCCGGGATCAGCCGGGGTTGATCACCGGATGCCGGGCCGGAACCTGCGCCGGGCGCGCGGTCAGCGGGCGCCACCCCGCTTCCTGTTCGCGCCGGCGGACATAGGTCGTGAGCCCCATTTCGAGCGCGAGCATCATGTAGATAAAGGGCTGGAAAGCGATTCCGACGAACAGCGACCCGACCATATAAGTGATATGGCCGTGCTGGAGCGCGGTCGCGAGCGGCGCGATCCATTGTTCCTCGGCGCGCCGCGTCTTGAGATAGCGGCGACGGAGCTGCTCCATCCTGAGCAGCCCGACCGCATGGAGCAACAGCCACAGCGCGAGCCCCGGATAGCCCTGCTCGCCGAGCATCTCGAAATAGCTCGAATGATAGGCGCGTGAATGTTCCTCATAGACCGTGGGTTCGGCATTTTGCGGCGCGTCGGGATCATAGGCGCTCGCCGCCTTTTCGACGCGGACGCGGTTCTGGATATAGGCTTCGAAACCACCGCCGAACGGATTTTCCTTCGCATATTCCCATGTCCACGCCCACACCGCGACGCGCGTCGAGGCCGACTGGTCGGATTTATGGTCGCGGATCGTTTCCATCCGCTCGGTAAAGCTTTGCGGCAGGAAGGGGATGGTCGCGAGGGCCAGCAGCCCCGCGCCCGCCATGTAGAGGAAACGGTGCTTCACCGCGCGCAGCGACATGATCGCGAGGATGACGAGGCAAACGAGACCGGTGCGCGCCTGCGTGCCGATGGGGAGCAGCGCGCAGGCGAAGACGAGCGCGAAGCAGAAGAGCGAGACGCGCCAATCGGGAGGAAAGATCGTGCCATGCTTGCGATACCAGAGGATCAGCGGGATGATCGAAATGCCCACCGCCGACATGATCGAGCCTTCGTAAAGGCCGTAATTTTCGTTGAGCAGCAGTTGCAGCGAGCCATAACCGCCGCCGCCCGCCGCGGTCTTGATCCCGCCGGCGATCGCGATCGCCGCTGCCGACAGCAGCATGATCAGGACCAGCGATTCGATCCGCAGCTTGGTCCTGAGCGTGAGTGGCAGGAAAATCGCCCAGACGAGCGCTTTCCACACCCAGCTCCATTTGTCGGCGGCCTCGACCGGGAAGTCGGCCTGGATCGTTGTCATCCAGCAATAGAGGAGCAAAGCGACCAGCAGGAATTGGCGCCCCGACCATCGCGTGTCCTTCTTGTCGTCGACCGCGAGCCAGCCGACGATCGCCAGCCCGAAGACGATCAGCGAGATCGGGATCGAGTTGATGAGGAAATAGCTGAGGCGTTGCGGCGCGACGATGTCGATGTAGCAAAAGCACAGCACAAACAGGAACGGCTTGCGAAAGCCGACCCCGATGAAAGCGAAAAGAAAGGCGACAAAGGCGATGTCACGCATCGGTGCGCGCTTCCTCGGCGGCACGTTCGGCGTCGCGGCGCTGTTGCCACAGCATGCGCGGGCTCACCTCGCGGTCGAGATCGTCACGATAGAGCAGGCGCCATAACGCGATCGCCATCAGGACGTGCGTCAGGCCAATGGAAAAATTGTCGACCATATAAGATGTTGCCTAGGCTATTGGGGTTGACGCCGCGTTAAGCCTTGTCTGCCAAAGGCCCTGCACGATGACCCGAATATTGCACGTCCTCGATCATAGCTTGCCCGCGCACAGCGGCTACACCTTTCGCACCCGCGCGCTGATGAAGGCGCAAGCCTTGAAGGGTTGGCAGGTGGCGGGGGTCACCGGCGTGCGCCATCCCGAGCCCGGCCCCGACGTCGAGACGGTCGACGGACTGACCTTTTACCGCACATCGCCGATCGCGCCGGCGCGGTCGCCGCTTCGCGAATGGCGCGAAATCCGGGCGCTGGCGAAGCGCGTCGAGGCGCTGGCGAAGGAATGGAAGCCCGACGTTCTCCACGCCCATTCACCTGTGCTCGATGGCTTGGCGGCGCTGCGCGTAGGCAAGGCGCTCGGCATCCCGGTCATCTATGAAATCCGCGCCTTCTGGGAGGATGCAGCGGTCGGAAATGGCACGGGGCGCGAGGGCAGCTTGCGTTACCGGATGACCAAGAAGCTTGAAACACACGCGGTCAAATCGGCGGACGCCGTAGCGGTGATCTGTGAAGGTCTGCGCGGCGACCTGATCGCGCGCGGGATCGATCCCGCCAAAATCACCGTATCGCCCAACGGTGTCGATCTCGACCTGTTCGGAGATCCGCCGCCGCGCGACGATAGGCTGGCGGACAATCTTGGCCTAGCCGCCGGCGATGTCGTGATCGGCTATATCGGCAGCTTCTATGATTATGAGGGAATCGACGACCTGATCACCGCGATGCCCGCGCTGGTCGCCAGGCAGCCCAGGGCGCGGCTCCTGCTCGTCGGGGGCGGGCCGAAGGAATCGGCGCTGAGGGCCCAGGCCGCGGCATCGCCCGCTGCGGCGCAGATACATTTCGTCGGCCGCGTTCCGCACACGCAGGTCGAGCTTTATTATTCCTTGATCGATATTCTCGCCTATCCGCGCAAGAAGATGCGGCTGACCGATCTTGTCACGCCCCTGAAGCCACTTGAGGCGATGGCGCAGGGCAAGCTCGTCGCCGCATCGGACGTCGGGGGTCACCGCGAGCTGATCGAGCACGGTGCGACGGGGACGCTTTTCGCGCCCGACGACCCGGTCGCGATTGCCGACGCGCTCGCCGGCTTGCTGGAAAGTCGGGCGATGTGGCCCGAACGCCGGCGAACCGCACGTATTTTTGTCGAAAGTCATCGTAACTGGTCGTCAAACATTTTACGTTACGAGCCCGTTTACCAGCGATTGCTGCGTGGCGCCTGAGGCGGCCGTTCGGTGCAACGACAGGATGGCCCCGCGGGCCGATGGATTTGGAACGATATGGAAGAAACCAGCGAGAACCGGACGAGGGCCATTGCGACCGCGTTGCTGCGCGCGCTGCAGCCTGCGATCCCCGCGGTGATCGGCGCGGCGGCGCTGACTTTCCTGTTCGCGGCGCTGATGCCTTTTTCGTGGGTCGCGGCGATCAGCTGGAATCTCTACCTCGACCGCCTCTCGGATCTGTTCGTCCCGCCGATCGGCAATGGCGGACGGCTCGCGCTCGCGCTCGGCATGTCGGCGGTCGCCGCCGCGATCGCCGGGCTCGTCGCACTGCTGATCGCTCGGCCCGAGGCCGCCGGCCTGACGTCGCTGCGCAACCCTTTCCGGCGCGCTGTCGAACAGGCGGACGATGACGAGCCCGTCCTGACGCGCCGCCGCGTAGACCTGCATCCCGACGATCCCCCGCGGCCGCCGATCCGCGCGGGTCGCGATCTGCCGGCGGGCGGGCTGGGCGCGGTGGGGACGGGGAGCGTTTACGAACCCGCCGAATTCGATTCCTGGCTTGGCGGAGCAGCGGTCGAGGTCGACGACGAAACCGAGCTTATGCTCGCCGATCTTGCGCCCGAAGACGATCTCGGTGCCGATGCGCCCTGGCTGCAGCCCGCCGAGATGACGTCACCGCCGCCGCCGCTCGACCCTGCCGACAAATCGCTCGGCGCCATGGTTGCCCGCCTCGAAGCCGGACTGGCGCGCCGCCGCCAAGACGCGGTCGCAAAGGCAGCGATCCCGGCGACGACAGGCGTTGCGACCGAGGACGATCCGGAGGTAGACTTCGCGCTCGAAGCTGCACTCTCCACCCTGCAGCGCATGACGCGCCAGTCGGTCGGCTAGTCTTCGACCGTCAATATCTCGACCCGCAACGTCTGCGGATCGGTTCCGCATTCCACCGCCACATCGGCAACGATATGCCCGGGCAGCTTCCATTCGGCCGCACCGAGCTGTTCCTGTAGCGCGCGTCGCGTCGCCTCGACGTCTCCAGCCGCCAGCGCGCAGGGAAAAATGTGGCGCGCCCCGACAAAGCTCGCGCTCGCCCAGGGGCGGAAGGTCGACGCTCGGGGAGTGAGGCCGCGCGGCAATGCGTGCGTCAGCAGGTGACGGAGCCGTCGATGCGGACAGCCGGGCCGCGGCGGGAGGGCGGGGGACCAGCGCATCATTCCTCAACTCCTGCTTCGACACGCCAGAATTCGCGGGTTCTGCGGTCGCCCAATGGTACGCTATCCCCGATGCGGCGAGCGGCGTGCCATTTGTTCATGAAATGTTCCGCACGGCATATTATCTCGCGTCCGGGCTCGCGACCGCCGCGCAGGTCACTGACGAAGCGCGGATCGCGCACTGCGGCGCGGCCGAACACGCTTGGCGGCATCGCTGATTCCTTCAGAAAAGCCTCGATCCGTTGCAACAGGCTGCGCTCCATCTGTTCCTCCCGATTGCGCTTCAAAAACCGGGCGACTCACCCGATAGGATATTTCCTATTTGATGCTCGATTTCCTACTTGTCTAGGAAAAATCCTCTTGCTAGATACGAAATAGGAAGGACCAGCCCCCAGCGACCCATGGCCGACTATATTCAGGATCCGCGCGCCGCGCTCGACCGCCTCTTGATCGAAAAGGGCATCGATTATGCGCGCCTGTCGCAGGTGATCGGACGCAATCCCGCCTATATCCAGCAATATATCAAGCGCGGCTCGCCGCGGCGATTGGCGGAACAGGACCGTGCGCGCATTGCCGCCTATCTGGGCGTGTCCGAAGCGGTGCTCGGCGGACCGGCGCTGCGCGTCGCGACGCCAGCGCGCGTGCGCGGACCGGGGATGATCCTTGTGCCCAAGCTTGCGATCGGTGCTTCCGCCGGGGCAGGCGCGAGCGTCGACGGCGAGCCGGTCGAGGGCGAAGTCGCGTTCGACCCTAAATGGTTGCGCGACCTGGGGGCCGACCCGCGCACGCTCAGCATCATTCGCGTCGAGGGCGATTCGATGGCGCCGACGCTGGGTGACGGCGATGATATACTGGTCGATGGGGGTGACGCCGCGGCGCGGCTGCGCGACGGCATCTATGTGTTGCGCATGGATGATGTGCTGATGGTGAAGCGCGTCGCGCGCGCGCCGGGGCAGGGGAGGATTTCGGTGATCAGCGACAATCCCCACTATCGCAGTTGGGACGACCTGCCGATGTCCGCGATCCGGTTGGTCGGCCGGGTCGTGTGGACGGGACGGCGGGTGCGGTAAAGCGGCTAGCGCGGCGCCGCCATCTCGGCTTCGATCTCATGCTCAAGCACCTCGGCGCGCTGGCATTGCTCCGCATTGCCGTCGCGGCATTTCTCGGCCGCCTTGTCGCGCTGGCGCGACAGCTTGCCGACGCGCTCCTCGCTCTTGCGCATCTCGCGGCCCCGGTTGCGGTCGGCCTCGTCCTGGCTGGTCGTCGACCAGTCGGCAACCTGGCCGACGGCCTTGACCGGCGCGGTCACCACCGTTTTCACAGCGCTGACGCAGCCGGCGAGCAGGGGGGCGGCCATTGCCGCAACGATCACAGCGCGCATGTCATTCTCCTCGCCGGCCAAGGGCCCGACCCTGGCGTCCCATCGCATAATCGCCGCGATCTGAACAGAATATTGCGACAGGGCGACGACGCGACCAGATCATGTGTCACATCACTGAAATAAATAGTTAAATTGGTGTTTACCCTCTGGCTCTAGTCGAGGCGCGGCACCGCGTCGCAACTTGAAGAGGATCGAATGAACGCCATCGGACATGCGTTTACGCCAGCGTCGGGTCATGCGTCCGCAATCGGCGCGGATGCACATATGTCCGAGGTTATCGACCTGTTCCGCGGCAATCCGCAATTGCGCGCGCTCGCGGTGGTCGACGGGGAGAGGCGCCCCATCGGCATCATTCGCGAACAGCGTGTGCGCGAGCTGCTTTTCTGTCCTTTCTGGTTTTCGCTTATGCAGAACCCGACGATCGGCGGGTCGATCGCTTCGATGATCGAACCCTGCGCGATCGCGGATGTGGCGCGGTCGACAACCGACCTTTTGCGGATCGTCGCGCAGTCCGCGGGGCAGCAGGAGCTGATCCTCGTCGAGGCGGGCCGGTTCGTCGAGACCCTCGACAGCGCGCAGCTCGCCAAGCTCGCGATGCTGCGCGAGGTCGAACTGGCGCAGGAGCGCGCCGCGCGTGCGACGCATATCGACGACGTCGGGCGGCAATTCCGGCAGGATATCGCTGCGCTCACCGTCACCCTCTCCGAAACCGCGACAAGGGTCGAGGCGGTCGCGGGCACCCTGTCCGATCGTGCCCAGCAGACGGGCCGCGATGCCGTGACCGTGGCCGGTGCGACGGCGCAGACGCTCGCCGGCCTGCAGGACCTCGGCGATCGCGGCCATGCACTCGCCGCGACGATGACGCGGATCGTCGAGGACGGATCACGCGCGCGCGCCGTTCGCGGCGACGCGCATATCAAGATCAAGCAGGCGAGCGAACGGGCGGCTGCGTTGAAGGCGGCCAGCCAGTCGATCGAACAGATGCTCGCGCTGATCATCGACATGGCGAGCCGCACCAACATGCTCGCGCTCAACGCCGGGATCGAGGCTGCGCGGGCGGGCGAGGCCGGTCGCGGTTTCGCCGTCGTCGCATCGGAAGTGAAGACGCTGGCCAGCCAGACGCGCACAGCCGCGGGCGACATCGCCCAATATGTCGATCGGATCCGAGACATCGTGGGACAGGTCGCCGCGGGCTTCGACGAGGTCGAAAGGGCGATCGACGCGAACAATGGCTTTTCCGACGCGATCGACCGCGCGGTCGACGGCCAGAGCGCGACGACGCTGACGATCGCGAGCTATGTCGAGCAAGCCGTGTTTGCGGGGCGAGAGATCGATGCGCGGGTGCGCGAGATCGGCCACGGCGCCATCGCGGTCGGGGACGGCGCGCAAACGCTAGGCCGATTGTCGGCCGGGCTGACCGAGGCCGCGCAGTCGCTGCACCAGCGTGCGCAGCGCTTCGTCGAAGCCGTCGCCGCGGCCTGATTCCTTCCGCTCGGACAAGGGCTTGCCCGATCCTGCAACACTGATAGGATGACGCCGCGCCGGAGGCGTCTGAGGCCGCCGGCGGGGAGGAGGGTCATCATGACGAATATCCAAAAGGGTTTGGCCGAATTTATCGGCACGTTCTGGCTTGTGCTCGGCGGTTGCGGCAGCGCGGTCCTGGCCGCCGCCTTTCCCGATGTCGGCATCGGGTTGCTCGGCGTCTCGCTTGCTTTCGGGTTGACGGTCGTGACGATGGCCTATGCGATCGGCCATATTTCGGGCTGCCACCTCAACCCCGCTGTCACCGTCGGCTTGTGGGCTGGCGGGCGGTTCGAGGCGCGCGACATTCCGCTCTATGTCATTGCGCAGGTGCTTGGCGCGATCGTCGCGGCGTTCCTGCTCTTTTACATCGCGAGCGGCAATCCCGCCTATGACCTCGCGACGAACGGCCTTGCCGCCAACGGGTTCGGCGAAGGGTCGCCCGGCGGCTATGATATCTGGTCGGCGCTGATCATCGAGATACTGCTGACCGCTTTCTTCGTCTGGATCATCATGGGATCGACCGACGGCCGCGCACCGGCCGGTTTTGCGCCGCTGGCGATCGGCCTCGCGCTGGCCCTGATCCACCTCATCTCGATCCCCGTGACCAATACCTCGGTCAACCCGGCGCGCAGCACGGGGCCGGCGCTTGTCGTCGGCGGCCTCGCGTTCCAGCAATTGTGGCTGTTCTGGCTCGCGCCGCTGATCGGCGGCGCTGTTGGCGGGCTGCTTTACAAGACGCTCGGCGCCGACACCTTCCCGAAGCCGAATATCGAGGGCGAATAAACGGTTTTCCGGCGGGGGTGTGCTGCCTCCGCCGGCTTATTTCAGCAGGTCGATAGCAAAGGCGCGGACCTCGTCCGCCAGATCGGCACGCCCGAGGGCAACCGCGAGATTCGCCTGGATATAGCCGGCCTTCGATCCGCAGTCGTAGCGCGCGCCGTCGAAGGTGACGGCGTGAAAGGGCTGGCTGCCGATCATCGTCGCCATCGCGTCGGTAAGCTGGATTTCGCCCCCCGCGCCCTTTTCCTGGCGTTCGAGCACGCGCATCACCTCGGGTTGCAGGATGTAGCGGCCCGAAATGATCAGGTTCGACGGTGCCGCGTCGACCGCAGGTTTTTCGACGAGGCCGGTCACCTCGGTCAGCGCCCCGTCGCGCGCGCCGGGCGCGATCACGCCATAGGACGATACCTGTTCGCGCGGCACTTCGAGCACGGAGATCATGTTGCCGCCGACGCGGGCATAGGCATCGACCATCTGCTTCATGCAGCCGGGCGACCCGTGCATGAATTCGTCGGGCAGGAAGATCGCGAAAGGCTCGTCGCCGACGATGTCGCGCGCGCACCATATGGCGTGGCCCAAACCCAACGGTTCCTGCTGCCGGACGTAGGCGCAGGCGCCGGGGCCGAGGCGTGTCGGTTCGAGCACCGACAAATCCTTGCCACGCTCCGACATCGTCTTTTCCAGTTCGAAGGCGACGTCGAAATGATCCTCGATCGCGCTCTTGCCGCGGCCGGTGACGAAGATCATCTGCTCGATCCCCGCCTCGCGCGCCTCGTCGACCGCATATTGGATCAGCGGCCGATCGACGACGGGCAGCATCTCCTTCGGGATCGCCTTGGTCGCGGGCAGGAAGCGCGTGCCGAGGCCGGCGACGGGAAAGACGGCTTTGCGGATCGGTTTCATGAAGGAAGGCGTAGCGGCGAACGCCGGTCAAGAAAAGGGCGGGTGAAGGCGTGCGTGCCGCTTTATTGCGGCGTAACGATCACGACGACGCGCCGGTTGTCCTGCCGTCCTTCGGGCGTCGCGTTGCTCGACAGGGGCAGGGTTTCGCCGCGACCGACGACCTGATCGGCGGTAAGCCGCATTCCGCCCGCCTGCATCGGCGTCGCGACCGCCTCTGCGCGCGCCTGCGACAGCCAGAGATTATAAGCCGAGGTTCCGGTTGAATCGGTGTGGCCTTCGACCCGCGCGGTCGTTATCCCGACCGATACGAGCTTGGCCGCGATATCGGCGATCCGCGTTTGCTGGTCGGCCGGCACGCTGCTCTCGTTCGACGGGAAAAGGAGCCTTTCTGGCATGCTCAGTTGCCAGCCGAGGCCGGTGTCGACGAATCCCTCCGACTGGAGCGTCGCGATCTGCGCCGCGCTGAAGTCGCTCGGCGAGGGTGCGCTCTGGCATGCCGCGAGCAACGCCGCCAGAACGGCGATCGCGAAGAGGCGGATTTTGTGGGGGAAGGCGTGAGTCACGGCGTCTCTCCGTTGGTCATCGTGAACGGTTGGCCAATTTGTCAGCATACATGGCGGCGTCGGCGGCGGTGAGCAACGCCGTCGCGTTGCTGCCGCTGTCAGGGAAAACCGCGACGCCGACACTGACCGATGCCCGATAGGTTTGTCCGTCGGGCAACGCGATCGGTTGGGATACACAGGCCCGGATCCGGTTGGCGAGCTCACCAGCGACCGCATCTGCGTCGAAGGGATCGATGATGACGACGAATTCGTCGCCGCCGATGCGGGCGGCGAAATCGTCCTTGCGCAGCGTTTCCTTGATACAGGCCGAGAGCGCGACGAGCACGGCGTCTCCCGCAGCATGGCCGAAATTGTCATTGGCCGCCTTGAAATTGTCGGCGTCGATGAACAGCAGCGCAAAGCGGCTGCCGCGCGCCGTCGCGGCCTCGATGCGCTGCGCGAGCTGTTCGTCGAAGGCGGCGCGGTTGGGCATTGCGGTCAGCGGGTCGTGCGACGCCCGGTGGGCGAGCATCGCGCGTTCGCTTTCCATATGGCCTTGCCAGCCCTGCAATTCGTCGAGCAGCGCGTTGATGTCGCCGCCCAGCCGGTCGAGTTCGGCGATGCCGAGCGGCTGGACGCGCTTGTCGAAGCGGCGGTGCAGCCGCACGTCGTGCGCGACGGTCGCGATTTCATTGAGCGGCTTGACGAGCTCATATTCGAACCGCCGCGCCAGGAATATCGTGCCGAAAGCGGTGATGAGCAGGCAGGTCAGCCCGGCGAGCAGTCCAAGCCGGACATAGTCGATCAGCGTCGAACTGTCGCCCCATACCTCGATCGTCCCGATCGCCGATCCGTTGCGCTCGACCGTCACCGCGAAGGGACGGGGGAAAAATATGCGGGTAAGCGTCGGTGCCGGGTCGGCGGTGGGCGATGTCCATTCGGTCACCGGCCGGCCGACATCGTTGAGCACCCGCAGCCGCGCGATGCCGGGAATGCGTGTGAGCGGTTCGAGGCCTTCGCGCGCGGCGACCGGATCGTTGAATACCAGCGCCGGTTCGACGCCATAGGCGCCAAGCTGCGCGGCCAGCTCCATGTTGCGGTCGGCATAGCCGCGCAGCGCCGTCACGCCCGCGAGCAGGATCGTCAGCCCAGACAGCGCGACGGCGAACAAAGTGATGCCGAAATGAAAACGCGACAGCAGCTTTTGCAGCGTCGTGCGCGCACCGATCCGTTCGACGGGGCGAGGCGGCGATCCCCCCATCACGCGCCTCCCTGGCCGGAGCCGATGCGCAGCACCCGCGGATCGACGCGTAGCGGGCCGCGGCCGATCGCGTCGAGATTGACGGAGAAGCTGAGGCTCGTGGCGTGGCTGTTGAGGCAGAACATCGCGCCATAAATACACGCCGCGTCATCGTCGGTGATCGTCAGGACCGGACGGCCGCGCACCCATGCGATCAATTGCCGCCGGTCGGCGACCGGCATTCGGCCGAGGAACAATATGTCGCAATCGGCAGTGACGCGGGCGGCGGACGTCAGGCGAACCGATATCGAACCCCGGCCCGGCGTCTCCGGCGCCATACGGGGCGCGAGGCGCGGAGTGCCGACGACGCACATCAGGCGATTGGCGGCAGGCGATCCTTCGGGCCAGCGAGCATAGCTCGCGATGCCGCCGATCATCCGGTTGACCGCCTGCGTCATTCCGCCGGCGCTTTCCTCGACAATCGACTGGCTTGCCGCCTGCACCGACATCTGTGGTGTCGTTACAAACGCGCCGATCAGAAACAGTGATGCCAGCACCTGGCCGTGCCCCCCAACTGTGTTTCAGGGCCACCCTGCCCCAGCGAAGGGGCGTCCGCTAGTCAAAACAATTGGAAAGTCAACGAAAAGTGACGTCATGCGGCCATATTGCAACAGCGGCCGCAGACCTCGCCGCTCTTCTATGCGCTACGCAAACGGTCACTGAATCCCTTGCGCAACTTGGCCAGTTTCGGCGGGATGACCGCCATGCAATAGGGATTGCGCTGGCCTTCGCCTTCCCAATAGGCCTGATGATAATCCTCCGCCGGATACCATTCGGACGCGCTTTCGACCGTCGTGACGATCGGCGCGGGCCAGTCGGCGCCGGCGCGCGCGATCCCGTCGCGCGCCGCGTCGGCCTGCGCGGCATTGAGCGGAAAGATCGCGCTGCGATACTGGGTGCCGATGTCGTTGCCCTGGCGATTGAGTGTCGTCGGATCGTGCGTTGCGAAATGAACGTCGAGCAGATCGTCATAGGAAATGACCGACGGGTCGAAGGTAATGCGGATCGCCTCGGCATGGCCGGTGTCGCCGCCGCACACCTGCTTGTAGGTGGGGCTCGCGACATGGCCTCCGATATAGCCGCTCTCGACCCCTTCGACGCCTTCGAGCGACTGGAACACCGCTTCGGTGCACCAGAAGCAGCCTCCGGCGAAAATGGCGGTTTCACGGGTCATGGCATCGATCCTTGTCGGGGAGAAGGGAATGCCCCCAAATAGGATGCGCCGCATCTTATTCCAAGGGCGGCGGCGCGTCGACCAACGGCGGGTGCAGCGGCCGGCCGAGCATTCTCGTCGCGGCGATGGTGGCGGCTTCGGCTTCGAGCGCGGCGACGCGGTCGCGCCAGGAGGGGTGGGTGCTCGCCTGGAACATGGGCCGCCCTTTGCGCTGGCCGAACCGCGACCAGAAGCGCGCCGCCGCCGCGGGATCATAGCCGGCCCCGGCGAGCAGCCAGACCGACAACCGGTCGGCCTCGATCTCGGTCTGCTTGAACATGCGCGCGTTACGGCCGAATTGCTTCGCAAGCCCACGGTTGACACCTGCCGCGTCGAGCCGCGCGCGGTGGCGCAGGATATTGTGGGCCAGCTCGTGCGCGATAGCCGCCGCGAGTTCCTCATCGTCGGGCGAAAAGTCGACAAGGCCCTGATTGACGAGCACCATGCGTCCGTCGGCGACAGCCCCCGGCTTCTCGTTCGCCTCGACACGAAAGTCGCTCACGCAACCGGGCTTGGGCATGACGTCCATAGTGCGTCCAGCGCCGGTATGGAGCGCAAGCGCAGCGTCAGTGGGCAGCGCCGCGAGAGTGGTTTCGATCGCGGTGATCCGCGCGAAGGGATGATCGCTCTCGCCATCGGGGACGGGCGCTTCGCCGATCCCGGTGACCGACGTGCCGACCGCGACCCCCGCCGATGCGGCCGGCGAGGCGGGCGTCACCGCGGCGATGAAGGCATGGGTTTGGTCGTCGGCGCCATAGGCGTCCAGTGCCTCGGTGCGCCGGTCCGCGTTGTAAAGGCGCGGGTCGCCCCAGATCCAGCCGAACTGCGGCTGGCGTACCGGGCACCAAGCGGCGTTTTCGGTCGTCAGGCGAAATCCGATCGCCGCCACGCGCGTCTCCGCCGCCGCCAGCGCGGAATAGGGCGAGGGTTCGGCCGACGCCGCCGTCGATGGCGCGGCTATCGACAGCATAAGGACGGCAAGGATTGGCGGGGCATGGCGCGGCATCGGCATCCCCTATCAAGCCGTGCCTGTCGCGACCATGAATTTCCCCGAAGGGCCGGGTTCCCGCCCTCTTGCCTATCGTCCTGCAAGCGCCGATAGGGCGGGCGATGACCCACGTTTCGACCTTGCCCGCGCCGAATGTGCGCGCATCCCGCCCCGCCGCCCTCGCGCGCTGGCTTTGGGCGGTGGCCCTGCTCGTGATCATCGTGGTTGGGGTCGGCGGCATCACCCGCCTGACCGAATCCGGCCTGTCGATCACCGAATGGCGGCCGGTTTCAGGCGTCATTCCGCCGCTGACCGAAGCCGGGTGGATCGAGGAGTTCGAGAAATACAAGCGGATTCCCGAATATCAGGCGATCAACCTCGGCATGACGATCGACGGTTTCAAGGCGATCTTTTTCTGGGAGTGGCTGCACCGCATTCTCGGGCGGCTCGTCGGGATGGCGCTCGTCGTCCCGCTGATCTGGTATGCATGGCGCCGCGCCATTCCGGCGGGCTATGGCTGGCGCCTGTTCGCGCTCGCGGCGCTCGTCGGGCTGCAGGGCGCGATCGGATGGTGGATGGTGGCCTCGGGCCTCGAATATCGCACCGACGTCAGCCATTTCCGCCTCGCGACGCACTTGCTGACGGCATTGTTCCTGCTTGCCGGACTCGTCTGGACGGCGCGCGATCTCGGCGTGCTGGCACGCGATCCCGCCGGCAGGCCGGCGCGGCTGACCGGTCCGGCGGTGGCCGTGATCGCAATTCTCTTGGTCCAGTTGCTGCTCGGCGCGTGGGTCGCGGGGCTCAATGCCGGCTATGTCGCCAGCACCTGGCCGCTGATGAACGATCATTTCGTGCCCGAAGGCATCGACTGGACCGGGGGGGCGTGGCTCGCGCTGACCAACGATCCCTTCCTCATTCATTTCCTCCATCGCTGGTGGTCGTGGGCCGCGGCGCTGGCGTTGCTGCTCCTCGCACGGACCTTGTCGCGGCGCGGCGCGGCGCGTGAAGCCCGGTTGCTCGTCGCGGTCGTCGCGGCGCAGATGCTGCTCGGCATCTGGACCGTCGTGTCCGGGGTTTCGATGTGGGTTGCCGTGCTGCACCAGATCGTCGGCGCGATCCTCGTCGCGGCCGCGGCAGCGTCGCTCCACCGGCTGGGCCGCGGCGGCGCGTGATGCCCGCGGGCGTTCTCGGTGCCTTGTTGCTGCTGACGGCGATGCCGCAAGCGGAGACCGTTTCGAGCGACGCCACGGCCGCCACGGCCGCGCAGGTCCGCTTCGCGCCCCCGGTTGGCGTGCCGATGCGCTATCGCGTGACGACGCGCCGTGTCGGCCGGGACGGAACGCTGATCGATTTCGCGCTCGTATATGCGCTGCAATGGCAGCGGACCGGGCGGGGCTATCGGCTCGACGCGGTGCTGGAACGGATCGATTCGGGCGCGCAAGCCGACGTGACCCGTATGCTGACGATGATGCTCGATCCGCTGGTCGGTGAAGACATCTCCTATCTGGTCCCGTCCGACGGCAGCCGGATCGACCTTGTCGATCCCGATCAATTGTGGGCGCGGGTGACGACGCGGGTGGAGAAGGCGGGTGCCGAAGCGGGGCAGCCCGAAGCCAGGCAGCTGGCGCGACTGATTGCCGCGCTCCCCGCCGCCGAGCGTGACCGGTTGGCCACCGCCGACCTCCGTGCGCTGATCGCGCCCGCGAACGATGCCATTCCCGCGGCATCGGCCCCTCCCGATGTCGACATATCGGTACGCGACGATGGCGCGCGGCGCACGATCGCCAAGGTCGAGCGGGATTCGGCTCCGGTCGGAGGAAAGTCCCAGCCGCTCGAAATCGACAATCTGTGGACGGTCGACACCGACACGGGCCTGGTCGTGCGCGAACGCCGCCAGAGCTGGATCGTCGATGCCGACGGCAATGACCGCAGGCTGGTCGAGGAGCGCGTGCGCGCGCTCGAACCGGCTCCATAAAATAATAAGGTATCATATTACCCGTCAGCAAAGCCGCGCGATACTTGACTTTCCGCGCGTCTGGCGCCATTGGCCCGCTCCGAAGCGCCGCTAAGTTCCCATGGGACAGGCGGCGCGATTTGTTTCGGGGCGCTCATGCTCCGGTCCATATCTGTCAAGGAGCGTGCCATGAAGGCGCTGACCAAGACGACCGTTTCGGCGAACGCCGCCACGGTCGAAAAGAAATGGGTGCTGATCGACGCCGAGGGTCTCGTTGTGGGCCGCGTTGCTTCGATCATCGCCAATATCCTGCGCGGCAAGCACAAGCCGTCGTTCACCCCGCACGTCGATTGCGGTGACAATGTCATCGTGATCAATGCGGAGAAGGTGGCGTTCACCGGCAAGAAGCTGCAGGACAAGCGTTACTACAAGCACACCGGCTATGCCGGCGGCATCAAGGAAACCAGCCCCGCGAAGATCCTCGAAGGCCGTTTTCCCGAGCGCGTGCTCGAAAAGGCTGTCGAACGCATGATCCCGCGCGGTCCGCTCGGACGTCAGCAGATGCGCAACCTGCGCATCTTCGCCGGCGCCGAACATCCGCATGAAGGGCAGAACCCCGAGGTGATCGACGTCGCTTCGATGAACCGCAAGAACAAGGTGGGTGCATAATGGCTGACGAACAGACCATGACCGATCTCAAGGATCTCGGCGGCGCCGTCGAAGGCACCGTCGCTCCCGCAGCTCCGGCTGCGCCGCTCCGCGAAAAGATCGTCGACAAGCAAGGCCGCGCCTATGCGACCGGCCGCCGCAAGGATGCCGTCGCCCGCGTGTGGGTCAAGCCCGGCACCGGCAAGATCACGATCAACGGCCGCGACCAGGAAGTCTATTTTGCGCGTCCGACGCTGCGCCTCGTCATCAACCAGCCGTTCGGCCTGACCGAGCGCGTCGGCCAGTATGACGTGATCGCAACCGTCAAGGGCGGCGGCCTGTCGGGCCAGGCGGGCGCCGTGCTGCACGGCATCGCGCAGGCGCTGACCCGCTTCGAACCGGCGCTTCGCGGCCCGGTCAAGGCGGCTGGCTTCCTGACCCGCGACAGCCGCGCGGTCGAGCGTAAGAAGTACGGCAAGGCGAAGGCCCGCCGCAGCTTCCAGTTCTCGAAGCGCTAAGAGCTTTTTCCACCGACGGGTGGAGAAGAGGAGGGCGGTCCGGCAACGGGCCGCCCTTTTTCGTCAGAGCAGGTCGAGACTTCCCAGGGCCAGCGCCTGCCGCGCGGGACGCTCGGCCATCAGCGCGAACATCTCGTCGCCGCGTACCGTGCGTTCGACGCTCATCGAAGCGAAGACCGCCATGAAATAGCCGCTGAGCGCGCCCACGCGATAGTCGTCCCACAGCGCGGCGACGTCGGGTTCGAGGCTGCGGGCGCGGAGCGCGGCGACCCAATGATCGAAAGCCGGCCGGTCGGCGGCGGCGCGTTCGAACGGATCGGCGATGCTGGTTCCGACCAGATAGGCGAGATCTGTCGCACCGCTACCGCGTCCCAGCGTCTGCCAGTCGACAAGCCAGCAGCGATCGCCGCCGGGCGCAAAGAGGATGTTGTCGATCCGGAGGTCGCCGTGGATGATCGTTCGTGCCGCGGCCTGCCGGGAAAGATAGGCGTCGAGCCGTTCGACGATACGGGCGCCGAGGTCGAGTATCGCGGGTTCGAGGCGGTCCGCGTATCGCTCCCGGAACCCCGTGTAAAGCTGCGGAAACAGCGCGCGAACCAGATCGCCATTGTCGCGCATCAGCCAAATCAGGGTGTCGAGCCGCGGATCGTTCCACAGCAAGGCATGCAAGCCGGCGGCGGCTTCGATGCAGGGAAGGAGACCCGCAAGGCCCAGCCCCGCCAGCTGGTCGCCTTGCCGCGCGGGCGAAAGATCGGCGAGGATGAGGATGAAGTCGACTTCGTCGCCGGCGATTTCGGCATGGTAACAATGCGGCGCGGCCACGCCGCTTCCCGCCGCTAGTTCGCGGTACCAGCTGACTTCCTTGACATAGGTGCCGGTCAGTTTGGCGATGTTGCGGCTGGCTTCGTCATGGCTCGGGCATTTGGCGATGACGCTTGCGGGCGCGGCTACGTCATCCTCCCATTCGAGCGCAAGGCGATAGCTGTCGCACATCTGGCCGGTGCCGACCTTTGCGGCGGAGAAGGCCTTGAGCCTGCCCGACTGTCCGAGGACGCCGCCGAGCCATGCCACCGTCATCGCGTCGGGCGCGGTCGGAAAGCTCAAGGGGCGGGATCCATGATGCCGGCGAGCCTCGTCGGTTCGTGGGGGCCAACGAACAATTGTTCGAGCACGCCGATGCCGCGACGGACGCTGCCGCCGTCGGCCAGCTCGGCGCTGACCAGCGCCTGGATATGCATCGCGAGCGGATTGCCCCAGGCGCGATCGGCGTCGGTCAGGCTGTCGTTCGCGACCGCCGGCTCGGCGCCATGGTCGAGGCCATGCCCCCAGGTCGGATGCGTGTAACCGAGACCGCTCATTGCAAAGACCGGACCCGTGGGGGTCAAGGAAAGCGATCGATCGCCGGCGAGTTTCACGGCCATTTTGGCGATCCGCCGCGAAGCGGGCCGCCATTCAACGTCAAAGCTCGCGTCGTCGAAATGCTGCTCGGTTCCGCCATCCCCCATAATCACGGCGCGGCGATTCCACGGATTGCCGGCGCCGTCGTCGTTGCTGTGAAAGAAAAGCGAATCGCTTTCGAAATTGCAGGGCGTCCAGAGCCAGAAGAATTGGCTGAAATTGCCCTCGGGTGGTGGCTGCGGTTCGCTTGCGCCGACGGGGCGGATACCCCAGCTGCGATCGCGCGTTCCGGCCCAGTCGCGCCTTGCATCGATACGCTGTCCGTCCACCGACAGCCAGCCGGACCAACGCCCGTTCTGCGTCATGCGCGTATAGTCCATGAAAAGGCGTGTGCCGTTGCGGCGGATAAAACGCGGCTCTTCGATGGGAAAATGACGACCATCGAAGCGCAGTTCGCCCGCAAGCGGCCCGTCGTTGGGCGCGATACGCAGCGTGACGGCTTCGAGCGGCATGTCGATGGAGAGCGTGATCGGCCCCACCGAGAGATCGAGCCGCTCGCCGCCCGACCGGCGGCTGGCGCGCAGATTATACTGCACTCCGCCTGCAAGGACGCAAAAGCTTGCGTCGACGATTCCGAGCTGCGGGTAAAAGCCCATCGCGGCCGCGAAAAAGATCGATCCGTCGGGACTGTAGCCATTGAAGAAATAGCGGTCGTAAAAGTTGCGATCCGTTCCGGCGAACGCAACCGGTTCGCTTGTCTGGTGCAACGGATAATCGTCGCCTTTTGTCAGCATCATCCTCATCCCGTTTTTTGTTGCAACCTAACGGGATGGGGCGCGTCGTCAATGGACTGGCGGATCGACGGGTGGCACAGCCCCGACCGGCGCGACCGGCTCGCCCGGTTCGCGAGGCGGCAAGGCATCGGGCGGCACGTCCGCGATCTGCATGTCCGGTGTCGGGACATGCTCGAGATTGCGTACGCTTACGTCGATCGCCGCGCCATCGACGGTCAGATCGTTGAAACTCGGCGGGGTCGAACGGATGCGCTGCGACAGTGTCCCCGCACCGATCATGCGGATCGAGCCGGCCGCTGTCTCCTTAACAAGATCGAAGGCGTCGTGGACGTGTCCCGAAAGCACTGCCGCCACGCCGCGCTTCGCCAGGGCCGCCAGTGCGCGCTCGCCGCCACGGGTCAGGGCGCGTCCTTTCGTTCCGGCCTCGACCAGCGGATGGTGCGCGGTCACCAAAATGGCCGTTCCGTGCGGCAGGGCATCGATCGCCGCCAGCGTTTTTTCCAGTGCCGCGGCGGTAACCCACCCTTTCGACCAGTCGAGCCGCCATTGCGCGCGCGCGGTCGTTTTCAGTGGCACCACGGCGACTCCGGGCAGGTCGATTTCGCGTTCGACAAGCCGCTCGATCCCCCGAATGCGGCGATAGGGAAAGAAAAAGCGTTCGACGGGGTTGAAGTAGGGGAGGTCGTGATTGCCGACCTCGACCGTCACGGGCGCGCCGAGCGCGCCGATCCAGTCGCATGCCGCCGCGAATTCGCGGCTGCGCGCGCGCATCGTGAGGTCGCCGGTGATCAGCACCGCATCGGGCCCCTCGCGCCGCACGCAATCGGTGAACCAGGCGAGCGCCGCCCGATCCTCGAGCCCGAAATGCAGGTCGCTGATATGGAAGAGCCGCGTCATGCCGGGGGACGCGTTACGATGAAGGCGACCGGCGCGGGGTCGATGGTGAAGGTGACCCGTGCGCCTCCCTCTGCCGATTCGCCGTCCATCAACAGGCCGAGCGATTCGGCTGACACCACCGTCGCGCTGGGCCGGGTGGCAAGCTCTTCGCTCGGACCGTCGCGAAAATCGCCGCCGATCCACGCGATCGCATGGCGGAGCAGGAGCGTCGGGCTGTCGGCGAGCAAGCCGTCGATCACAATGCCCTCGGCCGAAGGCGTCATGCTGATCGCCTGAAAGGCGCGGTCGTCGCCTGCGAGATGCACGGCTTCTCCCCCCATGCTCTGTTCGAAGGCTTCGGGAATGAGCGCGGCGGCGCCCCCGATGTCGCGCTGGCGCATTTGCTCGCGTACTTCGGCCCAGATCGTCGTTGGCCCCGCGATCATGTTCACCATCGCGCGGCCCGCAGGACAGTGGACCGTTGGCGGACATTCGCGCCTGCCACGCCCCGCAAGCGCGTCGGCCAGAATGTCCTCGAGCGGCCGGTCGTCGTGGAGCCGCTTCGACAGCAGGTTGAGCGTGCCGCCCGGGAGCACGAGCAGCGCGCCGTCCCAGCCGGCGAGCGCGGCAACGGCAGCATTGATCGTGCCGTCGCCGGTCCAGATAATCGCGGTATCGATGCCTTTGGATTCGAGCCAGGCGCGCGTCGGAAGCGCGTCGTCGGGCAGGCAGAAGTTGGCGGCGAGCGGCGATCCGGCGTCGCGACAAAGCGCCGCGATCTGCTCGACACGCGCTTCGTCGTAGCTTCCGCTCTGGTTGTTGCAGATCAGCGCGGGGCGGGTGGGGCGATAGGTCATGGGCTCGATACGCATGACATAGGGAAAGGTAACCGATGTTGCACGCTTGTTACGGACGCAGGCGCGCTGTAGGGCGCGGAACTCATGACGGGGCGCGAAGCCAAGGGACGACGGTTGATCAAAATCCTATTCGTGTTGCTGCTCCTCGTGCTGCTGTTCGGCGGCGGCGCCAAACTGGTCGTTTCCGGTGGCGCGAAATCGCTCAACATGGCCGACCGATTGCTCGGGCAGGGAGACGGTGCGCGGCTGCTGCTCGCCGACCAACCCTATGGCCGCGGGCCGCGCCAGTCGTTCGACATCTGGGCACCCGATAACCTCGAAGAGGGTGACCGGCTGCCGGTCATCGTATTCTTCTATGGCGGTGGCTGGGACGGCGGCGAGCGGGGCAGTTACGGCTTTGCCGGGCGCGCGCTGGCGCGGCAGGGCTTCGTCGTCGTGATTCCCGATTATCGGCTGGCGCCCAAGGCGCATTGGCCCGACTTCATCGAGGACAGTGCGGCCGCGGTCGCATGGACACACGAGCATATCGCCAAGCTCGGCGGTGATCCCGACCGGATTGCGTTGATGGGGCATTCGGCAGGCGCCTATAATGCGGCGATGCTCGCGCTCGATCCGCAATGGCTGCGGGCGGCGAAGAGCGATCCGTCGGTCATCCGCGGGGTCGCGGGTCTTGCCGGTCCCTATGACTTCCTGCCGCTTGAGAAGGGTGGCCGCGCCGAAAAGGCGATGGGCAAGGTACGACCGATCGAGCGGACCCAGCCGATCCAGTTCGCGCGCGGCGACGCGCCGCCCTTGTGGCTCGCGACCGGCGACGAGGATGAGGTGGTGCGGCCGCGCAACAGTCAGAATCTTGCCGCGGCGATCGAGAAGGCGGGTGGCTCGGCGACTTTACGCATCTATCCCGGCATGGGGCATACCGGCATCGTGATGGCGCTCGCCGCGCCGTTTCGCGGCAAGGGGCCGGTGCTAGACGAGGCTACCGACTTTCTGCGCGGGGTGACCGGCCGCCGTGTTGCGCCCGCGGAGGTCATGCCATGACCGCCGGCATCGCCGCGATTGTGCTTTCGGGAAGCCGACCCGGCCCCGATCCGTTACTGACGGGCAGCGGCGTATCGACCAAGGCATTGCTGCCGATCGCGGGACAGCCGATGCTCGTCCATGTCGTGAAGGCGCTGCGCGCCTCGCCGCTCGTCGGCTCGATCACGATCCTTGCGCAGAACAGCGCCGAGCTCGCCGCCGAGCCGGGGCTCACGGGCCTCCCCGACCTGCATTTCGCAGATTCGGAGCAGGGGATCAGCAGCTCGCTCGCCGCTGCGCTGCCGCCGGGCGACGACCCGTTGCTCGTGACGACGGCGGATAATGTGCTGCTCACGCCGACGATGATCGCCGAGTTCCTGGGCGCCGCCGAGGATAGCGATGTCGCGGTGGCAATGGTCGAGCGCGATGTCCTGCTTTCACGCTATCCCCGGTCCAAACGCACCTGGCTGAAATTCCGTGGCGGCTGGTGGTCGGGCGCGAACATGTTCCGTCTGCGCGGACGCAGCGTGCTGCCTTTGCTCGATTTTTGGGGGCGCATCGAACGCGACCGCAAGAAGGGACTGAAGATCATTGCCGCCTTCGGTCCGTGGTTGCTCATCGGTGCGCTGCTCCGCCTCTTCACGATCCAGCAGGGCGTCGCGCGCGCCGGACTGCGGTTCGGGCTTCGCGCCAGGGTCGTGCCGATGTCCGAGCCCGAGGCGTGTATCGATGCCGACAAGCCCATCGACATCGAACTGATCGAAGCGATATTTGCCGCGCGGCGGCAACCGTCTATAGGGCAGCCGCTATGACCATCGACAAAGCCATCATCCTGTCGGCCGGGCAGGGCTCGCGCCTGCTGCCGCTGACCCGCGACATTCCCAAATGCCTGATCGAGTTCAACGGCCGCAGCCTGATCAGCTGGCAGGTCGCGGCGCTCGTCGCGAACGGGATCAAGGATATCGTCGTCGTCACGGGCTTTCGCACCGAGCGCGTCGAGGATCATGCGCTCCAGCTCTATCGCGATACCGGCGCGCGCATCCGCACCCTGTTCAATCCCTTCTTTCAGGTCGCCGACAATCTGGGCACCTGCTGGATTGCGCGCGAGGAGATGGACCGCGATTTCATCATCCTCAATGGCGACACGATCGTTTCGGACGAGATCGTCGCGAAACTGATCGAAGGCGCGAACGAGCCGATCAACGTGACCGTCGACGTCAAGGCCGACTATGACGATGACGACATGAAGGTAAACCGCGACACCGAGGGCCGCCTGCATCATATCGGCAAGCGGCTGCTGCCCCCCGACACCAACGCCGAATCGATCGGCATGCTCGCCTTCGTCGGCGATGGCCCGTCGATCTTTCGCAACCAGGTCGACCAGATGATGCGTACCCCCGACGGGGTGGAGCGCTGGTACCTGCGCGCCATCGACATCATCGCCAAGGGCAACCGCGTCGGCACCGTTTCGATCGAAGGGCTCGAATGGCAGGAAGTCGACTTCCCGCAGGATGTCGAAGCCGCCGACGCGCTTACCGCGAAATGGGCCGCCGAGGGCCGCTACGCAAAATAGGGTTTGAGCCAGCCGGCGAGCTTAGCGACCTGCGCGTCGTCGAGCTTTACCGCCTGGCCCAGATCGGGCTGTCCCGGCCAGCCCGTGTCGGGCACCGTCAGGCCTGCACCCGAGCGTTCGCCCTCATAGCGGGGCAGGACGTGGAAATGGACGTGCGGGTCGACCATCATCAGCATCAGATAGTTGATCTTCGCAAAGCCGACGGCCTGTGTCAGCGCGGCCTCGATCGCGACGGTCGCGATCTTGAGTTCGGCATGCGCTTCGGCGGGTAGGTCGCCGAACGCCGTTGCATCCGACTTTGCCGCGAGCACGAGCGCGCCGAGCGTCGGCTGCGCGGGGCGCAGCAGCACCACCCAATGATCATATTCGGCGATCAGCGTCGCCGGATGGCCGAATTTCGCGATCGTTTCGTTCATGCTTCTTCCATCCAGCTGATGATCGGGCGGCCCGACCGCTTCACCGCATAGGCCTGCACCAGCCGCACCGCATGGACGACCAGCGAGATGACCGTCCACCAGGCGAGCGCGATCAGCCCGAGATCAGGGCGTCCGGCGAGGGTCGCAAAGAAGAGGATCGCGATATTCGGGTTTCGCCGCGCGGTGATCAGGCGAAACTGGCTGTCGAACTTTTGCCAGACATGGATATCCATGCCGAAGTCCTTGATGAACAAGCCCTCGATCACGCGCTGGAGGATATAGCCCGCGACGACAGCGACCATGACCAGCAGGAAGGTCTGGTTCGAGAGCGCGAGGCCCCAGGTGCCCAGCCCGACGCCCCAGAAATACCACCAGAAGGGCGGGTGGACCAGGTCGACGCCATGGTCGGCGACATTGCCCCATTTCGACGAGGTGATCGTGCAGCGCGCGAGTTTTCCGTCGACGGTGTCGAGCACCATGAAGATGAAACCCGCGAGCATCCCCTCCCAATATTGGCCGTAGGCGAAGAGATAGGTCGCATAGACGCAGAGCGCCGCGCCGATCGCGGTCACCATGTTGGGCGTCATGCCGATGCTCGCGGCGCCGCGCGTCAGCCACAGCGCCAGTTCGGGCCAAAGATATTTCGTCAATGCGTCGGTCACGCCCTTATAGGCGCCGAAATAGCTCTTTCGCTCGATCTCGCGCCGCGTCTCGGGCGTCAGCCGCTGGATGAAGGGGCAGTCGAGCTTGCGCAACTGGCGATTATAGATTTGCGGATTGTCGCGGTAGTCGATGATCGTGAGCTGGCCGCGATGCTGGATGATATCGTCGGGCGTGATGCCGCCCGTCAGGTGCGCCATGACCAGATCGCCGCCGTCCATCACGACGGTGCCGGGCAGCGTCACAATATGCCGCAGCCATACGGGGTCGAAAACAAAGTCGAGATTGACAAAGAGCTGTGCGCCCGAAGGAGGCGTGCTTTCCGGCAGACCTTCAGCCCGCGCCAGCCGCCGTAGCCGCTCGGCATTGGTCATGCCCCAAAGCAGCGTTGGATTGTCGCCGATCGGCGTCAGGGCGGGCAGGGACTGGGCGTTGGTCATCCGCCGCTCTTATCCTGCCCGGCGTCCAATGCAAGAAAGCGGAGGATCGCTTCGGCCCCGCGCTCGGCCGCGCCCGCCGGATCTCCCCCGATCGACTCCGCCAGCCGCTCGCGCTGGGCGTCGGCGTATCGCGCATGATGATCGGACGCCGATGCGAGCGCGGCGGGCAATCGATCGAGATCGTCGATGACGTCGCCGAGCGTCCAGAACAGATAATCGGGATCGCCAGCCCAATCGACCCCGTGGGCATTGAGGAAGATGCACGGGCGCGGCGTCGCGAGGAATTCGTAAACCTGGCTGCTCACGTCGCCGAGATATATGTCGGCGCCGCTCGTATAGCTCATGTCGAACAGGCGGTCAGATGCGAGGTCGATCATAATCTTGCCCGGCACGGCCAACCGTTCGATCTCGCCGCGATCGGCATCGCTCGCCTCCGCAAACAGGCGAACATGGGGCGCCACGACCAGATTATACCGTTCCTGCGCGGTGAACCAGGCGATGATGCTGGGCCCGAACCGGTCCCAGGATGACAGTTCGCGCTTGAAATGCGGCGCGTAAAGTACCGTCGGCCGGTCATTGGCGAACAGCGGTTCGCGCGACTGTTGCAGCCGCAGCATCAGGTCGAGTTTCACATATCCGGTCACCGCATAGTGGCCGGGGCGAATGGTGGCGGCCTCGAGCATCCGCTGTTCGCTCTTTTCGCCCGCGACCAATGCGAAATCGAAATGCCGGTCGCGTGCGTCGAAGGTAATGGCACGGTCGCCGGCCCCGTGCGGGGTGAAGATCAGCCGTGTCTTGCCGGACAGGAAATGCCGGATCGTTGTCGTCGTCCGTTCGGGGGCGACGATCGCGTCGAACCCGCGCAGGAAACGCAGCGCGCCGAACAGGATCGGCAGTCGCGGATTGCGGAACAGCCCCATGTCGCGCAGCCAGCGGGCAAGACCCGTCTGGCCGAGCACGGTGATATGCGGCGCAAAGCCGGGGTAAGCGAGTGCGACCTGTTCGACCACTCTCAGATGGTCGGTGCTCGCGACGGCGACGTCAACGGATTGTCCCCGCGCGGCCATTTCGGCGGCGAGGGGCAGCGCGTGGAACACATGATGCGGCTCGCCGATGAAGAGGAACAGGATGCGCATCAGACGGCCCCCGCCGCCTCGGCTCGTTCGAAATCGGTCGCCCGCCAGCCGTGCTTCGCGGCCAACCGGATGATTCTTTCACCGCGTCCGACAAGCCAGGCCTCGCTGGCCAATGCAAAGGTCGGTGCGTCGCTGACATGGTCCGAATAGGCTCGGATATGCGCACTCGCATCAGCGCCATTGGCAGCGAGCCATTCGCCAACCCGACGTGCCTTTTCCGCGCCATAACAATTGGGCCCGTCGAGCAAAGGCAGCCAGTTTCCGGCGGCGTCGCGATGGTGGCGCGAGGCAACGATGGCGTCGAAGCCCAGTGCATCGGCGATCGCGTCGGCATAGAATTCGGGAGCTGCCGTCGCCATCAGCAACCGGTATCCCTCGGCCCGATCGCGCGCGATGCAGGCGGCGGCGCCCGGCGGGACGTCGCGGGGAACGCGCCACGCGGCGAAGGCTGCGGCCAGTGCCTCGGCGCGGGACGGCGAGAGGCTGGCACCCAGCATCAAGCGAATCGCCGCGGGCTTGAACCGGTCGCGCCCGTAAAGACGCAGCGCATGGCCGATCATCAGCGCGGCGAGCGCCGGTAACAGCAGTAATCGCCACGGCGCCCCGCGCCACGCCGACCACAGCAGGAACAGGGTGAAGGTCGGCGTGCGCAGCACGGTGCGGTCGAGATCGTAAATCGCGACACGGATAGGGGAAGGCGTTTCGGTCATGCGTCTTCTTGGTCAAACAGCCGGAGCTTGCGACCGGTCTTGCCCAACGACATGCGATCCGCGAGCGGCAAGGCAAAGCGCAGCGCGAGCCATATCGACGCGGCGGCGATCAGCCCGAGCAGCGGCAGCGAAAGCGCGTCGGGCAAAAGGTCGGCGGCCATGGCCGCGGTGCCTGCGACGAGGGTGATTGCCACGCCGCGCAGCGCCACCGCCGGAAATTGCGCGTCGAAAGGGTGCAGTTTCTCGGTAATCGCGAGCTGTATCGTGGGGATAGCGCCCATCACCACAAGGCCGAGGGCCGTAGCCAGCGTCACGCCCGTCAACGGATCGAGATGACCCACGATCAACCAGCCGGAACCGATCGCGACACCGACGCCAAAGACGCTGGCGGTAAGCTGGTGACGAAAGGCGGCGACGACTTGCAACACCGGCGCCGAAATGCCGAGCACCGCTTCGGCGGCGCGCGCGAATAGCAGGATGACCAGCGCCGCTTGCGCCGCCTGTGCCCCATGGCCGAACAGGCCGAGCAGCGACGCGCTGCCCGCCGCGAGCACCGCGGCGAGGGGCAGCGCGATGGCCAGGATCAGCCGCGTCGCATAGGCATAGATGACAGCGACTTGGCGCCGATCCTCGCGTTCGGCGCTCGCCGCGAGTGGCGCCATGACATAGGAGAAGGCGATGCGGACGAGTTGGACGACGCTCGACAGCTTGCGCGCGATCGTGAACAGGCCCGCCGCCGCGGCGCCGGCCGCGCCGGGGAGCAGCATGTTGAGGATCAACGCCGGCGCGTCGCCGAACAGCCGCGTGATGATGTTGGACGGCAGGATTGAGAGCCCGGCCCAGAAGGTGTTGCGCGCCGTTTCGCCCGCCCACGGACCACGCCACAGGTCGACGAAGCTGTAGTGGCGCGCGAGCAGGCGGATGCTGAGCGCGGCGGTGATCGCAAGCGAGCAGAGGTGCGCGATGAACAGCCCCTTGAGGCCTAGACCGCCCGCGAAGAACAATCCGGCAAAGACCAGACGCATCACCTGTTCCCAGACGATGCGCAGGCGGATTTCGGCGCCGAAAACCATGCGCGCGCGCAGCGCCGAGGTGGCAATCTCGACAAAGGCCCACAGCGGCAGCGCCCATATGAAGATGCGGATCGCGGGTGTGACAAGGTCGCGGTCCTTCGCCGCGACGTTGAGCAGCGGCCCGAGGTCGGCGGCGAAGACGGAGACCAGCGCCGCGACGAGAATGCACGGTCCGACGCCAAAGACCATCGCCGTGCGCAGCGCCGCGGCGGCGTCGGCGCCGCTTGCCGATTGCGGGACGGTGCGCTGCATCGCGCTCGTCATGCCGAGATCGAAGATATTTTCGAGCAGGTTCACCGCCGCCCACAGCACCGCATAGAGGCCGTAGCCCGCTAAACCGAACATCAGGACATAGAGCGGCTGTGCGACGATTTCGACCACCGCGCCCAGTCGCGCCAGCACGGTCGTGCCGAGCCCGCGCGCGACGCTGCGGCTGGTAACGGCGGGTTGGACGACGTCTTCGCTCATCGTTGCCGCACCTAGCGGCTCGTCCGGCGCGCCGCCAGCGGCTTTCGCGCGTTCACCCCCTTGTCGAGGCCGCCATTCGGGTCTAGGCAGCGCGCAATTGCATAGGGAAGACCGCGATATGGCCCAATTTGTCCTGCCCAAGAACAGCCGCCCGCAAAAGACGGGCAAGGTCCACAAGGCCGAGGGTGCGACCGCCGTCAAGAAATTCAAGGTCTATCGTTACGACCCCGACAAGGGTCAGAACCCGCATTTCGACACGTTCGAGATCGACACCGAAAAATGCGGCCCGATGGTGCTCGACGCGCTCATCAAGATGAAGAGCGAGCAGGATTCGACGCTGACTTTCCGCCGTTCGTGCCGGGAAGGCATTTGCGGCAGCTGTTCGATGAACATGAACGGCAAGAACGGCCTCGCCTGCACCACCGCGATCGAGGATCTGAAGGGCGACATCACGATCACGCCGCTGCCCGCGATGGACGTGATCAAGGACCTCGTCCCCGACTTCACCCATTTTTATGCGCAATATGCGTCGATCGAACCCTGGCTCAAGACCAAGACGACGACGCCGAGCGGCAAGGAACGGCTGCAATCGCCCCAGGAACGCGAAAAGCTCGACGGACTCTACGAGTGCATCTTGTGCGCCTGCTGCTCGACCAGCTGCCCGAGCTATTGGTGGAACAGCGACAAGTTCCTTGGCCCCGCGATCCTGCTTCAGGCCTATCGCTGGCTCGCAGACAGCCGCGACGAGATGACGGGCGAGCGGCTCGACGAGCTCGAAGACCCCTTCCGCCTCTATCGCTGCCACACGATCATGAACTGCGCCAATGCGTGCCCGAAGGGCCTCAGCCCCGCGCGCGCGATCGCCGAAATCAAGAAGCTGGAAGCCGAGCGGCACGTCTGATGGGGAGGTGGCTGCCGGCGCTGCTCGCGCTGGCATGCGCCGGTTGTGCCGCCAATCCCGAGGTCGAATATGCGGCGATGCCGCGCACCTATGCGCATGGCATCGGCGGGGCGACTTTCCTGATCGGCGGTGGCTTCGATCCCGGCCGCTCGCCCGACGGCAACAGCCTGATCCTCTATGGGCCCGAGGGCGCTTTCGTGATCGACAGCGGGCGCCACGACGCGCATCTCATGGCGATCAAGCAGGGGCTAAGCGGGATCGGCATGACGCCCGTCGCGATCGTCAACACGCACTGGCATCTCGATCATGTCAGCGGCAATCCGGCGCTGAAGGCCGCGTTTCCGGATATCAAGGTCTATGGCACATCGGCGATCGATGGGGCGCTGACCGGCTTCCTAGCGAAGAGCGCCGAATCGTCGCGCAAGGCGCTGGCCGAGGGAGCTATTCCGGCAAGCGCGATTGCGGAAGTCGAGAGCGATCTCGCGACCATCGCGCGCGGAGCGGAACTGCGGCCTGACATCGTCGTCGACGAATCGCGCGACATGTCGATCGCGGGCCGGCCGCTGTCGCTGCGCGTCGCGCGCCATGCCGTCACGGAGCGCGACCTCTGGATCTACGATGCGGCACAGAAGCGTGCGATCGTCGGCGATCTGGTGACGGTTCCCGCCCCCTTTCTCGATACCGCCTGCCCGGAGGGCTGGTTGAAGGCACTGGACGAGGTCGCGGCATCGGGCGCCGAGCAAATTGTTCCGGGTCACGGGCCGATCATGCCGATGGCCGATTTTAACCAGTGGCACGCGGCGTTCGACGAATTTATCGCTTGCGCCAAGGGGGCCGGCGCGCTTGTGACCTGCTCGGCTGGCTGGCTCGCGGGCGCCGAAAAATGGATCGGCAGCGACACCGTGCGCGCGAAGGCGATGGCCGACTATTATGGCGAACTTGTTCGCTCGGGAAAACTGGACGGATATTGCAGGGTATGAACGACGGGATAGAGGAGCCGAAGCGCCGCGAATATTTCAGCGCCGAGGAACTGGACGGCGGCTGGATCAGCTGGGATCTCAAGGATCCGACGCGGTTCAACAGCTTCATCGAACCGCTGACGGTGCGCGTCGAAGCGCCGACCGAGGATGGCCGCCCGCGCGCAAGGGTGCGGATGCTTCCCGAACGCAAGCACAGCAACCTGGGAGATAATGTCCATGGCGCGGTGACGCTCGCGCTCGTCGATATTGCGCTGTTCGCCGCGTCGCACCAGTTCGGTTCGCTCAATGCGGGGCATTCGGTGACGCTCGATCTGTCGACGCAATTCGTCGGCGCGGGGCGGGTGGGGGAACCGCTCGATGCCGTGGTCGAACTGGTGCGCGAGACCGGCCGGCTGATCTTCCTGCGCGGGCTGGTCGTACAGGGTGACGGCGACAGCCATATCGTGCTGAGCTTCGCTGGAACGATCCGCAAGGCGAACTCGAAGTGACCACCGTCCTTGCGGCCTATGACGCGCTCGTCGCGGCGGGCGAGCTTCGTCCCGATCCCGAGCAACGTGCCGCCGCCGAGCGGCTGAACCGGCTGCAGGCCGAACTCGAGGCCGCGCCGCGCCGCGGCAGCCTGCTGTGGCGGCTTGCAGGGCGCAAGCCAGAGGCGCTGACCGGCGTCTATCTGTGGGGCGCGGTCGGGCGCGGCAAGTCGATGCTGATGGACCTGTTCTACGACCAGCTCGCCATCCAGCGGAAGCGACGCGTCCATTTCCACGCCTTCATGCTCGACGTCCATGCGCGGATGCGCGAGGTCAGAAAGAGCGAGAGCGGCGACCCGATCCCGCTCGTTGCCGAGGCGCTCGCCGAAAATACGCGCTGCCTCGCCTTCGACGAGATGGTCGTGAACAACAGCGCGGACGCGATGATCCTTTCGCGCCTGTTCACCGCGTTGATCGAACATGGCGTGACCATGGTGGCGACGTCGAACCGTCCGCCCCAGGATCTTTACAAGGACGGGCTCAACCGCGAGCATTTCCTGCCCTTCATCGCGCTCGTCGAGGAGCGGCTCGACGTGATGGGGCTGAACGGGCCGACCGATTACCGCCGCGACCGGCTGGGCGACGGCGCGCGCTGGTTCGTTCCCGCCGATGAAGCCGCGAGTGCCGCGCTGTCGGCCGCCTTCTTCCGCCTCACCGACTATCCGCCCGAGGACCGGGCGCATGTTCCGAGCCTCGATCTTGACGTCGGCGGCGGGCGGATATTGCATGTGCCCAAGGCGCTGAAAGGCGTCGCGGTCTCTTCGTTCAAGCGATTGTGCGGCGAGGCGCGGGGCGCCGCCGACTATCTCGCCGTGGCGCGGCATTTCCACGCCGTGATCATCGTGGGGATCCCGCGCATGGGGCCGGAAAACCGCAACGAGGCGGCGCGTTTTGTGACGCTGATTGATGCGCTTTACGAATATAAGGTGAAACTGCTCGCCAGCGCCGCGGCGATGCCCGACCAGCTCTATGTCGCGGGCGACGGGGCGTTCGAATTCGAGCGAACCGCGAGCCGCCTCGCCGAAATGCAGTCGGACGCCTATCTCGCCCTAGGCCATGGCCAACAGGATGCCGCCGGCGATCTTCCCCCAGCGTGACGTGTTGGCGGCGACATAGGCGAGGCTGCGGACATAGCGCATTTCGTGCGCGAAATGCCCCGCCGCCTGCTCGGCGGTGCGGCGGAGCGTCCGGAACGGTCGCGGTTCGGGCACCCTGATCGGCCCCGGCCGCGCCGGCGGCTGGGGCAGGTTGGCGAAGCCGCCGTTGGTCACACGGCGGTCGGCGGCGACCGCCCGGCACAGCGCCTCCATGCGCGTGATCGCCAGCCGGTTGGGGACCGCGCGATCGCGGCTGAGCAACTCGAAGCTGTGGCTGAAGGCCGAGAACTGGATCGCGCCGCTCGTGGCCGCATGATCGAGCGCGTCGCGCATTTCTTCTTCGGACATCGCGCACAGCTGCGCCGGGCGAAAACTGTCGATGCCATCCATCAGGCCGCTGACCGGCACCTCGCAGACACCGTGATGCAGGCGCATCCCGATGTTGTGGCGGTCGAGCGCGATATCACAGCCCTGGCCGACATGGGCCCCGTTGAAGCTGCTGTCGAAAAGGAAGCCGAGCGCGTCCAGCGCGCGCAGCGTATCGTCGTTGGCGCCGAAATTGCCGGCGCGAAAAGCGACCGGGTCGGGCGCGCCGGCGCGCACCAGCATGTCGGCCGCCAGCCCGATCAGCTTTTTCTGCGCCGCGAACGGGAAGTCGCCGATGTTTCGCCCCGTCAGCCGCC
The DNA here is from genome assembly GCF_013410105.1 of Sphingopyxis sp. JAI108. GTDB lineage: Bacteria > Pseudomonadota > Alphaproteobacteria > Sphingomonadales > Sphingomonadaceae > Sphingopyxis > Sphingopyxis chilensis. Next base: position 807,918 of record NZ_JACCCJ010000001.1, read on the forward strand.
CGACCGGGCTGAATCGCGCGAAGGCGAGCCATTCGGTGTGGAGGTGCAATTGCACTTCGTGACCGCGCGCGACGATCGGGGCGACGATGTCGCGGACGATCGACGGGCCGTGGACGAGCGCGGGCATCGGATCGACGAAGAACACGCCCTTGAGCCCATATCCTTCCAGCATGTCCATCTGGAAATGGATGCCGAAATCGCCGTCGCGGCAGCGGCCGAGGATCGAGCTTTCGAAATTGGCGCGCGCGTCACGACCCCGTTGATAGAGGCCGGCCGACAATTCGGTGTCGAAGCTGATGATCGCGCGTGTCACGACAGGCGCGTAACAAAGCGGGAATAAGGGAGGGTTAATCGCCCTCGTGGCGATACCTTATTCGGACAGCGCATTTTTGTTCCATTCTGCCGCGAACCCGTTGCGTCGCGACAATATCACGCGCCAGCCTGACCTCGAAACCATATTTCGGATCTCTTATCGTTATTGCGAACTATTTGCAAAAAAAGGCGGTTTTTCGACCTTTTCGCTGTTGTTTCCTTAAGGGAATCGGCGTAGGGGCGTCGCCAGTCTTGGGACCGGATCGGAGCTTTAGCCCGTGCTCCCGCCGGTCTGTGAACCAATTGCCGGGCTTGCCAGGAAGGGAGTGCCGCGCGCCATGGGACGCAAGAAGATCGCATTGATCGGAGCCGGGAATATCGGCGGGACGCTGGCGCTGCTCGCCGCGCAGAAGGAACTGGGCGACGTCGTCCTGTTCGACGTGGTCGAAGGCGTGCCGCAGGGCAAGGCGCTCGACCTGTCGCAGGTCGGCCCGATCGCGGGCTTCGACGCGAAGATCACCGGCACGAACGACTATGCCGACATCGCCGGCGCCGACGTCATCATCGTCACCGCCGGTGTCGCCCGCAAGCCGGGGATGAGCCGCGACGACCTGCTCGGCATCAACCTGAAAGTCATGAAAGCCGTCGGCGAGGGCATCAAGGCGAACGCTCCCGACGCCTTTGTCATCTGCATCACCAACCCGCTCGACGCGATGGTTTGGGCGCTGCGCGAATTCTCGGGCCTGCCGCACAACAAGGTCGTCGGCATGGCCGGCGTGCTCGATTCGGCACGCTTCAGCCACTTCATCGCCGACGAATTCGCCGTGTCGGTGAAGGATGTGAACACCTTCGTGCTCGGCGGCCATGGCGACACGATGGTTCCCGTCGTTCGCTATTCGACGGTCAACGGCATCCCCGTTCCCGACCTCGTCAAGATGGGCCTGTCGTCGCAGGACAAGATCGAGGCGATCGTCAAGCGCACGCGCGGCGGCGGCGGCGAGATCGTCGCGCTGCTCGGCACCGGCTCGGCCTTCTATGCGCCCGCAGCCTCGGGCATCGCGATGGCCGAAGCCTATCTGGGTGACCAGAAGCGCATCTTGCCCTGTGCAGCTTACGTTGACGGCCAGTATGCCCTCGACGGCCTCTATGTCGGGGTGCCGGTGATGATCGGTGCGGGCGGGGTCGAGAAGATCGTCGAGATCGAACTCGACGATGCCGACAAGGCGGGCCTTCAGGTGTCGGTGGATGCGGTCAAGGAACTGCTCGACGCGTGCAAGGCGCTGGATCCCAGCCTCGCCTGATATCCGTGCCCCTGCGAACGCAGGGGCCCATCACCTGCGCCCCAAAAGATCGGGCGGCGGGTGGCCGAGAGATTTGGAGATGGGCCCCTGCGTTCGCAGGGGCACGAGAAACGGAACGAAATTTATGAGCATTCTCATCGACAAGAATACCAAGGTCATCACGCAAGGGATGACGGGTGCCACCGGCACTTTCCACACCGAACAGGCGCTAGCCTATGGCACGCAGATGGTCGGCGGCGTGACGCCGGGCAAGGGCGGCACGACGCACATCGGCCTGCCGATGTTCAACACCGTCGACGAAGCGAAGCATGCGACCGGCGCGACCGCGTCGGTCATCTATGTGCCGCCGCCGTTTGCCGCCGACTCGATCCTCGAGGCGATCGACGCCGAGATCGAGCTGATCGTCTGCATCACCGAGGGCATTCCGGTGCTCGACATGGTCAAGGTGAAGCGCGCGCTGTCGGGTTCGAAGTCGCGCCTGATCGGCCCGAACTGCCCCGGCGTGCTGACCCCCGAAGAATGCAAGATCGGCATCATGCCCGGCAACATCTTCAAAAAGGGCAGCGTCGGCGTCGTCTCGCGCTCGGGCACGCTCACCTATGAAGCGGTGTTCCAGACCACGAACGTCGGCCTTGGCCAGACCACCGCGGTCGGCATCGGCGGCGACCCCGTCAACGGCACCAACTTCATCGACGTGCTCGAACTCTTCCTTGCCGACGAGGCGACCAAATCGATCATCATGATCGGCGAAATCGGCGGCGACGCCGAGGAGCAGGCGGCGCAGTTCCTGATCGACGAAGCGAAGCGCGGCCGCAAAAAGCCGATGGCTGGCTTCATCGCGGGCCGAACGGCGCCTCCGGGGCGCCGCATGGGCCACGCCGGGGCGATCGTGTCGGGCGGCAAGGGCGACGCCGAAAGCAAGATCGCGGCCATGGAAGCCGCAGGCATCAAGGTGTCGGCGAGCCCGTCTGAACTCGGCACGACGCTCGCCGAAGTGCTCAAGGAATGCGTCTGAGCAGGCGGCCCGCCGGCGCCCTTTGCCGGCGGGCCTCCGCTCCCCATATGAAAATACCTACCCCTTCCTCCCCGTGGAAAAGCAGATGAACCTCGAACGACAAAGCTTCGATATCGACGAGCCGCAGGCCGGCCCGAGCTGGGCGCCCAAGAACTGGCCCGTCATCGACAGCGACGACCTGACCGCCGCGCTCGACCCGCAGCAGATGCAGGTCGCGGTGAAGGCTGCGGCTACGAAGGGGGGCGCCGCGCTGTCGAGCGCCGAGGTCGAGCGCGCCGCCGATGATTCGATCCGCGCGATGATGCTGATCCGCACCTATCGCGTGCGCGGTCACCTTGCCGCCAACCTCGACCCGCTCGGCCTGATCCAGCGCGAGCTGCCTGCCGACCTGACGCCCGAATATCACGGCTTCGTCGGCGCCGATCTCGACCGCCCGGTCTGGCTGGGTGGCACGCTGGGCCTCGAACGCGCGACGGTGCGCGAGATTGTCAGCATACTTCAGGCCAATTATTGCGGCCATGTCGGCCTTGAATATATGCACATTTCCGACGTCGAGGAGCGGCGTTTCCTGCAGGACCGGATGGAGGGCGCCGACAAGAGCGTCGAATTCACCAAGGAAGGCAAGCAGGCGATCCTGAAAAAGGTGATCGAGGCCGAGGAGTGGGAGAAATTCCTCGCGCGTAAATATGTCGGCACCAAACGCTTCGGGCTGGACGGCGGCGAGGCGATGATTCCCGCGATGGAATCGATCATCAAATATGGCGGCCAATATGGCGTGAAGGAAATCGTTTACGGGATGGCGCATCGCGGGCGGCTCAACATGCTCGCGAACGTCATGGCGAAGCCCTATCAGGTGATTTTCCACGAATTCGCCGGCGGCAGCGCGAACCCCGACGACATCGGCGGTTCGGGCGACGTCAAATATCACCTCGGCACCTCGACCGACCGCGAATTCGACGGGATTTCGGTGCATATGTCGCTGGTTCCCAACCCCTCGCACCTCGAAGCGGTCGACCCGGTCGTGCTCGGAAAGGTTCGCGCGCAGCAGGTCGTTCGCGACGACCTGCAAAAGCATGAACAGGTACTGCCGGTGCTGATCCACGGCGACGCGGCCTTTGCTGGGCAGGGGATCGTCTGGGAATGCCTCGGCTTCTCGGGCATCCGCGGTTACAATACCGGCGGCTGCATCCACTTCATCGTGAACAACCAGATCGGCTTCACGACCAGCCCGCAGTTCGCACGCTCGTCGCCGTATCCATCGGACGTCGCCAAGGGCGTCCAGGCGCCGATCCTGCATGTCAACGGCGACGATCCCGAGGCCGTGACCTTTGCGTGCAAGATCGCGATCGATTTCCGCCAGCAGTTCAAGCGCGACGTCGTGATCGACATGTGGTGCTATCGCCGCTTCGGCCACAATGAAGGTGACGAGCCCTCGTTCACCCAGCCGCTGATGTACGAACGCATCCGCAAGCATCCGCCGGTGTCGCAGCTTTGCGCGGCGATGCTGCAGGACGAGGGCGTGATCGAAGCGGGCTGGGCCGACGCGCATCGCGCCGAATTCACCGCGCGGCTGGAAGGCGATTTCGAAGCGGCGAAGACTTACAAGCCGAACAAGGCCGACTGGTTCGCGGGCCGCTGGTCGGGGCTTTATGCACCGACCGATCCCGAAAATGCGCGCCGCAACATCGCGACGGGCGTTTCGGAAAAGCTGTTCGATTCGATCGGCCGCACGCTGACGACGATTCCCGCCGACGTCGAGGCCCACAAGACGCTCCGCCGCGTGATCGACGCGCGCGGCGCGATGTTCGCCGACAAAAAGGACGGCGAAATGTTCGACTGGGCGACCGCAGAAAGTCTCGCCTTCGGCACCTTGCTGAGCGAAGGCTATCAGGTGCGCCTGTCGGGCCAGGATTCGGGCCGCGGTACCTTCAGCCAGCGCCACGCGGTCTGGGTCGATCAGAAAACCGAGGCGAAATATATCCCGCTGACGACAGTGCCACATGGCCGGTTCGAGGTGCTCGACAGCCCGCTCTCCGAATATGGCGTGCTCGGCTTCGAATATGGCTATGCGATGGCCGATCCGAAGAGCCTGGTGCTCTGGGAAGCGCAGTTCGGCGATTTCGCCAACGGCGCGCAGATCATGATCGACCAGTTCATCGCCGCGGGCGAGGCCAAGTGGTTGCGCGCCAACGGCCTCGTGATGTTGTTGCCGCACGGCTATGAAGGACAGGGTCCGGAGCATAGCTCGGCGCGCCTCGAACGCTTCCTGCAACTGTGCGCCGGCGACAATATCCAGGTGTGCAATATTTCGACTCCGTCGAACTATTTCCACGTCCTGCGCCGCCAGATGCTTCGCTCGTTCCGCAAGCCGCTCATCATCATGACGCCCAAGTCGCTGCTCCGCCACAAATTGGCGGTCTCGCAACGCAGCGACTTCATCGGCGACGCGCATTTCCGTCGCATCATGTCGGATCGCGCGCCACCCGCCGACCAGGACATCAAGCGCGTCGTCCTCTGTTCGGGCAAGGTCGGTTACGACCTGATGGAGGCGCGCGACGCCGCTGGGCTCACCGATACGACGGTGATCCGCATCGAACAGCTCTATCCCTTCCCGGGGGAGGCGCTCGCGATTCGACTGAAGCGGATGCCGAAGCTCGAGGATGTCGTCTGGGCGCAGGAGGAGCCGCGCAACAACGGCGCCTGGTTCTTCGTCAACGAGTTGATCGAGGAATCGCTGATCGAAGCAGGCAAGAAGGGCATGCGTCCGCGCTACGCCGGTCGTGCCGCGGCAGCTTCACCCGCCACCGGCCTGATGAGCCGCCACCAGACCGAACAGTCGGCGCTCGTCGCCGACGCGCTGGGTCTGTCGGTCCGTGCCGAAATCCGCCGTACCAAGAAAAAAGCCTGATCCCCTAAGGAACTGCACCTATGAGCACCGAAGTCAAAGTCCCCACGCTGGGCGAAAGCGTTACCGAAGCGACGATCGGCGAATGGCTGAAGAAGCCCGGCGAAGCGGTTGCGCTCGACGAACCCATCGCGAGCCTCGAGACCGACAAGGTCGCGGTCGAAGTGCCGTCGCCGGTCGCCGGCGTGATGGGCCAGCAACTCGCCGCTGTGGGCGACACGGTCAATGTCGGCGCGACGATCGCGACGGTCGAGGCGGGCGGTGCGGCCGCCGCGCCGGCGCCTGCCGCTGCTGCTCCCGCGCCGGCTGCGAAAGCCGAAGCCGCGGCGCCGGCACCTGCCGCGACCGCTGCCCCGGCCAGCGACGGCGTCGATACCGTGACGACCATGTCACCCGCGGTGCGTCGCCTCGTGCTCGAACATGGCGTTGACCCGACCAAGATCCAGGGCACCGGCAAGGATGGCCGCCTGACCAAGGAAGATGTGCTGGCCGCCGCCAGCGCGGCGCCCGCCGCCGCTCCGGCGCCCGCCGCCGCGCCCGCACCGGCAGCCAGCGGCGCGCCGGGCCGTCAGGAAGAGCGCGTCAAGATGACGCGCCTGCGCCAGACGATCGCCAAGCGGCTCAAGTCGGCGCAGGACACGGCGGCTATGCTGACGACCTTCAACGACGTCGATATGTCGGCGGTGATCGAGGCGCGGGGCCGATACAAGGACCTGTTCGAAAAGAAGCATGGCGTGCGCCTCGGCTTCATGGGCTTCTTCACCAAGGCGGCGTGCCTTGCCCTGAAGGACATTCCGGCGGTCAACGGCCGGATCGAGGGCGAGGAGATCGTCTATAATAATTACATGGACATCTCGGTCGCGGTTAGCGGCCCGAGCGGCCTCGTCGTCCCCGTCATCCGCAATGCCGAGACGCTGTCGTTCGCCGATATCGAAAAGACGATCGGCGATTTCGGCAAGCGGGCGAAGGAAGGCACGCTGACGATGGACGACATGACCGGCGGTACCTTCACCATCTCGAACGGTGGGGTCTTCGGCTCGCTGATGTCGACCCCGATCATCAACCCGCCCCAGTCGGCGGTGCTCGGGCTCCACCGCATCGAGGATCGTGCCGTGGTCGTGAACGGCGAAGTCGTCGTCCGCCCGATGATGTATCTCGCGCTCAGCTATGATCACCGCCTGATCGACGGCCGTGAAGCGGTGACCTTCCTCAAGACGATCAAGGAAGCGATCGAGGATCCGACCCGCCTCCTGATCGATCTCTAAAGATTTCTCCCCGTCCCCCGAGGGGTAAAGGAACGACAAATGGCTGATTATGACTACGACGTCCTTGTTATCGGTGCTGGCCCCGGCGGCTATGTCGCGGCGATCCGCGCAGCGCAGCTGGGCCTGAAGACCGCGTGCGCCGAAGGGCGCGAGACGCTTGGCGGCACCTGTCTCAACGTCGGCTGTATCCCGTCGAAGGCGATGCTGCATGCGTCCGAATATTTCGAAGCGGCGGCGGGCGGCTCGATGGCGAAGATGGGTATCAAGGTGAAGCCCGAACTCGACCTGCCGACGATGCACGGCCAGCGTATCGATGCCGTGAAGGGCCTGACCGGCGGCATCGAATTCCTGTTCAAGAAGAACAAGGTCGACTGGCTGAAGGGCTATGCCCAGTTCACGTCGAAAGACAGTGTCGAAGTCGCGGGCAAGGCCTATCGCGCCAAGAATATCATCATCGCGACCGGATCGTCGGTGACCCCGCTGCCCGGCGTTGCGGTCGATAATGACAAGCAGATCATCGTCGATTCGACCGGCGCGCTCGAACTCGCGAAGGTTCCGGGCCACATGGTCGTCATCGGCGGCGGCGTGATCGGGCTCGAACTCGGCAGCGTGTGGCGCCGCCTCGGTGCGAAAGTGACCTGCGTCGAGTTCCTCGACCAGATCCTGCCCGGCATGGACGGCGACGTCCGCAAGGAAGCGAACAAGATCTTCAAGAAGCAGGGTATCGAGTTCAAACTCAAGACCAAGGTGACGAAGGCTGAAGTGAAAGGCAAGAAGGCGGTCCTGACGCTCGAACCCGCAGCCGGCGGCGGTGCCGAAACGCTCGAAGCCGATGTCGTGCTGGTGTCGATCGGCCGCCGTCCGAACACCGACGGCCTTGGCCTCGACAAGGCGGGCCTTGCGGTCAACCAGCGTGGCCAGATCGAAACCGACCATGATTTTGCGACGCAGGTTCCGGGCATCTGGGCGATCGGCGACGTCATCCCCGGCCCGATGCTCGCGCACAAGGCCGAGGATGAAGGCATCGCCTGCGCCGAGAATATCGCGGGGCTGACCGGCATCGTGAACCACGACGTCATCCCGTCGGTCGTCTACACCTGGCCCGAGATCGCCGGCGTCGGTCTGACCGAAGAACAGGCGAAGGAAAAGGGCGAGGTCAAGGTTGGCAAATTCCCGATGCTCGCCAACAGCCGCGCCAAGACCAATCATGAGCCCGACGGTTTCGTGAAGGTCATCGCCGATGCCAAGACCGATCGCGTGCTCGGCGTGTGGTGCATCGCGAGCGTTGCCGGCACGATGATCGCGCAGGCGGCGCAGGCGATGGAATTCGGCGCGACGTCGGAAGACATCGCCTATACCTGCCACGCGCATCCGACGCACAGTGAAGCGATCAAGGAAGCCGCGATGGCCGTGACGGGCAAGCCGATCCACGTCTGACGAAGCCAAATGCGGGAGAGTATCATGGCGACGCACGGGCTCTGGGCAGCGGCTTCGCTGGCACTCTCCCTCGCGGCAACCGGCGCGCAGGCCACACCCGACCTGAACGCGGCCCAAGCTCAGCTAGCGGCGCTGCTCGACAAGAACTACCCGACGCTCGAGGCGATCTACAAGGATCTGCACCAGCACCCCGAGCTCGGGATGCAGGAGGTTCGCACTGCGGGCATCCTCGCGCAGCATCTGCGCAAGGCTGGCTTCACCGTGACCGAGAAGGTCGGCGGGACTGGAGTCGTCGGCGTGCTCAGGAATGGCGAGGGGCCGACGATCCTCGTGCGCGCCGACATGGACGCGCTGCCGATGGAGGAAAAGACCGGGCTCGCCTGGGCGAGCAAGGCGCGCGCGACCTATGAAGGCAAGGATGTGCCGGTAATGCACGCGTGCGGCCACGACACACATGTCGCCTATCTGGTCGGTGTCGCACGGGCGCTCAGCGCGATGCGCGACAGCTGGTCGGGTACCGTGGTTCTCATCGGCCAGCCCGCCGAAGAACCGCTCATCGGCGCGCGGGCGATGCTCGACGACGGCCTCTTCGAGCGATTTCCAAAACCCGATTTCGGTTTCGCGGCGCATGTTACCAACCTTCCGGCGGGCGTCGTCGCGATCAAGGCGGGAGCCTCCTCGTCGGCATCGGACAGCTATTCGATCACTTTTCACGGGCGCGGCGGACACGGATCGATGCCCGCTGCAACGATCGACCCAATCCCTATCGCGGCGCGCTTCGTCACCGATACGCAGGTGGTGATCAGCCGCGAGAAGGATCCGGCCGCCTTCGGCGTTCTGACCATCGGGGCGATCAACGCCGGCAGCGCACCGAACATCATCCCCGACAGCGCCGAGGTGAAGGTCAATCTGCGCTCGCAATCGCCCGAAGTGCGCAAGCTGCTGCGCGACGGGGCCGCGCGCGTCGCGAAATCCGCAGCCGCGATGGGCGGCGCGCCCGAGCCGACGATCCGCTATCTAAGCGGAACCGGCGTGATGACGAACGACGAGGCGATGGCCAATGCGGCGGTAACCGTCCTGACGCCGGTTTTCGGCAAGGGCCTGGCTTTCGCGCCGGCAAGTGCGACGCCGATGTCGGGAAGCGAGGATTTTTCGGAGTTCGTGGACGCGGGTGTCCCGTCGCTTTTCTTCGGAATAGGGGGTTATGACCCCGCCATGCTCGCCGAGCTCAAGGCAAAGGGCGAACCCGCACCGACCAATCATTCGCCGTTCTTCGCGCCGAAGGCCGAACCGGCGATCCGCAACGCCGTGACCGCGATCGTCCTTTCGATCGTTGGTGGCGTACGGCCAGCCGCGAAATAGGCTCGCGTCTTGTTCGAGTTCGACAACGCGCTGATCGTCCGCCTGCTCGACCTGATCGGGATCGGCGTTTTCGCGCTGTCGGGCGCGCTGATGGCGGTGCGCTTGCGCCAGACCCTCGTGACCGCCGCCTTCTTTGCGCTCGTCACGGGCGTTGGTGGCGGCAGTGTGCGCGACCTGTTGATCGGCGCGCCGGTCTTCTGGGTGCAGGACGGCGCGATTGCGGCGGTGTGTATTGCGATCGCACTGATCGTCTGGCTTACCCCCGAACGTTGGTGGCAGGGGCAATTGCTCGAATGGGCCGATGCGGTCGGACTTGCTGCCTATGCCGTGTTCGGCACGGCGAAGGCGCTGGCGTGGGGCGTGCCCCCGGTCCCGGCACTGATGATGGGGGTCATTACCGGCTGCGTTGGGGGCACGATCCGCGATATCCTTGCCGGCGTGCCATCGATCATCATGCGCCCGGAGGTCTATGTGACCGCGGCCGCGCTCGCTTCGGGACTGTTTCTGCTGCTGCAATCGCTGGGTACGGGAACGCCGGTCGCGGCCGTTGCGGGCGCGGTCGCAGGCTTCATCCTGCGCGGTGCGGCGATCCACTGGTCACTCGCGCTACCGACCTATCGCGGGCAATAGGCTTGCCAAATCGCGAAACTGTGGCAGTTTCGCCTTATGAACAGTGATGTCAGCACCATCGCCCGCCGGGTGAGGGGCCAGGCGGACGCCCTGCCCGAGCTGTTCGGTCGCTTCGATTTTGACAAGGCGCCCGAACGCTGGGCGCCCGAGGCCGATGCAGTCAGCGAGCTGAGCCGCGTCCGCAGCATCGACCGTGCGTCCTATCTGGAGGATCCCGACCTGCTAGGGCGCATCCGCGAATATACGATGCTCGGCGACCGGACGGGCGACGCCTATGCGGCGCTGATGCCGCGTTACGGCTTCCAGCGCACCGTCGCGATGCTCGTCGATGCGTGTGACAAGGGCATCGATGCGGTCGAAGACGCACCGCCCGAACTCGCCGCGCTGATCCACGAGATGGAGCAGAAGCCCGAGTGGCTCGACATGCAGTTGGTCGAGGAAGGAGCCGCCTATGAACGCAACGCCACCGCGCACCTGTCACCCTTCCTGATCCGCGGCGCCTTCATCGCGACCTTCCTCAACAAATATTCGGCGCTGCCGATGGCGCTGACCGGCACGCTCGGCCAGGCGACTGCGGCACGGCGGGTCAAGGAAACCGCGACTTTCTTCGCCACGACGGCTCTGCCCGGCGCGCTCGATCGCTTTGGACCGGGGTTCAAGGCTGCGGCGATGGTGCGGCTGATGCACTCGATGGTGCGCGTCAACGTGCTGTCGCGCCCCGGCATGTGGGACGCCGAAACCTATGGCATGCCGATCCCGCAGCTCGATCAGATGCCGGCGGGGCTGATCCCCGTCTATTTCCTGTCGCAGGAGGTGCTGGCGAAGGGGCGCACCAGCTTCACGCGGCTCGAACGGGCGCGCGTCGAGCTGGCGCGCTATCGCTGCTACCTGCTGGGGCTGCCCGAGGATCTGCTTGCAGACACGCCGCAGGAAATCGTCCGCATCTGGCGCACGCGCAGCGCGACGCTCCGCTACGAATATGACGACGTGGTCTGCGGGGGCTTGCTCCGCGCGACGATGGACGCCGAACTGTCGAAGGACATGTCGCCGAAGGGGCAGGTCAAACGCCGCCTCGAATATTCGGTCAGCCGCGTCTTCTTCGTGAAGGCGTTCCTCGCCGGGGACGAGGGCCGTGCGGCAAGCGTCGGGGTGCCGGTGCGGCGCCGCGATCATCTCATCTATGGCGCGACGATGCTCGGCATCGCGGGGCGCATGGCGGCGTACCGTGTCGCCTCACGCATGCCGTTCATCCGCCACCTCGCCGATCGCCGCCTCGTGCATCGGATCGAGCGCCAGCTGGCCGAATATGGTCGCGCCGAATTCACATCCGACGCCGCGCATTACAAGCCTGCGACGGCGAGCTAACTTTCGAACCAAAGGATTTTCATGCAGACAGAGCAGGCGGCCGTTAACGGCATCAGCATCACTTATGAGGACAAGGGCCCGAAGGGCGCGCCGGTCATCCTGCTGGTCATGGGGCTCGGCGGCCAATTGACGCTCTGGCCCGACGAATTCGTCGATGCGCTGAACGAACGCGGTTTCCGCACCATCCGCTATGACAATCGCGACGTCGGTCTGTCGACGCGGTTCGAGGCGGCGGGCATTCCCAATGTGAAGTGGATGATCGTCAAATCGGTGATCGGGCTGCCGGTGCGCCCTGCCTATACGCTTGCCGACATGGCCGCCGACGGCGTCGGCCTGCTCGACCACCTTGGCATCGACCGTGCGCATGTCGTGGGCGTGTCGATGGGCGGGATGATCTCGCAGCATATCGCCGCGCGCTATCCGGAGCGCGTGTTGTCGCTGACTTCGGTGATGTCGACGACGGGCAACCGCCGCCTGCCGCGCGCGCAGAAGGAAGCGATGCAGGTGCTCGCCAACCGTCCGATGAATGGCGACAAGGAGGCGCTGATCGCATACTCGGTCAATGCCGCGCGCGTGATCGGCAGCCCCGGCTATCCGTCGGCGGAAGACCGGCTGCAGCGCCGCGTGCGGGCCGATTTCGAACGTGGCTGGTATCCGCCGGGCGTCGCGCGGCAAATGGCGGCGATCGTCGCCGATGGCGACCGGCGTGCGATGCTGAAGGATATCAAGGCGCCGACACTGGTGATCCATGGCGAGGACGATCCGCTGGTGCCGCTGCCTGGCGGGCGCGACACGGCGGAGAATATCAAGGGCGCGCGGCTGCTGACGATCCCCGGTATGGGGCACGACCTGCCGCTCGCGCTGGTCGATACGCTGGCCGATGCGATTGCCGAGCACGTCAAGGCGGTCGCGGAGGCGGCCTGATCGCTCCCCTCCCATTTATGGGAGGGGTCGGGGGAGGGTATGTCGATCACGCGCGGGTCGGGTTCGAAACAGGCCCTCCCCTGACCCCTCCCGCAAGCGGGAGGGGAATATCCTTATTTCAGCAGCAGCGCCAGCGCCCCGAAGAAGCCCTTCGCCTCCGCCTTGCCCGGCCGCGGAACGGCGGGCAGATATGCCCGGCAATCGAGGCACGAGGCCTGTACCGACCCCGCCTGCGTCAGCATCGTGAGGTCCTGCACCAGCCGCCGTTCGGTGAGCTGGCGGTTCATCGCGGCGATGCCGAACCAGCCGCGCGGAAGCGCCGCAGTTTCTTCCTCGGCGCCCGACCAACTCGCGAGCATCTTCGAAAATTCGCTCGGCTCGTCCTCGAAATATTTGGCATGAAAATCGCCGTCGACCTTGGCGAGCTTCGCCGCAGCGGCCAGCGCATCGGGCAGGCCGCCGAACTGGTCGACAAGGCCGATCTGGCGCGCGGTGCCGCCCGCCCAGACGCGCCCTTCGGCGATGGGCAGGATTTTCTCGAGCGGCTGCTTGCGGCTCTTCGCGACAAGGCCGGTGAAGCGGGCATAAATGTCTTCGACGCTCGCCTGCGCGAGTGCGTTGAACTCGTCGTTCACGCCGCCGAAGACGTCGGGCTGGCCCGACAGCGGCGTCGTTGCGATCCCGTCGGCATTGACCCCGATCTTCGCGAGCGCCTGGTCGAAGCTGGGCAAGATGCCGAACACGCCGATCGATCCGGTGATCGTCTCGGGCTCGGCAAAGATGCGGTCGGCGGGGGTCGAAACCCAATAGCCGCCCGACGCCGCGACATTCGCCATCGAGACGACGATCGGCAGCTTCTTGGCCTTCGCGGCGAGCAGCGCCTGGCGGATTTCTTCGGATGCGAGAACCGACCCGCCGGGTGAATCGACGCGCAGGACAATCGCCTTGATGCTGCTGTCGGCGGCGGCATCGAGAATGTGCTGCGCGACGGTTTCGCCGCCGGCGACGCCGCTCGGCGCTTCGCCATCGACAATCTCGCCAACGACGGGGACGACCGCGATCGCGCTGCCCTTCTGCTCGGGCGGGTTGGCGGCGACCCAGTTTTCGAGCGGGATCGCATTATATTCCCACGGCTTGCTGTCGTCGGCAACGCCGCTGATCTCGGCGACGCGGCGGTCGAACGCCATGCGGCTGCCGAGCTTGTCGATGAGGCCGGCATCGAACGAGGCTTTCGACAAGTCGTTGCCCGCGGCCTTCACCGCGCCGGCGGTGTCGGCGATATAGGCGTCGATCTTCGCCGCCGGGCGCGCCTTTTTGACGTCGCTCAGCCAGTTTTCCCAGAGCACCCCGGCATAGGCAAGGTCTGCTTCCTTGGCTTCGGGCGACTGGTCGGTGCGGAGGAAAGGCTCGACCGCGCTCTTGAAGGTTCCGACGCGGTAGATATGCGCGGTGACGCCGAGCCGGTCCATCAACCCCTTGTAATAGAGGCGCGATCCGCCCGGTCCGGCGATCGCGACGCCGCCGATGCTGTCGGCCCAGATTTCGCTCGCGTGCGACGCAATCTGGTAGCTGTCGGTGGTGTAGGCGGTGGCAAAGGCGAGCACGGGCTTTTTCTTCGCGCGCACCTTGTCGACCGCGGCGCCGATTTCGGCGAGCGACACCTGACCGCCGCCGAGGAAACGGTCGAGGTCGAGCACGACCGAGGTCACGCGCTTGTCATCGGCGGCGACCTCCAACGCATGGACGACGTCGCGGACGCGGATTTCCTTGAGCCCCGCGCCGCCCGACAGCGCGGAAAGCGGGTCGACTTCCGACGGTTGTTCGCTGACGATGCCGTCGAGTTCGACCAGCAATGCGCCTTCGCTGACCGGCAGGCCGGCGTTCGGGCGTCCGGCGAGCAGGCCGAACAAGGCGACGAAGAAGAGCAGCAGGAAGATCAGCGCAAGCGCATCCTTGATCCCGACGAGCAGGTTCCAGACCTTGCGTGGGAAGCTGGTCGTCGACTTGGGCTTGTCCTCGCCCGGAAGCGGGCGGCGGACGGGGATGGCCCAGGGGCCGGCGGGATCGTTGGGAGCGCTCGTGGTGCTGTCGGTCATGCCCGCAAACCTAGGGATGCGCCTCGCCCTTGGCAATGCACGCTTCGACGGGCGAACGGCGCAGCCATACCGGCGACATCAGAGCCAGCCTTCGCGGCGGTACCAGCGCACCGTTTCGGCAAGCGCGTCGTCGGTGCCCAGCTGGGGCCGCCAGAGGTCGGCGGGCGGGCACGCGCCCTCGGTCGCGACCCAGTCGGGATGCGCGATATAGCGCGCGCGGTCAGGGGTCAGCTTGGCGCGGCTGCGACGCACCAGCGTGTCGAGCCGGCCGCCGGCCTTGAGCAGCAAGGCCGGGGTCGCGAGCGTCGAGAGGCGCTGGCGTCCGACGGCGCGCGCGACGGCGCGGGCGAAGCCGCGGTGCGACCAGCCGGTCGGTTTGCCGTCGTCGGGCTCGTAAATCTGACCGATGCTCGCGCCGCGATCGGCGGCGAGCGTCACGAGCAGCCGCGCGAGTTCGTCGACATAGATCGCCGACATGCGCCCGCTGGGCACCAGCGCGATGCCGCGCCGCGCCATGCGGAACAGGTCGAGCATCTCGGTATCGCCGGGCCCGAAGACCGCGGGCGGGCGCACGATCGTCCAGTCGAGCCCGCTATCCTTCACGGCAGCCTCGGCGCGCTCCTTCGACCAGCCGTAGTTGGAGAGGCCGGGTTCGCGCGCCGCAAGCGAGGAGACATGGACGAAGCGCGTTACCCCGGCACCGCGGGCGGCATCGACGACATTGGCGGTGGCGGTCGCATTGCCCGCCTCGAAGGCGGCGCGGGTGGGTACGTTGACCACGCCAGCGATGTGCATGACGGCATCGGCGCCCGCCGCCATTTCGGCGAGGCTGTCGGACTGGTCGAGCGCACCCTCGATCCACGTCACGCCGCCCTGTTCGGGCTGCGGCCGGCGGGTGAGGGCGCGGACATGCCAACCCGCCGCGACGGCGTCGCGCATCGTCGCCCCGCCGACGAAGCCGGTCGCGCCGGTCATCGCGAGGACGGGTTTCACAGCAAGACCATATGGTCGCGGTGGACCATCGCACTGCGCGGCGCATAGCCGAGCGCCGCCTCTTGCGCATCGCGGCCGAGGCCGGCGATGTTGGCGGCGTCGGCGCCCGGATATTCGGAGAGGCCGCGCGCGATGACGCGTCCGTCGGGACCGGCGATGTCGAGGATGTCGCCGCGCGCGAAGCTGCCGCTGACCGCGGTCACACCCGCGGCGAGCAGGCTCGCGCCGCCTTGCAGCGCCTTGGCGGCGCCCGCGTCGATCTCGATCCGGCCCTTCGCGGTCAAGCCGCCCGCGAGCCACGCCTTGCGCGCGCTCGCGCCTTTTTCGGCGGCGAACAATGTGTGCCGCGCTTCGGTCGACAGCGGCCGGTCGATCCGGCCCGATGCGATCGCGAGATGCGCGCCCGCGGCGTTGGCGATGCGCGCCGCCGCGATTTTCGACACCATCCCGCCCGATCCCATGCCCGAGGCGGAGCCGGTATCGGCCATCGCCTCGATGGCCGAGTCGATGCGTTCGATGCGCGCAATATGGACCGCGCCGTCCTGCGCCGGATTGCGGTCATAGAGGCCGTCGATATCGGAGAGCAGGATCACCCCGCCCGCCGCCGCCGCCTGCGCGACGCGCGCGGCGAGGCGGTCGTTGTCGCCGAAGCGGATTTCCTCGGTCGCGACGCTGTCATTCTCGTTGATGATCGGGACGACGCCGAGGCTGAGCAGCCGGTCGAGCGTCGCGGCGGCGTTGAGATAGCGGCGGCGATGCTCGAGGTCGTCCAGCGTCACGAGCATCTGCGCCGCGGTCAGCCCTTCGGCGCCGAGCACTTCGGCCCAGACCTGGCTCAGCGCGATCTGCCCGGTCGCGGCGGCCGCCTGTGCATCCTCCAGCGTTCCGCGCCCGCCCTTGGCGAGCCCCAGCCGCCGCGCGCCGAGGGCGATCGCGCCCGACGATACCACGGCGATTTGCTGGCCCGCGCGCGTCCGCTCGCCGATGTCGGCGGCGATCCCGGCAAGCCAGTCGCGCCGCACCGCGCCCGCCGGATCGACGAGCAGCGCCGATCCGATCTTGACGATCAGCCGGGGGCAGGCGGCGGGCGGAAACAGGCTCATGGCGCCGCCGATAGCGCGATGCGTGTGCGCCGCCAATGCGAATGTCCCCGGGGGCGGCTTTCGCGCAATTTTATTCCGAAGTTGTCAATGTTCACGTTCCCCTTCGGTATAATGATACCCGTCGGAAACCGGGCGAGGGGGCGGAGGTGGGGTGCTGCTGAGCGTAGAGCGTGCATGGCGGGGCGGAGGTTATGCGCCCGCGATAATGTAGGACAGCGATTTTTCTGATGGCGTTTTTGGGGTGGAAAGCCGACCTACTCGGAGGGAGCTTCGTTCCCGATAAAACCTATATCAAAGCCTCCGACCGAAGCCGAAGCCATCAAGCATGCTATCGCCTCGTCGTCCTCGGCTCTTGGTGGCAGAGGAATTTTCCGGAGCCATTCGGGACTGATAGTGCGCGGGCCGTATTCTGATTTCAGAGCTCCCTTGGCAGCGGGGCCACAAATCGCCTCTAGCTCTTTGGAAAATGCCGCATCATCCGTTTCGGCGGCTCGAAGCTTTGATACCTTGTCAAGAAGCCCTCGCTTAGACAGCCAAGCAGTGGCCTCCTCTCGATAAGCTGCTGAATATTTGGCCGCTCTTATCTCATCAAATCCCTTCTGAAGTTCAGGCGGCAGCTCGACATCGTGGTAACCGGCGGCCCTTTCGATACATTGGAGTTCCGCCTCTGATGCGTCGCGAACGGTTAGGACATAGGACTGCAAAAGATCTTCATAACGGATGTCGACCCCTCCTGCGCCACATCCCTTGATTTGCTGGGCTGCGGTCTCGGGGCTGACCAATTCCGGGCGTTCCGGTGTGTCGGAAGCCGACGACAAACCCAGAATGATGATCGGAAGTATTGTTACGAAGAAGCTCATAACTGGGAACATCGCATGGACGATTGATGTCCGCAATCGGTCGGATAGCTGCCAATCCAGCCGCGCCCCAAAAAATGAAGTCCGCCGGCAAGCCGGCGGACTTCAAGAGAGCAAGATGGCCTTGGTTCCACCTTCCTCGGGTCGCAGGCCATTCATGACCGATTCGCACGCTTGTTTCGCTACCCACCTGGGTAGGGAGCGGATTTTTTTCATTTTGTCGCATTGCGCTTGCCATTGCGGTTCGGCTCCCGTCAAATGCCGGGGCTGCGTATCTTCTGTGGGGAGAAGTGCATGCAGGGCGAACAGCGACCGGCCTTTCCGACCGACCATAATGCGCCGGCCGAATGGGAGGTGCTCAACGCGCTGATCGGCGAAATCTATGATTCCGTCCTTCATCCCGAAAGCTGGAACGAAACCCTCGCCCGCATCACCGGCACGCTCTGTCCGTTGAGTTGGGAGGCGGCGTTCATCCTCTGGGAAAGCAGCAATCCGCCGAGCGCGCGCTTTGTCGCGGCGAGCGGCCTCGCCGCCGGGGTGCAGGAAATCTATTCGGCGGTTTACGCCGGCAATCATCCCTGGTCGCGCAAGCTGATGCGCTATGGCAATGGCAGCGTTGTCGACAGTTTCGATATCATGACGCGCGCGGAGTTCGCCGAAACCGAATTCTTCCGCAATTTCCTGCAACCATGGGGCATCGACCGGCTGGTCGCGGTGCTGCTCGACCGGCGCGGGGGCGAGCGGCTCGGGCTGATGCTCCCGGGCCCGGGCGACCGCGACGTCGAACGGTTGAAACGCGGCCTGCGCGTGCTGGCGCCGCATATGCAGCGCGCGATGCGGATCAGCGACCGGATCGCGACGCTCGACCTTGCCGCGGGCGCCGCGCGGGCGGCGGCCGACGCTGCGCCCTTCGCGATCTTCAGCCTCGACGACCAGCTCAACGTCCTTGCCGCCAACGCCCCCGCCGCGCGCTACGAACGCGCGGGCTTCATCCGGACCGCGCAGGATCGCTTCGCCTTCACCCATCCGCCCGGCCAGAAGCGGCTGCTCGACCTCGTCAAAAGCCCCGATCCCGCCGGCCTTGCCTTCCAGACCGTCGCGCCATCGGGCAAGGAATGCCCCGTACTCGTCGCGCGCGTCACGCGGCAATCGGCGCAGCAGCTTGGCGGCGTCCGCCTTGGCGCCTCGTTGATCGTCACGCTCGGCAGTTCGCCGGGTGAAACCCCGGTGGTCGAGATCGACCGCGTTGCGCAATGGTTCGGCCTGACCCCGGCCGAAGCGCGCCTCGCCGTCGCGCTGGCCGCGGGCGACACGCTGCAGGACTATGCCGCGCTGCGGGCCGTCAGCCTCAACGCGGTGCGTTTCCTTTTGAAGGGGATTTTCCGCAAGACCGGCGCGAACAGCCAGGCGCAACTCGTGGCGCTGCTCGCAAGGCTGCCGGCGCCGGGCGAAGCATGATTTCCTCCGGCGCGGGGGCTCAGCGGCCGCCGCCGAAAGTATAGCTGAGCGCGACTCCCGCCGACGGCTGGCCGCGCGATCCGAGTTCGCGCGTCACCGGCGAGTCGGCGGCATCGCCTACGAGCCGGTCGTAACGGCCGTACACCGCGAAGCCCCAATTGCGGCCGAGCATGCGGTGATAGCCGGCGGTGACGCCGACCGACTGGAGCCCGCCGTCCGGGTCATAGGCGGGAAGCCCGGAGGCGACCGCTGCCTCGGGAGTCACGCCGAAATAGGCGCGGGTGTATCTGGAGTCGCCGAAGGTGACGCGCGGGCCGATCGAAAAGAGCCAGTCATCGCCTTCGCGCGCGATATAATCGGCGCTGACTTCGCCGACCCAGCCCTTGTGACCGCTCAACCCCTTGCGCCCTTCGGCGCGAATGCGGAGCGACGGCGTGAGCGCGACCTGCGCGAAGCCCCCGGCCTCGATCGAGAAACCGACCTTGGGCAGGTCGGCGCCGATGTCGGACGCCTTGCGCTTGCCGATGAAGCCCAGGGCGGGGCCGAAAGCGAAATTGCCCGTATGGACGAGCGGCTGGCCGAAGCTTTCGTCGGGCGCTTCGAACTCGAATTCGCTGTCGCGCGTGCGCGAGACGTCGATATAGGGGCCGACGCTGAACTTGTCCGCGCCCGGCCACGACGGCGAGAGCTGGGGGCCGAGGATGATGCGCGTACGCTTTTCGCTGCCTTCGTCCTCCTGCGCCTGCGCCGGAATGGTGGCGAGCGGAGCGGCGAAGACGGCCAGGAGAAGCAGGTTGCGGCGAAACGGCATACGGAACTCCTTGTTGTTCCGCATGAAATCCCCCGCGGCGGGCTTGGTTCCTAAAGCGGCGACCAGTCGCTCGCTTCTTCGCTCTCGTCCTCGCCGGGTTCGGGGTGGCCGATCGCTTCGAGCAGTTTGTCGAGCACTTCAGGCACGCCCGCGCCGCTCGCGCCCGACAGCGCCATCACCGGATGGCCGCTTTCGGCCTCGAGTTCGGCCGAAAGCGCCGCGATCAACTCGTCGTCGAGCGTGTCGGTCTTGTTGAGCGCGACGATCACCCGCTTGTCGATCAGGTCGGCGCCATAGGCTTCGAGCTCGTCGCGCACGATGCGGTAGCTGGTCGCGACATCCTCGTCATTCGCATCGACGAGGTGGAGCAGCACGCGGCATCGTTCGATATGGCCGAGGAAGCGGTCGCCGACCCCGGCGCCGTCGGCGGCGCCCTCGATCAGCCCCGGAATGTCGGCGACGACGAACTCGTGCCCCTTGTGGCTGACGACGCCGAGCTGGGGGCGCAGCGTGGTGAAGGCATAGGCGCCGACCTTGGCCTGCGCGTTGCTCACCGCGTTGATGAAGGTCGACTTGCCCGCGTTCGGCAGGCCGACGAGCCCCGCGTCGGCGAGCAGCTTGAGGCGCAGCCAAACCCACATTTCCTCGCCCGGCCAGCCCGGTCCGTGCTGTCGCGGGGCGCGATTGGTCGAGCTCTTGTAGCTCGCATTGCCGCGCCCGCCGTCGCCGCCGCGCAGGAAGACGAGCCGCTCGCCTTCCTTGGTCAAGTCGGCGAGCAGGCTGCGTTCCTCGTCGTCGTCGAGGATCTGCGTGCCGATGGGGACCTGGATGACGAGGTCGGGGCCGCCCGCGCCGGTGCGGTCGCGCCCGGCGCCGGGGGTCCCGCGCTTTGCCTTGAAATGCTGGGTGTAGCGAAAGTCGATCAGCGTGTTGAGGCCCGCGACCGCCTCGAAGACGATGTCGCCGCCCTTGCCGCCGTTGCCGCCGTCGGGGCCGCCATATTCGATATATTTCTCGCGCCGGAACGACACGGCGCCGGGGCCGCCGTCGCCGGACTTGATGAAGATCTTGGCTTGGTCGAGGAAGTGCATGGCGGGGCCTTCAGGGGCGAGGAATCGAAACTAAACCTCTAAACCCGCTCGTGTCGAGCGAAGTCGAGACACCCCGCAGCACGGCGTCAAGCCGAGAGGCATCTCGACTTCGCTCGATGCGAACGGAGACAGGGGATGCGCGCCCTTAGCGCCAGCGTAACAAAATTACCAGCCTTTAGGCTTGCGGCTTGCCGCCATGTTCGGCCCAGAATTTGGCGATGCGGCCGTTGATCAGTTCGGTCGCGAGCACGCGCGAGGTGTCGCGCGGCAGGCCCAGCGCCTCGGCCATCGGGCCGCCGAGCTGCGCGTCGCCCAATGCCATCAGGACCAGCGCGAGCGTGTCTTCGTGCATCAGGCGCTTTTCGTCGGCATCGGGCGCCATGCCGTCGATCAGGCGGTGGATGGCTTCGACGATCGGGTCGAGCGCGTCGTCATTGCCGGTTGCCGCCATCCAGGTCGCGAGCGCGCCCGCGCCGCCGCTGTTGAAGGCGTCGAAGGCGAGGTCGACGATCTCGCGCACATTCCGTTCGCCGGGTGGCGATTCGGCCATTTTCCTGCCGATCGTCGCGCAGACGGTTTCGGCCTGATAGGCGGCGAGCGCCTTTTGCAGCCCCGCGGCGCTCCCGAAATGGTGGAGCAAATTGGCGTGGGTGCGGTCGATCCGCGCCGCGACGGCCTTCAGCGTCACCGCCGCCGGCCCCATTTCGATCAATATATGGCGTGCAGCCTCGAGCGCCGCCGAACGGCTTTCCTCGGGACTCAAGCGCTTCTTCACTATTGACATATATGTAAGTAAACCCTATTTCCTGGCCCCGACAACCCTTTTCGACGGTATGAGCCATATGTCCAGCCTTTCCCAGTCGCCGACCCCCGCCGATCTGTCGATCACGCCGCGCGACATGCGCTTTGGCCGCGACAATGCGCAGGGCCGCTGGTGGCTGAACGGCGACCCGATCGCCTCGGCGTTTCACACGGCGCTGTCGGTGACCTTCCCGCGCGGCGAGGCGATGTTCATCGAGGCGGTGAAGGCGCACCGCGACGGCGTGCCCGACAGACTGGCGCGCGAAATCCGCGCCTTTACCCAGCAGGAAGTGATCCACAGCCGCGAGCATGTCGTATTCAACAAGAAGGCGGCGGAGGCGGGCTACGACCTCTCCGAACTGGAAGCCGACGTCAACCAGGTGCTCGACCTGATCAAGACGCGGCCGCAGATCGTCAACCTGATGGCGACGATCGCGCTCGAACATTATACCGCGATGATGGCGGCGGTAATGCTGAAGGACGCAAAGATGTACGAGGGGGCCGAGCCCGAATGGGCGGCCTTGTGGAAATGGCACGCTATCGAGGAAATCGAGCATAAGGGCGTGGCTTACGACACCTGGCTCCACGCGACGAAGGACTGGAGCCGCTTCAAGCGCTGGCGCGCCAAGTCGCTGATGATGCTGCTCGTCACCACACGCTTCTGGCCCAAGCGCGTGAAGGGGATGAAGGCGCTGCTCAAACAGGACGGCCTTACCGGCTGGCGCGTCACGGCGCGCATCTGGTGGTATCTGCTCGGCACGCCGGGCGTGCTGCGCAAGAGCTTCTTCCCCTGGCTTTCCTATTTCATGCCGGGCTTCCACCCCTGGAACCATGACGACCGCGCGCTGATCCGGAAATATGAAAGCGACTATGCCGACGCGATCATGCCGGCGCATTCGTCGAAACCCGAATTGGCTGCGGCGGCAGCCTGACCCGCGAAGGCGGGCACCCGGAGCGGTTTCTCTCTCCCCCTCCGCAGGCCCGCCTTCGCGGCGACAATCGCCGATCGCGGCTGGACGCGGCGATGCTCCTCCCATATCGCTCAGGGCGTGGGGAGGGGACCATGCGACCACATTTGACCGCCGCCGAAGTCACGCAGATCGAACTGCAGCTTGCCGGACTTTCTTCGCTGCTCGAATTCGGCTGCGGCGAAAGCACGCTGGTGGCGGCGCGGCAGGTGCGGCGGATCGTCAGCGTCGACAGCGATGCCGCGCGACTTCGCAAGGTCCAGGGCGAGGTCGCGCGCGAGGCGGTCGAGTTCACCCCCGCCCATATCGACATCGGGCCGGTGGGCGAGGGCGGCTATCCCGCCGACGAAAGCCGGCTGCGCGACTGGCCGCGCTATCACACGCATATCTGGCGCGGCATGGGCGGCAGCCCCGATGCGGTGACGGTCGCGGGGCGTTTCCGTGTCGCGTGCCTGTTGCAGGCGATCATCCATTGCAAACCCGACTGCGTCTTCCTGTTCCACGACTTCAACGAGAAGCCGCATTATCATGCGGTGCTGCGCCATGTGGACGTGCTGGCTCGCGTCGGCAGGCTGGGCGTCCTGCGCACCAAGCGGCAGGTCGACGGCACGGCGGTTCTGCACGACCTGTTCGACCATTTTCTGAACCCCGATTGACCGCTCCGCCGCGCTTCGGCACATCGGGGCGATGTTCACAGCACCCCCCGTCATCGAAACCGACCGCCTGCGCCTGCGTTCCGGGCGCCTTGCCGACAAGGACGTCCATATCGCGATGTGGGCCGACGAGCGCGTCACGCGCTTCATCGGCGGCGAACCGCGCAGCGCAGACGTCAGCTGGGGCAAGTTCCTGAGTTCGGCGGGGCTGTGGCCGGTGATGGGTTTCGGTTACTGGGTGTTCGCCGACCGGGCGAGCGACGCGCTGATCGGCATGGGAGGGCTCAGCTATTTCTGCCGCGGGATTCCCGAGCTCGAAGGGCGGCCGGAGGCGGGCTGGGCGTTTGACGCCGACCATTGGGGCGCGGGCTATGCGACCGAGGCGATGACTGCGGCGCTCGGCTGGGCCGACGCGAATCTCGATGCCAAGGACGTGCGCTGTATCATCGACCCCGGCAACGAGGCATCGGAACGCGTGGCGGGGAAACTCGGCTTCCGGCGCATCGGGGAAAGCGACGCGCTGGGGCATGTCGTGGCGATTTATTCGCGGCCGAGGGGTGGCTGATCCGTCATTGCGAGGAGCCGAAGGCGACGCGGCAATCTCCCGCTATAGATCTTGCGCAAGGTCGATAGCTGGAGATTGCTTCGCTCCGCCCGCAATGACGAGGACCGAAGTGCGGTTAGGCCACCTCGACCACCAGCACTCCGCCGTCGGCGCTGACGACACGGACCTTCGTGCCTTCGGCGGCGTCGGGGCCGCGCACCGGCCATTCGCCGTCGCCGACCCTCGCGCGGCCGCGGCCATCCTCGATCGCCATGGTCAAGGTCAGCACCTCGCCGACCAGCCGGCCGCCGCGCTGGTTGAGATGCGGGTCGGTCGTGGTGATCGGATTGGCTTTCAGCCAGCGGCGCCCGCCATAGAGCGCGACGAAGGCCAGGATGGCGAAGATGCCGAGCTGGAAGGGAACGCTGAGCGGCACGATCCACGCGATGACGCCGGTAACGATCGCGGCGGCGCCGATCCAGATGAGGAAAAAGCCCGGCGCGACGATCTCGGCCGCCGCGAGCAGCACGCCGAGCGACAGCCACGCCCAATGCGGTTCCATGTTGGTGAGCCAATCGGGCATGTCAGGCGCCCGCCTTGCGCTCGAACGCATCCTTGGCGAGTTCGCCGATGCCGCCCAAGGTTCCGATCAGCTGCGTTGCTTCGACCGGGAAGAGGATCGTCTTGCTGTTCGGGCTGGTCGCGAACTGGCCGACCGCCTCGACATATTTCTGCGCGATGAAATAATTGATCGCCTGCGCATTGCCGCCGGCGATCGCGTCGGACACCATCTGCGTCGCCTTGGCTTCGGCCTCGGCCTCGCGCTCGCGCGCCTCGGCGTCGCGGAAGGCGGCTTCGCGGCGGCCCTCGGCCTGCAGGATCTGGCCCTGCTTCTCGCCCTCGGCGCGCAGGATTTCCGAGGCCCGCATGCCTTCGGCCTCAAGGATGTTGGCGCGCTTTTCGCGCTCGGCCTTCATCTGCCGCGCCATCGCGTTCGAAATGTCGGCGGGGGGGCGGATGTCCTTGATCTCGACGCGCGTGATCTTGACCCCCCACGGCGTCGTCGCATCGTCGACGACATGAAGCAGGCGCGTATTGATCTCGTCGCGCTTCGACAGCGTTTCGTCGAGATCCATCGAGCCCATCACGGTCCTGAGGTTCGTCGTCGTCAGGTTCATGATGGAAAGATAGAGGTCGCTGACCTCATAGGCCGCCTTGGCGGCGTCGAGCACCTGGAAGAAGACGACGCCGTCGACCGCGACCATCGCATTGTCCTTGGTGATGATCTCCTGCCCCGGAATGTCGAGCACCTGTTCCATCACATTCACCTTGCGCCCGACGCGGTCGAAGATCGGCATGATGAAGTTGAGGCCCGGCTGCGCGGTATGCGTGTAGCGGCCGAAACGTTCGATCGTATAGGCATATCCCTGCCGCACCGGCGTCAGCGCCCAGATCAGGAACACCAGCGCCAGAACCACGAGTGCGAGCGCGAATTCCATCGATCATCCCCTTCCCACATATTGCATCGCTGCAAGCCCGCTTCCTTATTGCGGGAATGGCCGGGTTGCGCCACAGAAAAGCGCATGACCTCAAGTGACTGTTCGGCCGGCTATCCGCCCCGCTCCCTGCTCTATGTTCCGGGATCGAACGCGCGTGCGCTCGAAAAGGCGGGCGGGCTTGCCGCCGACATGCTGATCATCGACCTGGAGGACGCGGTGCCCGAGGGGCGCAAGGCGGAGGCGCGCGCGGCGATGCGCGCGGCGGTGACGACGGGCTTTCCGGGCAAGCGCGTCGCAGTGCGGATCAACGGCACGGGCAGCGAGCATCAGGCGGCGGACATCGTTGCGGTCGCAACGCTGCCGATCGATGCCGTCGTGCTGCCCAAGGTCGATTCCATCGCCGACCTCGAACCCGCGCGCGGGCTGGCGCTGCCGCTTTTTGCGATGATCGAGACGCCGGTCGCCGTCTATGCCGCGCGCGATATCGCCGCCGATCCGGCGGTGTCGGGATTGATCGCGGGACTCAACGACCTCGCCCACGAGCTCAAACTTCCCGACGGCATGGACCGCGGCGCGATGAGCCATGCGATCCAGGCGATCGTGCTCGCGGCGCGGGCGGGCGGGGTCTGGGCCTTCGACGGCGTTTATAACGCGATCGACGATGGCGCGGGTTTCGCAGCCGAGGCGGCCGAGGGGCGACGGCTGGGCTTCGACGGCAAAACGCTGATCCACCCGTCGCAGGTCGAGCCGTGCAATGCCGCCTTCGCGCCGTCGGAGCGCGAGATCGCGGCGGCCGAGGCGCTCGTCGCGGCGGCGACCGGCGGCGCGCAGCGGCACGAGGGGCGGATGATCGAGGACATGCACGTCGCGGCGGCGCGCGCGTTGCTGGCGCGGGCGGGGCGGTGACTCTTTCCTCCCGCTTGCGGGAGGGGAGCCTGCCGTTCGTCGTTCGACGAACCGCCTTGCCTGCTTGCGGCGGAAATGTCATGCCGCGCGCCCATGAAAGCTGCTCCTTTCCGCGCCGCCATTGCGGCCGTCGCCCTTCTTTCCTTCACGCCGAGCGTTTCGGCGGCGCCCGCGAAGGCCGATGCCCCGGTCACCGAGGCCGAGCTTGCCGCGCACATCAAGGTGCTGGCGGACGACGCGTTCGAGGGCCGCGCGCCGGGTAGCGAGGGTGAGGATCGCACAATCGCCTATGTCGTCGGCGAATGGGCGAAGGCCGGGCTCGAAGCCGTTCCGGGCAGCGCGACGCCGTGGCTCCAGCCGGTGCCCTTCCTCGAGACGCAGGCGCTTGGCGGATCGGCGAAGTTCAAGGTAAGCGGCCGCGATTTCGCGCTGGGCGACGACGGGATCGTCCTGAACGGCCGCGATGCGTCGGTCGCGCTCGCGGGCGTACCTGCGCTCTTCGTCGGTTATGGCATCGACGGCGCCGGCAAGGTCAATGCCGACGTCAAGGGCAAGCTCGCGATCATGTTGTTCGACAACGCGCCCTTTGGCGACGACCTGCCGCGCTATCGCGAGCGGCGGCAGATGCTTGCCGACGCGGGCGCGAGCGCGGTGCTCGTGATTTCGACGGGTGCGGTGCCGTGGCCGGCGCTGCGCGAAAGTCTCGGCAGCAAATATGTGCGCCTCGCGAGCGCGAAGGCGGGCGCGCCGGTCAGCGGTTTCCTGTCGCCCGAAGCCGGCGATGCGCTGCTCAAGGCGGCGGGGCAGGATGGCGCGGCGCTGCGCGAGGCCGCCAAGTCGCCCGATTACAAGGGCGCCGCGCTGCCGGTGACGGCGGACTTTACCACGCAATCGGCGGTCCGCCCCTTTGCCAGTCACAATATCATCGCCAAGCTGCCCGGCGCGAAGCCCGACGGCAAGGCGGTGCTGTTCCTCGGCCATTGGGACCATCTCGGCATCTGCGCGCCCGAGGGCGAGGCCGACCGCATCTGCAACGGCGCGGTCGACAATGCGAGCGGGATCGCGGTGCTGATCGAGATCGCGAAGCGGCTCGGCAAGGGCGCGCGCCCCGACCGCGACATTTATTTCATGGCGACGACCGCGGAGGAAAAGGGCCTGCTCGGCGCGCATTATTTCGCCGACCATCCGGTGGTGCCGCTGTCCGACATCACCGTCGCGCTCAACGTCGATACGATCGCGATTTCGCCGCGCGGCACGCCCGTCGCGACGATCGGGCGCGGCAAGCCCGCTTATGACGCGGTGGTGCGGGAGGCGGCGACGAAGCTCGGCCGCACGCTCGACGAGGATGGCGAGGCCGATGCCTTCATCCAGCGGCAGGACGGGTGGGCGCTGGGTGCCAAGGGCGTGACATCGTTGATGGTCGGCGGCAGCTTTTCGGACATGAAGCTGCTCGAAGCCTTTCTGAGCAGCGATTATCACGGTCCGGCGGACAATTTCTCGGACAAGATCCCGCTCGGCGGCGCGGCGGAGGATGCGGATTTGCACGTCGCGCTGGGGCGGGCGTTTGCCGATACCAAGCGGTGGCCGGGTAGGTAATTCTCTAGATCGTCATTGCGAGCGAAGCGAAGCAATCTAGGGCCGTTTACGCCACTCTGGATTGCTTCGCTTCGCTCGCAATGACGAGAATGGCGTTACGCCGCCTGCTTCGCCCGGTCCGCCATTTCCTGATTGAGCATCTCGGCGAGCAGGAAGGCCAGCTCGAGGCTCTGCCCAGCATTCAGGCGCGGGTCGCAGTGTGTGTGATAGCGATCGGCAAGGTCCATCTGCGTCACGTCCATCGCGCCGCCGGTGCATTCGGTGACATTCTGGCCGGTCATCTCGATATGGATGCCGCCGCCATGCGTGCCCTCGGCGCGGTGGACGGCGAAGAAGCCGCGCACTTCGGCGAGGATGCGCTCGAACGGGCGCGTTTTATAGCCGTTGGGCGTCTTGATGACATTACCGTGCATCGGGTCGCACGACCAGACGACGGGGTGGCCAGATTCCTTCACCGCGCGCACCAGCCCCGGCAGCTGCGCCTCGATCTTGTCATGGCCGTAGCGCGTGATCAGCGTCATGCGGCCCGCGACATGGTTCGGATTGAGCGTGTCGAGCAGGCGCAGCAGCACGTCGGGCTCGAGGCTGGGGCCGCATTTCATGCCGACCGGATTGCCGATCCCGCGGAGATATTCGATATGCGCCGAGCCTTCGAAGCGGGTGCGGTCGCCGACCCACAAGAAATGGCCCGAGGTGTCGTACCAGCCGCCGGTCAGGCTGTCCTGCCGGGTCAGCGCCTGCTCATAAGGAAGCAGCAGCGCCTCGTGGCTGGTGTAGAAGCTGGTGCCCTTGATCTGCGGGACTGTTTCGGGGGTCACCCCGCACGCTTCCATGAAGGCGAGCGCTTCGGAAATGCGGCCTGCGGTTTCCTGATATTTCTTCGCCCACGGGCTGCGGTCCATGAAGTCGTGCGTCCAGGCATTGACCTGCTGCAGGTTCGCATAGCCGCCGTTCGCGAAGGCGCGGAGCAGGTTGAGCGTCGCCGCCGACTGGTTGTATGCCTTGACCATGCGCTGCGGG
The DNA here is from genome assembly GCF_013410105.1 of Sphingopyxis sp. JAI108. GTDB lineage: Bacteria > Pseudomonadota > Alphaproteobacteria > Sphingomonadales > Sphingomonadaceae > Sphingopyxis > Sphingopyxis chilensis. Next base: position 836,830 of record NZ_JACCCJ010000001.1, read on the forward strand.
TCGGGCTCGCGGCCCGCGGGGTCGAAGGCGATGTCGTTGATGTTGTCGCCGCGATAGCTGGGCAGCGACACGCCATCGATCTCTTCCATGTCGGCCGAGCGCGGCTTGGCGAACTGGCCCGCCATGCGGCCGAGCTTCACCACGGGCATCTTCGACGCGAAGGTCAGCACGACCGCCATCTGGAGAAGGACGCGGAAGGTGTCGCGGATATTGTTCGGATGGAATTCGGCAAAGCTTTCGGCGCAGTCGCCGCCCTGGAGCAGGAAGGCCTTGCCCTCCGCGACGCGGCCGAGTTCGCTCGTCAGCTCGCGCGCCTCGCCCGCGAAGACCAGCGGGGGATAATTGCTGAGTTCGCGTTCGGCCGCCGCGAGCGCATCGGCGTCGCGGTAGGTGGGCAGCTGGCGGGCCTCGTGCGAACGCCAGCTATGCGGTTGCCAATTTTTCGTCATCTGCCTGTCTTCTCGCGTTCGAATCGAGCGCCACATGGCGCTTATGCCGCGCGGAAGCAATGTTTCCCGCGCGAGCGAAGCGGAAAATTAGCATTATCGTGACATTTGCGCACCTATGCTTTTCTTCAGGGCCAGGAACTGATAGTTTATTGCGAAGCTTGGTGTGGGGATGGGCGCGCGCGGCCAAGGTTGTTAGCTATCGGTTACGTTAAACACCCAGTGACCCGGCTGCGGGTCGGGATGCGAGCGATTGGCTGTGGCGAATTTCGATTCCGCGTGGTTCCTTTACGGGGCGCTGCTGCTCCTTTTGGCGACGAGCTTTGTCGTGCGCATCGACTATGCGCGCATCGGCCTCGCCGCCGCGGCGCTTGTCGCGCTGCCGCTGACCCTCTTTCGCGGGTCGGACCTCGGTTACAGCCTGCTCGTGCTTGCGATACTGGTGGTCAATATCGGCATATTGACGCGCCTCTGGCTGCGCGGGACGAAAGTCAGCTTTTCGGCCGAGGAAGAGGCGCTGCGCCGCGAGCATTTTGCGGGGCTGAGCGCGGCGGCGGCGCGCGACCTGATCGACGAGGGTCACTGGATTTCGGCGAAACGCGGCGAAGTGCTGATCCGCGAAAACCAGGCGGCGCCGAGCCTCTTCTACCTCGCCGAGGGGCAGGCGGCGATCCTGCGCGACGGGGTCGAGATCGGGAAATTGTCCGACGGCGCGCTGATCGGCGAAGCGACGGTGCTCGACGGCGCCCAGGCGACGGGAACGGTGCTTCTCGGCAGCAACGCCCGCCTCTGGTTCGTTCCCGCCGCCGCGCTGCGCGCCTATCTCGCCGCCAATCCGGGCATCGCGGGCGCGCTCCATGAGGGCTTTGCGCGCGCGCTTCGTGGCAAGCTCGCCAGCGCGAACACGCGCATCGCCGAGCGGTGAGCAATTTTCCCGGCGCGCACGCGTGCAGCCTCGAATCTGCAACCGCTGCCTGCTAACCCTCGGGACATGACGATGATTCTCTATGGCATTTCGAATTGCGACACGGTGAAGAAGGCGCGGCGCTGGCTCGACGAGCAGGGCGTCGCCTATCGCTTCCACGACGTCCGCAAGGACGGGCTCGACGCGGTGCGACTGCAGGGCTGGATCGACGCGCTTGGCTGGGAAAAGCTGCTCAACAAGGCAGGGACGACCTTTCGCAAGCTGCCCGAGGCGCAGAAGGAGGGGCTCGATGCCGCATCGGCGAAGGCGCTAATGCTCGATCAGCCCGCCATGATCCGGCGCCCGGTCGTCGAAGCCGGCGGCGATGTGAGCGTGGGCTTTTCGGCCGCAGACTGGCAGGCGCGGTTTGCGGCATGATCCGGCCGGTCATCGCCGCGGCGGCGCTGATGCTGTCCGCAGGCTGCACGGCTGACGACGTGATCGCGCAGCCCACCCTCGACGGACAGCCGCCGATCGTCATCGCGCATCGCGGCGCGTCGGGCGAGCGGCCCGAACACACGCTGGCGGGTTATCGGCTCGCGATCGAACAGGGTGCCGATTTCATCGAGCCCGACCTGGTGCTGACCAGGGACGGCGTCCTCGTCGCGCGGCACGAGAATGAGATTTCGGAAACCACCGACGTCGCCGACCATCCCGAGTTCGCGAACCGCAAAGCGGAGAAGACGATCGACGGGCAGACGGTCGAGGGCTGGTTCACCGAGGATTTCACGCTGGCCGAGTTGAAGACGCTTCGCGCGCGCGAGCGGCTGCCGCGGCTCCGCAGCACCGATTATGACGGTCGGTTCGAAATTCCGACCTTCGAGGAAATCCTGACCTTGCTCGCCGAGATGAACAGCGAGCGGGACAAGCCCGTGGGCGTCTATCCCGAGACCAAGCACCCGAGCTATTTCGTCTCGATCGGCCTGCCGCACGAGGCGCCGCTGCTCGCGATGCTGGACCGCTTCGGCTATCGCGGCCGCACCGCGCCGGTGTTCATACAGAGCTTCGAAGTCGGCAACCTGATGGACCTGCGCGCGAAGAGTGACCTGCCGCTGATCCAGTTGATGGACGCCGGGGGCGGGCCCGCCGACCGGCCCGGCACCAGCTATGCCGCGATGGCGTCGCCTTCGGGGCTGAAGATGATCGCCGGATATGCCAACGGCATCGGCCCGAACAAGGCGATGGTGATCCCGCGCGGAACGCTCGGCCGGCTCGGCAAGCCGACCGCGCTGGTGCGCGACGCGCACGCCGCGGGGCTGAAGGTGCATCCCTGGACGTTTCGGCGCGAAAACTACTTCCTCCCGCTCGGCGACAAGGCCAGTATCAACCCTGCGGGTCATGGCGACCTGGCGGACGAGATCGACGCCTATCTTGCCGCCGGGATCGACGGCCTGTTCAGCGACAACCCGCGCGAGGCGGTGCCCGCGGTTGCAAAAGGAGTTTCGCGATGACCGAACGCGCGCTGGGCCAGAGCGGCCTGTCGATCCGCCCCTTCGTGCTCGGCGGCAATGTCTTTGGCATGACGGCGGACAAGGCCGCCAGCTTCGCCGTTCTCGACCGCTTCGTCGAACATGGCGGCGGAATGATCGACACCGCCGACGTCTATTCGGCGTGGGTACCGGGGCACAAGGGTGGCGAGTCCGAAACCATGATGGGTGCGTGGCTCAGGGAAAGCGGAGCGCGCGACAAGGTCCTGATCGCCACCAAAGTCGGCATGATGCCCGGCGGCCTCGAGCCCGATCGCATCCGCGACGCGGTGCAGGGGTCGCTCGACCGGCTCGGCACCGATGTCATCGACCTCTATTTCGCGCATAAGGACGATCCCGACCTGCCGCTCGATGAAGTGCTCGGCGCCTTTGCCGAGCTGGTCGACGCGGGGATCGTGCGCGCGATCGGCGCGTCCAACTATTCCGCCGAGCGGCTGGCCGAGGCGCTGCGCGTCGCGGACGAAAAGGGCCTGCCGCGCTTCACCGCGATGCAGCCCGAACTCAACCTGCTCGACCGGGCCCAATATGAAGGCCCGTTGCAGCAGCTCTGCATCGATGAAGGGCTGGGCGTCGTCACCTATTTCAGCCTCGCCTCGGGCTATCTGTCGGGGAAGTATCGCAGTGCCGCCGACCTTGGCAAAAGCCCGCGCGGTGCGCGGGTCAAACCCTATCTGGAAGGAAAGGGCCCCGCGGTGCTCGCGGCGATGGAGCGGATCGCGGCCGAAACCGGCGCGACGCTGTCGCAGATCGCGCTCGCCTGGGTCGCGGCGCAGCCCGGCATCACCGCGCCGATCGCGAGCGCGACGACGGTCGGGCAGCTCGACGAGCTGATGGGCAGCCTCGATCTCGATCTGAGCGACGCGCAGCTCGCGGCGTTGAGCGAAGCCTGAAGCCCGGACCGGCGCCACCGGGGGGAGGCGCCGGACCGGGCCCGCGCGGCCGCGCTGTCTCAATCCCCGTCGTCAATCCACTGAAAGACCGTGTCGAGCGGCTTGCCGAAGACGTGGGCGATACGGAAGGCCACCTCGAGCGACGGCGAATATTTGCCCTGCTCGATCGCCGCGATCGTCTGACGCGTCACCCCGACCCGCTCGCCCAGATCGCCCTGTGTCATCTCGTCGGCCAGGAAGCGCAGCGTGCGGATATCGTTGGTGAAGGGAAGCGCCACCGGTCAGTGCCCCCGGCGATAATAATAGAGCTGCGCGCCAACGCGGACCAGTTCGGCCAGCACGACGGTCGCGATCAACATGTTGAGATAGACGCCCGGCGTGAAGCGATAGAATATCGCGATCATATTCGCCCAGCAGCCGAGCACCAGCGGATAATAAGCGAGATGGGTGCCGAGGAGGTGGATGCCGCGTTCGCGCTCGTCTTCCTTGACGTACGCCTCGTTGGGCGCGCGGATGGCAAAGAAGGCGGCCGTTGCCGCCATCACGGCGATGATGATGACCGTCACCGGCACCAGCATCCCCGCCACCGCGCCGACGCCCGCCGGGGTGTCGATCTTGTGCCAGGGATAGGCGACGAAATACCAGCCAAAGGCGACGAAGATGCCGATGAAGGCCGCCCAGTGGGTTTTTTCGCGAAAGGACATGTCCGACGTCTCCGATGTTCGTTCAATTAGACGAGATGTTAATTAAAACTAACATTGAGTCAAGGATAATTTACATCGCCTGCCTTCGCGCTTTCGCCGCCGCGGATTAGCCGCTAAACCGCCGCGCCATGTCCACGCTCCCTAAAACGCTCACCTTCGACACATCGACCAGCCGCGCCAATCCGACGCCGCAACCGATGAAGCGCCTCACGGTGCCGCGCATCCGCCAGCGCAAGGGCGGCGAGCCGCTGGTCATGCTGACCGCCTACACCGTCCGCATGGCGCAGCTGCTCGACCCGCATTGCGACATGTTGCTCGTCGGCGATTCGCTCGCGCAGGTAATTTACGGTCTGCCGCACACCGTCGGGGTGACGATGGAGATGATGGCGCTGCACGGCGCGGCGGTGGTTCGCGGCAGCTATCATGCCGCAGTGATCGTCGACATGCCGTTCGGCAGCTATGAGGGCAGCCCGCAGCAGGCGTTCGACAATGCCGCGCGCCTGCTCAAGGAAACCGGCGCGGCGGCGGTGAAGGTCGAGGGCGGCAAGGTGCTCGCCCCGACGATCGAATTCCTGACCCAGCGCGGCATTCCGGTGATGGGTCATGTCGGGCTGACGCCGCAGGCGGTCAACATCCTCGGCGGCTATGGCGTGCGCGGCAAGAGCGAGGAAGAGGCGCGCTCGATCGTCGAGGATGCGGTCGCGGTCGCGCAGGCCGGCGCCTTTTCGATCGTCATCGAAGGCGTGCTCGAATCGATCGCGATCGAGATCACGAACAAGGTCGATTGCCCGACGATCGGCATCGGCGCATCGGCGCAGTGCGACGGCCAGGTCCTCGTCACCGACGACATGCTCGGCATGTTCGACCGCGTGCCCAAGTTCGTGAAGCGCTATCAGGACATGGCCGGCGTCGTCAGCGGCGCGGTCAAGGACTATGCCGACGAAGTCAGGTCCCGTTCATTCCCGACCGAGGATCAGATCTACGCAGGTTGATGGCGCGGCGGCGACCCAAAGTGAAACGCTTGGCCTTTCCCTGTGCCGTCGCTAAGGAAGCGGGCCGGCCCAGCGCCGCTATTGAGTTTATGGAGGTTTGATTGGCCCTGAGCCCGACGAATGACGCCGCGCTGTTGCAGGAAGTCGACGAAGCCGTCCGCAAGGACCGGCTCGACACGATCATGCAGCGTTACGGCCGGTGGATCATCGGCGGCGTCCTTGCCGCGCTGCTGGCATTCGGCGGCTATCTCTTCTGGAGCCACCGGCAGGATGCCGCGCGCGGCGAACAGGCCGAGGAACTGATCGCGGCATTCGAAAAGCTTGGCACCAACCAGCCGCGCGCCGCGACCGCCGAACTGCAGAAGATCGCGGCGGAAGGCGACCCAGCCTATCGCGCGGTCGCGCAGATGCAGGAAGCGAATATCAAGGCGCAGGCCGGCGACCTGAAGGCCGCCGCCGCCTTGATGGCAAAGGTCGCCGCGGACACCAAGCTCGACCAGGCGCTGCGCGACCTTGCGCTGATCCGCCAGACGGCGTTCGAATATGACACGCTGAAGCCCGAGACGGTGATCGCGCGGATGAAGCCGATGATCGATGCCAAGGATCCGGCGTCGAGCTGGTTCGCGAGCGCCGCCGAACTGTCGGCCACGGCGCATTATCAGCTGGGCCAGTTCGACCAGGCCGGCGCGCTTTATGGCCGCATCGCCAAATTGCCCGACGTGACGCGGTCGCTGCAATCGCGTTCGGTGCAGATGGCGGGCATGCTCGGCGTCGACGCGGTTACGGACAGGGCGGCGGAAAGTGCCGCCGCCGAAAAGAAAGGCGATGCTGCGCCGAAGGCAGCGGCAGCCGCGAAGACTGAGGAAGCCAATTAATATGCGGAACACGCGTTACGGATTCTATGCGGCGCTGCTGGCGCTGCCGCTTGCTGCATGCGGGGTGTTCAAGGGCGACGGCGGGCCGAAGACGCCGACGATCGGCGATCGCGTGTCGATCCTGTCGAACGACAGCAGCATCAAGGTCGATCCCGCGACCGCCGCAATCGCGGTCGTCCTGCCCGAACCGGCGGTCAATGCGGCCTGGGCCCAGTCGGGCGGCAACGCGTCGAAATCGATGGGCCATCCGGCGCTCGGTGCGACGCGCGCGAAGCTGTGGGAAGCGAGCATCGCCGGCAGCACCAAGAAGCAGCGCCTCGCCTCGTCGCCGGTGATCGCCGACAACCGGCTGTTCACGGTCGATACCGATGCGGTCGTCTCGGCCTTTGCCGCCGACACCGGTGCGAAGCTGTGGAGCGCGGCGATCGGCAGCACCGGCAAGGATTTCAGGGATTCGCTGTTCGGCGGCGGCGCCGCGGTCGATGGCAATGTGGTCTATGCGACGAGCGGCGTCGGCGACGTCGCCGCGCTGAACGCTGCCGACGGCTCGGTGATCTGGAAGGTGAAGCCCGCCGGCCCGCTGCGCGGCGCGCCGACGGTCGCGTTCGGCGGCGTCTATGTGATCAGCCAGGATAACCAGATTTACGCGCTCAATGCCGCCAATGGCGCGGTGCAATGGCAGGCAACGGCATCGACCGAGGCCGGCAGCGTGTTCGGCGCGGCATCGCCGGCCGCCGGACAGGGCACGATCGTTGCCGGCTTCTCGTCGGGCGAGGTGCAGGCCTATCGCTACGAGAATGGCCGCGACCTGTGGGAAGACGCGCTCGCGCGCACGTCGATGGCGCTGTCGGTTTCGACGCTCACCGATGTCGACGCCGACCCGGTGGTCGACCGCGGCCATGTCTTCGCGCTCGGCCAGGGCGGCCGCATGGCAAGCTATGAACTCGTCACCGGCCAGCGCAGCTGGGAAATCTCGATCGCGGGCATTTCGACGCCCTATGTGGTCGGCGAATGGGTCTATGCGATGACCGACGACGGCAAGCTGCTGTGCGTCGCGCGCGCGAACGGCAAGGTGCGCTGGCTCCAGCAGCTGGCGCGGTTCCGCGTCGAAACCGAAAAGAAGAAGAAGGACCCGATCCGCTGGACGGGGCCGATCCTGGCCGGCGGCCGGCTGATCGCGGTCAACAGCGAGGGGACGCTGGCGGAATTTTCGCCGACCGACGGGTCGCTGCTGGCATCGACCGAATTCAAGTCGCCGCTGTCGCAGTCGCCGGTGGTCGCGAACAATATCTTGTACGTGCTCGCGGACGACGGGACGATCACGGCCTGGCGCTGACGGAAACATCGCGCGGTCATTTGTCCCGTGTCCCCGAGCGAAGACGAGGCAGCGACCGTTCTCGCTCCGCTCGAACGAGCCCTCGCCTTCGCTCGGGAACACGGCCGTATTTATCGCTTTATGCTTTGAAATGAGGACTCTGTAATGTCGCGACACGCGACGATCGCCATTGTCGGTCGACCCAATGTGGGCAAATCGACGCTGTTCAACCGGCTGGTCGGCAAGCGCCTTGCGCTCGTTGACGACCAGCCGGGCGTGACGCGCGACCGCCGCGAAGGCGACGGCGAACTGCTCGGCCTGAAATTCACGATCGTCGATACCGCGGGTTTCGAGGATTATGACGCGGCGACCTTGCCCGGCCGGATGCGCGTCCAGACCGAAAAGGCGGTGCGCGAGGCCGACGCCGCGCTGTTCATGATCGACGGCCGCGCCGGGGTAACCCCGCTCGACCAGGAAATCGCGCGCTGGCTGCGCAGCGAGGACACGCCGATCATCCTCCTCGTCAACAAGGCCGAAGGGAAACAGGGCGAAAACGGCCTGATGGAGAGCTATTCGCTCGGCTTCGACAATCCGGTGGCGCTCAGCGCCGAACATGGCGAAGGTGTCGTCGACCTGTTCGATGCGCTTCGCCCGATCGTCGAGGGTTTCGACGCCGCCGAGGCCGAAGCCCGGCTGCCTCCCGTCCTTCTTGGGGAAGATGGGGGCGAAGAGGATGAAGACGCGCCGCTCGGCCCGATGAAGCTCGCGATCGTCGGGCGCCCCAATGCGGGCAAGTCGACGCTGATCAACCGCATGATCGGCGAAGACCGGCTGATCACGGGACCCGAAGCCGGGATCACGCGCGATTCGATCCGCGTCGACTGGCAATGGGAAAAGGACGGCGAGGTCCACGAGATCCAGCTGTTCGACACCGCCGGCATGCGCAAGCGCGCCAAGGTGATCGACAAGCTGGAGAAATTGTCGGTTGCCGATGCGCTTCACGCGGTCGATTTCGCCGAGGTCGTCGTGCTGCTGCTCGATGCGACCAAGGGGCTGGAGGCGCAGGATCTGCGCATCGCCGACAGGGTGCTTCAGGAAGGACGCGCGCTGATCGTCGCGCTCAACAAATGGGACGTCGCCGAGGATCCGTCGGCGCTGTTCAACGGCGTGCGGGCGGCGCTCGACGACGGGCTGAGCCAGGTCAAGGGCGTGCCCGTGCTCAGCATTTCGGGCGCGACGGGCAAGGGTATCGACACGCTGGTCCGCGCCGCGTTCGAACAGCGCGAGATCTGGACCAATCGCGTGTCGACCGCGCGGCTCAACCGCTGGTTCGAGGGTGCCGTCACGGCGAACCCGCCGCCGGCGCCCGGCGGCAAGCGCATCAAGCTGCGCTATATCACGCAGGCGCGTACGCGGCCGCCGACCTTCGTCGTGTTCGGGTCGCGGACCGATGCGCTGCCGGGAAGCTATGAACGCTATCTGGTCAACGGGATGCGCAAGGAGCTGGGGTTCCAGGGCGTTCCGGTGCGGCTCAATTTCCGCAATTCGCGCAATCCGTATGACGAGTGACGGATCGGCGCTGGTCGTCGATGCGCGCGGGATGCGCTGTCCCTGGCCTGCGCTGCGCCTCGCCCGCGCGATGCGCGATGCGCGCGAAGTGCTGCTGATCGCCGACGATCCGCAGGCCGGCCGTGAGGTAGCGGCGCTTGCCGACGAACATGGCTGGCGGGTCGAGGATGCGACGCCGGCCACCGCGGGGCGCTGGCGCGTACGCCGCGACTGACCCGAAACGGGGCGGCTTTGGCCGCACGCTAGCCGTCAGCGTAACGTCTTTTTTACCCAAGTTGGGCATGGAACGGCCGGGACCACGGCCGAATATGAACACCAAGGGACGAAAGCATTGGACGAAATTCTGGTCGATTGGGATGAGTTTCGCGCGACGCGCACCGAATTGGGTGCCGCATTCGTACGGATTCTCGGCTATTTTCGCGAAGACGGGACCAAGTCGGTCGCCGCGATCGAAGAGGCGATGCGTGCGCGCGACGCGCGCGGTCTCGTGATGCCCGCCCACACGCTGAAGAGCGAAGCGCGCCAGTTCGGCGGAGAGAAACTCGGCGCGCTGGCCGAGGATATCGAGATGTTCGCGCGCCACTGCGTCGAAAGCCAGACCAGTCCCGAGGAGTATCTGCCGCGCGTGGTCACGCTGCGTCCGCTGTTCGAGGAAACGCTGGCCGCGCTCGAGCGCGAAGCCAATCCACTCGTCCAGCGCCGCCCTTCGGGTTTCGGTCGCGCGGCGAGTTACTGAGCGGCTGCGGCCTTCTTCATCGGCTGAACCCGCCAGCGCGACAGGCTGCGCCACAGCCATTCGAGCGGCCCATAATGATAGCGTTCGAGCCAGGGTTTCGACCATAGCAACATCGCGGCCCACATGCCGAAGCAGAAAAGGTAGAGCGGCAGGCGGCCGACGCTGCCAAACAGGCCGAGCCCATAGCCATAGAAAATCGTCGTCATCACGATCGAGGTCGCGAGATAGTTGGTGAAGGCCATGCGCCCCGCCGCGGCGAGGCGCGAGCGCACGGCGTCGCTCGCCCTGGTCTTGATGAGCAGCATGATCAGCGCCGCCCAACCGACGGTCATCAGCGTATCGAACGGGATCGACAGCACGATCGTCGAGCCGAAGATCGCCACGGCGTCATAGCCCGCCTCCATCTGATAGACGGCAAGCCCCGCCAGCGGCGGCGCCGCGACCAGAAAACAGATGATGGCCCATTTGCGATAGCGCGCGGCGTCCCATTCGCCGGTCAGCATGCGCGATTTGAACAGCGCCATGCCGACCAGCATCAGCCCCATTGTTTCCCACAGGAACAGGCTGAGGAAAAAGAGCGGGTCGCCGGCCATGTCTCCGGTCCGATGCGCGACGATGCCGGAATAGCTGCCGAGGTACAGCGCCATTTCCTTTGCATAGGCCGGCGTCGAGGGGCCCATGTCGGCGTTCATCTGGGCCAGCGCCTCCTTCATGCTTGCCGCGACCTCGGGCGGCAGCGTGCCGGCCTGTGCCATCGCGAGCGACGTCCACAGGCTGCCGGGCAGACCGATGCCGATCAGGAAGAAGGGGATCGACCAGAGCAGGAGCGCCTTGACCGACAGGTTGCGGAACAGGAAGAGCAGCAGCCCGCACATCGCATAAAGGAAGAGGATGTCGCCGAACCAGATCAGGTAGAAATGGACGAGGCCGAAGATCGCGAGCCAGAACATACGCGAATAATGCGCGCCCGCGGCGCTGCGCCCCGCCGCAGCGGCGCTGTCGATGACGAGCAACGTGCTCGCCCCGAACAGCATCGAAAACATGCCGCGCATCTTGGAATCGACAAATATGAAGTTGAAGAACCAGGTCGCGATGTCGGCGGCGCCCGGCGGCCCGCCCGCAGCGGGATTCGCATAAGCGGGGAAGGGCAGGGCGAAGGCAACGATGTTCATCGCCAATATGCCCATCACCGCGACGCCGCGAATGGCATCGAGGCTTTCATAACGCGTCGCCGTCGCCGGACTGTCCATGCCGCATTCCCCTTCGGCCGAGCGCGCAGGGGTATCGTGCGCGGCGAGGAGCGTCGAGCGGATTCTTGCGCGCGTCGGGAGCGGTGTTAACGCACTATTGACATCTGTGTCAGTAATGTTATTTCGACAGCATTATCTGATTCGAGCGAGAGCCGCCATGATCCCCACCATCTTCTCCCACCCCGACCGCCAGCCGCAGAAGTTCCGCCCCTTCAAGGCGCTTCAGCACTTCCGCAAGCTGATCGCGGACAAGGAGGATACCGAGCAGGTGTTCCACATCTTCGAGAATCTGCCGCGCAAAGGCTTCATGGCCGACGCCCGCGCCTTCGTCGAAAGCGAAAAGGGCCGGCGGCTGATGGCGAGCGAGCCCTATCTGCCCGACCTGCTCGACGATCATGCGTGGATCGACCAGCTGCCCGAAGGCAGCGTCGGCCACGCCTATGTCACCTTCATGCGCCGCGAAGGCCTGTCGGCGGCGGGCCTCGTCGCCGAAGCCGACAAGATGGGCCGCCCCAAGTTCGACGACCAGGTGCAATGGTATTCGAACCGCCTGCGCGACACGCACGACCTGTTCCACATCCTGACCGGCTATGGCCGCGACGCGCTGGGCGAACAGTGCGTGCTCGGCTTTACCTATGGCCAGACGGGCAATTACGGCAATTTCTTCATCGCCTATGCCGGCGGTTATGAAGTGAAGCGCGGCGTGAAGGCCGACGCCCCGGTGTTCGGCGCGATCCGTCAGGGCCAGCGTAACGGCAAGGCGGCCAAGGCGATCATCGAGCAGGATATCCGCGCGCTGCTCGCCGAACCGCTCGAAGCCGCGCGTGCGCGGCTGGGGATCGGCAAGCCGACGCTCTATGAAGAAGCGCACCGCGCGTATCGGAGCCGCGGGATCGATCCGTATAACTTCCTCGCGGCAAAGGCCGCGATGGCGTGATCCAGATCCTCCCCATCGCGAAGCGTTGGGGAGGGGGACCGCCGCGAAGCGGTGGTGGAGGGGTTCTAGCTCTCGGTACAGAGCCTGACGATGCTGTCTGCGACAGCGGCTGGGTCGGCGAGTACGTCCTTCGCGGCGATCCGAAGCACCCGTATTCCTTGCGATTCGAGCCACTGATATCTCGCCTCATCGCGTTCCGCTCTGTCCCCCATATCATGGGCGAGGCCATCGATCTCGATCGCCAGCTTCAATTCGAACACATAGAAATCGAGCACATATCGGCCGATCGGATGCTGGCGCCGGAATTTGACATAGCCCGGCTGTTTTCTCAGGATTTGCCACAACAGCACTTCGGGTAGCGACATCTTGCGGCGGAGCCGTCGGGCATTTTTATAGGCGTTGTTGCTTGGCGGCACGCTTGACCCCTCCACCACGCCCTTCGGGCGCGGTCCCCCTCCCCATCGCTTCGCGAAGGGGAGGATCTATCTTAGCTTCGCAATCAGCGCCTGTGCCGCTGCGGGGTTGCGGACTTTCGCGCCGGATATGAAGAAGATATAGACGTCGCGATCGCCCTCTGCCCAGTCCTTGGCGCGCTTGGCCCAAGCGTCGAGCGCCTTTGCGTCATATCCCGTTGCGATGTCTTCCTGGCTGCGCTGCAATCGCGCATAGGTGAAGTCGGCGGTCTGTTCGTCGATGCACGGAAATTCGTCGCTGTCGGCGAAGACGACCGCCATGTTGCGCTCGCGCAGCATGTCGATGAACGCCGGGTCGCGGAAGCTTTCGTGCCGTACCTCGATCGCATGGCGCAACGGCAGGCCGTCCTGCGCATCGGGCAGCAGGTCGAGGAAGCCTGCGAAATCGTCAGGCACGAATTTCTTCGTAGCCATGAACTGCCAGTGGATCGGTCCGAGCCGGTCGCCGAGCCGCGTGATGCCCTGCGTCAGGAATTTCTCGATCGATGCCGCGCCTTCGGCCAGCACCTTGCGGTTCGTCGTGAAGCGTGACGCCTTGACGCTGAACTGGAAGCCGTCCGGAACCGACGCGGCCCAATTGGCGAAGGTTTCGGGCTTCTGGCTGCCATAATAGGTGCCGTTGATCTCGATCCCGCTCAGATACTGGCCGGCATATTCGAGCTCGCGCTTTTGCGCGAGGCCAGCGGGGTAGAAGGGGCCGCGCCACGGTTCGTAGGTCCAGCCGCCGACTCCGACATAGATGCTCATATGCGCGTCACCTCCGTGCCAAAACACTTCGCCATTGCGAGCGTAGCGAAGCAATCCAGGGCGTGACAAGCCGCTCTGGATTGCTTCGCTACGCTCGCAATGACGGATGGTTAGGCAAGCGCCGCGTCGGCGCCCATCAGGTTCGGGAAGAAGCCCTCATGCGCCTCGCGAAGTTCCGCCAGCGTCACCTGATGGTCGCTGCCCTCGAGTTCGAAGACGATGCGGTCCTTGATCGTGCGGCCCACCGGATCGACCGGCACGTCGGCGCGGCCCGCGGCGTCGAGGAAGTCGGCGAGGCAGGTGTCGCAGACGGTGACGAGATAGAGGCCCTGATCTTCGCCGAAGAAGCTCTCGGCAATACCGAACGGCTGTTCTTCGCTGACGAGCACGCCGATGTTCGACTTCAATGCCATTTCGGCGAGCGTCACCGCCATGCCGCCGTCGGACACATCGTGGCAGGCGGTGATCCAGCCGGCGTTGATCGCGCCGCGGATGAAGTCGCCGGTGCGCTTTTCGCAGCGGAGGTTCACTTCGGGGGGCGGGCCTTCCTCGCGTCCGTGGATTTCGCGCAGCCACACCGACTGGCCCAAATGCCCGGCGCGTTCGCCGACCGCGAGCACGATGTCGCCGGTGCGCTTGAAGCCGATGCCGACCGCCTTGTTCAGGTCCTCGATCACGCCGACGCCGCCGATGGCGGGAGTCGGCAGGATTGCGCTGCCGCCGCCGGTCGCCTTGCTCTCGTTATAGAGGCTGACGTTGCCCGAGACGATCGGATAGTCGAGCGCGATACACGCCTGCGCCATGCCGTCGAGACAGCCGGTGATCTGCCCCATGATCTCCGGGCGCTGCGGGTTGGCGAAATTGAGGCAGTTGGTGATCGCGAGCGGCGTCGCGCCGACCGCGCTGATGTTGCGCCAGGTTTCGGCGACCGCCTGCTTGCCGCCCTCGACAGGGTCGGCGTAGCAATAGCGCGGGGTGCAGTCGGTCGACATCGCGAGCGCGCGGTTGGTGCCGTGGATGCGGACGAGCGCGGCGTCGCCGCCGGTCTGCACCGTGTCGGCGCCGACCTGGCTGTCATATTGTTCCCAGATCCAGCGGCGCGATGCGATGTCGGGGGTGCCCATCAGCGTCTTGAGGTCGGCGGCGACGTCGGTCGTTTCGGGGACGTTGGCCAGCGGCGCCTGCTTCGGGGTCGCGACGTGCGGGCGGTCATAAAGCGGCGCGTCGTCGGCGAGCGGGGCGAGCGGGATGTCGCAGACGATCTCGCCATGATGCTCCAGCACCATGCGGCCGGTGTCGGTGACGGTGCCGATGACCGCAAAGTCGAGTTCCCATTTGTGGAAGATCGCGGCGGCGAAATCCTCGCGGCCGGGCTTCAGCACCATCAGCATGCGTTCCTGCGATTCGGACAGCATCATTTCATAGGCGGTCATGCCGGTTTCGCGCTGCGGCACATCGTCCATCTTGAGGTGGAGCCCGACGCCGCCCTTCGACGCCATTTCGACCGACGAGGAAGTGAGGCCCGCGGCACCCATATCCTGAATCGCGACGATCGCGTCCGACGCCATCAGTTCGAGGCACGCCTCGATCAGCAATTTTTCGGTGAAGGGGTCGCCGACCTGCACCGTCGGGCGCTTTTCCTCGGCATCCTCGCCGAAGTCCGCGCTCGCCATCGTCGCGCCATGGATGCCGTCGCGGCCGGTTTTCGAGCCGACATAGACGATCGGATTGCCGACGCCCGATGCGGCCGAATAGAAGATCTTGTCCTGTTCGGCGACGCCGACGGTCATCGCGTTGACGAGGATGTTGCCGTCATAGGCCTTGTGGAAATTGACCTCGCCGCCGACCGTGGGGACGCCGACGCAATTGCCATAGCCGCCGATGCCGTGGACGACGCCCGAGATGAGGTGCTTCATCTTCGGATGGTCGGGGCGGCCGAAGCGCAGCGCGTTGAGGTTCGCCACCGGGCGCGCACCCATGGTGAAGACGTCGCGCAGGATGCCGCCGACGCCGGTCGCCGCGCCCTGATAGGGTTCGATGTACGACGGGTGGTTGTGGCTCTCCATCTTGAAGATCGCGGCGAGTTTCTTGCCCCCTTCGCCTTCGCCGATGTCGATCACGCCGGCGTTCTCGCCGGGGCCGCAGATCACCCAAGGCGCCTCGGTCGGCAGTTTCTTGAGGTGGAGGCGCGAGCTTTTATAGCTGCAATGCTCGGACCACATGACTGAGAAGATGCCGAGTTCGACAAGGTTCGGTTCGCGCCCGAGCGCGTGCAGGACGTGCTCATATTCTTCCGGAGACAGGCCGTGTTCGGCGACGATCTCGGGGGTGATGACGGAGGCGGGCGCGGTTGCGGTCTGAGTCATGGCGCGCCTTTAGCCGTGCGCGCGTAAAACGAACAGACCCCATGATGCGAAAACATCATGGGGTCTGCGGTCGGAGCTGGATTTTAGCGCGAGGCGAGGGTGGTCGGCTCGACATTGAGCGGTTCGACGTCGCGGAGCGTGAAGCTGACCTGCTGCGAGCCGACGGTGCCGCGGACGCGGTGGCTGCCGACGCGGAGCGTGAACGGCTTGCCGGTGCGTTCCTCGACGCCGTTGATCACGCGGGTGTCGCCCACCTTGGTGACGGTATAGCTGTAGGTCGAGCCTTCATGTTCGAAACGCTTGACCGGTTCGTCCTTGGCGAGCGCGGCGGTCGGCGCCAGCGCGAGCAAGCCAAGGGCAGGGAGAATATAGTTTTTCATGGTGCAAGTCCTTGTCGGTTGAACAAAACTTGCCTTCGAGCCCCTCTCTTCTTGTGCGGTGCAACATGGCTGGCGACGCGCGCGCCAGCAATTGCAAAAAACCGAAGCGTGATTGCGCGAAGCGAACGGGTCAGCCGCCGCGCGGCATCCAGGCGAGCACAATCCGCGCCGCCGCGCCTGCTGCAAAGCCCGTGGCGAGCGTGCCCCAGGCGATGTCGAGCAAGGTGACCTTGATCGACCAGATCTTCATCGTCGCATGATTGGTGAGGTCATAGGTCATATAGCAAAAGAAGCCGAACAGGGCGCCCCAAAGCGCCGCGACCTGCCACTTGCCCGCCGTGAGCGCGGGCGCCACCGCGAATATCTGGATGCCGAGAATATAGAGGGCGTAGAAGATGAGCGCGGGGGCCGGGCGCCATCCGTCCATCAACAGCGCGCCGATTTCCGGGCGGTAGATTTTCACGACCATCATCCGGAGCCAGAACGCATCGAGGATGCCGAAAATGATCGCGGTGGCGGCGTAGCTTGCGGCGAATTGCAGCGTCATGGCATTGCTCCGGCTATTCGAGGACGCCTGTTCGCGCCCGCCCATGCCGCGGTTCCCGCGAGCAGCGCATAGGCGAAAAGCATCGTTGCGGGGACCGCGAGCGAATAGGCGGGCTCTTTCGGGCCGAACCAGTCGATCGCCTGTACGAGGACGAGCAGCCCGGCGAGGAGCCAGAGCCGGCGGTTGCCGCCCGGCGCCTCGGTAAGGCGGGCATAATAGAGGAGGGCGCCGCCGATCAGCAGCCCTTCCAGCGGCATCGCGATCATCGGGTGATTCCAGAGGCCGAACCCCAGCTTCGGCGGCGTACCATAGAGCGTCAGGTCGGGAATATGGACGGGAAGGTCGATGAACCAGTGCGAGACCACGACAAGCGCGGCGCCGATCGCCGCCGCTTTGCGTTTCGTTGCCAACCAGACGATGACGCCGAACAGTATCGCCCAGACCAGCGTGCCGAGCAGGCTGTGCGTATAGGGCATATGATGAAGGTCCATCGGGTTCATCGCGGTGATGCCGGGGACGATGCGCATCGCCTCGATCCCCGGGACGAGCAGCACGGCGAAGCCGATGTCGACGAGCTGGGCGGCGACGAACAGCGTCCCGAGCCCCGCCGCCTTGGGGCGGGCCGCGACGACCAGCGCCGGGGCGAAATGGCCGATGAACATGGCGCGACGCTATAGGGCAAAAACACCACGTCAAGCTTGACCACGAGGGGGCGAAGGGGCCAAAGCAGGGCGCATGACGGATACCCCCGAACCCGCTGCCGCTCCCGACATCGCCTCGCTGTCGTTCGAAGCCGCGATGGGCGAGCTTGAAACGATCGTGCGGCGGCTCGAAAGCGGCGACGTCAGCCTCGAGGAATCGGTGATGCTTTACGAGCGCGGCCATGCGCTACGCGGCCATTGCGAAGCGCGGCTCGCCGCGGCGCAGGCGCGGATCGAACAGGTCAGCCTGGGCGCAGACGGTCGTCCCGCGGGAACCACTCCCTTCGGCGAAGGCTGATCGGCGATGGCGCTTGCCGACGACCAGCTTTCGCGGGAGACGCAATTGCTGCTTTCGACCCAGGCCGAGGTCGTGGCGGGGATCGACCGGCTGTTCGACCAGTTGCTGGCGGTGCCCGCCGATCCGCGCGGGCCCCTCTATGAAGCGATGCGCCACGCCGCGATCGCCGGCGGGAAACGGCTGCGTCCGATGCTCGTCCGTGCCGCGGGCGACCTGTTCCACGTCGATCGCGCGCTGACCCTGCGCGTCGGCGCGGCGGTCGAGGCGATGCACGTCTATTCGCTGATCCACGACGATTTGCCGTGCATGGACGATGACGATATGCGCCGCGGCAAGCCGACGGTGCACAAGGCGTTCGACGAGGCGACCGCGGTGCTCGCGGGCGATTCGCTCCATGCCCTCGCCTTCGAATGGCTGTGCGACCCGGCGACCAGCGCCGACCCCTTCGTGCGCGGCGAGCTGTGCTGCGAACTTGCGCGCGCCGCGGGGCCGGCGGGCATGGCGGGCGGGCAGATGATGGATCTCGCCGCCGAAACATCGGATTTCGACCTGCCGACGGTGACCCGGCTCCAGCAACTCAAGACCGGCGCGCTGATCGCCTTTTCGGTCGAGGCGGGTGCGATACTGGCGCGCATCCCGCCCGAGGGGCGGCGCCCCTTGCGCGGCTATGCGCGCGACATCGGGCTGGCCTTCCAGATCGCCGACGACATCATGGATGTCGAAGGCGACGAGGCGCTGGCGGGCAAGGCACTGCACAAGGACGCCGCCGCGGGCAAGGCGACGTTCGTGACGCTGATGGGGCTGGAGCGCGCGCGCGAACAGGCGACGCTGCTCGTCGAACAAGGGATCCAGCATCTTGCCGGCTTTGGCGAAGAGGCGGCGCTTTTGCGCGCGATCGCGCGCTATGTCGTGGAAAGGGACCGTTGATGCGGGTGGGGGTTTATCCGGGCACGTTCGATCCGATCACGCTCGGCCATATGGACATCATCCGTCGCGGCGCGAAGCTGGTCGACCGGCTGGTCATCGGGGTGACGACGAACATCACCAAATCGCCGATGTTCGACGACGACGAACGGATCGCGATGGTGAAGGCCGAAGTCGCGTCGATCGAGGGCGATATCCGCGTCGTCGGGTTCAACTCGCTGTTGATGGACTTTGCGGAGCGCGAGGGCGCGACCGTCATCGTTCGCGGGCTGCGCGCGGTCGCCGACTTCGAATATGAATATCAGATGGCGGGGATGAACCAGCAATTGAACGACCGCATCGAGACGGTGTTCCTGATGGCCGACGTCGGGTTGCAGCCGATCGCGTCGCGGCTGGTCAAGGAAATCGCGATCTTTGGCGGCGACATCCGGAAATTCGTGACGCCCGCGGTGCGCGAGGCGGTGGTCGGCCGCATCGCCGAGCGGGGGCTGCTTCAGGGCGAGCGTTGACACCGATCATTGAGCGTTCAGCTTTTTCCCGCTAGGGCGCGCCAGTCGGGGCGCAAATCCTGTTTAGTTATCAGAGGCCGATCCAGCATGAAATCTTCCTTCCGCCCCTTGGTTTTGACGGCGATGGCGTTCGGTCTCGCGACGGTCGCCGTCGCGCAGGAGGTGCCGTCCGCACCCTCGCCGAACCCCGAAAGCAGCCAGCCGGTGCCGCCGGCGGACACGCCGGCACCGGTGGAAACGCCCGCTCCAGCGGCGGAGGCGACCGACGCGACGCCCGCGGCAGAGACGCCCGCGGTGCCGGCGATGCCGGCCGACCAATATATGGGCGTCCCCGAATATATGCTCAACCTTGACCTCTCGACAGGCGGGCGGGTGGTGATCCAGCTCTATCCCAATGTCGCGCCGAACCATGTCGAGCGCGTCAAGCAACTGGCGCGCGCGGGATTTTACGACGGGATCAAGTTCCATCGCGTCATCGACGGCTTCATGGCGCAGACGGGCGATCCGACCGCGACGGGGCAGGGCGGGTCGCAGCTTCCCGACCTCAAGGCCGAATTCAACCCCACCCCGCACCTGCGCGGCACCCTGTCGATGGCGCGCGCGCAGAGCGAGGACAGCGCGAACAGCCAGTTCTTCATCATGCTCCAGCCGCGCTTCTCGCTCGACCGACGCTACACCGCCTTCGGCCGCGTCGTGTCGGGGATGCAATATATCGACGCGATCCATAAGGGCGAGCCGCCCGAAGTGATGTCGCGCATGGTCCAGGTGTCGGTCGCCGCCGACAACAAGCCGGTGCCGCCGGCATCGATGTTGACCGAGACCGTGCCCGCGCCGGCCGTGGTGCCCACCGTAACGGCCGACGAGCTCAACGCGCCCATCGCGCAATAATCGCGGGAAGGCGCGCGAACCCTCATGCGCGTCGACGCCTTCGATTTCGATCTTCCCAATGAACGCATCGCGCTGCGTCCCGCGCGGCCGCGCGACGCGGCGCGGATGCTGGTGGTCGAGGGTGGCGAGATGGCCGATGCCGGCGTCGCCGACCTGCCCCAATGGCTTCGCCCTGGCGATTGCCTCGTCTTCAACGATACGCGCGTCATCCCGGCGCAGCTCGAGGGACGCCGAGGCGTTCGACGTGATGGCGCGCAGAGCG
Source organism: Sphingopyxis sp. JAI108 (assembly GCF_013410105.1). Classification (GTDB taxonomy): domain Bacteria; phylum Pseudomonadota; class Alphaproteobacteria; order Sphingomonadales; family Sphingomonadaceae; genus Sphingopyxis; species Sphingopyxis chilensis. Next base: position 857,090 of record NZ_JACCCJ010000001.1, read on the forward strand.
CGCCGGGGGCAAAAATCGGCGCCACGCTCCACAAGCGTATCGACCTCCGCCGCTGGCAGGCGTTCGTGCGCAACGGCAAGCGGCTGCGCGTCGGCGAGACGGTCGATTTCGGCGCAGGCGTCGAGGCGGTCGCCGAGGAGCGGCTGGCCGACGGCAGTTTCATTCTCGCCTTCGCCGGCGACGAGCCCGTCGAACTGCTGCTCGAACGCGCGGGCACGATGCCGCTGCCCCCCTATATCGCGGGCAAGCGCGCGACCGATGCCGATGACCGCAGCGACTATCAGACGATGTTCGCGCGCGAGGACGGCGCGGTCGCGGCGCCGACCGCGGCGCTGCACTTTACGCCCGCGCTGCTGGATGCGCTGACGGCGGCGGGAGTCGCGACCGAGACGCTGACGCTCCACGTCGGCGCGGGCACCTTCCTGCCGGTGAAGGCCGACGACACCAAAGACCATGTCATGCACGCCGAATGGGGACGGATCGAACCCGACACGGCCGCGCGGCTCAACGCCGTGCGCGCGGCTGGCGGCCGGGTGATCGCGGTCGGGACAACGAGCCTGCGCCTGCTCGAAAGCGCGGCGAACGACGACGGCACGATCGCGCCTTTCGCGGGCGATACCGCCATCTTCATCACGCCGGGTTATCGCTTCAAGGCGATCGACGGCCTGATGACCAACTTCCACCTGCCGCGATCGACCTTGTTCATGCTGGTCAGCGCGCTGATGGGATTGGAGACGATGCAGGCGGCCTATGCCCACGCGATCAAAGGCGGCTATCGCTTCTACAGCTATGGCGATGCGAGCCTGTTGCTACCGGGCCCATAGACGGCCTCCATCCCTTTTCGCTGTCGCAAGTCGGCAGCTTGCGCTGCGCCGAGGCATGTTTGCGGGTTGCCGGCGGCCATCGCGACCAAATGATAAGTTAATTGCATAGTTCAACGCCGCGATGGCGAAAATTCCCTCCTGATCGCGCTCCTCGGCAATCGGCGCGGTCCTGCGTGCGATGTGTGGGAGCGAGTCGGACCGCGAATGGCGCGCACCGCTCATCCGGGCGCGCCCGCTTTCAATAAACATATGTTATAAAATATGTTTTTTCTCGACGCCGTGCGTGCTCAGGAGGGCCAATAACTGGCTTTCCGACTGTTCGATTTCGATACAGTTCGGTCAAAAGCGCGGTTCCGCGAGATCGAGGGGTGGTGGCGCGGCGTTCGTCTCCCGCGAGGCGACCTGGAGATGCCCCGGTGAAACCGTAGGGCACTAAGCTTTTATAATCGCGCTATTTTGCCCGATATTCTCACCGCTTCCGCTAAGAATATAAACTTTAAACTTGTTTCATACGGTCGAGGTTCGGGCTGGCTGTTCCGGAAATCCGGAGCATCTTTAATGTTTTAACCAATCATAAACGGTTGCGCTGCCGCGCAGCTAGTTTAATTAGTTGTTAACCGCAGGGGACGAGTCGCAGGCTGAAGAGCCTTCTCGGCGGTTGGGGGAGCGAGCAGGGCGCCGTCGCCGGCGCCTTTCGCTTCTGATGACATGACCAGTCTGAATGAGGGGAATTACCATGAAGAAGCTTTTTGCCGTGGCCGCACTGTCGGCCATGCTTTCGACGCCTGCTTTCGCTGCGGACTCGGATTCGGAATCGTTCGACATCAATGCGAATGTTGCTGAAACCTGCACGATGGAAGGCATCAGCGATATCGAACTCGGTACGCTGTCGATCAACACCAACGCCGGCAGCAATGCGCTGTTCCTGAATGGCGCGTCGGCCGACAACGCCGGCGAATTCTGGCTGAGCTGCAACGAAAGCAACCGCATGTCGATCGTTCCGACGCTCGGCAAGCTGAAGAACCAGACCCGTACCCTGCAGCCGGGCGATGACGCCGGCTTCAAGGACACGATCAACTATTCGGTCGCTGCCCTGAACTATCGCAACGGCTTCCTGCAGCCGTCGTTCAACAGCATCCTCGGCCCGCTGCTCCAGAACCAGAGCCGCGGCGCGATCCATCGCAAGATCGACATGGGTGCTGCGGTGACGTTCCTCGGCAACCTCGATGCCCGTCCGCTGGCCGGCACCTACAAGGACACCGTGACGGTTACCGTCACGACGATCTGATCCTGATCGCAGGGGAAGGGCTCCGCCCTTCCCCTGTTTCTTTGCGGATCGCGATGTTCGGGATCCGACCGCCTGGAGAATTACCCCATGAACAAGCTTCTGATCGCTTCGCTCGGCGCCATGCTCGTCGCGACGCCCGCTTTCGCTGCCGATTCGGACAGCGAATCGTTCGACATCAACGGCAACGTCGCCGAAACCTGCACGATGGAAGGAATCAGCGACATCGACCTCGGTACGCTGTCGATCGACACGACCGCAGGCTCGGGCGCGCTGCTCATCAATGACACGTCGGCCGACGAAACCAGCCCGTTCTGGGTCAGCTGCAACGAGAGCAACCGCATGCTGATCGACGCCGACCTCGGCGTGCTGAAGAACCAGACGCGCACCGTGCAGGCGGGCGACGATGCCGGCTTCAAGGACACGATCAACTATTCGGTCCGTGCGCTGAACTATTTTAACGGCGGCGCTGGCCCGGAGCATAATTCGGCCAACGGTTCGACCGGCCAAAACACGATCCGCGGCGCGATCCATCGCCAGGTCGAACTGCGCGCGCGCGTTCGTGCCAACGAAAACACCGATGCCCGTCCGCTGGCGGGCGAATATCAGGACACCGTCACGGTCACCGTGACGACGATCTGACGGGATTCGTTAAGCAGATGCGGAAGGGGGAGCTTAAGGCTCCCCCTTTCAGTCTGTAGCGATTGTTTCTGCAAGCGACCCGGGGGGGATTGGCCTTGTTCCGCAAATCTTTGATGCTGGCGCTCGCCGCCGCAACCTTGGCCGTGAGCGTCAGCCCCGCCGAGGCCGCCCGGGTGACGCCGATGACGGTCGAAATGACCCCGGCGGGTCGCGGTTCGACCGCGCGCATCGAGGTCACGAACTCCGAAGACCGCACGCTGCCGGTCGAGCTGCGGATGTTCCGCGGCGACGTGAACGAGGCGGGCGAATTGACGCTCACCCCGGCCGACGAGAAATTCGTCGTCTTTCCGCCGCAGGTTGTGATCGGGCCGAACGCGCAGCAGGTTTTCCGTATCCAGTATCTGCCGAGCGAACCACTCGCCAAATCCGAAATCTATTATGCCGCGGTCAGCCAGATCCCGGTCGAACTCGATTCGACGGTTTCGCGGATCCAGGTCGTGATGCGCTTCAACGTGCTCGTCAACGTCGTGCCCGAAGGCACCAAGCCCGAGCCCGTCGTCACCTCGGCCAAGGCGCTCGTCCGCGAAACGGTGGTCCCGCCCGACGAGCGGCTGCCGGTCGAGGAACAGAAGCCGAAGACCGTCACCGAACGCGGGATCGAGGTGCGCATCGAAAATCGCGGCACGCGTTACTTCGCAGCCGGGCGCACCGGGTGGACGATCAACGCGACGCGCGAGGACGGCACGCCCTTTTCCGAATCGCGCACGCCGAGCCGGATGAGCGATGCGGTCGGCTTTGGCCTGGTGCCGCCCGGTGGGGCGCGCATCTTCTTCGTTCCGGTCGACGAACCGCTGCGCGAGGAGGGCGTCAGCGTCACGCTCGAGGACTAGTCGGGGGCGACGCGGGGCAGGTTCAGGGGGGCTTCAATTGATACGCTATTGTTCACGCATCACATTGGCGTTGGTGGCGCTTCAGTCGCCCTATGCCTATGCTGCGATGCAGGATCAGGGGCCGCCTCCGCCTCCCGCAGCCGCGGCGCAGCGCTGGACGCAGCTGCAGCTGCCGCTCGTTCGCAACGGGCAGCTGAGCGGCGATATCTTCGCCGAAGTGACCTCCGACGGCCGGATACGCTTCGAGCGCGCGTCGCTGCTCGAACGACTCGCGCCTTATCTCACGCCCTCCGGAGCCGAAACGCTGAGCGCATCGTTCACCGGATCGGCCTTTCTGACCCCCGAAGAGCTGGAAGCCGCGGGGATCATCCTCCGATATAACCCGTCGCTGCTCGAAGTCGCGGTCGAACGGATCGACGCCAATCTCGCTGCGGTGCAGACGCTGGGCCCGGTGATTACCGAGAGCCGTGTGCCGGTGACGCAGCAGCCCGAGGATTTCAGCGCCTATCTGAACGTCGTCGGCGATTTTCGCCTCGAAGATTTCGAGACGTTCGAGGATCCGGGCGTCCTGGTATTCGGCGCCGCGCGCTTCAAGGGCGTCGTGGTCGAATTCGACGGCGGATATGACAAGGCGATCACGGGCGGGCAGGGCGGTTTCTATCGCCGCTCGGCGCGCGCGGTCTATGACGAGATCGACAAGCTGCGCCGCTGGAGCGCGGGCGACCTGCAATTGTCGGGTATTCCCGTGATGTCGGGCGCGCTGCTCGGCGGCGTCGCCGTCGAAAAGGGCCGGCGGGTGTTTTCGGGCATCGGTCCCGTCGCGCAATTGGGCAGCCAGCAGATATTGCTCGATCGCGACGCGACGGTCGAAGTGATCATCGACGGCCAGCAGGTCCAGACCTTGCAACTGGCGGCGGGCCCCTATGACCTGTCGCAACTGACCTCCCAATATGGCGGCCGCAACGCGCAGTTGTTCGTCACCGATGTGACTGGCCGGCGGCAGCTCGCCTCGTTCGATCCCTTTTTCGATCCGGTCGACCTGGGATCGGGCGAAGAGGAATATAGCGCGGGCATCGGCTTTGTCGCGAAGGCGTTCGAAGCCTCACCCAAATATGGCGGTTTGCCAGCCTTTTCGGGCTATTATCGCCGCGGCATGAGCAACCGCCTGTTGCTCGGCGGCGCGCTGCAATTGTCGGAGGACATCCAGGTCGCGGGTGCCGAAGTCGTCGTGTCACCGCGGAATATTCCGGGCCGCATCGAATTTTCCGGTGCCATCAGCACGGGCGATGATTTCGGCTATTCGCTGCGCGGCGCGTACAGCCTTCAGGTCGGCAGGGGGACGCAGGGGCGGCAATTGTCGGTCAGCGCCGATTATCGCAGCGACCGCTTTCAGACTCTGACCGACGCGATCGCCGGCGACCGGTTCGAAACGCTGAACGTGACCGCAAATTATTCACAAAGCCTCAGCGAACGGACCACGCTGGTCACGGGTGCGAACTGGTTTCACCGGCCGGGGTTCAACAGCACCCATAGCGTCTATGCCGACGTCATCCATCGCACGCAAAGGTTCCGCATCACGGCGGGCGTCGAATATGGCAAGGGGCTGAACGAGAACCGCTTCGGCGTCCGGCTGGGCATCACGGTGCCGCTGGGCGGCCGCACGCGCGCCGAGGCCAATTACAACAGCCGCCGCGAAACCGCGCGCGCCTTTGTGACGCGCAGCTATGAGGATCGGGTCGGATCCTTCGGTTACGACCTCGGCGTCCGCCGGTCGCGGAACGACGCCTCGATCGATGCGATCGCCAATTATGTCGGCAATCGTTTCTATGCGCGCGGCTCGGTGACGACGGGTGGTTCCGGCTTTGGCGACATCGACGAGCGCCAGCAGGCGCGCCTCCAGCTCGGCTCGTCGATCGCCATCGCCGGCGGCGACGTGGCGATCGGGCGCCCGATCAACGACAGTTTCGTTATCGCCAAACCGCACGAAACCGCGGAACCGGGCCAGGTCGTGCTCGGCCGGTCGATCCAGGACAAGCGGTTCGACGCGCTCAGCGGAACGCTCGGCCCCGCGCTGGGTTCGCGCCTGCAATCCTATACGAGGCAGAATGTGACCTATGATCTGATCAACGGCCCTGCCGGCTACGACATCGGCAGCGGTATCGACACCGTCGAGCCCCCGTATCGCAGCGGCTATAATATCACCGTGGGCAGCGACGCCAATGTGACCGCCTATGGCGTGCTCAGCATCGACGGGACGCCGGCGTCGCTGGTCGCGGGGTCGATTTCGTCGACCGACGATGAGGATTTTGCGAGCCAGCCTTTCTTTACCAATTCGGTGGGCCGATTTGCTATCATGGGCTTGCGGCCGGGCAAGACCTATCAGGTGCGGTTGACCGAGCCCGCGGGCAGCTATGTGATCGAGGTACCAGCCGACTCGCAGCCGCTGTACCAGCTTGGCGACATCGCGATCACGTCGGCGGCGGCGAAATGACAGGAGTGGGATGGATGCGCGCATATATGGGAACGCCGGTCGCGCTGGCGCTGGCGAGTTTTGCCACCGCCGCGCACGCGGAGTGCGTGCCGAGCTTCGTCGCGGGTGGCAATTCGGTGGCGCTCACGCCCGCGGGCAGCTTCGAGGATGGCCAGTTGAACGAGCGCTTCCTCGTCCGATTGCGCAACGACGGCGACACGATATGCGAGCTGCGGCTTGCAGTGGGCCGCGATATCGCCGCGTCGGATCCGAGTTTCCCGAAGTTCGAACTGTTCGGGCCGAATGGCGCCGTCGCGATCGGCGATGCGGACGGGGCACGATCGAGCGCCCGGTCGGCGGTCGACATCGTCATCCCGACGGGGGGTGAGACGTCGATCCCTTATGATGTTCGCATGAAGCTGGGCTGGGGCTTTGAATCGGGAAGCTATGGCCAAGCGCTCGAATTCTTCCTGCTTCCGCGAAGCGGGCAGGCCGAGCTCGGCGTCCAGCGTACCCAGCTCAGCCTCAACATCCCGGCGGTGGCGCGTATCCGTTTCGCCGGCGCGGGCAACGCGCGCGGATCGGCGAGCGTCGAGATGGGGACCTTGTCGCCGAACGCGCCGTCGACGTCGCCGCCCTTTGCCATCCGCGTGCTCAGCACCGCTGGATATCAGATGGATCTACAGTCGGAGAATCTGGGCGCGCTGCGCCGGATCGACGGGCCCGAGGTCATTCCTTATCGCATGACGGTGTCGGGGCGCGCGATGAATCTGCGGAGCGGCGGCGATCGCATCCAGGTGGCGCGTCACACCGGCTCGACGGGCAATGTCCATCCGGTCTCGGTCGTCGTCGACCCGGATCCGACATTCCATGCGGGCAATTATCGCGACCGGATCACAGTCACCGTCACGCCGATGTAAGGGTTGCCGCCGCGGCGGCGCGTCAGATCGTGGTGATCGTCAGGTTGATCGCCAGCGGCGTCGAAAGGCCGCTATACTGGACGCTGATCGGCCGCAGACCATATTTGGCGCCGGTGCGGTTGGCGACCTGGCTCCAGCCATCCTCGCGAAGATAGGTCAATTCGCCGGCATAGTTGAACGCGACCGCCTCATTCTGTTCGAGCGGGCGGTGCGACGCGACGACCTGAAAGCCCTCCTGCGTGTTGCAGCTTTCGAAGACCGTGCCGCTGGCGAAGCCGTTGCCCTGCGACGTCAGCACCGTCGAGGCGTTGATCTCGCAATATTCGGGAACGGTGACGCGCACGTCGAACGACGCCTTGCCCGCTTCGGCGGCCATGGCGCCGCTGCTGGTGAAGGCGACCGAAACACATGCGATCGCGCTGTAAAGCCGAACCTTCTTCATCGTCTTTCACCCTCTTCTGCTGAGAGTGCCCTACGCGATGCGAGTTAAGGAATGTTTGATGGCTTGCCGGAAAATGGCTTCAATTTCCGCCAGTTTTTTCGCTCTAGATCTCGATGGTGAACCTGATCTTGTCGGGATCGACGCCCGCCGCCTTGGCGATTTGCGCCTTGGCCTTGGCGACCAGCTCGTTCAGATTTTCTGCCTCGTCGAACCCTAGAAGTTCGGAAATTTCGACCCCGAGCGCCTCCGACAGGGCCTCGATCCGGCCGGCCTTGGGGCGCGCCTTGTCGAGCTCCCACGCCGAGATCGACGGTTCGCTGACTCCCAGCCGGACCGCGAGCTGTCCCTGGGTCAATTCCTTCGCCGTGCGCAGCCGTTGCAGGCGGACGCCGAAGCTTTCCGTGGTGGCGGCGGGCAGGTCTTCAGGGGGATGGGCATCCGGCCCCACCACGCTCCGCAGCTGCGCGGCGCTGAGCGTCGCGGACGAGATCGGCATTTCGAACTGGCACCCGGCAAGGCGGCCGCTCGTCCAGATGACCTTGGTCGCCGTCTTGCCGCTGTGCGGCAGGTTGACCTCGATCACCTCGCCGATTTCCAGCGCCGCGGCGCTTTCGACAAGCATGCCGGTCGCCGAAATATTGTGGACCAGCGCCTCGATCTCGGCGCCCGTCGCCTTCGATCCGTGCAGCGGCAGCCGCAGCTGCCGCCGCGACGCGCGGCCCTTGCCCGCCGTTCGCGGAACTTCGTTCAGATATACAGTCATTGCCATGCGCGCACCCATCGCGAGGCCCATATTAACATTTGGCTTCTTGGGAAGGTTAATGAGGCAGGATGAGTGAAAGTCACGAGGGTGGCGATGCGCCCGCGCGGAGTGATCCCGCTCCCGATGTTTCGTATTGGAGCAAGTCCTTGGATATTTACACTATCGCAATCTGTTGCCGCGCATAGCGGCCGGACAAGTGGCGGGATCAGATAAAGAGTTTGTTGGATGGATGTGCCATCGCGGATGGAATCCGGCGACCGGGGACAGGAAGATATCGACGAAGCCCATCGCGGCTTTTTCGGGATGCTCGGCTCCCGCATCGGCAAACAGCGCGGCGATGCCGCGGCGAACCTGCACACCCATGACGCGCTGCTGCTGCTCCGGAACTACGAGGAAAGCGGTCAGGGTTGGTTCTGGTCGACCGACGCGAAGGGACGCCTGACCTATATTACCGATTCGGTGGCGCGGTTGATGGGCCGGACGACCGGCGAACTGCTCGGCACCGCCTTCACCGAGCTGTTCCTGCCCGTCGACAGCCAGGGCGAGCGTCAGCGCACCTTGCCCTTCCTGCTGACCAAGCAGTCGAAATTTCACGAGCTGCCGCTGCGCAGCGCGTTCGAGGGTGACGACCGCTGGTGGGCGATTTCAGGTCGGCCGCAGTTCGACGGTTCGGGCAAATTCACCGGTTACCGGGGGAATGGCACCGATATCACCGAGCAACGCCGCTCGGCCGAGGACGCGTCGCGGCTGGCGCTCTATGATTCGCTCACCGGGCTCGCCAACCGCTTCAACATTTCGAAAAAGCTCGACGCGACGCTCGCCGCGTTCGCGCAGCAGCAACGCTCGTGCGCGATCATGCTGCTCGACCTCGACCGGTTCAAGCAGGTCAACGACACGCTCGGCCATCCGGCGGGCGATGCCTTGCTGAAACAGGTTGCCGAACGGCTGCTCAAGATCGTCGGCGACCGCGAAATGGTCAGCCGCCTCGGCGGCGACGAATTTCAGATCATCCTGCCCGATATCGAGGATCGCGGCAAATTGGGCGACATGGCGACCGACATTATCGCCAGCCTGTCGCAGCCCTATTCGGTCGAGGGCAGCCGCTGCATCATCGGGGCGTCGGTCGGCGTCGCCATCGCCCCCTTCGACGGCGAGAGCAGCGACGACCTTGTCCGCAACGCCGATCTGGCGCTCTATGCGGCAAAGGGCAACGGTCGCGGCCGCTTCAGCTTTTATTCGAGCGATTTGCACCAGGCGGCCGAACACCGCCGGATGCTTGAAGAGGATCTGCGCGACGCGTTGTCGCGCGGTGAAATCACGCTTTGCTATCAACCGGTCGTCAATTCCAAATCGAACATGGTGACGGGCGTGGAGGCGCTGATCCGCTGGACCCACCGCGAGCGCGGTGTGATTTCGCCGGCAGTGTTCATCCCGATCGCCGAAGAAGCCAATCTGATCTGGAAGCTCGGCCAATGGGTGCTTCGCAAGGCGTGCGAGGACGCCGCGGGCTGGCCGGGCGACATGCGTGTCGCGGTCAACGTCTCGCCGATCCAGTTCGCCAACCCTGACCTGCCGAAGGTCGTCGCGCAGGCGCTCGACGTGACGGGCCTCGCCCCCGACCGGCTGGAACTGGAAATCACCGAAAGCGTGTTCCTGGGCGACACGGCCGAAACGAACCAGATGTTCAAGGCGCTGAAGGACCTCGGGGTTCGCCTGGCGCTCGACGATTTCGGCACCGGCTATTCGTCGCTCGGCTATCTGCAATCGGCGCCGTTCGACAAGATCAAGATCGACCAGAGCTTCGTTCGCGACGCGACGATACCGGGGTCGCGCAACGCCGCGATCATCGCCGCGATCGTCGCGCTCGCCGAGGCGCTGGAGATGGAAACGACCGCCGAGGGCATCGAATCGCTCGACCAGCTCGAGCTGATCCGCAAGCTCAACGTCAGCCACGTCCAGGGCTATATCTACAGCAAGCCGGTGCCGCAGGCCGACCTGATCGAACATGCCGAGAGGGGATCGTGGACGATCAAGCCCACGGGGCCGGCGCGCCAGCGCAACGACCGTTTTTCGATGTTCCGCAAGGTCGGCGCGATCCACGACAATCATCGCTATAACGTCGTCATCCGCAACCTGTCGACGACGGGCGCCTTTATCGAGGGGATCCTGGACGTGCCCGTGGGCACGCGCTTCGTGATCGATTTCGGGGAAGGGCAGCTCGTCACCGCGACGGTCCGCCGCTCGGCGAAGCACCAGCAGGGCGTCGAATTCGAACAGACGATGGTCAGCGACGGCAATGGCGGGCTGTGCACGCGCCACCGCGTCTCCCCCTATCTGATCGCGGCGGCGGCGCAGCAGACGAGCGCGCTCGCGCTGCCGACCTTCACGACGACGAACGACTGGAAAGAGGCGTGACGCCGGAACCCGCCTCGCGCTGACCCGTTCTGTCTCCGAACCGCCAACCGACGGAGACCGACATGACCGAAACCAAAATCTTCGCGCGCCTGAAGGCCGACCACGACCGCCACCGCGAGCTTCTCGACCGGATCGACGCGACGCACGGAGACAGCGACGACCGCCGCACGCTGTTCGAAAGCTTTCGCGTCGAGGTGACCGCGCATGCGGCGTCCGAGGAAATGTCGCTCTATGCGACGATGCTCGCCGACCCCGACCTGCGCGATGAAGCGCAGCATAGCGTCGCCGAGCACAAGGAAATCGAGGATTTCCTGACCGAATTATACGAGATGGACTTTTCGTCGACCGGCTGGCTGACGCGCTTCCGCACGATGAAGGACCGCTATCTCCACCATATCGACGAGGAGGAGGAAGAGATGTTCCCCGCCGCCGAAAAGGAGCTTTCGGATGCGCGCAAGAAGGAACTGATCAAGATCTTCGAAAAGGAAAAGCCGAAGGAAAAGGCCAAGGCGGCCGAAGAAGAGCCGTCGAGCGAAGAGGCGCGCGACTAGCCGCGGCGCTCGACTTTTGGCGCGGCGCTCGCCATAGGCGCGCGCCATGACCGACAGATTCGCTTTCCGGGTCGCCGCGACCGATGGCGCCGCGCGCACCGGCGTCATCGCCATGCGGCGCGGCGAGATTCGCACGCCGGCCTTCATGCCCGTCGGCACCGCTGCGACGGTGAAGGCGATGCGCCCCGCAGAGGTTCGCGCGACCGGCGCCGACATCATCCTTGGCAACACCTATCACCTGATGCTGCGCCCCACCGCCGAACGCATGGCGCGGCTGGGCGGGCTTCACAAATTCATGGGCTGGGACCGGCCGATCCTGACCGACAGCGGCGGCTATCAGGTGATGAGCCTGTCCGCGCTGACCAAGCAGAGCGAGGAGGGGGTCGCATTCAAGAGCCACCTCGACGGCTCGCGCCACATGCTCACCCCCGAACGCTCGATGGAGATCCAGCGCCTGCTCGGCAGCGATATCGTGATGGCGTTCGACGAATGCCCTCCGAACGGCGTCGATGCCAAGCGCGCCGAGGCGAGCATGGAACGCTCGATGCGCTGGGCCGCGCGCAGCCGCGCCGGCTTCGATGCGGGCGAGGAACATACGGCGCGCTCGGCCTTGTTCGGCATCCAGCAGGGGTCGCTCGACGAGAAATTGCGTGCGCGCTCGGCAGCGGCGCTGACCGATATCGGCTTCGACGGCTATGCGATCGGCGGGCTCGCGGTCGGCGAGGGGCAGGAGGCGATGTTCGGCGTGCTCGACTATGCGCCCGCGCAGCTTCCCGCCGATCGCCCCCGCTACCTGATGGGCGTGGGCAAGCCCGACGACCTGGTCGGCGCCGTCGCGCGCGGGGTCGATATGTTCGATTGCGTGTTGCCGACGCGATCGGGACGCAACGGGCAGGCGTTCACCTGGGATGGCCCGATCAATATCCGCAATGCCAAATTCGCCGAGGATCAGGCGCCGCTCGATTCAGGCTGTGGGTGCCCCGTGTGCGCGACATGGTCGCGCGCCTACCTGCATCACCTCGTCCGCTCGGGCGAGATGCTCGGCGCGATGCTGATGACGCAGCATAATCTGCATTTCTATCAGGATCTGATGCAGCGAATGCGCGACGCGATCGCCGCGGGCAGCTTCTCGTCGTTCCAGAGCGATTTCGACGCGCGCTATAAGCGCTGACTCAGTCGAGTTTGCTCAGCAGGTCCAGCAAGGATTGGGGAATCGTCTCGTCCACCGTCGATTCATAGGCGCGGCGCAGGGCGCCGTTGACGTCCTGTCCCTTGGCCGGGGGTTTTTTATCCGCGTGCTTACCGGAGGCCTCGCTGCGTGGCGAACCGGCTTTAGACGACATTATCGAGGCATCCGCTGAACATAGGGCCTTTTGCTAACCGCGCATACACCAAAGAGCAATGGCGCGTTTGTTCCTTCGCCATGAAACTATTTTAAGGCTAAATCGTTCCCAAAGGTTGAAATATATCGGATGGTGGCGGGGAGGCATGGGGGCTTGTCCCTTTTCCGGACGCGTCCACCCCGGTTTTTTAGGGCTATCAGGAGGTAAAATATGTCATTGGGTCAGTCGGTTGCGCCGCACCTTCCCTATCTGCGGCGTTATGGCCGGTCCGTTTCCGGAAGCCAGCAGAACGGCGATGCGCTGGTCGCCCGGCTGCTCGAAACGCTGGTGGCCGACCCCGGGGCGATCGATACCGGCGCCGACCTGCGCATCCAGCTGTACCGGATGGTACACGACAATTTCGGATTGATGGCCGAACAGGCGGCGGCGAACGACAGCGACACGCTGACCGATATCGCGATTGCCGACGCGCGGCTCCGCCGCATTCCCTCGCTGGCGCGGCAGGCGTTGCTGCTCACTGCGGTCGAAGGTTTCAGTGCCGAGGACACGGGGCGCATCATTGGCCGCGATGCCGAGGCGGTGCGCTCGCTGATCGCCGACGCGACCGACGAGATCGACCGCCAGACGCGCGCGCGCATCCTGATCATCGAGGACGAGCCGATCATCGCGATGGACATCGAAATGATTGTCCGCGACCTCGGCCATGACGTCGTCGCCGTCGCGACGACGCACCGCGAGGCGGTCGACGAGGCGCAGAAGCACCAGCCCGGCCTCGTGCTCGCCGACATCCAGCTCGCGGACAACAGCTCGGGGATCGAGGCGGTGCAGGAAATCCTCACCGACCTTAAAGTGCCGGTCATCTTCATCACCGCCTTTCCCGAACGGCTGCTCACCGGCGACCGCCCCGAGCCGGCCTTCCTGCTCACCAAGCCGTATCAGCCCGCGACGCTGCGCGCGGCGATCTCGCAAGTGCTGTTCTTCGACGAAAGCACGATTCCGGCCTAATCTATCCGTTCGTCATTGACGGGGTGGGGGTTGCCACCTTCATGGGCGCGGGTGATAGGCGGGGCCATGACGATCATGGACGTTTCCAGCCGCCAGTCGGCGCTCGACCGGCTTACAGCCCATGCGCCGTTCCTAGCGCGGCTCGCCGAGCTTAATCCCGACGATGTGACGTGCTATTTGAGCGAGGGCACCGACGCCGCCCTCGCGGCCGTTGCGCCGCCGCCGGTCGACGACGATATCATGCGCACACTGCGCCGGTGGCGCGGCCGGACGGCGCTGCTGCTCGCGCTCGGCGACCTGTCGGGCGAGCATGATGTCAGGACGACGACGCGGCTCTTGTCGGATTTCGCCGATGCGGCGTGCGATGCCGCGCTCGCCGCCGCCTTTGCCGAGCGCGTGCCGGGTGAGGCGCCGCGCGGCCTTTCGGTGATCGCGCTCGGGAAGCTCGGGAGCCACGAACTCAACTATTCGTCGGACATCGACCCGATCCTGATCTTCGATCCCGAAACGCTGCCGCGGCGCTCGCGCGACGACCCGGACGAGGCGGCGGTGCGGATCGCGCGGCGGATGGTCGAAATCCTGTCGGCGCGCACCGCCGACGGGCATGTGCTGCGCGTCGACCTCAGGCTTCGTCCGCATCCGGAGGTGACGCCGATCGTGCTCCCCGAAAGCGCCGCGATCTCCTATTATGAATCCGAAGCGCTCGCATGGGAGCAGGCGGCGTTCATCCGCAGCCGCGCGTCGGCGGGCGACCGCGCGCTCGGCGAGAATTTCCTTGCGGCGATCCAGCCCTTCATATGGCGCCGCAGCCTCGATTTTCGCCAGCTCAAGGAAATCGGCGCGATGAGCGACCGGATCCGTGACCATTTCGCACAGGGGCAGGCGTTCGGACCGGGTTTCGATTTGAAGCGCGGGCGCGGCGGCATCCGCGAGATCGAATTTTTCGCGCAGGTCCACCAGCTCATCTACGGCGGCCGCGATCCGTCGCTGCGCGTGCCGGCGACCGTCGATGCGCTCGCCGCGCTAGCCGCGGCCGGACGGGTCGAACCCCAAGTCGCGGCGCGCCTGTCGGGCCATTATGCCACGCTCCGCCGCATCGAGCATCGGCTCCAGATGATCGAGGACCAGCAGACGCACAGCCTGCCGACGCAGGCCGCCGCACTCGACTGCGTCGCGCGGCTCGACGGCGAGGCTGACGGCGCGGCGCTGCTCGCGGCGCTCGATCCCGTCGTCGCCGACGTCGGCAGCTGTTACGACCGGCTCGTCGCCGAACGCGCGACGACGACGGGTCTTCCCCGCGACGAGGGCGGCCTTGCGGCGGAACTCGCGGCGGCGGGGTTCGACCCGCCCGATGCGGCGCTGCGCACGATCGCAGAATGGCGCGGTGGCAAACAGCGCGCGCTGCGTAGTCCCGCGGCGCAGGGTGCGCTCGAAACGGTGCTCCCCGAATTGGTCAAAGCGCTCGGCGCAGCGCCCGACCCCGACGCCACGCTGCTGCGCTTCGACAAGCTCGTCGGCGGTCTGCCCAGCGCGATCAATTTTTTCCACCTGCTCGCGGCGCAGCCCGAACTTGCGAAGATCGCGACGCGCACCCTGTCGCTCGCGCCGACGTTGGCCGAGGCGCTGGGTGCGCGCGTCGAACTGATCGAGGGACTGATCGACAAGCGCGCGTTCGAGGCGCCGGCGACGAAGGCCGAGCTGCTCGCCGAATGGGCGCCGGGGCTGGCCGGCCTCGACTATGAGCGGCTGCTCGACCGTGCGCGCGACCGCGTCGGCGAGCGGCGTTTCGCTTATGGGGTGCAACTGATCGCGGGGGCGAACGACCCGCTTACGATCGCGGGCGGCTATTCCGAACTCGCCGAAGCCGCGCTGCAGGTGCTCGCCGATGCGACGGTCGCCGAATTCGTCGCCGCGCATGGCCGCATCGACGGCAGCGAGCTTGTCGTGCTCGCGCTCGGCCGGCTCGGCGGCAGGGCGCTGACGCATGCGTCGGACCTCGACCTCATCTATCTGTTCACCGGCGATCATCTGGCCGAATCGGACGGGCCGCGTCCCCTGGGGGCTACAACCTATTACAACCGCCTCGCGCAGCGCGTGACCGCGGCGATGTCGGTGCCGACCGCGGCGGGCAAGCTTTACGACGTGGATACGCGTCTCCGGCCGCAGGGGGCACAGGGCCCGCTCGTCGTGACGGTCGACAGTTTCGAGCGCTACCAGCGCGAAGAGGCGTGGACGTGGGAGCATATGGCGCTGCTTCGCGCGCGGCCGGTCTATGGTTCCAACGAAGCGCGCGCGGAGGTCGAGCGCATCATCGCCGAGCTGCTGGCGATCCCCCGCGATCCGGCGAAACTGGCCGCCGATGCCGCTGAAATGCGCGACAAGATCGCCGCGCACAAGCCCGCGAAAGGCGCGCTCGATATCAAGAGCGGGCCGGGCGGGCTCGTCGATCTCGAATTCGCGATGCAGGTGACGCAGCTCGCGAGCGGGCGGTGCCACGATCCGAATATCGCGGCGGCGCTGGCGTGCCTGAAGGCGGCGGGCCTGGCGCCGGCCGAAGTCTGCGACGCGCACCGCCTGCTCGCGCGCATGCTCGTCATGCTGCGCCTCACCGCCCCCGACGGGGAACCCGCGACCGTCGCGGCACGGGGGCTCGTCGCGGCAGCGTGTGGCGAGCCGGGCTGGCCGCAGCTGCTTGCCGCGCACGACATGGCGCGGCAGGAGATCGCGAACTGGTGGGCGTTGATTCGCCCGGCGCAACAGGAGAGCAAGACATGACCCTCGCAATCGGAGATGCCATTCCCGCCGTGAAACTTCTCGACGCTGACGGCGCGGCGATCGATCTTGCGGCGATGAAGGGGGCGCCGCTTGTCGTGTATTTCTATCCCAAGGCCGATACGCCCGGCTGCACGACCGAGGCGCAGGATTTCACTCGCCTCGCGCCCGAATTCGCGCATCTGGGCGCGCAGGTTCTGGCGGTATCGCGCGACGCGCCGGCAAAGCTCTGCAAGTTCCGCGACAAATATGGCCTGACCGTCCGGCTCGCCTCCGACGAGGATGGCGCGGTGTGCGAGGCGTTCGGTACTTGGACCCAAAAGCAGAATTACGGCCGCACCTATATGGGTATCGAACGTTCGACCTTCCTGTTTGGGCCTGACGGCAAGCTCGCGAAAGAGTGGCGCAAGGTGCGCGTGAAAGGGCATGCCGACGCCGTGCTGGAGGCCGCCAAGGCGCTCTGATGCCGAGCCTGGGCGAAGCCGCGCGCGTGGTCTTGCTGACGCCGGACCCGCACGACAAACGCCGCGCGGCGCGCCGCTTGGCGCGGGCGTGGCGGCGCGGCGAGATCGAACATCGCTGCGATACGCCGATGCCCGAGCGGCCGGATTGGCCCGCCGAACCCGAACTGCTCGCACCGAACCAGATGCCCAAGCGCGGCAAGGGCGGGTCCGAACGCGGCCGCATCGCGCTGCTCCATGCGCTCGCGCACATCGAATTCGTCGCGATCGACCTCGCGGTCGATCTGGTCGGCCGCTTTGGCGGCGAATTCCCGCGCGCGTTCGTCGACGACTGGATCGGGGTTGCCGCCGACGAGGCGATGCATTTCGCGTTGCTCGACCGCCGCCTTCGCCAGCTTGGCAGTCACTATGGCGCGCTTCCGGCGCACGCGGGGCTGTGGGAAGCCGCGCAGGTTACCGCCGACGATGCGCTTGCGCGCCTCGCGATCGTGCCGATGGTACTCGAAGCGCGCGGCCTCGACGTCACGCCCGCGACGGTCGAGCGCTTCCGCAGCGCGGGCGATGCGGTTTCCGCAAAGATTTTATTGCGTATTTACAACGATGAAATCCGGCATGTGAGCGCCGGCACACTCTGGTTCCGGCAAAAGTGCGATGAAATGGGATTCAACGCCGTCGAAACGTGGCACGCCCTAGTAAAATCGCGCTTTCGCGGCGGTTTGAAACCGCCGTTCAACGACTCGGCGCGCCGACGTGCCGGTTTAACGCAAGAATTCTACGCCGTTATTGCTTCGTAAGGATTGGAACAGCACACAGGCTTCCGCGGGGGATGAGCAATCATCCAAACCAAGAAACACCGGCGCCAAGGCCTTTTTCCGGGCTTTGGCGACATGGCAAACGCGGGGTCGTTGTTTTGATTAACACTCTTCTGGCGCAGAAGTTGCACCAAGTCGCAATATTTTGCGCCGCAGCATGTTTTGTAGCGGCCACCCCGGCCGTCCACGCCGCCGAAACCAGCGCCGACGCTGGCATTGTCGCTCCCGACGAACCCGATGACGACAGCTTCGACGCTGGCGTGCCGTCGGCCAGCGAGGACAGCGAAGCCCGCGCGATCTTTCAGGCGTGGAAACGCCTCGACACCGGCCTGACCGCCTCGATCGGTGTCGCGATCCCGTCGCGCCGCCCGATCGAGCAGATGTCGCTCTCGTCGTCCTACGGCATGCGCGTCCATCCGGTCACCGGCAAGGTCGCGCGCCACAACGGCATCGATATTCCGGCGCCGCGCGGCACCCCGATCTATGCGACCGCCGACGGCATCGTCGGTCGCGCGCAGCGCCTTGGCGGTTATGGCAATTATGTCGAAGTCGAACATGGCAATGCGATCCAGACGCGCTACGGCCATATGTCGTCTTACATCGTGCGCCCCGGGCAGCAGGTGAAGAAGGGCGACATCCTCGGCTATGTCGGTTCGACCGGCCGTTCGACCGGCAACCACCTCCATTATGAAGTCCGTATCGAAGGCGCGCCGGTCAATCCGATGCCGTTCGTTCGCTCGGACCAGATGGCGATCGCCGCGATCACGGGCAAGAATGTCGCCATGGGCGGTCCCGAATAAGAGCTTTTACAGGGTCGGAGAGGAGGGGCGCCAGGCGGGGTAACCGTCGCGGCGCCCTTTTCATTTGCGCACGACCCCTTATCTAGCGGTCATGGCCACACAGCTTTCCGATATCACCCTCTCGTCCGCCGCCGCGGCCCGCGTCCGCTGGATCGCCGACCGCAAGGGCGAAAGCGAGGCCGCGCTACGCCTTGCGGTCGATGGCGGCGGCTGCTCGGGCTTCACCTATCGCTTCGGTCTTGCCGAAAGCATCGACGCCGATGACATCGTCACCGAAACCGATGGCGTGAAACTCGTCGTCGATCCGGTCAGCATCGACCTGGTGCGCGGCTGCATCGTCGATTTCGTCGATTCGCTCGGCGGTTCGTCGTTCAAGGTCGAAAATCCCAACGCGGCCTCGGGCTGCGGCTGCGGCTCTAGCTTCTCGATCTGACGCCTTTCTAAGCTGCCAGCTTGCTGGCATAGGTGCGGCCATGAAAATCGCGACCTTCAATATCAACGGGATCAAGGCCCGCTTGCCGCGTCTTGTCGAATGGCTCGAGGAAACGCAGCCCGATATCGCCTGCCTGCAGGAATTGAAATCGAGCGACGAGACGATGCCGACCAAGGAGATCGAGGCGGCGGGCTATGGCTTCCTCTATCACGGGCAAAAGGGGTTCAACGGCGTCGCGATCCTGGCGAAGGGGACGCAGCCCGTCGAAACGCAGCGCGGGCTCGCGGGCGAGGATGAGGACGAGCAGTCGCGCTATCTGGAGGCCGACGTTCACGGCCTGCGCGTCGCGTCGATCTACCTCCCCAACGGCAATCCGCAGCCGGGACCGAAATTCGATTACAAGCTGCGCTGGATGGCGCGGCTGCGCGAGCGCGCGAAATTCCTCCTCGCGAGCGAAATCCCGACGATCCTGGCCGGCGATTACAACGTCATCCCGCACGACGACGATGTGTGGGACCCGCGCGCGATGTCGACCGACGCGCTGATGCAGCCCGATTCGCGCGACGCATGGTTCCGCCTGCTCGGCGACGGCTGGACCGACGCAATCCGCAGCCGCCATCCGGCGGGCGGCATCTGGACCTTCTGGGACTATCAGGCGGGCGGCTGGCAGCGCGACCATGGTTTCCGCATCGACCATCTGCTGCTCAGCCCCGCGCTCGCCGACCGGCTGGTCGATGCGGGCGTCGACAAGGATCATCGCGGGCGCGAGAAGGCGAGCGACCACGCGCCGACGTGGGCGGTGCTGGCGTAAAGCGCATCGCAATGGCGTTGGGCCTTGGGGTCAGGCGTCAGGATACAGCGTCGTCATCACGCGTTTCGGGTCGAGCGCATAATGATGCGCGACCGTACTCGCGATCACGCTTTCGAGGTTGCGCGTGGGCTTGAGGTCGCGCCCCTCATAGCGCGCCGCGGCGCCAAGCCCCGGCCAGTCGGCCGACACCTTGCCGCCCATCGCCAGACCGCCGCCGAGCAGCATCGCGGTTGATGCGGTGCCATGGTCGGTGCCGCCGGTGCCATTGACCTCGACCGTGCGGCCAAATTCGGTGGCGACGATGACCAGCGTGTCGTTCCACGCCGGGCCGAGCCCCGTCTGCAGCGCGCCGATCAACTGGTCGAGCCCGCGCAATTGCGCCGCGAGGCGGTTCCGCTGGCCGCTGTGCGTGTCCCAGCCGCCGGTTTCGACCATCATCACGCGCGCGCCATCGGCGGGCAGCATCAGCGACGACGCGAGCTTGCCGAGTTCGGCGCCGTTGCGGCCGTTGTTGCCGCCAATGTCGCTCGCCAGTTCCTGCGTCTTGACCGCGCTGTCCCACAGCGGGTGGAGGAGGGGATCGTCGGCATACATCGCGGTCAACCGCGCGATCAGGTCGGCGTCGGCTTGCGGCAGGCGGCTCGGCGCATAGGTGCCCACCTGCACCGATCCGCGCAGTGCGAGCGGCACCGCGGGGGCGATTGCGATCGCGTCGCGCTCGGCCGCGGGGAGCAGCGTCAGCAGCCGCCCGACCCAGCCGTCGTCGCGGCCATAGGGGCGCGATCCGCCGCCTTCGAGCATATTCTGTCCGTCGAAATGCGACCGGTCGCGATAGGCCGTGGCGACGGCATGCGCGAAATGGGCCTGCTTGCCGGTATAGAGGCCCGCCGTCTGGGCGAGGGCCGGGTGGAGCGTGAACATCGCGTCGAGCTTCGCGCCGCCCGCGGTTTCGTCCGCCATCGCGCGGCGCGCGGCGGCGAAGGCGGGATCGCCCGTCGGCGCGACGGTGGCGAGCCCGTCGGCGGCGCCGCGCTGGATGACGAAGACGAGGCGTTTGGGCGTGCCCGCCGCAGCATAGGCGAAACCGGGCAGCGCGCCCGCGGCGGCGACCGTGATCCCCGACAGGATGATCGAGCGGCGTGAAAGGATCATCGTCTATCTCCGCAAGAAGGCGGGGCTGGCGAACAGCATCGCGAGCCCCTGGCCGGGGCTGTCGGCGCGCGCGATGGCCTGGCTCGTTTCAGGGGTGAGCGCGTCGGCAAGGACGAGTGGGGCGAGCTGGCGCGCGTCGGCGCGGTCGCCGATCCGGCCCGCGATGCGGCTGGCGAGTTCGACGCGCTGCATGAGCGCCGCCGATCCCGCCCAGGTGGCGACCATATCGTCATAGCCCTTGGGCGAACCGGGGCGCCACACCGGCTGGCCGAGCTGGGCGAACATCGCGGCGATATTCTGTCGCTCACCGAGCCCGGGCGTTTTCAGCGCGCGCAGCATCGACACCGTCCAGTCCCATGGCGATTTGAACATCGTCGGCGCCGCCGTCCATGGTTCGGGCGAGGCGATAAGCGTGCGATAGAGTGAAGGCAGGTCGCCGCCGGTGCGTTCGAAATCCTGAGCCAGCCGGTCGACGAGCGGCGCGGGCGGTTCGTCGGACGTGAAATGCCGCGCGAGCTTGGTCGCGACGTGGCGCGCGGTCGCGGGGTGGACGGCAAGGTCGCGCAGCACGGCCTCGGCCTGGCGCCCGCCCGGCTGGTCGTAACGCTTGCCGAGGATGGTCAGCGCCCCGGGTTGGTGGAGCCGATCGACGAAGACGGTCTCGCCCGGCCGTGTGTCGGCGGGCATCAGCCTTTGTCCCGCACCGCGTCCGATCCCGGCGACAGTCAGGCCGGTGAGCGCCTTGGCGAAATTCGTCACATCGGCCTGCGTATAGCCGGCGCGCACGCCGAGCGTGTGCAACTCCATGATCTCGCGCGCCAGATTTTCGTTGAGCCCCGGCGCCTGCCTCTTGCCACGATTGCGTACGCGGGCCGCAAACGGACTGTCGGGGCCGAAGCTTTGCGCCTGATCGAGAAAGAGCAGCATCGCGGGGTGGTGGACCGCAGCGCTCAAGAGGTCAGAAAATTTGCCCATGACATGCGGGCGGATCGCGTCATTCTCGTAATTGCCGGCGAAGCCGACGACGGTCTGCTTGTCCGCCGAGATCGCGAAATGATTGGACCAGAAATGAACGAGGCGTTCGGCGAAGGGCGTCGGCGTCGCGACGGCGGCAGCGAGGCGCGCGCTCGCAGCCTCGCCATAGTGGCGGCGAAAACCGGCGCGCGACATGCGGCGCATCGTCTCGACCGCATTGCCGTCGTCGTCGCGCATTTCCGCATTCTTCGCTTCGCGGCGCATCGCCTGCCGCTCGTCGCGATATTCGGCATAGGCGGTCGCGATCGCCTCGCGCCCCGCGAGGTCGGCGATGGCTGCGGGGGCGGGGTCGTAATCGCCGATCTGGCGGATCAGCCAGTCTTTCGGATCGCCCACCGCCGGATCGTCGAAGCGGCGGCCAAGCCCGAAGCGATTTGCGGCAAGATACTGGACTGCCATGACAAAGCCTTTCCGTGCTCCCAACGCACGATGGCTGTCATTTGTCGCAAAGCTGTCCCAGCGGTCAGAGCATTTTGTCGTAAATCTGATACACCCGGTTGACCTTGGCCTCGATTGCTTCGGCGACCGCGTTCATGCCCTGATTGTCGTCGAGCACCCAGCCGATATCGCCGCGCTTGGTGCCATAATCGCGCACCGCGTCGCGGCGGATATATTCGATCATCATGAAGGCGAGCGTGCTCGCCATGCGGCTGTTCTGCAGCTTCTTCGCGACGCCCATCAACGGCACGCGCAGGATATGGCTCTGCGGCCTCCGCAGCCACCACAGCAGCCGCGCCCAATTGAAGGGAAGCAGCGAGCCGTCCATGTCGATCAGCAGCTGATTGATGTTGGGCAGCACGATCATGAACGCGACCGGCTCGCCGTCGACTTCGGCGACGCGGATCAGATCCTCGAAGACGATATCCTTCAGCTTCTTGCCGACATAGGCGATTTCGCTGTCGGTCAGCGGGACAAAGCCCCAATTGTCCGACCATGCATCGTTGAGCAGCCCCATGATCAGTGTCGCCTCGGCATCGAAGCGGCGCTTGTTGACCTTGCGGATGCGGATGCGGGCGTTCTTCTCGCCCGCCGCGACGATGCGGTTGACGATCGGGGGAAATCCGTCGTCGATCGCGACGTCGTAATTCAGCAACTGCTTGACCGGCCGATAGCCTGCGCCCTCGACCCAGCCGCGATAGAGCGGGCTATTGTGCCCCATCATCACCGTCGGCCGGTTGTCGAAACCCTCGATCAGCAGGCCGGGTTCGTCCCAGATCGAAATCGACAGCGGGCCGAGCGAGCGGTGCATGCCCTGCGTGCGGAGCCAATCCTCGGCCGCGGCGAGCAATGCCTGTGCGCTCGCCTCATCCTCAGCCTCGAGCAGCCCCCAATTGCCCGTGCCCGGCCCCATGCCCTGTTCGGCGGGCTGGGCGAGCGCGAGTTCGTCGATATGCGCCGAGATGCGCCCGATCGTGCGCCCGTCCCGCCGCGCGAGGAAAAACTGCGCCTTGCCATGTTCGAACCACGGATTCTTGCCGGGGGTGAGCAGGCCGTAGACCTCGCTCTTCAGGGGCGGGACCCACGCCGGATCGCCGCGGTTGAGCCGGAAAGCGAGCTCGACAAACTCGCGCAGGTCGTCCTTGTCCTTGACCGGATGAATGGTGATCGGGCCTTGGTTGTGCGCACTCATACTGGTTTCCTGAAAAGCCAACCCTATATTTGTGGCGACGCATTAGGGCATAGAAATGGCGCTGGCGACCCGCATTCGGCCATTTTGCTGCCACGAAATCATGGTGAAGATCCGCCTATGTTAGCGATGAACACTCTTGTCGACCGGCTGTCGACGCCCGCGGCGGCGCCGGTTCCCCCGTCGGCGGATGCCGATAAGTTGCCGAAGTCCGCGATCGCGGACGATATGGCGATGATCCGCGCGGCTTCGGAGCTGACGCGCGATCTCGTGCAGCCGAGCGCGCGCATTTATTGGACCGATTTCCTCGCCTCGACTTTCGTCGGCTATGCCGGCATCGCGGCGGCGATCCTTGCGCCCTCGACCGCGTGGATGCTGGTCGCCGCGGTAATTGCGGTCGTCGCGCTCTACCGCGCGGGGAGCTTCATTCACGAGCTGACGCATATCCGGAAGAACGCGCTGCCGGGTTTCCGCCTCGCCTGGAACATCCTCGTCGGCGTGCCGCTGCTGATCCCGTCGTTCATGTATGAGGGCATTCACAGCCTGCACCACAACCGCACCAAATATGGCACGGTCGAGGACCCGGAATATCTGCCGCTCGCGCTGATGAAGCCGTGGACGGTGCCGTTGTTCGTTGTCGCAGCGGCATTTGCGCCGCTCGCGCTCGTCTTCCGCTATGCGGTGCTGACCCCGCTGTCGTTCCTGATCCCGCCGCTGCGCCGGATCGTCGTCGAACGCTATTCGGGGATGATCATCAACCCGCTGTTCCGCCGCAAGCCGCCGGAGGGCGAGTTCCGCCGCCAGTGGGCGTGGCAGGAAGGCGGCGCCTGGGCGTGGTCGAGCCTGCTGATCGCAGCCGGCGTGTTCGGCTGGGTGCCGCTGCGCGCGCTGGTCATCTTCGGCGCGATCGCCGCCGCGACGCTGGTGCTCAACCAGATCCGCACCCTCGTCGCGCACCTCTGGGAAAATGACGGTGCGGTGCTGACCGTCACGGGCCAGTTCCTCGACAGCGTCAACGTCCCGCCGCCGGGCCTGCTGCCCGAATTGTGGGCGCCGGTGGGGCTGCGCTATCATGCGCTGCATCACCTGCTGCCGGGCGTTCCCTATCATTCGCTCGCCGAAGCGCACCGCCGCCTGAAGGACGCGCTGCCGTCGGACTCGCAATATCATGGTGCGAATTACGACAGCCTGCCGAAGCTGGTGATGAACTTGGTTGCCGGGTCGGCGCGGGGCGCCGCCTAACAGTTCGTCATTGCGAGCGTAGCGATGCAATCCAGGGCGGTTTACGCTTACACTGGATTGCCGCGTTGCCTTCGGCTCCTCGCAATGACGGTCCCGATTATTCCTCGGTCCGTATCAAGATCATCTCGCCGATCAGCGCAAACAATATGAACGGCCCCCACGCCGCAAGAAAGGGCGAATAGGCGCCGAGATCGCCCATCGCGAGCGCGAAATTGTCGGCGACGAAATAAGCGAAACCAAGCCCCATGCCGATGATCGCGCGCACGAACAGCTTGCCCGATCGCGCGAGGCCGAACGCCGCGACGGCGCCCAGCAGCGGCATCAATATCGCAGACAGCGGCCCCGAAATCTTGTGCCAGAGCACGCCCTTGAGCGCGCCGACGGGACGCCCCGCGGCCTCGAGGTCGGCGATCGCCGAGCGGAGCTGGAGGAAGGGCAACTCGTCGCCGTCGACCTGCGCGAGCGTGAACTGGTCGGGGCGCACATTTTTCGCCGCGATGATCGTGCCCAGGGGTTCGAGCGTGCCCGACCGGCGCATGAAGCGCCGCGCGTTCGTCAGTTCCCAGCCGCCGCCCGCAACCGCGCGCGCGCTGTCGGCCGAGAGCATCGACGACAGCACGCCGCCGGTGCGCTCGTAAATCGTGACATAGCCGAGGACGATCGTCGGGCCGCTGGTATCGACCGTCGTCGCGTTGATCAGGTCGTCGCCGTCGCGAACCCAGATATTGGTGCGTATGCCGCTGTCCTTGGGGACCTTTTTATATTCGACCTTCTGCCACGCGCTGAGCGCCGCGGTCGAGCGCGTCACGATGCGTTCGTTGAAAGCGAAGCTGATCCCCGCGACGAGCAATGCGGCGAGGAACAGCGGCGCGAGCACCTGATGCGCCGACATGCCCGCCGCCTTCATCGCGATGACCTCGCTGTTCTGGTTGAGCGTCACCATCGTCAATATCGTGCCGAGCAGCACGGAAAAGGGCAGGAAGGTCTCGATGATCTGCGGCAGCCGCATCCCGACATAGCGCCACACGTCCGCATCGCTGTTGCCCGCGACGCCGAGGATCTTGCCGCTTTCGCCGAGCAGGTCGAGCGTCTGGAGAATCAGCACCAGCGCGAAAAGGATCGAGAAGGAGCGGACGAGGAAGAGGCGGCCGACATAGAGCGCCATCGTGCGCGACGGGAAAAAATGAAGCTGGTGCATCAGGCTTGCCGTATCTTGTCGCGCTGGAACATGCTGAGCAGGCCGCGGATCTTCTGCGCCGCCTTGGCGGCGACGCGTTCGAGCGCGCCGATCGGCTGCCCGCCGGGAACGTGCGCGATCGTATAATACATCCAGACCGCCAGCGCCGCGAAGAGCAGATAGGGAACCCAGAGCGCGATCAGCGGATCGATCGTCCCGCGCGCGCCCAGATCCTCGGCATATTGGTTGATCTTGTGCTGGGTGACGAGCAGCACGATCGACAGGAAGACCCCGAGCGACGATGTCGATCGTTTCGGCGGTATCGCGAGCGCGACGGCGATCAGCGGGATGAGGAACATCGACATCACCTCGACGATGCGGAAGTGGAAATTCGCCCGCGATTCGAGGCGCGTCTGTTCGGGCTGGCTGCTGTCCTTGCCCGCAACGAACAGCTCGGGAATCGTCATTTCACGGTCGGCGCCGCCGCGCAGGCGGAACGCCTCGATCTTGGGCAGCGGGATCGGCAGGTCGTGATTGTCGAAGGTCAGGACACGCGGCACCGAAAATTTGGGCGATTCATGGATCAGGACGCCTTGCGACAGGCGCAGGATGATCGTGTTCGGATCGTCGGTCGCCAGGAACTGACCGCGCGCCGCGGTCGCCGACACGCGCTGCCCGTCGCGTTGCTCGCCGCGCACGAAGATGCCGCGCAAGGCCCGCCCGTCATTATAGCTTTCCTCGATGCGCAGCGTCATGCGGTCGCCCAATTTGGTGAATTCGCCGACCTTGATCGATGCGCCGAGCGCGCCCGAGCGCAATTCGAACTGCAGCCCTTCATAGGCATAGCGCGCAACCGGCTGGATGAAGCCGACGATCGCGAGGTTCAGCGCCGCGAGCGCGATCGCATAGGCGAAGGGGATGCGCATTAACCGCCCGAAACTCATCCCCACGCCCTTGAGCACGTCGAGCTCGCTCGACGTCGCAAGCCTTCGGAAAGCAAGGAGAATCCCGAGCATCAGCCCGATCGGGATGCCGAGCGAAAGATATTCGGGGATGAGGTTGGCGAGCATACGCCACACGACGCTGACGGGGCCGCCCTCGGTCGCGACGAAGTCGAAGAGGCGGAGCATCTTTTCGAGCACGAGCAGCATCGCCGACAGGACGAGCGTGCCGAGCATCGGGAAGAAAATGAGCCGCGCGATATAGCGGTCGATGGCAGGCAGCTTATTCAATCTTTCGTCGCCCCATCACCATGATTTGGCCGCAGTTGTTTCCGATATGCCGATTCAAGGGCGACAGGGACCCATGTCAGCGCGCGCTCTCGCGCTCGCTGGGATGGCTATAGCCTCTGGAGGTTTTGAGGTCATGTCGAAATTTGTATCCGCACTGCTTGGCGTTTCCGTGCTGGCTTTCGCCGCATCGGCGCAGGCGGAAGGCCGGGTCATCTCGAACGATCTGTCGCAGTGCAAGAGCGGCCCGTCGACGCTGGTCCAGATCAGCGGCGTCAAGGCGTCGACCGGCAAGATTCGCGTGCAAAGCTATCGCGGCACGTCGGCTGACTGGCTGGAGAAGGGCCGCTGGCTCGCCCGTATCGAAGTGCCGGCACGCGCCGGTTCGATGACCGTCTGCGTGCCGCTGCCCGAAGCGGGCGTGTACGGCATCGCGGTGCGTCACGACGTCAACGGCAACGGCAAGACCGACATCTCCCGCGATGGCGGCGGGATGTCGAACAATCCGAGCATCAACATCTTCAACCTCGGCAAGCCGAGCTACAAGAAGACGGCCTTTTCGGTCGGGGATGCGCCCAAGAAGATCTCGATCACGATGAAATATATGTAACGGATATGGCCAGCGTCGCGCTCCTTTCGAATCCACGTTCGACGGGCAACCGTGCCCTGTTGCCGCAGGTTCGCGAATATTGCGCGTCGCATCCCGACATCTTCCATTACGAAGTCGAGGACGTCGACCAGATCGGCGAAGCGATCCGCACGATGGCGATGGTCAGTCCGCGCATCGTCGTCATCAACGGCGGCGACGGCACGGTGCAGGCGGCGCTGACCGAACTTTACTCGGGCGGCCATTTCGGCGGTTCGCCGCCGCCGGTCGCGGTGCTTCCGAACGGCAAGACCAATCTGATCGCGCTCGACCTCGGGGCGGAGGGCGATCCGATCAAGGCGTTGCAGCGCGTCGTCGACCTGGTCGAGAGCGGCCGGCTCGAAGACCATGTGATCGAACGCCAGCTGATCTCGCTCGACAGCGGCGATGAATCGCGCCCCGTGCTCGGCATGTTCCTCGGCGGCGCCTATCTCGCCGACGTGATGCTCTATTGCCGCAATCGCATCTATCCGCTCGGCCTGCCCAACGGGATCTCGCATTTCCTCGCGGCGATGCTCGCGCTGTTCGCGATCATCTTCGGTATCGGCGGCGGGCGGCTGCCGCCCAAGCCCGAGCCGATGACGGTGTCGTTGGTCCGCCAAGGCGAGTTCAAGGGCAAATTCTCGCTTCTGATCGTCACGACGCTCGAGAAACTGCTGCTCAGCATCCGCACCAGCGAAGCCTATGGCACGAACGGCAATATGAAGCTGCTCGCGACCGACAGCAATGTCGGGGCGCTGTTCCGGATGCTCGGCGCGACCTGGCGCGGGACGCTGGGGCAAAAGCAGCTCGAGGGCGTGCATTTCCAGCAGGGTGACGAAATCCGTATCGAAGGCGAACGCTCGAACGTCATCCTCGACGGCGAAATCTTCCAGGCCAAGAACGGCATGCCGATCATCCTGACCTCGACGCAGCCGGTTCCCTTCCTGCGCCTCGCCGCCTGAGCCTTTCATGTCCACCCTGTCCGAACTCGTCCGCGAAGAACTCGGGGGACCCGTCGAACCGCGCGTCGCCGCGATGGCGGCGGCGCTCGCCGCCCAATATCCGGGCAGCGCGCGCGCGGTGCTCTTTTATGGCAGTTGCCTGCGCGAAAGCGAGCTAGACGGGCTGATGCTCGATTTCTATCTGATCGTTTCCGACTATGGCGACGCCTATCCGAAACGCTGGATGGCCGCGGCGAACCGGCTGATTCCGCCCAATGTCTTTCCGTTTCAGCACGGCGGGCTGATCGCGAAATATGCGGTGCTGAGCGAAGCCGATTTCGACCGGCTGAACGGACCCGAGACGCGCAACGTGTCGGTGTGGGCGCGTTTCGCCCAGCCGTCGCGGCTCGCCTGGGCAGTCGACGATACCGCGCGCGACCGCGCCGTCGCGGCGGTATCGCGCGCCGCGCCGACCTTGCTCGCGGCGGCGGGCCGGGTCGATGGCGAAGCGTCGCTCGACTGGTGGCGCCGCGCCTTTTCCTTGACCTATTCGGTCGAGCTGCGCGCCGAACGCTCCGGCCGCGCGCAGTCGGTCGTCGATGCCGATGCTGCCCGTTACGAACGATTCGGTGCACCCGCGATCGTGGCGATCCCGAAGAGCGCGCGCGCCGGAGGATGGGCGCGCCGGCGGCTCGAAGGCAAGCTGCTCAGCGTCGCCCGGCTCGCCAAGGCGAGCCTGACCTATGCCGGGGGGATCGATTATCTGGCGTGGAAGATCAATCGCCACGCCGGGACCAAGATCGAAATCAAGCCGTGGCAGCGCCGCTGGCCGCTCGTCGCGGCGCTGACGCTTGTGCCGCGTCTGATCCGGGGCGGCGCGATCCGCTGAGGAGTCAGCGACCCGAAAGGCTCAACTCGCCAGCCGCTGACCGTCGGGCCGATGCTCGCCGCTCCGCCGGATTGCCTGGTCGAGCGCGCTGAGCGTGAAGGGTTTGCGCAGCACGTCATGGTCGCCGAAGGCGGCGTCCTCGCTGGCATCGCCCGCATAGCCGGTCACGAACAGCACCGACAGTTCGGGCCAGCGCTGTTTCAATCGCGCGACCATTTCGGGGCCGGTGAGTTCGGGCATCAGCACGTCGGAGAGGATCAGGTCGAAACCGCCGCGGCCTTCGGCCAGCCGTCCTTCGACCAGGGCCTCGGCCTCCATTGGATTGCCACACGCGACCGCGGTATGGCCGAGCTCGCTGACCGCATCGACCGTCGCGGCCAGGACGCGCGCGTCGTCCTCGACCACCAGAATGCTGAGTGCGTCGGCGGGCGTCGCGGGCGCGGCGGCATCGCCCGGGGCCGTGTCGTCCACGGTGTCGGCCAACGGTTTTGCGATGGGCAGCAGCATGGCGACGCTCGTGCCTTCGCCCTCGGTCGACGAAATCTGCACCTCGCCGCCCGACTGGCGGCAGAAGGCGAAGACCTGGCTCATGCCGAGCCCGGTGCCCTGGCCCGCAGGCTTGGTGGTGTAAAAGGGATCGAAGACGCGCTCGAGAACTTCGGGCGACATGCCGCAGCCGGTGTCGATCACCTGCACCGCGAGCGCCGCCGCCATGCCTTCGCGGTCGCCCTGCGTGCGGATCGTGAGCGATCCATGGCCGTTCATCGCGTCGCGCGCATTGACCGCCAGATTGAGCAGGGCGTTTTCGAATTGTTGCCGGTCGATCCAGCAGGCGCGGCCTTCGGCCTGAAGATCGAGCGTCAACGCGATCCGGTCGCCGATCGTGCGCTCGATCAATTGCGCAAAGCTTGCGATGCATTCGTCGATCGGGGTCATTTCGGGCCGCGCGGGCTCCGACCGGGCGAAGGTCAGCAGGCGCCGCGTCAGGTCGGCGGCGCGATTGGCGCCGTCGAGCGCGTTGGCGAGGTGGCGCTGCGCCTTTTCGGGCGTATCGGGAAGCCAGCGCTGCGCAAGCTCCAGGCCGCCGACGACGACCGCCAACATATTGTTGAAATCATGCGCGATGCCGCCGGTCAGCTGGCCGACGGCCTCCATTTTCTGTGCCTGACGCAGCTGCGCCTCCGCGGCTTCGCGGTCGGTCATTTCGCTGCGCAGCGCCGCGTTCGCATGGGCGAGCTCGGCGGTGCGCTCCTCGACCGCCGCTTCAAGCTGCGCGGCGCGATCGCTTTCGACCAGCTGCTCGCGCCGCGCGAGGCGCCGTTCCGTCTCCGCGCGAATCAACGAGAATGTCGCGCCGATCGCGATGACCGCCGCAGCCGCGCCGAGCAGCGAAAAGAGCAGGATCGCCTGGTTGAGGCTGGCGCGATCGGCGGCCGCCAACCGGTTGCGGTCGCTGAGCAGGGCGCGCTCGTTGGCGATGATTTCGGAAAGCAGCTTGTCGATCCGGCCCAGCCCCTCGCCCTTGCCGGCCGCGTAAAATTTGGAAATGGCGGCGACGGTCTGGTTGTAATTGGCGCTCAGTGCGGCATCGCCGAGTTGCTCGCCGCGGCTGTCCATCTCGCGCGTCAGTTGTTCGACCAGCGCCATCTGTTTCGGATTGTCGCGCACGTTGCGCTGCAGCCGCGCCATGAACTGGCGCGCGCGGCCCCACTGATATTCATAGATGCGCCCGTCCTCTTTCTGCAGCCCGACCGCGAAGCGGCCGAGCGCCGCTTCGGCGCGCGCGATAGCGGCATCGACCGATCGGGTCTGCGAAATGACTTCCATGCTCTGCGTTTGCCAGCCGAGCGAGCGGTCGTAATTGTCGTTGGCGCGGGCGAGCAGAAGGACGAGCGCTCCGACCACACCGGTCAGGATCGCGCCGAGGACGATCGTCGACCAGAAGCGAATACGCTCCCGCCGGCCGTCATTTTCGCTTTCGATATCCCGCTCGAACACGCGCATCTCTTACCGGACAAGCGGTGCGTCGCAAAGCACCGAAGGCCGCGCGGGTTCAATTCGCCCCGAAAAGGAATCCGCTGGTCGCCGCGCCGGCTCGCTTCAGCCGATAATGCCGACGCGCTTGCCCGCGCGCTCGAAGCGGCCAAGGATCTCGCCGACCTGCTCGCTCGAATGTTCGGCGCACAGCGAACAGCGCAGCAATGTCATGCCGGCGGGGGTCGCCGGCGGGCGCGCGAGGTTCACATACAGCCCCTCTTCGAGCAGCGCTTCCCACATCATCGCGCCCTTTTCGAGGTCGGGCATGATGACCGCGATGATCGCCGACTGCGGTTCTTCGGTGCCGAGCGTGAAGCCCAGGTCCCTGAGGCCCTTGTGCAGCGTCTTCGAATTTTCCCACAGATGCGCGCGCTTGTTCGATCCGTGCATCAGCTTGCGAATGCTCGTCGCCGCGGTCGCAACGACGCTGGGGGGCAGCGAGGCGGTGAAGACGTAGGGGCGGCAGACGAGCCGCATGATCTCGAACTTCGGATGGTTCGACACGCAGAAGCCGCCGACGGTGCCGACGCTCTTCGAAAAGGTGCCGATGATGAAGTCGACGTCGTCGATCACGCCCTGCGCCTCGGCAACGCCGCGGCCATGTTCGCCGATGAAGCCCATCGAGTGCGCCTCGTCGACCAGTACCATCGCGCCATTTTCCTTGGCCACACGGACCATTTCCTTCAGCGGCGCGATATCGCCGAGCATCGAATAGACGCCCTCGAGCACGACAAGCTTGCCGGCTTCTGCGGGCAGGCGCTTCAGCCGCTTTTCGAGGGCCTCGATATCATTGTGGCGGAAGGCGACGATTTCGGCGTCGCCCATCTTGCACCCGTCATAGATCGAGGCATGGCTGTCGATGTCGAGGATGACATAGTCGCCTTTGCCCGCGATCGTCGAAATGATGCCGAGGTTCGCCTGATAGCCGGTCGAAAACACCATGGCATGATCCATGGCGTAAAACTCTTTCAGCGCCTCTTCGCACTCCTTGTGGCCCTGATAGGTGCCGTTGAGGACGCGGCTGCCGGTAGTGCCGCTGCCGAACTTGTCGAGCGCGTCCTTGCCCGCGGCGATGACATCCTCGTCGAAGGTCATGCCCATATAATTATAGGTGCCGAGCAGGATCGTCTCGCGCCCGTTGCAGATCGCGACGGTCGGCGAGACCACCTTTTCCATCACGAGGCTGAAGGGGTCGGTGACGCCCGTCGCGAGCAATGCCTCGCGCTGCTGGATCAGCGGGTCGAATTTGGAGAAGAGGTCGGTCATTCGGGTTCTTCCGTGCGCCCCGGCGAAAGCCGGGGTCCAGATAGGTTGCGCTACGCCGCGATAGACCCCGGCTTTCGCCGGGGAACACGCCCGGTCAGGCCTTCAGCTTCTCGACCGCGGCGACCAGCTGGCCGACATTTTCGATCTCGGCCTGCATGTTCATGCTGATGATGATGTCAAACGTGTCCTCGACTTCGGCAACGAAATCCATCACGGTCAGGCTGTCCCATTCGAGGTCGCCGGCAAAGGTGGTCGCGTCGGTCAGTTCGACGCCCTTCTTGTTGAACGGTTCGATCAGGCCGAAAATCTGGTCGGTGAGGGCGGTGCTCATTTTATGCGTCCCATACAGGAATAAGAATGCGCGCGGGCATGCCGCGATGATGTGCGATTGGCAAGCGAATGCGGCGGGAACAGGGCAGCATCTTGCCGAGAAACGCGCGGCGTGCCATCGCTGTGGCGGGTCGAAGACGAGGGACAGGCCGATGCCAGACGATCCGAAGCCAGCACCGGGCGCGGCCTTTCCGCCCAACGCCGTGCATCTGGTGCGCACGACGCAGCAGATCACGATGCAATTGTCGCAGATGGCCGACCAGAAGGCATCGATCCTGATGGGCGCGACATTTGTCGTTTTCACGCTCGCCATCGGGCAGGCGCGCGCCGGGGCGGGCGCGCTCGCGATGCCGCTGACCATCCTCGCGACCTTTTCCTTCCTGTCGGCGCTGCTCGCCGTTTCGGCGGTGCTGCCGCGCGTGGGAAAAGCGCCGCCGGTCGTCTACAAGGACGGCAAGGACCATAGCAACATCCTCTTCTTCGGCCGCTTTTCGCAGATGGATGAGGATGACTATATCGCGGCGGTGAAGTCGCGGCTGCGCAGCGAGGAAGACATTTACGAGACGATGCTGCGCGATACCTATCAGAACGGCATTGTCCTCGCGCGGCGCAAATATCGCTATCTCGCCTATGCCTACCGGCTGTTCGTCGCGGGGTTGACGTTGACCTTTGTCGCCTTCGGGGTCGAGATGGCGACGATGTGGGGTGGGTGAACATAGAGATCATCGCTGTTGCCTTTCTGCCACCCCGACCGAATAAATGATCCGCTAAAAATCATCCGGTATTGAACGCCTATATCCCTGCGCCTATCCGGGCCGGCTATGCTTCAGCAAGCCACCCCTTTGGCCGCGGATCGTTCGCGGGGCTTTCGCGCCGAATTTCGCGCGACGCTGGCGCTCGCCTGGCCGCTCGTCCTCACCAATCTGACCATGTCGCTCATCGGTGCCACCGACGTACTGATGGTCGGCTGGCTGGGGCCGACCGAGCTGGCGGCTGCCTCGCTCGGGTTCAACCTGTCGATGCTGCTCGCCATTTTCGGCATGGGGCTGGTGGCCGGCGCGTCGCCGCTGATGGCGAGCGAGATCGGGCGCCGGGCGCATTCGGTGCGCGATATCCGCCGGACCTTTCGCCAGACGCTTTGGCTCGTGGCGCTGCTGTCGGTGCCGATGCTGCTGATCCTCTGGAACACCGGCGCCATATTGCTGCTGCTGGGGCAGAATGCCACACTCTCCGCGCTCGCGCAGGAATATGTCCGCATCTACATGTGGTCGATCCCGCTGTTCCTCGCAACGCTGGCGTTCCGCAACTTTCTCGCTGCGCTCGAACGGCCGATGTGGTCGCTCGTCGTCGGGGTTGTCGGCGTGCTCGGCAATATCGTCTTCAACTATGCCCTGATCTTCGGCAAGTTCGGCATGCCGGCGCTCGGCATCGTCGGCGCCGGGGTCGGCAGCGTGCTCACGAATATGGTCATGCTCGCGCTGATGATCGCGGTCGTGTATCGAGAGCGGCGTTTTCGCCGCTATCACCTGCTCGGCCGTTGGTGGCGCAGCGACTGGCCGCGCTTTGCCGAAATGACACGTATCGGCACGCCGATCGCGATCAGCCACGCCTTCGAGGCCGGGGTCTTCTCTGCGGCTGTCATGCTGATGGGCTGGATTTCGACGGCGGCGGTCGCGGCGCATGCAGTCGCGCTGCAACTGGCATCGCTGACCTTCATGGTCCCTATGGGATTGGCGCAGGCGGCAACGGTCCGCGTCGGCATCGGCTATGGCCGCGGCGACGCAGCGCATGTCCGCCGCGCCGGCTGGACCAGCTTTATCATGGGCACCGGGTTCATGGCGGCGATGGCGCTGATCATGCTCGCGATCCCCGGCACGCTTGCCGGCCTGTTCATCGATCGAGCCAATCCCGCCAATGCCGAGGTCGCCGAACTGGCCGTCAGCTTCCTGATCATCGCGGCGCTGTTCCAGGTCGCCGACGGGGCGCAGGTCGTCGCGCAGGGCATGTTGCGCGGTTTGCACGACACTTTCGTCCCGATGCTGTTCGCGCTGTTCGGTTACTGGGTGATCGGCATCGGTGTGGGCGCCTGGCTGGCGTTCGAGCGTGACTGGGGCGGGGTCGGAATCTGGACCGGGCTCGCCACCGGGCTCAGCATCGTCGCGGTGCTGATGCTGTCGCGCTGGATGCAGCGCGAACGGTTGCGGCTGTTGCCGGCAACGGCGGTCCGCTGAACAATATGGGCCGCTGCATCGCGGACCGGACGCGCTTGCCCTTGAAGCCCGGATTTCGCGTCCCATCTGAAAGCGACAACGCGGCATCGATTTTTTTCCCGCCGCTGCCTTGACCCTGCCATATGCCCCGCCCATATGCCGGCTGTTAGCACTCGCGCCCTGTGAGTGCTAAGCGACATCCATTGCAATTCTGGAGGGATATCCATGCAATTTCGTCCGCTGCACGACCGCGTGCTCGTCCGCCGTATCGAAGCCGAAGAAAAGACGGCCGGCGGCATCATCATTCCCGACACCGCCAAGGAAAAGCCGCAGGAAGGCGAAGTCGTCTCGGTCGGCACCGGTACCCGCGCCGATGACGGCAAGGTCACCCCGCTCGACGTGAAGGCCGGCGACCGCATCCTGTTCGGCAAATGGTCGGGCACCGAGGTCAAGGTCGACGGCGAAGAGCTGCTGATCATGAAGGAATCGGACATCCTCGGCGTTCTCGCCTGAGCGATTTCATCGAATCGAAAGTGAAGTTGCGCAGTTTTCTGCGCCTTTGAAAGGAACAAGCACATGGCTGCTAAAGACGTCAAATTCTCGCGCGACGCGCGCGAACGCATCCTGAAGGGTGTCGACACCCTCGCCGACGCGGTGAAGGTGACCCTCGGTCCCAAGGGCCGCAATGTCGTGATCGACAAGAGCTTCGGCGCGCCCCGCATCACCAAGGACGGCGTCACCGTCGCCAAGGAAATCGAACTCAAGGACAAGTTCGAAAACATGGGCGCCCAGATGCTGCGCGAAGTCGCATCGAAGGCGAACGACAAGGCCGGCGACGGCACCACCACCGCGACCGTGCTCGCTCAGGCGATCGTCCGCGAAGGCATGAAGTCGGTTGCCGCCGGCATGAACCCGATGGACCTGAAGCGCGGCATCGACCTCGCGGTCACCAAGGTCGTCGAAACGATCAAGGCGCAGTCGAAGCCCGTTTCGGGCACCGCTGAAATCGCCCAGGTCGGCATCATTTCGGCCAATGGCGACAAGGAAGTCGGCGAAAAGATCGCCGAAGCGATGGACAAGGTCGGCAAGGAAGGCGTGATCACCGTCGAGGAAGCCAAGGGCCTCGATTTCGAACTCGATGTCGTCGAAGGCATGCAGTTCGACCGTGGCTACCTGAGCCCCTATTTCATCACCAACCCCGAAAAGATGCTCGTCGAGCTTTCGGACCCCTACATCCTGATCTTCGAAAAGAAGCTGTCGAACCTCCAGTCGATGCTTCCGATCCTCGAAGCCGTGGTGCAGTCGGGCCGTCCGCTGCTCATCATCGCCGAGGACATCGAAGGCGAAGCGCTCGCCACGCTGGTGGTCAACCGCCTGCGCGGCGGCCTCAAGGTCGCGGCCGTCAAGGCGCCCGGCTTCGGCGATCGCCGCAAGGCGATGCTGCAGGACATCGCGATCCTGACCAAGGGCGAAATGATCAGCGAAGACCTGGGCATCAAGCTCGAGTCGGTCACGCTGAACATGCTCGGCCAGGCCAAGCGCGTCACGATCGACAAGGACAACACCACCATCGTCGATGGTGCTGGCGACCATGATGCGATCAAGGGCCGTGTCGAACAGATCCGTGCGCAGATCGAAACGACGACCAGCGATTACGACAAGGAAAAGCTGCAGGAACGCCTGGCGAAGCTCGCCGGCGGCGTTGCGGTTATCAAGGTCGGCGGCGCTTCGGAAGTCGAAGTGAAGGAACGCAAGGATCGCGTCGACGACGCCCTCCACGCGACCCGCGCTGCGGTTGAAGAAGGCATCGTCCCCGGCGGCGGTACCGCGCTTCTGTACGCGACGAAGGCTCTCGACGGCATGTCGGGCGTCAACGAAGACCAGACCCGCGGCATCGACATCATCCGTCGCGCGCTGCAGGCTCCGGTTCGCCAGATCGCCGAGAACGCGGGCTTCGACGGCGGCGTCGTCGCGGGCAAGCTGTTCGACCAGAACGACAGCAACTTCGGCTTCAACGCCTCGACCGACGTCTATGAAGACCTGGTCAAGGCCGGTGTCATCGACCCGACCAAGGTCGTCCGCACCGCGCTTCAGGACGCTGCCTCGGTTGCGGGTCTGCTGATCACCACCGAAGCCGGCATCGCCGAAACGCCCGACGACAAGCCTGCCATGCCCATGGGCGGCGGCGGCATGGGCGGCATGGGCGGCATGGACTTCTAAAGTCCAAACCGTTCGGCACTCAGCCAATGAAAAGAGGGCCGGGGGAGAAATCCTCCGGCCCTTTTTTATGGTCCACGTGCCCCTGCGAAGGCAGGGGCCTATCTCCTGCCGCCGCATTCCCGAGCTATCGATTGCTGAGGGCGACTGGGTCGGCGATGGGCCCCTGCCTTCGCAGGGGCACGGCCGTTCCCTAATTGCCTGTTCAGGCTATGCGGCATAGCTAGGGCGGCGATGATGTTCGTCCTCGCCTTCGCGCTGCTCGCCGAGCCCGCACCGCCTCCGATCGAGCGCTGCGGATACCGCATCGTCGAAACCTTCCCGCACGATGCGACCAGCTTCACCCAGGGCCTCTTCTGGGACGAGGGGCATCTTTATGAAGCCACCGGCCACTATGGCCGGTCGCGCGTCGCCCGGCTCGACCTCGAGACAGGCAAGGCGTTGGCGCAGTCAAAGCTGCCCGCCGACCAGTTCGGAGAGGGGATCACCCGCTGGGGCGACCAGATAATTGGCGTCACCTGGCAGGGCGGCGTCGGCAACCGCTGGTCGATCAAGGATTTGAAGCTCCTCGAAACCTTCCAATATGAGGGCGAGGGCTGGGGCGTGACGATGGTCGAAGGCAGCCTGGTGCTGAGCGACGGGACGCCCGAACTGCGTTTCTTCGATCCGGCAACGATGGCGGAACAGCGGCGCGTGACCGTCCGTTTCGCCGGTCGGCCGATCGCGATGCTCAACGAGCTCGAAACGATCGACGGTCAGGTGTGGGCGAACGTCTGGATGACCGATTTCATCGTCCGCATCGATCCTGCGACCGGCAATGTCGTGTCGCTGATCGACCTGTCGACGCTCAAGGCCGACGCGGGGGTCAGCGGCACCGACAGCGTGCTCAACGGCATCGCGTGGGACGCGGAGGGGAAGCGGCTGTTCGTTACCGGAAAATATTGGCCGACGCTCTACGAAATCGCGCTCGCCGACTGCCGCTAGGCGCCGAGCGCCGCCTCCATTCGCGCCGCGGCGGCGTCATAGACATGCTCTTTCAATCCCGCGGTGATAGCCTTCGCCGCTCGGTCGGGGTGGCCGCCGGGGAAGGGCGGGGCGGGGTCATATTCGATGGCAAGCTGGATCGCCTGTGCGACCGTGTCGCCCTTGAGCCGGGCGATCAGCGTCAGCGCGAAGTCGAGCCCCGAGGTCACGCCGCCGCTGGTCACAATATTTCCGTCCTCGACGACGCGGGCGTTTTCATGGCTTGCCCCGACGAGCGGCAGCAAATGCGCATAGGCCCAATGCGTCGTCGCGCGCTTGCCCGCGAGCAACCCGGCGCGGCCGAGCAGGAAGGCGCCGGTACACACGCTCGTCACCCACGCGGCGCCCGCCGCCTGCTGCGCGATGAAATCGATCGTCGCCCGGTCGTTCAACGCATCGGCAACGCCGTGCCCGCCGGGAATGCAGAGGATGTCGGCTTGCGGCGCGCTCGCGAAGTCATGCGTCGGCAGGATAGCGAAGCCGCTGTCGGTCGCTATCGGGTCTAGGCGCGCCGCCGCGCCCGCGAGCACCGCGCCGGGCATTCGGCACAGCGCCTGCGCGGGCGCGGTGAAGTCGAGTTGTGTGATGCCCGGAAAGAGCAGGAAGACGATGGCGGTCGTCGTGCCGGACGCTGTATTGGTCATGGGATGGTCCTTCGCTGGCGTGGATCACCCAGGCGCGCGGCTCGCATCGGCCCCGTTTCCCGATGGAATTCCATCTTCAGCGCCAGTCGCGGGACGGCATCATCCTAATCCCCGCGGGGCGGCGAGGGAAGGCTATTCGGCGGTTTCTTTTGTTGCGGCCGATGGGTCGGCCGCGGGTGCGGCGCTGTCGCGGCTTTCGAGCATCGCGGCAGCATCGTCGAGGGCCTTGGCTTCGCTGACGGTCACGCCGCCGGGGCCGGGTTCATTGTCGGTGCGGCTGCACCCCGTGACCAACAGGGTCAGCAGGGCGGCGGCAGGCAAGGCGTTTCCTATCATATGCTTCCCATGAAAAAGGGCCCCATCGCTTCGGATGGAGCCCTTCTTTAACAGCCCAAGGGCGTGCCGGCGACTTATTGCTTGTCGTTGGCTTCGGCCTTCTTGGTTTCTTCGGCGATCTTGTCGCCAGCCTTGTCGGCAGCGTCGCCGGCGGCGTTCACCGTGCCTTCGACGGCGTTGCCGGCGTCATCGGCGGCGGCGGCGGTCGCATCGGCGGCGTCGTCGGCGGCAGCGGCGGTCGCATCCGCAGCATCGGCTGCGCCTTCGGCCATTGCGTCGCCGGTGGCGGCGGCGTCGTCAGCCATGGAATCGGCGGTTTCGCCGGCGGCGTCCTGCGTCTTTTCCGAGCAGGCGGCGAGGCTGAAGGCCGCGGCGGCCATCGAGGCGATGATGATCTTGCGCATGGGTATTCCTTTCGAATGCAATGACCGGGCGGCCGGCCATTGGCAGAGAGTTAACGGCGGATCAGGAGCTTGGCAACCGCGCTGCGAGATGCTGTCCCAAAAGGAAAGGGGCCGCCGGCAAACCGTCGACCCCTTTCTGTTCCTTCGGCCCGAAGGCCGGAAAGAAGCTTACTTCTTGGCTTCTTCCATCGCGCCCTTGGCGGCGTCGGCGGCTTCCTGGGCAGCGCCGGCAGCTTCGGCCGCCTTGTCGGTGGCGGTGGCTGCGTCGCCGGCAGCGGCGGCATCGCCAGCGGCGTCGGCGGCGGCACCGGCTTCGCCAGCGGCGGCGGCGGTCGCGTCGGCAGCGCCTTCGGCGGCTTCCATCGCGCCGTCAGCAGCGCCTTCGACGGTCGCAGCTGCGTCTTCGGTCGCGGCCGCCGTGTCGTCGGCAGCCTTTTCGGCGCAAGCAGCGAGGCCCATCGAAGCGGCGAGGACGAGCGACAGAGTGATCGATTTCTTCATGTGGGAATACCCCTCTCAAATTTGGACTGATCGACCGGCACAGGAACTGATCGATCCCGAACATTGCCAATCGCGCGCAGAATTACCCACTCGCCAAATCGCGTGCAACCGTCCTTTTGAAGATAGCCGCCGTGTTTCGCCGCAATCCGCCGACGAGAGCAACGCGCGCCGCGGAAATTGCGGCGTGACGCTTGGTTGACCGGATATAAAGAAAGCTTTATATGTATGTCCGTGAGCGAGCTTATCGAAATTTTCCGCGCTCTCGCGGATCCGACGCGATTGCGAGTCGTCGCGCTGCTGCGCGAGATGGAGCTTGCGATCGGCGAACTTGCGATTGTGCTCGACCAGAGCCAGCCGCGTGTGTCGCGCCATGTCCGTATCCTCGTCGAGGCCGGGATCGTCGAGCGGCGGCGCGAGGGAAGCTGGGTTTTCCTGCGCATTGCCGCCGAAGGACCGGTCGCCGAAATTATCGGTCAGGCCGAGAAATGGCCCTTCTCGGCGCGCGAAACGCGCGTCATCGCGCATGATGCGCGGCGGCTGGCGGCGGTGCGCGACGAGCGCGCCGCGGCGGCAGCGCGATATTTTGCCGAACATGCCGCCGAATGGGATGCGATCCGGTCGCGCCATATCGCCGAGAGCGAGGTCGAAGCGGCGATGCTGGCGATGATGCATAATCGCCGGCTGGGGCATTTGCTCGACATCGGCACCGGCACCGGCCGGATGGCGGAGATTTTCGCACCGACCGCGCGCCGGATCACCGCGCTTGATCGCAGCCCCGAAATGTTGCGGATCGCGCGCACGAAGCTGGAACGGCAGCCGGTGCCCGTCGATCTGATGCAGGGCGACTTTCTGGACCTGCCGGTCGCCGATGCCAGCATCGACAGCATCGTCATCCATCAGGCGCTCCATTTCGCGCACGAGCCCGACCGCGTGATCGCCGAGGCGAGCCGCGTGCTGCGCGGCGGCGGCCATCTGCTCGTCGTCGATTTCGCGCCGCATGAGGATGAGGAATTGCGCGCGCTTGCGGCGCACGCGCGTCTCGGATTTTCGGATGCGCAGATCCGCGGATGGTTCGCATCGGCGGGCCTGCTGCTCGAAACCACGCAGACGCTCGAAGGCGGGGAGCTGACCGTAAAGCTGTGGCTCGGCCGCCGTCGCAGCGATGAAGATCAACCCCCCGTCGCCGAGGGCGGGCAAGGCAAAAGGCTGGCGGCATGACGTCGAACCTCAACTCGCTGGCGGAGGCGCGCCGCGCCGCGGCCTCCCCGCTGTTCGCCAATCTCGACGGCGATATCGGCGTCAGCTTCGAATTTTTCCCGCCGAAGACCGAAAAGATGGAAGCGCAGCTGTGGGACACGTTCCGCGCGCTCGAGCCGCTGGCGCCCAGCTTCGTATCGGTGACCTATGGCGCGGGCGGGTCGACGCGCGAGCGCACCCACGCGACCGTCGCGCGCATCGCCGCCGAAAGCGCCGTGCCGCCCGCCGCGCACCTGACCTGCGTCGAGGCGTCGCGCGCCGAGATCGATGAGGTCGCGCGCGCTTATTGGGAGGCGGGCGTGCGGCATATCGTCGCGCTGCGCGGTGACGTCCCCGGCGGTGAGCCCTATCGGCCGCACCCCGACGGCTACGCCAATGCGATCGAACTGGTCGCGGGGCTGAAGGCGATCGCGCCGTTCGACATTTCGGTCGCCGCCTATCCCGAAACGCATCCCGACGCCGATTGCCCGCAGGCCGATCTCGACAATCTGAAGCGAAAGCTCGACGCGGGCGCGACGCGGGCGATCACGCAATTCTTCTTTTCGCCCGACAGCTTTCTGCGTTTTCGCGATGCCGCCGCCGCTGCCGGCATCGACGCGCCGATCATTCCCGGCATCCTTCCCGTGTCGAACGTGTCGCAGACGCGGCGTATGGCCGATATGTGCGGCACCGCGATCCCGGCGTGGATGGTGTCGCTGTTCGAAGGGCTCGACGATCACCCCGCCGCGCGCCAGCTGGTGGCGGCGACGATCGCCGCCGAAATGTGCCGCCGCCTCTACGCGGGCGGCGTGCGCGATTTCCATTTCTATACCCTCAACCGCGCTGAACTCAGCTATGCTATTTGCCATTTGCTTGGATTGCGGCCGGTATCGACCGCAAAGGACCAGGCAGCATGAGCAGCGCACGCGAAGCATTGCAGGCGGCGGCGAAGGAACGCATCCTGCTGACCGATGGCGGCTGGGGCACGCAGATCCAGCTCCGCAAGCTGGCCGAAGCCGACTATGCCGGCTCGCTGGGCCTCGGCCACGACCAGAAGGGCAACAACGACATCCTTGCGCTGACGCGGCCCGACGTCGTGACGGCGATCGGCGAGGCCTATCTGGCGGCGGGGTCGGACATCGTCTCGACCAATACCTTCAGCGCGAACCGGATCAGCCAGGCGGATTATGGCGCCGAGGCGCTCGTCGCCGAAATCAATCGGGAAAGCGCGCGGCTGGGCCGCGAGACGGCGGAAAAATATGAGGCGCTCGATGGCCGCCGGCGCTTCGTCGCGGGCGCGGTCGGGCCGACGAACAAGACGCTGTCGCTCTCGCCCGACGTCAACAACCCCGGCTATCGCGAGATCGATTTCGACGAACTGAAGGACGTCTATCTGGAACAGGTCGTCGCGCTCGCCGAGGGCGGCGCCGACTTCATCCTGATCGAGACGATCTTCGATACGCTCAATGCCAAGGCGGGCATCGCGGCGACGCTCGAAGCCGAGGCGAAGGTCGGGCGCGAACTGCCGCTGATGATCTCGATGACGCTGACCGACCTGTCGGGTCGCAACCTGTCGGGGCATACGGTCGAGGCCTTCTGGTACGCCGTGCGCCATGCGAAGCCGCTGACGATCGGGCTGAACTGCTCGTTCGGCGCGTCGCAGCTACGTCCGCACGTAAAGGTTTTGTCCGAAATCGCCGATGCGCTGGTGATGGTTTACCCCAACGCGGGCCTGCCGAACGAACTCGGCGAGTATGACGAGATGCCTGACACGACGGCGGAACTTGTCCGCGAATGGGCCGAGCATGGCCAGGTCAACATCCTCGGCGGCTGCTGTGGCTCGACGCCCGCGCATATCGCGGCGATGGCGAAGGCGGTTCAGGGGCTGCCGGCGCGGCAGATTCCCGAGGTGCCGGTGCGCACGCGGCTGGCAGGGCTCGAGCCTTTCACGATGGCGGCCTGATCTCGCTCTGGAGATAGAACCCCGCTCGCCCTGAGCTTGTCGAAGGGCCGTCCTTTCTTCGGGCGAGCGTTGGATAAGAAGGACAGGGCTTCGACAAGCTCAGCCCTAACGGAAAAAGAAAAAAGCATGACCACCGCCGCTTCCTCCAGCTTCGTCAATATCGGCGAGCGCACCAACGTTACAGGCTCCGCTGCGTTCAAGAAACTGATCATGGCTGACGACTATGCCGCGGCGGTCGAGGTCGCGCGCCAGCAGGTCGAGAATGGCGCGCAGGTCATCGACGTCAACATGGACGAAGGCCTGCTCGACGCCGAATATGCGATGACGACCTTCCTGAAGCTCATCGCCGCCGAACCCGACATCGCGCGGATTCCGGTGATGATCGACAGCTCGAAATGGAGCGTGATCGAGGCGGGCCTGAAATGCGTGCCCGGCAAGC
This sequence comes from Sphingopyxis sp. JAI108, assembly GCF_013410105.1. Classification (GTDB taxonomy): domain Bacteria; phylum Pseudomonadota; class Alphaproteobacteria; order Sphingomonadales; family Sphingomonadaceae; genus Sphingopyxis; species Sphingopyxis chilensis. The sequence continues at coordinate 901,255 of NZ_JACCCJ010000001.1, forward strand.
CGATCGTCAATTCGATCAGCATGAAGGAAGGCGAGGAGCAATTCCTCGATCATGCGAAGAAGTGCATGGCCTATGGCGCCGCGGTCGTCGTGATGGCGTTCGACGAGGTCGGGCAGGCCGACACCAAAGAGCGCAAGATCGAGATTTGCGAGCGCGCCTACAAGCTGCTCATGACCATCGGCTTCCCGCCCGAGGACATCATCTTCGACCCCAATATCTTCGCGGTCGCGACGGGGCTGGAAGAGCATGACAATTATGCCGTCGATTTCATCGAGGCGGTGAAGGACATCCGCGTCCGCTGCCCGCACGCGCATTTTTCGGGTGGGCTCTCGAACCTGTCGTTCGGATTTCGCGGCAACGAGACGGTGCGCCGCGCGATGCACAGCGTCTTCCTCTATCATGCGATCCCTGCCGGGCTCGACATGGCGATCGTCAACGCCGGGCAGCTCGACGTTTATGATACGATCGACCCCGAACTCAGGACCGCATGCGAGGATGTCATCCTCAACCGCAAGGTGGACGGTGAAGAGCTGAGCCCGACCGAGCGGCTGATCGCGCTCGCCGAACGTTACAAGGGAACGAACGCCGCGCAGGAAAAGGCGGCCGAGGAATGGCGCGGCTGGGCGGTCGAAAAGCGGCTCGAACATGCGCTGGTCAAGGGCATCGACGCCTATGTCGTCGACGACACCGAAGAAATGCGCCTGTTGATGCCGCGCCCGATCGAGGTGATCGAAGGGCCGCTGATGGACGGGATGAACGTTGTTGGCGACCTGTTCGGATCGGGCAAGATGTTCCTGCCGCAAGTCGTCAAATCGGCACGCGTGATGAAGAAGGCGGTGGCGCACTTGCTGCCCTTTATCGAGGCATCGAAGGAACCGGGCGCGAAGGGCAAGGGCAAGGTCGTGATGGCGACGGTCAAGGGCGACGTCCACGACATCGGCAAGAATATCGTCGGCGTCGTGCTCCAGTGCAACGGCTTCGAAATCGTCGACCTGGGCGTGATGGTGCCGTGGTCGAAGATCCTCGAGGCGGCGAACGAGAATGACGCCGACATGATCGGCCTCAGCGGCCTCATCACCCCCTCGCTCGACGAGATGGTGACCGTCGCCGAGGAAATGCAGCGGGCGGGGATGACGATGCCGCTCCTCATCGGCGGCGCGACGACGTCGAAGGTGCATACCGCGCTCCGCATCGACCCCGCTTATCAGGGGCCGGTGCTCCACGTCCTCGACGCGAGCCGTGCGGTCGGCGTCGCGACCGCGCTGGTCAGCGACACCGGGCGCGATGCCTATGTGCAGGGCTATAAGGATGATTACGCCCATGTCCGCGATGTGCGCGCGGGCAAGGGGCAAAGCGTGCTGCTCGGCATCGAAGAGGCGCGCGCCAATTATTACGACGCCTATCTCAGCGACAAACCCGCACCGCCGCTCCAGCCCGGTCTCCATCGCTTTGACGACTGGTCGCTGGAAGATTTGCGCGAATGTATCGACTGGACGCCCTTTTTCCGCGCGTGGGAACTGCATGGCACCTGGCCGTCGATCATGGACGACGATGTCGTCGGCGAGACGGCACAGGCATTGAAGGCCGACGCCGATGCGATGCTCGACCGGCTAATCGCCGAAAAATGGCTGACCGCGCGCGGCGTTTGCGCTTTCTGGCCCTGCGCGCGCGATGGCGACAGCGTCACCATCCACCTCGCCGAGGAGGAACGGCATGTGACGCTTCCCTTCCTGCGCCAGCAGATCAAGAAGAGCCGCGACCGCGCCAATATGTGCCTCGCCGATTTCATCGATCCCGCGGGCGACTGGATCGGCGGCTTCGCGGTCGGCATCCACGGCATCGAACCGCATTCGGAGCGCTTCCGCGCCGACAAGGACGATTATTCGGACATCCTGCTGAAGGCGCTGGCCGACCGTTTCGCCGAGGCCTTCGCCGAACGGCTGCACCAGCATGTCCGCACGACCCTGTGGGGCTATGCGCCCGGCGAGCAGCTGACCAACGAGGCGCTGATCAAGGAAGAATATCGCGGTATCCGTCCGGCCCCGGGCTATCCCGCCTGTCCCGATCACAGCCTGAAACCGATCCTCTTCGACCTGCTCGCGGCGGGCGACAATGCCGGGCTGATACTCACCGAAAGCTTTGCGATGCTGCCGACGGCGGCGGTCAGCGGCTTCTATTTCGGGCATCCCGAAAGCCAGTATTTCGGGGTCGCGCGGATCGGCAGCGACCAGCTCGAAGATTATGCGGCGCGGCGCGGTGTCGATATGGAAACCGCGACGCGCTGGCTGCGGCCCAACCTCGATTAACGGCCGTGGTGGCGGCTGTCCGATAAGGGGACAGGCGCGCGGTTAACCAGCTTCGCGGGCGACTGGGCCCGCGAAACCCGCTATGCGGCTGCGCATGTTCACGTCCATCCCGCGCCGGCCCCTGTTGCCGCTGCTCGCCCTTCCGTTGCTGCTGGCGCCGGTTCCGCTTCCGGCCCAGACGGGCGGCGCCCCCTACAGCGTCGACGGCCGGGGCTTTTCGCGCTTGCAGGACGCCGTCGATGCGATCGGCGAGGGCGAGGGGACGATCCGCATCGCCCCCGGCTATCACCGCGACTGCGCGGTGCAGACCGCGGGACGCATCGCCTTCGTGGCCGCCGAGCCGGGTCGTGCCATCTTCGACGGCGTGACGTGCGAAGGCAAGGCGGCGCTCGTTCTGCGCGGCGATGGTGCGCGCGTGGACGGCATCGTCTTTCAGAATATGCGCGTTCCCGACGGGAATGGCGCGGGCATCCGGCTCGAGACGAGCGATCTCGACGTCGTGAACGCGATGTTTCGGGGCAGCGAGGAAGGCATTCTCACCGCCGACGATCCAGAGGCGACGCTGACGATCGACCGTTCGACCTTTTCGCGCCTCGGCCGCTGCGACCGGGGTTTGAGCTGCGCGCACAGCGTCTACACCGGCATCTACGGCCGCGTCACCGTCACCCGCTCGCGTTTCGAAAAAGGCAGCGGCGGCCACTATCTGAAAACGCGCGCGATCGCGGTCGATATCAACGACAACAGCTTCGACGATACGCAGGGGAAGGCGACCAATTATATGATCGACCTGCCTTCGGGTTCGGTCGGACGGATTTCGAACAATCTGCTGGTGCAGGGCCGCGACAAGGAAAATTATTCGGCCTTCATCGCCGTCGCCGCCGAAGAGCGCAAGAATCCGTCGCGCGGCCTGATTGTCGAGGGCAATCGGGCGAGCCTGCCGGCGGGCATGGATCGCCGGTCGGTGTTCGTCGCCGACTGGAGCGGCGAGGCGCTGGAGATCGGGGCGAATGAATTGGGGGCGGGACTGACGAAGTTCGAGAAGCGGTAAGGCCTAGGCCTCGCCGCGCGTTTCGATGAGCGAGGCGGCGAGCGCCTCTGCGGGCGTCTTGCCGCCCCACAGCACGAACTGGAACACGGGGTAAAAGCGCTCGCATTCGTCGATCGCGCTTTCGATCAGCGTTTCGGTCAGGTCGAGCGACAGCCCCGCATCCGCACCGACGAGCATCCCGTGGCGGAAGAGGATCGTGCCGCTGTTCGACCACAGCTCGAAATGGCCGAGCCAAAGCTGTTCGTTGATCAGCGCGAGCGCCTCGTGCGCGACCGCGCGCTTGTCCTCGACGACGCGGATGTCGGGAAAGGCGAGGAGCTGGATCACGCCGTCTTCGGGGCGCCACACCGCGCGCAGTTCATAGGTCGTCCAGCTGCCCTGCGCGGTCGCGACGATCTCGTCCTCGCCGACCATCTCGTGCGACCAGTCGTGCGCGGCGAAATAGGACGCCAGCATTTCCATCGGCGCCGCATCCTGGCCGTCATCGTCGTCGTAAAGATCGTCACTCATGCGCGCTCCCCTAGCCGTTCTTGGGCGAGGTTGCGAGTCTGCAGGTCGCGTGGCCGATCGTCATCCCGGCGACGGGGGTTCAGAGGCGCGTGTCTGAACAGGATCGCGCCGGCATAATCGAAACGCGAGGCCGGAACCCCGGCTTTCGCCGGGGTGACGGTCATTTTTTGGGCGCGGCCTTGGCGCTGCGTGCCGCGGGTTTCGCCGCGGCTTTGGCGGCGGGCTTCGCTGCCGGGGCTTTTGCAGCCGCAGCGGCCTTGCCGGCGCCTTCGAGCTTGTCGAGCCGTGCCTTCAACGCTTCGGCCTCGGCGCGCGCGGTAGCGGCCATTTTCTTCACCGCCTCGAATTCCTCGCGGCTGACGAAATCCATGCGGCCGACGAATTCCTTCGCGCGGTCGCGCATCGCGGCTTCGGCTTCGCGTCCGGCGCCGGCGACGGTCCCGGCGATGCCGTTCACCATCTTGGCGAGGTCATCGAAAAAGCGGTTTTCGCTCTGCATGTCTGATATTCCTTCGTCGGGGCTATCCCCAGTTGTCCCTTGCGCCTTCACCTTATCTGGGTGCTGGCGGCGGCGGGGACAAGGGTTTCGGCATCGGGATTGCGCTGATCGATCTGGAAATTGAGGATCGCGGCAAAGCTGAGCCACATCATATAGGGGACGAGCAGCCACGCCGCGGCCTTGCGGATCGGCGCGAAGGCGAAGGCGGTCGCGATGGTGACCATCAGGATGAAGATGATCAGGTAAAGCGCGGTCGTCACCTGATGCTGGCCGAAGAAAAGCGGCGACCAGGCGAAATTGGCGACCAGCTGGACGAAGAAGAGCAGCAACGCGAAGCCGCGCCCTTTTGCGCCGCGCGCATGCAGGATCATCGCGAGCGAAAGGCCCAGCATGATATAGAGGACCGGCCAGACGGTGGCGAACACCCAGCCCGGCGGCGTGATCGGCGGAAGGTCGAGCGACGCGAACCAGCGATTGTCATAGCCGCTGTTCGACAAAAGTCCCATCAGGCTGCCGATCAGCACGATTGCCGGAACGGTGACGAGCGCCCAGCGCAGATAGGACATGCGAAGCTGGCCCTGTGTCGCGATTTCGGTCATGTCCGCAATATCCCCCAAATGCGAATCCGTTGCATTTGTGTCGCGATTGTGCGGCACAGCGTCAAGCCGCTCGCTTGCGTCCGGCGATAAGAAATTCGACATTGCCTTCCGGCCCCGTGATCGGGCTTTCGACGAGGTCGAGCACGTCCCATCCCTCCCCGGTCAGCCAAGCGCGCACTTCGGCACAGACGCGGGCATGGACCGCGGCGTCGCGCACGACGCCTTTCTTGCCGATCTCCTGGCGCTCGGCCTCGAACTGCGGCTTAATCAACGCGACGATCCGGGCCCCCTCTTTCGCGAAGCTCATCGGCACCGGCAGCACCTTCGACAGCGCGATGAAGCTCGCATCGCAAACGATCAGGTCGATGGGTTCGGGGATATGGTCGGCGGTCAGGATGCGCGCGCTCGTCTGTTCGTGGACGATGACACGGTCGTCCTGCCGCAGTTTCCACGCGAGCTGGTTGGTGCCCGAATCGACTGCGTAAACCCGCACGGCGCCGCGGCTGAGCAGCACGTCGGTGAACCCGCCGGTCGACGATCCGACGTCGATCGCGACCGCGCCCGCCACGTCCCATCCGAGATGGGTGAGCGCATGGTCGAGCTTGATCCCGCCGCGCGACACCCAGGGATGGTCGCGGCCCTTGACGCTGATTTCAGCATCATCGGCGATCTGCTGCCCCGGCTTGTCGATCTTGCTTGTCCCGACGAAGGCGAGCCCGGCGAGGATCAGCGCCTGTGCGCGCGTCCGGCTTTCGGCAAGGCCGCGATCGACGAGCAGCTGGTCGGCACGCTGTTTCGCCATCAGCGCTTCGCCTTGTCGGTGAGCAGGCCGGGCGTCAGGATCTGCGGCAGGATTTCGGGCTTCGCGGCGCCGGGTTCATACCAAAGGTAGAGCGGCACGCTGTTGCGACCATGATCGGCGAGCGTTCGGGTGATGACGGGGTCGCCGTTGGTCCAGTCGCCGACGAGCGTGATGACGCCCGCCTCGTCGAACGCCCGCTGCACCGCTTCGCGCTCGATTGCGCCGGCTTCGTTCGCCTTGCACGACAGGCACCAGTCGGCGGTGAAATAGACGAAAACGGGCTTGCCGGTCGCGCGGGCCCTGGTGAGCGCATCGGAGGAAAAGGTCGATCCCGCGCCGGCCACCGTGCGTTCGGCTTCGGCCACTTCGGTTACCGCGCCCGCAAGGCTGACGAGCAAGAGCAGGCCGGAGGCGAACAGCAGCCACGACCGCCGGTCGCCGCGCTGGATCGAGCCATAGTGCGTCAGCAGGACGAGCGCCATCGCCACGGCGAGGCTGGGCCAGAGAAGCTGCTCGCCGCTGCCGAGCTGGCGCCACAGCAACCATGCCAAGGCCAGCGTGGTGAGGCCCATCGGCAGCGCCATCCATTTGCGGAAACGGTCCATCCACGGGCCCGGCTTCGGCAGGCGATTGCGCAGGGCGGGCACAAAGCCGATCGCGAGGAAGGGCAGGGCGAGCCCCAACCCCAACCCGCCGAAGATCGGGAGCGCCGCCCACGCGGGCAGCACCAATGTCGCTCCGAGCGCCGCGCCGAGCAGCGGCCCGCTGCACGGCGTCGCGACGAAGGCCGCGAGCGCGCCGGTCCAGAAGCCGCCCGCCGCACCGCCCTTGCCGGCGAGCGCCTGTCCGGCGCCGAAGGACGGCAGCTCATAAAAGCCAAGCAGGTTGAGCGTGATCGCGAGCGCGAGGATCAGCAGCGCGAGCACGCTGACCGGATGCTGGAGCTGGAACGCCCAGCCGACCTGCTCGCCGGCGGCGCGCAGCGCGAGCAGCACGCCGCCGAGGAGCAGCGCGGTGACGATGGCGCCGGCGGTGTAAGCGAGCGCCTCGACTTTTGCCGAACGCGCATCGCCGCCCGATCGCGCGAGGCTCAGCGCCTTGAGGCTCAATATCGGGAAGACGCAGGGCATCAGATTGAGGATCAGACCGCCGAGGATCGCGCCGCCGAGTGCGGTCCAGAACAGGCCCATATCGATGCCGCCCGCCTTCCCGGCGATCACCTCTCCGGAGGCGGGAACCGCGCCGGGTTCGAGCCGCAGCGACAGGCCGCGGCCTCCGCCCAGCTTCAGCAGCGCCGCGATCGGTCCCGCGCGATCGCCCTTCGCACGGGCTTCGACGATGATCTGGTCGCCGTTGCGGCTGAAATTCTGGGGAGCGGCATAATCGACCACGTCCTGCGTCTCGACGAACAGGTGCGGCGCGTCGATCGCGGTGCTGGCGGGGAGGGGGATGGCAAAGCGCACCATGTCGCCGCGCTTTTCCCACGTGCCGTGCCGGTCGAGCGGCTGCGGGAGCAGCGCGCGCCAGCCGTCGAAGCGTTCGCGTTCGGCGGCCGTGACATGTCCGTTTCCCGCCTTCAGTGCGACCGAAATTACCGCCGTTTCGGGAACGCAGACCTTGTCGGTGCAGGCAAGCCAGTTGGCGATCCCCGACAAAGTCAGGTCGGTGCCGGGCGCGATGTCCTTGTCGACCTGCACGTCGGCGAGCAGCGCATAGGGGTGCTCATAGACATGGTTCATCATGCCGAAGAGGGTCAGCGCATCGGGGACGGGATAGCGGAAGGGCGCGATCGTCACGCCCTCGGGCGCATTCCATTCGACCGACAGGCCGAAACCCGCGTCGCCGCCATTGGCCCAATAACCGTGCCACGTCTTTTCGGGCGTCATGGTAAGCGCGAGCGTCGTCGTGCCTCCGGGAGCGGGTACGACCGACTCGGCGACGAGTTTCGGCCGGATATGCGTCGATTGCGCGTGCGCGGGGGTGAGGGCGACGAGGCTGAGCGCCAGCACCGCGAGAACCGCGCGCGCGACCCGTGTCACAAAAGCCTCACTCTGCAAATTCATGGCCATGCGCGCGCCCGTTCATCGTTCGAAGGCTTGCCATATAGGCGGCTTTCGTCGAGAGGACAGCCCGCGCTGACACCCCCAGGTTGGAGAAGCCGTCCGTGAAGCTGAAATATCTGTCCACCGCCCTTGCCACCGCGCTTTGCCTCGTCGCTGCCGGAACCGGCCTCGCGCAGGATTCGGCCGCGCCGGTGCGAAAGGTTACTGCCGCGACCCCGGCGCCGAAGCTGGTCATCATGATCGCGGTCGATCAGTTTTCAGCCGATCTTTTCGCCGAATATCGCGGGCGGTTCACCGGCGGCCTTGCGCGGCTCGCGTCGGGCGTCGTCTTTCCGTCGGGCTATCAGGCGCATGGCGCGACCGAAACCTGCCCCGGCCATTCGACGATCCTGACCGGCAACCACCCCGCGCACACCGGCATCGTCGCCAATAATTATTTCGATCTCTCGGTCGCGCGCGCGGACAAGCGCGTTTATTGCGCCGAGGACGAGGCCGTGGCGGGAACGACGTCGAAAGGCGGCGAATATGCTGCTTCGGTAAAGCATCTGCTCGTCCCGACGCTCGGCGACCTGATGAAGGCGCGCGACCCGAAGGCGCAGGTCGTCTCGGTATCGGGCAAGGACCGCGCGGCGATCATGATGGGCGGGCGTCAGGCCGACGAGCTGATGTGGCTCGTGCCCACCGGCCTCACCGGCTATCGCGGCACCACCTTGTCACCGACCGCGCAGCAGGCGAGCGCGGCGATCGCCGCCGCAATCGGCCAGCCGCGTTCCGCGCTGACGCTCCCTGCCGAGTGCGCGCCGCACGACATTGCGATCCAGCTCGAAAAGGGCGGTTCGGTCGGCACCGGCCGCATGGCGCGCGACGCTGGCGACTTCCGCCGCTTCATGGCGTCGCCCGAGGCGGACGGCGCCGTACTCGCGACCGCGGCTGCGCTCCGCCAGGTCCGCAAGATGGGCGAGGGGGATAGCACCGACCTGTTGATCGTGGGCCTTTCGGCGACCGATTATGTCGGCCACAGCACCGGCACCGAAGGCAGCGAAATGTGCCTCCAGATGGCGGGGCTCGACCGTGAACTCGGCGATTTCTTCGCGCGCCTCGATCAGGCCGGGATCGACTATATGGTGGCGCTGACCGCCGATCATGGCGGCCACGACCTGCCCGAACGCAACCGTCAGAACGCCTGGCCCGACGCCCAGCGCGTCGACAAGGCGCTCGATCCCGAGGCGATGAGCAAGGCGGTCGCCGAAAAGCTCGGCCTGCCGCAGCTTATTCTGTATGGCGACGGCGGCGACTATTATCTGGCGAAGACGCTGACCGCGGCGCAGCGCAAGGCGGTGCTCGCCGAACTGCTGCCGCGCCTTCGCGCGCACCCGCAGGTCGAGGCGGTGGCAACGCGCCAGGAACTCGACGCGCATCCGATCTCGAAGCGCGCGCCCGATAGCTGGACGCTGATGGACAAGCTGCGCGCCTCCTATTATCCGCAGCGGTCGGGCGACTTCATCATCGCGCTGAAGCCACGCGTGACGCCGATCCCCGAATCGGGCGTCGGCTATGTCGCGACGCACGGCTCGGTGTGGGATTACGATCGCCGCGTACCGATCCTCTTCTGGCGCAAGGGGCTGGCCGCATTCGAACAGCCCAACGCCGTGATGACGGTGGATATCATGCCGACGCTGGCGTCGTTGATCGGCCTTCCGGTTGATGCAAGCAAGATCGATGGCCGCTGCCTCGACCTGATTTCGGGTCCTGAAAGCAGTTGCCGGTAACAAAGAAGAATCAGGGACCATGACGAAGAATTTGAAGGGTTTTACCGGCCGGATGCTGCTGGTCGGGTGCGGCAACATGGCGGGCGCGATGCTCGATCGCTGGCTGAAGGCGGGGCTGGATCCCGCTGCGGTCACGATCGTCGATCCGTTCGCGGCATCGCGCGAGGGGATCGTGCGATTCGCGTCGCTCGCCGAGTGGCTCGCCGCGGGCGGAGCCGCCGAATGGGTCATGCTCGGCATGAAGCCGCAGCAACTCGGCGACGTCGCGAACGAGCTCGCCGAGGTCGTGTCGGGCGACGTCCATCTGCTGTCGATACTCGCAGGCGTTTCGCTCGCCGACCTGGCGGCGCGTTTTCCGGCGGCGCGGGCACAGGTCCGCATCCTTCCCAACCTCGCCGCGCGCATCGGCGCCGGCGTGTCGGCGGTCGCGAGCCTCGGGGACGCCGACGAGGGTGCCATCACCGGCCTGCTCGATCCGCTTGGCACCGTCGTCGCGCTTCCTGACGATGCGGCGATGGACCTCGTCACCGCCTTCACCGGCAGCGGGCCGGCCTTCGTCTTTCGCCTGATCGAATCCTACGCGGCGGCGGGCGAACGGCTCGGCCTGTCGGCCGAGGATGCGTTGAAGCTCGCCACGGCGACCTTCGGCGGCGCAACCGCGCTGCTTGCCGACAGCGGAGAAAAGCCCGGGGTGCTGATCGCGCAAGTCGCGAGCAAGGGCGGGACGACGCAAGCGGGGCTCGACGTGCTCGACAGCGACGGCCAGCTCGCGGCGCTGCTCACCAACGTGCTGCGCGCGGCGCGCGACCGCGGCCGCGAGCTGGCGGATATTGCGCGGGGCGAGGGCTGATCTAGCCCGCGTCTTTCCCCAATGCCGCGATCCGGCGGCGCTCGCGCGCGGGCACGAGCGCTTCGCTGACTTGCCAGAACCCGGTTACCGCCTGCTGCCCCGCATGGGTATAGGCGCGGCTCATCGTATCGCGGAGCGCCGTGAATATCTCGCGCTCGGTCGCGCGGCCGGCGTCGGTCAGCCGCAGCTCCTTCGCGCGCCGGTCGCGATTGCCCGGCCGCGTCGTCAGATATTCGCGCGCTTCGAGATCCTTAACCACCCGCCCCAATGATTGCTTGGTGATGCCGAGCAGCGCGAGCAGATCCGAAATCGTCAGACCCGGCTGGCGCGCGATGAAATAGAGCGCGCGATAATGCGCGCGTCCCAACCCCTTTTCGGCAAGCCGCGTATCGATCGCGCGCCACAGCGAGGCGTGGGCGAAAAAGAGGAATTCGATGCCGCGGCGCACCTCGTCCTCGCGCAAGAAAAGGGCAGAAGCGGCGGGAACTTGTGAAAGAAAATTTTCATCCGGCATAGTCGCTACCGTTGCGCGCGGTCCCGCTCTTTGGCAAGAGGCGCGCTCCCGAAACCAGCAAAGCAAAGGTGTTTTCGCATGACCGCTCCCGCCTTCACCCACCTGTCGCACCCCAATCCGGTGGCGGACGACGTACGGGCGGCGGCGATTGCGGACCCGGTTTTCGGACGTGTCTTCACCGATCATATGGTGTCGATCCGCTATACCGAGGGGCAGGGCTGGCACGATGCGCAGGTGATGCCGCGCGGGCCGCTGACGCTCGATCCCGCGACCGCCGTGCTTCATTATGCGCAGGAAATCTTCGAAGGGCTGAAGGCCTACCGCCTCGACGACGGCTCGATGGCGCTGTTCCGCGTCGAGGCCAATGCCGCGCGCTTCAACGCCAGCGCGCGCCGCATGGCGATGGCCGAACTGCCCGAGGACATGTTCATTGCGGCGGTGAAGGAAGCTGTCGCTGCCGACGCCAAATGGTTCCCGCCCGTCGATGGCGGCGCGCTGTACCTGCGCCCCTTCATGTTTGCGAGCGAAGTGTTCCTCGGCGTCAAGCCGGCTTCCGAATATCAGTTCCTCGTCATCACCTCGCCGGTCGGCAATTATTTCAAATCGGGTGCGCCCGCGATCTCGCTCTGGGTGTCGGAGGATTATACCCGCGCCGCGCCGGGCGGCACGGGCGCCGCCAAATGTGGCGGCAATTATGCCTCCAGCCTCGTCGCACAGCGCGAGGCGACCGCCAAGGGACATGATCAGGTCGTTTTCCTCGACGCGGCGGAGCATCGCTGGATCGAGGAGCTCGGCGGCATGAACATGTTCTTCGTGTTCGACGACGGCAGCATCGTCACGCCGCCGCTGACCGGCACGATCCTGCCCGGCATCACCCGCGACGCGATCATCACCCTGGCGCAGGACGCCGGGCTGACGGTCCGCGAGGAACCCTATGCGATCGATCAGTGGCAGGCCGATGCGGAAAGCGGCAAGCTGACCGAAAGCTTCGCCTGCGGCACCGCCGCGGTGGTCACGCCCGTCGGCAAGGTGACGCGCGGCGAGAAAAGCTTCACGATCGGCGCGGGCGGCCCCGGGCAGGTCACCGAAATGCTCAAGGTCAAGCTTGTCGACATCCAGCGCGGGCGCGCGGCGGATCCGCACGGCTGGGTCACGCGGCTCTGATCCGACCCGCCTTGCATTCAGCGGCGCCGCGCTATAGAGCGCGCGTCGCACCGGCTGTTGGGGCGTCGCCAAGCGGTAAGGCAGCGGCTTTTGATGCCGCCATGCGCAGGTTCGAATCCTGCCGCCCCAGCCAGCCGGTTCTGTCCGATATTCCTGTCCGCCCGCTTGACGGATGCGCCGCCCCTTATTGGAGCTGACAGATGTCGAGGACGTTCATGTCGTCATAGTCCTGATTCTCGCCAGCCATGACCCAGATGAAGGCATAGGCGCTGGTGCCCACGCCCATGTGGATCGACCAGGGGGGAGAGATCACGGCCTCGCCGTTCGCCATGACGATATGACGGGTGGCGTCGCCCCGGCCCATGAAGTGCATCACCCGCCCTTGCTCGGGATCGTCGAGATCGAAGTAGAAATAGATCTCGCTCCGGCGTTCGTGCACGTGCGGCGGCATCGTGTTCCACACGCTTCCCGGCTTGAGGATGGTGAGACCCATCGCCAGCTGCGCGCTGTCGCACACGCCCGGGATGACGAGCTGGTGAATCGTCCGGTCGTTGGCCGTCGCCAGGCTACCGCGCTCGAGCATCCTGGCGTCCGCGAGCGGCAGTTTGCGCGTGTCGCAGGCGCGATGTGCGGGGGACGAAGCGAGATAGAATCGCGCGCCGTTGCCGGAGAAGCGGACGTCTTTCGCGCTCATTGCGACGTACAGGCTGTCCTTCGCGCCGAGCGCGAATATTTCGCCATCGACGGTGACGGCGCCTTCGGCGCGCCCGACATTGACGATGCCGAGCTCACGCCGCTCGAGGAACGGGTGGCCGGCAGCCGACGCGGGCTCCGATTGATCCGGTAGCCGGACGCTCCCGCTCTCGACCAGCACCCCGCCGATCACCAGCCGATCGGCATGCGTATAGTTGAGCACGCACTGGTTCGGACGGAACAGGTTCTGGATGAGATAGCGATCGCGCAGTTCGTCATTGGACACGCACGCCATCATGTCCGGATGGGTGGCGTAATAGGTTCGATCGAACATGACTGCTCCGAAGAAGGACCGGGCCGGACCGGCGCGCCGATGTCGCCATTCCAGCCAAAAGGGCCGCGTGCAGTCGCCAGGGTGCGAAGCGCTGACGACTGCACGGGCAGGGGGGAGGGCTATTTCGCTTTCGGAAAGACCGGCGGCGTGTATGCGCCGTTCGTCGCGACGTCCCACACCTCGATGCGCGCCCATTTGCGGCCGCTGAGGTTGACGCGTTTTTCGATCGCGCGCGTACTGAATGGCGCGCTGCCGGTCAGGTCGATGCGATCGCGATAGACCTTGGTGCCGTCGCCGCTGACGATCTCGGCGAAGGCGAGCGGGAAGGTCCAGTCGATCTTCGCCCGCACCACGCTATTCCGCCCGAACGCCGCTTCCTCGCCGCTTTTCGCGCCGTTGATCGTGAATTCGGGTATCAGCACTTCGCCGGTGGTGGTGAAGAAACGGCCGCCGCGCAGCGCATCAAGCACGCTCTGCCAGCCGTCGGCATAGCGCGGCAACGGCCCGTCGAGCCGCAGGTAATTGATGTTCATATGCGCGTAGAGCTCGCTCTCGTCGGAGAGCTGGAACACGTCGACCTCGCCGGGGGCGAATTTGCGCTCGGACGGTTTCGCCGCCCAATTGTTCATGTCGTCGAGCGTGTCGAGCACGCGCGTGCCGAGGCGCGGCAGCGAATAATCGACCGGCATGTTCTTCCACGCGCCGCCGAGGAAGCGGTCGCTTTTGAAAAAGGCCGTATCCTTGTGCTTGTCGGGAAAGCCCAGCGAGCCCTTGATCCGCGGGTGCGCGGTCCACATCAGGCCATTTTCGTCCTGCATCAGCTTCAGGACATCCGCCTGCGAGCCGACATGATAGACCTTGCCCAGCTCGGGATCATTCTCGACGAAGGGCTGCCCCTCCTTGCGGTCCAGTGTCCAATAGACCGGCTTGGGGAAGAAGCTGATCCAGTGCCCGCCTAGATGGACGTTGGGTTCCTCGCCCGGGAGCAGCAGCAGCTTGTCGTCCGACAGCCGCGCGGTCTCCGCGTGCATCGTCTTGAGCAGCGTCAGCCGGTCGCCCGCGCGATCGAGCGCCTCGCGCCCCAGGTGAAGCTCGGCGAGGTGGACGATCTCGACGTTCATGTCCTTGAAGCGCTTGACGAAATCGGGGGACTCGAGCCCGTCGGGCACGCTCGTCGATTGCTGGAATCGTTTCGTGTTGAGAAAGGCTTCGGTATGCTCGACATGATAATGGCTGGTGAAGGTGCGGTGCCCGTCGAGCGCCTTGAAGCGGTCGCCGCGCGTATAGGCCAGCGCGGCCTTGGTGACGCTCGCCGCATCGCCACCGTCGGGCAGCAGGAAGACGCCCATGTCCTGCGTCGTGCCCGGCGGCGCGTTGACCCACGGCACATAGCGCCGATCGCCCTCGAGCGTCTGGCGCACGCCGAAGCTCGTCCGGCCGGCGAGGTTGCGATAGTCGTTGCCGTACCAGGCCGAATTGTCGTTATTGGCATAATCGAGCGGGTAATAGAACTGGTGCGGCGGCGGGACGATGCCAAGCGAACCGCCCGCGGCGCCTTCCGCGACGATCATTCGGGCGCGGACCTTGGGGGAAACCGCTGGCCCCCGCGACGCATCGCCTTCCTTGCGCACCATCGCGTCGCTGGTGTCGGTGAAAGCGATCGATCGCCACGGCAGCGCCGCCGAGGATGCAACCCCGAGACCGGCGTCGAAGGTATAGGCGGTGGCCTCGCGCGCGGTCGACATCACCATGGCGGCGCGGACCAGCCGCGAGCCCGGATAGATGGTGAACTCATAGGTGCCGGAGAAGGGCCCGGCGGCCGCACCGCCGACGATCACCTTGGTATATCCGCCCTCCGCGCGCACGCTGATGTCGTTGCGCGCGAGCGTGAGGGGGAAGCTTTCGAACGGGCGCTTGCGCGGGTTGTCGAAGAAGATCGTCCAGCCCTGCTTGAGATCGCGCGTGCCGACGGTGACGACGCCGGCGGGATCGACGCCGCCGAGCACCGTCTTGCCGGCGACTGCGATCGACTGGATCAGCGGTTTTTCGCGGTCGAGCGACAGGACAAGCTGCGCGCGCTCATTCTGCGCGGAGGGCCAGTCGATCGTCACCGAATCCTGCGTCTGCGCCACGCGCACGTCGCCGGGCAATGCCTTGCCCGGCTCGCTCAGAACCGTCGCCGCTGCCTGCGCGTGCGCTGTGCCGGTCATTGCGGCGCTGCCTGCCGCCAGAGCCGTCGCCAGCCCGAGCGCCGCGAACATCCGTTTTCTGTTCAAATCATCCTCCTTTTAGTCGTTCCCGGCACCCGTTTGTCCGGCCCGCGCCCGACGGGGCGGGCCGGACATATGATCGGGCTCAGAAGTTGAAGCGGACCCCGAGCGAATAGGTCGTATCGTCGTTCCGCACCTCACGGACGAAATCCTCGCGCGATTCGAAGTTGCGCGTTTTCTGGCCCGTGATGTTCGTGCCTGCGAGGCTGACCGTGATATTCGGCGTCACATCGTAATTCAGGCCGAAGTCGAGCCGTCCCGCGGCGCGGATGCCGTTGAGCCCCACGGGGATCGAAACCGGCCGGAGCGAGAGGCCATTGGTGATATCGCCGTCGAAATATCGGGAGCGATAGGTGTAGATCATCCGCGCCGAAATGCCGTATTTTTCGTAGATCAGGCCGATGTTGTAATTATATTTGGAAACGCCGAGCAGCGGCAGACCCTGAAGCCGGTCGCCGGGGGTCGTCACCTCGCTGTCGATGACCGTGAAGTTGCCGATCACGCCCGCGCCGTCGAGACCTTCGGGAAGGAAATCGAGGAACAGCTGGCCGCCCACCTCGACGCCCTTGATCTTGGCCGAACCCAGATTGCGGGGGGTCGAGATCACATATTGCAGGCCGTCGATCGTCCGGACCTCGGTCCCGTTGATGATCCGGTCCGTGATGTCGCGATAGAAGCCGACCACCGAAACATAGTTGCTGCGGCCGAAATAATATTCGAGCGACGCATCGAAGCTGTCGGCCTTTTGCGGCCTCAGGTCGGGATTGCCGCCCGACCCCGAATTCTGGATCGTGTTGACGTAGGAGACGACGTAGCTGAGCCCTGGATTGAGCTCGCCGAAGCTGGGCCGAGACAGCGTCTTCGAATAGTTGAAGCGCGCCTGGAGGCCGCCGCCGAACCGGATGCGCGCGCTGGCGTTGGGCAGGAGGTCGGTGTCGCTGGTCGAGCGCCGGACGAGTTCGATACGCGACGTGCCCGTCGCTGGATCGGTCACGCGGCCAGAACCCGCAATATTCCGGTCGGTACGGGTCAGGCGGGCGCCGACCATGCCGTCGATCGAGATCGTATCGCTGAGCGAGAAATCGTAACCCGCCTGCAGGAAGCCGGCATAGCTTTTTTCCTGCGCGTCATAGTCGCGCGTCGGATCGAAAGCGGGCGTGCCGGGCGAGATGCCATACAGCGTCCTGAGCTGCCGCTTGATCGATTCCTGTACCAGATAGTCGGGGTCGAGCTGCAGGAAGGACGCGCCGCCGTTCATCTGGGGAACGCCGGGAGCCTGCGAAAGGATGTCGCTGGGAAGTCCGGCACCGTCGAGCGGCGTCACGAACGATCCGCCCGGTGCCGGCGGGCCGCCGAGATACTGCTCGAACGCGGCCTTGCGCTTCGCAACGCGAACGCCCGCCTGGACATAGTCGAGAACCCCGTCGAAATCATATTTGGCGTCGCTCATGACGGCCCACAACGTGCCTCGGCTGCGGTTGATATTTTCGCTCATGCCGTTGACGAACGCCAGGTCCGCCGGGTCGTTCATGGGGTTGCCGGGCATCGTCGCCTCAACCTCGTGATTGACGTCGCGAACCAGGACCAGTTCGTCGATGCGCTTGCCGATATCGACGCGGAAGCTGTCGTTCCGGTTGGTCGAGGATTCATAGGAGATGTCGGTATTCCAGGTGAGCGCGCCGATCTCCTTGTTGAAGCCGGTGGCAACCACATAGATGTCGGTGCGCGACTTGTTCGCGACGGTCGCGGTGTAATATTCCAGATTGCGCGCCGTGTAGCCGGTGGCGTTGCACAATTCGCGGATCGTGCCGGTACCCGTCGGATTGTCCGGGCTGAGCACGTTCCCCGAATAATAGCCGTCGGGCCCGACCGCGAAGTCCTCGCAGGTATCGCCGGCGGTCGCCTCCAACGACGTGCCGGTGAAACCGCGGAAGGTCGGGCGCGCTTGGTAGACGTCGCCGCGATAACCCGCAAACAGGCCCTCGACATAGATTTTGGTGTCGGTATCGGGCGCCCATTCGAGCGAGAAATTGGCCTGCGGGCGCTCATATTTGCCGAATTCGATGGCGGCGGCGAAGCCGGTGGGCGCGTGCAGGTTCTGCGGCGAGCCCGCGGGGCCCGCGCTCGTGGCGCGCGTCCAGTCGTTCCACGCGATCGGCCGGGCATATTTGTTGCGCTGATAGGAGATGCCGACCATCGCCGCGATCTCGCCCTCGCCCGCGTCCCAGCGGTTGGCGACGAGCATGCTCAGCGCCGGATTGATCGTGTTCTTCGACCCCGCTTCCTGCAGATAGGTCGCCCGCGCGCTGCCCGCGATCGTCAGTTCCTTGAAGTCGAGCGCGCGGCGCAGGCGCATGTTGACGCCGCCCGCCACGCCGCCTTCGAGCCGCTCGGCCGAACTGGATTTATAGACATCGACGCCGGCAAGCGCTTCGGCGGGCAGGTCCTGAAACGAGAAGCCGCGTCCGACCCCGGTGAAAATCTCGCGCCCGTTGAGCGTGGTAACGATGTCGTCGAGGCCGCGGATACGGGCGCCGACGATCTCGTTGTTGCCGCCGACGACCACTTGCACACCCGGTACGCGCTGGAGCGCCGACGCCGTGGTCAGGTCGGGAAGCTTGCCGATATCCTCGGCGACGATCGAATCGACCACCCCGGTCGACTCGCGTTTGATCTCGGCAGCGCGGGAAAGACTTTGGCGGATGCCGGTGACGACGATGTCGCCGTCCTGCGCCTCGCTTGCGGCCGGATCGGTGGGCGGCGCGGTTTGCGCCATTGCCATGGGCGCACCGGTTACGAATGCGATCAGCGCCACGGAGGCGCGAAGACTGACCTTCAATGGACCTCTCCCTATAAGATATCATACAAGTTTGGCAGATTGATCTTATTATTCTGCCGGACGTCATTCGGTGCCTGAGTTCTCCTTCAGGTCTGTGCTTTGGTGTGGTTCAGCCCGTCGGGCTGTTCGACGACATGAAGTCGTGCAATTCGCGGTGCCGCTTGAGGCTGCCGCTCATGTGCGTTCGCGCTGCCACCCGCGCGGCGTCAGGGTCGCGGCGGATGATGGCGTCGAGAATCGCTTCGTGCTCCGCGCTGATCACCGCTTTGTAGCTGTCGCCGATATAGGCCTGGCCTTGCCGCAGATAGAGCGAGCGAGGCGGGACGAGGCGGACGCCCAGGAAATCGATCAGCTTGGCGTAATAGCTGTTCTTGCTCGCCCGTGCGATGACGTTGTGGAATTCGACATCGGCCTTCACCGAATCCTCGAGTCCGACCGCCGCCTCGCCAAGGATCTTGATCTGCTGACGCATGTTCATCACGTCAACCTCGCTGCGCCTTTCGGCGGCCAGCGCTGCCATTTCGGTTTCGACGCAGAGCCTGAGTTCCAGCAACTGGATCACGTCGCTCAGATTCTCGACCTCGTCGCGTGTGATCTGGAAAGCCTGATAACGCGCCGTCTCGCTGACGAAGAGCCCCTTTCCTTGCCGGGCCTCGACCAGTCCCGCCGCGGCGAGACGGGCGATCGCTTCGCGAATCACCGTCCGGCTGACGCCCAGCACATCGACGAATTCCGCCTCGGTGGGGAGCTGGGCGCCGGGCCCGTGTACGCCCGATAAAATGCTGGTGCGGATATGTTCGCAAGCGGCATCGACCAGTGACGGCCGCCGCTTGCGCAGCGCCAGTCGATCATCGTGCACAGCTTCGCTGCCGCCCTGCTTCACGCGCCCATCCTCCCGTTGCTGACGCGTTCAGCGCCATGCCCGCCCACTGTACTCATTATCAGTCATATGACAACTTAAATAATTTCATTTTATTTTAAAATGTGATGATCGGTTCAGGAGGCCGAGCTGCGAGGGGCGGCGGCAAGCCCCTCGGGCTCGCTTTTGTAAGGATCGTCGCCGTGTGGATTGCCGCTGCGGCCGGTTGACGGTTGCACGCCGGAGGTTCGAATCCCGCTGTCCGGGGGGCCATCAATCCGCTTCGGCCAATTCCTTCGGCGTCGGCGCGGCATAGTCGGCGCGCCGATATTCGCGCCCGCGCTTCACCGTCATCTCGATTCGTTCGATATTGTCGATATCGGTCAGCGGGTCGGCCGCCAGCACGACGAAGTTCGCGAGCTTGCCGGGTTCGATCGACCCCATATCCTTGTCCTGCCCCGCCGCGCGTGCGCCCACCAGCGTCGCCGAATGGATGACGGCGAGCGGCGGCATGCCGACATCATGCGCCAGATAGCGCAGCTCGGCATGGACTTCGGGCCAGGGGTTGCTTGCGGGATCGACGAAGTCGGTGCCGGCCGCGATCGGAATGCCGGCGCGCCACGCTTGCCGGGTCAGCCGTGTCGTTCGCGCGCCGCTGCAACGCAGCGGCTTCGCTTTCGGGTCCGCCTTGCGCGCGGCTTCGAACTTGACGAACAGGCTGCCGGTCGCGTCGAGGATCGTG
Source organism: Sphingopyxis sp. JAI108 (assembly GCF_013410105.1). GTDB lineage: Bacteria > Pseudomonadota > Alphaproteobacteria > Sphingomonadales > Sphingomonadaceae > Sphingopyxis > Sphingopyxis chilensis. The sequence goes on from NZ_JACCCJ010000001.1 coordinate 921,116, forward strand.
CCCTGCCGGGCCATCGCCCGGTAGAGGTCGGCGACGACAGGATCGTCGCCTGTCGGCGCGAGGCGCGTTTCGTCGACCGGCGTGCGATCCTCATAGGCCGCGAGCATCTGCGGCTGCGCCTCATAGCCCAGATAGCAGACATGGCTGACGACATCGGCGCCCGCGGCGATCACCTCGGCGGGGCGGGCAGGGAAGACGGCGCTATGTGCCCAGACCGTCATTTTCTGGCGGTGCGCCTCGGCGATGATCGCCGCGACGCGCTCGGCGGGAAGGTCGGCATAGATTTTGATCGCGGTGGCGGACGTGCCGCGCGCGAGGGTCACCGCGGTGCGCAAGTCGGTATCGGCATCGACCGCCTGCATCCACGGCGCCGTTCCCGGCGCAAAGCCGCGGCTGACCGACAGGACGCGCGGGTCGGCGAAAAAGGGCGGCCCCGCCATCAGCGCGGCGTAATAAATGTCGGGGGCGGCGATCTCGCCGACCAGCGAAGCGCGCGCCAGATCGCCCACCGCGCGCAAGTCGTCGGCCATGTCGCGCACGGCGGTGACTCCGCCATAAAGCTGGCGGCGCAGGATCGCTTCGGCGCGGGTCCGGTTCGGCGGCGTCGCGAGGTGGACGTGACTGTCGATCAGCCCCGGAATGACGAAGCGCCCGGCGAGGTCGACCCGCCGGGCCGTCCCGGCCTGCACCGCCAGCGACCCATGCGCCGCGACTGCCACGATGCGCTCGCCGTCGACCAATATGTCCTGATCGGGGCGGGCCGCGCCGCCGGTGCCGTCGATGACGGTCGCACCCGCATAGAGCGTCGCTTCGGATGCCGCCGCCATCGGCGATGTCGCGAAGCCTAGGGAGGCAAGAGTGGCGAGCGCGGCCAGAAGGCGGCGGGAACGGAGCTTGATCATCCGCGAGTGGCTAGCCGCGCCGTCTCACACCTGCAATCGTCGATGGGAAATCCGCTGCCGTCGGTCCGGTGCCGGCCGGTATCGATTGCGCCGAAGCAAGCGGTGGGTACAAGCGACGCATTCGACAGGAGAATTTTATGCGTTTCGCCCTTGCCCTGATGTTGGCCCCCATATGGCCGCTTGCGGTCATGCCCGCCCCGGCGATGGCCGAGGCGGCGCCGGCGACGACGCAGGACGAGGCGCTGCTCCGCTTTCTCGACGACGCTTTCGACGCGCGGATCGCGCTTCAGCCCGAAAGCCAGACGCAGCTCGGGCTCAAGAGCGATTACGACCGGCTCGACGATTATACCGATGCCGCCGCGGTGCGCGAACAGGAACTGCTCGAACGACAGCTGAAGGAAATGCGCGCGCGCTTCCGCCCCGAACAATTGGGGCCGAGCGCGCGCGTCAGCTACCGACTGTTCGAATATGACGTCGAGCGGCGCCGCGAATCCTTCCGCTTCCGCAAGCTGCGCTTCCCGGTCACGACCAGCGGCAGCCCGGCGGGCGATATTCCGGTGTTGCTGATCAACAATCACAAGGTCGACAGCGTCGCCGATGCCGAGGCTTATATCGGGCGTCTGCGCGACACCGACCGCGTGATGCGCGAGGTCGCCGCCACGATGCGCGAACAGGCGGCGGCGGGCGCCGTGCCCAACAAGGTCAACTTCGCGCCCGCGCGTGCCGATGCGAAGAAAATCCTCGTCGGCGCGCCGTTCGACGCTGGAGCGGATTCGACATTGCTCGCAGACTTCGGGAAAAAGGTCGGCGCGCTCGACGCGTCCGACGCGGTCAAGGCCAAGCTGATCGCCGATGCAGCTGCGGCGCTGACGGGTCCGTTCAAGCACGGCTATGACGTCCTCATCGCCGCGATCGACGAGATCGAACCCCGGTCGAAGGGCAATTTCGGCGTGTGGAGCCTGCCCGACGGCGAGGCCTATTATGCCGACCGGCTGAAGACTTCGACGACGACCGACCTCACCGCCGACCAGATCCACGAGCTCGGGCTGAAGCAGGTCGCGGCGATCCGGGAGGAAATGGAGGCGATCAAGCGCGAGGTCGGTTTTGCAGGCACGCTCGAGCAATTCTTCGATCATATCCGGACCGACCCCAAGCTCAAATATCCGAACACGCAAGGCGGGCGCGAAGCCTATCTTGCCGATGCGCGCGCGGTGATCGCCGCGGCGATGGCGGCGGCGCCGCGCTATTTCAGCGTGCTGCCCAAGGCAGCGCTCGAGGTTCGCGCGGTCGAAAAGTGGCGCGAGGCGACCGCTTCGACCGCCTTCTATAACCCGCCGTCGGCGGACGGATCGCGGCCCGGCATCTACTACGTGAACCTCGTCGACATGAACCAGACGCAAAAGGTCCAGGTCGCGGCGATCGCCGCGCACGAGGGGGCGCCGGGGCATCATTTTCAGATCGCGCGGCAACAGGAGCTGGCCGGCATCCCGAAGTTCCGCAAATTCGGCGGATACGGCGCCTATATCGAAGGATGGGGGCTCTATTCGGAACGGCTCGCGAACGAGATGGGCGTGTACAAGACTCCATATGACCGGTTCGGCATGTTGTCGCTGCAGGTCTGGCGGGCGATCCGGCTGGTGCTCGACACCGGCATCCACTCGAAGCGGTGGACGCGCGAGCAGGCGATCGCCTATTTCCGCACGAACAGCTCGGTCGCCGACACCGACATCGCGCGCGAGGTCGACCGCTATTTCAACTGGCCCGGACAGGCGACGAGCTACATGGTCGGGCAATTGAAGATCGCCGAGCTGCGCGAGCGCGCCGAACGCGAACTCGGACCGCGCTTCGATATTCGCGAATTCCACGAAGCGGTGCTGAGCGAGGGCGCGCTGCCGCTGAACATCCTCGAGGAACAGGTCGCCGCTTATATCGCGTCGAAGCGATAAGGCCGGCGGCGTTCGATTGACAGAAGGCCGGCGCTCCGCTTTATCTAAAATCGAATTATTAAAGCGACTACGCTTTATGTGACGAGTCTGTTTGGCGGGGGGCGCCGGGCATTCTAACAAGCTTGGAGGACAGACCTGCAATGAGCCTCAACTTTCCGGGTCGCGACCGCCGCCAATCGGCCACGAGCGGCCCCGAGGCACGCGACGCGCGGCTGACGCTCAGCCTGTCGGGAACGAATCTCGAGCGCGCGGGCGACTATAATCAGCGGATCGTCCTTCAGGCGATCCGTCTCACCGAAGAGACGACGCGGAGCGACCTCGCGCGAGTCACCGGCCTGACACCGCCGACGATCGTCAACATCACGAAACGGCTGATCGATCTCGGCCTCGTCAAGCCGGCCGGCCGTCTGCAGGGAAAGCGCGGCCAGCCCGCGATGCGGATCGTCATCGACCCCGACGGCGCCTTTGCGATCGGCCTCAACATCGACCGCGACCACATCACGCTGGTGACGCTCGACCTCGCGGGGAAAATCCGCAGCCGTCAAACGCGCGAGATCGCTTTCGCGCTTCCCGAAACGGTCGTCGACCATGTGCGCGACATCCTGCCCCGACTGCTCGATGAGGGCGGGGTCGACCGGGCGCGCATCCTCGGCGTCGGGATCGCGCTTCCCGACGATCTTGGCCGCATCGCGCTGCCGCATCGGCCGACGGAATATGATGCGTGGGACGGGATCGACCTCGGCGCGCTGCTCGGCGAGGTGCTTCCCTGGCCGCTGCATGCCGACAATGACGCGGCGTCGGCGGCGCTCGGCGAAGTCCATCTCGGCAACGGCATCGCGCTGCCCAGCTTCTTCTACCTGCTGATCAGCGCGGGGCTGGGCGGAGGACTCGTCATCGATCGCAGCTATGTCCGCGGCGCCGATTCGCGTTCGGGTGAGATCTGGGCGATGCCCGACCCCGAACGCGGGAAGGGGGCGAATGTGCAGGACACGGTTTCGCTGTCGGCGCTCTACGCGCGGCTCGAGGCCGCGGGGCATCACGTTGATGCCCCCGACACCCTGCTCGGCAGTTCGCCCGATCGCGAAGCGGTGATCCTGCAATGGCTCGACGATGCCGCCGATGCGCTCGTCCAGCCGTTGATCGCGGTCAATTGCCTGATCAATCCCGCCGCAATCCTGATCGGTGGGCGGCTGCCGGGCAAGTTGGTCGACGGCCTGGTCGAACGGCTCAACGCCCGGATGACGGGGCTCCAGCTTCCGGTGGTCGCACCTGTGCGGCGCGCCGGGGCGTCCGACGATGCTTCGGCGATCGGCGCCGCGATCATCCCCTTCCTCGACCATATCCTGCCGTCGGAATCGATCCTGATGCAGGCGGGCCGCTGATCCGCCGAGCTTACTCGATCCGCTGCGCCATTTCGTCGAGATCGACGCCCTTCGTTTCGGGAAAGACCGCCGCGACGACGACGAACTGCACAACCATCGCGGCGGCGAAGATCGCGAAGGGCGCGCCGGGTGACCAGGCGACGAGCACCGGAAATATCCCGGCGATCAGCGCGTTCATCAACCAGTGCGTGCTGGCGCCCAGCGCGCTGCCGCGGGCACGGACCGGCGTCGGGAAGATTTCTGAAATATAGACCCATATGACCGCGCCCTGGCTGGTCGCGAAAAAGGCGATGAACCCGATCAGCGCGGGCAGCATCAGGCCGGTGCCGAGCGCGCCGAACAGCACCCCGGCCGCGGCGGCGAGGCACAGCGTCATGCCCGCCGCGCCGGCGAGCAGCAGCGTCTTGCGCCCGAGGCGGTCGATCAGCGCCATGCCGGCGAGCGTGAAGACCAGGTTGGCGACGCCGATCATCACGGCTTGCCGGTCGGGCGACAGCGACCCCGCGCGCGCGAAAATGTCGTTCAGATAATAGAGGACGGCGTTGATGCCCGCCAGCTGGTTGAACATCGCGATCAGGATGGCGAGCATCATCGGCCGCCGGTGCCGGTGCCACGACAGCTTCTCGCCCGGCGGATCGCGTTCGAGCGCCTCTTCGATCCGGTCGAGTTCGGCGGTCGGCGCGCCGATGCGGGCCATCGCCATGCCTGCTTCGTCGCGGCGTCCCTTGGCGAGCAGCCAGCGCGGGCTGTTGGGGATCGCGAAGAGCAGGATGAAGAAAAGCAGGGCGGGGGCGGCGGTCACCCCGAGCTTCCAGCGCCAGGCCGTCTCTCCACCGACCAGGCCCGCGATCGTCGCGTTGCTGAGATAGGCGACGAGGATGCCGGTGACGATCATCAGCTGGAACAGGCCGACGAGGAAGCCGCGGTGCCGCGGCGGGGCGATCTCGGCGATATAGACGGGGGCGAGGACCGACGAGCCCCCGATCGCGAGCCCGCATATGAAGCGAAAGGCGAGGAACGAGGTCCAGCCCGGCGCGAGCGCGCAGCCGAGTCCCGCGACGAAATAGAGGATGGCGAGCACGCGCAGGCTGTCGCGGCTGCCGAAAGCGTCGCCGGGCTTGCCGGCGAACAAGGCGCCGACCAGCGTCCCCCACAGCGCGGCGGAAACGGTGATGCCCAGCGTTTCGGGGGTGAGGGCGAACAGAGCGGTCAGGTCGCCGGTCACGCCCGCGATGACCGCGGTATCGAACCCGAACAACAGGCCGGCGAGCGCCGCCGTTCCGATGGCGGCGGCAAGGACGCCGCGACGCGGGCTGACTGAAGGATTTTCTCTGGAAAATGCTGGGCCGTCGGGCTTGCCGGTCATCGTCTCTCTCCCGCGGGATCGAGCTTGGCGCTCGTCCTCGTCGATCGCCGGACATGCCATAAATGCCGAATTGATCAAATAAATTAATTTTCATTATTATCTTGACGCCGACGGCGTGGACGGGGCAGGCTGTAAAAAATCGGCCGCCGGGATGCGTTCCCGGATGTCCGGCAAACCGACCCGGAAGGACGGGCGGAGCTGTGAAGGAGGGGTTTGGTGCCAGCGATCTTGCTTGCGACTCACCGGGTGGAAAAGCCCTGGGGGCGGCGTGAATTGCGGGCCCCGTTTGGCGATCCCCCGGCGGGCGGCGAACCAGTCGGCGAAATATGGTTCCAGACGCCCGGCGACGCGGCGCCCGATCTGCTGGTCAAATATCTGTTCACCAGCGAAAAGCTGTCCGTACAGGTCCACCCCGACGACGCGCAGGCGCACGATCGCGGATTGCCGCGCGGCAAGGACGAATGCTGGCTGATCCTCGGTGCCGAGCCCGGTTCGACGATCGCGCTCGGGACGAAGGCGCCGGTCGAAAAGGCGAAGCTGCGCGACTCCGCGCTCGACGGCAGCATCGAGCAATTGCTCGATTGGAAGCCCGTCAAGGCCGGCGATTTCTTCTACGTCCCTTCGGGCACCGTTCATGCGATCGGCGCCGGACTGACGCTGATCGAGGTGCAGCAGAACAGCGAGACGACATACCGCCTCTACGATTATGGCCGCCCGCGCGAATTGCATCTGGACGACGGCATCGCGGTCGCCGACCCACGGCCCTACACCGCCTATCCGTCGCCGGGCCGGGTCGCCGACGACCGCGAGATGCTTGTCGACGGTCCGAAGTTCGTGCTCGAACGACTCGCGGGCGGCGCGCGGACAATCGCGCTTCCTGACGGCGTTACGGCGTGGCTGATCCCGGTGGCGGGCAACGGGCTCGCCGACGGCGTCGCCTTCGAAGCGGGCGAATGTCTTGCGCTCACGGGTTCGGTGACGATCGCCGCCGATGCCGGTGCCGACCTGCTGCTGGCCTATCCGGGGGAGGGGCGCCTGCAATGACCGCGGCGGCGCGCAGCCAGCCGCGCCGCACAGACGCGTAACCAACGACAAGACTACAGGGAAGAGGGTCGCAATGGAAAAGGGAATGGGTTCGAACCGGGTGCAATCGCGCGCGCGAAGGGCGGCCGCCGCGATGGCGTGCTCGGCGGCGATGCTGGCCCTTTCGGCGGCTGCCGCCCAATCGCCGGTCGATCTCGCCAACCCGCTCGTCGGCACCGCGCCGCTCGACGATCCCGCGGTGATCGGCAACGCGCCGCCGCCGGGCGAACCCGTCTATTCGGGACAGACCTCTCCGGGCGCGCGGCTGCCGCACGGGTCGGTCGAGGCGGCGCCGGTCAACAACAATATCGAGCTGCTCTATCCGAACGGCGTTCCCGTTCCCTATTATTACACCAACCCGACGATGATCGGTTTCACCGGCGGTGGCGGCTCGACCTATGGCGGCGGCGCCGAGCCTTTCATCATGCCCGTGGTCGGCGACTGGTCGCCGCCGCCCGCCTACAGCCAGTCATACTATGACAAGTCGCGCGAAAAGGCGTTTCCTGGCTATTATTCGGTCTATCTCGACAGCTTCCGCACGCAGGCCGAACTGACCGCGACGCGCTGGGCGAGCGTGATGCGCTTCACCTTCCCCGAAAGTCAGCGATCGAACATCATCGTCAACCTGCCGCGCCACGGCGGCTCGGTCGAGGTCGTCGGCGACCGCATCATACGCGGCATATCGAACGACAAGGACAGTGCCGACGGCGGCTATTTCGTCGCCGAATTTTCGAAGCCCTTTGCCGCGCTCGGCACCTTCCGCAAGGCGCCCGGCGACAATGAAGGCTGGGGCATCGGCACCAGCGACGTGAAACCCGGCGGGCGCGAGATGACGGGCAGCTACGCCGGCAGCTATGTGACCTTCAAAACGAAAGCCGGCGAACAGGTGCTGGTGAAGATGGCGCACGGCACCAGCTTTGAGCAGGCCACGCAGCGGCTCGCCGCCGAAGTGCCCGGCTGGGACTTCGACGGCGTTCACAAGGCGGCGCGCGATACATGGGCGCAGCTGTTGAACCGCGTGCGCGTGACGGGCGGCACCGACAAGCAGCGCAAGCTCTTCTACTCGACGCTGTTCCAATCCTTCGCCTCGCCGCGGCTGATCGCGCAGAAGGGCGAGAAATTCGCCGACACCAATGGCAAGGTCCAGACCGCGACGCACGACCGTTACGGCCCGGTTCCCTTCTGGGACACGGGGCGCAACCAGATCGTCCTGCTCGAACTGATGGAGCCCGCGGCGGTCCAGAACATCATGGCGTCCGAACTCGCGATGGCGCGCGAGAAGGGCTATATGAACACCTCGTTCCACGGCGACAATGCGGTGTTCCTCTTCCTCGGCGCGTGGGAACGCGGCATCGAATTCGACTACGAAGCCGCCTATGAATATCTGCGCAAGAATGCGACCGATCCGAAGGGGCCGCGCGGCTATCTCGCCGAATATATGAAGCAGGGCTGGATTTCGGACATTGTGCCCGACCATAATCCCAGCCCGCCCTATGCCGGCGGCAAGGCGGGCGCCGACAAGACGCTCGAATATGCGTGGGACGATTATGCGCTCGCGCTCTACGCGAAGAAGCTCGGCAAGGACGCCGACTACCGGATGTTCCTGAAGCGCGCGGGCAATTACGCCAACGTCTTCGACAAATCGATCGGCTTCATGCGCGGGCGCACCGCCGACGGCAAATGGATCGCGCCGTTCGACCCGCAGGAACCCTATTATAATTTCATGATGAAGGAAGCGTCGGGCTGGTCGACGCTGTGGCTCGTCCCGCACGACGTAGAGGGGCTGATCGGCCTCCTTGGCGGGCGCGATGCCTTCAATGCCAAGCTCGACGAGTTTTTCACCAAGCCCTATAATCCCACGGGCATCTGCCGCGACTGCACCGGCGTGATCGGCCAATATGTCCACGGCAACCAGCCCGACCAGCAGGCGCCCTATTATTACAACTGGAGCGGCCAGCCGTGGAAGACGCAGGCGCTGGTACGCCAGATCCTCGAGAAAACCTACGCCAGCGACGCCGCGGGCTATGGCTATCCCGGCATGGACGATCAGGGCGCGACCTCGTCCTGGTACGCGCTTTCGGCGCTCGGCTTCTATCCTGTCGATCCGTCGAGCCAGGATTATATCATCGGCAGCCCGCTGTTCGACGACGCCAGCCTCGACATGGGTAACGGCAAGACGCTGCGCATCGTCGCGAAGGGCAATTCGGATACGAACGTCTATATCCAGTCGGCGACGCTCGACGGCAAACCGTGGAACAAGCCGTGGTTCAGCCATGACGACGTCAAGGATGGCGCGACCTTCGTCTTCACCATGGGCCCCAAACCGAACAAGGCGTGGGGCGCCGCGCCCGGCGCCGCACCGCCTTCGATGTCGCGAAAACGCTGACCTGACGAGCCCCTCGCCTCCGTGTCCTCCGCGGGGGCGCGAGCCCGGGATCCGCCTTCCCCCTTGGGTCCCGGGCTCCCCTCTTCAACAGGAGATACCATGCGCAGCCTTCTGATCACCGCATCCCTTCTTGCCCTCGCGCCGCTTGCGGCGCAGGCGCAGACCGCCGCACCGCCCGCCGACGATGCCGTCTACACCGGCGAGCTGACGACGCGCTGGGGCAGGGAGGTCACCCCTGAAAACGCGTGGCGGCTCTATCCGCGTCCGCAGATGGTGCGCGAACGCTGGGTCAATCTCAACGGTCTGTGGGACTATGCGATCGCGCCCAAGGCCGCCGAGCGTCCGGCGACGATGGACGGTCAGATCCTCGTGCCCTTTCCGGTCGAGTCCAAACTGTCGCGTGTCGCGCGCAAGGTCACCCCCGACGACCGAATCTGGTATCGCCGCAGCTTCACCGTCCCCGCCGACTGGCGCGGCGAGAATGTCATGCTCAACTTCGGCGCGGTCGATTATGAGGCGACGGTGCGCGTCAACGGATCGGTCGTCGGATCGCACAAGGGCGGCTTCGACGCCTTCGGTTTCGACATCACCCCCTATCTCAAGGCCGGCGAGAACGAGCTGGTCGTCGAGGTCACCGACCCGACGAGCGCGGGGACGCAGCCGCGCGGCAAGCAGATTCTCGATCCCGCGGGCATCTGGTACACCGCGGTCAGCGGCATCTGGCAGACGGTGTGGATCGAGCCGGTGCCGAAGCTCCATATCGCCGAGGTGCGCGCGACCCCCGATATCGATCGCGGCACCGTCGATGTCGCGGTGGCGCTCTCGGGCTGGGCTAACGACACCGACGCGGTGCGCTTGACCGCGAGCGCGGGCGGCAAGCCGATCGCCTCGACGATCATTCGCGCCAACCGGCAGGCGACGCTCGCGATCCCGGACGCGCATCTCTGGTCGCCCGACGATCCCCATCTCTATGACCTCAAGGCCGAACTGGTGACGATCGCCGATCCCTATGCGGGCGAGGCCGAGCGCGACCGCAAGGCTTATGACTCGCGCTTCACCGACCACGAAAGCCGCGTCTATGCGAAGGCTCAGGTTCAGGGGGCGCCGCGCGACAGCGTCGCCGCCTATTTCGCGATGCGCAAAGTGTCGATCGGCCCCGGCCGCGTTGCGGGGCAACCCGCGATCCTGCTCAACAACAAGCCGCTCTTCCAGCACGGCACGCTCGATCAGGGCTGGTGGCCCGACGGGCTCTACACACCGCCGTCAGAAGAGGCGATGAAGAGCGACATCGTCTTCCTGAAGAAGGCGGGGTTCAACATGCTCAGGAAGCATATCAAGGTCGAACCCGCGCGCTATTATCACGACGCCGACCGGCTCGGGATGCTGATCTGGCAGGACATGCCCTCGGGCGGCGGCGAGGATCAATATCTCGCCGGCACCAGCCAGTATCAGGCGATTTTCCCTTCGGAAACGCTCGCCGAGCAGCAGAAGCAATTGTCCGAAATGGTCGGCGAACTGCGGGCCTTTCCTTCGATCGTCACCTGGGTCGTCAACAACGAAGGGTGGGGTCAATATGATTCGGCGACGCTCGCGCGCTTCGTGAAGGGGCTTGATCCCTCGCGACTGGTGAACGCCAATTCGGGCTGGCTCGACGTCGCGCCGGGGGCGTCGGAGATGCTCGACATCCACACCTATGAAGACGTGCCGAGGACGCCGCCGCTTCAGACGAATCGCGCGATCGTGCTCGGCGAATATGGCGGCGTCGGCTTTCCCGTGCCGGGCCATATCTGGAAACCGGGCAAGGGCAATTGGAGCTATCAGGTCGCGCAGGACGAGAAGGAATATCTCGTCCGTTTCCGCCGCAAGATGGAAGGCGTGATCCGCCAGGCAAAGGAGAATGGGCTCAGCGCCTCGGTCTATACCCAGACCACCGATGTCGAGGACGAGATCAACGGGCTTTTGACCTATGACCGCGCGGTGCCGAAAGCGCCGGCGGAGGCGCTGGCAAAGATCGCCGCGCCGCTGTGGACGACTCCGGCGCCCGACTGACGGGCATCGGGTGAAAGCGTGACGGCACCCGCCATCCCGGCTTGGGGTGGCGGGCGCTGAGTCGTGCGACGGCTCACCGGGGCGCAATAAACAACGCAAAACTGCGGATTTATGCCGGGTTGGCAACGATTCATCGCGTCGCGCCCCCGGTTTGAAAAATTTATTTTGACAAATTGTTTTTTATATTCTGAGAGAGGCTCAACGGATCGAAGGGTCCGCCGCTCGGTGACCCGAAGGCACCGAATAACGAGCGGGGGCGAACAGCCCCTCGAACAGGGAGGTCGATGTGATGAAGGCAGGACAAATCCATATATCGAAGGCGGCGCGGCGCGAGCGGCTGGTGCGCGAACTGATGCTGAGCGCAGGCGCCATGGTCGCCTTGTGCGGTGCGGGGCAGGCGCACGCGCAGGCGGCGCCCGAAGCGCCCCCGCCGGCTGACGACGCGGCCGAGGCGCCGGGCGACGCGATCGTCGTCACCGGCTATCGCCAGTCGATCGAACAGAGCCTCGAGCAGAAGCGCGAGGCGAACTCGCTGATCGAGGTCATCACCGCCGAGGACATCGGCAAATTCCCCGACAAGAATGTCGCCGACGCGCTGCAGCGCGTTCCCGGTGTGATCATCACCCGCGACGGCGGCGAGGGCAGCCGCGTCAGCATCCGCGGGCTCCAGTCGGACCTGACGCTCACGCTGCTCAACGGCAATTTCATCGCCGGTGCCGACAGCGGCGATCCGTCGCGCTCGTTCAACTATGTGCTGCTGCCGTCGAATTTCATCGCCAGCACCGAAGTCTATAAATCGGCCGAAGCGCGGCTCGAGGAAGGCGGCGTCGGCGGTACGGTGATTCTCAACACCCGCCGTCCGTTCGACCTGCCGGCCTGGTCGGGCTTCGTCTCGGCCGAAGGCACCTATTCGGACACGACGAAGAAATTCGATCCGCAGATTGCCGGCCAGATTTCGTGGAAAGACCCCGAAGAGCGGCTCGGCTTCCTGATCGGCGCGACCTATCAGGAACGCTCGAACCGCGAATTGCGCGGCTCGACCGAAACCTGGCGCTGGTGGAGCGACCGCGACGCGAACGGCGACATCATCACCCCCGCGACCGACGTCAACGGCAATCCTTTCGAAAACGACGACGCGATTTCCTATTGGCCGGGAGAGGGCGTGACCGCACAGGATGGCACGCATTATTCGGGCCATTGGGCGCCGCAGTCGGTCAATGCCGAAGTCTTCTCGCAGCAGCGCAAGCGGCTCGGCATCCAGGCGACCGCACAGATGCGGCCGTTCGAAAATCTGACCGTCACCGCCAATTATTTTCGCTTCGACTACAAGAGCAACTTTCAGAGCAACGTGCTGAAGATCCCCGAATGGGGCTATGGCAATTTCTTCACTGGCCCGACCTTCGACGAAAGCGGCACGATCTTTCAGTCGGCCAATTTCCAGGTTCCGGCCGCGGGGACCGGCTGTTCGGCGAATGCGACGCCCTGCACGATGGAAACGCCGCAGATCGCGGGGACGTACAGCCGCGAAAAGCAGGTGTCGAACACGTTTGAGACCGAAGTCGCCTACAACACCGATAATTTCGACGCGGTGGTGAAGTTCGGCAAGACGAAAGCGACCGGCGGCCCGTCGATGCGCTTCGGCGTCGCAGCGAAACCGCGCCTGACGATCACCGGACAGGAGCAGAACGGCAATTTCCTGAGCGCGTGGGATTTCACCGGCGGCAACCTCAACATGGAATTCTCGCCCGAGCTGCAGGAAAATATCAAGAACGGCGTCGCGCAGATCGACGTCGGCTCGACCGGATCGGGCTTCACCAACAGCGCGATCTCGCAGCGTTATGCCCAGCTTGATCTCGTCCGCCGCTTCGACAGCTTTTTGAGCGCCTTCCGCGTCGGCGGCAAGTGGCGCGAGATGAGCATCCACCGCGAAACCGGCCGCAACGAATGGTATGCCGATCCGGCCACCAAGCTGCGTTATCAGGACACGCCCGCGGGTGCGGTCGCGCGGCCCGAATATTTCTACGACAATCCGATCGGCAACATCGCCGGCGGGTTCGACGCGAACCTGTTCCCGGGCATCAATTTCGAAAATTATCTCGACTATATCAACTCGACCTATGGCCCGTCGGTGCGCGTGCCCGAGCCGAACAACACCTACGACCTCAAGGAGAAGGTGTTCGCCGGCTATGTGCAGGCCGATTTCGAAAGCGGCCCGCTGCGCGGCAATATCGGCCTGCGCGTCGCGCACACCAAACAGTCGGGCGTGACGTCGGACCGCCTGCAATATCTCAGCGACTATTGCGTCGACGGCCCCGGCGGCCCGTTTGATCCCGACGTGCCGCTCGGCCCCGACGGCAATTGCCAGGTGCGGCCGCTCGACGAGCGCGAGGAGATCGTCAACACGCGCATCGATCAGTCGAAGAGCTACACCGACTGGCTCCCCAGCCTGAACGTCGTCTACGAAGTCGTGCCCGACGTCGTCGTCCGCGGCGCGGTCGCCAAGGTGATCGCGCGCCCGTCGTTCAACGATCTGGGGTCGCAGCGTTCGCTGACCTATCGTTCGGCGGCCTATGCCTTCGATCGCGGCCAGTTCGGCGAATTCGAAGGCTGGTCGGGCAGCGGCGGCAACGCCGATCTCCAGCCCTTCTCGGCCTGGCAGTACGACCTTGGCGTCGAATGGTATTTCGATCGCGGCTCGGTGCTCGGCGTCGGCCTGTTCCGCAAGGACGTGTCCGACTTCGTCGTTCCGCTCGTGCTCGACGTGACGCGCGAAGTGAATGGCGAGCAGGTGCTGATCCAGCCCTATTCGACCGTCGCCAACGGGTCGAACGCCAGGTCGCAGGGCGTCGAAGTCTATGCCCAGCATACGCTCGACTTCGGCCTCGGCGCGCAGGTGAACTTCACCTATAACGACACCTCGGTCGCCGACATCACGCTCGATGGCGAGACGGTCGGCAAATCGGCGCTCGTCGGCAGCGCGAAGACGCAGGTCAATGCGTCGGTCTTCTATGAAACCGACAAGTTCCTCGTCCGCGCGTCGTACAACCGCCGCGGCGAAGTCGTCGGCGGGCTCGCCTCGGGCCTCAACGTCTACACCGACCCCTATGAACAGGTCGACATCAACGCCTCGTACGAGCTGATGGACGGGCTGCTCCTCACCGCCTCGGTCATCAACCTGACCAAGTCGGAAGAGCGCCAGCACCTCGGCAACGACACCGACGCGCGCTTCGTCCGGAGCAATTATTTCGGTCGCCGCGCCTATGTTGGCGTATCGTACACCTTCTGATGGGGCTTCGCCTTGGCTCTCCCCCTCGGGTGGCTCCGCAAGGAGCCACCCGCCTCTTTCGGAGAGCGGGCCGGTAAAATGGGGGACGCGAAAATGCGGGTCGGGTTGAAATCGCTGATCGCCGGCGCGGCGCTGGTGACGGGCGGTGCGGCATCGGCCGAAAATCCGATCGTTCCCGGCTGGTATGCCGACCCCGAAATCCGCGTCTTCGGCGACCGCTACTGGATTTATCCGACCTATTCGGATCATGGCGAGACGCCCGACCTGTCCGGGCATTTCAACGAGCAGCAGAAAAAGCTGCGCGAACAGAAGACGGTCCGGCCGTCCTATCATTTCCAGACCTTCTTCAACGTCTTTTCATCGCCCGACCTCGTCCATTGGACGAAACATGACCACGCGCTCGACGTCGAGAATGTGGCCTGGGCCGCCTATGCCGTGTGGGCGCCGTCGGCGATCGAGAAGGACGGCAAATATTATCTCTTCTTCGGCGCCAACGACATCCAGTCCGACGACCAGCTCGGCGGTATCGGCGTCGCGGTCAGCGACCGGCCCGAGGGACCGTTCAAGGATGCGATCGGCAAGCCGCTGATCGATGCCTTCCACAATGGTGCGCAGCCGATCGACCAGTTCGTCTTTCGCGACGATGATGGGCAGCATTATCTCTATTATGGCGGCTGGAAGCATTGCAATGTCGTCCGCCTGGGCGACGACCTGACCTCGATCATCCCCTTTCCCGACGGCACGACCTACAAGGAAATCACGCCCCCCGGCTATGTCGAGGGCTCGTTCATGGTGAAGCGAAAGGGCGTCTATTATCTGATGTGGTCGGAGGGCGGCTGGACCGGTCCCGACTATTCGGTCGCCTATGCGATGGGCCCGTCGCCGACCGGCCCGTTCAAGCCGATGGGCAAGATTCTTCAGCAGGACTTCAAGATCGCGCGCGGCGCGGGGCATCATTCGGTGGTCAATGTGCCGGGCACCGACGACTGGTATATCGCCTATCATCGCCCGCCGCTCGACGAGGACGCCGGCGAGCGGCGCCAGCTCGCGATCGACCGCATGATCTTCAACGCCGACGGGACGATCGCGCCGGTCAAAATGACGAACGAGGGCGTCGCAGCGCGCCCGCTGCCGGCACGAACGGCAAACAGGGGAGAGACGAAGTGAAGACGATCCGCAAGACGATGCTGGGCGCCGCCGCGAGCGCGCTCGTGCTGACCAGCGTCGCCGCACCCGCTGCGCTCGCGCAATCGAGCGCGAACCAGATCGCGCTCGTCGATTACGTCAATCCGCTGATGGGCACCGATTCGAGCTATCGCCTGTCCTACGGCAACACCTATCCCGCGGTCGCGGTCCCCTTCGGCATGAACAGCTGGACCCCGGTGACGGGCGAGCCCGGCAGCGGCTGGGGCTATACCTATGACGGCGAGAAGATCAGCGGCATCAAGCAGACGCACCAGCCGAGCCCGTGGATGAACGATTATGCCGCCTTCGCGCTGATGGCCGAAACCGGGCCGGTGAAGGTCAAGCAGCAGGAGCGCGGCAGCTGGTTCAGCCACAAGGCCGAGGTCGCGCGTCCCTATTCGTACAAGGTCTATCTCGCCGACTATGACGTGACCGCCGAGGTCGCCCCCACCGAGCGCGCCGCGCAGTTCCGCTTCACCTTCCCCGAAAGCGACGACGCGCACATCCTGCTCGACGGGCTCGCGGGCGGATCGATGGTCAAGGTCGACGTCAAGAACCGCCGCATCACCGGCTATGTCCGCAACAACAACGGCGGCGTACCCGACAATTTCCACAATTATTTCGTCGCCGAATTCGACCGCGACTTCACGCTCGCGCGCACTTGGGCCGGCGACAACGCGCCGACGAACGAGCTGGCGCGCGAGGGCGATCATGTCGGCGCGGTGCTGAGTTTCAAGACGAAAAAAGGCGACAAGGTCCATGTCCGCGTCGCCTCGTCGTTCATCAGCCCCGAACAGGCGCTGCTGAACCTGCGCAGCGAAATCGGCAGCGACAGCTTCGACACGACGCAGGCAAAGGCGAAGGCGGCGTGGGAGAAGGAACTCTCGCGCATCCGCGTCACCGATCCGGACCCCGAAAAAATCCGCACCTTCTATTCGTCGCTCTACCGCATGCTGCAATTCCCGCGCGTCTTTTACGAAAAGGACGCGAACGGAAAGATCGTCCACTACAGCCCGTATGACGGCAAGGTGCACGATGGTTACATGTTCACCGACAATGGCTTCTGGGACACGTGGCGCGCGGTCTTCCCCTTCTTCGCGCTGATGTATCCCGAACTCGACAGCCAGATCATGCAGGGGCTGGTCAACACCTATAAGCAGGGCGGCTGGCTCCCCGAATGGGCGAGCCCCGGCTATCGCAATGTGATGATCGGGTCGAATTCGGCGAATTTGATCGCCGATGCCTATTTCAACGGCGTGCGCGGCTTCGACGTCGAGACGCTCTATGAGGCGATGATCAAGAATGCGACGACGAGCGAGGGCCGGCCGAAGGACAAGGCGGGCAAGGTCATCGCCGCCGTCGGGCGCGAAGGCGCCGAATATTACAACCGCCTCGGTTATGTCCCCTATGACGTCGGCATCAATGAAAATGCCGCGCGCACGCTCGAATATGCGACCGCCGACTTCTCGATCGCACAGCTCGCAAAGCTGCTTGGCAAGGACGGTGATGCGAAGAAATATCGCGAGCGGGCGCTGAACTACCAGAAGCTCTACGACAATCAGAGCGGCTGGATCCGCGGCCGCAACCAGGACGGGTCATGGTCGACGCCGTTCAACCCCTATAAATGGGGCGACGCCTTCACCGAGGGTAACGCGCTCCATTACAGCTGGGCGGTGATGCAGGACGTTCAGGGGCTGATGAACCTGATGGGCGGGCGCGAGAAATTCGTCGAGCGGCTCGACGCGATCTTCACCACCCCGCCGATCTTCGACGAAAGCTATTACGGTCAGGTGATTCACGAGATCCGCGAGATGCAGATCGTCGACATGGGCCAATATGCCCATGGCAACCAGCCGATCCAGCACATGCCCTATCTCTATAATTGGGCGGGTGCGCCGTGGAAGACGCAGCATCATGTGCGCGACATCATGGCAAAGCTCTATTCGTCGGCGCCCGATGGTTATCCGGGCGACGAGGATAATGGCCAGACCTCGGCCTGGTATGTCTTCTCGGCGCTTGGCTTCTATCCGGTCGCCTCGGCGACGGGCGAATATGCGATCGGCAGCCCGCTGTTCCAGAAGGCCGAACTGACCATGCCGAACGGCAAGACGCTGACGATCAACGCGAAGAACAACAGCAATGCGAACGTCTATCTTCAGTCGGTCGCGCTCGGCGGCAAGCCGCTAACCAAGACCTATTTCACCCACCGCGCGCTGTCGCAGGGCGGCACGGTCGATTTCGTGATGGGCGCCAAGCCCAACAAGCAATGGGGCACCGCCCCCGCCGACGCGCCCTTCTCGATCAGCGCGCCGTCCAAATGAATTCGGAGATGAACATGACCCTGGGCCGCCGCGAAATCATGGCCGGAGCCGGTGCGCTCGCGCTCGCCGCCGCCGTGCCGACCGCCGCACGCGCCGCCACTGGCTTCGCCAGCAAGCGCCCCGTCCCCGCCGAGCGCGCCTTCACCAGCCCCGCGATCGAGGCCGAGATCGCGCGCGTGAAGGCGCGGATCGCCGACCCCGAACTCGCCTGGCTGTTTGAGAATTGCTACCCGAACACGCTCGACACGACGGTCCAGACGGGCACGCTCGATGGCCGCCCCGACACCTTCGTCATCACCGGCGATATCGAGGCGATGTGGCTGCGCGACAGCTCGGCGCAGGTGCAGCCCTATATCCACCTCGTCGCCAAGGATCCGAAGCTGAAGCGGCTGTTTCAGGGGCTGATCCAGCGGCAGGCGCGCTGCATCCTGATCGACCCCTATGCCAATGCGTTCGACAAGGACCCGACCGCGCCGTCGAAGCTCGAATGGTCGCAGACCGACAAGACCGAGATGAAGCCCGGCGTCGCCGAGCGCAAATGGGAGATCGACTCGCTCTGTTACGCGATGCGCCTGTCCCACGAATATTGGACGCGCACGAAGGACAAGGCACCGTTCGACGAGACATGGTCGCGCGCGATGAAGCTCGCGGTCCAGACCTTCCGCGAACAGCAGCGCAAGGACGGGCCGGGGCCGTACAGCTTTCAGCGTCCCGCGCTCCAGCCGTCGGACAGCCTGATGCTCGGCGGCTATGGCCGGCCGACGAAAAAGATCGGGCTGATCCACTCGATGTTCCGCCCGTCGGACGACGCGTGCCTTTATCCCTTCCTGATCCCGTCGAACCTGTTCGCGGTGTCGGTGCTGCGCAAGATCGCGACCGTCCACCGCGAAGCGCGCGCCGACAATGCGGCGGCGGCCGCCGCCGAGACGCTCGCCGCCGAGGTCGAGACCGCGCTGAAAGCGCATGCGCTGATCGACGACGGCAAGGGTGGGCAGGTCTGGGCCTATGAAATCGACGGTTTCGGCAATTATGTCTTTATGGACGATGCCAATGTGCCCAGCCTGTCGGGCCTGCCGCTGATCGACGTTGTCGACAGGAACGACCCGCTGTTCCGCCGCACCGCCGAACTCGCCTGGTCCGACCGCAACCCCTATTTCTTCAAGGGCACAGCGGCCGAGGGGATCGGCGGGCCGCACATCGGCCTCGATATGATCTGGCCGATGTCGATCATCACCCGCGCGATGAACGCCGACGACGATGCGACAATCCTGCAATGCCTGCGCTGGCTGAAGACGACGCACGGCGGCACCGGCTTCATGCACGAAAGCTTCCACAAGGACGATCCGAAGAATTTCACGCGCAGCTGGTTCGCGTGGGCCAACGCGCTGTTCGGCCAGCTGATCGTCGAGGTCGCCGACAAGCGTCCCGCGCTGCTGTCGCGGCCGCTGTGAGCGGGAGGGGGCGATGATCACGACCAGCCGCCGCCAGCTTCTTGCCACCACCGGCCTGCTCGCGCTCGGCGGCGCGATCCCGGCCGGCTGCTCGCGCGTCGCGGGCGGGGGCGGCGAACTCGCCGTCGGCAAGCCCAACCTTTTCATCGGCACCGGCGGGCACGGCCACACCTTCCCCGGCGCGTCGCTGCCGTTCGGGATGGCGCAATTGAGCCCCGATACGAACACCCACGGCTGGGACGCCTGTTCGGGCTATCACCAGAAAGATGGCTCGATCATGGGGTTCAGCCATACTCATCTGTCGGGAACCGGAATCGGCGACATGCTCGATGTGCTCGTCGTGCCGACGCGGCGCGAGCTGAAGCTCGAACCCGGCACGATCGAAAAGCCCGGCGAGGGCTTTCGTCAGCGCTACTCGGACGAACATGCCGAACCTGGCTATTACCGCGTGAAGCTCGAGACCGGCGTGCTCGCCGAACTCACCGTGACCGAACGCTGCGGGCTGCACCGCTATCATTTCGGGCAAGGGGCAGGGCATATCCTGATCGATTTCGCCCACGCGATCGAGGATGACTGGGACAAGGGGATCGTCGTCGAAAAGGCGTCGCTCGACCTCGGCGACGACGGCACGCTTACCGGCAGTCGGCAGGTCAACCGCTGGGCCAAGGGCCGTCACATCCATTTCGCGCTGCAGATGTCGCGCCGCCCCGACCGCGTCCAATTCTTCGGCGACGACGGTAATCCCGCGCCCGACGGCGCGACGTCGATCAAGGGTAACAAGCTCAAGGTCGCCTTCTTCTTCGACGAGGCGGGCGGCGACCCGATCCTGATCAAGACCGGCCTCTCGGCGGTCGACGTGCAGGGCGCGCGCGATGCGCTCGCCGGTGAAGCGAAGGGCTGGGATTTCGACGGCGCGGTCACGGCCGCGCGCGCCACTTGGACCAAGGCGCTCGGCGGCGTCCGCGTGTCGGGCGGCACCGAGGCGCAGCGCGTCATCATGGCGAGCGCGCTCTATCACGCGCAGCTCGCGCCGACGCTTTTCACCGACCGCGACGGCCGCTATGTCGGGCTCGACCGGCAGGTCCACCGCGCGGAAAAGGGTGAGGAAGCCTTCAGCACCTATTCGCTGTGGGACACCTATCGCGCGCTCCATCCACTCTTGACGCTGATCGATCCCGACCGTGCCGCGCTGCTGACGCGCGACATCTGCCGCCAGACCGCGCAGAGCCCCGCGGGCCCGCTCGTCTGGCCGCTGCAGGGGGTCGAGACCGCGTGCATGATCGGCTGGCACGGCGTGTCGGTGCTCGCCGAGGCGCATGCGAAGGGAATCGCGGCCGACTATGCCGCCGCCTGGCCCAATATCCGCCGCCGCGCCTTCGACCGCGACTACAAGGATATCGACAGCACCTTGGGCCGCGGCTTCTATTACGACCTCGGCTATATCCCGTGCGACGAGGTGTGGGAGTCGGTCAGCCGGACGCAGGAATATGCCTATGACGACTGGGCGATGGCGCACCTTGCCGACGCAGTCGGCGCGAAGGAGGACGCCGCGGCGCTGCGCAAGCGCGCGCAAAATTATCGCGGCGTCATCGACCCCGAAACGCGCTTCGCGCGCCCCCGCTTCAAGGATGGCAGCTGGTGGCAGGATTATGATCCCGTCCAGATCGGCCACAACGTCAAAAAGTGGCGCGACTATACCGAGGCGAATGGCTGGCAGGCGACCTTCCTCAACCAGCATGACGTCTACGGGCTGATCGAGCATTTCGGCGGCGACGCGGCGTTCGAGAAACAGCTCGACGCGCTGTTCAACGCGCCCTCGACCTTGCCCGACAATGCGCCGCCCGACATTTCGGGGCTGGTCGGTCAATATGCGCACGGCAATGAGCCGAACCACCATGTCGCCTATATGTACGCCTATTGCGGCGCGCCCGCGAAGGCGCAGGCGATGGTGCGGCGCCTGCTCACCGAAATGTACAAGAACGACCCTGACGGGGTGATCGGCAATGACGATTGCGGCCAGATGAGCGCGTGGTTCATCCTCTCGGCGCTCGGCTTTTATCCGGTCGATCCGGTGAGCGCGATCTACGTCTTCGGATCGCCGCTGTTCGACGTCGCCGAGGTGACGGTGGGCGCGGGCAAGGCGCTCACCGTC
Organism: Sphingopyxis sp. JAI108; assembly: GCF_013410105.1. Classification (GTDB taxonomy): domain Bacteria; phylum Pseudomonadota; class Alphaproteobacteria; order Sphingomonadales; family Sphingomonadaceae; genus Sphingopyxis; species Sphingopyxis chilensis. The sequence continues at coordinate 942,625 of NZ_JACCCJ010000001.1, forward strand.
CGCGCCGAGGGCAATGGCCCCGATCGTCCTTACGTGCAGTCGGTGCGCTGGAACGGCAAGCCGTGGAGCAAGAACTGGATCGCGCACGCCGACCTGATCGGCGGCGGCGAGCTGGTCTTCGAAATGGGCGCCACGCCGTCAGCGTTCGGCACCGCAAAGGCCGATCGCCCGCCCTCTTTCGACACTGCTCTCGCATGAGCCCGAAAAAGAATAATTGGTAGCGAAAAGACAATGATAAGAACGGAATCCGTCGTGAAATCTCCCCAAATCCCGCCACACCGGCGCGCCGGATCGATGGCTTCGGCCTTGCATGGCGGTCCGGCCCCCTCCACAAGCCTGACCGACCGAGCGAAGGGGTGGCGCTGATGGATGGTCCCGTAACAGACCGCGGCGAAACGCGCCTGTTCGCCGGCGTCGAGTTGGGGGGCACCAAGTGCATCTGCACGCTCGCGTCGGGACCGGACGACATTCGCGACCAGCGAACGATCGCGACCACCGTGCCCTGGGAAACGCTGCCCGCGATCAAGGCGGTGCTCGATAGCTGGGCGTCGTCATACGGCTTCTGCGCTCTCGGTATCGCTTCCTTCGGGCCGATCCGGCTCGATCCCGCAATGGCTGATTACGGCCAGATCGGCGCGACGAACAAAGCCGATTGGGAAGGCGCCGACCTGCTCGGGCCGCTGCAATCGGCCTTCGATGTCCCGATCGGGTTCGACACCGACGTCAACGGCGCCGCGCTCGCGGAAATCCGCTGGGGCAGCGGGCGCGGTCTCGACGACTTTGCCTATGTCACCGTCGGCACCGGGGTCGGGGTGGGGCTGATCGTCCACGGCCGTCCGACGCGCGGTTTCAGCCACAGCGAAATTGGCCATGTCCTCGTGCCGCGCCTTGATGGCGACGATATGACGAGCGTCTGCCGTTTCCACGATAATTGTGTCGAGGGGCTCGCCTCGGGAACGGCGCTGAACGCCCGGCTCGCCGGCCGGTCCTTGTCGGACGTCGCGGCCGATGATCCGGTGTGGGAGCCGATCGTCCACACGCTGGCAACGATGGTGCACGCGCTCGCCTGCACGACCGGGCCGATGCGCGTCGCGATGGGTGGCGGCGTGCTCGCCGGCCAGCCGCAACTGCTGCCGCGGATCAACGCGCGGCTTGAGGAGAGCCTCGCGGGCTATATGCAGATTCCCGGCGGCGGCGCCTATGTCCGGTCGCCCGAACTCGGAACCATGGCGGGTCCGCTCGGCGCCATCGCGCTCGCGATGGACGCGGCCGGCGTCCGCGCATGAGGAGGTTGGACAGCGCCCGGGCTTCGCGGCACAAGGGCGCGATGAAACGCCTGACCGCGGCCGCCGCGCTGCTCGCCCTCCTGCCGATCCAGTCCTTCGCCGAGCAGCCGGCGCCCGACCCGCTCGCCTTGGTCGACCCGATGATCGGCACCGGCCCCGAAGGCCACACCTTCCCCGGCGCGACCGCGCCCTTCGGCATGGTCCAGCTGTCGCCCGACACCGACGCGACGTGCCAGATCCGCGACTGCTACGATCATGCCGCGGGCTACAGCTATAACGACCCCACCATTCAGGGGTTCAGCCACACGCATTTCTCGGGCGCCGGCCATTCGGACCTCGGCGACATCCTCGTCATGCCGCAGGTGGGTAAGGTCAAGCTCGATCCGGGCGATCCCCAAAAGCCCGGCTCGGGCTATCGCCAGCGCTTCGACCACGACACCGAAAAGGCGAGCCCCGGCTACTACGCCGTCACGCTCGCCGACAGCGGCATCCGCGCCGAACTCACCGCGGGAACGCGCGTCGGCGTCCACCGCTACAGCTTTCCGGCGGGCAAGGACGCGCACCTGCTCCTCGACCTCCGCTCGTCGCTCTATGATTATCCGGGCAAGATCCTCTGGTCCGGCCTCCACCTCCGCCCCGACGGCACGCTCACCGGCTTCCGCGAAACGCGCGGCTGGGCGCCGGGGCGCAAGCTTTTCTTCGCGATGCGCTTCTCGGCGCCGCTCAAGTCCCACGCCTTCCTCGATCGCGACGAGAAAATTCCCTACAAGGGCTTTCAGGCACCCGGCCGCGGTAGCGACGCGCTCGCCGAAAAGCTCGGCAAGGCGCTCGAAGCGCGGCTCGATTTCGGCGCGCTGACCGGCCCGCTCGAAGTCCGCGTCGCGCTCTCGGGCGTCGACGAGGCCGGCGCGGTCGCCAACCTCGATGCAGAAGGCGCCGGCTTCGACGCCGTCCGCGCCCGCACCGAAGCCGAATGGCGCAAGGCGCTCGGCGCGCTCGAAATCGAGGCGCCCGCGCCGATGCGCACCAACCTCTACACCGCGCTCTACCACAGTCTGCTCGCGCCGAGCGTGTGGAGCGACGTCGACGGGCGCTATCGCGGCCCCGACGATCAGGTCCATGCCGCAAAGGATTTCACCTTCCGCTCGACTTTCTCGCTCTGGGATACGTTCCGCGCCCAGCATCCTTTGCTGACGCTCGTCCAGCCCGACAAGACCAACACCGACATCGTCAAATCGCTCGTCGCGAGCCGCAAGGTGAGCCCGCACGGCATCCTCCCCGTGTGGCAGTTCCACGGCCGCGAAACCTGGACGATGATCGGCTACCACGCGGTCCCCGTAATCGCCGACGCCTATATGAAGGGCGTGGGCGATTTCGACGCGAACGAGGCATTGGACGCGATGGTCGCGAGCGCCGAATACGCCCCCTATGGCGGGCTCGGCGATTATATGAAGCTCGGCTATGTTGCGATCGACCGCGAACCCGAAGCGGCGTCGAAGACGGTCGAATATGCCTATGACGACTGGACGATCGCGCGGATGGCGGAAAAGATGGGCCGCAAGGACATCGCCGACCGCTTCTACAAGCGCGCCGGTTACTGGCGGAACAGCTTCGATGCGAAGACCGGCTGGCTGCGCGCGCGCAAGGCCGACGGCAGCTTCCGCACGCCGTTCGACCCGACCGCGATCAACTATGGTTCGGACTATACCGAGGGTAACGCGTGGCAATATAGCTGGTTCGTGCCCCAGGATCAGGCCGCGCTCTTCCGCGTCCTCGGCGGCGATGCAAAGACGGTGGCAAAGCTCGACGCGATGTTCGACTATGACATCTCGAAGCTCGATTACAGCCATGCCGAGGATATTGCGGGCCTCATCGGCCAATATATCCACGGCAACGAGCCGAGCCACCATGTCGCCTATCTCTACGCCTATGCGGGAGCGCCTTGGCGGACGCAGGAGCGGCTGAAGCAGATCGTCGACAGCCAGTATAAACCGACTCCCGACGGCCTGTCGGGCAATGACGATCTGGGCCAGATGTCGGCATGGCTTGTCTTCACCGGGCTCGGTTTCTATCCCGTAGCGCCGGGGTCGAACCAATATGTGATCGGGCGCCCCTTCGTCGACCGTGCGGTGTTGAACCTGCCGGGCGGCAAGCGTTTCACCGTCGAGACGGCGGGCCTCTCCGACGCCAATCCCTATGTCGGCAAGGTCGAATTCAACGGCAAGCCGCTCACCCGCAGCTGGATTTCTGACGCCGAAATCCGCAGCGGCGGCACGCTGCGCTTCACGATGCAGGCGAAGCCAAATGCCGCGTGGGGCAAGGCCTCCGGCGCACGCCCCTATTCGCAATCGACCGAGCGCCGCGCACCCTGAATCGGTACGGACCACCCAGCGCGCACTTCCTGACGAAGGAGAGAAGGCGCTTCAGTCCGGGTTGATCATGCTCTAAGTCTCGATTCGAGCCCGCCTCAGCCTGCGGGCTCGGGCGTTAGGATCGGGTAGGGGACCGGCCATGGCCGCCGAAACAGCACATGCCGCCGAAGCCGCCGCGCACGGGTTCGACTTGTTGCCGATCGTCATCCTGCTCGCCGCCGCCGTCGTCGCGGTGCCCTTGTTCAAACGGCTCGGGCTCGGCTCGGTGCTCGGCTATCTCGCCGCAGGGCTCACGATCGGCCCCTTCGGCTTGGCGCTTTTCTCGGACGCGCAGACGATCCTCCACGTCGCCGAACTCGGCGTCGTCATGTTCCTCTTCATCATCGGGCTGGAGATGCAGCCGTCGCGCCTGTGGGCGATGCGCGGCGAGATTTTCGGGCTCGGCGCAGCGCAGGTCGGCGGCGCGATCGCGCTGCTGATCTGCGTCGGCCTCGCGCTCGGCTATCCGGTCGCGGCAAGCTTCGTCGCGGGCACCGGGTTCGTGCTGACCTCGACCGCGATCGTCATGCAGATGCTCGACGAACGGCGCGCGATGGGCCAACCCAAGGGGCGGCGGATCATCGCGATCCTGCTGCTCGAGGATCTGGCGATCGTGCCCTTGCTCGCGCTCACCGCTTTCCTCGCGCCGGGCGGCGAAGCCGTCTCGATGACCGACCGGCTGATCGCCGTCGCGATCGGTCTCGGCGCGATCGGCGGGCTGATCCTCGCGGGCCGCTACCTGCTCGACCCGATGTTCCGCCTGCTCGGTCGCGCAAAGGCGCGCGAGGTGATGACCGCGGCGGCGCTGCTCGTCGTCCTCGGCGCCGCGCTCGCGATGCAGACGGCGGGGCTGTCGATGGCGATGGGCGCCTTTCTCGCCGGGGTGCTCCTCTCCGAATCCTCGTTCCGCCACCAGCTCGAGGCCGACGTCGAACCGTTCCGCGGCGTGCTGCTCGGCCTCTTCTTCCTCGGCGTCGGCATGGCGCTCGATCTCGATATCGTCGCCGCCAATCTGGGCCTGATCGCAATCTCGGTCACCGCTTACATGACGCTCAAGATGATTATGATCTATGCGGTCGCTCGGCTGTTCAGGAGCAGCAATGCCGAGGCGGTCGAGCGCGCGGTGCTGATGGCGCAGGGGGGCGAATTCGCTTTCGTCCTTTATGCCGCGGCGGCAGCCGTCGGGATCATCGATGCGACAAGCAACGCGATCCTCACCGCGATCATTATCGTGTCGATGGTGCTGACACCGATCATGGTGATCCTGCACGACCGCTTCATGCCGCGCGCCGAGGACAAAGCCGACGATCTCGACGTCGCCGACAATCTCGACGCCAGCGTGTTGATGATCGGCTTCGGTCGCTTCGGCCAGATCGTCAGCCAGCCGCTCTTCGCCAACGGCTGCACCATATCGCTGATCGATACCGACACGATCGCGATCCGCGAATCGATGGCCTTCGGCTTCAAGATTTATTATGGCGACGGGACGCGGCTCGACATCCTCCATGCGGCGGGAGCGCGGGACGCCAGGATGATCATTGTCGCCACCGACGACCGCGAAACGACGCTCAAGATCGTCGAACTGGTGAAGGCGGAATTCCCGCACACCCCGCTGCTCGCCCGCGCCTTCGACCGCGAACATGCGATCGAGCTGGTGAATGCCCACGCCGACTATCAGGTGCGCGAAACGTTCGAATCGGCGCTGGTGATGGCGGAGGAAGCGTTGCGGCGGCTCGAGGTCGATGAGCAGGCGATCGGCGACATCATGGACGAAACGCGGCGGCGCGATCAGGAACGGTTCGACATCGATATCTGCAACGGCGTCTACGCCAGTCGCCACCTGATCCAGGGCAATGTGCCGGTCGAAGACCGCGACCGATATATCGTCAAACCCAGCGACGGACGCTGAGCGAACCTTTATCCCCCGCCCGCCGCGCTCGGCAGCCGCGACGGGGGATGAGGTTGATTGTGCACAAAAAGAACATTAGGGGAACAAAATCTGTTCGTCAACAGATTTATCGCGCTTTTCCGTCTCCACCGTCCGCCCGGTTGACGTGAACGTCAATCGCGACCAAATGCATAGCAAGCGAAGGAAAGGGAGTGTGATGGCGGAGCAACCCAAATTCGATCTGACGGGGCGCGTCGCGCTCGTCACCGGGGCATCGTCGGGCCTCGGTGCGGGCTTCGCCAAGGCGCTCGCCGCTGCGGGGGCGAAGGTGGTGCTCGCAGCGCGCCGCGCCGACAAGCTTGCCGAACAGGTCGCGGCGATCGAGGCGGCGGGCGGGCAGGCGATCGCGGTCAGCATGGACGTCACCGACGAGGCATCGACCATCGCCGCCTATGACGCTGCCGAGGCGGCCTTCGGCACCGTCGACACGATCGTCGCCAACGCCGGCGTCGCGACCGAGAAGATGGCGATGGGCCTGTCGGTCGAAGAGGTCGACTTCCTGCTCGCCGCCAATGTCCGCGGCGTCTTCCTGACCGCGACCGAGGGGGCCAAGCGTCTCGACAAGGCGGGCAGCCGCGAGAAGCAACATGGCCGCATCGTCCTGATCGGATCGATCACCGCCGAGAAGGTGTTTCCCGCGACCTCGGTCTATGGCGCGACGAAGGCGGCGGTGCGCCACCTCGGCAAGGCGCTGGCGCGCGAATGGGCACGGCGCGGGATCAGCGTCAATGTGATCCAGCCCGGCTATTTCGAATCCGAAATGACCGCCGAATTGTTCGAGAGCGAGACGGGCGCCGCGATGGTCAAGAGCTTCCCGCGCCAGCGGATGCGCCCGCCGACCGACCTCCACGCGCCGCTTCTGCTGCTCTGTTCCGACGCGGCGCTCGGTATCACGGGCAGCGTGATCACCATCGACGACGGTCAGACATTGTGACTGCGTTGCTGATCGAACGCCGCGGCGCGGTCGAGATCGCGACGCTCAACCGGCCCGAACGCCTCAATGCGCTGAGCGAGGGGCTGGTCGACGAACTCAATGCCTATTTCGGCGCGCTCGCCGACCGCTCCGAGGTCCGCGTCGTGATCCTGCGCGGCGCGGGGCGCGGCTTCTGCGCCGGGCTCGACATCCAGGAAGACCGCTCGAGCGACGAAACGCCCGTGCTTCGCACGCTGCGCACCCAGACACGCATCGGCAATATCTATCGCAAGATGCGCGCCTGCCCGCAGCCGATCATCGCGCTCGGTCACGGCGCGGCGTGTGGCGGCGGGCTGTCGCTGCTGCTCGCCTCCGACGTGCGTTATGCCGCGCCTTCGTTCAGGGCGAACGCCGCCTATATCCGCATCGGCCTTGGCGGCTGCGATATGGCGTCGAGCTATTTCCTGCCGCGCCTCGTCGGCGCCAGCCTCGCGTCCGAAATGATCCTGACCGGCCGTTTCATCGACGCCCAGCGGGCGCTGCGCGCGGGCCTTGTCAGCGAGACCGTCGAGGAAGCGGCGCTGCTGGACCGCGGTCTCGCGCTTGCCGACGAGATGCTCGCGACCTCGCCTTATGGTCTCCGTCTTTCGAAACAGGCGCTGGATCTCAATATCGACGCGCCCAGTCTCGAGGCGGCGATGGCGATCGAGGACCGCCAGCAGGTCATCCTCTCGGCGACCGAGGACCATCGCGAAGCGCTCGCCGCCTTCCTCGAAAAGCGCGCGCCCGACTATCGCGAGCGTTAAGGTTGAAGCTCCCGCACCGCCCCATTGACTTGGCGATATATTGACATAGTAAGTGCCATATCCCGAGGGGGTGGGAGTGATGGCAGTACGCAGGAGGACCACTAAATGCCGGGTCGCTTAGGCGGGTCCCGGCGTGCTGCCATCATCGCAATCGGCGCCCTGCTAGGCGCTTGTCCCGTTCAGGCGCAGCCTGCCAAGCCCGCGCCGAGCCGCCCCAACATCGTCATCCTGCTCGCCGACGACTGGGGTTTTTCCGACGTCGGCTCCTTTGGCGCCGAATTCGCGACCCCCCATATCGACGCGCTCGCCCGTGCCGGGATGCGCTTTTCGAACTTCCATGTCGCAGGGTCCTGCTCGCCGTCGCGCGCGATGCTGCAGACAGGGGTGATGAACCACCGCAACGGCCTCGGCAACATGCCCGAGACGATCCCCGACGAGCATCGCGGAAAGCCCGGTTACGACACGGTGATGAACCACCGCGTCGTGACGATCGGTGAGCTTTTGCAGGCGGCGGGCTATCGCACCTATCTGACCGGCAAGTGGCACCTCGGCAGCGACGCCGCGCGGTTGCCGCACGCCCGCGGCTACGACCGCGCCTTCAGCCTCGCCGATGCGGGCGCCGACAATTTCGAACAGCGCCCGATCGAGGGCCTGTACGACAAGGCGAACTGGACCGAGAATGGCAAGCCGGCGACCTTGCCCAAGGATTATTATTCGTCGCGCTTCGTCGTGCAGCGGATGATCGACTATATCGAGGAGGGGCGCGCCAGCGGCAAATCCTTCCTCGCTTCGATCAACTTCCTCGCCAACCATATCCCGGTGCAGGCGCCCGACAGCGACATCGCGCGCTATTCGGCGATGTATCGCGATGGCTGGACGGCGCTCCGCGAAGCGCGGGCGAAGCGCGCCGCGGCACTCGGCATCGTGCCCGCGGGCGCGGCGATGGTGACGATGCCGACGACCCCCGACTGGCGCAAACTCGACGCCGACGAACGCGCCGCGGCGGCGCGCGTGATGCAGGCTTATGCCGGCATGGCGACCGCGATGGACCGCGAGGTCGGCCGCCTCGTCGCGCATCTGAAGGTGGCCGGCGATTACGACAACACGATCTTCGTCTTCCTGTCGGACAATGGCGCCGAACCGACCAACCCGTTCGCCAGCCTGCGCAACCGGCTGTTCCTCGGCCTGCAATATGACCTCGCGACCGCGAATATCGGCCGGCGCGGCAGCTTTTCCGCCATCGGGCCGGGCTGGGCGAGCGCGGCGTCGTCGCCGCTTTCGGGCTACAAGTTCAGCGCGGCCGAGGGCGGCCTGCGCGTCCCGCTGATCATCGCATGGCCCGGCCATGCCGATATCCGCGCGGGCGGGATCACCGACGGCCTCGCGCATGTCACCGACATCTTGCCGACGCTGACCGAGCTTGCCGGGGTGGCGGGCCATGGCGGAAGCTGGCGCGGCAGGGCGGTCGAACCCATTACCGGGCGCAGCCTTGTCCCGATGCTGAAGGGCGGCGCGGGAAGCGTCCATGGCGACGCGCCGCTCGGCTATGAACTGTCGGGCAATGCGGCACTGTTCCGCGGCGATTACAAGCTGGTGCGCAACCTCGCGCCGACCGGCGACGGCCAGTGGCGGCTGTTCAACCTGAAGGTCGATCCCGGCGAGACGCGCGACCTCGCCGCCGCCGAACCCGACCGCTACAAGCGGATGCTGGCCGATTACCGCACCTATGCAAAGGCGAACGGCGTGCTCGACATGCCCGCCGGCTACACCGCCGACGAACAGATCAACCGCTATGCCTTCGAACAACAGGGCAAGCCGCGGCTGATCCGCTTCGGCCTGTGGGTCGGCGCGTTCGTCTTGCTGGTATCGGGTCTGATCTGGGGACTTCGCCGCCGGCGCCGCGCGAAAAGCGGCTGGGCGCTCAGTCGGCGGTGATCGCCGCCATCTGCGCTTCGACCATCCGCCCCATCACCGTGCCTGCTTCCTCGGCCGACAGGCTCTGGTCGTGGCGCAGCGTGCGCCAGCTGTGGAAAGACAGCGCGGCGACGAGCGCCTCGACGCCGATCCGGTCGGCGCGCACGGCCGCAGGCAACAGGCGCAGGATCAATTCGCGTTCCAGCATCACGACGCGGCTGTACTGCCCCATCAGGAATGGCGACTGATAGCGTTTGATATTGGCGGCAAGGCGGAACGGCAACGTCGTCTCGAACAGGCCGACGCGCCGGCGGACCAACTCGCGGACATTGTCGCGCCACGGCTGGTCGGGATAGGGCGCCATCACGACCGGCATCACCTCTTCGGTGATCGTCGCGGTGATCTCGGCATAAAGCGCATCCATGTCGTCGAAATGACGGAACACGGTGCGCAACCCGATGCCCGCCTCTTCGGCGACGCGCGCCGCGCTTGGCGACAGGTCGCCCTGGACGATCAGCTCCATCATCGCCTCGACGATGCGCCGGTGGCTCGACCGCCCGCGTTCGCGGCGGCCGTCGACCCGTGGCGGTGCGACCTCTTGTGCGCTCGATTTTTCCAACCCTGTCGCCATTGCGCCCCTGCTGGCCCGACTTCGCGCCGGGGTCAAACAATCTTGCGTATCGGCGCATATAGTGGCACATATAGTGTCAATAGTTTTCGGGCAAGCCGACGGCGCGATATGGGGGATGATGATGAAGAGAAAATGGGTCGCCCTCGGCGCATTGTTACTGGCCGGCGCGGGCGGATATTGGGCCTTTGAGGCGAATAAATACCGGCTGCCCGGCGTTCTTCAGGACTGGAACGACCCGGTGCAGCCCCATCGCGCGATCAGCTGGCAGCAAGGCCCCGCCAACCCGCCGGAGGGCAAGCGGCTGCCGAACATCATCCTGATCGTCGCCGATGATTTGGGTTACAACGACATCAGCCTCAATGGCGGCGGGGTGGCGGGGGTCGTCAAGACGCCGAACATCGACGCGCTCGCGCGCGAGGGCGTCAATTTCACCACCGCCTATGCCGCGAACGCGACCTGTTCGCCGTCGCGCGCGGCGATGATGACCGGGCGCTATCCGACCCGCTTCGGCTTCGAATATACGGCGGTTCCCGTCGAGTTCGCCGAAAATCTCGCGCATGGCGAGGGCGTCGGCCCGCACCGGGCGATCTTCCACGACGAGCTGATCACCCCCGACATTCCCGCCTATCCCGACATGGGCGTCCCCGCGAGCGAGGTGACGATCGCCGAGGCGGTGAAGGCGGCGGGTTATCACACGCTTCACATCGGTAAATGGCATCTGGGCGAGTCGCCCAAACTCCAGCCGCAGGCCCAGGGCTTCGACGAAAGCCTCGCGATCCTCGCGGGCGCGGCGATGTTCCTTCCCGAGGACGACCCGGACACGGTCAACGCCAAGCTGCCGTGGGACCCGATCGACCGCTTCATCTGGGCGAACCTTCGCCACGCGGTCACGTTCAACGGCAGCAAGCGTTTCCATCCCAAGGGGCATATGACCGACTATTTCGCTGACGAGGCGATCAAGGCGATCGAGGCGAACCGGAACCGGCCTTTCTTCATGTACCTAGCCTTCAACGCCCCGCATACGCCCTTGCAGGCGACGAAGGCCGATTACGACCGGCTGCCGCAGATCAAGGATCACAAGGCACGCGTCTATGGCGCGATGATCGCGCAGCTCGACCGCCGCATCGGCGACGTGATGGCAAAGCTGAAAGATGCGGGGATCGACGACAATACGCTTGTCATCTTCACCAGCGACAACGGCGGCGCCTGGTATAACGGGATCCAGGGCCTGAACGCGCCGTTCCGCGGCTGGAAGGCGACCTTCTTCGAAGGCGGCATCCGCACGCCGCTCTTCATGCGCTGGCCGGGCGGGATCGCGGCGGGGACGCAGCGCGCCGATGTCACCGGCCATCTCGATATCTTCGCGACGATTGCCGCGGCGGGCGGCGCGAAACTGCCGGAGGACCGGACGATCGACAGCGAAAATATCCTCGCCACCCCCGCGAAGCGGCCCGCGATGTTCTGGCGCTCGGGCAACTATCGCGCGGTGCGCGCGGGTGACTGGAAATTGCAGGTGACGAAGCGCCCCGAAAAGGCGCGCCTCTACAACCTCGCCGCCGACCCGACCGAGCGCCACGATCTCGCCGCGAGCGACCCGCAGCGCGTCGCCGCGCTCCGCGCGCTGATCGAGGCGCAGAACAAGGGCATGGCGAAACCGATCTGGCCGGGCCTCGTCGAAGGGCCGATACGCATCGACGTGCCGCTCGACGCGCCGTGGAAGGACGGACAGGATTATATCTACTGGACCAATTGAGGCGCGCTGCGCCAGCCAACGCCCGCCTTGGGCTGAAAGCGGCGGGGTGCGGCCCGCGAGGTAATTGGCCCGGTGATCGCTTTGTGGCAGGGCGGGCATATTGTTTCGCGCACCCGGAGATATCATGCGAGCCCTGCTGCTTTCGATCGCCTTGCTTTCGGCGCCTGCCTTCGCGCAGGACGCTGTCGTCGACACCCACGTCCACCTGCACAAGGGCGAAGCGTCGCTCGCCGAATATCGGGCGCAGCTAAAGGCGGCGAACCAGCCCGTCGCGGCTTTCGGCGCGATGTGGTTCGGCGGCCCGAATCAGGCGCTCGCGGGCAATCCGGCGGACATAGCCAGTCGCAATGACGCCCTGATCGCGCTCGCTGCGAAGAACCCCGACATGATCGCGATCGCGACGGTCCACCCCTATGACGGCGAGGCTGCGCTGGCCGAGGTCGACCGCGTTGCCGCGCGCGGTGTCCGCCTGCTCAAGATCCATCCGCATACGCAGAAATTCGACACCGCCGATCCGCGCGTGCTGACGCTCGTCAAGCGCGCGGGTGACAAGGGAATGACGGTCGTGATGGACAATGCGAGCATCGTCCCCGCCGATAACGAGAAGCTCTTCAACCTTGCGCTCGCGGCGCCGAAGACGAAGTTCATCTTCGGCCATATGGGCGGGCTCGCCTTCCGCTTCTGGAACATCCTTGCGCTCGCGCGCACCGCTGAAAATCTCTTCGCCGACAATATCTATTTCGACCTTTCGGCGAGCGTGATCCTCGCCGCCGATTCGCCGATCGAAGAAGAATATGTCTGGACGATCCGCAACGTCGGGGTCGATCATGTGCTGCTCGCATCGGACTTCCCGCAAATTTCGCTGCCCAAGACGCTGGAGGCCTTCGCCAAGCTCGATCTCACCGATGCGGAGCGCGCGAAGATCCGCTCGGGCAACGCCCGCAAGCTGCTTGGACTCTGACCGATGCCGGTTCATCTTCCCGCCCCCGCCAAGCTGAGCGTCGCCGGGCACGAGCTTGTGCCCATCGCCTGGGGTATGTGGCGCTTTGCCGGCGTCGACCTCGCCACCGCCCGCGCACGCATCGACGCGGCGTTCGACGCGGGCGTGACGCTGTTCGACACGGCCGACATCTACGGCTTCGACACGCCCGGCGGTTTCGGCTCGGCCGAAGCCTTGCTCGGCGAAGTCTTCGCCGAAGCCCCGGGGCTTCGCGACCGGATGGTCCTCGCGACGAAGGGCGGGATCATTCCCGGCGTACCCTATGACAGCAGCGCCCCCTATCTGGCGTCGGCGCTCGACGCCTCGCTCCGCCGCCTGCGCACCGACCGGGTCGAATTGTGGCAGATCCACCGTCCCGACCTGCTCACCCACCCGCAGGAGGTCGCGCGCGCGCTCGAGGAGGCGCACCGGGCGGGCAAGGTCGGCGCGTTCGGCGTCTCCAATTTCACCCCGTCGCAGACGTTGGCGCTGGCCCGCTTCCTTCCCGTGCCGGTGGTAAGCCATCAGAGCGAATTTTCGCCGCTCCATCTCGCCCCGCTATTCGACGGCCTCCTCGACCAGTCGATGGGGCAGGGGATGGCCTTTCTGGCCTGGTCGCCACTCGGCGGCGGCCGCCTCGGCGATCCGGCGGACGAGCGCGGCCAGGCGATCGCCGGGCTGCTCGACGCCAAGGCCGCCGAATATGGGGTCTCGCGCGCCGCGGCCACCTACAGCTGGGTGATGGCGCATCCCGCGCGCCCGATCCCGATCGTCGGCACGCAGACGATCGAACGAATCCGGGAAATCCCGCAGGCGTTCATGCCGCGCTGGACGCGCGCCGAATGGTATGCCGTGCTGCAAGTCTCGATGGGAGAGCGGCTGCCCTGACGTTTTCGCGGCTCGCAATGACGCGATTTCTGAAGGAGATGCCCCACCTCCACATCGAGACGTAGGAGAGCGGGAGGCGGGGCGAGCGCGCTTAAGCAGGGTGCGGCTTGCGGGTCAATGAATGAAGCGCGAATTGCAGGCGGGACGCCGGTCTTGTTTGCCCGGCCCGCGGTGATATGCCTTCCCGCCATGGAACGCACCGCCTCCTGTCATTGCGGCAAGCTGGTCCTCACCTGCACCGGCGAGCCCGCGAAGGTTTCGCTCTGCCATTGCTTCGATTGCCAAAGGCGAACCGGATCGCTCTTCAGTGTCGCGGCCTTTTTCCCGCGCGACCGCGTGGAACTGCCCGTCGCCGGCGCCAGGGCCTTCCGGCGTCCGTCCGCCAGCGGCCGCGACGTGTCCTTCCATTTCTGCCCCGACTGCGGGTCGTCGCTCTGGTGGGAACCCGACCGGCTCCCGCACCTGATCGGGGTTGCGGCGGGCGCCTTTGCCGATCGCGACTTTCCGATGCCCGAACAGGCGGTATGGGCCGATCATCGCCACGCGTGGCTCGACCTTCCGCTGCCGGAACATCCGCAAAACCCTCACCCTAAAGTCGCCGGCCAAGGCTGATGCGATCCTCGACCGCATATCCCAGCGCCCGATAGAATCGGACGACATCTTCGTTCGCCGCGCGGACCTGCAGGTTGATCTTTTCGCATCCGAGCGCGCGTAGCGCCCGTTCGGCTTCGCGGACGAGCGCCGTTCCGACCCCGCCGCGCTCGCACGTCCGCCGGACCGCGACCGAATAAAGCCAGCCGCGATGCCCGTCGTACCCCGCCATCACCGATCCGATCACCGCGTCCCCCTCCAGCGCCACGAAAAACAGGCCGGGCTGAAATGCGAGCTTGGCGGGGATCGCCACTTCGGCGCGGTTCCAGGGCGGATCGTTCGGAAACGCCTCTTCCCAAAGCCGTTTCACCCCGCCGAAGTCGGATGCCGCATAACGCCGGATTTCCATGACTAGCCCGCCCAGACCTGCGCATAGAGCATCGCCATCTCTTCGACGTCGGGCACGCGCGGATTGTTCGCGGGCGAGCCCGATGCGGCCGCCTGCGCGCACATCGTCGGCACCAGCGCCTCCCAGCGCGCCGCGTCGATGCCCCACGCCGCCGGCCCCGGTACCTCCAGCTCGCGATTCAAGGCTGCCAGCTCGTCGAGCAGGCGCGCGACCGCCGACTGGTCGCCCTCGGCCTCGTCGGCGATCCCCATCGCCCGCGCGCAATCGGCATAGCGATGGAGCGCGGCAGGCGCCGACCAGGCGGTCACCGCGGGTAGCAGCATCGCGTTCGACAGCCCGTGCGGCACATGGAAATGCGCCCCGATCGGCCGGCTCATCCCGTGCACCAGCGCGACCGAGCTGTTCGAAAAGGCGATCCCCGCCTGCGTCGCGCCCAGCATCATCGCCTCGCGCGCCGCCGCGTCCATCGGGTCGCCGCACACGCGGCGCAGATTGGGTGCGATCGCGCGCATTGCGAGCAGCGCCATGCCGTCGCTGAACGGGTTCGCGCGCTTCGACACATAGGCCTCGATCGCGTGCGTCAGCGAATCGATGCCCGTATCGGCGGTCAGCCGCACCGGCTTGGTAAAGGTCAGCTCATAATCGACGAGCGCCGCGACGGGCAGATAGGCGAGCCCCGGGCACAGCATCTTCTCGTCGGTCGCCTCGTCGGTGATGATCGTGAAGCGCGTCGCTTCCGATCCCGTGCCCGCGGTCGTCGGGATCGCTATGACGGGCAGTCCCGGCGCGTCCTGGACATGCGGCGCCTTGTAATCGGCCATCGCGCCGCCGTGGCTCGCGAGCAGCGCGATCGCCTTCGCGCTGTCGAGCGGGCTGCCGCCGCCAAATCCGACGACGCAGTCATGTTCGCCCGCTTTCAAAAAAGCCACGCCCGCATCGACCGACGCCACCGTCGGGTCGGGCACCGTATCGGCGAACGCGCGCGCCGCGATCCCCGCCGCCGCCAGCCCGTTCTCCAGCTCGGCGACGCGCCCGCTGCTCATCAGATAGGCATCGGTCACGATCAACGGCCGCGACAGGCCCAGGCTTGCGAGCACTTCGGGCAATTGCTTCGACGCGCCGCCGCCGATGCGGAAGATGCGGGGCAGGGCGATGCTGGCGATATTCAACGGTCCATCTCCTCGAGGACGATATGCGTCCCTCTTGTTCGCCCACTACCTAGCCTCATTGGAGCCGGCAGGAAATCGCCGCATTGGGGACGCGCGGCTTCGCGCGAGGCGGCCGGGCGGGCGTCATCAAAAATCTATCGGGATGGGGGGCGAAGCTGGCCGGCACCTGTCAGCCCCGGCATCGGCTTCGGTTTCCGGTAATGATGGTGCGGTCGAGAAGACTCGAACTTCCACGGCCTTTCGGCCACAACGACCTCAACGTTGCGCGTCTACCAGTTCCGCCACGACCGCACATCATGATGGTCCGGATCGGGTCCGGCACCAGGTAGGAGCGGGCGCCTAGCAAAGCTTTCGGGGCGATGCAAGCGAGCTTCGCCGCTTTTATTTTTGCAGGTGCGAACGGGCACGCCCTACGGCCGCCGCGCTTGTCATCAAAGCGACTCGAAAGAGTCATGCAAGTGTCACGGCTCTGGCGTCAGACCGTCATCGAATCACCCTAGTGGCGGCCTCACCGGGGGCGAGACGACAATCCTTATTCTTGCTCGCGGCGTGTTTTTCATCAGGGGCGCGCAGGCGCACACCGGGAACGGAGATTTTCATGGCGGCTTTCGCACGCATTCGTTTGGTCATGCTTAGCGGCGTGGCCTGTTCCATTCTTGCGGCGTGCGGCGCCGATGGCGTCGCGTCGCCCGGTGAAGGCGTGATCGTCATTCCCGCGCCGACCCCGACCCCGGCGCCCACTCCGACCCCGACGCCGACCCCCACGCCGACCGGCGTGACCCCGGCCGACGCCTGCCCGGCCATCAACGGCGCCGACCAGCTCGCCGACCTTGGCACCATTTCGGGCCCGCAGGGCACCTGGCGCAACTGCGGCTTCCCCGCGAAGTTCAACTCGACGACCGCGATTCCGAAGGTCGACGGCGTGATCTATTCGCTTCCCGGCCGCGTCGATGTCGGTAGCGACCAGGGTCCGACCGAAGAAGCCGGCGATACCGCCGACGTCACGCTGACGATCGATCCGGGCGTCACCATCTTCGCCTCGACCGGCACCGCCTTCCTCGCCGTCAACCGCGGCAACAAGATCGACGCCGTCGGCACCCCGACGCAGCCGATCGTCTTCACCGGCCGCGGCAACGTCGTCGGCTCGGCGACCGATAACACGTCGCAGCTGTGGGGCGGCGTCGTCCTGCTCGGCCGCGCGCCGATCACCGATTGCGACGCGGCGGGCGCGGTTCCCGGCACCAACGACTGCGAACGCGACACCGAAGGCACGTCGAACGCGCTCTACGGCGGCGAGATCACCAACGATAACTCGGGCCGTATGAGCTATGTCCAGATCCGCTATTCGGGCTTCAACCTGTCGCCCGACAGCGAATTGCAGGGCCTGACCCCGTCGGGCGTCGGTTCGGCGACCCAGTTCGACCATATCCAGATGCACAACAGCTCGGACGACGGCATGGAAGTGTTCGGCGGCCGTCCGAACTTCAAGCATCTCGTCGTCACCGGGGCCGAGGACGACAGCTTCGACACCGACGTCGGCTACAAGGGCAATATCCAATATGCGATCGCCGTCCAGCGTGCCGGCGGCACGGTCGGCGACTCGATCATGGAAATCGACTCCGACGGCGATGAAGATGCGGTTCCGCGTCAGGAAGTGAATATCGCAAACTTCACCTTCATCCACCGCAACGCAGCGGCCGGCAACGGCGCCGCGATCCGCATCCGCGGCGGCGCCGACTACACCTTCGCCAACGGCCTGATCACCACCGGCGCGTCGTGCATCCGCATCGACAGCGCCACCACGGTGCAGCCCGCCGACCCGGCGCTCGACGAAAACGGCCCGCCGGTGTTCCAGTCGGTGTCGATGCAGTGCAACGACCGTCCGTTCCGCGGCTCGAATGGTCCCGACGACGCCGCGGTCCGCGCGATCTTCGAACTCGGCACGAACAACAGCTCGACCTACACGCCGAGCCTGACCGACCTGTTCGTCAACGGTGCGACCGAAACCGCGCTGACGCCGTTCGATGCCAAGACGCTCGCGAGCTTCTTCGACACGACGGCCTATGTCGGCGCGGTCGCCGACGCCAACGACACCTGGTACGCGGGCTGGACCTGCAATTCCGCCACGGCGTCGTTCGGCGACACCAGCGGCAACTGCACCGACATCCCCGTAACCTGACGCGCCGACGTCCGATACCGGGGCGGGGCGCACCACGGGCGCGCCCCGCCCCCATTTCAATCTGCCAATAGGGGTTATCCAACATGACCAAGCGGTCGCTATTCGCCAGCTTCCTGCTCCTTTCGTCGGCGCTGGTGTCGCCCGCGGTGCTCGCCCAGACGGCCGAGCCCGATCCCGCGCCCGCCGAAACGCCGCCCGCCGACCCGGCGACCGATGCGGCCGAGGAAGAGGTCGATGTGTCGATCCCCGGCGGCGCCGACGCCGAAATCGTCGTGACCGGCCGCTATACCCCCAATGTCGTCCGCGCGACCCCCGAGGTCGTGTCGGTCCTCTCCTCCGCCGACATCGCGCGCACCGGCGAAGGCGATATTTCGGGTTCGCTGCAGCGCGTGACCGGCCTGTCGGTGGTCGGCGGCGGCTTCGTCTATGTCCGCGGCCTCGGCGACCGTTATTCGCTCGCGCTCCTGAACGGCTCGCCGCTGCCCAGCCCCGAACCGCTGAAGCGCGTCGTCCCGCTCGACATCTTTCCCACCAACGTCATCGATTCGACGCTGGTGCAGAAAAGCTATTCGGTCAATTTCCCCGGCGAGTTCGGCGGCGGCGTGATCAACCTCACGACCAAGTCGACCCCGCGCGAGACCTTCCTGACCTTTTCGGGCGGCATCGGCTGGGACAGCGAGACGACGAACGAGCTTGGCTATACCTATTATGGCAGCGACACCGACTGGACCGGTTTCGACGACGGCACGCGCGACGTCCCGCCGCTGCTGAAGGCGGCCTTTGCCAGCGGCAAGCCGATCCTCGAAGGCGCCGACTTCAGCCTCGACGACCTCAAGGCGATCCAGATGGAACTGGTCAACGCCGAGACGAGCCTGCTCCAGCAGAACAACCACATCCCGGTCAACTGGTCGGCGGGCGTGACCGGCGGCACGACGATCCAGCTCCCCGACGGCGAGCTCGGCATCATCGCGACGGCGGGCATCAGCAACAAATGGCGCACGCGCGACACGCTCCAGCAGACGTCGCTCGAAACCGACCTGTCGGGTGAACCGCAGACCAATTTCAACCGCGTCGTCACCGACAACCGCATCGTCGTCAACGGCCTGCTCGGTTTCGGGCTCGAGCTTGGCGATCACAAGTTCCGCTGGACCAATCTTTATATCCGCGACACGCTGAAGCAGTCGCGCCTCGGTCTCGGCACCAACCGCAACCAGTCCGACCGCGATATCCTGCAGCAGGACACCGCCTGGTACGAACGCCAGCTGATCAACACCCAGCTCGTCGCCGAATTCGACTTCGACCAGATCCAGCTCGACCTGCGCGGCGGCTATGCCAATTCGCAGCGCGAGGCGCCCTATGAGCGCAGCTTCACCTATGTCCGCACCAACCTGCCCACCGACGTCGATCCCGTGGGCGACAAGTTCGTCAACGACCTTGGCGGCAATCGCGGTTCGGCCGGCATCTCCTTTTCGGACCTCAATGAGGATCTCTGGTCGGGCGGCGTCGATCTGTCCTACGAACTGGCGCCGCGGATCACCGCGACGGTCGGCTATGCCTATAGCGACACGCACCGCACCTCGGTGCGCCGCGACTTCCTGTTCCGCGCGCAGAATCTGCCGATCGAGGTGCAGCAATTGCGACCCGATTACCTGCTCTCCGACGCCTCGATCCAGCTCTATGATATACGGCTGGTCGAAACCTCGGCCCAGGACGGCGCGGCGGCATTCGACGCCAATCTGACGACGCACGCCGGCTATGCACAGCTGCAGGCCGAAATCGTGCCCAGCGTCAATATCAACGCCGGCGTCCGCTACGAGACGGCAAAGCAGACCGTCGTGCCGGTCGACCTGTTCAACACCGGTTCGTCGGTGTTCGTGCCGACCGATCTCGACAACGACTATTGGCTGCCGGCGGTGACGCTCACCTGGGAAATGGCGCCTGACATGCAGCTGCGCCTCAACGGGTCAAAGACGATCGCCCGGCCGCAGTTCCGCGAACTGGTCGCGCAGGTCTATCTCGACCCCGAATCGAACCGCCTCTATCGCGGCAACCCCTCGCTGTCCGACAGCGAGCTGTGGAATGCCGAACTGCGCTACGAATGGTATTTCGACCGCGACCAGCGGTTGACCGTCGCGGGCTTCTACAAATCGATCGATAACCCGATCGAGGCCTATACCTCGGCGTCGGACAACCAGGTCAGCACCAGCTATGCCAATGCGCCGAAGGCGACGCTCTATGGCGCCGAATTCGAGGTGCAGAAATATTTCCCGCTCGACACATTGTCGGACGCGCCCTTCTGGCAGAGCCGCCGGCTCGTCCTGATCGGCAACTACACCTATACCCAGTCGGACATCCAGGTCGGCGAGGACGATGTCACCTTCGTCAACGGCGTCGAGCGTCCGGCCGACATCTTCTTCTTCGACGGCTCGCCGCTGACCGGCCAGTCGGACCATCTGGTCAATTTCCAGATCGGGCTCGAAGATCAGGACAGGCTCTCGCAGCAGACCTTGCTCCTGACCTATGCCAGCCCGCGCGTGACCAGCCGCGGTCCGTCGGGTCAGCCCGACCTCAAGGAAAAGCCGGGCATCCAGCTCGACTTCGTCGCGCGCCAGGGCATCAACCTGCTCAACAAGGAAATCGAGCTGAAGTTCGAGGCGCGCAACCTGACGGGGCGCAAATATCAGGAAGTCCAGACCTCGGGCGACAACAAGATCTATTTCAACCGCTACAAGCTGGGCCGGACCTTCTCGCTCAGCGCCTCGATCAAATTTTGACCCAACTGACGCCCTCCCCTTCAGGGGAGGGCAGCGAGCCCCGGACCTGATCCGGGGCGCAGGGGGTGGGGGGCATCGGCCGTGCGCAAGGCCGATGGCTCCACCCGCCCGTCATCCCCGCCTTCGCCGGGATAACGAAATGAGGAGAGTTCGGTGCTTCGCCCCCGCCCGCCGCACCGGACTCGCCCGACTGACAAAAAACTGTAATCTTCCCGTCAACTGATTGTCACCAATCGCCCCTAGGCGATTCGCGAGATGCTTTTTCGGTTGGGGGACAGATAACCACATGGCAACGCTGATGTCCGGATCGGCCATTCGGCTGCCGCGCGCGCTGCCTTCGTGGCTGCGTGCGCGAAAGCGGACCCCGCGCGAAATCTGGCCGATGCTGGTCGTGGGCCTGCTCGGCGCGCTCTTGATCTGGCAATGCGTCCGCCTGCTCTGGACCCTCCTCACCCCATTGTCGCCGCTCGGCGCGTGGCAGCCGCAGACCGCCGTCATCGCATCGCCCGCCGAACGGCGCGCGCTTTTCTCCAGCCTCGATCCCTTTTTTCGCGGCAATGTTCAGGGGCCCGCCACCGCGACCGTCACCTCGGCCGGGCTCACGCTTTTCGGGATCAACCTCAACGAAGCGACCGGCGGCGGTTCGGCGATCATCGCGGGCGAGGACGGGGTGCAGACCAGCTACGCCGTCGGCGAAGAGATCGCGCCGGGGCTGAAACTCGCCGGCGTCGCTTTCGACCATGTGCTGCTCGACCGCGGCGGTGCGCGCGAAAGCCTGTTTCTCGACCAAAGCGGCGAGGCGCCCGTTGCCAGCCCCGGGGGTGCGCTTCCCGCGCCGACGCCCGAGATCGGCGCGGCGCCCAGCGGCACCAGCGGCGAAATGACTCCCGCGGCGATCAAGGCCGGGATCGGTTTCGCCCCGCGTACCGAAGAGGGCCGCGTCACCGGGGTCGTCGTCCAGCCGCAGGGCGACGGGGCGGCGTTCCGCGCCGCGGGGCTGCGCCCCGGCGATGTCGTCCGTTCGGTGAACGGCCGCCCGATCAGCTCGGCGAGCGACATCGCGGGGCTTGCCAACCAACTTGCCCCGGGCGCGCGCATCGCGCTCGAGGTCGAACGCGGCGCCAGCGTCGTTCCCGTCGCCATCTTCCTGTCGAAGCAATAGGGTTTATGCGTCTTAAACTATCTCTCATGCTCGCCGCCGCGCTCGTTTCCGCCACGCCGGCACCCGCGGTCGCCCAATATACGCTCAACGTCCGCGACGCCGACATCCGCGCCTTCATCCAGGACGCGGCGCGGATCACCGGGCGCACCTTCGTCATCGACGGGCGCGTCAACGGCAAGGTGTCGGTCGTCACCGACCGGCCGCTGTCGCGCAGCGAATATTTCGAGATATTCCTTGCCACCTTGCGCTCGAACGGCCTCGTCGCGGTGCCGGGGCCGAACGGCAGCTACCGCGTCCAGCCGATCGACGGCGCCGCGGCACAGCCCGGCCGCATCGGCAGCGGCGGCGCGGCGCAGAACCAGTTCGTCACCGAAATCATCCGCCTCCGCCATATCGACGCCGTCGCTGCGGTCGAAACGCTGCGCCCGCTCGTCAGCGCGCAAGGTTCGCTGACCGCGAACCGCAACGCCAACAGCCTCGTCGTCGCCGACTTCGCCGACAATATCCGCCGCATCCGGGCGCTTGCGTCGAGCATCGACCGCGACAGCTCGACCAGCCAGATCGTGACGCTGAAAAACGCGGGCGCGCGCGAAATCGCCGCCGCGTTGCAGGCGCTCGTCCCGGCAGCGGGCGAGGGCGCGCGCGCGCCGGTCGCGATCGTCCCGATCGACAGCAGCAACGCGATCGCGCTCCGGGGCGACCAGGCGCTTGTCGCGCGCTTCGTTTCGATGGCGAACGATCTCGATGCCAAGGCGGCGGGGGGCACCGAACTGCGCGTCTACTGGCTCGAACATGCCAATGCCGAAACCCTGCTTCCGACGCTCCAGCAACTGATCGGCGGCGGCAGCGACCCGGCGCAAAAGGCCGGCCTGCCGCCAGCGACGTCGTCGTCCTCTTCCTCGTCGTCGGGCGGCAACAGCACACCCGCGCCGGCACCCGCGGCGACCACGTCGGCATCGACCGGCGCGGGCGGCACCGGCAGCATCTCGACCCGTGGTCCCGCCATCGTCACGCGTTACGAAGGCGCCAATGCGATCATTGTCGCCGCCAACAGCGAAGTGCAGCGAATGCTCGGCGAACTGATCCGCCAGCTCGACAGTCGCCGCCAACAGGTGCTCGTCGAGGCGATCGTCGTCGAGATCGGCGACGATGCCGCAAAACGCCTCGGCGTCCAGTTCCTGCTCGGCGGCAAGAATATCCCGTTCGTCGCGACGAGCTACAGCAATGCGTCGCCGAACATATTGACGCTCGGCGGCGCCTATGCGTCGACACAGCTTCAGCAGGAAACGACAACCGTCGACGGCACCACGGTCGTTACCCAGACGTCGAGCGCGCTCGGCAACAGTTTGCAGGAAGCCGCCGCAGCGTCGCTGCTTTCGGCGACCGGCGGCTTTGCCGGCTTCGCGGGTGACATCGGCAAGAACACCATCTTCGGCGCGATCATCAATGCCGTGAAATCGGACACGACGTCGAACCTGCTCGCGACGCCGCACATCGTCACGCTCGACAATCAGGCGGCGAAATTCCTCGTCGGGCAGGAAGTGCCGATCACGACGGGCGAAGCGCTTTCCGACAATTTCGACGAAGCCTTCCGCACCGTGCAGCGCGAAGAGGTCGGCATCAAGCTCGACGTCACGCCGCAGGTCAACGGCGCGGGCGAGGTCAAGCTCTTCCTTCGCCAGGAAGTGTCGAGCGTCGCGGGGCCGGTATCCTCGCGCAACAGCGACCTCATCCTCAACAAGCGCTCGTTCGAAACCGTGCTGACCGTCGATGACGGCGAAATCCTCGCGATCGGCGGCCTGCTCAACGACGACGAGCGCCGGACGATCGAACGCATTCCGCTGCTCAGCGACATCCCGCTCATCGGCGAGCTGTTCAAATCGCGTAGCCGGACGCGCGCGAAGACCAACCTTATGGTCTTCATCCGCCCGACCATCCTGAAAAGCCGCGAGGACAATGCCGCGCTCACCGCGCGCCGCTATGGCTATATCCGCAATTTCCAGCTGCAGCGGAATCCCGACGTCGAACCCGCGATCGACACGCTGGTGCGCGACTATATGGGCACGACCCCGCCGTCGCCGCCGACGTCGGCCGACGTCACGGTCGGCCCCGTCAATCTGCCCGAACTGCGCGGTCCCGACGGCAGCGTCACGCCGACCGACGTTCCCCCCTCGACGTCGCAGGCGCCGACGCCGCCTGCCGGAGACTATCCGTGACCGACATCGAACCGGCGGCGCCTCCTCCGGCGCCGGTTGATATTCCCTACGGCTTTGCCCGCGCACATGGCGTCGTGATCGCGCCGGGCGAAAACGGCGTCTGGCTCGCGACGCTGCGCGAGGACGGCGACCCTGCGGTGCTGATCGAGGTCAAACGCTACCTCG
Organism: Sphingopyxis sp. JAI108; assembly: GCF_013410105.1. Taxonomy (GTDB): domain Bacteria; phylum Pseudomonadota; class Alphaproteobacteria; order Sphingomonadales; family Sphingomonadaceae; genus Sphingopyxis; species Sphingopyxis chilensis. The sequence goes on from NZ_JACCCJ010000001.1 coordinate 966,819, forward strand.
CACAGCCGCTGCGCGTCGTGACTGCCAGCGCCGCCGATTTCGACCGGCTGCTGTCGGATCATTATGCGGTCGACAGCTCGGCCGCGGCGATGGCGGGTTCGCTCGACGGCAGCGACCTCGATCTCGGCATCCCCAGCGCCGAGGACCTGCTCGACAGCGCCGACGACGCCCCGGCGATCCGCCTGATCAACGCGATCATCGCGGAGGCGGTGCGGCAGGGGGTCAGCGACATCCATATCGAGCCCTATGAAAGCGGGCTCGTCGTGCGCATGCGCGCCGACGGCGTGCTGCGCGAACATCTGCGCATGCCGCCCCACGTCGCCCCCGTCGTCGTCAGCCGCATCAAGGTGATGGCGCGCCTCGACATCGCCGAGCGCCGCGTGCCGCAGGACGGCCGCATCGGGCTCACGCTCGCGGGCAAGGCGGTCGACGTCCGCGTCTCGACGCTGCCCAGCCGCGCGGGCGAGCGGGTCGTGATGCGTATCCTCGACAAGGATGCGGCGGGGATCGACTTCGACGTGCTCGGCCTCTCGGGCGAGGCCGACCGGATTTTGCGCGAGGCGCTCGCCGAACCCAACGGCATCATCCTCGTCACCGGGCCGACCGGATCGGGCAAGACGACGACGCTCTACGCCGCATTGAAACAGCTCAACGACGGCCAGCGCAATATCCTGACCGTCGAGGATCCGGTCGAATATGCCGTCGACGGCGTCGGGCAGACGCAGGTGAACAGCAAGGTCGGGCTCGACTTCGCCGCCGGTCTCCGCGCCATCCTGCGCCAGGATCCCGACGTCGTGATGGTCGGCGAAATCCGCGACCGCGAGACCGCCGACATCGCGGTGCAGGCCTCGCTCACCGGGCACCTCGTCCTCTCGACCGTGCACACCAACGATGCGGTGGGCGCGATAACGCGTCTTAAGGATTTGAAAGTAGAGCCTTTTCTTCTAGCCTCCACCCTCCGCGCCGTCCTCGCGCAACGACTTGTGCGCAAACTTTGCGACAATTGCCGCGAACCGGTGCAGGCCGACAACAGCGTCGCCGCCATCCTCGGGCTCGACATCGGCACCGTGATCTGGCGCCCCAAGGGCTGCGATCACTGCGGCGGCACAGGGTTCAAGGGCCGCATCGGCGTGTTCGAGGCGATCAAGGTCGATGAAACCGTCCGGCGCTATATCTACGCCGGCGGCGACGAATCGATGATCACGCGCCACGCCTTCCTCAAATCGCCGACGCTCGCCTCGGCGGCGCGGGCAATGGTCGCGAAGGGGCTGACGACCGCCGAAGAGGCGATCCGCATCGCGCGGCGCGAGGAAATCGATGCCTGATTATCGCTATGTGGCGATCGATCCGCAGGGCCGCGAGCGCAAGGGACGGCTGACCGCCACGAACGACGACGCGGCGCGCGCGGACCTGGTCCGCCGCAAATTCCATATCGTTGCGGTCGAGGCGGCGGGCGCGAAGCCCACGGGCCGCTCGCTGCTCGCCTTTCGCAAGAACAAGCTCGGCAGCAAGGAACTCGCGCTGTTCACGCGCCAGCTCGCGACGCTCGCCGAAGTCGCGCCGCTCGAAGAGGCGCTACGCACATTGACACGGCAGAGCGAGGCCGAAAGCGCGCGCGCCGTCGTCGGCGACGTCCACGCCGGCCTGCTCGAAGGCCGTCGCCTCGCCGATGCGATGGGCCGTCAGCCGGCCAGCTTCCCGCCGCTCTATCGCGCGATGGTCGCGGCGGGCGAGACGACGGGCAGCCTGACGACGATCCTCGCGCGCCTCGCCGACCTGCTCGAACGCCAGGCCGAAGTCCGCGGCAAACTGATTGCCGCGCTCGCCTATCCGATCGTGCTCGCGGTGGTGGCGATCGGCGTGGTTGCGGCGTTGATGATCTTCGTCGTTCCGCGGGTCGTCGAACAATTCACCGATACGGGCCAACAGCTCCCGTTCCTGACCCGCGCGGTGATCGCCATTTCAAGCTTCGCCGCCAATTGGTGGTGGCTGATCGCGCTGCTGATCGCCGCTGCCACGTTCGGCTGGGTCGCCGCGCTGCGACGCCCGGCGTTCAAGGCCGCGGTCGATGCGCGGCTGCTTCGTCTGCCGCTCCTGGGGCGTCTGCTCCGTGATCTCTATGCGGCGCGCTTCGCCCGAACGCTCTCGACGATGGTGTCGAGCCGCCTGCCGCTTGTCGAAGGGCTGAAGCTGACGGTGCCGACGATCCGCAATGCCGCGCTCGCCAGCGCGACGGCGCATATCGTCGATCAGGTGCGTGCCGGCGGCGGCCTGTCCACAGCGCTGCGCGACGCCGGGGTTTTTCCGCCGCTGCTCGTCTATATGACGGCGAGTGGTGAAAGCGCCGGGCGGCTCGAAGTCATGCTCGAACGCGCCGCCGACTATCTCGAACGCGAATTCGACCGCTTTACGGCTGCGTCGATGGCGCTTCTCGAACCTGTCATAATTGTCGTTATGGGGTCATGCGTTGCCCTTATCATCCTCGCCATCCTGCTTCCGATCCTTCAGTTGCAGAACCTAGCCGGACTATGAAAATGTCGCTGATGCAGCTATTCCTTCACCTGATGCTCGATACCGCCCGCCCGCCCGTGCACCGCCGCCGCAAGAAGGATGAGCGCGGCTTTACCCTGACCGAATTGATGGTCGTCATCTTCATCATCGGGCTGCTCGCCACGGTGGTGATGATCAACGTCCTGCCGAGCCAGGATCGCGCGATGGTGACGAAGGCGAAAGCCGACATTTCGACGCTCGAAAACGCCCTCGAGCAATATCGGCTCGACAATCTGACCTACCCGGCCTCGACCGACGGGCTGAACGCGCTCGTCACTGCGCCGCCTGCGCTAGCGCAGCCCGAACGTTATCGCCGCGGTGGCTATATCAAGAAACTGCCCGCCGATCCTTGGGGGCGCCCTTATAATTATCAGGCGCCGGGGCCGAACGGGAAGGCGTTCGACGTCTGGTCGCTCGGTGCCGACGGCGCCCCCGGCGGGACCGACGACAATGCGGATATTCGCAGCGACAATTAAGGCGCGCGCGCGTCCCCCCGCCAACGGCTTCACCCTTGTCGAACTGATGGTCGTGCTCGCGATCATGGCACTTGCGGCAACGGCCGTGGTGCTGACCATCCCCGGGGAAGAGCGCACTGTGCGCAGCGAGGCCGACAGGCTCGCCGCGCGCCTTGCCGCCGCGCGCGATGTGGCGGTGATCGAGGGGCGCAGCGTCGCGGTCAATTTCGCGCCGTCAGGTTACGGGTTCGAACGGCGGATTGCGGGCGAATGGCAGCCGCTTCCCGGTCGCGCCTTCGAACGGCGGAACTGGTCCGGCAACGTCCGCTTCGAGGCGGGCGACGGTCGCGGCGCGGCGCGCCTGCTTTTCGACCGGGTCGGTACCAGCCCGACGCCGCAGGCCATAGTGCTGGCCGGCGGCGACGCGCGCGAAGTGGTGCGCGTCTCCGCCACCGGGGAGGTCAGTCGTGGCCAGTGAGCGTGAAAGCGGGTTTACGCTGCTGGAAATGCTGGTTGCGCTCAGCGTCATCAGCATCGCCGCGCTCGCGCTGATCCGCCTCGACGCCTATGCGATCCGCACCGCGGGCGACCTCGACGAAAGCACGATGGCGGGCATCGTCGCCCAAAACCGCGCGGTCGAACTGTGGACCGACCCGGCCCCGCCGACGATCGGCAACAGTGCGATCGGCGTCGCCAACGCGGGGCGCAACTGGCGCGTCGAACAACGTGTCGCCAGGACCGCCGATAACGCGCTGCTGCGCATCGACCTACTCGTCCGGCCCGAAAGCGGACGCGGGCAAGCGGCGCTGACGATCATCCGGCCATCGCAATGAGGGACGAACGCGGCTTCACGCTTGTAGAAATGCTCGTCGCGCTGTCGATCTTCGCGGCGATCGCGGCGATGGGCGTCGGCCTTTTGCGCGCCAGCGTCGATACGCAGGATGCGGTGCAGGAACGGCTGAAGGCGATGGGCGGCATCAACCGGCTGCGTGCCGTGATGGCGAACGATCTGGCGCAGGCGGTCCAACGATCGACGCGCGGCCCCGCGGGTGAGGCCATTCCGGCTTTCATCGGGTCGTCGAACGGCTTTGCCTTTGTGCATGGCGGCGCCGGCTCGCTCGATGGCAGCCCGCGCCCGAATGTCGAGCGAGTGGGCTATGCGCTTGTGGGGGAAGAGTGGCGCCGCGCGGCGCAGCCGATGCTCGACGGAACCGCGCTTGGCGACGGGGACCGGCTGGTGGGCGAGGTCGCGGCGGTGGCGGTGCGGTATCGCGACGAGCGGGGCAATTGGAGTGAAAGCTGGATTTCGGAACCGGGCGACCGATTGCCGCGCGCGGTGGAGGTAAGGCTGACGCGCACGGGGCGCGAGGCGCTGACGATGTCGTTCCTGACCGCTCCGACGCTGCCGCCGCCGGTCGCTGGAGAGCCTGCACCATGACGCGCGACGCGACGGGTGAACGCGGCGCGGCGCTGCTCAGCGTGCTGCTGCTCGTCGCGGTGATGGCGGTTATCGCCGCGACCGCGCTCGACCGCCTGACGCTTGCGACGCGTATCGCGGGCAGCGCGGCGACGGTCGATCAGGGACGCGCTTACACTTTCGCTGCCGAACATATCGCGCTGCGGCAGGTCGCCGATCTCGTCGGGCGCGATCCGGCCAAGCTGACGCTGGCGGGCAATTGGCTGGGGCGCGATTTTACCCTGCCGCTGCCCGGAGGAGAAGGGCGGGCGAGGCTCACCGATGCGAATAATTGTTTCAATCTCAACAGCCTGGTCGCCGAGACGGTGCCGGGTCGGTTCGGCCAGCGATCGGGAGCGATGCGCCAGTTCGGCGAATTGATGACGCTGCTGGGGATCGAGCCGGGCGAGGCGCAGGCGATCGCGGGGGCGGCGGCCGACTGGATCGACAGCGACGGCAATGAAGGGCGGCTCGGCGCGGAGGATAATGTCTATCGATCGATGCAAAGTGCCTATCTGCCCGCCAACCGAAAGATGGCCGATGTCAGCGAGCTTCGCGCGGTGCGCGGGGTCAGCCCCAAAATCTACGCGCGGCTCAAGCCTTGGGTCTGCGTGCTGCCGTTGACCGATCCGGTGAAGTTGAACGTGAATACACTTCTTCCCGAACAGGCGCCGCTGATTGCGATGTTGCTGCCCGGAGAAATCAGTATCGCCGACGCGCGGGCGGCGCTGGCGGCGCGCCCCGCGGGCGGCTATGGCAGCAGCGTACGATTCTGGGAGGCGAGGCCGTTCGAAGGGCGCAAGCCGCCGACCGACGTGGCCCAACAGGCGGGTGTGACCAGCCGCTGGCTCACGCTGACGACGAATGTGACGATGGGGGACGGTTTCTTGACCGCAATTTCGCTGATCGATGCCAATGGCGGGGCGCCGTCCGCAGGAATGACGCCGCCAGTCATCGTCCGCCGCGATTGGGGCGAGACCGATTGATATGTCACGCACGCTGGTTATCTGGCTGCCGCCCGTTGCGGCGCTTCGCGAGGAAAATACGCCCTATCCCGCATGGCTGCGTATCGACGATGGGGTGATCGTCGATTCGGGGCAGGACGACGGCTGGGTTGGCGCTTGGGAAACGCCGCAGGACGAGGACGCCGACGGCCGGCTGGTCGCACTGGCGCCTGCGGCCGACGTGCCGCTGCGCTGGCTTCATTATCCGGACGCCGCTCCCGCGCAAGCCGCCGCCGCCGCGCGAATCGATGCGCTGAAGGATAGCCTTGGCGACGCGGCGTCGCTGCATGTGGTCACGGGGCAGCCGGCAGGCGAGGGGCAGGCCGTCCCGGTCGCGGTCACCACTCACGCGGCGATGGCCGCATGGGCCGACTGGCTGAAGGCGCGCGATCTGGCACCCGTCGCGATCATTCCCGCCACCGCCGCCGTGCCGCCGCCCGAGCCCGATACGCTCTGGACTGCCGAGATTGGCGGCGAGCAGGTCATCCGAAGCGCCGACCGTGCCTATCTTTCGGACCCTGAGCTCGATCCGCTGATCGCCGGCAATCATGCTGTCGTGCCGCTCGATTCCGACCGCATGCGCGAAGCGCTGTTGCTGACTCTGGCGGCGCCGCCGCTCGACCTGCTCAGCGGTGGCTGGAAGCCGAAGCGCAGTTGGTCTGTCGACGCCGCGATGCTGCGGACGGCAAAGCTTTTGTTGGTAGCGCTCATCGCCATCAGCGTGCTCGTTCCGGTCATTTACGCGATACGCCTCGCCGCCGACACCGGGCGCGCCGATGAAGCGGTGGTGGCGATGGCGAAAAAGGCAGGCGTCGCCGCGCCCGATCCCGCGGCGGCGGAAGCCGAACTCGACCGCCGTCTCGCGGCCGCCGGCGGCGGACCGCTTGCCTTCTCTGTCCCCGCTTCGGCGCTTTACGACGCGATGGGGGATGCGCCCGGCGTATCGCTCAAGACGCTGTCGCATCGCACCGACGGGACGTTGTCGACGACGCTCGCCGCGCCGCGCGTCGAGGATATCAATCAGGTGCTGCTCGCCCTTCAGGCGCGCAGCTATCGCATCACCGCGCAGCCGATGGCTGGCAGCGACGGCCAGCAAATGGCCAATATCACCATCCGGGCGGTACCATGACCGAGCGCTTGAAAAACTGGTGGATCGGCCTTTCGGCGCGCGAACGCTGGCTTGTCGGCGTCGCCGGCGCGCTTGCACTTGGCGTGCTGATATGGGGCCTCGCCCGCCCCGCGGTCGCGGCCTTCATCGATCTCGAAAGCGCGCATCGCGCGGCGATCGAGCGGGAGGGCCGCGTCAAGGCAAAGGTGCAGTTACTTGGCCGGAGTCCTACGAAATCTGTGGCAAAGACGGTCGATGCGATGGCGATCGACCAATTTCTTGCGCAATCGGCGGGCGAGATCGGGCTGACGCTCGACCGCAACGAGGCAAGGGGCAGCGGGCAAGCGACAATCGCCATCGCCACCGCCAAGGCGCCGGTGCTGGTCGACTGGCTCGCTTCGCTCGAGGGGCAAGGTTTCGTCGTCGATCAACTGATTATCACTCCGGCCGCCGACGGCACCGTCGGGCTGACGGCGGAACTCCGGAAGGGCGGACAATGATCGCGCGTAGAGGATGGATCATCGCCGGAGTAGCGCTTGCACTGCTGCTTCTCATTGCGACCTTTCCGATGCGGCTCGCGCTCGCTTGGTCGGGCGCGAGCGATGCGGGTGTCTCCGCGCGTGAGGTGCGCGGCTCGGTCTGGTCGGGCGAACTCGTCGAGGCGCGGCTCGGGGCCTTACCGCTCGGCACGGTGCGGGCGAGCCTTTCGCCGCTTGCGCTTCTGGGCGGGGGTGTCGAACTGTCTTTCTCCCGCACCGATGAAAGGCTCGGTGCGCTGGCCGGACGCCTTTATGGCAGCGATCCTCGCGGCATGTCCGACGTCAGCGGCACGACGTCGATGTCGGGCGGGCTGGGCGCGATCCCGGTGGACAGGATAAGCTTCGAAGGCGCGACGGTGCGTTTCGACGATGCGGGGCGATGCGCCGCCGCCGGCGGCCGTATCCAGCTTGCCGTCAACGCCCCGATCGCGGGCCTCGATTTGTCGCGCGGCCTGTCCGGTCCGCTCAGCTGTGCCAAAGGGCGCGCGCGGGCCACGCTCGCGAGCCAGTCGGGAATGGAGCGGCTGACCTTGTCGTTCGACGGAAGCGGCGCGTATCGCGCTCAATTCGCGATCAATGTCGACCGCGACCCCGCGATGGCCGCGGCGCTGGCCGCGCTGGGGTTCCGGGCGGGCCAAGGCGGCTTCGTGCTGGCGACCACAGGCCGCTTCTGACGTGACCCTTCTCGATGCCTTGCCCTTCGGCATGGGCATCGCCTTTGCCGGCCTGATCGGGCTCATTCTTGGTAGCTTCATCGCGACGCTGGTGCTGCGGTGGCCTGCGGGCCGGTCGGTGCTCGGGCGATCGCAGTGCGACGGATGCGGCCGCCCGCTGGGCGCACTCGATCTCATCCCGTTGCTGTCGCCTCTCGCTTCGCGGGGGCGATGCCGGACGTGCGGCGCACCGATCGACCCCTTTCATTGGCGCGTCGAACTGGGAGCGGCGTTGGTCGGGGTCGTCGCTTTGGCACTCATGCCGGGAACGGCGGGTTGGCTATGGGCGCTGTTTGGCTGGCTGTTGTTGCCGCTTGCGCTGCTCGACGCGCGACATTTCTGGCTGCCTGATCGCCTCAATCTGTTGCTTGGGGCGGTCGGCCTGCTGATCGCAGGTCCGATGCTCGACACGGCATTGATCGATCGATGGGTCGGCGCCTTCGTTAGCGGTCTGACGCTCGCCGCCATCGCCGAATTCTATCGCCGTGTGCGACGGAAGGACGCCATGGGCGGGGGCGACCCGAAACTGGTCGCGGCGATCGGAGCGTGGCTCGGCTGGCAGGCGCTGCCGCTGATGCTGTTGCTCGCGAGCCTCGGAGGGATCGCCTGGGCGATCGCCGCGCAACAAAAAGGGGACCAGCCGCTTGGCGAGCGGCGGGTCCCCTTCGGTGTCTTTGCCTGCGCGGCAGCCTTTGCAACGGTGCCGCTCTGGCCGCTTATTGCCCGATAACGACGGTCACTGCGCGGCGGTTCTTGGCATAAGCCTCTTCGGTGGAACCGAGTTCGGCCGGACGTTCCTTGCCATAGCTGATGACGTTGATGCGGCTGGGATCGATGCCGAGCGACGCGAGATAATTTTTCGCGGCATTGGCGCGGCGTTCGCCGAGCGCGATGTTATAATCGCGGGTGCCGCGTTCGTCGGCGTGGCCTTCGAGCGTGACGCGAACAGCAGGGTTGCGCTGCAGCCACTGCGCCTGGCTCTGCAGCGTCGACTGGTCCTGCGCGTCGACATTATACTGGTCGTAATCGAAGAAAATGCGGTCGCCCATGGCGCCGACGTTTGCGAGGAAATCTTCCTGCGACCCCGGGATCACGCCGGTGCCGGTCCCGGCGCCGGGATCGGTCCCGGTGCCTTCGGGGGCGGGGGGAAGCGTGTCAGGAGCCTTTTTCGAGCAGGCGCCAACAGCAAGCATGGTGATCGCCGCGATCATCGCGGTGCTTTTCCGTATCGTCATGTCTTCTGTCCTCTTGTTGTTGTGGGAAATTCTGTTCGTGCGGGCAAAACAACCTGGCCGGGACGCGATATTTGAACCCAAGCCGGGCGCTTTGGTTCCGCCCTTGTCAAGGCAGGACCGGGCCCCAGCTCGGATCCGATCCGTCCTGCGGGGTGGGGAGACGGCGCAGGTTCACGCCGGTCAGGTCGACCTGCCACAGGCTCGACTTGCCTTCGCGCCCGCGCGTCGTGCGGAAAAACTGGATAACACGGCCGTTCGGCGACCAGGTCGGCGCCTCATCCTGCCAGCTGTTGGTCAGCATCCGTACCCCGCCGCCCGACGGGGTCATCACGCCGATGCGGAACTCGCCGCCGCCCATGCGGGTAAAGGCGATCAGGTCGCCGCGCGGCGACCATTCGGGGGTCGCGGCGCGGCCGCCGCCAAAGCTGATCCGCTGCTGGTTCGATCCGTCGATGTTCATCGTATAGATTTGCTGGCCGCCCGACCGATCGCTCTCGAACACGATCTTCCGCCCGTCGGGCGAGAAGCTGCCGCCGACATCGATGCCCGGGGTGTTCGTCAGCCGCACCGGCGTGCCGCCATTGGCCGAGATGCGATAGATGTCGGTGTTGCCGTTCACGGCCATCGAATAAAGGATCTGGGTGCCGTCAGGCGACCAGCGCGGCGCGAAGGTCGCGTTCGAGCTTTCGGTCACCAGCTTTTGCGTGCCTGCCGCGACATCGTAGATGAAAACGCGGACGCGGTTGTTGAGGTAGGATACGTAGACGATCTTCTTGTAATCGGGCGAGAAGCGCGGGCTGATCGCGAGCGCCTGCCCGTTGGTGATGAAGCGGTGGTTGCCGCCGTCCGAATCCATGATGGCCAGCCGCTTGATGCGGTTCCCCTTCGGACCGCTCTCGGCGATATAGGCGACGCGGCTGTCGAAGAAGGGCGCTTCGCCCGACAGGCGCGAATAGATGGCGTCGGCGCATTTGTGCGCGGCGCGGCGCCAGTCGCCGGGCTGGATTTCGAACCCCTTGCGCACCAGTTCGCTACCGAGCGCGGTGTCATAGAGATAGCAGCCGACGATCAGGCTGCCGTTCGATCCGGCATCGACAAAGCCGTGCACCACATTCTCGGCATTACGCGCTTGCCATTCGGCGAAGCGCGGCGCCTGCACCTCGGCGCGGGTGATCGCGCGGACGCCATTGGGGCCGATCGGTTCATAGAGGCCGCTGCGTTCGAGGTCGGCGGCGATAACGTCCGCGATCTGGCGCCCCAGGCTGTCGGTGCGCAGCCCCGCGACGGTCTGCACCGACGCGGTTGCGAGCGGCGGGACGCCGATGACGGTGCGTTCCTGCGACAGCGTACCCTCGATGGTCTCACGCGGTGTGGTCGTCGGCGTGACTGCGGGCGGCGTCGGCGCGATCTGTGCGAACACCGGGGCGGTGGTCAGCAGCAGGGCGAGCGAAAGGCTGATCGGACGGAGAAGCATTTCTCTTACCTCTTGATGAAATCGAGCGTGTAATTCTGCCAGAAGCTGTAATTTTCCTCTGGCAGGTCGAAAGGTGCGGCGAGTTCCACCGCGCGTTTTGCGCACTCCTGATGGCGCTGGATCTGGAATTTATTGCTATCGTTCTCGCCCGACGTGGTGATGCTGGTGAATCCGGCCAACGCGCCCGACTGCGTCAGGCGAAACTTCACGACGGTTTTGAGCTGGTCGACATCGACCCCCGAAACGCGGCAGCCGTTCCAGCGCGGGGCGACCGCAGACTTGATGCTGACGTCGATAGAACGGCGAACCTCAGCCGCCGTGGCCGCGGCCGGAGCACCCTTGCTCGACGGCGATTTGGGCTGCGACTTTGAAAGGCCTTCGGCGATACCGTCGAGCCGGCCGGTCGGGCGTGCGGGGCGATCCTTTGCCGGTGGAGCCTTTGGAGCGGCCTTGGGCTGCGCCTTTTTGGCGGCCGGGGGCTGCTTCGGCGGCGCCTGCTTCGGTCGGGCGACCTGTTTTGGCGTCGGGGCAGGCGTGGACCGCACCACCGGTTCGGGAAGCGGCGGTGTCGGTACGGGCTCGGGCGCGGCGATGTCGACGTCATCCTCTTCGCCCAACCGCGCGGCGGGCGGCGTCTCGCTGATCACCGGCGCGGTCGATTGCACTGCGCTTTCGGCAATCAGGTCGACTTCCATAGGCGGATTGTCGAATCGGCGGTCGCCCGCGGTCCACTGGACCGAGAGCAGGCCGATGATCAGGACATGCGCGCCCACCGCGATGGCAAAGCCGCGTCCTTCCTTCCCCCCAACTGCCCGGTGTTCGGCCATCGTCTTAACCTAGGTTCCGGTTTCTGAACCGTTAGTGACCGCGGCTGGCGCGCTTTCGGCGGCGCCTTCCGATCCCGTCGTCACCAGCGAAATCCGGGTCAAGCCGGCGCGGTTGAGTTCGCCCATCACGCGCATCACGCGGCCATAATCGAGCCCCTTGTCGGCGCGCAGCATGATCTGGCGCGGCCGGTCCTCACCCTCATTCGCGCGTGCGATCGCGTCGAGGCGGGCAGGAAGCTCGGCCTCCGGCACGACCTCTTCGCCGATATAGAGCGTGTCGTCGCCGTTGATCGATAGCTGCACCGGCTCCTGCTCCTCGGTCTCGACCGGCTTGGCCCGGCTTTCGGGCAGGTCGATCGGCACCGCCGAAGCGAGAAGCGGTGCGGTGATCATGAAGATGATCAACAGCACGAGCATCACGTCGACGAGCGGGGTGACGTTGATCTCCGCCATCGGCGCGCGGCGGTGGCCGCGGCCGCGCCGGCCGCCGATGCCGCCGGAGGGCCCGGTCATCGCCATCAGGCTTCGACCTCGAGTTCGCGGCTGAAGGTCGCGTGCAGCCCGTCGGCAAAGCGGCCGAGGCGCGATTCGAGCCGGTTTAAGCGCTGGGAAAAGGCGTTATAGGCGATGACTGCGGGAATGGCGGCGAACAGGCCGATCGCGGTCGCGAACAGCGCTTCCGCAATGCCCGGCGCGACGACGGCAAGGCTGCTGTTATTTTCCGCCGCGATCGCGGTGAAGCTGCGCATAATACCCCAGACGGTGCCGAACAGCCCCACGAAGGGCGCGACCGCGCCGATTGTCGCGAGCGTCCCGATCTTTTCGGCGAGCCGGTCAACTTCGCCCGCGACCGCCGAGTTCATTGCGATGCCCAGGCGCTCACGCGTGCCTTCGCGATCGACATTCTTGCCCTTGGTCGAGCGGCGCCATTCGCTGATCCCGGCGCTCAGCACCTTCGCGCTCGGCAAATCTTCGCCGCTATTCTTGTCGAAGAATTTGTCGATATTGTCGGCGCGCCAGAAATCGCGCTCGAACCGCTCCGACGCGCTCATCAGCTTGCTGACGCCCCGGCCGTGCGTAAAAATCACCATCCAGACATAAATGGACGCGAGCAGGAGGCCGATCATCACGCCCTTCACGATCCAGTCGGCTTGCAGGAACAGCGCGATGGGGGACAGGGTCGCCGCATCGGCGGCCAGCGAGATATTGTCTAGCAAGGGAAAGTCTCTCCATTCATGATGGCGGTAAATCGGTCGGCCCAACCCGCGGGCTGGCGGCGCGGCCGGCCTTCGGGCGACAGGAAGGCAGCGGTGACTTGCCCGTCGGTCAATGTCTCGCCGCTTAACGTGTCAGTTCCGCGAAGGATGCGCTGTGCGATGATCACGCTCGCGCCGCGCACCGCTTCGACCGTACTGACGACGAGCAGGTCATCGTCAAGTCGGGCGGGGCTGCGGTATTTGATGGCAAGGTCGGTGACCGCCCAGCTACCTTCGCCCGCCTCCATCGCCGCGCGCTGGTCGATACCGGCGATCCGCAGCATGTCAGAGCGCGCGCGCTCCATATAGCGCAGATAATTGGCGTGATAGACGATGCCAGACAGGTCGGTGTCCTCGAAATAGACGCGCGCCCGGTAATGATGCTCGGCCCCGGCAAAGGCGCCGGGGAGGAAGGGGGGCGGGGCGTTTATCATCTTTCCGACCGATAGCCGGTGGGCGACTCGTCGCAAAGCCCCCTTGAACGGTTCGTCGCAGATCGGGGCCGGTTGGCAGAATGAAAGCCGCGGAAATCCGCCTATTTCGCCTGATCGAAAAGTCCATCCTGCGAACCGGCGGGCGGGTTGAGCCCGAGATGCTTCCACGCGCTGGCGTTGAGCATCCGCCCGCGTGCGGTGCGCGCGATCAACCCGGCCTGGAGCAGATAGGGTTCGATGACATCCTCAATCGTGTCGCGCGGTTCGCTGAGCCCGGCGGCGAGCGTTTCCACGCCGACGGGGCCCCCGCGGTAGATATCGGCGATCATGGTGAGGTAACGCCGGTCCATCGCATCGAGCCCGAGCGCATCGACTTCGAGCCGGTTGAGCGCCTCATCCGCGGCGCTCGCGTCGACGACCGCATGGCCCGCAACGGTCGCAAAATCGCGCACGCGCCGCAGCAGCCGCCCCGCGATGCGCGGCGTCCCGCGCGAGCGTTTTGCGATTTCGAGCGCGCCATCCGACGCGATCGGCAGCGCCAGCAGGCGCGCAGCGCGCGAAATCACCTGTTCGAGTTCGCCGTGGGTATAGAAATTGAGCCGCACCGGGATGCCGAAACGGTCGCGCAGCGGCGTCGTCAGCAGCCCCTGCCGCGTGGTCGCCCCGACGAGGGTGAATTTGGGAAGGTCGATGCGCACCGAGCGCGCCGAGGGCCCTTCGCCGATCATGATGTCGAGCGCGCGGTCCTCCATCGCGGGATACAGGATTTCCTCGACCGCGGGCGACAGGCGGTGGATCTCGTCGATGAACAGCACATCGCCGTCCTCGAGATTGGTGAGCAAGGCGGCAAGGTCGCCCGCCTTCGCGATCACCGGGCCGCTGGTCGAACGGAAGCCGACCCCGAGTTCGCGCGCGACGATCTGCGCCAGCGTCGTCTTGCCGAGCCCCGGCGGGCCAAAGAAGAGCACATGATCGAGCGCATCGCCGCGCGCCTTCGCCGCCTCGACGAAGATGCGCAGATTCTCGCGCGCCGCCGCTTGGCCGACGAATTCGGCTAGCGTCTTCGGCCGCAGCGCGGCGTCGGCATCCTCGGGGGTGCGGATGGGGGTGGTGAGGGCCGGCTCAGTCATAATGCTCTATTGCATCGCCGGCGATCGAAACCCAAGGCTCCTTGCGTTCCTCATAGACCGAATAGTCGGGCACGAAGCCGTGACCGGGCTCGAAATTGCCGAGCGGGATCGCATAGGCGTCATGATAGGGACGCGCGCGGTACCAGACGCCCGAACCGCAGGTGCCGCAAAAGAAGAAGTCGGCCGTGTTGCCGCTGTCGCCGGTGTATTGCCACATCTTCGGCTCGCCTTCGGTGCGGACCTGCTCGGCGGGGAAGCGGACCTGTGCGGCAAAGGCGCTGCCGCTCCGCGCCTTGCACTCGCGGCAGTGGCAGACCGACACGCGAATCGGTTCGCCGGTGCAGGCGATGCGGATCTGGCCGCAGCGGCAGGCGGCGTGGCGGGTGGGGTCGGTCATTTGGCCGCTTTCTTGAGCGCCACGCGAACCAGCGCATCGAGGCTGGCGCCTGCGCCCAGTTCCTCGTTGGCCGCCGCGACCGCAGCACTTGCTTCGCCGGGCTTGAAGCCAAGGCCGGTGAGGGCGGTGACGGCATCGGCGACGGGGCCCGCTGTCATCGCGAGTGCGGGCAGGCTTCCCGCGATCCCGCCGAGCGCGCCGGCCCTGTCCTTCAACTCGTGCGTGATCCGCTGCGCGAGTTTCGGGCCGACCCCATTCGCGCGTGCGACCATCGCGCTGTCGCCGCTTGCCAACGCGCGTTGCAGGTCGGTGATTTCGAGCGCGGAGAGAATCGCGAGCGCGACTTTCGCGCCGACGCCCTGCACACTGGTGAGCAGGCGGAACCAGTCGCGTTCCTCGGCCTTGGCAAAGCCGAGCAGGCGCAGGAAATCCTCGCCGACGAGCATTTCGGTGTGGATGGTAACGTCGCCCCCGACGGGCCCCAGTGCGTCCAATGTCCGCGCCGATGCCTCGACCAGATAACCGATGCCACCGACGTCGATCACCGCATGGCCTGCGCCGCTCGAATCTAGCCGCCCTGTCAGTTTTGCGATCATGCCCCGTGCCTAACGCGGGGAGAACGAAAAGGGAATCAATTTCCCTTCGCCGTCGAGGCCTCCCACGTTTCGTCATGCCGGACTTGATCCGGCATCCATCGCCGCACGGACCCCGGATCAAGTCCGGGGTGATGAAGGTTTAGTATCGAGGGCGGTGGTTCGCGTGGCAGATCGCGACCGCCAGCGCGTCCGCGGCATCGGCTCCGGCGACTTTCGCGCCAGGAAGCAGGATGCGTAGCATAGCCTGCACCTGTTCCTTCGCCGCGCCGCCAGTGCCGACGATCGCCTTCTTGACGAGGCGCGGCGCATATTCGGCGACCGTCAGCCCACCGCGCGCGCAGCCGAGCAGCACGACGCCGCGCGCATGGGCAAGCTTCAGCGTCGATTGCGGATTGTCGTTGACGAACACTTCCTCGACCGCAGCGCAAGCGGGGGCATGGTCGGCGATCACAGCGGCGAGCATGGTGTCGAGATGCGCGAGCCGGTCGGGCAGGGGCGCCTTGGTGTCGGTCTTGACCTGCCCGTTGGCGATGTGGCTGATCCGGCTACCCTCGACGCGGATGACGCCCCAGCCGGTGCAGCTGAGCGAGGGGTCGAGGCCGAGGATGATCATGGAATTCCGTTCGTGTCGAGTGAAGCCGAGACACCGCGTGCGCAACCGACGGGCATCTCGACTCCGCTCGATGCGAACGGGTTTTGACTATTAGCCAAGCTTTTCCATCACCGCGTCGGGGATCTCGTAATTGCCCCATACGGTCTGGACGTCGTCGTCGTCGTCGAGCGTGTCGATCAGCTTGAAGAGGGTCTGAGCGGTCGCTTCGTCGGCGACTTCGCTCTTCAGCGTCGGGCGCCAGGCGAGCTTGACGCCCTCGGCCTCGCCGAGCTTGGCTTCGAGCGCCTTGGCGACTTCGTGCAGGCTGTCGACGCTGGTCCAGATGTCGTGGCCGTCCTCCGACGATTCGACGTCGTCGGCGCCGGCATCGAGCGCAGCCTCGAACACCGTGTCGGCATCGCCGGCACCCGCGCCATAGCTGATCATGCCGAGCCGGTCGAAACCGTGGCTGACGCTGCCCGACGTGCCGAGGTTGCCACCATTCTTGCTGAACGCCGTGCGGACGTTGGTCGCGGTGCGGTTGCGGTTGTCGGTCAATGCTTCGACGATCAGCGATACGCCACCGGGGCCATAACCCTCGTAGCGGATTTCCTCGTAATTATCGCCGTCGTTGCCCGCCGCCTTGTCGATCGCGCGCTGGATATTGTCCTTCGGCATCGACTGCGCCTTGGCGGCGTTGACCGCAGCGCGCAGACGCGCGTTGGCGTCGGGATCGGGCAGGCCCATCTTCGCCGCGACGGTGATTTCGCGGCTCAGCTTCGAAAAGAGGCTGCTGCGCTTTTTATCCTGCGCGCCCTTGCGGTGCATGATGTTCTTGAATTTGCTATGGCCGGCCACGGCCTACCTCCATCGAAACGGGAAATGTGGCGCCGCCCTAGCGCGGCGCGGCTTTTCACACAACCACGGCCGTCCCGCTCGCCGACACCATCAGCATCGAGCCGTTCTGGCCGAGCACTTCATAGTCGAGGTCGACGCCGATCACCGCATTGCCGCCGAGGCG
This sequence comes from Sphingopyxis sp. JAI108, assembly GCF_013410105.1. Lineage (GTDB taxonomy): Bacteria > Pseudomonadota > Alphaproteobacteria > Sphingomonadales > Sphingomonadaceae > Sphingopyxis > Sphingopyxis chilensis. The sequence continues at coordinate 983,606 of NZ_JACCCJ010000001.1, forward strand.
CGCCGCCTCGGCTTCCATCTCGGCGATCGCTTCCTTGCGCGCGCGGGCGAGGACATCCTCATATTTGCCCGACCGGCCGCCGACGATGTCGGTGATCGATGCGAACAGGTCGCGGAACAGGTTGGCGCCGACGATCACCTCGCCGGTGACGATGCCCAGATATTCCCTAACCGGGCGGCCTTCGACATTGTTGGTCGTCGTGCTGAACATCGTCACTCTCCTTGCGTTTAGTCGATCCCGAGCGCCGACTTATAGACGTCGAGGATCGCTTCCATTTCCTTGCGGTCGTGGACCGGAAGTTTGCGCAGGCGGACGATCTGGCGCATGATCTTCGGGTCGTAGCCCTGCGATTTTGCTTCGTTATAGGTGTCGCGAATATCGTCGGCGATGCCTTTTTTCTCTTCTTCCAGACGCTCGATGCGCTCGATGAAAAGGCGCAGTTGTTCGTCGGACACGGTGGCTTCGCTCATTTTATACTCCGCTGAGATTGGATGATTGTTGGCGAGAATCGCCCTCGGCGCGTCCCTAGCGAGGTCAGGGATTCTTCGCCATGCTTTCTTCCATCCGCCGGAGCTGTTCGGGCGTTGCCGCGACCTGAAAGCGCGCTTTCCATTCCGCCGTCGGCATGCCGTGAACGATCGCGCGCGCCGCTTCCTTGTCCATGTCGCCGGCTTCCGCGATCCAGTCGCCCAGGCAGTTGCGGCAAAAGCCGGCCAAGCCCATCAGGTCGATATTCGCGGCGTCGCTGCGATGCTGGAGCAGGCGGACGAGGCGGCGGAAGGCGGCCGCGGCAACCGCATCGTCGAGGCTGTCGAGCGCGTCGCCGGGTTCCATCTGATCTTCACTACAGGACATGGTTCCTCCTTTTATATGATGAATAGCTATACGGTTGTTGCCTTGGCGGCATCAAGGCGGCATTGCCCTAGCGTCCCAGACCCCACCTTACCCAAGTCATCGGAGCATTTGTGGTTCAGAGCTTTACCCCCCGCCAGCGCAAGGTCCGCATCCTGGCGACCCTTGGTCCGGCGAGCGCCAATGCCGAGATGATCGCCGAACTGCACCGCGCGGGCGCCGACGCCTTTCGCGTCAATATGAGCCACGGCGATCATGAAGGCCATGCCAAGGTGATCGCCGCGATCCGCGCGCTGGAAAAGGAAACCGGGCGGCCGACGACGATCCTCGTCGACCTGCAGGGACCGAAGCTGCGCGTCGGGACGTTCAAGGATGGCCCCGCCGAGTTGGTGAAGGGCAAGTCCTTCGTCCTCGATGCCGACAAGGCGGCGGGCGACGCGACCCGCGTCCACCTTCCTCACCCCGAACTGTTCGCGGCGCTCGAACCCGACACGCGGCTGCTGATCGATGACGGCAAGCTGGTGCTGCGCGTCAAGAGCGTGGCGCCCGACCGGATCGAAACGGTGGTCGAGGTGGGGGGCAAGATTTCGGATCGCAAGGGCGTCAACGTCCCCGATGTCGTCGTCCCGCTCGCCGCGCTGACCGAAAAGGACCGCAAGGATCTCGCCTTTGCGCTCGAACAGCATGTCGACTGGATCGCGCTGTCATTCGTTCAGCGCCCCGAGGACGTCGCCGAGGCGCGACGCCTGATCGGTGGCAAGGCGGCGCTGCTCGTCAAGTTCGAAAAGCCGTCGGGCGTGCAGCGGATCGAGGAGATCCTCGAGCTCGCCGACGCGGCGATGGTCGCGCGCGGTGACCTTGGCGTCGAACTGCCGCCCGAAGCCGTCCCGCCGCTCCAGAAGAAGATCGTCGCGACCGCCCGCCGCATGGGCAAGCCCGTCGTTGTGGCAACGCAGATGCTGGAATCGATGATCGTCTCTCCCTCCCCGACGCGCGCCGAAGTGAGCGACGTCGCGACCGCCGTCTATGATGGCGCCGACGCGATCATGCTGTCGGCGGAGACTGCGGCGGGCGCCTGGCCGGTGGAGGCTGTCACCATGATGGATTCGATCGCGCGTTCGGTCGAAAGCGATCCCGACTATTATCGCCGCCTGCATTTCACCGAGACGGTGCCCGACGCGACGACCGCCGATGCGCTCGCCGAGGCGGCGGGCGGCATCATCTCGACGATCGCCGCCGATGCGATCATCTGCTTCACCGCGTCGGGATCGACCGCGCGCCGCGTCGCGCGAGAGCGGCCGGGCGCGCCGCTGCTGGTGTTGACGCCGAAGAAGGAAGCCGCGCGGCGCATGGGGTTGCTGTGGGGAGCGCATGCGGTGCCGACGAAGGATATCGGCAGTTTCGAGGAGATGATCGCGAAGGGCAAGCGCATGGCGCTGCGCCACGGGATCGGCCGGCCGGGCGCAAAGCTGGTGATGATGGCGGGCGTTCCGTTCGGCACGCCGGGATCGACCAACGTGCTCCACGTCGCCACGCTCACCGGCGACGAGCTGCGTGGATACAGCTGATCCGATTCAAATCGGCACAAAAGTTACCGGCTGATTCACAAAATTGGGGGGTTGATTCAGAACGGGACGGACTAAAATGGTAAACGCACTTTGCACCATTGACGCCGCGCGGCATAGTTGGTGCAAGGTGTGCGTCGGACCCGCGTTGGGGGGCTCCGCATCGCCAGTCCGGAGGTCTTTTTCGCGTGTCCGCACCGTTTCGTTTTCCGCGCTTTTTCGTCACCAGTCCGGCACCTTGCCCCTATCTGGCGGGCAAGACCGAGCGCAAGGTGTTTACGGAGCTGAGCGGCAACACGGCGAACGAGCTGAACGACGCGCTCGGCCGTATCGGGTTTCGCCGCAGCCAGTCGGTCGCCTATCGCCCCAGCTGCGCCGATTGTTCGGCCTGCGTGTCGGTGCGCGTCTGCGCGGCCGAATTCGCGCCGAGCAGTTCGCAGAAGCGTAACATGCGCCGCAACGGCGATCTGGTCGCCACCGCGTGCAAGCCGTGGGCGACCGAAGAACAATACGCGCTGCTGCGCTCCTATCTCGCCTCGCGCCACCCCGATGGCGGTATGGCGGACATGGACGAGCAGGATTTCGCCGACATGGTCGAGCAGACGCCGGTCGACAGCTATATGATCGAATATCGCGAGCCGGCGGCCGATGGCGGCAAGGGACGCCTCGTCGGCTGTTGCCTGACCGACCGTCAGGGCGACGGGCTATCGATGATCTACAGTTTCTTCGACGCGCACCATCCGCTGCGCGAGGGGCTGGGAACCTATATCATTGCCGACCATGTGCTGCGCGCCGGCAACGCCGGGTTGCCCTACGTTTATCTGGGCTACTGGATCGAAGGGTCGGCGCGCATGGCGTACAAGGCGCGTTTTCGCCCGCTTGAAAAGCTTGGGCCTGACGGCTGGTCGCGCTTCGATGCGACGCAGCCCGATCGCATCGCGGCGATGTTCGAACTCGCCTGAGTCAACCGGCTCATCGGCTAGTTGAGAACGCCTCGCAACTGCCGATTCTGGCGGTCGAGCGGTTGACCTTTTCCCGCTTTCAGGGGCATAGCCTGTCGCTCAGGACATTAGTCCGGGTCGCATCCAAGATTATGTCGCTTAGGGGTAAGCGATTGGGGGGAATGGGATGCCCGTGCAAGCGTTCGCCAGCATCTTGATCGCAAACGGTCGCTTCGGCGGCAGGGCGCGGGCATGAGCGAGGCGGTCAAGGTTGCGATCATCGGTTCGGGCCCGGCCGGGCTCAGCGCCGCGTCGCGCGCCGGGCAACTCGGGCTGAGCCATATGTTGCTCGAAAAGACCGATCACCTCTCCGACACCATCTTCAAATATCAGAAGGGCAAGCGCGTGCTCGCGACGCCCGAACGGCTTGATCTGCGGTCCGACTGTCGGTTCGCCGAGGGTGCGCGCGAATATATCCTTGCGAACTGGGACGAAGACGCCGCGAAGAACCAGGTGAACGTCGCCTATCACGCCGATGTCGTCGAGGTGATAGGCGCGCAGGGCGCCTTCGCGATCAAGACCGCGAAGGGTGATGTCTTTCACGCCGAGAACATCATTCTTGCGATCGGCACGCAGGGCAATCCGAACCGGATGCGCTGCGAGGGCGCCGACCTGCCGCACATCATCTATCAGGTCGACGATCCCGAGGATTTCAAGGACAAGCATATCACCGTTGTCGGATCGGGCGACGCGGGGATCGAAAATGCGCTCGGCGTCGCCGAGGAAGCGCTGGAAAACACCGTGACCATCCTCAACCGCTCGAAGGATTTCGCGCGCGCGAAGGCGAAGAACGTCTCCGACATGATGGAGGCGGGCGAAAACGGGCTGATGTCGATCCGCACCGAAACGCAGCCGAAGAAGGTCGAACCCGGCTGGCTGACGCTCGACACGCCCGACGGCGACGAGAAGATCCCGTGCGACGTGATCGTCGCGCGGCTGGGGTCGGTCGCACCGCGCGGCTTCGTCGAATCGATGGGGATCGAGTTTACGGGGCCGGACCGCGAGGCCTTTCCAAAGCTGTCGCCGACCTTTGAATCGACGGTGCCGGGAATCTTCGTGATCGGCGCACTCGCGGGTTATCCGCTGATCAAGCATTGCATGAACCAGGGCTATGACGTCGTCGAGTTCATCAATGGCAACGCGTCGCTGACCCCCGCCGATGAAAAGGATCTGGCGGCCATTTTCGCAGGCCTGCCGCAGCAGAAGGCCGTGAGCGAATGGCTCGATTATCTGCGCGAACGGGTGAGCATCTTTGCCGATGTGTCGCCGTTGCAGATGCGTGAGTTCATGCTCGATTCGAAAGTCGCCTTCTACACCAAGGGCGACATCGTCTTTGAAAAGGGCGAGCCGGGGTCGTCGCTCTTCGCGATAGCCGACGGCTTTGCCGAGGTCGAGGTGGGGCCGGGCGTTACCGTGTCGATCGAGCAGGGATCGATCTTTGGCGAGGTCGGTTTGATTTCGGGGCGGAAGCGCGGCGCGACGATCCGCGCCGGCGACGACAGTATTTTCGTCGAAGTGTCGCGCACCGCGGCGCTGAAGCTGATGGCGGCGGTGCCGGGCGCGAAACGTGCGATCAACCGCATCTCGCTCGAACGCCAGTTGCTCCAGATATTCAAGGGCGGGCTGACGGTGGAGGATCTGGGCCCGGTGGTCGATGCCGCCGAGGTCGAGCGCGTGCCCGCGGGCAAGGTCGTGCTGACCGAGGGTGAACAGGGCGACGATGTCTATGTCATCCGCTCGGGTTCGATGGTGGTCGAGAAGGATATCGGCGGGAAGCCGATCTTCCTCCGCTACCTTCCCGCCGGCAGCTTCTTTGGCGAAATGGGCGTGCTGAGCGGGCAGCCGCGCAACGCTACCGTCAAGGCGGCGGTCGGCAGCGAGGTGATCAAGCTCACCGGCGAAAGTTTCCGCAAGATGCTCGCCGCACGACCGCAGGTGCGCGAAGCGACCGAAGTAGCGGTCGCCGAACGCGCGGCGATGAACAGCTTCATCGAATCGCGCAAAGCCACCTATTCGAGCGCGGTCGACCTGTATTCGGACACCGCGAGCTTCATCATGAAGGAAGGGCTCGGCGAGGCGACCGACGCGCTCCTGATCGACGAGAATCTGTGCGTCGGCTGCGATAATTGCGAGAAAGCGTGCGCCGACAGCCATGAGGGCCTGTCGCGGCTCGACCGCGAGGCGGGCAAGACCTTCGCGCACCTGCATGTGCCGACAAGCTGCCGCCACTGCGAGCATCCGCATTGCATGGCCGACTGTCCGCCGAACGTGATCCACCGCGGCCCCGACGGCGAGGTGTTCATGGAGCCGGGCTGCATCGGCTGCGGCAACTGCATGCGCAACTGTCCCTATGGCGTGATCCGCATGGAGGCGGCGCCGCCGGAGAAGCCAAGCCTGCTCCGCTGGCTGCTGACCGGCTTCGGTCCCGGTCCGGGCGAGCCGTCGCCCAAATGGACCAAGAAACAGCTGGGCGACGAGAAGCCGAAGAAGATCGCGGTCAAGTGCGACATGTGCAAAGGCATATCGGGCGGCCCGGCGTGCGTGCGGGCGTGCCCGACGGGCGCCGCGATCCGCGTGTCGCCGGAAGAATTCCTGTCGATCGCGCGGCTCGACGAGGACACCGACTGATGGCGAGCCTGTTCCAGCGGCGTCGGTCGAAGGCCACACAGGTCGAGCGTGTTCGCGAGCGGCGGCATGAGGGCTTCCTGCGCTATGCGGGCTTTCGCTGGGCCAAGATTTCGGGCGGGCTCTGCCTTCTCATCATCGTCTCCTATGCTCTGGTCGACGTGACGCCGCGGCACAATGGCGGCAGCTGGTACGGCTATGCGCTGGGGACGATCGGCGCGCTGCTGATCCTCTGGCTCACCGCGCTCGGTTATCGCAAGCGCAAGATGACGAGCGATCACTGGTCGCTGAAGGCGTGGACGTCGGCGCATGTCTATCTGGGTTTAAGCCTGATCGTCATCGGCACCTGGCACACCGGATTCCAGCTTGGCTGGAACGTCCACACGCTCGCCTGGGTGCTGATGATGCTCGTCATCCTGTCGGGGCTTTACGGCGTCATCGTCTATGCGACCTTGCCGGCTGCGTTGTCGAACAATCGCGAGCAGATGACGCAGATGCAGATGCTGGAGGCGATCCGCGCGTTCGACCGCCAGCTGCACAGCGCCGCGCAGCCGCTGACGGCCGCGGACAGCGCGGCGGTGCTCGCCTCGCTCGACCAGGATCCGTTCGCGGGCGGCGCATGGGCGCGGCTGCGTGGGCGCTATCCGGGTTGCGCGACGACTGCCTCCCGCGGCGCGCTATCGGTGTCACAGGGCGGCGATGCCGCGCGCACAAAGGTCATCCAGCTTTTGTCTCAGAAGGAGGCGGCGCTGGCGCGGTTGCGCGAGCATCTGCGGCTGCGCGCGCTGCTCGAAGTCTGGCTCTATGTGCATGTGCCGCTGACCTTTGCGCTGATGGCGGCGCTGTCGGCGCATATCGTCAGCGTCTTCTTCTATTGGTGAGGCGCGAACGATGAGCTTCATCCTGCGCCGCATCGCGACGACGAAGACGGGCAAGCAGATCGTCCGCGACGAGCCGCTGCCGGGCGATATGATCACGCTCGGCCGTGAGAGCGGCAATATCATTCATGTCGCCGATCTGGCGGTGAACCCGCACCACGCGACGATCAGCAGCGCCGACGGGCGCCATGTGCGCGTCGCGGCGCTGGAGGGGCTGGGGTTCGATTTCAACGGCCGGACGGTCGACGCCGCCAATATCGACAGCGCCGCGGGCGCCGAGCTGCGCTTCGGCGGCCATCGACTGACGATCGCGCGCGAGGATGAAAAGGTCATTCTGCTCGTCGAGCGCATCGACGAATTGTCGCAATCGTCGAAAGATGTCGACGAGGCGAAGGCCTTTTCGCTCGCGGGGGTGATGCCCGGCAAGCGCACCGCCGCGTGGGCGTTCGGCCTCTTGATGCTGCTGGCCTTCCTGATCGGGCCGATCTGGGCCTGGTACAGCTACCGGCAGATGAACGAGCGCCCCGACGGCTATCATGCCGACAGCGCCTGGCTTTCGGGACCGCTGTCGAGCGCGCATGCGAGCCTGAAAAACGACTGCCAGTCGTGCCATGTCGAGCCGTTCGTCGCCGTGACCGACAAGGCGTGCGTGGGGTGTCACACCGGCGAGCACAAGACGATGAGCATGGCGCACGCGAATGCGCCGACCGCGATGCTGCTCGCGGCGCGTCACCCGCCGGGCGTGGGCGAGCGGATTCTCGCGGGCTTTGCCAAGACCTTCAACAAGCCGCAGGGACGCTGCGTCGATTGTCATACCGAGCATGAAGGTGCGGGGCCGATGGCGGCGACGCCGCAGAAATTCTGCGCCGACTGCCACGGCGGCATGTCGGCGCGGCTGAAGACGGCGGGGCATCCGACGACGCTCGCCGACGCCGCCGATTTCGGAACCAGCCACCCCGAGTTCCGCCCGCTCGTCCGCCCGGCGCCGGACGGAAAGCCGGTGCGCACGACGCTGACCCAAGGGATCGTCGACTATAACGGCTTGAAATTCCCGCACGACATGCACCTGCAGGCGACGGGCGGGGTGGCGCGCATGGCGGCGAGCTTCCGTGGGCGCTATGATTTCGGGAAGAAGCTCGAATGCCAGAATTGCCACCGCGTCGAGGCCGATGGCGTGCGCGTCAAGCCGGTCGAAATGGAGCGCGACTGCGCGATGTGCCACAGCCTCGCGTTCGAGACGGTTGGCGGGGTAACCCGCACCCTGCGCCACGGCGAGCCCGATCAGGTGGTTGCCGATCTCACGGCCTATTTCCGTTCGACCCCGCCCTCGCGCCCGCTCCAGCTCGGCGGGATGCAGCGACGGCGGCCGGGCGCCTATGCCGAGGGGCAGGTCTATAATATCTATTTCCGCGAGGTCGCGGTCCGGCCGAACCGGGCAGAGGACGCTGTGCGCGCGGTCTTTTCAAAGGGCGGCGCCTGTTACGACTGTCACACCGTCTTCGCGCCGCAGGCCGGGCGGGGGTGGCGTGTCGCCGCGGTCGACCAGACGCCGCGCTATCTGCAAAAAGGATGGTTCGACCACGATGCGCATCGTGAGACCGAGTGCGCGGATTGCCACACCGCGGCGCCGGCCTCGAAGATATCGACCGACCTGCTCGTGCCCGGTCTCCGCCAGTGCCGCGACTGTCATGTCGGCGAAAGTGGCGCGCGAATCGTCAAGGTCGAGACCGCCACCGAATCGCCGTGCGCGATGTGCCACGAATATCATTCGGACGGCGGAAAGCCCTGGATGCCGCCGCGCGAGCGCAAGAAAAAGGTGGCTGCAATCACAAATCAACCTATTCCGGGTACTTATCATGTGAGCCTGATCACAGGTCCGGGGGGCCGGGGTCTTTATGATGTGACGTGGCGCACACCCGCCCTGCACGGGGCTCGGCGGGGAGGGTGAGGTTTTGGACGGCCGGACGAGTCCGGTCGGAGCAGGGGACGGATATGCTGATCGCGCAGATCACAGATGTCCATATCGGGTTCGATCCGGACAATCCGGCCGAATATAACCGCAAGCGTCTCGACGACGTGCTCGACGTGCTGATCGACGGTCCGAACCGTCCCGATCTGTTGCTTGCGACGGGCGACATCACCGACCGAGGCGACCCCGACAGCTATCGCCGGCTGCAGACCGCCTTTTCGCGCTGCCCCTTCCCGGTGTGGCCTAGCGTCGGAAATCATGATCTGCGCGACAATTTTCACGAACGTTTTCCGGGCTTCGACGACGGCAACGGCTTCGTCCAGTACACCGTCGAGCTTCCCGAACTGCGGCTGGTAACGATCGACACCCTTGAGGAAGGGCGCCATGGCGGTGCCTTCTGCGAAGCGCGCGCGGCGTGGCTCGATGCCGAACTGGCGAAGGAACCCGCGAAGCCGACCTATATCGTCATGCACCATCCGCCGGTCGAAAGCGGGATCGAGTGGATGAACACCCATCCCGACGAGCCGTGGGTCGCGGTCTTCACCGATGTCGTGCGCCGCCACCCGCAGGTTCGCGGGCTGATCTGCGGCCACCTCCACCGCAGCGTCACCGTCGCGTGGGAAGGCCGCACCGTCGCGATCTGTTCGTCGACCGCGCCGCAGGTATCGCTCGACCTCCGCCCCATCGACGAAAACAAGCCCGACGACCGCCCGATGATCGTCGCCGAAGACCCCGCCTATGCCCTCCACCGCTGGAACGGCCGCGAACTGGTCAGCTTCTACGATCATGCGGGCGCCCACACGATGCTCGCCAAATATGACGAGCGGCTCCAGCCGCTGGTGCGCGAATTGAAGGCCGAACGGCCGGGCTGAACTTTATTCGTCGCCCCCGCGAAGGCGGGGGCCGTCGTCGTTCTGACTCTGCGCCGCTGTTTAGAACGACCGCAGCCACCGCCTTCGCGGGGGCGACGTGTTTTCAATAACCCAGCGTCAAATCGACGCGCGGTTCGACGGCTTCGCCCCTCTTCCAGCGACCCAGATTTTCCAGAAACCGCTGCGCCGACCGCACGAACATCTTGTCCTGCGCGCGGCCCGACAGGTGCATGGTGATATGCGCGTTGTCGAGGCTCCACAGCGGATCGTCGGCGGGCAGCGGTTCGGGGGTTGTGACGTCGAGAAACGCCGCCGCGATCTGCTTTTCGTTCAGCGCCGTGATCAGCGCATCCTGATCGACAACGCTGCCGCGCGCGATGTTGATGAGCGTCGCGGTCGGCTTCATCGCGGCAAGCTCCGCCGCACCGATCATGCCGTCGGTTTCGGGGGTCGCGGGGACCGCGAGGATCACCCAGTCGAAATCTCGGAGCTGCGCGCGCCACTGGTCGGGGTTCAGCGTGTTCGGGCCGGGCGAGCGGCGCACGACGGTCACATCGACCGCAAAGGCTTTCAGCCGCTCCTCGATCAGCTTACCGATCGCGCCATAGCCGAGCAGCAGCGCTTTCGATCCGAACAGTTCGACCTTGCCCGGCGAATCGATCAGCCATTCGCGGCGCTCCTGCGCGCGCACGACTTCGCGGTAGCCCTTGGCGACGGTCAGCATGCCCATCACGACATATTCGGCAATGGTGATCGCGTTGATCCCCGCGCCGTTGGTGACGACGGTGCCGCGCTCGCGAAGCAGGTCCAGCGGCATGCCGTCGACCCCGGCATAGATCGAGTTCAGCCATTTGAGGCCTGTCGCGGCGGTGATGACCACGGCCATGTCCTTCTTGTCGTACATGTCGAACCAGCCGATCTCGGCGGCGGGCGCGAGTTCGAGCGCCTCTTCCTTCGACGCGAAGAATCGCGGTTCGACCCAGTCGGGCAGGCGGTTTTCGACGAGCGGACGGATCAGGCCCGACAGGACGGTGACGGTCATATTTCTCCCCTCCCGCTTGCGGGAGGGGCCGGGGGAGGGCCTGTCCGCTTTACGGCGATGATGTGTGGAGGAACATGCCCTCCCCTAACCCCTCCCGCAAGCGGGAGGGGGATTTAATCGCCGAGCCGCCAGTCCCAGCCGAGCGGGTCGCCGTCCATTACCTCGACGCCGGCGGCGAGGAGTTCGTCTCGGAGCGCGTCGGATGCGGCGAAGTCCTTGGCGGCGCGAGCTTCCTTGCGGCGGACGAGGATAGCCTCGATTTCGCCTTCGGCGATGGTTGCGCTTTTCGGGCGGATGCGAAGGTCGGAGCGTTCGATTGTCAGCAAGTTCAGGCCGAGCACAGCATCCATGGCGGCAAGCGTCGCGTGTTTCTCTCCAGCGTCGATCTTCTTCATCGCCGCCGCTTCCTCGATCAGGGTCAGCGCGACCGGCGTATTGAGATCGTCCGACATCGCGGCGTCGAATTTTGCGAGCAGGTCGGTGAGGCGGCGGTCGGTCGCTGCGGCCACCTCGGCGTTCCGCGCCGGCGCCGCGGCCATCACAAGCCGTTTCAATCGCGTCAGTGCGGCACCCAGCCCCGCCCAACTGAACTCCAGCTCGCTGCGGTAATGCGCCTGCAGGCACATCAGGCGATAGGCGAGGGGGTGGTAGCCCTTGTCGACGAGGAGCCGGACGCGCAGGAATTCGCCGCTCGACTTCGACATCTTGCCCGAGCGTTCGACGAGGAAATTATTGTGCATCCAGAAACGCGCGCCGCTCGTGTCGCTGCAGCTGTGCGCCTGGTTCTGAGCGATCTCGTTCGGATGGTGAATCTCGCGGTGGTCGATGCCGCCGGTGTGGATGTCGAAGGGAAAGCCAAGCAGCGCCTCCGACATCACCGAGCATTCGAGGTGCCAGCCGGGGGCGCCGCGGCCCCAGGGTGAATCCCATTCCATCTGGCGCTTCTCACCCGCGGGGGTCTTGCGCCAGATCGCAAAGTCGGCGGGATGGCGCTTGCCGTCGACGGGATCGATGCGACTCTCGCCTTCATCGGTGCCGTGGCGCGCGAGGCGGCCGTAGTCGCTCACCGTGGTGGTGTCGAAATAGAGGCCGCCGTCGAGTTCGTAGCAATGCTTGTCGGCGATCGCTTTCGCGAATTCGATCATCTGCGGGACATAGTCGGTGGCGATCGACCAGTGTGCGGGCTGGCGGATGTTCAGCGCCTTTACATCCGCCCAATAGGCCTCGGTAAAATGGCGTGCAATGTCCCAGATCGACTGCGCCTTTTCGGCCGCCGCCTTTTCCAGCTTGTCCTCGCCCGCATCGGCGTCGTCGGTCAGATGGCCGACATCGGTGATGTTGATGACATGGGTCAGCTTGTAGCCCTTGAACGACAGCGTGCGCCCCAGCGTGTCGGCGAAGACATAGGCGCGCATATTGCCGATATGCGGGTAGTTATAGACCGTCGGACCGCAGCTGTAGACGCGCGCCTCACCGGGGTGGACGGGCTCGAAGATTTCGAGGCTGCGCGTCAGGCTGTTGAACAGCTTGAGCGGCGAGGCCGAAATAGGAGGGGCAGAGGCGTCGGTCATGCCGCCGCCCATGCCTCGCCCCGATGCGATCCGTCAACCGAAACGCGGCTATTGCGCGGGCGGCGTCCACAGATCGTCGTTGCCCGCACCGGTCACCGGATCGTCGAGCAGCGGCGCGCCGGTCAGTGGATCCACTTCGCGCATCGTGATTAGCGGCTGTGGCAGGCTGTTGCCTTCGCCCGCGCTGTCCTCGTCGCCGTCGATTTCCTCGATCACATCCTGCACCGGGAAATTATTGTCGATGTCGATCGCGACGGTGGCGCAGACGGTCGGGCTGGAGATGAGGCAGCCGTTGACGGTCGATCGCGGATCGTAGCTGCCGGCGACGGGCGCCGTGCCGCCGATGGTGAGCAACTGGAGCGTGTCGAGACCGGTTACCTGCCCGTTCGTGCCAAGCTGTACGCCGTTGACGACGATGCGCGACGGCCCTTGGGTCACGACGTCGAGCCCGCCAGCGCCGAAGGTCAGCCCGCGGCGCTGGGCAAAATCGGTGCCCGCCCCGCTGTTCTGGACATAGAAGCCGCCGACGACTTCGGCCCGGATGCCGCGTGCGAAAAGCGCGCCTTCGTCGAGCAGGATGCCGTCATTCTGTTCGAGACGCGTGTTGATCGCGGCGGTCGAGGTCGCGGCGCCGACATCCGCGATCGCTTCGGCCGTTGCGACGATGATGTCGTCGGACACCATGTTGAGTTGCCCCGCCGGGTCCGCGCCGTTCACGAGGCGCACGCTGCCCTGGCCCAGGATCACCTCGAGCGCGTCGCCTGCGACGAGATTGAGCGCGTTGGCGTCAGTGAGGCCGGTCAGTTCGACGTTGCCGATGACGCGCATCTTGCCCGGTGTGCGGATCGTCAGCGCGCCATTCGCGCCGAGATTGGAGCCCGCAGCACCGCCGGTCATGGTGAAGCCGTCGACGACGACGTCGGGCGGTGCCGCCGACCCGACCGAGGCGCCGCCAGCGGCCTGCACCGCGGGTGCGAAGATCTCGATCTGGTTGCCATAGAGGCGGGTCAGCTCGTCGGCGTCGATATGATAACCCGCAACGCTCGTGCCGGACGCGCCGCCGACGAAGGTCTGGTTGTCGCTGTTGTTGTTCGCGACCGACAATTGCTGCGTAACGCCGGCGGTGCCGACGCGGCCCGCCGGATCGATGGTGATATTCGCCGACGCGAGCGCGATCGACTGGCCGGTGACGATGCCGGTGACGCCCAGCGACGCGAGCGCGCTGGCGTCGATGCTGCCGGTGACGGTCACTGTGTCGAGATTGAGGAAACCGCCCGAATTGGCGAGTATGGCGTTGGCGGCGGCGAGCGTGCCGATGCTCATGCCTTCGCCCTGCGTGCCGAGATCGGCCGTGCCCGCGATGTTGCCGTCCGCGACCGACAGGTCGCCGTTCGCGCGGACGTAAGCGTCGCCGACGTCGGTGGCGAGGGACGCAAAGGCCAGGTTGCCGCCGCCTTCGATGCGGATCGCATCGGCGCTGGCATTGATCGGGCCGGAGGCGAGGAGACTGCCGATCCGGATGTCGCCGTCGCTGCTGTCCAAATCGGCCGTGCCGAGCACATTGGCCTGTTGCACGTCGATGCCGTTCGTGCCGGTCAGGGCGACATTCTGGCCCTCGACCGAGGTGAGGCCGATGGCGGTATCCGCCGTCAGCGCTACGTCGCCGAGTGCGCGAACGCCACCGCCCGCAATGCCGGCCGCCGAATTCACCACCACATCGCCGTCCGCGTCCAGCGTTGGAACGGCATCGCCGCCGGGATCGGTCAGCGCCGCGAGGGTGACGTCCTGCGCGTCGATTATCGTGTCGCGGCCCGCGGTGACGACACCGGTAAGGTTGGCCAGGCCGGCCGCATCGACGACGACGTCGCTGAAGGAATCGATACCCGCGAGCGTCGTTGCGCCGCCCTGCGTGCGGATGCTGCTGTCGCCGCCGGTCGTGCCGAGGCCTAGGGTGGTCGCGCCGTTGACCGCGATGCCGTTCGCGGCGTTGAGCAATATGTCGTCACCCGCCGACAGCGCCGCCGCGTCGATCGCGCCGTTCGCCGACGCCATGACGATGTCGGCGCCGTTGATGCCTTCGGTTCCTTCCCCGACGCCGATCGTGAAGATCGGGCTGCCCGAACCCGACGACAGGCCGAGGATATGCGTGTCGGCGCCCGCACCGGTGGCACTGACATTGACCGCGTCGATGTTGCCCGGTGCGTTGACGGTGACGTCGTCGCCCACGCTGACGTCGGTCAGGCTGGCGGTCGTCCCGGCGACGACGAGCATGTCCTCGCCCGCGATGCCGCCGTCGATCGATGCGGTGCCCCCCGCGCTCACACCGAACATGCGCGCCGCAGAACTGTCGGTCAGCGCCGCGTCGCCCGCGGCGATGACGAATAAATTGCCTTCGGTGGCGAGGCCGTTGCCATTGACATAGCCGCCGTTCGCCTGCGCCGACGCATCGATGCTGCCGTCCGAATTGAGAAAGATGTCGCCCCCGGCAATAAAGCTGCCCGAAAGATCGTCGGCGGAGAAGATCGAGATGGTGCCGTCGACGTCGGCGCCATTCACCGAAACCGCGCCGCCGGTACCAAAGGCGAAGAAGGAGGCGTCGCCGGTCACCGCGCCGGTCAGCGCGATGCTGTTCGCGAACAGGTTGATGTCGCCGCCGGCCGCGATCGAGCCGCCGCTGATGCCCTCCGCACCCGGTGCTGCCCCGTTGGCCGACAAGCTCACTGACAGGCCGGCGTCGATATTGTTGAAGGCGATCGATTGCCCGGAAACCTGGACGAAGCCGCCCGCGCTCGAATTGCCGAGATCGACCGCGCCCGGCGCGACGATGTCGATATCGCCGCCGGTGATGATCGAATTGAGGCCGGTTGCGAAACTGGTCGCGTTCGCGTTGAAATCATTGACGGCTTCGGCATGTTCGACAGTCGTTGCGCCTGCGCTGGTCAGCGTGATGTCGCCGCCCGCGAGCCCGTCGACGCCGATCGTTCCGCTCGTGGTCAGCGACAGCGTGCCGCCCGCGGCGATCAGGCTGCCCGGCGCGCCGCTGATGCTGGTCGGCGCGGTGGCGATCAGGCTTTCGCTCGCGCGAAGCGTTGGCGCCTGGCCCTCGCGGCCATCGTGGCGGATGTCGATCTGGTCGCCCGCGTCGATCGTCAGGGTACCATCGACGTCAAATATGCCGTTCGACTGGGCATGGACGCCGATCGAACCGTCGGTGGTCAGTGTAACGTCGCCCTGGCTGGCGATCGTGCCGCCGGTCGGCGCGACAAAGATGCCTGCGAGCGCGGTATCGGTGTCGTTGTTGGTTGGCGCGGCGATCCCGAGTGCCTCGGCAGTGAGGCCCGCGAAGTTGATATTGCCGCCCGAGCGCGATTCGATGCGCCCCGCAAAATCGCCGTTCGCGGCGATGCTTGTCGGGCCGAGATCGACTTGTCCGGCCCCCGAGGCGCCGACCGCCGTTTCAATCACCACGCGGCCGCCGGTGGTCTGATCCATGTTGCCAAGGCCGCCGTCGACGCCGCCACCCTGGCCGATGCCGCCGCTGCCGCCTTCACCAGAAACACCGCTCGCCGCGATGTCGACCGCTTCACCGTTCGAGGTGATCGTCCCGCCGGTGGCGACAAGCCGAACGGTCCCGCCGGTCCCCGCGCCGCCGTCGCCGCCGCTTCCTGACTGATTTCCTTCGCCGAAACTGCTGTTGCTGCCGGCGCCGCCCGCGCCGCCGCTTCCGCTGCTGGAAAGGGAGACGAAGTCGCCGCCGTCGAGGCCGAGCGAGACCGTTCCGCCTTCGTTCGCCGCAATCTCGATCGTGCCGCCTTGTCCGTCGCCGCCATCGCCGCCATCGGGGGCGATCGCGGGGAAAGAGCTGAAGCCCAGCCCGCCCGCGCCGCCGTTGCCGCCGATCCCGCCCGAAACGAGATTGCTCTGCACGGCCGTCAGGCTCGCTCCCGCGCCATCGGCCGCGATTCGCGAGGTACCGCCGGTTCCGTTGCCGCCGAGGCCGCCGGCGCCGTCGTTGCCGTCTGCGCCGTTGCCGCCGGTCCCGGTCGAATCGATGGTAACCGCGAGGCTGCCGGCCTCGAAGCCGGTGACGATCGCTTGGGCGGTGCCGCCGAAGCCATCGCCGCCGTCGCCGCCGACATTGTGGATGCCGCCCGCGCCGCCGGTGCCGAGCGCGACGCTGCTTGTCGCGCCGACCCCGTCGATCGGTGTTTCGAGCGCGATCGTCGCGGTGCCGCCGCGACCCGTGCCGCCTGTGCCGCCGACCCCGATGCCGGTGGCGGGGCCGCCGCTGCTCGAGAAAAAGCTGCCGCCGCCGCCGCCGCCGACGCCCGATGCGTCGGCGAGCACGCTGCTCGCGGTCGTCGTGCCGCCGCCCATGTTCACCGTTGCCTCGCCGCCGATGCCGTCGCCCGCATTGCCCGGGGTGCCGGGCGTGCCGGTGAAGAAGCTGTCGAACGGCCCGCCGTCGCCGCCCGTGCCGAGCGCGCTGGCCTGAATCACGCTGGCGTCGACGACCGCCGTGCCGCCGATGCTGATCGTAGCGGTGCCGCCGCGCCCGATGCCGCCGTCGCCGCCAGCGACGATGTTGAGCGGGTCGAAATCGTCGCCGGGCAAGCCGAAACCGCCCTGGCCGCTGGCCGAGGCCGTGATGTCGGCCGCGGTGATCGTGCCGCCCGACAGATCGATCGTCGCGACGCCGCCGACGCCCGTTCCCGACAGGTCTTGCATAGTGCCGCCAAAGCCGTCGGCGGCGATGCTGATGTCGCTGACCGACACGGTTCCGCCTGTCTGGGTGAAGGTCGCGGTGCCGCCAGTCCCGGTACCGCTGCCGCCATCGCCGGTGCCGCCGTTGGCGGAAAGTTCGATGACGTTGCCGGTGAATGTGCCGCCCGCGACGACCATGGTCATCGTGCCGCCCTGCGCGTTGCCGGCGGGAGGCTCGGCGCCGGGCGGCAATTCGCTTTCGGCCTGGGCTTGGCCGTCGGCCGTTGCGAACAGGTCGCCGGCGTCGATGCGGCTGCTGTCCGATGCGTCGGCTTCGACGCGGATCAGGATCGAACCGCCGGTGCCGGTCGGGTTGTTCGCGCCCGACGTTGCCGCGCCGCCCGACCTGCCGTCGGCGGACAGATCGGCACCGACGCCCAGATCGATCGTTCCGGCATCGGCGATCAGCTGGATCGAGCCACCGGTGGCTGCCGTTCCCGCCGCGCTGACGCCGGATCGCGCGCTGGCGGTGAGGGTGTTTAGTGCGTCGAGCGTCGCGACGATCTGGCCGCCGCCCGAGGCCAACAGGTCGATCGTCCCGCCCTGCGCCGTGCCGCCCGTGCCGGTGACATTGGCCGTGTCGCTGCTCGCATCAACGTCGTAGACCTCAGCCTGAATTGTCCCGCCGTCGGCGATAAAGCCGATGTCGCCGCCGATGCCGTTGCCGGCGCTGGTCGCGGTCGCGCTCGACATGCTGCCGCCCATCGCCTGGGCCGTCAGCGCGTTCGCTGTGGTGATCGCGCCGCCCGCCGTCGCGCTGACCGCGATATTGCCGCCGCTACCCGTCCCGAAATTCTCGCCTGCGACGCCCATGCCGACCGCGAAGAGGTTGATGAAGCCGCCGCTGGCGATCGTCGAACCGCCCGTGGCCGAGATTGTCACATCGTTCGCGCTCGCGTTACCCGTCTGCCCCGTCGTTCCGCTCGGACTGAACGCGCTTCCCGCCAGCGCCGAGGCGTTGAGCGTGATCGCGGTGAATTGCGCATCGACGCCGCCATCGACGGTCAGGGTCGCCGTACCTCCCACGGCGTCACCGCCAATGACATCCTCCGCGCCGCTCGCATCACCGCCGCGCCCGAGCGCGGAAGCGAGGAGCTGGCCCGCGGAGACGGTCGATGCTGCGTCGGCATTGATGAGCATCTCTGCGGTTCCGCCGATACCATCGCCGCCATTCTGCGTCTCAAAGGGACCGATGCTGCCGCCGCCATCGCCGCCGGCCTCGACGAAGCTTTGCGTCGCCGAGAGAAAGGATCCGGGTCCTGACACCGCGATGCGCGCGGTGCCACCGACGCCGTCGCCCGACTGGACGAGGCCGATGCCCCCGGTGCCAGTCGCGTCGAGCGACAGCAATGTTACCGGGCCGACGGTGCCGCCATTCGCCACGGTCAGGGTGGCGGTGCCGCCGATGCCGTCGCCGCTGACCGCCGGTGGGGCGCCGGCGAAGCTGTTGTCCCCGCTCCCCAGCGCATTGATGAAGATGTTGCCGGCCGTCAGCGTGCTGCCCGCATTGCTGACCGAGATGCTTGCCGCGCCGCCGCGTCCGGTCCCGGCCGCGCCGTTGGAGCCGAGGTCGGCGACGCCATTGGCTTCGACCGTGACGCCCGAAGAGGTCACGCTGCCGCCGGTGATCGTCAGGGCGGCGGTGCCGCCCTGGCTGTCGCCAGTGAGGGCGTCGGGCGTGCCCGATGCCGATATGGTCAGCGCGCCGGGCGCCGCGAGCGATCCGCCGGAAACGTTCACCGCTGCGTTGCCGGGCGTACCGCCGCGGCCCCCCGACTGGACGGTGAAGCTTCCTGTCGCGCCGCCCGACTGGTTCGGCCCGATGCCGACGGTCGCGCTGACGTCACCGATGAAAGTCCCGTTGCCTTCGACGAAGAACTGACCCTCCGACGACAGCGGGGAGGGCGAGGGCGGAAGCGTTTGCGTCGGCGCGGCGGTGAACGCGCCGCTGGCGCGCGCGATCGTGTCGCTCCGGAACAATGTATCGCCCGCGGTGATGTTCGCGGCGGTCGCATTGGCCGGCGTCGCATCGAGTTCGCCCGCGGTGATATTATAGCCCGCCGACAGCCGCACCGCGCCATCGGGGTCGACCTGCGCCGAGAGCGCGTCGTCATAGCCGATCGCCCCGCTGACCAGCATCGTGACCGCGTCGTTCTTGGGAATCGCGACCATGTAGACGCGGCTTTGATTGCCGTTGGTGTCCAGATGCGCCGGGCCGGTTGTCGTGCCCGAATGGTCGATGACGTTGCCGCCTTCGGCGCCGACAAGGACGTTGATGTCGAACAATCCGCCGTTGATCCGGATATCGGCCTGTTCCCCGGCCACATAGGCGGCCGATCCGTCGACACGGACGTCTCCCGCCTGCACGACGCGCGGCGCGACAAGCGCGACATAGCTGTTGCCCGGACTGCCCACGATATTGGCGTTGATCGCGCCGTTCACGGTGACGGCGGAGGTGCTGCCCGAAGCGCCGCGGAAGCGTATCTCGCCGCCCGGACCGAACAGCCCGCCGGTCGTGACGATATCATTGGTGGTGAGAACAAGGCTGCCGACGTTGACCACGCCGCTCGCGCCGATCAATATGCCACCGGCGTTGTAGAACCAGATATTGCCGCCGCGCGGGCCGCTCGTCGAGCCAATATAGGAGTTGACCGTGCCGTTGAGCGCGATCTCGCGGCTGAGCGATCCGCCGCCGCCGTTCACGAAGCGGTTGAGTACGGTATAGTCGCCGGTGCCGACGAAATCCCAGTTTTCGCCGGCCGGAAGCAGGTCGATCGCGCCCCCGGTCGGGGCGGCGTCGGTCGGCACCCAATTGATGATGCTTTCCGCCCCGCCGACATTCACCGTCGTCGTGTTGGTCCCGCCATCGTTGCCGATCGAGCCGGCGCCCGAAACGAAGCTGCCCGAACCGGCGACTTGTGCCGACGCGGGTCCGCCATAGGCAAGCGCAGCGATCCCGGCCGCGATCGCGCAACTGGTCAACAGGCGCTGCTTGCCTTTGCGGACGGGCGAGAGGGTGGCGGTGGCACGCATGTCGATTGTCCTCGATGCAAAGCTCATGGGTCAGCGCGCCCGCACGCCGAACTGGGTGGTCAACGATAGAAGCAGCCGCGGATCGGGTTTTTCGGTCAGGAAGCCGCCGCGGTTGAGCGGCACGGCCAGCGTCACGTCGAGCCGGCCGAGGTCGCCATAGGCGACGCGCACGCCGCCGCCCGCCGAATAGAGTTTCTGTGGGTCGAGCCCGTCGAACGCGGCATCCTCGTTCCAAACCCAGGCGGCGTCGAAAAAGGCAAAGGGTTGGAAGGCGAAGGCTTTCGTGTTGGCGGGGACGAACGAGCCGTAGCGCGCCTCGAGTGCCACCGCGACGCCGCTGTCTCCGATCACCGTGCCGGGATCGAAGCCGCGCCCGACAGTGAAATTGCCGCCCGAAAATTCTTCATAGGCAAGCAGCGGATCGTTGGTCCATTGCGCGCGGGGCGCGGCCGACAGGGTGAATAATTTTGCCGGCCGCCATTCGGCGAGCGCATTGGCGCGGACAAGGAAGGCGTCGGGCTTGCCCTCGATGCGCGTCAGTGGCACCGCGCCCGGCAGGAAGCATGCCGTGCCGCCGGGACCGCAATCGTCGCTGGCACCGAGGAAGGAGACGCCCTGTCGTGCCTCGAGCGAAGTGGCGAGCGACCAGCGCGGTTCGCTGGGATTATAGCCGCCGCGGCCGGCGATCGAGTCGGGATCGATCCAGTTCGCGTCAGCGCGCAGGCTGAAGACGCGCAGCCGGTCCTTGTTGAGCGGCACGCCGGTCAGGCTGATATCCTGATCGATGATATCGAGCCCGCCACCGACGGAAACGCGCTGGGCTTGCGTCAGTACGAGCGGATAGGAACCGAACAGACTGACGACCTGCGTGTTCGATTTGATCGGCAGGCCGGTGAGGTCCGGCCGGGTCCAGGCGTAGGTATAGCTGGCGCCAAGGCGCAGCCCCTCGCCGCCGACGCGGAATTCGTGTGACGCCTGCACGACTTTCTGCTCATCGAAATCGGGGGTCGCATAGAAGCCGACTGTGGTGAGGTCGCCCATCCCGGTCAGGCCGGTGAAACGCGCGCGCGCGTTGCCGCCCCATCGGCCGACGTCGCGCGATCCGAAATTCTGCGCATTGAAGTCGAAGATGATGGGGGTGCGCGTAACGGTGACTTCGCCCACGACTTCGCCGGGAACCGCGCCGGGACGCAAGGTCAGCCGCGCGTCCATGCCCGGAATGTCGCGCGCCAGCAGCAGATAGCGTTCGGCATCGGCGATATTGAAAACCGGCGCATCGTCGAGCCGCGAGAGATAGCGTTGCAACAGCTTTTCGTTGGCGCCAGCGTCGCCGCGCACCTCGATCCGCGTCATCCGCGCCGAAAGGATGTCGAGCCGGACGATTCCGTCGCCGATCGTCTGCGGCGGCACGCGGACGGCGGCGAGATAGCCTTGCGACCGCAGGATGGTCGCGGCGCGGTCGCGAATCTCGCATATCGCGGAAATCGGGAGATCCTGCCCGACGCGACCGGCCCAGCTCGGCGCGAGCAGCCCATTGTCGATGCCTTCGACGGTCGAAAATTCCACTGCGCGCAGCGTGAAGCGGACATTGGCGAATTCGGGATTGGCGAGCGGGCAGGGCGCGCGTTCGATGCCGTCGTCGATCGCGACGATCTGCTCACCGGGCTGCGCGGCGGGAGGAAGCGTCGGGCGCTGGATTTCCTCGCGCGTGGGGATTTGCGGGGTCGCCTGCGCCCACAGGGCGGCGGGCAGGACCGCCGCGATCAGTCCCGCCGAACCGGCCAATATCCTGCGGATATCCGCGTGCCTGGACCTCGCGGCCGCATGAACTCCCATATCCCCCGCCACGGCCATCACCACCCCTTGCGTTCCGGCGCACCGCCATTGCGGTGCGCCCATGTCATTGGCTCCACCAGTGTCCGGCGCAGCTATTTTCGACCCAAGGAAGGTTCCGCCACGCGACAGGCGGTATTTCCCGGGAAGATATCAGACGGATAGAGCGCGTTCAATTGCGCCCCAGCCGTCCCGCCTCAACCCGCCTCCGCTTCCGACATCGTATCGACGAGGCGGTCAAGCTGCGGCGTGCAACCCTTTGTCATCAGCATGTCGATCGATCCTTCGACCGTATCGGGCGCGTTTTCCACGGCGGCGAAACGCACGGTCACCGGTTGCGCCAGCCCGCCGCCCGAGAGGCGATAGTCGGCGCCATATTGCACCGGCAGGATGTCGGTCGGCCATTTGCGGAAATTGGCGCCATCGACGATCGCGACGGTCGTCTTCTTGCCGCCGCTTTCGATCTCGAGCGCGGTATCGCCCTGCATATTGGGGCGCCACAGCATCAGCACCGCGGGATCGAGGACGCAGAAGGTCCCGCCCTCGCGATAGTCGAGCAGCCAGAGATTGGGCGCGCGGAGTTCGGCAGGCATTTGCGTCACACCTTCGCGCGAAAATCCGCCGCGTGACCGCATCGTCGGCCCCTTCGCGAGCATGCGCGTTACGTTGCCGCCGAGCGACTGGCTCGCCTGCACGGTTCCCGTGGCACCAAAGGTGCCGGGCCCCGAAAGCGTGCGCGTTTTACCCGACTGCATCAACACGATCCGGTCGCCCGCCACGAGGGTCAGCTTATCGGCCGGCTTGAGCCGCGCCCCGGTCGGGTATTTGGCCGCCGACGGGCCGGTCGATCGGACGACCATCGATTGCGCGGCGGCGGCGGAAACCATCGTCATGGCGGCGACGGCAGCGGTGGCGGCCAAGCCAAAGCGGCGCATCCGGAAGTCAGGAAAGGACATAGCTTTCTCCCTCTTTGGTCTGGTTCAGGCGTTCGATCAGGAACAGGATGGATGCGTCCTGGGCGAATTCCGCGGCCAATGCTGTGGCGGCGGTCACATGGGTATTTTTATCGCCCGCCGCGTGCGCCGCGACAAGCGCCGCGATCTGCGCGCGCCGTTCCGGGACAAGATCGGGGCGCGGGGTGAAAAGGTCGACCGGCTGCGCGCGCCCGCGCAGCGTGACGCGGCCCATGGGCACGAGGTCGTCGCGGCCCGAGCGCGCGGCGGCTTCGGCCGAGATCAGCACGCCGGTCTTCAGGCTCTTGTTCGCCGCCTCGAGCCGCGAGGCGGTGTTCATGCTGTCGCCGAGCGCGGTATATTGGATGCGCCCCTCGCCGCCGAAATTGCCGACGATCGCGTCGCCGACATGCAGGCCGACGCGCGTCATGCCGATCGGGGGCACGTCTTCGGCGGCGAGGTCGGTGCGGAATTTCTCGCCCGCTTCGTACATCGCGAGCGCCGCCGCGGCCGCCCGCTCGCCATCGTCAGGCCGGCTGAGCGGCGCGCCCCAGAAGGCGACGACGGCGTCGCCGACGAACTTGTCGATCGTCCCGCCATGGTCGAGCACGATGTCGGAGAGGCGGTCGAGATATTCGTTGAGCAGCCGCGCGACGGTTTCGGGGGTCACCGCGTGGCTCAATTTGGTGAAGCCTTCGAGGTCGGTGAAGACGCAGAAGATGTTGCGCCGCTCGCCGTGCAGCGAGAGCTGGTCGGGGTCGCGCAAAATCTGCGCCGCGACGTCGGCGGGCAGATATTTGCCGAGCGCCGATTGCGCGAAGGCGCGCTGGCGCGACCCGATCGTGCGCGCCGCGGTGCCGACCGCAGCATAGCCGAACAGCCAGCCGACTGCCCAGCCGAAGGTCGGCAGCGTCGTCGTGTCGATGCCGTGCCCCTGCAGCCAGAAGGGGAAGGCGATGAAGAAGGCCATCTGACCGAGGAAAGCGAGCGCGACCCAGCGCGCGCGCAGGTCGATCAGGCTGGTGAGCCCGCCCGCGACGACGATCAGAACCGCGAGCGCCCAGAGCGCGGGTCCCGGGATCGGGCGCGGCCAGGCATTGTCGAGTTGCTGCGCGAGCATATGCGCGTGAACCTCGAGCCCGATCATCGTTTCATGCTGGCCGGTGATCGCGTCGGGAAAGCGGCTGAGCGGCGTGTTGAACTGATCATTGTCGATGATGTCGCCGCCGATCAGCACATAGCGGCCCTTGACCAGCTCCGCGAAAGCGCCGCGCATCTGGTCATCCATCGGCATCGCAAAGGTGTCGATCGGGATGTTGGCGAATACCGGTTCCTCCTGCCCCGCCGCGGCGCGTGCGGGGACGAGGAAGCGAATGCCCCCCTGAAAATCGGCATAGGCCGGATCGACCGGGGCCAGCGCATTCGCCATCAACGGCGGCAGATGCTTTGGCCGGTCGGGCCAGTTGCGGATCACGCCGTCGCCGTCGGTGCGGAACAGCACGCTCGTCGGCTTCGTCTTCGCGGTCGTCACATCGGCGAGATAGGATTCGAGATATTTCTGTTGTTCGTAGAAGATGGTTCTCGGATTGCTTGCCTGTTCGGCATAGGCCAGCCAAGTGGGCGTCTTCATCGCACGGAGCTGCGCTTTCAGTAAATCATCATCGGGGCGTGGCGAATCGAAGACGATATCGATGCCGATCGCTTTCGCGCCCATCTGGTCGAGATTGGCGAGTGCGTTCGCGAGCAAGGTCCGGTCGAGCGGCGAACGGATGCTGGTGCTGAACAGCGTCTCGTCATTATAAGTCACGAGGGTGATGCGCTTGTCCTGCCCGGCCTTAGGCGCCACCAGCGTTGCGCGCGCGTCGTAAAGCGCGCGCTCGGCGGCATCAGTCAGCGGCAGCTGCCAGCTGAAACGCGCGATCAGGATCGCGACTAGCAGAAAGACGATCGTCGCCGCCATCCGCGACGGGCCGAGCTGCATGACCAGCCGGCGGACGCGCTTGCCAAGCGGCACCGCAGCGCGCTTGTCCTCCTGCGCGGGCGGGGCCTCGGCCGGGATGATGGTTTCGGGCGCGTTCATCGGATCAGCGGGCGGCGCGGCCGGCGGCCTTTCCCTTTTGCGCGGTCGCCGCGCCGTTGTGGAGCAGCGGCTGGCCGCCGTCGCCGATGATCGCGAAGCCCGACCAATAATAGGGATGCGACGTCTGCTGGTCGTTCATCAGCCGCATTTGGGTTGCCCACAGCGCATCGGCGATGCTCGTCCCTTCGTCGGCCGCGAACAGGCCGCCGATCAGCCGCTGGGTCGCGTCGAAATCGTCGGGCGCGGGCCAGTGGCTGGCGATCACCGAGCGGCCGCCTGCGCCGATGAAGCTGCGCACGAGCCCGTCGAGCGCGCTGCCGCCGCCCGAAAGTCCCGCCTCGCGCGTCGCCGCGACGCTCGCCGCGCCGGCGGTGTCGCAGGCCGACAGGATGACGAGGTCGGCGTCGATCCGGAGGTCGAAGATTTCCTGGAAGGTAAGGAGGCCGTCCGAATCCCCGCCGCCGAACGAGGTGACGAGCGCCGGGCGCGCAGGGCAGGCCGGGCGCGGCGCGGTGACGAGGCCGTGCGTCGCGAAATGGATGATGCGATAGTCGGCAAGGTCGGCGCGGTTCTTGACCGCCGTGTCGGTGAAGGCGCCCCCGGTGAGCAGGGTTCCGGCCGCGCGGCCCACGGCGTCGCGCGCCGTGACCAGTTCGTCGGCCGAGATCGGGCGGCCCCATTGCGCGACGTCCCACAGGCAGTCGGCGTCGGCGCTGCCGCTAGCCGCGCCGCGGGTGCCGGTGGATGGCAGGAGGCCCGCCACCGGCAGATTCTCGCCGAGCCCGAAATATTGGTTGCTTGCCTTCGACGGCGGAGCCTGGCGCGCGTTGCGAAAGCCGAGCGTGGATACCGCGGTGCTCGCGCGGGTCGTGCGGCCGAGCCATGCGATCTGGCGCATGTCGAACGGGTCCGCGCCGGGGTCGAGCAGCCGTCGTTCATAATCGGTGAGCCCCGTGTCGGCGGTGATGAGCAGATTGATCGGCAGGCGCAGCATTGCGCCGTCGGGTTCGAAGATCAGATGCGGCACCGCCGCGAGCTTCGCAGCAACCGGGCCGAAGAGCTGGCCGTAAAGCTTGTAGGCGGTCGCGGCGTCGAAGGGATAGGTGAGGCGGCGACCATTTTCGACGATCGAGATCGTCGAGCGGATCGTATCGACCGCCCGTTCGAGATCCGACGCGCCGATGTCCGATTTCCAGAGCTGCGCCCCGTCCCGTTCGATCAGCGTCGCATAGACGCCTTCGCCAACGACGAGCATTTTCAGATAGGCTTCGCCGGGCCGCAGCACCTGCTGCAATTCGGGCAACTCGAGTTTGCCGGACGCGACGACGCGATATTGCGGAAAGGCCGCCAGCTGGACAAGCGTTTCGGACTGCTGGAACGCCAGATTGTCGAGCTGGGTCCTGACGTCGGTGCGCAAGGCGTTGACTTCGGGCGAAGCGGGAAGCTGGGCGAGGCGGGCGTCCTCGATCCGCGCGCGCTCGATGTCGCGGTTCAGCGTCGTCGCCTGGCGGAACAGCCGCGCCCCGTCGTCGCTGCCGCTGGACAATTCGCGCGCCAGCACCGCCTGCGTATCGGCCACACCGGGACGAATCTGAAGCTGGCTGGCGACGAAGAATTCGCCGGTCGCGGCCGGATCCGTCGCCGCGCGGTTCGCCAGCAACCGGTAATAGGGCGCCATGACGTTCGCCATTCCCGCGGTCGAACGCTGCGAGTTGGCGAGCGCGGCGACGACCTCGCGATAGATGCCGATCGCCTTGTCTTCCTGCGCATGGCGGGTGAGAAAGGCGGCATAGCGTGCGCGTGCCGAAGCGAGCGCGGTGGTTTCGGGATATTCGGCCGCGAGCAGGTCGACCGATTCGACGAAGCGCGCGTCGGCGCTGCCGATGTCACCGACCGCTTCCTCGGCCAGGGCGAGTTCGCCCAGCATCTGTGAACGCAGCCGGATGATGGATGTTACGCGGCCCTGACGCACGGCAAGCGCGTCACCGAGCCCTTTCAACTGCGCGGCTTTCGCCGCCTCGGCATCGCCGCGGAGCCGTTGGACGGTGCCGAGCAGGTGGACCGCCTGCGCGTCGATAATCTGCGCGCGCTCGATCGGAGTCAGCCGCTCACGGTCGTTCGCCTGGCGCAGGACGCGGGCATTGTCGCCGCTGTTGACCCCGGCGACGATTTCGGGGGTCAGCGTCACTGCGTCGCCCGTAATCGTAACGCCGGTGGCCAGCGGGGCGAGCGGCGCCTGGAGCAGCGCTGCCGCGCGATCATAATCGCGCTGGTTGAGCGCGTTGATCGCGCGGAAATTGCGGCGCAGGCGCAGCTGGACCGGATCGCTCGTCGGGATGGCTTCGACCTCGGCGAACAAGCGTTCGGCTTCGGCGAATTCGCCGAGGTTCGAGCGTTGCAGCGCGCGATTCAACGTAAATTCGCTCGGGTCGATGCCGGCCGCCGCCTGTTCGTCGAGCGCGCGGCGCGACAGCGCCTCGAAAAATTCGGCGGCCTCGGCATAGTCGCCGCTATGGTTGCGGCGATATCCCTCGGCCAACGCCTTGTCGACGTCGATCGCCCCGGCGAGCGTGCGCGCGAAGCCGTCATTGTCGCCGACCGATATCGTCGCGACCTTGATCACGCCGGGGATTACCCGGTGCTCGCGCACCGATTCGAGCGCGATCCGCAGCGCGTCGCCGTAGGCGGCGAAACCTTCGACGCTGTAGCTCGTTGCGCCGTCGGCTTCGATCCGGGTCGTCCAGGCGACATCGCTGCCCCGGACCGTGCAGGCGCCGTCGGCCGCGCAGGCGATCGTGCCGGCGCGCGCGCGTTCGATCCGCGCGCGCGCTTCGTCGGCGCCCGCGCGCAGCACTCGCACGGTGCCGACGGGCTGGCTGGCATCGCGGCAGATGATCGTCCAGGCGCGGTCGAACATGCCCTCGATCACGCGGTCATGCACGGTGGCTTGCACCGCGCACAGCGAACCGCCCTGCTCGCCGATGGCAAAACTGTCGCGGAGTGTCGGGTCGCCTTCCTGCGCCCGCGCGATTCCGGGCGCGGTCAAGGCCAAGGCAGCCAGAACCGGCACGAATTGCGAACGTCGAGTCATCACCAATCCCCCAAGCACAAGCATGAAGGCGCCGTGCCGATGCGATGCCGGCAAGGCGCAGTCTTCGTTGCTGCGGTACGACCCATTCCCTTGGGGCCAAACCCTAAACCCTTCGCAAGCGAAAGGGAAGTGATCTGCCGCACAGGCGGCTTGCGTCGCCGGGGTGGGCCACCTATCTGCAAGGCTAGGTTTAACCGGCGAGGACATGATGAGCGCATTCGACGATCGTGAACGGGCATTCGAGACGCAATTCGCACGCGACCAGGAGGTGCAGTTCAGAATTACGGCGCGGCGTAACCGGCTTGTCGGCGAATGGGCCGCCGAACGCATGGGGCTGACCCCCGAGGAAACCGACGCCTATGCCAAGGCGGTCGTCCAGGCCGATTTCGAGGAAGCGGGCGATGAGGATGTCATCCGCAAGTTGGCGGGCGACCTGACCGCGGCAAGCGTCGAGATCAGCGACGCCGAAATTCGCGCGGTCCTGAATGACAAGACCGCCGAAGCGCGCCGCCAGTTCATCGACAGCCAGAACTGAGGCTATCCCGATGGGCATGCGCGAGGATGATTTGCGGGCGATGATCGTCGCGGCCTTCCCCGACGCCGAGGTAACGATTACCGACCTCGCCGGCGACAACGACCATTATGCGGCGCATGTGATCAGCGCATACTTTCAGGGAATGACCCGCGTCGCGCAGCACAAGGCGGTCTATGCCGCCTTGGGCGGACGCATGGGCGGCGAACTTCATGCCTTGCAATTGACGACTGCCATCCCTTCATAGGGAGCAGATATTTTGCCTGCGCGATGGCGCGCCGGCCCGGAGACTTAGAATGACCGACCCTGCCACCCACGACCGCATCGCCAAGCTGGTCGCCGACAACCCCGTGCTGCTGTTCATGAAGGGCACGCCGCTGTTTCCGCAATGCGGTTTTTCCTCGCGTGCGATCGCGATGCTCGACCGGCTTGGCGTCGAATATGAGACCGTCGACGTGCTTCAGGACATGGAGGTCCGTCAGGGCGTCAAGGAGTTTTCGGACTGGCCGACGATCCCCCAACTCTATGTGAAGGGCGAATTCGTCGGCGGGAGCGACATCATGATGGAAATGTGGGAAGCGGGCGAGCTTCACACGCTGATGACCGGGGTTCCGACGCGCGCCGAGTAAGGCCGCACTGAGGGATGGCAAAAGCCCGCCGCGCTCAGGCTCCGGCGGGCTTTTTTCGCTTTGGGGTGGTTATCGGCCGGTCGTGCACCCCGGCGAAAGCCGGGGCCCAGTGCGGAAATATGCCAGGTTAGTGCGAGCTTTCTGGACCCCGGCTTTCGCCGGGGCACACATCTCTATCGGCAACCTCACGTCGAAACCTCCCGTTCAGGCCGCCTCGGCATCCTCATACGCCTGCGCCTCGGTGGCGATCAGGATGTCGGCGAGCATCCAATAGGCCGCGCCCCATGCCGCGAGCACTTCATCAGTCGCCACCTCTTCGCCCAGCACGTCGCGGATCGCGGGCAACAGGGCATTTGCGACGTGGGGGTAATGCTCCGCCTTTACACCGGTTTCGATATGGCGGCTCACCATGCGCGACACGGCTGGACCAAGGTTCTGGAGCTTGTCGATATTCTTCGCATAGGCGAGGATCGCGGCGGCGAGGCGCTTCGGCTGCTCGCCACTCGCCTGCGCGGCGCGGTCGAACATCGCTTCGATATCCTTGTTCTCGAACAGCCGGGCGTACATCGCCGTCGTGATCGCAAGGCCGTGCTTTTCGAGCGCGGGGGCGGACGCTTTTACGATCTCCATGGCTTGGGCCGAGACGGTGCGCATAGCTTATCCTTTTATCGATGAGTGGAGGGAGGCCTCAGGCCGCCCGCGGCCGGGGTCGTCGAGGCGGAAGAAGAGCGCGAGCCGAAGGCTTTGGGCGATGCGCGCGGCCTTGGCTTGCAGGGCGACCGCGGCGTCGGGCGGCATCAGCTCGTCGGTCGTCGCGGACCAGATCACCAGCCAGCGATCGAACATCGCGGGAGTGATTCGGGCCTTGTGTTTCAGATGCGCGGCGACCGGGCTGCCCTTGTAGCGGCCGGTCGTCAGCATCACCGACGACCAGAAGGCAATGAGTTTTTCGAGGTGCGCGGGCCAGTGGTCGACCGCGTCATCGAACAGCGGGCCGATATGGGGGTCCGCACGAACGCGGTCGTAGAAGGCGGGAATCAGGCGCGCGAGCGCGGCCTCTTCGATCTGATCCATGTCGCTCGTGACTCACTATAATCATGTATTTGATGCGCATGTATTCACAAGATTTGAAACATGCAACAAAAATACATATTATACGGCCCGAGCCGATTGGAAGGATTGCGATGCGCCTCACGCGCTACACCGACTACGCGATGCGCGTGCTTCTTTATGTGGGGGCGCAGGACAAGGAGCGGCTGAGCCAGATCTCCGAGATTTCGCGCACCTACGGCATTTCGCAGAACCATCTGATGAAGGTCGTCAACGACTTGGTGAATGCGGGCTATCTCGAAAGCGTCCGCGGACGTTTCGGCGGTATCCGGCTGGCACGGCCCGCGGCCGAGATCAATGTCGGCGCGGTGGTGCGCCATACCGAGGAGGGCTTCGACCTCGTCGATTGCGGTAGTTGCATCATCGCGCCCGCATGCGGGCTGACGGGCGCGCTCGCCGAGGCATTGACGGCGTTCTTGAAGGTGCTCGACGGTTACAGCCTCGCTGACCTTTCCGCGCAGCGCGCGAATCTCGCTGCGCTTTTCGGCACGCCGGAAATTTCGGAAGGTTGAAAGCTTCCGGGGGGCGGGGCCTTTCGGCCACTCCGCCCCCCGTCTGCATCGGGGGCAAGTGGGGTTTTCCCGGGTGGGGGCAGGGGACATCAGGGACCAGACTGATGCCCCCCACCGCTCCATTGAGCGGAACACTCGGGAACATCTGATACTATACAATTGCCGTGCCAATTTACGGCCTTCGCGGATTCTGGCGGGAGGCGCTGGTTAGCGATTCCTTACCGGCGTCTCGGCGTGTAAAAAATCCCGACATATGCCCGGGCCTATGTTCGTTCAGCAAGCGTTCAGCCCATTGACTACATTTGTAGTCGCATCAGATCGATGGTGCCAATGGGAGGGGTCCGCATGGCAGAACGAGCAAGCGAGTCGGAAATGCAGGTGCTGGCGGCGCTGTGGGACAAAGCCCCGCAGACCGCCGCCGACCTGACCCGGCGCATCGGCGCCATCAACGGCTGGACGCAGGCGACGGTGAAAACCTTGCTCGCGCGGTTGGTCCAGAAGGGCGCCGTCACCGCCGAGGCCGATGGGCGCCGTTATCTTTACAGTCCCGCGATCGAACGCGCCGATGCCGTCGGCGAGGAATCGCAGCGTTTCGTCGATCGCCTGTTCGGCGGCCGCGTCGGCCCGCTGATCGCGCATCTCGCCGACCGCGAGGCGCTGACCGACACCGATATCGCCGAAATCGAGGCGCTCCTGAAGAAGCTCAAGTCATGAGCGCCGCGATGCTGATCGAGGCGTGGGGCGATACGCTGATCACCACGGCGGCTCTCGTCCTCCTGATCCTGATCGTCCGCAAGCCCTTCGCGCGGCTGTTCGGTCCACGGCTGACCTATGCGTTGTGGGCGGTGCCCGCGCTGCGGCTGGTGCTGCCTCCCCTTCCTTTCGCCGATCCGGTGGTCGTGACGCCCGCGCCAGCTGGGGAAGCGGTGACGGTGCAGGTCGGGCTACCGGTCGCGGCGTCCGGCCCGGTTGCCGAACCGCTTTGGTCGCTTGCCGACCTGACGCCGGTCATCTTCTTCGCCTGGGCGGCGGGGATGGCCGCCGTGCTGGCGGCGGCGATGGTGTCGCACCGCCGCTTTCGGCGCGACGTGCTGCGCGGCGCGGTTCAACTCGAACCGATCGGGACCATCCGGCTGGTGATGTCCGATGCCGTCGATGGCCCGGTCGCCTTCGGCTTGTGGCATCGCCATGTCGCGGTACCGCACGATTTCTTTGCTCGCTATGTCGCCGACGAGCGGGCGCTGGCGATCGATCACGAACTGTCGCACCATCGCCACGGCGACCTGTGGGCGAATAGCGCGGCGCTCGTGCTGCTCGCCGCCCAATGGTTCAATCCGTTCGCCTGGCGTGCGATCCGCGCCTTTCGTTTCGACCAGGAGGCCGCTTGCGACGCGCGCGTCCTGAGGATGGTCGATCAGGCGGGGACTGATCGGGAGGGGCAGCGCGACCGGGCGGCGAGCTATGCGACCGCGATCGTCAAGGCGGCGGTCGGCCCGCGCCTGTCCCTTGCCGCGCCGATGGCGGTGCATGACAATCTGCAGGAGAGGTTGACGATGTTGACGAGGCAGGATGTTTCCAAAAAGCGCGGACTTGTCGGACGCCTGCTGGTCGGCGGCGCGACGCTGGCCGTGCTCGCAACCACCGCGACGCTCGTTCCCGCCGGGATCGTTGTGGCGAAGGCGCAGACCGCCGACGTGCCGGCACCGCCCGCTCCGCCCGAAGCGCCGCTGCCGCCCGTCGCGCCCGATGCGCCGGGCGTGATGGTCTTCACCGAGCATAGCGACGATGTCACGGCCGATGAGGGCGGCAAGAAGCGCGAAGTGCATCGCATCGTGATCCGCGAAGATGGCAAAAAGGCGCCTGCGACGGTGTCCGCGCGCATCGACGGCAAAGACGAGGCGCGCCGCATCGAAATCCGCACGCCCGGCAGCCTCTCGGGCGATGATGTCCTCGCGACGCTCAAGGAACAGGGCATTTCCGGCAAGCGCGCCGAGGCGATCGCCGACAGGCTGGAGGCGAAGCGCACCGAGCGCATCCGCACCGTCATGGCACCGATACCGCCGCTGCCCCCCTTGCCCCCGATGCCTCATGCCACGTGGACAACGGACGGCAAGGCCCGGTTCATCGGCAAGTGCGGTGACGGCAAGCAGGCGGCGCCGATCGTCAAACGCGAAGAGGCCGACGGCAACCGACGCAGCAGCGTCTATATGTTCTCGTGCAGCGATACGGCGGACAGTCGGGCGGCACGCCTCTCGGCGCTCAAGAAGGCGCGGGCGTCCTTCGCCGAAAGCAAATGGTCGCACAGCATGTCCGAAGACATACGCGCCAAGGTCGCTTCCGATATCGAAAAGGCGATCGCCGACATCGAGAAATCGGGCCACTGACCCCATCGACTTCGCCGCCGGTCTTTGCTCCCCGGTGGGGCCGGCGGCAGGGGCGGGAAAGGGAGGGACCCATGTCGCTCCCTTTTCACGTCCTCTTTTTGACGTGCATCCCTTTTCCTTCGCGGCGTGCGATGCCACATGAAGGGCATGAGCGAAGAAAAGCCCTGGCCCGACAGCATCCGCGCCGGCGAGTGCGAACAGCATGAGCCGCTGGTGCGCCGCGTGCTCGCGCCGAACCCGTCACCCTATACTTTCACCGGCACCCAGACATGGATCGTCGGCGCGGGCAGCGATGTCGCGGTGATCGATCCCGGCCCGACCGGATCGGGGCTCAGCATCGGCGATCCCGCCGACATCCATGGCGCGGGGCACGTCGATGCGATCCTGCGCGCCGTCGAGGGACAGCGCGTCGCTGCGATCCTTTGCACGCACACCCACCGCGATCACAGTCCCGCCGCGGCGCCGCTGAAGGAGGCGACCGGGGCGCCGATCATCGGTTGCGCGCCGCTGGCGCTCTCGGACGATGGTCCGCGCGCGGATTCGGCATTCGACGCTGATTATGCGCCCGATCGCATTCTAGCCGACGGTGAGCGCCTTTCGGGGGGCGGCTGGACGATCGAGGCGGTGGCGACGCCGGGGCATACGTCGAACCATCTCTGCTTTGCGCTCCTCGAGACAGGGGCGCTGTTCACCGGCGACCATGTCATGGCGTGGTCGACCAGCGTCGTCAGCCCCCCCGACGGCGACATGGCGGCCTATATGGCGAGCCTGTCGAAGCTCTATGACCGGGGCGACCGTGTCTATTACCCCGCGCATGGTCCCGCAGTGACCAGGCCGCGGCAGCTGGTGCG
This sequence comes from Sphingopyxis sp. JAI108, assembly GCF_013410105.1. Classification (GTDB taxonomy): domain Bacteria; phylum Pseudomonadota; class Alphaproteobacteria; order Sphingomonadales; family Sphingomonadaceae; genus Sphingopyxis; species Sphingopyxis chilensis. Next base: position 1,017,753 of record NZ_JACCCJ010000001.1, read on the forward strand.
CGGGATGCTCGGCCACCGCAAGCAGCGCGAGCGGCAGATTTTGCGGGAACTCGAAAAGGGCACACGCGTCATCCCCGAGATGGTGAAACATATGTACAAGGGGCTCGACCCGCGGCTGACCGGTGCCGCCGGACGATCGGTCCTCGCGCATCTGATCGATCTCGAAAATCGCGGCCGCGTTGCGCGCGATGCCGAAAGCTGGAGGCTCGTGGCATGAGCAAGGGGCCATTTCGTGCCGCGCTCGTCGCAATACTGGCGCTCGCGCTGTTCTTCGGCTGGCGCGCATGGCATGACTGGCAGCGCGGCTATGATCCCGAAACCGTCGTCGCCGCGAGCCTGCAGGGACTCCAGGAGCAGAATATATTGGTGCCCTTCACCGCGCGCTATGTCGCGGTGGTGACGTCGACACAGAGCCGGCTCGGGCTGAGCGCGAAGAAGACGCTGATCATGCCCGGCACGGTCCGCTACGAACTCGACCTCGGCAAGCTCAAGCAGTCGGACCTCGACTGGGACGCAGCGGCGAACGCGCTCACCGTCACCCTGCCGCCGTTGCGGCTCGCGGGGCCGGAGATCGATATCGATGCGATCAGCGAATATCGCGACGGCGAGATATTGCTGACGCTGACCGATGCCGAGCAGACGCTCGACGCCGCCAATCGCAAGCGCGCGCAGGAGGAGCTGATCAAGCAGGCCAAGGGCACGACACCGATGCGCCTTGCCCAGGGCGCCGCGCGCACGGCGATCGAGCAAAGCTTTGCCATGCCATTGAAAGCCGCAGGGATCGACGCAAAGGTGACCGCACGCTTTGCGGGCGCGCCGGCTGGGTAAAAACCGGGCTTTTCGCGCTTTTGCCGCTACGCTATCTTTCCGCCGGGTCGGGAAGGGGGAATGGGCATGGCTACAAGTGCAGGCGGCGGCGCTCGCGTTGAGCTTTTCTGGCACCGCATGGCGATCGGCCTCGCGGTCTTCATCGTTTTCGGGTTCCTCCAGTTTGCGCTGAGAGGCTTCGTCGATCCGGTCGCGGCGCCCTTTTGGGTGCATGCCCATGGTGTCGCGATGCTGGCATGGCTGGCGCTGCTGATCGCCCAGCCGGCCTTCGTCTCGCGCGATAATCTGGCGCGGCACCGCCAGCTCGGGCGTGTCGGCGGGCTGCTCGCTATCTTTATCACCGCCCTTGGCATCTTCACCGGTGTCGCTTCGCTGATCCTGGACCGTTTCCCGCCCTTTTTCACACCGGCTCATTTCCTCGCGCTGACGGTGACCGAATCGCTGGTGTTCGGCGCGATGGTTGCGTGGGCGATCCGGCGGCGGCGCGCGACCGACTGGCACCGGCGGCTGATGATCGGCGCGACGATCGTGATCCTTGAACCCGCGCTGGGCCGCATATTGCCAATGCCGCTGATGATCGGCTGGTTCGACATCCCGATCGGCCTGATCCAGCTTGCCGTCGTCGGCATTGTCGCGCTCTATGATCGGCGGACGCTCGGCCGCGTCCATTCGGCGACAAAGGCGGTCGCGGTGATTGTCATCGCGGTCCGTCTCACCATCTATATGCTGTCGATGACGCCGCCCGTCATCGCGCTCGCGGCGCGCCTCGCCGGCTGATGCGACGAATTGCCCTGCCGCGGGGCAGCGTGTAGGGGGGCGCCACGGCCAAGCCATATAAGGATAACGCCATGACTGCTCCCATCCGCGAGAATCTCTCGGGCCTCGACCTGCGCGCCGAAATCGACCGCCTCCGCAAGGAGCGCAACGCCGTCATCCTCGCGCATTATTACCAGAAGCCCGAGATTCAGGACTTGGCCGATTTCGTCGGCGATTCGCTCGAGTTGTCACGCAAGGCGGCGGAGACCGATGCCGAGGTGATCGCATTCTGCGGCGTGAAGTTCATGGCCGAGACGGCAAAGATTTTGTCGCCGGAAAAGACCGTGATCCTTCCCGACATGGACGCGGGGTGCAGCCTCGAGGACAGTTGTCCACCCGAACAGTTCAAGCGTTTCCGCGAGGCGCATCCGGACCATATCGCGCTGACCTACATCAACTGCTCGGCGGCGGTGAAGGCGCTGAGCGACATCATCGTCACCTCGTCGAGCGCCGAGACGATCATCAGCCAGATCCCCGAGAGCCAGAAGATCATCTTCGGTCCCGACCGCCACCTCGGCGGCTATCTCAATCGCAAGTTCGGGCGCGACATGCTGCTGTGGCCCGGCGTTTGCATCGTCCACGAGGCGTTCAGCGAAACCGAGCTGATCAAATTGAAGACCCAGCATCCGGGCGCCCCGGTCGCGGCGCACCCCGAATGCCCCCCGCACATCGTCGACCATGCCGACTATGTCGGCTCGACCAGCGGAATATTGCAGTTCGCGAAGAGCTTCCCCGGCGATACGCTGATCGTCGCGACCGAGCCGCACATCATCCACCAGATGGAGCTGGCGCTGCCCGAGAAGAACTTCATCGGTGCGCCCGGCGCCGACGGCAACTGCAACTGCAACATCTGCCCCTATATGGCGCTCAACACGATGGAGAAACTCTACATCGCGCTGCGCGACCTCCAGCCGCGGATCGAGATGGACGAGGAACTTCGCCTCGCCGCGCGCAAGAGTCTCGACCGGATGCTCGAAATGGCGTCGGGAACGGTGGGCAAGGGCGATCTGGGGCGCGCCTGAACTTCGCGAAAGCCGAATCGATTCGACTTTCGGTCGGGCGATTCGCGCGGCGGGATGGGTCGTGATCGAATCCGAAAATGCTGCAACGCTGTTACAAAAATGCTGCAACGAATCCGGTTGTTGCTAATGCCGGACTTATCCACAACCGGGGGCGGTTTCGAGCGGCTTTTCGCGCATTTTTTGTTGGCGCCCCGAACACTTCATGTCAGCTTCAAATCATCGGACGACAGAGACGTCGGACCACCGGGACATCAAGGGTAGTTGCAAGACTAGCCGGAAGAGAACGGACGGATTGACGAGGAAATCGACCGGTAGCCTGATCACGGAACGTAGCGATTCCCACGAGTTGATACGGACCCGATCGGGTACAGGAAATGCAGTCCATCGCTTGGACAGCGACCGCTTCGGCGGACGCAAGAAGAGATGATGAAGGGCTTTCCAGGTGCGGCCGGCCCCCGAAAGGGGGCCGACCAAACCGTCGCCGGATTGTTCCGGCGGGCGCCGCGACGCGTCGTTTTGCGGGCCGCTGATCGCGAGAGAAGCGGACCGGGATGAAGCGGGACGGAGTCAGCAGGACAAAACCGGATAGTGGGGGTTGGCAGCGATGTCGGCCCCCATTTCGCATGCCCGGCCGGCCCGGCGCCACGGGGCCCGGCATCGCCGTATTTGGAGTGCGCCCCGCGCCCTCCACGGCCCCGTCGACCCGTTGCCCCCGCATCAATTATTTTCGCGGCCGTGACTTTCGTCACACCAGCGTCAAATGCGGCTGCTTAGTGCCATAGCGCGACCCGGAGACGTTCCCGATCAGGAACCGATCCCCCTTTTCCCGGCCCGGTCCAGACGGGCCGGCCGGGAACCTTTCCATCCCCGACCGCATTGTCCCGATATCGCTGAAGCGATGTCCGGGCACGACCGGACGTTTCGATAATTGCCGGCCCTGGGCGCATGCCCGGCCGGTTCAGGGAAGGAAAAAACATGGGTTTGATCATCACATTGATCGTCGGCGGCATCATCGGCTGGCTGGCGAGCATCGTCATGCGCACCGACGCCCAGCAGGGCATCATCCTGAACGTCGTCGTCGGCATCGTCGGCGCGCTCCTCGGCAATTTTCTCGGCAGCTTTTTCGGTATGGGCGCCAGCCTCGACACCTTCAGCCCAATCGGACTGCTCTGGGCCTTCATCGGCGCGGTGGTGCTGCTCGGCATCATCAATCTGATACGGCGTGGCAGCGTCCGCTGACTGGCGTGGCGGCGCACCGCCGCCGCCATTCCGCTAGGCGATTTCAAATATTTGGGTTACCAATGACAGGCCTGCAGGGTCAGGCGCCAACACGATCGTAGGGGTGATCTTATGACTTGGATTATTGCAATCATCATGGGCGGCATCATCGGCTGGCTTGCCAGCATCGTGATGCGCACCGACGCCCAGCAGGGCATTTTCCTCAACATCATCGTCGGCTGCATCGGGTCGATCCTTGGCCGTTTCCTGTTCGGCAGCTTCCTCGGCGGCGGCCATCTGCGCGGCGACGCCTTCGATCCGATGACCTTGCTCACCGCCTTCCTCGGCGCCGTGATCCTGCTCGGGATCGTCAATCTCGTGCGCCGCGGCCGCGTGCGCTGACCGCCGAACGGCGATAGCCGGTCCCGACGGGACGGCCAAAGAAAAGGGCGGCCACCGCAAGGTGGGCCGCCCTTTTTCATGTCCGCAACCACTGGAAATCGCAGGATAAGGCGTCTATGGCGCGCGCTCCGGGGCGCAGGGGGAATGGCGAAGTTTCGCCTCTTGCCAGTGGTGATTTAATTAGGTAATACACCTCGCAGAGGATTGATCCTGTTGTGCGGGGTCGAAGGGGGCGGGCGCGTTTGCGCCTTCCGCATGATGCTGCCGCGCAAGGCAGGGAGGGTTTTCGGCGTGAACTACGAGCGGAAAGTGGATTCGATGGACAGCCTGGCGGGCACGCAAAGCTTTTATGAGGATGGCGATGACAGCCGGCGCAAGCGCACGCGACTGATCGTCGCGGTCGTGCTGATCGTCCTGGCGCTGGCGGCTGCCTATTATGCCTTCTCGAGCAACAAGGGCGGCGCCGACGCCGGCGGCGGGGAAGCCGCGGCGGTTCCGAACATCACCGTTGTCGTTCCCGGCCGCGTGTCGGTCGAGGCGGCGATCGCTGCCAACGGCACGATCGCGGCACGCCGCGAAATGCCGGTCGGGGTCGCCGGCGAAGGCGGACAGGTCGTCCGCGTGCTCGTCGAACCCGGGCAGTGGGTCGGCGCGGGGCAGACGCTCGCGGTCATCGATCGCTCGGTGCAGGCGCAGCAGGCGGCGAGCCTCGCGGCCTCGATCCGCGTCGCGCAGGCCGACGCCGATCTGGCGCAAGCCGAACTCGAACGCGCGCAGGCCCTTGTCGGCCGCGGCTTCATTTCAAAGGCCGACATGGATCGCAAGCGCGCGACGCGCGACGCCGCCAACGCTCGGGTTCGCGTCGCGCAGGCGCAATATGGCGAAGCGACCGCGCGCAACAACCGGCTCAACATCGTCGCGCCCGCAGCGGGGCTGGTGCTGACGCGGCAGGTCGAGCCCGGCCAGATCGTCGGCGCGGGCACGGGGGTGCTGTTCCGCATGGCGAAAGGCGGCGAGATGGAAATGCTGGCGCAGATGGCCGAGGCCGATCTCGCGCGGGTCAAGGTGGGCACGCGCGCGACCGTCACCCCGGTCGGCACCGACGCCGAGATCGCCGGGCAGGTGTGGCAGGTATCGCCGATCGTCGACATGGATACGCGCCAGGGCCTGGTTCGCATCGCGGTCCCTTATTCGTCGGTGCTGCGTCCGGGCGGCTTCGCCGACGCGCGGCTCGTGGCGGGCACGGCGGAAGTGCCGCTGCTCCCCGAAAGCGCGGTGCAGAGCGGTCCCGAAGGCAATTTCGTGCTGGTCGTCGGCAAGGACAACAAGATCGAGCGCAAGCCGGTCAAGGTCGGCACGGTCAGCGATGCCGGCGTGTCGATCGCGTCGGGGCTCACCGGCAACGAACGGGTCGTGACCCTCGCCGGCGCGTTCCTCAACGTCGGCGACACGGTGAAGCCGGTGCTGCAGAAATCGTCGCAATAATCCGGTCAACGGCATCGCATTCGCACAAGGGCGCCTGAGTCATGAGTTTCCGCAACATTTCCGCTTGGTGCATTCGCAATCCGGTGCCGCCGATCGTCCTGTTCGTGCTGCTGTTGCTCGCGGGCCTCGTCAGCTTCAACCGGATGGACGTCAACGACAATCCGGACGTCGAATTCCCGCTGGTGCAGGTCGTCGTATCGCAACCCGGCGCGGCGCCGACCGAATTGGAAACGCAGGTCACGCAGCGCGTCGAGGCGGCGGTGCGCGGGGTCAGCGGCGTCGACGAACTATCCTCCTATGTCAGCGAGGGCAGCAGCCGGACGATGGTGCAGTTCGCGATCGGCACCCCGATCGACCGCGCATATAACGACGTGAATCAGGCGATTCAGCAGATCCGCGGCGACCTTCCCGACGGCATCCTCGAGCCGCAGGTCGTTCGCATCGATGCAGCGGGCGGCCCGATCACCTATTTTGCCGTCGAAGCGACCGACATGACGCTCGAACAGTTGTCCTGGTTCGTCGACAACACGGTCGCCAAGGACCTGCTTTCGATTCCCGGCATGGCGACGGTCGGCCGCTCCGGCGGCGTCGACCGCGAGATCCGCGTGATCCTCGATCCCGCGCGCATGCAAAGCTATGGCCTGACCGCGAGCCAGGTGAACCAGCAGCTGCGGCAGGTCAACGTCAACGCCGCTGGCGGACGCACCGAAATCGCCGGCTCTGAACAGGCGGTGCGCGTGCTCGGCAACGCCGGCAGCGCGTTCCAGCTGGGCGAGACGCGCATTTCGATCGGCGATGGCCGCACGATCCGCCTCGCCGATGTCGCCAAGGTCACCGACGGCTATGCCGAACAGCGCAACCTCGCGAAGATTGCGGGGCGTCAGGTGCTCAGCTTTTCGATCGAAAAGGCGAAGGGTGCTTCGGACGTCACGATCCACGACGAGACGATGAAGAAGCTGGAAGAGATCAAGAAGAACAACCCCAAGGTCGACTTCAAGATTCTCTTCACCCGCACCGAATATACCAAGGAACAATATCGCAGCTCGATGCTCGCGATGATCGAGGGCGCGGTGCTCGCCGTCGTCGTCGTCTTCCTGTTCCTGCGTGACTGGCGTGCGACGCTGATCAGCGCGCTCGCGATCCCGCTGTCGGCGATCCCGACCTTCTGGTTCATGGAGATGATGGGCTTTTCGCTGAACGGCCTGTCGCTGCTCGCACTCAGCCTCGTCGCCGGCGTGCTGGTCGACGACGCGATCGTCGAGATCGAGAATATCGTCCGGCACATGCGCATGGGCAAGACGGCCTATCAGGCGTCGATCGACGCCGCCGACGAAATCGGCCTGGCGGTCGTCGCGACGACGATGTCGATCGTTGCGGTGTTCCTGCCCGTCGCGCTGATGCCCGGCGTGTCGGGGCAATTCTTCATCCAGTTCGGCATGACCGTCGTCTTCGCGGTGCTGATGAGCCTCGCCGTCGCGCGCATGATCACGCCGATGATCGCGGCCTATTTCCTGTCGGCGCAGGGCGAGCAGAGCCACGCCGAGGGACCGTGGATCGATCGTTACGAACGGATTCTCGGCTTCACGCTCGACAGTTCGAAGCAGAAGGGCGTGAAGTCGCGGTACGAGGCGTTTCCGACGCGGCTGATCTTCTTCCTGGCGCCGTTCATCGTCGCGGGAATCGCGGTGCTCGCCTTGACCTTCCAGTATTTCCAGCCGGTCCCCGCCGGCCAGGATGCGCCTAACCCGGCGCTGCATTTCCTGCTGATGACGCCGCTGTCGGCGATCATGGCATTCCTGTTGACCAGCCTGTTGATGATTTTGGGCGGGGCGCTTGCTTATGCCGCGGGTATGCGCGGTTTCGCATTCACCAATTGGGCGAAGTTCATGCTCCAGCGCGCCTATGCGCGCCTGTTCGACCATCGCGTATGGATCGTCGGGATCGGCATCTTCGCCTTTGCGTCGAGCATCGGGCTGTTCATGATCCTGCCGCAGCAATTTCAGCCTACGACCAACAGCGATTACAGCCAGATCCGCTATGAATTGCCGCCGGGATCGACGCTGGCGCAGAGCGAGACGATCGCCGATCAGATCAACGCGATCCTGCGCGACGATCCGGTGATCGAAAACGCCTTCTACGACGTCAATGTCGGCGGCGGGAATGCGTTCCTGACGCTGAAGAAGGACCGGCCCGTCACCAGCGTCGAATGGGAACGCGGCCTGCAGCCCAAGATGGCGGCGATCCCCGACGCGCGCGTGTCGTTCCAGAGCCAGTCGGGCGGCTTTTCGGGTCGTGACATCACCTTCATCATCGGCGGCGACGATCCGGTGGCGCTCGAACGCCATGCGCGCAAGATCGTCGACGAGATGAGCCGGCTCAAGGAACTGCGTGCGCCGCGGGTCGAAGGCGACATTCCGCGCCCCGAAATCATCGTCAATCCGCGCATGGACCTTGCCGCCGAACTCGGCGTGACGACCGCCGCGCTCAGCCAGACGATCCGCATCGCGACGATCGGCGACATCGACCAGAATGCCGCTAAATTCTCGCTCTCCGACCGCCAGATCCCGATCCGCGTGCTGCTGTCCGAAGATTCGCGCCGTGCGCTTGCGACGATCGAGAATCTGCCGGTGCCGACCTCGCGCGGGACGACGGTGCCGCTGAAATCGGTCGCGACGATCGGCTTTGGCGCGGGCCCGACCGAGCTTCGCCGCTATAACCAGACGCGGCGGATCGTGATCGGGGCGGATCTTGCGCCGGGGCTGGTGACGGGCGACGCGCAAAAGAAGATCGATGCGCTGCCCTCGATCAAGAATATGCCTCAGGGCATCCGCAAGGTCATTCAGGGTGATGCCAAATGGCAGGCGGAGATGATGACCAACTTCATGGTCGCGGTCGTGTCGGGGCTTCTGCTGGTCTTTGCGACGCTGGTGCTGCTCTATCGCCGTTTCCTGTCGCCGCTCGTCAATATGTCGTCCTTGCTGCTCGCGCCGCTCGGCGGGCTGCTCGGCCTGCTCATCACCGGCATGGAAGTGTCCATGCCCGTGTTCATCGGTTTGCTGATGCTGCTCGGTATCGTTGCGAAAAACTCGATCCTGCTTGTCGATTTCGCGATCGAGGAGATGGACAAGGGCATCGGCAAGACCGCTGCGCTGATGGATGCGGGCCGCAAGCGCGCGCAGCCCATCGTCATGACCACGGTCGCGATGGTCGCCGGCATGATCCCGACTGCCATCTCGCTGTCGGGTGACGGGGCATGGCGCGCGCCGATGGGCGTGGTCGTGATCGGCGGGCTGATCCTGTCGACGCTGCTGACGCTGCTGATCGTCCCGGCCGGTTTCAGCCTTGCCGACAGCATCGAAAAGCGTCTTGGCCGCTTCTTCTCGGCGAACCTGCTGACCTACCGCAAGGGCGACGACGGAAAGCCGCACGGCGAAGCCGTGCCCGATCCCGCCGAGTGAAAATTACCAGCGACCGGTGCGGCATCGCGTCGCGCCGGTTGCAACCTTTGGCGGCTTTCGCCATTTGGTTCGCATGACCGACAGCGTTTCCGCCCGGCCGATTGGCGTTTCCATACCGGCAAGAGGCTCGAACATTCGCGTCGTGGCGACCGGAATGCTCGTCGTCATGGCGATCGTCTTTGTCGGCGCCAAAACTTATCAGGATGTCCATCCCGCGATCGGTTTCGTCCGCGCCTTCGCCGAGGCGGCGATGGTCGGCGGGCTCGCCGACTGGTTCGCGGTCACGGCGCTGTTTCGCCATCCGATGGGGCTGCCCATCCCGCACACCGCAATCGTTCCGCGCAACAAGAACCGCATCGGCGACACGCTCGCGCGTTTCCTGCTCACGAATTTCCTGCTGCCGCGGCTGATCGCGCGCAAGATGCAAACGGTCGACGTCGCGGGCGCGGTCGGCAAGTTCCTGTCGGAACCGGGCGAGGGCGGCGGGCGGCTGCGGCTCGGCGCATCGCGGATCATCGCCGACGGTTTGGGTGCGCTCGACCAGCAGCGGCTGGGCGGCATGGTGAAGTCGGCGATCGCCGATCGCCTGCGCGAACTCGACGTCGCCCCCTTGCTCGGTCAGGCCTTGCAGGCGGCGCTTGCCGAGGGGCGGCACCAGCCGCTGCTCGACGCGATGGTCAAATGGGGATCGAAGACGCTCGAACTCAACGAGCATCTGATCCACCAGATGGTGCACGACAATTCGAACGCGATCGTGCGTTTTACCGGTCTCGACGAAAGCATTTCCAACCGCATCGTCGCCGGGCTGTCGAAGCTTTTGAGCGAAATGGCGGTCGACGAGACGCACCCGCTGCGTATTCGCGTCGAGGAAGGGCTCGCCAAGATGGCGCTCGACCTGCAGCATGACCCCGAAGTGAAGGCGAAGGTCGCACGGGTTCGCGACGAGTTGCTCGAAAACAGGGCGGTCAAGCGCTGGCTCGACGGCCTGTGGGAACAGGGGCGCACCGCGCTGCTCAAGGCTGCGCGCAATCCCGACACGATGCTCGCCGGGCGGATCGGCGAGCTCGTCACCCAATTCGGTGCAATGCTGGGCGAAGACGCGGGGATCAAACGCACGCTCAATCGCTATGCGCGCCGCGCGGTCGTGGGGATCGTCGACAGCTATGGCGAGACTGCGCTCAAGCTGGTGTCCGACACCATCCGCGGCTGGGATGCGAAGACGATCACCGACCGGCTTGAGAACGCCGTAGGCGACGATTTGCAATATATCCGCATCAACGGCACACTCGTCGGCGGGCTGGTTGGTGTGTTGATCCACACGGTGGACGTGCTGATCTAGGCGCCTGCCGCCAGCCCCTCGCGAAAGCTGGGATAGCGCGGTGTCCAGCCGAGCAGGCGCTTTGCCTTGCCGTTCGCGACGCGGCGGTTCTCGGCGTAGAAGGCGCGCGCGGCAGGTGACAGGCCGGCTTCGTCCAGTGATCGCAGCGGTGGGAGCGGGGCACCAAGCATTACGCAGCCCCATTCGACGAGGCGGTTCTGGTGGCAGGGCTCGTCGTCGGCGAGATTGTATACCCCTGCAGGCCCACGGAAGGACGCGATGACGCCGCCGGCGATATCGTCGATGTGGATGCGGCTGAAGACCTGGTCGGGCGATGTGATGCGATGCGCGCGACCTTCGGCGATGCGATCGAGAATCGAGCGGCCGGGGCCATAGATGCCGGGAAGACGAAAAACGCGAACGTCGCCGCGTAGTGCCCGCCATTCCGCATCGGCGGCATTGCGGTCGGGCCGACGGCCCTTGACCGGCGCGCTTTCGTCGACCCATGCACCTCCGGCATCGCCATAGACGCCGGTCGACGAAAGATAGCCGGTCCATGCGGCAGGCGCGATGGCGATCGCGTCTCCATAGCGCGAGAGGACCGGATCGTCGCCTTCGGCGGGAGGCACCGACGACAGGATATGCGTCGATGTCCGCAGCGCGGCGAGCACCGCCGCCGCGTCGTCAAATGCGGTCGTGTCGCCGCGTCCGTCCCGCGTTGTCCCGATCACCTCCCAGCCGCGCGCGCGGAGGCGCCCGGCGAGATGGCTCGCGGCATAGCCCATTCCGAAAATCAGCATCTGTACCATCGCGCGCCTTATTGCGCGTCGGCGGCGCCATGCCTAGATCGAATAGATGACCGATGCTTCCTCCACGCCCGCCATTCCTGCCACGATCCATCGCGGCGATTATCGCCCGCCCGAATGGCAGGTTCCCGACATCACGCTCGATTTCGCGCTGGGGCTCGATGAAACGAGGGTGGCGTCGACGCTGTCCGTCGTGCGCCATGTCGATGCGCCGGCGCCGCTCGTGCTACGCGGTGACGGGCTGACCGCCGCGGTGGTGCGCGTCGATGGCGAGGGATGGAATGATTGGCGGATGGATGGGCCCGATCTCGTGATCGATCTGGGCGACCGGCCCGAAGCGATGGTCGAAATCGAGACAGTCATCAACCCGGCCGCCAATACGCAGCTGATGGGGCTCTATGCCTCCAACGGCATGCTTTGCACCCAGTGCGAGGCGGAGGGCTTTCGCCGCATCACCTTCCACCCCGACCGGCCCGATGTGCTCAGCCGCTACAAGGTTCGCATGGAGGGCGACAAGGCGGCCTTCCCGATTCTGCTTTCGAACGGCAATTGCGTCGATCGGGGTGACGGGGAAGGCGGCACGCACTGGGCTTTGTGGGAAGATCCATGGCCGAAACCCTCCTACCTCTTCGCGCTCGTCGCGGGCGATCTTGTCGTCAACCGCGACAGCTTCAGGACCATGTCGGGGCGAAAAGTCGAACTCGGCATCTGGGTGCGCGCGGGCGACGAGGGGCGCACCGGGCACGCGATGGACGCACTCAGGAACAGCATGAAATGGGACGAGGAGGTCTATGGCCGCGAATATGACCTCGACCTGTTCAACATCGTCGCGGTCGGCGATTTCAACATGGGGGCGATGGAGAACAAGGGGCTGAACATCTTCAACACCCGTTACATCCTCGCCGATCCCGATACCGCGACCGACCTCGATTATGACGGCGTCGAAGGCGTTGTCGCGCACGAATATTTTCACAACTGGTCGGGCAACCGCGTTACCTGCCGCGACTGGTTCCAATTGAGCCTGAAAGAGGGCTTCACCGTCTTTCGCGACCAGAATTTCTCGGCCGACATGGGCTCGCCCGCGGTCAAGCGGATCGAGGATGTCCGCTTGCTTCGCGCCGCGCAATTTCCCGAGGATGCGGGGCCGCTCGCGCACCCGATCCGCCCCGATAGCTATCAGGAAATCTCGAACTTCTATACCGCCACTGTCTATAACAAGGGCGCCGAGATCATCCGGATGATGGCGACGATGGTGGGGCCGGAGCGGTTCCGAAAGGGCACCGACCTTTATTTCGAACGCCACGACGGCGAAGCGGCGACGTGCGAGGATTTTGTGCGCGCGATCGAGGATGGCGCGCAAGTCGATCTCGGTCAGTTTCGCCTGTGGTATGGGCAGGCGGGCACGCCGCGGATTACCGCGCGGATCGACACCGATGCGGCGACCGGCGATTATATGCTCCATCTGGCGCAGGCCGTGCCGCCGACACCGGGACAGCCCGATAAGGCACCGATGCTGATCCCGCTGCGCATCAAGGCCTATGATCCGCACGGCGGCCAAGGCGAAGAGGGCGAGCAGCTCTTGCTGCTCGACCGCGCCGAAATGGCGGTGCCGCTCGGTCGGTATACCAGCCGGCCGATGCTTTCGATCAACCGCGGTTTTTCGGCGCCGGTGATCGTCGATTTCGCGCGCGAAGAAGGCGAACTTGCCTGGCTCGCCGCGAATGACGACGATCCGTTCGCCCGCTATGAGGCGTTGCAGCAGTTGATGCTTGACGCACTCGTCGCCGCGGTGTCGGGGAAGGGCGGCGGCCGCAACGCGGTGATCGACGCCGTGGCGCAGACACTGGCGGGCCGCACCGGCGATCCTGCTTTCGTTGCGGAGGCGGTGCTGCTTCCCAGCGAAGCCTTTATCGGCGATCAGATGGTGACGGTCGACCCCGATGCGATCCGCCGTGATCGACTGGCATTGCAAGCCGCGATCGGCGCCGCGCTGGAAGGGGAGTGGCGTGCGATCCTCTCCGGCGGTGCTCCGCCGGCGACGGACCTGTCGCCCGGGGCGAAGGGCGCGCGACGTCTGCGCGGCGTCGCGCTCGCTTATCTTGCGGCGGCAGGTTTTGATGATGCCGCCGCGCTGGCGTTTCGCGTCTTCTCCGATGCCGACGGGATGACCGAACGGCAGGCCGCGCTCGCGACGCTGGCGCATGGCGACAGCGAAGAGCGCGTGGCGGCGCTCGACATTTTCTATCAGCGCTATCGCGACAACCCGCTGGTGCTCGACAAATGGTTCCAGGTGCAGGCATGGTCGCTGCGTCCCGACACGGTCGACGCGGTGAAGGAGCTTGCGCTGCATCCCGACTTTACGTTGACCAATCCCAATCGCGTGCGTTCGCTCTATGGTGCGCTCACGGGCAATCAGGCGGCGTTCCACCGGGCCGACGGCGCGGGCTACCGGCTGATCGCCGACCTCGTCATCGCGCTCGATCCAAAGAATCCGCAAACTGCGGCGAAGATGATCCCGCCGCTCGGCCGCTGGAAGCGGTTCGACGAGGGCCGGCAGGCGCTGATGAAGGCCGAACTGGAGCGCGTCCTTGCGCAGCCCGGGCTATCGCGCGACGTAATGGAGCAGGCTTCGAAGAGCCTGCTCGGTTGAGCGTGCCCGTCAGGCGGGGGCGAAGAGCTTCGTCCCGGCGACGCCCACGACGATCAGCGCCATGAAGCCAAGTTGCACGGCGCTCACCTTCTCGCCGAACAGGATGATGCCGCCGATGATCACGCCGATGGCGCCGAGCCCGGTCCAGATCGCATAGGCCGTTCCCGCGGATATTTCGCGCATCGCGAAGGCGAGCAGCGCCATGTTCAGGAAACTGAGCGAAACCGGAACGAGCGACGCCTGCCACGACCCGGCCGTTGCGGCCCATTTCAGGCTGAGTGCCCAGACGATTTCGGTGAAGACGGCGATTGCGAGGATGAGCCACCCCATTTTTGATTTCCTTCGAATTTCCGGGCTCGAAGGAATGGGCGCAGCCGGAAACCCGAAAGAGGCTGCGCGCATCGACTTGGGAGTGTCGTGGCGGCGCTCCTAGGTCGATGTCGGCGCGATGGCAAGCGCCTCAGGCGCTCGCGAGAAAGGCGAGCAGATCGGCGTTCAGCCGCTCGACATGCGTCAGCGGCAGCCCGTGAGGCGCTTGGTCATAGAGGCTGAGCGTCGCCTGCGGAATCAGGGCCGCGGTCGCCCTGGCCGTCAGCGCCAAGGGCGCCGAGGCATCGCGGTCGCCGTGAATGATCAGCGCCGGAACGTCGATCCGCCGCACATCGGCTCGGAAATCGGTAGCGAAATTCGCCTGCGCCAGCTGCGCCGCCGCCAGCAGCGAGGTCGACATCATCATCGCCTGACCCCATGTCACCATCGCTGCCGAGGTCTCGGGCGTGAAGAAGGGCTTGGTGTTGGCGGCGATCCATGCCGGGAAATCGCGCGCGAGCAGGTCGGCCCCCGCGGCGAGCGTCACCGGATCGACGCCGCCGGGATTGTCGGCGCGCTTCATCAGGCAGGGCGTGATCGTGCCGACAAGCACCACGCGCGCGATACCTCGCCCGCCGTGCCGCGCGAAATAACGCGCGACCTCGGTGCCGCCCATCGAATGCGCGACGACGGTCACGCCGTCGAGCTCCAGTCCGTCGATGACCGCCGCCAGATCGTCGGCGAGCGTGTCATGGTCGTAGCCGCGGCCCGGATCGGCCGAGCGGCCGTGCCCGCGCCGGTCATAGGCGATCGCGCGATAGCCCTTCCGCGTGACGCCAAGCATCTGATAACCCCAGAAATCGGATGGCAGCGCCCAGCCCGACAGGAACAGGACGGGCCGACCTGCGCCCCAGTCGCGGACGAACAGCGACGTCCCGTCCCTGGCGGCGACGAAACTCTCGGCCGGTCGCCTCGCCTGCGGGGCTGCGGCGAGAGCGCGGGCGGGCGGCAAAAATGCTCCTGCCGCGAAAAGGCCTGCCAATGACATGATTTCGCGCCTGTGCATTCATCCCTCCTGTCGATGCGATGGGGGGACGATAGGGCGACGAATAGGGCTAAGCGATTACCTAAGGGGTAATCGAAATGGATATGGCTCGCGGAACGATTCCTATTCGGCGAGCCATCCCGCGACGTCCACGGCGACCTTGTTCGCGGCGCGGGTCAGCGCCTCGCCGACCGGTCTGGCTTCCACCTTGCCGCCGATCGGCTCGCGCACCTCGAAGCGGCGCTGCGTGACCGTCTTGCCACCCGCCGCCACGAGCATCGCCTGGTAGGCGACGACGGCTTCGTTCGATCGTGCATCGACGCCGAATTCCATGAGTTGCCCGGCGAGCTGCTCGCCTGGCGCGGTCAGATATTGCCCCTCGTCGAGCACGACGCGCGACGTGCGCGCGGCGACGGTCTCGGACACCAGCCGCTGGAACAGGCGCGATGGCGCCTCGACCCATTGCGCGTCCTTCACGTAGGCCACGCTCGTGTCGTCCTGCTGCACGGGGATGCGCGTCGTGCGCAACTTTTGCGGGGCGGTCGGAATCAGGATCGTCAGCGTCGATGCTTCGGCGGCCGTGCGCGCCGTTCCCACAGCGGGCGCCGCGTCGGGGTCGAGCGTCAGCAGGAAGGGTGGCGGCTTGCCGCCGAGGCTGAAGCAGGCCGAAAGCGTTGCCGCGCCGAGCATGGCGAGCAGCGGAGTGCGGAGGCGACGAATCATGGCGGTCTTCATTCCTTGTAATCGGGGAGCTTGCTGCCGCTGATCACCGCGCCGGCGCCCTGCTGGTCGAGCTTGTCGGTCAGGCTCGACAGCGAGGTGGACGTGCGGCGGAGGTCGCGGATCAACGCATTGGCTTCGGGGATCGTCGTTTCGCTGAAGGTCTTGAGACCAGGCCGCGCATCGCCGATCGCGCCCTCAAGGGTCTTCATGGACTCGTTCGCGGAGGCGAGCGTGTCGCGCAAATTGCGCATCGCGGGATCGACATTTCGGTCGATCGTTCCTTGCGTCGCCGCTGCGAGACTGCCGATCTGCTCGGCGGCCTGCCCGGCCTGCTGGATCGCGATCCGCGTGTCGGCAAGCGCGCGTTCGAGCGCCGGGCCGTTGCGCGCCAGCGTCGCGGTCGTCGCTTCGACATTATTCAGGATATTTGCGAAGCTTTCCTGATTCTTGTCGTCCGCCAGCTCGGCGAGACGCTCGCTGAGCGTCGAGAGGCGCTGAAGCAGCTGCGGTGCCGTGTTGAGCAGTTCGCCGAGCCCACCGACGCGCGTCGGGATCACCGGCTTGCCCGCGGGGCCCTTGTCGGTGATGGGCGGCGCGCCCTTGACCGCGCCGTCGAGAGATATCTGCGACACGCCGGTGAAGCCGACGCCCTCGAGCGCGGCAGTCGTGCCTTGCAGCACCGGGACGCCTTCGTTCACCTCGATCCGCACGCGCACGAACTGCGGATCGTCGGGCCACAAGGCGATCTCGCGCACCTGTCCCGACGGCACGCCGGAAAATTGCACCTGTGCGCCCTTGTTCAGCCCGTCGACCGACTGTTTGAAAAATATGTCATATTCGCGCTTAGCGCCGCCGCTGTCGTTGGCAAGCCACACGACAAAGACCGCTAGCGCCGCCGTGAAAAAGAGGACAAAGGCGCCGACGAGGACATTGTTCGAGCGTGTTTCCATAGCTGTTCCTATTGCGCTCGCGCGGTTTGGTTCCCGCCCGCGGCCGCGCGGCCGCGGGGCCCATTGAAATAATCCTGTATCCACGGATGCTCGGTGGCAAGCAGTTCGGGGATGGTGCCGACCGCGATCACCTTCTTTTCCGCGAGCACCGCGACGCGGTCGCAGGTCGCATAAAGCGTGTCGAGATCGTGGGTGATAAGGAAGACGGTGAGACCCATCGTGTCGGCCAGTTCGCGAATGAGCTCGTCGAACTTCGCGGCGCCGATCGGATCAAGGCCCGCTGTGGGCTCGTCGAGAAAGAGCAGCGCCGGATCGAGCGCGAGCGCGCGGGCGAGGCCGGCGCGCTTCACCATCCCGCCCGAAAGCTCGGCGGGATATTTGGGCCCTGCATCGGGTGGCAGCCCTACCATCTCGACCTTGTAGGCGGCAATCTCGTCGAGCAGCCGCTTGTCGAGCCGCGGATAATATTCGCGCAGCGGCACCTGGATATTCTCGGCGACGCTCAGCGTCGAAAAAAGCGCGCCGCCCTGGAACATCACGCCCCAACGCCGGCGCAGGTCGCGCGATTCCTCTTCATCGGCGATCGTGTCGAGCGTCTTGCCATAGACTTCGATTTCGCCGGCCGCCGGCGTTTGCAGCCCAATGATCGAACGCATCAACACCGACTTGCCCGTTCCTGAACCGCCGACGACGCCGAGGATCTCTCCCGACCGCACGTCGAGGTCGAGCCCGTCGTGGATCACCGCATCGCCGAACTGGTTCTTGAGGCCGCGGATACAGATGGCGCGCTCGAATTTTTCGGGCCGCACCGCGTCGGCGGCGGCGAGTTCCTCACGGATTTCGATGTCGGTCTCTTCGGCCATCAATTCCACCCGAGCGTCGAAAAGAAGACCGCGAAAAGGGCGTCGAGAACGATGACGAGAAAAATCGCGGCGACCACCGCCGAGGTCGTGCGCTGGCCGACTTCCTCGGCGTTCTGGCGCACCTGCATGCCCTCATAGCAGCCAGTCACACCGATCAGGATGCCGAACACCGGCGCCTTGATCAGCATGATCCAGAAATCGGTCATCGGAATGATTTCGCGCAGACGCTGGATATAGGTGAGCGGCGGGATGTCGAGCCCGATCCAGACAAAGGCGCCGCCCCCGGCGATCGCGCACAGGCTGGCATAAAAGCCAAGCAACGGCATGGTGATTGTCGAGGCGGCAACGCGCGGCAGCACGATCGCCTCCATCGGCGACACGCCGATCGTGCGCATCGCATCGACCTCTTCGGTCAGCTTCATCGTGCCGATCTGCGCCGCGAAGGCCGATCCCGAGCGGCCCGCGACCATGATGGCGGTCATCAGCAGCCCGAGTTCGCGGATCGAGGCGCGGCCGACGAGATTGATCGTGAAAACCTCGAGCCCGAATTGTTCGAGCTGCACCGCGCCCTGCTGTGCGATGACGATTCCGATCAGGAAGCTCATCAGCCCGATGATGGGGAGGGCGTCAACGCCGACGGTCTGAAAACGGGTCACGATGGCGTTCCAGCGCAGGCGCCGGCGCGCGCGAATTTGATTGCCGATCGCGACGATCATCGCGCCGAAAAAACCGACGATGCCGAGCAGTTCGTTCCAGATCGCGACGCTCGCGGTACCGACCTGTTCGAGCATCCGCATCCAGGCGGGGCGGCGGTCGCGGTGGATGCGATATTCGCTCTTGTCGCTGGCGAGCGCTTCGAGCAGGCGCTCGGCCTCGGCGCTCGCGCCGACGACTTTCGAGCCATGTTCCTTGGCGGCGCGGGTCACGATCCATGCGCCGACCGTGTCGATCCGGTCGATCGCCGACAGGTCGATCGTCGCGATCGGGCCGAGTGCGTCGAGCCGCGCGGGCACGTCGCCCAGACGGGCGAGCGTCAGCCGGCCTGTGAAGCGGACTTCGGCGCCATTCGCTCCGTCGCTATGTTCGAAATCCGCCCTGGCCACCATCGTGCGGGCGACATTGTCTTATTTGCCCGACCACGGCAAGCGAATCCATGGTGCAGCTTGCGATGTCTTGGCGGTGCCACGTCCCTCTACTAAAGAAGAGGGATGGATGATCCGCTTGCCACTCAGGTCCCAGACTATGCACATCGCATTGCCATGTATGACATGGACCGGACGATAACGCGTTCAGGGACTTACAGCGGTTTCCTCATTCATGTTGCACGGCGGCGCCAGCAATGGCGATTGCTCTTTCTGCCGCTCGTCGGGCTGGCGGGTGCCGCCTGGTCGCTGCGGCTGATCGACCGGTCGCGGCTGAAGGCCATCAACCTCCGGCTGCTCGTCGGGCGGCGTTTCACGCGCGCGGAAATCGCGCCGCTCGCTGAAAGTTACGCCGACCGGGTGGTCGAGCGCGGGCTGCATCCGGCCGCGCTCGAGCAGATCGCAGCAGACCGCGCGGCGGGGTATCGGTTGCTGCTCGCGACGGCTTCGTTCCATCTCTACGTCGATGCGATCGCGCGACGGCTCGCGATCGACGATGTGCTCGCGACCCAGCTCGACGAACCCGACGGCGCCGATCATATCCACGCGCGGCTGGCGGGCGACAATTGCTATGGCGAAGCGAAGTTCGCGCGCATCTCGGACTGGCTTGCCGCCAACGAGATCACGCGCGAGGCGGCGCATGTCCGCGCTTATTCGGACCATGTTTCCGACCATCCGATGCTGCACTTCGCCGACGAAGCGGTCGCGACGACGCCGTCGCGGGGGTTGAAACTTCTCGCGCCGAAAATGGGCTGGCAGGTCGTCGACTGGCGCGCGCGCCGCGGTCGTTAGACCGCGTCGAGCGCCTGCGCAAAGTCGGCGATCAGGTCGTCGGGATCCTCGATCCCGACCGATATGCGCACCAGATTGTCGGTGATGCCGAGCGCCTTCTTGCGTTCGTCGGGGACCGACAGATGCGTCATCGCGGCGGGATGGCTCGCGAGCGTTTCGGTGCCGCCGAGGCTGACCGCGAGCTTCGCGATCTTGAGCTCATCGAGGAAACGGAAGCTTTCTTCTTCACCGCCCTTGATGAAGAGCGAGAAGGTCGATCCGGCGCCGGTGCAATGGCGGTCGAAGATATCCTTCTGGCGCGGGTCGGTGATGAAACCCAGATAGCCCAGTCCTTCAACCTTTGGGTGATCGCGGAGGAAAGTGCAGACCTTCAGCGCATTTTCGCCCGCGCGGGTCATTCTGAGTTCGAGCGTTTCGAGGCTGCGCAGCAACATCCACGCCGTATTGGGGTCGCAGATCGTCCCGATCGTGTTGCGCATCGGACGGATCATGTCGAGCAGGCGCTGGTCGCCCGACACCCCGCCCGCGACGAGGTCCGAATGGCCGCCGGCATATTTGGTGAGGCTGTAGATGACGAGTTCGGCGCCCTGTTTCAGCGGCTGCTGCCACAGCGGGCCGAGGAATGTGTTGTCGATCGCGATCGCGGGTTTCTGTTCGTCCGTGAAGGCGGCGTCACGCGCGGCGCGGACGGCCTCGACATCGACGAGTGCGTTGGTCGGGTTCGCCGGGCTTTCGAGATAGACGAGCGCGACCTTGCCGCCCTTTTCGTCGGCGAGCGTTTGCGCGCGCGCGAGGATCGTGTCGATTTCCTCGCGCGTCGCGCCGGCGGGGAAGTCGACGAAGCTCACGCCGAAGCGCGACAGGATGCGCGCGATCAGCGACTCCGTGGCAGCATAGAGCGGGCCCGAGTGGACGATCACGTCGTTCTGATTCACCAGCGCGAGGAGCAATGTGGCGATGGCCGACATGCCGCTCGAAAAGACAAGGCTGTCGTCGGCGCCGTCCCAGACCGCAAGCCGGTCTTCAAGGATTTCCTGGTTCGGGCCGTTGAAGCGCGAATAGACGAGGCCGTCGGCCGGCCCTTCGCGCTTGCCCGTGATATGCTCGAAGAAACGCTTGCCCGCCGCCGCGCTTTCGAACGCGAAGGTCGAGGTCAGGAAAATCGGCGGCTTCAGCGAGCCTTCGGAGAGCACCGGGTCATAGCCGAGCCCCATCATCAGCGTGGCGGGGCTGAGTTCGCGATCGCCGATTTTCTTGCTGTTCGTCTTGGGTTTGCCGCGCATGGCCATGAGATGCTCCTTGAATGTTGCAGCCCTTATAACGCGCCAAGTTTCGTTTGAAACTATATTGCGCGGGTTATCCGAGCAGCGCGATGGACCAGATGACGCCGATGAGCAGCGGCACGCCGACGATGTCGAGCGCGAGCCCGGCCTTCAATATGCGCGGCAGCGCGATATGGCCCGTCGCCCAGGCGAGCGCATTGGGCCCGGTGCCCGACGGCAGCATGAAGCCCCAGCTTGCCGCCATCGCGACGGGCAAAGCGAGCAGGATTGGGTCCGCACCGGTCGCGGCGATGAGCGCCGCGAGTACGGGCATGATCCCGCTCGCGGTCGCAACATTGCTCGCAAATTCGGTGATCAGGATGGTGAGCGCAACGATGATCGCGGCGAGCAGGATCGTCGGGATGTCGCCGAGCGGGGCGAGCACCGCGCCCAGCCATGCCGCGAGACCGCTGGCGGTGATCGCGGCGGCAAGCGCCAGCCCGCCGCCGAACATCATGATGACGCCCCAAGGCGCGCGGTCGGCTTCTTTCCACAGCAGCAGCGGGCGGCCGGTGCCGTCGGGCAGGACGAACAGCAACAGGCTTCCCGCAACGGCGATCGTGCCGTCGGTCAGCGCGCCGTCGGGTAGCATCGGTTCGAGCCAGGGCTGCGCGATCCACGCGCCGAGGACGAGGAGGAAGATCGGGATGACGCGGCGCTCGGCGGTCGACCAGATCGCCTGGTTGCCGAGCGCCGATGCGGCGGCGCGGCCGTCGAACGGATGGTCGGCGAGCCGCTGGACGCGTGCGACGGCGAACATCGCGACGGGCACCGATAGCAGCACGACCGGAACGCCATAGATCGCCCAGTCCAGAAAGGAGATCCGCAGATCGAGCGCCTTTTCGATCAGTCCGGCGGCGATCGCATTGGTCGGACTGTCGACGAGCGTACCGAGCCCGCCGAGCGAGGCGGCGAAGGCGATGCCCATCATCACAGCGCCCGCAAAGCCGTCAGTCTCCCCGTCCCGCACGCCGCCCGCGCGAACGACCGCCAGCGCGATCGGGATCATGATCAGCGTGGTCGAGGTGTTCGAGATGAACATGCTGAGCAGCGCGGTGGCCGCCATGAAGGCGAAGAGCAGGCCGGTCGCGGTGGGCGCGGCGCGCTTGAGCAGAGCGAGCGCGAGACGCCGGTGCAGCCCGACGCGCTCGATCGCGAGCGCGAGGAAGGCGCCGCCGAGGATCAGGAACAGGATCGGCGAATAATATTCCTTTGCGATCGCATTGGCATCCATCACGCCGAACACGGGGACCGTTAGGAAAGGAAGGAGCGCTGTGACGGTGAGCGGCAGCGCCTCGGTCATCCACCACACCGCCATCAGCACCGTCAGCGCCGCGACATGCCAGGCGGTCGGCTCCATGCCCGCGGGTGCGGGGAGCAGGAGCATGATGCCAAAGACGACGAGGCCGCCGATCAATCCCAGCCAGCGCGTCCTCGTCATCGCCCCCTCATCCTCCCGCCAACCCGATCACCGATAGCTGGCGGCCATAGGTGTTTTCCCCTTTGTGGCACGCGCGGCGATAGCTGAAATAATCTTGCGGCAAGGCATAGGTGTCCTGCCCGCCGATGGCAATTCGCGTGACGCCCGCCGCGGCAAGCCGCGCGGCGACATAAGCGGCGATGTCGAACATCGCATGGCCGGGTTTGCCCGCCGCGAAGAAGCGTTCGTTCGCGGGATCGCCGGTGAGGAAGCGCTGCATAAAGCCTTCGTCGACTTCATAGGACGCGCGGCCGATGCACGGACCGATCGCGGCGGCGATGGTGGCGCGGCGCGCGCCGAGGCTCTCCATCGCATCGAGCGTCGCGTCGGTGACGCCCGCGAGCGCGCCCTTCCAGCCGGCGTGCGCTGCACCGACGACCCCGGCCTCGCGGTCGGCGAAGAGGACGGGAACGCAGTCGGCGGTCAAGATGCCGAGCAGGATGCCGGGCGTGCGCGTGGCATGGGCATCGGCCTCGGGCCGGGCGGTGAGGTCGGAGCTGTCATCGACGACGATGCAGCGGTTGCCATGGACCTGATAGAGGCCGGTGAGAGTCGCATGGGGCAGGACAGCTTCGGCAACGCGCTGGCGGTTCTCCGCTATAAGTGCGGGGTCGTCGCCCGATCCGAGGCCGCAGTTGAGCGAGGCGAGATCGCCGGCCGAGACGCCGCCGCGGCGCCCGAAAAAGCCGTGCGCGATGCCGTCGAGCGTCGGCCCGGTGACGAAGGGGACGCTCACAGGTCGAGCCTGAAAAAGCGGTCTTCGTCGATATGGTTGCCGACGCGAAATTCGTTTCGGCCGACGTCGTAGAAGCCGTAGCGGCGGTAGAAAGCCTGCGCGCGGTCATTCTCGGTAAAGACTGTGAGATAGAGGGTCGACGCGCGCCCGCGCGCCCACGCGATGCCCCAGTCCATGAGCGCGACGGCGACACCCGTGCCCTTGGCCGCTTCGGCGACGTAGAGCTGGTGCAGTTCGACCGCGCTGCCGGTCGGCTGGCCCTCGGGCAGCGCGAAATCGACCGGCCCCATCTTGATATAGCCGAGGATCGCGCCTGCATCGTCGCGGACGAGCGCGACGTCATGGTCATCGCTGGCGATCTGCGCGCGCACGCGCTCCGGCGGGTTCCAGTCCGCGAGGAAAGTCGCGAGGTCGGCCGGGTCATAGATATGGCCGAAAGTGTGGGTGAAGGAGCCGTTGGCAAAGGCAGCGATCGCCTCGGCATCGGCCGGTTTTGCCAATTGAATGACGGTCATGCAGTATCTCCTGTAAATCCTGCGGGCGTCGGCCAGCCCGGTGCGGCGAAGGCCATCGCCTTGAACAAACTGCCCATCGCTTTCGGTTCGACGAGCCGGTCGCGCTGGCCCTGCAATTCATCGGCGCGGTCGGGCGCGGCCGCGATCAGCGACTGCAACCGGGCTTCGATGCCCATCCGTCGCAGCCAGTCGCCCTGCGTCGCGAGCGCGCTCGCTGCCGCGCCCGCGCCTTGCGCGATATCGGCCAGCGCTGCAAAATCGACGTGCGCGGTCAGGTCGACCTCGCCCGGATCGGCGAAGGGGTCGACGAACCGGTGCGCCTTGACCGCCTGCAGCGTGTCGCCCGCCGCAGGGCCGCTATAGCCATAGTCGATCGCCAGCATCGCGCCGCCCTGCCGCACAAGCCGGAAGGCGCAGCGTTGCATGATCGCGGCCGATACGGGGGCGGTTTCGACGATCGTCCCTTCGGGCTGGTCGCGCAGCGACGCGGGGACGGCCTCCTCCGCCGGAACCTCGCCTGCGACGGGTACCAGAGCGCTGTCGCGGCGTTCGACCAAGCGTTCGCGCCAGCCGCGGGATGTGCGGATATATTGATGGACCGGCAGCGCGTCGAAAAACTCGTTGGCGACGATGATCATCGGTGCATCGTCGGGCAGCGCATCGACTTCGTCATGATGCTCGGCGCCCGGCAGGCGCAC
The DNA here is from genome assembly GCF_013410105.1 of Sphingopyxis sp. JAI108. Classification (GTDB taxonomy): domain Bacteria; phylum Pseudomonadota; class Alphaproteobacteria; order Sphingomonadales; family Sphingomonadaceae; genus Sphingopyxis; species Sphingopyxis chilensis. Next base: position 1,042,331 of record NZ_JACCCJ010000001.1, read on the forward strand.
GCGCTGGGCTTCGCGTAGCGTCGGGCTCGTCTCGACGAGATGGATGCCCTGCGGGGCGCAGCCGAAACGTGCCATCACGCGCAGCGCATCGGCGGCAAGCGTCCCGCGGCCGGGGCCGAGTTCGACATAATGAAAGGCGGGGTTGCCCGCACGGTTCCAAAGATCGGCGATCCAGATGCCGATCATCTCGCCGAACATCTGGCTGATTTCGGGCGCGGTGGTGAAATCGCCGGCGGCGCCGAGCGGATCGCGGGTCGCATAATAATGCGCGTTGGCGGCCGCCATATAATCGGCGACCGTCGCCGGACGCGCCGACGCGATTTGGCTTATCAGTTCGTCGGGGGTCGGCGGGCCGTCACGCGGCGACCCCTCACGCGACGGCATCGGGTCCGGCGATGGGCTCGACCCGGTGGCGGCGTCCCTTCGCGGTTACAACGAGCCAGACGCCTGCGAGCAGCATGGGAATGGTCAGCGTTTGTCCCATCGTCAGCCCCCAGGACAAGGTGCCGAGCTGGACGTCGGGCTCGCGCACGAACTCGACCGCGAAGCGGCTGAGGCCATAGATGATCGCTGCCGTGCCGAACAGGAAGCCGGGCTTGTAGCGCGCGTCGGTCCGCCAGAATAAGAAGGCGAGGACCGCCATCATTACGATCCCTTCGAGGCCCGCTTCGTAAAGCTGACTCGGGTGGCGCGGGTCCATCGTGCCGCTGTCCGGAAAGATGATCGCCCAGGGAACGGTGGTCGCGCGGCCCCACAGCTCGCCGTTCACGAAATTGGCGAGGCGGCCGAAAAAGAGGCCGAAGGGGACGACGCACGCGACATAGTCGCAAAAGCGCAGGAAACTGAGCTTGTCCTTGCGCGTCACGTACCAGATCGCGACGAGCACGCCGACGACGCCGCCGTGCAGCGACATGCCGCCGTCCCATAATTTAAAGATCGAGACCGGGTCCTGAACATAGTTGCCGAGGTTATAGAAGATCACATAGCCGAGCCGTCCGCCAAGAATGATCCCGAGCATGGCATAGAAGATCATGTCGTCGGCGTGACGCCGCGCCATCGGGGCGCCGGGCTGCGCAATCAGCTTTAGAAGATACCAGTAACCAACGAAAATCCCGGCCAGATAGGCGAGCGCATACCAGCGGATGGGCAAGCCGAAGACGCTGAACGCGATCTCGCTGTTCGGTCCCATCAGATCCTGAAAGTTAAGATATTGCGTTGCTTCGGCTAAGGTTGCAAAAAGAAACATATTGTCGCGCTGTCCTTCCCCAGGAGAGGCCTCCCCATAAGGGGTTAGGCGAGCGAGACCAAGAGGAGAGATGAAACATGCCATCAGCGCTCGATTTGCGCCTGGAAGCCGCCTATAATCTGATCACCGGTCCGGGCGGACCGATCCAGGTCGGGTCCGTCGAACGCTTCGGTCGCCAGCTGCCCTTCATCACCAACGCGCCGACCAACCTCGCCGATTATGTTGCGTTTTTTGCCATGCAGCATGGCGACGCGACCTTCCTTGTCGAAGGCGACGAGCGACTGTCGTTCAAACAGGTCTATATGGCGGCGCGGCAGGTCGCGGCTGGTCTGGTCGATGGTTTCGGGGTCCAGCGCGGCGACCGCGTCGGCCTCGCGATGCGCAATGCCAATGCGTGGTGCGTCACCTATATCGGGATATTGATGGCGGGCGGCTGCGCGACCTTGCTTAACGGCTGGTGGCAGGGCGGCGAACTCGCCGCGGGCATCCTCGACAGCGAAGCCAAGCTCGTCATCGCCGACGTCCAGCGCGCGGCGCGGCTCGAAGAGGCCGAACATGGCGCCAAGGTGATCACGCTCGATCTCACCCGGCCGATCGATCAGGCCATCGCGCCGATCACCGGGGCAGGCGGCAGCGCGGAGACGGTGCTGCCGGCGCTGACCGGGCAGGATCTGGCGACGATCCTCTTCACCTCGGGCTCGACCGGCCAGTCGAAGGGCGCCTATTCGCGCCATGAGGCCGTGTGCCAGGCGATCTTCAACTATGTCACGCAGACCGCGAGCATCGTCCACCTGCTGACCGAGGACGGGCAGATGTCGGATATCCAGCCGGCCACCTTGATCTGCACGCCGCTGTTCCACGTCACCGCGGAAATTCCGGTGTTCCTGCAAAGCTTCGCGTTGGGGCGGAAACTGGTGCTGATGCCGAAATGGAACGCCGAAGAGGCGATGCGGCTGATTCAGGACGAAAAGTGCAACTATTTCGTCGGCGTGCCGCTGATGAGCTATGAAATCCTGATCCACCCGAACCGCAAGAATTACGACCTGTCGACGTGCAAGAGCTACGCTGGCGGTGGCGCGCCGCGGCCGCCCGAGCATGTGAAGCGTCTCGCGACCGAAATGGGCGAAGGCAAGCCGCTGCTTGGCTATGGCCTCACCGAAACCAATGCGGTCGGATGCGGCATCATCAACGAAAATTATCTCGCGAAACCGATGTCGACGGGGCCGGCGTCCAAACCGCTCGTCGATCTGGCGATCCTCGACGATAATGGCGAGCCGGTGCCGCAGGGCGGCGTCGGCGAAGTCTGCATCCGGTCGGTCTGCAATTTCGAAGGCTATTGGAACAATGAAGCGGCGACGAAGGCGGCCTTCTTCGACAATGGCTATTTCCGCTCGGGCGACCTCGGCTATCTCGACGAGGATGGCTACCTCTTCATCGTCGACCGCAAGAAGGACATCATCATCCGCGGCGGCGAGAATATCAGCTGCCAGGAAGTCGAGGCCGCGATCTATGAGCATCCCGAGGCGAACGAATGTGCCGTCTTCGGCCTGCCCGACGAGCGGCTCGGCGAAGTCGTCGGCGCGGTGATCTGGATGAAGTCCGGCAGCAGCGTCGGGTCGGAGGATATGTGTTCCTTCCTCAGCGCACGCCTCGCCCCTTACAAGGTGCCGTGCAAGATCTGGATGTCGAACGACGCGTTGCCCAAGCTCGGCAGCGAAAAAATCGACAAGGTCAGCTTGCGCAATCGCTATCGCGAGGAATATGCCGCGGAGGTCGCCGCGTAACCGATCGAAGGAAAGGAGCGAACCGGGACCATGGCCGAGCCTGAAACTCCCGTCGCTCCCCCAAAGCCTGCCGGACCGGTGCGCGTTTATCGCCACCGGTTGCCGGCGCGTATTTGGCATTGGGTCAATGCCGCCGCGCTATTGGTTCTGCTGATGAGCGGGCTGATGATCTTCAATGCGCACCCGCGCCTTTATTGGGGCGAATATGGCGCGAACTTCGACCGCGCGTGGCTGGTGATCGGATCGACGCCGGATAGCGGCTATCTGCGTATAGGCGATCAAAGGATCGAAACGACGGGCGTGCTCGGCCGCTGGACCGACGCGCAAGGGGTTGCGAAGACCTGGGCCTTTCCGGGCTGGGCGACGATCCCGACGAGCTACAGCCTCGCCGACGGACGGCGCTGGCATTTGCTGTTCGCGTGGGTGCTGTCGATCGGACTGGCGCTCTACATGCTCTGGACGCTCTTTGGCGGGCATTTGGGCAAGGATCTGCGCGTGCGCCGCGCCGAATGGTCGCCGCGCCATATCTGGCACGACGTCAAGGATCACGCGCGGCTGCGTTTCCCTCGCGGTGAGGCGGCGGCGCGCTACGGCATCCTGCAAAAGCTCAGCTATATCGGCGTCATCTTTATCGCTTTGCCGCTGATGATCGCGACGGGGCTCACCATGTCGCCCGGAATGAACGCGGCCTGGCCGTGGCTGCTCGACATCTTCGGCGGGCGCCAGTCGGCGCGTTCGATCCATTTCATTACCGCATGGGCCCTTGTCGCCTTCTTCCTCGTCCACATCGCGATGGTGCTGCTCGCAGGGCCGGTCAACGAGCTTCGCTCGATGGTCACGGGGTGGTTCCGCCTGCCGCCCGAACGGGAGGAAGCCGCATGAGCGACATCCTCCTCCCCCGCCGCCAGCTCATTGCGCGCGCCGGTGGGCTTGTCGCCGCGGCCGGCACGCTGCCGCTGCTGTCGGGCTGCGACGCGATCAACGACGCGCCCGCGGTTCGCAAGATATTGGCGATGGGTGAGGAAATGAACCGTGCGAGCCAGCGCGCGCTGATCGAACGCGGTGCGCTCGCGCGCGAATTCACCCGCGCCGACCTGTCGCCCTATTTCCGTCCCAACGGCACGCGCCTGCCCGCCGGCGCCGACTATTCCGCGCACGCGGCGAGCGGCTTTGCCGACTGGCGCGTCCGCGTCTCCGGCCTCGTCGCGCGGCCGCTGTCGCTGTCGATGGCCGACATCCGGTCGATGCCGCAGCGCACGCAAATCACACGCCACGATTGCGTCGAGGGGTGGAGCGCGATCGGGCAATGGACGGGCGTGCAGCTGAGCCGCATCCTCGCTGCGGCCAGGGTGAAGGACAGCGCGGGCTATATCGTCTTCCGCTGCGCCGACCGGCTCGGCGACGCGCTCTACTATGAAAGTTGCGACATGGTCGACGCGCGCCATCCGCAGACGATCCTGGCCTGGGCGCTGAATGATGCCGTGCTGCCGATCGCCAACGGCGCGCCGCTGCGTCTGCGGATCGAGCGCCAGCTGGGGTATAAGCACGCCAAATATGTCACCGCGATCGAGGCTGTCGCGAGCCTCGACGGCATTGGCGCGGGCAGGGGCGGCTATTGGGAGGATCGCATCGATTATGAATGGTATGCCGGGATTTGACCTCGGCCTTTTCGCGGTGCAATTGTTCGGTGCATAAAATATGTCGATTCTGCGTCCGTTTCTCTCCCGGATCATTCGCCAGGGACGGCTGACCGTCGTCGCGCCCGATGGCTCGCGCGAGGAATATGGCCAGCCGGCCGACGGCTTCCCCAATGTCACCATCCGTTTCACCAGCCGCAGGGGAATGCGCCGTATTATCCTCGATCCGCGCATCGGCGCCGCCGAGGCGTTCATGGATGGCGAGATGGAGCTGGTCGAAGGCGACATCATGGAGCTGGTCGCGCTCATCCGCTCGAACACGCCGTGGGACCGCGGCGCAAAGCTGCACGACAAGACGTGGCTGGGCCAGCGCGCCGAGTGGGTGAAGACGCGGATCGGCTCGATCAACCGCCAACGCCGTTCGCGCGCCAACGTCAAGCATCACTACGACATCGGTAACGAGCTTTACCGCCTCTTCCTTGACGAGGACATGCAATATAGCTGCGCTTATTGGCCGCGCCCCGGCATGACGCTGGAGGAAGCGCAGGCCGCGAAAAAGGCGCATATCGCGGCGAAGCTCGCGCTCGCGCCGGGGCAGCGGGTGCTCGACATCGGCTGCGGCTGGGGCGGGATGGCGATCACGCTCGCGAAGCTCGAGCAGGTCGAGGTGCTGGGGATCACATTGTCCGAGGAGCAGCTTGCGCTCGCGCGCCAGCGCGCCGCGGCGGCCGGGGTCGCCGATCGCGTCCAATTCGAACTGATCGACTATCGCGACCTTGCCGCGCGCGAGGCGGGACGGTTTGACCGTATCGTTTCGGTCGGCATGTTCGAGCATGTCGGCGCGCCCAATTTCGAGACCTTTTTCCGCGCCGCCGCCAATTTGATGACCGCCGACGGGGTGATGCTGCTCCACACGATCGGCCGGTTCGGCAAGCCCGGATCGACCGACGCCTTCACCCGCAAATATATCTTCCCCGGCGGCTACATCCCTGCGCTCAGCGAAACATTGGCGGCGAGCGAGAAGAGCCGGCTGATTGCCACCGATATCGAAACACTGCGGCTGCATTATGCCCTGACGCTGCGCCAATGGTATGCGCGGACCCTGGCGCACGAGGCCGAGATAACCCGCATGATGGGCGTCCGCTTCTTCCGCATGTGGTGCTTCTACCTTGCGGGGGCTACGGCGGCGTTCGAAAGCGGCGGTATGGGCAATTACCAGATCCAGTTCGCGCGCAGCCGCCACGCGCTGCCGCTGACGCGCGATTACATGGCGGCGGCGGAAGATCGCTATTCGGGATAATATTTGTTCATGCTGTCCCAACTCAGCGCGACGATCTGTTCGAGGACATCGAGGTCCACGTCGGCGAGCTTGTTGATGTAGAGGCAGGATTTGCCCGTCTTGTATTTGCCGAGTTTGGCAAACAGCGCGTCGGCCTCATTCTTTTGGCCGCAGTAATTGCCCATCAGATAGAGTGTCATCGCGGCCTTTCGGGGTGAGAAGCCGGCACGGCACATCGTCCCCGAATGACCGCTGTCATAGACATAGTCATAGCTGCCATAACCGATGATCGACGGCCCCCACATCCTGGGTTCGAGGCCGGTAACGCGGCGGTGCATCGCATCGATCGTGGCTGCCTCTTCGCGGCGGCGCGCATCGGGAAGAGCCGCGATGAAATCGGCAACCGGGATCTCGGTTGCCCTGGTCTTGATTTCGGCTTTGGCCATGGCATTTCTCCCGGACGCGACGATAGCCTCCACAGGGCGGGGCGCCAAGCCGGTTGCGCCCACGGCGGCGGACTGCTAGCCGCGCCCGCGTCTTTCCCTCGCCAAAGGTGCATCATGTCCGAGTCCTTCAAGCGCGTCGTCCTCGCCTATTCGGGCGGCCTCGATACCAGCGTCATCCTGAAGTGGCTGCAGGTCACCTATGGCTGCGAGGTCGTGACCTTCACCGCCGACCTTGGGCAGGGCGAGGAAATCGAGCCCGCGCGCGCCAAGGCCGAGCTGATGGGCGTGAAGCCCGAGCATATCTATATCGACGATGTGCGCGAGGAATTCGTCCGCGATTTCGTCTTCCCGATGATGCGCGCCAATGCGCGCTACGAGGGCGATTATCTGCTCGGCACGTCGATCGCGCGCCCGCTGATCTCGAAGCGGCTTATCGAGATCGCCAAGGAAACCGGCGCCGACGCGGTCGCGCATGGCGCGACGGGAAAGGGCAACGACCAGGTGCGCTTCGAACTGTCGGCCTATGCGCTCAATCCCGACATCAAGGTGATCGCGCCGTGGCGTGAGTGGGACCTGACCAGCCGCACCGCGCTGATCGACTTCGCCGAAAAGAACCAGATTCCGGTGCCGAAGGACAAACGCGGCGAAAGCCCGTTCAGCACCGACGCGAACCTCCTGCACACCTCGTCGGAGGGCAAGGTGCTTGAGGATCCGTGGGAAGAGACCCCCGACTATGTCTATTCGCGCACGGTGAACCCTGAGGATGCACCCGACACCCCCGAATATATCACGATCGATTTCGAGCGCGGCGACGGCGTCGCGCTGAACGGGCAGGCGATGTCGCCCGCCACTTTGTTGGCGGCACTCAATGACCTGGGCCGCAAACATGGCATCGGCCGCCTTGATCTCGTTGAAAACCGCTTCGTCGGCATGAAGTCGCGCGGCATGTACGAGACGCCGGGCGGCGAAATCTATGCGCGCGCGCATCGGGGGATCGAAAGCATCACGCTCGACCGCGGTGCGGCGCACCTGAAAGACGAGCTGATGCCGAAATACGCCGAGCTCATCTATAACGGCTTCTGGTTCGCGCCCGAACGCGAGATGCTGCAGGCGGCGATCGACCACAGCCAGGCGAATGTCACCGGCACCGTCCGCCTCAAGCTCTACAAGGGCAATGCGAGCGTCGTCGGGCGCAAGTCGCCATTCAGCCTCTATAGCGAGCGCCACGTGACCTTTGAGGACGATGCCGGTGCCTACGACCAGAAGGACGCGGCGGGCTTTATCAAGCTCAATGCCTTGCGCTTGAAATTGCTCGCGAAACAGGGTCAATAAAGCGGCCGGGCACGGACCCGGTCTCGACAGGAGCCTTGGTCCATGTTCTCCCTTTTGCTGGCGGCCGCCAGCCTGACCCCCGCCTTCAATGACGCCTCCTATGCCGATCTGGGCTATGTGACCCGCACGGCGGGCGAATGCACCGCGCGCTTTGACGGCGGGTCGATCGAGATCCGGCAGGCCTTTAACGACGCCGACCGCACGATGATCAACGTCGCCGTCGTGACCGGCAAGCCGACGCGCGCCGTTCCTTTGGGCACGAAATTGTGGGCGAAGTCGAGTTATGGACCTGCATGGCGCGCGGTGGTGATCGAATCCTCGCCCGCGCGTCTTCGTTTCGTGGTGCACAGCCGTTTCGTCGGCGATCTGTTCACCGAAGATTCGCTGACGATCGCGCTCCACGACCGGATCGATGCGGGTTCGATCGGCGATGCGGTGCTGGTCGATGTGGGATCCGATGTTTCCGGCTTCCGCGAAAAGCTCGCGTCCGCGCTCGACTGTTCCGACGCCCTCGGCATCTGAGCTGATCGGCGCACCGGATTTTCCGGTGGCGCCGCGCGGTGATCGGCGGCACTATTTCCCCATGCGCTTCTTCGATTTTTCATCGTGGCAAAGCATCGGGATGACGCTGCTCGGTCTGGCGCTCTTTACCCTGATCGGCGTCGGCATCCGGCTGATGGTGATGATGACGATCCAGCAGCGCCGCGAACGAATGAACCGCCAGATCAACGAGCGGCTGCGCACGTTGATGGCGGCGTACAAGACGCTCGGCGGATCGTTCACCGGCGATCTGGTCGTCGATCCGCGACATTTGCGCGACATCAGGCGCCAGGGCGGCGCAGCGGCGGCAGAGCCGGCGGTCGACCTGTCCGACGAGAGCGCGGCGGATGGCGGGCCGGAAGGCGAATCGGACCGGCCGCGCCGCATTCGGGACGCCGTCGAGGCCGCGCTGTCCGATATCATATTGCTCGGCACCGAAACGCAGGTGCGGCTTGCCAGCCGCGCGGCGAGCGAACTGGCCGAAGGGCGCCCGGTGCATGTCCATGACCTGGTGATCGAGCTGCGCGATTTCATCCGCAAGGCGCTCGACCTCGATCCTGTGCCCGCCGACGTAACGATCCCGCTGCAGGGACCAACACGCCCATCAGGCGGCGGTGGCAAGGGCGGTGGCCGCAGCGGCGAGACGCGCGGCGGCGCTGGCGGCGGCGGGCGTGGGGGAGGCGGGGGTATGGGCATGGGTATGGCCGGCGGTCTTGGGGTCGCGGGCGGAGCTAGCCTTTCGCGCGGATCGACGGTGGACGATCCGACAGACCTGCCCACCGAACCGCAGCAGAAATGAAGGCTTAGCAGCGGCTCGCTCCTGCGCTAAGGCGCTGGGCATGACTGCGACCCGATTTTTTTCCGACAATGCCGCGACTGTTCATCCCGCCGTGATGGAGGCGATGGCCGCCGCCAATCAGGTCGATACGGCCTATGACGGCGACGCGCTCAGCCAGTCGCTCGACGCCACCTTTTCGGAGCTCTTCGAGACGGATTGCGAGGTCGTGTGGATCCCGACAGGGACCGCCGCGAACAGCATCATCCTCGCGCATTTCGTGCGGCCGTGGCAGGGGATTCTCTGTTACGAAGAAGCGCATATCGAGGTAGACGAATGCGGGGCACCGACCTTCTATTCGGGCGGCGCGAAGCTGATGCCGCTCCCGGGACGTGGGGCCAAGATCGATGTCGCCGCCCTGAAGGCGCGGATCGCCGGCATCCGGCAGGATGTGCACCAGGTCCAGCCAGCGGCTGTCAGCATCACCAACGCCACCGAATATGGCCTCGCGTGGCGTGCCGACGAGATTGGTGAGATCAGCGAGATCGCGAAAGGCAAGGGGCTGAAGCTGCACATGGACGGCGCGCGTTTCGCCAACGCCGTTGCCTTTCTCGGCTGCGCGCCCGCCGACGTTACCTGGCGCGCGGGGGTCGACGCGCTGTCTTTCGGCTTCACCAAAAATGGCGCGATGATGGCCGAAGCGATCGTCTTCTTCGGCGGCAGCGGGGGCGCGGGGGTGCGCGAACTCAAGAAACGCGGCGGTCATTTGCTCAGCAAGGGACGCTTCGTCGCTGCCCAGATCCGTGCGATGCTGAAGAACGATCTGTGGCTCGCCAACGCGCGCGCCGCCAATGCCGGCGCTGCGAAGCTCGCGGCGGCGTGCGGCGGCCGGCTGATGTATCCGGTCGAGGCGAACGAGTTGTTCGTGCGCCTGACCGCCGGGGAAGCCGCGAAGCTGCGCGCCGCCGGGTTCGACTTCTACGACTGGGGAGAGGGTGCCGCGCGCCTCGTGGTCAGCTGGGACCAGGATGCCGAAGCGGTCGCGCCGCTGGCGGCGGCGATCGGCCAGCTATGAGCAGCGAGCAGCCGACGCTGCTCAGCCCGCGCGTCTTGCTGCCTTTCGTGCTGGTCACGCTGATCTGGGGTTCGACCTGGATCGTCATCAAGGGGCAGCTCGGCGTCGTTCCGCCGAGCTGGTCCGTGACCTATCGCTTCGCCGTCGCAGCGATCGCGATGTTCGCCTTTGCCGCAATGCGACGTGAACGGTTGTGGATCGGGCCGCGCGCGATGGCCTTTGCGGCGGTGCTCGGAATTGCCCAGTTCGCGTTCAACTTCAACTTCGTCTATCGCGCCGAGCAGCATATCACTTCGGGCCTTGTCGCGGTGCTCTTCGCGCTCTTGATTGTGCCCAACACATTGTTCGGGCGGGCCTTTCTGAAGACGCCTCTCCAGGGACGCTTCCTTGCGGGTGCGGGGATCGCGATCGTCGGCGTCGGGCTGATGATCCTCCACGAATATCGCGTCGCTGCGGTGGGAGCGGGCGAAGTGCTGCTCGGCACCGCGCTGACGCTCGCGGGCGTGATGAGCGCCTCGACCGCGAATGTGATGCAGGGGACGGCCTTCGCGCGCGCGCAGTCGATGGTGGCAATGATCGCTTGGGCGATGCTGTTCGGCGCGCTCGCCGACGGCGCCTATGCGTGGATCACCACCGGGCCGCCGGTGATCGAGCCGACCGCCGTCTATCTGGGCGGCGTGCTCTATCTCGGCATCATCGCAAGCGCGGTGACCTTTCCACTCTATTTCAACGTCATTCGCGCGGTCGGGCCGGGGCAGGCGGCGTGGTCGAGCGTGCTGATTCCGATCATCGCGATGGGCTTTTCGACCGCGTTTGAAGGCTATCGCTGGGCCGCACTGTCGATCGCCGGTGGTATGGTCGCGCTGATCGGGCTGGTGATTGCGGTCGCGAAACGGCCCGAGCGGCCATCGGTGAGCGGGAATACGGTTTCGTTGCCCGTGCAGCCGCAGGACTAGTTGCCATGGCTGTGTTGTCGTAATAATACGGCGGTATGAAGATATTCGCCAGCACGCTTTTGCTCCTCGCCGCGCTTCCGGCCTCGCCGGTTCTTGCGCAAACCCCTTGCACGCCGGGAACCTATGCCGCCCCCGACGGCGATTTCGTTGTTCTTGCCAAGCTCCCGACGATTCCCGCGCCGGGGCTACGCTACCTGTTCCGTGACGGCCGGCGCGGCCTCACCTCTGACGCGAATGCGCCGCTGGCTTGCGGTGCCGGTCAGGTGACGGTGAAAGGCACGGCTTGGCAGCCCGTTGCTTTCCGCGAGACGCCAGCGACCTTCGACAGCGTGGGTACGAAGATGACGGGCATGTTGATCGAACCGCCCGGCGCCGAGGCAAAGCGGCCGCTCGTCGTGATGGTCCACGGGTCCGAACGCAGTTCGCCGATCGGCGGCCTTTATGGCTATACGATGGCGGCGCAGGGGATTTCGGTTTTCGTCTACGACAAGCGCGGCACGGGCGGATCCGAAGGCGAATATACGCAGAATTTCGAACTGCTCGCCGCCGACGCGGCGCATGCGCTTGAACAGGCGCGGAAGATGACGGCTGGCCGGTTCGGCCGCGCGGGCTTTTTTGGCGGCAGCCAGGGCGGCTGGGTCGCTCCGCTGGCCGCGACGCTGACCAAAGCCGACTTCGTGACCGTCGGCTTCGGTCTCGTCGCCTCGCCCATCGAGGAGGACCGCGAGCAGATGGTGTCCGAAGTGCGCGCGGCGGGGCTGGGCAAGGACGCCGAGGCGCTGGTCAACCGGCTATCGCAGGCGACGTCGGGATTGCTCCTCTCCGATTTCCGCACCGGCTATGACGCGCTCGACGCGGTGCGGCGTGAAATGGCGGACAAGCCGTGGGCGGCAACGATCGAAGGCGAATATAGCGGCGCGATTGCGCGAATGTCGAACGACGAACTGAAGCGGATCGGCCGCGCGCGCTTCGACAATCTCGAGTTGATCTGGGACTATGACGCGGTCGGGGCCTTGCGGAAACTCGATACCCCGCTGCTGTGGGTGCTCGCGGGCGAGGATCGCGAGGCGCCGATCGAAACGACGCGCGCCGCGCTGCTCGGGCTGGCGAAAGAAGGCAAGCCCTTCGACGTCTACCTTTTCCCCGGCACCGACCATGGCATGTTCGAATTCACGACCGCCGCCGACGGGTCGCGCAGCGTGACGCGCATCACCGACGGTTATCTCAAATTGCTCGGCGACTGGATCAAGGGGGATGTGCGCGGCACCTATGGCCACGCCGAGCGGCTTACCCCGCACTGATCCGTTCGATATCGGCGCCGACCGCCTGCAGCTTTTCCTCGAGCCGCTCATAACCGCGATCGAGGTGATAGACGCGGTTGACTTCGGTCTGTCCCTGGGCGGCGAGACCGGCGATGATCAGGCTCATCGAGGCGCGCAGGTCGGTCGCCATCACCGGCGCGCCGACGAGGTGATCGACCCCGCGCACGATCGCGGTGCGGCCCTTGACCTGGATGTCGCAGCCCATGCGCGTCAGCTCGGGGACGTGCATATAGCGGTTCTCGAAGATCGTCTCGGTGAACAAAGATGCCCCTGTGCCGAGCGTCGCCATCGCCATGAATTGCGCCTGCATGTCGGTCGCGAAACCGGGATAGGGCGCGGTCGAAAGCGTGACGGGCCCGGCGCGACCGTCCATCGCGACGCGGATGCCGGCCTTGGTCGGTTCGACCGTCGCGCCGGCTTCGCGGAGCGCGGCGAGCGTCGCGTCCATTTCGTCGGCCTTGGCGCCGACCAGTTCGACGTCGCCTTGGGTGATGACGGCGGCGCAGGCGTAGCTGCCCGCCTCAATGCGGTCGGCCATGACGCGGTAGGTCGCGCCGTGCAGGCGGTCGACGCCCTCGATCGTCAGCGTTTCGGTGCCGATACCCTCGATATGCGCGCCCATCGCGACGAGGCAGTTGCACAGGTCGACGATCTCGGGCTCGCGCGCCGCGTTTTCGAGCACGCACGTCCCCTTGGCGAGCACCCCCGCCATGACGGCATTTTCGGTCGCGCCGACCGACACGACGGGAAAGGTGAATTTGCCGCCCGCCAGCCGCCCGCCGGGGGCGACGGCCTTAACATAGCCCGAAGCCAACTCGATCTCGGCGCCAAAGGCTTCGAGCGCTTTCAGGTGCAGATCGATCGGGCGGTTGCCGATCGCGCAGCCGCCGGGCAGCGATACGGTCGCTTCGCCCGCGCGCGCGAGCAGCGGGCCGAGCACGAGGATCGACGCGCGCATCTTGCGCACGATGTCATAGGGCGCGACGGTCGAGGTCAGCGTCGTCGCGCGGGCGGTCATCACGCGGCCGAAATCTTCGGGTCGCGATCCCTCGATCGTCGTCGAGCAGCCGAGCTGGTTGAGCAGATGGCCGAAACCGTCAACATCGGCGAGGCGCGGCAGGTTGCGCAAGGTCAGCGGCTCGTCGGTAAGCAACGCGCACGGCAACAAGGTGAGCGCCGCATTCTTGGCACCGCTGATAGGAATCCGGCCCTTGAGTCGCTGGCCGCCGCGAATGACGATTTGATCCATCGGCTGTCTTTAGCGCATGCGCGAAGCCGCGCAAGCAGACTAGCTATGTCGAGCGATAGCCTGCATCGCCTTCGAACTGTTCCTGCGCCTCGCGCTGCCCTTTGCCCATGAAGATATAGCCGACGATCGCAAGGATCAACAGCGCGACGCCAAGCAGCGGAACGCCGCCCCGCGTCGCGACGATCAGTGCGATCCACACGATGTTGACGAGACCCAGGATCAGGAACAGCTTTTGGTTGTTGCCCGGAAAGCCATAGATATCGCGCCCATCGGGGGTGCGGATGCCATGGACGCCTTTGAGGTCGAAGGCGTTGTAGAGATAGAAGCGACCGCGCGCCCCGGCGACAAGTTCGGCGGCAACATTGTCCTTCACCACCGCATTGCGGATCGTTCGCGGGCCAATGCCGTCCTGTTGAAAGGTGATGCTGCGGAAAACGCTGAGCCCGCCGCGGGCGCGTTTGAGGTCGGCGGCTTCGATACGGCCGTCGATGATCGAAGTGGTCATGGTCGGATCCCCTGCAATGGTGCGACCCGGGGAAGAGACGCCAAAATAATCGATCCGGCGAAATAAGGAAAGCATGGTTAAGTCGTCGTGCTTGTGCCGCGCTTTGATCATGGCGCGCGAAGGGAAATTGTGAAATTATCAGCGACGAAATCAAGGAAGCGAGGGTTGCAGAAGTCGCAGTTCATCAGGGGAGAAAAGGGCATGCGGAATCCTGTCGTTACGGCCGTCACGGCGGCGTCGCTCATCGCATCGCAAATGGCCGTCCCGGCGCTTGGGCAGGCGACGACCCTGCCTTACCCGCCGCCACCGACGCAGCCGGGCTATGGATCGGGATATGAAGGCACGATCCGCTGCGAATCCTATGCCAATCGCCAGCAAAGCTGCCGCGTGCGGACCGGCAATCGCGTCGACCTGATCCGCGTGATCGGCGGGCGTTGTTCGAAGGGGCGCGACTGGGGCTTCGACGCCGACCGGATCTGGGTTTCGGGCGGATGCCGCGCCGAATTCGGTTATGGCTATGGCGGGGGAGGTGGCTACCCGGGCTATGATTTCGCGGGCACGATAAAATGCGAATCGCGGGACAGGCGGTATCAGCAGTGCAACGCCCGCACCGGCAATCGCGTCGAGTTGACGCGCAAGATCGCGGGCAAGTGCAACGCCGGACGGCAATGGGGCTATACGGGCGATTATATCTGGGTCGACAAGGGCTGCCGCGCCGAGTTCGGTTATGGATATCGCAACACGCGACCGCCCGAAAAGGACAAGGACAAGGGGCCGAGCACCGGCCTGATCATCGGCGGCATCGTCGTCGCGGGCGGGCTGCTCGCGCTGCTCGCGAGCCAGAAGAAGAAAAAGGCCGACGGCACGGCCGAGGAAAGCGCGACGACGCATCCGCCCCGGGGCCCCGCGACGCTCAGCGCCAATCTCGGCGGCCTGCCGAGCGCGTCGCGGCCGTCGGTGCAGAATTGCATGAACGATGCGGCGCGGCAGATCGGGATCACCGGCGGGACGCGGCTGTCCTATGACAAGCTGATCTCGCTCGAGCAGGGCAATGGCGGCTGGCGCATCCGCGCGACGATGACCGCGACCTATCCCGACGGGGCGAAGCAGGTTGAAATGTACTGCCGCGCGACACCGAAAGACATCATCCAGCTCGACTTCACCTAGACAGGAAGCGGGGTTCCGCTATCCGGTGACGGATTTCGGGTGAAGGCGGAGCATGGCTGAATGATGAAGGATGGCGGGCCCGCCGCGGCGATCTGGTCGCGGGCCTATCCGCTGCTCACCGTCACCGCGCTGTTCTGGGCCGGCAATTCGATCGTCGGCCGCGCGGCGCGCGACCTGGTGCCGCCGGCCGCCTTGTCCTTCTGGCGCTGGACGTTCGCGCTCTTGCTTCTGTTGCCGCTCGCATGGCCGCACCTGAAGCGCGACTGGCCCGTGCTGCGCGCGAACTGGCCGATCGTCGCGCTGCTCGGCGCGCTGGCGATCGGTTCGTTCAACATCCTGCTCTACACGGGCCTGCAGAGCACGACCGCGCTCAATTCGATGTTGATCCAGTCGGCGCTGCCGGCGCTTGTGCTTGTTGTCGGCGCGGTGGTTCTGGGCGACCGGACGAACCTGCGCCAAATTGCGGGCGTGGTCATTTCGCTCGCCGGCGTGCTCGCGATCATCGCGCGCGGCGATCCCGCGATGCTGTGGGGGCTCCGGCTCAATATCGGCGACGCGATCATCGGCGGCGCGGTGCTTATCTGGGCGCTCTATTCGGTGCTGCTCCGTCGCCGTCCCGCGGTGCACCCGCTCAGCTTTCTTGCGGCATCGATTGGGGTGGGGATCATGGTGATCGCGCCCTTTTACGCGCACGAACTCTGGTCGGGGCGGCTGATCGTTCCGGCGGCGGGCAGCGCGCTCGCGATCGCCTATGTTTCGATCTTTCCGTCCTTCCTCGCCTATCTTTTCTTCAATCGGGGGGTCGAGCTGATCGGGTCGGCGGCGACGGGGCAATATATGAATGTGATGCCGCTGATGGGCGCGGGGCTCGCCATGCTGTTCCTCGGCGAGGCGCTGCACCTGTTCCACATCGCCGGGCTGGCGCTGATCGTCGCCGGAATCCTGGTTGCGGGGCGACCGCCGCCGGCGGCACAGGCCTAGGCCAGCGCTTCTTCGACCTGTGCAAGGCGGTCCTTGCCGAAATACATCTCGCCGCCGACGAAAAAGGTCGGGATGCCGAACACGCCGCGCGCGACCGCAGCTTCGGTGTTTTGCACAAGCTTCGCCTTGATCTCGGGCTCCTGCGTGCGCGCGAGGAGGGCCGGGCCGTCGAAGCCGTTCGCCGACAGAAAACCCGTGATCACCTCCGGCTCGTCCATCTTGAGGCCGTCCTCCCACATCGCGCGGTTCACCGCGTCGATATAGTCGTCGAGATTGCCTTCGTCGTCGGCAACGAACGCACCGCGCATGATCGTCAGCGTATTGACGGGGAAGTGCGGGTTGATGCGGAATTTGACGAGGCCGTGCTTAGCGATGAAGCGCCGCATCTCGAGGTTTTCATAAGCGAGCTTCGCCGGCGCATCGGCATATTGGACCATCGGCGCCTTGTTGCCCGTCGCCTTGAAGATGCCGCCCAAAAGGCATGGCGTGATGATCAGGTCGGCGCCGGTGCGGTCGAGCAGGTCGGGAAGCGCCTTCATCGACAGATAGGCATTGGGGCTGCCGAAATCGAAAATGAGTTCGAGCGTTTTGGTCACCATTTTTCTCCCCAAGGGCGAAGGTCGAGTTCGTGCGTCCACGCGCTTTTGGGCTGCTTGTGCAGCATGACATAATTGGCGGCGATGGCATCGGGGTTCAGGATGAGATCCTCCGCCTTGGCATGTTCGAAATCGGGATGGCGGCCCTTGATGAATTCGGTGTTGATCGCGCCGTCGATGACCGTGTGCGCGACGTGAATGCCCTCTGGCCCCAGTTCGCGCGCCATCGATTGCGCGAGCATGCGGAGCGCCCCCTTGGCGCCCGAGAAGGCGGCGAAACCCGACCCGCCGCGCAGGCTTGCCGTCGCGCCGGTGAAGATGATCGTGCCGCGGCCGCGTGGGGTCATGCGCTTCGCGGCCTCGCGGCCCATCAGGAAACCGCCGAGGCACGCCATCTCCCAGACCTTGGTGTAAACGCGCAGCGTTGTTTCGGCGATCGGGAAGTTCACATTGGCCCCGATATTGAACACCGCGACCTCGACCGGACCGACCTCCGCCTCGACCTGGTCAAAGAGCTGGATCATCGCCTGTTCGTCGCGGGCGTCGCTGGGGAAGGCGCGCGCCTTCCGCCCGTCATCGCGGATCGATTGCGCCAGCGCTTCCAGTTGCTCGGCGTTGCGTTCGCGGCGGTTGACGCAGGCGGTGAGGCCTTCCGCCGCAAAGGCGCGCGCGATCGCCCCGCCGGTGGCGTCGCCGGCTCCGATGATGACGGCTGCGGGATGGGGCATGGGCGACTCTCCTCTTGCGCCGCATAGTAACTATGATAATCATAGTGACAAGAGGATTTTGAGGATTCGAAAGGAGCTTTTGAGGTTGCGTGCAAGAACGTCGTCATTGCGAGCGAAGCGAAGCAATCCAGAGTGGCGTAAACCGCTCTGGATTGCTTCGCTTCGCTCGCAATGACGGGAATGAAGGACGGTCTATGCCTAAACGCGCAGACCTGTCGGATACTTTCTGCCCCGTCGGGCGTTCGGCGGAATTGCTCGGCGACCGTGCGGTGCTGTTGATCCTGCGCGACCTGTTTTTCGGGCGACGGCGGTTCGAGGCGATCGCCGCGAACACGGGGCTCGGTCCCCAGCTCGTCTCGGCGCGACTGAAGCTGATGGAAAAGGAAGGGGTGGTCGAGCGCCATGCCTATCAGGAGCGGCCGCCACGCCACGAATATCGGCTGACCGCGAAGGGCAAGGACCTGTTCGACGTCCTCTATGCGATGCGCAACTGGGCCGAACGCTGGGCCTATGAAGAGGGTGAAACGGGGTCGGGTCCGGCCATGCGCTATACCCATCGCGCTTGCGGCGCCGACGTCGGGACGGCGACCGTCTGCCCCGGATGCGGCGAGCTATTGCGCTACGGCGATCTGAAGGGGGAGCCCTCTGCGGCGCTCAGCGCCGAGCAGGCGGCCAAGGGGGGCTGATCAGGCCTTTTCCAGCGTGCATTGCAGCGGATGCTGGTTCTGCCGCGCCGCGTCCATCACCTGGTTCACCTTGGTTTCGGCGACTTCATAGCTGAACACGCCGCACACGCCGACGCCCTGCTGGTGGACATGCAGCATCACCTGCGTCGCCTGTTCGATGTCCATGTTGAAGAAACGCTGCAGCACCATCACGACGAATTCCATCGGCGTATAATCGTCGTTGAGCAGCAGCACCTTGTACATCGAGGGCTTCTTGGCCTTCGCGCGGGTACGCGTCGCAATGCCGACGCCGGGGCTGCCGGGTGCGCCGTCGTCCTTGTCCGCCATGGCGCGGACCGGATGGATGGTCGAAACTGGAAACATCATGGGCAGGAATATCGCAAGCGGCGGGCGAAGCGCAAGAGGCGCGGTCGCCGATTTTAACCTCTTGTTCGCCAGCGGTAGCGCCAAAAACAAGAACCGCCCGCTTCCTGAGGAAGCGAGCGGCCTTTGGGGTGTCGGCGCAGGCGGGGAGAGGAGGGGGAAGTGCCCGCGCCAACGGTGGAAGGTGAAAGCGCCTCAGGCGGCCTTCATCTTCGAAGTGATGACCGAAACGCGGTTCGAGATCGGCGCGAAGCTTTCGTTCGTCAGCTTGACGACGAGTTCGCTGGTCTTCGAGGTCTGCGCAACAGCGGCGTCGAACGCCTTCTTGCTGTTTTCGGCATAAAGCTTGAAGAAGTCGGCCGGTGTCTTGACGGCGGTGTAGCCCTTCAGCGCGGCGGTCGTGTCTTCGAAGCTCTTGCGAGCATAGGTGACGCCTTCCTGGCCGAGCGTTTCGATGCCCTTGGCAGCGATCTTGCCCGATTCGACGAGGGCTTCGATGTTCGCCTTGTTGAACTCGACGGCCTCTTCGGCCATCTTGCTGGTCTTCGCCATGGCTTCCTTGGCCTTCTCGTTGAAGTCGGCGGTCAGGGCTTCGGCGCGGGTCTTCGCTTCGTCGGCGAATTTCTTGACGGTGTCGTTCATGGTCTTGAATCCTTTGGTGGTGACGGCGGCCGGCTTCGGCGCAGTCGCCGAGGTTTTCAGGGCGGCCTTGGGGGCAATGGTCTTCGCGGCCGCCTTCTTCGGGGCGACCTTCTTGGCTGCCGGCTTTGCGGCTTTCTTTTGGACCGGCTTGGCTTTCGCCGCGACAGTCTTGGTTTTCACGGGCGCCGGGGCCTTCGCCGCGGGCGCAGCTTCAGCCGGAGCGACAGGAGCGGCCACCGGCTTGGCGGCGGTTTCCAGCGTCGCGGCTTCGAAAGCCTTTTCGGCACTATCCATCTTGGTAGCCATCGGGACAACTCCTTTATGTTGCACTGCACAATATAGGAGTGGATCGGCGATTTCAAGAGAAAATTTGTGCGGTGCACAAAAATGCTGCAGCGCCGGTCCGAAAGCAATATATTCGCCGGATATTACCGCTGTTTGACGTAGCGGCCGGGCGCATCCTCGATCGCCTTTTTCTTGCCTTTTCCAGGAATGCGGCCGCCTTTGACGGCGGTTTTCGCGTCGTCCTGCTCGGCGATCCAGCCGATCCAGTGCGGCCACCAGCTGCCCTTGGTCTCGCTCGCTCCCGCAATAAAATCGTCGAGCGTCGCGGCGCCATTGTCGCCGGTCCAATATTGATATTTGCCCGCCGCGGGCGGGTTCACCACGCCCGCGATATGGCCCGATCCTGCGAGGAGGAAGGTCCTGGGGCCCGCGAGATGGTCCATCAACCGCCACACGCTGGCGAGCGGCGCGATATGGTCCTCGCGCCCGGCCTGGATATAGGTGGGGGTCACGATTTTCTTGAGGTCGATTGGCGTCCCCATCGCCGACAGGCTGTTCGGGATGACCATGCGATTGTCGCGATAGAGGTCGACCAGATATTGGCGGTGCCACTTGGCAGGCAGGTTGGTTACATCGCCGTTCCAATAGAGCAGGTCGAACGGCGGATAGTCGTTGCCGAGCAGATAATTGCCGACGACATAATTCCAGATGAGGTCGCGCCCGCGCAAGCTGTTGAAGGTCGCGGCCATGTAGCGCCCGTCGAGGAAACCGCCGGACGAAAGCTGCTGGAGCAGCGTCAGATAGCTTTCGTCGACGAACATCTTGAGGTCGCCCGCCAGCTCGAAATCGACCTGCGCGGTAAAGAAGGTCACCGACTTGACCTTGTCCGCCTCGCCGCGCGCCGACAGCATCGCAAGCGTGGCGGCGAGGGTCGTGCCTGCGACGCAATAGCCGATGCTGTGGACGTGCGGAACGTCGAGCAACTCGCGCACGGTGTCGATCGCATCGACCTGCGCCGCGATATAATCGTCCCACACGATTTCGCTCATCGACGCGTCGGCCGATTTCCACGACACCATGAAAACGCTGAGCCCCTGTTCGACCGCCCAGGCGACGAAGCTTTTCGCGGGGTTGAGGTCGAGGATGTAAAAGCGGTTGATCCACGGCGGGAAGATGACGAGCGGTACGGTGAAAACCTCCTTCGTCGTCGGCGCATAGTGGATCAACTGATAGAGGTCGGTCTCGTGGATGACCTTGCCCGGCGTCGTGGCGATATTGACCCCGACCTCGAACGCGTCGGGGTCGACATGGGAGAGTTGCCCGCGCGACAGGTCGGTCAGCATATGCTTCAAACCCTTGAGCAGGCTTTCGCCGCGCGTCTCGACCGCGCGCTTGATCACTTGGGGATTGGTGATCGCAAGGTTCGAGGGCGCTAGTGCCTCGGTCATATTCTTCGCGGCAAACTCCATCTTCGCGCGCGCATGTTCGTCGAGTCCCTGCATCGTGCGGGTGGTCGCCAGCAATTGCTCGGCGAGCAGGCCATAGGTCTGGCGGATCAGTGCGAAGACCGGGTTGGCGGTCCAGTCGGGATCGGTGAAGCGCTTGTCTTTCGGCGCGTCGGCATCGGGTGCGAAAGACGGCTGGATCGTCGCCAGCGAAGTCCAGAAGGTCACGCCCTGTTCCCACATCTTCGAAGATTGTTCGGCCCATAGCTGCGTCGTCGGATTTTGCAGCCAGCTTGTGGGGTCGAACAGGCTCGCCGCGGCGCTGTTGCCCTGGTTCGCCTGGCCCAGGGCGTATTCGAGCATCATCTGCTGTGCGCGGCCCAAGACGCTCGCCCAATGCTGTAGGTCATCGGGTGACGGCATGAAGGGATTCGGCGCTTCGGTTGTATCGTCCTTACCCGTATCGCTCATGCTCGTTCCTGCTGGCCAGTGCCGATATAATGCCTATAACAAGCCAGGATGCGGCTGGCGAGGCGCCGTTCGCATCCTTCCAGAATCTAACGCAAAGGAGTTGTTCTAGTTTCCCATGTCCGAAGATGAATTCTATCGCATCAAGCGCCTGCCGCCCTACGTCATCGCCGAAGTGAATGCGATGCGTGCGGCCGCCCGCGCCGCGGGAGAGGACATCATCGACCTGGGGATGGGCAATCCCGACCTGCCGCCGCCCGCGCATGTGATCGAAAAATTGTGCGAAGTGGCGATGAAACCCGACGCGCACGGTTATTCGCAGTCGAAGGGCATCCCGGGACTGCGCCGCGCGCAGGCGAATTATTACGGCCGCCGCTTCAACGTCGAACTCGATCCCGAGAGCGAGGTCGTGGTGACGATGGGATCGAAGGAAGGGCTTGCGAGCCTTGCAACCGCGATCACCGGCCCCGGCGACGTCGTGCTCGCGCCGAACCCCAGCTATCCGATCCATACGTTCGGTTTCATCATCGCGGGTGCGACGATCCGCAGCGTCCCGACGACCCCCGACGAGAATTACTGGCGCGCGCTCGATCGTGCGATGGCCTTCACTGTGCCGCGTCCGTCGATCCTCGTGGTCAACTATCCGTCGAACCCGACCGCCGAAGCCGTCGATCTTGCCTTCTACGAGCGGCTCGTCGCCTGGGCGAAGGAGAACAAGGTCTGGGTGCTTTCGGACCTTGCCTATTCGGAACTCTACTACGACGGCAATCCGACCCCCTCGATCCTGCAGGTGCCGGGCGCGAAGGATGTCGCGATCGAATTCACCTCGATGTCGAAAACATACTCGATGGCGGGCTGGCGCATGGGCTTTGCGGTCGGCAACAAGCGGCTGATCGCGGCGATGACGCGCGTGAAGTCCTACCTCGACTATGGCGCCTTCACGCCGATCCAGGCCGCGGCCTGCGCGGCGCTCAACGGGCCGCAGGATATCGTCGCCAAGAACCGCGAACTCTACCAGAAGCGCCGCGACGTGATGGTCGAAAGCTTCGCACGCGCCGGCTGGGACATCCCGAGCCCGCCTGCGTCGATGTTCGCTTGGGCGCCGCTGCCGCCGGCGCTGAAAGAGATGGGCAGCCTCGAATTTTCGAAGCAGCTGCTGACCCATGCCAAGGTCGCGGTCGCCCCCGGCGTCGGATATGGCGAGGACGGCGAAGGCTATGTCCGCATCGCGATGGTCGAGAATGAACAACGCATCCGGCAGGCGGCGCGCAATGTCCGCAAATTC
Organism: Sphingopyxis sp. JAI108; assembly: GCF_013410105.1. Classification (GTDB taxonomy): domain Bacteria; phylum Pseudomonadota; class Alphaproteobacteria; order Sphingomonadales; family Sphingomonadaceae; genus Sphingopyxis; species Sphingopyxis chilensis. The sequence continues at coordinate 1,065,123 of NZ_JACCCJ010000001.1, forward strand.
CTTGCAATGCACGGCGTGAACACACCGTCGGTCGCGGCGGGCGGTGGCGCCTAGGTGACTCCCGACGCGAGCGCCATCGCGCAGACGATCCAGCTGTCGGTCACGCCGGTGTTCCTGCTGGTGGCGACCGGCAGTCTGCTCAACGTCATCGCGGGCCGGCTGGCGCGCGTCGTCGACCGCTCGCGCAATCTGATGGAGCGGTGGGCCGAGACCGAAGGCCTGGAGCATGACCGCATCGTTGCGGAACTGCGCATAGCTGACCGGAGAATGGGGATCATCAACAATTCGATCCTCTCCGCCGTCGCCTGCGGTATCGTCGTCTGCCTGCTCGTCGCGCTGTTGTTCACGCAGGCCTTCACCGGCGCCAACCTCGGCGTCGCCGCTTCCTGGGCCTTTGCGGCCGCGATGCTGTTGCTGCTCGTCTCGCTGATCCTGTTCCTCGTCGAGGTCCGGCTGGCGGTGCGCGCGATCCATGTCCCGATGGAATTGCTCGAGTTGGAGAATATGGACCGGACGCGGCCGCGCGACCATCACTGATCGCGCTGCGGCGATAGCCGGCCGGCGCTGATCGGCGAAAATTTTTCCAGGCGTCGCACGGCGGCCGCCGTAACGGCAATAGCGCACCGGCATTTTTCGCGCGCCGCAAGGACGTTGACACCGGTCCCTCCGGTCTGCTCCGATGGCGGCGGGAGAGATAAATGACTGACAAGGCCGTTCCGACCCCGGGCATCGCTTCGATCCCCGACACCGGTGTTTCCGCGCAGACGCGGACGATGCTCTGGATCCTGCTGATCGTCTATATCTTCAATTTCCTCGACCGGCAGATCGTCAATATCCTTGCCGAACCGATAAAGGGCGATCTGGGGCTTTCGGACACCGAACTCGGCCTGCTGGCCGGTCCCGCATTCGCCGTCTTCTATGCGCTGCTCGGTATCCCGATCGCGCGCTATGCCGACAAGGAGGGAACGAACCGCGTCCGGCTGATCGCGCTCGCGCTCGCCATCTGGTCGGCGATGACTGCGGTGTGCGGCCTCGCGCAGAATTTCGTGCAATTGCTCGTCGCGCGTATCGGCGTGGGCGTGGGCGAGGCAGGGTGCACGCCCGCCGCGCATTCGCTGATTTCGGACAGCGTCGCGCCCGAAAAACGATCATCGGCGATCGCGTTTTACGGACTCGGCGTGCCGATCGGTTCGCTGCTCGGGCTGATACTCGGCGGGATCGTGAACGACCTTTACGGCTGGCGTATCGCATTGATGCTCGTCGGGGCGCCCGGGCTGTTGCTCGCGCTGGTGGTGCTGTTCCTGATGCGCGAACCACGGCATCACCGGCCGGCCGAGGCGGCGGCAACCGCCTCGCCAGCGCAGCTTCCCGCGCGCGAGGCGATGCGCGAAATCCTTTCCTCGCGCGCTTTCGTCTACATATTGATCGCGGCCTCGGTCACCGCCTTCCTCGGCTATGGCAAGGCGCTGTGGACGATCAGCTTCTTCATTCGCAGCCACGGTCTGTCGACGACTGAAGCGGGATTGTCGATGGCGGTCGTGCTGGGGCTGGCAGGGGTGTTCGGCACCTGGCTCGGCGGGAAATGCGCCGACGTCTACGGCAAGCGCGACAAGCGGCATATCCTGACCTTGCCAGCCTATGGCATGGCCATCGGCGCCCCGATCCTCTTTCTCGGTTATCAGATGGCCGATTGGCGCGTCGCGGTCGCGCTCCTGATCGTGCCGACCATCCTCAACTCGGCCTATTATGGTCCCGCCTATGCCTGCGTACAGGGGCTGGTGCGGCCGCAGGCGCGCGCGGTCGCCGCGTCGATCATGCTGTTCGGACAGAATCTGATAGGGCTCGGCTTCGGACCGTTCCTGTTCGGCGTGCTGTCGGACGCGCTCGCACCCACCTATGGCGAGGAAAGCGTACGCTACGTCCTCTACGGTGCCGCGTGGCTCGGCCTGATCCCCGCCTTCTTCTTCTGGCGCGCCAGCCTGCGCCTCGCCGCCGAACTCAAGTCGGGTTAATAGGGCGGATCGACCTTGGCGCGCTGCATCTTGGCGGCGTCGATCCACCAGTTGAGGTCGTCGGCGAAGCGCGGGAACAACCGTTCGAGCTGCCTGCCCTCGTCGCCTGCGGGTAGGCCGTCGCCATCAAAGGCCTTGCCGATGCGCGCGACGGGCAGGATCGACGAGATGACCGCCATCCCCATCTCGCCCAAAATGTCGCGCCACCCCATCATCGACCGTACTCCGGCGAAAGAGCCCGCTGAGTAGCAGGCGATCGCCGCGGGGCGCCAGAACCATTCCTCCAGATAATGGTCGGTCAAATTCTTGAGGCCGGGCTGTGGCCCCCAATTATATTCGCCGGTGACGAACAGGAAGCCATCGGCGGCGCGGATCTTGCCCGCGAGTTCCTCCATCTCCGCCGGCGCCTCGCCCTTCGGATATTCCTTGTACATGCGGTCGAGCATCGGCAGATCGACCGCCTTGGCGTCGATGAGCTCGGCGCTGTCGCCGCGTGCGCCGATTGCATCGACGAGCCAGCGCGCGAGTTTGACGCCCTGCCGGTCGCGGCGATAACTGCCATAGAAGACGAGGATTTGGCGCGACATGGGCTCACCTTGATCGATTGGCGTCGCCGGCACCCTAGGCTCTTCGTCGCGCGATGTCAGCCGCGTGGCATACGGCCGATGAGCGTGCCCTTTGTGCCCGACCGGTCGAACGCGAAATCGATCTGCGGCCAGCGTTTCTGCCAGCGTCGCGCGACGAGGCGTTCGCCTGGCCGCGCCGCGTCGTCGAGCAGGATTCGCGCGCCGTCCGCAAGCCGCGGGAAAAGCGATTCGGCCGCGCCGCGCACCAGCGGATGCAAGGCCCAGGGCGGGCCGTCGATCACGAGCATACCGATGTCGCTGGGCACGTCGTAAAGTTGGTACCAAAGACCGGGCCACTCGCCGGGCGGCAGCCCGAGCGGCGCGTGGCGGAGGTCCGCGGATATGCCCTGACTGGCGAGCCAGCGCGCCGTGGAGGTGACGAATTCCTGATGCTGATCGAAGCTTATGAACCGTCCGCCGCCGAATTTCGCGAGCGCCTTGGCGATGACGAGGCTGCTCGCCCCACAGCCCAGTTCGACGACGACCGCTGGGCGCAGTTCTTCGATCGCATCGACGATATGCGACAGGAAACGCGTGTCGGCCTTCCAGCTACCGAGATGCGGCAGGGCATCGTCGGCAAGGTCGAGGCGGCGGAGCAACGCGGCTTTTTCCGCCTTTCGTCCGCCCCATAGCGACCGCAACAGCCATGGCCACTGGAGGGCGCCAAAGGCGACGACTTCCAGTCGCTCGCGCGCCGGACGCGGCAGGGCGTCATAGATATCGGGACGCGCGAGAAAGTGCGTCGGGTCGCGGCTTGTCATCCATAGCCAGCTAAGCGCTGCGGATGGCAGTTCAGTGACGGCGGGCCTGATTGCGCCCGGCTGCCGCGTCCACGGGACGACCGGCGCTTTCCTCAGTCGCTGAAGGGATCGCGGATCAGGATCGTGTCTTCGCGCTCGGGGCTGGTCGACACCAGCGCGATCGGGGTTTCGATCAGCTCCTGCACGCGCTGGATATATTTGATCGCCTGCGCCGGCAGGTCGGCATAGCTGCGCGCGCCTGCGGTCGATTCGTGCCAACCGTCCATTTCCTCGTAGATTGGCTCGACCTCGGCCTGATCGGCGGCGTGGCTCGGGAAATAATCGAGGATCTTGCCGCGCAGGCGATAGCCGGTGCAGATGCGGATCGTGTCGAAGCCGTCGAGCACGTCGAGCTTGGTGAGCGCGACGCCGGTGACGCCCGACACCGCGCAGCTCTGGCGCACGAGCACGGCGTCGAACCAGCCGCAGCGGCGCTTGCGGCCGGTGACGGTGCCAAATTCATGACCGCGTTCGCCGAGTTTCTGGCCGATTTCGTCCTCGAGCTCGGTCGGGAAAGGGCCGCTGCCGACGCGCGTCGTATAGGCCTTGGCGATGCCGAGCACGAAGCCGACGGCGCCGGGGCCGAGGCCCGAGCCCGATGCGGCGGTGCCGCTGACGGTATTCGAGCTGGTGACGAAGGGGTAGGTGCCGTGATCGACGTCGAGCAGCACGCCTTGCGCGCCCTCGAACAGGATGCGCGCGCCGGCCTTGCGGACCTTCTTCAGGCGCTTCCAGACGGGCTGGGCATATTCGAGGACATAGTCGGCGATTTCGGCGAGGTCGGCGATCAGCCGTTCGCGGTCGATCGGCGGCTCGCCGAAACCTGCGCGCAATGCGTCGTGATGCGCGGTCAGGCGGTCGATCTGCGGATCGAGCTTGTCGAGATGCGCAAGGTCGCAGACGCGGATCGCGCGGCGGCCGACCTTGTCTTCATAGGCGGGGCCGATGCCGCGCCCGGTCGTGCCGATCTTGCCTGCGCCCGCGGCGGTTTCGCGCAAGGCGTCGAGATCGCGGTGGAAGGGCAGGATCAGCGCGCAATTGTCGGCAATCGCGAAATTCTCGGGGTTGATGGCAACGCCCTGACCGCGCAGCTTGGTGATCTCGTCGCGCAGCGCCCACGGGTCGAGCACGACGCCATTGCCGATGATCGACAGCGTGCCGGTGACGATGCCCGAGGGGAGCAGCGACAGCTTGTAGACCTGCTCGCCGACGACGAGCGTATGGCCGGCATTGTGACCGCCCTGAAAGCGCACCACGGCATCGGCGCGGCTGGCGAGCCAGTCGACGATCTTGCCCTTGCCCTCGTCGCCCCATTGCGACCCGATGACGGTAACATTTGCCATGATGCTGTCCTGCTGAGCGGGCCCAAAAACCGATCGTGCAAAGCCCGGCGCGGCCTTAGCGGATTTGGCCGGAGAGGCAAGGCATGGTGGCAAGTTTTTGCGACAAATCCGGCTCAGAAGGGCGCCCGCCGGGACAAGGGAGACAATCGATGACGCAGCGAAACTGGATCGGATATGCGGGCGTTGCCGCCTTTGCGGTGGCGAGCATCATGGTGCCCGGACCCTTCGCCGATGCACGCGAGACGATGCGCGAACGGGTGCGCGAGCGGCTTGCCCAAGGGATCGGCGCCGACGTCGGGCCGAAAGTGCCGGGCGGCGAGACCATTTCCTATGGCCGCGACCCGCTTCAGACGCTCGACGTCTGGCATGCCACGGGGGACAGCGGCGCCGCGCCGCTGGTCGTCTTCGTCCACGGGGGTGGATGGAAGCGCGGCGACAAGGACAATGCGACCGGGCGGTTCAAGGCGCAGCATTATCCCGCACAGGGATATGCCTTCGCCTCGATCAACTATCGCCTCGTCCCCGCCGCGACGGTCGAGCAGCAGGCGGCCGATGTCACCGCGGCGGTCAAGGCACTGGTCGATCGCGCGAACATGCTCGGCATCGACCGGCGGCGCATCGTGCTGATGGGGCATAGCGCGGGCGCGCATCTCGTCGCGCTGGTCGGCACCGACGAACGCTATCTGAAGGGCGCGGGCCTGTCCTTTGCCGACATATCCGGTGTGATCCCGATCGACGGGGCGGCCTATGATGTGGCGGCGCAGATGAAAGATGGTCCGCCGATCATGCAGAAAACCTATGTGCAGGCGTTCGGGACCGATCCGGCGCGGCAAAAAGGGGTGTCGCCGACGCAGCAAGCCGCAGCGCCCAATGCGCGGGACTTCCTGCTGCTCTATGTGCAGCGTCCCGATGGCGTGCGGCAGGCCAAAGCCTTGGGCGCAGCTCTTGAAACCGGAGGCAGCCGCGTCGAGCACGGCAGCTTTCCCGGCGAAGGGCTAAAGGGCCATGCCGAAATCAACCGCAGTCTCGGCGATCCGGCTTATGCGCCGACGGCAACGGTCGATGCGTGGTTGAAGCGGGTGTTTGGAAAATAGCCATCGTCATTGCGAGCGTAGCGAAGCAATCCAGAGCAGAGTAAGGCCGTTCTGGATTGCTTCGCTACGCTCGCAATGACGAACGAATTAGAGCGGAGCCAAGAGGAAAAGCCATGACCAACCCCGACGCTCCCTATCACGCTCATATCTATTATGATCCAGCCGAGCGGCCCGCCGCCGTCGCGCTGCGCGACGATTTCGGTGAAGATCCCGCCATTCTGTTCGTTGGCGATCTGACCGACGGCGCCGCAGGGCCGCATCCGATCGCACAATATGAGGTGCATTTTCTGGCTAAGACCGCGCCGGCAGTGATTGCGGCGATCGAGACGACGGGGCTCCGCGCGCTCGTTCATCCGCTCACCGCTGACGATCTTGCCGACCATACGACGCTGGCGCACTGGATCGGCAAAGCGGTCGAACTCGACTTGACCGTGCTCGATCCGCCCGGCGTCAACCAGGGCATCCCGCGCTTCGGACGTTCCGACTTTTAGACTTCGACCGGCCCGTCGGGGCCGAGGCGCCACCCGCAGCCGAGCGCGCGGGCGTCGTCGGTTTCGGACAGCGCCGCCACCGTCTGCCAGTCGTCGGCGCGCAGGCTGGCAGCGAGCGCGAGATCGTGGCCGAGCGGAAGGAAGATGCGGCGGTCGGCGTCGTTTTCGGCGCCAAGCCCCGCGTCGATCAGCGGATCGGGATAGAGCGAGAAGCCGATCGCCGATTCTTCCTGTTCGCCCACCGGGATCGCATAGGCGCCGCCGCGTCCGACTGCGTCGCCCTGGCCGGGAACGAAGATCTGGAAGCCGAACCAGCTCTGATACGCGAAGCCGTGGCGTTCGGTGGGGTCGAGAGTCAGCGTGACGCGGTCGCGGATGGGCGCGGCGATCGCTTCGAGCGCGGCGATACGATCGGTCAACGCACCCGATATGTCGAAGGCACGCAGGTCGGCGATAGCCTGATCGAAGGGGCCGGTCGCGCGGAGCAAAGGCAGATAGGCCTCGGCGCCGAGCCGGGTCAGCGCGCCAGCGTCCTTGGCGTCGAGCTCATCGCGGAGCTGCTGGATATCGGCATCCACCGGAAGGGGGCCGTTCGCGAGCAGGTCGACGACGTCGGGCAGGGTGAAGTCGATCGTGACGGGGCCGATGCCTGCGGCTTCGAGCGCGTCGATCGCGACGCTGACGATCTCGCGCGCCGCGGCGACGCTGTCGCTGCCGATCAGTTCGGCGCCGACCTGCAGCATCTCGCGTGCGGGACGGAGCTGGCTGGCGCGCAGCTTCACGACCTGTCCGGCGTAGCAGAGGCGCAGCGGGCGGGGCGCCTTGGCGAGCAGCGAGGTCGCGATGCGGCCAACCTGCCGCGTGATGTCGGGGCGCAGCGCGAGGGTGCGCTGCGACACCGGATCGGTGAAGCGCAGCAGGTCGCGCGTCGAGCGCTCGTCATCGCCGCCGAGCGTCTCGCGGAATTCGGCGAGCGGCGGTGCAACGCGGCCATAGCCATGCGCGCGCATGGCATCGACAAGCGCGCGGGTGACGCGCGACGCGGCTTCCGCCTGTTGGGGGAGGCGGTCACGCAAGCCTTCGGGCAGCAGGGCAGGGGCCTTGGTCATGCGTGCGGCCTTAGGATGGTCGAAGAGAGTCAACAATCCTGAATTCCGTTCGCATCGAGCGAAGTCGAGATGCCGCAAAGGCATACACCGACGATGAGTGTCTCGACTTCGCTCGACACGAACGGGGATTGAAAGGCGGATTTAGAACTTCAAACCCTTCACCGTCTTCACGCCGGGGAGCTGGCAGAGCTGCCACAGAAGCGGTTCGGGCATCGGCGAGTCAAGGCTGAGCAACAGCACCGCTTCGCCGCCAGCGCCACGGCGGCCGAGGTGGAAGGTGCCGATGTTGAGCCCCGCTTCGCCGAGCGCGGTGCCGATGCGGCCGATGAAGCCGGGCGCGTCCTCGTTGACGATATAGAGCATGTGGCCGTCGAGGTCGGCCTCGACCTTGATCCCGAACATCTCGACAAGGCGCGGGTCGCCGTTGCTGAACAGGGTGCCCGCGACCGAGCGGTCGCCCGCTTCGGTGGCGACGGTGACGCGGACGAGCGTGTGATAATCGCCGTCGCGATCATGGCGAACTTCGCGCACGTCGAGCCCGCGTTCGCGCGCGAGGTGCGGCGCGTTGACCATGTTCACGCTGTCCGAATAGCGGCGCATCAAGCCGGTGAGCACCGCAGCGGTGATCGGCTTGAGGTTGAGTTCGGCGGCGGCGCCCTCGACCTCGACCGAGATCGTCGTCAGATTGTCGTGGGCGAGCTGGCCGACAAGGCTGCCGAGCTTTTCGGCGAGGCTCATATAGGGGCGCAGCTTCGGCGCTTCCTCGGCCGACAGGCTGGGGACGTTGAGCGCGTTGGTGATGCCGCCGGTCAGCAGGTAATCCGAAATCTGTTCAGCGACCTGGATCGCGACATTGACCTGCGCTTCGTCGGTCGATGCGCCGAGGTGCGGGGTGCAGATGAAGTTGGGGGCGCTGAACAGCGGGTGGTCGGCCGCCGGCGGCTCCTGCGCGAAGACGTCGAGCGCCGCGCCGGCGACATGGCCCGACTCCAGCGCGTCCTTGAGTGCCGCTTCGTCGATCAGCCCGCCGCGCGCGCAGTTGATGATCCGCACGCCCTTCTTCGCCTTGGCGATATTTTCGGCCGAAAGGATGTTGCGCGTCTGGTCGGTCAGCGGGGTGTGCAGGGTGATGAAATCGGCCTTGGCGAGCAAGGTGTCGAGATCGGCTTTCTCGACGCCGAGTTCGATCGCGCGCTCGGGGGTCAGGAAGGGGTCGAACGCCACGACCTTCATGCGCAGGCCCAGCGCGCGTTCGGCGACGATGCTGCCGATATTGCCGCAGCCGATCAGGCCGAGCGTCTTCGAGGTCAGCTCGACGCCCATGAAGTCGTTCTTCGGCCATTTGCCCGCCTGCGTCCCGGCGTTGGCTTCGGGAATCTGGCGGGCGAGCGCGAACATCATCGCGATGGCATGTTCGGCTGTGGTGATGCTGTTGCCGAAGGGCGTGTTCATCACGATGACGCCCTTCTTCGACGCCTCGGGAATGTCGACATTGTCGACGCCGATCCCGGCGCGGCCGACGACCTTCAGGTTCGTCGCGGCGGCGAGCACGTCGGCGGTGACCTTGGTGGCCGAGCGGATCGCGAGGCCGTCATAGTCGCCGATCATCGCGATCAGCTCGTCCTTGGTCTTGCCGGTGATGACGTCGACGTCGATGCCGCGCTCCTTGAAGATCGCGGCGGCTTTGGGGTCCATCTTGTCGGAAATCAGAACTTTGGGAGCGGTCATGTCACTATTCCTCTACTCTCGTCATCCCCGCGAAAGCGGGGACCCAGTTCCAGCGTTGGCGACGGCAGCACTGGGTTCCCGCTTTCGCGGGAATGACGATGGAAATTATTTGCGGAGTTCGGCGTAGGTCCAGTCGAGCCACGGACCGAGCGCTTCGATATCGGCAGTGTCGACGGTCGCGCCGCACCAGATGCGAAGGCCCGGCGGCGCGTCGCGATATCCCGCGATGTCATAGGCCGCGCCTTCGGCTTCGAGCAGGCCAGCGAACTTCTTGATGAAATCCGCGTCGGCGCCTGCGACCGACAGGCAGACCGAGGTCTTCGAGCGGCTGGCGGGATCGGCGGCGAGGTGGCTCAGCCACTCGCGTTCCGAAACGATCTTGTCGAGCGCCGCGGCGTTCGCGTCGCTGCGGGCTTTCAGACCGTCGAGACCGCCCAGCGACTTCGCCCATTCGAGCGCGAAGATCGCATCCTCGACCGCGAGCATCGACGGGGTGTTGATTGTCTCGCCCTTGAACACGCCCTCGGCAAGCGCACCCTTGCTGACGAGGCGGAAAACCTTCGGCAGCGGCCATGCTGGGGTGTAATTCTCAAGACGTTCGACCGCGCGCGGCCCAAGGATCAGCACGCCATGGCCACCTTCGCCGCCGAGCACTTTCTGCCAGCTGAAGGTCGCGACGTCGATCTTGTCCCACGGGAGATGGTAAGCGAACACCGCGCTGGTCGCGTCGGCAAAGCTCAGCCCTTCGCGGTCGTCGGCGATCCAGTCGCCGTTCGGGACGCGGACGCCCGAAGTGGTGCCGTTCCAGGTGAAGAGCACGTCGTTCGACCAGTCGACCTCGGTCAGGTCGGGGAGCTGGCCGTAATCGGCGCGAATGACGGTCGGGTCGAGCTTGAGCTGCTTCGCAGCATCGGTGACCCAGCCCTCGCCGAAGCTTTCCCACGCGAGTGTCGTCACCGGCTTGGCGCCGAGCATCGTCCACATCGCCATCTCGAATGCGCCGGTGTCAGAGCCGGGGACAATGCCGATGCGGTGCGTGTCGGGGAGCTGCAGCATCTCGCGCATCAAGTCGATGCAATAGGCGAGGCGCGTCTTCCCGATCTTGGCGCGGTGCGAGCGGCCCAGTGATTCGGTTGCGATTTTGGAGGCGTCCCAGACCGGCGGCTTGGCGCAGGGTCCGGAAGAAAAATATGGGCGCGCAGGGCGCACTTGTGGCGTCGTCACTTCACTCATCATAGTCTCTCCTTGCAGAGAGCTCGCGCGGCGTTGGGACCGCGTGGCCCGGCGCCGCGTTTAGGGGCGGGGGCGCAACTGTCAAACAAATTGCACGGGCCGCGCGAAATTTTCGACGAGCCGATGAAAAGGTATACAGCTTGTTAACCATTTCGTCGGCAATTTGACGCCATGCCGATCCCGACCTTCTTGAAGCCCCGGATCCTGATCGCAGCCACCGTGGCGCTGGCGCTTTCCGCCTGTTTCGGGGCGCCCGAGGCGATGAAGAACGGTGGCGGGAAGCGGACGTCGGCAAGCAAGCCGAACCGCCCGCAAGTGATAGGCTCTCCCTCCTTCACCAGCGCCGAAGCCCAGCAATGCGCCTTCGACCTCAAACAGGCCGGCGTGCGCTTCACGCCGCTTCCGAACCAGGACCATGGCGGCGGCTGTACCTCGATCGACTCGATCAAGCTGCTCGACGTCGGCGTGCCGGTGTCGGGGCTCGGCGCGATGACCTGTCCGCTCGCCCGCAATTTTGCGGCCTGGGCGCAATATGCGGTGAAGCCCGCCGCACGGAAATATTTCGGGACCGAGGTCGTGAAGATCGAGACCTTCGGAACCTATAGCTGCCGTAACATCTACGGGGGCCGTTCGGGCCGCCTGTCGCAGCACGCCTATTCGAACGCGATCGATGTTTCGGGATTTGTGCTCGCCGACGGGCGCCGCATCATGCTCGACGGCGGGTGGACGGGCGACCGGTCGTCGCAGGATTTCCTCCGCGCGCTGCACAAATCGGGCTGCCGCCGCTTCGGCACCGTACTCGGCCCCGACTATAACGCCGCCCACTATAATCATTTCCATTTCGACATGAGCGGCAACGGCTACTGCCGTTAGCGACGTCCATTGCGGGCCCTTCGACTGCCTTGCAGGCGATCAGGATCAACTCGCGCATTGCGCGAGCGAAGCAATCTCCAGCCATCGGTCTCGCGCTGTCCCGCGCGCAGGAGATTGCCGCGTCGCCTGCGGCTCCTTGCAATGACGGGGAAGGGGACCTGTTGCCGCTGACTTGGCAAAGTCACGCGAAGCGGCTAGCCGCTCGCTAATGGCAGAAGATAAACAACCCCATCGTTCGCGTTTCCACAAGGCCAAGGACGACGCGCAGTTCGCCAAGCAGGCGACCACCACCCCGCAGACGGCGGACCCCGCGTACAAGCTCGCGTTTCAGGACAATGATTTCCTGTTGCGCGAGGATCTGCGTCCCGTCCGTTTCCAGCTGGAGTTGCTCAAGCCCGAGTTGCTGCTCGATGAAGCGGGGATCGAATCGACGCTCGTCGTCTATGGCTCGGCGCGCATTCCCGAACCGTCGCAGGCCGACGCGCTCGAGGCCGCGGCGACCGATGACGCCACGCGCAACATCGCGCGCCGGCTGAAGGCGAAGGCGAAATATTATGACGAGGCGCGCTCGCTCGCCCGGCTCGCAAGCCAATATCCGTGCGACGACAAGGGCTGCCGGCATTTCGTCGTATGTTCGGGCGGCGGGCCGTCGATCATGGAGGCGGCAAATCGCGGCGCCGACGACGAGGGCCGCGAATCGATCGGGCTCAACATCGTGCTGCCGCACGAGCAGGCGCCGAACCGCTTCGTTACACCGTCATTGAGCTTCCAGTTCCACTATTTCGCGCTGCGCAAGATGCACTTCCTGCTTCGCGCGCGCGCGGTCTGCGTCTTTCCGGGCGGCTTCGGCACGTTCGACGAGATGTTCGAGCTGTTGACGCTGATCCAGACCGGCAAGATCAAGCCGATCCCGATCGTGCTGTTCGGCAAGGAGTTCTGGCAGCGCGTCGTCAATTTCGAGGCGCTGGTCGAGGAGGGCGTGGTCAGTGCGCGCGACCTCGATCTCTTCCAGTTTGTCGAGACGGCGGATGAGGCGTGGAAGATCGTTACGGACTTCTACGCGAACATCGACGATCATTGACGGCCGTCGCTCTCGCGGGCGCGGCTTATTTCGACTGTTCTTCCAGATACAGGATCAGCGCCTTGCGATCGGTGGGATCGATCACGCCGGCAAAGGCCATGCGCGTGCCCGGCACATCCTTCATCGGCGCTTTCAGATAGGCGTCGAGGGCGGCCTCGTCCCAAACGCCGCCCTTTGCCTTCATCGCTCCCGAATAGGAAAAATCGGGCTTCGAGGCCACCGCAGCATCGACGACGCCGTGCAGATTGGGGCCGATGCCGTTGGATCCACCCTGTTCGGCCGTGTGGCAAGCGACGCAGCGCCGGAAGACCTGCTCGCCCATCGCCGCCGTCGGCGCAACGGCAGGGGTTTCGACCGCCGCTTCACCGCCCGGGGCGTTGTCGGCGGGGGGCTCGCTCTTGCCGCAACCGGCAAGCGCCAAGGCGCCCGCCAGCAGGACGGGCGCGAGCCGCATTATTTCTTGGCTTCGGCCGGGGCAGGGGCTGCGGCGTCCGCGGCCGGAGCTGCCGCGCCTTCGCTCGCCGGGGCCGCGGCTTCGCCTTCCGCCGGAGCGGCGCCCGCTTCCTCCGCCGCAGGTGCGGCTTCGGCGGCGGGCAGCGGCAGGTTCGACCCCTGGCTGTTCAGATAGACGATCAGGTTGGCGCGATCTTCGGGGCTGCTGAGGCCCGCGAACGACATCTTGGTGCCCGGGGCATATTTGCGCGGACTCTTCAGCCATTCGTCCATGCCAGCGAAGTCCCAATTACCTGGAACGCCCTTGAGCGCGGCCGAATAATCGAAGCCCGGAACATGGCCGTGAGGCTTGCCGAGAGCGCCCCACAGATTCGGGCCGATGCCGTTGGCGCCGCCCGAATTGACCGTGTGGCACGCAGCGCATTTCGCGAATACCGCTTCGCCCTTTGCCGGGTCGGCGGCGGCGAGGAGATTGGGGAGCGGCACGGCCGATTCGCCACCACCGGCGCCGGCTTCGGCGTCTTCGATCGGATAACCGGGCTTTTCGGGGGCATGGCTGGCGAACAGCATCTGCGACCCGATCGTCAGGCCCAGCGCGCAAATGCCGGCGAACAGTACCCAGCCGGCAATAGTATTGTTGCGATCGTCCATGCTCTAGCAGCCCCGTTAGCTGGCGCCCGCTTGCCGGACGCATCTTTGATTTGGAGGCTCCCTTAATGGTGCGGCGACGGCGGCGCAAGGGGATGAAATCGCCCGAAGAGCCGAAGGCCGAAGGTCCGGTTGCGCGCGGCAGGCGGGAAGGCTATGCGCCGCGGCTCCACCCTGGGAAGGCAATCGATGGGCAGCTATTCGGCTTCGGCGCAGCATCTGGTCGACGAAATGCGGGCGATGGCGCTCGCCGAGCCCGCGCGCGGGCTGGCGTTTCAGGGCGCTCCCGGCGCGAACAGCGACCTTGCCGCGCGCGAATATGATCCCAACTCGCTACCGATGCCCTGCTATGCGTTCGAGGACGCGATTGACGCCGTGCGCGAAGGCCGCGTCGACCGCGCGATCATCCCGATCGAGAACAGTCTGCACGGCCGCGTCGCCGATATCCATTTCCTGCTCCCCGAATCGGGCCTGTCGATCGTCGGCGAGCATTTCCTGCCGATCCGGTATGGCCTGATGAGCCGCGACCTGGGGCCGGTGACGCGCGCGATGAGCCACGAACAGGCACTCGGGCAATGCCGCCACTGGCTGCGCGCCAACAATATCGCGCCCGTCGCGCACAGCGACACCGCGGGCGCGGCGGCGTGGGTCGCCGACAGCGACGAAGTCGGCCTCGCCGCGCTCGCGCCGCCGCACGCGGCGGATCTTTATGGCCTGACGCTCCACGGCACCGGCATGGAGGATGCCGACCATAATATGACGCGCTTCGTTGTGCTCGCGCGTGAACCGCTGCTCGATTTTTCGGCGATCGAAGGGCCGGTGATGACGACCTTCATGTTCGAGGTGAAGAATATCCCCGCCGCGCTATACAAGGCGCTCGGCGGCTTTGCGACCAACGGCGTCAACATGACCAAGCTCGAAAGCTATCAGACCGGCGGCAGCTTTGCGGCGACGCAATTTTATGCCGATATCGTCGGTGCGCCGGGCGACGAACGGATCGACCGCGCGCTCGAGGAGCTGGATTTCCAGACCAAGTCGCTGCGCCTGCTCGGCACCTATGCGCAGGCGCGGGTGCGGCCCTAGGCCGCCCTAGCCGCCGCGGCGGCGGAGCATCCGCGCCGTTGCCGACGTCTGGACGATGAACAGCGTTACGAGGATGCTCGCGACGATAAGCGCGAACAGGTCGAAGGGCGAGAAATTGGTGCCCGGGATGTCGCGGCCCCCGACGATGGGCATCAGCGCGGTCATTGCCATCAGCATCAGGCGCAGTTCGGTCGGCCCGCCCGCCATGTAGGACAGGCGGAATTCGCCGAGGATCTTCGCCGAAATAAAGGTGTGGATCGACAGCAGGAAATAACCGATCACGCCCATCAGCGCGACGTCGAGTCGCATGTAAGGGCTCATCCCGATCGCGCTGATCATCAGCAGCGTCGCGATCGCATCGACGCTGTGGTCGACGAAATAGCCGTAATTGGGCCGCTCGATGCCGCGCCAGCGCGCGAGGCTGCCGTCGAGCGAATCGCCGAACCAGTTGACGATATAACCCGCGAGCGACAGGCCGAGCCATTCGCTGTCAAACCAGCTGAGCCAGTAACCCGCCGCAACGAGCACCGCGCCCACGAACCCCAATGTGGTAAGCTGATCGGGCGTAACCCATGCGGGCAGGCGCGCGCAAAGCCAGTTGAGCAGGCGGCGCTCGCTGCGCGCGAGGATATTCTGCTGGATGCGGACCGGCGCCTTGGCGACGGGTTCGAACTTGCTCATGTGGACCCTTTGTTCGGGCCGTCACAAAAATGACGGCCGCATGTCATCGAGCCGTCATAGAACCAAAGTCGTGCGCGCGAAAGGGTCGCCCCGTCGATGCGGCGCGTGCCTCGGCCGGTCAGTCCCGCCAGGGACCGATTTCGCCGACCTCGCCGATCGTGCGGAAGCGGACCGCTTCGTCGACCCACGCCACCTCCCACATCGGCGCCGGGCGAGCCCATTCGCCAATCACGAACAGCGGCAGCCGGTTCGCCTTCACAAAGGCAAGATCGTCCGCGGTCGGTCCGGGAACGACGGTTTCGGAACGCTGATGCAACCGGACGACGACGAGTGTGCCGGCGGGCGGTGCCGGAAGCGACTGGCGCGAGGGGAAGCCGATGCTTGCGGCGACGACGGGATAGCCCTTGTCGTCGCGCCGGATGAGCAGCACCTTGTCGGCGGTCGCGTAGGGCCCCTCGACCGGCCGCCCGGCAACCTTGCGCCCCGCGATCGCGGCGAATTCGCGCAGGTCGGCGTCGGCGATCGACGACTGGCGCGCAGGCACCGCCGTCGCGGTTTCCGGCGGCGCGGGGGCGGGATCGGCGGCGAGCGCCGCGACGAACAGCAGCGCGGCGATCAATGCGCTTCGCCCCAGCTCTTGCCCGTGCCGATTTCGACTTCCAGTGGAACCGTCAGCTTGAGTGCGGGTTCGGCGGCGCCCGACATGATCGCGCGGATTACGATGCCCGCGGCTTCAGCCTTGTCCTCGGGCGCTTCGAACACCAGTTCGTCGTGAACCTGCAGCAGCATGCGGATGTCGGACAGGCCCGCATCCTCCAGAGCCTTGGGCATCCGCGCCATCGCGCGTTTGATCAGGTCGGCGCTGGTGCCCTGGATCGGCGCGTTGATGGCGGCGCGCTCGCTGCCCGCACGCTCGTTCTGGTTCGCCGCCTTGATGCGCGGGAACCAGGTTTTCCGGCCGAACAATGTCTCGGTATAGCCCTTCGCGCGGACGCTTTCGAGCGTGTCGGTGATATAGTCCGAAATGCCCGGAAAGCGCTCGAAATAACGCGCGATCAGCGCCTGCGCCTCGTCGGGGGTGATCTCGAGCCGGCCGGCGAGGCCCCAGCGCGAAATGCCATAGAGGATCGAGAAATTGACCGTCTTTGCCTTGCCGCGCGTATCGCGGTTGACCTCGCCGAACAGCTCGATCGCGGTCGCGGCGTGAATATCCTGTCCTTCGGCGAAGGCCCGCTTGAGCTCGGGCACGTCGGCCATATGCGCGGCGAGCCGAAGCTCGATCTGGCTGTAGTCGGCGGCGATCAGGACATGGCCGGGCGCGGCGATGAAGGCATCGCGGATCCGGCGGCCGGTCTCGGTTCGGATCGGGATGTTCTGCAAATTGGGGTCGGTCGACGACAGCCGCCCCGTCTGCGCGCCGACAAGACTGTAGCTGGTGTGGACGCGACCCGTCTTCGCGTTGATCTGCTGCTGCAAAGCGTCGGTATAGGTCGACTTGAGTTTTGCGAGCTGGCGCCACTCCAATATCTTGCGCGCGATGGGGACGCCGTCGCGTTCCAGTCGCTCGAGTTCGCTCTGGTCGGTCGACCAGTCGCCCGACTTGCCCTTGCGTCCGCCCTTCAGGCCCATTTTGTCGAACAGGATTTCGCCGAGCTGCTTGGGGCTGCCGATCGCGAAAGGCTGGCCGGCCTCGGCGTGGATCTCGCCTTCCATGCGCAGCATGTCGTTCGCGAACTCGCCCGACAGCCGCGCGAGATAATCGCGGTCGACCATGATACCGGCGCGCTCCATGCCCTCCACGATCGCCGCCAAGGGGCGGTCGACCATTTCATAGACGCGCGTCCCGCCCTCGATCGGCAGGCGCAACTTCAGCAGCTTCCACAGGCGCCAGGCGACCTCGGCATCCTCGGCGGCATATTGGGTCGCGCGGTCGAGCGGGACCTCGGCAAAGCTGATCTGCGACTTGCCCGTCCCGCACACTTCCTTGAAAGAGATGCAGACATGGTCGAGGTGCATCTTGGCCAGCTCGTCGAGCCCGTGCTGGTGCTTGCCCGCGTCGAGCGCGAAGCTCATCACCAGCGTATCGTCATAGGGGGCGATGGTGACGCCGTGCTGCGCGAGCACGCCGATGTCATATTTGAGGTTGTGCCCGACCTTCAGCACCGCTTCGTCGGAAAAGAGCGCATGAAGGCGGCCGATCGCATCGGCGAGCGGCACCTGCTCGGGCTTTTCGGCGAACATGTCGCTGCCGCCATGGCCGAGCGGAATATAGCAGGCGCGTCCGGGCCCGGTCGCCAGGCTGACCCCGACGAGTGTGCCGGTGACGCTGTCGAGGCTTGCGGTTTCGGTATCGACTGCCACGACATGTGCGGCGCGTGCTTCCTCGATCCAGCGGTCGAGCGCTTCGATCGTCGTCACCGTCTCGTAGAGCGCGCGGTCGATCGGCGGTATCGGCGGCAGCGTGGGGGTCGAGGGGCCGGCGGCGGATGCCGCCGGCGCGGCGCTCGCGCGCGGCAGGGTCGGCGGGCCACCCGGCGTGCCACCGAGGTCGAGCTTGGCCGAGAGCGAGCGGAAGCCATGCTCGTCGAGGAAATTTTTCAGCGGCAACGGCGGGATCGCACCGAGTTTCAAGTCGTCCAGCGCATCGGGCAGCGGACAGTCGCGCTTCAGGTCGACCAGAACGCGCGAGAGTTCGGCCATGGCGCGATGCTCGATCAAATTGTCGCGCAGCTTCGACGCCTTCATCGTTTCGGCGCCGTCGAGCGCGGCGGTCAGGTCGCCATATTCCTGGATGAGCTTGGTCGCGGTCTTCGGCCCAACCCCGCGCACGCCCGGAACATTGTCGACGCTGTCGCCCATCAGCGCGAGCACGTCGCCGACGAGATCGGGTGTGACGCCGAACTTCTCGTTCACCGCTTCCAGCCCCAGGCGGACATTTTTCATCGTGTCGAGCATGTCGACATGCGGGCCGCCTTCGGGCTCGCGGATCAATTGCATCAGGTCCTTGTCCGACGACACGATCGTGACGTCCCAGCCTTCGCGCACCGCGGCCTCGGCGTAGGAGGCGATCAGGTCGTCGGCCTCGAAACCCTCCATCTCGATACACGGCAACGAGAAGGCGCGCGTGGCATCGCGGATCAGCGGAAACTGCGGGCGCAGATCCTCGGGCGGCTCGGGCCGGTTCGCCTTGTACTGATCGTAAATCTCGTTGCGGAACGACTGGCTCGAATGGTCGAGGATGACGGCAAGGTGCGTCGGCCCGTCGGCGTCGTGCAAATCCTTGGCGAGCTTCCACAGCATTGTCGTGTAGCCATAGACCGCGCCGACCGGCACGCCCTTCGGGTTCGTCAGCGGCGGCAGGCGGTGGTAGGCGCGGAAGATGTAGCTGGAGCCATCGACCAGATAGAGGTGATTCTTCTCGGACATGGCGCGGGGTGTAGCAGCGGCGGGCGGGGCGGCCTAGCGCGATGTTCCCGGTTTCTTCCCGCTAACATCGCGCCTTGGGCGGTAGGTCGAAATGGAGCACCTCTTCGCGGACGCCCAGCTTGGTATAGAGAGCGATCGCGGGCGGGTCGGCATAATCGGCCTGCACGAACACGGCCCAGGCGCCGGTGTCGGCGGCGATATGTTGCAGCTCCTCGATCAGCATCGTCGCAATGCCGCAGCGGCGGAAATGCGGAGCGACCGCAAGGTCGTAGAGATAGATTTCGCTGCGCGCCGCCTCCAGCTTAGGCAGTTCATAGGCGGTGAGGCCGCCGACGATGCGGTCCCCCGTCTCGGCGACGAGCAGGATGACGGCATCCTTGCCGAGCTGGCGTGCGAGCCACGCGTCATCGGGCGTTTCGCGGCGATAGGTTTCGGCGTCCTCGAACGCATCGGCATAGAGCGCGTTGAGGTCGCGCATCGCGGCGATGTCGCCGGGGCCGAGACGGCGGGCCGCGACGGTCATCGATAGTCGATGCGAAGCGTCGCCGCCGCCGCGACTGCCGCAGCGCGTGCTTCGTCGGTAGTGCCGCCCGTGACCCTCGCGAGCGCGACGCCCATCCGGCGATACGGCCGCGTGAAGGGCTTGCCGAAGATGCGGGCATCGACCGCGGTTTCGGCATTGGGCTGCGCCAGCGCGTCGGCAAGGCCGGTGATCGCGAAATCGCTCGCGTCGCGGTCGGCGAGCAGCACCGCGCTCGCGCTCGCGTGCGGAACCTCGATCGCGGTGATCGGCAGGCCCAGGATCGCCCGCGCGTGCAGGTCGAACTCCGACAGGGCTTGCGAGATCAGCGTGACCATGCCCGTGTCGTGCGGGCGCGGGCTGAGTTCGGAGAAGATGACCGCGTCGCCCTTCACGAAAAATTCGACCCCGAAAATGCCATGGCCGCCGAGCGCATCGACGACCTTGGTCGCCATCTGCTGAGCACTATCGAGCGCCGCATCCGACATCGCAGCGGGTTGCCAGCTTTCGCGATAGTCGCCGCGCTCCTGCCGGTGGCCGATCGGCGGGCAGAAGCTGACGCCGCCCTTGTGCCGGACGGTCAGCAGCGTGATCTCGTAATCGAAATCGATGAATGCCTCGGCGATTACGCGCAGCCGGTCGCCGCGCATCCCGGCGGCGGCATAGTCCCACGCGGCGTCGATCGCGGCGGCGTCTTTCACCGTGCTCTGCCCCTTGCCCGACGAGGACATCACGGGTTTTACGACGAGGGGGAAGCCGATCCGCCCGGCCGCGGCCCGCAATTCCTCACGCGTCTCGGCATATTCGAAGGTCGATGTGGCGAGTCCGAGCTCGCTCGCCGCGAGGTCGCGGATCGCGTCGCGGTTCATCGTCAGCTGCGCCGCGCGCGCCGAGGGGACGACATGGAAGCCCTCGGCTTCGACTTCGGCGAGGATTTCGGTGCGGATCGCCTCGACCTCGGGCACGACATGATCGGGGCGGTGCTTTTCGATCGCGGCGCGGAGCGCATCGCCGTCGAGCATCGAGAAGACCTCATATTCGTCGGCAACCTGCATCGCCGGCGCACCGGCATAGCTGTCGCACGCGACGACATGGCAGCCGAGGCGTTTCGCCGAAATGACGAACTCGCGGCCGAGCTCGCCCGAGCCGAGGAGAAGGATCTTTGCGGTGGGGGTCATATGGCGCTCCGTTGCCCGTCCGAACACCGTCTGCCTCTAGTCAGCGCGCCATGACTTTGCCAGCGGCCAAATGCCGTCGCGTGCCGCCCGATTCTATGGTAGCCTTGGCCGGGCCACCCTGGTGAATGCTTCGGGAGGGTCGATAATGACAGACGATTGGCGAGTGGATGACCTGGCGCTGTGCATCAGCCGGCACGAGCGTTACCCGCCCGAGGTTCGCCCGGGCGCCGTTTTCACGGTGCGAACCGTGTGGAGCGACATGCCCGACCTGGTGGGCGGGACGTCAGGAACCGCGCTGAAGTTCCGCGACGTTCCCGACCTTGGTCCCCGCGCAGCCTATTGCGCGCGTCGTTTCCGCAAGATCACCCCGGGCGCGCCCGATGATTTCGACGCCGAGGTAATCGACCTTCTCGCTGGCGCGAAGGATATTTGCCGGTAATCGCCGTTTTGCGCGAATATCGGCTTTTAATCGATTCAGCCGATAAGTGTGCCCGGAAAATTGGGGTTGAGTGCGCGTGCCAGTCGGCATAGCTGGCGCCCTGCAAATCATTTTGCAGTGCAGCAAATAAAGGAAACACTCTCCCATGGGTATCATCGGAAGCTCGATCAAGCCGTTCAACGCCACCTCGTACCATCAGGGCAAGTTCGTCCCCGTGACCGACGCCGACACCAAGGGCAAGTGGGCGGTTTTCTTCTTCTATCCGGCCGACTTCACCTTCGTCTGCCCGACCGAACTCGAAGACCTCGCCGACCAGTATGAAACGCTCCAGGGCCTCGGCGTCGAAGTCTATTCGGTATCGACCGACACGCATTTCAGCCACAAGGCGTGGCACGACAGCTCGCCGGCGATCGGCAAGATCAACTATCACATGCTCGGCGACCAGAACCACGTCCTCGCCAACAATTTCGGCGTGCTGCGTGAAGATTCGGGCCTTGCCGACCGCGCGACCTTCGTCGTCGATCCCGACGGCGTGATCCAGGTGATGGAAATCACCAGCGAGGGCGTCGGCCGCAATGCCGAGGAACTCGTCCGCAAGATCAAGGCCGCGGTCTATGTCCGCGCCAACCCCGGCCAGGTGTGCCCGGCGAAGTGGGAAGAAGGCGCCGAAACGCTCGCTCCCTCGATCGAACTCGTCGGCAAGATCTAAACCGACCGATTGGCAGGACCGGGCGAGCGGCGCTCGCCCGGTCCTCGCATTCCGGAAAAAACCAATAACGCCGGGCGCCGCTCTCCGCGGCGAACCCTTGCTCCTGTCCGAAAGGCTCTCCCCATGCCGATGCTCGACGCCAACACGACCGCCCAGCTCAAATCCTATCTCGGCAACCTCCGCCGCCCGATCGAGCTCGTCGCGAGCCTCGAAGCGTCGCCCAAGTCGGCCGAGATGCGCAGCCTTGTGGAGGAAGTCGCGGCGCAGTCTGACCTCGTCACCGCGCGCTTCGACGGCGACGATGCGCGCAAGCCGTCCTTCGCGATCCGCGGCGATGCGGGGAAGGCCGAAGCCGTGTTCGCCGGCCTGCCGATGGGGCATGAATTCACCTCGCTGATCCTCGCGCTGCTCCACGTCGGCGGCCATCCGCCGAAGGAAGATACCGAACTGCTCGATGCGGTGCGCGCATTGGAAGGCGACTTCACCTTCGAGACCTTCTTTTCGCTGTCGTGCCAGAACTGCCCCGACGTCGTGCAGGCGCTCAACATCATGGCGGCGCTCAATCCGAACATCCGTCACACCGCGATCGATGGGGCACTGTTTCAGGACGAGGTCGAGCGCCGTCAGGTAATGGCGGTGCCCGCCGTCTTCCTCAACGGCGAACCTTTCGGTCAGGGCCGCATGGACCTTGCGCAGGTCGTCGCCAAGCTCGACACCGGGGCAGTGGCGCGTGCGGCCGAAAAGATCGCCGCGAAGGAGCCGTTCGACGTGCTTGTCGTCGGCGGCGGACCCGGCGGCGCTGCGGCGGCGATTTACGCGGCGCGCAAGGGCATCCGCACCGGCATCGTCGCCGAACGCTTTGGCGGGCAGGTGCTCGACACCCTCGGGATCGAGAATTTCGTCTCGGTCCAGCACACCGAAGGCCCGAAGCTCGCTGCGCAACTGGAAGCGCATGTGAAGGATTATGACGTCGACGTCATGAACGTGCAGGAAGCCGCCGCGCTGATCCCCGGCGGCGCGAACGGCTTGCACGAAGTGAAGCTAAAGAGCGGTGCGAGCGTGAAGGGCAAGACGGTGATCCTGTCGACCGGCGCACGCTGGCGCCAGATGGGCGTCCCCGGCGAGGCCGAATATCGCAACAAGGGCGTCGCCTATTGCCCGCACTGCGACGGGCCGCTGTTCAAGGGCAAGCGCGTGGCGGTGATCGGCGGCGGCAATTCGGGCGTCGAGGCGGCGATCGACCTTGCCGGGCTCGTTGCGCATGTGACCTTGATCGAGTTCGACAGCCAGCTTCGCGCCGACGCCGTGCTTCAGACGAAGCTGGGCAGCCTGCCCAACGTCACGGTCATCACCTCGGCGCTCACCACCGAAGTGCTTGGCAATGGCGAGAAGGTGGTGGGACTGCGTTATCGCGACCGCAACAGGGACGAGGAGCATCTCGTCGAGCTCGAAGGCATATTCGTCCAGATCGGCCTGATCCCCAACACCGAATGGCTCGGCGATGCCGTGGCACTCAGCGATCGCGGCGAGATCGAGGTCGACGCGCGCGGCGCCACGAGCCAGCCCGGCATCTTTGCCGCGGGCGACGTGACGACCGTTCCTTACAAGCAGATCGTCATCGCGATGGGCGAGGGATCGAAAGCGTCGCTGTCGGCCTTCGATCACTTGATCCGCTCGGGCGCCTGAACCCGCAGGCCCGCATCACCCCCTCGGCCAAACCTCTGTGTCATGGTCGGGGTGCTGGTGGTTGCTCGCCTTGATGGCGCCCACATAGGCGGCCATGGTTTCCTCGGTCGTACCCTCGGCCTTGATCGGCAAATCCTCGAACAGCGATAGCTGACCTTCGACGCCGAACTGCACCCGCGGCGGGAACTGCGACGGGTCGTCGAACGACCCGGTCGTCAGATTGATATGCTTGCTCTCGAAATAGTCATAGGCCAGCGGCGTCCCGCAGTTGCGGCAGAAGCCGCGCGCCGCCTTGTCGGAGCTGTTGAACCACGCGGGCTGCCCACGCGTCCATGTTATCGCGTCGCGCGGGACGCCGATCAGCGCGATAAAGAAATTGCCCGCTGCCTTCTGGCACATGCGGCAATGGCAGATGTGCGAGGTGTCGAGCACGGCGGCGACATGATAGCGCACCGCGCCGCACTGGCAGCCGCCCGACGCTTGGGTTTCGATCCTGTCCATGCGGCATGCTATCAAAGCCGGCGCGCGCTCACAATGGTGCGCGCGCAAGGAAGCGGTGCGCGGCGGCGACGCGCCGCGCACCGCTTCTGTCATGCGCCGTACCGCTCGATCACGTCGGCGAGCAGAACATGGCCGCGGCAGGCGCCGCTGCCGCTCGCGCTTTCGCCGCTTTCGAGCGCGGTCGCATAGACGACCGCCGGATCGGCCTCCAGCCGTGCGCGGAGCGCCGCGAGTTTCGGCCAGCGCACGGGTTCGGCGACTTCGTGGAACTCCAGCCAGCGCGCGATGCCGATGAACAATGCGTCGGCCAGCGTCGGCCGGTCGCCGACCAGATAGGGGCCGTCGCCTGCCATCTCCTCAAGCCGGTCGTGGCGTCCGATCACCGCCTCCTTGCCCCATTCGCGAAGCGACGCCTGGCGCGTCGGGCGCGGCGGGTCCATTTCGAGTGCGACCCACAGCGGCGTGAAGGCACCGGTGAAGCCGGAGTTGATGAACGCCATGATCTGCCACATCCGGTCGCCGTCCGCCGACAGCGGATCGGGGCTGATCCGCCGTTCGGTGTCGCGCGCAGCGAGCCAGTGCGCGATCGCCATCGTTTCGGTCAGCACCTTGCCCTGATCGGTGATCAGCGCCGGCGTTTCGTGCCGTGCGTTGATGCGGGCATAGGCGGGCTCGCGCATTTCGCCGAGCATGTCGACGCGGCAGAGGCGATAGGGTTTGCCCAGCCACTCCAGGGCCGCGACGAGGCCCATGGAACTTCCCAGCGGGAAGCCATAGATAAGGATCGGTTCCAATGTTTTGCTCCATCGTCTTGAGGGGAGCTGCGCAGCAGTTTGCGATATAGGGGGCTCTATTCGCGCGTAAATTACGCACCTTTTTGTAACCATGGGGACAATGATGAAGGATCTGGTTTCGCGCTGTCCGATCGAGGAGGTCATGCAGCTGTTGAGCGGCCGCTGGCCGACGCTGCTGATCTATTATCTCAGTGACGGGACCAAGCGGTTCAGCGACCTGCGCCGCGACAACCCTGCGATCTCGCACAGGATGCTGACGCTCGAACTTCGCAAGCTTGAGGATGCGGGGATCGTCCGGCGGACCGAGTTCGAAGGTTATCCGCGGCGGGTCGAATATGACCTGACTGTGGACGGTGAGCGGCTCGTCCCCCTGATCGATGCGCTCGGCGGCTGGTGGGATTCGGTAACCGCGCCGGTCGTTGCCGATGCTCCCGCGACGTCAAGGCTTTGAATTAACGGCGGCTTGCACTGGATTTTATCATATATATCATTCCTTCTTACGGTGCGGACGATATTCGCTTGGTCGATGACCGGCGGTTTCCAGTCGCTGCACCGACCGGGAGTGTCCCACAGAACTGGGAGTGAATGATGCGTCATCCTTGGAAATCCGTCACTGCAGCAGCGGCGTTGCTGCTGGTCGCCGCTGCCCCCGCGCCCGCAAAGGGCGAGTGGACGCCGGCATGGTCGGCGAGCATGTGGGAGGCAACGAATGCAAGGCAGGAAGTCGCGGTCGACAATGCGACGCTGAGCTTTGCCATTCGCGTCGGTGCCGAGGGCGACCGCATCCGCCTTCGATTGTCCAACGAATATGGCGAGCCGCTGACCATCGGTGCGGTCAGCGTCCGACGGCCCGGTGGAAAAGCCGTGCCCGTCAGCTTTGGCGGTCAGACGTCGACCCGCGCGCCGGCGGGCGCGACCCTGGTCAGCGATGCGGCGGAGCTTCAAGTCGGTGCGTTCGACCTGATCGAGATCTCGGTCTATCTTCCCGGTGCGGTAAAGCTCAACACGGTCCACGGCGCGGGGGGCGCCAAGACGCGAATATCCGCGCCGGGCAACTTCGCGGGGGAACCCTTCGTCGCGGTGCGCACGGCAGACACACGGCCGTTGCTCGCGGGCGTGGAGGTGCTGGGCAAGGCGCCGCGGCCGGTGATTGTCGCCTTCGGCGATTCGATCACGGATAACCCTGGATGCGCGAACGACGCCGTGCCGATATGCCGGTGGGGCGATGTCCTCGGCCGGCGCCTCGCACAGGAGGGCAAGCCCCATGTCGTTGTGACGCAGGCGATTTCGGGCAATCGGGTCATTTCGCGCGGCGCGGGCCCCAGCGCCGTCGAGAGGTTCGAGCGCGATGTCCTCGATCTGCCGGGCGTCACCCATGTCGTAATCCTCGAGGGGGTCAACGATATCGGCAGTTCGGGCCAGCGGCGACCGGACGGCACGACCGCGCCGACCCTGTCCCATGAACAGCTGATCGAGGGCTATCGCACGCTGATCGCAGGCGCGCATCGGCGCGGTATCAAGGCGGTCGGCATGACCATCCTGCCGTTTGAGGGGGCCAATTATCATACCGAAGCGGGCGAGGCGATGCGCATGCGTGTCAACGACTGGATCCGGACCTCGGGAGCGTTCGACGCCGTCATCGACATGGAGAAGTTCGTCGCCGACGCCGCGAATCCCAAGCGGTTGGACCCGGCACTGCAGCGGGGAGACAATCTTCACCCCGACGGGCGCGGCCAAACGCGGATAGGCGAAGCGATCCCGCTCGATATTTTCGAATGAGGTCAGGACGACATCCGACGGGCATCCACCGCCTCAAATACCGGTAAGCGCCCGGTCGCTCGCGGCCGCTTCCGGCTGCGCGGCTTCGTTGCGGCTTGCCAGCCGCGTCGATCCCCGCCAGATTGGTTTCGAAAAGAAACCAAAGGAGCGGTGCCCATGACGGCCGATTTCGAGCAGCGGCGTGTGAAGCTTTCGACCGGGGTCGAACTCGACGTCGTCGACATGGGGCCGCGCGACGCTCCGGCATTGATCTTCCTCCACGGCTTTCCGGAGTCGCATCGGACCTGGCGGCACCAGCTGCCGCATTTCGCGACCCGCTTCCGCTGCATCGCGCCCGACCAGCGCGGCTATCGCGGATCGTCGAAGCCGCAGGAGGTCGAAGCTTATACCCCCGACAAGCTGATCGCCGATATCTTCGCGCTCGCCGATGCGCTGGGCGCCGACAGATTTACGATCGTCGGTCACGACTGGGGCGGAGCGATCGCCTGGGGCGTTGCGCTCGGGGGCCAGCCGGGCGGCCTGCATCCGGCGTGGGCGGGGCGCGTGACGCGCGCGGTAATCGCCAATGCGCCGCACCCCGGCATCTTTCAGCGTCTCCTTGCGACCGACGAAGCGCAGCGCGCTGCCAGCCAGTATATCCGCACCTTCCGCGACCCCGCGAGCGATGCGATTATCGAGGAGCATGGGATCGCCGGCATTCTCGCCCATGCTTTTGCGAACCGCGTGCCGAGCGGCGGCCTCCAGCCCGCCGACGAGATCGGCCGGCTGCTCAAGGATTGGGAGGATCGCGACGCGTGCCGCGCGATGATCAACTGGTATCGCGGTTCGCCCATCAACGTGCCCGCCATGGACGAGCCCTATGCCGAGCCGCCAGCAGCGCCCTTTCCGAAGCTCGGTATTCCGACGCTGGTGATCTGGGCGCTCGACGATCTGGCGCTGCCGCCCTGCAATCTCGACGGGATGGAAAATCTCGTCCCCGACGTGAGGATCGTCGAAGTTCCCGATTGCGGCCATTTCGTGCCTTGGGAAGCGCCTGACGCGGTCAACCGCGCGATGGACGAATTTCTCGCCGCGACCTGAAGCAAGCCGTTCGTTCGACCCGAAAAAAGAGGCGGGCGGCGATCGCGCCGCCCGCCTTGGGGGGGGGGCTGATACTGCGTATTTGGGGCACGCGAACATTGTGTTGCCCACACTCATTTCCCCTCGGCAGCGACCGAGGCCGAGGACTTTGGGTGGCGCGATTTAACCATATTATCGGGGAATATAGCAGGCTTTCACATTCTCCCATTCTTGCCATACTTCGGTCATGGAAGTGGGAGGACTCAGGGTCGCCTCGATCACCGACCGGATCGATGGCCCTTCGAACTGGACGATCGAACGCGATGTCCATGCGCTGATCCTTTACGAGGCGGGAAGCTATCACTGGCTCGAAACCTGGCTGGGCGACATGCGGACGTCGCTCGGCGATCCGCTGCCGGGAGAGATGTGGCTTGTTCCTGCGGGGATTGTATATCGTGCCGCGGCAAAGGGCGGCGCCGTCCGCTATAACCAGGTCGAGATTCCGGTGCCGCTTTTGTCGATCGCGCCCGACACGCGGGCGCTTGCGGCGCACCATGATCTCGCGCTCGCCGCGCTCGTCCGCGCGCTCGCGGCAGGCGACGCCTCGGCGGCCGATCCGCTGATCGCGATCCTCGCCAAGACGCTCGATCACATGATCGGGCGCGCCGAATCCCCCGCCATGACCCGTCGCATCAACGGGCTGATGATCTTCATCCAGGCGCAACTCGAAACACCGCTGACCGTCGAGGATATCGCGGCCGAGGCGGGCATGTCGGTGAACAGCCTGATCGTCCATTTCGCGCGCGCGACGGGGCGCACGCCGGCGCAATATGTCCTGCGCCAGCGGCTGCGCCGCGCGTGCTGGTTCCTGATGAACCGGCCGCTGTCGATCGCGGAAATCGCCTTCGCCACCGGATTTTCGAGCCATGCGCATCTGTGCGCGATCTTCCGGAGCAAGGTGGGCATGTCGCCCGGCGAGTGGCGGCGGCGGCATCGTTCGGCTATCTTGCCCGATGTCGAGGAAGAGGGGGCGTAAATGTCGCATACCGCCGTCATGCTCGCCGCAGGGTTCGGCCTGCTGGTCCTGCTGTGGCTCGTCATCAGGGATACGACGCGGGCGACGCGATTATTCCTGCTGCTCTGGTTCGTGGTATCGATCGGCAACCTGCTCGTCGGAGTGTTGCATGCGGGCTATGGCTGGACCGAGGAAGCGGCCATCTGGCTGCTTGTGTTCGGTGCCCCCGCCGCGGTTGCGCTCCTCGTCGGGCGTTCGCGACCCTAGGGTCAGCGCCTCAATTTTCGGGCCGCAGCAGGCATCCGCTCGCTCCGGCATGGCGCGCGCTGCGCGACGCAAGCAGCGGTACGCTGCCGGTGATGGTCCGGGTCGCCGAATCCTCGCTCAGCGACACCATGTCCATTCCGGGTTCGAAATCGTTCTGACAGCTTTCGAGGCTGCGGCCCTGGACATAGCGGCACGAACAGCCGACGCGCGCGGCATAGGCGGATCCGAGCTCCGCCTGCGCCTTGAACGCCGGGAATTTCCAGATCGCGAAGATGGCGAACAGCACCGCGACGATGATCGCCCACGGCAGGCATCCGCCCCAGCGGCCCGGTTTCTTGCGCGGCGGCGGCGCATCCGCGGGAGGGGGCGTGGCGGCCAGCGGCTCGCCGGTTGTCGGCCCGGGCGGATTGATGTTATTCACCCTTGCCATGATCACGAAAAAACGGCTGCTGGCAAGTGCCGCGCTTGCGATGCTGGGCGCCTGGTCGCTGACCCACGCAGCGGGACAGGGCAATATGGCGCCCGCATCGCCGGCGCCCAAATTCGGCACCTCGCTCGACAGCGTCGCCGCGGCCGACCCGCCGCGCGGGCTGCCCGCCTTGCCCGCTGCGATCAGAACGCACGCCGACGCGTTGTTCACCGACGCCGGCGAGGTCGGCGAGACGCGCGCGCTGCTCGTGCTGCGCGACGGCGAATTGATCTACGAGCGCTATGGGGCGGGTTTCGGTCCCCAAAGCAAGCTGATCAGCTGGTCGATGGCGAAGAGCATTACGGCGGTGCTCATCGGCTTCCTCGTCGCCGATGGGCAATTGTCGCTCGACGGGCCGGCCCCGGTGGGAGCCTGGCAGCGCAGCGGCGATCCGCGCGGCGCAATCACGCTGCGCAACCTGCTTCACATGTCCTCGGGACTCGAACATGTCGAAAATGGCGACCCGGTCTGGCAGGGCGACACCGTCGCGATGCTGTTCGGCGGCGGGGCGGAAGATATGGCCGGCTTCGCCGAGACGAAGCCCGCCGCGGCGCAGCCGGGCGAGGTGTTCAATTACAGCTCGGCGACCAGCGTCATCCTGTCGGACATCATCGCCGACACGCTGACCCCCTCGCAAAATCCCGATGCACGCCGCGACGCGATGCGCGACTTCGTCGGCGGGCGGCTGATGGAACCGCTGGGCATGGCGAGCCTGACCCCCGAGTTCGACGCGAAGGGCACGATGATCGGCGGCTCGATCATGCACGCGACCGCGCGCGACTATGCGAGGTTCGGTGAGTTTCTGCGCAATCGCGGCGTCGTGAACGGCCAGCGGCTGCTCCCGGAAACCTGGATTCGCTTCATGCTGACGCCATCGCGGAACGACGCAGGGTATGGCGGCCACATCTGGCTGAACCGCAAACGTCCCGCCGGCGTCACTCCGGCGCTCTGGCCCGATCGTGGTCCGAACGACCTCTTCGCCTGTATCGGCCACCAGGGTCAGTATATCATCGTTTCGCCATCGCAGCGGGTGACGATCGTGCGACTGGGCATCACGCGGGACGACCAGTTCCCGGCGCTGCGCCGGCATCTCGCCGATCTCGCCGAAAGCTTATAGCAGGAAATCACCCACGACCGTCGTCACGCAGGTGCCGGCAAGCTCGACCATGTCGCCATCGAGGCGGCAGCCGACATGGCCGCCGCGCGCGCTCGCCTGATAGGCGGCGAAGGCGTCGCTGCCGAGGCGCGTCGTCCAATAGGGAGTCAGTACGCTGTGCGCCGATCCGGTCACCGGATCTTCGGGGATACCGGCACCGGGCGCGAAGGCGCGGCTGACCACGTCGGCGCCCGACGGGTCGTCGATGCCCGGCGCGGTCGCGATATAAAGGATGTCGCCGTCGCTGAGCGCGGCAAGATCGGGCGTCAACGCCCGGACTTCTTCGGCGCTGCGATAGACGATCAGCGCATAGCCGCCCTCGTGCCATAGCGTTTCGGCGACGTCGCCGCCCATTGCGCGCGCGATGTCGGGCATCGGCTTCGCGCCAGCCCGATAGGCGGGCAGCTTCATGCGATAGCCTTCGTCCTCGCCATCGCGTGTGACCTGCAAAATGCCGGCCTTGCGCGTGCGAAAGCGCATCTCGTTACGCCACTGCGCCGCCGACAGCAGGACATGCCCGCTGGCAAGCGTCGCGTGGCCGCACAGCGCGACCTCGATCGTCGGGGTGAACCAGCGCAGCTCATAATCGGCCTCGTCGCTTTCGTCGGGGACGAGGAATGCTGTTTCGGCGAGGTTGTTCTCGGCCGCGATGGCTTGCAGCGTCTTGTCGTCGAGCCATTCCTCGAGCGGCATCACGGCCGCGGGATTGCCGGCGAACGGCCGGTCGGCAAAGGCGTCGACTTGCGTGATCGGAAGGCGTCGGGCTGCGCTCATGGATAAAGAAATCCTCTCGTCCAGCTGTTGCCGGCGCGCCGGAACAAGGTGCGTTCGTGCAGCCGGTGCGCCCGGTCCTGCCAGAATTCGATTCCCGAAGGATTAACGCGCCAGCCCGACCAGCGCGGCGGGCGTGGCACGTCCTGTCCTTCGAAGCGCGCCTGCATCTCGGCGAAACGCGCCTCGAACGTGTCGCGACTGTCCAGCGGACGCGACTGGTCGCTCGCCCAGGCGCCGAGCTGGCTGTCGCGGCTGCGCGTCGCGAAATAGGCGTCGGCCGTCGCGTCATCGACCGGCGCCGCTTCGCCCTCGATGCGGATCTGGCGGCGCAGCGATTTCCAGTGAAAAAGCAATGCGACGTGCGGGTTGGCCGCCAGCTCGCCGCCCTTGCGACTGTCGAGGTTCGTATAGAAGATGAAGCCATCCGGGCCATGGCCTTTCAAAAGCACCATGCGCAGCGACGGCCGTCCGTCCGGCGTCGTCGTCGCGAGCGCCATCGCGTTGGAGTCGTTGGCCTCGCTGGCGCGCGCTTCGGCGAACCAGCTGTCGAACAGGGCAAAGGGATCGTCGCTCATCGGCGCGGTCATAATGCGGCGGGAGATAATGGTCGAGGCAGATCGTCATCTCGGCGAAGGGGAACTTGACCGCGTTCCGGCACATTACCACATGGCGCGCGCAATCGGGCTTCACGCCCACTCACTTATCGGGCTACAGGAGCAAAATGGCCGATCCCTATTCCACCTTGGGCGTTGCGAAGACCGCGAGCGATGCGGAGATCAAATCCGCTTATCGCAAGCTCGCCAAGGAACTGCATCCCGACAAGAACAAGGACAATCCGAAGGCATCGGAGAAATTTTCTGACGTCACAAAGGCCTATGACCTTTTGTCTGACAAGACGAAGCGTGCGCAATATGATCGCGGAGAGATCGACGCCGACGGCAATCCTGCCATGCCGTTCGGCTATGGCGGCGGCGGTGGAGGGTTTCGCGGCGATCCGCGCGGCCAGGGCGGTTTCGGCAACGACAGTGCCGATTTCGGCGACATTTTTGAAGGGCTGTTCGGCGGCCGCGGTGGCGGGCCGTTCGGCGGGTTCGGCGGGCGCAGCGCGCCGCCGCAAAAGGGCGCCAATGTCGCCTATCGCCTGTCGGTGTCCTTCATCGACGCTGCGACACAGGCGCCGCAGCGGATCACGCTCGCCGACGGCGGCACGATCGATTTGAAGCTCCCCGCAGGCGTCGAAACCGGGACGCAGATGCGCCTTGCCGGCAAGGGGCAGGCCGGTCCCGGGGGCACCGGCGACGGCATCGTGACGATCACCGTGAAGGATCACCCTTTCTATGAGCGCGAGGGTGCCAACATCCGCCTCGACCTGCCGGTCACGCTGAACGAGGCGGTGAAGGGCGCGAAGGTCAAGGTGCCAACGGTCGACGGACCGGTGATGCTGTCGATCCCCGCGGGCTCCTCTTCGGGCAAGGTCATGCGTCTCAAGGGCAAGGGCTTCAGCCAGAAGGGCGGCGGGCGCGGCGACCAGCTTGTGCGGCTGATGGTCGATCTGCCGGCCGACGATGCGGCGCTGATCAAGCTGCTCAGCGAATGGACCGATCCGCGCAATGTGCGGGCGGATCTCGGCGTGTGATGCGTGGCTGAAGCCAGCGAAAAGAAGATCGTCGCCGCGCTCGAGCGCGAGGTCGCCGACGAGGTCGGCAAGGAATTTCTGGCCGAAGGCCATTCGCCGCACTCACCCGAAGCGCGCGCCGAGCGTGCCAAACGCGTCAAGCTGCGCGCCCGGGCGCAGGGGATCATCGAGCGCGGCCGCGAACAGCTCGGCCCCGGCACGCGCGCCTATCATATCGTTCGCCGCGTCGTCGTCGGCACCTATACCGATGGCTTCATCCACGCGGGCAATCTCGCCTATCTGGCGCTGATCGCGCTCTTTCCCTTCTTCATCCTGCTCGCGGCGGCGCTGTCGATCTTTGGGGGCAGTGTCGGCGGGGAAGCGGCGGTCGAGGCGGTGTTTTCGACGATGCCGCCGACGGTCGCAAAGGCGCTGTCGGGCCCGATCCGCGAAGTGATGACCGCGCGCACCGGGATATTCCTGTGGCTTGGCGCGCTCGTCGCGCTGTGGACCGTGGGCAGCCTGATCGAAACGGTGCGCGACATTTTGCGCCGCGCCTATGGCACGCATTTCAGCAAGGGCTTCTTTCACTACCGCCTGCTGTCGATCGGTATCATCACGGGCGCCGTGGTGCTGATGCTGCTGTCGTTCAGCATGCAGGTGCTGATCGTAGGGATCGAACAGTTCGTGACGCGCGTGCTGCCCGAGCAATATCAGGCGTGGGGCGTCGTCCTGATCTCGCGCGGCGTGTCGGGCGCGGGCCTGTTCCTTGCCATCTATATGCTCTTCTACAGCCTGACGCCGTCGAAATACCGCCAGCTCAAATGCCCGAAATGGCCGGGCGCGCTGTTCACGACGCTCTGGTGGATCGGCGTCACCCTCGCGCTGCCACCGCTGCTCGCCAGCTTGCTCAGCTACGACGCAACCTATGGCAGCCTTGCGGGTGTGATGGTCGCGCTTTTCTTTTTCTACCTCGTCGGATTGGGTATGGTGATGGGCGCCGAACTCAACGCCGCGCTCGTCGAGGTTGAGGATTTGGGCCACGACGCTATTGGGCGCGTCGACGACGTAATTATTGCAAAGGCCGGAGAAGAAAAATGACGGGTCTGATGAAGGGCAAGCGCGGGCTGATCATGGGCTTGGCGAATGACAAATCGCTTGCCTGGGGCATTGCCAAGGCGCTGCACGCGCATGGCGCAGAATTGGCGATTTCGTATCAGGGCGACGTGATGCTCAAGCGCGTCAAGCCGCTCGCCGACGAACTCGGCTGCGATTTCCTGATCGATTGCGACGTGTCCGACATGGACAATCTGGACGCGGCATTCGCGACGCTTTCAGGACGCTGGCCGACGATCGACTTCGTCGTCCATGCGATCGGCTATACGAACAAGGAAGCGCTGCGCGGCCATTATGCCGATGTGGCGCTCGACGACTTCCTGATGACGATGAATATCAGCGTCTACAGCTTCACCGCGGTCGCCAAGCGCGCGGCATCGATGATGACGCCCTTCGACCCCGAAACCGGCAAGGGCGGTGGCTCGCTTCTCACGCTCAGCTATTATGGTGCCGAAAAGGTCATCCCGCATTACAACGTCATGGGCGTCGCGAAATCGGCGCTTGAAACCAGCGTCAAATATCTCGCCAACGATTATGGCCCGCAGGGCGTGCGCGTGAACGCGATCTCGGCGGGGCCGATCAAGACGCTCGCGGCGTCGGGGATCGGCGACTTCCGCCTGATCCTGAAATGGAACGAGCATAATGCGCCGCTTCGCCGCAACGTCACGATCGACGATGTGGGCGGTTCGGCGCTCTATCTGCTCAGCGATCTGGCAAGCGGCGTGACGGGTGAGACGCATCATGTCGACGCGGGTTATCACACCGTCGGCATGAAGCAGGAAGACGCGCCGGACATCTCGCTTGTCTGACGAAACCGGTATCCGCGCCGCGACGGCGGCGGATGCCGAGGCTATCGACACAATCGTCCGGGCCGCGTTCACCGGGACCGATTTCGGCCATCAGGGTGAAGCCGAGCTGGTGCGCATGATCGAGGCAGACGGCGACGCGCTGGTGTCGCTCGTTGCCGAACGGGACGGTGTAATCGTCGGGCATGTGCTGTTCAGCCTGATGGATATCGAGGCCGACGGCGTCGCGCTTTCGGGAGCCGGTCTTGCCCCCGTGTCGGTCGCGCCCGAACGGCAGGGGCAGGGTATCGGCGATGGTCTGATCCGCGCCGGGCTGGACCAACTGCGTGGGCAGGCCGTCCGGATCAGCTTCGTCCTCGGCCACGAATCCTATTACCCCCGCTTCGGCTATTCGCCCGACCTCGCCGCGCGCTTTGCATCGCCCTTTGCCGGGCCGCATTTCATGGCGATGATGCTGGACTCGGACGCGGCTTGGCCGCTAGGCGGAAGGGCGGATTACGCTCCCGCATTCGGCCGGATGGGATAGGGTAATGAGTTTCAACAGCTTCGGACGCGTCCTTCGCTTCACAACCTGGGGGGAAAGCCACGGCCCCGCGCTCGGCGCGGTCGTCGACGGCTGCCCGCCGCGCCTGTCGCTGTCCGAAGCCGATATCCAGCCCTTTCTCGACAAGCGCCGCCCCGGCCAGTCGCGCCACACGACGCAGCGGCAGGAACCCGACCAGGTGCGCATCCTGTCGGGGATTTTCGAAGGCAAGACCACGGGCACGCCGATCAGCCTGATGATCGAGAATGTCGACCAGCGCTCGAAGGATTATGGCGAGATCGCGCAGGCCTACCGCCCCGGCCACGCCGATTATGCCTATGATGCCAAATATGGCATCCGCGACTATCGCGGCGGTGGCCGGTCGAGCGCGCGCGAGACCGCGGCGCGCGTCGCGGCGGGCGGCGTCGCGCGGCTCGTGATCCCGGAGGTGCAGATCCATGCCTGGGTGGCCGAAATCGGCGGCGATGCGATCGACCCCGCGAACTTCGACCTCGAAGAGATTGATCGCAATCCCTTTTTCTGCCCCGACCCCGCGGCGGCGCAGCGCTGGGAAGGGCTGATGGACGCGGCGCGCAAGGCGGGCAGCTCGCTGGGCGCCGTCATCGAATGCGCCGCCAGCGGCGTCCCCGCCGGTTGGGGTGCGCCCATCTATGCCAAGCTCGACAGCGACCTCGCCGCCGCGATGATGGGCATCAATGCGGTCAAGGGCGTCGAGATCGGTGCCGGATTCCACGCCGCGCGCCTGCGCGGCGAGGAAAATGCCGATCCGATGCGCCCCGCGACCGACGGCAGCAACCGTCCCGATTTCCTGTCGAACAACGCCGGCGGCATCGCGGGCGGCATCTCGACCGGGCAGCCGGTGGTCGTGCGCGTCGCCTTCAAACCGACCAGCTCGATCCTCACCCCCGTTCCGACCGTGAACAGGGCGGGAGAGGCGACCGATATCGTCACCAAGGGGCGCCATGACCCCTGCGTCGGTATCCGCGGCGCGCCGGTGGTCGAGGCGATGATGGCGCTCGTCCTCGCCGACCATAAATTGCTCCACCGCGCGCAGAACGGCTGACATGATCGAGGCGCTCCGGGCTTTTATCGAAGCGCATCAGGCCGCCCTGTCGCTGATCATATTGGCGGCGATGTTCACGGGCTTCCTGATGGAACGGCTGCCCGCGACTGTCATCGCGATCCTGGGTGCCTGCACCTATCTGGCGCTCGGCATCCTCGACGCCGACGGCCTCTATTCGGTCTTTTCCAACTCGGCGCCGATCGTCATCGGCGCGATGTTCGTGCTGTCGGGCGCGCTGATCCGCACCGGCGTGATCCAGCGCGTCGCCGACGCCATCATGAAGCGGGCGGAGAAGCACCCGCGGCTCGCCATCGTCGAAGTCCTTGTGGGGGCGCTCGTCGCGTCGGCCTTCCTGAACAATACGCCCGTCGTGGTCGTGCTCATCCCCATCATGATGAAACTGGCGGAGGTCACCGGGGTCAGCGCAAAAAAGCTGCTCATGCCGCTGTCGATTGCCGCGGTGCTCGGCGGCACGCTGACCCTGATCGGCACCTCTACCAACCTCGTTGTCGACGGTATCGTGCGCCAGGCGGGAATGGAGCGTTTCGGCATTTTCGAAATCACCCCCATCGGCCTCGTCACCGCCGCGTCGGGAATGATCGGGCTTGCGCTGATGTGGTGGCTGCTCCCCGCCGACAAACCGATCAAAGGACCCGCCGGGACGCATGATGCGCATCAATATCTGACCGAACTGGTGCTCGAAGAGGATGACTATCTCGTCGGGATGACGGTCGAGGCGTTCCGCGACCTGCCGCGCTCGGGGCGTGTCGTCGGCGTCCGCCGCGGTTCCGCGGTCGTCCTCGGAGCCGAACTCGAGCATTGGACGCTCGCGGCGGGCGACCGGCTCATCCTTCGCGTCGACGGTGCGACCTTGATGACCTGGCGCGAGCAGGGGCGCTTCCGTCTTGGCATCGGCAGCGGCGATCCGGACGAAAATGACATGGTCGTCGAAACGATGATCGCGTCGAACCACCCCGCGATCGGCCAGCGGCTGATCGATATCCCCTTCCTGCAAAAAGTCCGCGCGCGGATCATCGGCCTCGACCGTCCGGCACACGAACCGGGGCCCGACCTTGCGAGCGTCCGCATCCGCCCGGCCGACCGCCTGCTCGTCGCGGGCGGTCCGGCCGAGGTCGAGGCGCTGCGCGACAACCCGCACCTGATCGGCGCTGACCTTGCCAAGGTGCGCGCCTTTCGGCGCGGCAAGGCGTGGATTGCGATCCTGTGCATGCTTTCCGTCGTCGCGCTCGCCGCGCTCGATGTCATGTCGATCGGCGTTGCCGCGATCATCGCGATCGGCGTGATCCTCGTGACACGCTGCATCGACAGCGAGGAAGCGTGGGGCACGATTGACGGCGACGTGCTGATCCTGATTTTCGCGATGCTCGCGGTCGGCCTCGCGCTCGAACAGAGCGGGGCGGTGACGATGATGGTCGGTTGGGTCAAGCCCGTACTCGCGGGCCAGCCCATGTGGGTGCTCGTCTTCGGAATTTATTTCTTCGCGCTGATCCTCTCCGAACTGCTCAGCAACAATGCGGTCGCCGCGTTGATGACGCCGGTGACGCTTGCCATCGCCAGCGAATTGGGGGTCGATCCGCGGCCGCTCGTCATCGCGCTGATGATCGGAGCGTCGGCCTGCTTCGCGACCCCGATCGGTTACCAGACCAACACGATTGTCTATGCCGCGGGCGACTATCGCTTCGTCGATTTCGTGAAGATCGGGGTGCCGCTCAATATCATCACCGGGGTTTCGACCTGCCTCGCGATCACCTTCTTCATAACCTGACGGCATAGCGGGCGAACCGCCTGCCCCTTGACGCTGCGGCCCGCGACGGGTCAAAGGGGGGAGAATCTGGCCGGTCACGGCGTGCCATAATGACTATTCGGGGGACGGCCGCATGGACCGCAAGCTTACATGGTATATTCTCGCGGGCATGGTGCTCGGCGTGGTCGTCGGCTATGCCGTGCACGTCGGGATTCCCGCGAGCGATCCGTGGTTCGAGCATCTCGCCAAGACCTTCAAGCTGCTTTCCGACGTTTTCCTCAACCTCATCAAACTGCTCGTCGCGCCGCTCGTGCTGTCTACGATCGTCGTCGGCATCGCCCATATGGGTGACAGCAGCGCACTCGGACGGATCGGCGTGCGCGCGCTCACCTGGTTCATCACGGC
This sequence comes from Sphingopyxis sp. JAI108, assembly GCF_013410105.1. GTDB lineage: Bacteria > Pseudomonadota > Alphaproteobacteria > Sphingomonadales > Sphingomonadaceae > Sphingopyxis > Sphingopyxis chilensis. The sequence goes on from NZ_JACCCJ010000001.1 coordinate 1,103,464, forward strand.
GAGCTTCGTCTCGATTGCGCTCGGCCTGTTGATGGTCAACCTCTTCCAGCCCGGCGTCGGTGCGCCGATCCCCGACGCGGTCGAAGCGGCCAAGATGGTGGGCGAAGTCAAGAAGCTCGATGCCTGGGAATTCACGCTTTCGATCTTCCCCAAAAATGCGCTCGAGGCGCTCGCGACCAACAATATCCTTCAGATTCTCGTCTTCTCGATCTTTGCCGGGGTCGCCTTGTCGGCGATCGGCGATAAGGGCGCGCCGCTCGTGCGCGGGGCCGAGGCGCTCGCCGAAATGATGCTGCAGATCACCGGCTATGTGATGCGCTTTGCGCCTTTCGCGGTGTTCGGCGCGATCGCGAAGGTCGTCGCGGCAAGCGGGCTCGGCATCCTCGCAACCTATTTCGAATTGCTCGTCGAATTCTATGTCTCGCTGGTGCTGCTCTGGATCATCCTGCTGACGATGGGCTGGGTATTCCTGCGCCAGCGGATATGGCAGCTCATCCGCTACATTCGCGAACCGCTGCTGCTCGCTTTCTCGACCGCTTCGTCGGAAGCCGCGCTGCCCAAGATGTTCGAACAGCTCGATCGCTTCGGCGTGCCGCGCCGCATCTCGGGCTTCATGCTGCCGCTGGGCTACAGCTTCAACCTCGACGGCTCGATGATGTATATGAGCTTCGCGACCATCTTCATCGCGCAGGCCTATGGAATTGACCTGTCGATCGGCACGCAGATACTGATTCTGCTCACGCTGATGATCAGTTCGAAGGGTATCGCTGCTGTGCCGCGCGCCAGCCTGGTCGTTATCACCGGCACGCTCGCGCAATTCGGCCTGCCGGTCGAGGGCGTCGCGATCATCCTCGCGATCGACCAGTTCCTCGACATGGGGCGCACCGCGACCAATGTGGTCGGCAACGCGGTTGCGACGAGCGTCATCACCAAGTGGGAAGGGATGCTTGAAGTGCCCGAACCCGCCGAAGCCGAACGGCCGCACGCGCCGTCGCATACGCCGCATCATGGAACCCGCGGGCTCGATCTTCGTGATACGAACGAGGCGGGGGATAACAAGCCAGCGGCCGATAACGCATAACGCGCGTGCTGCCGGCCGTCCGATTTGGACGAGCAAGGAGCCGAGCCATGGCCGAGACAGCGGCAATCGACGAAGCCGAGCGCGATGAGGCGCGCGCGCGGCGGCTGCGCTGGCGGATGCTTGTCGGCTTCCTGGCAGGCCTCGCTATCGGTATCGCCGTCCATTATGGTGCGCCCGGCGCCGCATGGGTCGAAACGATCACCACCTATGTGACGGGTCCGCTGGGGCAGATATTCCTGCGCCTGCTTTTCATGCTCGTCATCCCGCTGCTCGTCTCGGCGCTGATTGTCGGAGTCGCCGAAATGGGCGAGATGCGCGCGCTGAAATCGGTCGGCCTGCGCACACTCGTCTATACGATCGCGGTCTCGACGATCTCGGTCGTCATCAGCCTCGCCGTCGTCAACCTGCTCCAGCCGGGTGCCGGGGTCGACCCGGCGCTGGCGCGCTCGCTGATGGCGGAGGGCGCCGCGGGCGCGCAGGCGATCGCCGATCGTGCGGGCGAATCGAAATCCGGGATGGACGCGGTGGTCGCGATCGTCCCCGACAATATCTTCGCCGCGATGGGTGCGAACGATGTGCTCGCGGTAATGTTCTTCGCGCTGTTCTTCGGCATCGGGCTGATGCTGGTGAGCACCCCGCGCACCGAGACGCTGAAGACCGCGATCGAGGGCATTTTCGAAGTGGTGATGAAGCTGATCGGCCTCGTCATCCAGCTCGCGCCGATCGCCGTCTTCTGCTTCATGTTCAACCTTGCCGCGCAGTTCGGTTGGGACCTCATCATCCGCCTGTCGGCCTTCGTCGGCGTCGTCTTGCTCGCGCTCGCGCTTCAGATGTTCATCGTCTTCCCCATCCTGCTGAAGACGCTGGCCGGGAAATCGCCGGTCCTTTTCTTTCGCCAGACGCAGGAGGCCTTCGTGATGGCCTTTGCGACCGCCTCGTCGAATGCAACGCTGCCAACCGCGCTGCGCGTCGCGCACGACCAGTTGCGGCTCCCTGACAAGGTCGCGCGCTTCGTGCTGACCATCGGCGCGACCGCGAACCAGAATGGCACTGCGATGTTCGAGGGCGTGACCGTGATCTTCCTCGCGCAATTCTTCGGCATCGACCTGACACTTCAGCAGCAGATCGTGGTGATGCTGGTGTGCATATTGGGCGGGATCGGCACCGCGGGCGTGCCCGCCGGATCGCTGCCGGTGATCGCGCTGATCCTCGCATCGGTCGGGGTTCCGCCCGAAGGGATCGGGCTGATCCTCGGCGTCGACCGCTTCCTCGACATGTGCCGCACGACGCTCAACGTTATCGGCGATCTCGTAGCCGCAACGGTCGTGTCGGCGGGAGTGAAGGACGGGGCGGCGGCAAAGACCGCCCCGCCTTCCTGAACCCTCAGTCGGGGCGGGTCTTGTTCGCCCGGTCGCTGCGCGCGCGGCCAGCCGCCGGCGGCGTCACGCGCGGCGTGGGGGCGCTGCGAACCGCCGGCGCGGGCCGCGGGCCGCGGTCCGGACGGGCCGACGGAGCAGGGCGCGCGGGCGAAGAGGTGTCGCGGCCCGGGCGCGGACGGACCGCGCCGGGACCGCGATCGGGGCGTCCCGGATTGCCTGCGACGGGCGGCTGGCCCGGACGACCCGGTCGCGTGCCGCGCGGGCCGTCATTGTCGCGATCACCGCGATTCCAACCGCCCGGACGGCCGGGGCGACCATCGCCGGGGCGTCCATCGCGGTCGCCATGGTTCCATCCCGGACGGCCGGGCTTCCAGTCCTTGCGTCCGCCATGATGTTTCCACCATGCGCGGCGCCCGCCCCAATAGTTGAGATACTGGCCGCGCAGCGGATAACGGTTGCGGTAATTGTCGAACATCCACATGCCGTAGCCGGGGTAATAATAATCGTCGTACCAGCCGCCGCCGAATCCGATGTTCACAAAGCCGCCGCCATAATCCGACGCATCGTAACAGTCGTAGCCATAGCCGTCGCCATAGGCATAGCCGTCATAATCATAATAGGCGTCGCCGTAGCGCGCGGCGCAATCGCCGCCCGACGCATAGCTCGCGCCATAGACGTCGCCATAATAGCAGCCGCCGAGCGTCGTCGCGGCGAGCGCGCCGAGCGCGATGGAAAGGGGACGCTTCAAACTCTTCGCCATGGGCTTTGTCCTTTGGGGTCCAACGGTTGCGGCCCCTCACTCGATCAGCAAATTGCACGAGTCGAGTTGAATTTGCGGTGAATGGTGTCCCGCACCTCGAAATGCCTTACTTGCATCGATGTCAGTAGTGGGTTACGCCTAGTGTCGATACATGATGGACGAGGATCGACCCGATGAACGCGCCGACGAATATCCAGCCCGCGAGCAGCGAATGGTCCGAAAAGCGCTTTGGCCCGGAAACGCGGCACTGGCTGCCGCGCAACCCTGACAGCGCGATCGATCATATCCCGGGCGAGGACGGTATGCCGGTGATCGGCAACACGCTCGAACAGCTTCGCGACTATCGCGGCTTCACGAAGCGGATGGTCGCCAAATATGGCCGCGTCTATCGCAACAACAGCTTTGGCGGGCGCAGCGTCGCGCTCCACGGACCCGAGGCGAACGAACTCGTCATGTTCGACCGCGAGAAGATTTTCTCGTCCGAACAGGGCTGGGGGCCGGTGCTCAACCTGCTCTTCCCGCGCGGGCTGATGCTGATGGATTTCGAAAAGCATCGCGCTGATCGCAAGCTGCTGTCGGTCGCGTTCAAGCCCGAACCGATGCGCCATTATGCCGATTCACTCAATGAAGGGATCAGGGATCGCATCGGCCAGTGGAGCGGCAAGACCTTCAAATTCTATCCGGCGATCAAGGAGCTGACGCTCGACCTCGCCGCGACGAGCTTCCTCGGCATCCCCTGGGGGCCTGAGGCCGACAAGGTCAACAAGGCGTTCGTCGACATGGTGCAGGCGTCGATCGGCGTCGTGCGCGTGCCGCTGCCCTTCACCGCGATGGGCCGCGGGGCAAAGGGGCGCGCCTATCTGGTCGATTATTTCGGCAAGATGGTGCCCGAGCGCCGCGACGGCACCGGCGAGGATATGTTCAGCCAGATCTGCCGCACGCGCGACGACAATGGCGACTATATGAGCGTCGAGGCGATCGTCGACCATATGAACTTCCTGATGATGGCCGCGCACGACACGATCACCAGCTCGATCACGTCTATGGTCTGGGAACTCGCGAAGCATCCCGAATGGCAGGATAAATTGCGCGAGGAGATGCTCGCGGTGTCGCCGGCGGGCGAAGGGGTCGGCCACAACAGCCTCGGCCAGCTTGAAATGACCGAATGGGCATTCAAGGAAGCGCTGCGGCTGGTGCCGCCTGTACCAAGCTTCCCGCGCCGCGCGCTCAAGGATTTCGAATATGGCGGCTACCGCATCCCTGCGGGTACCTCGGTCGGCGTCAGTCCCGCCTATACGCACATGATGGAAGAGCATTGGCCCGAGCCCGAGACGTTTGACCCGATGCGCTTCTCGCCCGAAGTCGCCCGCGAGCGGCACAAATATGCGTGGGTGCCCTTCGGTGGCGGTGCGCATATGTGTCTCGGACTGCACTTCGCCTATATGCAGGCGAAAATCTTCTTCCACCATGTCCTCACGACGCACCGCATCGTTGTTGAGGACGGCTATGCGCCCGAATGGCAGGTGCTGCCGATCCCGCGGCCCAAGGATGGGCTGACGGTGCGCTTCGTCCCGCTCGGCTAGCTGCTTCGCGGGTCTCCCCGTAGGGCGTTGAACGGAAACGGCGGATCGTTCGATGCTGACGGCTGCCGATGATGCGCGAGCGGATCGCGTCCGGTAAAAATCCCCTATGAGAGCGTTCACACAAGATTATATTGCTTGAATGGCCGATGCCATGACGATGACGAGTCGATGGCGCGCGGGCCGAGCATCCTGCAATAATACCAATTGCAGACTTTTGTTGCTTTCACCATCCGATCGTGTCTCAGTGGTGCCGGATTGACTGATGATGGGGCCTGCGAGTCGGATCAAGGCGGCAGGGGAGGACGAAATTGGTATTGAATATGTTCGATGAGCTGATGCGGACAATCGGTGACGTCATGGGCGCACACGGTCCGGGGGCGAGCGTCACGGCCAGCTATACTCCGACCGATTTCAGCATCCATTTCTTCCTCCAGATCGCGGTGATCCTGCTCGTCTGCCGCGTCGTCGGCTGGATGGCGAACCGCTTCATGGGGCAACCGCAGGTCGTGGGCGAGATGATCGCCGGCGTGGTGCTTGGTCCCTCGCTCTTCGGCCTCTTCTTTCCCGAATTTCAGGCGGCGCTGTTCCCCAAGGAAACGCGCAATATCCTTTATGTCGGCGCGCAATTCGGTGTCGGCCTTTACATGTTCCTCGTCGGCACCACGCTGCGTCTCGACCATTTCCGGTCGAAGGCGAAAAGCGCGGTCGGCGTGTCGGCCGCGGGGATCGCCGCCCCCTTTCTGCTGGCGGCGCTGATCACGCCCTGGCTGCTCGACATCCCCGGCCTGTTTGCCGACGGGCTGGGGCAGGGCAGCGCGACGCTGTTCATGGGGGCGTGCATCGCGCTGACCGCTTTCCCGATGCTCGCGCGCATCATCAACGAGCGCGGCCTTGCGAATACCTCGCTCGGCACCCTGTCCCTCACGGCTGGCGCGTTCGACGACGCGGTGTCGTGGTGCGTGCTCGCGATCGTGCTGGCGACGTTTGGTGGCGGGCCGGGTATCGCGCTCCTCGCGATCGTCGGGGGCGTCGGCTTCGCGCTCTTCATGTTCTTTATCGGCCGCAAGCTGCTGATCCCGCTCGGCCGTGCGGTCGAGGCAAAGGGCGAACTCACGCACAGCCTGCTCGCCGTCGTGCTGATGCTCTATGCGATGGCGGCCTTCTTCATGGATGCGGTCGGGATCCATGCGGTGTTCGGCGGCTTCCTGCTTGGGGCGTGCATGCCGCGCGGGCTGCTGACCGAAGAGATCAGGAAAAAGGTGGAGCCGATGACGGTCGTCTTCCTGCTCCCGATGTTCTTCACCTATTCGGGGCTCAACACGCAGCTCGCCACGGTGAACAGCCTTTCGATCCTTGCCGTGGCGTTGGGTATCTTGCTGGTCTCGATCGCGGCAAAGTTCGGCGCGTGCTGGCTCGCCGCGCGGCTGGCGGGCGAGGATAACCGCACCGCGATGGGCATCGGCGCGCTGATGAACGCGCGCGGACTGATGGAATTGATCATCATCAATATCGGCCTGCAAAAGGGAATCATCGGACCGACGCTGTTCGCGATCATGGTGCTGATGGCGATCGTCACCACCGTGATGGCGGGACCGCTGTTCGAGCTCGTCTATGGCCGCAAGGCGCGCGCCGAAGGGCGTCTTGGTGCGCTCGAAAGCGAAGAGGCTCCCACCGGACCGCGTCGCGATCACGAGACCACGCAACTCGCCTGACGGATGGGGCGTCGATGGTGGCTTGTGCGAAGTGACGACGCGCTTCACTAAGGCGCCGTGCAGAGTATCCGTCCCTATCTGATCTGGTTTGCCATCGCGATCCTCGCGACCATCGGCGCCATTCTTGGTATGCAATGGGTCCGCGACCATCCCGAGCATATCCCCGGCACCCGCTTCGAGCTTGCGCATCCGCAGGGGTGGGCGACCCACAGCAAGCTGGTCGCGCTCGCAAATGACGACATCGCCTGCTTTGCCGCCTTCGACCGCGCCGAGGCGGGTTATCTGCGCCGGCCGCCCGTTGGCAACGGGATATGCCGCGCCAGTCAGCGCATGATCCTGACCGGCGACCGTTTCGTGCCGACAATGCGACCCGCGAACGCTGCGCCCGGCTGCGCGGTGACCGCCGCGATGGCGCTATGGAACCGCGACGTCGTCCAGCCGCTCGCGCGAAAATATTTCGGGCAAAGGGTCGCCGAGCTTGAAAATCTCGGCAGCTACAATTGCCGCAAGATCGCCGGCGAGCAGGGGCAGAGCCAGCATTCGACCGCCAACGCGATCGATATCTCGGCCTTCATCCTGGCGGACGGAACGCGCATCGCACTGATCAACGACTGGAAGCCCGGCGACAAGCGCAGCGAATTCCTCCATGCCGTGCGTGACGAGACGTGCGGCCTGTTCAGCACCGTCCTGTCGCCCGATCACAATGAAGCGCACGCCAACCATTTCCATTTCGACATGGCGGCGCGAACGGCGGGCTGGACGGTCTGCCGCTAGCGGTCGCCGACGTGCGGAATGAGCATTCCGACGCGCCGACGATAGCTGACATAGGCCTCGCCGAAGACGTCGATCAGGTCGCGTTCCTCGAGCCGGATCGCGATCAGCATATACGCCGAAAGGCCGGCCGCGAGCAGCAGGTGTCCGGCGGTCATGGCGGGTGTCGCCCAGAAGGCGATGAAGAATCCGGCGTAGAGCGGGTGGCGAACGAAGCGGTAGAAGAATGGCTGGCGCAGCACCGGCGGTGCGGCTGCTTTTTCGCGCAGCGCGAACCATGCCTGCTGCAGGCCGAACAGCTCGAAATGATTGATCAGGAAGGTGCTGGTCAAAACGATCAGCCAGCCGAGCCCGAAGAGCGCCCACAGGATCGCGGCGCCGACCGGGTCGGTCACCGTCCACACCGCCGCAGTCAGTTCGTGCCAGAACAGCATGAGGACGATCAGCGCGGCGCTGGCAAGCAGCACATAGGTACTGCGCTCGACCGGCGCGGGGACGATGCGCGTCCACGCCGCCTTGAACCCCGGCCGCGCCATTACGCTATGCTGGACGCCGAACAGCGCGATCAGCGCGAGGTCGATCGCGATCGCGACAGCGGGCTCGGCTTCGCGCGCAAAATCGACTTTTGGCCCGGCGAACGGAAAATTGCCGAAGAAGGCGATAAGATACAGGAATGTCGCGAAGAATATCGCATAGCATAGGCCAGCGTAGGCCAGGTAGAAGGCACGAAACATGGCGTTGCCCCTTCTTTTGAAGGAGCATCATAGCATGTTTTTCGCGAAAAAGCGTGTTTTAGACGGTGAAGCTCTCGCCGCAACCGCACGCGCCCTTGGCGTTCGGATTCTCGAACACGAAGCCCGCGGCGAAATCATCCTCGACCCAGTCCATCGTGCTGCCGATCAGGTAGAGCACCGACGCGCCGTCGATGTAGAAAATGCCGCCGGGGGTCTCGATCTTCTCGTCGAACTTCACCTCTTCAGTGACATAATCGACCGAATAGGCGAGTCCCGAACAGCCGCGGCGCGGCGTCGACAGCTTGACCCCGATCGCGCCCTCGGGCGCCGCCGCCATCAATTTCGCGATGCGTTCCTCGGCGTTCGGCGTCAGCGCGACGGCGGCCGGGCGGGTACGGATTTTGGTTTCGGTCATCAGAGCATTCCCAGTTCGAGCCGCGCTTCGTCGCTCATATTCTGCGGCGACCACGGCGGATCCCAGACGAGGTTGACCTCGGCATCGCCGACGCCCGGCACCGCGCCGACGCGCAGTTCGACTTCGGCGGGCATCGACTCGGCGACCGGGCAATGCGGCGTGGTCAGCGTCATCGTGACAAGCACATGGCCCTCGTCGATCTCGACATTGTAGATCAGGCCGAGGTCGTAGATGTTCACCGGGATCTCGGGGTCGAAAATCTCCTTGAGCGCATCGATCACCGCTTCGTAGAGGTCGCCGCCGACCGCACTCGGTTCGACCGCCGCGGGCTTGGCCGCCAGGAAGCCTTCCAGATAGTCGCGCTTGCGCTCCAGTTTCTCGGGCGCGGTTTCGACGTCCTCGACGCGCGCCTTGGGCGGCGCCTCGACGCTTTCGACTTCCTCGACTCTGATCGTGCTGTCTTCGCTCATCCGAAAATCCTCTCGACGCGACCGAGCCCTTCGATCAGGGCCGCCACATCGTCTTCACTGCTATACACGCCAAAACTCGCTCGCGCAGTCGCGGGCACCCCGAGATGCTCCATCAGCGGCTGTGCGCAATGGTGCCCGGCGCGGATCGCGACCCCGCTTTCGTCCAAGATAGTGCCGATGTCGTGCGGATGAACCCCCGTCATCGAAAAGCTGACAATTCCAGCACTGTTTTCAGGGCCGTAGAGCGTGATGCTGTTCTTGCGCGCCAGCGCCTCGCGCAAGCTGCCGACGAGCGCGCATTCGTGCGCGTGGACCCTATCGATGTCCAATGCCTCGACATAATCGACCGCCGCCGCGAGCCCGACCGCCTCGACGATCGCGGGCGTGCCCGCCTCGAAGCGCGTGGGGGCGGGGGCATAGGTCGTCTTGGCAAAGGTTACGCGATCGATCATCGACCCGCCCCCCTGCCACGGCGGTAACGTATCGAGCTTGTCGCTCCACAGCACGCCGATCCCGGTCGGACCGTAGAGCTTGTGCCCCGAGAAAACATAATAGTCGCAGCCGAGCGCCGCGACATCGACGGGCAGTCTCGGCACGGCCTGGCAGCCGTCGATCAGCAGTTCGGCTCCGACGCGGTGTGCCAGATCGGCGGCGCGCGCGACGTCGAGCGGGCTGCCGAGCACGTTCGAGACATGCGCGAAGGCGACCATGGTGTGTTCGGGGGTGAGCAGCTTTTCGGCGGCGTCGAGGTCGATGCAGCCGTCTTCGGTCAGCGGGCACACGTCGACCTGCCAGCCGGCAAGCTGCCACGGCACGATATTGCTGTGATGCTCGAGCACCGACAGCAGCACGCGGCCCTTCTTCGGGTGCGAATAGGCGACCAGGTTGATCGCTTCGGTCGCACCGCGCACGAACGCGATCTCATTCTCGCGCGCGCCGATAAACGCCGCGATCCGCCGCCGCGCCGCTTCATAGGCGAGCGTCATGTCGGCCGAGCGTGCATAGACGCCGCGGTGGACGGTCGCATAGTCGCGTCCCATTGCGTTCACGGTTGCGTCAATGACGGCCTGCGGTTTCTGCGCGGTCGCCGCGGTATCGAGATAGTGCCAGCCGGGCGTCAGGCCGGGAAAATCCGCGCGAACATCGGGGAAGGTGCGGAGTGCGGTCGTGGTACTCACACCAATTCCCCCAGCTTCGCCAGCGCCAGCTCCTGCAACCGCGCTTCATCCTCGGCGCCGTCGAACACGCCGGCGACGAACGCCTGCAACATCAGTTTCTTCGCCTCGCCCGGCGGCAGCCCGCGTGACTGGAGATAATAGAGCCCCATCGGATCGAGCTCGCCGATCGCGCAGCCATGCGCGCATTTCACATCGTCGGCGAAAATTTCGAGTTCGGGCTTGGCGTTGGCGGTCGCGCTGCGATTGAGCAGCATCGCCTTTACATCCTGTTCGCTGTCGGTCTGCTGCGCGTCGCGCGCAACCGCGACCTTGCCGAGATAGGTACCGGTCGCGGTGCTGCCGAGGACCGAGCGCACCACCTGCCGCGACGTCGCGCCGGGTTCGGCGTGGGTCACCGTGGTGACGATCTCGAGATTCTGCTCGCCCCCGCCGATCTGCGCGGCGCCGAGATGGAAGTCGGCGCCCTCGTGCAGCGTCACCGCGAGCTCGACACGGCCATAGGCCCCGCCGATGTTGAGGATATGCAGCGACGCGATCGCACCCTTGCCGAGCACGAGTTCAATCTGACGGATGTCGCCCGCGTCCTGCACGATCGCGCGCGCGAAGCTGCCGCCCGCAGGCACGATGATGCTCTCGGGCGCGGGCAGCGGCCACGCCGCGCTCACCGCCTCGATGTCGGAGTAACGCCACGCTTCGTCGCGGCGCGAGGGGAGGGTGGCGATGGTCAAGCCGCAATCTCCGCATAGCCATGCGCTTCCAGCTCGCGCGCGAGCTCGGGCCCGCCCGACTTCACGATCCGCCCCGCGGCCAGCACATGGACGAAATCGGGCTGCACATAATCGAGCAGGCGCTGGTAATGCGTGATCAGCAGCACCGCCTTGTCGGGCCGCCGCATGATCGCATTGATCCCGTCCCCGACGGTACGCAGCGCATCGATGTCGAGGCCGCTGTCGGTCTCGTCGAGGATCGCGAGCTTGGGATCGATGATCCCCATCTGCACCATCTCGTTGCGCTTCTTCTCGCCGCCCGAAAAGCCGACGTTCACGGGGCGCTTGAGCATGTCCATGTCCATCTTGAGCAGCCCCGCCTTCTCGCGCGCCAGCTTCAGGAAGTCGCCGCCCGACAGCGGTTCCAGCCCACGCGCCTTGCGCTGGGCGTTCAGGCTCTCGCGCAGGAACTGGACGTTCGACACGCCGGGAATTTCGACCGGATACTGGAAGCCTAGGAACAGCCCTGCCGCGGCACGCTCGTGCGGTTCCATGTCGAGCAGGTCCTGCCCGTCGAAATCGACCGAGCCGTCGGTGACTTCATAACCGGGCCGGCCGCCGAGGACATAGGACAGCGTCGACTTGCCCGCGCCATTAGGCCCCATGATCGCATGGATTTCGCCCGCATTGATGCTGAGCGACAACCCCTTCAGGATCGGCTTGTCGGCAACGGTGGCGTGGAGGTTTTCAATTTTGAGCACTTAAACTTCTTTCACTTTCGAGGGCGGCGTCCACATTTCCAATCCATCCGCGAAACTCTCCGAGCAACGCATCCAATTTCAGTGGGCCGCACGCGCCTTTGATCGAGGTGCCTTCACGCTTGAGAACGACCCAGTCATGCCCTTCCTCAAGCTGATGCTCGCCTAGGGAAATTTCTGGGCCGGCGAACTGCTCATAAACTGTGTCGGTCAGCTCAAATTTGAAAAGCCATCCCGGATTATCGCAGTTGTCGATGGTAAAGCCGTAACCATGCTCCCACTCTCCGTCACACAAGGAGAGATAGAATTTCTGCAGCCATTCGAGGTTTGACGTCACCCGACGCTCCCCTCAAGGCTGATCCCCAGCAACTTCTGCGCCTCGACCGCAAACTCCATCGGCAGCTGCTGCAGCACTTCCTTGGCAAAGCCGTTGACGATCAGCGCCACCGCTTCTTCCTGCCCCAGCCCGCGCTGCATCGCGTAGAAGAGCTGGTCTTCGCTGATCTTGCTCGTCGTCGCTTCATGCTCGACGGTCGCGGTCGGGTTGCGGACCTCGATATACGGTACGGTATGCGCGCCGCTGAGCGAGCCCAGAAGCAGGCTGTCGCACTGGGTGAAATTCCGCACCCCCTCGGCATTCGGCGCCACCCGCACAATCCCGCGATAGGTGTTGTTCGACTTGCCCGCGCTGATCCCCTTGGAAACGATGGTCGAGCGCGTGCGCTTGCCATTGTGGATCATCTTGGTGCCGGTGTCGGCCTGCTGGTAATTGTTGGTGACCGCGACCGAGTAGAATTCGCCGACGCTGTCGTCGCCGTTCAGCACGCAGCTCGGATATTTCCAGGTGATCGCGGAACCGGTCTCGACCTGCGTCCACGACACCTTGCTGCGCTTGCCCTGACACAGCGCGCGCTTGGTCACGAAATTATAGATGCCGCCCAGCCCCTCGGCATTACCTGGGTACCAGTTCTGCACGGTGCTATATTTGATCTCGGCATCGTCGAGCGTCACCAGTTCGACCACCGCGGCGTGGAGCTGGTTCTCGTCGCGCATCGGCGCGGTGCAGCCTTCGAGATAGCTCACATACGCGCCCTTGTCGGCGATGATCAAAGTGCGTTCGAACTGCCCCGTATTCTCGGCATTGATGCGGAAATAGGTGCTGAGCTCCATCGGGCAGCGCACGCCCTCGGGCACATAAACGAAGGTGCCGTCCGAAAAGACCGCGCAATTGAGCGCCGCGAAATAATTGTCGTGCATCGGCACGACCTTGCCGAGCCACTTCTTCACCAGCTCGGGATGTTCGCGGATCGCTTCGGAAATCGAGAGGAAGATCACCCCCGCGCGCTTCAGTTCCTCGCGGAAGGTCGTCGCGACGCTGACGCTGTCGAACACCGCGTCGACCGCAACCTTGCGCGCGCCCTCGACGCCCGCGAGCACCTTCTGCTCCTCGATCGGGATGCCGAGCTTTTTATATACTTCGAGAATCTCGGGATCGACCTCATCGAGGCTGCCGAGCTTCGGCTTCGGCTTCGGCGCTGCGTAATAGTACGCATCCTGATAATCGATCGGCGGCACATTGAGCTTCGCCCAATCGGGCGTTTCCATCGTCTGCCAATGGCGAAAAGCCTTCAACCGCCAGTCGAGCATCCATTCGGGCTCGTTCTTCTTCGCCGAAATGAATCGGACCGTATCCTCGGTCAGCCCCTTGGGCGCGAAGTCGGTCTCGATGGTCGAGGACCAGCCATGCTCATAATCGGCGACCTTCGCTGCGGCGTCGTGCGCGGCCTGGTCTTTTACGGGGAGGTCTGTGTTGTCGGTCATAATCTGATCTCGTCGCCGGCCAATACCGGGATCGGCGGAGGGGAGGGGAGTTTCGGTGCGACGCTCAAGGTCGCGAGGCTGATCTCTTGCAACGCCCCGCGCACCGCGCCGTTCACGACGCCCCAATGCGGCTGCACCTTGCAGCTGCCCTCGAGCGAGCAATCGTGTCGCCCTTCGGCCACACAGGACGTCAGGGCGATCGGTCCTTCGACCGCTTCGATGATGTCGGCGACACTGATCGCCGCCGCGGGCCGCGCGAGCCGCACCCCGCCGCCGCTGCCGCGCGACGCGACGAGCAGGCCGGCGCGCGCGAGCTGGCTTACCAGCTTCTGTGCGGTCGGCCCCGGAATGCCCGTTTGTTCGGCCAGCATGCCCGCATGAATCGGTACCGACCCGCATTGGCGGGCGGCGGCGCTCATCAGCACCACGGCATAATCGGCAAGGTTCGACAGGCGCATGTTCTTTTCCGTCGCAATTGCGAACGATTCTTAACTGGACTAAATTACTCCACTTACATAGGCGGTCGGTTCATGCGGCGCAAGGTCGGAGCCTTCGCATAGCTTTGCGGTGAAAAAAAAGGCACCCATCCGGCCGAAGCCAAATGAGTGCCAAGATGAAGGTCTCAAGTCCTCGAAAGAGGATGAGCTCTTCTGGGTCGCAGGGAGGGATTATGCTCCCGCGCCGATTCGCGATTGGATGAAAACGCCAAAACGACGGGACAGATAATTTTCGAAGGTTAACGGCCGTCTCAGGTTTCCGAAACGAGCGGGCTGACTTTGCCCGCAAGCTGCTTGCGGCCCTTTGTAGTCGCCTCTGTATAGCTCGTCGGCTTGCCGAGCTGGCCGGGGGTCGCGCCCGCAAAGCGCTTGATCTCGCGGATCAGGTGCGACTGATCGTAGAAGGCATCGCCGAGCTGCGCCGCGTCGAGACCTTCGCCGCGTGCGAGCGCCGACGCCGCGCGCACCGCGCGATATTTGCGCGCGAGCATCCGCGGCGACAGGCCGTAATAGCGCTTGGTCATCCGCTCGACCGAACGGATCGACATGCCGGTCGCCTCGACGAGTTCGGGGACCTGCGGCGACGGCGATTCGGTCAGCCAGCCATCGACGGTGCGGATAAACCACATCGGTGCGGGCTCATTCTGTTTGAGGACTTCGCGCGCGAAGTTATTGCCGATGATCAGCTTTTCCTCGACGCTTGCGGCTTTTTCCAGCGCGGTCGCGACCTCCTCAATCCACGGACCGAACAGGTCGGCGGCGTCCATCGCGCGGTCGGTCAGCTTCTCGGCATCGTCGCCCATCAGCGCCGCCCAGCCTGAGGGCAGCATGCCGAATCCGAACATCTGGGTCGCGCAGTTGCTGATCGCGCGGACGCGGCCGCTGGTCGGCCCGACGATGTTGGCCTTGCACACCGCGGAGCGGTGGCCATCGGCGAAGACATATTCGCCGTCGGCGGCGGTCACGAAACGGAATTGCGGTCGATCGGCGCGCTCATATTCGTCGAAACGCGGCATGTTGATGCGCGCAAAATAGAAACTCGACACCATGTCCGCCAGATCGGGATCGGGCGGAAAATAATGTAGTTCGAACGGCGCGCTGCCGTCCACGCCCAACGGCGAGGTGGAAGTTTGCGACATCAGACCGAGACCCCGACAGCCTTTCCCCGGCTGCCTTCTTATCTGGGGTAAATCATTTGCGTTTCATACCCGCGCGTCAAGCGCCAATCGTCAATTTGCTTAACCCTTCTGCGCGGCGATCCAGTTATCGACCCGCCTTTCGAGGATGTCGAGCGGAACCGGACCCGATTCGAGCACGACGTCGTGGAAGGCACGAAAATCGAATTTTTCGCCGAGGGCAGCCTGCGCGCGGCCGCGCAATTCCATGATCTTGAGCTTGCCGATCAGATAGGCGGTCGCCTGTCCCGGATAGACGATATAGCGTTCGATCGCTTTTTCGATGTCGCCGTCGGGATTGGGGGTGTTGTCCTTCAGATACTGGATCGCCTGCTCGCGGCTCCAGCGCTTGTCGTGGATGCCCGTGTCGACGACGAGCCGGCACGCGCGCCACAATTCCATGCCGAGACGACCGAAATCGCTGTAGGGATCGGTGTAGAATCCCATGTCCTTGGCGAGTTCCTCGGTATAAAGGCCCCAACCCTCGGTGTAGGCGGTGAAGCCGCCGAAGCGGCGGAAGGGCGGCAGGCCGGTCAGTTCGGTCTGCACCGCGCGCTGGAGGTGATGGCCCGGGATGCCCTCATGATAGGCGAGCGCCTCGAGCTCGGTCTTCGACATGTCGCGAAGGTCATAGAGGTTCACATAATAGGTTCCCGGTCGCGACCCGTCGGGCGAGGGCGACTGATAGAAAGCCTTGCCTGCCGACTTTTCGCGGAACGCCTCGACCGCCTTCACCTGCAGGTGCGCCTTGGGCAGCGTGTTGAAGAAGGCGGGCAGGCGCGCCTCCATCGCCTTCACCTTGGCATCGACGTCGGCGAGATAGGCTTCGCGCGTCGTGTAGAAATATTGCGGGCTGGTGCGCAGGTGCACGAAAAATTGCTGTAGCGTGCCCTTGAAGCCGACCTTCGCCATGATCGTCTTCATCTCGCCATGAATGCGCGCGACTTCGGCGAGGCCGAGATCGTGGATTTGCGCCGCTGTCATGTCGGTGGTCGTGTAATTGGCGAGCAGCGCCTCATAATAGGCCTTGCCGTCGGGCAGCCGCCAGACGCCGTCCGCGGTCGGCGCACCGGGTTGCTGGCGTTTCATTTCGGCAAGCAGGCGGGTGTAGGCGGGGCCGGCGCTCGTCGACCACGCCGATTTGGCGGCACCGACCAGCCGGGCCTTTTCGGCGGCCGCGATGTCGAGCTTTTCGACCTTGGCGGTGATATCCTCGATCAGCGCGTTGTCCGGCTTCAGCAGATTCTCGATGTCCGAGATGACATAGGCATAGACCCATTTGGGGGGCTGGATGCCCAGCTTCGCGCGTTCGGCCGACTGCGCGGTCAGCGCGTCGATCACCGGGCCGATGCCGCGGATGCGTTCGACATAGGCTTCGGCCTCGCCGACGTTCGATACGCGGTGGATGTTGATCAGGAACGCCGGCATCTGGCTTTGCGCGCCGCGCATCTGGTTGAACAGATAATTATGGTGGCGATAGGCGAACAGGCTCTCCTCGCGCGCGGCCTGCGCGTTGAACAGCTCGAACGACAGCGCATCGTCGGACGACAGGCTGGCTGGGTCGTAGCTGCCACGCATCGCGGCGGCGGTCGCCTGCTGCAGCTTGTGCCGCGCGACCTCTGCCTCGTCGCTCACCTCGTCCCATTTGCCGTAATCGCCGTCGCGGATTCCGCGATACGCCTTGGTCTCTGGCGAAAGCGACAGCTGCGCCTCGTCATATTTCTGGAAAAAATCGGCGAGCGGGGCGCCGGCGGGCGTTCCGGGAGGGGGCGGCGCGGCAGGCGCCGAGGCGGTCGCCGGCGCCTGATCGATCGCGGCGGGGGCGCAGCCCGCCACGGCGAGCAGCAGCAGGCCGGTGGACATATTGGCGGCAAGGCGAAGGTGCGACACGATTTTCTCCCGGTTTTTTCAAGCATTCATGCTGGCCCGAGGGGGGCTTGCCATAGCGCCCCGCTCGGCGCAATGGCGGGCCATGTCGCTCTTCGCCTCGCTTACCGACGCCGCCTATGCGCTCGTCCGCCCGATCGTCCACGCCACCGACGGCGAAGCCGCGCACAATCTGACGCTTGGCGCGCTCCAGCCATTGCCGCGCGCGCGGCACGCGCTGACGAGCGCGGTGCTCGCGACCCAATTCGCGGGGCTCCGGTTTCCCAACCCCGTCGGCCTCGCGCCCGGCTTCGACAAGGACGCCCGCGTCGCGCATGCGATGCCGCATTTCGGGTTCGGCTTTGTCGAGGTCGGCACGCTGACCCCGCTGCAGCAGGACGGCAACCCGCGCCCGCGGCTGTTCCGGCTGGTCGAGGACCGGGCGGTGATCAACCGCATGGGGTTCAACAATGGCGGGCAGGCGGCGGCAGCCGAGCGAATCCGCTGCCTGCGCCGCCACGGCCTGCCGGTGCCGCTCGGCATCAACATCGGCGCGAACAAGGACAGCGCCGACCGCATCGCGGACTATGCGAAGGGCGCGGCGGCGATGGCGCCGCTCGCCGACTATCTGACGGTCAATATCTCGTCGCCGAATACGCCGGGCCTCCGGGCGCTCCAGGACAAGGGCGCGCTCGAGGCGCTGCTCGACGGCGTCGCGGCCGCGCAGCCGCCGGGAGCGGCAAAGCCCGTGTTCCTGAAGGTGGCGCCCGATCTCGAACCCGCGGACATCGACGACATCGTAGCCGTCGCCTTCGACAAGGGGCTGGCCGCGGTCATCGTCTCGAACACCACGATCGAACGCCCTGTGCTCGCCTCGCGCCATGCGGGGGAAGCCGGCGGCCTGTCGGGCGCTCCGCTTGCCGGGCTGGCGCTTCGGCGCGTCAAGGATTTCCACGCTGCGAGCGGGGGCAAGCTGCCGCTCGTCGCCGCGGGAGGGATTGCATCGGCGGACGACGCGTGGGGGCGCATTCGCGCCGGCGCCGGGCTGGTCCAGATCTATTCGGCGATGGTCTATGAAGGCCCGGGTCTCGCGGCGCGGATCGCGCATGGCCTTGAAAAGCTCGCCGCGCGCGACGGTTTCGCGCGTGTAGCCGACGCGGTGGGCACCGCACACTGACGGGGTTGCGTTGGCCCGAGGGCCACGCCAATGTCGCGGCCATGTTGAAAAGATTCCTCCCGCTTGCCGCGCTCGTCACCTTCATCCTCCCGTCGCTCGCCGCCGCGCAGGGCGTAACCTCGTCGGCCGACCCGCGCGCGACCGAGGCGGGGCGCGAAATTTTGCACCAAGGCGGCACCGCAGCCGACGCTGCCGTCGCCATGGTCGCGGTGCTGACGCTGGTCGAACCGCAGTCGAGCGGCATCGGCGGCGGCGGCTTCATGTTGCACCACAATGCACAGGACGGCAGCATCTCGACGATCGACGGTCGCGAAATGGCGCCGGCGGCGGCAAAGCCCGGACGCTTCCTCGGTCCCGACGGGACGCCGCGGGGCTATATGGACGTCATTCCCGGCGGGCTGTCGGTGGGAGTCCCCGGCAATATGCGCCTGATGGAAATGGCGCACAGGAAATGGGGCAAGCTCGAATGGAAGGCGCTGTTCCAGCCCGCGATCAAGCTTGCCGAGGAGGGCTTTCTCGTCACCCCCGCGCTGAACAATTGGCTCGTCCAGTTCGAGCCGATGTGGAAGGATTTTCCCGACGCGCGCGCAATCTATTATGTCGACGGCAAGCCCGCGCCGGTCGGTACGCGGCTCAAGAACCCCGCCTATGCCGCGATCCTGCGCGACATTGCGGCGCGCGGCCCCGAGGCCTTTTACTCGGGCGCGAATGCAAAGGCGATCGCCGATGCGGTGGCAAAGGCCCCGCGCAACGCGACGCAGCTTACGGCGAAGGATCTCGCCGCCTATACGGCGAAGGAACGTCCCGCCGTCTGCACCAGCTATCGCGTCTACAAGGTCTGCGGCATGGGACCGCCCTCGTCGGGCGCGACCACCGTTTTCGGCATCCTCGGTCTGGTCGAGGGTTGGGACATGAAGGCGATGGGCAAGGACAATCCTATGAGCTGGCATCTGCTCGCTGAAGCGATGCAGCTCAGCTATGCCGATCGTGCCGCCTATCTCGGCGATGCCGATTTCGTCGACGTTCCGGTTAAGGGCTTGCTCGACAAGGCGTATCTTGACCAGCGCCGCCAGCTCATCTCGCCTTACGGCGCCGCGGGCCGCTACGAGCCCGGAACCCCGCCGGGCGCGAAGCCGCGCGCCGCTGCGCCGGCGATTCCCGAACAGGGCACGACGCATTTCGTCACCGTCGATGCCGCTGGCAATGTCGTATCGATGACCTCGACCGTCGAAAGCATTTTCGGTAGCCAGCTCATCGCCAACGGCTATTTTCTCAACAACGAACTCACCGATTTCGACCTTGCGCCGATGAAGGACGGTGTGCCGACGGCGAACCGCGTGGAGGCTGGCAAACGCCCGCTCTCTTCGATGTCTCCGACGATCGTTTACGGTCCCGACGGCAAGGTCGTGCTTGCGGTCGGATCGGCGGGCGGCAAGCGCATCATCATGCACGTCACCAAGGTGCTAATCGGCGTGCTCGACTGGGGACTTGATGCGAAGTCGGCGATGGAACTGCCCAATCTCTTCTTCGGAAAGGATGGCGTGCTGATCGAAAACAATGCAGCAGGGCAGGCGATCGCCGCGAAGATGAAACCGTTCGGTTACAGCTTCACCGCCACCGGACTCGGCTCCAAACTCAACGCGGTCGAACGCACCGCGGCGGGCTATCGGGGCGCCGCAGATCCGCGCGGCCCCGGCAGCTCGTCGATCGACGGCGCGCCGGCACAGAATTAATCCAACGAAAACAGAACAGAAGCAATGAATCTCCCTGGAGAGAGGCAGAATGAAGCTTGAAAACCCCCATCTCGACCATTTTCCGAGTCTGGTCGCGATGTTCTTCGACCGCGCGGGGCGCGGCGGCGAAGATCCCTTCCTGTGGCGCAAGGCCGACCGCGCGTGGCAGCCGCTGAGCTGGCGGCAGGTCGCGAACCAGGTCGCCGCGCTCGCACACAATCTGCGCGAACTCGGCCTCAAGGAGGGCGACCGGGTGGTGCTGGTCAGCGAGAACCGGCCCGAATGGTGCATCGCCGACCTCGGCATCATGGCCGCCGGCTGCATCACGGTACCGACCTACACGACCAACACCGAACGCGATCACCAGCATATCCTCGACAACAGCGGAGCAAAAGCGGTGATCGTCTCGACCGCGAAGCTCGCGCGGACGCTGATGCCGGCGGTGATGCGTTCCGAGGCGCATATCGTCATCACGATGGAAGGCCTGCGTGTCGGCCAGCAGGGCGAGGTCACGGTCCACGACTGGGCGCCACTTGTAGAGGGCGGCGAGACCTGGATCGAGGAGACCAAGGCGCGCGGGCTCGGCGTCAAGCGCGAGGATACCGCCTGCCTCATCTACACCAGCGGCACCGGCGGCGCGCCGCGCGGGGTGATGCAGCATCACGGCGCGATCCTCCATAATGCGGCGGGCGCGGCGGAGGTGCTCGTCAACGATTTCGGTATCGGCGACGAAGAGGTTTTCCTCTCCTTCCTGCCGCTGAGCCACGCCTATGAACATTCGGGCGGCCAGTTCCTGCCGATCATGGTCGGCGCGCAAATCTATTACAGCGAGGGGCTCGAGAAGCTCGTCTCGAACATCGAGGAGACGCGTCCGACGATCATGGTCGTCGTGCCGCGCCTGTTCGAGGTGATCCGCGCGCGGATGATCAAATCGGTCGAGAAACAGGGCAAGCTCGCCAACTGGATGCTGAACCAGGCGCTGCGCGTCGGCGAAAAGGATTATGAGCGCCGCATGGGCGTGCTCGACCGTCCGGTCGACCTCATCCTCGACAAATTATTCCGTCCCAAGATCCAAAAGCGCTTTGGCGGCCGGATGAAGGCGCTGGTGTCGGGCGGCGCGCCGCTCAATCCCGAAATCGGCGTCTTCTTCCACTCGATCGGGCTGACGCTCTTGCAGGGCTATGGCCAGACCGAGGCGGGGCCGGTGATCAGCTGCAACCGCCCGAGCGCGGGGATCAAGATGGACACCGTGGGCCCGCCGCTGATGAACACCGAAGTCCGGATCGCCGACGACGGCGAGATCTGCGTTCGCGGCGAACTCGTCATGAAGGGCTATTGGCGCAACCACGCCGAGACCGAGCGCGTGCTCATCCCCGATCCGGCCGCCCCCGAAGCGGGGCCGTGGCTCCACACCGGCGACATCGGGCATATCGACGGGCAAGGCCGTATCGTCATCACCGACCGCAAGAAGGATCTGATCGTCAACGACAAGGGCGACAATGTCTCGCCGCAGCGGGTGGAGGGCATGTTGACGCTCCAGCCCGAAATCCTGCAGGCGATGGTTTACGGCGACAAGCGCCCGCATCTGGTCGGCATTCTCGTCCCCGATCCCGAATGGGCGGCCGAATGGGCCGAGGTCGAGGGGCTGCCCAAGGATATGAAGTTGCTGCGCGAGCATGAGAAGTTCCGCGCCGCGCTGCGCGCCGCGATCGACCGCGTCAACGGCCAGCTCTCGGTGATCGAAAAGGTGCGCAAGTTCGACTTCGCCGACGAAGCGTTCACGATCGAGAACGAGCAGATGACGCCGTCGATGAAGATCCGGCGCCACATTTTGAAGCAGGTTTATGCGGACAAGATCGCAGCCCTCTATAGGGCGTGATCTTGGCAGGTGCAGGCGGGGGTGCGACCCGAAGAGCTCGGCGCAAACCGGACCCCGCCTGCGGCTGAACGCAAGGGCTCAGCCTTTGTCCCCCTCCGGTTTGCGATAGGGGACGAATTCGCCGAAAACGCAGGTCGGGCCGCGAATGCCGCTCGACCGGTCGACCAGATGAAAGAAATCGCCTTCACAGGTCGACGACCCGAACTGGCGCACCACCATGATGTCGCTGTCGCGCGCGAGGCCGGGGCAGCTGCTTTTCAGGTCGTTGCGATACACGAGATTGCCGCCCGAACGATAGAGCAGGATGCTGTCGGACACGCGGATCGTCTCGTTGGTGCGATAGCTCGGCAGGCATTTCATCGGTTCGCCCGGAACCTTGCCGGCAAGCTGCTTGTCAAGCCGCTCGGCCTGTTTGGGCGTAAGCGCCGCCGTGCCGGCTTCGGCGGAGCCAGCGGGCGCGCAACTGGCGACCAGCGGCACGGCCGCGGTCAACAGCGCGGCAGCCATCAGGTTCAGCTTCGCCATGAAAATGCTCCTTGTGATCGGCCACTATGGCCGTTGCAGATGAATAGGCGCTGAAGCGGCGACGGCATCAGGCGGCATCCTTGAGCGCGCGAATACGGCCAAGCTCGCCCGCGTTCGGCGCGCGGAAAAAGGGGTTGGTCGCGCGTTCGGCGCCTATGCTCGTCGGGACGGTGGGCTCGCCCACCGCCCGCGCGGCTTCGACCGCGGCAAGCCGCGCCGCCAGCGCCTCATTGTCCGGCTCGACCGTTACCGCGAAGCGCGCGTTCGACAGCGTATATTCGTGCGCGCAGTAGACTCGGGTGGCATCGTCGAGCGTGCCGAGCTTCTGCATGTTGGCGAACATCTGTTCGGCGGTGCCTTCGAACAATCGCCCGCAACCCATCGCAAACATCGTGTCGCCGACGAAGATCGCGGTCTCTTCGGCGAAGTGATAGGCGATATGTCCCGCGGTGTGCGCGGGCACGTCCCAGACGTCGGCGACATGCTCGCCCAGCCGCACCTGGTCGCCGCCCTTCACCTGCACATCGAGCGTCGGGATACGCGCATATTCCGCCGCGGGGCCGGTAATCGTGCAGCCGGTCGCCTCCTTGATCGCGGCGTTGCCGCCAGTGTGATCGGGGTGCCAGTGGGTGTTCCAGATATCGGTGATCGTCCAGCCGCGCTCCGCCGCCGCAGAAAGGACGGGCTCGGCGACGGCAGGATCGACGACCATCGTGGCCTTGCTGGCGGGATCATGGACCAGCCAGACATAATTGTCGCTAAGGACGGGAATACGGACGATATCCAGCGCAGCCACCTTGTCTCCTTTCCAGCTCTCGCATCCACAAGACGGAGCGGATGCCAGCGGACCTTGGTGTGCCACTCTGCCACAGCCCCCGCGGAAAGTCTCGCTTTCGCGCGGGGCGCTGCGCTTTTACCAGCTGCCGGTGTTCGGCATCGAAGCCCAGGGTTCCTGCGGGGGCAGATGGCCTTCCTGCAACAGCTCGACCGAAATGCCGTCGGGCGAGCGCACGAACGCCATATGACCGTCGCGCGGCGGGCGGTTGATCGTCACTCCCGCGTCCATCAGTCGCTGGCACGTCGCGTAAATATCGTCGACGCGGTAGGCGAGATGCCCGAAATTGCGTCCGCCCGTATATTCCTCGGCCGGCGAGCCGTCGGCGGGGGGCCAATTGTATGTCAGCTCGACTTCGGCGACATTGCCTTGGCCGGGGGCGGCGAGGAAGATCAGCGTATAGCGACCCTTCTCGTCGTCGAAACGGCGCGTTTCCTCCAGCCCGATCAGCTTGAAGAAGCGGGTGGTAGCGTCGGGATCCGACACGCGGATCATCGTATGAAGATATTTGGTCATGTCGCCATATTAGGCGCGAAGGGGCCGCTCTTCAAACGCTTCGAACAGGAATAGGAATTCGTCCGGCACCGGCGCGGGCGCGCCCTGCGCTTCGGCGACATGGACGTTGATCAGCTGCCCGCTCGCACGCAGGTCGTCTTTCCCCGCGCCGTGCAGTTCGAACAGGAAGGTCATCGAGCTTTTGCCGACGCGCGAGGCGCGCACGCAGATGTCGATCTCTTCGTCGAGCAGGATCGGAACCTTGTAATCGACCTCGGCGCGCGCGACGTGGAATTCGGGGCTGCTGTGGCCGGGCCAGCGATCATAAACGCCGGCAGCGCGCCAATATTCGGTGATCCCGATGTCGAAATATTCGAGGTAGCGGCTGTTGAACACGACGCGCTGCGCGTCGATCTCGGCATAGCGGACGCGCTTGGTGACGTGGAACCGGAAATCGCTGCGGGCCATGGAAGTCCTCTTCTAGATTTGCGTGGCGAGCCGCGCGACCGTGTCGATCAGCAGCGCGATGTCGCCATCGCGCGACAAACGGTGATCGCCGCCCTTGACCAGCGCCACCTGCACATCCGTGCTCGCGAGCGCCGCCGACAGGCGCAGGCTGATGTCGGGCGGCACGTCGCCGTCTTCCTGCCCGTGGAGCAGGCGGACGGGGCAGGTGAGGGGAATTTCGGTGTCGAGAAGGCGGTTGGCCTCGCCCGACTGCCAAAAACTGCGCGTCGTCACATAGGGTTGGTCGCTGTAGGGCGTTTCCTCGGCCAGCGCGCCTTCGGCCTGGATGATCGCTTTTTCGGCGTCGGTGAAGCCCCAGTCGGTGAAATCGGGCGCCGCCGCGATTCCGACGAGGCCCGCCACCCGGCCCGGCCCGTCGCGCTGCATCAGCGCCAGCGCGGTAAGCAGCATCAGCCAGCCCCCCATCGACGATCCGACGAGGACGATCGGCCCATCGGCCTTCGCGTCGATCAGGTCGAGCACGTCGCCGCGCCAGTCGAGCAAGGTCTGATCGGCGAACAGCCCATCCGACAGCCCGCATCCGGCATAATCGAGCAGCAGGCAGGCGTGGCCCTCGCTTGCCGCCCAGTCGAACAATGCGGTCGCCTTGCCGCCCGCCATATCGGACATATAGCCGGGCAGGAAAACGATCGTCGGCCCAGCGCCCGGCGTACGGCGATAGGCGAGCCGCGGGCGGCCGGGGCGGTCGAGATAGTCGGGAGCGCCGTCCACCGCGATCAGATGACCCAGTCGATCGTGCTCATCTGCATCACCGCCTGCCCCTTGGCGCGCCGCTTTTCGACCATGATGTGATTAAGCCGCTGGATCGTGTCGCTGCCCGTGGTGATACACCAGCCCGGAACGACCGCATGTACGAGCGCGCACAGGCCGCCCCAGATCATCGTCACGCCGAATTTCGACGCGACACCGAAATGCTCGATGTAATTTTCATCGACGCTCTTCGGATGGTCGACGAACAGGCGCTTGAACGACTTGAGCATGAGGGGACGGCTCCTTTCCGGCTGCCGCCGCCCTAGCGGGAGAGGGGCAGGGGGGCAAGCTGATCGAGTTCACGCCTGTGTCTCAAGTGACCAGCGCGCTCGGCCAGCCAATGCGGACCAGCGTCTCGTCTGGGTCCGACAGCGCGAATTCGTAAATGCCCCACGGCTTGTGCGTCGGCGCTTTCTCGGGCCCGAGAATCGCATCGCGCATGTGCTCGGCCAGTTCGTCGACGCGGTTGGTATAGAGATAGAGGCCGAACGGGTTATGGTCGCGCTCGGGCCACGTCGGTCGGGATTCATTGGTCAGGTGAAGCCGCCAGCCCTTGCCATCTTCGAGCAGGCGGTAACTGCCATAGTCGCTGACGACCGACAGGCCGAGCTTTTCGTAAAAGGCGGTGCTCGCATCAAGATCGCTGCAAGGCAGGATCGCGGCGATATGGTGGGCGGGTGTATCGGTCATCGCCGCAGTCTATGCCCGCCGCCGCTGTGACGCCAGCGCCAGTTGACAAGATGCGCGGCGGCGAGTGTCAGCGCGCCAGCGGAGGTCAGAAGGCGGTCGGCGGCCTCGGGATCGGCGGCCGCGATCCATCCCTCATGCGCCGACAGGCCGAGCGCGAGCAGACCCAGCCCCGTTGCGGCGAGGATCGCGGGCGACAAGCGCCGATGCCGCTGCCACCCGTCGCGCATCGCGATCCCCGCCGCGGGCAGCGCCAGCAGCAGAATCGCCGCATGGACGCCTTCGGGCAGCGCGATCCAGCGGCTGAGCGCGGGGGCGATGAGGATGGCGAGCGGCAATGCGAGGCAATGGATCAGGCAGGTCAACGACAGGAATATCCCCGTCAGGTCGGCAAGGCGCGGGCGCTCGGCGGGGAGGCACATGAAGATTCTTTCGCGGGAGGGGCTCGTGATGCCAGATAATGATACATTGTATCATTTCAAGTCCTGTTGTGAATCCGCCCCTTGCCGCCCATATCGCATGCTGGCAAAGGGGCGCGGCAATTTTGCCCTGAAAGGCTGTATTTTCGATGTCCGAGATGATCCGTGTCACCCTTCCCGATGGCTCTGCCCGTGAAGTCGTGCGCGGCACTACCGCGGCCGAAATCGCGGCCGACATCGGACCCGGCCTCGCCAAGGCCGCGCTCGCGGCAAAGATCGACGGCGAGCTTCGCGACATCATGCGCCCGCTGGAGGAAGACACCAACCTGGCGCTGGTGACGAGCCGCGACGAGGCCGATGCGCTCGAACTCGTGCGCCACGATTATGCCCATGTGCTGGCGGAGGCGGTGCAGAATCTGTTTCCCGGCACGCAGATCACCTTCGGCCCGTCGACGGGCGACGGCTTTTATTACGACTTCGCGCCGACCGCCGAACATGGCCCGTTCCGCGACGACGAGTTGCCGCTGATCGAGGAGGAGATGCGCAAGATCATCGCCGCCGACCTGCCGCTGACGCGCGAAGTGTGGGAGCGCGACAAGCTGATCGCCAAATGGCAGGCCGATGGCGAGACCTTCAAGGCCGAATGGGCCGCCGAATTGCCTGAAGGCGAGGAACTCACCGTCTATCGCAGCGGTGAAGGCTGGATGGACATGTGCCGCGGCCCGCACCTCGCCTCGACGGGCAAGCTCGACCCCGCTGCGTTCAAGCTGACGCGCGTCTCGGGCGCCTATTGGCGCGGCGATCAGAAGAATGCGCAGCTCAGCCGCATCTATGGCACCGGCTGGCTCAACAAGAAGCAGCTCGCCGAACATCTCGTCCGGCTCGAAGAAGCCGCGAAACGTGACCATCGCAAGATTGGCCGCGAGATGGACCTGTTTCACCTGCAGGAAGAGGCGCATGGCAGCGTCTTCTGGCACCCCAAGGGCTATCGCATCTACCGCGAGCTTGAAGCCTATATGCGCCGCGCGATCGACGGCTCGGGCTATCAGGAGGTCAAGACCCCGCAGGTGATGGACGCCAAACAGTGGGAACAGTCGGGCCATTGGGGCAAATATCGCGAAAATATGTTCGTCATCCCCGACGAGGTGCCGAACATCGAAGACGAAGGCCCGCTGGTGTCGGACGACGCCGAGTGGATGGCGCTCAAGCCGATGAACTGCCCCGCGCACGTCCTGATCTTCCGCCAGGGCATGAAGTCGTACCGCGACCTGCCGCTGCGCATGGCCGAAATGGGCTGCTGCCACCGCAACGAGCCGCACGGCGCGCTGCACGGCATCATGCGCGTGCGCCAGTTCACGCAGGACGACGGCCATATCTTCTGCCGCGAGGACCAGATCGTCGAGGAAGTGCGCAGCTTCTGCGAACTGCTCGACCGCGTCTACAAACAGCTCGGGTTCGAGAAATATGCGGTGAAGCTCGCGCTGCGCCCTGACATGCGCTTCGGCACCGAAGAGATGTGGGACAAGGCCGAGGCCGAGCTGCGCGAGGCCGTCGAACGCGCGGGCATGGCGAATGACGATTATGGCTGGGAAGAACTGCCGGGCGAGGGTGCCTTTTATGCTCCCAAGCTCGAATTCCACCTGACCGACGCGATCGGGCGGACGTGGCAGTGCGGGACGATCCAGTCCGACCGCGTAATGCCCGAACGGCTCGACGCAAGCTATATCGGCGAAGATGGCGAGCGCCACCGCCCGGTGATGCTCCACCGCGCGATCCTCGGCACCTACGAACGTTTCATCGGCATCCTGATCGAGCATTTCGCCGGCCGCTTCCCGACCTGGCTCGCGCCGGTGCAGGCGGTCGTCGCGACGATCGTTTCGGACGCCGACGATTACGCCAAGGACGCGGTGGCACAGCTCGCCGCGGCGGGTATTCGCGCCGAAATCGACGTTCGCAACGAAAAGATCAACTACAAGGTCCGCGAACACAGCCTCGCGAAGGTTCCGTACCTACTCGTGGTTGGCAATCGCGAGGCAGAGGAAGGTACGGTCGCGATCCGCACCCTCGGGCAGGACGGCCAGCGCATCATGCCGCTCGCCGAAGCGATCGCGATGCTGAAGGGTGAGGCGACCCCGCCGGATCTCCGCGCCGGGTGACGAGCCTTTCTCAGCTGGTCAGCATCGCACCGCTGACGCTCGCCGGCGCGGCGGCGATGACGTTTGGCGCGGCCTATGTGCGCGGGCTGACGGGCTTCGGCATGGCGATCATCCTCGTGCCTTTGCTCGGGCTGATCATCGCGCCGGGCGAGGCGGTGGTGCTCGGCATCCTGCTGCAATTGCTGATCGGTCCGGTGGGTTTGAAAGTCATCATGGCCGATGCCGACCGTAGCACCGCGATCCCGATCGCGCTGCTCGCGATGCTCGCAACGCCCGTCGGCATGTTCGCGCTCGACGCGACGACGCCCGATGTCGCGCGGCTGCTGATCACGCTGATCGCGGTCGGCGCCTTTGTTGCCGTCCTGCTGCCGAAACAGCCCGAGGGGCACCGGCCGGGGCGTATCGCGATCGCGGGGACGGGGATCGCCTCGGGCATCCTCACCGGCTTCGCCGCGATGCCGGGGCCGCCCGTCGTGCCATTCTACCTTCGCCGTCATCTTGAGCCGAAAGTCGCACGCGCCTCGATGATGCTGATCTTCTTCGCGACCGCTATCGCGGG
Organism: Sphingopyxis sp. JAI108; assembly: GCF_013410105.1. Classification (GTDB taxonomy): domain Bacteria; phylum Pseudomonadota; class Alphaproteobacteria; order Sphingomonadales; family Sphingomonadaceae; genus Sphingopyxis; species Sphingopyxis chilensis. The sequence goes on from NZ_JACCCJ010000001.1 coordinate 1,132,114, forward strand.
CACGCTCGCCGCGCTCTGGGTCGGCATCGCGACCTGGCGGCTCTTCATCTTGGCACTGGTCCTCTTCCTGCCGATGTGGCTCGGCAACCGGATCGGCGGGCGCCATTTCGGCAGCGTGCCGCCGCATGTCTGGCAGGCGATGGTCGCGGTCGTGCTCGGCGTCGCTGCGGTTTCGGCGGTGGTGCGGATTCTGAACTGACCTGCCCCTCCCGTTCGCATCGAGCGAAGTCGAGATGCCTTTCGACCTTGCTCTGCCGCGAGGGGCGTCTCGACTGCGCTCGACACGAACGGATGGATTACAAGCTGCGCAGCGCCTGCGCGGGTTTCGCCGAGAGCAAAGGCCAGCTGCCCGCAATCCCGATCAGGAAAGACAGCCCCGCGCCGCCAAGCAAGGTCAGCCCGACGATCAGCGGGTCGGGGGCGAAGTCGAAGTCGAACAATTGCGTCACCACATACCAGGCGCCCGCAAGGCCAAGCCCCAGCGCCAGCACCGCCAATATCGCCGCGAGTACCGCATATTCCATGCCCTGCGCACCCAATATCTGGCCCCTCGTGGCGCCGAGCAGTTTCAGGATCACGCTGTCGTAAACGCGCCGCTCGCGGCTCGCCGCAATCGCACCGATCAGCACCGCGATCCCCGCGAGGATCGCGATGCTCGCCGCCGCGGCGATTGCCTGGCTCATCTGCGTCAGCAGGGTCGTGACCTGCGACACGACATCGCGCACCGCGATCAGCGACGCTGACGGGAAGGCACGCGGTATGCTGCGCGACAGGGCGGTTTCGGCCTCGGGGCCGACCGCCACCGTCGCGACCATATTATGCGGCGCCGCATCAAAGGTGCCGGGCGAAAAGACGAGCACATAGTTGAGCCCGAAATTGTCCCAGTTGACGGTGCGGAACGATGCGACCTTCGCCTGCACCTCGACCCCCAGCACATTGACCGACAGCGTGTCGCCCAGCTTCAGCCCGAGAGATGTGGCAACCTCCTGCTCGACACTGACCAAGGGCGGTCCCTTGTAATCGGCCGCCCACCATTGGCCGCCGACCAGCTCGCTGCCGTTGGGCAACACGGGGCTATAGGTTAGCCCCCGATCGCCGCGCAGCACCCACGCGCCCTCGGGCAATTCGGCGAGTTCGTCGACGCGCTGGCCGGCAAATTCGGTGACGCTGCCGCGCAGCGCCGGGATCATGTTGACCTCGGCCTTGGCGTCGGCCCCCTTCACCATCGTCTGAAAGCGCGCGGTCTCGGCGCGCGGGACGTCGAGCACGAAGAAGCTCGGCGCACGCTGCGGCACCGTCGAGCGGATTTCGGCAGTGATGCTCGTCTGGATCGCCGCCAGCGTCACGAACAAGGTCAGCCCGAGCCCGAGCGCGACGACGAGCGCCCCGGTTGCGGCGCCGGGGCGGTGCAGGTTTGCAAGCGCGAGGCGGAACAGCGGGCGTTTCGGTCGCGGCAGGCGGCTCGCGGTGCGGCGCACCAGCCAGCCGAGCCCGACGAGGATGAGGAGAAGACCGACCGCCGCCCCGATGAAACTCAAGGCGAACAAAGGTTCGCGCGCAGTGCCGACCGCCAGCGCGATGATCGCGGCCAGCGCCGCCGCGACCGCGACGACCGTCCGCCGGTCGATCCGCGCCGCGCCGCTGACCGTCGCGCGGTAAAGCCCGGCGGCGGGAACGTGCCGCGTCGCCGCGAGCGGGGGCAGGGCAAAGGCGATGGCGATGAGCAGGCCATAGGCGGCGCTGACGGCGAGCGGCAGCGGATAGATGGCGATACCGGGTTTGACCGGTAGCACATCGCCAGCGATCCAGCCGATGGCCGCGGGCGCGAGCGCGCCGACGATCAGGCCAGCGACGATGGACACCGCCGCGACCGCGAGAATCTGCAAACCATAGATACGCGCCACCGTGCCGCTGTCGGCGCCGAGCACTTTCAGCGTCGCGAGGCCGGGGCGCTTGCCCGCAAGATAGCTCGCGACGCCGTTGCCGACGCCGATCCCGGCGATCACCAACGCGGCCAGCCCGACGAGCGACAGGAACTGCCCCATGCGCTCGATGAAGCGCCGCGTGCCCGGAGCGCCGTTGCTGCTGTCGGTGATGTCCCAGCCCGCGTCGGGGAATTCGGCGGTCAGCGCCTTGCCGACCGCTTCTGGGTTCGCGCTGTCGGGCAGGCGGAGGCGATATTTGCTCTCGTAGAGGCTACCGGGCTGGATCAACTGCGTCGCGGGCAGGTCGGAAAGGCCGATGATCGCGACGGGGCCGAGCGTGAAGCCTTCGCCCAGCCGGTCGGGCTCCTCGGCGATGACGCCGTCGATCAGGAAACTCGTCTCGCCGAACTTCACGCGTTCGCCGACCTTGAGGTCGAGCCGCGAGACGAGATCCTTGCCGATCCAGATGTTGCCCGGCGGCGGCGGTCCTTTGCGCGCGCCGCTTTCCAGCCGCATTGTGCCATAGAGCGGGTAGGCGCCGTCGACCGCCTTCAATTCGGACAGCAAAGCCTCGCCATCTGGATCGTTCGCCATCGCGCGCAGCCGCACGGTGGCCGACGGCGTGCCGACACGGCGGAATCCCGCCATCTCCTCTGCCGTCGCCTCGCGCTGCGGCAGGCTGAATTCGACATCGCCGCCGAGGATCGTCTGCCCGCGCACTTCCAGCTCGGACGTGATACCGCGCGTCAGGCTGCCGATCGCCGCGAGCGTCGCGACGCCGAGGAACAGGCAGACGGCGAGGAGGCGGAGCCCCCGGATGCGCGCCGCAAGGTCGCGCCGAGCGATCCGCCAGAGCGTGGCGAGGGGCAACACCTAGGCCGCCCGCTCTTCGATTTTCCCGTCGTGCATCACGACCACGCGGTCGCAATGCTCGGCGAGTTCGGGGTCGTGCGTGATGATGAGCAAGGTCGCGCCCAATGCGGCACGGCGCGCGAAGATCAGTTCGATGATCGCCTGACCGGTTGCGGTGTCGAGGTTGCCCGTCGGCTCGTCGGCAAAGATGATCGCGGGCGAGCTCGCCATCGCACGCGCGATCGCGACGCGCTGCTGCTCGCCGCCCGACAATTGCGCGGGATAATGCGTCAGGCGGTGCCCGAGGCCGACGGCTTCAAGCTCGGCCGCGGCGCGTCCGAAGGGATCGGCAATCCCGGCCAACTCCAGCGGCACTGCGACATTCTCGAGCGCGGTCATCGTCGGCAGCAGATGGAAGGCTTGCAGCACAATGCCTATCCGCCCGCGCCTTGCGCGTGCGAGGTCATCCTCGTCCATCGTCGCAAAATCGAGCCCCGCGACATGGATGCTGCCGCCATTGGCGCGTTCGAGCCCGGCCAGCACCGCCATCAGCGAACTTTTGCCCGATCCCGACGGGCCGAGCAGCGCGACCGAGGCGCCTGCGGGAACATCGAGATCGACGCCGCGCAAAATTTCGACAGGGGCCTTGTCGCTTCCAAGTGTGAGCGTCACATTATGGGCGGCGATCGCCAGGTCTGGCGAAGGTCGAGGCGCGTCGGTCAAGAAGGGACCCTTTGAAATGAGAACGGCCGGATGGCGCTCTTTGTTGATATATGGTTGCGCGATTGCGCTTTGCCAACCGCTCGCCGCATGCGGATCGGCGGAAAACCCGTCGGCTTCGACCAATGACAAGGTTGCGGCAAAAGCGGCGCCCGCTATCCCCGCCAACGCGCCGCTGGTCATCGCCTTTGGTGACTCGCTATACGCGGGCTACCAGCTTGGTCCAAAGGAAGGCCTTGCGCCGCAATTGCAGGCCGCGCTCGCCGACGATGGCGTCGTCGCGCGTGTCCAGAATGCCGGCGTTTCGGGCGACACGACCGCTGCCGGGCGCCAGCGCCTGACCTATGTGCTCGACAATGCGAAGGCGAAGCCCGCGCTCGTCGTGCTCGGGCTCGGCGGCAACGACATGCTGCGCGGGATCGGTCCCGACCAGACGCGCGCCAATCTCGACGCGATGCTCGCCGAGCTTCAGAAGCGCAAGATTCCGGTCCTGCTCACCGGCATGATGGCGGCGCCGAACCTCGGCAGCGACTATGCAAACAAGTTCAACCCGATCTATCCCGAACTTGCATCGAAATATGAGGCGAGCTTCTATCCTTTCATTCTCGACAATGTCGTCACCGATAAATCGCTGATGCTGGGCGACAATCTCCACCCGAATGCCAAGGGGGTGAAGGTCGTGGCCGAGGGGCTCGCGCCGCTCGTCGAACAGGCGCTGCCGAACGCGGGCTAGGTGCCGCGCGGGCCGAACAATATGATCGCCGCGCCGCCAAGGCAGACCGCGGCGCCGATCAAATCCCAGCGGTCGGGCTTCGCGCCTTCGACCGCCCACAGCCACACCAGCGCCGAAACGATATAGACCCCGCCATAAGCGGCATAGGTGCGTCCCGCATGCTCGGCATCGACGAGTGTGAGAAGATACGCGAACAGCGCCAGCGACGCCGTGCCGGGCACAATCCACCACACCGGCTTGTCCAGCCGCAGCCACGCCCAGAAGGCGAAGCAGCCCGCGATTTCGGCGAGCGCCGCGCCGATATAAGCCAATGCCGTCATCGCCGCACCGTGGCGGGATCGCGGGCAAAAGAAAAGGGGCGACCCGCGGGCCGCCCCTCCTTTGTCATTCGCTGTTCCGAAGGATCAGAAAGCGAAACCGATGCCGGCGACGAAGGTGTCGAAGTCACCGAAATTGTCGATGAACTGGTGACGATATTCGCCCTTGGCATAGACGTTCTGGGTCAGCTTGTGCTGGTAGCCGGCACCGACGTACGGATCGTCGACGTCGCCGAAGGTGTAGCCGCCGGTGGCGTAGAGCTTGCCGTTGGCACCGATCTTGGCGCCAACGCGGCCGCCGGCCGAGAACTGGACGTTCGCGCCATCGACGAGCACCTTGTCGCCCGCGATTTCGGCACCGACGAAGGTCGAGCTGCCGAGGTCGAAGTCATAACCGGCGGCGAGGCCGGCCGTGCCTTCGTCCTGGCCATTGCCGGTGATCAGGCCGCCGCGAACTTCCACGCGGCCTTCGCCGGCGGGGGCCGCAAGGGCGGGGGTGGCAACGACAGCGGAGAGGAGAGCGGCTGCAACTGCGAATTTTTTCATTTTTCGTTCCTTCAATCAAATCAGGCCTACGCCCTTTGGGTCGCGGCCCGGCCCCTAAATGGGGTTCGCGGCTGTCGCTGCAATGAACGGATCGTTCAGAATATGACAATTTTCTTACCTGTGTTATTTTTACCACACGGTATAGAATAGCTATGCAGGATCGCGCCCTGAAAAGGACGGATTTCTGAGGGTATTTTGCAGTGATAATAACGCGCAGCTTGCGCGATCAGCCGAGCGCGGCCTGCTTTTCCTCGGCAATACGGTCGAGTTCGGCGCGCGTGGGCTTGGTCGCGGCGCTCTTCAATTGCCCGCACGCCGCCATGATGTCGCGCCCGCGCGGGGTACGCACCGGCGCCGAAATTCCGGCCTTGAAGATCAGGTTGCTGAACGCGCGCACTCGCTCGGGGCTCGAGCATTCATAGGGTGCGCCGGGCCAGGGGTTGAAGGGGATCAGATTGACCTTTGCCGGCAGATCATAGTGTTTGATCAGCCGGACGAGTTCGCGCGCATCCGCGTCGCTGTCATTCTTGTCCTTCAGCATCACATATTCGAACGTGATGCGCCGTGCATTGTTCGCGCCCGGATAGTCGGCGCACGCCTGCAGCAGTTCCTCGATGCCATATTTGCGGTTGAGTGGCACGATTTCGTCGCGCACTTCCTTGCTCACCGCGTGGAGCGAAACGGCCAGGTTGACGCCGATCTCTTCGCCCGCGCGCGCCATCATCGGCACCACGCCGCTGGTCGATAGCGTGATGCGCCGCTTCGACAGCGCGAGCCCGTCGCCGTCCATCACAATCTTTAGCGCGCCCTTGACCTCGTCGAAATTATAGAGCGGCTCGCCCATACCCATCATCACGATGTTGGTGAGCATGCGGCCGTCGGCGGTGTAATGGCCGACTGCGTCATCGTCGGCGTCCACATCTTCGGGGTCGGCGCCAAACCCCGCCATCGTGCCTTTGGGCCATTCGCCGAGCGCGTCGCGCGCCAGCAGGACCTGCCCGACGATTTCGCCCGCGCCGAGGTTGCGCACGAGGCGCATCGTGCCGGTGTGGCAGAAGCGGCAATTGAGCGTGCAGCCGACCTGGCTCGATACACAGAGCGTTCCCCGATCGGCATCGGGGATGAAGACCATCTCATATTCCTGGCCGTCGGCGGCCGCGAGCAGCCATTTGCGCGTGCCGTCGCTCGACACCTGCGCCTCGCGCACCGTCGGGCGCCCGATGATGAAGCGGTCGGTGAGCCAGGGGCGCATCGTCTTGGCAATGTCGGTCATCGCCTCGAAATCGGTGACGCCGCGGTGATAGATCCAATGCCAGATTTGCTTTGCGCGCAGCTTGGCCGCCTTGGCATCGAGTCCGGCCTCGACCAGCTCAGCGCGGATGGCATCGCGCGTCAGCCCGACGAGGTCGATGCGGTTGCCGCCGCGCAGCGGGACAGTGCCCGTCGTGACGGGATCGATATGGCCGGGAATCTGCATGATGCGCGGCCATATAGTGGGGAAGGGGGAAAAGCGCAATTCTCACGCTTGTCATTGCGAGGAGCGTAGCGAGGCAATCCAGCGCGGCGCAAGGCTGCTCTGGATTGCTTCGCTACGCTCGCAGTGACGATATGAAGGCGGAGTTATAGATTCTTCAGCATCGCCAGCACCTGCGGCACGCTGCCGTTCGCCTCGGCATTGCGCAGCGGCAGCACGTTCTGGACGAGGATTTCCTCGGGCGTCGGTTCGATCGCAAACATCGCCATCACCTCGTCGGCGAAATCGTCGAGCGGCATATAGCCCTCGCGCGTCGACTGGCCGGGGGTCAGGTCGGTGCGCACCGCGGGCGGCGCCAACTCGATCACCTCGACCTTGCCCGCGAGCTGGATCCGCAGCGCGACCGAATAGCTGTGCATCGCGGCCTTGGTCGCCGAATAGGTCGGCGCTTTGGGAAAGGGCACGAAGGCGAGCCCCGACGTCACATTGACGATCGCGCTGTCCGCTTGCGCCGCCAGATGATCGACGAGTGCGTCGGTCAGCCGGATCGGCCCGAGGATGTTGGTCACGACTGTCGCTTCAGCCTCTGTCAGATCGCGCTTCGCGCTCGCGTCTTCGGCGCTCATGATGCCGGCATTGTTGACCAGCACATTGAGGCCGGGATGTTTGGCGACGATCTCCTTCGCGAAGGCGGCGATCGCATCGGCGTCGGTGACGTCGAGCGAGACTGCCGCCATATTCGGCCGTCCTGCGATCGCAGCGTCGAGTTTCGCGGTGTTGCGCCCGGTGATGATGACATTGTTGCCGGCGTCGTGCCAGCGCCGCGCGAGTGCGAGCCCGATGCCCGAGCCGCCGCCGGTGACAAGGATGGTGTTGCCCGTCGTCTTCATGGTCTTTCGTCCTTTGCAGAGGGGGAAGGACTGTCTAGATATCCCTACACTCTCCAAAAGAAAGAAGGCACCCGAAAGTGCCATAGTTACCAGAAAGAGAGTTTTGGATTTTCCGCTATGCCTATGCCCGAAAAAATTTCATATGATCCGCACGCGCCGATCGACCCGCGCGTCGAAACGCTCGTCAACGAGCTCATCGGCCGAGTCGCCGACAAATGGACTCTACTCGTTCTCGAAGAGCTGGAGGATCGTGGAACCTGCCGCTTCACCGAATTGTCGCGGCTCGTTCCGGGGATCAGCCAGAAGATGCTGACCCAGACCTTGCGCGCGATGGAACGCGATGGCCTGCTGGTCCGGACGGTCCATCCGGTCGTTCCGCCGAAGGTCGAATATTGCCTGACCGATCTGGGGCATAGTCTGGGCGAGGCTTTTTGCGGGGTCTGGATCTGGGCAGAGACCAATCTCGAACGGATCGAAAAGGCCCGGTCGGCCTTTGATTCGCGCGGGTGAAGGAAGGGCGGCGCTCTACCCCTTGCGCCCGAACTGTCCCGGCACGCCGGTTGCACGGGTGAGCCCGGGGCGCCAGGTGTCGACGCGTGGTGGCGGCACGATCTGGAAATCGGCCCTGCTGTCGGCGGCGACGATCGTATCGTTATGCGCGGCGCGCAGGCGCATGGTCTGGATTTCGCGGTCGGTCTGAAGGCCGAAACGCGTTCCGGCAACCCAGCGTACCGTGCCCATCATCGGTTCGTGGCCGGGCAGGAACAGCGTCATCCGCTCGCCGATCTGCAATATATGAGGGCCCTGTCCACCAACTCCGGTCAGCGAGACATTGCGAAGGGTGACATCGAACCGGCCCAGCCTCTGACAGGCGAGCGCCGCCTTGACCAGACGCGACTGCCGCGGCTGGCGCTTTTCATCGGGGGCCGGTGAGGCAGGGGAAGCCTCGGGATTCGACATGCGCGACTCAAATATCTGCCGCCCGATTCCCACCTCGGACGGTTATCTTATTGGTCCCAAGCACCAGTCCTAAACAGGGAAGGTAAATTTTCGTATATCGTGTTTGATAATTACGCGGAATATTTGGCCGGCGGGAACGAGCGCCGCCCGTCGCCCGCTTGGGTTCAATAGGCCAGCGCACACCCGTCGGCGCGCATCTCGCTCGCCGCCGCATATACGCGCGTGTCGCCGTCCGTGCGATGCTCGACGCACTGATAGCGTCCAAAGCCCCCGTCGGACTCGCCCAATGTCCACCCGATATCGGCGAGCTTGCGGCGGCTTGCGTCGGGAACGCCGTTTTCGAGTCGCAGCAAGCCGGCCGCGCCGAGACCGGGCGAATCCTCGCCCATCGATTCGGACGACCCTTCATGATGCCAGCGCGGCGAGTCGCCAGCGGCCTGGATCTCGAGCCCGTAATCGACGCGATTGATGACGATCTGCGCCTGTCCTTGCGGCTGCATGTCGCCGCCCATCACCCCGAAGCTCATCCACGGCACATCCCCGCGCGCCGCAAAGCCCGGAATGATCGTCTGGAACGGCCGCTTGCCGGGCGCATAGATGTTCGGATGCCCATCCTGCAGACTGAACAGTTGCCCACGATCCTGGAACATGAAGCCCAGCCCGTCGGCAACGAGACCCGACCCCATGCCGCGGAAGTTCGACTGGATCATCGACACCATCATCCCGTCCTTGTCGGCGCAGCTGAAATAGGTGGTGTCGCCGCGGCTCGGCGCTTGTCCCGGATGCACGGGGGTGAGCAGGCGGTCGGGGCGGATCAGCTTCGCGCGTTCGGCGGCATAATCCTTCGAAATCAGCCATTCCACCGGCACGTTGGCAAAGTGCGGATCGGCATAATATCGCGCGCGGTCCTCATAGGCGAGGCGTTTCGCCTCGGCCTGCAAATGGATCGACAGCGCCGACTGAAAGCCGGCGCCTTTCAGGTCGAACTGCTCGAGGATGTTGAGCATCTGCAGGGTCGCGATGCCCTGCGTGTTGGCGCCGAGCGCATAGACGTCGGTGCCGCGATAGCCGGTCTTGTGCGGCTCGATCCATTCGGATCGATGCGCGGCGAGATCCTCGTAGCGTAACCAGCCGCCGATCCGCTTGAAATAGGCGTCGATCGTCCGCGCGATTTCGCCTTCGTAAAAGGCGTCGCGCCCGCCCTCGGCAATCAGGCGGAAGGTGCGTGCGAGGTCGGGATTGCGGAAGACCTGCCCCGCCGCGGGGCCCTTGCCGTCGCCGAGCCCATAGGTGCGCAGCGCATTGTCGACCTCTTCGATCCCGCGACCCGGCTGGCGGAAGCCCGCGAGGCTGCGGCGGATATAATAAGCGATCATGTCGGGCACCGGCGCACCCGCTTCGGCATGCGCGATGACGGGCTCGAACAAATCCTTCCACGGCAGCTTGCCGTAACGCTGGTGCATCGTCCACCAGCCGTCGACCGTGCCCGGAACCGACACGCTGATCGCGCCATAGGCGGGCAGCGTGCCGCCCTTGGCGCGCGACCGCACCGTCGCGAGGTCGAGCCCGCGCGGGCTCTTGCCCGATCCGGCGAGGCCCGCGAGCTTCTTCGCCTTGGGGTCCCAGATCATCGCATAGACGTCGCCGCCGATGCCGTTCGCGGTGGGTTCGAGCAGCCCGAGGCACGCGTTGATCGCGATCGCCGCATCGACCGCCGACCCGCCGCGTTTCAATATGTCGATCCCCGCCTGTGTCGCGAGCGGGTGTGCGGTGCCCGCCGCGCCGCTGAGACCATAAGCGGCCGTGCGCGATGCGAAGCTCGCACCGACCGGGCGGTCACCGCTTTGGACGTCGGGTCGCAGGAACCGGTCGGCGCCCGCTTCCCAGACCGGCGGCGTCGAAGCGTTCGTCTTGGGCGCGGCGGGCGCTGGCTTGGGTTTCGTGCCCTCTGCGAAGCTTGCGGTCGGCAACAGCGCGGCGGCCGGAACGGCGGCAAGGAGTGTACGGCGGCGCATGGGCTCAGATCCCTTTGACAAAAAAAGCCTACTTTTGCGGGATGTGCGCGCGATGGCAAGGTCGGATTCGATATCCGTCGATGGCGACAGGGCGATCCCGCGCCAACAAAAAGCCCGCCCGTGCCGGGGCACAGGCGGGCCGATTGTCAACTTGCCGGGATGTTAGCGCAGGCCCGAGAAGCGAATGTCGTGAATGCGGCCATAGCGGATGTCGCAGGTGAACTTGCCCTTGTCATACGACCCGCCGCGACCCCAGCGGCCCCGCCAGCCGTCATTGACGACCACGCGGCCCTTGACGCGATAGCCGTCGCGCTTGCGGTCGATGTCCGTCACCTGGGTGACGTCGGTGCGGCCATAGCGGCGGCTGCCGCGCTCGACGGCGTTGACGCACTGACCGACCGCGCTGCGGCTGTTGCCATAACGGTTATAGTCATAGCCATAGCCGTAGCGCGGGTCGTTATATCGGCCGCGATAACGGTCGTCGTAGCGGTCATAGCGGTCGTTGTTGCTCGACAAGATCGCCGCGAGGCCGCCGAGCACGACGGCGCCGGCGATGATTTCGCCTGCGCTGATGCCGTCGCGATCATAACGGTCGCGCGCGGCGGCGGGGGCGGCGCTCATCAGCATCGCGCCGGCGGTGGCCGCACCAACTGCGGCCCTGGTAAGGTTCGTCTTGATAGCCATGGTTCGGTCTCCTCAAACAAGCGCAGGCGGCGTGTCGCGGCCTGTTGAGGATGGTTTACCGATTCGGCGGTGACGCGGCCCTGAACTGGGTGCTTATCTGGCGTTCAGCCTGGGTTTTGCTGGCGTTCATAAAGGAAAAGGCCCCTCGCCGCGGGCGAGAGGCCTATTGCCGGTCCTCGATCCGGTCAGCCGAAACTGACATCGACGACGCGTCCGTTTTGATAGCTGCAGCCGAAGCTCCGTACCTCGCCGCCAAGGCGCGAAGCCGTGCCGGTGACATACCAGCCGCCGTTGTTGGATTCGGCTCCGGTGATGCTGTCGACGCGCGCGTCATTGCCCATCTCGCCTTCGACCGCCCAGCTGCATGCGTCGGCGGCGCGGCTTTCGGTTTCGCCCCGGCCATAAACGCCGCGCGTTGCGTCGTCGTCCTGAGAGTCGGGTTCGTAACGGGGCACCTCATATCGCTCGTCTTCCCGATATGGCGGATCGTACCGGTAATCGGGCGCCCGCTCGCGCCGGTCCTTGCTCGCGGCGCTGGCGATCGCGGCGATCGTCCCGATAATCAGCAGCCCGCCGAGCACGTCGCCGGTGCTGATCCGGTCGTGATGGCGATAGCCCCAGCCGCCATGGCGCCCGCGCGCTTCGGCGGGTGTCGCACTGAAGCCGACCGAGGTCAGGACGATTGCGGCCGCGGTCGCAAGGCTGGTCAGTTTGCGCATTGAGGGAAACTCCCCTGTGGCGAGCTCCGGACGGTCCGGCTCGCATATGGTCATGCTAGGCGCGCGATGCTTTCGCGGCGGTGAACCGTTGCTGTCGCAAGGCGAGGCGAGTCCCATGAAAAAGGCCCGCCATCCGGTGGATGACGGGCCTTGGGACCAGTTATAGGTGACCAGACCTATTCCTTGACTCTCAGCACACGCAGCGCGGCACCGGCTTGGGTTTCGGCTTCCATTTCTTCTTCGCCACATAGCGTTTCCGCACCGGGACATTTTCATAATAGGTACGCGTCGATGTCTCGACCGTCTCGGTCACGATCGGCGGTCCGTTGATGATCGTCGTGACGACGACGCCGGGCGTATAATAACCATAGCTATAACCATAACCGCCATGCCGGTAGGTGGTCGAATAGCCGCTGGGGCCATAACCGCCCTGATAATGGCCGCCTTGATAGCGAGCGCTGCGGCTCGACCACCATTCGTCGCATTTCCGCTTGTCCGCGGCGCTTCCGACTGCCGAGCCGGCGAGCGCGCCGACTCCGGCGCCGATCAGCGTGCCCGCGGCGCGGTCGCCGCGCCCGGCAATGCGGTTGCCGGCGATGCCCCCCACGAGCCCGCCGACAACCGCGCCGCCCACTGTGCCCCCCCGGCCACAGCGGCGTTCCATCTCCGCTTCATAATGCGGGTCGTACCCGCCGCTATAATATGGATCATAGGCAGGTGGCGGCGGATAGCCGGCGCCATACCCCTCTATCGTGCCCTCGTACCGGCCTTCGTAACGACGTCCGTCGGGCGCTTCGTAAGTGCCGTCCCAGGTACCGGTCCAGCGACCCTCGGCGTCATAGCTGCCATCGACGCGGCGATATTCCACCTCGCTCGGCACGCGGTCGGGATAGCCGGTGTAGACGCGTGTATCGGGATCGGCGGGAACGCCATAGTCGAGCGCCGGTTGTTCGGCGCGCGCATGGCCCGCCAGTAACAACGACCCCGCGGCCAGCCCCAACAACACGAACGTGCGCATGATTTGCTCCCTGTTCCCTCGGCCCGAACCGATTGGTTAACAACTTGTTAGCAAAAATGGCGTCTGTTCGCGAATCCGTTAACCGTGAAGTATCTGTCCCGATTTGGGGCGGGTTCAGCCGGCGAGTGATGCCGCTATGCGTGCCACCAGTGCCTCGGCACCCGCCTGATCGGCGGCGGTGAAGCGCGCCGGGAGCGGGCTGTCGAGGTCGAGCACGCCGACCAGCCGGTCGTTTGCGATTACCGGGACGACAAGCTCGCTACGGCTGTCGGCATCGCACGCGATATGGCCGGGAAAGGCGTGGACATCCTCCACCCGCTGCGTCGCGCGAAGCCGAGCGGCCGCGCCGCACACGCCCTTGTCGAGCGCGATACGGATGCACGCGGCCTTGCCCTGAAAGGGGCCGAGGACAAGTTCGGTCCCGTCGAAACGATAGAAGCCCGCCCAGTTGAGGTCCGGGATCGCCTGCCAGATCAGCGCCGCGATATTCGCCATATTGGCGATGCCGTCGCGCTCGCCCGCAACGAGCGCCGCGGCGGCGTCGCCCGCCTCGGCCCAGCGTTCGGCGGGATCGCTGGCGGTGAAGGCGAGAGTATAGGACATTATTCGACGTCCAGTCCGGTCCATTTCGCCGCAAAGGCATATTTGTCGGCGGCTTCGGCGATGATCTTGTCGGTCGGCTTGCCGCTGCCGTGGCCCGCGCGCGTTTCGACGCGGATCAGGTGCGGCTTGTCACCCGCCTTCGCATGCTGGAGCGCGGCGGTATATTTGAAGCTGTGCCCCGGCACGACGCGATCGTCGGTGTCGGCGGTGGTCACGAGCACGGCCGGATAGGAAACGCCATCCCTGATATTGTGATAGGGCGAATAGCCGAGCAGGTTCTTGAAATCGTCTTCCTTCGACGGATAGCCATAATCGTCGACCCAATAGCGCCCCGCAGTGAAGCGGTCGAAGCGCAGCATGTCCATGACGCCGACCGCGGGCAGCGCCGCGGCGAAGAGGTCGGGGCGCTGGTTGGTGACTGCGCCGACGAGCAGGCCGCCGTTCGACCCGCCCTCGATCGCGATCTGACCCTTGCTCGCGATGCCTTGCGCGATCAGATATTCGCCCGCGGCGATGAAATCGTCGAAGACATTCTGCTTCTTGTCCAGCCGGCCGGCATCGTGCCATGCCTTCCCATATTCGCCGCCGCCGCGCAGGTTCGCGATCGCGAGCACGCCGCCCTTGTCGACCCAGGCGAGCCGCGTCGGCGAAAAGGCCGGCGTCATCGACACGTTGAACCCGCCATAGCCATAGAGAAGCGTCGGCGAGCCCTTGCTGCGCTCGAGGCCCTTTTTCATCACGATGAACATCGGCACTTCGGTGCCGTCCTTCGATTTATAGAAGCGCTGCTCGACGCTGAAGTCGGCGGGCTTGAAGGTCAGTTTGGGCTCCGCGAAAATCTCGCTCTTCCCGGTCTGCGTGTCGAAGCGATAGATCGTGGTCGGCCGCGCATAGCTCGAAAAGGCGTAGAAGGTTTCGGGATCGCTCGACTTGCCGCCGAAGCCCGATGCGGCGCCGATGTCGGCGAGCTGGATGTTCGCGACCGGCTTGCCGTCGAGCGCGACCATTCGCGCCTCCGACTTCGCATCACCGAGGTAGGAAAGGATGATGCGGTCCCCGACGCGCGACGCGCCGACCAGCGTCGCGTCATTCTCGCCGACCAGCTGCGTCAGTTCGCCGGGCTTTTTGATGTCGAACGAGACGATCCGTCCGCGCGGCGCCCCCTTGTTGGTCAGGAAAGTGAAGCGCGTGCCCGCGTTGGTCACATATTCCCAGTTATTCGCAAAATCATCGACGAGGGTAATCGGCTTCGCGCCGCGCTTGCCGAGCGGATGGAGCGTCAGTCCATAGCGTTCGTCGGTCCCCTCGGACGAGATGACGAGCAGATATTTGCCGTCATCGGTGACGACCGCGCTGTTATTCAGTTTGGGCTTGTCCGGGGTCGCGTGGATCAGCACATCCTCGCTCTGCGGCGTGCCGAGCTTGTGGAAATAGACGCTGTGATTTTCGTTCAATGACTGGAATGCCTCGCCCTGCTCGGGCTCCGGGAAGCGCGAATAATAAAAGCCGCTGCCGTCCTTGGCCCAATCGAGGCCTGAGAATTTGACCCAGCGCACCTCGTCGGACAGGTCTTGCCCCGTCGCGACGTCCTTGACGCGCACGATGCGCCAGTCGGTGCCGCCGTCCTGCACCGAATAGAGGAGATGCTTGCCGTCCTCCGACGGGTTCCATTCGGCGAGCGCGGTCGCGCCGTCCTTGGCCCATAAATTGGGATCGATCAGCACGCGGCCTTCGCCCTTCAGCCCTTCGCGGACATAGAGTACCGATTGCGGCTGCAATCCGTCGTTGCGGCTGTAGAAATAGCGCGTTCCCGCCTTGGTCGGCAGGCCGAAGCGTTCGTAATTGTAAAGCTCGGTCATCCGCGCCTTGAACGCGTCGCGGCCGGGCAGCGTGTCGAGATAGGCGTCGGTCACCTTGTTCTGCGCCGCGACCCAGTCGGCGACCTCCGGATTGACGCGAACGTCGTCCTCCAGCCAGCGATAGGGATCGGCGACATCGACGCCGAACTGCGGCTCGACCGTGTCGCCGCGCGCCGTATCGGGATAGGCGAGCATCGGGGCAGGCGCCGACGCCGCCGCGGCTTCCGCCGCCTGTGCTGCCGCCGGAGTCATGGCGAGGGCAACCAGCGCGAGCGGGGCGGACAGGCTTTTACGGGGCATGGCAAGGCGACCTCAATCATCCAGGAAATTATCGTGCGCCTGTATGTAAGGATCAGCAAGGGGCGGGCAAGGGGATTCGATCACCATCCTTACAGGATCGTCGCCGAACCGGACAGCACGCCGGGACGGCGACCGTGCCCGGATCGCCGCCCCGGCTATCGGGGCCCTGCAACAGGGGCCCGGACGCTATTTGCGGATCGAACTGACCTGGATTTTCTGGTCACGCGTCGCGCTGGCGATCGCCAGATCGGCCTGCGCGGCAGCGACGCGCCGGGTGTCGCGGCGGCACTCGCGCACGTCGTTCTTTCCTTCGAGGTCATAGTCGGGCGCCGTTCCGCACACCGCGACGACGGCGCGCCAGATCCGGCGGTCGAGCGCCTTGGTGCCCGCCTCGGTCCTGAGGTCGAGGTCGCCGTGCGCGACGGCGACGCTCGGGTTCGCGGGAATCGCCTGCGCCGATGCGGGCTGGGCTGCCGAAAGCGTGGCGAAGGCAGCGAGGATCATAAGCTTTTGCATCTTCTGTCTCCATCGTCCGGCTCGGGGAGGAGGGGAGGAAGCCGGTGGAATCGTCAGATAATCGATCGGCGCGAACGACAGGAGCAACGATGTTGCCGCCTCATTCTGCAAAATTGCAGAATGAGGCGGAGGCGATTATGGCGCACAAGGCGTCATGTATGATTGGAACGACCTCAAGGCCTTTCTGGCGGTGGCGGAAACGGGCAGTACCTTGTCCGCCGCGCAGGCGCTGCGCGTCAGCCAGACGACCGTGGCCCGGCGGATCGCCGCACTGGAAGCGGCGACGGGTCTCAACCTGTTCGAGCGAAGGCAGGCGGGCTATACGCTGACCCCGGTGGGCGAAGCGATGCTGGCGAGCGCGGTGGCCGTCCGCGACGCCGCCGACCGCTTCGGCGAGGCGGCGGGCGCGCGGTCGCGCGATGCAGGCGGCACGGTCAGTCTGACGACGATGGAAATCTTCGCGGTGACCATCCTGCCGCCGATCCTCCGTGACCTTCGCGCCGCGCACCCGGCGATCCATATCGATCTCGACACGTCGGACGAACCGCGTGATCTTGCGGCCGGCGCCGCCGACATCGCGATCCGCAGCAGCAAGCAGCCGACGGGCGCGGGCCTCGTCGGGCGGCGCATCGCGGACAATCCTTGGACGGTCTATTGCAGCCGCGATTATGCGGACCGGCAAGGCATTCCGCACACGCGCGACGAACTCGCCGCCCATCCCTTCATCGGCGGTGGCGGCGGGGTGTGGGAACCCTATCAGGCTTGGCTGCGCCAATATGGGCTCGAGGAGTCGGTCGTGATGCGATATGACACCGCGTCCGGTCTGCTCGCCGGCGTGCGTGCGGGCATGGGCCTCACTGTCCTGCCGGCCTTCCTGGCCGACCGCGAAGCCGATCTGATCCGCTGCATCCCGCCAAAGAGCGAAGATACCACGGGGCTGTGGCTGCTCACGCACGAACGGCTGCGCCACGTCCCCCGCGTGCGGCTGGTCCTCGACTTTCTCGCCGCCGAACTTGCGAAGCTGGGTCGGGGCTAGGCGGCCTCAGCGCAGCCGCGCGCATCCCAGCGCCGCCGCGTCGATCGCGGTTGCGGCGCCGCGCAGGCGATAGGTGTCGGCGATCGCGCGGCCATCGCGCGTGCCGCTCTCGACGCTCATGCTCGGCGCCGACCGCATCGCCGCGACGATCGCGGCGTCCATGCGGGCGTCGCTCGCCCAGCCGTGCGCGCCGTTGCCGGTCAGGATGAAGCGGCGGCTGCCGATCGTCAGGCGCAACTCGCGGTGCGGCGCCCGCGCCTTTGACAGTCGGACGTAGAATTGGCCGCGGATGCGCGAGCTGGGCCAATAGCCGACGCTGGCATAGGCTTTCACTTTCGGTGTGCCTATCGTCGCGGCGGGCGCGGCGAGGGCATAGCAGCGCGGCGTCCCGGGATCGCGGAAGGCGCCCCAGCCGTCGAAAATGCCGAGCGCGGCGGGAGCGGCGGCAAACGTCGCTCCGGGCGTCGCCGCCGCAATCAGGAAAAGGAGGGCCCGCCGCCGCATCGCGCCTCGTTCGCGCGATTGCTGCCGCTTTGCAAGCATGGCTTGCACGTCGCGATGCTTGCGTTAAGGAAGGTGGGCATTTTCAGGGGCCAGAATCGGGGCGCGAATCGCCTCCGATGGTCTGTCCCTAAGGGACTTCTCCCGCGAAACACAGGGATGGCAGATTTAGAATGAAAGCGACGATCGAACGCGCAGTGTTGTTGAAAAGCCTCGGCCACGTCCAGTCGGTGGTCGAGCGGCGCAACACGATCCCGATCCTTTCGAACGTCCTGATCGAAGCCGACGCGTCGGGCCAACTGAAACTGATGGCGACCGACCTCGACCTGCAGGTCGTCGAAACGATCGCGGCGAAGGTCGAAACGCCGGGTACGACGACGGTGTCGGCGCACACGCTCTTTGAAATCGCGCGCAAACTGCCCGAAGGGTCGGAGGTCAGCCTGGCCGCCGCCGAGGGCAAGATGCAGGTCAAGGCCGGCCGCTCGAACTTCAACCTGCCGACGCTGCCGCGCGACGATTTCCCCGTGATCGCCGAGGGCGACCTGCCGACCAATTTCGAGCTGCCCGTCGCCGAGCTCATCCAGATCATCGACAAGACGCGCTTTGCCATCTCGACCGAGGAAACGCGCTATTATCTGAACGGCATCTTCTTCCACGTCGCCGACGATGCGAGCGGCCCGGTGCTGAAGGCTGCGGCCACCGACGGCCACCGCCTCGCGCGCTATACGGTCACGCGCCCCGACGGCGCCGCGTCGATGCCCGACGTCATCGTGCCCCGCAAATGCGTCGGTGAGATCCGCAAGCTGCTCGACGAGGCCGAGGGCAATGTCGAAATCAGCCTGTCGGCCAGCAAGATCCGTTTCCAGCTCGGCCATGCCGTGCTCACCTCGAAGCTGATCGACGGCACCTTCCCCGATTACAGCCGCGTCATCCCGACCGCGAACGACAAGCTGTTGAAGGTCGATCCGAAGAGCCTGTTCCAAGGCGTCGATCGCGTCTCGACGATCGCCAGCGAAAAGACCCGCGCGGTCAAGGTCGGGCTCGACAAGGACCGCATCACGCTGAGCGTCACCAGCCCCGAGAACGGGACCGCGGCCGAAGAACTGGCCGCCGCCTATGACAGCGAGGCGATGGAGATCGGTTTCAATGCCCGCTATTTGAGCGACATCCTCGGCCAGGTCGATGGCGACAATGTCGAGCTCCACCTCGCCGACGCCAACGCCCCGACGCTGATCCGCGAGAGCGAAAAGAGCCCGGCGCTCTATGTGCTGATGCCGATGCGGGTTTGATCCCGCGCCAGCAGCCCTTCATTGCGAGCGCAGCGAAGCAATCCAGAATGGCGTAAACCGCCCTGGATTGCTTCGCTGCGCTCGCAATGACGATATTTTCTTCGGACTCAACCCGCCTTCGCAACCCGCCAGATCACCCCGCCGGTATCGTCGGCGACGAGAGCGCTGCCGTCCTTTGCAACCTTGACGTCGGCCGGGCGGCCGCGGGTGGTTTCGCCGTCCTTGCCGAGGAACTGGTCGAGCAGCGTGACCGGGAGCGCGTCGGCGGGCTTGCCGTTCGCGCCGAACTTGACGAACACGACGTCATAGCCCGTCGCGGGCTCGCGGTTCCACGATCCGTGGCGCGCGATCAGCGCGCCGTTTGCCCAGCGTTCACCTAGGTCGAGGCCGTCCGTAAAGGTCATGCCGAGCGGAGCGGTGTGCGCGCCGAGGCCATATTCGGGGCGCTTCACATATTGCCGGCGATCCTCGCCCTCGGGCGCGACGCGCGGGTCGATGAAGCCGCCCCAATAATACCAGGGCCAGCCATAGAAATCGCCCTCGTCGAGGTCGGTCAGATAGTCGGGGACAAGGTCGCTGCCGAGCATGTCGCGTTCGTTGACGACGGTCCACAGCCGGTCGGAGCCGGGGTAGAAGGCGAGACCGACGGGGTTGCGGATGCCCGCGGCGAAGGTGCGCATATATTTATTCTCGGGCCGCACCTCGAGCACGCTGGCACGGCGGAACTCGCGGTTCATGCCCGCTTCGCCGATGTTCGAATCGGCGCCGACGCCGATGTAGAGCCAGCCGTTGGGCGCGGCGGCCAAGCTTTTGGTCCAGTGGCGGTTGGTTCCCTTGGCGGGCAGATCAACGACCTTCGCCGGCTTGCCGCTCATCTTCGTCTCGCCTTCGGCATAAGGAAAGGCGAGCAGCGCATCGGTGTTGGCGACATAGAGCGTGTCGCCGACGAGGGCCATGCCATAGGGCGAGTTTAGGCCGGTGATATAGGCGGTCTTCACCTCGGCCTTGCCGTCGCCATCGGCGTCGCGGAGCAGGGTGATGCGGTTCGCCGACGGACGGCGTCCCGCGCCGCCCTTGCCCATCAGATTCTTCATCACCGCGCCCTGAACGCCGCCGTCCTTGCGCGGCGGGCTCTGCGATTCGGCGACGAGTACATCGCCGTTAGGCAGCACCAGCATCGTGCGCGGATGATCGAGACCCTCGGCAAAGCGCGCGACGGTGAGCCCCTGCGCGACGCGCGGCGCCTGGCCCGCAGCCCAGCTCGTCGCCTCGGGAACGTTGATCGTCGGGAACGTCTCGGTGCGCTGCGAGGCCATCACCGGCACCCGGCCGCTGAGTTCCGCGGTCGAGAAGCGCGCCACGTCGGGCCGCGACATGATGTAGAGCGTGACGCCGCCAGCGATCAGCAGCAGCAGCAGGGCGAGGGCGGCATATTTCAGGAACTTGCGCATGCGGCCTGTCTACACGGGCGGCGCGCGGCGTCAAAGGGGTTGCGAAGGCGGGTTAAGGGTTAACCGGCGACGGCTTGCGATTAACCTTACCCGATCGTTCATCACGGTTGGGAACGGGGCGGTGAGGCGCGGCGCGTAGGAGGGGAGTCCAAGTAACGGACCAGGAAGCCGATGTTTCTGCCAGCACCCTTTCTTTCTGATCGCGCCGCGGTCGAGGATGCCCATGCGCTGATCATGATGCATGGCGAGGAAGCCGGGTTCGCGGCAGCGGCGCGCGCAGAGCAGTATCGCGCGCTCGGCAATCACGTCCATTTCGCGCGCTGGC
The DNA here is from genome assembly GCF_013410105.1 of Sphingopyxis sp. JAI108. GTDB lineage: Bacteria > Pseudomonadota > Alphaproteobacteria > Sphingomonadales > Sphingomonadaceae > Sphingopyxis > Sphingopyxis chilensis. The sequence continues at coordinate 1,152,847 of NZ_JACCCJ010000001.1, forward strand.
GCCAGATCGAGCGACTGATCACCTATTTGTCGGTCGAGGATGTCCTCGACACGGTGCATTAGGGTTTACAGCCGCAGGCCCGCAGTTTCGGGCAATCCCGCCATGATGTTGAGATTCTGGACGCAGGCGCCGCTTGCGCCCTTGCCAAGATTGTCGAGCCGCGCGACGAGGCGCAACTGCCGGCCCGCAGGATCGGCGAATACGGTCAGTTCCATCCGGTCGGTCGCCTCGTCATGCTTGCCGAGCAGCAGTTCGCTCTCGTCGCCGCGCCGCACGGTCACCAATTCGGATCCGTCGAAATGCGCGGTGAGGGTGTCGAGGACCGCGTCGGCGGCCGGCGCGTCGAAGCTCAGCGGCACCTCGACGAGCATCCCGCGATAGACGGGGACGACGGCCGGCGCGAATAGCGGCGGATGCGCCAGACCCGCGCCCTTTTGCATCTCGGGCACATGCTTGTGATCGAGCGACAGGCCGTAGCTGCGGAAGCCAAGGTCGGGTTCGGCCTCGAACCGCGCGATCAGATCCTTGCCGCCGCCCGAATAGCCCGACACGGCATTGATGCTGAGCCGGGCGTCGGCGGAAACAATGCCCGTCGCGACCAGCGGCGCGACGAGCGCGAGGAAGCCGGTCGGATAGCAGCCGGGGTTGCTGACGCGCGTGGAGGCGGCGATCGCTGCGCGCTGCCCGGCGTTCAGTTCGGGAAAGCCGTAAGCCCAGCCGGCGGCGACGCGATGCGCGGTCGATGCGTCGATGACCTTCGTGCGATCGTTTCCGATCATCGCCACCGCTTCGCGCGCCGCGTCGTCGGGCAGGCAGAGGATGACGAAATCGGCCTCGTTCAGCGCTTCGCGCCGCGCAGCGGCATCCTTGCGGCGTGCCTCGTCAAGCGCGATCAGCGAAAATTCGCTCCGCCCGGCGAGGCGCTCGGCGATTTCGAGGCCCGTCGTTCCCGCCGCGCCGTCGATGAAAACCGTCTGTGTCATGATTATCGCAGTCTTTTATATCCGCTCACCGGCGGATCATGGTCCTTGGCAGCCGAGCGTGCGACGACCTCGGCCAGCGGTTCCGCCTTCACCGCCATCCATCGTCGGCTGGCATGAATGATGTTCTGCCCGTCGGCCATGATGCCGACATGGCCGGGAAAGAAGACGAGGTCGCCGCGCGCCAGCGCCGAAGGACCGACATCTTTGTCGGCGCCGAGGGCGGCAAGCTGTAAATCGCTGTCGCGCGGCAACTGGACGCCCGCTGCGCTCCAGACGAGCTGGACGAGACCCGAGCAATCGATGCCCTTCGCGGTGCGCCCGCCCCAGAGGTAGGGCGTGCCGATCATCTGCTCCGCCAGTTCGGCAGGATCGCGGTCTTGCGCGCCGACTTCGGCGAGCGCGGCCAGCGGCAGGTAGCCGTGCGAGGTTGCGAGCCATTCGCCTTCGACTTCGCCCATCACCAGCGCGCCGCGCGGCAGGACGGCGGGGCCGCCGCTCGCGGCGTCGGGTGCGCTGTGGAGCATAGCTTCGATCATTTCGACGCGGTGGGTCGGCGCGATCGGTGCGGCAAGCGCTTCGGCCGCGAGATAGCCGACATAATGGTCGGCGAGGCAATAGCCCCAGGCCCAGCCGCCGGTGAGATCGAGCAAGGCAAAGCCTTCGCCGAACAGCAATTCACTCGTCTGGTCGGCATCGACCGACGGGGACGCGCGCAGCGATGCGGCGGGGAGGACGCCGCTCCGCATCATCGGCGCAGCATAATGCGGGGCGAAATGCGTGCCGGCGATAGCGATGTCGGCAAGGTCGGGGCGGATCGCCACGACGCGCGGATCGAAGGCTTGCGAAGTTCCCGTCAGGCCGAACCGGTCGCGGCCGGCACCCACCGTGCCGGGGCGCCCCATGCGCACGCGATTTGCCGCTGAATGTTCGCCGCTGTCTACTGTCACTTGCCGTCCCGATGAAACCCGAGGTCCGCCGAGCGCGGACAATCGCGGGCCATTAGACCAGCAGGACCTCCATTATCAAGAATGTTCAGCTTTTCGCACGCCGGTCGTAGCGCGTCTGGAGCATCGCCCATGCGGCGCGCAGCCCCAGCGCCGCGCCGCCCTTCGGGCGTCCGGGCTTGGCCGAGGGACGCCATGCGAAGGTATCGAGATGCGCCCAAGCCACCCCGTCGGGGATGAAGCGTTTCAGGAACAAGGCCGCGGTGATCGACCCCGCGAAGGGCGAACTGCCCGCATTGCCAAGGTCGGCGATATCGGTTTCGAGCAGGTCGGCATAGCCATCCCACAGCGGCATCCGCCACAGGGGATCGTCGCGTTCGATCCCGCCTGCGAGCATCGCCTCGGCAAGATCGTCGTCGTTCGTGAAGAGCGGCGGCAGGTCGGGGCCGAGCGCGACGCGTGCTGCGCCCGTCAGCGTCGCGAAATCGACGATCAGCTCGGGCTTGGCTTCGCCGGCCTTCGTCAGCGCGTCCCCCAGCACGAGCCGGCCCTCGGCGTCGGTATTGCCGATCTCGACGGTCAAACCCTTGCGACTCTTGAGCACATCGCCGGGGCGGAAAGCGTCCGCCGAAATCGCGTTTTCGGCCGCCGCGACCAGACAGTGAAGCCGCACCGGCAGCCCGCTCGCCATCACCAGTTCGGCGAGCGCGAGCACATGCGCCGCGCCGCCCATATCCTTTTTCATCAGCCGCATCCCTGCCGCAGGCTTGATGTCAAGCCCGCCGCTGTCGAAGCTAATCCCCTTGCCGACCAGCGCGACGCGCGGGTGATCCTCCTTGCCCCATATGATCTCGATCAGCCGCGGCGCATGATGCTTCGCCGCCGCGCGCCCGACCGCGTGGATCATCGGATAGCCTTGTTCGAGCGCCTCGCCCTTGGTGACGCTGAGCTTGCCGCCATGCGCCTTGGCGATGCGCTCGGCTTCTTTCTCGATCGCGGCGGGACCCATGTCGGCGGCGGGCGTGTTGACGAGGTTTCGGACGAGCGCGACCGCGCGCATCTCCGCCACCATCGGCGCGATCGCGCCGACGTCGGTTGTGAGCAGGGCGCGCGGGCCTTTCGCCGGTGCGTTCGATTTATAGGTGTCGAAACGATATTGCGCGCTCATCCAGCCGAACAGCGCCTTGCCGGGTTGCTGGCCTTCGAGGCGGTAGCGGCCTTCGGGAAGGATTTGCCCCAGCTTGGCGAGGCACCAGGCCGACAGGCTCTCCACGTTCGCGACGGCGGTGACGACTGCCCATTTTTCGGGATCGTCGCCCGGCAGGATCGCATGGACGAATGCGTCGGGTTTGAAACCGACCGCAGCCAGATGGGCGCGTTCGCGCGCGCTGCGGCTCTTCAGCCATTCGTCATAGCCCTTTTTGTCGACGAGATGGATCGGGCGGGCATCCTGTCCCTTGTCGGGCTGGATCAGGTCGGAATAGTCGATCATGAGAGCCGTGCTAAGCCGCCCGGGATATTTTGTCGATTCCCGGCGTTATGTCGGCATGACGATCGACACATCCTGGCGAAACGCCATCCCGATCCTGGCCGGCGCGCTGCTGCTGGCGGGCTGTTCCGAAGACCGGCCGACGAAGGCGGATAAGGTCGCCGCGGCATCGGTGCCCGGCGCGCCGCCGCAAGGCGCCGCCGATGAGGCCGCGAAGAATGCGGCGGCATCGAACGTCAGCGAAAGCGACGAACTGGTCGAATTCGCCTATGCCTATCCCGTGGAGGCGGCGCGGATTCCCGAGCTGGCGAAAGCGCTCGACGGCGACCGGAAGGCAAAACGCGAAGCGTTGATCGCGGCGGCACGGCGCGACAAGGACGCGGCCGAGAAGGATGGCTACCCTTACCGCAAACATAGCCACCGCCAGACGTGGCAGCGCGTCACCAGCACGCCGCGCTTCCTCAGCCTGTCGGCGGAGATCGAAACCTATTCGGGCGGCGCCCACGGAATGCAGACCTTCGACACGCTGATCTGGGACCGCAACCGGCGCAAGCAGATGAAGCCGCTCGACCTTTTCCAGAGCAGCGCGGCCTTCGATGCCGTAGTCCGCGATGCCTTTTGCGCCGGGATCAAACGCGCGAAGGCGGCGAAGGGGATCGAGGAGGCGCCCGACAGCGTCTTTGCCAAATGCCCGCCGGCGTCGGCGCAGACGGTGTGGCTCGGCTCGTCGGACGGGCGGTATCTCGACCGGCTGACGGTCGCGATCGCGCCCTATGAAATCGGCGCCTATGCCGAGGGAAGTTACAAGGTGAACCTCCCGATGACCGGCGCGCTCGTCAAGGTCGTGAAGGACGAGTTCGCGCGCGATTTCCTCCCTATCAACTGAACCGAAGGAAAAGCCCATGGCGAAGCAGCCCAAGGCCGGCAAGGTCGGCGAAAACACGAAAGAAAAGAAGGGCAAGCGGAGCGCGGCGGCGAAGCTGCGCCGCGAGGTGGGGGGCGACAAGACGATAGCCAGGCCGCCATCCGACCGCGAAGCCGATCTCGACCGCGCACCGAAATGGGAGCCGCGCTATCCGGGGTCGGGCCGGCTCGACGGCAAGGTGGCGATCGTTACCGGCGGCGATAGCGGCATCGGCCGCGCAGTCTGCGCGCTGTTCGCGCGCGAGGGCGCCGACGTCGCGCTCGTCTATCTCGAAAACCGGGACGATGCGGTCGAGACTGCCGCGATCGTCGAGGCCGAAGGACGGCGCGCGATCGCGATCAAGGCCGATGTCGGCAAACCCAGGATGGGCGAGAAAATCGTCGCGCAGACGGTCGAGAAACTCGGTCGCCTCGACATCCTCGTCAACAATGCCGGCGAGCAGCATCCGGCGGCGGACATTCGCGATATCAGCGAAGATCAGCTGCAGCGAACCTTCGCAACCAACATTTTCGGCATGTTCTATCTGGTGCAGGCGGCGCTGCCGCACCTCAAAAAAGGGTCGGCGATCATCAATTGCACCAGCGTGACGATGTATCAGGGATCGAAGGGCCTGCTCGATTACAGCGCCACCAAGGGTGCGATCACCGCCTTCACCCGCTCGCTCAGCGAAAACCTGGTCGAAAAGGGGATTCGCGTGAACGGCGTTGCGCCCGGCCCGATCTGGACTCCGCTCAACCCGCGCGGCGGCGCGCCGGTGGAGAAGGTTGCGACGTTCGGCGAAGGCACCCCGATGAAGCGTCCCGGCGAACCCAATGAGGTCGCGCCCGCCTTCCTGTTCCTCGCCTGCGACGACAGCAGCTATATGTCGGGTCAGGTGCTGCATCCGAACGGCGGCACGATCGTTAATGGTTAGCGGGGCGGCAAAGGAGAAAGACCATGCCAGCTAAGTCCAAAGCCCAGCAGAAAGCCGCCGGCGCGGCGCTCAGTGCCAAGCGCGGCGACACGCCCAAGTCGAAGCTCAAGGGCGCGTCGAAAGAGATGGCCGACAGCATGACCGAAAAGCAACTCGAGGATTTCGCCAAGGGCTCGACCAAGGGCAAGCCCGAGCACGCCGACTAAAGCTTACTCGGCTGCTTCGAGTTCCGCTGGAGCCGCCGCGACCTTCGCCCTCGCATTGGTGAAGGTCAGCACGCCATCGGCGATCGCCCCGGTCCGCATGTCGATCCGGTCCTGGACATAATGCTGGCTGAGCCGCCAGGGCAGGGTGGCCGTGCTCTTCGGCATGATGTGCAGCGAACGCTGGATATAGCCCGACGAGAAGTCGAAGACATTTTCTTCCTGGAGGCTCGACGGATCGGCGAGCGCCGGCGTCGCTACCGTCGTTCCCGTGTCGCGCATATGGTTGAGCACGCGGCAGACATATTCGGACACGATGTCGGCCCGCAGCGTCCAGCTCGCATTGAGATAGCCGAACACCGCCGAGAAGTTCGGAACGTTCGAGAACATGCACGCCTTGTAATAGAAATGTTCGTTCCAGTGGACGGGCGCGCCATCGACACGCACCGGGATTTTGCCAGCGACCGCAAGCTTCAGGCCGGTCGCTGTGATGATGATGTCGGCGTCGAGATGCTTGCCCGATTTGAGCTGGATGCCCGTCGCATCGAACCGCTCGATATGGTCGGTCACCACCGACGCTCTGCCTGCCTTCATCGCCTCGAAGAAATCGGCGTCGGGGACGAGGCACAGCCGCTGTTCCCAGGGGTTGTAGGGCGGGGTGAAGGCCTCGGCATCATAATGGTCGCCGAGGCTTGCCTTCAGCTTCTTGGTCAGGAACTCCTTGACCTTCTCGGGCCTCTCTCGCGCGCGGCGGAAGGCTATGTCCTGCAGCCGGACGTTCTTGAAGCGCGTGATCCTGTACGCCAGTTTTTCGGGCAGGAATTTGCGCAGGAAATTGGCGAAGCCGTCCTTCGCCGGGCGGATGAAATACCAGGTCGGCGTGCGCTGGAGCATCGTGACGTGCGCGGCTTCCTTCATCGAAGGGACGATGGTGACCGCGGTGGCGCCCGACCCGATCACGACGATCTTCTTGTCCTTGTAATCAAGATCCTTCGGCCAGAATTGCGGGTGGATGATCTGTCCCTGAAAATCCTCACGCCCCGCGAACTGCGCGTCGAAGGGCTCGTCATAATCATAATAGCCCGAACCGAGATAGAGCCAGCGCGCGGTCGTCGTCGTTGTCGCGCCCTTGCCGTCTTCCATCGTGACCGTCCAGCGCGCGGCTGAGCTGTCCCAGTCGGCGCCGACGACCTTGCGGTCGAAGCGGATGCGCTCGCGAATATGGCGCTCGTCGACGATCCGGTTGAGATAGTCGAGGATCGCCGGCCCATCGGCGATCGACTTTTCATGTTTCCACGGTTCGAAGATGAAGCCGAGCGTGTGCATGTCGCTGTCCGAACGGATGCCGGGGTAACGGAACAGGTCCCAGGTGCCGCCAAGCTGTTCGCGGCGCTCGACGAGTGTGAAGCTGCGGTCCGGGCAATTCATCTGCAGATGCACGGCCATGCCGATGCCCGAAATGCCGGCGCCGACAATCAGCACGTCCTGATCGACCGGTGCAGCCTTTGCGTCCACGGGGCGTTCCATCGTCGCCGTGCCTGCCATCGTTTCGTCTCCCATCTGTCTTTGGGAGGCAGCTTACGCACCGCGTTGCATTTTGCAATCGAATTGACAGCCGTGAAAGTAGGGGCCGAAACGGCGGCGCTCCCCTTGTCGCTGTCACATTATTGTCATAGGGGCGAAACCCGATTGTCATCATTCTGCCATCGCGCCGTACCAACCATAGGAAAGGATTGATCTAAATGCGCCAGATCGCGGTCCTACCCTATCGATTCGGCGGACCTCAGCAGGACGGTCCGACCGAAATTCTTTTGATCACATCGCGCGAGACCAGGCGCTGGGTGGTGCCGAAGGGCAATCCGCTGAACGGTATGACGCGTCACGCCGCCGCAGCGGTCGAAGCCGAGGAAGAGGCGGGGGTGATCGGCGCGGTCTGCCCGACGCCGATCGGCAGTTATGAATATAGGAAGCGCCGCGCGAACGGCGCGTCGATCATGTACAACGTCGAAGTCTTCCCTCTCGCGGTGACGAACGAACTCGACGACTGGAAGGAAATGGACGAACGCGACCGCAAATGGTTCTCGTTCAGTGACGCCGCGTCGGCGGTCGACGAGCCCGATTTGCAAGCGCTGATCCGCTCGTTCGGCGACAGCGGCTTCCGCGCCGTCGCCCAGCCGCGCGGGGTCGCCCATAATGTAGCCGACAAGACAGGGGTTAGCTGGATGTTCGCATGGTTTCAGCGTTTGCTGCCGCGACAGGGAAATTTCTTTGAATTGTTCGAAAGCCACGCCGCAACGCTCGTCGCCGGCGCCAATGCGCTGTCGCGCATGCTGCAGGGCGGCGAGGGAATGGCCGACCATGTGCAGGAAATCATCGAGCGCGAGCATGACGCTGATGCGATCACCCGCGAAGTGCTGCAGACCGTCCGCCGCACTTTCCTGACCCCGTTCGACCGCAGCGCCATTACCGACCTGATCGCCTCGATGGACGACGCGATCGACGAGATGCAGAAGACCGCGGGCGCGGTCGACCTCTATGACGTTACCGAATTCGAGCCCGAAATGCGCGATATAGCGGGCATCATCGTCGATGCCGCGCGCCTCACCGCCGAGGCGCTGCCGCTGCTCCGCAACATCGGCGCCAACGGTCCGCGCCTTCACGAACTCACCGAGCGGCTGGTGCGGATGGAAGGGCACGCCGACGAAATTCACGCCGCCGGGCTCAAGCGCCTGTTCCGCGAGCATGGCGAGGCGAATCCGACGCGCTTCCTGATCGCGCGTGAACTTTTCCGCCATCTCGAACGCGTCACCGACAGTTTCGAGGACGTCGCGAACGAAATCGACGGCCTAGTCATCGACCACGCGTAAGCGAGGGGCGTCCCGATGCACGAACTCGCTTTTCCGCTCCTCGTCGGCCTCGTCATCCTCGCGCTGGCGTTCGACTTCCTGAACGGGCTGCACGACGCCGCGAACAGCATCGCGACGGTGGTCGCGACGCGCCTGCTGAAGCCGGTTCAGGCGGTGATCTTCGCCGCCTTCTTCAACTTCGCCGCCTATTTCCTCAGCCTCGCCTTTCCGGCGCTGCACAAGGTGGCCGAGACGATCGGCGCGGGGCTGATCGACAAGGATCTGGTGACGCCTGCGGTGGTGTTCGGCGCGCTGGTCGGGGCGATGTTCTGGAACGTCGTCACCTGGCTCAAGGGCATTCCTTCCTCGTCGAGCCACGCGCTCGTCGGCGGGATCGTCGGCGCGGGCGTGGCGCACGCGGGATTCGAGGGTATCCAGTGGACCGGGCTCAACAAGACCGTCATCGCGATCTTCCTCTCGCCGATGCTCGGCATGGTGCTCGCGATGCTGGTGATGCTGGTCAGCAGCTGGGCTCTACGCCGCGCTACGGCGAAATTCGCGGAGAGCACCTTCCGCACCCTCCACCTCTTTTCGTCCGCCGCCTATTCGCTGAGCCACGGGCTCAACGACGCGCAGAAGACGATGGGGATCATCGCTGTCCTCCTCTATTCGACCGGCTATCTGTCGGGCGAGTTCCATGTCCCGCACTGGGTTGCGTTCAGCTGCTATATCGCCATCGCGATCGGTACGCTCTCCGGCGGGTGGAAGATTATCGAGACGATGGGCGGGCGGATCACCAAGCTGTCGCATCATCAGGGCTTTGCCGCGTCGACCGGCGGGTCGATCATGGTGTTCACCGCCAGCCTGCTCGGCATCCCGGTATCAACGACGCATACGATCACCGGCAGCATCATCGGCGCCGGCGTCGCGCGCCGCGCGAGCGCGGTGCGCTGGGGTGTTGCGGGCAATGTCGTCGCGGCGTGGTTCATCACCATCCCGGCGAGCGCGCTCGTCGCGGCGGCCTTCTATGGGATCACGCGGCTGTTCTGATCATCGCGTCGGGCGATAATCGACGCTGGCCCCGCCGACCATCCGCACCGGCAGGTAAAGGCCATTACCATAAGCCTTGATCTCACCAGTCTCGAAGCGGTCGACACGCGTGCGGATCACGAAAGGCCCTTCGCGCCGCTGGTCGACCGCGCGGCGAATCTTGCCTTGCAGTTCGGTCAGGTCGCGGGTGAAATTCTGCGTCAGCGCTTCGGCGATCAGCGGCGCGAAGCCGGCGCTGCGGCCAAGGACGATCAAAAGGTCGCCGCCGACGCCATCGGTGTCGCCGTTGATCGACAGATCGGTAAAATGCACCTCGGCCGACCCCGGCCTGTTGACCGGGATCGCCGTCATCCAGATGCGTCCGCGCGTCGGCGCGCCCGGCCGGTTGGCGAGCTTCGCCTCCACATCGACGCCGACGGCGATGCGCCCGCCGGGCGCGCCGTAGATGGTCGACTTGCCGAATTTCACCATCATCGAGCCAAGCTCGGGCAGGTCGAAAGGCCGTTTCGACCGTTTGGCGAGCGCGCGATCGACGACGGGCTGGAGCTGGGCATAATCGGCGATGACCGGCACGCGGACGTCGAGGTGTGGTCTGGGCGCTTCGTGGACAAGGCGTGGCAGCGGGGTGGGCGCGGGATTGCCGGGGCGCCGTGAGACGAAGCTTTCGGTGATCGCCTCCACCCCTAGGTTTAGGTTGATGCGCTGGCCGTCGATCCGGTAGCCACCGTACAGAATGCGCTGCGGCGTGACGCGCATCCACACCGGCGGATTCTCGTGGTTGAGTTCGAGCGCGGTAAAGCTTTGCCGCCACACGTCGGCGGCCTGTTCGCGAATGTCGATTTTCGCGATCTCTTGGGTAACCTCGCGCTCGACGTCGCGCACGACGTGCTTCAGCTTTTCATCAGCCTCGTCGGTGAAGGTGATCCGGCGCCCCAGGAAATCGATCCCCGGCGCCTTGGTCCAGCCATAGCTGATCTGCGCCTTGCCCCGCGTCCGCCAGTCGGGCGTCAGTTCGATGCGGATACGCGCATGCGCCATCGCGGCGCCGGTCGCGGTTTCTCCCTTCAGCAGCCCGCCGACATCGCGCGCGCTGATCTTCGCGTTGAGCGGCACGTCGACGACGATCTCGCTGCCTTCGCCGCGCAGCCGCAGCGGCCCGCGCGTGACCTGACCGACGATAGTGCAGGCGATTGGCGGGGTCATCTTGACCTTCTTGCCGAAGACCTTGACCCGCTGGGGCTGGACGCACGCCTCTTCGCGCCGGTTGATCGTCCACAGCGTCCTCGGCACCGCGCGTTCGAGCGCCTGTTTGAGCGAGGCAGTGCTGGCGTTGACCGGGACTGCGATCAGCGACGTCTGTGTGGGCGAGGGCGCCTTGTCGGTTGCGCGTGGTGGCGGGTCGACATCGGTCTTGCGGTCGCACGCGGTCAGCAACCCCAGCGATAGAAGTGCGGCAAGCGTCGAAATACGCATGAACGGCCCCTGTTCGATGTCTTTGGATAACATCGAAACGGTAAAGCCGTTCCCTTTTTATGCGTCAGTCCGTCACCACCCCGAACAGGTCATGCTCGTCGGCGTCCTCTATCTCGACGTCGACGATATCGCCGGCCTTCAGCTTCGCCGCGACGTCGCGCAGATAGACATGGCCGTCGATCTCCGGCGCGTCAGCCTGCGAGCGGCCGGTGGCGCCGATGCTGCCGTCTTCATCCGCGTCGCCGACCTCGTCGATAATGACGGGCAGGGTGCGGCCGATCTTGGCTTCGAGCTTGGCGGCGCTGATCGCGGCGGTCTTCGCCATGATGCGCTGGTAGCGCTCTTCCTTGACCTCCTCGGGCACCGGATTGTCGAGCGTGTTCGCCTGTGCGCCCGCGACGGGTTCGAAGCGGAAGGCGCCGACGCGGTCGAGCTGGGCTTCGTCGAGCCAGTCGAGCAGATATTGGAAATCGGCTTCGGTCTCGCCGGGGAAGCCGACGACGAAGCTCGATCGGATCGAGATGTCGGGGGCGATGGCGCGCCAGCTTTTCAGCCGTTCGAGCACCTTCGCTTCGTTCGCGGGGCGCTTCATGCGCTTGAGCACGCTCGGGCTCGCATGCTGGAAGGGGATGTCGAGATAAGGCGTGAGCAGCCCCTCGGCCATCAGCGGGATCACCGCGTCGACGTGCGGGTAGGGGTAGACATAGTGGAGGCGAACCCACGGGGCCTTGCCTTCGCTGGTCTTCAATTGGCCGAGTTCGCGCGCGAGGTCGGTCATATGGGCGCGGACTTCGCGGCCCTTCCACTGGCGCGGGTCGTGGCGGATGTCGACGCCGTAAGCCGAGGTGTCCTGGCTGATGACCAGCAGCTCTTTGGTCCCTGCGGTGACGAGCTTTTCGGCCTCGCGCAGCACCGCGTCGATGCGGCGGCTGACGAGTTTGCCGCGCAGATCGGGGATGATGCAGAAGGAGCAGCTGTGGTTGCAGCCTTCGCTGATCTTGAGATAGCTGTAGTGGCGCGGCGTCAGTTTTAGCCCGCCCTCGGGGACGAGGTCGACGAACGGCCCTTGGGTCGGCGGCGCCGCGTCGTGGACCGCGTCGACGACCTGCTCGTACTGATGCGCGCCGGTGACCGCGAGCACGTTGGGAAAACGCGCGCGAATAACCTCGGCCTCGTTGCCCATGCAGCCAGTGACGATGACGCGGCCATTCTCGGCCATCGCTTCGCCGATCGCCTCGAGGCTTTCTTCCTTCGCCGAGTCGAGGAAGCCGCAGGTGTTGACGAGCACGACATCGGCGCCCGCATAGTCGGGCGAGAGGCCGTAGCCGTCGGCGCGCAGCTTGGTCAGAATCCGTTCGCTGTCGACGAGCGCCTTGGGGCAGCCGAGCGAAACCATGCCGACCTTCGGCTGGGTGGGGAGCGTTTTGACTGTCATGATTGGCGGCGCGCATAGTCGATTTTGCGGCCCTTGTCACGCGCGGCGCGCGCGGGCATGGAGCGCGCGGTTCGGCCGAAAGGATAGCGGTGATGGCAATTGGTGCGTTTGCAGCGATTTCGGCGGCGATGGCGGTCGCGGCGGGCGCGTTCGGTGCGCACGGCGCCGCGGGCCAGCAGGAGGCCGAATGGCTGCGCACCGGCGGGATCTATCAGCTCGTCCACGCGGTGGCGGCGCTGGCGATCATGGGTTTCGCTCGCGGGCCGGCGATCATGCTGCTCGGCGGTGCCGCCATCTTTTCGATTACCCTATATATGATGGCGCTCGGTGCGCCGCGCTGGCTCGGCGCGGTCACGCCGATCGGCGGCGGCTTGCTGATCATCGGCTGGCTGTGGGCGGGCTGGCTCTACTGGCGCGGCTAGCCGCCGGGAACACTCGCTTCACATTCCTCGCAGCGGACGACCTCGACGATCAGGTCGCCCTGTTCGAGCCGCTGCGATTCGGGTTCCCAAAAGCCATAGGGCTTTCCGCCGCGATAAATGCGCAGCCCGCGGCCGCCGCTTGCGAGTTGGTCGATGCTGCGGCCGATTTCCTCGGCACCTACCGCGCGTTCGCGCAGCTGGACGCGGCCGCCGATGCTCGCGAGGTCCGCCATATAGTCAGCGACATGTGCGCCCTGCGCCGATCCCGCGAGGAGCAGGCCGGTGAAGCTGACCGGATTGATGACATTGTTCGCGCCCGCCTGCCGCGCGAGCAGCTCGTTATCCTGCGCGCGGATGACGACGCTGATCGGCACATGCGGCGCGAGGTGGCGAACGGTGAGGACCATCAGGATCGAGGTGTCATCGCGCCCCGCCGAAACCAGCACAGATTGCGCGCGCGAGATATGCACGTCGATCAACGTGTCGTCGTTCGACGCGTCGCCCTGCAGCACGTTGCAGCCCATCGCTTCGGCCTCGGCGATCCGCGCCGCCGATTCGTCGATGACCACGACACACGCCGGGTCGGTGCCGCGCGCGATCAGTTCGCGGACCGCCTCGCTGCCGCTGATGCCGAAGCCGAGCACGACGATATGGTTGGTGAGCTTTGCCTGGATACGGGCCATGCGCCATTTTTCCCATGTGCGTTTGAGGACGAAATTATAGGCGGTGCCGACGAAAATGAAGAGCACCATGATGCGGATCGGGGTGACGATCACCGCCTCGATCAGGCGCGAGCGATCGGAAATCGGCGCAATGTCGCCAAAGCCCGTCGTCGTCACAGAAATCATCGTGAAATAGACGACGTCGAGGAAGCTGATGTGGCCGTCGTGATGGTCGATCAATCCCTCGCGATCGATCCAATGGACCAATACGACGATACCGATCAGGAAAAAGGCCAGCAAGAGCCGCGCGCTTACGTCGGCCCACACCGGCCATTTGCTGGCGCGGCGCAGCGGCTGAAACCGGTGTTGCAGTTTCAGTTTTGACACGGGACGCTTGCTCATCGGGGCGGCAGTTGCTTCATCGGATCGACGGGTATGCGATTTTTGTGCAACTGGAAATGCAGTTGTGGCGTCGGCACCTGCCCGGTCGTCCCGGCGCGCCCGATGACGTCGCGCTCAACCGCCGTAGGCGCCGCGCAATGCCGCCAGTGACGCATCATGCGTCAGGTCGAGCTGGAGCGGGGTGACCGAGATATAATGGTCGTCGATCGCTTCCAGATCGCTGTCGTGCCCCAGGCTATGCTCGATGCCGTGGAGGCCGAACCAGTAATAGTGATAGCCGCGCGGGTCGGTGCCCTCGACGATCGAGCCGCGGCCGTAGTCGTGGAAACCCTGGCGGGTAACGCGGATGCCCTTGACCTCGGCGGCGGGAAGCGCGGGGAAGTTGATGTTGATCAGCGTGCGCGGCGCCATGTCCATGTCAAGCAGCGGGCGCAGCACCTTCGCGCCCCAGGCTTCGGCCGCCTCGAACGGCACGCTGTCGCCCATGCCCTCGCGCGCATAGACCTGGCTGAGCGCGATCGCCGGGATGCCCGCCAGCGCGCCCTCGATCGCCGCCGAGACGGTGCCCGAGTAAGTCACATCGTCGCCCAGGTTGGCGCCGCGGTTGACGCCCGACAGGATCAGGTCCGGCTTTTCGGGCATCAGCTTGCCGATCGCCATCATCACCGAATCGGTCGGGGTGCCGCTGCACGACCAGCGCCGCTCGCCATGCTCGCGGATGCGCACGGGGCGCGACAGGGTGAGCGAATGACCGGCGCCCGATTGCTCCTCGGCGGGAGCGCAGACCCAGATGTCGTCGCTGAGCTGGCGCGCAATCGCTTCGAGCACCGCCATGCCGGGGGCGTGGTAACCGTCGTCGTTGGTGAGGAGGATGCGCATGATCTCAATCCATACCGGTCGTCATTGCGAGGAGCGCAGCGACGAAGCAATCTCCAGCGGGAAAGGTCGCGCGAGGCCGAAGGCTGGAGAGTGCTTCGCTGCGCTCGCAATGACGGATCAGGGCGTCAGGCGGGTAATTCCGCCCATGTAGGGAAGCAGTGCCTTTGGAATATCGACGCTGCCATCGGCCTGCTGGTAATTTTCGAGGATCGCGACGAGCGTGCGCCCCACGGCGAGGCCCGAACCGTTCAGCGTATGGACGAATTCATTGCCCTTTACGTCTTCGCGGCGAAAGCGCGTGTTCATGCGCCGCGCCTGGAAATCGCCGCAGTTCGAACAGCTCGAAATCTCGCGATAGCTGTCCTGTCCGGGCAACCAGACTTCGAGGTCATAGGTCTTGCGCGCCGCGAAACCCATGTCGCCGCTGCACAGCAGCATCTTGCGGTACGGCAGTTCGAGCGCCTCGAGGATCGTCTCGGCGGCGCGCGTCTTGCGCTCGAGTTCGGCGTCCGAATCCTCGGGACGGACGATCGAGACCAGCTCGACCTTCCAAAACTGGTGCTGGCGGATATAGCCGCGCGTGTCGCGCCCCGCCGACCCGGCTTCGGAGCGGAAGCAGGGCGTGAGCGCGGTCATGCGGATCGGCAGCTCGGCTTCGGGCAGGATTTCCTCGCGCACCGCGTTGGTCAGGCTCATTTCGGAGGTCGAGATAAGCCAGCGGCCATCGGTGGTCTGGAACAGATCCTCGCGAAACTTGGGAAGCTGCGTCGTCCCGAACGCGGCCTCGTCGCGGACCATCAGCGGCGTCGCGCATTCGGTGTAGCCCGCCTCGATCGTCTGCTTGTCGATCATGAATTGGCCGATCGCGCGTTCGAGCCGCGCCATCTGGCCCTTCAGGAAAGCGAAGCGCGCGCCCGACATCTTTGCCGCGGTCTCGAAATCGAGCCCGAGCGCGGGGGCAAAATCGGCATGTTCGCGGGGCTTGAAATCGAAGCTGCGCGGGGTGCCCCAGCGGGCGATTTCGACATTGCCCTCCTCATCCTCGCCATCGGGCACGTCGTCGGCGGGCAGGTTCGGCAGCGCGGCGAGCCTGTCCTGCAGCGCCGCGAGCTGCTCGCGCTCGGCCTCTTCCTTTGCGGGAAGCGATGTCTTGAGGTCGGCGACCTCGGACTTCAGCGCCTCGGCCTGGTCCTTGTCGCCGCTGGCCATCGCCTGGCCGATCAGCTTCGAGGCTTCGTTGCGGCGTGCGAGCGCCCCCTGAATCTCGGTCTGCAGCGCGCGCAGCGATGCGTCGGCGGCGAGGATCTCGGCGGACAGGGGTTCGAGGCCGCGCCGCGCGAGGCCGGCGTCGAAAGCTGCGGGATTTTCCCGGATCAGGCGGATATCGTGCATGGCGGGGCTATGGCGGGGCCGCCCGCGCGGCGCAAGCCTGTTGCTGGGTCACGGCCGATGGCTCGGCGTCGATGCGAATGGGCCGCGCATAAAAAGGGCCGCCCCGATGGGGCAGCCCTTAGTTCGGTGGTCCGGGTTAGCCCCCCAAACCGCCAGTGGATTTCTCAAGCCGCGTTTGCGTCGTCGTCGTTGCGGTTCGCTGCGCGGCGGCGCGCGACCAGCGCGGCTGCTGCTGCGCCGAACAATAGCATCATCGGCGGCGCAGGAACAGGGGTCGGATCGCCCGACGAGCCGCCATGGCTGCTGCTGCCGCCCGAGCTCGACGAGGAGGAGCTCGACGACGAACTGCTGCTCGACGAGGACGACGAGCTGGTGCTGCCGGTCGAACCGAAGCTGCTGCTGCCGCCGGTCGCGCCCGACGAGGTCGCGCCGCTCGACGTGCTGCTGCTCGACGAAGAGGAGGATGACGAAGAGCTGCTGCTCGATCCGCCCGAACTGGTCGAACTGCCGCCGCGCGACGAACTGCCGTGCGATGAGCTGCCGTGCGAGGAACTTCCCCATCCCGAGCTGCCATGGCCGTGCGAGCTGCCGCCTTTCGACGAGCCGCCCGATGAGGAAGAACTCGACGACGAGGAAGAGGAGGATGACGACGAACTCGACGACGAACTGCTGCTCGACGAGGAGGTGCTGACGTTACCCGACGAGGTCGATACATTGCCCGACGAGGTCGAGGTGCTGACGCTGCCGGTCGATGTGGAGACGCCGCCCGTTGAGGTCGAAGTCGACACGCCGCCGGTTGAGGTCGACACGCCGCCGGTGGACGTCGAGACGCCGCCCGTAGACGTGCTCACGCCGCCGGTAGAGGTGGAGACGCCGCCGGTCGAGGTCGAGACGCCCGAAGACGTGCTGGTGGTCGAGCTGAGGCCCCCGGTGGTGGTCGAGGTGACGACGATGCTGCCGCTGCTGCCGCCGCCCGAGCTGCCGCCGAAGAAACCTCCGAAGAAGCCGCCACCGAACCCGCCGCCAAAGCCGCCGCCGATGACCGTCACGCCGCCGCCGCTGCCGCCGCCGCCTTCCCATCCCGATTGCGGGAAGGGCGCGTAGGGGATCGGGGGCAGGGGAATGGTCTGCGTCACCACCTGCGTTTGCGGGGTTGCGGTGCGGATCACTTTCTTCGTCGTGACGACGCGGCGCACGCGCTTCACCGGCTTGCGCGCCGCGTGGCGTTTGCGCACGATCTTTTTCTTGGCGACGCAGGGTGAGCAGGACTGGACCTGGGCGCGGGCCTTCGGAACATCCGTGATCTGCATCGCGCCGCTACCGATGATTGCCCCGCCGCAGGTGCAGGCGCAAAGCTTGGCAAGGGCCATTCGGACAGACATAGGCTTCTCTTTCTTTCCCGTTACAGGTGCGAAGCGCCATCGACCGACACCCCCCCATTCACCTTCGCTATAACTCAAAAGGCCAAAGCTTTGTGAACGCGGCAATTCTGTTAACCGCGTTTGCCTGTCCGAGAGCGGGAAAAGGGGCCCGGAATCAACAAAAAATGCATGATCTGTCCCAAAACAGCACGTAATATGCCGTAATTCTGTGCAGTTGGTTAACTTTCGGACCTAAATCGCGCCTCTTTTCGAACGCGACCTCGAACCGGATCGGACCCCGGAATCGCCGCCGGTGCGGGGATGGTTCATCGCCGCTTCACGCCTTGTCGCTATCGGCAGCTTCGGCGCTTGTATCGTTGCCGGTGGCTGGGTATAGGCGCGCCACTCCCAAAGGCTGCCTGCGGCCCGCCGGGTGACAGGAAAGGACGCGAGAGCCCCTCATGCCGACCAAGATTGCCGATGTTGGCGCAGACGCGCTTCGTGAAGCCAGGTCCAATCTCGATTCGGATTATGTCCCCAGCGACGACGAAGAGTTCATGAACGAGCGGCAGCAGGACTATTTTCGCGGCCTGCTCCTCGCCTGGAAAAAGTCGATCCTGTCCGAATCGGAATCGACGCTGGCGCATCTTCAGGATGGCCCGCTGCGCGAGCCCGACCTGGCCGATCGCGCGTCGAGCGAGACCGACTGGGCGATCGAACTGCGCACCCGCGATCGCCAGCGCAAGTTGATCGCCAAGATCGATTCGGCGATCCGCCGCATCGAAGAGGGCGAATATGGTTATTGCGCGGTGACCGGCGAGCCGATCTCGCTCGCGCGGCTGCAAGCCCGCCCGATCGCGACGATGACGCTGGAGGCGCAGGAGCGCCACGAGCGTAACGAGCGGATTTCACGCGAGGATTGATCCGTGGGGCGGTGCCCCATTTACGTTTCGGCAACCGCTGCCCCCTAGATTCCGCGTCTCGATAGAAGAGAAACGGGGCGCAAATGGATTCGCAAAGACCGACATCGGTGGACGAGGAAGTCGCGGCGCTGTCGCGCGCCGCCGATCGCGACAGTCTGTTCATGCAGGCGCAGTTGGCCGTGCTCGCCAGTGGCGGCGCCTCCGCTACCGTACGCGTGCGCAACCTGTCGCCCGGCGGGATGCTTGCCGAGGGCAAGGTCGCCGTAGCGCAAGGGGCGGCGGTCGAGGTCGACCTGCGCAATGTCGGACGGGTCGCGGGGCGCGTCATCTGGGTCGGCGAAGGCAAATTCGGCATCGCCTTCGATCGCACGATCGATCCGCAGGCGGTTCGTCGTCAGGTGGTTTCGCAGTCCGATCTGCCGCCGCATCTGCGGCGCACGGGGCTCGAGACGGGCCCCCTCTATCGCCGGCGCTGATGGCCCTTGAACAGGGTGGCATCAGCGGGGCGATAGCGCTGGCGATCAGCCGATCGCGAGCATCTCTTCCTTGAGTTTCAGTTTCTGCTTCTTGAGCTGCGCGAGCGTCCCGGTATCAGGAGCGGGGCGGCGCTCTTCATTCGCAATTTTCACATCGAGGTCCGCGTGACGGGACCGTAGGGTGGAAAGGTGCGACGTGCTCATTGGCATTCTCCTTTTCGACTCGATGGGCAGGGCGAAGTAAAACATGAAATCGCCCCGATGTCGTGACGATTCGTTGGGGCGGTTGCCGTTGCGGACCAGTTGTGAACGTGGCAGGGAGGCCGGGTGAGCCCCGAGGAAATTACCCAGCGCCTGGAACTGCTTCGTATCGAGCACCGCGACCTCGACGCCGCGATCATCGCGCTCGGCGAAGGGGCAATGGTCGACCAGTTGCAGCTCGCGCGGTTGAAGAAGCGCAAACTCAAGCTGCGCGACGAGATCGCCTGGTGCGAAGATCAACTGCTGCCCGACATCATCGCCTGAACCAGCGGCCTGAATCAAAACGGCACAGCCGCGGCAAATGATGGTTACTGCGATTGCGGATCGGCCCGGAAGCGTGGCATCGCTTCGGCCATGGTCGGCGGGGACGCGAACATGATGGCGATCAATTTGCCGGTGCAGCGCGCGCAGGTCGAAAATCTCTATGTCGAGGCGATGCTGCTCGCGGACGAGGCGCATGCGGCCTTTGCCGCGCAACGCAACCTGGGCAGCGTTCGCGGCAACGCGGCGGCGCAGATCGCACTCGCCTGCGAATCGCTGAAGACGACGACGCGATTGATGCACGTCATTGCCTGGCTGCTTCACCGCCGCGCGATGTTCGCGGGCGACCCCGGTGCCGGACCGAATGACAGCGCGGCGCGCATCGGCGAACCGGTCGCCGCCGACTGGGAACTGTGCGCCGGGTTCGATGCGCCGATTCGCCGGATCATTGCCGCGAGCGAGCGGCTGTTCGAGCGGATCGCCGTGCTGGAGGCGGGATGGAAAGCCCCGCCAGTGGCGCCGGTGCAGGCGTTGCTCGCGCGGCTGGAGGCGCGGCTCTAGCGCGCCAGCCACTCCACCCACGCGCCATGCGCATGGGCGTGCGCGATCGTCTGCGCTGCTTCACCGCCCGGCCAATATCGCAGCACGAGCTCGTGATGATGCGTCGTCCGGTTCGCTTCGAGCGCGATCCACGCCAGCGGCCGGTCGGGGGTCGCGCGGGCGCCGGCTTTCTCCATCGCGGCGGTGACGCGCGCCTGCTGGTCTGCGGGGACATATTGCCAGACGATCGAATGCATCAGCACGCGCGTCGTCCCGGCGGCCTGCGGTTTCGCCAGCTCGGCCTCGACGAAATCGGCGGCGTTGGCGCGGACGAGATTCGGCTTCGCCTCATGCGCTGCGGCGATCGCGGCCTCGATGCGCGCGAAGCGGATGCCGTGCTCGGGCCAGATATAGGCTTTGAGCCGCAGCGCCTGCGCCGGGTCGGTCAGGTCGACCGGGGCGACATCGCAGCCCTTCAGGCTGGCGATCTCGATCGTGTGCATCGGTGGATGGCTGCCGCGCCATTCGGGGGTGAAGGCGATCGCGCCGGGTTGCGGTCCGACATGCACGCCGCCCAGATCGTAATGATAGCGGTCGATCATCAGGTTGATCCCCGCGCTCGACCCGATTTCGAGACAGTCGAAGCGCGGCGGCAGCTCCCGGTCCGTGAGCCAGAGCATCGCGGCGATGAAGTTCGACGAACGCCCCGCCTCGTTCGTCTGCGGCGGGCCGTCGAGCCACGGAAGCAGCGCGGCGTCGTGCCGCCGGACGACGCCGGCGATGACGGCTTCGTCGTTGATATCCTCGGCATCGGCATAGATGGGCGCGAGTTCGTGCGCGGCTTCGGACAGGTGGAGCGCATGGATGCCCCCTGCGGCGCGCAGCGGCAAGGCGTCGGCGAGCGGGGCGCCTTGCCAACCTGCGATGCGGCACGCGAATTCGCTCGCGGGTTTGTCGAGCAGGGCCCCCAGCGCCGCAACCACCCGCGCAGTCACACGCGCATCATTGGCACGGCAATAGGCGACCTGATTGGCGAAGGCGGTGCGCACGGCTTTGGGGCCGGTCGCGGTCATGTCAATGAACTCGTAGCGCTCGCTCATTGCCCTTTTTCCTCTCGCCGCTTATGGGCGCGCAAGCTATGCCCGAACCGATCATCTTTGCCATCCCGAAGGGGCGCATCCTCGACGAGGCGTTGCCCCTGCTTGCACGCGTCGGGATAGAGCCTTCCGACGAGTTTTTCGACAAGAAAAGCAGGGCGTTAGTATTCGGGACAAATCAGCCCCATATCTCGCTGATCCGCGTGCGCGCGTTCGACGTCGCGACCTTTGTCGCGCATGGCGCGGCACAGCTTGGCATCGTCGGGTCGGACGTCGTCGACGAGTTCGATTATAGCGAGCTTTATGCCCCCGTCGACCTCGGCATCGGCCATTGCCGCCTGTCGCTCGCCGGGCCGGAGGGCAGTGCTCCGCCGGGGCTCGGTGAAAGCCATATCCGCGTCGCGACCAAATATCCGTCGACGACGCGCCGCTGGTTCGAGGCGCAGGGAATCCAGGCCGAGTGCATCAAATTGAACGGGGCGATGGAAATCGCGCCGAAGCTGGGGCTCGCCTCGCACATCGTCGACCTCGTTTCGACCGGCCGCACGCTCGTCGAAAATGCGCTCGCCGAGCAGAAGGTCATCAGCGAGGTGTCGGCGCGGCTGATCGTCAACCGCGCCGCGTTCAAGCTGCGCTCGGCCGAAGTGCCGGCGCTGGTCGAGAAATTCCGTCAGGCGGTGGGCGATGCGGCGGCTTGATGCGTCCGCGCCCGGCTTCGCGGCCGAGTTCGACGCGCTGGTCAACGATCGGCGCGAGAGCGATTCCGACGTGTCCAGCGATGTTGCGGCGATCATCGCGCGGGTAAAGGCCGAGGGCGACGCGGCGCTCGCCGACTATACCGCGAAATTCGATCGCTTCGATCTCGATGCGAGCGGTTGGAGCATTTCGAAGGAAGAATGCGCTGCCGCTTATGAAGCGCTGGCACCCGAGCTTCGCGATGCATTGAACCTCGCTGCCGACCGCATCCGCGCCTATCACGCCGCGCAGCTTCCCGAGGATCGCGACTATCGTGACAGCACTGGCGCCCGCCTTGGTGCACGCTGGCGCGGCGTCGATGCGGCGGGGGTCTATGTCCCCGGCGGGCGCGCCGCCTACCCCTCGTCGGTGCTGATGAACATCCTCCCCGCCAAGGTTGCCGGGGTCGAGCGCATCGTGATGGTGACGCCGACGCCGGATGGCGCGACCAATCCGGTCGTGATGGCTGCGGCGCATATCGGCGGGGTCGACGAAATCTGGCGCCTCGGCGGGGCGCAGGCCATCGCGGCGCTCGCCTATGGAACGGAAAAAATCGCGCCGGTCGATGTCGTCACCGGCCCCGGCAACGCCTGGGTGGCCGAGGCGAAGCGCCAGCTCTACGGCGTCGTCGGTATCGACATGGTCGCGGGGCCGAGCGAGATCGTCGTCGTCGCCGACGCAAAGAACGAGCCGCATGTCATCGCCGCCGACCTCTTGAGCCAGGCCGAGCATGACCCGACCAGCCAGTCGATCCTGTTCACCGACGATGGCGACTTCGCCGATGCGGTCGCCGCGGCGGTCGCGCACGTCATCCCGATGCTGTCGACCGCGCCGACGATGCAGGCAAGCTGGGCCGACAACGGCGCGGTCATCGTCGTGCCGGCCTTGGCCGACGCGATCCCGCTCTGCGACCGGCTGGCGCCCGAGCATCTCGAACTCGCGGTCGACCCCGCCGAGGCCGATGCGCTTTTTCGCACGGTGCGCCATGCCGGCTCGGTCTTCCTCGGCCGCCAGACTCCCGAAGCCATCGGCGATTATGTCGCGGGTCCGAACCATGTCCTCCCCACCGGACGCCGCGCGCGCTTTTCGAGCGGGCTGTCGGTCACCGACTTCATGAAGCGCACGAGCTTCCTCGCGCTCGACGAGGCGAGCCTTGCCGCGATCGGTCCGGCCGCGGTCGCGCTCGCCGGTGCCGAAGGGCTTCCCGCCCATGCGCTCAGCGTCCAGAACCGTTTAAAGTAGAAAAACCATGAACAAACGCGCCCAATCCCGCTCCGCCGCCCGCCTTGCCGCCGTCCAGGCGCTCTATCAGCACGAGATGGAGGCGACCCCGGTCGCGCAGCTGATCCACGAATTCCACCAGCACCGCATCGGCGCGACCATCGAAGACGCCGAATATGCCGATGCCGACACGGCCTTCTTCGACGATATCGTCAAGGGCACGCTGGCACGGTCGGACGAGATCGACGCGGCGATCGTCGCGCGGCTCGCGAGCGGCTGGTCGATGGAGCGGCTCGACCGCACCATGAAGGCGATCCTGCGCGCCGGCACCTACGAGCTGATCGCGCGCGGCGACGTGCCGATCGGCGCGGTGGTCAGCGAATATGTCGATGTCGCAAAGGCATTCTTCGACGCGCGCGAGGCGGGGTTCGCGAATGGCCTGCTCGACGCGATCGGCAAGGATGCGCGGGCTTCCAACTGACGCTTTCAGAGTGCCGTTCGTCCTGAGCTTGTCGAAGGACTGTCCTTTTCTGATATAGGTCAAAAGGGCATAACCGCCCTTCGACAAGCTCAGGGCAAACGGAAGAGGACAGGGTTTGAGCGAAGCCGATTTCATCGCCCGCCTGCGCGCCATCGCGACCAATCCCGCCGCGCGCGGGCTCGCCGACGATGCGGCGGTGCTCGGCGACCTTGTCCTTACCCACGACATGATCGTCGAGGGCGTCCATTTCCTCCCCGACGAGCGGCCGCAGGATGTCGCGTGGAAGCTCGTTGCGGTGAACCTCTCCGATCTGGCCGCCAAGGGGGCGACGCCGCTCGGCGTGCTCGTCGGCTACAGCCTGACCGGTGACGAATTTTGGGACGCGGCCTTCGTTCGCGGTCTCGGCGAAGTGCTGCGCCGGTACGACGTTCCGCTGCTCGGAGGCGACACGGTCGGCATCCCCGCCGGCGCCCCCCGGACATTCGGCCTGACCGCCATCGGCAGAGCGCCGGGGATCGGCGCGCCTTCGCGAAGCGGCGTCAAGCCGGGCGACCAGATATGGACCACCGGCACGTTCGGCAACGCCGGCCTCGGCCTCGCGATGCGGCTGGGACAGGTCGATCCGAACGAAACCTGCCTTGCCGCCTATTGCCGTCCCGAGCCGCAACTGGTGTTCGGGCAAGCCATTGCGCCGCATGTCCATGCGATGATGGATGTGTCCGACGGCCTGCTCATCGATGCGCAGCGGATGGCGGAAGCGAGCGGGTGCGAAATCGGGATCATGCTCGAATCGATCCCCTTGTCGGCGGCGCTGCTCGCGGTGCGGCCCGACGTGCTCGACACGCGGCTCGCCGCCGCGACCGCGGGCGACGATTACCAGCTCCTGTTTGCGGCCGATCCCGGCGTGGCGGAAACGATAAGGGACATTGCGGCCGGGCTGAATGTAGCGGCGACCCCGCTCGGGCACGCGGGGGTGGGCGAGGGAATCATGCTCACGCACCGGGCCCGGCGCATCGCGCCGCCCGAACACCTCGGTTTCATGCACTGACGCCAAAGCGCGGAAAAGCGCCGAACAACCGGGGTTGCGCGCTGCTTTCTTTCTTCCCATAACTCGGCGTCCAAATTTGGGGCGGTCGCATCAGGGGAGAGCGCGAACCGGCATCAATAAGTCGGCCGTGCTCGACTGCTATCTTCTGCGTCGCCCTTCTCAAGGGAAGGAAGCAACACGCATGAATCCGGTTTTGATCGCGATAGCGTGCGGCCTTTTGGCCGTGCTCTATGGGTTCATTACCTCGCGGCAGGTGCTCAGCGCATCGGCGGGGAATGAGAAGATGCAGGAAATCGCCGGCGCCATCCAGGAAGGCGCCAAGGCCTATCTGGGCCGCCAATATCGCACCATCGCCATCGTCGGCGTCGTCGTCGCCATTCTGGTCGGGCTGTTCCTCGGCCCGATCTCGGCAACCGGTTTTGTTATCGGCGCGGTCCTGTCAGGGGTAGCCGGCTTCGTCGGCATGAACATATCGGTCAAGGCGAACGTCCGCACCGCGGCGGCGGCGCAGACCGGGCTGCAGGCGGGCCTGACCATGGCGTTCCGCGCCGGCGCGATCACCGGCATGCTCGTGGCGGGCCTTGCCCTGCTCGCGATCTCGGTCTTCTTCTGGTATCTGATCGGCCCCGGCGGTTTCACCGTCGGCGGAGACGACCGCACCGTCGTCGATGCGCTCGTCGCGCTGGCATTCGGCGCGTCGCTGATCTCGATCTTCGCGCGTCTCGGCGGCGGTATCTTTACCAAGGCCGCCGACGTCGGCGCCGATCTGGTGGGCAAGGTCGAGGCGGGCATCCCCGAAGACGACCCACGCAACCCCGCGGTGATCGCCGACAACGTCGGTGACAATGTCGGCGACTGCGCCGGTATGGCGGCCGACCTGTTCGAAACCTATGTCGTTACCGTCGGCGCCACGATGGTGCTGATCGCGCTGCTGCTGAAGGGCGCGGGCGACATGCTGCTGCCGCTGATGACGTTGCCGCTGCTGATGGGCGGCGTGTGTATCATCACCTCGATCATTGGTACCTATTTCGTGCGTCTCGGCAACGGGACGAACGTCATGGGCGCGATGTACAAGGGCTTCCTCGTCACCGCGGTGCTGTCGATCCCGGCGATCTGGTTCTCGACCAGCTATGTGCTGAAGGGCGACATGTCGACCGACATCACGGGGACCACGTTCAACGGCAGCGACCTTTTCTATTGCTCGCTGCTCGGCCTCGTCATCACCGGGCTGATCATCTGGATCACCGAATATTACACCGGCACCAACTATCGCCCGGTGCGCAGTATCGCCAAGGCTTCGGAAACGGGCCATGGCACCAACGTGATCCAGGGCCTCGCTATCAGCCTTGAATCGACCGCGCTGCCGACGCTCGTAATCTGCATCGGCATCGTCGTCGCATTCCAGACGGCGGGCATCGTCGGCATCGCCTTTGCCGCGACGGCGATGCTCGCGCTCGCCGGCATGGTTGTCGCGCTCGACGCTTATGGTCCGGTCACCGACAACGCCGGCGGCATCGCCGAAATGGCGGGCCTCGACGATTCGGTTCGCGAAAAGACCGACCTGCTCGACGCCGTGGGCAACACGACCAAAGCGGTGACGAAGGGCTATGCCATCGGGTCTGCGGGTCTCGCGGCGCTGGTGCTGTTCGGTACTTACACGGCCGACATCACCGAATATTCGGCGAAGCTGGGCCTGACCGAGCCGCTGACCTTCTCGCTGTCGTCGCCCTATGTCATCGTCGGGCTGCTGCTCGGCGCGCTGCTGCCGTATCTGTTCGGTGCGATGGGCATGACCGCGGTCGGCCGTGCGGCGGGCGAGGTGGTCAAGGATGTTCGCGACCAGTTCAAGAACAACCCGGGCATCATGACCTATGAGAGCAAGCCCGACTATGCGCGCACGGTCGATCTCGTCACCAAGGCGGCGATCAAGGAAATGATCATTCCGTCGCTGCTCCCGGTGCTGGCGCCCATCGTCGTTTATTTCGTGATCCGGGCGGTCGCGGGTCCGGCAGCGGCGCTCGAGGCGCTCGGCGCGCTGCTGCTGGGCGTGATCGTCGGCGGGCTGTTCGTCGCGATCTCGATGACCTCGGGCGGCGGCGCGTGGGATAATGCCAAGAAATATATCGAGGACGGCAACCACGGCGGCAAGGGCAGCGAAGCGCACAAGGCGGCTGTCACGGGCGACACCGTCGGCGATCCGTACAAGGATACCGCGGGTCCGGCGGTCAATCCGATGATCAAGATCACCAACATCGTGGCGATCCTGCTCCTCGCGGCGCTGGCGCACGGCGCGGCGTAAGCTGCGTCGGCCTATCGCGGGCAAAAGAATGGCCCCGTCGGAGCGATCCGGCGGGGCTTTTTCTTGTCGGCCATTGGGTGGTGAGCCGACGGTCGCGCACGCTCTGGACCCCGGCCTTCGCCGGGGTACGGCTAACTCCGGTCGAAAGCCGCCGCTTAGGTGGCGCTCGTCGCCTTCATCTGCTGCGCATAGCCCGCCTGGACCATCTCGCTCATCCGGTCGAACAACGCGTCGGGGTCGTCGCGGCGCAAGGCTGCGATCGCAGCTTCGGCGCCTTCGGCAACGACCAGTTCGCGCGTGCCGGCGTCGACCGCCGCCAGCATCTGAGCCGCAGCATCGTCGGGCGACAGGCCGTTCTCGATCGCGGCGTCGCTCGTCCCGCGCACGCTGCCATCGGCGTTAAGCGCATTGCGGCTGACGTTGGTGCGCACCGACCCCGGCGCGACGACGAGCACTTTCAGCCCCAGATGCGCATTCTCGGCGCGTATCGCGTCGTGATATCCGATGATGCCGTGCTTGGCCGCCGAATAGGCGCTGCGCAGCGGCACGCCCGCAATCCCCGCGACGCTCGATATGGCGACGATCTGGCCGCCGCCCGCGCCGACCATGCGCGGAAGCAGTTGCTGGGTGAGGGCGATGGGCGCGAGCAGGTCAACCGCGATGATCTGCTGATAGACCGAAAAGTCGGTCTCGATCGCGAGGCTGCGCTGCGAGATGCCGGCATTGTTGACGAGGCCGTCGATCCGGCCCTGCCACGCCCATGCCCGATCGGCGACCGCGGGGAGGGCGGCATAGTCGGTCGCCTCGAAAGGCAGCACCAGAGCCTCGCCGCCGCAGTCGGCGGCCACCGCATCGAGTGCCGCGACGTTGCGCCCCGACAGGATCAGCTTCGCGCCGCGCGCCGCCAGTGCCTTGGCAAGTGCCGAACCGATGCCCGACGAGGCCCCCGTGACCCACCAAACTTGATCCTGCATAGCCGCTCCCTATCTCTGATTTCGTTGCAGCCTGAAACGGGGTTGAAGAGCCGTCAAGGTGCCGACCCGCGCATTTCCGCGGAGGGGTGGCAATTTTGTTGCGAATCTGTTATAATAAATATCAACACGCCGACATTGTGCCTCTTCCCGCCGCCGGGCTGGGGCATGCTTGGCGTTTCCGATGGAGCCACATCCCTTGTCACTCTGACTGGCGAGCGCCGCCCTACCAGCCCGATCCCCCTCCGATAGAGGGCCGGATACAGAGTTGTTCACGCGCTTCCCCGTCCCCCGGCAAGGCCACTGAAAGGAACTTGAATGTCCGCAAGTACTCCCGTTTTCGAAGTCGGTGATTATGTTGTTTACCCGAAGCATGGCGTGGGGCGCGTCATCGAGCTGCAGAAATCCGAAATCGCCGGCATGCAGCTGGAACTTTATGTTCTCCGCTTCGAAAAGGAAAAAATGACCCTTCGCGTGCCGACCAACAAGGCCGAAGGCGTCGGTATGCGCAAACTGTCGTCGGACAAGACGCTGAAGGAAGCGCTTCAGGTTCTGACGACGAAGCCGAAGGTGAAGCGCACCATGTGGTCGCGCCGCGCGCAGGAATATGAAGCGAAGATCAATTCGGGCGACCTCGTGTCGATCGCCGAAGTGACCCGCGACCTGTTCCGCGCCGACGACCAGCCCGAACAGAGCTATTCGGAGCGTCAGATTTTCGAAGCGGCGTCGAGCCGCCTCGCGCGCGAACTCGCCGCGATGGAAGAGAGCGACGAAAAGACGGCGCAGGCGAAGATCCTCCAGATCCTCAACGAGCATGCGCCGCTTTATTACGCCGAAAAGGTGTAACGGCGCGCATCGCGAATGACAAAAGGGCGGTCCTGCGGGGCCGCCCTTTTTCGTTGCGTCATTGCTTCGTCGCTGCGCTCCTCGCAATGACGGACTAGGGATAAACCGCCCCCACGAAATACAACCCGTCGGGCGGCGCATTGAGCCCCAGCGCCTGCCGATCCGCCGCGTCGAGCGCCGCTTTCAGATCGCGCGCCGACCATTTTCCATGGCCGACCAGCGTCAGGCTGCCGACCATCGAGCGCACCTGATGATGAAGGAAGCTGCGCGCGGCGGCCTCGATAATCAGCTCGTCGCCGTGGCGGCTGACGGTCAGCTTGTCGAGCGTCTTCACCGGGCTTTGCGATTGGCAATGCGCCGAGCGGAAGGTGGTGAAATCGTGGAGGCCGATCAGCTGCTGCGCCGCGGCGTGCATCGCATCGGCGTCGAGCGGGCGCGCGACCTGCCACGACAATCCCTTGTCCCAGGTCAGCGGCGCGCGGCGGTTGACGATGCGATATTCATAGGACCGCCCGATGCAGGCGAAACGCGCGTGCCAGTCGTCGGGCACCACCTCGCATCCGACGATCGCGATCGGCGCGGGGCGGAGCTGGGCATTGAGCGCCTCGGTCAGCTTGAAGGGGGTCAGCGGCTTTTCGATGTCGACATGCGCGCGCATGGCAATCGCATGGACGCCGGCGTCGGTGCGCCCCGCGCTGAACACCTGCACATCCTCGGCGGTGAAGCGGTGGATCGCTTCCTCGATCGCCTGCTGGACGCTGGGGCCATGCGCCTGCCGCTGCCAGCCCATATAGGGGCGGCCGTCATATTCGATGGTGAGGGCAAATCGGGTCATGGGCGGCCTTATTCCCCCTTTTCGTCACCCCGGACGTGATCCGGGGCCCATGACTTCGGCGCTGGAATGGACCCCCGATCAAGTCCGGGGTGACGATGGAGTAGCTGGGTGTTCATGCGAGCCGCGTCCCCGCAGTAATCGGCCGCCCGCGCAGCAATTCGCTTGCCTCCATCGCCGGCTTGCCCGCGCGCTGCACCCGCGTCGCGCGGATCGCGCCGGGGTTGCAGGCGATGGTCAGTCCATCGTCGAGCGTGACGCCGGGAGCGGCGCCGGCGGCGGTCTCCGCCGGATGGATGACGTCGGCGGCGAGGATCTTGTAGCGTTCGCCCTCGAGTTCAAAGAAGGCGCCCGGCACGGGATTGAACGCGCGCACCTGCCGTTCGACCTGCACCGCGCTCGTCAGGAAATCGAGCCGCGCCTCGCTCTTGTCGATCTTTGCCGCGTATGTCACGCCCTCGTCGGGTTGGGGGACCGGCGGAAAGGCGTGGAGTTCGCTCAGCACGCGTCGCATCATCAGAGCGCCCATCTCGGCAAGTTCGTGCGTCAATAGGCCCGCGCTCTTGCGCGCGACCGGCGTGGTTTCAATGAGCCGCATCGCGCCGGTGTCGAGCCCCGCGTCCATCTGCATGATCGTCACGCCCGTTTCGGCATCGCCCGCGAGAATCGCGCGCTGCACCGGCGCCGCACCGCGCCAGCGCGGCAGGATCGATCCGTGGACGTTCAGGCACCCCTCGCGCGGCGCATCGAGCACCGCCTGCGGCAGGATCAGGCCATACGCCGCGACGACCGCGACATCGAGGTCGAGTGCGGCGAATTCGGCCTGCGCTTCTTCATTCTTCAGGCTTCGCGGCGTGCGGACGGGGAGGCCGTGTTCCTCGGCCCAGACCTGCACCGGGCTTTTCTGCAATTTCTTGCCGCGCTGCGCGGGGCGGGGGGGCTGGCTATAGACCGCCACGATATCGTGCCCCGCCGCGTGAAGCGCGGCGAGCGTCGGCACCGCAAAGGGCGGCGTTCCCATGAAGGCGATACGCATGGGTGCGGGCTTTGGCGGACGGCGGGCCGATGTGCAAGATCGATGGCTGGAGATTGCTTCGCTGCGCTCGCAATGACGAAATTGGATGTCATTGCGAGGAGCGTAGCGACGCGGCAATCTCCAGCCATGGCCCTTGCGCGACTTTGTGTGCTAAGCCAAACACCACCCCATGGCATCCACCGAAATCGAAGCCCTCGTCCAGCAACTGGCCCGCCTGCCGGGGCTCGGCCCGCGATCGGCGCGGCGCGCGGTGCTGCACCTGATGAAGAAGCGCGAGAGCGCGTTCGCGCCGCTGCTCGCCGCGCTGCAAACCGTGTCCGAACGCCTCGTCACCTGCACCATTTGCGGCAATATCGACACGCACGATCCCTGCGCAATCTGTGCCGACCCGCGCCGCGATGCGCGGTCGCTGTGCGTCGTCGAGGAAGTGTCGGACCTCTGGGCGCTCGACAAGTCGCGGCTGTTCCCCGGCAAATATCATGTGCTGGGCGGGCGGCTGTCGGCGCTGGAGGGCATCCGCCCGCAGGATCTGGCGATCGACGCGCTGGTCGCGCGTGTCGCGGCAGGCGGCATCGACGAAGTGGTGCTCGCGATGAATGCGACCTTGGAGGGACAGACGACCGCACATTATCTGGCCGAGCGGCTGGAGGGTTATCCGGTGCGGCTGACCCAGCTCGCGCATGGTTTGCCGGTGGGAGGCGAGCTCGATTATCTGGATGAGGGGACGCTGGCGCAGGCGCTACGGGCGCGACGACCGGTGGGTTGACGTCAGGCTTTCGAGTTCATACCTGAGCCCCCATGGCCATCCTACCCATCATAGAGACCCCGGACCCCCGGCTGCGCGTCATTTCGAAGCCCGTCGAGAGTTTCGACGCCGAGCTGAAACAGCTTGTCGCCGACATGTTCGAGACGATGTACGACGCCCCCGGCATCGGGCTGGCGGCGATTCAGGTCGGGGTGCCGAAGCGCATCCTGGTCATCGACTTGCAGGAACCCGATCCCGACGATGAAGAGGGCAAGAAGGTGATCCGCGACCCGCGCGTCTTCATCAATCCCGTCTTTTCGGACGAGAGCGAAGAGCATAGCGTCTATTCGGAAGGCTGCCTGTCGGTCCCCGAACAATATGCCGAAGTGACGCGGCCCGCCGAAGTCACCGTCGACTGGCAGGACGAAGACGGCAAGCATCACCAGGAACGCATGACCGGGCTGATGGCGACCTGCATCCAGCACGAGCACGACCATCTGGAAGGCATTCTCTTCATCGATCATCTGTCGCGGTTGAAGCGCGAGATGGTGCTGAAGAAGCTGGCGAAGCTGCGCAAGGCGGCCTGATTAAATCCCTCTCCCCCTTGGGGGAGAGGGTTTGTCATTACCCCGCCTTCGCCACGCCTACCATCGCGGGGCGAAGCAGGCGATCCTTCAGCATGTAGCCCGCCTGCATTTCCTGCACGATCGTGCCGGGTTCCTTGTCGCTCGGGATTTCGAGCATCGCCTGATGCTGGTTCGGGTCGAGCGGCAGGCCGATCGCCGCGATGCGCGTGATGCCGTTGCGTTCGAAGACGCTGAGCAATTCGCGCTCGGTGGCTTCGAGCCCGGTGATCAGCGGCTTGATCGCCTCGTCGGCGCGCTGCTCGTCGCTGAGCGCCGCGAGCGCGCGGCCGAGATTGTCGGCGACCGACAGGATGTCGCGCGCGAATTTGGTCGCGGCATAGGCGTGCGCGTCGGCGATTTCCTTGTCCTTGCGGCGCGTGACATTCTGCGTCTCGGCGCGCGCATAGAGCAGGTCCTGCTGGAGCGCGGCAACCTGTTCGGCGAGCTGCGCGACTTCGTCGTTCGCGCTTTCGGGCGCCGCCGTTTCGGCGGTTTCGGTGCCGTTGGTTTCGGAAGCTTGGCCGTCGTCGACGGGGGTGTCGTTTTCGATGTTCGTCATAAACCTATCGTATCAGTCTGGAGAGCGATTGTGCGGTGAAATCCACCATGGGAACGATGCGGGCATAGTTCAAGCGCGTCGGGCCGATCACGCCCACCACGCCGACCACGCGCCCGTCCGATCCGCGATACGGCGCCGCTATCACGGACGAGCCCGAAAGCGAGAATAATTTATTCTCCGAGCCGATGAAAATTCGGGTCGCGGCACCTTCGCGCGCGCTGTCGAGCAATTGCGCGATATCCTGCTTCGTCTCGAGTTCGTCGAGCAACTGCCGGACGCGGTCGAGGTCGCCGACCGCGCTGTCGTCGAGAAGGTTCGCCTGACCGCGCACGATCAGCACCGGTCGGTCGGCACCGTCGGACGACCAGATGGCGAGCCCGCGTGATACCAGGTCCTGCGCCGCGCGGTCGATCGCGATCCGCTCGGCCTCGATCTCGCGGCGTACCCGCGCCATCGCCTCGCTCAGCGTCAGCCCGCCGAGCATCGACGAGATATAATTGCCCGCCTCGACGAGCGCCGACGGGTTGAGCCCAGCCGGAATGTCGATGACGCGGTTCTCCACCGTCCCGTCGCCCGCGACGAGCACGACGAGCGACTGGTTCGCCGAGAGCGGGACGAAGGCGAGCTGTTTGAGCACGCGTTCATGCTTGGGCACGAGGACAAGCCCGGCGCAGGCCGAGAGCCCCGACAGCGCCGAGGTCGCCTGCGCAAGCGCGCTTTCGATCGGACCGCCCTCGGACAGGCTCGCCTCGATCTGCGCACGGTCCTCGGCGCTGGGTTCGGCGACCTGCATCATGCCGTCGACGAAGAGGCGTAACCCCTGCTCGGTCGGCAGGCGCCCGGCGCTGGTGTGCGGGCTCGCGAGCAGCCCATATTCCTCGAGGTCCTGCATCACGTTGCGGATCGACGCGGGGGAGAGGTTGAGCGTCGCGAGCTTCGACAGCGTGCGCGATCCGACCGGCTGCCCCGTTTCGAGGTACGCATCGACGACCAGCCGGAACACGTCGCGGGCGCGCGTGGTGAGTTCGGTGATCGGTGCGGTGGTCATAGAGGGGATTTAGGGACGGCGAGGGGGTGGGGCAAGCGCAACGCCGCTCCACACCGTTGCACGAAGAAAAGAAGGTGCAATTGGCGGGCCTTCTGCATAGCCTTCCGCTTCGGGGGAGAAAATCATGACGACGCCACCGCTAAACCGCGACGACCCGCTCGACGATTTCGACCATCGCGACATCACGCTGCTCGGCCGTAAACACCGCGTCTATGTGACGGGCGGCGGCCCTGCCGTCATCGTGATGACCGAAATGCCAGGGATCAGCCCGCATGTCGCGCGCTTCGCGCGCTGGGTCCGCGACGCCGGCTTCACCGTCTATATGCCGCATATCTTCGGGAGGGACGGCGCTGTGCCGCGGGCGCCTCGCATGTTGTTCACGATGATCGGTGGCTGCATCAGCCGCCAGTTCCGCGCCTTCCAGGCGAATGAAAGCTCGCTCGCCACCTTATGGCTGCGTGCGCTCGCGGCGCAGGCGCATACAGAATGCGGCGGGAAAGGCGTCGGCGCGATCGGCATGTGCTTTACCGGCAATTTCGCATTGTCGATGATGCTCGAACCCGCTGTGCTCGCGCCGGTGCTGGCGCAGCCGTCGCTGCCGCTCAATGATCCGGCGGGGATGCACATCGCCCCCGCCGAACTGGCGGCGGTGAAGGCGCGGATGGAGGCCGAGGACCTGAGCGTGCTCGCCTATCGTTTCGAGGGCGACAAATATTGCAAGGCGGCGCGCTTCGCGGCCTACCGGGATGCGCTCGGCGACCGTTTCATCGGGAAGGTGCTGCCCGACAGCGCCGCGAACCCCGACAGCCCGATGAAGAACCCGCACAGCGTCGTCACCATCCACCTGATCGACGAAGCGGGCCAGCCGACGGTGCAGGCGCGCGACGAAATCCTCGATTTCTTCAAGATGCGGTTGAGCCAATGAGGCCGGCGGCCTAAGGGCCACCGCAATCACCAATCGAAAGGATATCCCATGCGCCCTTCCGGCCGTGCGCCCGACCAGATGCGCCCCATCGCGATCGAGACCGAATTCACCATCCATGCCGAGGGCAGCGTGCTCGTCAGCTTCGGCAACACCAGGGTGCTGGTGACCGCCAGCGTCGATGAAAAGGTGCCGTCGTGGATGCGCGGCAAGGGCGCGGGCTGGGTCACCGCCGAATATGGCATGCTGCCCCGCGCGACGCACACGCGCGGCAGCCGCGAAGCGGCGAAGGGCAAGCAGTCGGGACGGACTCAGGAAATCCAGCGGCTTATCGGCCGCAGCTTGCGCGCGGTCGTCGATATGAAGAAGCTCGGCGAGCGCCAGATCATCATTGATTGCGACGTGATCCAGGCCGACGGCGGCACGCGCACCGCGTCGATCTCGGGCGCGTGGGTCGCGCTGCGCCTCGCGGTCGACAAGCTGCTTGCGGCGAAATTGCTCGCCGAGGATCCGATCGAGGACAAGGTCGGCGCGATCTCTTGCGGCATCTACAAGGGCACGCCCGTTCTCGACCTCGACTATGACGAGGATTCGGTTGCCGAGGCCGACGGCAATTTCGTGCTGACCGGCAAGGGCCAGATCGTCGAAGTGCAGGCGAGCGCCGAGGGGGCGACCTATGACGAAGAAGGCCTGCTTCGCCTTCTCCGCCTCGCACGCATCGGCTGCGGAGAAATTTTCGCGGCGCAGGACAAGGCGACGGGGCGGTAAACCTCCTTTCGTCACCCCCGGCAAAGAAATAGATGCCGGATCAAGTCCGGCATGACGAATTTCGAGAGGTTCGATGATGGCTCATCGCAAACTGCAACCCGGAAAGCTGGTCATCGCCAGCCACAATGCGGGCAAGGTACGCGAAATCCGCGCGCTGCTCGAGCCCTTTGGAATCGAGCCTGTGTCGGCGGGCGACCTTGGCCTGCCCGAGCCCGAGGAGACGGGGACGACATTCCGCGAGAATGCGCTGCTGAAGGCGCATGCGAGCGCGTCGGCCGCAGGCTTGCCCGCGCTGGCCGACGACAGCGGGCTCGAGGTCGCCGCGCTTGGCGGGCGGCCGGGTGTCTACACCGCCGACTGGGCCGAGCGGCAGGTCTTCGAAGGTCCGCCCGGCCGCGACTGGTATATGGCAATGGGCAAGGTCGAAGGCCTGCTCGCCGAACAGGGGCCCGATGTTGACCGCAGCGCTTGTTTCGTCTGCACCCTCGCGCTCGCATGGCCCGACGGCCATGCCGAGGTTTTCGAGGGCAGGGCGCAAGGCAGCCTGACCTGGCCGCCGCGCGGCAAACTGGGGTTCGGTTATGATCCGGTGTTCGTTCCGGTCGGCAAGTCCCTGACTTATGCGGAGATCGATCCGGCGGAAAAACATGCGATCAGCCACAGGGCCGATGCATTTGCCAAACTGGTCGCGGGGGTGTTTTAAAGCCGCGGCGACATCAGGTGCGAAACCTGATCTTGCCTTCAACCTTGATGAAGCGCGACCGGTTGCCTTTCTCCTGCATATCCCACAGCGCCTGTTTGCGGCATTCGGGATCATGGTTGATACGACGGGCGACGAGCCTGCGCATTTCTTCGTCGGCAAAGATCAAATCGTGGGCGCCGTCGATGCTCACGCCAAATTTCTCGCGGGTTCGTTTGACGAGCTCGACGAAATCCCGATTGCCAATATCCATAAGTCCCTCCGGCATCGCGTTCCGGAGATCAACCTACCCATGCAGACAATCACGGAAAAGTGACTATATCGCCCCGCATGGCCGAACCGCTCGCCCTTTATGTCCATTGGCCGTTTTGCGTGTCCAAATGCCCCTATTGCGATTTCAACAGCCATGTGCGCGAGAGCGTTGATCAGACGGTTTGGCGTGGCGCGCTGCTTGCGGATTTGCGCCACGAGGCTGCGCTGCTGCCGGATCGCCGTGTCGGGTCGATCTTCTTCGGCGGCGGCACGCCGAGCCTGATGCCGCCCGCGACGGTCGCGAGGGTGATTGCCGAGGCGGAGGCGCTGTGGGGTCTCGCGGACGATGTCGAGATCACGCTCGAGGCGAACCCCAATTCGGTCGAAGTCGCCAATTTTGCCGACCTCGCCGCCGCCGGGGTCAATCGGGTTTCGATAGGTGTTCAGAGCTTCGATGCCGAAGTGCTTGAATTTCTTGGCCGCGCGCACAGTGAAGATGAGGCACGCCGCGCCATCGCAACCGCGCAGGAGCATTTTGCGCGAGTCAGCTTCGACCTGATCTATGCCCGGCCCGGTCAGACGATGGCGGCGTGGGAAAGCGAACTTGCGGGCGCGCTGGCCTTTGGCACCGATCATCTTTCGCTTTACCAACTCACCATCGAGCCCGGCACGCGCTTTGCGACGCTCGCCGCGAAAGGCGACCTCACGATCCCCGATGGCGATACCGCCGCCGACCTGTTCGACGCGACGCAGGCGATGACGCGTTCGGCCGGCCTGCCGCGTTACGAAGTGTCGAACCATGCGCTTATCGGGCAGGAAAGCCGCCACAATCTCGCCTATTGGCGTTACGCCGATTATGCGGGCGTCGGGCCGGGGGCGCATGGTCGACGCCTTGGGCAAGCGACCGAACGGCACAAGAAGCCCGAGAATTTCATCGCGGCTGTGACACGCAACGGCCACGGTCTGAAGGTCGAAGCCGACCTGCCGGCGCAGGAGCGCGCAACCGAGGCGATGCTGATGGGGCTGCGGCTGACCGAGGGCATCGACCTGGCGCGGATCGAAGCGCGCAGCGGGCTGCCCCGCGACGCATTCGTCGATGGCGAAGCCGTCGCGCGGCTGGAAAAGCAGGGGCTGATGCGATCCGAGGGGGCACGGCTGGCGGTAACCGACGACGGCATCTTGCTGCTCGACTCGATCCTTTCCGAGGTGGTCAAAACCCACTAGCTTGCCCCAGATCCGTTCGTGGCGAGCGAAGTCGAGACACCGCTCGATCTTACGCTTCGCCGAAGGGCATCTCGACTTCGCTCGATGCGAGCGGGAATGGGGACATGGTTTGGCGCAAGATTTGATCCGCGACTGGGACGCCCATCTGGCGCATGAAAAGCGCCGGTCGGAACATACACGCCGTGCCTATATTGCGACGGCGGAGCGTTTTTGCGCCTTCCTGTCGCGACATCGCGGCGGCGCGGTCGATGCGCGCATTATCAAGGCGCTGACCCCGAACGATTTGCGCGCCTATCTCGCCGAGCGCCGTGCTGAGGGGCTCGGCAATGCGTCGGCCGCGCGCGAGCTTTCGGCGCTGCGCAGCTTTCTGCGCTTCGTGGGCGGATCGAACGCCAGCGTGCCGCAGATGCGCGGGCCCCGGGTCAAGAAGGGGCTGCCGCGGCCCGTCGCTCCCGCCGAGGTGCTCCGCCTCGCGCATGATGTCGAGGATAATGCCCGCGAGGGCTGGGTCGGCGCGCGCGATTTCGCGCTGCTGCTCCTGCTGTATGGCGCGGGGCTGCGCATCGGCGAGGCGCTCTCGCTCACCGGTGCAGTCCTGCCGCTCGGCGATACGCTGCGCGTCACCGGCAAGCGCAGCAAGACGCGGATTGTGCCGATCCTGCCCGTGGTTGCGGGTGCGGTGTCGCGCTATGTCGAGGCCTGCCCCTGGCCGATCGGGAAGGACACGCCGCTGTTTCTCGGCGCGCGGGGCGGGCCGCTGGCGCCCGGCGTCGTGCGCGCCAATGTGCGTTCGGCGCGGCTCGCACTCGGCCTGCCCGAACGCACGACGCCGCACGCGTTACGCCACAGCTTTGCCACGCACCTGCTCGCGGGCGGGGCCGATCTTCGAAGTTTGCAGGAATTGCTCGGCCACGCGAGCCTTGCCTCGACGCAAGTCTATACCGCGGTCGACGCGGCGCACCTGCTCGATATTTACCGGTCGGCGCACCCGCGCGCCTAATCGCGGCGCGGCTTCGGCTTCCAGGTGATGACGCGGTAGATATAGAGGGCGATCAGCGACCCGATCGCGACGAGTGCGAGCGGACCGACGAAGGCGTCGAGGTTCGCGAACTGCTTGCCGAACCAATTGCCCGCGCCGGCGAGCGCGGCGATCCAGATCGTCGAGCCGGCGGCGGTCCAGATCAGGAATTTCAGCTGATTCATCCGCACCATGCCCGCGGGCAGCGACACCATCGTTCGCGCGACGGGCATGAAACGCGCGATGAACACGATGGCGGGGCCATATTTCAGGAAGAAATTGTGCATCCGTTCGACCTCGTCCCAGTCGAGTGTCAGCCAGCGCCCGTGGCGGTCGATAAAGGGTTTCAGCCGTTCGTAACCGATCCAGCGGCCGATCGCGTACCAGATCCAGTTGCCCGCCGTCGTGCCCGCGACCGCGACGGCGACGAGCGTCCAGAAATCGAAGCGGCCCTGCGCGACGGCGATCCCGCCGAGTCCCATGATCACTTCGGACGGGATCGGCGGAAACACATTCTCGATGAACATGAGGATGAAAATCCCCGCATAGCCCCAGCTCTGGATCAGGTTCAGGATGAAATCGGTCATGGGGGAGCAACGCTTCGCGCGGTCAGCCGATGCGTCGCTTGATCGCGTCCCAGATCATTCCCGCCGTATCGCTGTTGTTGAAACGGTCGATCGCGACGATCCCGGTGGGTGAGGTGACGTTGATTTCGGTCAGCCACTCGCCGCCGATCACGTCGATCCCGACGAAAACCAGTCCCCGCTCGCGCAGCTGCGGCCCTAGCACATCGCAGATTTCCTGTTCGCGCGGAGTGAGCTCGGCGGCCTCGGCATAGCCCCCGACCGCGAGGTTCGATCGGAATTCGCCTTCGCCGGGCTTGCGGTTGATCGCGCCCGCGACTTCGCCGTCGACGAGCACGATACGCTTGTCGCCCTGGCTGACGCTCGGCAGGAATTGCTGGACCATGAAGGGTTCGGGCCACACCTGTCCGAACAGCTCGACGAGCGCGCCGAGGTTGCCGCCGTCGGCGTCGACGCGGAATACCGCCTTGCCGCCGTTGCCGTGGAGCGGCTTGATCACGACCGCGCCGTACCGCGCCTGGAAATCCTTCACCGCGTCGAGGTCGCGTGTGACCATCGTCGGCGGCATGAACTCGGGAAAGTCGAGCACGAACACTTTTTCGGGGGCGTTGCGGACCGAGACGGGGTCGTTGACGATCAGCGTCTCGCCCGCGATCCGTTCGAGCAGCCA
Organism: Sphingopyxis sp. JAI108; assembly: GCF_013410105.1. Classification (GTDB taxonomy): domain Bacteria; phylum Pseudomonadota; class Alphaproteobacteria; order Sphingomonadales; family Sphingomonadaceae; genus Sphingopyxis; species Sphingopyxis chilensis. The sequence continues at coordinate 1,192,369 of NZ_JACCCJ010000001.1, forward strand.
GGTGCCGGTGAGATAGCCGAGGTCGAAGGGCGGATCCTGCCGCATCAGCACGACATCGACATCACGGCCGAGGTCGATCAGCACTTCGTCGCCGAACTTGTAATGCGCGCCGTCTTCGCGCTGCGCTTCGATGATACGGTGCGCCTTCGTCGTCAGCCGCCCGGCCTCCCACGTCAGGCCGCGAACATCGTAATGATAAAGCTCGTAGCCGCGGTCGAGCGCCTTCAATATCAGATGGAAGCTGCTGTCGCCCCCGATGTTGATGCCATCCATCGGGTCCATTTGTACCGCGGCGCGCAGGGTCATTCGATCTTCCTCAGGGTTGCCAGACGTGGACCAGATGGCGTGGCAGGCGCCGTGGTGCAAGGAGCATCACGTCGATGCGAATGTCGTCGCGTGGGCTGGCGAAGCGCGGAGCGAGCATTTCGGCCGCCGCGGCGACGCGGCGCAGCCGGTATTGGTCGATCGCCAGGTCGAGGTCGGCGGCACGGTCGCGCCATTTGACTTCGATGAAGGCGACCGTTCGCCCGCGCCGCGCGACAAGGTCGACTTCGCCGACCGGAACGCGAAGCCGTTCGCCCAGGATGCGCCAGCCGTGGAGGCGCAGCCACCAGGCGGCGCGGCGCTCGGCCTTGCGCCCGCGCGCCTCGGCGGCGGCGCGGTTCAATCCTGCTCTTTCAGCGTCAGCGCACGCGCATAAACCGCGTGCCGATCGAGCCCGAAGCGTTTGGCGACCGCTTTCGCTGCCTGCGCGACGGGCTTGTCCGCCATCGCTTCCCGCAATGCGGCGTCCAGGGTGTCGTCGTCGGCTTCCTCGGCCAGCGCTTCGCCGGGCGGGCCAACGATGACCACGATCTCTCCCTTTGGCGGCGCGTCGGCGTAACGCGCGGCAAGCTCGCTCAGCGTGCCGGTGACGCATTCCTCGAACATCTTGCTGATCTCGCGCGCGACCGCCGCCTCGCGGTCGCCGAGCCCTTCGGCCATTGCTGCCAGCGATGCTGCAAGCCGCGGCCCGCTTTCGTAAAACACCAGCGTCGCACGCAATCCGGCGAATTCTGCGAGCGTGTCGGCGCGCGCCTTGGCCTTGTTCGGCAGGAAACCCGCAAACAGGAAGCGGTCGCTCGGCAGGCCCGACAACGTGATCGCGGCGATCGCGGCGCAAGGGCCGGGCAGGGTGGTGACATGGCGTCCCGCCGCACGGGCATCGCGCACCAGCTTGTATCCCGGGTCCGAAATCAGGGGGGTGCCGGCGTCCGACACCAAAACGACAACTTCGCTCTCCATACGCGCAACCAGCGCGGCGCGGGTGCGTTCGTCGCTATGATCATGATAGGGGGTCATCGGCACACGCAAACCCAGATGCGACAGCAGTTTCGCGGTCACGCGCGTATCCTCCGCGGCGACCACGTCGGCGGCGGCGAGCGTTTTGGCCGCGCGCGCGCCGATGTCGCCAAGGTTGCCGATGGGCGTCGCGACGATATAGAGACCGGGCAAGGGAGAATCTGAGATGTTCGAATCTGGCATGACGCCGAAAATGGCAGAAACTGCCGACCAGCGCCAAAACAAAGCACCGCCGCGTCGCCAGATGCTGCGCGGGTTCGGCGTGATGGCGATGGCGGGGCTGCTCGCGGCGTGCCAGGTGGTTCCGAAAACCGGCGGCCCTGCCACCCCGCCGCCGCCGACCAACCCCGACGACAATGTCGGCCCCGGCCTGCCGACCGACACCGACCGCCACCGTGTCGCGCTGCTCGTTCCGCAGACCGGACCCAACGCCGACGTCGGCACCGCGATCGCCAATGCGACAACGCTGGCGCTGCTCGATACGCGCACCGAACGCGTGCGCATCACAACCTATGACACCGCGCTCGGCGCCGCCGCGGCGGCGCGGCAGGCGGTCGCCGATGGCAACAAGCTGATCCTCGGGCCGCTGCTCAGCGAGGATGTCTCGGCGGTGGCGCCGATCGCACGCGGGGCGAAGGTTCCGGTGCTGAGTTTCTCGAACGACAGCAGCGTCGCGGGCAACGGCGTCTTCATCATGGGCTTCGTCCCCGGCCAGTCGGTCGAGCGCGTCGTCGCCTTTTCGCGCGCCAAGGGGCATCAGCGCTTCGGCGCGCTCGTGCCCAAGAATGTCTATGGTGACCGTTCGGCAGCGGCGTTCCGCGCCGCGGTCGCCGAGGCGGGCGGAACACTGGTTGCCGTCGAAAGCTATGACCGCAGCGCGACTGCGCTGTCGGGTGCGGCGCGGCGGCTCGCCAATGCCGGCGCGATGGATGCGGTGCTGATCGCCGACAGTGGCGGCAATGCGATCCGCGCCGTCCCCGTGATCAAGGGAGCGGGCAGCAAGCAGATCCTCGGCACCGAACTCTGGAACACCGATGCGGCGCTGGGCAGCAATGCCGCGATGCGCGGGGCATGGTTCGCCAGCGTCTCCGACGGCCTCTATCGCCAGCTTGCGACCAAATATCGCAGCCGTTTCGGCCGGACGCCCTACCGTCTCGCCAGCCTCGGCTATGATTCGGTCCTGCTGACGGTGCGCATCGCGCGCGACTGGAAACCGGGCAGCAATTTCCCGACGAGCCGCCTGCTTGCCGCCGACGGCTTCGGCGGGATCGACGGCATCTTCCGCTTCAGCAACCGCGGCATCGCCGAGCGCGCGCTCGAGGTCAGCGAAATCGGGGCCGGCGGCTTCCGCGTGATCGATCCGGCGCCGACCAAATGGTGAACTGCGATTGACAGTGGCAGGCCGGCCACAGTTGGCCGAAAACCGGTATCGGAAAAGCGCGGCGGTCTTTACGCCGACGCGGCGATCACTATATGACAATCGCGCGTGTTCCGGCGTCGATTCCGCACGCCTGTTTACAATGTTTCAGGAGATACAGCTATACCACCGCCCATGACCCGTCGCCCGATGGCACCGATGCCGCCTAAAAACGGTCCGCGTTACAATGAATTTATCGCCTCCCCCAAAGTCCGCGTGATCGACGAGGAAGGCGAAAATCTGGGCGTGATGCTGACGGCCGAAGCGATTGAGCAGGCGGCCGAGGTCGGGCTCGACCTGGTGGAAGTATCTCCCAACGCCGATCCGCCGGTGTGCAAATTCCTCGACGTCGGCAAGTTCAAGTACGAGGCGCAGAAAAAGGCGAACCTCGCGCGCAAGAGCCAGAAGACCCAGGAAATCAAAGAGATCAAGATGCGTCCGAATATCGACGATCATGATTTCGACGTGAAGATGAAGAAGGTCTTCGACTTCCTAGAGGAAGGCGACAAGGTCAAGATGACCATGCGCTTCCGCGGCCGCGAGATGAGCCACACCCAGCTTGGCCTCAACGTGCTCCAGCGCGTCGCCGAACTGACGTCGGAAATCGCGAAGGTCGAGGCGCATCCGCGCACCGAAGGCCGCCAGATGCTCATGGTGATCGCGCCGAAATAATTTCGCTGGCTCAGCCGGTATGAAATTCGAGGGCGGTCGCTCCAGCGGGGCGGCCGCCCGCTTCGTATCGGCGCTCGATCATTCGGACCGCGCCGTCAGCCGACACGAGCACGAGCGTCGAGGCGCGCGTGCCATAGATATCGCCGCGCAGGAAGAGCCCGGGGTCGTCCTCGGCCATCAGCGTGTCGAGCAGCTTTTCGGGGTCGGTACCCGCCGCGCCGGCCATTTCGAGCGCGCGGCGCAGCCGCTCGGCGCGCGGGCAGGGGGTATCGACCGGCTCGTTGGCGAGCGCGTGGACGCCGGGTTCGAGGGGCATGATCAGGGGAACCGGCCGGTTGGTGAGCAGCCGGGCCGCACCGGCATCGACCGCGAACAGGTTGAACGCGTTGAAGCGCGGCAAATCTTGGGCGTCCGGCGCTGCGAAACGCCCTTCGCCGCGCAGCAGGTCGTACACGAGTGCGCCGCGCGATTCCTTCGCCGGATCGGGCATCGCGCCGCGGACGTTGGTGACGACGACGGTGCGGCCGCTCGGGCGGTGAACGCCAAGCCAGGTCCCGCCCGCCTGCAGGTCGCGCCCGGCGACGATGCCGCTGTCCCCGTCCCAGATGTGGAGCGGCGCAGCGGGCCGTGCGTGGAACTCGTCGCGGTTGCCGACAAGGATGAGCGGCCAGTCGGGATGGGCGCGATGGGCGAGGGCGACGACGCACATGCTGCGCATATCGGGGCTGACCGTCCGCTTGCCAAGCCTCTTGACAAAATGCTTGGTTGAATGTTCAATCAACTCATCTTGACGAGGGAGGACGGCGATGGCCGACGAATTCGAGAAGATGGGCGAAAGCCTCAAAGCGAAGACCGGCAAGGGGCTCGACGAATGGGTCGCCGCCGCGCGCGCCGCCGGCATCGCCGGCCACATGGCGTTGGTCAATCACCTGAAAAGCGAACATGGCCTCGGCCACGGCTATGCCAATATGATCGTCCATGCCGCCAATAAGTCCTCCGCGTTGTCGCAGGATGATGACGTGCTGGTCGATGCGGCATTCGAAGGGGCGAGGGCGCATTGGCGGCCGCTTTACGACCGGCTGATCGCGCAAGTGCAGGCCTTCGGCGGCGACGTCGAACTTGCTCCCAAGAAGGGCTATGTCAGCCTGCGCCGCAAGAAGCAGTTCGCGCTGCTCCAGCCGTCGACCAAGGATCGTTTCGATATCGGCCTCGCGCTCAAAGGCGAGGAGCCTGCCGGCAGGCTCGAACTTGCGGGTAGCTGGAACGCGATGGTCTCGCACCGCATGCGCGTCGCCGCGGGCGAAGAGGCGGGCGATGATGTCGCGGGCTGGCTCCGCGCCGCCTATGATCGTGCGGGCTAGGAGGGGCCGCCGTGAACGCCACCGACACGCGCAACCGCATCCTGATGACCGCGATGGAGCTGTTCTGGGAGAAGGGCTATCTCTCGACGTCGGTGTCCGACATTCTCTCGCGTAGCCAGGTGCACAGCGGCAGCCTCTATCATTTCTTCCCCGGCAAGCAGGATGTTCTCGTCGGCGTGCTCGAACTCTATCGCGACGGGATCGACGAGATGCTGCTCGCGCCGAACTGGGAGGGAGTCGACGATCCGATCGAGCGCATCTTTGCGCTGCTGGCCGGCTATCGCACGCACCTGATCGTGACCGATTGCACCTACGGCTGCCCGATCGGCAGCCTTGCGCTCGAAATCCACGAGCCCGACCCGGTGGTGCGCGATCTGATGGCGGCGAATTTTTCGAACTGGTCGGCGGCGATTGCGGGCTGTTTCGATGCCGCGGCCGATCGCCTGCCGAAGGACTCCGATCGCAAGGCGCTCGGCGAATTCGTGCTGACGGTGATGGAAGGTGCGGTGATGCAGGCGCGCACCTATCGCGACATCGGCTATTTCGATCGTAACATCGCTGTATTGCGTGACTATATCACCACATTGATGGCGGCGGCAAAGCGTGATAGCTTCGCCTGATCTTTCTGGAGGGGGAGACGAATATGAACGAAGCCGTGAAAACGCCGTGGCACCTGTGGGCCGTCGGCATCATATCGCTGCTGTGGAACGCATTCGGTGCATTCGACTATGTGATGACCAAACTCAAGAACCCCGAATATATGGCGGCTTTCACCCCCGAACAGCAGGCCTATTTCTACAGCTTCCCGCTGTGGGCGAATCTCGGCTGGGCGCTGGGCGTGTGGGGATCGGTGCTGGGCTCGATCCTGCTGCTCGCGCGCAGCCGCCACGCGGTGACCGCCTTCCTGCTCTCGCTCGTCGGCCTTGCGATCAGCAGCGTCTATCAGTTCGGGATGCACTATGGCGACCTGGAGCGGATGTTCGGGACTTTCCCGATGATCTTCACCGCGGTGATCTGGGTCATCGTGATCGCGCTGTTCCTTTATGCGCGCGCGCAGGCGGCAATGGGTGTGCTGCGCTGAAGATACCCGCCTTGGGGCGTATCCCCGACCTTCCGTTATTCATCATCCCGGCCTGCGCCGGGATGACGGTGAGGAGACTATCCTCCTTGTCGCGTAGCGATGGGGAGGTGGCAGCCCCCCAAGGCTGACGGAGGGGCCAGGCGCGCAAGCGCTCGCTGACGCCTCGCGGCCCCTCCCCCACGCCTCCCCATCGCTGCGCGACAGGGAGGAGCTTGTGGCAACCCGCCGCGCCTCAGCGCGCGCGGATAAAGGCCCGCACGTCTTCGGACAATTTATGCCGGTCCTCGTCGCGGATATACATCATGTGGCCGGCGCCATAATAGGTGTAGCTGATGCGATCCTGCGGGATGCCGGTACGCGACAGCGCATATTCGGCGGCGAAAAACGGCGTGGCGAAATCATAATAGCCCTGCGCGACAAGGACTTTCAGCCCCGAATTTTCGCGCAGCGCCTGCCCGATATAGGGCGCGACGTTCAGATAGGAGTTGGTGTCGCGGTCGCCGATCCGCCAATCCCACTGGCCGCCGATCCGGCCGATTGACTGATATTCGCGATCGGTCTTGAACCCCAGCCCGTCGCGGCTCCAGCTGTTGATCGCGGCGGTATAGCTCGCATCGATGCCGTAAAAGCTGGGGTCGTTGTCGGGGCCTTCGCCCGCGCTGTCATAATCCTTGCCGGTATAGCGGCTGTCCAGGCGCCCGACGGTGAGGCCGCGGTCGCGGAGCAGTTCCTTGTAAAAGCGCTGCGGCGTGACGCGCAGATCGGCCTGTTCGAGATAGGTTTCGGAGAGGCCGGTGAAGCGCGACAGCTCGCGGCGGATCGCGGCGCGCTCCTCGCCCTGCAATTTCTGACCCTTGAGCAGCGCCGAAGCATAGGGACCGATCGCCCATTGCCGTGCTTCCTCGACGAAGGTCTCGACCGACGGCGCGGTCGCCTTGCCATGATAGAGCGCGGTCGCGGCCATCGAGGGCAGGTTGGTGATCGGCGACAACTCGTTGCCCGGCGTGTCGGCGCCCGCGGCGAAATCGAGCACGGTCGAGATCAGGATGATGCCGTTCAATGCGACGTCATTGTACGTCTCGTTCATCAGCTGGTTGGCGACCGCGGCCGAACGTGTCGTGCCATAGCTTTCGCCGCCGAGGAACTTGGGGCTGTTCCAGCGGCCATTGTCGTTCAGCCAGCGACGGATCACCTCGGCGACCAGCTTGGCATCCTGCGTCACCCCGTAATAATCCTTGGGGTCGGCCTTGCCGATCAGGTGCGAGAATCCGGTGCCCGGCGGATCGATGAAAACGACATCGGTGACGTCGAGCAGCGCATCGGGATTGTCGACGATCGGATAGGGCGGGGCGCCGTCATCGACGCCGGTGCCGGGGATCGCGACGCGCTTCGGCCCGAACGCCCCCATCATCAGCCAGACGGTGCCCGACCCCGGGCCGCCGTTGAACAGGAAGGTGATCGGCCGGCCGGGGTCGCGCGGCTCCTTGATGTAGGAAGTGGTGACGACCGCCACCTCGGGCACGCCATCCTTGTTCTTGATGATCGTCTCGCCGATCGTCGCGGCATAGTTGATCCGCTGCCCGCCGAAGGTGCCCGATAATTTGGTGGTACGGACCTGCGGCTCATAATCGGCGTGCTTTTCGGCCTTCGGCTTGTCGTCGGCCTTGTCCTGCGCGTGGAGCGCGGCGGGCGCGGTAAAGGTAAGCGCCAAGGCTATGAGCGAAAGACCCGATTTCATAAATATATCTCCCCGATTGCGGGGCGACCCTATGCAGCGGGCGGGGAGGCGGCAAGGCTACTTGTCGGTTACAGTCGGGCTTCTGTCGAAGTGATGGTCAACGCCCCCACTTCGTCTTGCTCTGCTTCCCGAACCGCCCCTTCCTTGTTCCCGGCTTGCCCTCATTCGAGCGCCCCACGCGCGGCGCGACCTGCTGGTCCGGCGGCAGTCCCAGTTCGTCGGCCTCCAGCTTTCGGATTTCGTCGCGCAGGCGGCCGGCTTCCTCGAACTCGAGATCGGCGGCGGCGTCGCGCATCTTCTTTTCGAGTTCCTGAATGTAGGCGCGGAGGTTGTGGCCGACCATGTGCGCGGGCTTGTCTTCGCCGATGTCGATGACGACGCCGTCCTTCGACGCGACATGCGCGATGATGTCGCCGATGTTGCGCTTGATCGTCGTCGGGGTGATGCCGTGTTCGGCGTTATACGCCTCCTGCTTTTCGCGGCGGCGGTCGGTCTCGCGCATCGCGCGTTCCATGCTGCCCGTTATGCGGTCGGCATAGAGGATGACGCGACCGTCGACGTTGCGCGCGGCGCGGCCGATCGTCTGGACGAGGCTGGTTTCGCTGCGCAGGAAGCCCTCCTTGTCGGCGTCGAGGATCGCGACCAGCCCGCATTCGGGAATGTCTAGTCCTTCGCGCAGCAGGTTGATGCCGACGAGCACGTCGAACACGCCCAAGCGAAGATCGCGGATGATCTCGATGCGCTCCAATGTCTCGACGTCCGAGTGCATGTAGCGGACCTTGAGGCCCGCCTCGTGGAGGAATTCGGTGAGGTCTTCGGCCATGCGCTTGGTCAGCGTGGTGACGAGCGTGCGGTATCCCGCCGCGGCGGTCTTCTTCGCCTCGGCGATCAGATCGTCGACCTGCTCCTCGACGGGCTTGATCTCGACCGGAGGGTCGATCAGGCCGGTCGGGCGGATCACCTGTTCGGCGAAGACGCCCTGCGTGCGCTCCATTTCCCACGTTCCGGGGGTGGCTGACACGCTGACCGTCTGCGGGCGCATCATGTCCCATTCGGCAAAGCGCAGCGGCCGGTTGTCGATGCAACTCGGCAGGCGGAAGCCATATTCGGCCAGCGTGATCTTGCGGCGATGGTCGCCCTTCGACATCGCGCCGATCTGCGGGATCGTCTGGTGGCTCTCGTCGACGAACAGCAGCGCGTTGTCGGGCAGATATTCGAAAAGGGTCGGCGGCGGCTCGCCGGGCAGGCGGCCGGTGAGGAAGCGGCTGTAATTCTCGATCCCCGCGCAGCTGCCGGTGGCGGCGATCATCTCGAGGTCGAAATTGGTGCGCTGCTCGAGCCGCTGCGCTTCGAGCAGGCGGCCTTCGGCCTCCAGTTCCTTCAATCGCTCGGCGAGTTCGTGGCGGATCGCCTCGCTTGCCTGCTTGAGCGTCGGACCCGGCGTGACATAGTGGCTGTTCGCAAAGACGCGCACGTAGTTGAGGCTTGCGATCTTCTTGCCCGTCAGCGGGTCGAACTCGGTAATCTCCTCAATCTCGTCACCGAAGAAACTGACGCGCCAGGCCATATCCTCATAGTGCGACGGGAAGATTTCGAGGCTGTCGCCGCGGACGCGGAAATTGCCGCGCGCGAACGCCTGATCGTTGCGCTTGTACTGCAGCGCGACGAGCTTGCGGATGATTTCGCGGCTGTCGGCGACCTGGCCCTTTTTCAAGTCGAAGATCATCGCCGAATAGGTCTCGACCGACCCGATGCCATAGAGGCAGCTCACCGATGCGACGATGATCACGTCGTCGCGTTCGAGCAGCGCGCGCGTCGCCGAGTGGCGCATCCGGTCGATCGCTTCGTTTACCGAGCTTTCCTTCTCGATATAGGTGTCCGACCGCGGGACATAGGCCTCGGGCTGGTAATAATCGTAATAGCTGACGAAATATTCGACCGCGTTGTTCGGGAAGAAGCTCTTGAACTCGCCATAAAGCTGCGCCGCGAGGATCTTGTTCGGCGCGAGGATCAGCGCGGGCCGCTGCAGCTCGTCGATCACCTTCGCCATCGTGAAGGTCTTGCCCGATCCGGTGACGCCGAGCAGCACCTGGTCACGCTCGCCGTCGAGCGCGGTCGATACGAGTTCCCGGATCGCGGTCGGTTGATCGCCCGCCGGCTCATAGTCGCTAACCAGTTCAAATCGTTTGCCGCCTTCGACCTTTTCGGGGCGCGCGGGGCGATGGGGAACATAGCCTTCGGCGGTTTCGATTTCGTCGAGCGAGGTGCGAATCTGGATTGCCATCGCCGGTAATATGGTATCGATGGGGCGGGTCCACAATCGCAATGAACAGAACAACGCCCCCTAAACGGTTCATCACAGGAGACAGGGTTATGAAGAAATTTCTGACGGTCGCCGCCATCGGCGCGCTGGTCGCGGTGGCGGGTTGCAGCGACAAGGCCGAAAATGCCGGCGGCACGGTGAAGCGCGAGGCCGGAAACTGGAAAACCGACGTCAAGCTCGTGAAATTCGAGGTCCCCGGCATGCCGCCCGAAATGAAGGATGGCATGACGAAGATGATGGAAGGCGCCAGCGGCCTGGACCAGTGCTTCACGCAGGAGCAGGTCGACAAGGAAGACATCACGTCCGAACTCGCCAAGGGGCCGAACGGCGGCGGCGAATGCACCTGGTCGAAAAAGGAGGTCGCGGGCGGCAAGATCGACGTTGCGGGCACCTGCACGCAGAACGGTCAGACGGTCGATATGGCGATGACCGGCACGATGGCGGCGAAAAAGACCGACGTCACCGTCACGACCAAGGGCAAGGTGCCCACCGGCGGCGACATGGAAATGGTCATGCAGCTGACGAGCACGCATACCGGCCCGTGCAAGGCCGCGACGACGACCTGATTTTACCGGTTGTTTCAACGAACGACAGGGGCGTCAGCGGAAACTGGCGCCCCTTTTCTTTGGGTTCCAGCAGTGCGAGTGGCCGCGCGCTATATTCGGATCGGTGAGTTATCGACTTGCCGGGCGACAGAACAGGTGGGGCTGTCGGGCCGCCCGGCAAAGTCTTGAATGAAGCCTGAGGGGGATCGAAAGGTGCCAGGGACCAGCTCGCACCATTCGCCTTTTGGCTTCACACCGCGTCATCGCAAGGATGTCGCGATGCCCGGAAGGATGACAGAGTTTCGGCTATGCGGCAGTTACAAGGGGTCACATCGTGGAATGTTGCCGTTTGATAACCAATCCTTAACCTGATTTCGCGTTTTTCCTTGCGGATTGGCGGGACGTTTTTCTTCTGATATGGCTCAAGGCTGCCGTGTTACCGTTACGTCAAAGTAACAACGGGTGGCCGCGCCGGCCGATTGGCGTATCTACCGCACCGCCCGTCGGGGGTATTTGAGGGTAGCATGGACCAGGCGAAAGCGAACGAGACACAGGATCCCGGCGAGGTCGACCGGATCATCGCCGAAGAACTCGAGAGGCTGCTCGATTCCCCGATGTTCACCCGGTCGCCGGTGCTGTCGCGGCTGCTGCAATTTCTTGTCGAACACCGCCTGCGCGGCGGTCGCAGCTCACCCAAGGCCTATGCGATCGCGACCGAGGCATTGGGGCGCAGCGACGATTTCGATCCCGCCGTCGACAGCTATCCGCGCGTCATGGTCGGGCGGCTGCGCAGCCTGCTCGACCGCTATTACGCCGACACGCCCTGGGTTCACCGCCTGCGCGTACCGCAGGGCAGCTACGAAGTCGTCGTCCAATATCGCTCCGCGCCGCCATCGGGACGGTCGGCCGACGATCCGGCCGATGAAGATGACGTCAAGGCCGCAGCGGTGCCGCCCGCGCCCGCCCGTTCGCCCAGTCCGGGGCGGCCGTCGCGCACCCGCGATCATGGATACCGTTTCGGCCGCTGGATCGTCGTGCTCGTCCTCCTCGCGCTCGCGCTTTTTACCTTGTGGACGCTGCGCGGAGGCTCCGGCCGGCTCTTCGTCGGCGATCCGGTGCCCGTTCCGCTGCTTGAGGTCAGCCCGCCCGCAGCCGGCAATTTGCCGCAGTCGCGGGCGCTGGCGCGCGCGCTCGACGGCAAGTTGCGCGACGGGCTGCGACGGTTCGATCTGATCGACCTGTTGAGTTCGAAGGCGCCGGGCAGTGTCGAGGCGCGAACGGGGGATTATCGTCTCGACACCTCGCTCGTGCGCACGGTCGAAGGCGACACCGATGTCACGCTCGTCCTCAACCGCGTCGCCGACCAGCGCGCGATCTGGTCGCAGCAGATGCGTCTGTCCAGCGACGAAACCCCCGAATTCACCGCCATCGAACCGCTGATCGCCCAGCTTGCCGGCGATTATGGGGTGATCGTGCGCGATCAGGTCCAGCGCCAACCCGACAATTTCGCGGCGGGCTTTCCGTGCCTCGCGCAGTTCAACCGGCTGCGCCAGATGCGCAACGCGTCGGCTGCGAAGCGGGTCGACGCTTGCTTGCGCGCGACGATCGAGGCGACGCCGCGCGACCCGGTCGCGCTGACCGCGCTGTCGCTCGTGCGCTATGGGGACTGGCAACCACAGCGCCTGACCCCGGCGGGCCGCGAAGCGCTCGGTGAAGCGCGCGCGCTTGCCCTGCGCTCCTATGAAAGCAGCCCCAATTCGTCGGCGGGCCTGTTCGCGATGGCGCGGGCCAATTTCTACTCGGGCAATTGCGCGGGCGGCAATGCGATGGGCGACGCCGCGATTGCGCTCAACCCCTATGACGCCGACATGCCGGGCTTTCTCGGCCTGTTCAAGCTGGCGTGCGGGCAGGCGGAAGAGGGCGAGACGTTGCTCCGCCGGTCGCTGCAACTCGATGCTTCCTACCCCGGCGTGCCCGCGGTCACGCTGGCCTTTGTCCTGTCGCAGCGCGGCGAGCAGGAGGAAGCGCGCCGGATTCTCGACCATATGCCTTCGCCGAGCAACATGGAGCCGCAATTCATGATGGTGCGCGCCATCGTGATCGCGCGGCAGGGCGATGTCGCCGAGGGCCGCGCGCAATGGAAGCGCCTGGTCGCCTATACGCGCCAGCCGGCGGACGCGACGCCCGAAGCCGTGCTCGGCCGCTTCATGATCACCCCGGCGGTGATCCAGCGCGCGTCGGATGCGCTGCGCGATTCAGGGGTCGTGCCAGCCAAAACCGTATCCTAGCGGCGAAACGCGGCGAACCGATCCGTTCCACCTTGAACGGAGCGATGGCACCTCCTATTTCCCGACGCATGTGCGCAAGAGGGGCGGAAAGGGGACATCTTCGGCCTGTATCGCTGCGGAAGAAGGGCCGGCTGACGCCAGCCCTCTTGCCAGTCCCGCCCACGGGCACTAGGGCAATTTTCAACATTCACGACATAGTCAGAAAAAAGGAACTGTGCATGAGCGATTCGGCCGAAAAGGTTAAAAAGATCGTCGTCGAACATCTGGGCGTCGAAGCCGACAAGGTCACCGAGGAAGCGAGCTTCATCGACGATCTGGGTGCCGACAGCCTCGACATCGTCGAACTGGTGATGGCGTTCGAGGAAGAATTCGGCGTCGAAATCCCCGACGATGCGGCGGAAAAGATCGCCACCGTCAAGGACGCGATCGACTATATCGAAGCGAACAAGGGCTAAAGCCCTGCGATCCGGCGTTGCCGGATGCGGCGGCGACGCCGTCCACGCATTTCCGGCTCCCCGGTCTCGAGCGCTCGTGCGCAGCGACCGGGGAGCTTTTTTTATGCGCGCGGCTCCTCTAGAAGCGCGCCGACGGTAATGACGCGGCACCCTGCGGGGGCAGGGGCCGATGAAAGGAATGACTATGCGCCGGGTTGTGGTGACGGGTTTGGGTTTGGTGACGCCGCTGGGCGGGGATGTCGAAACCAGCTGGAAAAATCTGATCGCGGGCAAATCGGGCGCCGGCACGATCACCCATTTCGATGCGTCGGACCAGAAATGCACGATCGCGTGCGAGGTGAAGGGGCCGGATCATGAATATGGCTTCGACCCCGGCAAGCGCGTCGATCACAAGGTTCAGCGCCAGGTCGATCCCTTCATCATCTTCGGCATCGACGCCGCAGGCCAGGCGCTCGAAGACGCGGGCCTCACCGAACTCACCGAGGAGCAGAAGGTGCGCGCTGGCTGCTCGATCGGGTCGGGCATCGGGGGCCTGCCGGGTATCGAGAGCGAAAGCCTGCTGCTCGCCGAAAAGGGGCCGGGCCGCGTGTCGCCGCACTTCGTCCACGGCCGCCTGATCAACCTGATCTCGGGCCAGGTCAGCATCAAATATGGCCTGAAGGGCCCGAACCATGCGGTCGTCACCGCCTGTTCGACCGGCGCACATTCGATCGGCGACGCGGCGCGGATGATCAAGGACGACGATGCCGACATCATGCTCGCGGGCGGCGCCGAGGCGACGATCTGCCCGATCGGCATCGCCGGCTTCGCGCAGGCGCGCGCGCTCAACATGAGCTATAACGACCGTCCCGAACAGGCGAGCCGCCCCTATGACAAGGATCGCGACGGCTTCGTGATGGGCGAGGGCGCAGGCGTCGTCGTGCTCGAGGAATATGAGCATGCCAAGGCGCGCGGCGCCAAGATCTATGCCGAGGTCGTCGGTTACGGCCTGTCGGGCGACGCCTATCACGTCACCGCGCCCGATCCGCAGATGGACGGCGCTTTCCGCTCGATGCAGGCGGCGCTCAAGAAGGCGGGAATGACCCCCGCCGACATCGACTATATCAACGCCCACGGCACCTCGACGATGGCCGACACGATCGAACTCGGCGCGGTGAAGCGCCTGTTCGGCGACGCGATGGCCAATGTCTCGATGAGCTCGACCAAATCGGCGATCGGCCATCTGCTCGGCGGGGCGGGCGCGGTTGAGACGATCTTCTGCATCCTCGCGATCCGCGACCAGATCGTCCCCCCGACGCTCAACCTCGACAATCCCGACGAGGGCACCGAAGGCGCCGACCTGGTCCCGAAGGTCGCGAAGAAGCGCAAGGTGAAGGCCGCGCTGAACAACAGCTTCGGCTTCGGCGGCACCAACGCCAGCTTGATCGTCAAGGCGGTCGAAGACTGATTTTAGAACCCTCCCTGTCGCGAAGCGATGGGGAGGGGGACCGCTCGCGTAGCGAGTGGTGGAGGGGCCGCGACGTCGCGCCATTGCCCCTCCGTCAGCCGCTAGGCGGCTGCCACCTCCCCATGGCCTTCGTCCACAGGGAGGATGAAAACCCTCTTTCCTACATTGTCTTGCCATGCTCTATCACCCTGTCGCCAGGCCCCTGCTTAAAGCGACAAAGGAGACAGTCGGACATGCGCATCCGTATCTTTTTTCTCCTTCAGGAAGCGCATTGGGGAGTTTAGGGTGCATCGGTTCCGCTGGCTGACGATTGCGATCTTGGCATTGTCTCTCGCCGCCTGCTCGGGCGGCGCGCCGAAGGATGCCGAGATCGTCGTCCCGCCGGGCGCGAGCATCGCGAAGGCGGGCGAAATTCTCGAGGACGCGGGCCTCGTCTCGGCCTCGAGCTTTCGCAACCAGGCGCGCTTCTTCGGGTCGGACGAGCCGATCAAGCCCGGCGAGTACAAGATCGAAAAGGGGATGGACGCGGGCGACATCCTCGCGCTGTTCCAGTCGGGCAAGACGATCCAGCGCCTCGTCATGATCCCCGAAGGCATGCCCTCGATCATGGTATGGGAACGGCTGAAGGCCGAAAAGCGGCTGAAGGGCGACATCCCGGTGCCCCCCGAGGGCAGCATCCTTCCTGACAGCTATGCCTTTACCACCGGCGAAACCCGCGCCGCGGTCGTCAAGCGGATGCAGGCGGCGATGGACAAGGCCTTTGCCGAACTCTGGGCGAAGCGCAGCCCGCGCACCGCGGTAAAGAACCGCAACGAGGCGATGACGCTGGCGTCGATCGTCGAAAAGGAAACCGCGGTCGCGGCCGAACGCCGCACCGTCGCCGGCGTCTATACCAACCGGCTTGGTGTGGGCATGCGGCTGCAGGCCGATCCGACGATCATCTATCCGATCACCAAGGGCAAGCCGCTTGGCCGCCGCATCCTGCGCTCCGAAATCCAGGCGGTGAACGGCTACAATACATATAGCATGGCCGGCCTGCCCAATGGGCCGATCGCGAATCCGGGCAAGGCGTCGATCGCGGCCGTACTCGACCCCGAGGCGAATGATTATCTTTTCTTCGTCGCGAAAGGCGACGGCAGCCATGTTTTTTCCCGAACGCTCGCCGAGCACAACGCCAATGTCCAGAAATGGTATGCGCTCCGCCGCGAACGCGGGGAAATGGAATAGCTACGCCCATTCCGAAGCGGAGGGACCGATGACCGCAAAGCTCTTCATTCATGGGGTTCCCGATAGCCCCGCGATCTGGCGGCCTTTGATCGCCGCGCTCGACCTCGGCGATACGCCGGTAGCGGTCCCGGCACTTCCCGGCTTCACTGCGCCGCTCCCCGCCGGCTTTGCCCCGACCAAGGAGGCCTATGCCGACTGGGCGGCCGCGCAGGTCGAGGCGCTGCACGCCGCGCACGGCCCGATAGACATTGTCGGCCATGACTGGGGTGCGCTGATCGCGCAGCGCGTCGCGATGCTGCGCCCCGATCTGCTCCGCAGTTGGACGATCTCGAATGCCGTGATCGATCCCGACTATCGCGGGCATCGCATCGCGCGCATCTGGAACACCCCCGTGCTCGGCGAAATCTTTATGGCGCTCAGCAGGGCCGACAAGCTCGCCGACGGGCTCGCGGCGCAGGGCATGCCCGCTGACATCGCGCGCGAGGAGGCCGAGCAATGGAAGAACAGGGACAAGCGCCGCGCGATCCTCAAACTCTATCGCTCGGCCAAGGGGCTCAGCTTCGAGCATGACTGGGCGCTGGACATTCCGAAGCTGCCCGCGAATGGCGCGCTGATCTGGGGCGAGGGCGACCCCTATGTCGAGCTGTCGGTCGCGCGCCGCTACGCCGCGAACACCGGCACACCGCTGACGGTGATCGAAGGGGCGGGGCATTGGGCGATCGCCGAGCGCCCCGCCGAGGTCGCCGCAGCGCTCCATGCTTTCTGGAACGGCTTGTAAAGGCAGGGTAATTTTATTTCATCGATTTGAACGATTATTGTGACGGGATAAATCGATTGGAGCGCACAGCCGATCTGGCGCAAGGAATGGATCTCGAGAAAGGGCGTCCTGTGGACGATGGCAAATCTCCCCCGAAATTGCCTCGGCCATCCCTTTCCGAAGCAGATGGCCCGGGCTTCCCCCCTCCCTACCGGACCACTGGCGCCGTGCCCATCATCGCAACCGCGACGATGGGTGCGGCGGACCAGCGCTTTTTCGACGCGCTGCGTCGCGCGCATTTCCCGCCCGAACGCAATCATCTCGCGGCGCATATCACGCTCTTTCATCAGTTGCCGCCGTCGGGCCTCGACGAGCTGGAACGTCTGATCCGCGCGATCGCGGCTGATACGCCGCCGCCCGCGGCAATGCTGCGCGAAATCTATTCGCTGGGGCAGGGCGTCGCTTTCCGTATCGAAAGCCCCGATTTGCTCGCGATTCGGGCGCGCATCGCCGAGCGGTTGGCCGGAATGCTGACCGCGCAGGATCAGGGCGTGCCGCGGCTGCACATCACCGTGCAGAACAAGGTCGCCGCGGCCGAGGCGCGGGCGCTGCTCGCCGAATTGACGTCCGATTTCCACCCGCGCCCGATCGCGATCACGGGACTCGCCGCGCATCATTATCGCGGTGGCCCATGGGAGCCGGCTTTTGCACGCAGTTTCCGGGGGCGGCGCAGATGATATTGACCGGCGCCGCGAGCCTGCTTATAGGCGCGGCTCGCCCGATGCGGCGGCCTTTCGGGGCGGAGTAGCTCAGCAGGTTAGAGCAGCGGAATCATAATCCGCGTGTCGGGGGTTCGAGTCCCTCCTCCGCTACCAAGTCATATAAAATATTGAAATAATGGGATTTTCTATTCACAGAGCGGCCGCCACGCTTGTAGGCTCGCCTGGGTAACTCGTTGATATTCCGAACGCATATCCGGCCAGAAGCCCGTGAATCGCGGTCCAACCCTTCCCTCCGGGCGTATCGTTGGCCGCACTAGAAGGCTGCTATGTGCCTGAAACCGGTCAAACGGGCTCGTCTCCGGATGCTTTAAAGCAGACCCTCAAATCGCGCGGTCTTTCCGAATATGCTTTGCTGCCTCTCGCTAGGATGAGCGGTCCGCAGGTGCCCCTCATCCAAACTAACCCATCGATCGACACCTGTTTGTCACAATGAATTCCTAGGGCGCGACCGCAACCAGAACATAACTCTCCCCGTCGAGATCCAAGGAGCATCCATGAACAGCCTTACCGCCTGCGCGCTTGTCGCGCTGCAATTTGCTGCGCCCGCGGTGGCCGCGGCCCAAGAGATGACTCCGGCCGGCTCCGAAGGCGTCGAGGGCGACATGATCATCGTCACCGGCACGCGCGACGCGCGGCGGACCCAGTTCGACACGCTGGCCCCGATCGACGTCCTGTCGGGCAAGGCGATCGACAACAGCGTGTCGAACGATCTGTCGGACACGCTCGCCCAGCTCCTCCCTTCGTTCAACGTCCAGCGCCTGCCGGCGGCTGACGGGCAGGCGTTCGTCCGCCCCGCGACGCTCCGCGGCCTCTCGCCCGACCAGACGCTCGTCCTCGTCAACGGCAAGCGTTATCATCGCTCGGCCTTGCTCGGCACGCGCGGCGCGCAGGCCGCCGACCTCGCCACCATCCCGAACCTCGCGATCAAGCGGATCGAAGTGCTGCGCGACGGCGCATCGGCGCAATATGGGTCCGACGCGATCGCGGGCGTTATCAACATCATCCTCGACGACCAGCCCGGCATGACTGCGTTCGGCCAATATTCGAGCTATTATGAAGGCGACGGTCAAAGCTACCAGACCGGCGGGCAGGGCGGCGTCGCGCTTGGCGATCGCGGCACTTTGGTCTTCACCGGCGAATTTTCAAAGTCCGATGCGACATCGCGCACGCGGCAGCGCCCCGACGCCGAAGCGTTCCAGGCCGCGAACCCGGACCTCGACGTGCCGAACCCGGTGCAGCGTTGGGGCCAGCCCGATCTCCGCTCGGTGCGCGGCGCGGTGAACGCTGATTACGAGATTGTCGATGGCGCGACCGTCTATGCCTTTGGCACCGTCGGGAGCGGGGAGGGGGTTACCGATTTCAACTGGCGCAACCCCGTGGGTACCGGAAACGTGTACAACCCGAGTACGGCATTCCCCGGTTTCAGTTTCAACAGCCTGTATCCGGCGGGCTTTACGCCGCGTTTCGGCACGAAATATGACGATTTCCAGACCGCCGGCGGCGTGCGCGGCGCGGCTGGCGATGCGTTCACCTATGACCTCAGCGCGGCGCTGGGGCGCAGCCGCATCAATTATAATATGAGCGAATCGCTCAACGCCTCACTCGGACCCGACAGCCCGACCAGCTTCTATCTCGGGCGGTTGATGCAGCGCGAGTTCAACCTGAACGCCGATTTCGTCTATCGCCTGCCGCTTGGCATGGCCGAGCCGGCGAATATCGCTTTCGGTGCAGAACGGCGCAAGGAAACCTACGCCATCCGGCCCGGCGATCCCGCGTCCTATGCGATCGGTCCCGGCGCGGCGACGGGGCTCGCCCCGAACAGCAACGGCTTTCCGGGCTTCAGCCCGCTCAGCGCGGGCGAATGGTCGCAGACCAGCTATGCCGGCTATGTCGATGTCGAGGTTCGGCCGGTCGAGATGCTGACGCTCGGCGCGGCGGGGCGTTACGAGGATTTCTCGGCCTTTGGCGACACGTTCAACTACAAGCTGTCGGCGCGCCTCGAACCCGTGACCGGCGTGGCGCTGCGCGCGACCTATTCGACCGGTTTCCGCGCGCCTACCCCGGCGCAGCTCAACGCGCTCACCACCAGCCAGGGGCTCGACACGACAACGTTGCAGATTTTCAACACCGGGCGGCTGTCGCCGAGCGACCCGATCGCGATTGCGCTCGGCGCCAAGCCGCTGACCCCCGAAAAATCGCGCACGCTGACCGCGGGCCTGACTTTTCAGTCGGATTTCGGGCTGACGGGCAGCATCGACGTCTATCAGATCAAGCTGCGCGACCGTTTTGGCCAGTCGAGGACCTTTGCGGTGCCGGCGGACCTGCCGAATCCGCAGCGTTTCACGGCGGTCACCTATTTCACCAATGACTTCGACACGCGCACGCGCGGCGTCGATGTCGTGCTTGCCTATGCGCGCGACGTCGGGCCGGGCAAGGCCGACATCAGCCTGGCCTACAACTATAACCAGACACGGGTGACGAGCGGCACGGGCGCGTCGATCGGGAATGAAACGCAGCGGGTGCTGTTCGAAGACCGCCTGCCCAAGCATAATGGCACCGCTTCGCTCGGCTATACGATCGGCCGTTTCGGATTGCAGGGCCGCGCGCGCTATTATGGCGCGTGGACCGACGTCAGCGGCAACGCGACGGGCGAGGTCTTCCAGCGCTTCGGATCGATGGTGATGTTCGATCTGTCGGCGAGCCTGCAACTGAACGATCATCTGTCGATCCGCGCCGGGGCTGAGAATATCTTCGACACCTATCCCGACGAAGCGACCAACCAGGCGGTGCGTGGGCTCATCTATTCGCGCAATGCCCCCTATGACACCGACGGCGGCCAATATTATGTTCGCCTCGGGATCACCTTCTGACGCAAAGGGAACGGGCGTGGAGCTGAATCGGAGGCAGATGCTGATGGCCGCCGCGGCGGCGCCGGTGGTGGGGCGGCTCGAAGCCGCGCCGCTGCCGGCGGGCGCCGCGCCCGAAGACGAGGCCTATTGGGCAAAGGTCGCGGCGCAGTACGATGTGATCGAGGACATCATCCAGCTCGAGAATGGCAATTGGGGCATGATGGCGCGGCCCGTGCTCGAGCAATATGAAGCCGCCGTCCGGCGGGTGAACCGCGCGACGAGCTATTATGCGCGCCGCGGGCTCGTTCCCGACCTCATCGCGGTTCGCGCGCGCGTCGCGGCAAAGCTGGGTGTGGCGCCCGAGGAAATCGCCTTCACCCGCAACGCGACCGAGGCACTCAAGGCGCTGATCGGCGGCTATAACCGGCTGCGCCCCGGTGACGCCGTACTCTATACGGATCTCGACTACGACAGCATGCAGGCGTGCTGCGACTCGCTCAAGACGAGCCGCGGCGTCGATGTGGTGCGCATCGCGCTCCCCGAGCCCGCGACGCATCAGGGGCTGATCGACAGTTACGAAGCGGGGCTCAAGGCCAATCCCCGCGTCCGCCTGATCCTGCTTACCCATCTCAGTCACCGGACGGGACTTGTCGTTCCGGTCCGCGAAATCGTGGCAATGGCGCGCGCCCGCGGCGTCGATGCGATCGTTGACGCCGCGCACAGCTGGGGACAGCTCGATTTCACGCTTCCCGATTTGGATACCGATTTCGTCGGGCTGAATCTGCATAAGTGGATGGGCGCTCCGCTCGGCGTCGGTGCGCTTTATATCCGGAAGACGAAAGTCGAACTGATCGACCCCGATATTGCTAATGAACCGCCATTTGCCGCGACGAGCCAAGCGCGCGTGCACACGGGCACGGTCGATTTCGCGGCGCAGCTCACCGTCCCTGCGGCGCTCGATTTTCAAGCCGCGATCGGCGATGCGTCCCGCGCCGCACGCTTGCGCCATTTGCGCGATCGCTGGGCCGAACCGCTGCGCGGCACGCCGGGGGTCGAAATATTGACCCCGGCCGATCCGCGCCTGCACGGTGGCATCACATCCTTCCGCCTCGCCGGGCGCACCAGCGAGGCGGACAATATGGCCATTGCCAAACGCCTGCTTGACGATCACCGGATATTCTCGGTCCATCGCACCGGACCGGCTCGCGGCGCGTGCGTCCGGATTACACCAGCGTTGTTCAACACGCCGAACGATATGGACATGCTCATAAAGGCGATATCGACCTTCGTTTGATCTTTGCATTGCCGAGTGCAGCGAACTTGGCGTGCGCGATTCCCGTCAGTGCGCAAGCTCGAGAATTTGCCCCTCCGCCGTCAATCTTGCGCGAAGCTTGTCATAGTCGACGTCTTGGACGGAGACCTGGTCGTCGATCGCGAGCGAAGCGGCGGTTGCTGCCGACTGGCCGAGAATCATGAACACCGGCTCCATCCGGATCGAACCATAGGCGATGTGCGACGCCGACAGCGCGACCGGCACCAGCAGGTTCACGGCCTCGCGCTTCTTCGGCACGATGGCGTCGTAACTGATCGGATAGGCGCGACCAGGGCTGATCTCGATATTGCCCTCGTTCCGCGCGAAGCCCCGCGCGTCGACGATCCGCTGCACATTATGCGAGTCCATGTTGTACGAGCCCATTCCAACCGGCCGCGGCGTCGCTTTGGTGCCGCGCAAATGCGGTTCGGCCATCACGAAGTCCGAAACCATGCGGCGCGCTTCGCGCACATACATTTCGCGCGGCCAATGGCCGGTGCCGGTAAATTCGTCCTTGCAGAGCCCCCATCTTGACATTTCCACGCGGGTTTCGGCGGGCACGTCGGGATCGTTCGCCATGAACCACAGCAGCCCTTGCTGATAGGTCGTGTGCTCGCGCGCGATCGCGGCGCGATCGGCATCGCTGCCTTCGGGATAATCATAGTTCATACCGATATTGTCGAATGAAAAGGCGCCGAAATTGTTCGTGTCGGTCTTTCCGTTGGGGATACGATCGAACTTGCGAAAATAATCGCGATAGCCGGCGTCCATGTAGCGTTTGAGCAGCATATATTGGCTTGCGTCATAGCCTGCGGGCTTGGGGAAGGGCACGCGGTTCGCAGGCACGTCGGTCAGGCACATACGATAGGTATAGGCCTGGATCTTGCGATCGGCCGTGCCGTCCGACGCCGGGCGTTCGGCGCTGATCCGGGGCACCAGCCCGCTCGAGGGGTCGCCGGGCACGCGATACGGGTCGATGTCGAGCGTGAACTGGTGATTGTTGGTGTTCGCGAGCTGGACGCCGTTGAGCGTCTCGCCATAGGTCGCGTTCGCTTCGCGCCCGACCGCGAAGCTGACGCCGGCGCCGGCCATCAGGTCGCCCTCATAGGTCGCGTCGATGAAGATATTCCCGTCGAAACGGCGCCCCGACTTCGAGCGGAAGGCGACGATACGGTTGCCATCCATCTCGACGCTGCGCTTCGAGCGGTCGAGTGGCTGATTGCGCACGATGGTGACGCCCGCCTGCTTTGCCCAGTCCTCGAAGATCCGTTCGGCGACCTTCGGTTCGAACTGCCACATGGCATCGCCATCGACGAAGTTCTCGGCCCGGGCGGGGCGCGGGGCGTGGACCCAGACCGACGGGTCGTCATAATATTGCTTCACCTTGCGGTAGAATTCGAGCGACAGGCCGCCGATCGCGCGATGGTTGCCGGTGTCGGACCAGCCGAGACCGTTGGTCGACATGCCGCCGAGATAGTCTTCGCGGCATAGCAGTAGCACCGACCGGTCAAGCCGCCGCGCCTCTATCGCCGCGACAACGCCGCCCGAGGTGCAGCCATAAATGACGATGTCGGCATGCTGCCGAGCGCCGGCGGTCGAAGCAAAAGCCGCCATCGGCATAAGCCAGGCAGAAGCGATGGCGAGGGCGCGGAAGCGCTTGCGGCCCATGGTGATCCTCCTCATCAGAAGCTGGCGGCCACGCCGAAGAAGATCCTGCGATCCTCCTGTGCGCTGAACGTCAGGCGATCGGGTTCGCCCAGATACTGGCGGTCGATCGCCTTGGTCAGGTTGATGCCCTCGAGGGTCAGGCGAAGATTGGGCGTCAGGGTGATCTGCGCCGATGCGTCGAGTTGACCGCGCGCGGCGATATATGTGTTGCCGCCGCTGGCTGCGCCGCCGACCGAGTTCAGATATTTGCTGCGATAGGTATAGGCCGCGCGCACCGAGAAGGTGTCGTCCTCATAATAGCCGATCAGCGTGTAACTATCGCGCGACAAGCCGGGAAGCGGGAGGCGCTCGCCGGTGATGGCATCGACCAGCGGCGTCGAGCTGTCGACATAGGTGTAGTTCGCCTGGATCCCGAGATTGTCGAACGGCGCCGGCAGGAAGCGGAAGGCATGCTGATAGGCGAGCTCGAAGCCCTTGATGTCGCCATCTTCGCCATTTTGCGGCTGCGATATGTCGAACAATCCGAACCGCTCGGAAAAACCGGGAATGAACTCGCGGGTCACGGTGTTCACCGTGAAGGAATCGACCTTCTTGTAGAAGACGGCACCGGTGAGCGAACTCGAAGGCGCGAAATACCATTCGAGCGTGGCGTCAAATTGCGTCGCCTCGAATGGCCGGAGATTGGGATTGCCGCGCGAGCCGGTCATGCTGACGGTGTTGGGCACGAAGCTCGCGCTGACCTGATTGAGACCCGGTCTGGCGACGACCTCCGCCCCGGCCAGGCGCAGCGTCAGATCGTCGTTGAAGTCGATCGACAGATTTGCGCTGGGCAGCCAATAGCTGAAGTCGGCCTTGACCATGGTCGTAGCGGTCGGAGACAGAAATCCCTTTGTCGCGCGCGCTGTACTGATATAGCGCACACCGGCGTTGCCCGAATAACTCAGGCTGCCGATTTCTCCTTCGAAATTGCCCTTCACGTAGGCGCCCAGCGTATCCTGCTTGACGTCCTTTATCGAAGTCGGGCCCACGGTGATCGTCGTGTCGTAGGGATCGGGCCTCGCGAGGCCCAGCGCGTCGCGCGCGGCCCATTTATCGAGCGAGCCGCCAAGGAGATCGCGGGGAAAGGTGCCGTCGGAGCCGGGGAAAAAGGCACCATAGTCCTTGCCGTAGCTGAGCCCGGGTAACTCGTCGACGGTCAGGATGCCGTCGCCGTTCGCATCGCCGGCCGCGAGCAGGCTGGCGGCGACGGGCAGGTTTTGCGGATCGGCGGCGAGCAGCTCGACGCGCTCGTAGCGCACCCCGGTCTCTACCGAGGACAGGATGCCCCACTCGGTCTGATACTCCCAGTCCAGCCGCCCGTCATAGCCGTTGTTTTCGGTCACCGCGTCATAGTCGAAGATCGACATCAGCTGATATTGCGACGGGTCGTTCGGGTTGAAATTGGCATCGATCGACAGGTCCGGCACCGGATTGCCGCCCCTGAAATCATAACTCGCGTTCGCCGTGTTTCCCGCGCGCGGCACGACCACATAAGTGAATGAGGCACCCGGCCCGCCGTCGCTGCCTTTGCCGTGCGCATAGGACATGTCGAAGCTCACGCGGGCGCGGTCGCTTTCCCATTTTACCGATCCGCCGAGCAGGGTCGATTTGAGGTCGGTGGGCTCGTCATAGATCAGCGGCCTGACGGTCACGCCGGTGAAGGTGCCGGCGACGACCGTATCGCTCTCGTTCACGATCGCATCGGTGTCATTGTTGTTGAACAGCACCTGGTAATTGACGCTGTTCCGCTGGCGCTTGAGGTGGTTGAAGGTCGCGTCGAGGATGATTTCGAGCGTGTCGGTGGGGCGCCACTGTGCGGTGCCGTTCACCGTCAGCCGCTGTTCGGCGCGGTTGAAGATGCGCGCCATGAAGCGGTTCGGGCGGTACAGGCCCGGATCGTCCACGCCGTCGCCATTGCCGTCGATCGCGGCGGTCTGCGTCCAGCCGCCGGCATCGAACGAATGGCCCTGTGTCTTCGTGTCCGAATAGGCGATGCTGGCGAGCAGGCCGAATCGCTCGCCGAAACTCTTCGAGACCATCGCCGAACCGCGATAGCCGACATGGTCGGCCTGATCTGCATAGGCGCCCTGGAGGCGTCCGGCGGCGACGAAGTCCTTGAGGTCGAGCGGGCGCTTGGTCTTGAGGTTCACCGTCGCGCCGAGCGCACCCTCCGGCATGTCGGCGGTGGGCGACTTGATGACGAGGATGGAGGAGATGATCTCGGGGCTCACCGATTCCAGCGCCGCGTTGCCGCCGTTGCCGGGCCCGATATAGTTGCGGCCGTTGATCTCGAGCCGGTTCTGCGAAATCCCGCGCACGGTGAAGTTCGATCCATCACCCTCGCGACGGCTGATCTGGACGCCCGTCACGCGGCTCATCGCTTCCGCCACGTTCTGATCGGGCATCTTGCCGATGTCCTGAGCGGTGATGACGTCGACGATCGACTGCGCTTCGCGCTTGACGTCGATCGATTCCTGGAGCGACGCGCGGATGCCGGTGACGACGATGTCCTCGCCGGCTGGCGTGTCCACTGCCGGACCGGCGGATTGTTGCGCGGAAGCCTGCGCTCCGCTTGCCTGATCCTGCGGGGCGGCGGCGAGGTGGCGCTGCGCGACCACCGCGCGGCGCTTCAGCACGAAGGCGTTGCCGACCTTGACCGGGACGAGATTCGTGCCGGACAGGAGCAGTCGCAGCGCCGCGGCAACCTCCATCGATCCCTTGACGCGATTGACCTGCAAGCCTTCGGTTAGGGCCGCGGGAGCCAGGACCTGAATGCCGGCCTGATGCGCAAACATCGGGATACCGGTGCGCGCGGGCTGCGCGGGTACGTCAAAGCGTCGGACCTGCGCGGTGGCTTCGGCGGGCGAAGCCACGCCGCATATGATCGCGGCGGCAGTCACCAGCAAATGAATACGCGCGTGCGTCATCCGATCCTCCCCGTTTTTATCGGGCGCCCTATTTCCGGTACGCTCTTGATAACAAGAGTCCGCGCCGGCGGATTTCCGTCAGGGTAGCGGGTTCTTTTTTCGCGCCAGCCGGATCTCGGCGGGGGTGGTGGTGACGGCGACGTCGAGCGAGGCGGCCAACGTCGCAGCGAAATCGGCGGGGCGGTCGATCTGGAAAAGCCCCACCAGTCGCTGGCCCGCCAGATCCGGGTCCGCGATCACCAGCTGCTGGCGATTGTACCGGTTGAACTGCTCGACCGCGCTGCCCAGCGTCTCGTTTTCCAGCGAGATCTCGCCGCTGCGCCACGCCAGCGATCGCTCGATCGCGGCGGGCTCGGTCGCGACTTCGGGCGCTGCCGCACCGGGCCGGAAGATGGCGTATTGCCCCGCCTCCAGAATCGTCATCGTCCCGCCGCTGTCGGTCGGCCAGGCGGCGACACTCCCTTCGGTGACGGCGACGCGCACGCCGCTGTTCGTACGGCTCACCGAGAAGGCGGTGCCGACCGCGCGCACCTGGGCGATGCCGGCATCGACGACGAAGGGGCGCTTGCGATCCTTGGCGACCTGAAACCAGGCCTGTCCTTCCTGGAGCGCGATGCGGCGGCTGTCGTCCACCATGGCGACGCGCAAACTGCTGCTGGTGTCGATGGTCGCGACCGAGCCATCGGCGAGCGGCAGCCGCCGGATCTCGCCGCGTGCGGTTGTCACGCGCTCGACCATCAGGTGGGGCCAGGCGACGATCCCGGCAATCCCCGCCGCCATCGCGCCGGCGGCGCCCGCGAGCAGCCAGCGCCGCGTCGGGGCTGCCGGGGGAGGGGCGTATGCGGAGTCGATCGGCGCGCCTCCCGTCACCGCACGATCGATCACGCTCAACCCCGCCTGCGCGCGGAGCAGCGCACCGGCGTGGCGGTGATCCTGCGCCAACCATGCATCGAGTTCGGCGCGTTCGGCCGCATCGAGCGGATGACGCAGCGCCCAGGCGGCGGCGGTCTCTTCAGCGTGATCGCGCATGCGCAGCACCTCCGTCCGACAATCTCTCCCGCTCGGGTTCGGGCTCGGTGATCAGCTTCAGGATCGCGCGCAGGCTGCGGCTCGCGTCATTCTCGACCACCGCCTCGCTCACGCCCATCGCCGCCGCAATTTCCTTCTGGGTCAGCCCTTCGACCCGACGCATGAGGAAAATCCGCCGGGCGCGCTCGGGCAGGGTCGAGAGCGCTGCCTGTACGCGTTCGAGTTCCTGACGTGCGGCGGCGAACCGTTCGGGCGAGAGCTGGTCGCTTTCCGGTTCGGCATCGAAGGCTTCCGCCAGCGCTTCGATCCGGACGACCCGTGCGTGCTTGCGATGCCGCTGCGCCAGGTTGCGGGCCATGGTGAACAGATAGGCGCGCGGCGTCGTGACGTGCGCGACGTCATCGAGCTGGGCAAGGCGACAATAACATTCCTGCACGATGTCCTCCACGTCGGCTGCTGCGACGAGCCGTCGCCGCAGCCATAGCCGCAGGTCGCGTTCGTGCGGCAGGATCTCGCGTCCCACCCAATCGGCTAGCGCCTCGCGTTCCGTCGTTTCGCTCCTCTCACCGTCTAAGAGGCCCGACCGCGATGTTTCCGTCAACCGCGATGCTGAATCGGGTTCCTTTAGTTCCGTTCGATCCGCGTCCGCCGCTGTTTGCTCCCGCTTCGCAGATGCCGGCCACGAACCTCGCAGCTAGTTTCGAGCGGCAATCGAAGTAGGTCAACCGCGCTACGGCAGTTTGGCGCCTGATCCCGGCCGCCGATCGGTCGGTGCTGCGGGCGCTACTTCTCTTCCCCGGGGGTTTCGCGATCCGGATTTTCATAATCGATGCCCAGTTGCTGCAAGTAGCTGTCATACTTGTCCGGCTGGTAATATTGCTTCTCCATCGTCGGCCGAATCTGGGCCATCGTGCGGGTGTTCCGATCGATCGCGGGCATGTCGGTCGGCGCGATCAGCGGATCATAGGCCTGTTCTTTGAGCTGGACGTCGCGGAACCAAGCCTTGGCATCGGCTACCAGCTTGGGCGTCGTGGCGATGTCGAGGATCGTCATGGCGACTGCCTTGGCGCCTGCCACCGTGCCCTTGTGCGCGATCGGCGTCGCCATCGCCATCGCGGCGGTCGAATGGTGGAAGATCACATTCGGGATGTTGGCCGGATAGCCGATGGTGACGGTCGGCACCGTCCACATGACGTCGCCGATGTCGTCCGACCCGCCGAAGCTGGCCCCTCCGCGCGTCTGGGGCGTAGAAAGCGGGGCGACCGTGGTCGGCAGGGCTTGCACCTTCAACCGGTTCTCGGATTGCACCGCCTTCGCGAAGGCCTGATCGGCAGCGGACCACTGCGGCATGCCCACCGCCTTGATATTGGCATCGAGCGCCTCGGCGAGCGGCTTGTTGGCATAATTGGGTGCGGCAAAGCCCAGTATCTTGCGGGTGACCTTGGTACCCGTCGCGAGCGCCGCGGCCTCGGCCACCTCGTTGCCCGTTTGATACAGGTCGCGCAGCGAGGCGAAGTCCGACTGGCGGAAATAATACCAGCTGCTCGCCTTGTCGGGCACGACGTTGGGCTGGCCGCCGCCGTTGGAGATGACATTGTGCGATCGTTGCGAAAGCGGCAGGTGCTCGCGCCGAAAATTCCACATCACGTCCATCAGCGCGACCCCGTCGAGCGCACTTCGGCCCTCCCATGGCGAGGCAGCGGAGTGGGCGGTCTTGCCCTGGAATTCATACTCCACCGAGATCATGCCGGTGAGACCGAGATTGCCCCATCCGGTGCCGAAGCCGGTGTTGACGTGGGCAAAGATCGAGGCATCGACATCCTTGAACACGCCGGCGCGCACATAATAGGCCTTGGTCGCCAGAAGTTCTTCGGCGACACCGGGCCAGAGCATCAAACGGCCCTCGATGCCGTGCCTTTCCATCACATGCTTGGCGGCGATCGCGGCGGCGACCATCAGCGGCATGCCCGAATTATGCCCCTCGCCATGTCCCGACCCGCCTTCCGTCAGCGGTTTGATCTTGGCGATGCCGGGCACCTGCGAGACGCCGACGAGTCCGTCGATGTCGCTGCCCAGTGCGATCTTGGGGCCGCCCTCGCCCCACGTCGCGGTAAAGGCGGTGGGAACACCGGCGATACCGCGCTCGATCTTGAAGCCATTCTTCTCGAGGATGGCGATCAGATATTCGGACGTCCTGATCTCCTGAAAGCCGGGCTCGGCAAAGCTAAAGATCTGGTCGACCATGACCTGGATCTGTTTGCGCTGCACCTCCACCTCGGCGAGGACTTCCTGCTTGAGCGCGGGGGTCGCTGCCGCACCAGCGGGGGCTGGAGCCAAAAGGGCGCTGGCCAGCATGGGCACCACCCCGAGGCGAAGCCCGCGCTTCCTGCGGTCCATGCTCATCGCGCCTTCACTCCGCCGGGCCTTCGAGCATCGGATATTTGACCCCCAGCTGGTCTAGGTAGGTGTCATATTTGGAGGGGTCGTAGTAATATTTCTCCATCAACGGGCGGTAGAGCGCCATGTTGCGTTCGTTAAGCCAGATCGCGGGTACGTCCTCGTCGGTCAGGATCGGGGCATAGGTGTCGGTCTTGAGCTGGACATCCTTGAAATAGGCCTTTGCATCGGCGATGAGTTTCGGTGTGGTGAGCAGGTCGAGCACCGTCATCGCCACGGCCTTTGCGCCCGCTTCCACACCCTTGTGCGCGATCGGCGTCGCCATTGCGATGGCCGCGATCGCGTTATGGCCGATCATGTTGGGGATGTTCGACGGGTACCGGATCGTTATCGTCGGAACCGCCCACATGATGTCGCCGATGTCGTCCGACCCGCCGCCCGTCGAGGGCTTGCGACTTTCCGGGGTGGAGAGCGGGGTGACCTCGTCCTTCAGCGGTTCGATCTTGCGATTGTTGAAGCTTTGCACCGCCTTCGCGAAGGCCTGATCGTCGGCGCTCCACTTGGGCATGCCGACCGCCTTGATATTGGCAAAGGCGGCCTCGGCCAACGGCTTGTTGCCGAAATTGGGCGCCGCATAGCCCAGCGTCTGCTGGGTCATCGTGGTGCCGGTGGCCAGCGCCGCGGCCTTCGCAATGTCGTTGCCGACTTCATAGAGCTTGCGGATGTCGTCGAAGGTGCGCTCGCGGAAGAAGTACCAGATGCTGGCCTTATCGGGCACCACATTGGGCTGGCCGCCGCCGTTGGTGATGATCATGTGCGAGCGTTGGGTCAGCGGCAGATGTTCGCGCCGGAAATTCCACGCCACGTCCATGATCTCGACCGCGTCCAGCGCACTGCGCCCTTCCCACGGCATCCCCGCCGAATGCGCGGTCTTGCCCTTGAAGGAATATTCGACCGAGATCAGGCCATTGTTGCCCATCTCGCCATAGCCGGTCGAGAAATCGTTGCTGACATGCCCGAAGATCGAGGCGTCGACATCCTTGAACATGCCGGCGCGCACATAATAGGCCTTGGTCGCCAGCAATTCTTCGGCGACCCCGGGCCAAAGCATCAATCGGCCCTTGATGCCGTGCTTTTCCATCACCTTCTTCGTCGCGATCGCTGCCGCCACCATCATCGGCATGCCCGAGTTATGGCCTTCGCCATGCCCCGGCGCCCCTTCGATCATCGGTTTGAGATAGGGAACGCCCGGCATCTGCGAGACGCCGAGGACGTCGTCGATGTCGCTGCCCAGCGCGATCTTGGGGCCGCCTTCACCCCAGATCGCGGTAAAGGCAGTGGGGATGTCCGCCACGCCCTTGGTGATGGTGAATCCGTTTTTGGCGAGGATGTCGGTCAGATATTCGGACGTCCTGATCTCCTGAAAGCCGGGCTCGGCGAAACTGAAGATCTGGTCGACCATGACCTGGATCTGTTTGCGCTGCGCTTCGACTTCAGCCGCGACCTCCTTCTTGAGCGACTTGGGGGCCTCGGCGTGGGCCGGGGCGGCGGCGATCGGAGCCAGGACGGCGACCGTGCTCAAGGCAACGGCGATGACGGCGCGGGCGAATATTCTCATCTCGCGGATAATCCTTTCTTCTCGTTCAGAATTCGATCTTGGCGGCCACGCGGAACGACCGGCCGACGACGTCGAAGCGACTGCGGTTGGTCTGCGCATAGGCGGGCACATTGTTGCCGTCGGGTCCGTTGCCGACCAGAACCGGCTCCTTGTCGAGCAGGTTGTTCACGATGAATGTGAGGTGGCCTGTGCCGGCCATCGCCTCGAACTCGAAGTCGATCGACGCATCGAAATAGGTGGCGCCATCGATGTGGTTGTTGTTGATCGTGCGGAACTGCGACGTGCTGGCGGGGCAGTCGTCGTCGCACGCGATCCAGTCGTTGCCATAGACTCCGCTGGTGAAGCCGCGCGCGACCAGGTTTATGGTGACGGGATCGATCTCATAGAAGGCACTCAGGCGGTAGGCCCAGTCGGGCGAGCTATAGGTTCCCGCCGAAAGCACCCCGGCATAGTCGACGGGGAAACTGATGCCGTCGTCGATCACATTCTTGATATAGTGCGTCGCCTGGCCGTGCAGTCGCAGATTGCCCGGACCGACCGGCGTGGAGTAGCTCGCCTCGATGTCGAAGCCGCGGGTCTTCTGGGTCGAAAAGTTGATCGGCGTCAGGTCGATCGTGCTGAGCGCACCGTTCACGAACTTGATGTTGGGGCAGTAGGCCGCGATGCCCTGATCATAACATAGATCGACCGTCTGCTGCGCCGTTACCGAACCGATCGCGTCGTCGATATCGATCGAATAATAGTCGAAAGATGCGCTGAAGCCCGGCAGGAACGACGGTGTGAAGATGGCGCCAACTGTCCAGCCGTCAGCTACCTCAGGCTTGAGGTCCGGGTTGCCGAAGGCGTTCTGGACAAATTGCTGCGATCCGGTGACCGGGGCGTTTGCGCCGGCCGGGATGATGACCGAGTTGGTACGCGCGGTCCCCGCGGCAAACAGTTCGTCGAGGTTCGGCGCGCGGATATCGTGACTGATGTTGCCGCGCAGACGCAGGGCGTCGAATATCTGATAACTGGCCCCGACCTTCCACGTGCCGACCCAGCCTGACGTCGAATAATGGGTGCCACGCGCGGCGGCATCCAGGTTCATTCCGTCGAATATCGGGATGGAGAGTTCGAGGAAGCCCTCATAGACGTCATACTTGCCTTGGTTGACGCGGTAATTGCCATAGAGCCAGCCGGAGTTATGGACCGGGTCCACTTCGCCGTCGATCTGCTCGCGGCGCCACTCGGCGCCCGTTGCAAAGGCGACGTCGCCGGCCGGGAGCGTGAAGAGACTGCCCGAAATGGTGGCGGCCGCGACATCCTGCTTGATTGTCTGGTAACGCAACGGCTGGAATCCGTCGTAGTAGATATAGTCGAGCGCCTCCTGCGACGGCCCTTCCGTGCCAAGGCGATCGATCGGGACGCATCCGTTGGCCGGGTCGGTCAGGGTGGAGCGGCACACGATGCTGCCATCGGCCGCGAAGACGGCGTCCTGCGCCAGCGCCATGCGCGCGTTGAACCAGGTATTGGTCAGCTCTTCGCGCGTCTTGGTCACGCCCTTTTGGTAATAGGCGTCCCACGACATCGACGATCCGAACAGGCCGACGCTGCCCTTCGCGCCGGCGACGAAGCGATACACCTCGCGTTTGTTGTTGCTGCCCGGAATCGGGAAGCCCGCGTTGGAGGTACCGATCGTGATAGAGGCCAGATTCTGCGTGGCCATCTGCGCGGCTATCGTCGGGTATTGGCTGAGAAGATAGGCATTGTCCGCGAGGATCGAAACGCCGGTGCTCGGCGTCTGCTGGTAAGAGCTGGCACTGACCGAGCGGTTATAGGAGAATTGGCCGAAGATCTCGATATCGGGCGTCACGTCGAAACCCACGCGCTGGAACAGGCTCAGGCGTTCGTCCAGCGGCACCAGCGTGTTCGTGCCGACGTGACCGGCAAGCGTCGTCTGCCAATCGCCGCCGATCATCCACGGGCCGGCGATCGTCCCATAGGTCAGCTGCGCGGTCTGACCTTCGCCGAGGAAGTAGGTGCCGCGCAGCGGGCCGCTGGAGATCAGGCCCCCCGTCGTATAACCGGACGGACCGATCCCGCCGCCGACCAGGCGTTGGGGCTGGCCGTTGGTGCCGTCATAGGCCGGGTTGTTGATCTGGAAATAGCCGCTGTCGTTCCAGTCGCGGTCGATTCCTTCCTTGCGGTCCTGATGAAACCACGAGACGTTGGTCAGAAGGTGCAGCCGGTCGTCGAGCAGCGAGAAGCCGGCTGTCCCCGAGAGGCGGTAGTTGAAGGCGTCGCCATAGGTCGAGATACCTGTGTCGGCGGAAAGTTTCACGCCATCGAAGTCGGTGTCGAGGATGAAGTTGACGACGCCGCCCACCGCGTCCGAACCATAAGCGGCCGAGGCGCCGCCGGTGATGACCTCGACGCGCTTGACCAGATCCTGCGGGATCGTGTTGATGTCGACCGTGCCGCCCACGCTGGAAGCGACCGAGCGTTGGCCATCGACGAGGACCAGCGTGCGTCCGACGCCGAGACCCCGCAGGCCGATCGAATTGATGCCCGCAGCGGCATTGGAAAGGCCGCCAGATGCGGTGCCCGAAGTGCCGCTTCCGGCAATCGCGGGCAACTGGTTGACGAAATCGGAGATGTTGGCCGGCGATTGTGCCGCGATATCGGCTTCACCCAAGACAGCGACAGGGGTCGGCGCACTATAGCCGTCGCGCACGATGCGCGAACCGGTAACGACGATGCTGCTCGTCGGGTCCTCGGCGATCTCGTCGATGGGTGCCGGTATTTCCTGTGCCATGGTCGGCGCGACCGAGAGCAACGGCGCCGCCGAAGCCAGCAGTATCTTGATGGTCGCTATTCGCGATTTGTCTCTTGCGGTTGAAGTCCGCGCCCCGTCTGTCGTGCTTTTATACGTGACCCCATGCATCGTTAAGCTCCCTGCGGCCTGAACCTTGTCTGCCGTAGGCGTCCCACCCCATGAAAATGGAAGGTACGAGCTTGGTCACACCGGCGAGGTGCCGGTCAGCGGAATCCGCCCCGCTGTTTTCCCATCGTTTCGACCCACCCCCGCAGTAATTGCGAGGACCATTTGCCGGAAGTGCCCGTTGGCCCGTGGCCTTCGGTGCTCCTTGCCGGACACTGGCGATCCTAGCGGGAAGCGGGTGGGCGATCTCACGAAAGATCAAGCATATCGGGTCAAATGATGACTGATTCTGTCTTCAAAAGCCATATCTGCATAAAAATCATGTGCGACTCTGGCTGGAGGCGCAATTTACGATCAACGCTGTGCAGAGTGATTCGAAAATGCGGCGCAGCACCCCGATTGCGCACTCAAAGCCAACGCAGCCAATCAGGATGAAATGGAATTTCTGCACAAGTCACGCCTATCGCGCCGGAATTCATCACATAAAGCCTTTTGCCGACCGATAAGTTCGGGGATGCTGCTCTTTGATATCTGTTAGTCTCGCCAAGTCTCTTCGTGTCATCCCGATGCGTTGTTGCCGCCGATCGGTCCAGGAACAGGGGTCCAATTCCTATGACGAATACATTGCGTAACAAGCGCTTGGCCAAGCAGCTGCTCTTCGCGGCAACCGCGCTGGGGCTGGCACCGGGAACCGCGGTACTTGCCGCGCCCGTTCGCGTGACCGCCTCGCCCGACGGCGCGTTGTTGCCGGTGGAAGTGGACGCGCAGACGGGCAAGGTTCTGCTGGTCCTGCCCGCGTCCGACGCGGATGGCGTTTCGGGTCGCTATTTGTTCACGCAGGCGATCAAGACCGGGCTGGGTTCCGCTGCGATCCGCATCGACCGCGGTATGCAGGGCGACACCAAGGTGCTCGCTTTCCGGCGTTTGGGCGGCAAGGTCGCGGTGGTTTTCGAAAACCCGCGCTACCGTGCGACCGGGGACGCGGGCGTTGCCAAAGGCGCGCGCGCCAGCTTTCCGTTCAGCACGGTCGCTATGCTTGAAATCGTCGGCGATGCCCCCGTCGCAGGCCCGGTCAAGGTCGATTTGACTCCATTTTTGATGACGGACGCGATGGACTTGGCCGGGGCGATCGGGGCAGAGGCCAAGGGT
This sequence comes from Sphingopyxis sp. JAI108, assembly GCF_013410105.1. Classification (GTDB taxonomy): domain Bacteria; phylum Pseudomonadota; class Alphaproteobacteria; order Sphingomonadales; family Sphingomonadaceae; genus Sphingopyxis; species Sphingopyxis chilensis. Next base: position 1,227,711 of record NZ_JACCCJ010000001.1, read on the forward strand.
TACAAGCTTTCGGAAAAGCTCAGCGCGGTCGATACGGGATCGGTCAAGGTCTTCCCGCGCAACATCGAATTGGAAACGGTGCAGACCTTCGTCGCCGACACGGCAGGGCGCGAACTCGACACGCTGGCGCCCGACGGCCGTGCGGTCAGCTTTACCGTCCACTCCTCGTTGGTGGCCTTGCCCGAACCTGGATATGTGCCCCGCCGGTTCGACATCCGCTCGGGGGCGCACGCGACGCAGATCTATGACTATGGCACGCCGCTTGGCTCGCCAATGTTGGTCGAATATGCCAACCGTTTCCGCCTGGAAAAAACGGACCCGACCGCCGCGCGTTCGACGGTGAAAAAACCGATCATCTTCTACATCGACAGCGCCGCCCCCGAGCCGCTCCGCACCGCGCTCGCCGATGGCGTCCGCTGGTGGGCCGACGCCTTCGACGCAGCCGGCTTTATCGATGCCTTCAAGGTTGAAACCCTGCCGCCCGGCGCCGACCCGCAGGACGTGCGGTACAATATGGTCAACTGGACCGACCGGCAGAATCGCAGTTGGTCCTATGGCGGGGGTGTCATCGATCCCCGGACCGGAGAGATCATCAAGGGCAATGTGGTGTTGGGCGCGCTGCGCGTGCGGCAGGACATCACGATCTTTGAAGGGCTAGTCGGAACCGCGCAAAATGGCAGCGGTGGTTCGAACGATCCGGTGCGCGCGGCGCTGTCGCGCATCAGCCAGCTCGGCGCGCATGAAGTCGGCCATTCGCTCGGCTTCGTGCATAATTTCAAGGCCAGCCTGCAGGACCGCGCCTCGGTGATGGACTATCCAGGGCCGAAGGTCCTCATCGATAATGGCAAGCTGGACCTGAGCGATGCCTATGCGTCCGGCATCGGCAATTGGGACAAGTTCACCGTCGATTGGCTCTACGGCCAGCCTGCGCCCGGTGCCGATCCCGACGCCGATGCCACGGCCAAGGCCGACGCGGCGCAGAGGGCGGGAATCGTCTTTGGGACCGACATCGACGGCCGCGCCGCGGATCTGGCGGTCCCGGGTGTGAATATGTGGACCGAGGGGCAGGACACGCCCGCTGACCTCGCGCATACGATGGCGGTACGCCGCATCGCCTTACAGACCTTCGGCCCGAATGTGTTGCAGCCGGGAGAACCGCTTGCGAACCTGCGCCGCAAGTTCGTGCCGATCTGGCTGTTCCATCGCTATTCGATCGACGCCACCGGCAAGCTGGTGGGCGGTGTGCGCTACGATTACGCCGTGGTCGGCGATGGCAAGCCGGCGCCGAGCCCGGTTCCGGCGCAGGAGCAAATCGCCGCGATCGACGCGATGGTGGCGAGCCTTTCCGAGCGTGAACTGACGGTGCCGGCTGCGCTGTCGATGATGCTGTCGAGTGGAACGAGTGCCCGCCGCGATGCCGAAATGGCGCCCGAACTGTTCCTCGGCGCCGGATCGGCGGTCTTCGATCCGCTGGTGGCCGCTCAGGTGGCGGCGCAAGTCACGCTCGACAGCCTGCTCGCGCCGGCGCGCCTGACGCGCCTGCACATCCAGCATGGCTATGATCCGGCACAGCCCGGGGTGATGGCACTGCTCGACAAGCTGCGGCCGGTTATCGGTGCGCACGACCATGTCGTCGAGCGGCGCGTCTCGCAGACGACATTGCTGGCGATCGCAGCCACTTCGCGCGATCCGGCGACTCCGGCCGATGTGGGGGCGGTGCTCGATGGTTTCATCAAGGAGATTGCGAGCGGCTTCGCCAATACGCAGCGGAAAAGCGACGAAGGATTGTGGCTGCTGTCGATGGCAAGCACGCTGTCCGATCCCAAGCGGATCGAGGCTGAAATCGGCAAGCAAAGCCGGCCCAGACCCGACATTCCGGCGGGTATGCCGATTGGCGATACCGGGTGGTTCGACGGGCTGCTATCGAATTAATTGATCCTTTTCCCCTCTTTCGTTTGAAATTCCGGAGGCTTTAGCCATTATGGCCTTGAAATCAAAAAAAGGGGTGCAAAGCAATATGGATCTGCCGCCCGGCCGACCGAACTGGCTCGATTCGGCGCGAAGCCGTCCCGTCCAGCACGAGCTTGACGATACCGACTTTCGTCTGATGCGTGCCCTCGTCGCCGAAGGGCGCGCATCGGATGTATGGCTGGGCGACAATGTGCACCTTTCCAGCACAGCGGTGGCGCGACGACGCAAGATTCTGGAGGAAACCGGCTACATCACCCATTATTCGGCGAATCTCGACGTGCGATCTCTGGGATATGGTACGCTCGTGGTAGTCTCGATCGAGCTGGTATCGCAGGCCGAAAATGTCCTGCAGGATTTCGAACGGGCCGTATTGCAGAGCCCTTCGATGCGTTTTTGCGCCTTCGTCTCGGGCGACACCGACTTTCTGATGATCCTGAACGTCCAGTCGCTCGAGGATTACGATATGATTTATCGCAAGGAATTGTCGGTCCTGCCGCACGTCGCCCGCATCCGCAGCAGCTTTGTATTGCGTGAAGTCGCGAATCGTCAGATCGCGCCGGCAATCTTGCAGTCGCGCCCGTAATGTTCTTCGGCTTGAGGTTGAATTGAAGGGCTCCCGAAGGGGTGATTTTCCGTCCTCGAAATCGGAAACCGTCGGATCATTGCGATAGCTGAACGGTTGCTTTGAGACCTCAGGCTTCGATGTCGTCTCGATTGATCTCGATATCGAGATCTGACAGCGCCGCAAGATAGCTGTCGAGATCAATCAGATCGACACAGGGCCTTGCGCCGGGTTTCCTAACCCTCTCTCTTGCCAACTGCCGGGCCAGCAGGATCGCCGGCATGCAAGGAATGTAGGGCCCGTGGCCCGACCTCGCGACAATCCAGAAGCGTCGCTCCAGCGGGTTGCCGTCATGACCTAGGCCGCTCATGAACATGTGGAAGCCACTTCGCCCGGACCCGAACCGGTCGAATGCGAAAGCGAGTTTGAGCAGCGATCCGGCATGGTCGCTGAGCGATCCGATCACCCGCAACCGTACTAGCACGCCCAACATACGCGTGCCGATATGGAGAGCCTTCAACTCATGCCCGGCGCAAAAGCGCATCGATCGGAGCGTGGGATAGCGTTGGGGAAACAGTGTCAGGTCGGGGATATCGCAGTTGCCGAATAGACGGGTGCCAAGACCAGGGTAACGGACGGCATGCGTATCTTCCCAGCCATAGACGGTTTTCATCGCACCATCGCGCAGCATCTCGATCGGCTTGCCGACATAGCTCAGCACAGCGGAGGTTGTTGCCAGACCTCGATTGGTGTGTTGCGCCGCGCTGATCCCATAATCGACAGCCTTCAGCCGTCCGAAGGACGGGAGATAGGCGTCAATCACGGCTGCGGTCAGACAGGGGACGGAGCTGGCACCACTAACGACCAGCACATCCTTCGCCTTCGCCTCGGCATCGAGCCGGTCGATCGTCGCCACGAACTCCCGAGCATCGGCGAGATCGAGATAATGACAGCCCTGCGCGATGCATGCCCTTGCGACGCGATGATCCTGCGTCTGAAAAGGTCCGGTGGTGTGGATGACAATGTCGGGCGCGATACGACCCAACGCTTCGGTGAGATCGCCATCAATGTCGATCGCATGACCTTCGGCGGCATTGGCGGCTTCGAGCGATGCCGAAAACGCATGTGCCTTGTCCGCCGATCGTCCACCGATCAGCAGGCGGATGCTCTCGTCATTGGCAAGGGTCCGCGCGATATATGTGCCGAAATTGCCATAGCCGCCGATGATCAGGATGCGCGCTACCATGTGGGCTTGGTCACCATCAGCCAGAAGATGACGACCAGTCCGCCGAAAGCGGGCCAGCCCAGCACGAACCATTTGCGAAACAGCCGCTCGTAGGCGGCTTCGTCAATTGCCTCGCCTCGCGCGTGCGCTTCCATCATCACCTTCATGCGTATCTGGATGAAGACAACGGGCACCCAGCACAGCGCCGCCAGCAGATAGAGACCATAGGTGACGACCAGCCAATAATCGTCCCACAGGAAGCCGCCCTGCCACACCAGCCATACGCCGGTCAGCGGCTGGACGATCACGGCAGGTAGGGTGAAGAGGAAATCCGCCTTCACCGTCATGCGTGCGGCAAAGGCGCGTTCGACCGGAACGCGGCTGCGACTTCCGAAGAACATGAAATTGGCGATGCCGATCCCCGTTCCGAACACGATCGTCGCACTTACAATATGCAACGTTTTGACGAGGGAATAGAGATCCATGGAATGTCGCTACCGCACTGCACGATGCGCCGCTAGAGCTACAAGAGATGTGGGGATCGTTCAATTTTTCGGGGCGACTACGCCTCATCCGTGAAGCGCAGCATTGTGGGCGGCAGTTGCCCCGAAAGTGTGCAAGAGGAATGGCAGCTCTCGAGTGCCGGGCAATCTGAAACTACCATTCCGCTATCGGTCGGAACCCACCATCGCCAAAAAAGAACCCGGCCAAAAGACCGGGTCCAGGAGGAGTTCAGCATGGTGTTTTCGGGACTGTCTATTCGGCGGGCACCGGGGTGCGACCGGTGATGAGGCCTTCGCGCTTGGTGCCGTCGGCCTGCACCGGGTCGTGCGCGACGTCGCTTTCGTCGAAGGTTTTGGTCCATGCGGCGAATTCGAGGCAGACGCCGTCGGGGTCGAAGAAATAGACCGAACGCACGAAGACTCCGGGGTGGAGTTCGTCGGTCGACTGCATCGGGCTATCGTCGTGGTTCAGCACCTTGCTGACGTTGATGCCCTTCTCGACCAGGCGGTTGTAATATTCGTCGAACTTGTCGGCGCGGACGTTGATCGCGATATGGTTCATCGACCCGTGCGCCGATACGAAGCTGCCCTGCGTCGGCAGCGCCGCGGGGGCCGAGATGCCGGGAACCGCTTCGGGCGCTTCGGGGAACCAGAAGAAGGCGAGGCTGTCGCCATTGCCGATGTCGAAGAAGAAATGCTGGCCGCGCCCGCCGGGCAGGTCGATGGTCTTGGTCAGCGGCATGCCGAGCGTATCGCGGTAAAATTCGACCGTTTTCGCCATGTCCTTGCACACGAGTGCGAGGTGATTGACCCCGCAGAATTCGAACTCGCTATTTTCTGCAGCCATCATCCATCTCCTTGTCGTTCAGCTTGCGGTGGCGCTGGGGCGGCTTTTCATCCGCTCGTACCAGCCGAGAATATTCGTATTGGCGGGGTCGATCGGCTGACCGACCGACGCACCGAAATCGAGGAAGGCGAACAGCATGATGTCGGCGAGGGACAGCGTGTCGCCCGCAACATAGCCCCGCCCCGCGATCAGCGGATCGAGCCATTTGATGCCATCCTGTGCGGTAGCCTTCAGCCCCTCGGCAGCTTCGGGCAGGCAGCGCAGCCGCTGCTCGAACAGCGGTAGCCCCTCTGCGAAACGGAAGCCGTTGGTCAGCGGCTCGCAAATCTTGAGGTCGATACGGCGCGTCCACATGCGGGTGTTCGCGCGCTCCTCGGGGGTCGAGCCGATCAACGTGCGATCGGGAAAACGCTCGTCGAGATATTCGCAGATCGCCGTGACTTCGCAAAGGAAACCGCCGTCGTCGAGTTCGAGCGCGGGCGTCTGTCCGGCGGGGTTCACCTCGACATTATAGGGTGCGCGCCGGTTCTCGCCACCGCGCAGGTCAACGGTGATCTCCGGGATCTCGATACCCTTTTCGGCCATGAACAACTTCACGACGCGCGGGTTGGGGCCGACGCTGGTATAGAATTTCATCCTGTCCTCTCCCGATCCTTTTATCATCATCCGGATCAATCGTCAATTTAGTTGACGGTTAACCCGGGGCGCGGCCAGCGGACGCGATAGAGCGTGCCGGTCGTCGATCCCGTAATATAGGCGTCGCGCCGGTCTGCGCCGCCGAAGGCGATGTTCGTGATCCCGACATCGGGCAGCGGCACGAATTCCGAACCGCCGCCGTCGGGATCGAAGACGGTGATCCCGCCTTCGACCATCGTGCCGACGCAGATGCGTCCGCTTTCCTCGATTGCCATGCTGTCGAGCAGGCGAAAGGCGGGCGGGGTTCCGACGAAGCGGCCGGGCGCCCAGGGCGGCGGCGGCGCGAGGGTGCCGGGTGCCAAGATGTCCATCGCCCAGACGCGCGCCGTCATTGTCTCGCTGACGTACAGTGTCGTGCCGCCCGGCGAGAGGCCGATTCCGTTCGGCCCCATCATGTCGGCGCGCTGGCGGCTGATCTTCGATCCGTCGGCCGCCGCATAATAGACGGCGCCATGGTCGCGGCCGGTGTCGCGCACCTGTCCATGATCGGTGAACCAGAAGCCGCCGTCAGCGTCGAAGACGATGTCGTTCGGTCCCTTGAGCCGCTCGCCTTCGAAACCGTCATAGAGCGTCGTCACCGCGCCGGTGATCAGGTCGACGCGCTGGATCGACCCGCACGCCTCAGCGTGCGCGGCATGGCCGGGAAAGAGCAGACTGCCCGCATCGATCCACTCGAACCCGCCATTGTTGCAGACATAGGCCGCGCCATCGGGCCCGATCGCGAGCCCGTTCGGCCCGCCGCCAAGTTCGGCGACGACCGTCAGGCTGCCGTCCTCCGCAACGCGCGTCAGCGTCCCGCGCGCGATCTCGACGAGCAGCACCGATCCGTCCGCCATCGGCACCGGACCTTCGGGAAAGCGAAGGCCCGTCGCGACGGCCTCGGGCACGCCATAATCCATCACCCTTGGGCGGGGCGCGGCGCGCTGAGGAAGTCGGCGGCGCTGAAGCCCTCGGGCGCCGCGATCTCGACGATCGGATCCTCGCGCGCGTCATATTCCATGCGCAGCGCGCGGGTGATCACCGCGTGCATGTCGTACAGACATGTGATGTAGGTGAATTCGAAAATCTGCTCATCGTTCCAGAAACTCTTGAGCTTGTCGAATATCTCGAGCGGCACGCGTCCGCCGGCCTGGCTCAGGCAGTCGGCATAGGCGAGCACGGCGCGTTCCTGATCGTTGTAGCAGTCGGCAACGGTCCAGTGTGCGATGGCGGCGATCTTCTCTTCGCTGACGCCAAGGCCGCGGAGCGACTTGCAATGCTGCGAGAAGACGAACTGGCTGCCCTTGACCCAGCCCGCGCGCGTCTGGCCGAGTTCGCGCAGCACCGGATCGATCGTGCGCGCCGGGTTGCGGTAAACGGCAAAGCCTTTGACCGCATGTTCAAAGATGTCAGGGGACAGCGCGAACACCGTCCACCAGTCGCCGGGGGTGCCCGTCGCGGTGCCGGGTTCGGCAACGGGGTCGCGGTCGCCGAACAGGCGGTTGTAGTAAGCGAGGACGGTCTCGTCGGTGACCTCCGAGCGGGGAACCTGGCGCAGGACGGGCATGGGATACTCCTGAAAAATTATACTCGAACCTTCGTCATTGCGAGGAGCCGAAGGCGACGCGGCAATCTCCAGCTATCGGTCCAGCGCTAGGCCGATAGCTGGAGATTGCTTCGCTCCGCTTGCAATGACGAACCTCATCATCACGCCGCCGCGAATTTGCGGAATTCGGCGACGTGCGCGCTGTCGAAATACTCGTCGAGCCGCGTGATCTTGCCATTCTCGACCTTGCACACAATCGCGCAGGGCAGGCGGACCTCTCCATCGTCGTGGACGCGTTTGCCCGTCAATACATGCTGCTGGACGAAGCCGCCGGGAAAGGTGGTGAGCCGCCGGTCGGCATATTTGCGATCCTTGATCCGCGCGACCATGCCGGTCAGCGTCTGCGCCGTCTCGTCGCGCGTGACGATCAGCTCGTCGGTATTGTGCCAGATCTCGGCATCGGGCGTGAAGCTTTCGCGCATCGTTTCGATGTCGCCCGCTTCGATCGCGTCGAAAAAGCGCTGGGCCATCGCGCGAATGTCGTCCTGCTCTGCCATGATGCTCTCCTTAAGCTTTCGCGCCGAACATGCGACCGCCGTTGGCCGCGATCAGCCCATCGATGTCGTCGCCCCGGTATTCCGGGTCGGCGGAGGGGCCGAAGGAAGAAAGCATGTCCTGCGTCACCAGCTCGGCCATCGCCTTCCATTCGGGGTGGGTGAAGATCCAATATTCGCCGGTTTCGATCGCCTGCACGACGCGCGCACCGACTTTTGCAGGGTCCATGCCACCGGCGAGCACACCCTGCATCGCCTGGCTTGTCGCCGCCGCCTTGCCGAGCTCGTTTTCGACTGGGCGCAAGTCGCGCGTCGTCTCGACGATCCGCGTCGCGGACATGCCGGGCATCAGCACCGAGATATCGACGCAGCTTTCGGCGAGTTCGTTGCGGAGCGCCATCGCGATACCGAGCGTGGCGTATTTGGAGCTGATATAGGCGACCGAAATCGGCGGCGGCACGATCGCGACCATCGACGAGGTGATGACGAGATGGCTCGGCTCGCCGCTCGCCTTCATGTCGCCGAGAAAGGTGCGACAGGCATAAAGATGCGCGTGCGCGTTGACCGCATAGTTCCAGCGCCAGACGTCGGTGTCATATTCCTCGAACGGCCCCGACCCGCCGCCGACGCCGGCGTTACTGAACAGGATGCGGACGGCACCGAAATCGCGTGCCGCTTCTCCCGCTGCGGCCCAGCTTTCCTCGCTCGTCACGTCGAGCCGGAGGCCGAGAGCCTTCGCGCCTTCGCTTTGCAGTTGTGCCGCCGCAGTTTCGGCGCCTGTGCCATCGATATCGGCGAGGATGACCGATGCGCCCTTGGCAGCCAGCGCCTTGGCGGTGGCGAACCCAAGCCCGCTCGCTCCGCCGGTGATGAACGCAGTCTTGCCCGCGACGCTGGTCATTCGGCGAAATCCTTCTCAAGGTAGCGGGTCATGCGAAACTGCGCGAGGCCTGCGGCGGCGGCGAAGGGCATCAGCGCCATCAGCGCCCACCTGAGACTGTCGTCGCCATATCCGGGCTTCAGGCTGTCGCTGACGATCCCGGCGAACAGCGGGCCGAGGCCGAGGCCCACGATGTTGAACATCAGCATCAGCACGGCGGCGGCGGTCGCCCGGCTGCGCGGCGGCGTCAAATTCTGCACCAGAGCCAAGGCGGGCGCGACATAGGCGGTGCACGCCGCCATCGGGACCAGCATGAGGGCGAGCGACAGCTGCCAGCTGTCGACGAGCAGCGCGGCGATGAAGGTCGGGATCAGCACCAGCGTTGCGAGCGCGGGGATCGAACCATAGGCGCGTGCCGACCGTTTCGCCCGGTGGCTGACGAGCCAGCCGCCGCCGAGGATGCCGACGCCGAAGGTGATACCGGCGGCCGGGCCGAAATATGTTGCCATCGCGTCGAGTGGCATCTTCTGGGTCCGCATCAGGAAGGCGGGAATCCAGTTGAGCATGCCATAGCTGACGAAGGCGGCGAGCCCGCTGCCGATCATCACCATGCGCAGCGAGGGGCGGCGGATGAACATGGCGAGGCTCTGGCTGAAGGGCAGGGCTTCGTCGGCGGGCTTGTGTGTGTCCATCTGGCCCCGCGCGGGCTCGCGCACGAGCCAGATCAACAAGGGCGCGATCAATATGCCGACGATCCCGATGACGACAAACGCGTTGCGCCAGCCGATATTCGCCGCCGCCCATGCCCCGAAGGTGGCGCCGACGAATACGCCGAACGGGCCGTTGCAGGTAAAGGCACCGATCGCGAAAGGCCGCTGCGCCGGAGGATAATAATCCGCGATGACCGAGAGCGACGGTGCCGTTCCGCCTGCCTCGCCCGCGCCGACGCCAAAGCGCATCAGCGCGAGTTGCCAGAAGTTCGAGACCATGCCGCAGGCGGCGGTGAAACCGCTCCACACGACGCAAGCAATTCCGATCAGCTTCACCCGGTTCCAGCGGTCGGCGACCATCGCGACCGGCACGCCGGCGGCGGCGTAGAACAGCGCGAAGGCGAAGCCGGTGAGCAGGCCGAATTGCGTGTCGCTGAAATTCATCTCGGCGCGGATCGGCTCGACAAGCACCGACAGGAGCTGGCGATCGACGAAGTTGATCGTGCCGACGACGAACAGCATCGCGAGCGCGACGTTGCGGCGGAGCGCATGGCCGTTGCCCGGCGCTGCGGTGCCTGCACTGAAGGCGGTGGCCTCGGTCATAACTCTCCCCAAAAACGCGCGAGTCTTCTCGTCCGAAAAATACTTAGATATTTAAGTTTATCTGTCAATGTGCTTTACGGTAACGACCAGATCAATGGGAGAGAAGAGATGGATATCAACGGCAAGACCGCCATCGTGACGGGCTCTGCAGGCGGCATCGGCCGTGCGACCGCGGTGATGCTGGCGGCGCGCGGCGCGGCGGAGATCAGGCTGGTCGATGTGAAGGAGGACGCGCTTGCCGAAACGGCGCGCCTCGTCGCGGCAAAGGGCGCGCGCGTGACGACGCATATCCTCGACCTTTCCGACGTTCCGGCGGTCGAAGCCTGGTTCCAGGCGCATGGCGATGTCGATATCCTTCACAATAACGCCGGCGTCGTGTCGGGCCTGCCGCAGTTTCCCGATGTCGATGCGGCGCGCATCCGCTGGATCATCGACGTCAATGTCACCTCGCTCGTCGCCGCGACGCAGGTGGCGGTGCAGAAGATGAAGGCGCGCGGCGGCGGGGTGATCGTCAATACCGTCTCGACCGTCGCGCTCGGCGCCGGATTTTACGACGCGATGTATGCGACGACTAAGGCGGCGGTGATGATGTTCACGCGCTGCTGCGCGCCGCTCAAGGGGGAATGCAACGTCCGCGTCGCCGGCATGCTGCCGGGGCTGGTCGACACGCCGATCCTCGACACGACGGGGGCCGGCGGCAAATCGGAATGGATGGAACAAGTGCTCGCGAACAACGAGGCATGCGCGCCCGACGATATCGCGGGCGGGGTGATGGCGCTGATCGAGGACGACAGCCTTGCGGGCGGCGACTGGGTCGCGGTGCGGCGCTTGGGCGGGAAGGTCGAATATCAGTGGGGGCACGTCGATACGCTATGATCGCACCATCGTCATTGCGAGCGAAGCGAAGCAACCTCCAGCCAACGAACTCAGCCTATGGCCGCGAACTGGGGATTGCCGCGTCGCTTCGCTCCTCGCAATGACGAGTGTGACTAACGCGTCGGAGCTTCCAGCATATTCTTGCCGAACAGATTCGACCACTGCTCCTCGGTCAGCACCGGGCGCGCGCTCGACAGGTTCGCGGCGTTCTTGACGTCGGTTCCCGCCGTCACCGCAGGCCGCTCGCCGATGCGCGCGAACCAGTCGGCGACGGCGGGATAATCATCCAGCGTCAGCCCGATCGCACGGATCGCACGCGTCCAGGGCCAGCACGCGATGTCGGCGATGCTATATTCCTCGGCGAGATAGTCGGCTTCGCTAAGGCGGCCATTGAGGACATGAAGCAAGCGCAGCGTCTCGTTGCGATAACGTTCGACCGGATAGGTCTGCCCTTCGGGCGCATAGCGGATGAAATGATGCGCCTGACCCTGCATCGGGCCAAAGCTTGCCATCTGCCACATCAGCCATTGCTGCGCTTGGCTACGGCGACGCGGGCTTTCGGGAAGCAGCTGACCGCTCTTTTCGGCGAGATAGAGCAGGATCGCGCCGCTCTCGAACACCGGGAGCGGCGCGCCGCCGCCCACGGGCTCATGATCGACGATCGCGGGCAGGCGGCCGTTCGGGTTGATGCGGCGATATTCGGGGGTCAGGTGATCGCCCTCGAGCATGTTCATCGCGATGAGCCAGTGCGACAGGCCCACCTCTTCGAGCATGATCGAAACCTTGTGGCCGTTCGGCGTGGGCGTGAAATAGACGTCGATCATGCGGTGTTTCCTTCGGAGAAAATGGCGCGCGCGGCGGCGAAAGCGGTCTCGAACGCCTCTTTCCCGGCAGGATAGGCGACGACGGTCAGCGTCACGCCCGCGATCTTCCACCCGTCCCGCCGCACCAGCCGGTGCGTGTAGCGCCCGATCAGGTCGCCGAGCAGCGCGCGGTCCTCGACCCCGACGACGTGGACGGCATCGACGATGCTTGTCACCGTCGCGCGGTCGCCGTCGATGGTCGCGATAACATTGTGCAGTTGGTGCGCGGTCGCGTCGAAGCCTTCGAGCGTCCTGCAACGGTCCGTCCATTCGTCGGCGGGCACCGTCGCGACGAGCGACCCGATCGAACCATAGTCGACCGCGATCTCGTCGGTGAAGAGCGCGCGATACGCGTCCCAGTCGCGTGCATCGAGCGCGGTCGCGTAACAGGTCACGACCGCGGCCGCCGCTTCCCTGTCGAGGAAAGCCTGGGCCGCGGCCGATCCCTGGGACATCGTATCCGACCCTAGAACTTGATCCCCGCCTCGATCGAAATGTTGCGGGTGGGCTCCAGATAGAGGATCGCGCGCGGAACGGGTGTGATCGGCGCCGGCAGGTTGAACGCGCTGCCGATCGTTTTCTGGTTGGTCAGATTCTTGCCGACCAGCGCGAGGTGCCAACTGTCGTCCTGATCGGCGAGCTGGACGCGAAGGTCGAGTTTCACATAGCCGTTCTGAACCCCGAAGATCGGGCTCTGGTTGTCCGAGTTGAAATATTTCGAACGGCCGGCGGCGACGCCGGTGATGTCGAGCTTCATATCGTCTGACATGTCGAAGCGCGCGTGCGCGGTTACGCTGCCTGTCCATTTCGACGCGTAGGCGACCGGATAGCCGGCCAGGTTGTTCGTCGCCGGGGTGCAGGTCGCGGGTTGCGACGCGAGGCAGGCCGCGCCCGGATAATCGTCATATTTGATATCCGAATAGGCGGCCGACGCGCTGATGTCGAAATTGTCGATCGGGAAGATGCTCAGCGACCCTTCGACGCCCTTCGATGTCGCGGCGGCGGCGTTGCCGGTCAAATAGCTCGAGGTCGCGGGCTGATAGACCGAAACCTGGAGATCCTTGAACTTGGTGTGATAGGCGGAGACGTTCGCGACGACCTTGCCGTCGAACAGCGTCGACTTGACGCCCGCCTCGAAATTTTCGGACTGCTCGGGTTCGAAGGTGAAGGTGCTGTCGACGGTGCCGAGCGTGTTCGAGACGAAACCGCCCGATTTCGACCCGCGGCCCCATGTCGCATAGAGCATGACGCGCGGCGCGACGTCATATTGCACCGTCACCGACGGATCGACATTGCCTTCGCTGATCGAGCCCTCGGCGCTTGAAATCGGGCGTATGGCGAAGGGCCCGTAAACCAGTCGCGACGCGAAATCGCCGTCCTTCTTGGTGTGGCTATAGCGCAGGCTGCCGATCACGCGCAGCGCGTCGGTGGCGTTGAACGTTCCCTGCCCGAACACCGACCAGCTTTCGGCATCCTGGTTGAAGATGCTGTCGATGCGGCCGAAATAGGGGCCGGTGAACACGCCGGGGATATTGAGGTTGGGGATGTTGAAGCCCTGAAATTGCTCCAGCTGATAGTTGGATTTGTCGTAATAGGCGCCCGCTACGAATTCGAAGGTTCGGCCCGTCGGCGACAGGATGCGGATTTCCTGCGAGAATTGGTCGAAGCGTTCGGGGAAGGCGTTGTAGACCGAATTGGCGGTAAACGCGCCGCCGCTGTTCGGGATCGTCTGATCGAAGCCGTTGACGATCTTCGACTTGAACCAGCTGTAGCCGGTGACCGAGGTCAGCGTGAAATCGCCGAGCGCGAGGTTGCCAACGCCCGAGATCATCACCGACTTATTGTCGTTCCCCTCGTCGCCGAGCGCCGAGCGTTCGAGATAGCGATTGGTCTGCGGATCCTGGTCGCTGGTCAGCGGGCTCGACACGGTGATGCCGCCGATGACTTCGCGGTTTCCGTACTCGACCTTCGCCGTGTAATCGAAATTCGCCGACGGCTCCCACTTCAGCGTCAGGCGCAACAGCTGCGACCTGATCTCGGGATCGTCGTGATCCTTCGCGCGGTTGTAGATATAGCCGTCCTGGTTGACGATCTTGTACGCGAAGCGCGCGCCGAGCGTGTCGGAGATCGGCCCCGACAGATAGCCCGAGAAATCGGTGCCCTTGTGGTCGAAATTGTAAAGGCCGGTAATCGCGCCCTCGAAATCCCTCGTCGGACCCGCCGACACGACGCTGACCGCGCCGGCCGCGGTGTTCTTGCCGAACAGCGCACCCTGCGGCCCGCGCAGCACTTCGACGCGTTCGAGATCGAAGAAGGGCGCCTGCGCCTGGCGATTGCGACCGGCATAGATGCCGTCGACGTAGAGGGAGACCGACTGGTCGAAGGCGAAGTTCGCCGGCGGCGAGCCGAAACCACGGATATAGATGACGTCGTTGCCCGCAGTCGACTGGACGAAGACGTTCGGCGTGTAGTTCATCACCGCCTTGATGTCGCTGGTGTTGAATTCGGCGAGCTTGGCGCCGCTCACGACTTCCATCGAGATCGGCACGTCCTGCAAGCTCTGCTCGCGTTTTTGCGCGGTGACGATGATTTCGTTGGTGTTGCTGTCATCGATCTCCGCCGCGTCGGCGGGCGCCGCCTGCGCGAACGCCGGTGCGGCACCCGCGAGCATCGCGATTCCCGCGACGCCGGACAGCAGAAACTGGTTACGAGCCTTCATTGTCACCCTCCCATAGAGCTTGTTTGTTGCGGTCCCGGAAAGCCTTCCGATCCGTCAATCTGATTGACCCTTAGTATACTAATGGTTTTATACTTGTCCATAGGCAGGAAGAGGATTCGCATCATGGACGAAGAAAATTCGCGCGCTGAACCCACCGCGCTGGCGACGCGCCATCTGTGCACCGTCGAGTTCGAGGTAGGCGGCGGTATCATCGGCATCGGTGCCTCGCCGTTCGGCGATCAGCGGTTGGGATATATCAGCGGTGGTCGCTTTTTCGGTCCGCGTATCAACGGGATAGTATTGCCCGGTGGCGGCAACTGGTCACGCAGCGGGCGGCTGGGTGACGACGCTTCGGTCGGCACTTTCGATGCCCGCGCGGTGTGGCAGACGGACGACGGCGACCTCATTTATCTGAGCTATACAGGGCGCAATATAATTCCCGACGATGTCCGCGCGACCTTTGTCGATCCGGAGGTGCCCGACGCCGACCCGTCAAGATACTATCTGCGAATCGCGCCGGTGTTCGAAACCGCGAGCGCGAAATATGGCTGGCTCAACGGCGTGCTCGCCGTGGGCGTGGGCGCGCGCACCGATTTCGGGGTCCGCCATGTGATCCACGAGGTGCTTTGAGATGATCGACCTGCATTATTCGGCGACCCCGAACGGACAGAAGGTCGCGATCATGCTTGAGGAAATCGGCGAGCCGTATCGCGTCATCCCCTATGACATTTTCAACGGCGATCAGCTCGCCTCATCGTTCGGCCGTATCAATCCGAACCACAAATTGCCCGCGATCGTCGATCTTGCTCCGGCGGGTGGCGGCGATCCCGTGACGGTATTTGAGTCGGGAGCGATTCTGCAATATCTGGCCGAAAAGGGCGGGCGTTTCCTGCCGGCATCGGGCGCGGCGCGCGCGGCGACGCTGTCGTGGCTGACGTGGCAGGTCGCCGGGCTCGGGCCGATGGGCGGGCAGGCGAGTCACTTCCTGCGCTATGCCCCGGCGGGGCAGGATTATGCCGTCGAGCGTTATACCAAGGAATTGAAGCGCCTGCTCACCGTGCTCGAAAAGCGGCTGGACAAGAGCGCCTATGTCGCCGGCGACGAATACAGCATCGCCGATATGGCGATCTGGCCTGGCCGCGCATCGGCGTTCGTGATGGGCATGGGGCTCGACGAATGGCCGGCGATGCACAGATGGTTCGAACGCATCCGCGAACGCCCCGCCGTCGCGCGCGCGATAGCGCGCGAGGACCTGAAGGCGCCCGAGAAATATATCGGCCGCCACCAGACGCTCGACGAGAAGGAGTGGTCGAACATGTTCGGCGCCGCAAATCACGCAGCGGTGAAGGGCGACTGAAGGCGACGGCGCGCGAGAGGGTGCCGGGATCGGCGAATCCCGGCACCAACGGATCAGCCGGCCGCGTCGGGCACAGGCGTGTTGAGCAGTTGCTGTTCCCACAGATAGGCGATGCCGCTGCCCGCGGCGTGCTGGATGAGGACGTCGGTCAGTTCGGCGGCATGTTCGGTCCGCGCCCAGTCGCGCTGCCATTCCGCCGCGAGGGCAAGCCACGTCATCATGTTCGCGCCCGCTGCGATCATGCGCTGGATCGCAACCTCATGCGCCTCGATCGATGTCCCGCCCGACGCATCGGTGATGACCGTGACGTCCCAGCCTTCGCCGAGCGCCTGGATAACCGGCATCGCGACGCAGATCTCGGTCCACAGGCCCGCGATGATCAGCTGCTTGCGGCCCGTCGCCTTCACCGCGTCGACCACCTTCCGGTCTTCCCATGTGTTGATGAAGGTGCGGTCGATCACTTCCTGGCCGGGGAACAGATCGGTGATCTGGGGAAAGATAAGGCCGCCGCGATCGGCGACCACGCTGGTCAGGATGGTGGGGACGCCGAACGCCTTCGCGGTTTTTGCGAGGGCGGCCGAATTATTGACCACCGCGTGCGGATCGTGGCTGTTGAGGTTCGCCAGCTGATAGGGCTGGTGATCGATCAGGACGAGGACCGAATCCTCGGGGCGAAGGAGCGACGCGAGGCCGTTGCGAAAGGTCATGATTATCCCTTGCTGTCGATAGAGTAAGGCATTGTGCCGGCAGGCCCGCGCTCTCTGCGACATGGCCTGCACACGGGTATTGCCGTTCCCCAAGCCGATCCGGTAGTGTCGCCATCTGCCACACAGCGTCGCGGAATGAGGAACGGCTATTGGATATCGATGACCTGCGCACCTTTGTGGAAGTGGCCGACGCCGGGGGCGTGTCGCCCGCCGCGCGTCGGCTGGGTGTTTCCAAATCGATCGTCAGTCGGCGGCTATCGCGGATCGAGGCGGAGCTGGGCGTCCAATTGCTCGCGCGATCGACGCGCGGCGCCGCGCTGACCGAAGCGGGCGCCATCTTCCGCGACCATGCCGCCAGAGCCGGCGCCGAGATCGACGTGGCGAGGGAAACCATTCTTCCCGCGGGCGACCTCCGCGGCCGCTTGCGGGTTTCGGCGCCTCTGACTTTCGGCCCGACCCATTTCGCGCCCGTGCTTGCCGAAATGGCGCGCCGCCATCCGCGGCTTCATCTCCAGACCTGTTACACCGACCGGTTCGTCGATCTGATCGCGGAGGGTTATGATTGCGCGATCCGCGTCGGCTATCTGCAGGACTCCAACCTGATCGCGCGCCGTATCGGCCCGATGTACGGACGGTTGCTCGCCAGCCCGGCTTATATCGAAGCGCATGGTGCGCCCGAGACGCCCGACGAGCTCGTCGCCCATCAGGCGCTGATGCAGGGCACCGAAAGCTGGCAGCTCATGGACGGCGACAGGGTCGTAACGGTCCGTCCGCAGGGGCGTTTCAAGGCGGACAACGGGACGGCGTTGATCGCGGCGGCGGTGGCCGGACTCGGGGTTGCCTATCTCCCCGACGGCCTGTCGCATGACTATGTGGCCTCGGGCGCGCTCGTCCCCGTCATGACGCGGCATCTTCCGCCGCCTGCGGGTGTTTATGTCGTCCGCCCGCCCAGCCAGCACCCCGCGCGAAAGATACGGGAACTCACCGAACTGCTCATCGAATATTATGAACAGACGCCGGCGCTGGCGGGGTTTGCATAGCCGCTCAACGTGTCGCGTGCTGGCGGTCGCCCCATAGGATCGCGCGATGTTCGTCGGTGAAGCCGGTGAGCCCGCCCTCGATCGTCTCGGCGCGCGCGACGCCGACCTTCATCCCCTCGGCGACCGCTGGCCGTTCGAGCATGGCGGCGCCCCAGCGCTCGACATGGGGGAAGCGCCCGGCCTTCTCGATCAGCTGGCGGCGGAGATAGGGCAGGGTGGCCATGTCGGCGATGGTATAGTCGTGGCCGGCCAGCCATTCGGCCTCGCCCAGTCTTTTGTCGATCACCATCATCAGCCGGTCGACCTCGCGGCTGTACCGTTCGATCGCATATTCGTGCCGGTCCTTGGCATAGTGGGTGAAATGTGCCTCCTGCCCGAACATCGGACCGACGCCCGATAGCTGGAACGTCAGCCATTGCCAGCAGATCGCGCGCTTTACCGGGTCGGCGGGCAGGAAGCGCCCGGTCTTTTCGGCGAGATAGAGCAGGATCGCGCCGGTTTCCCACAGTATGAACCGCTCGCCGCCGGGTCCTTGATCATCGACGATCACCGGCGTCTTGTTGTTCGGGTTGAGCGCGAGGAATTCGGGGGTCAGCTGGTCGCCCGCAAGGATGTCGATATATTCGAGCCGCCAGTCGAGCTCCATTTCGAGGAGCGCGATCGCGATCTTGCGCGCATTGGGGGTCGGGCCGCCGTAGAGGGTGATCATCGCCTCAAGCCTCCCGTCCGAGCCATCGTTTCAGGACGTCTGCGCTATCCTGTCCAACCGTCAGCGGGGCAGGGCGGCGAACGCTGCCCGGCGTGGCTGACAGCTTGGGGAAGACACCCTGCATGGTGACTTCGCCCAATTCTTCGTCGGCGACCGTCACCAAGGCATCGCGCGCGGCGAAATGCGGGTCGGCCATCATGTCTTCGGCGTCGAAGACGCGGCCTGCGGGCACGCCGGCTTCGACCATCTTCGCTTCGAGTTCCTCGATCGTCAGCGTCCTCGTCCATTCGCCGATCAGCGCGTCGAGTTCCTCCTGCCGCACACCGCGCGCGCGGTGCGTGGCATAGCGTTCGTCGTGCGCAAGCTCAGGCCGCCTCATGGCGGCGGCGAGCCGCGCGAAGACGCCGTCCTGATTGGCGCCGATCAGATATTCGCCGTCGCGGCACGGATAGACGTTCGAGGGCGCGATGCCGGGCAAGGTCGATCCGGTGCGCCGACGCTTGGTGCCGCTCGCCGAATAGTCGGACACGGTCGATTCCATGACCTGCAGCACCGCCTCATAGAGGGCGGAATCGACGATCTGTCCTTCGCCGGTCTTGCTGCGGTGATGGAGCGCTGCGAGCGCCCCCATGCAGCCGTAAGTCGCGGCGAGCGTGTCGCCGATCGACACGCCCATGCGCGCGGGCGGCAGGTCGGGATAGCCGACGATACCGCGCCAGCCACCCATTGCCTCCCCGATACCGCCGAAGCCGGCGCGCGTGGAGTAAGGGCCGGTCTGACCATAGCCCGACACGCGCACGACGATCAGCCCGGGGTTCGCCGTGCGGAGTTCGGCGGGATCGAGATTCCACTTCTCGAGCGTGCCGGGACGGAAATTCTCGATCAATATATCCGCCTTCGCGATCAGCTCGCGTGCCAGCGCCTGGCCTTCTTCGGACCGCAGATCGACCGCTACCGAATATTTGTTGCGCGCGATCACGCGCCACCAGCTCGGCTTGTCGCCCTGACCCCAGTTGCGCATCTGGTCGCCGGTCACCGGCGGTTCGAGCTTGACGATTTCGGCACCCATGTCGCCGAGCAGCTGTCCGCAGAAGGGGCCGGCGATGAGCTGCCCCATCTCGACCACCCTGATGCCTTCCAGCGCGCCCCCGCTGCCCGTCTCGCTCATATCATTCCTTTCGCGGCCGACTCTGGTAAGACGGCCTGCTTCGTCGATGGCCTTTGTATACTTAGAATGCTATGTAATTTTCAACCTGCTAAATGACTCGGGATGTCGAAGGCGCAAGATGTTGAAAAATAAGGTGGTGAAACTGGTAGAGGTCGGCCCGCGCGATGGGCTCCAGAATGAAGCGGCGATCGTTTCCACCGCCGACAAGCTCGAACTCGTCCGCCGTGCGATCGAGTATGGCGTGCGTCGCATCGAGGTGACGAGCTTCGTCAATCCGAAGAAGGTGCCGCAGCTTGCCGACGCCGAGGACCTCGTCGCGATGCTGCCCGAGCGCGACGATGTGACCTATATCGGGCTCGTCCTCAACCGGCGCGGTGCCGAGCGCGCGCTCGCGACCGGGCGCATCGACGAACTCGGTGCGGTTTGCGTGACGAGCGACAGTTTCGGCATTCGCAATCAGGGCCAAAGCTCCGACGAATCGCTCGCCGCGGCGATGGAGATCGTTGCACTGGCGAGGGAGGCGGGGCGCAGCGGCCAGATCACCATTGCGACCGCCTTCGGCTGTCCGTTTGAAGGGCGCGTCGCGATCGAGCGCGTCGTCGAGATGGCGAAGCGCGCCGCCGACGCAGACCCGCGCGAAATCGCGCTCGCCGACACGATCGGCGTCGGGGCACCCGCGCAGGTTTCGGAAATGGTCGGCTGCGTGCGCGAGGCGGTCGGGGAACTCCCCGTGCGCGTCCATTTTCATAACACGCGCGGCACCGGCATCGCCAACGTCTGGGCGGCGGTGAACGAGGGGGCGGCGACTGTCGACGCGTCGCTCGGCGGGCTCGGCGGCTGTCCCTTCGCGCCCGGCGCGGCAGGCAATGTCGCGACCGAGGATGTCGTCTATATGCTCGAACGGAGCGGGGTCGCGACGGGTGTGGATTTGTCGAAGGTCGTCGAAGCGGCCGACTGGCTCACCGGCGTAATGGGGCGCCCCTTGCCGGCAATGGTCAGCAGGGCGCCCGTCTTTTCCTAGAGCGGTGTCGCCTAATATACTCCGTTTGGAAAAGCCTGACCAACGTGGCCCTAAAAGGTGGCGAGCAGCGCCATCACGACGCCGCCGACGACGAGCAGCAGCCCGACGATCTCGTGCCACCGCACCGGCTCGCGCAGGTAGAAATGCGCAAAGCCGATCGTGAACACGACCTCGACCTGCCCGACGATCCGCACCAGCGCCGCAGGTGCCGCGGCGAAGCCGATATACCAGCAGGCTGAGCCGAGCGCCGACAGCAGCCCGACCTGGCTCGAATTGCGCCACGTCCGGAAAACCGCGCGCAGGGTATCGCGGTCGCGCAGCGCGACCCAGAGGATGTGCAGTCCGGTCTGGATTGCCATCACGACGACGAGCGTGACGAGCGCCGATCCGACCAGGTCGATATCTTCCAGTTCGGCGGTCGCGAGTTTCACGGCGATCGCCGCGAGCGCGAACATCGATCCCGCGCCGAGCCCGCACAGCGCCGCCGGCTGGCCGAACGCGCGCCTGAGCTCGCGCGCCGAAACCCCGCGTCCGGCGAGCGCGAGCACCAGCACGCCCGCAACCCCGGCGACGATCCCGATCCATGCGAGCAGCGGCAATCGCTCGCCAAGGAACAGCGCGGTGACGAGCGCCGCCTGCACCGCTTCTGTCTTGGAAAAGGCGGTGCCGACGACGAAGCCGCGATGCCCGAAAGCCATGATCAGCAGGATCGTTCCCGCCATTTGCGTGATTGCCCCCGCGACGGTGAAGGCCGCGAAAGCCGCACCGAATATCGGGACGGCGTCGCGCTGGATCGTCAGCCAGATGGTGGCGAAGGCAAGGGCGAAGGGAACGCCGTAAAGGTAGCGGATCAGCCCCGCGCCGCTGACGCTGAGCTCGGCGCGCAGGCGCTGTTGCAATGCGGTGCGCCAGGCCTGGAACAGGCCGCCAAACAGCGATGCGGGAAGCCAGATGGGATTCATGTCCTACTTCCGCGCCGCGCCGCGTCCCCGATTCGTTCCCAGCCCTGCATCGCTTTGCCATGCAATACTTTTATTGCTAAGTATATGAGACAGTCTCCGGAAGCGCGGGGCGCATCCGTCCGGGTGACCTGCCACACCAATCAGCTAGACCCGCGCCGCTCCACGCGGCACAAACGGTGCGGGAGAGCAAATGACACATACCGACCAACAGCCGCGCCCCGCCGCTCCGGCCTTCTGACATGGCTGCCCTCGACCTTCCGCTCTGCGAAGATCAGCGCATGCTTCAGGAAAGCGTCCAGCGTTTCCTCGCCGACCATGCGCGCCCCGGCTGGCGCGACCTGTCCGCGTCGCTCGGCCTCGCCGGGATTGCGCTGCCCGAAAATGTTGGCGGTTTCGGCGGCGGTCCGATCGACATCGCGCTCGTGATGGCCGAGCTTGGCCCGGCGCTCGCGGGCGCCGACTGGCTGTCGCACGTCGCGGCGAGCGCGCTTCTCGCGCGCGTTGCGCCCGCGCATCCGGCGCTTGGCGATCTGGCGGCGGGCCGGCGCCGCATCGCGATCATCTGCGCCGCCTCGACCGCCGCGATGCCGGCCGTCGAGGACGGGCTCGTGCGCGGCTGCGCCGCCCTGGTCGCAGGCGCGGCGGAAGCCGACCTGCTGCTGCTCGCAAGCGAAGAGGCGCTGCTGCTCATCGCCGCCGACGGCGGCAAGGTTGAACAGCGGCATCGCATCATGCACGACGGCAGCGTGTCGGCTGATCTAGCCTTCACACTCAAGCCAGGCGATGCGAGCTTGCTTGCGGATGGGGACAAGGCGCGTGGCCTGACCGATTATGCGAACGACCTGATCCTCGCCGGGCGCTGCGCCGAGGCGGTGGGTCTGATACAGCATATGATCGCCGACAGCGTCGATTACCTTGGGCAGCGCAAGCAGTTCGGTATGGCGATCGGTCGTTTCCAGTCGCTCCGCCACCGCGCCGCCGACATGCAGCTTGCGGCGATGAAGGCGGCAGCGCTGACGGAGGTGGCGATCGTCGCCGTCGATCAGGATCGCGCCGACCGGGCGCAGGCGGTGAGCGCGGCGTGTATCGAGGTCGGCGACGCGGTGCGGATCGCCGGCGAGAGTGCCGTGCAAATCCACGGCGCGATGGGATTGACCGAGGAACTCAGCCTCGGCGGGCATTTCAAACGTGCACTGGCGATCGCGGCGGCATTCGGTCCGCGCGGCGGTCACCTCGTGCGCTTTGCCGAGGTGGCGTCCTAGCCGAGCATCGCCCGCGCGATCAGGTCGCGCTGGATTTCGTTCGATCCGGCATAGATGGTCGCGGCGCGATCGTTGAGGTAGCGCGGGACCGCGACCGCCAGATCGGCGGGCGCCTGCCCGTCGGCGTCGGCCCATGCCGCATAGCCGGCGAGCTCGCATGCCAGCGTGTCGATGCGCTGCGCTGCCTCGGTCCCGAGGATCTTGAGCGCCGAGGCATAGAGCGCCGCGCTGCCGCCTACGCCGCGCATCGCTTTCAGCTCGAGTGCCTGCAGCGCCTTGAGCGTCACTGCCTCGCGGTCGAGCTGCGCGCGAAGTGCGGGGTCGATGTCGTGATGCGCACGCAGCCGTTCGAGCCGACCGATCAGCCCCGGCGCATATTTGCCGCCGCGCTCGAACGTCAGCAGGTGCTTCGCGACCGACCAGCCCTCATTCTCGTCGCCGAGCCGGTTTGCCTGCGGCACGCGCACATCGTCGAAGAAGACCTGGTTGAACTCATGATCGCCAGCGAGTGTGCGGATTGGCTCGACGCTGATCCCCGGCGTTGCCATGTCGAGCAGCAGGAAGCTGATACCCGCCTGCGGCTTGCCTTCGTTCGACGTCCGCACCAGCGCGAACATGCGGTTCGCGAAATGTGCGTGCGTGGTCCAGATCTTCGAACCGTTCAGCACATAGTCGGCGCCATCGGGCACGGCCCGTAATTGCAGCGCGGCAAGATCGGATCCCGCGCCGGATTCGGAAAAGCCCTGGCACCAATAATCCTCGCCCGACAATATGCGCGGCAGATAATGGGCGCGCTGTTCCGGGCTGCCATAGTGCATGATCACTGGCGCCACCATTTTCAGGCCCATCGGCGCCAGGTTCGGCGCGCCGGCGCCCGCGCATTCGGCGGCGAAGATATAGCGCTCGATCTCGCTCCACCCGGGACCGCCGAACTCGGCGGGCCAGTCGGGCGCGGCCCAGCCCTGGGCATGAAGGATGCGCTGCCAGGGCAGCGAGATATCGGGGTCGATGAAGACGCTCGTTGCGCGCGCTGCGCCGCGGCGGACGTTCTCGGGCAGATGCGTCGCGAGAAAGGTGCGAACCTCGTCGCGAAAGGCCGTCAACGCCGGGTCGTTCAGCATGTCCATAGTCCCGGCTTAGGCTCTTGGCCGATGCCGCGCCAAGCTGGCACCTGCATCAGGCGGCGCGCGCGCCGACGAAGCCGAGCCCGGCGGCGATCTGGATCGACTGGGCGCGACCGGTCGCGCCGAGCTTGCCCGCGGCGTTGCGCAAGTGGAAGCGCACCGTCGACACCGACAGCGACAGGATGATGCCGATCTCGCCGTCGGTCTTGCCCGCCGCTGCCCAACGCAGGCATTGCACCTCGCGCCGCGTCAGCGTCTGCGGCACGGTGGCGTTGCGCGGGCGGCCGCGCGCCTCGTTGTGCGTCGCGACCAGCTTGACCGCAAGGTTGTGGAGATGCCCGGCTTGTTCGGCGAAGACCGCCTCCACCCCGATCGGCTCGCGCGAGCACCAGAAGACCGCGCCGACCAGCCCGCGCGGCAGATGCACCGGCGCGATGATCGCCTCGCCGAAATTGGGCGTGTTCCGAGCCTGCGAACAGTCGACCTCGTCGAGAAGGTGCGTCGGACGCCACGTGCCGAGGCGCCCGTCGCTGTAGTAGAAGGGTTCGGCGGCGAGGCGCGCAGCGGTGAGGAAGGCGAGTTGCAGCGCGAGCTTGCGGTCGCGCCAATAGGCATAGCTCGGATCAACCCAGTGAAAGCTGGTTTCGGCGTAGGGGCGGCCTTCCTCGTCGCTCATCGGTTCGGGGTCGCCAAGGTCCGCTTGCGCCGCGACATAGGGAAGGCCGATCGCATCGCCCGCGGCTTGCACCGCCGCTACGAGCGCAGGCATCTCCGCCCAGCATTCGGCCCTCTGATCGGTCACGCCCGCGTCCCTCCTTTATCCTGACACAGGTGTCAGCTTGCTCGCCCCGCCGCAATCCTTTGTTCTGTCACGGTCCGGTTCGCGCGACGCTCGCACAAAGACGAGCCGCGGGACAAGGTGTTTGAGAGAGGATGAGTGATGAAAGCAATGCGTATCTTGCTGGGCGCGGGTTCGGCGATGGGGCTCGTTCTGGCGGCGCCTGCTTTTGCCGCCGGGGAAGGCGCGCCCGACGGCGTCGCGGCCGAAGGCGACATCATTGTCACCGCACAGCGCCGCGCGGAGTCGATGAACGACGTCGGTATGGCGATCCAGGCGGTCGATGGCGAAACGCTGGAAAATCTGCGCGTCACCGACATGCGCGATCTGACTGCGGTCGCGCCGAGCTTCACCGTTTCGCAAAGCTATCAGGGCGTGCCTACCTATACGCTGCGCGGAATCGGCTTCAACACGATCAACCTCTCCTCGACCTCGACCGTCGGCACCTATGTCGATGAAGTCGCTTATGCCTATCCGATCATGAACACCGGACCGGTGATGGACCTCGAGCGCGTCGAGGTGCTCAAAGGCCCGCAGGGCACGCTCTATGGGCGCAACACAACGGCGGGCCTGATCAACTTCATCACCGCCAAGCCGACCGACAGTTTGGAGGGGAGCGTCAAGGCCGACCTCGGCAATTACCAGACCTATAATATAGGCGGCCATATTTCGGGCCCGCTCGGCGAAGGCGTCGCGGCGCGCATCGCGTTCCGCAGCGAAAATAGCGACAAGGGCTGGCAGGTCAGCAACACGCGGGACGAACGGCTCGGCGAGGTCGACAAGCTGGGCATCCGCGGCTCGCTTGCGATCGATCCGGCGCCGGGAACGCATTTCGACCTTTCCGTAACCTGGTGGCGCAACAGGTCGGATACCGTCGCGGGGCAGGGGATCGGCTTCACGCCTGCGACCGACCCCGTCACCGGCACCAGCAATTCGCGCTTCTTCAACGCGCCGGGGCTCGCCGATTATATCGCGCACAATTTCCCGACCAAGGCAAGCCAGGCCGACTGGGCGCCCGAAGCTGCGCGCTCTGCCGACATCGGCTCGGGGCTCGGCCTCGATGGCCCGCTCGCCGAGGACAATCGCTTCTGGGGGCTCAAGCTGCGCTGGGATCAGGATCTCGGTGAAACGACGAAGCTCGTTTCGCTGACGAGCTATAATGATTTCAGGCGCAACGCGCTCTCCGACTGGAGCGGCGCGCCGTTCGAAATCCTGCTCCAGAACACCGTCGGGCGGATCAAGAGCTTCGCTCAGGAACTGCATCTGGAAGGCGAAAGCGGCGCGGTCAACTGGCTCGTCGGCGCCTATTATGCGAACGACCGGATCATCGATTCCAACCGCACCTTGCTGGGCCAGAACGCCAACGTCGGGCTCATTCGCGGCGCGGGTGTGCCCTTGCTCGGAACCCCGTTCAATTCGGGTGGCTATACGCCGACCGAACTCAGCCAGGCTTTCCGCACCTATGAGGACTTCGGTCGTATCCGGACCAAGACGTGGAGCATTTTCGGCAACGCCGATGCCGAACTGACCGAGCAGGTGAAGCTGACGGTCGGGGTGCGCTATACCAAGGACAAGCAGCGCTACAATGGCTGCTCGCGCGATTTCAACGGCAATATGCTGCCCAACGTCAACGTCGTGAACCGCGCGCTCTATTTCCAGACCTATGGCGTCCTCGCGCCCGAAATCGCGGCGGGTCAGTGCAACACATTCGATCCTGCGACGGGCACTTTCGGCGAGGTGCAGTCGCTGCTCAAGGAAGACAATCTCGCGTGGCGTGTCGCACTCGACTGGTCGCCGAATGACGACACCCTGATGTATGTGTCGGTATCGCGCGGCTATAAATCGGGGACGACGCCGATCAACGCCGCGAACCTCGCGCGCCAGAATGCACCGGTGAAGCAAGAGAAACTGACCGCCTAC
Source organism: Sphingopyxis sp. JAI108 (assembly GCF_013410105.1). GTDB lineage: Bacteria > Pseudomonadota > Alphaproteobacteria > Sphingomonadales > Sphingomonadaceae > Sphingopyxis > Sphingopyxis chilensis. The sequence goes on from NZ_JACCCJ010000001.1 coordinate 1,254,353, forward strand.
GAAGTCGGCGTGAAGGCGACGCTCGCCAACCGCGCGGTGCAGGCCAATCTCTCGGCCTTCTACTATGATTATCGCGACAAGCAGATCAGCACCTATTTCGCCGACCCGATCTACACCGCATTGTCGCGCCTCGATAATGTCCCCGACAGCGAGGCCTATGGGGTCGAAGGCGAACTGACGATCCGGCCGGCGACGGGGCTGACTCTCGCCGCCAACGCGCTGTGGCTGAAGACGCGGATCAATGATTACAACGGCACCAACGCGGCCGGCCAGCCGGAAAATTTCGACGGCGCCGAATTCATCTATAGCCCGAAATTCCAGGGTAGCATCACGATCGCCTATGACACGCCGGTCAGCGAGGCGATCAGCCTGACGGGCGCGGTCAGCGCGCGATACCAGAGCAAGTCGAATACGATCTTCGAGGATCTCGATCTCTACAAGGTCGATGCCTATGGTACCGTCAATGCGAGCCTTGGCCTTCGGCATGAAAGCGGCTGGTCGGTATCGCTGTGGGCGAAGAATCTGCTCGACAGATATTATTGGTCGGCGGTCGCGAGCAACGCCAATGTTGTCGTGCGTTTCGCCAACCAGCCGCGAACCTATGGGCTGACCGTCGGTTACGACTTCTAAGGAGGCCATCAACGTGGCGCGTTTGCCGATGCCGACCGACTATCTGGGGACCGCGATCGATTTCGCCGCGCCGACTGGCGAACCTGCGCTGCTCGCGCCCGACAGCGTCCAGTGGCGCGTGTACAAGAATCCGATCGCGCTCGGCATCGGCGGCATCGCGGCGGTGCTGCTCGAATTCGCCGAGCCGCGCATCCGGTCGGGGGTGTGGGACCATTCAACCTACAAGACCGATCCGATCGCCCGCTCGCGCCGCACCGGTCTCGTCGCCATGCTCGCCTGTTATGGGTCCGCAAGCGCCGCGAAGGAGGTGATCGGCAAGGTCAACCGCATGCACGGCAAGGTGAAAGGCGAAACGCCGGTGGGGGAGAGATATCGCGCGATGGACCCGCTCCTGCTCGACTGGGTCGCGGCGACGGCTTCCTATGGTTTCCTGATGGCCTATGATCGTTTCGTCCACCCGCTGAGCGATGCCGACAAGGACCGCTTCATGCGCGACGGCGATGCGATCGGGCGCGAGTTCGGCGCGCGTCGCACCCCGCCAACGGTGGCTGCGTTCATGGACATGATGGCCGAACTCGAACCGCGCTTGGAGCCGCATCCGATCATCTTCGAATTCCTCGATATTATCCAGTCGGGCCGCGCTGCGCCGGGCGTGCCGCGTTTTCTGCATCGCGCCATCGCCCGCGCGTCGGTGTCGCTGCTGCCCGATCATATCCGGCACAAGCTGGCGCTTGGAACCCGCTACGACCTGACGCGGCGCGACCGCGCCGCGCTGCGCATCGCCGGCCGGCTCGCCGACCGACATGTCGATCGTGCGGCGCCGCATTGTCAGGCGAGCGTCCGCCTCGGCCTGCCGCATGATTTCCTGTTCAGATCACCCGCCCAGCAGCGGCTCTTGCTTGCCGCCGCTTAGGAACAGCGGTTGAAGCCCGCGCCGCGCACCGCGCGCCCCGGTGTCGCGCCGCTATGTTCGCCGTTCCGTAGCACCGCGACGCCGTTGACGAACACGTCGCGCACGCCGACTGAATATTGGTGCGGCTTCTCGAAGGTCGACCGGTCGCCGATCACTGCCGGGTCGAACACCACGACATCGGCATAATAGCCGGGCCTGAGCGCCCCGCGATCCTTGATCCCCAAATTGGTCGCGGGCAGGGTGGTCAGACGATAGACCGCCTGTTCGAGCGGGATCAGCTTTTCGTCGCGGACATAGCGGCCGAGCAGCCGGGCGAAATTGCCATAGGTGCGCGGGTGTGCGCCCGATTTCAGGAAAACGCCCTCGGGCGCCTGCGACGCCGCATCGGATCCGAAGCTCATCCACGGCAGCTGGATCTGCTTGCGGACATTGTCCTCGGACATCAGGAAATAGACGGTGCCGACGCGCGAGCCGTCCTCGACGACGAGGTCCATCGCCGTCTCTTCGGGCGACTTGCTGCGCATCGCCGCGACCTCCGCCAGCGTCTTGCCGGTCAGCGGCTTCAGCGCGTCATTCTTGAACCCCGACAGGATCATCTTGTCAGCGCCCGCGCCGAAATAGAGATTTTCCCAGTCGCTTCCGGGCTTCTTCATTTCCTCGGCAACGCGGGCGCGGATCGCCGGGTCTTTCAGGCGCTCGATCCACTTCTCGAGCCCGCCCGCCTGCACCCACGTCGGCATCGCGGCGTCGAGCCCGGTGGCGCCCGCGGTATAAGTATACATATCGGTCGTGATCCGCAGTCCCGCGGCGCGGGCATCCTCGATCTTCTTCACGATCGCGCTGAGCTTGCCCCAATTGCTGCGCCCCGCCATCTTTAGGTGATAGATTTCCGCCGGCGCCCCCGAACGGCGCGATATGTCGATCAACTCGTCGACCGCCTCCTCGATCCGGTCGCCTTCGGACCGCATGTGGCTGATATACATGCCGCCGCATTTCGCGGCCTCGCTCGTCAGCGCGACGAGTTCGTCGGTTTCGGCGTAGGAGCCGGGCGCATAGATGATCGAGCTGCCGACGCCCATCGCACCCTCGTTCATCGCCTGTCGCACCAGCGCGCGCATCCGGGCAAGCTGCTCGGGGGTCGGATCGACGTCGCCCTCGCCCAGTTCGTGCACACGCACCGTCGCCGCGCCGACGAAGCTTGCGATATTGGTCGAAATGCCGCGTTTTTCGAGCCAGCCGAAATAATCGCCGAGCGTCGTCCATTCGATCGGATATTTGATGTCGCCCTGCCGCTCCGTTTCCTGGGCTTTCATCGCCGCGTTCATCGGTCCCATCGACCAGCCTTCGCCCATCACCTCCAGCGTAACGCCCTGGCGGATATCGCTCTGGCTTCTGGGATCGGCGATCAGCGATTCGGTCGCCCAGCTCAGCATGTTGATAAAGCCGGGCGCGACCGCCATGCCCTTGGCCGAAACCTCGCTCTTCGCCGTTCCGTCGATCTTGCCCATCGCGACGATGCGATCGTCCTTGATTGCGACATCGCCGACGACGGGCGGCTTGCCCGACCCGTCATAGAGCGTGCCGCCGCGGATGATCAGGTCATAGGCCGGCGCCTGCGCGACTGCGGCGGCGGATATGAGCATCGAACTGCAAAGCAGCAACAGGGAGGGTGCGAAGCGCCGGTGCGATGCCATATCATTCTCCAGGGTCAGGTTAGTCAGCCGTGCAGGCTCATCAGCGAATCCATCAGTCCGTCGTCGGCGCTCGAGCAGACGCCGAGCACCAGCGCCTCCTCATATCCATCGGCGACGACATAGGCGTGGCCCATCGACGAATCGATATAGATGCCCTGGCCAACGTCGAGCGTGACCGGGTCGTAAAATTCACTGTGCACCTCGATCCGCCCTTCGAGGACATAGATGAACTCCTCGCCCTGGTGATGGACGAGTTCGCCGAATTCGCGCGCGCTGTGGGCGCGGATGCGCGTCAGGATCGGGATCATCCGTTTCTGGCGCAAATCGGTGCAGAGATAGTGATAGTCGTAATTATCGGTCGTGACGCGCGCCGCGCGTTCGATGGTCCCGATGCTGCGGCGTCCGGTGACGCGCGGTGCGGCATCTTCCTCATCCTCTGCGAAGAGGTCCGACATGCGAATCTTGAGTCGCTGGCTGAGCTGTTGGAGCTTGTCGTAGCTCAAAGTCAGCCGGTCGTGCTCGACCTTCGACAGCGTCGAAACAGGAATGCCCGACTTCGCGCTCATTTCCTTGAGCGTCCAGCCGTTGCGCGCCCTTATGCCCTTCATCACCGCGCCGAGCGTCGGCGGGGTAGCACGGTCCGCCATCAGTTTTTCCAATCCCCGTTTGACAATTTTCTAATCAGGATCATTATGTCCCTATCGGGCTAACAGTCGTTGGCCCTTGGTAAGGGGTCGCGCGGCTGGCCGCAAGGTGTTGCAGGACGCGCCAGACAAAAGGGGAAAGCGATGCGTTTCATCCGCAAGGCGATGATCGGGCTGGCGGCCTTTGCCGCACTGCCGCTGGCGGCGCAGGGGCCGGTGCCCGCGCCTGCCGTAAAGAAGGCCGAGGCAACTGCGTCGGCCGCCAAGACAGCCGCGGCGCCGGCTTCGCTCGACCCCAAGGATCTCGAAGCCTGGATGGACGGATATCTGCCCTATGCGCTCGAACGCGGACGCATTCCGGGCGCAGTCGTCGTCGTCGTGCGCGGCGGCGAGGTCGTGCTTGAGAAGGGCTATGGCTATTCGGATGTCGCGAAGCGTGCGCCAGTCCTGCCCGAGACCACGCTTTTCCGCCCCGGTTCGGTGTCGAAGCTGCTGACCTGGACCGCGGTGATGCAGCAGGTCGAGGCGGGCAAGATCGATCTCGACAAGGACGTCAACGCGTACCTCGATTTCAAGATTCCGCCCTTTGAGGGCAAGCCGGTGACGATGCGCAACATCATGACGCACACCGCGGGCTTCGAGGAATCGGTGCGTCACCTGATCAGCAGCGATCCCAAGGCGGTGATGACGCTGAAGAAGCAGATGCCGCTCGCGCTGCCCGAACGCGTCTTCGCGCCGGGCACGACGCCGGCCTATTCCAACTATGCGACGGCGCTCGCGGGCTATATCGTCGAACGCGTCAGCGGCGAAAATTTCGACAATTATATCGAGAACCATATCTTCAAGCCGCTCGGCATGGCGCATTCGTCTTTCCGCCAGCCGCTCCCCGCGCGGCTCGCGCCGCATATGTCCAAGGGCTATCCCGACATCACGCAAAAGCCCGAGCCGTTCGAAATGGTCATCCCCGCGCCCGCGGGTAGCCTTTCGTCGAGCGGTGCTGACATGGCGAAGTTCATGATCGCGCATCTGAACAACGGTGCGGGGCTGATGAAGCCCGAAACCGCAAAGATGATGCACGATTTCAAGGCGCCCGGCGTCGGCCCGCTCAACAGCATGGCGCTTGGCTTCTATGAGCAATGGGTCAACGGCCACCGCGCCATCGCGCATGGCGGCGATACCGTCTGGTTCCACTCCTATCTCTGGCTGTTCCCCGATGCCGATGTCGGAATCTTCGTGTCGATGAACAGCGCAGGCAAGGACGGCGCGGCGGGCGCGGTGCGTAGCGCGCTATTCCACAAATTCGCCGACCGCTACCTGCCGGGTCCGGCCGAAAAGCCGGCGCAGGTCGATGCCAAGACCGCCGCGCAGCACGCGCAGATGATGGTCGGCAATTACATCAGCAGTCGTGGCAGCTTCACCAACTTCATGAGCCTGTTCGGGCTGTTGGGACAGGCGACGATCGGATTGACCGAGGATGGCAAGATCAGCCTTCCGGCGCTCGACGGGCTCGGCGCGGGCGCGCGCGACTGGGTCGAGGTCGAGCCCTTCGTGTGGCGCGACACCGGCACCGGCGAGCGGCTTGCCGCCGAGGTGAAGGACGGCCGCGTCGTGCGGTGGAGCGTCGACGCCGGATCGCCTTTCATGGTGTTCGAACCCGCGCCTGCCAGCGTCAACGCCGCCTGGCTCAATCCCGCGCTGATCTTCGCCTTTGGCATCATCCTGCTCGCCGCGCTGGCGTGGCCGGTGCGTGCGATGGTCCGCCGCAGCTTCAAGGCCGACTTTGCGCTTACGGGCAAGTCGCTCCGCGCCTATCGCCTGTCGCGCGTCTTCGCCTGGCTCGCGATCGGCGCGCTCGTCGGCTGGATCGGGTTGATCGCCGCCTTCTCGGCCGACATCGGCAGCATCGGCGGCCCGCTCGACTGGCTCATCCACCTGCTGCGCATCCTGACCCCGCTCGCCGCCTTCGGGCTGCTCGCGACGGCCGCCTGGCACTTGTGGCTCGCTATCAAGGACAAGCGGCGCTGGACGATGAAGCTCGGCGCGGTGCTGCTGATCCTCGCCGCGCTGATACTCGTCTGGGTGACGCTCGTCTTCCACCTCTACGGCTTTGGGATGGTCTATTGATGGCGACGCAGAGCAGGCAGAAAATGACGCTCGACCTTCGGGTCGGGCGTTTTCCCTATCATCAGCCGTTCCGCATTTCGGGGCATGTCTTCACCGAAACCGCGCTGCTCGTCGCCGAGATATCCGACGGCTCGCATGTCGGGCGCGGGGAGGGGGCCGGGGTCTATTATCTCGGCGACGATATCGATCATATGCTCGCCGAAGCGACCGGCGTGCGCGATGCGATCGAGCAGGGCGCGACGCGCGCGGAACTGCAACAGCTCCTTCCGCCCGGCGGTGCCCGCAATGCGCTCGACTGTGCTTTCTGGGATCTCGAAGCCAAGCAGGCGGGCCGCCCCGTGTGGGAGCTTGCCGGGCTGGAATCCCCGAAAGCACTGCGATCGACGCTGACTCTGGGCGCCGACAGCCCGGACAATATGGCGAAAGCCGCACTGGCGATCGACGCGCAAGCCCCGGTCAAGGTCAAGCTGACCGGCGATTTGACAGACGACATCGCGCGGGTCGTCGCAATCCGCACGGCGCGGCCCGATGCGTGGATCGGCGTCGATGCCAATCAGGGTTATGACATCGGCACGCTTTCCGACCTGCTGCCGGTTCTCGTCTCGATGCGCATCGCGCAGCTCGAGCAGCCATTGAAACGCGGGCGCGAGGCCGATCTCGACGGCCTCAAGCGGCCCTTGCCCTTCGTCGCCGACGAAAGCGCGCTGTCACTTACCGACACCGCCTCGCTTGTCGGGCGCTTCGACGTCGTGAACATCAAGCTCGATAAATGTGGCGGGCTGACCGAGGGGCTGGCGATCGCGCGGCAGGCGAAGAAGCTCGGCCTCGACGTGATGGTCGGCAACATGATGGGCACAAGCCTGTCGATGGCACCCTCCTACCTGGTCGGGCAGCTGTGCGACATCGTGGATCTCGACGGGCCGACCTTTCTTGCGCGCGATCGCGTGCCCGGCGTCGAATATCGCGATGGCATGATTCATTGTCCGGCGGAAATTTGGGGTTCGTGACAATTTGATGTCCTAAATGGGTTGACAATTTTCCGATTAGGACAATAGTCTTGAAATTGAGATTTTCGTAAGAAGGAGGCTGGAATGACGACGTCATTCCCGATGACGCGCCGCGCGGCACTCGCGGGCGCGGTCGGGGTCACTTTGTCCGCGCCGATGGTGGGTCGCGGCGCCTATGCCTTCGCTGCGGCGCCCGCAAAGGCCTATTCGCGCCGCACGGTTGACCTCGTCGCTTCCTCGCTCGTCATCGACATGCTCGCGCCGCTCAAGATCACGCTGGAAGAAGATTATGTGGCGCACCGGCTGACTGATGCCGAGGCGGCGGAGTTCAAGGCGTCGGGTATCACCGGTTTCCACAATGCCTATGGCCTCGGCGGACCTGACGCAAAGCAACAGGCGTTGACCTTCCTCGCAGGCTGGCAGGGCTTTGCGGGACGCAACAGCCACGTCTTCACCCTCGTCGATACCGCCGCCGATCTCGACCGCGCGAAATCCGAGGGCAAATGCGCTGTCATCATGGGCATCCAGAACGCCGAGCATTTCGAGACGGTCGCGGACGTCGCGCTGTTCCGCCGCCTCGGCCTGCGCTGTTCGCAGCTTACCTATAACAGCCAGAACCGCATCGGATCGGGCAGCACCGATCGCGTCGACGGCGGCGTCAGCGACTATGGCGCAGCGATTATCACCGAAATGGAAAAGCAGAAGATGCTCGTCGACGTCTCGCATTGCGGCGACCGGACGACGCTCGACGCCATCGACATCGCCAAGGGGCCGATCGCGATCACGCACAGCAATGCCCGCGCTCTCGTTGATCATCCGCGCGTCAAGACCGACGAAGCGATTAAGGCGCTCGCGGCAAAGGGCGGGGTGATGGGCATCACCGGCGTGCGCATGTTCGTGCGCAGCACCGACCCCACCCATGTCGGGCACATGGCCGATCATATCGACCATGTCGCAAAGCTCGTCGGCATTGATCATGTCGGCATCGGCTCCGACGCGGACCTTCACGGCTATGACGACATGAAGCCTGATGAATATGCCGTGCTGAAGGGCGCCTACAAGGACAGCTACGCCTTTCGAGACAAGATCGACATCGATGGTTTCGACCATCCATTGAAGACCTTCGACCTCGTCGAGGAACTCATTCGCCGCAACTATTCGAACGATAACATCCGGGCCGTGCTCGGTGGCAATTTCCGCCGCCTGCTCGCCCAAGTCTGGGGGTAAGACGATGAACAAGGGACTTTTGGTAGCAGCAAGCATGGTCGCGGTGATCGCCGCGATGCCGGTACAGGCGCAGGAAGCGGGGGCGATCGAAGCCGCGGGCGAGATCGTTGTGACCGCACAGAAGCGCGTTCAGAATGTGCAGGACGTGCCGATCTCGATCTCGGTGGTCAGCGGCGAGGAACTGCAGGAACAGGGCTCGGCCTCGCTCGTCGACTATGCGGGCTATGTTCCCGGCATGAACGTCAGCAACGGCGGCACGCCTGGCCAGACGACGATCACGCTGCGCGGCGTCGCACCGCTCAATGCCAGCCAGACGGTCGGCATCTATCTCGACGATGCGCCGGTCGGGTCGAGCGCGCTCTATAACCGCGCTGGGCAGTTCACCATCGACCTCATGCCCTATGACCTCGAACGCATCGAAGTGCTCAAAGGCCCGCAGGGCACGCTCTATGGCGCGAGTTCGATCGGCGGCCTGGTCAAATATGTTACCGTCCAGCCCGACACGCGCGAATTCAAGGTGCGCGCGGGCGTCGAAGGTTTCACGATCAAGGACGCCGGCAGCCTCGGCTGGGGTGGGCAGGTCTATGTCAATGCGCCGATTGCGACCGACACGCTCGCGATTTCGGGCAGCTTCGCATGGCGCAAGACGCCGGGCTGGGTCGACAGCGTCAACAATGCCGCGCTCAAGGACCAGAACGACTATGAACAGCGCGGCGGTCGCGCCGCGCTGCTGTGGCAGCCGACCCCCGAGCTCAGCGTAAAGCTCGCCGGCATCTGGCAGTCGCTCGATTCTGACGGCAATGGCCTCTATGCCGCCGATCTCGACGGCAACCGTTTGGGCAACGGCCATTCGTTCAACAATTATGTGCCCGAATCCTACGACGTCGATCTCGATTATTATTCGGCGACGATCGACTATGATTTCGGCGCGGCGACGCTGACGTCTGCGACGACCTACAGCAAAACGCAGAGCCGGCAGGTACAGGACGCGAGCTATGCGTTCGGCGTGCTTTTCCCGCTGCTCACCGGCGGTGCCATCGATCCCGGCATCACACCTTTCTCGCTCGACCTCGGGCTCAAGAAATGGACGCAGGAAGTCCGTCTCGCTTCGCCGAGCGGCGGGCGTTTCGAATGGATGATCGGCGGCTTCTTCACCGATGAAGAGACGAGCAATGCGCAGCTTGTCCGCTCGTTCGATATGGACGGCAATGTCATCGCGCCGCTCGATCCGCTGGCGATCGTCGGCCTTCCGGCGACCTACAAGGAATATGCGATCTTCGGCAATGCGACTTTCAAGCTGAGCGAGCAGTTCGAGGTGACCGGCGGCCTTCGCTGGGCGCGCAACGAGCAGACCTTTACCCAGATCAGCTCGGGGGCGATCGTCCCCAGCGCCAATGATCCGGGCGAGTCGGCCGAAAGCGTCTGGACCTTCTCGGTCAGCCCGCAGTTCCATATCAACGAAGACGCCATGCTCTATGCGCGCGTCGCGACGGGCTATCGCCCCGGCGGCCCGAACGTCATCGTCCCCAATGTCCCGCCCAGCGTCGATGCCGACCGCATGACCAATTACGAGGTCGGGCTGAAAGCCGACTTCGCCGACCGCATGGTGTCGGTCGATGCCGCCTTCTTCTGGATGGACTGGACCGATATCCAGGTCACGCGCGCTTTCGGCGGCGTATCGGGCGGCGCGAACGGCGGCAAGGCGACGAGCAAGGGCTTCGAGGGTAGCCTGGCGCTGCGCCCGGCGCCGGGCCTGACGATCAGCGCCACCGGAAGCTACACCGACGCGAGCCTCAGCGAGGATGTGCCCGATATCAGCGGCCTCGACGGCGACCGCTTGCCCGCTGTACCCAAGTTCAGCGGCGCGCTGCGCGCCGATTATGCGTTCGAGCTGGGCGGCGGCAACCGGGGCAGCTTCGGCGCCGGCATCCGCCACGCGAGCAACCGCCTGTCGCTCGTCGAGAGCGATCCGCTCGTCGCGCGCGCCAAGGCTTACACCTCGGTCGACCTCAATGCGTCGGTGACCTTCGATGATCACTGGACGCTGCGCGCCTATGCGCGCAATCTGCTCGACAACAAGGGCGAGATGGCGCGGTCGACGCTTGCCGACGGGATCAACCAGCCGAGCTTCCTAGCGATCTCGCCATTGCAGCCGCGCACGATCGGTGTCGCGCTCGACATGGCATTCTGAGCGAATTGGAGTTGGACAAGATGAACGCGCCCACCGGCAGGCTGGCCGAAAGCCTGACCCTGCCGCAACCCTATCTGCTGTTCCTCGGCGACACGACCGAGGCGGGCTATGCCAAGACCGCCTTTGGCCTCGCCGACTGGGCGGCTGACCGCTGCGTCGGCGAGTATGGGATCGGCGCCTGCTCGGTCAGCGCCGGCTTGCCGCGGCTGTCGCCTGACGAGGCCCGCGCGGCGGGAGCGCAGTCGCTGGTGATCGGCGTCGCGAACCAGGGCGGCGTCATCGGCGACGCCTGGGTCGCCGTGCTTGTCGAGGCGATGGAGGCGGGGCTCGACATTGTCAGCGGGCTCCACACACGGCTGACGAGCATCCCCGCGCTCGTCGAGGCTGCGAAACGGACCGGCCAGCGGCTGATCGACGTGCGCACGCCGCCGCCGTCGATCCCGATCGCCAACGGCCGCAAGCGCAGCGGCAAGCGCCTGCTGACGGTTGGCACCGATTGCGCGCTCGGCAAGAAATATACCGCGCTCGCGCTCCATCGGGCCTTTGTCGCGCGCGGAATCGACGCCGATTTTCGCGCCACCGGCCAGACCGGGATCATGATCGCGGGCGGCGGGATGCCGATGGACGCGGTGGTCTCCGATTTCGAGGCGGGGGCGGCGGAGATATTGAGCCCCGACGCGCCCGAAGACCATTGGGACCTGGTGGAGGGGCAGGGGTCGATCTTCAATCCTGCCTATGCCGCGGTATCGCTTGGCCTGCTCCACGGCAGTCAGCCCGACGTGTTCGTCGTCTGCCACGATCCGGCGCGCAAGGTGATCCTGGGCATGGAAAGCTTCGCGCTTCCCAGCATCGAGGAGGTGATCGACCTGACGATCCGCCTCGGCAGCCGGACCAATCCGGCGATCCGCTGCGGCGGGGTGAGCCTCAACACCTCGGCCTATGACGCCGATGCCGCCGAGGCGCTGATGGCGGCCGAACGGCAACGCCTGGGGTTGCCCGTAGCCGACCCGATCCGCGGCGGCGCGTCGTTCGACGCGCTCGTCGAAAACTGTCTCGCATGAGTGTGGGCGAGACGGGTGGCAGGTCGAGCTGGTTCCAGCGCTTCCTGCTGCCCGGTTTCGCGTTGAAGGCCGTCATCATCGGCGGCGGCTATGCCACGGGGCGCGAGCTGGCCGAATATTTCGTGCCGTCGGGGCCGTGGGGCGGGCTGGCCGCGATGCTGCTCGCGACCTTGATCTGGAGCATCGTCGCGGCGCTGACCTTCGCGCTCGCGCGCCGGATGCAGGCTTATGACTACCGCAGCTTCTTCGAAGGCCTGCTCGGCCCCGCCTGGATCGCGTTCGAAGGCGCCTATCTGATTTTCGTCGTGTTGATCATCGCGGTGTTCGGTGCGGCGGCGGGCGCGATCGGCGCAGCGACCTTCGGCTGGCCCGACCTCGCCGGGTCGGTGCTGCTGGCGCTCAGCATCCTCGGTTTCACCGCCTTCGGCACGGCGCTTGTCGAGACATTGTTCAAATATGCCTCGATGCTGATCTACGCGGTCTATGCGCTGTTCCTTGTGTTCGCGCTCGCCAGCTTTGGCGAAATGATCGGAAGCGGCTTCGCGAATGCGCCGCCGCCGTCGGGCAATTGGGTGGCGGGCGGCATCACCTATGCGAGTTATAATATCGTCGGTGCGGTCGTCATCCTGCCCGTCCTCCGCCACCTCACCAGCCAGCGCGACGCAGTCGTCGCGGGGCTGATCGCGGGGCCGCTGACGATGCTGCCGGCAATCCTCTTCTTCGTCGCGATGATGGCTTTTTACCCTGCGATCGGCAGCGAAACCTTGCCTTCGGATTTCCTGCTGCGGCAGATGGCCGTGCCGGGCTTTCATATATTGTTCCAGATGATGATCTTTGCCGCGCTGCTCGAAAGCGGCGTCGGCGCGATCCATGCGATCAACGAACGCGTCTCGGGCGTCGTCGAGGCGCGCGGGCGGCCGCCGCTCGGCACCGGCCCGCGCGCCGCGATCGGGACGCTCGTTCTTGTCGGCTGCATGTTCGTCGCTGCGCGCGTCGGTCTCGTCGACCTGATCGCCAGTGGCTATCGTTTCCTCGCCTGGCTTTTCCTCGCGGTCTTCGTTCTGCCCTTGCTGACGATCGGGACCTGGCGCCTGCTTCGTCCCGCACCCGCTCCCCAAATGGAGGCCTTGCCATGAAAGCCGTTCGCCTGCTCGCCCTGTCGCTGATGCTGTCGGTCGCCGCGCCCGCATGGGCCGAGCCGCCCGCCGACATCGGCGAAAGCGTCGAGGCGCTGCGCAAGAAGGTCGGCGCGGCGGGCGTGTCGATCGCGATCGTCGAGGACAGCAAGACGACGTTGTCGCGCGGCTGGGGCGTGCGCAAGCTCGGCGAGCGCGCGCCGGTCGATGCGCAGACGATCTTCCAGACCGGATCGACCGGCAAGGCGATGACCGCCGCGGCGCTTGCGATCCTCGTCGACGAAGGCAAGATCGCGTGGGACGATCCGGTGATCAAACATATGCCCTGGTTCCGCATGTACGACGCCTGGGTAACCCGCGAGATCACGATCCGCGACCTGCTTGTCCATAGAAGTGGGCTGGGGCTGGGGCAGGGGGACCTGATGTTCGTGCCGCGCACGCATCTGACGCGCAAGCAGACGGTCGAGCGCGTCGCCTATTTGAAGCCCAAGACGAGTTTTCGCTCGGCCTATGCCTATGACAATATCCTCTATGCCGTCGCGGGTCAGCTGATCGAGGAAGTCACCGGGCAGACGTGGGAGGATTTCATCCGCGCCCGCGTGCTGCGCGCCGGCGGCATGAAGAATGCGACGAGCGACAGCGAAGACCGATTCCGTATCGCGAACCGCAGCTGGCCGCACGCCCGGCTGTCGGGCGCGCTGCGTGGGCTGGGCCCGCAACAGGCGCTCGACGAACGCGACGAGCTCGGCCGCAACGGCGCCCCCGCTGGCGGGCTCGCGCTCAGCGCCGACGACATGGCGGCGTGGCTCAAGATCCAGCTTGCGCACGGCGCGCTCCCCAACGGAAAACGCCTGTTCAGCGAGAAGCAGGCGGCGGAAATGTGGGCGCCGGTGACACCGATGCCGATCACGCCGCTTCCCGACCAGCTCAAGCCCGCGCAGCCGACGCAGCAGGCCTATGCGCTCGGCTGGCAGGTGCAGGATTATCGCGGCCACCGCATCATCCAGCACGGCGGCGGCGTCTTCGGGTCGATCACGCGCGTCGTCATGATCCCCGACAAAAATGTCGGCTTCGCGATCATGATGAACAGCGAGGACAGCGGGATGCTCCTCGGCCTCACCTACGACCTTCTCGATCATTATCTGGACCAGGGCGAGTATGGCTGGATCCAGAAGTGGGAAGACTGGTATCAGGCGCGGCTCGCGGGGGGCGAGGCGTTCCTGAAGCAGTCGAAGGCGTCGCCGGCGCAGAGCGGTCCCTCGCTCGCGCTGGCGCGCTACGCCGGGCGCTACCGCGATCCCTGGTATGGCGATGTCGTCGTGGGGTCGGGCGCGAACGGGCTGACGATCGATTTCACCTCGACGCCGCGGATGGCGGGGCGGCTCAAGCATTGGCAATATGACAGCTTCGTCACCAAGTTCGACGATCCGGCGATCGAGCCCGCCTATGTCACCTTCGCGCTCGACGCCGACGGCAAGGTGACGGGCGTGACGATGAAGGCGGTGAGCCAGATCGCCGACTTCAGCTGGGACTATCACGATCTGGATTTGAAGCCCGTGGAGGACACGAAATGAAGCATATCGCGATCCTGCTGGCCGCAACGGCACTCACGGCCTGCTCGACCGGAGGCGACAAGCCGAAGGAGGCGCCCGACGCGCCGCTGCACAGCCGGATGCTCGTGCTCGACACGCACCTCGACACCCCGCTCCATTTCGAACGCGCGGGCTGGAGCTTTGCCGATCGTCACGCGCTCGCCGACGACATTTCGCAGCTCGACATTCCGCGGATGAAGGACGGCAATCTCGACGGCGGCTTTTTCGCCATCTACACCGAGCAGGGGCCATTGACGCCAAAGGGTTACGCCGATGCACTCGCCTTCGCGCGCAAGCGTTCGGACCTGATCGACAGCACCATCGCCAAATATCCCGAAGTCATCGCTCCCGCCTTGACGGCACCCGATGCGCTGCGGCTGAACAAGGAAGGCAAGCTGATCGCCTTCAAGTCGATGGAGAACAGCTATCCGCTCGGCGAAGACCTTTCGCTGCTTCAGGAATTTTACGACAAGGGCCTGCGCCTCGCGGGGCCGGTGCATTCGAAGGACAATCAGTTCGCCGACAGCGCGACGGGGGCTGGGCGCTGGAAAGGGCTGAGCCCGCTCGGCAAACAGTGGGTCGCAGAGATGAACCGTCTCGGCATCGTGATCGATGCGAGCCATTCGTCCGACGCGGCGTTCGACCAGCTATTGGCGCTGTCGAAATATCCGATCCTGCTTTCGCACTCGAGCCTGCGATCGGCCTATGACCATCCGCGCAACCTCGACGAGGGCCGATTGAAGGCGCTCGCGGCGAAGGGCGGCGCCATGTGCATCTCGACGATCTTCATGTCGGAGATGAACATGTCGCCCGCGCGCGGCGAGCTGTTCGGCAAATATGAACGGATCGGCACGCTCTCGCCCGCCGAGCAGGCCGACCTCAACCGCCAGTGGCGCGAACTCGACAAGACCGAAAAATTGTGGGCGGCCGATTTCGACGCCTATATGACGATGGTGCTGCGCGCGATCGAGGTCGGCGGCGTCGACCATATCTGCTTCGGCGCCGACTGGGACGGCGGCGGCGGACTGCCGGGCATTGAGGATGTCTCGGCGCTGCCCAAGGTCACCGAGCGGCTGAAGGCGGCGGGTTATTCGGACGTCGACATCGAGAAGATGTGGAGCGGCAACATCCTGCGCGTGCTCGCGGCGCAGGGGAAATAGACGGCGTCAGCCGCGGAACTGCTTGGGGTCGATCCCGAGCTTTGCCATCTTGTCGTACAGCGTCTTTCGCGGCACCCCTAGCCGCGCCATCGTCGCAGCAATATTGCCGCGCGCCTGCGCCAGTGTGTCCTCGATGATCGTCGCCTCGAAGCGGCGCAGCCGCTCGGCGAGCGGCGCCTCGGCGGGTAGCGAGGAACGGCCTGGGTCGGAGGGCAGGTCCAGCACGACGCTATAGGCGAAATTCTTCAGCTCGCGGACATTGCCCGGCCAGTCGTGCTCGACCAGGTGGCGGCGGATGCTGTCGTCGATCTGGAACCCCGACATTCCCATCTTCGCCGCGGCTTCGTCGAGGAAGAAGGCGAAAGTCTGCGGAATGTCCGACCGCCGCTCGCGCAAGGGCGGAATGCGCAGCTTCACGACGTGCAGCCGGTAATAGAGATCCTCGCGGAAATCGCCGCCGCGCACCGCGTCCATCAGGTCGGTCTTCGTCGCCGCGATGACGCGCAGGTCGACGGGCTCGGGTGCGCTGGCGCCCAAGGGCTGCACCTCGCGTTCCTCGATCACGCGCAGCAGCTTCGCCTGCACCGCGGGGTGCATCGTGTCGATCTCGTCGAGGAACAAAGTCCCGCGGTGCGCGCTGCGGATGCGTCCGGCCTGACCCAGCTTGCCCGTCGCGCGGTCGGCAAGGTCGCTGCCGAACAGCTCGGCTTCCGCGAGCTCTTGCGGCAGGGCGGCGCAATTGACCGCAACCAGCGATGCCGCGCTCCGCCGGCTCTGGCGGTGGAGCATATGTGCGACCAGCTCCTTCCCGGTTCCCGTCTCACCCTCGATCAGCACGTCGATATCGGCCTGTGCGAGCTGTGCGATGGTCTCGCGCAGCCGCACCATCGCCGGGCTTTCCCCGATCAGCGGGCTGTCGATTGCCGCCGCCGCCGCGGTCAGCCGGCGGTTGTCGAGGATCAGCGCCCGGTGGGCGAGCGCGCGGCGCGCGACCCCGACCAGATGGTCCGCCGCAAAGGGTTTGGCGAGGAAATCGAACGCCCCGTCGTGGAGCGCGCGCACCGCCATCGTGACATCGGCGTGACCGGTGATCAGGACAACCGGAATCTCGGGATCGATCGAATGGATCGCCGCGCGCAGTTCGAGCCCGTCCATTCCGGGCATGCGGATATCGGTGACGACGATACCGGGAAAGCCGCTGTCGATGCGCGGCAGGACGCTGCGTGCATCCGGAAAGGACTCGACCGCGAGCCCCGCCAGATCGAGCGTCTGAACATTCGCTTCGCGCAGCGCCGCATCGTCGTCGACGAAGAAGACCGTCTGCTCGGCCGTGAAAAAGCTCATGCTCGCCTCAACGTCAGGCGGAAACCCGCGCCGCCGAGGGGCGAGGGGATGAGGGTCAGCGTACCGCCGAACCCGGTCATGATGTCGCTGGCGATCGCCAGCCCCAGTCCCAGCCCGTCGGGCCGGCCGGTGACGAAGGGCGTGAACAACTGCGGCAATATGTCCGCCGGAACACCGGGGCCATTGTCGCAAATGTCGATCAGCACCGGCCCGTTGCCATGCGCCAGCAGGGTTACGCGCGCGCCATCGACGTCGCGAACCGCCTCGGCGGCATTTTGCAGCAGGTTGATCAGCACCTGTTCCAGCCGCACGCGATCGGCGTGCACGGCGACGGCCGGCTCGTCTACTCCCACGTCAAGTGCGATGCCCTGCGCGCGCAGCCGGTCGCCGATCAGCAACAATGTCCCGTCGATCGCCGATCGCAGCGGGACAGGACCAAGCGGTGCCGGCGCGCGGCGCGCGAAATTGCGCAGCTCGCCGGTGATCGCGCCGACGCGGGCGGTCAGCTCGACGATATGGCCCAGATTGCCGCGCGCCTTGTCGGGCTGCGTCCGGTCGAGATAGGCAAGGGCGTTTTCGGCGAAGGTGCGGATCGCGGCGACCGGCTGGTTGATCTCGTGCGCGACGCCGGCGGTGATCTGTCCGATCGAGCCGAGCCGGCTCGCCTGCGCGAGTTCCTCGCGCGCGGCGCGATAGCGGCGGTCGGTTTCGGCCTGCCGCTCCGATGCCTGCCGTAATTCGTCGTTGGCGGCGCGCAAATCGCGCGTGCGGGCGGCAACCTCGCGTTCGAGCGCTTCGTGTGCCGCCTGCCGCATCGTCTGCCGCTCGACGAGGCGCAGCAGCGTGACGATCGCCGCGCCGACGAGGATCAGCAGGATCAGGAAGGCGACGCGCGCGGTCGCGGCGGCGCTGTCGCGCGCGGGTCCGGCGGGCTGGAGCAGGCGGAGTGTGCTGCCGCGAAGTGAAACGCGCTCGTCGGCCTGACGGAACAGATCGTCGCCGACGCGAAGGCCGCCCCCTGCGCGGTCGACCGGCAGCGGGGCCAGCCGCGCCTCGCCATAGCTGCGCGTCGCGCGAAGCCGCCGCTGCGCTTCGGCCGAGATCGGCACGAAGGAGCGGAAGCGCCAGCGCGCGTCGCTGCTCATCACGACGATACCCGCTGCGTCGGTCACCAGTGTGGTTGCGGACGAATCGGCCCAGCGCGACTCGAGCTTGTCGAATTCGACCTTGAGCACGATTACACCGAGCCGGCGCCCGCCGACGGTGACGCGCCGCGCGAGATAGAGGCCGGGGCGCCCGCTCACCGTCCCGAGCGCGAACAGCTCGGCCTCGCCGTCTTGCATCGCGCCCTGGAAATAGGGCCGGAAACGGTAGTTCTGGCCGACAAAGCTCGTCGGCGCGCTCCAGTTGCTCGCGGCGATCGTCGTGCCGCCGGCATCGAGGACATAGATCACCGCGGCGTCGGTGCGCGTGGCAAGCTGCTCGAGTTCGCGGTCGAGACGGCGCGAGGCGGCGTCGCTCTTGTCGGCGAGCGCCGCGCGCACGTCGGGAAATTCGGTGAGGACGCGCGGCAGCAGGCGGAATTTCTGCAATTCGCTTTCGAGCAGATTCGCATGCGCGCGCGCATTCTGGCGCGCTTCGAGATCGGCCTGCGCGTTCGCGCGATCGGCCGCCCATCGGGCTAGGCCAAAACCCGCGACGAGCAGGATCGCGAAGCCGACCGCGACGGCGACGAGCAGGCGCCGGCGACCCGCTTGGGCCCTTGGTGGCTGCGAATCGGTAGGATCGGACATGTGCGGATTATTGCACAGATATTTGCAAACCTATGCGGAAAGTTGCACAAATCTGTTGTCGCCGCGAACAGGCTTATAAATAAAATTGAGCTATTACATATATTTATGAAAAATTGCCCTCATATTTGACCCCCGTTCCGCGCCGCTCGTAAATTGGCGGAAAGGCCGTCCGACGGCCGCAAGCGAGCGCCGATGGCGCGAAGACATGGGGAGAGGCTGGTGGCAGTCACGATCGATTTGACCGCGCCGCAGACGCCGCAGGCCCGGCCGTGGTGGACGCACCTCTACGTCCAGGTGCTCGCGGCAATCCTCGCGGGCGTGCTGCTCGGCCATTATTGGCCGTCGGTCGCGACCGAGTTCAAACCGCTCGGCGACGGCTTCATAAAACTCGTCAAGATGATCATCGCCCCCGTCATCTTCCTGACCGTCGCGACGGGCATCGCGTCGATCGGGGAGACCAAGGCGCTCGGCCGCGTCGTCGGCAAGACCTTCGCCTATTTCCTTTTCTTTTCAACGCTGGCGCTGATCGTCGGGCTGGTCGTCGCCAATGTGATACAGCCGGGTGCCGGGATGAACATCGACCCGGCGACGCTCGATGCCGGGGCGGTCGCGCAATATGAGGCCAAGGCGCACGAAGCGACGCTCACCGCCTTCCTGCTCGAGATCATTCCGACCACTTTTGTCTCGGCGCTGACCGAGGGATCGATCCTGCAGGCACTGTTCGCCGCGATCCTCTTCGGCCTCGCGCTGTCGCACGCGGGCGAACCGGGGCGGCAGGTGCTGGGTCTGCTCGAAAAAGTGTCGGTGGTCTTCTTCGGTCTCGTCGGCATGTTGATGAAATTCGCGCCAATCGGGGCGTTCGGCGCGATGGCGTTCACGATCGGCCGATATGGCGTCGAATCGCTCGCCAACCTCGGCCTGCTGATAGCGACCTTCTATCTGACCTCGCTCTTCTTCGTGATCGTCGTCCTCGGCGCGGTCGCACGGCTATGCGGTTTCTCGATCTTCAGCCTGATCGCTTACCTCAAGGCCGAATTGCTGCTCGTGCTCGGCACCTCCTCGTCGGAAGCCGCCTTGCCGAGCCTCATCCAGAAGCTCGAACAGGCCGGCTGCGCCAAGCCGATCGTGGGCCTCGTCGTGCCGACCGGCTACAGCTTCAACCTCGACGGCACCAACATCTATATGACGCTCGCCGCGTTGTTCATCGCGCAGGCGGTCGGCGTCGACCTCAGCCTCGGCGACCAGCTTGCGCTCCTGCTCGTTGCGATGGTCAGCTCGAAGGGCGCGGCCGGTGTCACCGGCGCGGGCTTCATCACGCTCGCCGCGACGCTGTCGATCGTGCCGTCGGTGCCCGTCGCGGGGCTCGCGCTGATCCTTGGCATCGACCGTTTCATGAGTGAGTGCCGCGCGCTCACCAACTTCATCGGCAACGCGCTCGCGGCGATCGTCGTCGCGGGATGGGAAAAGGCGCTCGACCGCGACGCGCTCCACCGCGCGCTCAGGGGCGAGCCCGCGCCGCTCGCCGCGCAGCCGATCGAGACCGACGCCGATTGACCGACAACGAAAAGAATATGGGGAGTGAGACAATGAAAATGACCAAAGCCCGTTGGGCCCGCCACAGCAGCCGCACCGTGCTGGTGCTCGTCGGCATCGGCGCCTTCGCCGCGCCGCTCGCCGCGCAGGAAGCGCCGGCGGAGACCGCCGCCACGCCGCCGGGTGAAGAGGCGATCGTCGTCACCGGCAGCCGCATCGCGCGCGAAACCTATGACACCCCGGCGCCGGTGATCGGCGTCTCGTCCGAGGACCTGGCTGAATCGGGCGACAGCGAACTCAGCGAAACGCTCGCCGACCTGCCGCAATTGTCGTCGGCGACCAACGATTCCACGGTCACCGGAAACACGCAGAATTCGGGTCTCAGTTCGATCGAGCTACGCAACCTTGGCTCGAACCGTACGCTCGTTCTCGTCGATGGTCGCCGCACCGTGTCGAACAGCGGCATTTCCAACCTCGTCAGCCTCTCGACGATCCCCAGCGATTTCATCGACCGGGTCGAGGTCATCACCGGCGGCACCTCGTCGGTTTACGGTTCGGACGCGGTCGCGGGCGTCGTCAACATCATCACCAAGAAGAATGAACGCGGCCTGACGCTGCGCGCGCGCGCCGGCGTCACCTCGGAAGGCGACGGGCAGGAACTGACGCTGGGCGCGACTTATGGCACGCGCTTCGCCGACGGTCGCGGTTATTTCCTCGTCAGCGGCACCTATGACCGCGACTGGGGCATCCGCGCGGTCGATCGCGAATGGGCGGTGCGGCCGGTGTCTTACGACTATGATTTCGAAAATGGCATCAACGAGTTCGAGGGCGTCTATATCAACGCCGACGGCGCGCCCGCGAGCGGATCGCGCCCCGCGTCCCAATTCCCGCCGCTGATGATGAGCGATCTCAGCAGCTTCATCCCCGGCGGCGTGTTCTCGGGCGCCAACTCGGCGCGCGACCGCTTCTACCGGAACGGCGTGCTCGTCGAGCGCGGCCCCGACCCCGTCACCGGGGACCCTGTCACCGGCAGCGGCGGCGGCGCGAACAGTCCCGGCAACGTCGGCTATTTCCTGCCGAACCGCGACGGGTACAACCAGCGCACCGGCCGCTCGCTGATCCTCGCCCGCGAACGCTATCTGGGCGCGGCCAAGCTCGAATATGAATTTTCGGACGCGATCGAGGGGTTCGCGCAGCTCCAATATTCGCGGATCACATCCGGCGAAACGCGCGAATCGGTGGGCATCGGGTGGGATTCGACCTATCCGCTGACCGATCCCGTCACCGGCGTCACGACCGAGATCGAATATGGCAAGATCCCGTGCCGCCCGGACAGTGGCCGGGGGTCGGGCCCGTGCAATCCGTTCGTTCCCGACGAAATTCGCGCCGATGCCCCTTCGACCGGCGCGGGCATCGCCTGGGACCGCCGCTTCGACGAGGTCGGCGGCCAGATCACCGAGAACAAGCGCGAGACGATCCGCAGCTGGGCCGGCCTGCGCGGCAAGATTTCGGACAGCTGGAATTGGGAAGCGAGCTTCGGTTATGGCCAGTACAAGCAGGATCAGTGGCGCCGGAACGAGATCAACGGCGTCAATCTGACACAGGCGCTTAACGCCGAGCTGGGACCAGACGGCGCCGCGCGGTGCGTCGATGCCGATGCGCGCGACGCAGGCTGCGTCCCCATCAACCTGTTCGGCGAAGGGGCGATCACCCCCGAAGCCGCGGCGTGGATCCGCGCCGACCTGCACCAGGAACTGACGATCCGCCAATATACGGGGCAGGCCTTCGTCACCGGCGAATTGTTCCAGCTTCCCGCCGGCCCGGTCGGCGCCGCCTTCGGCGTCGATTATCGCAAGGACAGCCAGGAACTCACCGGCGATCTGCTGTCGCAGACGGGCGGCACGACCGGCAATGCCGTGCCCAATTTCGGCGGCTCGATCCGCGCACTCGAAGGTTATGGAGAAGTCAGCGTGCCGCTGCTCCGCGACGCGCCGGGCGCCTATCTGCTCAGCGTTGATGCCTCGGCGCGCGTCGCCGACTACAGCATCGACAATGTCGGTACGGTGTTCAGCTGGCGCGGCGGCGTACAATATGCGCCGATCCCCGATATCCGCTTCCGCGCCCAATATGCCCGCGCCCAGCGCGCACCCGACATCGCCGAGCTCTATTCACCGCCGCGCGGCAATTTCGAGGCCGCGAACGACATCTGCGATGGCGTGACTCCGACGACGACCGGACAGATTGCCGCGGGTTGCCGCCTCGATCCGGGCATCCAGGCGCTCTTCGCGCAGCAGGCGACCGATGGCGTGACGCAGCAATATTCGCAGGCGGGCAACAGCCTCTACAGCCCCAACGGCGGCAACCTCGACCTCAAGGAGGAAACCGCCGACACGCTGACGCTCGGCGCCGTGCTCGCGCCGCGCTTTATCCCCGGCCTCACGATCGCGGTCGATTATTACGACATCCGCATCAAGGACGCGATCGACGCCTATTCGAACCGCGACATCCAGCTGCAATGCTATGACACCGACGTGCCTCAGGCGGACAACCCCTTCTGCGCCGACATCACGCGCAACGCCAACAACGGCCAGATCGTGGAGCTGGTCCAGCGGCAGGTAAATCTCGCGCGCTTCGACACGCAGGGGATCGACGTCGCGTTCAACTATCGCTTCCGCCTCGACGATGCGCTCGGCATCCCCGGCCGCTTCGACCTGCGTTACGACGGCACGCATGTGCTGAAGCAGAAGGTGCAGTTTCAGGGAGTCGACGGGACCGTCACCAACGACCTCGCCGGCGACCTGGCCGAAGGCAGCTTCAAATATCGCGCACGCGCATCGCTCGGCTGGCGGCTCGACAATTTCCGCATCCGCTGGACGACGACCTATTATGGCAAGATCAACGACAGCAATTCGCTCGCCGACCAATATGCCGCGCTGCTCGAAACCAATCCGAATGCCGAGGTGCCGATCTTCCTCAATATCGGCGACGTGTGGGAGCACGACCTGTTCCTGTCGTTCGACCTCGACGCGGGCGGCAAGGAATTTCGCCTCTATGGCGGCGTGAACAACCTGTTCAATTCGATCAGTCCCTTCCTGCCGAGCGGGACCGAAAGCGGACGCTTGACCAACCAGAACGGCGTCTATGATATTGCCGGACGCCGCTTCTACGTCGGCGCAACGGTGAAATTCTGATGCGAAAACAAATGAAACGAGCTTCGGGGCTTCTATCCACTGGACCCCTGAAGGCCATGTCGGGAGCGGTGCTGCTGACGCTGGCAGGGTGCGCGCCCGGCCAGGCGGTCGCCAGCACCGCCCCGCATGGTGAAACCGCCGGGCAGGCGATATCGTCCGAGCCCAAGGCCGCGCCGAAAACGATCCTCTTCATCGGCAACAGCTTTACCCAGGGCGCGCATTCGGCGGCGCGCAACTGGCGCGCGGGGTCGGTCGCTGACCTCAACCAGGCGGGCTATGGCGGCGTGCCCGCGCTGTTCAAGCTGTTCACCGAGCAGGCGGGGCTCGACTATGAGGTCAGCCTCGAGACGCAAGGCGGCAAGTCGCTCGGCTTTCATTATGACGAGCGGCGCCAGCGTTTCGACCGCGCGTGGGACGTGGTGGTGCTACAGGAATATAGCACGCTCGACCGCGAGCGGCCCGGCGACCCCGCTGAATATATCCGCAACGTCGGCCGCCTTGCGGCGCTGTTCAAAGCGCGCAATCCGGCAGTCGATATCCGCCTCGCCGCGACCTGGTCGCGCGCCGACCAGGCCTACAAGCCCAAGGGCCATTGGTACGGCAAGCCGGTGTCGACGATGGCCGAAGACCTTCGTGCCGCCGCCGATCGCGCGCGATCCGCCAACTCCGCAGTGGCGGGCGTACTGCCGGTCGGGCAGGCGTGGAACCGCGCGATGACGACGGGGGTCGCCGACCCCAATCCCTATGACGGGATCGGCTATGGCCAGCTCGACCTCTGGGCCTACGACCATTATCACGCGAGCGTCGCGGGCTATTATCTCTCGGCGCTCGTTACGTTCGGTGCGGTCACCGGTATCGACCCGACCACGCTCGGCCCGAAGGAAAAGGGCGCCGACGAGCTTGGCCTTTCGGACGCGCAGGCCGCGGCGCTGCAACGCGTCGCGCGCGATACGCTCGCAGGCGCCCCATAGATCGAAAGCGCCGCGAACGACTGTCGAACAGGGGAACGAACCGCCGCGCCAAGCGTCCAATATGGGCTCTCGGCCGGTCGTGGCCGCGGTCGGGCAGGAGGATCGGATGCAGGCGCCCGAAGGTTTGGAATCCCCGCCGCAGCGCCTGCGCCTGTGGGACCGCCACGCCAGCCCGATCTCGATCCTCGTCCTCGGCGCGCTCCTGCTCGCGGCCGTCCTCGGCTTCACTGGCGGCCAGCCCAGCCCGCCGCGCACCGCCGATTTCGGCGCGGCCCGCCTGACCGTGAAGACGCCGGCCATCATCCGCAACGGCGAGTTTTTCGAAACCGACGTGACGCTGACCGCCAACGCCCCGCTGGGTGACGCCGTGATCGCGGTGACGCCGACGCTGTGGCGCGACATGACCGTCAACACGATGATCCCGGCCCCCGTCGAGGAGAGCTTTGAGGATGGACGCTTTCATTTCTCCTACGGCCCGCTCGAGCCCGGAGAGCGCCTCCGCGTCAAGATCGACGGTCAGATCAACCCGCCGCTGTTCGCCGGCACGCAGGGGGACATCGCGGTGTTCGATGGCGAGCGGCGGATCGGCGCGATACCGCTGCGCATCAAGGTGCTTCCCTGATGGATATCGTCCTGCGCGCCACGGTGATGTTCTTCGTCTTGTTCCTCCTGATCCGCCTGCTCGGCAAGCGCGAGCTTGGCCAGATGACGCCGTTCGAATTCGTCGTGCTCGTCGTGCTCGGTGACCTGATCCAGCAGGGCGTGACGCACAATGATTTCAGCCTGACCGGCGCAACGCTCGCCATCTGCACCTTTGCCTTCTGGGCGCTGGTTCTCAGCTGGACCGCCTATCTGGTCCCGCGCGCGAAGAATCTGCTCGAAGGGACGCCGCGGGTGATCGTGCGCGATGGCCGGATCGTAACCGAAAACCTGCGCCGCGACCGGCTGACGCGCGACGAAATCCTCTCCGAAATGCGGCTCGCCGGCATCGGGCGACTCGCCGACGTCGCCTGGGCGATCCTGGAGCCGCAGGGCAAGATGAGCTTCATCAAGAAGGATGAGGGCGACGCGCGGCAACGGGATCGCGACGATCCCGCCGACTGACCGGCCGGCACGACAAGCCATTTGCTTATGCTGTATTGGGGCTGTAATACGGCCCCGAGCATGACCTGGTTTCGTAAACCCGATGGCCCCGACCCCACCCTTGCGGTGGGGCCGGGCGCACCCTTTGCCGAAATGGTGCCGCCTCCGCCGCCGCCCCTTCCCGAAACGCGGCGGGGCAAATGGGTGCGCCGCATCGCGCGCGGTTTCGTTGTGTTCTTCGCCTTTTTCCTCCTGCTCGTCGGCTGGCTCGCCCTCACCGCGCCGCTGTCGAAATCGCTCGAGCCGATCGCGCCGCCGCAGATCACCCTGCTCGCCTCCGATGGCACGCCGATCGCGCGCACCGGCGCGATCGTCGACGCGCCGGTCGAGGCGAAGAAGCTGCCCAAACATGTCACCGGCGCCTTCCTCGCGATCGAGGACCGGCGCTTTTACAGCCATTGGGGTATCGACCCGCGCAGCATCGCGCGCGCGGTATGGAGCAACGTCACCGGCGGGCGGACGCAGGGCGGCAGCACGATCACCCAGCAGCTCGCGAAATTCACCTTTCTGACGCCGAAGCGCACGCTGGGCCGCAAGGCGCGCGAGGCGCTGATCGCTTTCTGGCTCGAAGCCTGGCTGACCAAGGACGAGATTCTCGAACGTTATCTGTCGAACGCCTATTTCGGCGACAATACTTATGGCCTGCGTGCCGCCTCGCTCCACTATTTCTACCGGCATCCTGAAAAGCTGACCCCCGCGCAGGCGGCGATGCTCGCAGGGCTGGTGCAGGCGCCGTCGCGCCTCGCGCCGACGCGCAACCCCGATCTCGCCGAAAAGCGCATGAAGCTGGTCCTGAATGCGATGGTCGACACCGGCTATATGACCGAGCGCGAGGCCGGGGCGATCCGCACCCCGCGGATCGACGTGCGCACCCGCAACACGTTGCCGACCGGCACCTATTTCGCCGACTGGGCGCTGCCCGAGGCGCGCAAATTGAGCGACGTCGGCTATTCGCGCCAGACAATCACGACAACGCTTGACGCGCGGCTGCAATCGATCGCGCGCCGCGTGACGGGGCGCGCGGGGCTCGGCAAGGCGCAGGTCGCGCTTGTCGCGATGCGCCCGAATGGAGAGGTTGTCGCGATGATCGGCGGCAAGGATTATGCCGCCTCGCCCTTCAACCGCGCGACGCAGGCGCGGCGTCAGCCGGGTTCGACCTTCAAGCTTTTCGTTTATCTCGCGGCGCTTGCGGCCGGCTGGGAACCCGATGACCGGATCGACAACAGCGCGATCGAAACCGGCTCCTATCGTCCCAAAAATTCGGGCGGTGCCTATTCGAAGGACATCAGCCTCGAAGACGCCTTCGCCTCGTCGAGCAATGTCGCCGCGGTGCGTCTGTTCGGCGAAGTGGGCGACGAGAAGGTGATCGCGATGGCGCGCGACCTTGGCGTCACCGCGCCGATGGCGAAGGGGGACCCCAGCCTCGCGCTCGGCACGTCGAGCATGACCTTGATCGAACTCACCGCCGCCTATGCCGCGGTCGCGGCGAACAGCTATCCGGTCGAACCCCACGCATTCAAGGAACAGGAAAAGGGATGGTTCGAAAATCTGGTCTGGGGACCGTCGCGTTTCGGCGCTGGCGAGCATGAGGATATCGAGAAAATGCTGCGCGCCGCGGTCAATCGCGGGACCGGCCGCGCCGCGCGGCTGCCGCAAGCCAATTATGGCAAGACCGGCACGACGCAGGACAATCGTGACGCCCTGTTTGTCGGTTATGCGAACGACCTCGTCGTCGGCGTGTGGATCGGCAACGACGACAATACGCCGCTTCGGGGCATATCGGGCGGCGGCCTGCCCGCGCGCATCTGGCGTGATTTCATGACCGAGGCATCGGGCCGGCAGGCGGCGCCGCGACCCCGGCGCGCCGACCCGGCGGGCCCGGTCGAACCGCTCGACATTCCCGACATCAGCGACATTCCCGTCGGTGACCGGACGCGCGTCGGGATCGAGGGCGGCGATGCGGTGATTTCGACCGAGATCAATGGCAGCCGCATCGACCTCAGGCTGCCGATCCAGGACCGGGCGTCCGAACCGGTCGAGGCGGAACCGCCGCCGGCGGCGCCGACCCCTCCCTAGGCTGGCATCTCAGCCGGGCAACAGGTCGAATGCCGCGGTCGCCAACGTCCGCCCGTTGACGATCAACTCGACTTCATGGCGCCCCGGATGATGGCGCCGCGTACTGAAATCGCGGATCGTCTGGCCGATGGCGAGGGTGGCGGTATCGCGTCCGGCAAGCGCGAATGTTTTCAGTTTGAACACTTTGGGCGCGGTCTTGCCCCCCGCGCGGGCGTAGTGGACGCGGTAATCAACGACCAGTCGCTGATCGTCGGGCGAATCCGACAGGATCTCGGCGCTGATCGCGATCCGGTCGCCGAGGCGCACCGTTGCCGGTACGATGACGAAATCGCGCACGCTGACCGCCGCGCCATGGCCGACGCCGATCAGCGCGAGCGCGCCGGGGTCGCCTTTCTTGATCAGCGTGCGCAGCGCGTGGCGAACGATCCACGCCGTGCGCGCGTCGCCCTGCGGCCAATCGTTCAGTCGCGCCAACAACCAGTCGGGCCGGTCCTTGGCGATGTCGTTCAAATGGTTGGCGACCGATTTGCGGACATAGGCGCTGGGATCGGCCTTCAGCGCCTCGAGGATCGGCGCCGCCAGCGTCGGATCGGCCTTGAGCGCCGGCACGCGCGCTGCCCACGGCAGTCGCGGCCGCGCGCCCTCGCTCGCGAGCCGGCGCACATGATCGTCGTCGCTGCCGGTCCAGCGGGTCATCGTCGCCAGCGCGCGGGCACTATCGGCCACCAGAAAGGGGCGGATCGCGAATTCGGCGGAGCCGAAGCGCGTCAGGTCCGCGAGCGCATCCATCGACGCATCGAAATCGGCAAGACCGTGGCGCGCCACATATTCGATGATCGCGATCGCCTGAAACCCGTGGGTCAATCGCGGTGCCATCGCCCGAAGGACATCGAGACGCGCCGCATGGTCGCCGGGCAATGCGGGATGGAGCGCGTCGGCGATATGGCGCACGCGTTCCCTGATCGACAGCGCGTCGAGCCCATCGGACGCCGCGCCCAGAAACGCCTCACGGTCGAAGCGCGGAGAGACCCCGGAACCCGCGTCAGCGATCGTCTCCAGCGCCCGGAGCCCCAGAATATCCTTGAGCAGGGCCGGGGTTTCGGCGGTCACGATGTTGGCCTTACCGGCTCTCGACCAGCCCGCCGCCGAGCGCGACGTAGAGCGTGACCAGATTGTCGACCTGCGCGCGGCGCAGTTCGATCAGTGTCTGTTCGGACGCGAACAGATTGCGCTCGGCGTCGAGCACTTCGAGATATGTCGAAACGCCTTCGCGATATCTTTTGCGCGCCAGATCGGCGATCTGCCGCGTCGCAAGCGTGCCGCGCTCCTGCGCATCGACCTGTTCGGCGAGGTAGCGGCGCCCGGCGAGCGCGTCGGCGACTTCGCGAAAGGCGCCTTGCACCGTGCGCTCATAGGTGGCGACCGCGATATTCTCGCGCGCTTCGGCGACGGTCAGATTGCCCTTGTTGCGCCCGAAGTCGAAGATCGGCAGGCTGATCGACGGGCCGAAGCTCCACGTCATGCTGTCGTCGCTGAAAAGATTGTCGAGCGACAGCGACGAAAAGCCGAGATTGCCCGTCAGCGAGATCGAGGGGAAGAAGGCGGCGCGCGCGGCGCCGACATTGGCGCGAGCGGCGCGCAGTTGTTCTTCGGCCGCGACCACGTCGGGGCGCGCGACGAGCAGGTCCGACGGCAGGCCTGCGGTCAGCGTCGGTGACTGCGCCTGCGCGACGAGCGGCAGCGGCGCGGGCAGGGGGCCGGCTACCGGGCCACCGGTGAGCACGGCGAGGAAATTATCGGCCTGTGCCTTGCCGAGCTTCAGGCTCGCAAGCTGCGTCTCGGCCTGCGTCAGCAACGTTTCCGACTGGCGATAGTCGAGCGCGGAGGTCACCCCGGCGTCAAGGCGGCGTTTGGCGATCCGCAGCCCTTCCTTGCGGCTTGTCACCGTCGCCTCGGCAAGCTCGATCTGCTCCTCGGCGCCGCGTGCGGAGAAATAGGTCGAGGCAACGTCGCGGACGAGCGCGAGGCGGAAGGCGCGCTCGGCCTGCTCTGTCGCGAGATACTGGCTGCGCGCGGCTTCGGACAGATTCTTGACCCGGCCCCAGAAGTCGAGCTCGAACGAGGTCACGCCGACGCCGACCGAATAGCGGTTGATCGTCGCAGCGCCCGTGCCCGGAACCAGCTGGCTGCGCGACCGCGTCGCGTCGGCGCTCGCGCCCACCGTCGGCAGGCGATCGGCGTCCTGAATGCGATAGAGGCCACGCGCTTCCTCGATCTGCGCGACCGCGACGGCAAGGTCGCGGTTGCGCCCGATCGCCTGTTCGATCAGCACCTCGAGCTGCGGGTCGGCGAAGAAGTCGCGCCACGCGACCTCGGTCGCGCGCTGTCCCAGCGTCACGTCGCCCGCGAATTCGGCCGGATAGTCGGCGGCGGTCGACAGCGGCGGGCGCTCGTGCTGCGGAGCCATGTTGACGCATCCGGCAAGCGCCGTCGCCGCGGCGAGCGCGATCAGGTTACGCATGGCCGGGTTCCTCATGATGGCCTTTCTCGGCGGGGGCAGGGGGGCGTTTGCGGCTGAGCCATTTGCGCACCGAAAGGTAGAAGAGCGGGATGAAAAAGATGCCCAGCAAAGTGGCTGCGATCATCCCGCCCATGACACCCGATCCAACCGCGATGCGGCTCGCGGCGCCCGCGCCGCTCGCGATCACCAGTGGCACCATGCCGAGGATGAAGGCAAGGCTGGTCATGATGATCGGACGCAGGCGCAGCTTCACCGCTTCCATTACCGCATCGAGCGTCGACTTGCCTTCGGCTTCCTGCTCGATCGCGAATTCGACGATCAGGATCGCATTCTTCGCGGCGAGCCCGATGATCGTGATCAGGCCGACGTTGAAATAGATGTCCGCCGACAAACCGCGGAACATCGAAAAGAGCACCGCGCCGAGCACGCCCAGCGGCACGACGAGCAGCACAGCGACCGGAACCGACCAGCTTTCATAGAGCGCCGCGAGCAGCAGGAAGACGACGACGAGCGACAGGCCGAGGAGCATGCCGATCTGGCCCGCCGACTGCTTCTCCTCATAAGAAATGCCCGTCCATTCGAACGCGAAGCCCGCGGGAAGCTGCGACGCAAGCCGCTCCATCTCGGCCATCGCCTCGCCGGTCGACTGACCCGGCGCGGGCTCGCCCGAGATAGTCATCGCGGGATAGCCGTTATACCGCTGGAGCTGCGGGGCTTCCGCTGACCATTCAGCCTTGCTGAACGATCCGAAGGGCACCATGCCGCCGTTCGCACTGCGGACGCGCAGGTCGAGCACGTCCTGCGGCGTCATCCGGTTCGCGGCATCGGCCTGCAACAGCACACGCAGCACGCGGCCTTCGCGGGTGAAGTCGTTGGCATAGGCGCTGCCGAAGCTGATCGCGAGCGTCGCGTTGACGTCGCCGATCGACAGGCCGAGCGCCCGCGCCTGGATGCGGTCGATATCGACCTTCAGCACCGGAGCGTCCTCCTGACCCTCGGGACGGACGTTGGCGAGCAGCTTGCTCTGCATTGCGCCGCCGAGCATCTGGTTGCGCGCGGCGACCAGCGCATCGCGCCCGTTGCCGCCGCGGTCCTGCAGCTTGAAGGTGAAGCCGCTCGACGTGCCGAGCTCGGGGATCGACGGCGGGCTCAGCGAAAAGGCAAACGCCTCCTTGATCCCCATGAACGTCCCCATCGCCTTGCCCGCGATCGCGTCGGCGCTGTCGCCTTCGCCCGTGCGTTCGTCCCAGGGCTTGAGCGGCGTGAACATGATCGCGTTCGCCTGGCCCTGGCCAAAGAAGCTGAAGCCGTTGACCGATACCACATTGGCCACCTGCGGCTGTTCGGCGAAGAAGGCCTTAACCTGCTTGGTCGCCTCGTTGGTGCGTTGCGTCGTCGCGCCCGGCGGTGCCTGGATGACGGTGATCAGATAGCCCTGGTCCTCCTGCGGCAGGAAGGATCCCGGCAGGCGGAAGAACAGCAGCCCGGTCACCGCGACCATCAGGACGAAGACGCCGAGCCAGCGCAGAGGCGCCGACAATATCTTGCCGACGCCGCCCTGATAGCGATCGGTCGTGCGGCCGAACCAGTCATTGAACCGGCCGAAGAAGCGGTCGGCGAAGGCTCCGATCCGGCCCTTGCGCTCTGTATTGTCGTGCGGTTTCAGGAGCGTCGCGCAGAGCGCCGGGGTCAGCGTCAGCGCGAGCAGCGCCGAAAAGGCGATCGAGATCGCAAGCGTCATCGAGAATTGGCGATAGATGCCGCCGGTCGATCCGGGGAAGAAGGCCATCGGGATGAACACCGCGATCAGCACCAAAGTGATGCCGATGATCGCCGAGGTGATCTGGCCCATCGCCTTCACCGTCGCTTCATAGGGCGGCAGATGCTCCTCGTTCATGATGCGCTCGACATTCTCGATCACGACAATCGCATCGTCGACGAGGATGCCGATCGCGAGTACCATGCCGAACAGCGTCAGCACGTTGATCGAGAAACCGAACATCCACAGGCCAAGGCACGCGCCCGCAAGCGCGATCGGCACCACTACCGTCGGGATCACCGTCGCGCGCCAGTTCTGGAGGAACAGGAACATGACGAGGAAGACGAGCAGCATCGCCTCGCCCAGCGTTACCACCACTTCCTCGATCGACAGGCTGATGAAGGGTGTCGTGTCATAGGGGATCGACCAGGTGATGTCGGACGGGAAGCCCTTCGACAGCTCGTCCATCCGGGCGCGAATGCCCTCGGCGGTCGACAGCGCGTTGGCGCCCGGGGTCAGCTGGACCGCGAGCCCCGCCATCGGCTTGCCGTTGAGTTCGGACGAAAAGAGATAGCTCGCCGCGCCCAGCTCGACGCGACCGACATCGCCCAGCGTCACCGCCGACCCGTCGGGGTTGGCGCGCAGGATGATGCTCTCGAACTGTTCGGGCTTGGTGAAGCGGCCCTGCGTGGTGATCACGGCATTGAGCTGCGCGCCCTTGGCGATCGGCTGGTCGCCGAGCTGGCCGCCCGGCGTCTGGCTGTTCTGCTCCTGCACCGCGCCCAGGGCTTCGGCGGCGGAGAGGTTGTAGGACGCCAGCTTTTGCGGATCGAGCCAGATACGCATCGCATATTCGGGCGCGAAAGCCTGGACATTGCCGACGCCATTCACGCGGCGCAGCTCGTCGAGGACGCGCGTATTGGCGAAGTTGTTGACCTCCATCGGGTCGGTGTTGCCGCTCTTGGACGTGATCGCGACGATCAAGAGGAAGCCCGAATTCGCTTCGGTTACCGAAATGCCCTGGCGCCGGACATCTTCGGGCAGGCGCTGTTCGACGCGGCGCAGGCGGTTCTGCACCTCCATTTGCGCATTATCGATGTCGGTCCCGGCCTCGAAGGTCAGGGTGATCGACGCGGTGCCGTTCGATTCGCTGGTCGAGGCCATGTAGAGGAAGCCCTCGACCCCGTTCAGTTCCTGCTCGATGACCTGCGTGACATTTTGTTCGAGCGTGCTCGCGTCGGCGCCCGGATAGGTGACGCCGATCGTCAGCGACGGCGGCGCGACCGTGGGATATTGCTCCACGGGCAGGCTGCGCAGCGCGATGATGCCCGACAAGAGGATGCCGATGGCGATGACCCAGGAGAAGATGGGCCGGTCGATGAAGAAGCGGGGGGTCATGTCAGGTCAGCGCTTCGCCGCGGGGGCCGACGCCGTTCCCTTGGGCGCAGCGACGCGGACCGGCTGTCCCGGCTGGACCTTTTGCAGTCCGTCCACGATGACCCGGTCGCCCGGTTTCAGCCCGTCGAGGATCGACCACTGACCCGCGACCATGGTGCCCAGCTTGACGGGGCGCGGTGTCGCCACATTCTTTGCATCGAGCACCATCACGCTCGCCGCGTCGGCGGCCAGCTTCACCGCACGCTGCGGGATCAGCATGCCGTCGGCGCGATTGCCGGCAAAGATGCGCGCCCGGACGAACTGTCCGGGAAGCAGCGCCGAGTTCGGGTTCGGGAATTCGGCGCGCAGCGCCGCGGTGCCCGTCGCTTCGTCGATCGAGAGGTCGAAGAAATCGAGGTGTCCGACGATCGGGTAGGCGGTGCCGTCCTCGAGGATGAGCTGGACTTCGACGCGTTCGAGTTGCGGTGCGTTGACCTTGCCCGATTCCATGTCGCGACGTGTCGCCAAAAGGTCGGAGCTGGACTGGCCGAAATTGACATAGACGCGATCGATCTGCTCGATGGTGGTGAGCAGCGTCCCCTGTCCGGCGTTCACCAGCGCGCCCTCGGTAACCTCGGCGCGGCGCGCGCGGCCCGAAATCGGCGCGGTGACCGACGCATAGCCGAGATTGAGGCGCGCCGATTCCAGATTGGCCTGCGCCGCCTGCACATCGGCTTCGGCCGTCCGCTGCGCGGCAACCGCGGCGTCATATTCCTGTTTGCCGATTGCCTGATCGGCGAGCAGCGGCTGATAGCGTCCGACGACCTGGCGCGCGTTGGCCGCGGTGGCCTGCGCACGTGCGAGCTGCGCCCGCGCCGCATTGGCGGTCGCGGTCAACTCGCGGGGATCGATGCGGAACAGGGGGGTTCCGGCGCGCACATAGCTGCCCTCGTCGAACAGTCGCCGTTCGACGATGCCGTTGACGCGCGCGCGGACTTCGGACGTGCGATACGCCTGAACCCGACCGGGCAGTTCGATGACGTTCGGCACGGCTTGCGCGCGGACGGTCACTATATTGACCTCTGGCGGGGGTGGCGCGGGGGGCGCCTCGGACGAGCAGGCAGCCAGCAGAAAGGCCAGCGCAGCGCCGGCGGCGCAGCTGAGAGGACGGACGCGACTCATATGAACCCCTGAAAAATCGCAGTTGTGCGGGATTTGTTTATACGCAAAAGCTTGCGCCGATGCGCCGTGTAATTTAAATTACAGGAAAGAGCAAGGGAAGGGGAGCGGGAATTGAGCATGTCGGAAACGATTTTATGTCAAATGGATAAGTCATCGCCGCGCGAACGGCGGCAAAGCGCTATTCTCGACGCCGCCGAGTCGTTATTTCTCGAACAGGGCTACGAGCGCACCAGCCTTGCCGAAATCGTCAAACGCTCGGGCGGTTCGCTCGCGACCCTTTATGAACTGTTCGGCAACAAGCAGGGATTGCTCCGCGCGATCGCGACCCGCTGGTGCGACGAAGCCATGCTCAGGTCGCTCGACGATGATGCGACCCGGGGACTGTCGAGCGTCGATGTCCTGAAGCGTTATGCGCATCGCCAGAAAGAGCTGATGGAATCGCCGCACGCGGTCGCCCTGATGCGCATGTTGATATCGGAAAGTTTGCGCGACCACGAATTTGCCATGCAGATCTACCTCGACCTTCATGTGCCTGCGCTGGAGGAATTGATCGAACTGTTCGCCGAATGGGCGGCGACGGGCAGGGCCGAGATTGATCGCCCGGACGCCGCAGCGCGCCTGTTTTTCGATATCGTCATCGGCGATTCGATGCTGAACACGCTGATGGGGATAGAGGTCGAATGGCTCGATCCCGAGCAGATCGACTGGCGGCTCCAGCCGTTCCTGTCGCATTTCAAGATCCGGTAAAGCGTCTGCGCGACGCGTTGATGTTGACATGATTGTCAGTAACTGAAAACCTGCGCCTTCCGTTTCGGGAGTGTCGCAACTTGGCCAGTACCGCCCTGCCATCGGCCGCCCCGGCCGACGAAACCTCCGCCTTGCGGCCGCGCACCGTCGCCGCCTATGCTGCAACCGCGGGGCCGACGGTCATGCTCGGCCTTCCATTCAGCGTCTATCTGCCGCCTTATATCGCCGAGGGCGGGGCGATTTCGGTTGCGCTGGTCGGGCTTCTCTTTTCGCTGACGACGATCTGGGACGGTGCCGTCGATCCGCTGATCGGGACGATGGTCGATCGCGTCCGCACCGGGCTGGGCGCGCACCGGCGCTGGATGCTGCTGGCGCTGCTTCCCTTGTCGCTACTGCTGCTGGCGCTCGTAACCGTGGGCAATCAACTGCCGTTCGCGGCGCTCTTCCTGATGATGGTGCTGTTTTACTCGAGCTACAGTCTGTACGAGGTCGCGCAGCTGTCGTGGGGATCGGCGCTCGTCCGCACGCCGGCCGACAGCGCGCTCCTCTATGGCATGCGCGACTGGTTCGCGAAAATCGCGCTGATCCTGGCTTTCGCCGCGCCCGCCGCGGCGCAGCTGCTGATTCCGGGGCTTGGTCTGCAGGGGCGGATCATGGCCTATGCCAGCCTCTTCCTTCTATTGGTGCCGATAGCGCTCGTCGCGATCCGCCGCGTGCCGTTGCGCGCGGTGGTGGCCGAATCCGGCTTCGGCTGGCGGCACGAAATCCGCGCGTCGCTGTCCTTTCGGCCCCTGATGCTGCTGCTCGGGGTGCAGTTCCTCAACAGCTTCGCTTTCGGGTCGCTGACTTCGCTCTTCGTCTTCTTCGCTGCGGCCGTGCTCGATCTCGACGCGCAGAGCGCCGTTCTGCTTTTTGCGAGCTTCATCGGCGGGGCGCTGGCGTCGCCGGTCTGGACTTTCCTCGCGCGCCGCTTCGGCAAGCCGCCGATGATGATGGCGATGGGGCTGCTGATCGGCAGTCTGCTCGTCGCGACACTGGCACAGCAGCCGCGCGGGCTGGGGCAGGCGGTCGGCTTTTCGCTGATGCTCGGCACCGGCTTCGTCGGCCTGCTGTTCACCTATTCGATGCTTGCCGACCTGATTCCGCGCGACAGCGCGCGATGCGGGCGGAGCCGGTCGGCCTTCCTCTTTGCGCTCTTGAACCTGATGGCGAAATTCGGCGTCGCTACCGCGATCGCGGTCAGCTATGCGGCGCTTGATATCGTCGGTTTCGATCCGCAAAACGGCGAGGCGGCTGCGCGCGAACTGCATCTGATCTTCGCGCTGCAACCGACCGCCAGCTGGATTGTCATGGTCGGCCTGTTGATCTGGATGCAGCACGAACTTGCAATCGCCGCGCGGCCCAAGTAAAGGCCGCTTCATTCGGACAGATGCGCCGTTCTTTCCCGCCTTTCGCCGACACGCTCGGGGAGGGTGGGCGGACTATTGCCCAAAGCGTGCTTGACGCATGGGCGGCGGCAACCCATCTGGCCCGGATCATTGACGTTGCAAGGACAGGACGATCGACATGGCCAAGACCAGCCCGGCTGAGTTCATCAATCAGGTGCGCGCCGAAGCTCGCAAGATCGTCTGGCCGACGAGCCGCGAAACGGTGCAGACGACGATCATGGTGCTGATCATGACGACGATCCTTTCGCTCTTCTTCCTCGGCGTCGACACGGTTTTCAACGCGATCGTCAGCTGGCTGACGTCGCTCGCGCGCTAACGCCCGCGATCACAGGGACAGGATACGCATACATGGCGCGCTGGTACATCATTCACGCCTATTCGGGTTTCGAGAACAAGGTTCGCGATTCGGTGCTGTCCGAAGCCGAACGCATGGGCCTCACCGACTTCGTCGAAGCGGTCGAGGTGCCGGTCGAAACCGTCACCGAGGTGAAGCGCGGCAAGAAGGTCCAGGCCGAGCGTAAATTCTTCCCTGGCTATG
Organism: Sphingopyxis sp. JAI108; assembly: GCF_013410105.1. GTDB lineage: Bacteria > Pseudomonadota > Alphaproteobacteria > Sphingomonadales > Sphingomonadaceae > Sphingopyxis > Sphingopyxis chilensis. The sequence goes on from NZ_JACCCJ010000001.1 coordinate 1,291,355, forward strand.
TTCTCGCCAAGCTGACGATGACCGACGACGTCTATCACCTCGTCAAGAATACGCCGAAGGTCACCGGCTTCCTCGGCTCGATGGGCAAGCCGCAGGCGATCAGCGAAGCCGAAGCCGCGCGCATCCTCAACAGCAAGGAAGAGGCCGCGGCGCGTCCGAAGACCGAAATCCGCGTCGACTATGAAATCGGCGACCAGGTCAAGGTGCTCGACGGTCCCTTCGCCAGCTTCAACGGGCTGGTCGAGGAACTCGATTTCGAAAAGGCGCGCGTCAAGGTGTCGGTGTCGATCTTCGGTCGCGCGACGCCGGTCGAACTCGACTTCGAACAGGTCGAACGCTTCAAGTAACGGCGCCGTGCGCCCCAGCCGATGGAACAGCGCATGAGCTTCACGCCCGAAGAGCTGCAGGCGCGCCTCGATCTCGCGCGCGAAATCAACGCGAGCACGCCCGCCGACAAGGTCGTTGGCGCCGTGGCGCGGCTGTTCGACCTCGACGCGGTGCCGGGCCTCGACGATGAATTCACCTTTCCCGCGCGCCCGACCACCTCGCGCGACCGGATTTTCGGCGGGCAGGTCATCGCGCAGGCGATGACCGCCGCGGCGCGCACGGTCGATCCTGACAAGCAGGTTCATTCGCTTCACGCCTATTTCCTGCGCGGCGGCGACGAGACGAAGCCGCTGCATTTCCGCCTGCACCGTGACTTCGACGGCCGCAGCTTTTCGAACCGCCGCGTCGTCGTTCGTCAGGACGGCAAGGTCATCTTCAACCTGACCGCGTCGTTTCAGCTACCCGCCGAAGGACTGTCGCACCAGGTTCCCATGCCCGACCTGCTGCCGCCCGAGGAATGCTGGGACTTCACCGATTTCATCGCGGCAGATCCCCATATTTCCGACCGTCAGCTCGCGCATATGGCGCGCAGCCGCCCGTTCGAGGTGCGCAGCTTCCGCCCCCCGGCTTCGGACAAGGCGACGCAGCATTACCAGTGGTTCCGCGTCGCATCGCCGATCGGCGATGACCCGCTGCTCCACCGGGGTTTCCTCGCCTTCGCGTCCGACATGGGGCTCCTGTCGTCTGCAATGTTGCCGCACGGCGTCAGCTTCTCGACCCCGGGCATGGTGTCGACCAGCCTCGATCATGCGATGTGGCTCCATGGGCCGGTGCGCGTCGACGACTGGTTCGTCTTTGTGATGGACAGCCCGTGGACGGGCGGCGACCGCGGGCTGTGCCGCGGCTCGATCTATCGCCGCGATGGCACGCTGATGGCCACCGTCGCGCAGGAAGGCCTGATCCGCTACCGCCCCCAATAAGGCTTGTTTTCCGGCGCCTTTGGCCTTATGGGCGCCGCTTCGCATCAGATACGGTTGCGATTCCGCGCGGGAGGAGGGGTGATGCCCTCTGCTGGACCGCTTATTTTGAGGCTCGTCGCCACGCGGCGGGCCGACAGAAAGAAAGGAGGCCATCATGGCCAAGAAGATCAGCGGCTACATCAAGCTGCAGGTGCCCGCCGGCACCGCCAACCCCTCGCCGCCGCTCGGGCCGGCGCTCGGTCAGCGCGGCGTCAACATCATGGAATTCTGCAAGGCGTTCAACGCCGCGACCGATTCCATGGAAAAGGGCACCCCAACCCCGACCATCATCACCGTCTTCGCCGACAAGAGCTTTTCGTTCGTCACGAAAACGCCGCCGGCAACCTACCTGATCAAGAAGGCCGCGAACCTGAAATCGGGTTCGAAGGAGCCCGGCAAGATCAGCGGTGGCAAGATCGCGCGCTCGAAGCTCGCCGAAATCGCCGAGATCAAGATGAAGGATCTCAACGCCAACGACATTGAACAGGCGACGAAGATCATCGAAGGCAGCGCCCGCTCGATGGGCCTCGAAGTGACGGAGGGCTGAACATGGCCAAGCTGACCAAGAAGCAGAAGGCCCTCGAGGGCAAGGTCGACGCGCTGAAGCTCCACGGCGTCGACGAAGCGATCAAGCTGGTTCGCGAACTGGCGACCGCCAAGTTCGACGAAACGCTCGAAATCGCGATGAACCTGGGCGTCGATCCGCGTCACGCCGACCAGATGGTCCGCGGCGTCGTCACGCTCCCCGCCGGTACCGGCAAGGACGTCAAGGTTGCCGTGTTCGCGCGCGGCGATAATGCCGACAAGGCGCTGGCCGCCGGAGCCGACAAGGTCGGTGCCGAAGACCTGATGGAAGACATGCTCGCGGGCAACCTCGACTATGGCCGCGTCATTGCGACGCCGGACATGATGGGCATCGTCGGCCGCCTCGGCAAGACGCTGGGTCCGAAAGGCCTGATGCCGAACCCGAAGCTGGGTACCGTGACCCCGAACGTCGCCGAAGCCGTGAAGGCCGCCAAGGGCGGTCAGATCGAATTCCGCGTCGAAAAGGTCGGCATCATCCACGCTGGCCTCGGCAAGCTGTCGTTCGGCGAGGAAAAGCTCCGCCAGAACTTCGACGCCTTCGTCGACGCGATCGTCAAGGCCAAGCCGTCGGGTGCCAAGGGCAAGTATGTCCGCAAGGTCGCGCTGTCGTCGTCGATGGGCCCGGGCGTAAAGGTCGACACGGCCGAGGTCGCCGGCGCCTGATTTCAGGCACGCGCATGATTTAGAGAAGGGCCGGAGGAAACTCCGGCCCTTTTCTTATGGGCGGGTTTGGGGTGGGAAGGGGGCATCTGAAATCATTCACGGGATCTCAGATATCTAACCGTGTCAATGCAGCGGTCGGTCGGGGTGCGGGAGAAAAAATCTTCTCCGAATTTAGAAATCCATTCTGACTTACTATCGGGAAGTGCATTCAGAAGGTCACGTATCTTCCCAAAAAAGTTCCTGTCGACCCCGCCCTCGATGATCTCCGATCCGGTGATGGTCGACGGAAAGTTCGCCGTTGGCATGAAGGTCACAAGGCCGCCAAATTTGAACCGCTTTGATGGCGGACGCAGACGCTCGAGATCTTCCTCGAAAACCACAATCAGGTCACCTTCGACTCTGCGTTTCTGCGTGCTTGCTCCGAACATTCTGCTCGACCGGGGAGAAAACATCTTCAACGTTTCGCCGCGCTCGAAGACGAGGCAGTCGAAATGCTCGAACGAGACCACCTCTAATCCGCTCTGAATTGCGAGCTGGGCGGCAAGCTTCCGCTGCATTACTCTTTTCCCCTATGCTGCCGACTTAGCCTTATGAGGTGCAGAGCGAACGTCCACAACCGGTCGTTAGCCGTCACCCCGCCCGCCGAAACTCGATCAGGTCCCACTTGTTGCCGTAAACGTCGAGGAACACCGCCACCGTGCCATAATCGGCCTCCATCGGCTCGCGTTCGATCCGCACGCCCCGGTCGAGCAGACGCTGATAGTCGCGGGCGAAATCGTCGGTCTGCAGGAACAGAAAGACGCGCCCGCCCGACTGGTTGCCGATGAATTTCGCCTGTTCCTCGTTGGCGGCGCGCGCGAGCAGGATTGTCGCGCCGCCCGGCGGATTGCCCGGCGGCGCCACCAGCACCCAGCGCTTGTCCTGCGCCGGCTGATATTCGTCGACGACGAGCGTGAAGCCGAGCGTGCCGACATAAAAGCCGATCGCCTCGTCATAGTCGCGCACGACGAGTGCAATATGCGCGAGCGACTGGCGCGTCATTCGCGCAGCCCCCTTAGCGCCGCGCCGGCAGCAAACGGCCCGATTACCGTCAGCAGCAAGCTTGTCGCCGCGAGCAATTTCATCGCGCCGCGCCCCGACGGATCTAGCATTCCCGCCCCGAAGATCAGCAGCGGCACCGCGAGCGGCAGGATCAGCAGCCCCCCGATCGCACTGCCGCCCTTGTGGTTCGCGGTCAGCGCGGCGCTCAGCACCGCAAGCGAGGCGAGCGCCGGAACGGCCATGGCGATGCCCGTCGCGAGCAGTTCAGCGCGCGCCGCATCCTGTGCGAGCAGCGCCGCTGCGGGGAGGAGGGCGATCAACAAAGGCAGCCCGAAACCAATGGCATGCGCGCCAATCTTCACTGCAGCGATGACCTCATCGGCAAAGCCGCGCACCGCGAGTTGATCGAGCACGCCTGCATCCTTGTCGGGCTTCACCAACCGGTCGATGGGCAGCAAGGCCGCGAGCAGCGCCGCGACCCAGACCATCCCGCCGCCCGCGCGGCGCAGCAGCGGCGCATCGGGACCAACCGCGAAAGGAAATGCCGTCGCGACGAGCAGGAAGAAGAGCACCGGTAGCCACAGCGCCCCGCTGCCCCACGCGCGCCGCAGGTCGCGCCAGAAGAGGGCGATGAGAGCCGTCACGCGATACCGCCCTTTCTCGTCATTGCGAGCGAAGCGAAGCAATCCAGCGTCACGTAAACCGCCCTGGATTGCTTCGCTTCGCTCGCAATGACGGAGTGGAGGAGCATCAGGCGAGCGCCCCCATATCCAGCTCCGCCAAGTCCGGGATCCCGAGCGCGAAGTGTGACGCCAGCATTACCGCTCCGCCGTTCGCGCGGTGCCTGGCAACCGCTGCGACCAGCCGCGCCTGTGCTGCCTCGTCCATGCCGTTCGCGGGTTCGTCGAGCAGCCAGATCGCCGCGCCGCTCGCGAGCACCCTCACCATCGCCGCGCGCTTGCGCTGGCCGGTCGAGAGCATCGCGACCGGCACCTCGGCGAGCGGGGCGAGTGCCATATCGGCCATCGCGCGGTCGACCGCATGGCCATCGACCGTGTCGACCCGCGCCCAGAAATCGAGAGCGCGCCGCAACGGCAGCTCGGCGTCGAGTGCGCTGGCTTCGTCGATCAGCGCGACGCGCTCGCGGCGCTCGACTGTTCCGGCTGCCGGGCGGAGCAATCCGGCGGCAAGGCGGATCAAACTCGACTTGCCCGCGCCGTTGGGCCCGCGCAGCCACAGCGCATCGCCGCGGCCGAGCGTCAGCGACAGTCGCTCGAACAGCAACCGGTCGCCGCGGATGCACGCCACATTGTCCAGCCGCAGCAATTCACCCACGCTCGCCGCGCGCGGAGGAACGCTCACGCCATATCCTCGAGCGCGTGCATGTCGTCGTCGGAAAAACCGAAATGATGGCCGATCTCGTGGATCAACACATGACGGACCAGCCATTCGAGCTTTTCGCCGGTTTCGATCCATTCGACGAGTATGGGAATGCGATAGAGCGTCACCCGGTCGGGCATGCCGCCGCTTTCGCCGACGCTGCGCTCGGTCAGCGGGCGGCCTTCATAGAGGCCGGTGAGGTCGTGGGGATGCTCGATTTCGAGCGCGGCGAGTATCTCGTCGTCGGCGAATTCCTCGATCGCAATCACTACGCCCTTGATATGCGGCTTGAACACATCGGGCATGGTTTCGAACGCCGCCTCGGCCATCGCGAACAGCGCATCGGCGTCGGGGGCGGTGCCGGTCCATCCGGCGGGCAGGTCGGGGGGCAGGCTGGTCTTGTCGCTCATCGCGCTCTTCCTTATGGCGAGCGCACGACATTGACCAGCGGGAGAAACAAGATGGTCCGGAAACTCGACGAAACCGAGCGCAGCGCGCTCCTCGCCCGCTTTCCCGAATGGATGCACGAACCGTCGCGCGACGCGATCACGCGCCAGTTCAAATTCGCCGATTTCGCACAGGCCTTCGGCTTCATGGCGAGCGTCGCGATCGTCGCCGAAAAGATGGACCATCATCCCGAATGGTCGAACGTCTATAATCGCGTCGATATCCTGCTGACGACGCACGATGCCGACGGCTTGTCGGAACGCGACGCCAAATTGGCCGAAGCGATCGAGGCGCTCGCCTGACCCGCTGCAACGGCCGCTTTTGGGCCGGCAGTCGATATTATTCCGCGTCCAACCGCACGAACCGCATGTCGCCGCCGGCGCGGTGAAGCGTCAGCCCGCGTTCGGTTCGTTCCGCGCACGCGCCGTTGAAATCGACCACGCCGATGTCGTTGGGCACGATGACGACGCGCAGCTTGCCGCCGTCGGCGTCGGTCAGCTCGTAGCGCGGCACGGTGATGCCGTAGATCGGTTCGCGCAGCTCGATCCAGCGGGGGATGCGCGCGTCGCCTTCGGGCATCGTCCAGCCATCATATTGGGTATAATTCTCGGCCGCATCGCCGCTATCGAAACCGATCGTGAAATCGACGCCGGGGATCGCTTCGCCATTCGGCCAGGTGACGAGCAGCGTCGGGACGGCGCCGTCGACCTCGATCAGCGGGCCCTTTTCCATCACGGGCAGCACGGGCCTGGGATCGGTGGTGAGACAGATGCGTTCGTCGCAAGCTTCCCACCGGCCCTCGGCGCGTTCGTCGAGCGCGCCCGCGGCGAGCATATATTGGAAACGGCCATCGCTGCGGATCAGCAGGCCGCCGCCGACATCGGGCCCTTCGGAAAGGCTATATTCGCCGACGAAAGGTGAATCCTGCGCGCCGGCAGGCGAGGCGGTCAGGGCGACGGCGAGGAGCAGGGAGCGCATATGCCGACCATGCGGCGACCGGGGCGCGGACGCCAGCCCCTTTCCACTTGCCCCGCCACCTGCTAGGCGCCCGCGCCATGTCCAAGCATCCCGACCGCCGTACCTTCGCCATCATTTCGCACCCCGACGCGGGGAAGACGACGCTGACCGAGAAGCTGCTCGTCGCGGGCGGCGCGATCCATATCGCGGGCGAGGTCAAGGCGCGCGGCGCCGCGCGGCGCGCGCGCTCCGACTGGATGAAGATCGAGCAGCAGCGCGGGATTTCGGTGACCTCGTCGGTGATGACCTTCGAGCATGCGGGGCTGATCTTCAACCTGCTCGACACGCCGGGGCACGAGGATTTCAGCGAGGATACCTACCGCACCCTCACGGCAGTCGACAGCGCGGTGATGGTGATCGACGCCGCGAAGGGCATCGAGCCGCAGACGCTGAAGCTGTTCGAGGTGTGCCGGCTGCGTTCGGTGCCGATCATCACCTTCATCAACAAGGTCGACCGCGAAGGGCAGACGCCGTTCGAGCTGCTCGACGAGGTTGCCGACCGGCTGGCGCTCGACGTGTGCCCGATGAACTGGCCCGCGGGCATGGGCGGGCAGTTCGAGGGGATTTACGACCTCGTCGATCCGGCGCTGATGGTGCCCGGCGGCGACGCGTCGCGCATGTATGAGGGCGAACGGATCGCGGTCGAGGGGCTCGATGACCCGCGGCTTGCGGCGAAGCTCAGCTCCGATGCCTTTGCCTTGCTCAAGGAAGAAACCGAGCTGGCGTCGGCCTGCTACGCGCCGTTCGATCCAGCCGCATACCGGAACGGCGACCTGACGCCGGTCTTCTTTGGTTCGGCGCTCAAGGAGTTCGGCGTCATTGACCTGCTTGCGGGACTGGCGAACCACGCGCCGGGGCCGCAGCCGCAGCCCGCCGAGCCCGCGCCGGTGCAGCCGGACGACGATGCCGTCACCGGCTTCGTGTTCAAGGTGCAGGCGAACATGAACCCCGCGCACCGCGACCGCATCGCCTTCATGCGGCTGTGCTCGGGCAAGTTCGAGCGCGGGATGCGGCTGATGCAGGGCGGGACGGGCAAGGCGATCGCGATCAGCCGCCCGATGTTGTTCCTCGCGCAGGACCGCGAAATGGCCGAAGAGGCGTTTCCCGGCGACATCATCGGTATTCCGAACCACGGCACACTGCGCGTCGGCGATACGCTGTCGGAACGCAGCGATATCATGATTACCGGCTTGCCCAATTTCGCGCCCGAAATCCTCCGCCGCGTCGCGCTTGTCGACCCGACCAAGACCAAGCAGCTGAGGAAAGCGCTCGACGACATGGCCGAGGAGGGGATCATCCAGGTCTTCTACCCCGAAATCGGGGCGAACATGATCGTTGGCGTCGTCGGCCAGTTGCAGCTCGACGTGCTGATCAGCCGGCTTGAGGCCGAGTATAAGGTCGAGGCGAAGCTCGAGCAGTCGCCGTGGGACACCGCGCGCTGGATCGCCAGCGACGACGCCGCGGCGCTGAAGGCATTCCAGGCCGACAATCGCGGCGCGGCGGCGACCGACCGCGACGGCGCTCCGGTGTTCATGGCGAAGGATGCGTGGGAGGTCGGCTATGTCACCCAGCGCCATCCCGCGATCCGCTTCACCGCGACGAAGGAGCGGGTTTTCGCTCCGGCCGGTTGATCGCGTCCGCCAATTCCGCCACCATGACCTCATCTTGGGCAAAGGTGGGGGTATCGATGCGCGGATGGATTTTGACGCTGGCGGCGATTACCAGCTGCGCGCCGGCGATGGCACAGCCGGCGATCCAATTGCCGATCGCGGCCGGGTTCTGGACCAACGACGACCAGACATGCGCGACGGTGCGCTATGGCTATATCTTCGACGGGTCGCGTTGGGGCTCGGTCTATTATTACGGACCGTCGGGCAATCTGGGGCCCGCGGCTGAGTTGCAGCTGATCACACAGACGCGCGCCGTCGAGGACGATTTTACCCAGATGCAGTTCGGCGGCTATGACGGTGCGGGCTATTTCCGGGTCAAGGCGACAGGCGCCGACCGCGCGCTCTATCGCGTCGGCGCGCCCTTTCGTGAAGAGATCCAGGTTTCCGACGAGGCGCTGATCCGCTGCTCCTACCAGGCGATGTCGCCGAAGATGAAGGCCGCGATGCGGCGCTTCGCGCCCGCGCTCGCTAAATAAGGCTGAGCAGGTCGGCGGGGGCGGGGGCTTCGTCCTCTTCCTCTTCGCCTTCGAACTTGCTCAGCGTGACGCCGAGCAGGCGGATACCCTTTTCGGTAGGCAGGAGCGGCGCAAGGATCGCTTCACCCGCCGCGAGCAGCGAATTGCCGTCGAGGATCGGCGAAGGCACCGACTTCGCGCGCGTGATCGTCTTGAAATCGGCGTAACGCAGCTTCAGCGTCACCGTGCGGCCACGCGCACCTTTCTTTGCCGCGCGGTCCCACACGACGGTGCAGACATGCGCAAGCGCCTCGCGGATTTCGGTATCGGTGACCAGATCGTTGAAGAAGGTGCGCTCGCCGCCCAGCGATTTCAGCGGCCGGTTCGACTTGACGCAGCGGTGATCAATGCCGCGCGCCAGGTTATGGAGCCATTCGGCGCTGTTGCCGAAATGCTCGGCAAGCCAGAACGGGTCCTTCGCCGCGAGATCGGCGCCCGAAAAAATGCCGAGCCCTTCCATCTTCGCCGCGGTGACCGGGCCGATGCCGTGGAAGCGGCGGATCGACAGCGTCTGGACGAACGCCGCGCCGCGGCCGGGCGGGATGACGGTCAGGCCGTCGGGCTTGTTCTGGTCCGACGCCAGCTTGGCGATGAACTTGTTGTACGAAACGCCGGCGGAGGCGGTGAGGCCGGTTTCCTCGCGGATGCGGCGGCGGATCAGCCGCGCGGTCTCGGTCGCGCTGCCCAGCCCTTCCTTGTCGGCGCTGACGTCGAGATAGGCTTCGTCGAGCGACAAGGGCTCGACCTCATCGGCATAGTCGCGGAAGATCGCGCGAATCTGCTGCGACACCTCGCGATACACTTCGAAGCGCGGGGGCACGAAGATGAGGGCGGGGCACTGGCGCTTCGCCGTGACGCTGGGCATCGCCGAGCGAACGCCGAACTTGCGCGCTTCGTAGCTGGCTGCGGCCACCACCCCGCGCCGCGACGAGCCGCCGACCGCGACGGGCTGGCCGCGCAGCGCGGGATCGTCGCGCTGTTCGACCGAGGCGTAAAAGGCGTCCATGTCGACATGGATGATCTTGCGGTTGGTTGTCGTTGTATCTCTCTGGTGAATCAGGGGCATATCTCTTGACCGGCTTTTGCCTCCATGGGGCGAAAATCTCTATCGATTGCCGCATCGAGATTACCTGACGATTGCTCAGGATGCCAGTGTGAAGAAGAACAAACCGAGAATTCATGTCACAGTGAACGCCATTCGGTCCCTGCGTCCGTCAACTCCAAACAAGAAGAATTTCATCTGGGATGACGAGGTTCGTGGGTTTGGAGTGTATCGCACTTCAGGTGGAAATGTCATCTTCGTCTAACAGTACCGAACACCGAATAACTTTTCAACAAACTGGGCGAATATGCCGCGTTCCGGACGGCCTCTGCTCAAGACGGCGGAGGCGGCGCATTATCTCGGGCTTGCTAGTACCGGCGTGTTGACGATGACCATCGCGCTCGCGCTCGCGCTCGCGGCCGCGGCGGCGAGCGTGACCGCGAGCAGGCCGCGCAGGCGCGGCGTTTTGAGATATTGACGGGTGCCTTGGGTGGTCTTGTCGTAAATTCCGCCGGGCTGCGCCTTCGCGGTGGTACGCGGCAGGGTCACCGACAGCACAAGCAGTGCCGAGCAGGCGAAGCCGATCGCGGTGCCCGAGAAGAGCCAGTGGAAACTCATGATGCCGAGCAGAGCCGCGGCGAGGATCGGGCTGACGAGGCTTTCCATGTCATAGGCGAGGCGCGAGAGCGACAGCGCGCGCGTATAGTCTTTCTCGTCGGAGAGCACGTCGGGGATCGTTGCCTGAAAGGTCGGCGTGAACCCCGCCGACGCCGATTGAAGAATGAAGATCAGCAGGTAAATCTGCCAGACTTGGTCCACGAACGGGAGGGTCAGCGCAACGAGGCCGCGTACGACATCCATCGCGACGAGAAAGGTCTTGCGCGGCAGACGGTTCGCATAGGCGCCGACGACCGGTGCGACGCCGATATAGGCGACCATCTTGATTGCCATTGCCGTTCCCAGCACCGCGCCTGCGTTCGCGCCCGCGATCTCGAAGGCGAGCAGCCCGAGCGCGACGGTTGCGAGCCCGGTGCCGACGAGCGCGATGATCTGCGCGAGGAAGAGGTGGCGGTAGGTGCGGTTGGCAAGCACGTCGAGCATGACAAGTCCTGGCAATGGTCTCCGGCCAGACGCTGCCGGCCGGAGGCAGACCGCGTCGTCAGACGACGCGGCGCAGGTCGGTATAGGCGCCTTCGGTGCGCAACGTAATCGTGACCGGCCCGGCCGAGCGATTGCGCCAGAACCAGCCATGCTTGCCGTCGAAGGCGGCGACAAGCTCACCGGACTCACCGGCGGTCTCCTTGCCCTTGCCGTAGCCGTGGTAATCGATGCCCGGTGCATCGGCGTGCGTGTCGAAATTGACGCGGCCACCTTCGACCGACCAGTTGAAGGTGAGGCGCGCGTTCTTCGCCATCGTCGCCTTGATCTCGGCGCCTTGGCCCGGCGCGAGGGTCAGCTTCATCGTGTCCGAGCGCGGGGCTTCGGCCGCCGCGCCCACTGTCGCGACCTTTGCGGGTGCTGCCTGCGAAGCCGGGGCAACGGGCGCGGCGCCAGCGGTCGCATCGGCTGCGGCTTCCTCGGCAAGCTGGGCCTTGATCTCGCCCATCCGGGTGAGGCCGAGCTGACGGCCGATGCCCGTTGGATCGATCGCATATTCGCTGGGGAGCACGACCGCGACGAGGATCGCGCCGGCGGCGGCGAACGCCAATGCGGTCGCTCTCAAAAGTTGACGGCTTGTTGGCAAGTCTTCGATTTGGGGTTTCTGGCTGTTGAACATGATGGATTTCCTTTGGGTTAGCTGATGACGTAGCCGGCGAGCTGGTAGCCGACGAGCACGAAGCCCGCGGTCATCAGCAGCACATTGGCGGCGAAGGCATGGCGCATGAAACTCGGCGTGCGGCGCCAGAAGCCCATGACGATCAGGATAGCGCCGAGCGCCAGCAATTGCCCGATCTCGACCCCGATGTTGAAGGCGAGCAGGTTTGCGATCAGCCCTTCTTGCGCGATCTCGAACTCGATGATCTTGGTCGCCAAGCCAAAGCCGTGGAAGAAACCGAAGATCAGCGTGGCGGCCTTGGTGTTCGGCTGGACGCCGAACCAGCGCTGATAGGCGCCGAGATTGTCGAGCGCCTTATACACGACGGACAGGCCGATAATCGCGTCGATGATATAGGCGTTGGCGCTGATGCCGGTGAGCACGCCGAACAGCATCGTCGTCGAATGGCCGATCGCGAACAGGGTCACATACAGCCCGATGTCCTTCATCCGGTAGAGAAAGAAGATGACGCCGAAGAGGAAGAGCAGATGGTCGTAGCCCGTGACCATATGCTTGGCGCCCAGATAGACGAACGGCCAGAAGAGGACGCCGCTGCTTTCCTGGATATAGCCCTTGTCGCCCTCGGCGACATTATGCGCCCAGGCATCGGCGCCTGCCGCGAGCGTGAGTAGGGTCAGGCTTAGCGCGAGCAGGAGCCTCTGAAGATTTTTGCCCCGCGGGACGGTCGTCCGGATGAACATGCGGATATTCTCCTTGGTGATGGGTGCCCCGCGCGCCGCAAGGATGCGCGGGGCGAGCGGTCAGGCCGGTTAAGGCCGGGCCGCTGGGGGCTCGGTTGTCTGGTCTTTCGCCCCGCGTCCGTGGACCATGCGATAAAGCGCGGGCAGGATGAGCAAGGTCAGGATCGTCGAGGAGACGATGCCGCCGATCACCACGGTCGCGAGCGGTCGCTGGACCTCGGCACCGGCGCCGACGTTGAACGCCATCGGCACGAAGCCGAGGCTCGCCACCAGCGCGGTCATCAGCACCGGGCGCAGACGCGTCAGCGCGCCTTCGCGGATCGCTTCGTCCAGCCCGCTGCCGCTTTCACGCAGCTGTCGGATGAAGCTCAGCATCACGACGCCGTTGAGCACCGCCACCCCCGACAGGGCGATGAAGCCAACCCCGGCCGAGATCGACAGCGGCATGTCGCGGATGAGCAGCGCGGCGACGCCCCCGGTGAGCGCGAGCGGCACCCCCGAAAAGACGATCGCCGCATCCCTGGCCGAGCGGAAGAGCGCATATAGCAGTCCGAAGATCAGCAGTAGCGCGGCGGGCACGACGACTTGCAGGCGCTTTGCCGCCGAGATCAGCTGCTCGAAGGTGCCGCCATAAGCGACCCAATATCCGGGGGGCACCTCGACCTCGGCATCGACCTTGGCCTGAAGCTCCGCGATGAACGAGCCGAGATCGCGGCCCCGCACGTTCGCGGTCACCACGACGCGGCGCTTGCCGTCCTCGCGGCTGATCTGGTTGGGGCCGATCACGACCTCGACCTTCGCGACATCGGCGAGCGGCACGAAACCGCGCAGCCCCGCATCGGGCGCCGCTCCCATCGTCACGTCGGCCGATGGGCCGATGGCGGGAAGCGGAATGCGCAGCCGCCCGATCTCGTCGACCCGTTCGCGGACGTTCTCGGGCAGGCGAACGACGATCGGGAAGCGCCGGTCGCCCTCGAAAATCTGGCCGGCCTGGACCCCGCCGATCGACACCGCGACGACATCCTGGATGTCGCCGACGTTGAGGCCGAAGCGCGCGAGCGCCGCCCGGTCGGGGGTGATTTGCAGCATCGGCAGGCCGGTGACCTGCTCGACGCTGACATCCGCCGCTCCTTCGAGGCCCGAAGCCACGCCATCGAGCTGCTGACCGATTTCGAGCAGCGTATCGAGATCGTCGCCGAAGACCTTGATCGCGACATCGGCGCGCACCCCCGAAAGCAGTTCGTTGAAGCGCATCTGGATCGGCTGGGTGAACTCGTAATTATTGCCCGGAATCTCTGCCACTGCGGCTTGCAGTTCGCGGACAAGCTGGTCCTTGGGCTTGCGCGGGTTCGGCCAGTCGGCGCGATCCTTCATGATGATGAAGGTATCGGCGACCGAGGGCGGCATCGGATCGGTCGCGACTTCGGCGGTGCCGATCTTCGCCACCACCCGGTCGACCTCGGGGAACTGCTTGATCCGCGCTTCGAGCGCGGTCTGCATCTGCACCGATTGGGACAGGCTGGTTCCTGGGATGCGGAGCGCGTGGAGCGCGATGTCGCCCTCATCGAGATTGGGCACGAACTCCGAGCCCATCCGGCTTGCGGCGATCCCCGAGATCACGACAAGCGCGACCGCACCCGCGACGAACGCGGCCCGAGCCCGCATCGCCTTGTCGAGCGCGGGGGCGTAGATGCGCCGCGCCCAGCCCATCAGCCGGCTTTCCTTCTCCTCGACCTTGCCGGTGACGAACAGCGCTACGGCTGCCGGCACGAAGGTGAGTGAAAGGATGAGTGCAGCGGTCAGCGCCATCACGACGGTAATCGCCATCGGGTGGAACATCTTGCCCTCGACCCCCGTGAGCGCGAAGATCGGCACGTAGACGAGCGCGATGATCAGCATCCCGAACAGCGATGGGCGGATCACTTCAGACGTTGCGGTCGCCGCGAGCTGGAAGCGCTCGTCGCGATCGAGCAGGCGGCCGAGCCGGTGCTGTGCCTCGCCGAAGCGGCGGAGGCAATTCTCGACGATGATGACCGCGCCGTCGACGATCAGACCGAAGTCGAGCGCGCCGAGGCTCATCAGATTGCCCGAGATGCCGCCGCGCACCATGCCGCTGATCGTCATCAGCATCGTGATCGGGATGACCGCCGCGGTGATCAGCGCCGCGCGGACGTTGCCGAGCAGCAGGAAGAGAATGACGATGACGAGGAGCGCGCCTTCGATCAGGTTTTTCTCGACGGTCCAGATCGCGCGCTCGACAAGGTCGGTGCGGTCGTAGATCGCGACGGCTTTCACGCCCGCGGGGAGCGCCTTTGCCGCTTCTTCGAGCCGTTCGGCGGCGGCGCGCGCAACGATGCGGCTGTTCTCGCCCGCGAGCATGAACACGGTACCGAGCACGACCTCCTTGCCATTTTCGGTCGCGGCGCCGGTGCGTAGCTCCTCGCCCATGCCGATGTCGGCGACGTCGGCGATACGAATCGGCACGCCGTTCCGGTTGCTGACGATGATCATTCCGAGTTCGTCGGTGCCGGCGGCCTGACCCGGCGTGCGGACGAGATATTGCTCGCCATAGCGTTCGACATAGCCCGCACCGCGATTGTCGTTGTTGCGTTCGAGCGCCTGCACCACATCGCCCAGCGTGAGTCCGTAGGTCGAGAGCCGCGCCGGGATCGGGGTCACATGATATTGGCGCTCGAAGCCGCCGATGCTGTTGACCTCGGTCACCCCGGGCGTGCTGCGAAGCTGCGGACGGATTACCCAATCCTGCAAGGTGCGCAGATCCTCGGGCGTGTAGGCGCTGCCGTCGGGCTTCTTCGCCCCCGGCTCGGCCTCCAGCGTATACATGAAGATCTCGCCGAGGCCGGTCGCGATTGGTCCCATTTCGGGGGTTACGCCGGGCGGTAGCTGTTCGCGCGCCGATTGCAGCCGTTCGTTGATGAGCTGCCGCGCGAAATAGATGCTCGTGCCATCCTCGAAGACCGCAGTGACCTGGGAGAGACCGTAGCGCGATACCGAGCGGGTGTATTGCAGTCCCGGCAGGCCGGCGATCGCCGTCTCGACCGGGAAGGTGACGCGCTGTTCGGCTTCGAGCGGGGAAAAGCCCGCCGCCTCGCTGTTGATCTGGACCTGGACGTTGGTGATGTCGGGGGTGGCGTCAATCGGCAGGCGCTGGAAGCTCCAGACGCCGATCGCGCAGAGCAAAACGACAATTGCGATGACCGACCAGCGAAAGCGGATTGCAGCCGCAATCAGTCGTTCAAGCAAAGGGAGTTTACCCGGTGAGGCTGGATCAATGGTCATGGCTGGCCCCAGACTTCTCGATGTCGGCGCGGATCAGGAAAGCGCCATCGGTGACATAGATTTCGCCGGGCGCGAGCCCGCCGAGCACTTCCGTCCACTCGGGGGTACGGCGACCGATTTCCAGCATCCGCACCTCATAGGTGTTGCCGACCTTGGCGAAGACGACCTCGAAGTCGCGGAAGCGCTGGATCGCCTTGGTCCGCACCGCGAGCGGGACATTCGCTTGCGACACGGCGAAGCTGCCCTCCACGCCCATTCCGGGCCGGAACTCGCGCGACGCGACCGGCGGCAGATGGACATGCGCGAGCATCGTCTGGCTCGCGACATCCGCCGTTGGCAGCACCGCCTCGACCTCGGCCTGAAAGCGCGCTTCACCCGAAAGGCTCTTGAGGCTCACCGGCTGACCGACGCGCACTCGCTCGGCATCGCGCGGATAAACGAAGAACTCGGCGTGGAGCTTGGTCGGATCGGCAATCACGAACAGCGCACGGTCGCCGGTCGTGTCGCCGACATTGACATTCTTCTCGACGATCGTGCCGCTGATCGGGGCTGGCACCGTGTAAATCTGGAGCGAATGGCTTGATTCCACCCGTGCCAGCACCTGGCCGCGGCGGACCTGCTGACCGAGCTTGCCGTTCAGCGACACGATCAGGCCTGGCAGCCGCGCGCGGACATCGGCCTTTCCTTCGGGCGTGATCTCGATCCGGCCGCTCATGTCGATGAGGTCGCTGACCGTCGCCGGTCCTGCGGCCTCGACCTTGACCCCGCCAGCCTTGGCGGCGTCGGGTGCGATCACCGTGCGGCCCTCATAGGACTGATAGGCCCATTTGTGACTGCGGCCACCTTCGGACGCGGCGACGCGAACATCGAAGCTGTGTGGTTCGGTGACCACCCCGCTGCCGCGCAGGAAATCCTCCTGCGGCGCAAAGCTGAAGCGATCGACCTTGCCGCCGAGGCGGCCGAGCTCGATCGTCAGCTTGACGTCCGAGGGTTTGGCCGGCTTGTCGTTCCGATAAGCGTAAACGCGAAACTCGGGATCGACGCCATCTTCGAAGATGGTGACCTCCAGCGCAAAATCGCCTTCGCGCAGCATCCGGCCGCGGTGCGGGCCGCGCTCATATTCGCCGGCCTTCGCCGCTGTGGTTTCCTTGTTCTCCGTGCCGCTGTCGCCGCAGCCAGTGAGCAAAGCCAGGGCAATGACCGACGCCGCCCCGAGCAGATATTTGGTCATCGTATCGTCTCCATTTTGGCAAGCAGGGGTGTGTGGCGGCCGGTCAAACGGTCGAGCCGGACGCCCAGAAGGTGAAAGCGGCGAAGCAACTCGATCCGCCGCGCCCGCGCGTCGGACACCGCCGCCTGCGCCTGCGAAAATTCGAGGAAGGTGAAAGCCGTGCCGCCGCGCGCTAGTCCGTCGCGGATCAGCCGCACCGCGCGCGTCGCGCTGGGCAGCACTTCGGCATCGATGCGCTTGACCTCGGACGCAATCAGCTGCCGATCCGCCACAATCTTGCCGATCTCTCGCTCGATCTCGACTCGTGTCACCGCGACATCGGCTTCGATGGCGCGCTTCTCGGCCTGCGCCCGCGCCACATTACCGCGATTGGCAGTTTTGGTGCCGAGCGGGATCGAGCCGCCGACCATCACCGCGACGTCATTGCCCTCGCCAAAGTGGCGAAGCCCGACCCGTCCGCTCGGATCGGCGACATTGCCGGCCTCGGCGAGTTTCACCTTGGCGTCGGCGGCTGCGAGTTCGGCCGCGAGAATGGCGACGTCGGCCGAATCCGCCTTTGGCGGCACGGCGAGATCGAGCGTCTCGAAAAGGGCGGGGTCGAGCTTGAAGTCGCCGCTGCCGCCCCACCAGGCCGCGAGATTATTACGCGCGTTCCGTGCACTTTCGCGCGCCTGTTCGAGCGCGATTTCGGCCTGCGCAACATTGGTCCGCGCGCGCTCGGCGGCGAACCACGGATCGAGCGCGCCGGTGACGCGCTTCACGACATCGAGTTCGACGCGCTGGAGATCGGCGAGGCGCGTCTCGGCGACGGGGATCGCGGCCTCGGTGGCCAGCGCCTCGACCCACGCCGCTTGCACGCGCGCGAGGCGATCGAGCAGGCGGACGCGGTTTTGCGCTCCGACGATCGCGACATCGGCCCGCGCCGCGCCGATACGCGCCTCGCGCTTGCCGCCGCGTTCCCACGTCCGCTCATACCAGCCGGTCGCCTGCGACCGGTTCAGCGGCGAATAGGGTCCGGTCCCGGCGAAATCCTCGAAATCGATGCCGACGACATCGCGCGGACGGACGTCGGCCTGCAGGATGGCGGCGTCGGCGGCTTCGAGACGCGCGGCATTGGCAGCGATAGCGGGGTCGTTCGTCGCGACCCGCGAAAGCGCTTCGTCGAGGCCCAGAGTTTGCGCCGATGCAGGCTGCGCCACGAGGATAAGCAGGACCGCCCCGCAGAGCATGGCTCTACGCGCGGCACGCGCGCCGGAGCGCGCACGATGAAAGGAAAACATGAGATAGCGGCCTCGCTGAAAGGCATAGGAAAAGCCCACACCTCAGAAGGCGCGGGAACTCAGACGGTCAGCGAGGTGCTTCTGGGAGGTCGTTCGGGTCCGGGCGATCGCAGCCCGACGATATGTCGTTCTCGAATCGCCTGGTGCAGACTGGCGAGCGACGTGCGGGCTTCGCCCGCAGCGGCTTCGGGGACGAGCAGATTGGGGCCGCTGTCGCCATGATGATGATGACCTCCACCGGCGCGATCGCCGGGCTCATCCTCGCCATCAGAGGTGTCTTCATGATGCTCGGCGTGCGCGTCATCATTATCATGGACGGTGTCGACCGAGAAACTGGCCGGGTCATCATGATCGTGCGCGATCATCAGTCCCGGCGCGTGCTGAATCTGGTTCGCCGCTTTGGCCGGAATTGTTGCCGCATAGAACAGCATAAGCGCAACGCATAGCGCGGCTATCAGGCGATCCATGGCAGAAGCGAGCGGGTTCGTCACGGCTAAGCGTGTAATCGCGGGTGTGGCGATTGACAAGCATGGGCAATTTGGAGACCCGATGTTCGGAATTACCCCTTCAAGGCCGGAAGGCGCGATGTCTTCTGCCGGCCGTTTTCAGCTTAGCGCTTACCAGGAGGGATGAAAATGACCTTCGAGGGCGTGGTCGCCGCCAGGATACCAGAACCGGGCGAATGTTACCGGCACGTCGTCGTTCCATGTTCGCCGCTCCACGACCAGGCAGGCTTTGCCGGGGTCGATGCCGAGATGGTCTGCAAGCTTCCTATCGGCATTCTGCGCAGAAATCATATGCTTGGCCTCGGTCCAGGGCACATGCGCGAGAAGCCATTGGCCGGGACTGACCGTTTCGAGCGGCTGACAAGTAATCTGCGGCGCCGCCTCGATATTGATCAGGCGCTCCTCCAGCTGGAACGGCCGGTCGTCGCACAAATGCAGGCACAGCATGCGGATCGCTGGCGTGCCGGCGGAAAGGCCAAGATCGCTCCGGGCCGACCAGTCCGGTTCGGCCATGGCGCAATCGAGCAGGCGATAGCTATACACGCCCCCTTCGCGTTGCACCGCGTCCGACGCATCCCTGGTTGAAACCGCACTCCGGGACGTATGTCGACCAGATGGTGATCATTTGGATATCTGGAGGCTTCCATCATGGCCCTTTCGACAGAAAGGGGAGACGGGGCCATGAGCTCATAATCTGTCCAAAGCGTCGCGCCCAAGAATCGCACGTCGCCGATCGTCACGGCGGCATCCATGAGGAAGTGGACGTGCAATTCACCTGCTAGAGATTCGGCTTTAGTGGCCTCTTCAGGAAGCAAACGGGCGTACCATTCATGATTGCCGGGAACATATACCACAGGGCGGCCGCTGGCTCGCTCCGCAAGCCAGCGGACCCCTTCAGACGCCACATGGATTTCGCCTGCCGCAATAATGACATGTTGCCAAGATGTTCTCAACGGCGCGCTTGACGGCGGCCGATCAAAATGGCAATCGCCGCCGACCTTGGCGATGCGGGTATAGCATAGTGGTAATGCTCTAGCCTTCCAAGCTAGCTAGGCGGGTTCGATTCCCGCTACCCGCTCCAAGCCTTCTGAACCACCGACACCGGCAGGTCTGACTGTTCGCCGTAAGCTTCCACAATGTTTTCGACGGTTCCGTCTGGTTTGGGGTCGCGTTCGCCATGTGCTTCCCCCGATGCGGCGGGACGCCGCATATCGCTAGGCTGGCGCGGACTTAGGGTATAGAGCGGCTATGGGACGAAAGCCCCGGGGAGGGTGAATGAAGCGGTTGGTTGCTCTGGCTCTGTTCGCTGCGATGACTCCGGCCGACAGCGCGGCCTTTCAAGCGCGCGAGAGCCTCGCGGGTGGCAATTCCTATTATAATCAGTGCGTAGCGGCGGCGAAATACGATAGCGCCTGCATCGGATATTTCATGGGAATCGCCGATGCGCCGGTGATGAACGCGGAGAAATCGCCCGAGGAGGCCATTTACTGCCTGCCGGCCGGGGCGACCTATGAGCAGAACAGGGAAGTGTTCCACAAATATCTTCGGGGCAATCCGGAGATCCGGCAGGTATCGACGCATCTGCTGTTCATGATCGCGATGAACACGTCCTTTCCTTGCAAGAGCTCGCCCAGTCTCTCGGTGGACCGGGCCACGGGCGAAGTGTTCATGTCGGCGCCCAAGGCGCAATAAGGATGCGACCGGGAAATTGAGGGCGAGCTTTCCGCGCCGCGTCGATCCGTTGCAGGATTTCCCTTCCGATATCAGCGCGCAGGTTCGATCGCGAGCAATTCGACCGTGAACAGCAGGGTCGCGCCGCCGGGGATCGGGCCCTTTCCGTCGGGGCCGTAGGCGATCTGCCAGGGGATTGCGAATTCGACCTTGTCGCCGACACCCATCAATTGGACACCCTCTTGCCAGCCGTCGATCACGCGATTGAGCGGAAAGGTCGCCGGTTCGCCGCGTGCGACCGAACTGTCGAACTCGCGGCCGTCGGCGAAGGTGCCGACATAATGGACCGTCACCTCATCCGCCGGGCCGGGGTGTGCGCCGCTGCCGTCGCCGGCGACGCGGCGCCAGCGAAGTCCGCTCGGGGTCACGCGCCAGCCATCGGCGCCGTTTCGTTCGGCGAGGGCGGCCATCTGTTTGTTCAGATAGGCGGTTCCTTGTGTCGCAGGCGCTTCCCCGGGCTGCGCCAACGCTGCAGCGGAAAGGCACAGGGCGATTGCGGCAGCCGCGAGCGGCCGGTTGGGCGATGGCATAGGCATGAAACTCCCTCGAAAGATGTCCGCATAAACGCATCGCGAGCACGATAGGCAAGGGGCTATCTGCCGGAAGGCCGGAACTTTCGCGCAGGGGCGTCGTTGTCCTTTCGTATCGACAATCAGAGATTTGAGGCGCGGCCCCCGGCCGTTTCCCCCTCGAAAGCCGTGGGCTTTCGAAGCCGGTGCCGCGCGCAAATGCCAAGGAGACTTCAGATGTTCAAATGGGCTTTGATCTTCGCCGTGATCGCGCTGGTCGCCGCAGTGCTCGGCTTTGGCGGCGTCGCCGGTGCGGCAGCGGGTGTCGCCAAGATCCTGTTTTTCGTCGGCCTGGCGCTCGTCGTGCTGTTCCTGATCCTCGGTTCGGCCGCCGCGCGGAAAATAACGTAAAAAAATCGGAACGCGGCGGGAACCATCAGCGGCCCGCCGCGTTTCATCTACCTGCTTGATCGAAAGAATGAGCAGGATATGACTTCTGTCTTCGGACGAAGTCTAGGGAGCCCCGCCGCAGAAATGCGACGGGGCTTACTCGTTTCTAGGCGGGAAAGGCTTCTCGGACGCGGCGTTCGAGCACTGCGAGCGGGATGCGACCCGCGCCCAGCACGACATCGTGGAAGCGTTTGATGTCATAGCCCGGACGCTTCGATACCTCATCGCGCGCTCTGCTGATCGCGATCTGGCCGACCTTGTACGAACACGCCTGCCCCGGATAGACGATATAGCGGTCGATTTCGGTGCGCGACGCGCTCGGCGAGTTCGACGAATTTTCGACCATATAGTCGATCGCCTGTTCGCGGCTCCACCCCATCGAATGAAGCCCGGTATCGACGACGAGGCGCGACGCGCGAAAGGCATAAGAGGCGAGGTAGCCGATCTTGCCGAGCGGATCGTCGTCATACATGCCAAGCTCTTCGGCCACCTGCTCGGCGTAGAGGCCCCAGCCTTCGCCATAGGCGGTGACCGACGCCGCCTGCCGGTAGAGCGGCAGTTCGCTGTCCTCGAACTTCAGTGCCCCTTCGAACAAATGACCCGGCGCGCCCTCGTGATAGGCGAGCGTGGGGAGCGTGTAGCGCGGCCATTCGGCGGTATCGCGCAGGTTGATGAAGAAGATGCCGGGGCGCGAGCCGTCGGGGGTGCCGGCCTGCGCCGAACCGCCGGGCGCGCCGATCTCGATCTCTGGAGGGACGCGCCGGATTTCATAGGGCGCCTTGGGCAAGTGGCTGAACACCTGCGGCAGGCGGCCGCGAATCTTGACGAGCAGGCCGTTCAAATAGGCGAGCATCTCGGCGCGGCCGGCGTCGTCGTTCGCGAAGAGCTGGCCCTCTGCCTTGCCGAGAGCGTTTAGCCGGTCGCGGATGCTGCCCTTCGTATAGCCCTGCGCCTTGAGCAGCGTGTCTATCCGCGACGTCAGGTCGGCGACCTGCTCGCGGCCGATGCGATGGATTTCGGCGGCACCGAGGTTCGTCGTCGTATGCTGTGCGAGCGTCGCGGCATAATAGGCCTCGCCATCGGGCAGGCGCGCGACGCCGGCGTCTATCCCCGCTCGGGGCAAGAGTTCGGTCAGCGCGTCGATCTGTCGTGTCAGCGCGGCGCGGATCGGCCCTTCGAACACCGCCGCCGCGCGCTCGCCATAGCCCGACAGGCCGATGACGGCGCTCCGTTTCGCGATCGACGCGACGAGCGTCTTGTCCGCGACGTCGCCGTCGCGCAGGCGGCCGAGCTGCTGAAGCGCCTGGTCGAGGATGAACCGCGGTGCGACGACGCCCATCGCGGCATTCGCCTTGACGATTTCGGTGTCGGTGTCGAACAACGCGGGGATCGCCTGGAGCCGCAGCATGTAGGCGTCGGCATCGGCCTTTGTCGCGACCGGATGCTGGCTGTCAAGGAATGTGCTTACCCCGGTGTAAAAGCCGCCGAGCTGGGTAACGCCATAGGGGCCGGGGCGGTGGCCGAAGCCGCCGGTATGATAGGGGAAGCGCGCGAGCCGCTGCCGCGTGACGAGGTCGAATTCGGCGCTGTCGTGCGCGATGCGCGCCGCCTCGCCGAGCGTATCGCCCTTGATCGCGCGGACGGCAGCGAGGTCGCGGTCGATCTGGCGGGTCCGCGCCTCGCGCGCGGCAGGCGACCAGTCGGGAAATTGCGCGCGGAGCGCGGCGCGGACGCCGGTGTCGATGCCGAGCGAGGTGGCGCGCGTCGGCTCGTCGCGCAGCCCCTGTTCGAATTGGGCGGAAAGCAGCGCATCGAGGCGCGCGTCGCCGTTTTCTTGCGCCCATGCGGGGCGTGCGATCGATGCGACGGCAAGGCCGCCCATCGCCGCGAGAATGGTCCGTCGATCGGGCGCCGTGTCGGTCATGCGATTCTCCCTCCTGCTTTTACGGCGCGAGCGTAGGGGCAGTGCATCGCCGCCGCAACATGCTGAGGCTGCTGTGAAACTTTCGGTGCCGCAGCCGGGCGCCGGTTCGCTGACCCGTCCAACTTCCGCGATGAACGGCATGTGGTGGGGGGATCGATGCTGGCCGCTGATTCGTTGATCGGCGGTAGGGACATGTTCCAATGACGGAGAATGAAATGAGAATATTCAAAAAGACGGCGATAACTTTCGCGGCCCTGTCGGTCGTTGCTGCCCCGGTCGCGGCCTCGGCCGCATCGAGCGCGCCGCGCGCGGCGTCGGTCGCTGCGGGAGCAAACGAGCTTGAGGGCAATTCGAGCTGGATCATCGGGCTTGTCGGCCTGCTGGTCGGCGTTGGCGCGATCATCCTCGTCGCCGATAATGACGAAGATTCACCCGTCAGTCCCTGACGATGGTGGTTCGGGGCCGGTCCGTGACTTTGGTGCGGATCGGCCCCGTCCGCTTGCGCGCCCATGAACGGCGCGCCCTTTCTGCGACATTTTGCGACATTTTTTCGATGATCCGGCAACGGGCTGGGACAAATCGCGGCTAAAACGCCTTCATCGGGACCCGCCTCTCCCCCCGCAAGGTCCCTCGAAGGAGTTCGCTCACATGACCATGAAAATCCCTCTTTTGACGCTGGGCGCGGCCTTGATTGCCGTGCCCGTCCTCGCCGCCCCCGGTGGCGGCGATCGTAATGCGGTGCAGACCCGCGCCGAGGTGCAAACCACGGCCACCGAGATGTTCGCGAAGCTCGATGCCAACAAGGACGGCAAACTCGACGGCTCCGATCGCGCGGCCAAACGCGCCGAGATGCAGGAGAAGAAGTTCGCTCGCCTCGATGCTGACGGCGATGGCAGCATCAGCAAGGCCGAATGGGACCAGCATGGTGCCGACCGCGCCGCCAAGCGCGGTGAAAGGCGCACCGAGGCCGGCGAGGCCGGCAAGGGCAAGCGCCACGGCATACGCGGCCATCACGGCAAGCGGGGCGGCCATCATGGCATGATGATGGGCAAGGCCGATACCGATGGCGACAAGGCGATCAGCCAGGCCGAGTTCCAGACCGCGGTGCTCGCGCGCTTCGATGCGGCCGATGCGAACAAGGACGGTCAGGTGACGCCCGAGGAACGCAAGGCCCAGCGCGGCGCGTGGCGCGCCAAGCGCGGTGCGGCCCCGGCTGCTCCGGCGGGCGAATAAGCCATTTGGCAGGGGCCTTTCAGGTAACGACAGGCCATCCCCCTCCCGGCATTGCCTTTGCCGCCGGTCCCTGCCAGCTATCGCCCACCGGTCCCCGCGGACCGGTGGGCGAACTAGCATCTTTTTGACGGAAACCCGATGACCGATAGCGATACGCCGCGTATTCTGCTGATCGACGATGAACCGTCGATCCGGGAACCGCTCGCCGAATATCTGACCGCGCAGGGCTTTATGGTGGTCGATGCGGCAAGCGCCGCCGAGGCGCGCTCGGTGCTGCGCGCGCAGACGGTCGACCTTGTCGTCAGCGACATCATGATGCCCGGCGAGGACGGACTGTCGCTCACGCGCCACCTGCGCGAGACGAGCAGCATTCCCGTCATCCTGCTCACGGCGCGCGCCGAGGATACCGAACGCATTATCGGGCTGGAGATCGGTGCCGACGATTATGTCGTCAAACCCTTCAACCCGCGTGAACTGGTGGCGCGAATCCGCACCGTATTGCGGCGGACGCAGGCAGGCGGCCGCGCGATCGACGGAGGCGGGACGAGCTATGCCTTTGGCCCGTGGGTGCTGCGCGAGGTCGAGCGCGTGCTCGTCGACGAGGCGGGCGAGGAAATAGCGCTGTCGTCGGGCGAATATCATCTGCTGCATGCGCTGGTCCGCCATCCGCGGCAGGTGATGAGCCGCGACCGGCTTCTCGATCTCGTCCGCGGGCGCGAGGCCGATATCTTCGACCGCGCGATCGACAATCTGGTCAGCCGCTTGCGCAAGAAGATCGAAGTCGACGCCGCGCATCCGCAGATCGTCAAGACCGTGTGGGGCGGGGGCTATACGCTCGCCTGCGAAGTGAAACGGATGGGACCCGCCGCGTGAAGCCGCGCCTGTGGCCCCGCAGCCTCGTCGGGCAGCTCGTTTTCGCCGTCGCGGTGATGCTTTTCGTCGCGCAGGCGATCAACTTCGCGCTGCTCGCGCGCGGGCAGAAGCAGCAGTTTCTTGCGCATGGCGGCGGGATGGCCGTCGCGCGCATCATCGACGCCGTCGAGCGCGACCGGCGCGGCGAGTACCGCGCACGCCGCGAAGACCGAAACCAGGACCGGCGCGGGCGCGAGCGCGGCCCGAAGCTCGTGATATCCGAAACGCCGATCCCGGTGCCCGCCGGCGCGACGCGGATGCCCGATCTTGCCGACTATGTCTCGGGCCTGCTGCACGATGCCGAGGTCCAGGTCGAAGCGGTCGATGCCTGGATACTGCCCGCGCGTTCGCGCTTGCAACGTCCCAATTTCCCGGGCCGGATCGTCATCGTCTCGGCAAAGGTCGATGGCCGCCATTTCGCGGTGCGCAGCCGGATTCAGGTCGGCGGCGACCGGTTGCAGGGCTTTCTCGTCTGGCAGACGCTCTCGCTCTACCTCCTCCTCCTCGTCCCGGTCATGCTGATCGCGTGGCGCGTCGCACGGCCCTTGCGCGACCTGACACGCGCCGCCCGCACCAATCCGGCGCTGCGCGACGCGCCGCCGCTCGAAGAGGAAGGGCCGTCGGACATGCGCGACCTCATCGCCGCCTTCAACGCCTATCGCGGCCGGATTTCGACGATGCTGTCCGACAAGGACCGGATGCTCGGCGCGGTGGGTCACGATCTGCGAACCCCGCTCGCCAGCCTGCGCGTGCGCGTCGAGCAGGTCGACGACGACGCGCTGCGCGACAAGATGATCGCGAGCATCGAGGAAATGACGGCGATGCTGACCGATATCCTGGCATTGGCGCGGTCGGGCGCAGGAACCGAGGCGCAGGAACGCATCCCGCTCCGCGAAATGGTGGGGGAACTCGCGGCCGATTATCAGGAACGCGGCAAGGATGTCGCGATCGGCGACATTGCCGATGCCGACGTGCTGGCGCGGCCGATGCTGCTCAAGCGCGCATTGCGCAACCTTACCGACAATGCGGTGGCCTATGGGACGCGCGCGCGGCTGTCGGTGCGGGTCGAGGCCGGGCAGGCGCGGATCATTGTCTCGGACGACGGCCCCGGCCTGACCGAAGAGCAGATCAGGACGCTGATCGAACCCTTCGCGCGCGGCGAACAGTCGCGCAATCGTGCGACGGGCGGCGCCGGGCTGGGCCTGTCGATCGCGCGCGATATCGCCGAGGGTGAGGGCGGGGCGCTGACGCTGGCCAACCGCGCAGGCGGCGGGCTCGATGCGGTGATCGCTTTGCCGCTGGCGCCTTAGGGAAGGCGGCGCCCGATCCTGTTGGCCACGGGACGGTCCTGACCCGGCGCGGCGCACCGCTTCAATATGCGTTCATCTTGGCTTTGCTACGCCGTCGATCCAAAGGAGAACGGCCATGCTTATCCGTTTTGCCGCTTTCGGCGTTTCGGCGCTGTTATTGAGTGGCGTCCCTGCGGCAGCCGATCCCGGAGACTATCGGGAAGATTACCGCAAGAAGCATTGGGAGACGGTCGCCGATTGCGACAAGAAGCTCGATGAAGCGAAGGCTCGGCGCGAGTTCCGTCAAAAGGCCTTCGAGTGCGACCGTGAATTGGCCAAGCTCGACGATGAGCGCCGCCGGGAAGCCGCGAAGGAACGGCGCGAAGCCGAGAAGAAATGGCGCGAGCGCCATCATGACGGCCCGAACGACGATTACGGCTGGGACGACTGACGCATATCGTCACGCATAAATTGCGATCGCCTGACTGCCGCTGAGGATCGGCTCGCCGGCGCGGTTCCACAGCATCATGTCCTGCACCGACAGACCGTGGCGCGCATAGCCGGTCTTCGCCGAGAGCAGCCACCATCCGTCATCGGTTTCGGGCGTCCCGGTGAGCATGTTCACCGTCCAGTTCATCGAACTGATCGGGCCGAACTGGCTGAACAGCGCCATAGCGGCGGGAGGCAGCGCGTCGCCCATCGCGAGCAGCGCGACTGCGGGATGGCAGGCGGGTTCCTCGACGAAGCGCACCCAGGTCAGATATTCGCCGACCTCGCTTTTCCACGCAAAGCGCGGACCCGTCGTGGGGCGCATATCGAAATGGCGCGTGAAGGACGGGCGCGCATGATGCTCGGGCACCGGCGCCAGCGTCTCCGGATCGGGCGTATCAGGCATCGTCAGCCGGTTGTGATCGAGATGGCTTTTCCGCTCGCCCGAGAAAGCGAAGACCGCGGCGGTGCCGAAGCCCTGATCGCTCGACACGCCGGCGTCGATGAACAGCGAGGATTTCGACTGGCGCAGCACGCGCGTTTCGACCGTGCAGTCGCCTCCTACGGGGCCGACGAAACTGATCTGCGCATAGCGCAGCGGCGTCTCGGTCGGATGCAGCGCCATCGTGCCCGCGAGCGCGACCGCCGAGCTGATCCCGCCATAGGCGGTTCGCCCCTGCATCCATCCTTCGTCGATATGCGCCTTCGCCACGCCCTCTTCGGTGCGCAGCGTCGAGAGCAGCGCGTCGAGCGGGCTGGGGCAGGTCGTCATCTTGTCTTCAGTCCTCTAGTCGGAAGGTCAGCCCGGCGTTCGCCGTCAGCCGCTCGATCAACGCGTCGCCGAGCAGCGCGCCCGGTGTCCACACGCCGCCCGCGCCCTTGTTTTCGAGCAGCGCCATCCCCGTTTCGGCGAGCATTTTCGACGTCGAGCCATAGCCGGGGTCGCGGTCGCCCTGCACCGAAGCGCGCACCGTGGTGCCGTCGGGATATTCGCCGATGAAAAGGATGTCGTAGAAGCCGTTTTCGCGCTCTTCCTTGCTCGGCCCCTCGCCGGGCTTGAGCTGCGAGTCGCCGAAGGGATTCGCCTTTGCCATCGCTTCGGCCATCGCCTTTCCGGCGTCGCCGATCGTCGTCATCACCATCTCGTCATAGACGAGATCCGCGCCCCATTGATGGCCGAGCAGGAAATTGGTGCGGTGGACATTCTTCGTGTTGATCGGCGCCATGACGAAGGGCGCCGTCCAGGTGCCCGTCGCGCCGTCATATTCGGGGATGAGGCCGGTCGGTTGCGACGGTCCCTCGAAACCGGGGGTCAGCGCAAAGGAGGATTTGAGCAGCAGCGCGAGCGACGGTTTCTTGGCGATGGCCTTCAGCGTTTCGGTCAGGCTCGCGATCGTGCCGCCCGAGGCACCGCCCGCCATCTTGCGGACGCGCCCCTTGACGCGCGGCGCGGGCTTGCCGTGGCGCTTCACCGCTTCGGCCTGGAGGAACAGCACTCCGAGATCGAAAGGAATCGAGTCGAAGCCGCAGCTGAAGGTGATCCGCGCGCCAGAGGCATTGGCGGCGGCTTCATGCGTGTCGATCATCTCGCGCATCCAGCCCGGTTCGCCGCAAAGATCGGCATAGGCGGTGCCGGCGCGGACGCACGCGGCGACGAGTTCGCTGCCATAGAGCTGGTAGGGGCCGACGGTGGTGAGCACGACCTTGGTGCTCGCGGCCATCTTGTCTAGGCTCGCGGGGTCGCTCGCGTCGGCGACGATCAACGGCGTCTCCTCGCTGGCGCCGATCAGGTCGCGCACCTCGGCGAGCTTGTCGAGACTGCGCCCTGCCATCGCCCATTTGGGCGCATCCTTGCGGCCCTTGTAATGCGCTCCAAGATATTCGGCGACGAGCCGGCCGGTAAAGCCGGTCGCACCGTAAACAATGATGTCGAGATCGCGGGACGCCATGGCAAACCCTCCCTTTACGTAAACGTTAAGTGGAGGCTAGCGCAGGCGCGGGTGCTTGCCAAGCGCGAAGCGTCAGCGCCGCCAGAAGGGGCGCTTTTCGACCACCACGGGCGCGCCGACCGCTTCGGCGCGGCCTTCGGCGCGCGCGGCGCGCACCTCGGCCTCCGTCGCGTGAACTTGCGCCCGGTGCGCCGCAAGCTCGTCGCGGCGGCGCTGGCGCAGCGCGTCGTAACTCCAGCGCGTGTGCCCATAGCCGAAGAGGCAGAGGAGCCCGCCTGCGATCGCGAGATTCTTCATCGCCGCCATCGCCTGCACCGGATCGGTGAATTCGCGGTGAAAAAAGAGGATGGTAAGGAGAACGAAGGCGGCGAGCAGGATCGACCAGAGGCGCGTCGCTACGCCAAGCGCGAGGCAGGCGCCGGCGATCAGTTCGAAGAGGCCGGTCGGGATGGCGAGACCGCCGGGAAGGCCCACCGCCGAAATCATCGCATTCGTATCGTTGACGTGGATCAGCTTGTTGATCCCCGACACGATGAAAATCACGGCGATGAACAGGCGGCCGAAAAAGACGGCGATCATGGACATGGATAATCCTCCTCTGGCGGCCCCGTCCGCTTGTGGAGAGAGGACGCGCGGGGAGGCGATGGGTTCCCCGTCAGCGCGGGGTGAAGACCAGCTCGGCCACCTCGCAGTCGCTGCAATCGAGCGCGCGCAGCGTCGCGGCGCCGGGTCCGGCGGGCAGGTCGAGGTCGGCGAGCTTCACCGTCCGCCAGACGGTGCCCGCGGGAATGGCGATGCCGCGCTCGTCGATCCCGATGCGGCCGCCCTTGGCCGATCGCACGCGCGCGGACACGGTCCAGCGGCCGGTCGTCGCGACATCGGCGCTGTAGCGCATCCATTCGCCGGTGACGAAGTCGCCGACATAGGGTGCGCCGCCCGCGTCGCGCGCGATATCGACGCCGTCGTTGCGATAGGCGGCGCCATTGTTCCACGGCGTCCGCTCGCCGCCGGTGGCGACGTGATAATTGGCGTCGACCGTGTCGTGATAGGCGACGCCCGGCGGCCCGAGGTCGTAATCGACGGCGGGAATGGTCAGCGTTTCATCGCCCAGCCTGCGCGTTTGGAATGCGCGATAGCTCGCATCGTGCGGCTGGCGGAACATCGCGTCGATGACATCGGGCTTGGGGATATTCTTCTCGAAGCGCGCGCTGTCGGCGAGCTGCATCATCGCGGCGAAGGCCTCGTCGGCCGGGGGTTTCTCTCCCTTGCCCGTCATCCATGCCACGATCTTCATCCAGCCGTCGCCGGCGACGATCTCGAGCGGCTGGTTGAAACCGATCTTCTTGAGCGGCCAGAAATTCCAGCCGATGCCGCCCTCTTCGACGAGCGCGATCGCGTCGCGATACCATGCGTTGCTGTTCTCGCCCGACTCGCCGAGCCAGATCGGGCGGTTATAGCTGCTGCGCAGCGCCTTGATTTCGGCGATGCTGCTTTCGTCATTGCGATTCCAGTATTTATGGAAACTGAGCACCATATTGGCGTCCCAAGCGGGCGGCAGACCCCCGTAATTATTGCCCCAGCAATTGCCCTCGATGATCACGATATGCTTGGTATCGACCTCGCGGATCGCTTTCGTGATGCGGTGCTGGAGGCTCCAGACCGCCTTGTTCTCGGTCTCGTCGCAGCCATTGCCCTTGCCGGGAGTCGCGAAGCTCCAGTTGGGCTCGTTGATCAGGTCATAGGCGCCGATCCACGGCTCGTCCTTGTAGCGCGCGGCGAGCTTGCGCCACAGCGCGACGGTCTTGCGCTGGTTCTCCTCGCTTTGCCACAGCGAGGGCTTGTCGGGGTCGCGGTCGGAAATGGCGAGGTCGTTGCCCTGGCCGCCCGGTGCGGCGTGGAGATCGAGGATCAGGTAGATGCTATTCGCCTTGCTCCATTCGAGCAGGCGGTCGATGCGCTCGAAACCTTCCTCGTTCCATGTATCCTCCCCCCGCTTCGGCTCCTTGTCGGCGGGCAGGGTGAGCCGGTCGAAATGGATCGGCAGGCGCACCGAGTTGAAACCCCATTTCGCCATCGCGTCGATGTCGGCGCGGGTCGTGTGATTGTCGAGCCAGGCGCGATAGAATTGCGCGGTGCGCTCCTCGCCGACGAGTTCGACCAATTTCGCGCGAATCTTGTGCTGCTGCCCGACCTCGCCAAGCTTCAGCATATAGCCTTCCTGAAGCATCCAGCCGCCGAGCCCCATGCCGCGCAGGATCACCGGCTTGCCCGATCCGTCCACGATCGCTGTCCCTTCAACCTTCAGAAAGCCTTGGGCGTGTGCGGCGGCGGAAGGAAACAGCGCGGCGAGCGTGAGTGCGGCGGCACGGAATTTCATGACCTCATCCCCATTTTCGATTTATGGGAACGTTATCAATTTTAGCGCGTGACGCAAACCGATCTTTGTCATTGCGAGCGTAGCGAAGCAATCTCCAGCAGTGTTCATTCACGACGATAGCTGGAGATTGCCGCGTCGCATTCGGCTCCTCGCAATGACGAGGTCACTCAAAGCTTGGGCAGCGTGACGCCCTTTTGCCCCATATATTTGCCCGCACGGTCGGCGTAGCTCGTCTCGCACGGCTCGTTGCCCTGCAGGAAGAGGAACTGGCATGCGCCTTCATTGGCGTAAATCTTGGCGGGCAGGGGGGTGGTGTTCGAGAATTCGAGCGTCACATGGCCTTCCCAGCCGGGTTCGAGCGGGGTGACGTTCACGATGATGCCGCAGCGCGCATAGGTCGACTTGCCGAGGCAGATGACGAGCACGTCGCGCGGGATGCGGAAATATTCGACCGTCCGCGCGAGCGCGAAGCTGTTCGGCGGGATGATGCAGACGTCGGTCTCGCGATCGACGAAATTCTTCGGGTCGAAATCCTTGGGATCGACGATCGTCGAATCGACGTTGGTGAATATCTTGAATTCGGGCGCGACGCGCGCGTCATAGCCATAGGAGGAGAGGCCGTAGCTGATGCAGCCGTCGCGGCGTTGCGCCTCCACAAAGGGTTCGATCATGCCCTGCGTCTGGGCGGCTTTGCGAATCCAGCGGTCGGAAAGAATGGCCATGGTGTCTCTTGTAAGCGCGGCGCGTTTTGCGCAAGCGGTCAGTCGATGAGGCCGAGATCCTTGGGCCCGAAGGCCGCGGGAAGCAGCTGGCTGAGCCGGTAGCTCTTGACCGCGCTGCCATCGCCCGAGGCGCAATGGACGAGAATATCAACCTTCGACCGCTCGGCCGCTTCGTTGAGGATCTGGCGGCAGCGACCGCACGGATTGACCGGGTCGGCGCCCATCAATTCCTCGCCGTGGGGGCGCCCGCCGATGATCGCGACCTCGGCGAGCTCGCCGATCCAGCCCTCGTTGACGATCTTCGCCACCGCCACGGTCTCGGCACAGAGGGTGAGGCCGTAGCTCGCATTTTCGACATTGGCGCCGGTGACGATATCGCCATTTTTGAGCAGTAGCGCCGCACCGACGTGGAAGCCCGAATAGGGGGCATAGGCGCGAATCGCGGCGTCGCGCGCCGCGTCGATCAGCGCATCACGGGTATCGGTCATCGCATCTCTCCTTGCGGGCGCAGCACATTCCAGCCGACGGTGCCCGTCGCGCCCGACAGGCGGACATAGTCGTTCGCCTGCCACATCGCCCACGGATGCGCGCCATAATCGGGTTCGAAAAAGTCGCGGCGCAGCCAGGTCGTGCGCGCGATGCCCCGCGTCACCTTGTAATCGCTCTCGAATGCCGGGCCGGGCGCGATCAGGCTTTGCTTGCCCATATGCGCCTCGATCTGCGCGAGGAAGGTAGCGAGTTCGGACAGGAGCAGCGCGCGCGTCGGGCGATCGGGGCAGCGGTCGTCATAGTCGAGCCAGACCACGGCGGGCAGCATGTCGGCGCGGCGCGGCACATGGCGGATGAAATTGGCGGCCTGGTCGGTCGCGAGCTGGCAGAGGCTGTAGCGGTGGATTGCGCCCGCCTGCACGCCTGCGTCGCGCGCGCCGGCCATGTTGCGCGCGAATTTCGGGTCGATACCGCCCAACCCGTCGGTCGCAGCGATATAGGCGAATTCGGCGCCCGCGGCCTTGATCGACCCCCAATGGACGTCGCCATTGCCCGCGTCGATTGTCACGCCCTGCGTTGGATAGACGGCGCGGTCGGGCGTCCAGCGCGCCGCCCACCAGAGCGCGAGGCCCGCAGCGAGGAGAAGCAATACGACCGCGGCGCCGATCCGGCGCAGCGTGCGCCCGATCGCGGCGCGCCATGCGGCTGCGGTCTGCGCTGCCTTTCCACCCCTGATCGCCCCCGTTGCCATGATCAGCCCTTGATGTGCAGCACGCAGATCAGCGTGAACAACCGCCGCGCGGTGTCGAAATCGACCGCGATCTTGCCGTCGAGCCGATCCATCAGCAGTTCGGCAGCCTCGTTGTGCAGCGCGCGCCGCGCCATGTCGACGGTTTCGATCTGCTGCGCGGTCGAGGTCTTGATCGCCTGATAATAGCTGTCGCAGATTGCGAAATAGTCGCGGATGGGGCGGCGGAAACGGCCGAGGCCGAGAATGATCGCCTCGAGCGGCGAGCCATCTTCGCGAGCGATTTCAAAAATCAACCGGCCGTCCTCGACACGCAGCATCAAGCGATACGGACCCGCATAACCGTCGGGATGGCCGCGTTGCGGCACGAACTTGTTATCCTCGATCAGGTCAAAGATCGCGACGCGGCGCTCCTGCTCGACGTCGGGATTGCGCCAGACGATCGACCCTTCGTCGAGTTCGATCGAAATGATCCGCTGTTTGGAGGGGTCTGCGTCGTTCATGCTGTCCGTGCTTCTACTTGGCGCGCCGCGAAGGGCAAGGGGGCGACTTATTCACAGCAACCCACAGTTATGATAGCCTGTCGGGCATCGCCTGTTGCGCCGTTCGAAGCGGCAACGCATGAGGGTCGCCATGCCAGAACTAGCCCTGATCCCGACCCCGGCAAACACCGGGGATGAGCGCCAATTACCCCGTAATATCGAGGCTGAGGCCGCGTTTCTCGGCGCGATCCTGATCGACAACCGAGTCGTCGAGGATCTGCCCGTCGCGCTCAGCCCCGAGCATTTCTTCGAGCCGCTGCACGGCCGCATCTTTCAGCAGACGATGGCGCTGATCGAGCGCAACAGCATCGCGACGCCGGTGACGCTGAAGCCCTATTTCGAGGCCGACGAGGCGATGAAGGCGGTCGGCGGGGTCGGCTATCTGGCGCAGCTGACGGGCAGTGGTGCCGGGCTGATCGGTGCCCGCGACTTTGCGCGGCAGATTTTCGACCTTGCGCTGCTCCGCGAGCTCGCGGGTGTCGGGCGCACGCTCGTTGAAAATGCCCTCGATACCAGCGAGCGCGTCGATCCGCAGGCGCAGATCGAGGAAGCCGAGACGGCGCTTTACCGCGTCGCCGGGGGCGAGGCCGAGATGGGATCGGTCAAGAGCTTCAGCCAGGCGAGCCTCACCGCGCTGCAGGCGGCCGAGCGCGCATTGAATTCGGGCGGCCACCTGTCGGGGATCACCACCGGCATCGCGAGCATGAACGCCAAGATCGGTGGCATGCACAATTCTGACCTGATGATCCTCGCGGGCCGCCCGGGCATGGGCAAGACCTCGTTCGCAACGAACATCGCCTATAACGCCGCCGAACGCTGGCGCCGCGACGAGGACGACGGCATCCCGGCCGAGAAGAATATGGGCGCGAAGGTCGCCTTCTTCAGCCTCGAAATGTCGGCGGACCAGCTCGCGACGCGCGTGCTCGCCGAACAGTCGGGGGTGTCGGGCGAGGCGCTGCGCATGGGCAAGATCAGCAAGGAGCAGTTCCAGCAATTGAGCCGCGCCGCGCAGCAGCTCCAGACCTTGCCCCTGTTCATCGACGACACGCCGGGCCTGACGATCGCCGGTTTGCGCACGCGCGCGCGGCGGCTGCAGCGGCGGCACGGCATCGGCTTCATCGTCGTCGATTATCTCCAGCTGCTGCAAGGTTCGTCGAAAAGTGGCGACAATCGCGTCCAGGAAATTTCAGAAATTTCGCGTGGCCTGAAGACCTTGGCAAAGGAACTTCATGTCCCCGTGATGGCGCTGTCGCAGCTCAGCCGTCAGGTCGAAAGTCGCGAGGACAAGCGCCCGCAGCTGTCCGACCTTCGCGAATCGGGCTCGATCGAGCAGGACGCCGACATGGTGCTCTTTGTGTTCCGCGAGGATTATTATGTCGCGGCGAAGGAGCCCAAGCGCCCGGTCGAGGGCGACGATGTGAAGATTCACGCCGCGCACGAGGAATGGGCGGCCGAGATGGAGCGCGTCTTCGGGCTCGCCGAGGTCATCGTAGCGAAATCGCGTCACGGCTCGACCGGCAAGGTGCGCCTGCACTTCGAGGCGAAGACGACCAAGTTCAGCGACCTCGCCGACGACAGCATGGCGTTCGAGGATTATGAGTGAGGGTTGATCCCTAAGTTCGATCAGAACGCCGGGTCGTTCGCCGGGTCGTCGCCGAGCGGCGTCACCGCTTCGTGGATGCCGCACTCGGTCTTGTCCCAGCCGCGCCAGCGGCCCGAACGCGGGTCTTCGCCCGGCTTGACCTTCGACGTGCAGGGCGAGCAGCCGATCGAGGGATAACCTTCGGCCTCGAGCGGGTGGCGCGGCAGGTCGTGCGCCTCGAAATATTCATCGAGCTGCTCGCGCGTCCAGTTGGCGAGCGGATTGAATTTGAGGCGGCCGGTGGTGCCGTCGAGTTCGAAGCGCGCGAGGCCCTGCCGCGTCGATGACTGGAAACCCTTGCGCCCGGTGATCGACGTGTCGAAATCGGCGAGGGCCTTTTCCAGCGGCTTGACCTTGCGAATTTCGCAGCAGCCGTCGGGGTCGTAGGACCAGCGCAGCTCGGTCGCGTCCTTCTTTGCGAGTTCCTCGGCATCGGGCGCCAGGTTGACGATGTTGAGCTTCAGTTTCGCGGCCAGTTCGTCGCGATAGGCGAGCGTTTCGGGGAAATGCTTGCCGGTATCGAGGAACAGCACGGGCATGTCGGGCGCAGCCTGCGCCACGAGATGGAGCAGCACTGCGCTTTCGGCGCCGAAGCTCGACACGATCGCGGTCTCGCCGAGCAGGCCCGCGCCGATCACGCTCGCGACGACTTCGGCGGCGTCCTGACCGCGGAACAGGTTGTTGAGGCGGATGACGTCGGCCTGCGTGAAGCGGGGCGCGACGTCGATGCGGTCGCGGGTGCGGTCTTCGCCGGCTTTGGGGAGAGAGTGTTTCACGTCAGCCATGCCTCAGCTTCCATATCGGCACCGCGCCGTCGGCGGCGCCCTGATAATGTTCGGGCCAGCGCGACAGCGCCGCCTCGACGTCCGCAGGGTTGAGGTCTTTTTCGGGTGCGAATGTATCGAAGCCGCAGCGCTTCATATAGGCGATCTGGTCGACGAGTACGTCGCCCTGCGCGCGCAGCTCGCCCGCATAACCCGCCTCGCGCAGGATGCGCGCGGAGGAATAGCCGCGGCCGTCGCGGAATTTGGGAAAGGCGACCTCAATCAGCTTCAGCCGGTCGAGATAAGGGATGAGCGCGCGCGCATCCTCATCGCTTTCGAGCCGGACCGCCGTCGCGTTCGACTGTGACAGAAAGGCATCGAGGGTGACGCAGGGCTCTTCGCCTTGCTGATCGCTTCGGGCGTCGGTCATGCGGCGTCTCCGGAAATGCGGGCGATTACCTTGATTTCGAAGGTGAAGCCGGAAAGCCAGGTCACCCCGACGGCGGTGATGTTCGGATAGGGCTTCTCGCCCCAGTTAGCCCCGAGCACCGGAAAGATCGTCTCGAAATGCTTGTCGGGATCGATCATGAACAAAGTCACGTCGACGACCTCGTCGAAGCTCGACCCGGCGGCTTTCAGGATCGCGTTGAGATTGTCGAACGCCAGCTGCACCTGCGCCGCGAGGTCGGGTTCGGGTGAGCCGTCGGTGCGCGCGCCGACCTGTCCCGACACGAACAGGAATCCATTCGACCGGATCGCGGGCGAATAGCGATGCGCTTCGTACAGGGCGTGGGGTTCGGGCGGGAAAACCGCGTCGCGCTCAACCATAGATCGCCTCCTTGAACGGGGCCATGCCGACGCGGCGGAAGGTGTCGACGAAACGCTCCCCCTCGGTCCGTTCGGCGAGATATTTGTCGGTAACGCGCTCGATCGCGTCGACGATGCCGTCCTCGTCGAAGCCCGGGCCGGTGATCGTGCCGAGCGACACGTCCTCGGCGCCCGATCCGCCGAGCAAAAGCTGGTAATTCTCGGTACCTTTGCGATCGACGCCGAGGATGCCGATGTGGCCGGCATGATGATGGCCGCACGCGTTGATGCAGCCCGAAATCTTGAGCTTGAGCTCGCCGAGTTCCTTCTGGCGGCCGAGGTCCGAAAAGCGCGCCGCAATCTTCTGCGCGACCGGGATCGAGCGCGCGTTGGCGAGGCTGCAATAATCGAGCCCGGGGCACGCGATGATGTCGCTGATCAGGTCGAGGTTCGGCGTCGCGAGCCCCGCTTCGTCGAGCTTTTGCCAGATCGCGTAAAGATCGGCCTTGCGGACGTGCGGCAGCACGATGTTCTGCGCGTGGGTGACGCGGAGTTCGTCATGACTGTACGTCTCGGCGAGATCGGCCATCAGGTCGATCTGCGCCGACGAAGCATCGCCGGGGATGCCCCCGACGGGCTTCAGGCTGATGTTGACGATGGCGTGGGCCGGCACCTTATGCATCGCGACATTCTGGTCGACCCACACCGCGAAGTCGGGATCGCTGCGGTCGATGGTGTCGGGCGCCGACGCGTCGAGCGGCGGCGGCGCGAATTGCGCCGCGATGCGGTCGAACTCGGCCTTCGGCGGGTCGATGCCGAGCGACTTCACATGCGCCCACTCTTCCTCGACCTGGCGGCGATATTCGTCGGCGCCGAGTTCGTGGATGAGGATCTTGATGCGCGCCTTGTAGATATTGTCGCGGCGGCCATAGCGGTTGTAGACGCGCAGACACGCCTCGGCATAGCTCAGCATATCTTCGAGCGGCACGAATTCTTTGATCAGCGGCGCGATCATCGGGGTGCGGCCCATGCCGCCGCCCACGTAAAACGCAGCGCCGTGCTGACCATCCTTCTCGACGATCTGGATGCCAATGTCGTGCAGGCGCATCGCGGCACGATCTTCGTCGGCCGCGATGACGGCGATTTTAAATTTGCGCGGCAAATAGCTGAATTCGGGGTGGAAACTCGACCATTGGCGGAGCAGCTCGGCCCACGGCCGCGGGTCGGTGATTTCATCCGCGGCGGCGCCGGCCCACTGGTCCGAGCTGATATTGCGGATGCAATTGCCGCTGGTCTGGATCGCGTGCATCTCGACCGACGCGAGGTCGGCGAGGATCGCGGGGGCGTCCTCCAGCTTGATCCAGTTATACTGGATGTTCTGGCGCGTGGTGAAATGGCCGTAATCGCGGTCGTACTTGCGCGCGATATGCGCCAGCATCCGCATTTGACGACTGTCGAGCGTCCCATAGGGCACCGCGACGCGCAGCATATAGGCGTGAAGCTGGAGGTAGAGGCCGTTCATCAGCCGCAGCGGCTTGAACTGGTCCTCGGTGATCTCGCCCGCGAGGCGGCGGCGCACCTGGTCCGAAAATTCGGCGACGCGCGCGTCGACCATCGCATGGTCATATTCGTCATATTTGTACATGTCAGATCACCCAGTCGCCGGCCGCGGGATCGGCGGGTTTCAATGTCAGGTCGGGGCGCACGGTCGGTCCCAAGGCACGGATACGGTCCTTGATGTGCGCGGGTCGGGGGCCATCGGGGGTTTGCTCGCCCGCGATGATATAGGGCGCGTTGACGCGGCGTGCGCCTTCCTCGGCGGCGAGGATCGCCTCGCCATGCTCGCCGACATCGGCGGCGTCCTCGATATGGATCGACCAGTCGGTGCCGGTCCACCAGGTCACGAACCCGGTCTTCAGATCATTGCCCGTGAGCAGCTTCATGTGAAATCCCTTATTTGTGTCGCGACGCCCGGCGCGCCGAGGCAGTCGAGCGCATCGGCGCGCGCCGCGACCTTGCCGACGATGATCAGCGACGGGCTCCGGACTTTCTCACGCGCGACGAGGTTGCCGAGGTCGGTCAGGAGGGTGCGCAGGACGCGGGCATCGGCGGTCGTGCCGCGCTCGATCACCGCGACCGGCAGGCCCGGCGAAACGCCGTCGGCGATCAGCTTGTCGGCGATGGCCGATGCGGTCGCGAGACCCATGTAGATGACGAGGGTGCGGCCGTGGCCCGCGAGCCCCGACCAGTCCTGGTCGCTCAGGTCCTTGCACTGGCCGGCGACGAAGCTGACCGCGCTGGCATCCTCGCGGTGGGTGAGAGGAAGGCCCGCCTGCGCGGCGCAGCCCGCCGCCGCGGTGATGCCAGGGACGACCTCCACCGCGACGTCGGCCTTGCGCGCGGCATCGAGTTCCTCGCCGCCGCGGCCGAAGATGAACGGATCGCCGCCCTTGAGGCGCACGACCTGTTTGCCGGCGAGCGTTTCGCGCACGAGCAGTTCGTTGATCAGTTCCTGCTTCATCGTGTGGCGGCTGCGCTGCTTGGCAACGCTGATGCGCGTCACATGCGGCGGGATCAGCGCAAGCACCCCTTCGCCGACCAGCCCGTCATGAACCACGAGGTCCGCGCTTTCGAGCAGCCGCGCGGCGCGCAGCGTCAGCAGGTCGGGATCGCCGGGGCCGGCGCCGACAAGCCACAATTTGCCCGCAGGAGGGGGTGACTGTTCCATGCTGGAGAAGATGGGTCACGCGCCCGGAAAGCGCAAAGCAGGGTTTATTGACGGTGGTGAAGGTAAATTTGCACGGCCTTCTTTCCCGGTATTAAAGATACTTCTTCGTCACCAGCTGCGACCCTTCGGGGTCGCGGAGGCCGACGCCGATCGAGGCACGCATCGTATCGCTTTCGGCTGACGCCACCGGATAGGCGCAATAATCGGCCGCGTAAAAGGCGCTCGGGCGGTGGTTGCCCGACAGGCCGATGCCGCCGAAGGGGGCCGCCGACGAGGCGCCATTGGTCGGGCGGTTCCAGTTGATCACGCCCGCGCGGGCATTCGCCCAGAACTGGTCGTAAAGCTGCGGCGTGCCGCCGACCAGCGACGCCGACAGGCCAAAGGCGGTGTTGTTCGCCTCGGCGATCGCGGCCTCGAAACTTTCCACGCGGATGACCTGGAGCAGCGGGCCGAACAGCTCGACATCGGGGCGTTCGGGCATCGCGGTGACGTCGATGATGCCGGGGGTCAGGAAGGGGCGGCCGGCGATCGGCCGCGCCATGTGGCGGATCACCTGACCGCCGTTCGACATCAGGATAAGGAAGCTTTCGGTCAGGCCGTCGGCCGCCTCATTGTCGATGACGGGCCCCATATAGGGCGCAGGGTCGGCGTGCGGATGATCGACGATCAACCGGTTCGCGAGGCTGCACACCTCGTCGATCAGCGCGTCGGCGAGGCTGTCCTTGACGATCAGCCGGCGCGCGTTGCTGCACCTTTGCCCGGCGCTGAGGAAGGCCGACTGCACGACGAGGATCGCCGCGGTGCGGATATCGGCAGTGTCCCAGACGACGATCGGATTGTTGCCGCCCATTTCGAGCGCGAGCATCTTGCCCGGCTGGCCCGCGAACTGGCGGTTCAAGGCGAGGCCGGTGCGCGCCGAGCCGGTGAAGAGCAGGCCGTCGATGCCTTCGTGCCCCGCGAGCGCCTTGCCCGTCTCGGGTCCGCCGATCACCAGGCGCAGCACCTCTTGCGGTACGCCCGCGCTGTGAAACAGTTCGACAAGCTTGGCGCCGACCGCGGGGGTCTTTTCGGATGGCTTGAAGACCACCGAATTGCCCGCGATCAGCGCCGGAACGATGTGACCGTTCGGCAGGTGGGCCGGGAAATTATAAGGGCCGAGCACGGCGACCGCGCCATGCGGTTTGTGACGCACCGCGTTGCGCAGCCCCATTGCGCCCTCGATCCGGCGGTTCGGGGTGCGCTCGGCATAGGATTTCACCGAAATATCGACCTTGTTCGCGACCGATTCGACCTCGGTGCGGGCTTCCCACAGGGGCTTGCCCGTTTCGCGCGC
Organism: Sphingopyxis sp. JAI108; assembly: GCF_013410105.1. Classification (GTDB taxonomy): domain Bacteria; phylum Pseudomonadota; class Alphaproteobacteria; order Sphingomonadales; family Sphingomonadaceae; genus Sphingopyxis; species Sphingopyxis chilensis. The sequence goes on from NZ_JACCCJ010000001.1 coordinate 1,332,533, forward strand.
GATCAGGTCGGCAAGCGACTCGCCCTCGGCCTTTACCCGGTCGGCGAAACGGCGCAGCGTTTCGGTGCGGAAGGTGACGGGCTTTGCCGCCCATTCGGGCCAGGCGCGGCGGGCGGTTTCGACTTCGGCATCGACATGGCTGACCGGCCCGCGCCAGAGCTCCTCGCCGGTTGCGGGTTCGAAGGAAATCAAGGACTCGCTCATGGTCGCCCGCGTCTTATCGGCGAAAGCGGGCGGCGGCAACCTGCGGGACGTGGATGCGACGGATTGCTTGCGCCGCGCCGCGCGGTTGGCGATAGACGGACGATGAGTCCTGCGCGTCGGGACAGCGCCAATGCGAAGACAAAGGGGACGAGCCATATTGGCCCAGCAGGATGCAAAGCAGGAACGGCGCCGCGACTGGTCGGACCAATATTGGTGGTCGCACGACGGCGTCCGGCTGCACGCGCGCGTCTATGCCGGGCCCGAAGGCAGCGAAGGCGCGCCGCCGGTGCTGTGCATGCCCGGCCTCGCGCGCAATGCCCGCGATTTCGAGGCGCTGGCGCCGCACGTGGCGCAATATCGCAAGGCGATCGTGATCGAATTCCGCGGGCGAGGCGAGAGCGCCTATGCCAAGGATCCGATGACCTATGTCCCGCTGACCTATGTGCAGGACGTCGTCGCGATGCTGGATGAACTGGCAATCGACCGGTTTGCGGCGATCGGGACCTCGCTCGGCGGGCTGGTCGCCATGCTGATGGCGGCGACGCTGCCGGGGCGGCTGGTCGGCGCGGTGCTCAACGACGTCGGCCCCGAGCTCCAAGCCGCCGGGCTCGAGCGGATTCGCGACTATATCGGCGCGGGCGGCAGCCAGCCGACGTGGATGCACGCCGCGCGCGCCTTCGCCGAGCTCAACGGCGCGGTCTATCCGGGCTATGAGATCCATGACTGGTTGCGGCTGACCAAGCGCACGCACAGGCTGACTCCCGAGGGACGCATTGTCACCGATTACGATAAACAGATCGCGGCGCCGCTGCGGGTGCCGAATGGCGGCGATGCCGGGGTCGACCTGTGGCCGGCGTATCGCGCGCTGGGCGGCATTCCTCTCCTGGTCCTGCGCGGTGCGCTGTCGGACATTTTGGCGCGATCGGCGGGCGAGAAGATGGTGGCGGAGTTGCCGGGTTCGCGGCTGGTCGAAGTGCCGGGGGTCGGCCATGCACCGACGATGGACGAACCCGAAGCGCTGTCGGCCATCGATGCGTGGGTCGCGGAGCTTCCGCAAGCGTGAGCGCCGACGCGCCCGAGACGCCGTGGCCGATCCGTATCCTGCACCTTCATTCGAGCTTTTCGCTCGGCGGGAAGGAGGCGCGCGCGGTGCGGCTGATGAATCTGATGGGCGACCGCGCGCATCACACGATCCTGTCGGCGATGCCCGAAGCGCTCGGCGCGCGCGAGGCGATCGATCCCGCGATTATCGTCGATTTTCCGAAGGATGCGCCCCCGCTGCACGGCAAACCGGCGCTTGGCCGCTACCGCGACCTTGCGCATTACATGCTGAATTTCGAACTGGTGCTCAGCTATAATTGGGGCGCGATGGACGGGGTGATGGCGCACCGCCTGTTTTGGAACCGGCTGTGGGACAGGATGCCGCCCAGCCTCATCCATCATGAGGACGGGTTCAACGAGGACGAGAGCGTCCGGCGCTACTGGAAGCGCAACCTGTTTCGCCGCGCCGCGCTGAAGCACGCGATGGGCGTCGTGGTTCCCTCGACCCTTTTGCAACGGATTGCCGCCGACGAATGGGGTGCCGGACCCCGCACCCATTTGATCCGCAACGGCATCGACGTCGCCGCCTATGCCAAGGGACCGTCGGTGCCGATCGCGGGTTTCGAGCGGCGCGACGGCGAGGTGGTCATCGGCACGGTCGCGGGGCTGCGCAAGGTCAAGGACCTGCCGCGGCTCGTGCGTGCTGTCGCCACGCTGCCGCCGCATGTCCGGCTCGTGATCGTCGGCGAAGGGCCCGAGCGCGCGGCGATCGCCGCCACGGCAGCCGCCTGCGGCATGGCCGACCGGCTCGTCATGCCCGGCTTCATGGCGGACCCTCCGCGCTGGATCGGCCATTTCGACCTGCTCGCGCTCTCGTCGCTCAGCGAACAGGCGCCGATCGCGGTGATCGAGGCGATGGCGGCGGGGCTGCCCGTGGTGAGCCCGGCGGTCGGCGATGTCGCCGCGATGGTTTCGGACGCGAACCGGCCCCATGTGACTGCGGACGAGGCTGGTTTCCGGGCGGCATTGGCGCAATTGGCAGGAAATGCGGCGCTGCGCGCCGATGTCGGGGCGGCCAACCGGCGCACCGCCGCAGAGCGGTTCGACGAATCTGATATGGTCGGCGCCTATGAAAAGCTCTATGCTCGCGGACTTCATGGTTATGGGCCGTTCAGCGGCGGATGGGTCGGCTTCGATTGACAAGAGGGCCCAATTTCCGCTTACGCAGGCGGCAACGGGGGCCGGTTCGCGCGCGCGGACCGGCGGAGAGAGAGAAGGTTTAGAGTGTTCAAAGGTTTGAAGCCCATCCTTTATGGCGGGCGCGAAGTCTGGCCGCTTGTCGAAGGCGGCAAGGGCGTGTCGGCGACCAACCATATGTCGAGCGGCGCGTGGGCCGCGGCGGGCGGCATCGGCACCGTTTCGGCGGTCAATGCCGACAGTTACGACGCCGAGGGCAAGATCATTCCGCAGATTTACCGCGCGCTCACGCGCAAGGAGCGGCACGAGGAACTGATCCAGTACGGGATCGAGGGCGCGGTCGCGCAGGTCAAGCGCGCCTATGACGTGTCGGGCGGCAAGGGTGCGATCAACATCAACGTGCTCTGGGAAATGGGCGGCGCGCAGCAGATCCTCGAAGGCGTGCTCGAACGGACGAAGGGCCTGGTCGCGGGCGTGACCTGCGGCGCCGGCATGCCGTATAAACTGAGCGAAATCGCCGCGCGGCACAATGTCCTCTACCTGCCGATCATCAGCTCGGCGCGCGCCTTCCGCGCATTGTGGAAGCGCGCTTACAGCAAGGTCCCGCACCTGCTCGGCGCCGTGGTGTATGAAGATCCCTGGCTTGCCGGCGGCCATAACGGCCTGTCGAACGCCGAAGATCCGCTGGTGCCGCAGGACCCGTATCCGCGCGTCGCCGCGGTGCGCGAGACGATGCGCGCCGAGGGTATCGCGGACGATGTGCCGATCGTGATGGCCGGCGGCGTCTGGTATCTGCGCGACTGGGAAAACTGGATCGACAATCCCGAACTCGGCCAGATCGTATTCCAGTACGGCACCCGGCCGTTGCTGACCGAGGAAAGCCCGATCCCGCAGCAGTGGAAGGACCGTCTGCGCACGCTCGACGACGGCGACGTGCTGCTCCACCGCTTCTCGCCGACCGGTTTCTATTCGAGCGCGGTGCGCAATCCGTTCCTCCGCGACCTCGAAGCGCGCTCGGAACGCCAGATCCCTTATTCGAAGCAGCAAGCGGGCGATCATATCGTCCAGCTCGACGTCGGGGTGAAGGGCAAGAATTTCTGGGTCACCCCGCATGACCGCGCCCGCGCCCGCGACTGGTTCGCGGAGGGCTATACCGAGGCGCTGAAGACCCCCGACAATACGGTGGTGTTCGTGACCGAGGCCGACAAGGCGATGATCCGCAAGGATCAGACCGATTGCATGGGCTGCCTGTCGCATTGCGGTTTTTCGTCGTGGAAGGACCATGACGATTACACGACCGGCTACCTCGCCGATCCGCGCAGCTTCTGCATCCAGAAGACGCTCCAGGACATCGCGCACGGCGGCGACGTCGAGCAAAATCTGATGTTCGCGGGCCACGCCGCGTTCAACTTCAAGACCGATCCCTTTTATTCGAACAACTTCACCCCGACGGTGAAACAGCTCGTCGACCGGATCCTGACGGGGGATTAGCAACTCTCGTCATTGCCAGCGAAGCGAAGCAATCCAGGGGCGGTCATGCGCCAACGTTTGCCAGCGGTCTATATCGTCGCCAATCGGCGCAATGGGGAACACTCTATACGGGTGTGACAGCGCATCTTGTTCAACGGATATTGCAGCATCGTGAAGGCCTCGGCGGCTTTTCGACGCGCTACGACTGTAAGCTCCTTGTTTGGTTCGAGATGCATGCGACGATGGAAACCGCCATTGCGCGCGAGAAACAGATCAAGGCGGGGAGCCGGGCGAAGAAGCTCGCGTTGATCGAGGCGGAGAACCCGCTTTGGCTCGACCTGTGGCCGACGATCCTCGATGGCAGTGAGTGACGCTCTGGATTGCTTCGCTGCGCTCGCAATGACGGAGTTTTATTGAGCTTCGTCATTGCGAGGAGCGCAGCGACGAAGCAATCCAGAGCGGGAGCAAACCGACCTTCGCGGCAGGCCTTAAGCCCACCCCTCCAGCACCTGGTCGGGCGGGCGGTGGCCGTCGCACCAGGCGCGGATGTTGGCGATGACCTTTTCGCCCGAGGCTTCGCGGCCCTCGATCGTCGCCGAGCCGAGGTGCGGCAGCAGCACGACATTGTCGAGCGCGAGCAGCGCGGGATCGACCGCGGGTTCGTGCGTATAGACGTCGAGCCCGGCACCGGCGATGCGGCCGGTCTGGAGCGCCGCGATCAGCGCCTTTTCGTCGACAATCTCGCCGCGCGCGGTATTGATCAGATAAGCGGTCGGCTTCATCGATCCGATGCGCGGCGCATTGACCATCTCGTGCGTTTCATTGGTGTGCGGGCAGTGGATCGTGACGACGTCGCTGATGCGGAGCAGCGTATCGACGCTCGCATGATAGCTGGCGCCCAATTCTTCCTCGATCGCTTGCGGAAGGCGGCGGCGGTTGTGGTAATGGATCGACAGGCCGAACGCGCGGGCGCGGCGTGCGACCGCCAGGCCGATGCGGCCCATGCCGATGATGCCGAGCAATTTGCCGCCGACGCGGTGCCCCAGCATCGCGCTCGGCGCCCAGCCGGCCCACTGACCCGACCGCATCAGCTTTTCGCCCTCCGCGAGGCGTCTGGGCACGCTGAGGATCAGGGCCATCGTCATGTCGGCGGTGTCTTCGGTGAAGACGCCGGGCGTGTTCGAAACCATGATGCCCTTCGCGCGCGCGGCGGCGAGGTCGATGTGATCGACGCCTGCCCCGAAATTGGCGATCAGCTTGAGCCGCTCGCCCGCCGCGGCGATCACTTCGGCGTCGATCTCGTCGGTCACGGTCGGCACGAACACGTCGCAGTCGGCGACCGCGGCCTTCAATTCGCCGCGGGTAAAGGCGTGGTCGTTCGCCGACAGCGCGACATCGAACAATTCGGCCATGCGCGCTTCGACGTGCGGCATCAACTGGCGGGTGACGATGACGCGGGGGCGCTTCGGGCGGGTGGAATCAGGCATGGCCGCCGATAGAGCGCGGCGCGGCGCGGCGGTCAAGAGCGGGACAAGCGAAAAGGCTGGGGATGAACGCAGCCTTTTGCGCGGTGAACGGTTGAAATGCGGATATGAGTTTGACAAGGCAAAGCGATGACCAGCCGCCACATATTCGCCGCCGCCGCGCTGATGGCCACCGTGGGACCGGCCGCCGCGCAATCCGAAGTCGAACTGCCCTATTGGGCGTCGATCAGCGTCGATGAGGCGCGGATGCGCAAGGGGCCGTCGCCCGACGTCCCGGTGATGTGGGAATATCGGCGGAGGGATTTGCCGGTAAAGGTCGTTGCGCGCCATGAAAACTGGCGCAAGGTCGAGGATCCCGACGGGACGCAAGGCTGGATGGCGGCGCGACTGCTCAGCCGCACGCGCACCGCGATCGTCACCGGAACGATCCGCCCGATGCGCGAGGATGCGAGCGTATCGGCGGCGGTCGCCTATCGCGCCGAACCCGGCGTCGTCGGCCGGATCAGCGATTGCAAGAACGGCTGGTGCCTGTTCGACGTCAAGGGCCGCAAGGGCTGGATCCAGACCGACCATATCTGGGGCGACTGACCGGCCCATGGAAAAAGGGCCGGGCGATTGCTCGCCCGGCCCTTTCTGTTGTTAGCGGTTAGCGCCACCGGAAGTGGTTGCGATAGACCCGGATCACCTTGCCACTGCGCATATTGACGAGCAGCAGGTCGTTATAATGGCGCACATAGGTCAGGTTGCGCCCGGCCCGCGGCACGCCCCAGCGGCTGTCCCACGCCGGGCGATAGCTGGGCGCGTAATAGTTCGAGCGCAGGGTCGAACCGACGCGGAACTGCTGGTAGCGGAAGGGCGCGCGATAATTCTGGTAGCGCGTTTCACGACGCCAGTCGCGCTTGTCTTCGCGGAGTTCCTGACGCGCGTCGCGTACGTCGCGGCGCTCTTCGCGAACATCGCCGCGATCGCCATAACGCTTTGCCTGGCGCAATTCGCGCTGTTCTTCGCGCACATCCCGGCGGCTGTCGCGCACTTCGCCGCGCGTCTGGGCCGCGGCGACGCCGGGCACCATCAAAGCTGCGATCAGGCCGACGGTGAGAAATTTGGTTTTCATTGGTACATCCTTTCATTCCGTCAGGGGGAGGGGACTGCCCGATGACTGAAAGGAGGATTAGGCGATTCGATTTGAACCGACCCCGAATGCGGCGTTTATTTTCAGGTCATTAGTGTCGCAATTTGTCGCGCTCTAACGACGAAATGGCGCCGTCTTGCGACGGCGCCATGCAACTTTTCCCGGCTTTCGGCTTCAGACCAGTTCGATCGCCACCGCGGTCGCTTCGCCGCCGCCGATGCACAGGCTGGCGATGCCGCGCGTCTTGCCGTGGCGCTGCAGCGCCGCGATCAGCGTGGTGATGATGCGCGTGCCGCTGGCGCCGATCGGATGACCGAGCGCGGTCGCGCCGCCGTGGACGTTGATCTTGTCGTGCGGAATGCCGAGGTCGTGCATCGCGAACATCGCGACGCAGGCGAAGGCTTCGTTGACTTCGAACAGGTCGACGTCGCCGATCGACCAGCCGGTCTTGGCGAGCAGCTTGTTGATCGCGCCGACGGGGGCGACGGTGAAATCCTTGGGTTCCTGCGCATGTGCCGCGTGCGCGACGAGGCGCGCGACGGGCTTCGCGCCCTTCGCCTCGGCGACCGACTGGCGCGTCAGCACGACCGCGGCGGCGCCATCGGAGATCGAGCTGCTGGTCGCGGCAGTGATCGTGCCGTCCTTGGCAAAGGCGGGCTTCAGCGTCGGGATCTTGTCGGGCATCGCCTTGCCCGGCGCCTCGTCGGTATCGACGATCACGTCGCCCTTGCGGCCGGCGATCGTTACCGGCGCGATTTCGGCGGCAAAGGCGCCGTCGGTGATCGCGGCCTTGGCGCGGCTCAGCGAGGTCAGCGTATAGTCGTCCTGCGACTGGCGGCTCAGTTGATAGGCGTCAGCGGTATCCTGCGCGAAGGTGCCCATCGCGCGGCCCGCCTCATAAGCGTCCTCCAGCCCGTCGAGGAACATATGGTCATAGGCCGTGTCGTGGCCGATGCGCGCGCCCGAACGATGCTTCTTGAGCAGATAGGGCGCATTGGTCATCGATTCCATGCCGCCAGCGACGATCAGGTCGACGCTGCCCGCGGCGAGCGCCTCGGCGCCCATGATGACGGTCTGCATGCCCGAACCGCACACCTTGTTCACGGTCGTCGCCTGCACCGACTTGGGCAGGCCGGCCTTGATCGCGGCCTGGCGCGCGGGTGCCTGGCCGAGCCCTGCGGGAAGCACGCAGCCCATATAGATGCGCTCGATATCGTCGCCCGACACGCCCGCGCGCTCGACCGCCGCCTTGACTGCGGTCGCGCCGAGGTCGGTCGCGCTCGCGTCCGACAGGCTGCCCTGCATGCTGCCCATCGGGGTGCGCGCATAGGAGAGGAAGACGACGGGATCGGTGGCGGTCATGGCAAGAGACTCCGTAGGGGAAAACTGGTCGGCGGCCCGATTAGCGGCTTTGCTGCAATTGCGAAAGGGGCAGGGGAAAGATGGGAGGCCGGTTTCATCTTGCAACCCGCCATCGGGCATGATCAAAGATCGCCATCAGATATAGGGGAGACGGGTCATGGCTACCGCGATCACACAGGACATCGCCGGCGAAACAGCGCGCATGCATCAGGTTCTGGCGGCGCAGAAGGCGAGCTTCACCGCCGCGATGCCCGAAAGCCTTGCCGTCCGCACCGATCGCATCGACCGCGCGGTCGCCATGCTTGTCGACCATGCCGAGGATTTCGCCAAGGCGGTAAGCGAAGATTTTGGCCACCGTAGCCGCGAACAGACGCTGATGACCGACATCATGCCGTCGGTCAGCGCGCTCAAACACGCCAAGAAGCATATGGCAAGCTGGGCGAAGGGCGAGAAGCGCAAACCCACTTTTCCGCTCGGGCTGCTCGGCGCGAAGGCCGAGGTGGTGTTTCAGCCGAAGGGCGTCGTCGGCATCGTGGCGCCGTGGAATTTCCCAGTCGGCATGGTTTTCGTGCCGATGGCGGGCATCCTCGCGGCGGGCAACCGCGCGATGATCAAGCCCAGCGAATTCACCGAAAATGTGTCGGCGCTGATGGCGCGGCTCGTTCCCGATTATTTCGACGAAAGCGAAATGGCGGTGTTCACCGGCGATGCCGAGGTCGGCATCGCTTTCTCGAAGCTCGCCTTCGACCATATGATCTTTACCGGGGCGACGAGCGTCGGGCGTCACATCATGCGCGCCGCGGCGGACAATCTGGTGCCGGTGACGCTCGAGCTCGGCGGCAAGTCGCCGACCTTCATCGGGCGCAGCGCGAACAAGGATCTCGTTGGTCAGCGCGTCGCGCTCGGCAAGATGATGAACGCAGGGCAGATTTGCCTCGCTCCCGACTATCTGCTCGTTGCGGAGGATCAGGAAAGCGACGTGATCGACAGCGTGACGAAGGGCGCGACCGCGCTCTACCCGACCCTACTCACCAACGACGATTACACGTCGGTCGTCAATACGCGCAATTATGACCGCCTGCAAAGCTACCTTGCCGATGCGCGCGAGAAGGGCGGCGAGGTGATCGAGGTCAATCCGGGCGGCGAGGATTTCGCGAGCTCGAACGGCCACAAGATGCCGCTCCATATCGTCCGCAACCCGACCGACGACATGAAGGTGATGCAGGAGGAAATCTTTGGCCCGATCCTGCCGGTGAAGACCTACAAGACGATCGACGACGCGATCGACTATGTGAATGCGAACGACCGCCCGCTCGGCCTTTATTATTTCGGACAGGACAAGAGCGAGGAGGACCGTGTGCTGACGCGCACGATCTCGGGCGGGGTCACGGTCAACGACGTGCTGTTTCACAATGCGATGGAGGACCTGCCGTTCGGCGGGGTCGGGCCGTCGGGGATGGGGAATTATCACGGCGTCGACGGCTTCCGCACCTTCAGCCACGCGCGCGCGGTCTATCGCCAGCCCAAGCTCGATGTCGCCGGGCTCGCGGGCTTCAAGCCGCCCTATGGCAAGGCGACGGCGAAGACGCTGGCGAAGGAATTGAAGAAATAGAATTCAGTTCCCAAACTTCGTCATTGCGAGCGAAGCGAAGCAATCCAGGGGCGGCCATGCCGCGCAAGGAAAGATGGCGCTGATCGAAGCCAGCAACCCTCAATGGGCCGATCCGTGGTCGACAATAGTCGATGGCAGCGAGTGACGCTCTGGATTGCTTCGCTTCGCTCGCAATGACGGCAGCAGGCGAAAGCTACCTAATCCGCACCTGCGATCCGGATGTCCTTGCCGAGCAGCGTTTTCACATACACCCGCTGCACCAGCACATAGACGACCACGGTCAGCGGCGCGGCAAGCAGCACGCCGAGGAAGCCGAACAGGATCCCCGCCGCGACTACGGCGAACAGCAGCACTGCGGGGGGCACGTCGACCGCCTGCTTCTGGATCATCGGCTGCAGGAAATTGCCCTGCAGCTGCTGGATCGCGAGGAACAATATCAGCGTCCACAGCGCCGTCATCGGCGATACGGTAAAGGCGAGCAGGACCGCGGGAATGCCCGCGATGATCGGGCCGATCATCGGGATCACGTCGAGCAGCCCGGCGATCAGGCCGAGCCCCCCGGCAGCGGGCACGCCGAGCAGCGCCAGCCCCGCCCAGGTCAGCGCCGCGACGACGAGCGAGGAAACCGCCTGTCCGACCATCCAGCCTTTCAGCCCGCGCGCAGCGTCGTCGAACGCCAGCGCCGCCGTCCCTTCGGCGCGTTCGGGCAGCATGAGCAGCAGCCCGCGCCGATAGGTCGCGGGATCGCTGGCGAGGAAAATCGCCGCGACGAGCACCAGCACGAAATCGGCGATGCCGCTGCCCGCCGCGAGGGCGTAGCCGCCGGCTTGCGATGCGAGGCGCGAAAGATCGTCGCTGCCCACCTCGGCCAGCTCGCGCACGCGTTGCCCCAGCCCATAACGGTCGAGAAATGCCTCGACCCCGCGCAATGCTTGCGGAATCTGTTCGCGAATCGTGTCGACCTCGCGCGCCAGCTGCGACCCGAACAGCATGAAGGCTCCCGCGAAAATCGCGACGATCCCGGCGACCGACAGCGCCAGTGCAACACCGCGGCCGATCTTCGTCTTGCGGCAGAGCCAGCTCGCGATGGCGTCGAAGATCGCGCCGAGCACGATCGCCGCGAAAACGAGCATCAAGAAACGCGTCAGCTCGATCACCAATAGCGCGACGCCGATCAGCGCCAGCACGATCAGCGTGGCCCCCGCGATTCGGCCGGGACCGAAGGCGGGCGGCGGAGCGCCGGCGGACTTCGCTTCATTCTGCGATCGGGCGGTCGAGGCGGCGTGCGCCGGCGTCTTTTCGGTCATCGCGCGACCTTATCGGCCACGACGTTTCGCGCAACCATATGCTGCGCCGTGATTCACGCTGGACGCGGACCGTGCTTTTGTGGCAACGGCTCCGCGTCCACGGGCCCCTGTGGTGAAATTGGTAGACGCGCTCGACTCAAAATCGAGTTCCGCAAGGAGTGCTGGTTCGAGTCCGGCCAGGGGCACCAACACAAGCGACGGCGGTGACGTCTACGGTGCGACGAAGGTCAGCGTCGAGATGTGATAGGTCTTGGCGACGTCTTTGCCGCCGAGCGCGCGGGCGCCCTCGACATCGTGCGAGGTCGACAGCAGATAGCGGCCGGAGCCCGTCACGGGAACGTCGATCCGGCCCTGATCGTTGGCGGCAAAGCTTTTCTGCCAGCGGTCGGCGTTGATCACCGTCACCTTCGCACCGGGCAGCGGCTTGCCGAGCCAATGGACGACGAAGCTGTTCGCGTCGGCAGCGGTCGGAACGATCTCGAGGTCGAGCGCCGAGCGGGTTTCGGTGCGTCCGGCGCGCGCATAATAGATCACGCCTTCCCATTTTCCGCCGTCGGCTTCCCACGGCGCGAACACATTGTCGTCGGTCAGGCGGACGTCACCGGCCCCGGTCACCGCCGCTTCGATATGGTTCGCGCGGCGAACCAGCGCCGCTGGCTTCGCGGCGTCCGCCGCGATCAGGCGCGGCGCTTTCAGCTTGGAAAATTCGGGATCGCCGGCCTCGGGAACCGGATCGGCGGGCTCGCCCAGATAGATGCGTGCCGGGCCGCTCGCGTCGCGTTCCACCCAGACCTCATGGGCCGTGGCGGGTGACGCCAGGAAGCTGAAAGCCATCAACGCGGCAAAAGTCTTTTTCATCGGGGGCCTCTCTCATTCCGACTGGTCCGGACGCTGTCGCCCGCTGTGGGCAAGGTCCGGCGACCCTTATGTGGCCGCAGGTGCAGCTTATTGCAAACGATTATTACTAGCTTGCTATTGCGAGCCGTTCGCTTTAGCGGCCACTCCCAATTGAGATTGAGTCGCAAAAGGGGATACGCCATGACCGTCCGAATGATCGCGCTCTGTGGAGCTGCCACGCTGGCGATTGCAGCCAATCCGGCTTGGGCGGGCGAGGGCGGGGACGTCGCCGCGTCCGCCGACGCCGCGGCTGCCGAAGCCGATGCGGGGGCAGATGAGGACGCGATCGTCGTCACCGGCTATACCGGAACCAAGACCGATACGGCGCTGACCGAATTGCCACAGCCGATCAAGGTCATCACCGCCGAACAATATGAGGCGCAAGGCGCGATCAGCATCAGCGACACGGTGAAATATGCCGCCGGCGTTCTCGCCAACCCCTATGGCCGCGACACACGCGTCGATGGCTTCAACATCCGCGGGCTCGACGCGCTGCAGTTCCGCGACGGCATGCGCGACATCTTCAGCTACTATGCCTCGATCACCTCGGATCCGTACAACTTTTCGCGCGTCGAGATCGTGCGTGGGCCGGCCTCGGTGCTGTTCGGCCAGGGTTCGATCGGCGGCATCGTCAACCTCGTCAGCAAGACGCCCGATTTCGACACGCGGGGCGAGGTCAACCTCGTTTACGGCAGCGATGACCGCAAGGAAGTGCTGGGCGACGTCAACCTCGCGCTCGCCGACAATCTCGCTGTCCGGTTCGTCGGCCGCGCGCGCGACGCCGACACCTTCATCGACCATGTCCCCGACGACCGCGTCATGTTCGCGCCCTCGATCCGCTGGCAGCCGACCCCTGATACCGACATCGTGCTGACCGGCCTCTATCAGGAGGACGATACCGGATCGACCTCGCAGTTCCTGCCGATCGTCGGCACTTTCAGGCCGAACACGGTCGCCGGCGAGCAGCTCGATCGCTACACCTTCGTCGGCAAGGCGGGCTGGGACCGCTATGCCGGCCGCTCGCTGCAGGGCGGCGCCTCGATCACCCACAGCTTCTCTGACGCCGTCAAGCTCAGCCTCAAGGCCCGCTACATCGACAGCGACCTCGAATATAAAACCCATTATGCCGACAGCTATACCAACCCGCAGGATCCCTTCTCGGTCTACGGCACCGACGGGCGCACCATCGGCCTGTATGCCGATGCCAGCGACGCGCGGATGAACGTCTTTTCGACCGATAACAATCTCCAGTTCAATTTCAGCACCGGCGCCAATATCGAGCACAAGTTGCTGGTCGGCATCGACTATAGCTGGAACAAGGTCGCCAAACGCGGCATCTTCGGTTTCGAGATCGTCGACCTCTACGACATCGATGATGATGCGCTGGCAACTTACGATCCGACCCACCCCTTCACCAGCGAAAGCCAGAAGCAGCTGGGCGTCTATGTCCAGGACCAGATCCGCTTCTTCGACCGCGTTTCGGTCGTGCTCGGTGCCCGCCGCGACCGCGTCACCGGTTCTTCGGGGCAAAAGGACAATGCCACCACTTTCCGCGCCGGCATCATCGGCGAGATCGGCGCGGGCTTCTCGCCCTTCTTCAGCTATACCGAAAGCTTCCTGCCGGTCGCCGGCCGCATCGAAAATAGCGACGGCACCTTCGGCGATCCCTACCGGCCGCAGACGGGCACGCAGTACGAAGCCGGCGTGAAATGGCAGCCGACCATCAATACGCTGGTCACAGCGACCGCCTTCAAGATCAAGGAACGCAATCGCGTCCTCTATCTCGCCGCCGGCGGCACCGCCCAGTCAGGTGAGCTGAACACCAAGGGCTTCGAGATCGAGGCCAGCCACACGCTGCCCGGCAATTTCGAACTGCTGGCCAATTACGGCTATTCGAAACTCAAGTCGGAAACCAACACCAGCCTCGACTATATGCCGCGCCACACGGCGTCGCTCTGGTCGACCAAGACCTTCGGCCTTCCGGACGAAGCGCAGCTGCGCCTCGGCGCCGGCGTCGTCTATAGCGGCAAGAGTGTCTCGACCAGCGACGTCTGGTCGATCGTCACGCCGTCGCGCACGACGGTCGACGCGCTGGCGGAGGTGAGCTGGAACAACTGGCGCTTCGCGGTCAACGCGACGAACCTGCTCAACAATAAATATTTCGCCTCCTGCCTCGCGCGCGGCGACTGCTTCGTCGGCGCCCCGCGCAACGTGATGGGAACGATCGGCTATCGTTTCTGACGCGGACGAGGCTATTGCGAGTCAGTCGCAATGTTGCGATAGGGGTGCGATGAGCAGGGCGGTTCAAAATTTGGGCGGCGCGCGCGCGAGAGAGATCGCGGCGCGTGCGCTGGCCGCGGTGCCGCTCAACTATGCCGTCACCGCCGCGCTCACCATGCTCATCGCGCGGCTGTTGCCGGGCGGCGGGGCGCAGGCCTCGATCGGCGCGACGATGCTGTCCTTTGCGATCTTCGCAGGCCTCGCCATGACCGCCTTCGCGGTTCGCTCGGTTGCGAAGCTGTGGATCGGCCTGGTTGTCGCCGGGCTCGTCGCGGGCGCTGCGGACTGGTTGCTGATCGCCGCGGGAGGACGGCTGTGAAAGGCGGCTTCCGGCAATCGATGGCGTGGCTGCACACCTGGACCGGGCTGCTGCTCGGCTGGTTGCTGTTTGCGATCTTCGTGACCGGGACGTCGGCCTATTTTCAGGAAGAGATCACGCGCTGGATGACCCCGGAGGTGCGCAGCGTGCCCTCCGATCCCGCGAGCGGCTTCGTGGCGGCGACCGAGTGGCTGAAGCGCGAGGCGCCCGGTGGCAGCGAATGGTCGATCTATTCGACGGGCAAGCGCGCCGCCGGCCTGCAGCTCTATTGGGTGAACGGCCCCGACGCGCCCGCCGACGCGCCGACCAGCGCGCGTCTCGACGGCACCGGCACCAAGGTTTTCGCGCGCGAGACGCTGGGCGGCTGGTTCCTCTACCGCTTTCATTACGACCTTCATTATATCAACTGGTATTGGGCGCGCTGGCTGGTCGGGATTGCGGCGATGGCGATGCTGGTCGCGATCCTCAGCGGTATCGTCACGCACAAGAAAATCCTCACCGATTTCTTCCTGCTCCGCCTCGGCAAGGGCCAGCGGAGCTGGCTCGATGCGCATAATGCGTCGAGCGTGCTGTTCCTGCCCTTCATCCTGATGATCACCTATACCGGCCTCGTCAGCCTCGCGACCCATTATATGCCCTGGGGTATCGCCGCCAATTACGCCAACCAGGGCAAATTCTTCGAAGCCGCTTTCCCCTGGCCCGTGCCGGCCGAAAAGGCCGGGCCGGCGCCGCTTGCGCCCATCGGGCCGATCGTCGAGCGCGCCGAACGCATGTGGGGCACCGCCGCGGGCAGCGTCCGTATCCTCAATCCGGGCGATCGCACGGCGCGGGTCATCGTCTCGGGCGCGCCCGACGCCGGCATGTCGGTTCGCCTGCGCTCGATGACCTTCGACGGAGTGACCGGCCGCCCGGTCGACGCGCACGATCCATCGGGGGCCGCGACCGCGACCGAAGGCACGATGATCGGCCTTCACGCCGGGCGCTTCGCCTCGCCCTTGCTGCGAACGCTCTATTTCATGTCGGGGCTCGCGGGCTGCGTCATGGTCGCCTCGGGCCTGATCCTGTGGACGGTGAAGCGCCGCGCCAAGCTTCCCGATCCCGACCGGCCGCATTTCGGCTTCCGGCTCGTCGAAAAGCTGAATATCGCGGCGATCGCCGGGCTGCCCTTCGGGATGGCGGCCTATTTTCTCGCCAACCGCCTGTTGCCGCTCGGCATCGCCGGGCGGAGCGAGCGCGAGATCGACACGATGTTCATCGCCTGGGGCGCGGTGGCGATATGGGCGCTCGCGCGGCCCGCCCGCCGCGCGTGGCCGGAGGCGCTGTCGGCGACCGCGCTCGCCTTCGCCTCGGTTCCGCTCGTCAACGCCTTGACCACCGACCGGTCGCTGGTCGCCAGCCTTGCCGCCGGCGACAGCCTTTTTGCCATGTTCGATGGCGTGATGCTGGTCTTGGCGGCCGGCTTCGGCTGGGCTGCGCTGAAGGTCGCGCGCAGGCGGGACCGCGAGGCGGCGTCGCGCGGATCGCCGATGCGCGCGATAGCGGGTGCGGAGGCGGCGTGATCCACATCCTGCTCTTCCTGCTTGCCTTGTCGGGATTCGCGATGCTTTGCCTCGCACGCGACCGGCATCAGCGCGATCTTCTGGGCCACAAGCTTCCCGCCAGGACCGCCGTCAGCTTGCGCCGGGGCGGCCTGTTCCTGCTGCTGCTCGCCTATCCGGTGGCGGGCCTCGCGCTCGGGTGGGGTTATGGCGCGGTCGAATGGTTCGGCCAGCTCAGCGGCGGCGCGCTGCTCACCGTGCTGCTCCTCAATCGCCTGTCGGCGCGCGGAGCCGCCGGCCGCTGATCAATCATCCGGATGGTCTCCGCCCGAACTGGACGGCTTTCTACCGGCATCCTAATGGAGCCTGACCCACGCTGTTCGGGAGGGGCTGGCAGGTTCGATGACACATAAGCGCGCCATTGTCATATCGGCGGAATTCGCCAGTTTCATCGGGCGCGGGCCGCTCGATACGGCGTGGCTGCCGCCCGCGCCGATCGTCATCGGCTTCGGCGATATGGGCGAACCGGCGGTCAGCATATTGACCAGCGAGGATATCGAAGGCGAAGCGGGCGGGCATATCCTGCTGTTCGCGATCAGCCGCGCCGCTTGCCTGCGCATGTTCGGCCTGCTGCCGAGCGTGGAGGGCAGCTGGTATCTTTCCGCCGACCTGCGCGAACTGGGCCGCGCGCTCGTCGCGGTGGAGGGAGAGGGCGAAGTGGCGGGCATGCTCCGCGTGGCGCGCAGCCTCGAACTGCTCTGCCAGCTGTTCGGGGCGCTGAAAGAACATCGCATGGTCGAATTCCATGGCAAGACGACGCTCAGCGAGATCGACGCGATGCGCGTCGCCGCCGCGCACCAACTGGTCAGCGAAGCCTGGCAGGAGCCATTGACGGTAGCCGAAGTGGCGCGGCGGTCGGGGCTCGGCAAGGCGAAGCTGACGCAGGGCTTTCGCGAGATGTATAAATGCACGGTCGCCGAGGCGGTGAGTGAGCGACGGCTGTCGAATGCCCGCACCTTGCTGGCGCTAAGCGACCTGCCGGTCTCCACCATCGGTTATCGTTGCGGTTACCAAAGCAATGCCAGCTTTACCCGCGCCTTTGCGCGCCGGTTCGGCATGACGCCGACCGAAATGCGGCGGCACGAAAAGCCGCCCGCCGGATCGGTTCCCGCGGATCTTTCGCCATAGGAAGTTTCTGCGGCGCGTACGCAGCCCGCGTCGTCATGGGTGTAAAGGCCCGGTTCCAGGACGCTATTGATGAACGGGCGCGCATCGAGCATTCTCGGGGGCATGAGCAAGACGTCCAGCCAGGGCCCAAAGGGGCTGCGTCAGTTTCTGGATCCCGATCAACAGGACGCGTGGCTGGAGGGAAGGGCGGAATTGGCCGACGCCGGGGAGCGGCAGGATGCGATCGAGCAGCGGATGAAATATGCGCCGCGCTTCCAGAAGCTGCTTCGCCGGTCGCAGGCGCCTGATCTCCTGAAGGTTCTGGAGCTATACGGCCAGACCTGCATACCCATGCCCCGCGCGACGGAGCGATATTATTGGTCCGTTTCCTGCCTGCCATCGACCTCGGACAAACCGTTGGTCCGTGTCAACGCAAGCTGGATGGAGCTGTTCACCCTCTACGCAGACGGCGACGGCCTCCGCGCGCGATTCATTGTCCATCTTTCGGATTTCACGACCGATGGCGTGCTCGCCCCGGAGGCGGTGGACCAGAGCTTTCTCGAACGGTGCGTGCGGGCGCCCGCGGACTTGACCTATTCCTTCCCGAGCGGCCCGGACATCTTCATTGTCAAGATACGCGGCGCCGCCTCTATCCGCGACTTCCTCGCGGCCCCCCGCGCGCTGCGCGCCGTCCGGCGATTCAACCTGACCCATATGAATCGCGGCAGGAACGCCTATCAGGCCAGCCATTCCTACAGCGTGGCCGATCATATGCTGGGGGAGGGCGCCGCCTGACGGGTGGGGACGGCGGCGGGTGGCCGCCGTCCGTGTCGTCAATGACGCCCGAGCTCGTCGCGGCCCACCACCATATAATGCACTTCGTCGGGGCCGTCGGCAAAGCGCAGGTGGCGCACATCGGCATAAAGATCGGCGAGCGGGGTCCAATGCGAGATGCCGGTCGCGCCGTGGATCTGGATCGCCTGGTCGATGATCTGGCACACGCGTTCGGGTACCATCGCCTTCGCCATGCTCACCCAGACGCGCGCCTCGCGGTTGCCGAGCAGGTCCATCGCCTTCGCCGCTTTCAATACGATCAGCCGCATGGCCTCGATCTCGACCCGCGCCCGCGCGATCACCTCCAGATTCTTGCCGAGTTGCGACAGCGGACGACCAAAGGCGGTGCGCGAATTGCCGCGCTTCACCATCAGGTCGAGCGCGACTTCGGCCTTGCCGATCGTGCGCATGCAGTGATGGATGCGGCCGGGGCCGAGGCGCATCTGCGAAATCTCGAACCCGCGCCCCTCGCCGAGCAGCATATTGTCCTTTGGCACGCGGACATTGTCGAAGCGCATGTGCATATGCCCCTGCGGCGCATGGTCGGCGCCGAACACCCGCATCGGGCCGAGCACCTGCACGCCGGGCGTGTCCATCGGCACGAGGATCTGCGAATGCTGTGACTTGCGTGCGGCTTCGGGCTTGGTCTTGACCATGCAGATCAATATCTTGCAGCGCGGATCGCCCGCACCGCTGATGAAATATTTCTCGCCGTTGATGACCCATTCGTCGCCTTCGAGCCGCGCGCTCGTTTCGAGGTTGCTCGCGTCGGAAGAGGCGACGCCGGGCTCGGTCATCACATAGGCCGAGCGGATTTCGCCGTTCAGAAGCGGTTTCAGCCAGCGTTCCTTCTGCGCGGGCGTGCCGACCATTTCGAGCACTTCCATATTGCCCGTATCGGGCGCCGAGCAGTTCAGCGATTCGGATGCGAGCGGCGACTTGCCGAGTTCGGCGGCGATATAGGCATAGTCGAGGTTGCTGAGCGGGGTGCCCGTGTCGCCGTGGGGCAGGAAGAAATTCCACAGGCCCGCCGCCTTCGCCTTGTCCTTCGCGCCTTCGAGCAGTTCGAGCTGCCCCGGCGCCCAGCTCCAGCGATCGGCGCGGTCTTCGCCGAGGCGGAAGAATTCTTCGGTGATCGGCGCGACATTGTCGGCGATGTGGCGCTTCACGGCGTCGAAGAGCGGTTGCGCTTCCTTCGACATGCGCAGGTCGTTGAGTTCGGCTTCGAGTTCGATCTCGGTCATTTGGGTCTCCGATGGATTTTACCGGAGAAGGTTAGCGGCGCCGGGCCATCCATGAAAATGATAGGTTTGAATATTCAATATTCACAAACCGAATAGTCATCGCGGCGAAGGGCCGCCCAACTCTTCGATGATGATCCCGCGTAACCAGCCGAGCCCGGGGTCGGCCTGCGCCGCCTGATGCCAATAGAGATAGCTGCCGCCGGGTTCGACCGGCAACGGCAGCTCGACGAGTTGCATCGGCCACATCGCGTCGAGGATCGCGGCATGCGATTTCGGCAGCGCGAAGAGCATGTCGGATGCGGCGACGATCTGCCAGGCGGTGATCGCGTGCTGGCAGCGAACGGCGACACGGCGCGTCAGCCCCATGCGGTCGAGCGCCATATCCTCGATTCCCGGACCATAGGGCCGCGCGGTGGCGATGATGTGATCGAGCGCCAGATAGGTGTCGAGATCGATCGCCCCGTCGACGCGCGGGTGCCCCTTGCGCGCGACGACGACGAGCGGTTCGGCGCCCAGATAGTGGCGGCACAGCCGATCATCGGCAGGCAATTCGACGTCGAGCGCAAGATCGAGATCGCCGTTCGCGAGCATCGCGACAAGGTCGCGGCGCCGGAAGGTGACGCTGGCGAGCGCGACATGCGGAGCCTCGTCGCGCACGCGTGCAACCAGCGAGGAAAAGCGCGGCATTTCGCCCGAAAGACGCACCCCGATGCGGAATTCGCGCGTCGTCTGCGCGGGATCGAACGCGGTTGCCGCGTCGAGCGCGACGTCGAGCGCGCGCAGCGCCTCGCGCACCGGCCCCGCGATGGCGCGCGCGGCGGAGGTGGGGACGAGGCGATTGCCCTGCCGCACGAAGAGCGGATCGTCGAACTGCGTGCGCAGCCGTGCGAGCGCGTGGCTGATCGCCGGCTGTGACAGGTTCAGGTGCCGCGCCGCCGCCGATACGCCGCCCTTGGCGAAGATCGCGTCGAAAATGCGCAGCAGGTTGAGGTCGAACCGGGCGAGATGCCGCAAGGCCGGCTCCTAGACGAAGGCCGCGCGCGATCGGCGACCCACGCCAGGCATGTCGTGCCGATCAGTCAATCGTGCTCGCCAGTTCGCGGTTGAGCCACAGCGCGACGAGCGTGCCGATCGCCCCCGACAGCAGATAGGCGCCCGCCGCGATCAGCCCGAATTCGCTCGACAGCCAGAGCGCGACCATCGGCGCGAAACCGGCACCGAACAGCCAGGCGAGGTCCGAGGTGAAGGCCGATCCGGTGTAGCGGTGGCGCGGGTGGAAGTTCGACGAGAGCGCCCCCGACGACTGGCCGAAGGACAGGCCGAGCAGCGCAAAGCCGAGGATCATG
This sequence comes from Sphingopyxis sp. JAI108, assembly GCF_013410105.1. Taxonomy (GTDB): domain Bacteria; phylum Pseudomonadota; class Alphaproteobacteria; order Sphingomonadales; family Sphingomonadaceae; genus Sphingopyxis; species Sphingopyxis chilensis. Next base: position 1,352,967 of record NZ_JACCCJ010000001.1, read on the forward strand.
AACGCCGCTTCGCCTATCTGGCCGGCGTCGAGCAGCTGCGGTGCGAAGCCGCTGAACGCCGCGATGGCAGCAGCGGTGGCAGCGAGAAGCGTGCGGCGGCCGAAGCGGTCGGCGAGCGCGCCCGATGCGATGATCGTCCCGATACCGAAGACCGCGGCGATCGCCTCGATCATCAGGAAGCGCACCGGAGTCTCGTCGGTGAAGAGGAACACCCACGACAGCGGATAGACGGTTACCATGTGGAACATCGCGAAGCTGGCGAGCGGCGCGAAGGTGCCGATGACGATCGTTTTCCATTCCGAGCGCACGGTCTCGAGCAATGGCGCCGGCTGGAGCGCCCGGTTTTCGAACAGCTCGGCATATTCGGGCGTCACGACGATGCGCAGCCGCGCAAACAGCGCGACGACGTTGATCGCGAAGGCGACGAAAAAGGGATAGCGCCAGCCCCAGTCGAGGAAATCCTCGGCCGGCAACGCTGCTATGAGGAACATGAAGAGCAGGCTGGCGACGATGAGACCGAGCGGCGCGCCGAGCTGCGGGATCATCGCGTACCAGCCGCGCTTGTTCTCTGGCGCGTTGAGCGCGAGCAGCGATGCGAGGCCGTCCCAAGAGCCGCCGAGCGCGACGCCCTGGCCCATGCGGAACAGCGCGAGGAGGAGCGCGGCGCCGATGCCGGCCGATTCATAGCTGGGAACGAAGGCGATCGCGGCGGTCGATCCGCCCAGCAGGAACAGCGCGATGGTGAGCTTGGCGCCGCGGCCATAGGCGCGGTCGATCGCGGTGAAGATGACCGTGCCGACCGGGCGCGCGACGAAGGCGAGGGCGAAGATGGCGAACGACCAGAGTGTGCCCGTCAGCGGGTCGAGGTGCGGGAAGACGAGCTTCGGGAACACCAGCACCGATGCGATGGCATAGACGAAGAAGTCGAAAAACTCCGACGTCCGGCCGATGACGACGCCGATCGCAATCTCGGCGGGGTCGATGCGGTGGCCCCCGTGTTCGTCGGCGCCATGGAGGGCGCGGGCGTCGCGTTCGGCCTCGGTGGTGGGGACGGTGTCGGCAGCCATGGCAACAATCCTTGAGCTGGCGCCCTCCGCAGGACAGGATGCGGCGGCACGAGTCGGTCATAGGGCAAAATTGCCCCGAATGAAAATGCCCCTGCGCGATGAAGAGCGGTCGCGGGATTGGACAAAATGTCCTATGTGCAGTGCAACAAAGGAGGCTTAGGGCCCGCCCTCAAATCCAGCGGCGCCGAGGTTTGAAGCAAAATGGCCCAGTGCGAGGAAAGAAGGCGAAGACATATGTCGATATTTCGAGACTTCTTGACGAAGCAATGGGCCATTTTGATCAAATCCCTTCGGGACGTCCAAATGGCTTCCATCTCGGGCCGAAAGCCGCTTGCGAAGGCAACCAGCCTTCCCGGCGGGTCTTTCGGCCCAAGCTGTTTGCCATTTGGACGCTTCGACGCCGCTGGAATTGAGGGCGGGCCCTGCGCGCGCATCATGCCAAGCTATCTCCCCCGGTTTCTCGCTCGATGGCGGTTTTTGCCGCTGCTCGCCGCGCTGCCCCTCCTGTCGGGCTGCGGGCTGATCGTGCTCGATCCCGCCGGCGACGTCGCGCGCCAGCAGGGCGATCTGATCGTCCTGTCGACGGTGCTGATGCTGCTCATCATCGTGCCGGTGATGGCGCTGACGATCTTCTTCGCGTGGAAATATCGCGCGTCGAACAAGGAGGCGACGTACAAGCCCGACTGGGACCATTCGACCCAGCTCGAACTCGTCATCTGGTCGGCGCCGCTCTTGATCATCATCTGCCTGGGCGCAGTGACGTGGGTCGCGACGCATTTGCTCGACCCCTATCGCCCGCTCGCGCGCACGGCGCCGGGCCAGCCCGTTGCCGCCGAGGTCAAGCCGCTCGACGTGCAGGTGGTGGCGCTCGATTGGAAATGGCTGTTCATTTATCCCGAACAGGGCGTCGCGACGGTGAACGAACTGGCGCTGCCGGTGAACCGGCCGGTGCGTTTCCGCATCTCCTCCTCGTCGGTGATGAACAGCTTTTACGTGCCCGCGCTCGCGGGGCAGATTTACGCGATGCCGGGCATGGAGACGAAGCTGCACGGCGTCTTCGACAAGGCCGGCGAGTTTACCGGCTTTTCGGCCAATTATTCCGGCTGGGGCTTTTCGAACATGCGCTTTGCGGTGAAGAGCCTGCCCGCGGGCGAGTTCGACAAATGGGTCGCCGAAGCAAAAGCCTCGTCCGAAGGCGACCTCAGCCGTGACGCCTATCTGAAGCTCGAAAAACCGACGCACAAGGAGCCGGTCCGCCGCTTTGCCGCCAGCGATCCGCAGCTGTTCGACGCCGTCGTCAACATGTGCGTCGAGCCCGGCAAGATGTGTATGCACGACATGATGTCGCTCGACGCGGCCGGCGGCGCGGGCATCGCAGGGATCGGCAATGTCCGGCAGGTCACCTACGACAAGTTCGCCGCGCGCGGCACCGTCGACGCCGCCCGCTGGAGCATGCGCTATGTCGCCGCCTATTGCAGTTCGCCGGTGATGTCGAACGACCGCCCCGACGCAAGGCCGGTGTCGCCGGAAAGGCTGAAGGGCGAGGGGCTTCCGGTTCCGGCCGAGCCCGAACGCACCGCGCTCAACGCGCGTGTCGCCCGCCCGATGTCCTGAACCTAAGCCCGAGATCCCCATGACCATCCCGCATCCCGCACCCGAAACCGGTCCGATCCTCGGCAAGCTGTCGCTCGAGGCGCTGCCGCTCCACGAGCCGATCCTCGTCGTCACCTTCATCGGCGTCGTCCTCGGCGGCATCGCCGTGCTCGGCCTGATCACCAAATTCCGCCTCTGGGGTTATTTGTGGACCGAATGGTTCACCACCGTCGACCACAAGCGCATCGGGATCATGTACATGATCCTCGGCCTCATCATGTTCCTGCGCGGCTTTGCCGACGCGATCATGATGCGCCTGCAACAGGCGATGGCGTTCGGCGGGTCCGAAGGATACCTGACCCCCCACCACTATGACCAGGTGTTCACGGCGCATGGCGTGATCATGATCTTCTTCGTCGCGATGCCGTTCATCACCGGCCTGATGAACTATGTCGTGCCGCTCCAGATCGGCGCGCGCGACGTCAGCTTTCCCTTCCTCAACAATTTCAGTTTCTGGATGACGACCGCCGGCGCGGTGCTGACGATGATCTCGCTGTTCATCGGTGAATATGCGCAGACCGGCTGGCTCGCCTATCCGCCTTTGTCGGGCATCGCCTACAGCCCGAATGTCGGCGTCGATTATTATATCTGGGGGCTGCAGATAGCCGGGATCGGCACGACCCTGTCGGGTATCAACCTGATCGTCACGATCCTGAAGCTGCGCGCGCCGGGCATGGGGCTGATGAAGATGCCCGTCTTCACCTGGACCTCGCTCTGCGCGAACATCCTGATCGTCGCCTCCTTCCCGATCCTGACGGCGACGCTCGTGCTGCTGACGCTCGACCGTTATGTCGGCACCAATTTCTTCACCAACGATCTCGGCGGATCGCCGATGATGTATGTGAACCTGATCTGGATCTGGGGTCACCCCGAAGTCTATATCCTCGTGCTGCCGCTGTTCGGCGTCTTCTCCGAAGTCACCTCGACCTTCTCGGGCAAGCGCCTCTTCGGCTATACCTCGATGGTTTATGCGACGATCTGCATCACGATCCTGTCCTATCTCGTCTGGCTGCACCATTTCTTCACCATGGGATCGGGGGCAAGCGTCAACAGCTTCTTCGGCATCACGACGATGGTGATCTCGATCCCGACGGGGGCGAAGCTCTTCAACTGGCTGTTCACCATGTACCGCGGCCGCATCCGTTTCGAACTGCCGATGATGTGGACGATCGCCTTCATGCTGACCTTCGTCATTGGCGGCATGACCGGGGTGCTGCTCGCGGTGCCGCCCGCCGACTTCGTGCTCCACAATTCGCTGTTCCTGATCGCGCACTTCCACAATGTCATCATCGGCGGCGTGCTGTTCGGCCTGTTCGCGGCGATCAATTACTGGTGGCCCAAGGCGTTCGGCTACAAGCTCGACGTCTTCTGGGGCAAGATCAGCTTCTGGTGCTGGGTGGTCGGTTTCTGGGTCGCCTTCACCCCGCTCTATATCCTCGGCCTGATGGGCGTGACGCGGCGCATGCGCGTGTTCGATGACCCGAGCCTGCAAATCTGGTTCGTGATCGCGGGGATCGGCGCGTTGATCGTCGCCGCGGGCATCGGCGCGATGCTGATCCAGTTCGGTGTCAGCATCTGGCGCCGCAAGGAACTGCGCGACACCACGGGCGGCGATCCGTGGGACGGTCGCACGCTCGAATGGGCAACCAGCTCGCCGCCGCCCGACTATAATTTCGCCTTCACGCCGGTGATCCACGACCTCGACGCGTGGTACGATATGAAGACGCGGGGGCACCAGCGGCCGGTCGGCGGCTATCGCGACATCCACATGCCGAGCAACACCGGCACGGGGATGATCCTGTCGGGTTTCTGCCTGGTGATGGGATTTGCGCTGGTCTGGCACATCTGGTGGCTCGTGGCGCTGAGCTTCGCTGCGACGATCGTCGGCGCGATCTATCACACCTTCAACTACAAGCGCGATTTCGACATCCCGGCGGCAACGGTCACCGCGGTCGAGGAAGCGCGCACCCGCCAGCTGGCGGCCGGAGCCTGATGCGATGAGTGCCAAGACCATCACCGCGAACGAACCCGTCCAGTTCTACGACCTCGACGAGCATGCGCATCCCGAGGGGCACAGCACGATGCTGGGCTTCTGGATCTACCTGATGAGCGACTGCCTCATCTTTGCGATCCTTTTTGCCTGCTATGCCGTGCTCGGCGGCAGCTATGCCGCAGGGTCGGCGCCGAAGGATCTGTTCGATCTCAAGCTCATCGCGCTCAACACCGCGATGCTGCTCTTCTCGTCGATCACCTATGGTTTCGCGGTGCTCCAGATGCAGCAAGGCAAGGTGAAGGGCGTCCAGCTCTGGCTTGGCGTTACCGGCCTGTTCGGGCTCGCCTTCCTCGGGATCGAGCTTTACGAATTCCACCATCTGATCGAGATCGGCGCGGGTCCGCAGCGCAGCGCCTTCCTGTCGAGCTTTTTCACGCTCGTCGGCACCCACGGTCTGCACGTCACCTTCGGTATCATCTGGCTCGTCACGCTGATGGTCCAGCTCTCGAAGCATGGCCTGATCGCCGCGAACAAGCGCCGCGTGATGTGCCTGTCGATGTTCTGGCACTTCCTCGACGTCGTGTGGATCGGCGTCTTCACCTTTGTCTATCTGATGGGAGTGCTGCGGTGAGCCACGATACGCACGCGCATGACGCGCACCACGAGATCGAGATGCCGCACGCGACGATGCGCGACTATGTCATCGGTTTTGTGCTGTCGGTAATCCTGACCGCCATTCCCTTCTGGCTGGTGATGACGATGCCGCTGAGCGCGGGTGCGACGGGGGCGATCATCATGGGCTTTGCCGTGGTGCAGATCGTCGTCCACATGGTCTTTTTTCTTCACATGACGCCAAAGGCCGAGGGCGGCTGGTCGCTGACCTCGCTCGTCTTCACCATCATCGTGGTGGTGATCATGCTCGCGGGGTCGCTGTGGGTGATGCACCACCTCAACACCAACATGATGCCGATGCCGCACGAGCCGACGAGCCAATCCATCGGCCAGTCGACGGGCCGGATCCCGTGACACGCGCCCGCCGCGCGGCCTTCGCCGCGGCGGCGCTGATCGCGGCGCTCGGCCTCGCGGCGCTCGGCGTCTGGCAGATCGAGCGGCGCGCGTGGAAGCACGAGCTGGTCGCCGCGGTCGATGCGCGCATTCATGCCGCGCCGGTTCCGGCACCGGGACCCGCGCGATGGGATGCGGTGAACGCACGGGACGACGCCTATCAGCGCGTCGCGGCGACGGGGACATTCCGCCATGATCGCGAGACGCTGGTACAGGCCGTGACCGATCGCGGTCCGGGCTTCTGGGTTCTTACCCCCCTCGAAACCCCCGGCTTCACCCTGCTCGTCAATCGTGGTTTCGTGCCCAACGACCGGCGCGACGCGGCGACGCGCGCGGCGGGCAATGTCGCGGGGCCGGTGACGGTGACCGGCCTCCTTCGCGTGACCGAGCCCGGCGGCGCCTTCCTTCGCTCCAACGACCCGGCGGGCGGCCGCTGGTTTTCGCGCGATGTGACGGCGATCGCAAGGGCGAGGGGGCTGCGCAACGCTGCGCCCTATTTCGTCGATGCCGACGCGTCGCCGAACCCCGGCGGCTATCCCCTCGGGGGCCTCACCGTCGTGCGCTTTCGCGACCATCACATGGTCTATGCGCTGACCTGGTTCGCGTTATCTACGCTCAGCCTCTTTTTTGCGTGGCGGCTGTGGCGTATCCGCGAATGATGACCGACCCGACGATCCTGCCCGCAGCAGCTGCGAAAGCGCCCGCGGGCCGCCGCAACATGACGCTGCTGATCCAGTTGCGCTGGCTCGCGGTCGGGGGACAGCTCGCGACGATCGGGATCGTCAGCGGGCCGATGGGCATTTCGCTGGCGCGCGGGCCGCTGCTCGCCGCGATCCTCGTGCTGATCGCGATCAATTTCGCGAGCACCGCCTTGCTCCGCCGCGGCCGGTCGGTGACCAATGCCGAACTCACCGCGGCGCTGCTGTTCGACGTCGCGGCGCTCGGTTGGCAGCTTCATCACAGCGGCGGGCTCGCCAATCCTTTCGCCTCGCTCTTTCTGCTCCAGGTCGTGATCGGGGCGATCCTGCTGACGCCGCGCTCGTCGTGGGCGATCGTTGCGGCGGCGCTCGCCGCGCTCGCGGCGCTGCGCGTCGACCCGACGCCGCTCGTGCTGCCGCCGCCCTATGCCGCCGACCCGATGAAGCTCTATCTGCAGGGCAGCTTCGTCTGCTTCCTCCTGATCGCGGTGCTGCTCGTCGCCTTCGTGACGCGGATCAGCCGCAATTTGCGCGACAGCGACGCCGCGCTCGCGGCAAGCCGCCAGCGCGCGGCGGAAGAGGATCATATCGTGCGCATGGGCCTGCTCGCCTCGGGCGCTGCGCACGAACTCGGCACGCCGCTGTCGACCTTGTCAGTGCTGATCGGCGACTGGCAGGCGGCGCCGCGGCTGAAGGACGACCGTGAGTTGCAGGAGGATCTCGCCGACATGGATGCGGCGGTGCAGCGGTGCAAGGCGATCGTCAGCGGCATATTGATGTCGGCGGGCGAGGCGCGCGGCGAAGCGCCGCAGCTGACCACGATGCGCGCCGCATTCAACGAGATCGTCGCGCATACCCGCGCGGTGCGCCGTCCGGGCACGGTCGAATTCAACGACCGCTTCGGTGCCGATGTGGCGATCGTGTCGGACCCCGCGCTGCGGCAGGTGATCGGCAACGTCCTCGACAATGCGGCGGAGGTGTCGCCCGACTGGACCAGCTTCACGGCGTCGCGCGACGGCGACATGCTGGTGATCGAAATCGCCGATCGCGGCCCCGGATTCAGCCCGGAGATGCTGGAGAATTTCGGCCAGCCCTATCGCTCGACCAAGGGGCGTCCCGGCGGCGGGCTCGGCCTGTTTCTGCTCGTCAATGTGCTGCGCAAGCTCGGCGGCGGCGCCAGCGTTGCCAATCGCGATGCGGGGGGCGCACTGGTTCGGATATTCCTGCCGATTTCGGCACTCGCGCGGCCGGGTGGAGAGGCGACATGACCGACGCCGGAAATGATCGGCGCCATCTGCTGATCGTCGAGGATGACGATGCCTTCGCACGCACGCTGAAACGCTCGTTCGAGCGGCGCGGCTACGCGGTGAAGGTCGCGCACAGCCCCGAGGAAATGGAGGCGCTGCTTGCGACTTTCCGGCCGGGCTATGCGGTCGTCGACCTCAAGCTTGGCGGCGCGTCGGGCCTCGCGTGCGTGCAGGCGTTGCGCGCTGCCGATGCGACGATGCGGATCGTCGTGCTGACCGGCTTCGCGAGCATCGCCACCGCGGTCGAGGCGATCAAGCTCGGCGCCTCCTATTATCTCGCCAAGCCGTCGAACACCGACGATATCGAAGCGGCGTTCGAACGATCGGAGGGCAATGTCGAGGTGCCGCTCGATGCGCGTCCCTCGTCGATCAAGACGGTCGAGTGGGAGCATATCCACCAGACGCTGGTCGAGACCGACTTCAATATTTCGGAGACCGCACGCCGGCTAGGAATGCACCGGCGCACGCTCGCGCGAAAGCTGGAGAAAAGGCAGATCCGCTGAAAGGGCACGGCCCGGCGCCAATCATTCTTGCCCCCCATTAGTTGAGAGGTTGGGCAGTTACTTCTTCTCCACCAGCTCGCGCAGCAGGAAACCGTGGAGCATTGCGGCACGCACCGCATCCTCGGCATGGTCGGCGCCGACCGAATGGCCGCCCTCGATATATTCATGATAATAGACGCGGTTGCCATTCTCCATCAGCCGCGCGGCGTATTTGCGCGCGTGGCCCGGGTGGACGCGGTCGTCCTTGGTCGACAGATAAAGGAAGATCGGCGGGTAGGTCACGCCCTTGCGGATGTTGTGATAGGGCGAATATTTCGACAGGAAGGCCCAGTCTTCGGGAACGTCGGGATCGCCATATTCGGCGACCCATGAGGCGCCGGCGAGCATCTTGTCATAGCGCCACATATCCTTGATCGGCGAACCGGAGATGACGGCGCCGTACAGGTCGGGGCGCTGCGTCATCGCCGCGCCGACGAGCACGCCGCCGTTGGAGCGGCCCGAGATCGCGATCTTGCCCTTGGCGCTGACCCCGGTCTTCACCAGATCCTCGGCGACCGCGTGCAGGTCGTCAAAGCTGTTCTGGCGCTTTTCGCGCAGCGCCGCCTGGTGCCAGGCGGGACCATATTCGCCGCCGCCGCGAATATTGGCGAGGACATAGGCATTGCCGTCCTCGACCCAGAAGAGGCCGAGCGGGCCGGCGCGGTAGGGCTGGCCGGTCAGGTAACCCGGCGTCTGCGCGGCGCGGAAGCCGCCATAGGCGTGGACGAGAGCCGGGACGGGGCCCGTCGCACCCTTTTTTCGGACGAGGAAATAGGGAATTTTCGTCCCGTCCTTCGACGTTGCGAACCGTTTCTCGGCGGTCATGTCCTTTGCGTCGAAGGTCGCGGGCAGGCTTTGGACCGGCTTCGGCGCGCTGTCCGCGCTCACGGCATAGAGCGTCGGGGGCATCAGCATCGTCTCGGCGCTCGCGAGGATCGTATCGCGTTTGCCGATCGTGCCCGCGATATGGACCGTCGCATTGGCGGCGAGGGGAATTTCCTTCTGGCTCCAGCGCCCGTTCGGCTGGTCGCGGCGGAGCGCGAACAACTTGCCTTCGACGTCGTCGAGCGCCTTGACCCAAAGAATATCGTCGGTCGCCGAGACAGCCTCGATCGCCTGCGCGCTGGTCGGCGCCATGACCGGTATGACCGGGACCTGCCGGTCGGCCGCCATATCTTCGAGCGACAGCGAGATCAGCGAGCCTGCGGGAAAGCGGGTGCCGAAATCCTTGTTGAGAAAGACGATCGCCTGCCCATCCAGCACGTCGCGAAGGCTGGCGGTGTCGGGAATGATCGTCGAATGATAGCCGTCGCTGCCGACGCCGCGGATCAGATAGTCGGCGGTGTAGAAGGTCTTGCCGCGGCTGATCATCGGCCAGCGCGTGTCGCCGTCGACGAGCGCGAAGACATTCATGCCGACATCCTCATGCTCGCCCTCGGCGACCATCGTCGCGGCCGAGAGCGGGGTGCCGCGTTTCCAGCGCTTGACGATGCGCGGATAGCCCGACGCGGTCATGCTGCCCTCGCCATAGTCGGTGGCGACGAGCAGTGTGTCGGCATCCTCCCACGTCACGCTGCTCTTCGCCTGCGGCAGCGCGAAACCGCCGTCGACGAAGCTTTTGGTCGTGCGGTCCCATTCGCGCACGACGTCGGCGTCGGTGCCGCCGGGGCTCAGTGACACGAGGCAGCGTTTGTAATCGGGGGCGAGGCAGTCGGCACCGTGCCAGACCCAGCTCTGCTTTTCCGCCTTGCCGAGCGCATCGACGTCGATCAGCGTCGTCCATACGGGCTTGCCGGCAAGATAGGCGCCCAGCGAACTCTGGCGCCAGATGCCGCGCGGGTTGTTCGCGTCGCGCCAGAAATTGGTGATCATGTCGCCCATCACCTCGCCCGGCTCGGCGATCTGGCGGTCGTCATCGAGGATTTCGCGCGCGCGCTTGCGGTCCGCCTCGAAGCCGGGGCGGGCGGTGATCAGCTTGTCGGTTGCCGCATTTTCTTTCTTGACCCAGTCCAGCGCCTTCGCGCCCTCGATATCCTCGAGCCAGAGATAGGGGTCCTTCTCTTGCGGTGCGGCGAGCGCGACGGCGGTCATCGAACAGCTGAGGGCAAGCGCGGCAAGGCTGGCGCGGATCATTCAGAAAGTCTCCCCTGGGGTGTGGAGCCGCTGTGCTAGCAGCATTATACAGCGGAGGGGAAGGCCGGTTGCCAATGCACCATCGTCATTGCGAGCGTAGCGAAGCAATCCAGGGCGGCCTTGCGCGACTCTGGATTGCCGCGTCGCTTCGCTCCTCGCAATGACTGGAAATTACTGGTCGATGATGATCGTGCCCGGATGATGCTTGTCGAGATGCTTCTTGATGATCTTGAGATTGCGCGTGTTCGAGCGAAAGAAAAAGTCGAACGCGTCGCCGACGAGCGGCACCGCGCCGAGCGCGGTATCGACACCCAGATTGCCGACCATGCGCCAGATCTTCCACTTCGGCATGCCGAGGTTGCGCGCTTCCCAGATAAGATAGGCGCCCATCGTCGCGGCGATGACGTCGCCGACCACGGGGACGAGTCCGACGATCGCATCAAGGCCGACCGGACGGTTGATGCCGGGAATGACGAAGCTGCGCTCGAGGAGGATTTCGAGCGTTTCGACACGCTTGCGCAGCGCCGCGGGGTCGGTCCGGTTCTGGATGAGAGCGTCGAAGATCGCATCCGGATTGGGGGTCGAAGGGGCCATCAGGGTCCTTTCAAAAGCGCTCGAACTTGAAGCGCCTCCATTTAGTTAGGCGCGGCGATCAGGTGATTCAATGGGTGCTGCGCACGGCCGTTGGCGCGCAGCCCGGTCAGGCGCTGCGACGCGACCGACCAGCGCAGCGGCGTCGCGAGCGGGATGAAGGGCGCGTAACGCGCCAGCACCGCCTCGGCCTCGCTGATCTGCTGGCGGCGCTGGCCGATATCGATGTTGGCGGTCGCCAGATCGATCAGGTTTTGCGCCTCGCGGTTGCACAGCGTGTCGCGGCGGCACGACAGGCGGCGTATTCCCCACAGGGGATCGTCGTTCGGGGCGACCTCGTCGATCAGGCGAAGGTCGGCGGACGACGCCATCGCGACGCGCCGGCTCGGCACGCCGATCGCGTTGAAGTCGGCGGCGACATAGGCGAACAATATGCGACCGCCCGGCGTATCGGGCACCGCAATGCGCAGCGGCTCGATCTCGCGCCCGGCGGCGCGCCAGGCATCGACCACGCGTTTCGCCTGGGCGAGGCGCGAGGCTTCGTCGAAATCGGCCCAGGCGGGGACCAGCGGCACCGGGCCGCCGTCGCGCGTGTAGAGCGCCGGGCGCAGCGTGACCTGCGGCTGCCATTCGGCGAGGCCAAAGGCCTCGATCAGCCGCTCGCGCCGGATCGCGCGGACGAGCGCGTCGCGGTTGATGTCGGTTGCGAGGAACCCCTCGGCGCGCACGAACGACAGGCCGAACAGGCCGGGCACCGGATCGACGACCAGCCGCGAACGGCCGACGTTCGAGGCGACGAAATAGGGCAGGGTCGAAAAGCGTCCCCCGATCACGCCATCGGCATAGCCGTTCTTGAACCGCGCGAGCGCGCCCTCGGGCGAGGTGCCGACGAGCTCGATCGAGGCGGCGGGATCGTTCGCGGCGGCCTCGGCGGCTTCGGGATCCTCGGCGAGCGGGTCCGGGACGGGCGACAGCAGCACCGCGCGGCCGATCTTGCGCCCGCGCATCGGGCCCCAGCCCATGCCCTTGTTGACGATCGCCATCGACGGCTGCGCGAGCAGTTCGAGAATCGCGGGCTGCGGTACCGCGAGGCGGATTTCGATGACGGTCTCGGTCATCGCCTTGATCGTCTCGACCTCGGGGAAATCGTCCTTGAGGATGTGACGGCTGGCGGGGGCGAGATAGGAGCGCAGGATCGCCGAGACATCCTCGGCGGTGACCTTGCGCCCGTTGGTCCACTTGGCTTCGCGAAGCCGGAAGATATAGCTGCGCCCGTCGGTGGTGACGGTCCAGCGGTCGGCGAGGCCGGTGTCGATCTGCCCTTCTCCGTCATAGCTGACGAGGCCCTGCGAGGTCGCATCGAGCAGCGCGGCATTGGCGCCCGACAACTCCCCCGAAAGCGGCGTCGCCGCGGGATTGAGCGTGCCGATGGCGGCGATTTTCACAGGGCCGCGTTCGCCGAACAGGTCGCAGCCCGAAAGCGCGACCGATGCGGATGCGACGAGGGAGAAGAGGATAGCGGGACGGATCAGGCGCATTGCGAACGCACCCTAGGACGGCGCGCTTCGCAAGGCCATGCCCTATTGCCGACCGTTCCGGCGGGGCAATCTGGTGCGGACGGCGGGACTTGAACCCGCATGACACTAGGCCGGCAGATTTTAAGTCTGCTGCGTCTACCGATTTCGCCACGTCCGCCTGGCCCGTTGGTCAAGCCGATGGGTCGATGGAGGTCAAGCGATGTTTGTCGCTTCACGGCAAGGGGTTGCTCGGCTAGACGGCGTGTCATGACAGCTGTCCTCCAAATTTCCGGTCTCGGAAAAACCTACAAGAGCGGTCACAAAGCCCTGAGCGACGTCGACCTTACCATCAACAAGGGCGAGATTTTCGCGCTGCTCGGGCCGAACGGCGCGGGCAAGACGACGATGATCAGCATCGTCTGCGGCATCGTCACGCCGAGCGCGGGGACGGTGACCGTCGGCGGTCACGACCACGCGCAGGGCTATCGCGCCGCGCGGGCGCTGATCGGGCTGGTGCCGCAGGAACTGCACACCGACGCGTTCGAGACGGTGATGGCGACGGTCACTTTCTCGCGCGGCCTGTTCGGCAAGCCCAAGGACCCGGCGTTCATCGAGCAGCTGCTGCGCGACCTCTCGCTCTGGGACAAGCGCTCGTCGAAGATCATGGAATTGTCGGGCGGGATGAAACGCCGCGTGATGATCGCGAAGGCGCTGAGCCACGAGCCCGAAATCCTGTTCCTCGACGAACCGACCGCGGGTGTCGACGTCGAATTGCGCCGCGACATGTGGAACATGGTGCGCGGCCTTCGCGAGCGCGGCGTGACGATCATCCTGACAACCCATTATATCGAGGAAGCCGAGGAAATGGCCGACCGGGTGGGGGTGATCACCGGCGGGCGGCTGATCCTGGTCGAGCAGAAGGACGAGCTGATCAAGAAGCTGGGGCGCAAGACGCTCACGCTCAATCTCACCGAACCGCTGGCGGCGATCCCCGAAGAGCTCGCGCAGTGGAAGCTCGAACTCGCGGGCGAGGGCAATGAGCTGGTCTATGAGTTCGACAGCCGGGCCGAGGCGACGGGCGTGCCGTCGCTGCTGCGGCGGATGACCGACATCGGGGTCCAGTTCAAGGATCTGCACACGCGGCAAAGCTCGCTCGAGGATATTTTCGTCGGGCTGGTGCACGAATCGAACGGCATAAAGGGAGAAGCCGCATGACCGCGAACTGGCGCGGCGTACGCGCGATCTACGCCTTCGAAATGGCGCGCTTCGGGCGCACCTTCTGGACCAGCCTGATGCTGCCGGTGATCACCACGGCGCTTTATTTCGTCGTCTTCGGATCGGCGATCGGCAGCCGGATGACCGAGGTCAGCGATGTGCCCTATGGCGCCTTCATCGTGCCCGGGCTGATGATGCTGACGATGTTCACCGAAAGCATCAGCAACGCCTCGTTCGGCATCTATATGCCGAAATGGACGGGGACGATCTATGAAATGCTGTCGGCGCCGCTGTCGCCGCTCGAAACGGTGATCGCCTATGTCGGCGCGGCGGCGACGAAGTCGGTGGTCATCGGGTCGATCATTTTCGCCACCGCGCACCTGTTCGTCGACGTGCAGGTCGCCTATCCGCTGTTGATGGTCGCCTTCATGATCCTGATGGCGGTGACCTTTTGCCTGTTCGGCTTCATCATCGGCATCTGGGCGCAAAGCTTCGAGCAGCTTCAGGTCATTCCGATGCTGGTGATCTATCCGCTGACCTTCCTTGGCGGCGCCTTCTACTCGCTCGACATGCTGCCCGCGGCATGGCGGACGATCACGCTGTTCAATCCCGTCGTCTATCTGATCAGCGGCTTCCGCTGGACCTTCTTCGGCAAGGGCGACGTCGGGATCGAGGTCAGCATGGGCGCGGTCGCGCTGTTTCTGGCGCTGTGCCTTGGCGTGATCTTCTGGATGTTCCGCACCGGATACCGGCTCAAGAACTGAGGCTTCAATAACGTCATGGCGAGCGCAGCGAAGCTGCGCTCGCCATGACGGCGTTCGGACTGTCGCTCAGCTGTTCAGCCGCTCGCGCATTTCCTTGCCCGGTTTGAAATAGGGGACGCTTTTCGCCTTCACATCGACGGCGGCCCCGGTGCGGGGGTTGCGGCCGGTGCGCGATTCGCGCGAGCGGGTCGAGAAGGCGCCGAAGCCGCGCAACTCGACGCGGCCGCCCGCCGCGAGTTGGTCGACGATCGAGTCGAAGAAGGTGTCGACGATGCGCTCGACTTCTTCGAGTCTCAAATCGCTGTTTTCGCTCGCGATCTTTTGAACCAGTTCTGACCGGATCATGTGCTTCCCCTAATATATACAGCCACGCGTTTCCCGCCGAAGCAGGATTCCGGACGTTGCCGGCCCTTAATGCGTGAGACCCCTCCCAACGCGCCGCAAAGGTATCACGAATCCCGATCCGGTCAAAAATATATCGCGACATGAAAAAGGCCCGCAGAGGGACACTCTGCGGGCCTTTTCTGTTGCCTGACGGCGGAAGGAGGATCAGTCCTTCTTGCCGGCCTTCAGCGCTTCGCCGAGGATGTCGCCGAGCGACGCGCCCGAGTCCGACGAGCCGTACTGCGCGACGGCTTCCTTCTCTTCGGCGATCTGCATCGCCTTGACCGAGAAGTTGGGCTTTTTCGAACGGTCGAAGCCGATGACCATCGCGTCGAACTTCTGGCCGACCTGATAGCGTTCGGCACGCTGTTCGTCGCGGTCGCGGCCAAGGTCGGCGCGCTTGATGAAGCCGGTGGCGCCATCTTCGCCGGCCTGCACTTCGAGGCCGTTGTCGCGGACTTCGAGGACCGAGACGGTGACGACGTCGTTCTTCTTCAGCGAACCCGCAGCGGCAACGCCGCCGCCGACGGCCGGAGCACCCTTTTCAAGCTGCTTGATGCCGAGGCTGATGCGTTCCTTCTCGACGTCGACGTCGAGAACGACGACCTGCACGGCCTCGCCCTTGCGGTGGAGGTGCAGCGCTTCTTCGCCCGAGATGCCCCACGCGATGTCCGACATGTGGACCATGCCGTCGACGTCGCCGGGCAGGCCGACGAACAGACCGAATTCGGTCGCGTTCTTGACTTCGCCTTCGACGACCGAGCCGATCGGATGCGATTCGGCAAAGGCGCCCCAGGGGTTCGACTGGGCCTGCTTGAGGCCAAGCGAGATGCGGCGTTTGTCGCTGTCGACTTCGAGGACGATGACGTCGACTTCCTGGCTGGTCGAAACGATCTTGCCGGGATGGACGTTCTTCTTGACCCACGACATTTCGCTGACGTGGACCAGGCCTTCGATGCCGGGCTCGAGTTCGACGAACGCACCGTAATCGGTGATGTTCGTGACGGTGCCCGACAGCTTCGCGCCGACCGGGTACTTGGCGGCGACGCCTTCCCACGGATCGCTTTCGAGCTGCTTCATGCCCAGGCTGATGCGCTGCGTGTCGCGGTTGATGCGGATGATCTGCACCTTGACCGTGTCACCGATGTTGATGACTTCGCTCGGGTGGTTGACGCGCTTGTAGCTCATGTCGGTGACATGAAGCAGGCCGTCGATGCCGCCCAGGTCGACGAACGCACCATAATCGGTGATGTTCTTGACCGCGCCTTCGATGATCTGGCCCTCTTCGAGGTTCTGGATCAGGCCGGAACGCTGTTCGGCGCGCGTTTCCTCGAGGATGGCGCGGCGCGACACGACGATGTTGCCGCGGCGGCGATCCATCTTGAGGATCTGGAAGGGCTGCGGCAGGTCCATGAGCGGGCCGACGTCGCGCACGGGGCGGATGTCGACCTGCGAACCCGGGAGGAACGCCACGGCGCCGCCGAGGTCGACGGTGAAACCGCCCTTGACGCGGCCGAAGATGACGCCTTCGACGCGGGCTTCCTTGTTGAATTCTTCTTCCAGGCGGTCCCAGGCGGCTTCGCGGCGAGCACGGTCGCGCGACAGCATGGTTTCGCCATTGGCATTTTCGACGCGGTCGACATAGACTTCGACTTCGTCACCGACGTTGATGTCGGCCTTCTGGCCCGGCATCGCGAATTCGCGAAGCGGCACGCGGCCTTCGCTCTTCAGGCCGATGTCGATCACTGCCAGGTCGTTTTCGATCGCGGTCACGGTGCCCTTGACGACGCGGCCTTCAAAGCCGCCATCAGCACCACCCAGCGATTCGTCGAGCATCGCGGCGAAATCGTCGCGCGACGGAAAAGCCGTAGAGGCCATAGAGTGTATTCCTTACTTCATTGTTCCGGCCAAGCGGTTGGTTCCGCTGGTCTTGTGGCCGATCCGTCCCGTCCGCCGGATGCGAGGCGGGACATCTTCAGGGCTGTTCGTCGGCCAAGGCATGGGCAAAGCAAAATGGGCGCGAAGGGTGAACCCCATCGCGCCCGACGCCCGATTGCGAGCGGCGGCTTGTCCGTGCCTCGACCGGCAAAAGCCCGTCGGACGGCGCGCGTATATGCGGGAAAGGGGCTTTCGGCAAGGGAAAAGGCCGGGCCGGCCGCCTTCGGGCGGCCTCTGCGCGATGCTCTTCAGCCGCGCGCGCCGATCCTGCTTTCCACAAAGGCGATCGCGGCGGCGATGGCGGCGTCGCGATCGAGCGCGCTATTGTCGAGCAGCATCGCGTCGGGCGCGCGGACGAGCGGAGCGTCGGCGCGACCCGTGTCGCGTGCATCGCGGGCATGGACGTCGGCGAGCACCGCGTCGAAACTGACCTCGACTCCGCGGCCCAGCATTTCGGCGTGACGCCGGCGCGCACGTTCCTCGGCGGTCGCTGTCACGAACAATTTGGCGTCGGCGTGCGGCGCGATGACGGTGCCGATGTCGCGCCCGTCGAGCACCGCGCCGCCGGGCTGGTTCGCGAAATCGACCTGGCGCTGGAACAGCGCGGCGCGGACCTGCGGGTGGACCGACGCGCGGCTGGCGAGGCTGCCCGTGCTTTCGAAGCGCAGCGCGGGATCATCGAGCAGGCTGGCGGGGAATTCGCAGGCAGCGAGCGCGTCGGCGGCGTTGTCGGGGTCGCCGTGATCGAGCTGGGTCTGATAGCCGACCGCGCGATAGAGCAGGCCGGTGTCGAGCACGGGAAGGCCGAAATGGGCGGCGAGCGCCTTGGCGATCGTGCCCTTGCCCGACGCGGTGGGGCCGTCGACCGCGATGATCATTGTTGCAAGCCCGCAAGCAAGGCTTCGAAATTGGGGAAGCTCGTCGCGACCGGCGCAATGTCGTCGATCGTCACCGGCGCCTTGCAGACGAGCCCCGCGACCGCGAAGCTCATGCAGATGCGGTGATCGAGGTGGCCCGCGATGGTCGCGCCGCCAGGTAACAGATCGCCGCCGGTGCCGTGGATGACGAGGCCATCTTCGCTCTCTTCGACGCGCACGCCGATCGCCGCGAGGCCGGTTGCCATCACGGCCAGGCGGTCGCTTTCCTTGACGCGAAGCTCGTCGAGCCCGGTCGTGACGGTGCGGCCTTCGGCGAGCGCCGCGGCGACGAACAGGATCGGGAATTCGTCGATCATGCTCGGTGCGACGGCGGGATCGACGTCGATGCCCTTGAGCGCGCTGTGGCGGACGCGCAGGTCCGCGACCGGCTCGCCGCCGACTTCGCGCGCATCGAGGAGTTCGATGTCGCCGCCCATCTGCCTGAGCACCTCGACGAGGCCAGCGCGGGTGGGGTTCAGGCCGACATTGGCGATGGTGACGTCCGATCCGGGCACGACCAGCGCCGCGACGATAAAGAAGGCGGCCGACGACGGGTCGCCGGGGACGATGATCGTCTGCGGCTTCAACTCGGCTTCGCCGCGAATGCGGATATGGCGCGTGCCTTCGCCGTCGGAGTCGACCGTCAGCTCGGCGCCGAAGCCCTTGAGCATGCGTTCGCTGTGGTCGCGCGTCGGGACGGGTTCGATGACTTCGGTGATCCCCGGCGTGTTGAGCCCGGCGAGCAGCACGGCGCTCTTCACCTGCGCCGATGCCATCGGCAGGCGGTAGGAAAGGGGGATGGCGGGGGCGAGGCCGCGGATCATCAGGGGAAGGCGGCCCCCCGGAGAGGCCGAGATGTCGGCCCCCATCAGCGACAGCGGATCGATGACGCGGCCCATCGGGCGCCCCGACAGGCTGGCGTCGCCGACGAAGGTGGCGGTGATCGGGTGGCTGGCGACCAGCCCCATCAACAGGCGCGTCGAGGTGCCGCTGTTGCCCATGTCCAGCGCTGCGCGCGGCTGGAGCAGCCCGCCGACCCCGACGCCGTGGATGCGCCATTCGCCATCGTCCCGCCGCTCGATGGTTGCGCCCATCGCGCGCATCGCCGCGGCGGTCGCGAGCACGTCATGCCCTTCGAGCAGGCCGGTGACGCGGCTTTCCCCGACCGCGAGCGCGGAGAGCATCAGCGAGCGGTGCGAGATGCTTTTGTCCCCCGGAATCGCGATCCTGCCCTTCAGCGGAACGGAAGCGGAAAAGCTGCGCGGGGTGGCGGTTTGATCGGTCATGGCGTGCGGCTTTTGACAGCGGCCTTGCAATCTGGCAAGGCGCACGCCGATTTGACGGATAGCTATTCAGGCGCCGTCGCTCTTCCATATTTCTATCCTGTTTCCAAAGGATTATGAGGCGTTTATGATCAAGGCTGAATGGGGCACGAAGCGCAGCTGCCCGAAATGCGCCACCCGATTCTATGATTTGACGAAGGACGATCCGGTCAGCTGCATCAATTGCGGCTATAGCTGGATTCCGGAATCGGTGCTGAAATCGAAGCAGCCGATGCCGTTCGAAGAAGCCGAGAAGCCCGGCAAGGTCGTGAAGGAAGATGTCGCGGCCGACGAGGATCTGGATCTGGACGTCGATGTCGACGAGGACAGCGACTCGCCGGACAATGATGTCGACCTTGGCGGCGACGACGATCTGGGCGTTGCCACGGGCGACGACGAGGACGACGAAAGCTGATTATCGGCGGGTGAGCGCCGGGGGTCAAAAAAGCATCGAAAGATGATTTGGCCCCTTGCATCACCCGACGGCGCTGCTAAAGGCGGCGTCCCGGTCGCACCGCCCAGGCGCGACCCGCACGAATGGCACGGGGCCTTAGCTCAGCTGGGAGAGCGCCTGCATGGCATGCAGGAGGTCAGCGGTTCGATCCCGCTAGGCTCCACCATTTCTGTTTAACTCCCGATATCGAACGAAACGGCAATCCGAGCCGGCGATGGTCAATGCCGTCGCCGATGGCCTCAATCAGGTCGCGAGGCCGGTCGGCCGTCGTTCGGGTAAGCGGATGATCCACAAGCAGGCGATGGCCACCGACAGGATGATGGCGGTCTCGCGCGGCCAGCCAAAATGAAATCCGGCCTGCACGATGGGCATGTGAATCGCATATAGCGGAAATGAAATGTCGCCGAGCAGGGCCGATGGCCCCTTGGGCGCGCTCGGGTCGAGTCCGGCGAGCAGCGCCAGGGGGGCAACCAGGAAGATGAAAGGCAGCGGCCAGAAGGCGAACGGCCACGCCGTCACCAGCGCGATATAGGCTGGAAGCGCCGCGGCCCCGGCCCAGAAGGGAATCTTCGGCAGCGACCGTTTCATCGTCAACCGCGCCACCAATATGCCGATGATATAAGCCGTCATCGCCCGGAATATGATCAGCAACTGGGTTTCGGCGGACGTGTGTTGAAGAATGCGCGGGAAGCCGCCGTAGGAATAGGCCGCCACAAACGCCGCGCTGACCGTTGCGAGCGCGACCCACAACATGCGATCACCCATCTTTGCCAACCACAGGCCGTGAAGCGCATTTGCCAGAAGCTCATAGGTGATCGACCAGGCCGGGCTGTTCAGGATATAGGGCGTCGTTGCTCCATAGGGGATCAGGAGCATGGCGAATAAATAGGTCACCGCCAGATTGGGCGACGGCCCCAGCGCCCAAAGAGGCAAGGCCAGGCCAAGCGATGCGCCGACGGCCATCGTGAACCAGAGCCGCCGATAGCGTTTGAGCAGAAAGGACAGGGGGCTCAGCGACCTGTCGCGAAGGCGATCCTCATAGGTGCGGGCCATGACGAAACCCGACAGCATGAAGAAGAAATCGACCGCAAGATGCGCTCCGGCCAACGTCTGGCTCGCGTGCATCAGCAGGACGAGCCACGCGGCTATCCCACGCAATGCGTCGAGACCATGGATCCTGCCCCTCATGATAGCGGTGTGGGGCAAATTGGTTAATGTCCGGCTAAATGCCGCGTTGGCGCCGGCTGCTCAAGCGAAGCCGTAGTGGGGCGGCGGCGAAGCTATTCCGCCGCCTCTTCCTTGTCGAACAGCGGCAGCATCTCGATCGGGTCGGCGAGCGTGATGCGGTCGAGGATCGACGCCGTGTCGTCGCGGACCCGGAGCATCAGGCTGCGCAACCGGCAGTCCATTTCGGGCAGGCAATTCTTGCAATGCTCGTGCGCGTTGCGTGCGGCGCAGGGGACGAGCGCGAGCGAACCGCGCGTCAGCCGCACAAGATCACCATAGCTGATGTCGATCGGGGGCAGCGCGAGCTGGTACCCGCCATCGCGCCCGCGCTGCGAGATGAGCAGCCCCTCGCGCGCCATTTCGGACAGGATCACGGTCAGAAACTTGGGCGGGATATTCTGCGCGTCCGCAATGTCCGCCAGCTGCACCTGCCCCTTGCCCCAATGATCGGCCAGGTGCTGGAACGCGCGGATCGTATAGCGGGTCTTCTGCGAGAGCATGGCGGCGTTACTGTGACATATTCGACCTTAATTCAACCTGTCTGGATGACAAATGTTGCACGGTTGATGAAAATCACAGCGGGTGGCATGAATCACCGATAAAAGGGTCGCTGGACAGCCCGGGTTCGGGCGCATCGAGGGTGGACAGGATGATGCGGAAAATTTTGGCGACCCCGGCCGTGCTCGCGGCCTGCCTGCTTGCCGTCGCGCCGGCGCAGGCGCAGTTCGGCGGCCTGCTTCGCAAGGTGACGACGCCGGCGCCCAAGCCGAGCGAGGACGACAATGGCGGCTGCCCCAAGGGCAAGAAGGGCAATAGCATCGGCCGCAACATATTGGGCAATGTGATCAACGACGCGGTCGGCGATGTCGCGAGCAAGGCCGGCGTCTACTCCTATGTGCCGATTTCGGAGGTCAGCGGCACGCTCACCGACGCCATCGCCTGCCGCCTCGACCCCGCCGAACAGGTGCAGGCGGCGGCGGCGACCGAGGAGGCGACGCGCGGCGAAGAGGTCGGCGCGACCGCGAACTGGACGAGCGGAACGCGCGAGAATGTCAGCGGGTCGTCGACGGTCGCGGCGAAGAACGAACTTGCCGATGGGACTCAGTGCATGAACGTCACCGACATCATCATCGTCGAGGGCGAGGAAACGCGCGTGTCGAAACGGATGTGCAAGGGGCCGGGACAGGCACGCTATGTCCTGGCCGCGTAAATTCGTTCGTCTCGCGGCGGCGGCGGGGCTGATCGCCTGCCTGACCGGCGCCGCGAAACCGGCGGTCGATCCGGCGAACCCGACCTGTCCGCTGAACCCCGACTGGTCGGCCAATCCGGCGATGAAGCTCACCCCCGTCGCCATGAAGAACGGCAAGGTGCTGCTCGCCGAGGGGCGGATCGACGCGGGGCTGCCCGAGCGGCTGAAGGCCGCGCTCGCCGCCAATCCCGACGTCGGCGAGGTCTGGCTGCGCTCGCCGGGCGGCGACGCGCGCGCGGGCAATGCCGCGGGACGGATCATCCGCTCGAACTTCGGGCTGACGACGCGCATCCCGGCGGGCTGGGCCTGTTTCAGCGCGTGCAACTTCGTCTTCATGGGCGGCCAGCCGCGCGTGATCGACCCCGGCGGGCTCTTCATCGTCCATATGTTCACCCGCACCGGCGATCGCAGCACGATCGACATGAGCGTCGCGATGGGCACCGACGCGACCAAGGAATTGATCGGCGACATCGAACAGGACGCCGCGCTGCTCGCGAGCGAGGACAATGATTTCCTCATCCGCATGGGGGTGTCGCGCAAGCTGCTGACCGAGGTCATGTACCAGCAGAAGGCGCTCGAAAATGCCGACGACAAATCGACGCGCCGCTGCCTGACGCAGGCCGAGGTGAAGACCTATAACGTTGCAAATAACAACGAATAGGATAGGCTGCGCCTCAAAATAGGAGAGGCTGCCATGAACGAGATGACGCACGATCACGCCACTTTCCGCTCGATGATCGACGGAACGCAGGAAGATTGGGACATTATCGCACGCGAGCAAAAGGAGTTCGCGCCGAACAATGGCAAGCGCATCCTCGACCATCTGAAGCTGCTCGGCGGCGATTATGGCGGCTTCCCCGTCGACCGGCTCGAACATTGCCTGCAGACCGCGACCAGGGCGCATAGGGATGGCCGCGACGAGGAATATGTCGTGATGGCTTTGCTCCACGACATCGGCGACACGCTCGGCGCGTTCAACCACCCCGACGTCGCGGCGGCGATCCTCAAGCCCTTCCTGTCAGAGGAAAATCTGTGGATCGTCCAGCATCACGGAATCTTCCAGGGCCATTATTTCTTCCACTATCTCGGGCTCGACCGCGACATGCGCGACCAGTTCAAGGATCATCCCCATTATGCCGCGTGTGCCGAATTCTGCGAAAAATATGACGCGCCGGCGTTCGACCCCGATTATGACAGCGAGAGCATCGAGTTTTTCGAGCCGATGGTGATGCGCCTCTGCTCCTATCCGCGCACGAGTATCTACAAAAAGGTGATGGTCGAGGAAGCGGCGGAGTAGTAGCGGGTTGCGGGAGTTCAGTTAACCGATGTGGTCGCGTTTCAAGGCATTGAGGAATTTCAACAAATCCCTTCTGCTGATACTTCTGTTCATATCGATCGTGCTACCGCTAGAAATCTTCAATAAGATTTCTAGCGGCGTTGAAATGAGCGGCGAAGATTATCTGAAATATGCCCTGATCTGGGCCTCGTTCGTGTTCGGATTCGTCTTCATAAATTTTGTTGATTTTATCGTGAGAGCGATGAACGGCGACAGCGCGGAATTGTGACACTTCTGGCCTAACCGGTAAAAGTCATCGGTCGACGCCGGATATGTTTTCCGGACTTACTTCCCCTTGAACTCGGTCTTGCGCTTCTGCTGGAACGCCATGATGCCTTCCATCGCGTCCGCGGTGCCGCCCGCGATGAACTGGCCCTTGGCTTCGGCGTCGAGCGTGGTTGCGAAATCCTGCGACAGCCCGTCGCGCAGCACCTTGCGCATCGTGCCGAGCGCGATGGTCGGACCGTTCGCGAGCCGCGTCGCCAGCGCCTTTGCTTCGGCCATCAACTCGGCATCGTCGACGCATTTATAGATCATGCCCCAGTCGGCCGCCTGCTCGGCACCGATCTTCTCGCCGAGCATCATCATCTGCAACGCGCGCGGCACGCCGATCAGGCGCGGCAGCAGCCACGAGGATCCGCCGTCGGGAACGAGCCCGATATTGACGAACGCCTGCAGGAAATAGGCGCTCTTGCCCGCGATGGTGAAATCGCCCGACAGCGCAAAGCTGCACCCGACGCCCGCCGCGGGGCCGTTGACCGCGACCACGACGGGGATGTCGAGATTGGCGAGCGAAAGCAGCATCGGGTTGTAATGGCCGCGCAGCGCATTGCGGCTCCGCGCCCCGCCGCTGACGGCGTCGCCCGCCGACCGGTCGCCCGCCAGATCGGCGCCCGAGCAAAACCCCCGGCCTTCACCCGTGATCAGCAGCGCGCGCGCGCCAAGCCCCGGCAAATGATCGAGCGCCGCGCGAATGTCGTCGGCCATCGCGGGCGGCATCGAATTCAGCCGGTCGGGGCGGTTGAGCGTGATCGTCGCGACATTGTCGGCGACGGCGAGCTTGATCGTGTCGAAGCTGGGACTGTCGGTCATGGGGAAGAATCCTCTCGCAAATGCTTTACCTTTACGTTCACGTAAAGTTGTGACGCATTTGCCGGGCGAGTGCAAGGGGGAAGGGGGCGCGACCACGCTCGCATCCCGCCGATGGCAGCTGCTCGCCTTCTTGCTTCGCCATCCCCGCGAAAGCGGGGGGCCAGAGCGGGCTTGGGCCGACCCCGCACCGGGTTCCCGCTTTCGCGGGAATGACGGGGGAGGCGGGATCGCCCGCTCTCCACCCCATGTCGGTCGTCGGTGGCCGATCTGGCGGCAATGACCGGCACCGATTGCCGACATGCAGCCCAACTCCGTTCGCATCGAGCGAAGTCGAGATGCCCCTCGGGCGAAGCGCCACGTCGATGGATGTCTCGACCTCGCTCGACACGAACGGACAGAGAGGAGCGTCCGCTCTCCCCCCCCCCTTTCCGACCATTCACTGCCGATTTGGCAAGAATGACGGCATTCGACCGATTTCGGACGCTCCCGTGACAGGAACTAGAGCTTGAAAGCTGACTTTGCACGTTTGCCGAGGTACGACGTGCCATGGATAAAACCGATCGAGCTAAGTTAGGTCCGCCGGATGATACGCCGATTATGGGGTGGTACGACGGCGTGTATTCGCATGGGTTCGTCGCCGTTCATCCATTTTTCACTGTCGAAGGATTGGATCCAAACACGTGCGAGCATGGCACTTTGGTTCTCTCAGGTCGCGAAGCTCCGCGGGAACTCGGTTTGATGGAGTGGGCGGACGAAGAGTCTGCACAACGACGGGTCGGCAAAGAAATTACCGCAGAAGGGGTTGATGGTCTCGCAAAGCGATTCGGGCGGCAGGTTAGTTGGCGAATGATGTGTCAGCAGGCCAACTTCGCCAACCACTGCGAATTGGACCGGGCGCTTCGAACGGGGATTGGAGGGCTTAGGCAGGATCTTGCAGATACCGCTGCGTCCGATCGGCTTGCCTACTACTGCTCTGAGCATCGAATCTTCACCCCAAATGAAGGAAGGTTTGAACCATCAATGCAATCCAGCTTGGCAAAACTCTTTCGAGCCGCGGGTTTTCTTAAAGTCGTGGTCGGCGATGAGTTTGGTGACGACGAGCGGCTAGTAGATATTGAACTGCTGGAGCGAGACGAACTGTGGGACGGGATGAACGAGCTTCCGCAGTATGGCATCAAACGCTTGATCGCTCCCGATCATTCCCTTCTTGCGTGGGTCCACTGGGACAGCTTCTACACTCTGATACTTGGGACTGGCGACTCCCTCCGCGAGCTTAGGATCGATCGTTCGTTCGAGGGGTTTTGGTGCTCCGATGAAACTGACACTTACTGGCTTAATCAAGTCTGCCTTCCGCTCATCCAATAGGTTTAGGTACGGTCGGCTTATTCCACATGGCCGATCAATATCAGACAGTCCGCTCACCACCCCAAAACCGACGTTCGTCGCCGATCCGGATGCAATGTCGGGAAACGACCGATTGCGGACGTTCCCACCTAACTCAGCGGGAGACCTAGACGCCCTACAGCCCGTCGGGGTGCGACGATAGCCAATCGGCATATTTTGATCGCAACTCCTTCGCCTCTGCTTCTGAGGGCAGGAACATATCTACTCCACCGTCGTAAGGCGCAAATACTGCGCCGCTCTCGGCAGATATCCAAAGTGTAGGTGCAGCCCGTTCGTCGGCAATGCGCAACAGCGCGTTATCAAAGCCACCCTGTTTCCATCGAACAGGGGCCGCCATAACGTCCCAAGTAGCAACAGCATCGTCTCCTTCATCCAAGCCGAAGGAGAAGGCGTAATTGAGCCCAAGCTCGCGCGTTTCGCGGAACATCTCGCGCTTGTCGGCCGATTCGACAACGCCTTGTGGCGTGATCCAGCAAGCTTGCGCCATCCAACAGGCGCGGCCGTTCCCCAGAACCGCGCTGGCAAGCGCATTTTGCCTGCCAAGGAGGGACGAATATTCTTCCTTGGTTTCCGCGTAACGTTTCGAATGTGGAAGCGAGTGAAAGCGGATCCAGTGTCGGACATTGGCTGCTCGCATCAGCCAGCCAGTAGGCTCAGCGTCAGGGTGGAACGTTCTCCACAGATCAGCAAACTCGCTCATGTTATGCTCCGGCGTTGCTTCGTTGCGACGCCGCTATGGAGGAATCGACCTTGAAGCTCAATGTCCGCTCTCCACCCCAAAGCCGCCAATCGCCGCCCTCCCGATTGCACGTCTTGCGCTGGCGCCGGACGACCTTACAAGCGGCCGAAAGCCATTTAGCGCCCAAGGGGGATCCGCATGACCGACAGCCTGTTTCGCCGCAAACCGATCGTTCCGGAACGGCGGGAGGGGGAGCAGGCGCTGGCGCGGACGCTCGGCTGGCCGCACCTTATCGCGCTCGGTGTCGGCGCGATCGTCGGCACGGGCATTTTGACGCTGATCGGCGTTGGCGCCGACAAGGCGGGGCCGGCGGTCATCCTCTCTTTCGCCGTGGCCGGGCTGATCTGCGCCTGCGCCGCGCTCGCCTACGCCGAGATGGCAACGATGATTCCCGCGTCGGGCAGCGCCTATACCTATTCCTATGTCGTGATCGGCGAACTCATCGCATGGGTTGTCGGGTGGAGCCTGATCCTCGAATATTCGCTCGTTGTCAGCGCGGTCGCGGTTGGCTGGTCGGGCTATGCCGCGCCCTTGCTCCAGGCGTGGGCGGGATTCCCGATGGCGCTGATGCAGGGGCCGGAACTCGGCGGCATCGTCAACCTGCCGGCGATCGCGATCATCGCCGTCGTCGCGGGGCTGCTGCTTGTCGGCACGCGAGAGAGCGCGACGCTCAACGCGATCCTCGTGCTGGTCAAGATCGCCGCGCTTGTCGTCTTCGTCGCGGTCGCGCTCCCCGCCTTCGATGCGGCCAACCTCGAACCCTTCAGCCCCTATGGCTTCGCCAAGCATATGGGCCCCGACGGCGTCGAACGCGGGGTGATGGCGGCGGCGGCGATCATCTTCTTCGCCTTCTACGGCTTCGACGCGATCGCGACCGCGGCCGAAGAAGCGAAAAATCCCGACCGCGACCTCAAGATCGGCATCGTCGGTTCGATGGTCGCGTGCGTCGCCATCTATATCGCGGTCGCGGTCGCCGCGGTGGGGGCGATCGCCTACACGCGCTTCGCCAACAGCCCCGAACCGCTCGCGCTGATCCTGCGCGAACTCGGCAGTCCGCTCGCGGCGCAATATCTCGCCGTGTCGGCGGTCATCGCGCTGCCGACCGTGATCCTCGCATTCTTTTACGGACAGAGCCGCATCTTCTTCACCATGGCGCGCGACGGCTTGCTGCCCGCGGGCCTTGCGAAGCTGTCGTCGCGGGGCACGCCGGTGCGCATCACCATCTTCACGGCGATCGTCGTCGCGGTGCTCGCGGGCTTCATTCCCCTGGGCGAGCTCGCCGCGCTCGCCAACGCCGGCACGCTCGCGGCTTTCTCCGCGGTGTCGGTGTGCATGCTGATCATGCGCCGCCGCGCTCCGCAAGCACCACGCACCTTCCGCACGCCGCTGCCGTGGGTCGTGGGCGGCATCGCCGTGCTCGGCTGCATCTATCTCTTCTTCAGCCTGCCCGTGCAGACGCAGCTCTGGTTCGTCGTCTGGAATATCGGCGGGCTGGCAGTCTATTTCCTCTACGCGCGCCGCAACGCGGCCGTGGGCTGACCGCGGCCGGCATGATCCGTTTCGACCGGTCGCAGCAGAGGCTGGCAGCGGGCGTTTCGGCGCTCGCCGGCTTTATCGACGCGATCGGCTTTGTCGAATCGGGGGGCTTTTTCGTCTCCTTCATGACCGGGAATTCGACGCGGCTCGCGGTCGGGGCGGCGGAATGGACCGCCGCGGCGCTGATCGCGGGCGCGATCATCGCGCTGTTCCTTACCGGGGTCGTCGCGGGTTCGCTCCTCGCCGCGCGCGCGGCCGTCCGGCGGAGCGGGTGGATCCTTCTGTCCGTCACCATGCTGCTCGCCGTCGCCGGCGCGCTTCGGCTGTTCGATCTTGCATGGCTTTCGGTCGCCTGCCTCGCGCTCGCGATGGGCATGGTCAATGCGGCGATCGAGGGGCGGGGCGGGGCCGTCGTCGGCGTGACCTATATGACGGGAACGCTGGTCCACATGGGTCACAAGATCGCCAATGCGCTGCGCGGCGACGGTGACGCGCGCTGGTTGCCGCACCTCGCATTGTGGGCGGCGCTCGTCGTCGGGGCGATCGCCGGTGCGCGCGCCGTCATCTGGTCGCCGCCGCTGGCTTATGGCCTGGCGGTTCTGTTTTCGGCAGGGCTGACGGCGCGGGCGCCATGGGCGGAGCGGCGCACCTGACGGCGCGCCGCCGCCGCTTCAATCGAACAGGTCGCTGAGGAAGCTCTTTTTGTAATTTTTCTTGTACGGCTTGCCGCCATAATGGCGGTCATCATAGCCGCGTTCGCGATATTCGGGCTGTGGCGGCGGGGGAGGGGCCGACGCGCGCGGCGCGGGGGCGCTCGCGGCTTCGCTGCGCTCGATGATCTTGTCGAGTTCGCCGCGATCAAGCCACACGCCGCGGCATTGCGGGCAATAATCGATCTCGATCCCCTGACGTTCCGACATCGTCAAATTCACGCGGCAGGTCGGGCAAAGCAGGCCTTGGGGTTCGGACACGGATATTCCTTTCTTCGTAAAGGCGGCCCACCGGCTGCCGTCTCGCTTCAACGTGCCACCGCCGGCCTGCGTTCCGCAAGCCGGAAGGCCCGATCCGGCCTACGGAGGCGGAGCGGGCCGATGTCAGGCGGGTTTCCAGTCGAACGCCAGCGGGGCTTCGCGAAAGGCAAAGCGGTCGAGGTGGCGTGCGACGACGCCCGTCATCGCTTCGACATGCGCCTCGCTGCTCGCATCGATACGGACCGACAGTGCGTCGGCGCCGGCGTCGAAGGTGACGAGCGCATCGCTCGTCCAGGTGGCGCCGCGCCCATCCTTGGGGAAGGTCACGGTGCCATGGTCGGGGGTGAATTCGACCGCGAGGTTGTGCTGCCAATGCTTGCACAGTTGCTGCAGGTATTTGCTCGCATGCGCCGTCGGTACGTGCGCTACCGATGATAATGTCATGGTCTGATTTCCTTACAGTCGTTCGATTTTTTGTGATGCCTCGTCGATCAGCGCGACAATGGCGTGCATGGTCTCATTATCGAGATCGCGATCGCCGAGCCGGTTCATCAACACCGCTTTCAAATTGCCCATCGCGCGGCGGACCGAAGCGGGGTCGGTGCGCTGGGTTTCTTCGCCAACCGCGGTCAGGCGGGCGAGGGCGGCATCGACGATCTCGCTGTTGGCCTCCAGTTCGGCGCGCCCGGCGTCGGTGATCGCGAACAGCTTTTTGGCGCCTTCGCTCTGCTGCGCCTCGATCTGTCCCATGTCGTCGAGCATCGTCAGCGTCGGATAGATGACGCCGGGGCTCGGCGCATAGGAACCGCCGGTCAACTCCTCGATGTGGCGGATCAGATCATAACCGTGACGCGGTTCGTCGCCGATCAGCTTGAGCAGCACAAGCCGCAACTCGCCGCCGTCGAACATCCGGCGGCGCTCGCCGCGCTCGCCCCGGCCGCCGCCGCCGCGACGGCCCCCGCCGCCAAAGCCATGTCCGAAACCGTGGCCAAATCCTCGCCCGCCGCCGCGATGGATCGCCCGCCGCCCGCCGCAACCCCGGCCGTCCAATTTTGCATAAAAAATCATTTGTCGTTCCTCAGAGTGATTCTAGATGTGTCTAAGATATATCGTAATACGAACTTTGCAAGGGCTGCCCCCCGCGCTGCGCGGCACCTTCGCCAACTTCCACCGCACGCCTTGACTTCGCGGCCATTCCCGCTATTAGCGCCCCCGTGTTGCCACGGGCTTGCTCGCGGCAATTCCGTCCGAGACAGTTGGTGAAGGGGATCTGCCCTTCTTAATTTCCAGCCGAGACGGGGAACAGTCTTTTTCGGTCGCCCGCCTGTTTTCAGGCGACGCGTCTTGACCGACCCCATCGGACATCGTTGCGCAAATGCAGGTGAGCCTTGGCTCGCGTCGGCATTTGCGTGTGTTAGCCGCCCGGCGGCGCGCGTGCTTCGGCGTGCGGGCATCCGGGCAGATGAGTGGAGTATAGGCATGGATCGTACGGAAAAGGCCGAAGCCGTATCCTCGCTGAACGCTACGCTGGGATCAGCTGCTGCTGTTGTGGTCGTCCGCAACCTCGGCATGACCGTCGCTCAGTCGACGGTGCTGCGCCAGCAAATGCGCGATGCAGGGGCCGACTTTCGCGTCACGAAGAACCGTCTTGCCAAAATCGCGCTCGATGGCACGTCCTACACCGGTATCGGCGAACTGCTGACCGGTCCCACGGCCCTCGCGACCTCGACCGATCCGGTCTCGGCTGCGAAGATCGCCGTGGAATTTGCCAAGACCAACGACAAGCTTGAAATCGTTGGCGGCGGCATGGGCGACGTGGTCCTCGACGTGAATGGCGTGAAGGCGCTGGCTTCGCTTCCCTCGCTCGACGAGCTCCGCGCCAAGATCATCGGTCTGGTGCAGGCTCCGGCCACCAAGGTTGCGCAGATTGCCGCAGCCCCGGCGGGCCAGTTGGCGCGGGTTTTTGGCGCATATGCCGCCAAAGAAGCAGCGTGATTTCGAACTAACTTTGAAACTTACTGCCGGGATATCCCGGTTCTGATGGAGAATGAACATGGCTGATCTTGCAAAGATCGTTGAAGAATTGTCGGCGCTGACCGTCCTCGAAGCGGCTGACCTGTCGAAGATGCTCGAAGAAAAGTGGGGCGTTTCGGCCGCCGCTGCTGTCGCTGCCGCTCCGGCCGCTGCCGCTGCTGGCCCGGCTGCTGAAGAGCAGACCGAATTTGACGTCATCCTGACGGGTGACGGCGGCCAGAAGATCAACGTCATCAAGGAAGTCCGCGCGATCACCGGCCTGGGTCTTGGCGAAGCCAAGGCGCTCGTCGAAGGCGCGCCGAAGGCCGTGAAGGAAGGCGCCAGCAAGGCGGAAGCCGAAGAGCTGAAGAAGAAGCTCGAAGCTGCCGGCGCGACCGTCGAACTGAAGTAATTCGGTTCGGGGTTCCGGCCGGTCAACCGGCCGGGTTCCAGCGAAAAAAAGGGCGGTGCCGGAAGGCACCGCCCTTTTTTATTCGGCGGGAGGCCGCCGGTCAGTTCCGGGCAAAGCCGGGGCGAAGCGTACCAAGGCGTACCGAGCCGCGCTCGGGGCGGCGAACTTCCTGTTCCGCGGGCGTCTGAGTGACTTCGCGCTGGGCAATTTCCCATGCACTTACTGGCTTGCGCGTCATATCTTGCTGATTAGCCAGCGTTTCGTCGTAGGCGACGCGTTCCTGACGGTCGAGGAAACGGGCACGCTTGAGGCGCTTGCTGAGCGTCGCAAAAGGATTGCCGGGCGTCGGCCCCGCAAGGGCCATCGCTTCGTGACGTCCCATGCTGCCGCTCGGCGCCGCGGCGAAAGCGGGGGTGGTGCGCGGTGCCTCGACGCGTTCGCGCGGAGTATAAGCGGGTGTGATCCACGGCTGCGCTTCGGTCATCGCGGGCGTGGCGGTCACCGCCGGCTCACTGTCATAGGCGCGCGCATTTTCTGCATTCGCGCTCGCGCTGCGGCGGCGGCGGCGAGCAAAGGCGAGACCCGCACCCCCGACGATGAGCAGCGCGGCCGCGCCGCCAGCGAGTTCCCAAGGGAAATCGTTGCCGCCAACGCTCGAATTTTCAGCAATCGGCGGCGATGCGGCTTCCGCGACGGGTTCGGCGGGGGCAGTCATCTGAGCGGCGACAGGTGCGACATCTTGGGTAGGCGCGGCATCGGTGGCGGGCGTTTCGGCGACCCGCTCAGGCGCGGCTGCCGGAGCAGCGGCCGTGCGGGCGCGCGGCGATGCCCGTTCGCTCTTGGCCGGAGCAGGAGCGGCTCGCTCGGCCGTCTTAGGCGCGGGGGCGGGTTCCGCCGGCTCGATTTCGAGCGGCACTCGGATGACCGGCCTCGGCGCCGGCGGCTGCGTGGCGGGGGGCTGTGCGGCTTCCGGCGCCGCAACGGGGGCGGGCGTACTCGGCTCGGGCACCGTTGGCGGGGTTTGCGGGGCAGGCGCAGCGACCGGCGGGGTCATTGTGATCGTCGGCGCTTCCTGTGCGAACGCGCCGGGGGTGGACAGGGCCAGAAACGCGGCAATCGCGCTCATGGCGGGGCGGGAGAGGGCGATATTCTTTGTCATAGTGAGGAAGGAACGAGCCACGTGTTGAAAGTGCTGCCCGAAATGCGGCGCTTCCGCGACGAGCCGTGCGCGTCGAACGGCGCGGCGAAGATTTCGCCACGATAGACCATTATAGGGAAGCCGCCTTTTCCAGACTTTTGGGGATGAAAGTGACAGTGATTTTGCGTTTTGATGGCAGCCGCGTCACCAATACGTCATTCGCGCGCAACCTTGGCGTGATCAACGCCGGGCATGAAGACGACCGACCCTGTCCCCACCCGGCTACCCGACCATCTGCGCGAAACGCAGCGCCTGCTTTTCATCGCCAAACATGCGCGCTGGACGGGCGGCCTGCATCCCGACGATGGCAACCACGCGCCCTATCACAGCGAAATGCGCGAAACGCTTGAGCGGCTTGGCATCGCGCTATCGATCGCTGACAGCTATGCCGCGCTGTTCGATCGGCCGGCGGTCGATTTCGTCTTTCCGCTACTGAATCGTGGCGGCTTCTTCAATTCGGAAATGCTGCTTCCCTTGCTGTGCAACCAGCATGGCTTGCCGTATCTGGGCGCCTCGCCGATTGTTCGCGGCTTGTCCGACGACAAGCATCTGACCAAGCTGGAAGCAGCGGCGCGCGGCGTGCCGACTGCACCCTGGGCCTTGTTCCGCCGCGGCGCGCCCATCGACGTGTCGCGTTGCCCGCCGGCGCGGCGCTGGGTGATCAAGCCGAACAACAGCTCCGCCTCGTGGGGCGTGCGCGATGCCCACGACCGTGTGCAACTTGCGCGGGCGGTCGCCGGAATCCACGCGCTTGACCATGATGCGATCGTCGAGCCCTTTATCGACGGCAGCGATATCGAGGTGCCGGTCATCACGCTCGATGGCGAGCCGACCATGCTGCCGATGATGATTTTCGAGCAGGCCGACCCGACCCAACTCCGCTCGTATCAGGAGAAGCGCGACCTGGTCGGTCATGTCGGATATTCGATCAAGCGGTTCGACGATCCATTCATCGCTGGCCGGGTTGCGGACTATACGGCTCGAATGGCGGATATTTTTCGCCCGTTCGATTATGGTCGGTTCGAGTTTCGCGTCGATCATGCGACCGGCGACGTCCGGTTGCTCGAGGTCAACCTGAACTGCAACCTCTGGTCCGAAAAGCTGTTCTCGCGCTCCGCGGTGGCCGCGGGCTTTTCCCACGCCGAGCTGATCGAAACGATCGTCGCGGAAAGCATGATCCGCCAGATCGTGCCCGCGGCAGCGCGGCGCAACGCGGCGTGAGCGGATCGATCCTGATCCTGGCCGGGCGGCGACAAGGAGCCGTCGATCCGCTTGCCGAGGCGCATGGCGTTGCCGACAAATGCCTTGTTCCCGTCGCGGGACGGCCGATGATCGCGCATGTTCTTGAAAGCGCGGCGGACAGCAAGGCGGTGCGGATCTTCGTTTCGACGCACCACGCCGGGCTGCTCGACGATCTCGCCGATCCGGTGGTCGAATTGCTGGGCGGCCGCCTGATGGTCACGCCGGCGGCCGACAATCTGGCGGATTCGGTCCTCGCGGTTGCCGACAACGCCGCGTTTCCTTTGCTTGTCACCACGGCGGATAATTGCCTGCTGACCCCTGCGACGATCGCGGAGATCGAGGCGGAGGCCGTGCGGCTGGATGTCGATGCGGGCGTGGCGCTGGCGCGCCGCGAGGACGTGCTTGCGGTCCATCCGGAAGGTCAGCGGCGCTTTTACGAGTTTTCGGACGTCGCGGTGTCGAACTGCAACGCCTATTGGATCGGCCATCCCGGCGCCTTGAAAGCGGCGGAGGCATTTCGCGGGGGTGGGCAGTTCGTGAAGAAGCCACTCCGCGTGATGCAGGCGTTCGGCCTCATCAACTTGCTCCGTTTCCGCTTCGGCCTTGGACCAATCCATCATATCTTCCGGCGCATTTCACGTCATCTGGGAGTCGAGATCGCCCCGTTGCTGGTGAGCAACGGGGCGACGGCGATCGATGTTGACAATGAAAGGTCGCTACGAGTGACAGAGGCGCTGATGAAGCGCCTCGATATCATCAATCCGCGACCCAGTTCCCGTGAAAACCCGGGGGGACGCGGTGGGGCAGGTGAACGACAGCTTGCGGTGACCCGGTAAAATCATCGGCGTCGACGATGACGAGCGCGGTCGTTTCGTTATTCATGTTCACGACCAGCCCGATCAGCCAGCCGTCATCCTCGGCGCCGCTTGCGCTGCGCGGGACGAAGACGAACTCGCCGGGATGGCGGCCGGGACCGAAATCATGGATGGCGGTCGTTCCCTTTTCGAGGTCGTGCTTGAACAGGCGCGTTTCTGCCAGCGCCCATTCGGCAGACACGTTGTCGGGGATCGCAATCGTATAGGCATAGCGATAAGGCTTCGTCGTCAATCGTTCATCGTAGCGCGGGAATTCCTGCGCATGATCGTGGATGACGGTGCGGGTCGTCGTTCCGGCGACCGGATCGATCGTCCAGCGTTCCAATCGCGATTTTTCGCTGTCGGGACCGCGCTTCGAACTCGCGAACATCGTCTCGTGCGCGACGACGTCGACGATCACCTTGCCGTCAGCTGTTTCATAGGCGTTTGCGGGGTGGAAGACATAGCAGGGCTCGACCGGCACCCAGATGATACTGTCGCCGCTGCCTTTCCTGGGGAGGAGCCCGACGCGCGCTGGATGCGCATCGTTCCATGCGTAGGGGAAGCGATAGCCCGCCAGCAGCATTTTCATCGAGAAGGTGACGGGGAGGTCAAAGACCAGCACGTAATTTTCGGTGATGGCGCAATCGTGGATCGAAGGGCCGTCGCTGACCGTGACCGGCTCCTCCCGGATGACGTGCGCTTGGCTGTCGAGCACGACGTGCCAGACCTTGTTCGGCTCGTCGCCGCGATAGGTGATGGCGTGCATCTCGTCGGTGAAGGGATCGTGATGCGGATGTGCCGTATATCCTCCGATCAGCGTGCCGTCGAACGGGTTGTGCGCGATCGTGTTCAGCTCGTAGCCCAGTTCGACAGGCTTTCCGCCGGCCTCGACGATAGCGAACGTACGACCCGCGAGGCCGACGACATTGGTGTTCGGCGCGTCGTTGCGGCCTTCGCGCGGGCCGGGAGGCAGTTCCTCACCCAGAACTTCGCACGCCTCGGTGCCGCGGACCCAGCGGTTGCGGTACCAGTCGGCCTTGCCGCCTTCGATGCGGATGCCGTGGACCATGCCGGCGCCGGTGAACCAGTGGTAGCTGGCGGGATCGGGCGCGGCGGCGGGGTTCGGGCCGTTGCGCAGGTAGCGGCCGGTGAGCTGCGCCGGGATCTCGCCATCGACGCGGAGCGCTTCGAGCGTGAGTTCTTCGGTCATCGGTTTGTGGATGCCGGTGAGGAAGGGGTGGGCGTCGGTGGGGCGGGGGAGGCGCTTGCGGTTGAAGTCGGCGACCTTGCCGATGCCTTTGACGACCGCGCCGCGGATGAGGGTTTCGACGTTGCTTGCCATGACGATGCTCCTTACGGAAGGTGACGAAGGTGCCGCGTAGCGTGGGGGTTGCGCCGGCGACTCGATATGTTTACAGTGGCAACATCATGGCAAGCAAAGATAACAGTGTCAACTTAAAAGGCGGGGCGCCGAAGACGGCGCGCGCCTATCATCATGGCGACCTGCGCGCGGCGGTCATCGCGACGGGGCTGAAGAGGCTGGCCGAGGGCGACGGCGCCGAGCTGGGGCTGCGCGCGCTGGCGCGCGACGTCGGGGTCAGCGCGACCGCGCTCTACCGCCATTTCCCCGACAAGGAAGCGCTGCTCGACGCGCTCGCCGACGAGGGGCTGCGGCGGCTCGGCGCGTTGCAGGCGCAGGCGTGGCTGAAGGCGGGCGGCGGGGTCGCGGGCTTCAAGGCGACGGGGATCGCCTATGTCCGCTTCGCCCACGACGAGCCCGCGCTTTTCCGCCTGAGCTTCACGCGCCAGATGCCCGACCGCAAGGAAGGCGGCGACGGCGGCGAGGTTGCGTACAATCTGCTGCGCGCCGGGGTCGGCGAAGCGCTGCCCGGCGTGGACAATGTCGATATCGCCGCCCTGCACGCCTGGGCGCTGGTGCACGGCCTCGCGATGCTGATCCTCGACCGGCGCATCGACTGGGACGAGGCGAAGGTGGCGGAAGTCGTCGGCCTGACCTTTGGCGGGGTGGACTGATCGCGGGAAAAACCGGGCCGCAAGGGCGGCGCGTTATATTAGCGGTTTATTTTACCCTTTTCGGCTAACTGGTTGCATGACCCAGTCGCTGTCCCCCAGAGTCGAGGCGGTCTTTTGGTTCCTCCTGACCGCGACGGGATATTTCCTGCTGGCGAGCCTGTCGCTGCACGCGACCAAGGGCGCCGACAATATCGCGGCGGTCTGGCCGCCGAGCGGCTATTTCCTGGCGCTGCTGCTGTTGATGCCGAGCCATGCGCGCGCGCGCCTTTCGGCGTTCGCGGGCATGGCGTCGGCGAGTTTCGCGGCGAACCTGTGGGGCGGCGTGCCGCCGCTGTCGTGCATCGCCTATACATTGGCGAACGCGTGCGAAGCCGCGGTCGCGCTGTGGCTGATCCGCCGCCGCGAGGTGGGCGAGCTGTCGTTCATGGTTCCGCGCGCGGTCGCGGGTTTTTGCCTAGCGGCCCTGGGCGCGAGCGTGGTCAGCGCCGCGGTGGCCTGGGCCCTGGTCGAAGGACTGACCGGGGCGAGCGCCGATTTCTTCCTGTCGTGGCTGACCACGGTGCTGTTGGGGATGCTGATCGTCACGCCGCCGATCGTGATGCTCGCGCGGATGATCGGGACAAAGGCGATGGACAATGCATCGCGGGCGATGAAGGCCGAAGCCGCAGCGATCCTGACGCTGTCGGGCCTCGTCACCATCGCGGCCTTTTCGCAGTCCGAGTTTCCGCTGACCTTCCTGCCGTGCATGGCGGTCGTCGCGGCGGCGTACCGGCTCGGTCCGTTCGGCGCCGCGGCAGGAATGCTGATCGTGACGATCATCACATCGTTGATGACCGGGCAAGGCTATGGGCCGATCGCCGCGATCGAGGAGGCGTCGAAGGTCAAGGTGCTGTTCCTGCAATTCTATCTGCTGTCGCTGCTGTTCACGACGCTGCCGCTGGCGGCGATGCTGATCGTCCGCCAGCGGCTGGCGAAGCGGCTGGAGCAGAGCAACCGCTGGCTGCTCCAGGCCGAGGCGGCGGCGCTCGTCGGCCATTGGCGCGTCGATCTGGTCGGCTGGTCGATCCGCTGGTCCGACCAGGCCTATCGCATCCACGGGCTCGTTCCCGGCACGCCCGTCGATGTGAACTATAGCGTCGAACAATATATCGCCGAAGACGGCGTCGCGGTGCGAAAGATATTGGAACAGGCGGTCCGTACCGGCGAACCGTTCGAGTTCCAGGGGCGCATCCGGCGCGCCGACGGCGAGATTCGCCACGTGAAGTCGCACGGATCGATCGAAACGGGGCGGGGCGGCCGGGCCATCGCGATTTTCGGTACCGTGCAGGACGTCACCGAGATCGTCGAAAATGCGCGGATACTGGAAGCTGCGCGCAGCGCCGCCGAGCGCGTCGCGAACACCGACATGCTGACCGGCCTGCCCAACCGGCGGCACACGCTGGCCTTCCTCGAAAAGGCGCTGGAGGGCGCGCGCGAACATGGCGCGCCGCTGGCGGTCGCGATATTCGACATCGACCATTTCAAGCGGATCAACGACACCCACGGCCATGCGATGGGCGACCGCGTCATCCACCGCGTCGGTCAGCGCGCCAAGGCCGCGCTGCGCGACGAGGATATGCTGGGCCGGATCGGCGGCGAGG
This sequence comes from Sphingopyxis sp. JAI108, assembly GCF_013410105.1. GTDB lineage: Bacteria > Pseudomonadota > Alphaproteobacteria > Sphingomonadales > Sphingomonadaceae > Sphingopyxis > Sphingopyxis chilensis. Next base: position 1,391,477 of record NZ_JACCCJ010000001.1, read on the forward strand.
AATTCGTCTGTATCCTCCAGCGCGCGAGCGCGCAGGCCGCCGAAATCGTCGCCGAGCGCGTCCGCAAGGCGGTCGAAACCGGCACCGCGGCCGAAGACGGCCTGCCGCAGGCGACGGTCAGCATCGGCCTTGCGGTCTTTGACGGCGAGCTCGACATCGAGGAGCTGTTGCACCGTGCGGATCAGGCGCTCTATGCGGCGAAGCGCGACGGCCGGAACCGGCTGCGCATGGCGGCCTGACGGCGGAAGGTTCCGGTTTGGGAATATTGGCGGGTTTGGGGTGGGGAGCGGAAAGCGGGCCGGATGCTGCGACGCTGGGATGGGCTCAGTCGGTTGCTTCTTCGACGGAAGTTTCCCATCCGTCATATTTTACCTTGTAATGAGCCTCCATCCTCAGCGTGTCTTGGCGAAGCCGAGCCAAATCCTCGGGCGTCGTCGATTGCTCTCGTTCAAGCCAAAGATAGAGTTTGCCGTCAGCGTCACTTACATCAACCAATCGCCAACCTAAGGCAATGGCATCGCCTTTAAGTCGATTGATCGGTGCATCTTCCCCAGCAAAATACACGCTGACTGGTCGAACGATATTGGGGGCGTCCCCAGCGTCCCTCAGGGCGCTGACGACTTCAGCGTCAGACATCTCCTCTTTTGCGAGGCGCTCTGCCGTGATCGGAACCTGATCCAACCCCATTGAGAGGATTCCTGCGGCGAGAACCATCGATAACATTTGGCTCATGTGCCACTGCCCACCGATGTCTGCAACTGGTCGTTTCCCGACATTGCATCCGGATCGGCGACGAACGACAGAAACGGGGTGGGAAGCGGACAGTCGGTTTTCAGGACCGGTACGTCGTTAAGCGGATCGTCACAATTAGAAGCCCAAACTCAGACGGACGAGCACTTCTACTACCCAAGAATGAGCCGAGCATGAAACTTGCGATACGGATTGTAGTTACGATGCTCACGGCTGCCACCATTGCACCCGCAATGTCGGCCGAAAAACCAGCTGATCAATTGGAACTGCTTCATGATCCTGAAATTCGGGTCATCGTTATCGGTCGCCAATGGGTGCCAAGCCCAGATGTCCAACAAAGTGCGTTCGATTTCGGAGAGACGTTCTTCGCAAACGGCACGTGGCAAAGCTGGCGCGCCGAGCGCGCCTTGGTTCAGCTAGAAGGCGTATGGACAATCGAAAACGATAAGCTTTGCGTCAAGCTTACGAAAACGCGCTCTGGCGTTCCAATGGCGGGCGATATCCGTTGTCGGACAGTGCGGCGGATCGTCGGTGGCGATAAAATCGCAATGACAGATCTCGATGCTTCCATCGGTCAGGCCGACCAATTACTTGTTTTTTCGGAGAGGCCGTTTCTTTCGGACACGCACTTGTTCCCGAGCGACGGCTTTCGACGGCGCTAGCCGCGCGCCCAACGTCAAATTGTGGTCGAAAGCTACCGTTCGCCATCGCGGGCTCTTCAAATCATCGGGGCCTGCGCCGGATCGGGCCGCAGGTCTTCGCCCTTTACCGCGGCGGCATGGCGCGCGGCGACGGCGTTGCTGCCCGCCATGGTCAGCGCCAGCAGGCCGACGACGAGCGCGTCGAGCAGGAGGAGCGGCCCGTCGATGATCGCCGGGGCGACGATCGCGCCGAAGCTGAGCGCATAATGCACGATCATCAGCGGCAGCACGCCCGCGAGGATCAGCAGCACGGTGCGCCAGAAGCTGCCCGCCATGATCCGGATCGAGCGGATCGGGCCGATCGCGGCGTTGCCGAGCGCCCAGGCGACGGTCCATGCGGTGAAATAGATGCCGGCAATGCTGCCGAGCAGGACCAGCGCATAGCCGGTCCATTGCGCGGCCGGGCCGGAAAGGCCCATGAGGCCGGTGAGCGAGGGGCCGAACAGCGCCCACCATTGCTGCAAGCCATTGAGCGCAAACAGGATGAGCCACAGGCCGATCGCGGGCCATTCGATGCGTGCCGCGCGCCGCGCGTCGAAATCGAAGAGGATGTAGCGCGTGAACCAGTAACCGGGCAGCAGCAGCGCCAGCGTCTTCGCGAACCCGAACTGGAGGCGAAGCATGTCGCCCTCGGCCGCCTTGGCCCCGGCGATCCCGTCGTACATGCCCGCGCGCCATTCGACGACATGCTGCGCGAGTTCGACCAGCACGGGAATGATGAAGAGGAGCGGGCAGGCGAGGGCGAAGGCCCACGCGCTGCGATAGATGGTCGCGATGTCAGTCTGCATCGGCGGGCCCTTCCGGGTCGAAGGCGATCAGGTCGCCGGGTTGGCATTCGAGCGCGCGGCAGATCGCGTCGAGCGTCGAGAAGCGGATCGCCTTGGCCTTGCCGGTCTTGAGCACCGACAGGTTGGCGACGGTGATGTCGACGCGTTCGCTGAGTTCGGTCAGCGTCATCCGCCGCCGCCACAGCATGTCGTCGAGCAGGATGCGGATCGCCATATTAGGACCCTAAATCGTCTGTTCGAGTTCTTCGCGCATCGCCGCGCCCTGTTCAAAGATGCGCGCGAGGACGAAGAGGAGGAGGACGGCGAGCCACGCGGCCAGGCTGGGCTGCCAGCCGAACACCTCTCCGCTGGTGCGCGACATTTCGAGCGAAAGCCAGCCGTAACCCGCGTCGATGACCTGCGTCGCGAGCAGCCACCAGCCGATCGTGCGGAGGCGCCGGGCGTTATCGGAGGTGAAGGCCGCGCCCGCCCGTGTCGCGTCGATCATCGCGATCAGCCGCGTGAAGATCGCATGCGCCGCAATGGCGATCGGGATGCAGAGCAGGAGGGTGATGCGGAACAGGTCGAGCATGTAACCGCCATCGACTGCGGGCTTGGCGCCGGCGATCGCGTCCACGACGATATCGGGCCGCAGGCTGGTCGCGACCAGCGCCACCATGAACAGCGCGAGCAGCACCCAGTTCAGGATATTCAATCCCATGAGCAGCCGGCGGCTCCAGAGCAACATCGCGAATCCCTCTTTGATTATCGACACGCTACATATCGATAATCGATAAGTTGTATATTGCAAGGCGATATTGCGACGGCTGAGCTGATGACGATCAGGAGAATGGGGCGAGGGTGGCTTCGCGCATGGAAAAGGGCGCGGAAGCGATGCTTCCGCGCCCCGATCCCTGAGCCGAAACGGCTTAGTTGGCGGGCTGTTCGACCGTCGCGTCGGCGGCGGCGGTCGCGTCGGCCTGCTGCGCCGGTTCGCCCGTCGCCTGCGCGACGGCGGCGGCGAACTGTTCGGCGGTATAGGCTGCTGCCAGGCCGGCGGGCGACATCAGGAAAGCGCTGCGCGGCAGGCTGACATCATCGCCCGAAGGCGTCGTCACCACAACCGCATCGGCGCTGGCCGACTTGACCTTGCCGAGCACAGCGGCGCCCTTGAGGCTGCGGACGTCGGTGCCCGCCACGAGCGCTGCGGCGACCGCGGCGTCATCGGCGGCGGCGGCGGTGTTCACTTCCTGCATCGCGGCGGCGAACTGTTCGGCGGTGAAGCTGGTCGCGAGACCGGCCTGGCCGATGAAGAAGGCGCTGCGCGGCAGTTTCACGTCGCCGGTCGGGCTGGTGAGCACCACGCCGTCGGCGGCGACAAGCTTGACCTTGCCGAGGATGGAGTTGCCGTTGACGCCGCGGACGTCGGCGCCGGGCTGGAGCGCGGCGGTCAGCTTGGCCTCGTTGCCCGCGGCGGCCTGATCGACCGCAGCCATGACCTGCGCCTTGGTGGCGCCGATCGTCGGACCCTGTTCAAGCTTGCCGAAGGAATTGGCCGGGAGGGTGACCTGCTTGCCTTCGCCGAGATCGACGACGACATTCGCGCCCTGCGCGCTCGAGACGGTGCCGAGTTCGGCGCCCTCGGAGTCGAAAACCTTGGTGCCGACCGAAAGGTCGACCGTCGCCGCGGCGGCGTCCTGTGCCATTGCGGGGGCGGCCACGACGGCCGCCATGCCGAGAGAGAAAGTTGCAACAAAGCCTGCGAGTTTCCGCATCGCTTGGGGTCTCCTTTGAGGAATTGAGATTGGAACGGATGAATCTTGAACGCGCATAAGGGCGCAAGGGCCACGCCAAGGCTGACGAACCGTGCCTTGGACGGGGTGAGGCGAGTATTTGCCGTAGCGGGAGGAGCGAACCGGCATTCCGGGGGACTCGCCCCGGGGACCCGCAGCGCCTCTTGCCCATTTGGGTGATGCGGGCCCGCGGGGCGGTCGGTCGAGGCCAGCGCGGCTATGAATCCCCGATCAGTTGCGGCACGGCGACGCGAGGGCATCCACTCTCCCTCTTGGGCAGTCGTCCTTTCTCCGGAACATTCTGTCGCCGTCACGGAACATCTGTCCCCGCGCCTCGTTGGTTGGACAAGAGGCGCACCCCCTTCGCCTCTGGAAAAACAAGGAGATACGCCGTGGGTGAACTCACCGAAAAAGCCAAAGGTCTTGCCAACGAAGCCGCCGGCAATGTGAAGCAGGCGACGGGCAAGGCGACCGACAACGAGCGTCTTCGTGCCGAAGGCGAGGCGCAGGAGCGCAAGGGCGAAGCCCAGAATCTGAAGGGCAAGGTCCAGGGCGCGCTCGGCGACAAGATCTGACCGCCAAGACCTGATAGCCTGCTCACGCAAGCGACGAAAAAGGCCCCGGGAACCCTCTCCCCGGGGCCTTTTTCATGGGCCGCGCGGAGGTGAGGCCTATTTGCCGCCCGAGGCGACGATATCGACGTCGGTCATCCCGCCGTCGCGGCGCATCATCAGCACATAGGCGAGATCGCCCTTCGTGCCGCCGAGCAGATGCTCGTTGCCGTTGACGCGGTGATCGCTGGTATAGCCGGCGCGGATCGCCATCGTGTGATAATAATCGAGCACTGCCTGCATCGACGCCGCGGTCTGGAAATTGACGACGCGGATATTGCATTTGCCGCCGGCGATCCCGGCGGCTTCGCGCAGCGTCGCGCGCGGATAGACTTTGAACGCGGCGGGCAGGCGGTCGGCCCAGGCGTTGCTGTAGGTCAGCTTGGCGTCGCAGCCGCCCTTCTGCTGGTCGCGCGCGAGCGCGCCGATGGTGACCGGGCGCGCCTGTGCCGCGCAGCCGTCGCAGCCGGCCGCTTCCATCGGAAGCGCCCGGGGCGCGGTGAGCAGCTTGCCGGCCTTCAGCGCCGCGGCGGCTTCGGCAGCGGTCGCGGCCTTGCCGCCCGCGATGCCGGGGACGCCGCCGTCGATCGGCCGGTTGCCCGGCCCGACGGCGTTGCGGTTCGACTGGCCGGCGAGCTTCGGATCGACCATGATCTTGTCTTCGAGCGAACCCTTGATCGCGGGATCGTCGCTCGTCAGCCCGTCGTCGAGCGGTGCGAGATCGGCCTTGGCATTCGGATTGTCCCGGCAGCCGCCGAGCGGCATCGTCGCCATCAGCAAGCCGGCAACGATCCAATTTCCGCGCAACTTCATCGCTAACACTCCCTTAATCCTTTACCGGGAATGCCCGATCCTGGTCAAAAAGGCCCAAATAAAATGCGTTAACGCGGTGGGGTTTATGCCCCGAAAACTGTCTCGGAGCGAGACGCTTTCGCGAAATGGCGCGCGTTCAGGGCTGAAATTGCTTGCGCCTGGCGCGCCACGCGTCGGCGCTCTGCGTCCACGCATCGACGGGCGCGTCCTCGAACGGCGCGGGGAGGCGGGTCGGCCCGCTGTTCGTCGCGCCGAGCCGTTTCGCGAGGGCTTGCGAGCGCGTGTTGGCGGGATCGATGCTGTGCATCAGTTCGGGCCATTTCAGGAATTCGACCGCGAAATCGCAGGCGGCGACGCTGCCTTCGAAGGCGTAGCCCTTGCCCGCGAAGCGCGCGCTGACGCCATAGCCGATCTCGGGCGCCGGCCAGCCGTCGGGCTCCCACGGGCCGAGGCGGCCGACCCATTCGCCGGTATCGCGTTCGATCACCGAGAACATCGAAAAGCCGCGGATATGCCACGCGCCCGCAAGCGTGCACCATTGGCGCCACGCCGCCGAGCGCGGGCACGCGCCGCCGATGAAGCGCATCGTGTCTTCTTCGGCGCACATGGCGGCGAAAGCCTCGAAATCCTCCGCCGCGGGCGGGCGGAGGATCAGGCGCTCGGTGACGAGCAGGGGGCCGTTCAGCATGATCTATCACTTTCCCGCAGCGTTGGACGACGCTTGTGGGGCAAGAACGGTCGATGGACAAGCCGCACGCGCTTGAGGGCACCGGCGTTAACCGGTGCCCTCGCCATCAGCGTGTACGGGTGGAGGGGTCTCGAACCCGCACTCGAGACGGTTTCTGTCTCATTAGCGGCAGCGATATTTGTCGCGGTCGATCTCGCGGCCGAGCAGCGCGCCACCCGCGGCGCCGAGCACGGTACCGAGCAGCTTGTCGCCGCCACCGGCGATTTCGTGGCCGGCGAGGCCGCCGACGGCGCCGCCGATCAGGAGGCCGGTCGTGCCATTGTCCTTCTTGCAGCGATAACGGCCATCATTGTCGCGCCAGATACGGGTGTTGCGGCTGACGCGCTCGTCACGCGCATAATAGCGGCGATCCTTGCGCTTGCGGTAGAAGTCCGACGCCTGTTCGAACTCGTGATAGCCCGGCGCCTTGGCGGGGGTCGTCACGCCGGCGTGAAGCGGGGTGGTGCCGAGGACGCTGGCGGCGACGAACGCGCCCATCAGGCCTTTGGTGAAGATACGCATAGTAAAGTCCTTTCCTGGTTCGGCAGCTCCGCCCCCTTTGAACAGGGGCGTGCGCTTCGAGGGAAAAACGAGCCGGCTCCCGATCGCGTTGCATTAACCCAAGGCAACAAGACGAAGCGAGCGCATCCATCGACGAACCGAAAGGCCCTTGCCGCATCGGCAGCGGCGTGCGAGAAACGGAGCCATGCTCAATATCGGATCGCTCGTCATCGGCGCCATCGCCTTGGTTCTGGCCGTTTTTGCGTTCATTCCGCTGCTCGGCTGGGCGAACTGGGTCATCATCCCTTTCGCCGTCATCGGGCTCGCGCTGCGCGATGTCGGACAAGACGAGCGGGCGGAACCTCAATATCGTCGTCATCGTCATCGGCGTCATCCGCCTGATGCTGGGCGGCGGCATCATCTGACCCTCTAGAAGTCAAAAGCCATGGCTCAGACACCGGGCCCCGCGGGGAGCGACCAGGGCGGGCTGCCCTATGCCATTGCAGCCTATGGCATCTGGGGCTTCGTCCCGCTCTTCTTCAAGCTGATCGCGAGCGTCCCGCCGGTCGAGGTGCTGGCGCAGCGGATCATCTGGTCGCTGCCGCTCTGCTTCGCGATCATGCTCTTCCGGCGGCAGATCGGCGAATATCTGGCGGCATTGAAGGACTGGCGGACGCTGCGGCTGCTGCTGGCAAGCGCGGTGCTGATCGCGGTGAACTGGCTCGTCTATATCTATTCGATCTTCACCGACCATGTGCTCGCGGCGAGCCTCGGCTATTATCTCAACCCGCTGGTCAATGTGATGCTGGGGATGATCTTTCTCGGCGAGCGGTTGTCGCGGTTGCAGCTGGTGGCGGTCGTCATCGCGGGCGTGGGCGTCGCGATCCTGCTCGCGGGGGCGCTCGATACGCTGTGGATCAGCCTGACGCTTGCCTTCTCTTTCGGTATCTATGGTCTGCTCCGCAAAGTCGCGCCGGTCGGATCGCTGCCGGGGCTTTCGGTCGAGACGACGGTGCTGCTCTTGCCCTCGCTCGGCGTCGCTGCCTGGTATCTGTGGGCGGGCGACGGGCGCGGCTTTGGATCGGACACGTCGATCAGCCTGCTGCTGATGGCGGGCGGTGTCGTCACCGCGGTGCCGTTGCTGCTCTTTGCGACCGCGGCGCGCCGGATGAGCTATGCGGCGCTCGGCTTCGTCCAGTTCCTCGCGCCGACGCTGCAGTTCCTTTTGAGCCTGTTCGTGTTCCACGAACCGCTCAAGCCCGTGCAGCTCGCCTGTTTCGTGCTGATCTGGATCAGCATCGCAGTGTTCAGTTTCGACATGCTGCGCAAGATGCGCGCCGAACGGATGATCGAGGTGGCCTAGGGCCGCCTATTCTGTCCTCTTCATGCCGGACTTGATCCGGCATCCATCGCCGCAGCCGCTGCATGGACCCCGGCTTTCGCCCGGGAGCATGAACTTACGTGCCCACAGGGGATAATCTCCGGCCAAGTCCGGGTGACGAAGAAAGTTAAACCAGCCGCCAGCCCAGCGTTTCGCCCGCGTGGAAGGGGACGACTTCGCCGATGCGGTCGGGGACGAGCGTCCCGGCGCGTTCGAGCGTCACCGTGCCCTCGTTGAGCGGCAGGCCGTAGAAGCGCGGGCCATGTTCGCTGGCAAAGCCTTCGAAATGGGCGAGCGCGCCGTCCTCGTCGAACGCCTTGATGTAGCTTTCGAGCGCATAGGGCGCGTTGAAGATGCCCGCGCAGCCGCACGAGGCTTCCTTGGTATGCACGGCGTGCGGCGCGCTGTCGGTGCCGAGGAAGAATTTGGGCGAGCCCGAGGTCGCGGCCTTGCGCACCGCGAGCCGGTGATGCTCGCGCTTGGCAACGGGCAGGCAGTAAGCGTGCGGGCGGATGCCGCCGACAAGCATCGCGTTGCGGTTGATGTGGAGATGCTGCGGGGTGATCGTCGCGGCGACATTGGCGGGCGCGTCGGCGACGAACTGCGCCGCTTCGGCTGTCGTGATATGTTCGAAGACGATCTTGAGGCCGGGCAGCGCACGGACGAGGGGTTCGAGCGTGCGTTCGATGAACACCGCCTCGCGGTCGAAGATGTCGACGTGTGCGTCGGTGACCTCGCCGTGGATGAGGAGCGGCATGCCGATGTCCTGCATCCGTTCGAGCACGCCCATGATGTTCGCGACGTCGGTAACGCCATGCGCGCTGCCGGTGGTCGCGTGCGCAGGATAGAGTTTGGCGGCGGTGAACACGCCCTCTTCATGGCCGCGCGCCATCTGGTCGGGGTCGCTGTGGTCGGTGAGATAGGCGACGATCAGCGGCGTGAAATCGAGATCGGCGGGCACCGCAGCGTTGATGCGGTCGCGATACGCGCGGCCTTCCTCGGCGGTCGTGACCGGCGGCGAGAGGTTCGGCATGACGATCGCGCGCGCGAACTGGCGCGCGGTATAGGGCGCGACATGGGCCAGCATCGCGCCGTCGCGCAGATGGACATGCCAGTCGTCGGGGCGGCGGATCGTCAGGCGGTCGGTCATCGAAAAGACTCGTCGTAAGTGGGCTTGGCTTTGGCTGCCGCGTCCCTAGATTATCGCCATGGCCAATACCACCCTTCACGACCGCGCCCTCATCCGTCTGTCGGGGGAGGACGTTCGCGGCTTCCTGCAAGGTCTGGTCACCAACGACACGTCGGGCAATCTGCCGGTGTGGGCGGCGCTGCTCACCGCGCAGGGCAAGGCATTGTTCGATTTCCTGATCTGGGCCGACGAGGAGGATGTGCTGATCGACTGCGAGCGCGAGGCCGCCGACGCGCTCGCCAAACGGCTGACGCTCTATCGGCTGCGCCGGGCGATCACGATCGAGCGCGACGAGGGGCTTGCCGTCCACTGGGCGCCCGAAGGCAACCTTGGCGTCGTCGATCCGCGGCTTTCCGAACTCGGCCAGCGCTGGCTCGCGCCGGCGGATGAAGGCGCAGGCGCAGACGGGGACGCCGATGCGGCGTGGCGCGCGCATCGGCTGGCGCTCGGCGTCACCGAAGGGCGCGCCGAGCTTGGCGACGGAACGACGCTCTGGCTCGAATGCAATGCCGCCGAACTCAACGGGGTCAGCTTTACCAAGGGCTGTTACGTCGGGCAGGAAAATACCGCGCGGATGAACTGGCGGCAGAAGGTGAACCGGCGGCTGGTCGTGGTGCCGATCGCCAATGCTGACGAAAAGCGGCAGGTGATCGCCTATCCCGAACTTGGCTGGTCGGTCGAGCATCGGCGGGCGGAGAATGTCGATGCCGCCGAAGCGCCGGAATGGCTGCGCGAGGGGCTCGCCGCCGGTTCATGACAGGTGCAGGCTTTGCTGATAGATTGCGGCCATGCGCGCACTGCTGATTTCCTCGGCGCTCGCCGCCGCTTTTGCCCTGTCGGCCGCCGTCGGCGCGGTGCCGACTTCGTTGCTGCCTGCCGAGCCGGAGATCGCGGCGCCGCCCTCCCGGCTTTCCCCGCTCGCGGCGGACTCGGCGTGGACCCCGCGTTTCGAGGCCGCGGCGGACGAACTGGCAGCGGCGCTGCGTTCGCGCGACGAGGCCCAATGGGCGCCGCTGCTTGGCGGACGTTGGCTGGCCGCTGCCGATCGCGAGCGCATAAGGAGCCTGCTCGACGATCGTGACAGCCCGTTCCTTCATGCACTTTTCTCGAAGGGATATACGCATCGCGCGATTCTTGGCTGGAACGCCCCCGCGTCGATGAGCGCCGCCGAGCGCGCAGCGATCGAAGCCGGGAAGGAGGCCGAGGCGCTCGTCTGCTGGACCGCGGGCGGAAGCGGCGAGGGGCCCTGGCCGGCGACGGCGCGCGACGCCGACAATCGCCCCGGTCAGCCCTATGCCTGCGCACGAATCGCTTACAGCATTCGCGGCGAGGCGCCGACCTGGCGCGCTTTCATCGAACAGGGCGAGGAGCGCGCGGCGGCGGCCGCCGCACCACGCGAACCCGCTTAACCAATCTCCAACCCAAATTTGCGACAAACCCGTCCATGATCGGACGGTTTCTTGGATTGGCGGTCGCCATCACGGCGTTGGCGGTCGGCGTGGCGAGCGTCGCCAGCCGATCGACCGGCGATGGCGGCGATGCGCCGGTGACGGCGGCGACGCAGGACAACAGCAACTGGACGACGCAGCGCGGCAAGCGCGGCTGGTCGTCGGGTGTCCCGTCGTCGGGCGCGCGATCGCCGGGCGGCGAAGTGCGGCTCGGCCGGTCGGGCGATTCGCATTTCTATGCCGACACCGAAGTCGACGGCACCAATATCCGGATGATGGTCGACAGCGGTGCGTCGATCGTCGCGCTGACACGCCGCGATGCCGAGGCGATCGGGATCGATGTCGACAGCCTGCCGATCGGCGGCATGGCGCGCACCGCGGGCGGCGACGTGCCGATGCGCACCGTGACGCTCGACAGTGTCGTCGTCGAGGGGATCGAGGTGCGGCGGGTCCCGGCGGCGGTGATCGATGCCGACATGGGCGTGTCGCTGCTCGGGCAGAGTTTTCTGTCGAAGCTGGATGCCGTCAATGTCGAGGAGGATATGATGACGCTGCGGTGACGCGGCGGCTTTGGGGTGGGAAGCGGACTGTCTGGTAATGACCTTGGCTGTTCAGAGCGGACGCTTTGATTTGTTGCGCGGACGGGTAAACAGATCAGTGAACGGGTTTCGGGACAGGGGCAATCGAGTGCACAAAGGGGCTTCTATCTTAGGCTTGATTGCCATGCTGTGCCTTGGCGGATGCGAGGGGGACGAGGCATCTCGCTCGTCGCAACAGCGGCGTGGAGAAAAAGCTATCTCTACCGTGTCGGCTAGCCCCGAGATTCAGAATCCTTTTCCGGGCGCCAAGGAAGTTCGGCTTTTTGTTGAAAAAGGATATGGCCCGGATGGCACGCCAATTTTGAGTAGGCCCGAGGGTCGCCTTTTAAGTGCCAGCGAGTTGGCAGATTTTGAAGGGGCCTTGCGTATCGAAAAAGCTCCAGAAGCCATGGCCGCTTGTTTTATCCCACATCATTTTTTCCGCTATTATGACGAGCGCGGCAGGCAAATCGGCGAGATCAATATCTGCTTCTGCTGCTCAGGCGTAGAAGCATCCAAGGGCGCAAAAATATCGGTAGGTCCTGATCAAATCCTGGCGGCCGATTACAAGAAGCTGGAGGCTCTCGTCCTTCGTCTAGGCGAACCGACAGATGTGCTCTGCGATTGATGGAGCGGGGCCTCAAATAAATTGCCGCTTTCGGGATCGAGAGCGTTTGCATCTGAGGACGGCAATCGGTCGTGAACTGCCACACCGGGGCGGCGGTCGCGATCGCGCGCCGGCCTTGCCATTCGCGACGCTTTTCCCCACATCGAGCGCCATGAATGCTTCCAATCCCCCGATGCGCGCGGCGATCGTGCCGGTCACCGCTTTCCAGCAGAATTGCACGCTCCTGTGGTGCACCGCGACGAACAAGGCGGCCTTTGTCGACCCCGGCGGCGACCTGCCCAAGCTGAAAGAAGCGGTGCAGCAGACCGGCGTCGAGGTCGAGAAGATCCTCGTCACCCATGGGCATATGGATCATTGCGGGCAGGCGGGGATGCTCGCGAAGGAACTTGGCGTCCCGATCGAGGGGCCGCACGAGGACGACCGTTTCTGGATCGAAGCCTTTGCCGAGGACGGCGCGCGTTTCGGGATGGTCGGCGAATCCTTCGAGCCCGACCGCTGGCTGGTCGATGGCGACACGGTGACGGTCGGCAATCTCGAGATCGATGTCATTCATTGCCCGGGGCATACGCCGGGGCACGTCGTGTTCCACCATGCGCCGTCGAAGCTGGCGATCGTCGGCGACGTGATCTTTCAGGGATCGATCGGGCGCACCGACTTCCCGCGCGGCAACCACCAGCAATTGCTCGATTCGATCACGCAGAAGCTGTGGCCGCTGGGCGGCGACACGACCTTTCTGCCGGGGCATGGTGCGCACAGCAATTTCGCCCACGAACGGCGGACGAACCCGTTCGTGAGCGATATGGCGCTGGGCGGCTAGACGGATCAGCGCGGCGCGACCGCCACTTCCTCGATTTCGGTCGTCGTGATGTTCGTCGGCGTCAGATAGACGATCGCGAGCGCGCCGATGGCGAGGCCGAGCAGCGTCAGCATGGTGATGATCGTGCCGGCCATGCGGCCCCACATCATGCCGTCCATGCCGAGCGCGTGGAGGATGCGGCCGACAAGGTAGAGCGCGCCAACGCCCCACAGCCACATCGACGAGCCGAGGCCGAGTTCGACGAGCGCGAGCAGGATCAGCACGAAAGCGGTGTTTTCGACGAAATTGCTGTGCGCGCGCATCCGCCGGGTGAGGAGGTCGTTGCCGCCGTCGCCGATAAAGACCTTTTCCCTTGTGCGAACGCGGCCGACGCGGACCGAGAGCCACAGGTTGAGCAGCGCCGCGCCGGCGGCGATCGTCAGGCTGATCGGCAAGATTATCATTTGGCTTCCCCCTTATGGGCCGGTCGTTCCGGCGATGGGGGCGGTGTGGCATCGCCGGGCGCGCAGGGCAAGCTTGTGCCCGATAATGAAGCCGTGGCCATCTTCGCGCGCAATGGGCTTGCCTTTGCGGGCAAAAACGCTATAGCCGCGCCCGATCCGGCACCCGACACCATCTGGCGTTGAGGCACCTTCCGGCGGAAGATTTTTCCTGCGTCATCTGGGCGGGAATGGGCTTCGGCGTGGCGGGCGGGCCAGTCATTCCCGGCGACGGAGATGACAAATCCGGGTAGCCGATTCGTGACACACTATTTGAGAATGCAGGAAAAATCATGGCCGTTCCCAAGCGAAAAACCTCGCCCTCGAAGCGCGGAATGCGTCGCAGCCACGACAGCCTGAAGGTCGAAGCCTATCAGGAATGCCCGAATTGCGGCGAGCTGAAGCGCCCGCACAACCTTTGCAACGCCTGCGGCCACTATAACGGCCGCGAAGTGGTGTCGGTCGGCGCGTAAAAATTCAGCCGGAGGGCATTAGATGGCACTGACACCGCGAATCGCAATCGATGCGATGGGCGGTGACGTCGGCGTGCAGATGATGCTCGCCGGCGCCGCGATGGCGCGCCACAAGCATGATGGCCTCCGCTTCATCCTCGTCGGCGACGAGGTGCAGATCAAGGCGGCGCTCGACAACCACCCGAACCTGCGCGCGGCGTCGGATATCCTCCACACCGACGGCGTCGTGAAGGGCGAGGACAAGCCCAGCCAGGCGATCCGCAAGGCGAAGAGCACCTCGATGGGACTCGCCATCGACGCGGTGAAGCGCGGCGATGCCGGCGGCGCCGTGTCGGCGGGCAACACCGGCGCGCTGATGGCGATGGCGAAGCTGGCGCTGCGCACGATGCCGGGAATCGACCGGCCCGCGCTCGCGGCGCTGCTGCCGACGCTCGGCGACAATGACGTCGTGATGCTCGACCTCGGCGCCAACACCGATTGCGACGCCAACAATTTGATCCAGTTCGCGGTCATGGGCGCCGCCTATGCGCGCACCGCGATGGGGCTGGAACGTCCGCGCGTCGCGCTGCTCAACATCGGCACCGAGGAATTGAAGGGCACCGACGAGATCCGCGACGCCGCGGCGCGGCTGCGCGAGGTGCACGGGCTGCCGATGGAATTCACCGGCTTTATCGAGGGCGACAAATTGTCGCGCGGCGATGTCGACGTGATCGTCCACGACGGTTTTTCGGGCAATATCGCGCTGAAGACGATCGAGGGGACGGCGCGTTTCGTGACCGACCTGCTCCGCCGCGCCTTCACCAGTTCGACGCGCTCGAAGATCGGCTTCCTGATCTCGCGCCCGGCGACCGAACTGCTGCGCCACCATCTCGACCCCAATAATCACAATGGCGCGGTGTTCCTCGGCCTCAACGGCGTGGTGCTCAAGAGCCATGGCAGCGCCGACGCGAAGGGGGTCGCGAACTGCGTCCACCTGTGCGCCGAGCTGATCGAAAAGGATATCACGCGCCAGGTGACCGAGGATCTCGCGAATTTCCGCAGCGGCGACGCGGCATGACGCTGCGCGCCATCCTGGCCGGCACCGGATCGGCGCTGCCGCGCACGCGGGTTTCGAACGCGGAACTGGCGCAGCGCGTCGATACCAGCGACGAATGGATCGTCGAGCGCACGGGCATTCGCTTTCGCCACATCGCCGAGCCTGACGAGACGACCGCCACGCTTGGCGCCGATGCGGCGCGGCAGGCGCTGACGGCGGCGGGGCTCGAGCCGTCGGACATCGGGCTGATCATCGTCGCCACCGCGACCCCCGACAACACTTTTCCCGCCAGCGCCACGAAGGTGCAGGCGCTGCTCGGCACGCCCGACTGCATCGCGTTCGACGTTGCAGCGGTCTGTTCGGGCTTCCTCTATGCCGTGTCGGTCGCCGACGCGATGCTGCGCACCGGCGCGGCAAAACATGCGCTGGTGATCGGCAGCGAGACGTTCAGCCGTATCCTCGACTGGGAAGACCGCACCACCTGCGTGCTGTTCGGCGACGGCGCGGGCGCGATCATATTGTCGGCGGAGGACGTCGCCGACGACCGCGGCATCCTCGCGACGCGGCTCCACGCAGAGGGCAAATATTCGGACATGCTCTATGTCGATGGCGGACCATCGACGACCGGCACCGTCGGCCACGTCCGGATGCAGGGTCGCGAAGTCTTCCGCCACGCGGTCACCAACCTCGCGAGCGTGCTCGGCGAAGTGATGGAAGATATCGGCCTGTCGGCCGACCAGATCGACTGGGTCGTCCCGCATCAGGCGAACAAGCGGATCATCGACGCGACCGCCAAAAAGCTGGGTTTGCCCGCCGAGCGCGTCGTGCTGACGGTCGACCAGCACGCCAACACATCGGCGGCGTCGGTGCCGCTCGCGCTCGACCTTGCGGTGCGCGACGGGCGCATCAAGCGCGGCGATCTTGTAGTCCTCGAAGCGATGGGCGGCGGCTTCACATGGGGCGCGGCCGTCCTCAGGATGTGACCAAAGGCGGACGCGTCGGCGGCCCGCAGCGGGGCACGGCGGAACTCGTCGCGTCAACTTCTCGCTCCATCCGTTTCAGTTTGGCGGATTAATTCGGATTTGTTACATATGCGTAACGGGACTCGTGACGGTGGGGGCTGTCACAGGACCAATTGCGCATTTTCGCTTCAGGAGGGGGAAGGGATCAACATGACCGCAGGGACACTTACGCGAGCCGATATCGCCAGCCGGATCAACCAGCAGATCGGGCTGTCGCGCAATGAATCGGCGGCGATCGTCGAATCGATTCTGGACCATATGTCCGACGCGCTCGCGGTGGGGCAGAATGTCAAAATCTCGGGCTTTGGAACCTTTGTGCTGCGCGACAAGGCGCAGCGGATCGGCCGCAATCCCAAGACGGGGATCGAGGTGCCGATCCTGCCGCGGCGCGTGATGACGTTTCGCGCCAGCCAGACGATGCGAGCACGCGTTGCCGGCAAATAGCTTTCGCCCCATCGATGCCGAGGCCTGGCATGGCCGGCGATGACGGCAAGGCGCCCAGCGCCATGCTGGCAATCGGCGAACTGGCGGTACGCATCGGGGTGCCGACGCATGTGCTGCGATATTGGGAAACGCGTTTTCCGCAATTGAAGCCGCTCCAGCGGTCGGGCCGCCGTCGCTATTACCGCGCCGAGGATGTCGCGCTCGCCGAACGTATCCACCATCTGTTGCATGTGCAGGGATTTACGGTGGAAGGCGCGCGCAAGGCGCTGTCGGAGCCGGACGCGGCGCCTGCACCACAGGCGGCGCCGATGCGCGATACCCAAGCGCCGCCGCGCGCGGCCGGAATCCCGGTCGAGGCGCTCGTCGCGCTGCGCCAGCGGCTGGCCGCGGCGCTGCAGTGAGGCGACGGCGGTTCGGTCCGATAAGGCCGGCCTAGGGTGAGCGTTTCCGATCCTCCGGGCGGGAAGGATCGGCAGCTTCCAACCAAAAAGAACCTCGATGTGGCGCGGGATTCACGGAAAGAGCCCTGCCAGACGACAGGGCCCTCCCGTCCTCTGCGGTCATGACCAAAGGAAGCCCCGTCGGCTTTCCGGGTCGCCAAGGAAAGCCTCTGTCGTACGAGGCTAGGCCTATTCGGCGATATGTCGAATCAATTCGGCCGCTTCCGCGAGGAGGGCAGGTTTGACGCGCGTTGCGCGGAGCGCGCGCCTTGAAAAACAGGGCTGGCGATCCCACTTACGATATATCGCTGGCTTTGTTCTGCATGCCGGAGACTGAGAGACGATCGCGCTCCCGCAAAAAGGGAGGATGACGGTGGATCTCAACCAACTTCTCTATCATCACCAGATGGCGCTCATGGTCGTGAGCCAAGCCCGGCGCGACGGCCATTTGCTGCCGAGCTTCGATCTGCCGCGCTATTATGCGAAGCGGATCAACGAATATCGCGAGCGCCGCGGCCTGGGGGACGGGTTTGTCGCGGTGGCCGAGCAGGCGCATGGCAGCCCGAAGGCCGGCGCGCCGGTTTCCGAGCCTGCGGCCGATTATCCGGTTTTCGTTGGCGACACGCTGGTTGCCGAATTGCTCGTCAACGAGGCGCTCGCCATGACCGACGAGGAAAGGACATCCTTCGGCCTTGACGACGTCGTTGGCCGCCTTGCCGAGGTCCAGGAAGATATCTGGATTATCGGACGCGACATTTATCGTGCGCTGGGGTTCGATGAGGACAAGCTGGCCACGCTCGCCGCCAAATTGCCTGCCTCGCCCGATTTGCATGGCCGGACGAAGAGCGGGGGCGACGATGCCAGATCCGGATAAACCCCGCCCTGCCTCGGCGAGTCTGCGTACAAATCCGTTTCGGCGAAATCGCCGGTTGACGCCCCTCGCGCCCGATGATGCGCAGCGGCAAGGCGCCATCAGCGCGCTGGCGTTCCAGCTACTTGGCGGGCGGGATGCGGCGCTCGACTTCCTCAACACCGAAGACGCAGTCCTGAGCGGACGTCCGATCGCCGTCGCAACACAAAGCGAGGCTGGCTATGCCAGCGTCGAACGGGAAATCCGCGCGCGATCCGTTTTGCCGGGCGCGCGCCATGGAGAATGATCCCCCGGATGCGAGCCATATCGTGCGATGCTGGTTCGAATGGCAGATCGACGGCCTTGCGCGAAAGGTCATCCTTGTCGTCGAAACCGATCTCCCCATGCAGCCGGACGAAAACGGCTATGAAGTGATCGCTCTCGACCATCTGCGCGCCGCAGCCATCGCGCGGTCGCGTGCGTCACCCGGCGCCATCGACGGGATCCGCATTGTGCCGGTTCGTTACTAGGGCAGGCCCCTGGCCTGCCCCGACAAGAGGATCGAACGTCCGATATGGCAGACTATGAGATCATCGCCGTTCGCGAAGGTACCGGTAACGGCCGGACGCATCATATCGCAGCGGTGAAAGTGGGCGAGAGCCTGTTCCTCGCCGATCAGATCGTCGACTGGATCAACGCCGGGACGCACCGTTTCTGGGTGTGGTTCCAGAATGAAGAGATCAATGTGATCGCGAGGGAGCAAGGCTCTTCGCGGCGCTATTACCTGACCATAACAGGCGGGAGCTTTCCGCCGATCGCTCTGCTATCGCTGCCCCGGTTCTGATCAGGATGCCGGCCTGGCTCGATGGCCGGCATTCCGCGCGATACCGGCGATGCCCTCAATCGTCGTCCATGGCCGGGGCAAGCGCCGGGTCGAGGTCACGGGGGCGGATGAAGTCGGCGAAGCGCGCGATTCCGGTGTCGAGATCGTGCCAGTCGGCGATGTCGAGGTCGAGCCGCGCGAGCGCCGAGGTCGGAAGCTTTTCCTCCACCTTCGCGCGGAGCTCGTCGCCCGCCGATTCGGGGACGAGCATCAGGACCAGATCCTCGAGGCCCGGATTATGGCCCGAGATCAACAGGTGCTGCGCGTCGCGGCCGGTGTCGCGGATCACGTCGATCAGCGTCGCCGCCGACGCGAGATAGATGCGGCGGTCCCAATGCGGTTCGAGCATATCGAGGCCGGCGGCGGGCTGAAAGATGTCGAGCGTTTCGGTCACGCGCACCGCGGGCGAGGCGATGATGCGATCCACCGGTAGCTTCCGCCGTTTCAGCCATTGGCCGATGATTTCGGCGCCGCGCGCGCCGCGCTTGTTGATCGGGCGGTCGAAATCGCGTTCAACCTGGACGTCCCAACCCGATTTGGCGTGGCGCAGGATGGTCAAAGTCTTCAAAATATCTCCCCGCGCCGCTGCGCTATCCCTCGATTTCGCAGGCCTTGTGCCGGAAACTTATGACGGTGAAAAGGCTGGAAACGCGGTAGACTTCGTCCCCCGTCTGCGCGCGACATTGGCAGCGGCGACATGGTTGACCGCCTCGTCGAGCGGCAGGCGGCGGATCGGCGTGCCTTCGGGAAAGGCGCCGAGCAGCCGCGAGGGAAAGCTGGGCGAGAGCATGACGAACTGGCCGAAATCATCGGCGCGGCGGATCAGGCGGCCAAATGCCTGCCCGATCCGCGCGCGGATGACCATATCGTCATAGGCGCTGCCGCCCTGCGCCGCGCGCCGCGCCGCGTGCAGGATCGTCGGGCGCGGCCATGGCACCCCTTCCATCACGACGAGGCGGAGCGAATCGCCGGGGACATCGACGCCGTCGCGCAAGGCATCGGTGCCGAGCAGCGAGGCGTGCGGGTCGGCGCGAAAAATATCGACGAGCGTGCCGGTGTCGAGCGGATCGACATGCTGGGCATAGAGCGGGAGGCCGGCGCGGGCGAGGCGGTCGGCGATGCGCGAATGGACGATGCGGAGGCGCCGGATCGCGCTGAACAGGCCGAGCGCGCCGCCGCCCGCCGCCTCGATCAACCGGCTGTAAGCGCCGGCAAGCGCGGGCAGGTCGCCGCGCGCGATATCGGTGACGATCAGCACCTCGGACTGGCGGGCATAGTCGAAGGGGCTCGGCACCGCGAAATGGCGGACGCCGCCGTCCATGTGGCGCGCGCCGGTGCGGATGTCGGCGTCGGCCCAGCCGCCGCTGCCGTGCCCGCCGCCGCGTAACGTCGCTGAAGTCACGAGCACACCCTGCGCCGGGCGATAGACAACCTCGGCGATCGGACGCGCAGGGTCGAGCCAGTGGCGGTGGAGGCCGCAGTCGAACTCGCGCCCGTCGTAGCGGTCGACCGCGAGCCAGTCGACGAAATCGGGGTCGGCGGGGCCCCCGACGCGCCCGAGCAGCGACAGCCAGCCGCCGAGCGTGTCGATGCGCGTGCCAAGGCTGTGGCGCGCGCCATCGACGCGCGCGCGGGCCTGTCCGTCGAGCCAGTCGGGCGGGTCCTCGGTCAAGGCTTCGAGCCGTTTGCCGAGCGTCATCAGCGGACGGAGCAGCGCCTCGATCGCGTCGCTCGCGCTCGCGGCCGCGGTGACCAGTTCGGGGTCGGGATCGGCGAGCTCGGTTTCGAGACCATAGCCCGTGTCGGCGGTGCGGCTGTCGATGCCGCGGGCATAGACCATCGCACGCACCGCGACGAGCAGCCGCTCGACCGCGCCCCACGGTTCGTTTTCCGAAAGGCGGCCGAGCCAGCCGTCGCCGGGCAGTTCGGCGGCGGCGGCGATCGCGGCCTGGATCGCGCGGTCGCCCGCCTCGTCATAGCTCGCGACATCGGCGAGGCGTGCGGCGAGCCCGCGGCGGCGCCCGCGCGATTTGCCCTCTGGCCCCAGAACCCAGCGGCGGATTTCGACCGCTTCCTGGCCGGTGAGCGCCGCAGCGAACATGCTGTCGGCGGCGTCCCACAGATGGTGGCCTTCATCGAAGATCAGCCGCGTCGCGGGCGCGCCCCCATCGCGCGGACGCGCCGCCTGCACCATCGTCAGCGCGTGGTTGGCGATGACGATATCGGCCTGCGTCGCCGCGCGAGCCGAGCGTTCGATGAAGCATTTGCGGAAATGCGGGCAGCCCGCATAGATGCACTCGCCGCGCCGGTCGGTCAGCGCGGTTGTGCCGTTGCGGCGGAACAGCGCGGGAAGCCAGCCGGGCAAATCGCCGCCGACCATGTCGCCGTCGCGCGTATAGGCGGCCCAGCGCGCCACAAGCTGCGCAAGGATCGCGGCGCGGCCCGAGAAGCCGCCTTGCAACGCGTCTTCGAGGTTGAGCAGGCAGAGGTAATTTTCGCGCCCCTTGCGCACGACGACTTTTTCACGGTGCGTTGCGGCGTCGGGGTAGAGCCGTTCGGTTTCACGCGACAGCTGGCGTTGCAGCGCCTTGGTGAAGGTCGAGATGCACACGCTGCCCGCCGACTGGTCGATCCATTGCTTGGCGGGAGCGAGGTAGCCGAGCGTCTTGCCGATGCCGGTGCCGGCCTCGGCAACGAGCATCTGCGGCGCGTCCTTGCGCTCGCGCGGCGCGAAGATCGCGGCGGTTGCGCGGGCGTAATCCTGCTGCCCCGGGCGGCGTTCGGCGCCGTCGCCGGTCAGACGGTCGAGCCGCGCCACGACGTCGGCTTCGTCGATCGTCACCTGGCGCGGGACCCCGCGCGGCGGCGTTTCCTCCCATTCGGGGAGGCGCGCGAAGAGCCAGCGTTCGCTGGCGTCGGGGCGGGGCAGGCGCGGCTGGACCAGCGGCGCCCACGACCAGCGCTGGCGCGACAGCGCCTCGGCGCCGTGCCACGCGCCCTCGCGCTCGGGCCAGTCGGGATCGTCGAGGGTCGAGAGCATCGCGGCGGCGGCCCTGGGCAGGAAAGCGGCGATATCCTCTTCGCTTTCGGGCGGAGTCAGGGCGACGGCGGCGGCGATACCCGCCGGGGTCGGCACCGCGAAACGCGCGGGATAGAGGAACGCGAAAAGCTCGAGCAGGTCGAGCCCCGACAGTTCGGGATAGCCGAGCCGGTCGCCGGTCAGCGTCGCATTGAGGAAAAGATGCGGCGTCGCCGCGACCGCCGCGATCGCCTCACCGCGCCCGACGCGCTGCACGCGGCCGTGCGCGTCGGCGATCCAGATGCCGATGTGGCTCGCGTGGATCGCGGGCAGGGTAAGCGGGTGGGGCGCCATCGCGCCACGGTAGGGACAAAAGGCGAACGCGGCAAGGCGATCGCGACGGATCGATCAGGACAGGCCGCGGCGTCCGAACACAGGCGGGCGGCTGCTGTGGAAAATCTGCGCGGGCACGACAAGGGCCGCGTCGCGTGCGCTCCGGAGGATATTGTAGAGTGCGCCGTGCGCGAGTTCGTAGGGGAAGCGCACGCCCATGCGGTCGTGCTCGGCCCACATGACCACGGCATAGGTCACCTGGCCGCCATAATGGATTTCGCAGCGCGAGCGCGCCGGCATGCTGGCGCCGTCGATGCGCGCGCCGCCCTCGGACAGGTCGGTGATCCGGCCGTCGACGAAGTTGAGCACGCCGTTGACGGTGACGTCGATCGACACCGGGGTGCGTTTGTGGCCGCGGGCCGTGGGGATGCGAAAATGGTCCATGTCCGCGACGCTACGCCTTCATGGTAAATTTTCCGGTAACGATGTTGGATCGCGGCGGGACAATTTTGCCTTTCGATTCCGCCCCGCTTGCCGCTATGGGCGCGGGATGACCGACTTGCATCTTCACCCGTCGCTGCGCGAACCCGCGCAAACGTCCAAGGCCTGGCCGTTCGAGGAAGCGCGCAAGCTGGTCAAACGCTATCCCGACGGGAAGCCCGGCGGCGAGGCGGTGATTTTCGAGACCGGCTATGGTCCGTCGGGGCTGCCGCATATCGGCACCTTCAACGAAGTGCTGCGCACGACGATGGTCCGCCGCGCCTATGAGGCGCTGACGGGCGGCGCGCCGACGCGGCTGATCGCGTTCAGCGACGACATGGATGGCCTTCGCAAGGTTCCCGATAATGTGCCCAACGGCGACATGCTGCGCGAATATCTGGGCAAGCCGCTCACCGCCATCCCCGATCCGTTCGGGAAGTTCGAAAGTTTCGCGCACCATAACAATGCGATGCTGCGCGAATTCCTCGACCGCTTCGGCTTTGAATATGAATTCGTCAGCTCGACCGAGCAGTACAGGGCGGGCGCGTTCGACGACGCGCTGAAGAATGTCCTGCGCCACAATCAGGACATCCTCGACATCATGCTGCCGACGCTGCGCGCCGAGCGCGCCGCGACCTATTCGCCGATCCTGCCCGTGAGCCCCAAGTCGGGCATCGTGCTGCAGGTGCCGGTGACCGTCGTCGATGCCGACGCGGGGCTCGTGTCGTTCGAGGACGAGGGCGAGACGATCACGCACTCGGTGCTCGGCGGCGGCGCGAAGCTGCAATGGAAGGTCGACTGGGCGATGCGCTGGGTCGCGCTGGGCGTCGATTACGAGATGTACGGCAAGGACCTGACCGACAGCGGCGTCCAGTCGGGCAAGATCGCCAGGGCGCTCGGCGGGCGCAAGCCCGAGGGGCTGATCTATGAGATGTTTCTCGACGAGAAGGGCGAGAAGATTTCGAAGTCGAAGGGCAACGGCCTCTCGATCGAGGAATGGCTGAGCTATGGCAGCGAGGAAAGCCTGGCCTTCTTCGCCTTCCGCGAGCCCAAGGCGGCGAAGCAACTCCATATCGGCGTCGTGCCCAAGGCGGTCGACGAATATCTGCAGATGCGCGGAAATTATCCGGCGCAGGAGCCCGACAAGAAGCTCGGCAACCCAGTGCATCACGTCCATGTCGCGCGCGGGCAGGATGTGCCGGCGGCCGAACTGCCGGTGACCTTCGGTCTGCTGCTCAACCTCGTCGGGGTGATGGGCGCCGACGCGTCGAAGGAGCAGATCTGGCGCTATCTCGGCCAATATGTCGCGGGCGCGAATGCCGAGGCCCATCCCGAACTCGATCGGCTGATCGATAATGCGATGGCGTATAACCGCGACTATGTCGCGCCGACGCTGAAGCGCCGCAAGCCGCAGGATGGGGAAGGCGCTGCACTGAAGGAACTCGACGACAAGCTCGCCGCGCTGCCCGCCGAAGCCTCGGCCGACGATATCCAGAATATCGTCTATGAGATCGGCAAGAATGAGGCCTATGGCTTCGAAAACCTGCGCGATTGGTTCAAGGCGCTTTACGAGACCCTGCTCGGGTCGAGCGCGGGACCGCGCATGGGCAGCTTCATCGCGCTGTTCGGCATCGACAACACGCGGCGTCTGATCGCCGAGGCACTCGCCTGAGGCAATATGAGAAACCCGTTCGTGTCGAGCGAAGTCGAGACACCCATCCGGACGGCGCAAGATCGAGGGGCATCTCGACTTCGCTCGATGCGAACGGAATTGAGGAGGTCCGAATGACCGCTGAGCCTGCTTACGAATTGGCGCAGATCAATATCGGGCGCTTTCGCCTGCCGCCCGAGCATGTCGCGAACCGCGACTTCATGGATGCGCTCGACCGTGTGAACGCGGTCGCCGAGGCCGCCGACGGCTTCGTCTGGCGGCTCACCGGCGAGGGCAATAATGCGACCGACGTGCCCGTGACCGACGATCCGCACCTGATCGCGAACATGTCGGTGTGGCGCGATATCGACGCGCTCGCGGCCTATGTCTATCGCACGCCCGATCACCTGACGGTGATGAAGCGGCGCAAGGAGTGGTTCGAGCATATGGCCGTCTATCAGGCGCTCTGGTGGGTTCCGGTCGGCCATCGCCCGACCGTCGCCGAGGGCATGGCGCGGATCGCGACGATCGAGGCGCTGGGCCCGACCGCCGAGGCCTTCACCTTCAAACGGCCGTTCGCGGCGCCCGACGGCACGCCGGCATCGCCCGTGCAGGATGAGTGCGCGTGACCGACATGATCGATATTTTCACGACCGGCGGGACGATCGACAAGGTGTATTTCGATGCGCTGAGCGAGTTCCAGATCGGTCCCGCGGCGATCCCGGACATGCTGCGCGAGAATAATGTCCATGTGCCCCACCGTGTCACGCAGCTGATGCGCAAGGACAGCCTCGAGCTTGACGATGCCGACCGCGAGGCGATCCGCGCTGCCGTCGCCGCGAGCGATGCGTCGCGCATCCTCGTCACGCACGGCACCGACACGATGGTCGTCACCGGCCGCGTGCTGGCCGGAATCGCGGGCAAGACGATCGTGATGACCGGCGCGATGCAGCCTGCGTCGGTCCGCGCGAGCGACGCCGAATTCAATGTCGGATTTGCATTGGCTGCCGTGCAGACGCTGCCGCCCGGCGTTTATGTCGCGATGAACGGGATGATCTTTGACCCCGAAAAGACGGTGAAGGACCGGGCAGGGTCGCGGTTCGTCGCGGAATAGACCTCGGCGATTTTCGGCTCCGTCATTGCTTCGCTTCGCGCGCAATGACGATGGTTTTGGTTCAGCCTTTCGCCGTCACCTGTCGCAGCACGGCGGTGTAATCGGGCGCGATCGTCATCGAATCATGCTTGCCCGCGCGACCGAGTGCGGCGTGGACCTGGGGCAGACGATAGCAGGGCACACCCATGAACAGGTGGTGCTCGGCGTGATAATTCACCCAATATGGAGCGACCGTGGCGCGTGCGAGCCAGCCCGCGTGGGTGGTCCGGGCGTGGGTGAAGGGATCCTCGCTGCCCGTCGTCGTGCAGGCATGTTCGGCGATGTTGCGGACGCGGAGGTAAAGCTGGAAAGTCGTCGCGAGCCCGGCCAGCCAGAGCAGCCAGGGCGTCCAGCCGTAGAGCGCGAGCGACAGGGCGAGCAGCGCCGCCTGGACGACAAGGAAACGGCCGACCGCGCGGGCCACGGCGATCGCGCCCGCGACGTCGATCGTCGGTGACGTCATGCCGTCATCGGACTGCTTGTTGAACGGCGTTCCGGCCTTGGTGCTCGCGCCGCTCTTTTGCGCGGCCTCGCCGCGGAGCATCGCTTTCAATCCGGCAGAGGCGAAGCCGAATTGCGCCATGCGCTGTTTGAAGAAGGTCTGCCCGGTCAGGTCGCGCAGCATCTTGCGGCGCAGGCTGGCGCGCGTCGTCGGGAAGGGTTTCGACAGCGAAAGGTCGGGGTCCTCGGGCTGCTGGGTGAATTTGTGATGCTGGAGGTGATAGGTGCGATAGGCGATCAGGTCCGACCCGACCGCAGCGCCGGTCAGCCACTGGCCGAGGAAATTGTTGATTTTGCGGTTCGGATGCAGCGCGCCGTGCGCCGCGTCGTGCATCAGGATCGCGAGACCGAGCTGGCGCCCGCCGACGAAGACGATCGCGAGCAGCCATGCGGCAGGGTTCTGCGACCAGGCCGCGAGGCCGACGAGCGCGATGCTGACGATCCATGCGTGCGCCACGAGCCAGATGCCGCGCCACGAGGAGGCGCGTGTGATCGCCGACCATTCGGCGCGGTCGAAAAAGCGGTCGGGCGGAAACAGGCGGACGGCGGGCATGGTTGATTCATAACAAGTTGCGAACCGAAACCCAAGCCCTTCCGTTTTGGCACAATATCGGCGGAAATCAGGGCGCTGCGGTAAGGATTTGGCAACCCTCTTCCGGCCAGTGAGAACCGCGATCACACAGGCGGAGAGTTTCGGGAAATTGACGGTTCGGCGCACCATCATCCGGCCGGGAGCGGGCGATCCGGCGACGGGCGAGTCGCTGTTCGATTCGCCCGAGTTCGTTACCGGCGTCATGCGCGTCGCGAAGCTGTGGCATTATGTGCTGATCGGCCGCGTGCTGGCGTTCCTGACCTTTGCTTTCCTGCCCGGTCTTGCCGGCTTTCTTGATCACCCGTCGCACTGGCTGGTGATGGCGGCCGGGTTGCCGTGTGACGTCGTGCTGACGGTGATCGGGCAGGCGATGCGCCGGCCGCGGCCGATCGCGCACCAGCGTGTGCGGGCGATGGCGATGCTGTGCATGGCGCTGATCGCGCTCGGCACGCTGTTCAACGCGGCGGCGATGTTCGCCGCGATCGCGGCGCCCGACGAGGGCAGCTATTTCGATGCCTTCACCGCGATTCATGTCGGCACGCTGCTCGTCGCGGCGTCGGCGGCGGCGATCGTGCGGCCGGCCTTCTTCACCTTTGCCGGGGCCACAGCCCTTGGCGGTGCGATCGGGGTGGCGTCCTGGCCGTTCGGCGTTGCGGGTTTCATATTCCTCGGCCTGCTCATCGTCATGATGCGCGAAGATGTTCGCCATCAGCGCCGCGCGACGCGCGCCGCGCGTCTGGCGATCGGCGACCAGCAGCGCGCGCTGAACCTGATGCGCGATTTCGAGCGCGCGGGACGTGGCTGGTTCTGGGAAACCGATCGCGAAGGGCGGCTCGTCTATATCTCGCCCACCGTCGCGGCACGCCTCGAACGGCCGCTCGCGCATCTTCTCGGCCATCCCTTTACCGACATCATCCGCAAGCGCGTCGGAAAGGACGAGAGCGAGGAGCGCACGCTGGGGTTCAGCCTGTCGTCGCGCACGCCGTTCAAGGAATTGACCGTGCAGGCCGCGGTTCCGGGGGAGGAGCGCTGGTGGTCGATTTCGGGCCAGCCGATCAGCAATGAATTCGGCAATTTCCAGGGGTTTCGCGGCAGCGGCACCGACCTGACCGACAAGAAAAGGTCGGAGCGGGAGATCAACCAGCTCGCGCGTTACGACACGCTGACCGGCCTTGCGAACCGGCGCCACATTACCGACCTGCTCGAACGCGCGCTGAAGAGCCACAGCGGCCAGCCACAGCCCTGCGCGCTTTTGCTGATGGACCTCGACCGGTTCAAGGCGGTGAACGACACGCTGGGGCACCCCGTCGGCGACCAGCTGCTCCAGCAGGTCGCGGGGCGGTTGACCCAGATCGTCGGCGACAAGGGACAGGTCGGGCGGCTCGGCGGCGACGAATTCCAGATCGTCGTGCCGCAGATGAGTCAGCCGGAGAAGCTCGCGGGTATCGCCAACGCGATCATCCTGAGCCTCGCCAAGCCCTTCGCGATCGAGGGCGAGCAGGTGCGCGTCGGATCGTCGATCGGCATCGCCGTATCGGAGGGGCCGGGAGTGAGCGCGTCGGCGCTCGTCCGCAACGCCGACCTGGCGCTTTATGCGGCGAAGGATGCGGGACGCGGCGTCTATCGCTTCTATGCCGACGCGATGCACAACCAGGCGAGCGAGCGCAAGGCGATCGAGGATGCGCTGCGCGATGCGCTGGCCAAGGACGAATTGAAATTGCTCTATCAGCCGATCGTCGACGTCACGAGCGAGCGGATTTCGGGGTTCGAAGCGCTGATCCGCTGGCATCATGCGACCGCGGGCACGATCAGCCCGTCGAAATTCATACCGATTGCAGAGGAATCGAATCTGATCGTGCCGATCGGCGAATGGATCATCCGATCGGCCTGCGCGGCGATCGCGCGGATTGGTCCCGGCTACCGCGTCGCGGTGAACGTCTCGCCGCGCCAGTTCGCGAACGAAAAGCTGCCCGCGACGATCGTCAACGCGGTGTCGGCGGCGGGCATCCGGCCCGAGCAGCTCGAGCTGGAGATTACCGAAGGCGTCTTCCTCGACGAAAGCGCCGAGAATCTGGCGATGTTCCAGAAACTGAAACGCACCGGCGTGCGGCTGGCGCTCGACGATTTCGGCACCGGCTATTCGGCGCTCGGCTATCTCAAGAAAGCGCCGTTCGACAAGATCAAGATCGACCAGAGCTTCGTCCTTGGCGCCGCCGACAAGAACAGCATGAACGCCGCGATCATCTCGTCGATCGTGGGGCTTGCGACCGCGCTCGATATGGAGACGACCGCCGAGGGGGTCGAAACGCACGACGATCTCGCGCTGGTCAGGGGGCTGGGGTGCAGCCATGTCCAGGGCTATATCTATGGGCGTCCGATGGCGCTGGCCGAGGTGCTCGCGCTGCTCCGCGAAGGCGGCGGGCGCGTCGAAGCCAAGGGTTTCAAAAGCGCGCGCGAGGCGCGGCTGACGGTCTTTCGCACGATCCAGATCGATAGCGGCGGACACCGTTACGAGGCGATCGTCCGCAACATGTCGTCGCGCGGCGCGCTGATCGAAGGGCTGTGGAACGTCCCGCCGGGAACACCCCTCACGCTCGAATTCGGGCCCGGCCAGTCGGTCGATGCCGAGGCGCGCTGGTCGGCGGACAACCGCGTCGGCGTCCAGTTCGCCGCGGGGGTCGAGATCGAGGCGCTGATCGGGTCAAAGGCCGCCGCGCCGGCGCGGGGACGCGTCCGGCGGGCGGCATAAAGGGCGGCGCCGCGGTCAGGCCGCGAGGCCGCGCCGCAGGTCGAGACCGCTCGGTTCCTGGAACGGGCGGAGGCCGAATTCGGGCAGGATCGCCAGCAGATGGTCGAAGATGTCCGACTGGATATCCTCATAGGCGCTCCACGCGGTCGTATTTGTGAAGCAATAGATTTCGACGGGCAGCCCCTGCGGCGTGGGATCGAGCTGGCGCACGATCAGCGTCATATCCTTGGCGATATGCGAATTGGCGCGGAGATATTCGACGATATAGGCGCGCAGCGTGCCGATATTGGTGACGCGGCGGATGTTGACGGGATCGCGCCCGGCCCGTTCGGCCGCCGCGTTCCATTCGCCGAGTTCGGCCTGCTTGTGGCCGAGATAATCGTCGAGCAGCTGGAAGCGGCGCAGCGCCTGCTTTTCGTCGGGCGTCAGGAAGCGGATGCCATTCTGGTCGATGAAGATCGACCGCTTGATCCGCCGCCCGCCCGATTCGGACATGCCGCGCCAGTTCTTGAAGCTTTCCGAAATCAGCCGGTGCGTCGGGATGGTGGTGATCGTCTTGTCCCAATTCTGCACCTTCACCGTGTGGAGCGCGATATCGATCACGTCGCCATCGGCGTTGAGCGCCGGCATCTCGATCCAGTCGCCGACGCGCAGCATGTCGTTCGAAGTAAGCTGGACCGAGGCGACGAGCGACAGGATCGTGTCCTTGAACACCAGCAACAGCACCGCCGCCATCGCACCGATCCCCGACAGGAGGATCAGCGGCGACTGGTCCATCAGCGCGGCGATGACAAGGACCGCGGCGCCGCCGTAGAGGATGATCTTCAGGAGCTGGACATAGCCCTTGATCGGGCGGCTGGCCGCATCGGGGCGGCGGTCGTAGATTTCGTTGCCAAGGCTGAGCGCGCGGCTGACCGCCATCGCGACGAACAGGATGATCGAGGCGGCGGCGACATTGCCGATCACGGTGACGGCGGCGGGCGGCAGGTGCGGCACCGCCGCGATCCCGTTCGATATGATGAGCGCGGGCACGATATGGGCAAGCCGGGCGGCGACGGGAAGCGGGGTGAGACCCTCGTGCGGCAGCCACCGGGTGATGACGCGCAGCACGATATGCTTGACGATGAAATTGGCGACCCACGCAAAGAATGCGAGGATGCCGAGGCCGGTCAGCGTTTCGGCCCAGGGCGGTAGGTCGGCGAGGAAGGGGATGGAATCGGCGGTCGAAAGGCTTTCAATCGTGAACTGGCGCATAGCGTCATACCCGCGAGGCGGCGGGTCGATCTCCTTTGGCTGTGAGCGAAGGCCCCAGGGTGGACGACGCGGCCCGCCGTGTCAAATGACCCGAAGCTGGCGTGGCCGCGGCGACCGGTGCTCAGTCGGCGATGCGGCCGCGCGCCATCACCCAGTCGACCTTTTCGAGCGCGGTGACATCGGCGAGCGGATCGCCGCTGACCGCGATCATGTCCGCCGACATGCCGGGCGCGATGCGGCCGATCTCGCTTTCCATCGAGAGCAGCTTCGCGGCAACCGTCGTGGCGCTTGCCAGCGCCTCGCGCGGGGTGAGGCCATATTTGACGAGCAGCGCGAATTCCTGCCCGTTGCGGCCATGTTCGAACACGCCGGAGTCGGTGCCGAAGGCGATCGGCACACCGAGCGCCTTGGCGCGCGTCACCGCCTTGCCCACATCGCCCAGCGTCATGCGCACCTTCGCCTCGACCGTCGGGGTATAGATGCCCTTGCCGAGCCGTTCGCGGATCCCCTCGAACGCCATGAGGGTCGGGACGAGATAGGTGCCCTTGGCCTTCATCACCTTCAGCGTCGCGTCGTCGGCGAAGGTGCCATGCTCGATGCTGTCGATCCCCGCCGCCGCCGAGGCGGTGATCCCGCCCGCGCCATGCGCATGCGCCATCACCTTCAGGCCGAGCGAATGCGCGGTGTCGGCGATGCTTTGGAGTTCGGCGCTGGTGAAATGGCCCTCGAGCCCGCGCGCCTGTTGCGACAATACCCCGCCGGTCGCGGTGATCTTGATGACGTCGGCGCCGGCGCGCGACGCCTTGCGGACCTTTTCGGCGCATTCGAGCGCGCCGGTGCAGGTATAGCCCGTGTCGAGGACGTCGTGGACGTCTTCGCGGAAGCCGGTGACGTCGCCGTGGCCGCCGATGATCGACAGCGCGGGGCCGGCGGCGACGATGCGCGGCCCCTCGATAAAGCCGTTCGCGGTGCCGCGGCGCAGCGCATAGGCGGTATATTGCGCCGACCCGGCTTCGCGCACCGTGGTGAAGCCCGCGCGCAAGGTGATCGCGGCGTTCTTGGCGCCGACGACGACGCCCCATTCGTCGGGATCGACCGCGGCGGCGCGATAATCGTCGCCGGGATCACCGGTCAGGTGGACGTGGAGATCGACGAGGCCGGGGAGCAATGTCTTGTCGCCGAGATCGACGATCTCGGCGCCCGCCGGCGCTTCGGCGCGGCCGGGGGTGATCGAGGTGATGCGACCGTCGGTGACAATGACGGTCGAGGGCCCCTCAGCGGGCTTGCTCGCGTCGGTGATGACGCGGCCCGCATAGATCGCCGTGGTTTTCGCGTGCGCCGCCGAGCCGAGCAGCGCAAGCGTCGCGGCCGCGACCAATCCCAATTTACGCATGAAGCCTCCCCTGTCTGATCGCGCCACCGTGGCGGAGCGGGCGGGGCAGGGCAAGGGGGGGGCGAAGAATGTCGGCTTTGGGGTGGGGAGCGGACGCTCTCAAAAATCTCATTCGTGTCGAGCGAAGTAGAGACACCCATCGACCCTGCACGACGCCGAGGGGCATCTCGACTTCGCTCGATGCGAACGGAGTTGGTTGGGCAGATTTCGGTCGAAACCCGCCAAAAAAAGGGGGCCGGCGAACCGGCCCCTCAGTTTGTCTTCGGGTAACCGAAAGGAATATTACCAGAAGAAATCGTAGATCACGTCGATCACTTCGCCCGAATAGGTGTCGACCAGAAGCGCATCGTCATAATAGCGGATCCAGCGCGTACCGCCGTAGGCGGGCGGCAGGCGGTAATAGCCGGGGTTGTTGATCCAGTAGCGCGAGCTGTAGAACAACGAGTTCAGGCTGAAGCCGATGCTGAACCGCGTATATCCGTAACCGCGATACGGGTTGTAATAGCGCGGCATCCGGTAATGGCTGCGGTTCCGCTCGCGATAGCTGCGCCAGTCATAGCGGCGGTCGCTCCGCCAGTCGCGATTCCAGCTGTGCTGCCTGCGGTTATCGTACCGCCGATCGACGCGATTATTGTTGTTGCGGTCGTAACGCCGGTCGATCCGGCCGTCGCGGTTGCGATCGTAACGCCCGTCGCGCCGGTCGATGCGATTGTTGTTGTTGCGATCCCAGCGGCGGTCGAGGTCGCCGTTGCGATTGCGGTCGTAGCGTCGATCGACGCGGTTGTTGTCGTTGCGATCATAACGCCGATCGACCTGGCCATTGCGGTTGCGATCCCACTGGCGGTCGATGCGGCCGTCGCGGTTGCGGTCATAAGTGCCGCCGCGCTGGCGCTGGGCCGCTACCGCGCGCTGCTGCTGTTCGCGGCGCTGTTGCGATTGCTGGCGCTGCTGGTCGCCGCTGCTGCGCTGCTGCCATTGCTGGCGCTGCGCCTGACGCTGTGCGTCATTGCCGCGCTGTTGGCGCATTTCGCTGCGTTGCTGTCGCTGCGGTCGTTGCGCGCGGGTTTCGCCGCGATTGCCGCCGCGCCGCACTTCGGGGCCGCGCGGCCCCCGGTCTCCACGGTCGCCGCGCTGCGCGATCTGGACTCTTTCGCCAGGCGCCTGCGCGGCAGCCGGGGCAATGGGAGTCAGGATCGTCGCCGCCATCAGCAACCCTCCGAACATCTTTTTCATCTCGCCATTCTCCAACTCATGTCCCGTTTGCTGGAGGCACCAGCCGGGATGATGAAGCGATTCTTACCAGTGGCAAGATGATCGATGGCTGACCGCGCCGTTGCCTCCGGTTCAGCTAGATGAACGGGCGCGTTCAGCTGCCGCGCGGCGGGCGGAGCGAAGGCACGGCGCGCGCGGCGTCCTCGGGACGAATGCCGGGGGGCGGCGCGGCGGCGATGCGCTCCTCGCCGCGCATTACGCGGCCGGCGAGGCGGATCGCGGTGCGGATACGCGGATAGGTGCCGCAGCGGCAGATGCCGGTCATCGCGGCGTCGATCTCGGCATCGCTGGGATTGCTGTTCGCGCGCAGCAGCGCGGCCGCCGACATGATCATCCCCGACTGGCAGAAACCGCATTGCGGCACCTGCTCGGCGACCCACGCCTGCTGCACCGGATGGCTGCGGTCGCGCGCGAGCCCTTCGATCGTGGTGACGAAACGGCCCTCGCATTCGGCGATCGTCACCAGGCAGCTGCGGATCGCTTCGCCGTCGATGTCGACGGTGCATGCACCGCACTCGCCGGTGCCGCAGCCATATTTGGTGCCCGTCAGGTTCGACGCGTCGCGCAGCGCCCACAAGAGGGGCGTTTCGGGGTCCATGCGATATTCGACCGGGCGGTCGTTGACCGAGAATCGCGTCATGCGGGGCTTCTAGCGGCTCGCCAATTCAAATGCGCGCATTTTTCCCCTTCGCCATTGCGAGCGAAGCGACGCAATCCAGGGGCGCCTTATGCCGCTCTGGATTGCTTCGTCGCTTTGCTCCTCGCAATGACGAAGCGCGGGGTTCAATCGCGCCAGCTCGTATCGATCTTGTCGACCTTGCGCACCATCGCGTCGAATTCGGCCTTGCCCGCCTGGCCGGGGATCGAGGCCATGAACAGGTCGCGCTGGTGGACCGCGACGACCTCGTCGGGAACGACGATCGGCTGGCCCATGCTCATCGTCGCCATCTGGATCTCGCAAGCGCGCTGGAGCGCCCAATATTTGATGAAGGCTTCGGTCAGCGTCTTGCCCATCACGACGGGACCGTGATTCTTGAGCATCAGAATCCGCTTGTCGCCGAGGTTCTGGACGAGGCGCTCGCCCTCTTCCTCGCGCACCGTCACGCCCTCGAAATCATGATAGGCAAGCTGGCCCGCGAAGTTGCACGCATAGAAATTGACCGGCTGCAGCCCGCCTTCGAGCGCGCAGACCGCGACCGTCGCGGTGGTGTGCGTGTGGATGATCGCGTGTGCATCGGGCAGGACGCGGTGGAACAGGCTGTGCTGGACGAAGCCCGCCTTGTTGACGTGCCAGGGATTATCCTCGTCGACCTTGTTGCCGTCGATGTCGATCTTGATCAGCGTCGAGGCGGTCACTTCGCTGAAGTGCATGCCATAGGGATTGATGAGATAGCTGCCCTCCTCGTCGGGAACCTTCACCGTGATATGGTTGAAGATCATCTCGTCCCAGCCCATCATCGCGAAGATGCGATAGCAGGCGGCAAGCTCTTGCCGCGCCGTCCATTCGGCTTCGCTATATTTGCTGTTGCGCTTGAGCTGGGTCGCCATGTTCCTGTCCCTTGGATGATTGGTTTCGTCCTGCTACCTATGCCATAAGGCATGGGCCAGGCACAATCCCGGGCGCGGGTGGGGCGGTTCGATAGCCATGCAGGCGCGGTTCGCCGCGCGGGGGCTTGCATTTCGGCGCGAATCTCTCTAGTTGGCGCTTCATCGGAACGTCGCGTGATCGCGGCGCTCTTTTTATTGCCCGAATATCGGCGGTTTATGGCGAACCGGATCCATCCGGTGGCCGCAGATCGTTTTGACGAACAGGAGACGACACGGCGTATGCAGATCATCGTTCGCGACAATAATGTCGACCAGGCCCTTCGCGCGCTCAAGAAGAAGCTGCAGCGTGAGGGCGTGTATCGCGAAATGAAGCTGCGCCGTCATTACGAGAAGCCCAGCGAAAAGCGTGCCCGCGAGCACGCCGCCGCCGTCCGCCGCGCCCGCAAGATGGAGCGCAAGCGGATGGAGCGCGACGGTATCAAGTAAGACCGTCTCCCGTTCGGGATCCTGATCGTGAAAAGGGCGCCGCGGCAACGCGGCGCCCTTTTTCGTTGGATTGGTGCGGGGTGGGCGGGTTTCGACCGGAAGTGGACATTCTTTTGAACCGTCACCCCGGACTTGATCCGGGGTCCACGACTTCAACGCCGCAGTGGATCCCGGATCAAGTCCGGGATGACGAAGGTCTGAAAACGACCGATTTCGGACGAGCGGTAATGTTGGCACAAAGAAACATGCCGAAGTTACCGACATCCTCATCCGTCTTTAGGCTGTTCCTTTGGTACCTCTGGTCGATTCCGATTGTTGTCGCTGTCCTGCACATCTTCGATCTGCATTTCGAGTATGATGGCGATCTAATGTTCTGGGTGATCGCGGGCTACATCGCTCCCGCAGGTTTGCTCAGCGAAGCCGTAGGCCAAGGGTTCGGGGTCGGCCTATCGATTTACATAATCCTGCTTGCTGTCATTACTGCTTGGTCGGTTCGGCGCAGCAGGCGCGCTAACGCGCCGTCTGAGGAAGCCCGCTCCCCACCCAATAGCCGACATTCGTTCTCTCGCGGTTCTCATGCTCAATTGCCTCTGGACCGCCGCGCGCCGCACCGCCTATAGGCGTGCGCGACATTCGCCCCCGGGAATGCGGGGCAGGAAAAGGACTGCAAGATGAGCGTAACGACGGTTCCACTGCGCCCGGTGAGCAAGGGCGGGCTGTGGCTGATGTGGTTCGGGCTCGCGGCGCTGCTGGTCGCGGGCGCGGCCTTTGCCTGGCACATGACCCCGCGCATCGGGTTCGAGGTCGTCAAGGCAGGCACCGGGCCGAGCCCGACGAAGGCCGACGTCGTTCTGGTCAAATATGAAGGCAAGCTCGACGACGGCACCGTCTTTGACGCCAACGAACAGGCGCCGATGCAGGTCGCGCAGGTCGTCCCGGGCTTTTCGGAGGCGCTGACCCGGATGCAGAAGGGCGGCGAATACAAGATCAGCATCCCGCCGAAGCTCGGCTATGGCGACCGCGCCGTCGGACCGATCCCGGCGAACAGCACGCTGCACTTCTCGGTCACCCTGCTCGACTTCCGCTCGGAGGCCGAGGTTCGCGCGATGCAGCAGCAGATGCAGCAGATGCAGCAGCAACAGATGATGCAGGGTGGTCCCGGTGGCCCTGGCGGTCCTGGTGGTCCGCCGCCGGGCGCGCCGCAGCCGTAAGGCGCGCGATCACAAAGAAATGCAGAACGGCGGCGGGCTAAATGCCTGCCGCCGTTTTCGCATCGGCGGCGCCGGCGTTGCGTTCGGCTTCGCGTTCGAGCGCGACCTTGATCATCGCGACGATCGGGTCGGCGAGGAACAGCCCCATGAGCCCGAGCAGCGCACCGAAGAGGATCTGCGCGCCGAGCACGAGCGCGGGCGCAAGGTCGACGGTCTTTTTGGCGACCATCGGGACGATCAGATAACCATCGACCGTCTGGACAACGAAATAGATGGCGATCGCCCACAGGCCCGTGTCGGTCCCCGCCGAAAAGCCGACGAGCACGAGCAGCACACCCGAGACGATGGCGCCGATATTGGGGATGAAGGCGAGCAGGCCGGTGAGCAGCCCCATCAACGCCGCCATCGGGATGCCGACCGCCATGCAGGCGAGCCAGGTGCCGACGCCTTCGACGAACATGCCGAGCAGGCGGCCCGCCATCAGCCGGCGCAGCGTGAAGCCCATGCGCGCGGTCGTGATGTAGAAATTCTCGCGGCTCTTCATCGGCAGCATCCATGCGACGCCGCGCTCGTAGAGCCTCGGTTCGATCGCGATGAAGATGCCGAGCACGACGATCATCACGAGGCTGGTGAGCCCGCCGAGCACCGTACCGACCGCCGCGGTGACGCGGCCGACGGTGCCGGCGATATTGTCGGTGATCGTCTTGGTATCGAGCTGGAAATTGCCCATGCCATGATCGCTCGCCCAGGCGGCGATGCGCTCGATCTGCGCCATCACCACCGTTTGCAGCGTCGCGGCCTGATCGGCGATCTGCGAGCCCGCGAACAGGATGGTCCAGCCGAGAAAGGCAAGGAGCGAGAGGCAGATGATGAGGAGGCGCCAGGCGCGGGCGATCGGCAATACGCGGCCGAGCAGGCGCGTCCCGCCGTCGAGCATCGATGCCATGACGATACCGGCGAAGATCAGCAGGATCGGCTGGATCAGCACGATGCACACGCCGATCAGCAGCGCGAGGCCGAGCCACACGCCCGCCTTCAAAAGCTCGGTGCGGACGAGCTGGCTGCGGATTTCGGTGGGGCCGGGGGCCTCGGTGTGCGCTTCGGGCTGGACAGTGGCGGCGCGTGTCGCTGTCGTCTTCCTCGTCGCCGCCATATCCTGTTCCCCGTTGCTCTAACTGCCCTGACGCTCGGGCCGCAGGTCGGTTCCCGCGCGCCCCGACCGCAGGGCATTAAACCAGCTCAATGGGTTGTACCATTCGGCGGTTCCGTCGGTCGAAAAGCTGATGATCTCGGCGCGTCCGGCGATCGCGTCGAAGGGGACGGGGCCGCCGAGCCCCTTCTGGCTGGCGTCGACGCGGCTGTCGGCGCTGCCGTCGCGGTTGTCGCCCATCAGGAACAGATGATTCGCGGGAACGGTGACCGGGCCATAATCGTCGGTCGGATAGCCGGGGCCCATGTCGATGGTGTCGAAGGTCGCGCCGCCGGGCAGCGTTTCACGGACGATGGGAAGCTCGAGGACCTGCTGGCCGCTCGTATCGCGATTCACGAAGCGGTAAAGGCTGCTGTCGGGGCCGGGCAGGTTCGGGTCGACCGGGATCGAGAGCATCGGTTGCACCTCGCGCTTCACCGGCTTGCCGTTGATGCTGAGTTCGCCATTCCTTAGTTCGATCGTGTCGCCCGGCAAGCCGATCACGCGCTTGATATAATCGACGCGCGTCACCGGATGTTCGAGCACGACGATGTCGCCGCGCTCGGGCAGCTTGCCGAACAGCCGGCCCGCGACCTTGGGCGCGAGGTGGAAGCTGACCGACGAATAAGACCAGCCATAGGGATATTTGCTGACGATCAGCCGGTCGCCGTTGCGCAGAATCGGCATCATCGAATCGGACGGGATATAGAAGGGCTTGGCGACGCAGCTGTGGATGCCGAGGACGAGCAGCAATATCACCACGACATCGCGGATCAACTTGCCCCAGCTGCCGTCATCCTTCGTCCCGGCTTTCGCACCACGCTTCGTCATTATTCACTCAATCCTTGATTGCTTCGATGATGACGAAAGCCTGCGCCCACGGATGGTCGTCGGTCAGCGTCAGATGGATGTGCGCGCGGTATCCCGAGGGGGTCATCTGCGCGAGCCGTTCGGCGGCGCCGCCGGTGAGCGCCAGCGTTGGCGCGCCCGAGGGGGCGTTGACGACGCCGATGTCCTTCATGAACACGCCGCGTTTGAATCCCGTGCCGACGGCTTTGGAGAAAGCCTCCTTGGCGGCGAAGCGCTTGGCGTAGGTGCCGGCGCGGGTGAAGGGACGGCGTGCGGCCTTGGCGCGCTCGATGTCGGTGAAGACGCGGTTTTCGAAGCGCTCGCCGAAACGGTCGAGCGAATTCTGGATCCGCTCGATATTGCACAGGTCGGAGCCGAGGCCGATGATCACGCGGCGCCTCTCGCCTCGTCCATCAGCGCGCGCATCCGGCGCACCGCATCCTCCAGCCCCGTAAAGATCGCCTCGCCGATCAGATAATGGCCGATGTTGAGTTCGGCGAGCTGCGGGATCGCGGCGACGGGGACGACATTCTCATAGGTGAGGCCGTGTCCCGCGTGGGGCTCGATGCCATTCTTCCACGCGAGCGCGGCGGCGTCGGCGAGGCGGCGGAGTTCGGCGGCGCGCTCCTCGCCCTCGACATGGGCGTAGCGGCCGGTGTGGAATTCGACGACGGGGGCGCGGAGGCGCATCGCCGCTTCGATCTGGCGCGCGTCGGGCTCGATGAACAGGCTGACGCGGATGCCCGCGTCATTGAGGCGGGTGACGATGGGGGCGAGATGATTGTGCTGGCCTGCGGCGTCGAGCCCGCCCTCGGTCGTGCGCTCCTCGCGCTTTTCGGGGACGATGCATGCGGCGTGCGGTTTGTGGCGCAGCGCGATTTCGAGCATCTCGTCGGTCGCCGCCATTTCGAGGTTCAATGGCAGGTCGGTTGCGGCCTGGATGCGCGCGAGGTCGTCGTCGCGAATATGGCGCCGGTCCTCGCGCAGATGCGCGGTGATGCCATCGCCGCCGACCGCCGCGACGATCTCGGCCGCGCGCACCGGGTCGGGATGTTCGCCCCCGCGCGCGTTGCGGATCGTCGCGACATGGTCGATGTTGACGCCGAGCCGCAGGCGCGAGGAGGAGGGGCCGGTCAAGCCGCCTTGCTCCGGCTGCCAGGCTTTACCGCCTCGGTCGCGACGAGCGCGTCGGGCAGTTCGTCGGCGGCATAGGTCGGGAAGTTGATCGCGACGAGCGGGTAGAAGGGCACGCCGAGATCAACGCTGCCCGCCGAGCGGTCGACGAGCGCGGCTTCGGCGATCACTTCGCCGCCCGCGGCGCGCACCGCCTCCATCGCTTCGCGCGACGAGAGGCCGGTGGTGACGACATCCTCGACCATCAGGACTTTCGCGCCGGGATCGATGGCGAAGCCGCGCCGCAGTTCGAACGTACCGGTCGGCCGTTCGACGAAGATCGCGGGCTTGCCGAGCGCGCGGCCCATTTCGTGGCCGATGATCACACCGCCCATCGCGGGCGAGACGACGATGTCGATCGCTTGCCGCAGCTCGCGCGGCAGCTTCGCGGCGAGCGCGGCGGCGAGGCGTCCGGCGCGCTCGGTATCCATCAGCACGCGTGCGCATTGCAGATAATATTCGCTATGACGGCCGGAGGAGAGAAGGAAATGGCCCTGGAGCAGGGCGTCGGCGGCGCGGAATTCGGCCAGGATTTCATCGTCGGTCATGAAGGATTATTCTTTTGTCCTGTGCGTCGCCCATGGCGGGCGAGCGGGTTTAGGCGGCGAAGATTTGCCAGCCGCAAAATAGTGTTAGAGATGCTTGAGGCAAGCGGCAAGCGGGTCTATAGCGCCCGCGAGATTCAGCCTGTCCGATGGCTGCGTGGGCGCATGTCCGGCAGCGGGGAAGGGGGGCTGGGGCATCATAAGAACAACAGGCAACGGGCGGCACTATCCTTATGAAGAGCTTGAAAACCCTTGTAATTGCGGCGGCTTTGTCGCTCGGCGCAGTCGGCGCCGGTCATGCGCAGGCGCCGGCCGCGGCTCCGGCCGAAGCCCCCGCCGTGGGCGCTCCGGCGAATCCGGCCCCGGCCGCTACCGATGCGGCGGCGACTGCGGCGGCTCCGGCGGGTGACGCCACCTATGTGCCGATGAAGCCGACTCCCGGCGTCGGCCAGCCGGTCGATGCGGGCATCGATTTCCAGCCGCAGGTCAGCCCCGTGGGTGAACAGGCCTATTGGTTCAACCATGTGATTCTGCTTCCCGTGATCACGATCATCACGCTGCTCGTGCTCGGCCTGCTGCTCTGGGCGATGTTCCGTTACCGTGCCAAGGCGAACCCGGTGCCGTCGAAGACGACGCACAACACCCTCATCGAAATCATCTGGACGGCCATTCCCGTGCTGATCCTCGCGGTGATCGCGGTGCCGTCGATCCGGCTTCTGGCCCAGCAGTACGAACCGCCGTCGAAGGATGCGCTGACGATCAAGGTCACGGGGTATCAATGGTATTGGGGCTATGCCTATCCCGACCAGGGTATCGGCGAATATGTCTCGAAGATCTTGCCCAAGGACAAGGCCGAGGCGGCGGGCGAGCCCTATCACCTCGCCGTCGACAACCGCATGGTCGTGCCCGTCGGCCGCCAGGTGAAGCTGATCATCACCGGCGCCGACGTGATCCACAGCTTCGCGGTTCCCGCCTTCTGGACGAAGATGGACGCGGTCCCCGGCCGCGCCAACGAAACGACCTTCACCGCGAACAAGGTCGGCGTCTATTACGGCCAGTGTTCGGAACTGTGCGGCGTCGATCACGGCTATATGCCGATCGCCGTCGAGGTTCTGCCGGTCGACAAGTGGGAGGCATGGGTCCGCTCGAAGGGCGGCAACCCCGCTGGTCCGGTCGCTCCGGCGCCCGCAGCCGCCGCGCCGGCTCCCGCCGTCGCCGCTCCGGCCGCGACGCCGGCCGCCGCCACGACCGAAGCTGCGCCCGCAGCGGCTCCCGCCGCCGCACCGGCTGCCAAGAATTAACAAGGGGTCCGACAGATGACCGATATCGCAGCGACTGCACCCGCGCACGGCCACGCCCATGCGCATGAAAACCATGATCACGACACGCCGGGCTTTTTCGTCCGCTGGTTCATGTCCACGAACCACAAGGATATCGGCACCCTTTACCTGATCTTCGCGATCATTGCCGGCATCGTCGGCGGCGTGATTTCGGGCATGATGCGCCTTGAGCTCGCGCACCCCGGCATCCAGTATCTGACCGGCTGGGCGCAATTCTTCGACGCGTCGGCGGGCGAGGTGCAGGCCAAGCATTTCTGGAACGTGATGATCACCGCGCACGGCCTGATCATGGTTTTCTTCATGGTCATGCCCGCGATGATCGGCGGTTTCGGCAACTGGTTCGTGCCGCTGATGATCGGCGCACCCGACATGGCGTTCCCGCGCATGAACAATGTCAGCTTCTGGCTGACGGCGGTCGCGTTCGTCATGCTTGTCGGCTCGATGTTCGTTCCTGGCGGCAGCGGCCTTGGCGCCGGCACCGGCTGGACGGTCTATGCCCCGCTATCGACCAGCGGCTCGCCTGGGCCCGCGGTCGACATGGCGATCTTTTCGCTCCACCTTGCGGGTGCGGCGTCGATTTTGGGTGCGATCAACTTTATCACCACCATTTTCAACATGCGCGCGCCGGGGATGACGATCCACAAGATGCCGCTGTTCGTGTGGTCGGTGCTGGTCACCGCCTTCCTGCTGCTGCTCGCGCTGCCGGTTCTGGCCGCCGCGATCACCATGCTGCTGACCGACCGCAACTTCGGCACCACATTCTATGATGCGGCGGGCGGCGGCGATCCCGTCCTCTACCAGCATCTCTTCTGGTTCTTCGGCCACCCCGAAGTCTACATCATGATCCTGCCGGGCTTCGGCATCGTCAGCCAGGTCATCTCGACCTTCAGCCGCAAGCCGGTGTTCGGTTATCTCGGCATGGCCTATGCCATGGTCGCGATCGGCGTCGTCGGCTTCATCGTGTGGGCGCACCACATGTTCACCGTCGGCATGAGCGTGAACCTGAAGATGTATTTCACCGCGGCAACGATGGTCATCGCGGTCCCGACCGGCATCAAGATCTTCAGCTGGATCGCAACCATGTGGGGCGGTTCGATGAGCTTCAAGACCCCGATGGTATGGTCGCTCGGCTTCATCTTCATGTTCACGGTCGGCGGTGTGACCGGCGTCGTGCTCGCCAATGGCGGCGTCGACACCAATTTGCACGACACCTATTATGTCGTCGCGCACTTCCACTATGTGCTGTCGCTGGGCGCGGTCTTCTCGCTCTTCGCCGGCTTCTATTACTGGTTCCCGAAGATGTCGGGCCGGATGTACAGCGAGTTCCTCGGCCAGCTGCACTTCTGGATCTTCTTCATCGGCGTGAACGTCCTGTTTTTCCCCCAGCACTTCCTGGGCCAGCAGGGCATGCCGCGCCGTTACCCCGACTATGCGGAGGCCTATGCCTATTGGCACCTGATCTCGTCCTATGGTTATGTGATCATGGGCGTGGGCGTACTGATCTTCTTCGTGAACATCCTCTACTCGCTGTTCGCGGGCAAGCAGGCCGCCGACAATCCGTGGGGCGAAGGCGCGACCACGCTCGAATGGACGTTGTCGAGCCCCCCGCCGTTCCACCAGTTCAACGAACTGCCGCGTATCGCATGATCGGTTACGCCCCCTGCCTGGAAACGGCAGGGGGCGTCGCCCCAAAGGCGGGGTCTGGGAAATATGATCAACCCTGTCGAGCTGACAAAGACGGTATTTTTCTGACATGGCGCAGAGCCTGACCCACGGCGAAACCGCACTCCCCGCCGACTGGCGCGACCTGTTCGCGCTGACCAAGCCGCGCGTGATGTCGCTGGTGGTCTTCACCGCGCTGTGCGGGTTGCTCGCGGCGCCGGGCGAGGTGCATCCGGTGCTCGCCTTCTCGTCGATCCTCGCGATCGCGCTGGGGGCGGGGGCGTCGGGCGCGCTCAACCAATGGTATGAAGCGGGCCTTGACGCCAAGATGAAGCGCACCGCGGGGCGGCCGCTTCCGGCCGGCCGGCTCGATCCGCAGACGGCGCTGCAGTTCGGCATCGGGCTCGCCGCCTTTTCGCTGTTCCTGATGCTCTTCGCATCGAACTGGCAGGCGACGCTCCTGCTGCTCGCCTCGATCCTCTTCTATGTCTTCGTCTATACGATGTGGCTGAAGCCCAGGACGCCGCAGAATATCGTCATCGGCGGCGCGGCGGGCGCCTTTCCGCCGCTGATCGGCTGGGTCGCGGCGACGGGATCGATCGCGCCGCTGCCGGTGCTGCTCTTCCTGCTCATCTTCCTGTGGACGCCGCCGCATTTCTGGGCGCTGGCGCTGTTCATGCGTTCGGATTATGCCGCCGCGGGGATCCCGATGATGCCGGTTGTCGCGGGCGAGAAATCGACGCGGCGCCAGATCCTCTTTTATGCGATCATCATGGCGGCGGGAGCGATCGCCCCGTGGCCGCTCGGTTACACCGGCGCGCTCTATGGCTGGACCGCCATCCTCCTGTCGGCGGTCTTCGTCCTGTTCTCGATCCAGGTCGGCACGCGCACGACGGGCGAGGGCGATCTGATGCAGCCCGAAAAGCGTCTCTTCGCATATTCGATCGCTTATCTTTTCATATTGTTCGGCGCTGTCGTCGTCGACCATTGGTGGCCGCTATGACCGAAGACACCCCGAACGAACCATTTGACGAGGCCGAATATCGGCGCCGTCAACGTAGCCGCGCCAATCTGATGGCGTGGATGCTCGGCGGGCTCGCGATCCTCTTTTTCTTCATCACCATCGCCAAGATGCAGATATTCGCATGATGGCCCGCGTGTCCCCCAACGCGAAAACCGCCAGCCTTGCCGCGCTGCTCGCACTCGCGATGGTGGGCCTCGGCTTCGCGGCGGTGCCGCTCTATAATCTCTTTTGCCGCGTGACCGGTTTCGGCGGCACGACGCAGCGTTTCGACCCGGTCGCGGCGGCGGCGGAACCCAAAATCTTGTCGGACACGATTTCGGTGCGCTTCGACGCCAATGTCTCGCCGAATCTGCCGTGGAAATTCTATCCCGAACATCCGACCGACACGGTCAGCATCGGCGCGCGCGACATGGCGATCTTCATCGCCGAGAATAATTCGGCGCAGCCCGTCATCGGGACCGCGAGCTTCAACGTCACGCCGACGCAGGCGGGCAAATATTTCACCAAGATCCAGTGCTTCTGCTTCACCCAGCAAC
Organism: Sphingopyxis sp. JAI108; assembly: GCF_013410105.1. Classification (GTDB taxonomy): domain Bacteria; phylum Pseudomonadota; class Alphaproteobacteria; order Sphingomonadales; family Sphingomonadaceae; genus Sphingopyxis; species Sphingopyxis chilensis. The sequence goes on from NZ_JACCCJ010000001.1 coordinate 1,435,768, forward strand.
GGCTGGAGCCGGGGCAGCAGATGCGCATGCCGGTGCTGTTCTTCGTCGATCCGAAGATCAAGGACGACCCCGACGCGCGCGACGTGCAGGAAATCACCTTGAGCTACACCTTTCACCCTGTAGACGAGGGTAAAAAGGCGAGCTAAGGCCGCGAACAAGAGTCTAACAAGACCGGCAGATGATGGGGAATCGTCATGCTGGGGCAGCAAAAACGGGAATTGTGACATGGCCGGTGCCAAACATCATGACTATCACCTCGTAAATCCCAGCGTCTGGCCGCTCATCGGCTCGGTTGCCGCGCTCGTGATGTTCTTCGGGCTCGTCATGTCGATGCACGCCGACCATTTTGGCGGCGTCGGCAAATGGGTTCTCGGCCTTGGCTTCATGGGCGTGATCGCGACCTTCTTCAGCTGGTGGTCGGACGTCATCAACGAAGCGCATGCCGGCGATCATACCCCTGTCGTCCAGCTGCACCTGCGATACGGCATGATCCTGTTCATCGCGTCCGAAGTGATGTTCTTTGTCGGCTGGTTCTGGGCCTGGTTCGACTTCTCGCTCTTTCCCGTGCCGATCGAATATGCCGAAGGTGCGGTCACCTCGCTGTTCGGCCAGGATGGCGCCGACGCGATCACCATGTGGCCGCCGAAGGGCATCGAAGTCATCGACGCCTTCTCGCTGCCGCTGCTCAACACGCTGATCCTGCTCTGCTCGGGTACCACGATCACCTGGGCGCACCATTCGCTGATCCACGGCGACCGCGAAGGCCTCAAGAAGGGCCTGTGGCTGACGATCATCCTCGGTGCGGTCTTCTCGACGATCCAGGCTTATGAATATGCCCATGCGCCGTTCGGCTTCGGACAGAGCAACTATAGCTCGGCCTTCTATATGGCGACGGGTTTCCACGGCTTCCACGTCCTTGTCGGCACGATCTTCCTGATCGTCTGCCTCGTGCGCACCTATAAGGGCCACTTCACGCCGCAGCAGCATTTCGGGTTCGAAGCCGCGGCCTGGTACTGGCACTTCGTCGACGTCGTGTGGCTGTTCCTCTTCATCATCGTCTATGTCTGGGGCGGCTGGGGCGCGCCGGTCGCCGCGCACTAAATTGCCCGCTGGCAATCAACCGCAAAAAGGGCAGCCGCCGATCGCGCGCGCTGCCCTTTTTGGCCTTTGTCCCGAATGCGGCGCGCAGACGCTGTTCGACGGGCCGGTGAAATTCGCGCCGCGTTGCCGCGTCTGCGGGCTCGATTTCGAGAGCTATAATGTCGGCGATGGACCCGCGGCGTTCCTGACGCTGATCATCGGCGCGCTGCTGATCGCGATCGCGCTGACGATCGATGCCTTGTTCCGACCGCCTTTCTGGGTGCATGTCGTGCTGTGGGTACCGCTGACCGCCGCCGCCGTCGTCTATGGCCTGCGCGTCGGCAAGGCGGCCCTGCTCGCGAGCGAGCATCAGCGGCAAGCCGCCGAGGGGCGGCGGGTGGACGATGACCATGACTGAACCAGCCGAACGGCCCGTGCGGCGCTGGCCGCTGATCCCGACCCTGCTCGTGCTCGCCGCGGTCGCGGTGATGATCGCGCTCGGCGTCTGGCAGCTCCAGCGCAAAAGCGAGAAGGAAGCGCTGATCGCGCTTTACCAGCGCAATATGGCGATGTCGTCGCTGGTGGCCTATCCCGAGCTTCCGCCGGTGGAAGACAGCTTCCTCTATCGCAAGAGCAGCATCGTGTGCCTCGAGCCTGTGCGCTGGGATCCGCGCAGCGGCACCGACCGCAAGGGCAAGTCGGGAATCCGCATGATCGCCGATTGCCGGACCGGCGTCGAAGGGCCGGGGGTGCTCGTCGATGTCGGCATAGGCGACGATTTTGCGCCGCCGAAATGGGGCGGCGGGACGGTGCAGGGGACGATCGTCCCCGGTCCCGAGCAGCCGACGGTGATGGCGCGGGCGATGGGCAAGGCGGTTCCCGCGCGCGCGATGCTGGTCGCCGACGCGCCGGTTGCGAACCTGCGCCCCAGCGGCGTGCCTTCAGCCGACGATACGCCGAACAACCATCTGGCCTATGCGGTGCAATGGTTCCTGTTCGCCGCCGCGGCGCTCGTCATCTATATATTGGCTGTCCGTCGCCGCTTGCGGCCTTGAGCCTCTCCCGCTAGGCGCTGGGCCGCCATGGAATATATCAGCACCCGCGGCTCCGCGCCGACCCTCGACTTTCGTGCCGCGACATTGGCCGGCCTTGCCAGCGACGGCGGCCTCTATGTGCCGGCGAAATGGCCGCGGATGTCGGCGGAGGATATTCGCGCGCTCGCGGGGCTCGACTATGCCGAAACCGCGGTGCGGATCATGCGGCCCTTCGTCGAGGGCGTGCTGACCGAGGACGAGCTGCGCACCCTGTGCCGCGCCGCCTATGGCCGCTTCAGCCATGACGCGGTGACGCCGCTCGTCCAGCTCGACCATCGCCACTGGCTGCTCGAACTGTTCCACGGCCCGACGCTGGCGTTCAAGGACGTCGCGCTGCAATTGCTCGGGCAATTGTTCGAAAAGTTCCTGGCGGGCGGCGATACCGACATCACGATCGTCGGAGCGACGTCGGGCGATACCGGGTCGGCGGCGATCGAGGCGGTCGCGGGACGCGAGCATATCCAGATCTTCATGCTCCATCCCGAAGGGCGTGTCAGCGACGTGCAGCGGCGCCAGATGACGACGGTGCTCGCGCCCAACGTCCACAATATCGCGATCGACGGCAGCTTCGACGACGCACAGGCGATGGTGAAGCGGCTGTTCGGCGACGAGGAAGCGCGGAGCCAGGTCAACCTGTCGGCGGTGAACAGCATCAACTGGGCGCGGCTGATGGCGCAGGTCGTCTATTATTTCTACGCCGCGGTGCGCCTTGGCGGACCCGACCGTCCGGTGGCGTTCAGCGTGCCGACGGGCAATTTCGGCGACGTGTTCGCGGGCTATGTCGCGGCGCAGATGGGGCTGCCCGTGGCAAAGCTCGTCGTCGCGACCAACGTCAACGACATTCTCCACCGCGCGCTGACCAGCGGCGACTATAGCGCGGGCACGGTGACGCCGACCGCGACGCCGAGCATGGACATCCAGGTGAGCAGCAATTTCGAACGCCTGCTGTTCGACCTCTCGGGCCGCGACGACGCCGCGATCACCGGGATGATGAGCGAGTTCGACGCGAACCGCGCGATGACGATCCCTGCCGACATGCTCGCCGGCGCGCGCGACCTGTTTTCGAGCGCGAGCATCGACGGCGACGCGATGGCGCTCGCGCTGCGCTGGGCGCAGGAGCATGGCGGGCAGATCATCGACCCGCACAGCGCCGTCGGCCTCGCCGCCGCGCGCGCGCTGGAGATCGATGCCGATATTCCCGTCGTCACGCTCGCGACAGCGCATCCCGCGAAATTCCGCGAGGCGGTCGAGCGCGCGACCGGCGTGCGCCCGCCGCTGCCCGCGCGGCTGGGCAACCTCTTCGAGCGCGAAGAGCGCTATACGAAGCTGCCCGGCGACTATGACGCGGTGAAGGCCTTTGTCCTCGCGGAAGCGGCGCGTGGCTGACCTCTTACCCCTTGTCACGCTCGTCGGCGAGGCGTGGGACGATTATGGGCTGGTCGACAGCGGCCACGGGCGCAAGCTCGAACGATACGGCCGTTATCGCTTCATCCGCCCCGAGCCGCAGGCGATGTGGGCGCCGGCGCTTCCGCCGAGCGAATGGGAAGCCGCCGACGGCGAATTCATCCCTGCGTCCGACGACGATGGTGGCGGGCGCTGGTATTATAACAAGCCCGTGCCCAGCGAGGGCTGGCCGCTCGCGTGGCGCGAGACGCGTTTCACCGCCTCGTGCACCCCGTTCCGCCATCTCGGTTTCTTCCCCGACATGGCGCCGGTGTGGGACTGGCTGCGCGGCCAGGTGGCCGACAAGCCCGATCCCGCCTTTCTCAACCTCTTCGGCTATACGGGCGTCGGGAGCCAGGCGCTCGCCGCGGCGGGGGCCTCGGTCACGCATGTCGATGCGTCGAAGAAGTCGGTGGGGCAGGCGCGCGAGAATGCGGCGCTTGCCGGCCTGGCCGACAAGCCGGTGCGCTGGATCGTCGACGATGCGGGCAAGTTCACCGCGCGCGAGGTGCGGCGCGAGCGGCGTTACGATGCGATCCTGCTCGACCCGCCGAAGTTCGGGCGCGGGCCGGGCGGCGAGCGCTGGCAGATCGAGGAGGGGCTCGCGCCCTTGCTCACCGACTGCCGCCGTTTGCTCGACGCCGACAGCCGGGCGCTGTTCCTGACCGTCTACGCCGTGCGCATGTCGGCGCTCGCGATCGGCGAGCTGGTCGCGCAGCTTTTCGCCGACCTGCCGGGCAAGGTCGAGTGCGGCGAACTGGCGGTGCGCGAGGAGGCGAGGGGGCTGCTGCTGCCAACGGCGATTTTCGCGCGCTGGAGCCGCTGACGCATTTCCGCGGCGGGCGCTTTGCTGCATACGTTTGCCGCACAAAAAAGCGCAGCATTGTGACCCAAATGCAACGGTCGATGCGTTGACAATGAGAACGTTCCCATTTAGATAACGTTCACATAACGGGAATGCCGCCACCAAAAGAGAGCGGCTATGTGGGAGAAATGGGGATGCGGGCGTCTCAAAAGCAGTGGCTTGCCAAGTTTCTGGCCGGGACTTCGGCGCTGTCGATGATGGGCATGGCGCAGGTCGCCTTCGCGCAGGAAGCGCCGGCCGACAGCGAAGTTGGCGGTGATGAAATCATCGTGACGGGCATTCGTGCCTCGCTCGCTGCATCAGCCGACATCAAGCGCGAGGCGCAGGGCGTCGTCGATGCGATCTCTGCCGAAGACATCGGCAAATTCCCCGACACCAACCTCGCCGAATCGCTCCAGCGCATCACGGGCGTGTCGATCGACCGCTCGAACGGCGAAGGTTCGCTGGTCACGGTCCGCGGCTTCGGCCCCGAATTCAACCTCGTGACATTGAACGGCCGCCAGATGCCGACCGCGCTGATCGGCGACGGCGGCAGCGCGCCGTCGTCGCGGTCGTTCGATTTTGCCAACCTCGCGTCCGAAGGCATCGCGTCGGTCGAGGTCTACAAAAGCGGCCGCGCGACGATCGAATCGGGCGGCATCGGTTCGTCGATCAATATCCGCACGCCGCGCCCGCTCGACAATCCGGGGATGCGCGGCAGCCTTTCGGTCAAGGGCGTCTACGATACGTCGCGCAACAATAGCGACCCGATCACGCCCGAAGTGTCGGGCATCTTCAGCACGACTTTCGCCGAAGACCGCATCGGCATCATGATCGCGGGATCGTACCAGAAGCGCAAGTCGAGCACCAACACGGCGAATGTCGGCTGGCGCGACGGTTATCTGGGCAGCGAAAACAACTGGGGTTCGCTCGCGCAGCCGGGCGATCCGCGCGCCGACAACATCACCAATCGTCCTGGCCCCGACGACGTCTATCAGGTGCCGCAGAATGCGTCCTATGACCTCAACGACATCAATCGCGAGCGCATCAACGGGCAGGCGGTGCTGCAGTTCCGGCCGACCGATGAACTGACCGCGACGGTCGACTATGTCTATTCGCGCAACACGGTCGAAACGCGGAACAGCAATGTCGGCGTCTGGTTCAACCACGAAAACACGTCGAGCGCGTGGACCGACGGGCCGGTCGCCGGGCCGATCTTTTACAGCGAGATATTCGCGCCGCCGACCGGGACGCCCGGGCCCGACGCGCTCTATGGCGGCAAGGATCTGTCGTACAGCGGCGCGCTGACCGAAAACCGGGCGGAGAATAATTCGCTCGGCTTCAACCTCGAATGGAAGGGCACGGACGGGGTGACGTTCGAGCTCGACGCGCATCATTCGACCGCCGAGGTCAATCCGGTCAACCGCTTCGGGTCGAGCATGTCGCTGGGTAATGCCGTCTTTGGCGTGCAGAATCAGACGATCAATTTCGAGAATGACCTGCCGGTCATCTCCTACGGCATGTATCCGGGCATCGACCCGCTCGACGCGTCGTTGATCACGCCGACGGGTAATGCCTTCCGCAACGCTTTTTTCCGCAACCGGATCAACCAGGTGCAGCTGCGCGGCCAATATGACCATGACGGCGGTTTCCTCGACAGCATCGATTTCGGCGTTTCCTATGTCGACAGCAAGGTGCGCTCGGCGTTCGGCACGATCCAGAACGACGACACATGGGGCGGCGCGGGTCCGGCGGCGGATATTCCCGACGACATTTTCAAACTCGTCACGCTGCCCGACAAATTCCCCGGTCTTGCGCAATCGGGGATGATCGAGAGTTTCTATACCTTCGATTTCGAGCGACTGGCCGACCTGAACGAGCAGAATTATCAGGTCTGCAGCAACCCCGCGACGGGCGCTGCACAGCCGGGCACCTGCCTTGCCGTCTTCAACACCGATCGGCGCATCTCCGAAAAGACGCTGGCGCCCTATCTGCAGGTCGCGACGGTATTCGACCTGTTCCAGAATCCCGCGCATTTCACGGCGGGTATCCGGTATGAGACGACCGATATCTCGTCGGCGGCGCTGGTGCCGGTGCCGGTGACGACCACCTGGGTCGGCGACAATGAATTCAACGTCGTCTTTTCGGGCGAAAGCGACTTTACGCGGTTCAAGGGCTCCTACGACAATTGGCTGCCGGCGATCGATTTCGACATCTCTCCGATGGAGGACATCAAGCTGCGTGCATCCTACAGCCACACGATCACGCGCCCCGACTATGCCAGCATGCAGGGCGGGCGGACGATCGATACGCTGTTCCGCGTCGGCGGCGGCACGGGTGCGCAGGGCAATCCGGGGCTGGTCCCGTACAAGTCGAAGAATATCGACCTGTCGGCGGAGTGGTATTACGGCCGCGATTCCTATCTGTCGGTGGGCTATTTCCACAAGGATGTGAGCAATTTCATATCCTCGACGCGGATCGACTCGAGTGCGTTCGGGTTGACGACGCCGGTGGGCGGGCCGCGCTGGAATGCCGCGATCGCCGCGATCGGGTCGGGTGCGACTGTCGGGCAAATTCGCGAATATATCATCGAGAATTTCCCCGACACGGTCACGGGCAACATCATCAATGCCGCGCCCGGCGATCCGCTCGTCAATTTCGAAATCGCGACGCCGGTGAACAGCGACCAGACTGCGTCGCTCAACGGCTGGGAGTTCGCGCTCCAGCACAGCTTCTGGGATACCGGTTTCGGCGTCATCCTGAACTATACGATCGTCAACGGCGATGCGACGTACGACAATACGCAGCCGTCGTCGGTGGCGCAGTTCGCGCTGACCGGACTCAGCGACAGCGCCAACGCCGTGGCCTTCTATGACAAGAATGGCCTCCAGGCGCGCGTCGCGTGGAACTGGCGCGACGAATTCCTCGCGGGAACGGGCCCCAACCCCTTCTATACCGAGGAATATTGGCAGATCGACGCGAGCGCGAGCTATGAGTTCATCCCGGGCTTTACGGGATTCGTCGAGGCGATCAACCTGACGGGCGAGGGCCGCCGCGGGCACCTTCGCAGCAAGAACAATGTCACCTTCGTCCAGCCGGGCTTCGCCCGCTATGCGGCAGGGGTCAGGTTCAGCTTCTAGAACGGCGGAACCCGTCCGCCGGGTTTCCGGCAAGGGGGTCGCGCCTTTTCGGGCGCGGCTCTTTTGCGTGACGGATCACGAAGCGTAGCCTAGGATCGGTGACAATGAATAGCGCGATCGAGAGGGTTGTCATCGTGGGCGGCGGCACCGCCGGCTGGCTGGCGGCGTCGCTGCTCGCGACATCGCGGCGGGCGAAGGCGGCGCCACTGTCGGTGACGGTGGTCGAGGCGCCCGACGTCGCGATCGTCGGCGTCGGCGAGGGCACCTGGCCGACGATGCGAACGACGCTCCAGACGATCGGGCTGGACGAGACCGAGTTCCTCGCGGCCTGCGACGGGGCGTTCAAGCAGGCGTCGCGTTTCGACGGCTGGGTCGATGGCTCGGCGGGCGATTCCTATCTCCACCCCTTCACCACGCCGCCGGCGGTGCCGCTCGGCGAATTGCTCGCCGCGTGGCAGGCCTCGGCCCCCGACCAGCCGTTCGCGGCGGCGATGAGCGCGCAGGCGGCGGTCTGCAAGCAGCATCTCGCGCCGCGGCAGCGCGCGATGCCCGGCTATCAGGGCGCGGCCAACTATGCCTATCATTTCGCTGCGGAAAAATTCGCGGCGCTGCTGTCGGTGCACGCGACGCAGGTTTTGGGCGTCGAGCATATCCTGGGCCGCGTCACCGGCGCACGGCGCGCCGCGAACGGTGATATCGCCGCGCTGACCAGCGACAGCGGGCGCGAGGTCGCGGGCGACCTGTTCATCGACTGCACCGGCTTCAAGGGGCTGTTGATCGACGGCGAACTCGGCGTCGAGTGGATCGACCGCAGCGACCATGCGTTCAACGACCGCGCGATCGCTTCGCAGGTGCCGGTGCCGCCGGGCAGCCCCATCGCATCGCAAACGATCGCGACCGCGCACGAGGCCGGCTGGATCTGGGATATCGGCCTGCCGTTGCGGCGCGGCATCGGCTGCGTCTATTCGAGCCGTTTCATGGACGCCGAACGCGCGGAGACGATCCTGCGCGACTATATCGCGCGCGAACTGCCCGGCGCGCTGCCCAAGGAAGGGGCGTTCGGCGCGCCGTTCAAGCATATCAGCTTCCGGACCGGCCACCGCGCGCGCTTCTGGGAAAAAAACTGCCTTTCGATCGGCCTCGCCGCGGGTTTCATCGAGCCGCTCGAAGCGTCGGCGATCGTGCTGATCGAATTGTCGCTGCGCGCGCTCACCGACAATTTCCCGGCCGACCGCGCCGCGATGGACATCCACGCGGCGCGCTTCAACAAGCTGTTCCGCTATCGCTGGGACCGCATCGTCGAATTCCTGAAGCTCCATTATGTGCTCAGCCGCCGCGACGAACCCTATTGGCGCGCGCACCGCGACCCCGACCATATCCCGCCGCATCTGGCCGACCTGCTGACGCTATGGCGCGACCAGCCGCCATCCTCGTCGGATTTCCCCTATGTCGACGAGATTTTCTCGGCGGAAAGCCACCAGTATATCCTCTATGGCATGGGATTTCCGGCCCCCGCCGGCTGGCCCGCGAGCGACCGCGCGCTGGCGGCGCTGGCCGAGATGCGGCAGCGCGCGCGCACGCTTGCCGCCGGGTTGCCGACGAACCGCGCCTACCTCGACACGCTCGCCGCCGATCGCGTCGCGGCCGAATAGGAAGAAAGACCCGAATGACCCAGCATGCCGTGCTCAACAAAAATACCCATCGCGAACTGCGCGTTCGGGCGGAGGCGGGTGCGGACCTTGGCGACGGGGTGATGGCGACGCTGACCGTGCCGAACGAGTTTCGCAGCATCCAGGGGCATTTCCCGATCCTGTTCCGGCGCGAGATCGACCGCAACGAATTCATCGCGGTCGCCTTGCTCGGCTTTGAATCGGGCGAAAATCTGTTTCTCGACGGCGACCGCTGGGACGCGCGTTATCGGCCGCTGTCGCTCGCGATCCAGCCCTTTCTGATCGGGCGCCCGGCGAGCGGCGACGGGCCGGGACAGGTGCATGTCGACCTGGAGCACCCGCGCATCGCGCCGGGCGGGGAGGGCATTCGTCTGTTCGACGCCGACGGCGCGCCCACTCCCTATCTCGACCAGATCGCCGAGCGTCTTGGCGACCTCGACGAGGGGTATCGCGCGAGCAAGGCCTTTCTCGACGCGCTCGACGCCTATGAATTGCTCGAACCCTTCAACCTCGAAGTCACACTCGACGATGGGTCGATCAATTCGCTCGTCGGGTTCCATATCATCGACGAGGCGAAGCTGCGCGCGCTTGATGGCGAGGCGCTCGGCGCGCTGCACGCGGCGGGGCATCTGATGCCGATCTTCATGGCGCTTGCCTCGCTGTCGCAGCTGTCGGCGCTCGTCGCGCGCAAGAACCGCAGGCTCGGCAGTGGCTGAACAGGGCGGCGCCTTTACCGACCGCCTCGCGCGGGTGCCCGAGCGTTCATGGGATAAGGGGGCGGGGCCGGGCGCGTTGCTCGAAGGCGCGCGCGAGCCCTTTGTCCTTCGCGGGCTTGCCGCCGGCTGGCCGCTGGTCGAGGCGGGCAAAAGGTCGGCGCGCGACGCGCGAGCCTATCTGCTCGAACATGCCCGCGACCGGCCTTTCAAAGTGTCGATCGGCCCGCCGGGACATGACGGGCGGCTGTTCTACGACGACGACATGGCGATGAATTTCCGCGTCGGGACCGGGAAGCTGGCCGATATATTCGGAGGCATCGATACGGCCGAGGAACGCGGTGAGGCGCGCACCGTCTATCTGGCGTCGATCGATATTCCGTCGCATTTCGACGGGCTCGACGAAGCGAACCCGATCGACCTCGGCGACCGCGATCCGCTGAAAAGCATCTGGATCGGCACGCGCACCAAGATTGCGGCGCACAACGACTTTCCCGACAATCTCGCCTGCTGCGCCGTGGGACGCCGCCGGTTCACGCTGTTCCCGCCGGGCGCGTTCCGTAATCTCTATCTCGGCCCGATCGACAATACGCCGGCGGGGCGCGTCGTCAGCATGGTCGATTTCGACGCGCCCGACCTTGCCGCCCACCCGCGCTTCGTCGATGCGATGGCGGAGGCGTTGACGGTGGAGCTGGAGCCCGGCGACGCGATCTTCATCCCGTCGATGTGGTGGCACCATGTCGAGGGGCTCGCCGACTTCAACATATTGGTGAACTATTGGTGGCGCCGCACACCCGCCTGGCTGGGCCAGCCGCAGGCGGCGCTCAATCACGCGATCCTCGCGATCCGCGACCTGCCGGCCGAGGACAAGGCGATCTGGCGCGAGCAGTTCGACCATTATGTATTCGACAATGACGCCAGCGTCACCGGCCATATTCCCGAAACCGCGCGCAGCATCCTCGCCCCGCTCACGTCCGAGACGGCGGGGCGGCTGCGCGCCTTCTTGCTGAGGGCTTTGAGCAAATGAGCGACAGGAAACCGGTCCAGCGCATCGTCATCGCGGGCGGCGGCACCGCGGGCTGGATGATGGCGGCGGCGATCGCGCGCACCATGGGGCCCACGGTCGACCTGACGCTGGTCGAGTCCGAGGCGATCGGGACGATCGGGGTTGGCGAGTCCACCATTCCGCCGCTCGTCAATTTCAACCGCATCCTCGGCATCCCCGAGCCCGAATTCATGCGCGCGACACAGGCGACGTTCAAGCTTGGCATCCTGTTCGACAATTGGAAGCACGACGGCGACAGCTATTTCCACAGCTTTGGCCTGTCGGGCAAGGATCACTGGTCGGCGGGGTTCCAGCATTTCTGGCTCAACGCGCGCGAACGCGGGCATGAACAGCCCTATGAGGATTATTGCCTCGAGCTGGTCGCCGGGATGCAGGGCAAGTTCGCGCACCTGCCCGAAGAGCGGATGAATTATGCCTATCATGTCGATGCGACGCTTTATGGCCGCTATCTGCGCAAGCTCGCCGAGGCCGATGGGTGCACGCGCGTCGAGGGCAAGATCGCGCGCGTCGAGCTGGACGGCGAGAGCGGCGACATCGCCGCGCTGCATCTCGACGGCGAGCGGCGGATCGAGGGCGACATGTTCGTCGACTGCACCGGCTTTCGCGGCCTGCTGATCGACGGCGCGCTGCACGCGGGGTTCGAGGACTGGAGCCACTGGCTGCCCAACGACAGCGCGATCGCGGTGCAGTCGAAGCATCTCGGCCCGCCGATGCCCTATACGCAGGCGATCGCGCACGACGCCGGCTGGCAATGGCGCATCCCGCTGCAGCACCGGATGGGCGCCGGGATCGTCTACACCAGCGGCTATCTGTCGCGCGACGAGGCTTATGACCGGCTGATGGGCAGCGTCGGCGAGCCGCTGATCGAACCGTTCGACATCAAGTTCAAGGGCGGGGTGCGGCGCAAACAATGGTTCCGCAACTGCGTCGCCGTCGGCCTTGCGGGGGGCTTTGTCGAGCCGCTCGAGGCGACGACGGTGCACTTGATCCAGCGCGCGGTGCTGCGTTTCATCCGCCTGATGCCGAACGGACGTGTCAGCGAGCGCGACGCGCAGGAATTCAATGACCAGCAACGGCTCGACATCGAGCAGATCCGCGATTTCGTCGTGCTGCATTACAAGGCGACCAACCGCCGCGACAGCCCCTTCTGGCGCCATGTCGCGAACATGCCGGTTCCGGACTCGCTGCAGCAAAAGATCGAGCTGTTCCGCGAGACGGGCCGCGTGTTCCGCAAATATGAGGAATTATTTGCCGAGAATAGCTGGGTTCAGGTGATGATGGGGCAGGGGATCGAGCCGCAGACCTATCACCCGATCGCCGCCAAGCTGCGCGACGACGAGGTCGAGCGGCTGTTCCAGACGCTGCGCGACAATATCGCGCAGACCGTCGCGACGCTGCCCGAGCATCACGCCTATGTCGCGCGCTATTGCGGCGCCGAGGAGCCGAAGGCCGCGTGATGCGCGCTGCGGCGATCCTGATGCTGGCCGCCGCGCCGGCCGCTGCTACGGCGCAGCAGGGCGCGGATGCCGGGTGGCGGCTCGCCTGGTCAGACGAGTTTGACGGAAGCGCGGTCGACCGCGGCAAATGGGATTTCGACGTCGATTGCTGGGGCGGCGGCAACAATGAACGCCAATGCTATACCGACCGGCCCGCCAATGCGGCGATCAAGGACGGCAAGCTCGTCATCACCGCGCGCAAGGAGGCGATGACCGGGCCCGCCTTTCCCTTGTCGCAGCGCGGCGACGCCGAGAAGGCGGCGGCGCAGGCGACGAAGCGCTTTACCTCCGCCCGCCTCGTCACGCGCGGCAAGGCGGCGTGGACCTATGGCAAGATCGAGGTGCGCGCGAAGTTGCCGCAGGGGCAGGGGACGTGGCCCGCGATCTGGATGCTGCCCGAGGCCAGTCATTACGGCACCTGGGCGGCGTCGGGCGAGATCGACATATTGGAGGCGGTGAACCTCGGCGTGCGGTGCGACGAATGCGCGGGCGGGATCGAGAACCGCATCCTCGGCACGCTCCATTTCGGCGGGCAATGGCCCGACAACAAATATAAGGGCGACGAGACCGCGCTTCCCGCCCCGCTCGACGGTTTCCACGTCTTCGGCATTGTCTGGGAAAAGGGCAAGATCGTCTGGACGGTCGACGGCAAACCCTATGCGACGCGCGTCGCGAGCGAGTGGTCGACGAGCGGATCGAGCGAGCCCGCGGCGCCGTTCGACCGGCCCTTTCACCTGATCCTGAACCTCGCGGTCGGTGGCGGGCTCGCCGAGGGGCGCGGGCTGAAGGGAGTCGATGAAAGCGGCTATCCCAAAAACATGGAAATAGATTGGGTTCGCGTCTGGCAATGTGGCGGTGATGCCGTTAGCGATTGCGGCAGCACGGGGGATCAAGACGAATAATGGGGCGTCGGCGGCAGTCGGTCACGATCAAGCATGTTGCAGCCGACGCGGGTGTGTCGCTGCAGACGGTGAGCCGCGTCATCAACGACGAGCCCAATGTTCGGCCCGAGATGAAAGAGCGCGTTCAGGCGTCGATCGACAAGCTCGGCTATGTGCCCTCGATCGCGGCGCAGCGGATGAGCGGGTCCAGATCCTATCTGATCCTCGCGATCAACGACCGCGAGCGCACGATTGCCGACTGGCAGGGGCGGCAGGGCGTCGACTGGGTCGACCAGATGCTGCTCGGCGGGATGCTGAAATGCGCCGAATATGGCTATCGCATGATCTTCGAACTCGTCGACACGCACAACGACCATGTCGAGCGCGAACTGCGCGCGGCTATCGCGGCGCTGCAGCCCGACGGCGTCATCCTGACCCCGCCGCATTCGGACAATCCGCTGATCGTCGGCCTGCTCGACCAGCAAAAAATCCCCTTCGCGCGCATCGGGTCGCGCGGCGGCGCGGCGGGGATCGCGCTGACGATGGACGATGAGGGATCGGCGCGGCGCGCGACGCGGCACCTGATTGACCTCGGCCACCAGCGTATCGGCTTCATCGCGGGATCGCCCGAATACAGCCTCAGCCGCTGGCGCATCGACGGCTGGGAAGCCGAGATGGCGGCCGAGGGCCTGCCGACCGCCGGGCTGCTCGTCGAGGGCGATTTCACTTATGCTTCGGGCGCCGCCGCGGCACGGCAACTGCTCGGCGGTGCGAACCCGCCGACCGCGATCATCGCGAGCAGCGACCAGATGGCGCTCGCGACACTGGAAGTTGCGCGCGAAAGGGGGCTGGGCGTGCCGGGGCAGCTCTCGATCGTCAGCTTCGACAATACGCCCGTGGTGCGTTTCACCCAGCCGGCGCTGACCGCGGTCGACCAGCCGGTTGCCGAAACCGCGTCACGCGCGGTCGAACTGATCATCGCGGCGCAGCGCGGGGCGCCGCGTCCGGCCGAGCCGACGCGCGTGCAGGGCGGGCTCGTCGCGCGCGGGTCGACCGCCGCGCCGGCGGTCGGGCATGGCTGACACCGCCGCGGCGCGGCGCCAGTCGCTCCCGTTCCTGCTTCTCTACGCGCTCGCTTCGGCGGGCGGGGCGATCGCCTATGTCCCGTTCCTGACGATCTGGCTGCCGTCGCGAATGACCGAGCTGGCGGGGCCGGCCGACGTCCAGACCTTGGGCTACGTCACTTTTTTCGGCGCGATCGCGGCGAGCATCGGGGGCATCCTTTTCGGCTGGCTCAGCGACCGCACGCACAGCCGGCGCGCGTGGGTGCTCGCGGGGCTGGTCCTCAGCATCGCCTTGCTGATGCTCGTGCCGCTGGCGGAGGATATCTGGACGCTCGTCGGCATCGTCATCGGGTGGCAGCTTACGCTCAACATGATGCTCGGGCCGCTCGCCGCCTGGGCAGGCGACTGCGTTCCCGACGATCAAAAGGGGCTTCTCGGCGGGCTGCTCGCTTTCTCGCCCGCGCTTGGCGCCTGGTCGGGGGCGCTCGTGACCTGGCCGGGGCTGGTGTCGGACGACAGCCGGCTGGTCGTCATCGCGCTGCTCGTCGCAGGCGCGGTGCTGCCCGTTCTCTTGCTCGGCCGGCCGCGCCCATTCCCGGAACTGACCGCGCCGCCTTTGCGCGCGGACGGTGCGCTGCCGCGGCGGCCGAGCGGCCCCGCGGTGCGGATGTGGCTCGCGCGCCTGCTGGTCCAGATCGCCGAGGCGGCGCTGTTCGCCTATCTCTATTTCTGGTTCCGGTCGATCGACCCCGATATGCAGGACAATGAAAAGGCGCGTATTTTCGGGATTGCGCTGACGCTCGCGGTGCCGATCGCGCTGGCGAGCGGACGCTGGGCCGACCGCAACGACCGGCCTTTCCTGCCGCTTGTCGCCAGCGCGGCGATATCGGCGACAGGGATGATCGGCATGGCCTTTGCGACCGAAGCCGACATGGCCAAGGCAAGCTATCTCGTCTTCGGCGTCGCGACGACGGTGTTCCTCTCGCTCCACGCCAGCCAGACGCTGCGCATCCTGCCGCGTTCGGACCGACGCGGGCGCGACCTCGGCATCTTCAACCTGACCAATACCGTGCCGTCGCTCATCATGCCCTGGCTGACCATTTCGCTGGTCCCCGGATTCGGATTCGACGCGCTTTTCCTGTTGCTTGCCGGGCTGACCGCGATCGCCGTGCTGCTCCTCGCGACGATGCCTCGCGCGCGCTGATCCCGCACCGAACAGAGAGCTTGATTTCATCCGGCCGCTATGCGACATCGAGCCTTGATAACGTTCACATACGAGGGATGGGAGAGACGATGCGCCGACAGGCAATGGTGATCGCGACTGCGCTGCTTCTGGCGGGAACCGCAATGGCAGCAACGCAGGACGCAGGCGAGGCCGCGGCCGTCCATCCCGAACTCTGGCCCGCGGCGAAAAGCCCGGCCGCCATCACCGACGCTGCGACCGAAGCGCGCATCGACGCGCTGATGAAAAAGATGACGGTCGAGCAAAAGGTCGGCCAGCTGATCCAGGCCGACATCAGCACGATCACGCCGAAGGATCTCGAAACCTATCCGCTCGGCTCGATCCTCGCGGGCGGCAACAGCGGGCCCAACGGCAATGAGCGTTCGACCGCCGCCGACTGGGCGAAGCTGGTCGGCGAGTTTCGCGCGGTGTCGATGCGGCCGCAGACAAATGGCGTCGCGATCCCGATCATTTTCGGCGTCGATGCCGTCCACGGGCACAACAACATCCCCGGTGCGACGCTCTTTCCGCACAATATCGGGCTGGGCGCGGCGCGCGATCCCGAGTTGATCCAGCGTATCGGCGCGGTGACGGCGGCCGAAATCGCGGGCAGCGGCATCGAATGGACCTTCGCGCCGACGCTCGCCGTGCCGCAGGATCTGCGCTGGGGGCGCAGCTATGAAGGCTATGCCTCCGACCCCAGGCTCGTCGCCGATTATGCGAAGGCGATGGTGCTCGGGCTTCAGGGGACGCTCGCCCCGGGCAAGACCGTCGATGCGAACCATGTCGCCGCGACCGCCAAACATTTCCTCGCCGATGGCGGAACGTTCGAGGGCAAGGATCAGGGCGACGCGAAGGTCGACGAGAAAGAGCTGATCGCCAAACATGCGATGGGTTACCCAGCCGCGATCGACGCCGGCGCGCTGACCGTGATGGCGAGCTTCTCGAGCTGGCAGGGCGTCAAGCACCACGGCAACAAGGGGCTGCTGACCGACGCGCTCAAGCAGAAGATGGGCTTTGAAGGCTTCGTCGTCGGCGACTGGAACGGGCATGGGCAGGTTGCCGGGTGCAGCGTCACCGACTGCGCGCAGTCGATCAATGCCGGGCTCGACATGTTCATGGCGCCCGACAGCTGGAAGGGGCTTTACGATACGACGCTGAAACAGGCGAAGGACGGCACCATTCCCGCCGCGCGCCTTGATGATGCGGTGCGCCGCATTTTGCGCGTCAAATACAAGCTCGGGCTGTTTCCCGAAGGGCATGTCGATCGCAGCGTCGTAAAGGCGGTCGGCACGCCCGACCATCTCGCCGTGGCGCGCGAAGCGGTCGCCAAGTCGCTGGTTCTTCTGAAGAACAACGGCGGCGTGCTGCCGATCAAGCCCGGCGCGCGCGTGCTCGTCACGGGGCCCGCGGCCGACAGCATGGCGATCCAGTCGGGCGGCTGGACGATCAGCTGGCAGGGGACCGACGTCGTGCGCTCGGACTTCCCGAACGGGCAGACGATCTGGGAAGCGCTCGACAAGTCGGTGCGCGATGCGGGCGGCGTCGCGACCTTGTCCGAAGGCGGCGTCTTCAAGGAGAAGCCCGACGTCGCAATCGTCGTGTTCGGCGAGGCGCCCTATGCCGAATTCCAGGGCGACGTCGCGACGCTCGATTACCAGCCGACCGACGCGACAGACCTCGCGACGCTGAAGAAGCTGAAGGCCGCGGGAATCCCGGTCGTCGCGCTCTTCCTGTCGGGACGACCGATGTTCACGAACCCCGAAATCAATGCCTCCGACGCCTTCGTCGCGGCCTGGCTGCCGGGGTCGCAGGGTGCCGGCGTCGCCGACGTGCTCGTCGCGGGCAAGGACGGCAAGACGGTGCGCGGCTTTACCGGCACGCTACCTTTCGCCTGGCCCTCCGACGCGCGCTCGCCCGTCGAAAAGCCGCAGTTCGCGGTCGGTTACGGATTGAAATATGGCGACACAGCGACGGTGCCGCAGCTTTCGGAAGAGCTGGGCGTCGATATTTCGGCGGCGCTGAATGTCGAGAACTTCTTCTCGGGCGGTCGCGCGCGGGCGCCGTGGGTGCTTTCGATCACCGATGCGGGCGGCAAGCGCCCGGTGGAATCGGCGCCGATCGCGAGCCCCGGCGGCATGATCGCGGCGCGCTCGATCGACGTG
This sequence comes from Sphingopyxis sp. JAI108, assembly GCF_013410105.1. Taxonomy (GTDB): domain Bacteria; phylum Pseudomonadota; class Alphaproteobacteria; order Sphingomonadales; family Sphingomonadaceae; genus Sphingopyxis; species Sphingopyxis chilensis. The sequence goes on from NZ_JACCCJ010000001.1 coordinate 1,453,646, forward strand.
CGCGCGCAGGAGGACGGCAAGGCGTTTGTCTGGACCGGCCCCGCGACGCTCGAACTGACCGGGCCCTATGCGGACCTGTCGCGCCAGCTCAACAACAGCTTCGCGCTTCGCGTCGACTGGCGGATCGATGCAGCCGGCGGCGCGCCGGTCAGCCTCGCGCTCGGCGGCAAGGCGTTCGACATTTCGGAGATGGTCAAGGCGGCGCCGCAGGGGCAGGTTTCGACGATCAAGCTGCCGCTCCGCTGCTTCGCCGATGCGGGCGCCAATTTGCGGCAGGTCGACAATGCGGTGACGGTCAAGGGCGACAAGGGCTTTGCCGCGACGCTGCTGAATACGAATGTCGAGGCCGTCGGCGAGAATCTGCCTTGCCCACCCGCCGCAAAATGACAAGACCGGACGCGGGATAGCCAGAAAACAGGGTTGGGAGAGAGACATGGCATTGGCGCCGAGCGTTGCGACGAGTGTGGACCCGAACGCGGTCGAACAGCCGGGCAAGGGAGGGGGCGGCACCAAAGTCGTGCTGATCCTCGCCTTCGCGGTGTTTTTCCTGCTCGGCGGGGTGACGAACATCAACGATCTGCTGGTCGGCAAGTTCAAGCCGATGTTCCACCTGACGCACGCCGAGGCGAACCTCGTGCAGATGGCGTTCTTCATCGCCTATGGTGCCTTTTCGATCCCCGCCGGGATCATCATGTCCAAACTCGGCTATATTCGCACCTTCGTGCTCGGGTTCATCATCGTTGCGGCGGCCTCCTTCCTGTTCATCCCCGCGTCGGCCGCGGCGTCCTACCCCGGCTTCCTCGCCGCGCTCTTCTGCATCGGCGCGGGGATCACGGTTTTGCAGGTCGCGATGAATCCGGTGATCACGACGCTGGGGCCGGTCGAAACCTCGCACAGCCGGCTGACCTTTGCGCAGGCGTTCAATTCGATCGGGGTGTTCCTGATGGTCTATGGCGGCGCGACCTTCCTGCTCGGCGATTCGACGCCGATCGATGCCGACACCGCGAGCGAGGCGCAAATTCAGGCCTATCGCGTCGCCGAGGGCGCGTCGATCGGCACCGCCTATATGTGGCTCGGCGTGCTGATGCTGGTCATCGCGGCGGTGTTCTGGATGTACCGGTCGGCGCTCGACCACGCCCGGACCGACGCTGTAAAGCTTGAGGGCACCTGGGGCCTCTTGACCCACAACCGCCGCGTCCAGTTCGGCGCGCTGTGCATCTTTGTCTATGTCGGCGCCGAAGTGGCGATCGGCTCGAACCTGATGGCCTATCTGGCCGAACCGAGCGTGATGGGGCTGGGGCTCCAGGCCGCGGGCAAGCTGGTTGCGATGTACTGGCTCGGCGCTCTGGTCGGCCGGTTGCTCGGCGGCTTCATCCTGCGGCTGGCCAAGCCGGGACGCGTGCTCACCACCTTTGCGGCCGGGGCGATTTCGCTGATCCTGCTGTCGGCGGTGACGACCGGCGCGCTGTCGGGCTGGGCGCTGATTCTGGTCGGCTTCTGCAATTCGCTGATGTTCCCGACGATCTTCAGCCTCGCAACCGAAGGATTGGGCGAACGAACGCCGCAGGGATCGGGCATCATGTGCACCGCTATCATCGGCGGGGCCATCGTGCCGTTTCTGTTCGGAACGGTGGCCGATCTCAGCGGCGATATACGTATCGCGCTGGCGGTGCCGCTGATCTGCTACGCGATCATCGCGAGTTTCGGCCTGTGGGCGGCCGCGCGCCAGGCGACCGCGTAACGATTGCCGCGGGCGGCCGGCTCTGGCGCCGGCCGTCCGCGGGCTCCCGCCCCCTCGCGGGAATTCATGCCGGGTCGGCGATGCGAATGCAGTTCCGGCCTGCGGCCTTCGCCTTGTAGAGTGCTTCGTCCGCCGCCTTGAGCGCGGCGCGCGGGTCGCCATAGCCGAAGACGTCGGCGACTCCGCCCGAGAAGGTGATCTGGCCGAAGGGCTCGTCGGTCTTGCGGTTGATCAGGCGCCGGTCGGCGAGTGCTTCGCGGGCGTCGTCGAGCTTTTGCGCGGCCTCGGTCGGGGTCAGGCCGCGGAACAGCATGACGAATTCCTCGCCGCCGTGGCGCGCGACATGGCAATGATCGTTCGAAATCCGCGCCAGCGTGTCGGCGATCGCCTTGATCACGCGGTCGCCCGCCTCGTGCCCGTGGATGTCGTTGACCTTCTTGAACTCGTCGATGTCGCAGAAGGCGACGCTGAGCGGTTCGACCGCGGCGCGCGCTTCCTTGTGATGGCGGTCGAGCAGCACCTCGAAGGCGCGGCGGTTGGGCAGGCCGGTCAGATAGTCGAGTTCGGCGTCGCGCTTGGCGCGCTCGAGGCTCCTGCGTAGCGCCTTTGCCTCGTCCTCGCTCTTGCGCATATCGTCCTCGGCCTTGCGCGTGCGTTCGAGCATGACCTTGGCAAGGTCGGCGAGGCTCGAGACGATGCGGCCGGTCTTTTCGAGCTGCTCGAGATCGGTGACATGCTGTTCGAGCTCGATCCCATAGTCGCTGGTGACGGTCCGGGCTTCCTTCGTATTCGCCTGGAATGCCTCGATATTGGTTTCGAGCCGCGTCATCAGCCGGTCGAGTTCGACGCGGTCGGGTTGGCCCGCTTCCTGTTCGTCGAGTTCGTTGAGCCATTTCTGGGTGATGCCTTCGGCGGTCTGCGCCTGCGCGACGATCTGCCGCGCGAGCCGCGGGTTGCGTCCCGAAAAGGCGCCGTGCGCCAGCAGGAGGTTCGTCGGCGACACGTCGAGGTCGTTATCGACAAGAAAGGAGGTGATCGACGCCGCGAGCTCGTAGCGCGCCTCGCGCGCCAGAAGGCGCGGGCCGCCGGGGTCGGGGGGCGCGTGGCCCTCTTCGGGGGCGCCGCCGCGTGCGTGGCGAAGCCCCAGCCAACCAAGGAGCCGCCCTACCGGCTCGTTCGATGCTGTCGCTTTGGTGGTCATGCGAGCTTTAACGAGCGGGCGCAGCCGGATTTAAGCGCGATTTGCACCGATTCGGCGGGATTTTGCCGCAGCCCGTCGCCGCGTGCCCGGAGGCCGCGGCGATCCTTTCGTCAAATCAGCGATTTAGCTTCGCGCCTATGCGACGCAGCGCATGGCGAAGGCCCAGAAGAGCGCCTTCTCCTTATATTCGCTCGCCAGATCGGCGCTGCCCTGGTGGCCGCTGTCCATGTCGGTCATCAGCATCGCGGGATTGCCGCTCGTCGACCGCCGCCGCACTTCCGCCACGAGCTTCGCCGGCTCCCAATAGGCGACGCGGTCGTCCTTCAGCCCCGCGGTGCAGAGCAGCGGCGGATAGGAGGCTGCCTGCACATTCTCATAGGGCGAGATCGAGGCGATATAGTCATAGGCCTTCGGATCGGCGAGCGGATCGCCCCAGTCGGGCCGGAACAGCGGGACGAGCGGATGCGCTGCATCGCTCATCGTGTTGAGCATGTCGACGAAAGGCACCTTCGCAATCACGCCGCCCCAGAGCGTCGGGGCGATATTCATGCTCGCACCGACCAGCAGCCCGCCAGCCGAGAGGCCGTAAGCGACGACCTTGCCCTTCGCGGTATAGCCTTCGGCAGCGAGATGTTCGGCGCAGGCGACGAAGTCGGTGAAGCTGTTGCGTTTGGTGAATTTGCGTCCACCGAGGAACCAGCGACGCCCTTTCTCCGACCCGCCGCGCACATGCGCGATCGCATAGCGCCAGCCGCGGTCGACGAGCGCGAGCGCGGGGATCGAAAATTCCGGATCGCTCGGCACGCCATAGGCGCCATAGCCATATTGGAGGAGCGGCGCCTTGCCGTCCCGCGCCATGCCGCGGCGCGAGAGCAGGGTGATCGGCACCATCTCGCCGTCGGGGGCGGGCGCGAACAAGCGTTCGACTTCATAATCGTCCGGATCGAAGTTCGCGATCGTCTGTTGCCGCACGACCCTTTGTTCTCCATTCGAAAGATCGACGCGGATCCAGCGTGGCGGCGACTTGGGCGACTGATGGACGATCATCGCTGACGATGCGTCATACGCCTGCTCGCCCGGCAGTTCGATCGCATAGGCGGGATCGTCGAAGGTGATCGCCTGTTCGGAGCCGTCGGGGCGGAGGATGACGAGGCGGTGCAGTCCCTCGATGCGTTCGAGCCGGACCAGCGCCGTCTTGAATGGCAGGATTTGCAGGATCGGGGTCCCCGCGCGATGCGGGACGAGCGTCGCAAGCGTTCCGAAATCCTCAGGATCGAGCCGCAGGAGCTGCATGTCGAACGCATCGTCCCGGTCGGTCAGCGCGACGAGGCTGCCGTCCCACTCGTCGATCTCGTACCGCACGCCGGCCTTGCGCGGCCAGACCGTGGTGGGGGCGGCGGTTTCATTCGCTGCCGATACAAGGCGAACCTCGGCGGTTTCGGGACCCGCGAGCGTCAGCGCCACAAAGCCGTCGGCGGCGGTGCGCTTGACCGACATGAAGATCGCCGGGTCCTTTTCCTCATAGACGAGGTCGGTGATCTTGCCGTCGACCGAGGTCCGATAGAGCCGCGTCGGCCGGTTGCGCGCGTCGCGCCAGATCCAGAATAGCCAGCGCGACGAAGGCGAAAAGACCAGCCCGCCATAACCATAGGCGTCCTTGTCGACGATCGTGCGGATCGCGCCGCTCGCGTTGTCGCGGATGCAGATGCGGTGGCGGTCGTTGCCGATGACATCCTCGGCCCATGCGAACCAGCGATGGTCGGGGCTCGGCTGGTGGCCGGTGCTACGAAAATAGGGCTGGCCCTTTGCGCGCAGGCCTTCGTCGACAAGCAGTTCGGCCTGTCCGCCGTCGCGCTGGCGGCTATAGCGCGCGTGCGTTTCGCCTTCGGAAATCGCCGATGAATAGCGCCAGCCGTCCTTTTCGAGCGCCGGAGCCGCGACCGCGCCGGCGCTTCGCGCGAGCATCGCGCGGACCAGTTCGGCCTGCATCGCTTCGGTCGGATTCAGCATCGCGTCGGCATAGGCGTTTTCGCCGGTCAGCATCTTCGCGACCGGGGCGGGCAGGTTGGTCCGGTTGCGTTCGCCGCTCGCAGGGATGAACTTCATCCAGCTGTAGGAATCGTCGCGCGACCGGCCCAATTGCTCGATCGGGTTCGAGATGCGCGGCGATTGCGGGGGTGTGATCTTGGGCCAGCGTCCGCCCGCCTCGCGCGCCCAGCCAGCGCGATGCCCGAGCATAAGTGCCGCCGCCGCGACGCTGCCCATAAACGCTCTCCGACCTTTGTTTTCGATGCTGTGCATGCGACCCTCTTTCGACCGGCGGGGATATCGCGTCCAGTCTATGATGGCACGAATGGCTTACTGCGCCGATCAGGCCGCCCAATCCATCGATCGGGCAATTTGACCGCTGGCCCTCGCGAAACTGCGCTTTCCCGCGTGCAGGTGCTGGCCCGATCCGGCTGGATTATGGCCCGACCATCGCCGTCACGCCAGTTTCGCGTGATAGCTTGAGCATCGGATTTTCCTACCAATAGGCATTATCAAAAAGGGAGGCAAAAATGGGGTTTGCATCGATCCGGCGGGTCGCCGTGTGCGGCATCTCGATCCTGGCGCTGGGGTCCGCGACGGGCGCGACCGCGCAGGAAACCGATGACAGCGAGATCGTCGTCACCGCCGCCAAGCGCGAACAGTCGGTGCGCGACGTCAGCGGTTCCGTGAGCGCGGTCAGCGAAGCGACGCTGCAGAAGCTCAACGCGCAAAGTCTCTCCGACTATATCACGCGCGTCCCCGGCGTCGTGTTCAACGATTATCAGCCCGGCGTGTCCGAAGTCGTAATCCGCGGCGTCGCCTCATCGACCTATCACGAAGCGAACCAGGCGACGACGGGCTATTATCTCAACGAAGTCCCGCTGATCGAACCCGGCTTCCCGCTCGTTATCCCCGATGTCGACAGCTTCGACGTCAGCCGCGTCGAGGTGTTGCGCGGGCCGCAGGGCACGTTGTTCGGATCGTCATCGCTCGGCGGCGCTATCAACTATGTGGTGAACGAGGCCGATCCCAGCCGTTTCGATGCGGGGTTTGAGGGCAATCTTGCGACGACCAAGGGCGCTGGCGAGGCAAGCTATGCCGCGAAGGCGATGGTCAACCTGCCGATCGCGACCGACAAGCTCGCCGTCCGCCTCGTCGCGCTCCAGCGCTACGACGCGGGCTATCTCGACAACACGCTGCTCGGCGAAGATGGCAGCAACGACCTGCGGGTCAGGGGCCTGCGCGGGTCGATCGTCTTCACCCCGACCGAGGCGACGCGCATTTCGGCGCTCAGCATGTATCAGGAATATGATCTCGACGATCAGACCTATGTGATCTTCGGTCCGCCCAAGACGTTCGACCGCGCGACCAACGTGGCCGAGTTCCAGGACACGAGCTTCATGATGCACAGCCTGCGGCTCGAGCAGGATCTGGGCTTTGCGACCTTGACGGCGGTCGGCAGCTATACCGAGAAGAAAGCCAACCTGGCGTTCGACAATTCGATCTTCGGCGGCAACGACCCGCGCACCGACACGCCCGAACTCGCGAGCAGCGACGGCAAGTCGAAGACCGAATATGGCGAGCTCCGGATCGCCTCGCCCGACGGCGGACGCTTCCGCTGGCTGATCGGTGCCAATTACACGCGGCTGCGGTCGAACAACACCGACGGCACCTTTATCGAGGGCATCGCCGATTATATCGACGCGAACCCCGGCGAGTTCGACGGCCAGCCGGGCAGCGAGCTTGCTCCCGGCGACCTCGCGACGCGAACGATCAGCAGCAACCGCGTGACCGAAAAGGCGATATTCGGCGAAGCGTCGTTCGACATTGTCGATGCGCTGACGCTGACGGTCGGCGGGCGCCTGTTCGAATATCGCTCGCGCCCGCGGCTGCAATATCTGCCTAACGCCAATCTGGTCGATCCGTTCGATTTTGCCCCGGCGGCGAGCAAGGATTCGGATTTCATCCCGAAAGTCTCGCTGACGTACAAGCCATCGAACGACTTCATGATCTATGCGCTCTATTCGGAAGGTTTCCGCATCGGCGGCGTCAACGTCTATTCGGCCGCGGTGCCCGGCCTGCCGCTGACCTTTGAAAGCGACACGACAAAGAATTACGAGGTCGGGACGCGGTTCGACCTGATCGACCGGACGCTGAGCGTCGATGTCACCGCCTATCATATCGACTGGGGCAATGTGCAGGCGCGCCTGTTCACGCCGGTCGATTTCAACGCCTATACGGTGAATGGCGGCGGCGCCGATATCGACGGCGTTGAAATCAGCCTCAATCTGCGTCCGACGCGCAACCTGACCTTCTCGTCGAACATCGCCTATAATGACGCGCGCCTGTCGACGCTGCTCCCCGACAGTTTTGCGCCGGGGGGCGGTTATGCCAAGGGAACGCGCCTGCCGGGGGCGTCCGAATGGACGCTGTCGAACTCGCTCGACCTGAGCTTTCCCGACATGTCGATGAAGCCGCGGTTCGGCATCGCGCACCGCTATCTGTCGAGCGCGCCGGTCGATTTCGCCGGGTCGCTGGAGAAGGGCGATTTTCATCTGGTCGATCTCAACGCGTCGGTCACGGTGAACGACCGGATCGAATTTAGCGTCTTTGCGAAGAATCTGTTCAACCAATATGGCATTTTGAACGCGCCGTTCGCGTTCGCGGGGTCGGTCGCACGGCCGCGCACGATCGGCGCGAGCCTGCGCTTCAGCTTGGATTGAGGACAGGGAAGGGCTGCCCCGCCGGCAAGGCGGGGCGGCCTTTTTCCTTACGATCCGATGATGGAATAGCCGGTTTTGAACGGTTGCGGACGTTCTGCGGGGGATGGCCGCTCCTCACCCCAATGCCGTCGTTATGCGTTGAAGCCCGATAGAAACGCCGCGACATTCTTGCCGAGGTCGCCGACGGCATAACCGCCCTCCATCACGATCAGCGTCGGGACGCCGAGCGCGGCGATCCGGCTTGCCAGCGTCACATAATCCTCGCGTTCGAGCGCGAAGCTCGAGATCGGGTCGCTGCTGTGGGTGTCGGCGCCGAACGACAGGACAAGGAATTGCGCGCCCCAGTCCGAGATGGCGGCGAGCGCGGCGTCGAGCGCGGGCGCATAGCTTTGTCCGTCGGTGCCGCGCGGCAGGGGGAGGTTGAGTGTCGCGCCTTCGCCCGCACTTTCGCCGGTTTCGTCGGCATGGCCCCAGTAAAAGGGATAGTCGGTCCGCGGGTCGGCATGGATCGAGCAAAAGAAGACTCCCGGATCCTCGTAGAAAATGTCCTGCGTGCCGTTGCCGTGGTGATAGTCGATATCGAGCACCGCGACCGGCCCAAGGCCGCGGTTGTGCGCCTCGCGCGCCGCGATCGCGGCGTTGTTGAGGTAGCAATAGCCGCCCATATAGTCGCGCCCGGCATGATGGCCGGGCGGGCGGCACAGCGCGAAGGCATGCGCCTCGCCGCTCGCCGCCAGATGGTCGAGTGCGGTCAATGCGCCCTGCGCCGACCAATAGGTCGATTCCCACGTCCCCGCTGCGATAGGTGTCCCGGCGTCATAGCTGTAAGCGCCAAGGTCGGCGTCGATGCGGCCGAAGGCGAGCGGCCGGCGCCGCCGGATCGGGAAGGTATAGCCGATCGCATCGCCGCTGCGTCCCGCCGCGATCCAGTCGCGATGCGCGCGTTCGAGGAAAGCGATATAGTCGGCATCATGCACGGCAAGCAGCGGCGCCATGCCGAAGTCGCGCACGGGGCGCCAGTCGGTGAAGGCATCGACAATGGAACGTGGGCGCTCGACATTCTCGGCATAGGGCACCCAGTCGCCATTGTGCAGCTCGCGCGACGGTGCGTGGGTCAACTGGCGATCGTCGAAGAAAAGCTTCACCTCTTTGCCTGTCCTTCCATCCATAGCGCGAGCGTCCGGTCGCCGTGCCCCGCGACGATCTCGGCAAAGCCCTGCGGGCTTTCATCCTGCCCGAGCTTGAAGCTGTGCTCGGCCGAACGGACGTGCGCGCGAAAGGCAATGATCTGATCGAGCATCGTGTCATAACGTGTGCCCAGGCTCGCTGTCGACCAGCCGCCGTCTTCCATCCTGGCGACGAGCTGCTCGATAGCGTCCTTCGTTTCGCCCTCGACGAACTCGACCTCGACGACGAAGCGCAGCACGGCATAATTCCACGTCGGGGCCCAATCGGGTTTCGACAGCAGGCTGGTCGGGACGTAGCCCGACGGCCCGTTGAACAGCACCAGCCCGCGCGGGTCGGCGCGGAAATCGGCAACGAGCGGGTTGCGAAGCGCGCAATGGCCGAAGAGCGCCGCGACCGCGCCACTCGCATCGGTCTCGGCGATCAGCGGCAACGGGCTCGCGTGAAAATCGCGCGAGACGAGCCAGGCGAGCGGGTAGTCGGCGACGAGTTGGCTTATGTCGGCGGCATCGCGCGGTTCGTAGGGCGAGGTCATGTCTTCACGATATCACGGATCCATGCGGCCTGCTCGTCGAGCGCGCGGTTTGCGAGCGGCGCGATCGACATGGCTTCGAGGAAGCTGTGGGTCGCGCCCTTATAGGTGACCGCATGGGTCGGGACGCCGGCCGCTTCGAGCTTGGCGGTGAAGGCGTGATTGCAGTCGGCCAAGATGTCGCATTCGGCGATCGCGAGAAAGGCGGGGGGGAGGCCGGTGAGGTCGGCGCGCAGCGGCGCGACGAGCGGGTCGGCAAGCTGTTCGGCGCCATCGACATAGGCAGCCCAGAATGCATCCATCTCGTCGGCTTCGAGCGAATAGTCGCCCGCGCCGAAGCGCGCATAGCTCGGCGTGCGTTCGGGGTCGAAGGCGCCATAGTTGAGCAGCATCGCCGCGGGCAGGGGGCGCCCGCGCTGGCGCTGCAACAGACAGGTCGCGACCGAGAGGTTGGCGCCCGCGGAATCGCCGCCGATGAGCAGGCGGCTCGCGTCGAGGTTCAGCGCCTCGGCTTGCGACGCGATCCAGTCGAGCGCGGCGGCGCACTCCTCCAGCGCGACCGGAAACTTGCTTTCGGGCGACAGGCTGTAATCGATGCCGACCACCGCGATACCCGCGCGCGCCGCATATTCGCGCATCAGCCGGTCGTGCGTGTCGATGCTGAACAGCATCCAGCCGCCGCCATGGATATAGAGCATGACGGGCAATATTTTGTCCGCGACCGGGCGGTGGAGGCGCAGGCGGACGCCGCCCATGTCCAGTTCGCGGGTCTCCGCCATTATCGGGCCACCTTCGCGCCACGGCCGGCGCACGCGTTCGGCGACCTCGCGGCGCGTCGCCATGCTCGCGCCCGCGGGCGCGGCATGTTCGGCGTAGGCGGCATTGATGGCATCGACAAAGCGGCGGATATCGGGGTCGGCCATGTCGTCCTGCATGGCGCTCAAGCCCTTTGACATGATTGGCATATCCTCTCGAAACGATCCTTTGATCGCCTGATAGCTTTTACACGATCGCCTCTATCGCCCAAACGGGCCAATCACCGCAGCGGACAGGCCAGCGGGCGCCGTGCGGCTGGTCAGTGGGGTGTCCGGCCTATATTGTGTGTTTGTCCAGTATTTGCGAGGATCGGGCCATGAAACATAGTGTCGATGTCCTGACGGCAGGCCGGCCGGTGATGGCGCTGCAGGATGAATATCCCGCGGGTTTCGTCGATCCGATGCACAGCCACGACCATATCCAGATCCTCTATGCTTCGGCGGGGGTGATGTCGGTACGCACGCCCGAGACGAGTTTCGTCATCCCGCCACAGCGCGCGGTGTGGCTCCCCGCCGGGACGCGGCACGAGGTCGCGTGCCGCGGGCCGGTGTCGCTCCGCACGCTCTACCTGCCGTGCGCGGGGCACGAGCATGAACAGCAATGCCGCGTCTTCGAGGTGTCGAACCTCGTCAAATCGCTGATCCTCGAGGTCGTCGATTTTCCCGCGCTTTACGATGTCGACGGGCGCGAGGGACGGATCATCGCGCTGCTGCTCGACGAGATCGGGCGGATGCCCAACGCGCCCTATCAGGTGTCGATGCCGTCCAACCCGCGCCTGCTGCGCGTGTGCAACGCGATCATCGCCGATCCGTCGGACCCGCGCGACATCGACGACTGGGCGGCGCTCGCTGCGATGGGGCGGCGAACCTTCACGCGCAGCTTCAAGCAGGAAACGGGGATGGGGCTTGCCGTCTGGCGGCAGCAGGTGCGGCTGATGGAGGCGCTGTCGCTGCTGGCGGCCGGCGCCTCGATCACGCAGGTCACCTATGACGTCGGATATGATAGTCCCAGCGGGTTCGCCGCGATGTTCCGCCGCGCTTTCGGCGTTCCGCCGAGCCAGTATCTGAAACACTGACCCGGCGAAGCGCATGGCATCAGCCGGCGCGGGTCCAGATCTTGGTGCGGCAGAAAAAGGCGATGCAGCCCTTGAGTTCGAGCTTGCCGTTCGGGAGCAATTTGAGCTGGCCCTTCGCGGCGCCGTCGCCGGTTTCCGGGTCGTAGACAGGGCCGCCCTTCCACTCGGTCGGACCGCCGGTGAAGCCATTGAGGACAACGAGGCCCTTGAGCTTGCGCTGGCGGAGCTCGGGGTCCGAATTGCGCACGTCGCGCAGGTCGGGATTGGCGCGCAGCCGCTTTGCATCGACCACCTTGCCGCACAGCGCCTTGCCGCAGCGGTAGATTTCGACGCGCCCGCCCTCGCTGCCCGTCGCCCAGACGCCCGTGATATCGGCGGCGGCGGCGGGCGTGGCGACGGTCGCGGCGGCCAGAAGGAGCAGCGTCCGCCTCATGCGGCCAGTTCCTTGGGCTTGCCGCCTTCGAGCAGGCGGAGCGCCTCTTCAAGCAGCGGCCGGTCGTCGAGTTCCCACGGGTGGAATCCCGGCTTCATATAGGTGAAGACGCCGCGCAGCAGAGCACGCATCAGCCCGTCGCGGCCATAAAGCCATGCCAAGAGGCCCTTCCACGTCGCCCAATTATTGCGGCCGTCCTGCGCGAGCAGATCGGCGGTGTTGCGAAAGATGACATAGTGGAAGCGCATCGTCGTCACGCACATCACCGTGCTGCGCTTCAGCCAGCGGCGCAGCGGGGTCATCGTTCGCGCGGCGTGGAGATAGGTATCGAAGGCGACGGCCTTGTGCTCGATTTCCTCGATCGCGTGCCAGCGCCACAATTGCCGCGCCTCCTCGGCGGCGCCGCCCAGATGCGCCGGGTTGGCGAGCGCATCATGCGCGAGCGTCGCGGTGAAATGTTCGAGCGCGCAGGTCGCGGCGAGCTGCTGGATCGGCGAGCGGCGCTTGACCCAGGCGATCGTCCGCCGCGCGCGATCCTCGGCCGCCGCGATGTCGAAGCCCGCGTCCTCGGCCTGGCGGTTGAATACGACATGTTCGCGGCTGTGCATCGATTCCTGGTAAAGGAAATCGTCGATCTGCCCGCGCAGCGGCTGCGGCGTGCCCTCGCGATAATGGCGCACCGAGGTCATGAAGAATTTCTCGCCGACCGGGAAGGTCGAGGACAGCGCGTTGAAAAAGGCGGTGCGACCGGCGTCGCCGCTGTGCCACCAGCGCGGCGGCGGGTTCTCGCGACCGAATTTGAGGTCGCGCTTTTCGATCCGGATATCGGCGGGGGTGTGGAGCGGCGTAGACATCGTGCAACCTTTCTGCAAATCAAAGTTACATTAACATCAATGTTTATATCATGCGTTTTCCGGAACGGCAAGCGGGACGATAAGGGTGACAATCCACCGCTTTCGGGTAAGGCTTCCGGCACGAAGGCCGTAGCGGGGCGCGACGGCCGCAAGGAAAGATTGATGTACAAGCAAGCGCGGCCGCACCAGAAAAGGCGCAAGCGTTCAGGGGACGAGGTTCGCGAGGAAGGGCTGGCGGCGGCGCGTGCGCTGCTTCTCGATCGCGGCCCTGCAGCGGTGACGCTCGCCAACATCGGCCAGGCGATCGGCATGTCGCATGCCAATGTGCTCCACCATTTCGGATCGGCGGCGGGCTTACAGTCGGCGCTGATGGAATCGATGATACGCGACCTCACCGACGCGCTCGGCAATGTCGTCGAACTGATGAAGACCGACAGCGCGGCGCCGCGCGCGGTGGCCGACCGCGTATTCGACGCTTTCGACAAGGGCGGGGCGGGGCCACTCGCGGCATGGATCATCCTGTCGGGCGATGTCGAACAACTCGAACCCGTGCGCGCCGCGGTGCGCGCGCTCGTAGAGGCGATCGTCGGCCAGTCGACCGACGAAGCCGCGCCCGACCGGGTGCGCGCGGCGGTGCTGATGATGGCGGTCAGCGCCTTTGGCGACGCGGTGATCGGGCCGCATGTCCGCGATATGCTCGACCAGCCCGACGACGCGATGCGCGACCTGATCGCGCGCATCCTGCCGCTGTTCCTGATCCCGACGGGAATTCCCCCGGCCGCGCCCTGAACGGCGCCGGCCCTATTCGCCGCCCGACAGGAGGATATGGTCGTCGGTCGCCGATATCCGGCGGGCGGTGCCGTTCAATTCCATCGCTTTGACGAACCCGTCGACGTCGCCGGCCTGGAACACGCCGACGACCTGCTTTTCGGGAATCTTGCCGTCCTTGAAGACGAGCTTTCGCGGCGAATAGCGGTTCATTTCGGCAACCGCTTCCGACAGGGGGTCGCGCATGAAGATCAGGCGCCCCTCGGTCCAGCTCGTTTCCTTCGCCACGTCGACCCGGCTGAGCGTCCAGTTGCGGTCGGCGCCGATGACGAGCTGGCCGCCGGGCGCCATGTCGGTGCCGCTGCCCGGATCCGAACCCGTCTCCTCGACGCGCACCTTTCCTTCGGCGAGCGTGACGACCATGTTGCCATGTTCGAAGCTGACCTCAAAGGCGGTGCCGATCGCACGCACGCTCTTGCCGCCGGCGTTGACGGTGAAGGGACGCGACGGATCGGATGCGACGCGGAAGAAGGCCCGCCCGCCGAGAAGATCGACGCGGCGCTCGCGCGGCGTTTCGCGCATCCGCATCTCGGTTTCGGCATCGAGCGTCACGACCGAGCCTTCGGGAAGGGTAACGGTGGTCGTCTGGCCGACCCCGGTGCGGAAATGCTGATCCTGCGTGGTGCCGAAGCCCGGAAAAGCGTGTTGATAGACCGACCAGCCGAGCGTGACGACGAGCAAAAGCGATGCTGCCAGCGCCAGATGGCGGCGCCAGCCGGATCGCTGCTTCCCCCCTTCGGTATCGAACGCGGGCGGGGCGAGCATTTCGGGTTCCTGCGGGATCGTTCCCGCGATCAGCCACGCGCGTTCAACGAGCCGATAGGTGTCGCGATGCGCGTCGGATTCGTCGAGCCACTCGATGAAGCGCAGCTCGTCGTCGATCGTCATGTCGCCCGATCGTTCGAGGTTGAACCATTGCACCGCCTCTGCGCGAAGCGCGGCGCGGGCGAAGGCGTCGTTGCCGCTCACAGGTCGGGCTCCATTTCTTCGACGATGCGCACGAGGGCGCGGTGCATCAGTTCCTTCACCGCCTCCTTGGAAATGCCCATCCGCTGGGCGATGGCCTGATAGGTGAGGTTTTCGAACCGGTGATATTGAAAAGCCTCGCGCGCGCGGGGCGGAAGGTTCTGGATCGCCTCGAGCACGCGGCGATATTCCTGTTGCCCGATCACGATGCGTTCGGGCGATCGTTGCTCGGCGATTTCGATGCCGTCTTCGAACTCGTCGTGTAGCGCCGTCGCGCGCGCCTTTTGCCGGCGGTGGCGGCTGATCAGCGCGTTGCGCGCGGCGGTGAACAGATAGCGTTCGACATTGTCGATCGGCGCGCTCAGCTGTGCCGATTGCAGGCGCAGGAAAACTTCCTGCACCAGGTCGTCGACATCGGCATCGTCGGCACGGCGCCGGAAATAACGGCGCAGGCCGGGGCCATAGGTCGCCATCCACGCGGCCAGATCCCGGTCCTGATGCGGGACGGCCATCGTCAATAACGCTCCCGATAAAACAGGCATTGCGAGATGCTCCCAACCCTACGCGTCATCCCGGCATCATTCCCAAAACGGTCATCGCGGCTCCATTTTCGTGCTGGAGTTAACAGGGTAGACGCAGGAAACTCGCAAGAGGGGGGATGAAAATCGCACCGGCCGACGAATTTTCCTAACGCTCCGTTCACTGGCGTAGATATTAACATCGTTGAAAATTTTATTCGACGATCCCCCCATGTCCGAAAATGGGGCGTCTATCCGAATGGCGTCGCATCGAACGCCGGAACAGCGGGACATGAATCCCGCACGACAGGATGAGGGAGAGGGGACATGCGGGTTCGTGCATGCAATTTGCGCAAATTTCTGTTGAGTGGTGCGGCGATCGGCTGCCTGGCGTTTTCGGGCAATGCGGCGCTGGCGCGCGAGCATGTTACAAATTACCGCATTCCGGCGCAGTCGCTCGATCGCGCGCTGCGCGATTTCGGCGTGCAAAGCGGCGTGACGATTCTGGTCGATGCGTCGGTCGTCAACGGCAAGCGCACCGCCGGGCACAGCAAACGTTCGGACCCCGAAACGGCGCTGCGCTCGCTGCTGCTCGGAACCGGGCTCGGCTATCGCCGCGACGGCAACGTCTTCGTGGTGACGCGGGAGGGAAACGCGACCCCGCTCGCCGCCGGCGATGAAATCGAGGACGATAATGAAATCGTCGTCACGGCGCAGAAGCGCGAGGAAAAGATCAGCGACGTGCCGATCGCGATCAGCGCCTTCACGCCCAAGGGTCTCGACGACCGCAAGGTCGAAAGCGGGGCGGAACTGGTTCGCGCGGTTCCCAATGTCAATTTTTCGAAGGGCAACTTCAGCGGTTATGATTTCACGATCCGCGGCATCGGAACCAAGGCGATTTCCGCGTCGAGCGATCCCGCCGTCGCGGTCAGCTTCAACAACACGCCGCTGATCCGCAACCGCCTGTTCGAAGCAGAGTTTTTCGACCTTGAGCGCGTCGAGGTGCTCCGCGGCCCGCAAGGGACGCTATATGGCCGGAACGCCACGGGCGGGGTGGTCAATGTCATTCCGGCGATGCCGAGCGACGAGTTCGAGGGGATGGCGAAGGGCGAAGTCGGGAATTTTTCGACGCGCCGGCTGAGCGGGATGATCAACGTTCCGCTGACCGACACGCTGGCGGTCCGCGCGGCCGGCGCGATGACCAAGCGCGACGGTTTCGATTTCAACAGTTTCACCCAACAGCGCGTCAACGATCGCGACCTGTGGTCGACGCGCGTGTCGGCGCAGTGGGAACCCACCGACGATCTGAAGGCGAGCTTCATCTGGCAGCATTTCGAGGAGGACGATCAGCGTTCGCGCACCGGCAAGCAGCTTTGCACGCGCGACGACGGGCCGGCGATGCTGGGCACGACGGTCGTCCCGGACTATCTGCGTCCGAAGCTGAGCCAAGGCTGCAAGCCGGGATCGCTTTACAGCGACGCGGCTTTCGGCGCGCCGAATGCGTCGAGCTTTGCGTTCGTCTACACGGCAAAGCTGATCGGCGTCGGCTTTGTTCCCGACCCCATATTGGGTGTCGCGGTGGTGCCGCTGATTGACCCGGACCTCGACCCCTATGCCGGCATCCGGCAATCCCGGAACCTGCGTGAGATCGCTACCAGCTATGATCCGGTCTTCCGCGCCAAGAATGATGTGTTCCAGCTCAATCTCGAGGCAGGGGTGGGCGACTTGAAGCTGATCTCGCAGACCGCCTATTCGCGGGATCGTTACTATTCGTCGCAGGATTATAATCGCTTCGTTTCGGTTCCGATTTTCAACGATTCGAGCGACCCGGGGTTGATCGATGGTCTGGGACGGCCGAATAATATCCCCGGGCCGACTCCGGGTGGCGTCTATACCGATCCGCAACTCGGGCCCTCGGACCGGATGCTCGCGGTCGATGTCAGTCAGTCGCGCAACACGCAATGGACGCAGGAGCTGCGGCTGCAATCCGATTTTTCGGGGCCATTTAATTTCAGCATCGGCGCCAATGCGCTGAACTTCAAGTCGCAGGACGATTATTACGTCTTCAGCAATTTATTCAGCCTGCTTGGGGAGTATTTTTACAACCGCGAGGACGCGCCGGGCGAAATCGGCACGGGAACGCGCAATTGCAATCCGGGCCAGGAGTTTCGTGAATGCATCTATGTCGATCCGAATCCTATCGACCAGATCGACGGGCAGGGGCATAATTATTTCCGCAGCAAGAATGTCGTGCAGACGCGGTCGTGGGCGCTGTTCGGTGAGGCCTATTGGAATGTGTCGGACGATGTAAAGATCACCGCCGGCGCGCGCTATACCAACGACAAGAAGACCTCGACACCGATTCCCAGCCAACTTTTGCTCGGCGCGCAGAATTTCGGAACCGAGAGCGGCGCATCGAGCGGCGGCCGCGTCAGCATCGGTTACCCGGCGCTGCCGCCGATCGACCAGCAGTGGGACGCCTTCACCGGACGGTTGGTCGTCGACTGGAAACCCGAAACCTCCTTTTCAGACGACACATTGGTCTATGCGTCCTTTTCGCACGGGTACAAAGGGGGCGGTTCGAACCCGCCGCGCGTCGATATCGACCCCAAGGTGATCCAGTATCAGCCGCTCGCCGAGACGTTCAAACCCGAGTATGTCAATGCGTTCGAAATCGGCACGAAGAACAGTTTCGCCGGTGGCAGGATGACGCTCAACGCCACCGCCTTTTTCTATGACTATACCGATTATCAAGTGTCGCAGATCGTCGACCGCATTTCGCTCAACGAAAATTTCGATGCGCAAAGCTGGGGGCTGGAGCTGGAGGCGGCGTGGCAGCCATCGCGCAATTTCCGGGTCGATTCCAACTTCGGCTATTTGCGCACGCGGATCGGAAAGGGGGCGCAATCGATCGATGTGATGGACCGGACGCAGGGGAATGAGGACTGGGTCGTGCTGCGTCCGCAGCTTGGCGTGCCGTCGAACTGCATCGCACCGCGCGACAAGGTCGAGACGATCCTCAATTCCTTTTTTGCCGGTCCTGGCGGGCTGGGAGATTTGATGCTGTCCGCGATGTGCGCGGGATCGGCGCGCTACGGCAGCTTCAATCCGAATGTCGAGACCAATCTGCGCTACGATCAGTTTCTGGGTTTCACTTACGATCCGCTCACCGACGCGCCGAACGGCGGGCGCGGTTTCTATGCCGATCTGGAAGGGAACGAGTTGCCCAATTCGCCGCGCTTCACCTTCAATGTCGGCGCCCAATATACCTTCTTCATCGACGACTGGAATCTGACGTTTCGCGGCGATTATTACCGCCAGGCGAAAAGCTATGCGCGCGTTTACAACACCGAATATGACCGGCTGAAGGCGTGGGACAATGCCAATCTGGCGGTGACGCTGGAACGGCCGGAATCGCAGTTCGCGATGCAGCTTTATGTCAAGAATCTGTTCAACGACACGCCGATAACCAACACTTTCACGAACAGCGACGACACGGGGCTCAGCGCGAATATCTTCACGCTCGATCCGCGTATTATCGGCTTCAGTGTGACCAAGCGTTTCTGATCGGCACGACGCAAGGTCCTCCCTCGGGCGCGTTTTCGAACGCGCCCTTTTTTTACGAACGATCGGATTCACCGAAAAATTTCGATGCCTTATCCCCCCTGTCCGATCGCGCACGCGTCTATGGGTAAGGGAAAGCAGAATAGTTTCCCGCAATGCAAAGCAATAAACGGAGAGGATAAGTCATGAACAATCTCAAGAAGATATTCGTCGGCACCGTGGCTGCGCTCGCCATGCTTCCTACCGCCGCGCTCGCGGGAACCTATTCGCCTGCGGGTACGGGTGGCGCCGGTCCCAGCACGGTGGAGGTGAAGAAAGGCATCACGCTGACCTGCACGCTCACCGCCACCACCAATTCGAACGGCACCATTTCGACCACGGTTCCCAGCGGCACCAAAATCACCGGCATTTCGCTGACCGGCGGCCTCTGCGGTGCGGTTTCGTTCAGCGGTTTTCCGTATGACATCACGACGCTGAACGCGACCGATGTCGTGATCAACGATGTGCGCGTCGTCGGCATCACCGGCAATTGCCGCGGAAACCTCCGCGCCAAGCTGGTCGGCGGCGTCCTCCAGTTCACCCACGCCAACACCATCCCCTCGGACCCGCCCGGTGGCTCGGCGTGCAGCATGCAGAACAATGTCTCGACCAGCCCGACGGCATCCTACACCTATCCCTGATCGGCCGTTGGCAACCAGACCGTCCCCTGCCTGTCCCTATGGGGCAGGCAGGATCGGGGTAACCCCTCCCTCCCTCCCCACGGTCTGCCAACAGCTGAAACGATGAAGACCGGAAGGCATTTTGCCTTCCGGTCTTCATCGGCTTGCGGGGGAAGGGACGGGCGCGGCGGGGTTTCGAGGCTGCAGGACGGGTGACGGAACGATGAATGCGGGGATAGACGGGGGATTTGCCGGCGCGATTGGCGTGCTGCTCACCCTGCTGGGCGTCCCGGCCCAGGCTCAGGCTCCCGCGGTCGAATCCTCCTCGCCCCTATCGCCCGAAATCGACGAGATCGTGGTCACCGCCCAGTGGGGCGCCGCGCTGGTCGAGTCCGAAACCGAACTCGGCGAGGCCGAAATCGACGCTTATGGCGCGAATTCGATCGGCGACCTTGTCTCGCTAATCGCCCCGCTCACCGGGCGGCCGGACGAACGCCCGATCATCCTCATCAACGGCGAGCGCGCCGATGGCGCAACCGGAATCAACGGTTTCCCGCCTGAAGCACTGGCGCGGATCGCCATCCTGCGCTCGGAGGCGGCGGAGCGATATGGCTATCCGCCCGGGCAGCGGGTGGTGAACCTCGTGCTCAAAAAGAGCTTCGCGTCGTGGCAGGGCGAAGCCGGCGTGCAAATCGCGACGGCGGGCGGACGCGAAAGCGGGCAGCTGTCGCTCGGCCGCTTCGTGATCGACGGCAAATCGCGCTGGAGCGCGCGCATCGACGCCTCGCACGACAATCACCTGCTCAAGAGCGCGCGCAGCGGTGCAGGCGACCTCGACGCCTCCGATGCCAGCCGCACGCTGCTGCCCGCTTCGGACAGGCTGACGATGAATCTTGGCCTGACGCGGCCGCTGGGGCGGTTCAGCGGCACATTCGGTATCGATGTCGCCCGGCGCGACACGCGCCAGTTGCTCGGCCCGGCGCCCGTGCCCGCTGGCGGTGGCGGGGATCCGCTTCGCGGCGATCAGGATTCGACAAACCTCGGATTGTCGGCGCTTTTGGGCGGCCCGCTCGCCGGCTGGCAATCGAATATCATCGCCCGCTACACGCGCTCCTGGTCCACCAACGCGCTCGAACGCGTGGCCGCCGGGCCCGAAATCCGGATCGACCGGACGCGTTCGCGCAGCGAGGGGTTGTCGGCCCAGGTCAATCTCAACCGGCCGGTCCTGACGCTTCCAGCCGGCATGGTAACATCGAACATTTCGTTCGGCGCGGCCCGCGACTGGACCCAAAGTCGCGGGTCGGGGGAGGGGGATATTCCTGCCGGGTTCGAATTCCGGCGCCGGCAATGGGACGCGCGGCTCTCGCTCGGCGTTCCGATCTCCTCATCGGTTTCCGACCGTTTTTCGGCGCTCGGCGACCTGTCGGTCGATATCGCCGGCGGCGTGAGCGAGGCTTCGGGCTCGCCGCTGCAGGAACGGTTCGATTTCGGATTGAACTGGACGCCTTTCCCCCTGCTTCAGCTCACCGCCACGGCGGGCTTTGCGCAGCTGATACCGAGCGCCGATCAATTGGGCGGCCCCTATGTCGAGGAGGTCAGGCGCATCTATGACTATCGCCGGCAGGAGATCGCCGAACCGCGATGGATAACCGGGGGCAATCCCGACCTCGGCCGCGGGCGGCAGCGCAGCTATTCGCTGCGCGCCAGCCTGACGCCCTTCGCCGATCCGCAAATCTCGATCACATCGCAATATCAGCGACAATCGGCGACCGGCGGCGCCGGACTATTCCCGACGCTGACGCCCGCAGTCGAGGATGCGTTTCCGGAGCGCGTCGTGCGCGATGCTGCTGGCCGGCTCGTCTCGGTCGATGCGCGCCCGATCCGGATCGCGCGCGACATCAGCGAACGGCTCGACAGCGGCCTTGTGGTCTCCTTTTCCACCGGGGGCCGGGCTGGCGCAGAAGTCGGCGCTCCGCCGCAAGCCAGCCCCTGGCAGGTGACCTTGTCGATCAACCATGGATGGACGCTCCGCAGCGAATTGCTGACCCGCCCCGGTGTCCCCGCCATCGACCGGCTGCGCGGCGACACCGCGCAATCGCGGCATAGCCTCACGTTCCAGCTCGTCGCCGGCCGCGCCGGGGCGGGGTTTACGCTAGACGGGACCTGGCAAAGCCCCTTCCGCCTCCGCGTCGACGGTCAGCAGGATTATCGCCACCGTGCCGTGACGGCGCTGAACCTTCGCCTGTTCGCCGAGCCAGAGCGCTTGCTGCGAATGCAGGAGAAGCCCGCGTGGCTCTCGGACCTGAATATTGCGCTCGATATCCGGAACCTGTTCGACAGCTATCGGCGCGTCGTGCTGAGCGACGGCACCGTGCCGGCGGGCTATGAACGCTATGAAGTCGACCCGCTCGGCCGTACGGTCCAGTTGTCGCTCCGCAAACGTTTCTAGCGCGGCGCGCGCGCCTCGGTGGTGCGGGCCCATTCGGCAAGCGGCCCGTGTCGTTTGATCGTCTTGAGGCACACGACGGTTTTCAACCGCTGGACGCCGGGCAGCTTCGACAAATTATGACGGAGCAGCTCGTCGAGGTGATCGGCCGATCGCGCAAAAATCTTGAGCAGATAGTCGCTCTCGCCCGCGGTGGTGTGGCACTCGACCACGGCCGGATGCGCGAGAACGGCGGCCTCGAACTCGATATGCGCGTCGAAACGGATCTGCACCTCGACAAAACTTTGCACCGCAAGCCCGATCGCGATCGGATCGAGGCGCGCGGCATAACCGTCGATCACGCCGCTTTCCTCAAGATTTTTCACGCGCGACCAGCAGGGCGACTTCGACAGACCGACCCGGTCGCCAAGGTCGGCGTAGGATTGGCGGCCGTCGCTTTCGAGTGCGGCGGCGATCTTCCAGTCGAGCTTGTCCATGCGTTCCGTCCTATATCGTGTTCAGGCAGCAATAGAGGAGCAAGTCGCACAGGAGAAGAACAAAATCCTTCATTTGGTGATAATGGCAGAACGATAGGTTGGTTTCGATCGGATTTGAACAACAAATCCGGACAATGTTCGCGCGCACGCGGGCTAGTCTTGCGGGCGAAGGTTTGGAGAGAGACCGATGGCCGCGACACATATTTTCGACGCACCGCCCGAAGGTGTCGCGGCCGATTGGACGATGCCGCAAAACTGGCGTGCCTTCACGGCCGAACAACATGAGACCTGGCGGTCGCTGTTCGATCGGCAGTCGGCGGCGCTCGACGGTTATGCGTGCCGGTCGTTCCTCGGCGGGCTCGACATTCTTCGCAAGCTGAAACCGGGGGTTCCCGACTTCACCGAACTCAACGCGCTGCTCAAACCCGTGTCGGGGTGGGAGGTCGTGGCGGTGCCGGGCTGGATTCCGAACGAGCCCTTTTTCCGGCATCTGGCGAACCGGCGCTTTCCCGCCGCCAATTTCGTCCGCCCGCCCGAGCAGATCGCGTACAGCGAAGAGCCCGATATGTTTCACGACATATTCGGCCATGTCCCGATGCTCACCGATCCGGCCTTTTCGGACTTTCTGGTCGCTTATGGC
Organism: Sphingopyxis sp. JAI108; assembly: GCF_013410105.1. GTDB lineage: Bacteria > Pseudomonadota > Alphaproteobacteria > Sphingomonadales > Sphingomonadaceae > Sphingopyxis > Sphingopyxis chilensis. The sequence continues at coordinate 1,476,331 of NZ_JACCCJ010000001.1, forward strand.
GAGGCGGGATTGCGCGCCGAAAAGCTTGGGGCATCGGACTATCTCGGGCGGCTGTGGCTTTACACGGTCGAGTTCGGCCTCGTCGTCGAGGATGGCGAGCTTCGCGCTTTTGGTGGCGGGCTGATGTCGAGCTTTGCCGAAACCCTGTCGGCGCTGACCGCGCCCGAACCGCGGCGCCTCTGGCTCGATATCGAGCGGGTTATGCGGACCAGATATCATTTCGACCAGTTGCAGCAGACCTATTTCGTCGTCGCGGGGTTCGAGCAATTGCTGCGCGCGACCGAGGAAACCGACTTTGCGAGCGTCTATCGCAAGATAGCGAACGAGCCCGCGCTTGAACCGGGGGATGCCTGTCCGGGCGATGTCGCCTATGAAGGACGCCTGCCGGCCCGTCCGGCAAGCGGAGAGGCATTCCCATGATCAGGCAGACGCGCGACGGCGGCACCGACATCTTCGAGACCGAGATCGACGGCGAGACGATCCAGTGGGACAATGGGCTCACTTACGCTCGGCATCTCCAGACCGCGCAGCTCTTGTCGGCACAGGTGCCGGTGTCGGACAAGCCCGACGAGATGCTGTTCATCATCATGCACCAGACGATGGAGCTGTGGATCAAGCTGGTGCTGCATGAGGCGCGGCTGGTCCTTGACGCGATCCAGGCCGACCGGCTGGAAATTGCAGGCAAGGGGCTCGACCGCATCGCGACGATCCAGCGGCACATGATCCACAGCTGGGAGGTGCTCGCGACGCTGACGCCGCATGATTTCCTGACTTTCCGCGGCTTCCTGCGCCGCGCGTCGGGGTTCCAGTCGCAGCAATATCGCGAGCTTGAATATCTGCTTGGCAACAAGCGCGAGGATATGATGATCGTCCATAAGGACGACCCAGTGGCCACGGAGCGGCTGCGCGCGACGTTCGAGGCGCCGTCGATCTACGACGAACTGCTGCGACTGCTGGCGCGGCGCGGGTTCGCCATTCCCGCCGATCATCTGGAGCGCGACTGGACCAAGCCCTATGAAGCGTCCGAGGCGGTCGAAAAGGCGTGGCTGGCGATCTACACCGACCCTGACCGGTACTGGGATCTCTACACGCTCGCCGAAAAGGTCACCGCGCTCGAATATTATTTCCAGGAATGGCGCTTCAAGCACATGAAGACCGTCGCGCGCGTGATCGGGCACAAGCCGGGGACCGGCGGCTCGTCGGGGGTCAATTATCTCGTCAAGGCGCTGAGCCTCAGTTTCTTTCCCGAACTCTGGTCGATGCGCACCGAAATGGTCGCGCCGCGCGAGGGTGGGGACTATGCGGCGGGGGAGCGCAAATGAGCCGGATCTGGGACATTTCGCAGCCGCTCCACGCCGCTGTGCCGGTGTGGCCGGGCGAGCCGGCCTTCGCGCTCCACAGCCATGCGGTGATCGGCGAAGGCTGCCCGGTCAACGTCGGGGGCATGTTCACGCCGCTGCACGCCGGGACGCATGGCGATGCGCCGCTGCACTATGCCAATGACGGCGCGTCGTCGGCCGACTGCGATCTGGGTGCCTATATCGGGCCGTGCGTGCTGCTCGACATGCGCCATGCGCGCGGGCGGGTCGAGATTGCGGATGTGGACTGGACCGCGATCGAAGGCGCCGAGCGTGTGCTGCTGCGGACCTACGAACATTTTCCGCACGATCGATGGGATAGCGATTTCACCGCCATCGCCAACGATGTGATCGCGAGGCTCGGCGCAATGGGCGTGCGCCTGATCGGCACCGATGCGGCGTCGCTCGACCCCGAACAGTCGAAGACGCTCGACGCGCATCAGGCGGTGAAGGCGGCCGACATGCGGATATTGGAGGGGCTGGTGCTCGATGACGTGCCGTCCGGCCGGTACGAACTTGTTGCGCTGCCGCTGCGCATCGTCGGCGCCGATGCCAGCCCGGTGCGCGCCATCCTGAGGGAAATCGCATGACCGACACGATGACCGTCACCGATGTGCAGGCGCTCGATGCTTCGGATCCGCTCGCCCATTTTCGCGAGCGTTTCCATCTGCGCAAGGGGATGATCTATCTCGACGGCAATTCGCTCGGCGCGCTGCCCAAAGCGACGAGCGACCGGCTGGCGGGGGTGATCGGCGAAGAATGGGGCGAGGGGCTGATTACCTCGTGGCTCGAAGCCTTATGGTCGACCGCGCCGCGGCGCATCGGCGACAAGATCGGCCGGCTGATCGGCGCCAACCCCGGCGAGATCGTCGCGACCGATTCGACTTCCATCAATATCTTCAAGGCGTTGACGGCCGCCCTTTCGTTGCGGCGTGAACGGACGGTGATCCTGTCCGAAGCGACCAATTTCCCAACCGACGTCTATATGATGCAGGGCATCGAGGCCTTTTCGGGCGGACGCGTCAAGGCGGCGACCGTCGCGCCCGACGATATCGTCGAGGCGCTGAACGACGATGTCGCGGTGCTGCTGCTGACGCAGGTGCATTACAAGTCGGGCCGCGTTCGCGACATGGCGGCGATCACGCGCGCCGCGCACGATGCTGGCGCGCTCGTCGTCTGGGACCTGAGCCACAGCGCGGGCGCGATCCCGGTCGACCTCAACGGCGCAAACGCCGATTTTGCTATTGGCTGCGGCTATAAATTCCTCAACGGCGGGCCCGGCGCGCCCGCCTATCTGTTCGCCGCAGCGCGGCATCATGCTGCCACGCCCGTGCTGTCGGGCTGGTTCGGCCACGCGCGGCCCTTCGCTTTCGAGGAGGATTATGATCCTGCCGCCGGGATCGAGCGCTTCCAGTGCGGGACGCCGCCGGTGCTCGGCCTGTCGGCGCTCGAGGTCGGCGTCGACCTGATGCTCGAAGCCGATATGGCCGAAATCCGCCGCAAGTCGCTCGCGCTCGGCGACCTGTTCATCGAGCAGATGCGGCCTCTGTGCGAAGCCTATGGTTTCGAACTGATCAGCCCGGAGGACCATGCGACGCGCGGCAGTCAGGTCGCCTATGCGCACCCGCAGGGCTATCAGATCGTGCAGGCGCTCAAGGAATATGACGTCATCGCCGACTTCCGCGCGCCCGACATTTTGCGCTTCGGACTGACGCCGCTTTACCTGCGTTATTGCGACATCGTCGAAACGGTCGATCGGCTCGAAACAGTCTGCGCGACGCGCGCATGGGACAAACCGCAATATCACCAGCGGGCGGCGGTGACATGAGCGACGTGTCGGCGCCCCTCCTGCCCAGGTCGCGCGTCGCCGCGGTGCAGGCCGCGCCGGTCTTCCTCGACCCGGCGGCGACGATCGACAAGGCGTGCGCGCTGATCGCCGAGGCGGGCGTCAATGGCGCGCAGCTGGTCGCCTTTCCGGAGGTGTTCGTCGCCGCCTATCCCTACTGGAACTGGCTGATGACGCCGATCGAGGGCGCCGAGTGGCACGAGCGGCTGTACCGCGCGTCGCTCCTGATTGACGGCCCCGAGGTTGCCGCGCTGTGCGCCGCCGCGCGCGACCATGGCTGCACCGTCGTGATCGGGATCAACGAACGCGACCCGGTCAGCGTCGGCACGCTCTACAACGCGAACCTCATTATCGGCGCCGACGGTAGCCTGCTCGGACGCCACCGCAAGCTGGTGCCGACCTGGGCCGAGAAGCTGACCTGGGCGGGCGGCGACGGCAGCTCGATCCGCGTCTATGACACGCCGGTCGGGCCGCTCGGCACGCTTGCATGCGGCGAGAATACCAATACGCTCGCGCGCTTCGCGCTGCTGTCACAGGGCGAGCTCGTCCATGTCGCCAATTATATCGCGCTCCCCGTTGCGCCCGCGTCGTACAATATGGCCGAGGCGATCAAGATCCGCGCGACCGCGCACAGTTTCGAGGGCAAGGTCTTCACGATCGTCGCCTGCTCGACGGTGAGCGAGGAGATCGTCGCCGCGATGAGCGCCGACCGCCCGCAGAACCGCGATCTGCTCTCGCGCCCGAACAGCGCCTGGTCGGGCGTGATCGATCCGCACGGCAATCTGGTCGGCGACGCGCTGATCGACGTCGAGGGCATCGTCTATGCCGACATCGACCTGGGCGAATGCATAAGGCCCAAGCTGATGCACGACATCATCGGCGGCTATAATCGCTTCGACATCTTCAACCTGACGGTCGACCGGACGCCCCGCGCGTCGGCCCTGTTCATCGACGAGCCCCAGCCCGCCGATGCCGACGAGGAGACGCCGCCATGACAGGCAATAGCACGATGATCGACCCGCGCGACGATGTGCTCGGACGGTCGCGCGTCACCGATACCCCTGAACTCGAAGCCTTTTATCAAGAGCTTGCCGCGCGCAATGCCGGCGCCTTCTGGAAGTGCGCCAATGCGATCGAGCCGTGGGAGCCCGAAACGCGCTATCGCCCGACGCTCTGGCGCTATTCCGAGATGCGCGACATGTGCCTCCGCGCGCTCGATCTGGTGAAGCCCGAGGAAGCGGGGCGCCGCGTCGTGACCCTGCTCAACGACAGCGACGCGGGGCGCGAGAATGTCGCGGTATGCGGCTGGCTGTTCAGTGGCATGCAGGCGATGCGTCCCGGCGAGATCACCCCCGCGCACCGCCACACCGCCTCGGCGCACCGCTTCATCATGGAGGGGAAGGGCGCCTATACCGTCGTCGATGGCCATCACATCACGCTCGGCGCCAACGACTATGTGCTGACGCCGGGCGGCTGCTGGCACGACCATGGCGTCGTTGCCGACGGCGAAGTGTCGATCTGGCAGGACGGGCTCGACATTCCGCTGATGAACAGCCTCGAGACCAATTTCTACGCGGTTTATGACCAGCCCGCACAGGCGGCGGCGTTTCCGACTGACGATTTGCCACTGACCTATGGCGGGGGGGGCGCTGCGGCCCGAAGGCATCGGTGCATGGGAAAAGCCTTATTCGCCGGTGATGGTCTATCGCTGGGACGCGACGCGTGACGCCTTGTGGAACCTCGCGAAAGTGTCCGACGGGTCGCCCTTCGACGGGCATATGGTGCGTTACTCGAACCCGCTGACCGGCGGTTGGGCGCTGCAGACGATGGGCGCGCATATGCAGATGCTGAAGCCCGGTTTTCGCGGGCTTGCGCACCGCCACACCGGCAATGTCGTCTATAATGTCGCGGGCGGCCGCGGCTATTCGATCATCGGCGGCGAGCGCTTCGACTGGGGCACGCACGACATTTTCTGCGTTCCCGCGTGGGTGTGGCACGAGCATGTCAATCTCGACGCGTCCGAAGAGGCCTTCCTTTTCTCGTTCAACGATTTCCCCGTGATGGAGGCGCTCGGCGTCCGGATCGAGGAAGCCTATCCCGACCATGGCGGCCACCAGCCCGCCTGACTTGCAGCAGACAGGACTATTTATGCGCTTCGTGACATATCGCACGGTGGAGACCGAGCCCCGGCTCGGCCTTCTCCATGGCGGCCTCGTGATCGACGTCGAATATTTCGGCGACGCGATCGGGCAGGATTTGCCCTCGACGATGCTCGATTTCATCGACCTGGGGCCCGTCGCGCTGCGCTTCCTGCAGGAAGCCGTCGCGTCGGCGACGACCGCCGACCTCATCGGCACCTCGCTGCCCGAGGGCAATGTCACCCTGCTCGCACCGATCCCTCGCCCGCGCAAGAATATCTTCGGAATCGGTCTGAACTATACTGAGCATGTTGCTGAATCTGCGCGCAGTCTCGACACGTCGAACGAGCTGCCGCAGCAGCCGGTGATCTTCTCGAAGCCGCCGACCGCAGTCGTCGCGTGGAACGATCCGATCCGGCACAATGCGAAGGTGACGCAGCAACTCGACTGGGAAACCGAGCTGGCAGTGATCATCGGCAGCACGGCGCGTGACGTCGCCGAAGCCGACGCGCTGGACCATGTGTTCGGCTATACGGTGATCAACGACGTCTCAGCGCGCGACTGCCGCCGCGCCGGGCAATGGATCGTGTCGAAGGGCCAGGACAGCTTTGCGCCGATGGGGCCGTGCATCGTCACCGCCGACGAAATCGGCGACCCGCATAATCTCAATATCCTCACCCATGTGAACGGGGTGGAAAAGCAGAACAGCAACACGCGCTTCATGCTGTTCAATATCAATCAGTTGATCTCCGATATTTCGAGCGTGATGACGCTCGAACCTGGCGACATTATCGCGACCGGAACCCCAGCCGGGGTCGGCGCGGGGCGCGATCCGCAGGAGTTCATGTGGCCGGGTGACGTCGTCGAATGCACCGTCGAGGGCATCGGCACGCTCCGCAACCCGATCGTCGCGGTCTAAGGCGCCCACGATGACCCGACCCATCCGTATCGGGCAGATCGTGCCCAGTTCGAACGTCACGATGGAAACCGAAATTCCGGCGCTGCTCCGCGCGCGCGAGGCCATCGCGCCCGAACGCTTCACCTTCCATTCGTCGCGGATGCGGATGAAGCAGGTCACGAAAGAGGAACTCGCGGCGATGGACGCGGACTCCGACCGCTGCGCGCTCGAACTGTCCGACGCTGCGGTCGATGTGCTCGGCTATGCCTGCCTCGTCGCGATCATGAGCATGGGCGAGGGCTACCACCGGGTATCGGAGGCGCGGCTGCACCAGCGCACGGTCGATAACGGCCACGCCGCGCCGGTCGTCACCAGCGCGGGTGCGCTGGTCGAGGGGCTCAAGACGTTGCACGCGAAGCGTATCGCGCTCGTCGCGCCCTATATGAAGCCGCTGACCGAGATGGTCGTCGGCTATATCGCGAAGGAGGGGGTCGAGGTCGCCGACTCGCTCGCGCTCGAAATTCCCGACAACCTCGAGGTGGCGGCGCAGGATCCCGCGAATTTGCTCGACCATTACAAGCGGCTCGACCTTTCCGGGATCGACGCACTCGTTCTCTCGGCGTGCGTGCAGATGCCTTCGTTGCCGGCGGTGCAGAGGGTCGAGGACGCCATCGGCAAACCCGTGATATCGGCGGCGATTTGCACGGCGCACCAGATGCTCGCGCGGCTTGGGCTTTCGACGCGGGTTCCGGGCGCCGGCGCGCTGCTTTCCGGCCGTTATTGAGCCGATACCGATCCTGCCAATCTGGCGCTTAATTCCGCAATCGCGCCGCCGTAAATTATGCAAAATGCGACATTCACCCCCAACGAGTGCGCGCGTTTTTCCGGACCTTGCCGATGATAATGTTAACTATGATCCGCAACATGATTGAATTGTAAGACTAATTCTAGTATTTTGATGACGTGGGGATTGTGTATTTGCAGTATAGACAAACACTTATGCTTGTTTTGCTGCTTCGATAAGGTGGACGGCATGAACCAGCATCGCTTCTCGGATCCGGCAGAGGAGCGGGATATCGCCGCCGCCGCCGATCGCCGCGAAGGCGATCGCTATCGCACGGTCTGGCGGATCGCCAAGGTGATGCGCAACGGTGACGCGGGCTTGTGGCGGGTCCGCAATATTTCCGATCGCGGCATGATGCTCGCGGCCGACGTCCCGATCGCCGTCGGCGAAAAGCTGGAGGTTGCGCTTTCGGATACCGTTATGATCCGTGGGGAGGTCGTCTGGTCGGACGCGGGCCGATGCGGCGTTTCGTTCGACAAGGAAGTCGATGTCGCCGACGTGCTCAAGAAATTGGCGGCCGAACAGCGCGCCACCGGCTATCGCCAACCCCGCCTGCAGGTGCACACGAAGGCGCAGGCGGTGACCGACGAAGGCGCGGCGACCGATATCGAACTGGTGGACCTGTCGCAGAATGGCGCCGGTTTCGTCCACGACGGGCATCTCGAGGTCGGCAAGGAATTCAACCTAGTGCTCGCGGGCGACGTCAAGCGCCGTGCGATCGTGCGCTGGTCGCGCGGCGGGCGCGGTGGCCTGTGGCTGACGCAGCCGCTCGACCGTGCCGACCTTGAAAGCATCCGCCGCTTCGAAAGCTGAAGCTAGGCCGCGCTCCGCACGATCCTGGCCCATGGATTGAGGTCGGGTTCGGCGATCTTGACCAGCCTGTTGCGGTCGCGGTGCAGGAAGGGCTCGTCGCGGCCCTTCACCGTCAATGTCGTGTCGGACACATAGCTCCACGACCCATCGTCGTGGAAATCGACCGTCAGTTGATAGGCGTCGGTGCGAAAGGCGAGGTCGAGAAAGCTCGTCGAACAGATGCCATATTCGGTTTGACCGCGTTCCGCCTTGACGACGAGGCGCTTGCTATCGGGCTCGGCGTGACCCGATGCGATGGCAATTTGTCCGCGCGGGATCGCCAGCGTTTGCAGGATCAGGCCGGTCGACGCCTCGTAAAGCCAGTAACCGACCTGGTCGTGGAAGCTGATATCCTCCTCGCGCGTGTTGACGTGCTGGTGATAGCGCAGGCCGTAGAAGAGTTGCGGTCCGTTCGCCTGCGGGTCGATCGGCTGCATCTCGATCCGCTCATAATATTGGCGCGTCTCGGGGCCGTCGGCCTTGGGGTTGATATCGACCCCGCGTTGCCCCTCCCAGATGCCCGCCAGCCGCCGCAGGGGGCCGAGATTGGCGAGCGTTTCGGGATCGACGTCCTCGGGCTCGGTGAAGATATCGTCGGGTATTTCCATCGCTTTCCCCCTTCGACGGCGATCAGATGTCCTCGACCAGTCGCCCGTAAAGCTGCGGCCGGCGGTCGCGGAAGAAGCCCATGCCGGCGCGGTGTTTTGCGGCGCGGTCGAGATCGATCGTCTGGGTGAGCACACCCGTCTCGCTCGCGCCGAACGCCTGCGTCATGTCGCCCCATTCGTCGGTGATGAAGCTGTGGCCATAGAAATTGGCGTCGCCTTCGGTCCCGATGCGGTTCGCCGCGATCACCGGCATGCAGTTCGACACGCTGTGCCCCTGCATCGCGCGGCGCCACATGCGGCTGGTGTCGAGGTCGGCATCATAGGGTTCGCTGCCGATCGCGGTTGGATAGAAAAGCAGTTCGGCCCCCATCAGCGCCATCGCGCGCGCGCATTCGGGATACCATTGGTCCCAGCAGACGCCGACGCCGATGCGCGTGCCGAACACGTCCCAGACCTTGAAGCCCGTGTTGCCGGGGCGGAAATAATATTTCTCTTCATATCCGGGTCCGTCGGGGATGTGACTCTTGCGATACGTCCCCATGATCGCTCCGTCGGGGCCGATCATCGCGAGCGTGTTGTAATAATGCGGCCCGTCCTTCTCGAAGAAACTCGTCGGGATCGCGACCTTCAGTTTGGTGGCGAGCGCCTGCATCGCGACGACGCTCGGATGCTCGGTCGTCGGGCGGGCGGTCGCGAACAGTTCCTCGTCCTCGACCTGGCAGAAATAGGGGCCTTCGAAGAGTTCGGGCGGCAGGATGATTTGCGCGCCCTTGGCCGCCGCTTCCTCGACGAGCGCTGACACGGCCTCGATGTTGGGCTGGACGGGGCCGGGCAGGGGAAGCTGTAACGCGGCGACGGTGATGGTGCGGGTCATGGGGCTGGATATAAGCGAGCCCGCGCATCTTGCCAGAGCAAAAGCCCGCGACCCGTTCACGTCATCCCGGCCTTCGCCGGGATGACGTGAAGAAGATCAACTGGGAAGCTGCTGGCTGGAACAGTGGAAGCTCCCGCCGCCAACGATGATCCCCCGCGCGGGCACGCCGACCGCGCGGCGATCGGGGAAGAGCGCGGCGAGCGTGTCGACTGCTGCCTGATCGTTGGGAACGCCATAGGTCGGGACGACAACGACGCTGTTGCCGATATAGAAATTCATATAGCTCGCCGCCGCAATCTCGTCGTCCACTTCGACGCGGCCGGGCGAGGGCATGTCGACGATTTCGACGCCGCCGAACGCCGCGGTGCGTGCGCGCGCGTCGGCATAGATATGCGCGTTGGGATCATCCTTCCCCGCCGCGACGGGCAGCGCGAGGCGGCCCTCGCCGACGAAGCGCGCGAGATTGTCGACATGGCCGTCGGTATGGTCACCGACGAGCCCTTTGCCCAGCCACAGCAGCCGGTCGATGCCGAGCGACTGGCGGAGCCGCACCGCGATATCCTCGCGCGTTAGCGTCGGATTGCGGTTGGGGTTGAGCAGGCATTCCTCGGTGGTGACGCACAGGCCGGTGCCATCGACGTCGATCGCCCCGCCTTCGAGCACCCAGTCGAGATGCTGCGTCGGCAGGTCCGCGTGCGCGGCCAGGATCGCCCCGATCTCCCGGTCGCCGGGCATCACGAACTTGTTGCCCCACCAGTTGAAGTCGAAATTGCGCGCCTCGCGCTGGGCGCCGGTGCCGACGATGATCGGACCCGTGTCGCGCAGCCAGATATCGCCGAAGGGGGCGACGAACAACTTCACGCCCTCGTCGACGAGCGCCTCGGCGATATCGGCATTGTCATGGTCGCGAACGAGAAGATGCACTGTCTCACCACGTCCGCCGTCGTGGACGGCATTCGCAAAGGCCGCGACATCGCGCCGCGCGGCATCGATTTGGCTCGACCATTCCTCCGCCATGTGCGGAAAGCCGATCCAGACGGCATCATGGGGTGCCCATTCGGCGGGCATGCGGTGGGTCATCGCGTGATAGTCCTTTGCGTCGATGCCCGTGACATCGATCATCTCGTCCAAAACGCAGCAATCCAGAATGGCTGCTGCCATTCTGGATTGCCGGAACACGATGCTCCCCGCAACTGCGGAGGAGCGGTTGTCTCCGTTACTTACCGGCGCGCGACTTGTCGCGGGCGGCGCGGAATTCGTCGCCCTCGACCCAGTTCGGCCACGCGTCGGTCATCGCGAGCATCCGCCCTGCGGCATAATAGAGGCGCAGGTCCGACATCATGCCGCCCCAGTTGGTGATCGCCTCATACTCGTCGCCCGGCGCATGATAGCGGTTCTTCTCATAATCTTCCGACGCCTTCTGGCCGGCTTCGACCCCGCCTTCGACGAGATCCTCGCCGCTGCCGAAGTTGAACATCGGTACGCCGAGCTTGGCGAAGCTGAAGTGGTCGGAACGATAATAGAAGCCCTTTTCGGGCGTCGGCTCGGCCTTGACCGTGCGGCCCTCCATCTTGGCGAGTTTTTCGACATAGGCGTCGAGTTCGGACTTGCCGCCGCCCACGACGACGATGTCCTTCGCCGGACCGCTCGCGTTCAATGCGTCCATGTTCACGCCGCCCACCGTCTGCGCGAGCGGGAAGATCGGGTTTTCGGCATAATATTTCGAGCCGAGCAGACCCGATTCCTCGGCCGTTACGGCAAGGAAGACGATGCTGCGATCGGGCGCGCCGACCTTCTGGAACGCCTGCGCCAGCGTCACCAGACCGGCGATGCCGCTCGCATTGTCGACCGCACCGTTGCAGATGTCGTCGCCGGCGACAGGCGTGCAGCGGCCGAGGTGATCCCAATGGCCGGTGTAGAGCACATATTCATCCGGCCGCTTGGCGCCCGGCAGCACGCCGATGACGTTGCGCGACATCTTCTTCGAAATCTGGTTGTCGAAGCCGAAATTCGCCTTCACTCCGGTCAGCGCGACGGGCTTGAACCCCTTCTTCTTGGCGGCCTCGCGCAGCTTGTCGAAGTCCTGGCCCGCGCTTGCGAACAATTCCTTCGCCTTGGGAAGCTGGATCCAGCCGTTGGCGACCGTCTGGTCGGCGCCGCCATTCTTGCTGTCGGCGAGGTATTGCGTGCCGGTGTTGCTCGATTCGACAACGTTCCAGCCATAGGCGGCGGGTTCGGTGTCGTGGACGATCAGCACCGCCGCGGCGCCCTGCCGCGCGGCTTCCTCATATTTATAGCTCCAGCGGCCGTAATAGGTCATCGCGCGGCCGTTGAACTCGCCCTTGGCTTCCTTGGTCTGCCAGTCGGGATCGTTAACGAGGACGACGACGGTCTTCCCCTTCACATCAAGCCCGGCATAGTCGTTCCAGCCCTTTTCGGGGGCGTTGATGCCATAGCCGACGAACACGACGTCGCTGTCCTTGACCTCGGTCTTCGGCTGGACGCGATAGCTGAACGCGACATAGTCCTTCGCATATTGCGCGGTGACCGGCGTCTTGCCGCCGGTGAAGGTGAGCGGTGTCGCATTTTTTGCGGTGATTTCGACCAGCGGCACATCCTGCGTCCAGCTGCCGTTGTTCCCGGGCTTCAGCCCCGCTTCCTCATATTTCTTGATGATATAGGCGACGGTCTTTTCCTCGCCCGCGGTGCCGGGCGCGCGGCCCTCATAGGCGTCCGACGACAATTCCTTCGTCACCTCCTGCAACGTCGCGAGCGGCAGTTCGGGGATCTCGACGTCGGGGATCGTAACGGTCGACGTGGCTGTCTTGTCCGACGCATTGCACGCGGCAACGGTCAGAAGAACCGCAAGGGCTGCGGTCGAGCGGGGGAAGCGAAGCATGGAAATTCCTCGGGTTTTCGTATTCGACCGCGGGCTTGTGCCAGCCCGGTGCGGAGGGTGCAAGCGCCGCTTGTGGGACTTTCAGCGCTTGGAAAAGCGGACGCCGGCTTTTAGAGAAGCAAAAGGGGACCGAATAACAGGGGGATGGATATGCGGGGGCGCTGGCTATATTTGCTGGGTTTGGGGATTGCCGCGGGGGCCGCGCACGCACAGGAGGGAGACGTCGCACGCCGCTTCGGTACGCTTGACGGCGTCACGCAGGTCAGCTTGTCGCCTGACGGGCAGCGCCTTGCCTTTCTGGCCCCGAACAAGGGGCAGGCGAACGATCTGTTCGTCGTCGATATTGCCGACGGGGCCTTGCCCCGCCGCATCTTGCGCGCAAGCGGCGACCCCGAAATCCTGCGCTGGTGCAGATGGGCGACCGACGCGCGGCTGGTCTGCCAGATCGGCGGCCGGGAGAAGGTGGGCGAGTTCATCTATGGCTTTTCGTCGCTGCTGGGCGTCGATGCCGCGGGCGGCAACGTCAAGTCGCTGAGCATCCGGCGCGGCGACAATGCGCTGGGGATCGATTTCCGCGGTGGCAGCGTCATCGACTGGCAGCCGGGACCGCCGGGCAGCGTATTGATGATGCGCAGCCATGTTCCCGAGGCGAACCGCCGTACGGCTTCCCTGATCACCAAGGATGAGGAGGGGATGGGGGTCGACCTGGTGAATGTCGTCGAAGGCTCGGTGAAGGTCGTCGAGAAACCCCGGCGCGACACCATCGAATATATCACCGACGGCAAAGGCGAAGTGCGCATCATGGGCACCCAGCCGATGGAAGGACGGACGGACAACCTCAGCCGGATCGTGCGTTATTTCTACAAGCCTGCAGGTGGCGGTGACTGGCAGCAGTTATCGTCGATTGACACATTGTCGCGCGAGGGATTTGAGCCCTGGACGGTTGACGCGGCGACCGATCGTGCGATCGGCTTCGGCAAGATCGACGGGCGCCTTGCGGTCATGGCGGTGAAGCTTGATGGAACGGGGAAGGGCGAAACCCTCTATCGCCATCCCGAAGTCGATGTCGATGCGCTGGTTCGTGTCGGCCGCGATCAGCGCGTGGTGGGTGCGACTTATGCCACCGATCGCCGCCAGATGGTGACGACCGACCCCCAGGTCGCGGCGATGGCCAACTCCTTGTCACGCGCGCTTGGTGGCCGCCAGGTTTATTTCGTCGATGCGTCGGCCGATGAATCGCATTGGTTGCTGTGGGCCGGATCGGACGTCGATCCGGGGCGCTATTATCGTTATACACCCGCGCTAAAACAGCTGCGCCCGCTGCTTGAAGACCGGCCCTTGTTGTCGGGACTGACGCTCGCGCCGGTCAAGGCGGTACGCTATCCTGCGTCCGACGGTACGATGATCCCCGGTTATCTGACGCTCCCTCCGGGACGCAGCGATGCCAAGGGCCTGCCGGCGATCGTCATGCCGCATGGCGGGCCGTCTTCGCGCGACGAATGGGGGTTCGACTGGCTCGCGCAATATTTCGCCCAAGAAGGCTTCGCGGTCGTCCAGCCCAATTACCGCGGATCGTCGGGCTATGGCGACCAATGGTATCAGAACAATGGGTTCCAGTCGTGGAAGGTCGCGATCGGCGATGTGAGCGACGCCGGCCGGTGGATATTGGCCCAAGGGGCCGATCCCGCCAAATTGTCGATCGTCGGCTGGTCCTATGGCGGCTATGCCGCGTTGCAGTCGGGTGTCGTCGCGCCCGACCTGTTCCGTGCGATTGTCGCGATCGCACCGGTGACCGATCTCAGCAGATTTAAGACCGAAAGTGCCCGCTATACCAGCGGCGCGATCGTTCGCGATTTCATCGGTTCGGGTCCCCACATCCGCGAGGGGTCGCCGGCCCAGAATGCCGGCCGCATCGTAGCGCCGGTGCTCATGTTCCACGGAACGCTGGACCAGAATGTCGATATCGACCAGTCGCGGATCATGCGCGGTGCGTTGGCCTCCGCCGGAAAGAAGGTTGAGCTGGTCGAATATCCCGGCCTTGCGCACGGCCTGAGCGACAGCGACACGCGCACAGCGATGCTCGCGCAGATTACGCGGTTCCTGCCACACTGAACGAAAAAGGGGCGGTCCGTTTCCGGACCGCCCCTCGCAATTTCGCAATCGAACCGATCAGCGCGAATAGAATTCGACGACCAGGTTCGGTTCCATCTTCACCGGATAGGGCACTTCGTCGAGTGTCGGGACGCGGACATAGGTCGACTTGGTGCCGTCAACCGACAGATATTCGGGCAGGTCGCGCTCGGGCAGGCTCTGCGCTTCGGCGACCAGCGCCATTTCCTGCGCCTTCTTGCCGAGGGTGACTTCGTCGCCCGGCTTCACGAGGCGGCTCGCGACGTTGCACTTCACGCCGTTCACATAGACGTGACCATGGCTGACGAGCTGACGCGCCGAGAAGATCGTCGGGGTGAACTTCGAGCGATAGACCACGGCGTCGAGGCGGCGCTCGAGCAGGCCGATCAGGTTCTGGCCGGTGTCGCCCTTCATGCGCGATGCTTCGAAATAGTTCTTCTTGAACTGCTTTTCGGTGATGTCGCCGTAATAGCCCTTCAGCTTCTGCTTCGCGCGGAGCTGGATACCGAAGTCGGACATCTTGCCCTTGCGGCGCTGGCCGTGCTGGCCGGGGCCATATTCGCGGCGGTTGACCGGGCTTTTCGGACGCCCCCAGATGTTTTCGCCCATCCGGCGGTCGAGTTTATACTTGGCGCTCTGGCGCTTCGACATATGTCGTCTCCAATATGCTGTTTGCCGAAGGATTTCGGCGGTTCCCGGGTCGCACCATATGGACGGGATGCCATATGCGACCGCCGCTTCACCGGGGTGCGGGGTCCATTGCGAAGGCGCGCGGTTAGACGGGGAGGGGCGGAAAGTCAAGCCGCAAGCCCGCCGCTCGACAGCGGCGAAAAAGCCGCTAAAGGCTGCGCGCATGACGTCCGCCAAACTTCCCGAACGATGCGAAACGATGACCGAAGTCCGCGCCGGGGTCGATCAGGTCGACCGCGAACTCGTCGCGCTGCTCGTCCGCCGCTTCGGCTATATGGACGCGGCCGCGCGCATCAAGGCCGACCGCAATGCCGTCCGCGACGAAGCGCGCAAGGCCGAGGTGCTGGCCAACGTGGCGCGTGAGGCCGAGGCCGCCGGACTGGAGCCCGAGCGGCTGCGCGCGGTGTGGAACGAGCTGGTCGAACAGTCGATCGCCTATGAGGCGACCGAATGGGATCGTCTGCGCGCCGGTCGCTGATCCTAGTTGGTGGCGCCGGCGGGCGGTGCGTCGGTCGCCGCCTGTTCTGTCTCTTCTTTGGGTTTCGCGGGCTCTGCCACGGTGCGGCACACGCGCTTCGGTACCGTGCTTCCGGTGACCTCGATCTTCGTACAGACCTTTTTGGGCTTTGCCGCTTTGGCCGGAGGGGTGTCGGTCCCGCTGGCGGCGGTCATGGCCAAGGCCAGGGAAAGTATTGCGGAAATCATAAAGCTATTCGCTCCTTGAAGGACCGTGCCTTCTAAGAGCGCGATGCGCGATTGTCGAGGTCGATACTCAACGCGCTCTTGGGGTGCGGCCAAGCGCCGTAATAATGCCGTGCATCATACGGACGTCATTATACGACCAGCCCGCCTTGGTCAGCGCGGTGCGTAAGGTGCGCAGCGTCATTTCGCGTCGTTCGGGCGGAAAGAAATATCCGCTCTTGTCGAGGTCGCGGACCAGATGCTCGATGAATTCTTCCAGCACGCCATGTTCGGCCGGGGGATCGAGCGGGACCTCGGGCGGGCTCGCCAGCGCGACGCCCTTCGACCATTCATAGGCGAGCAGAATCACCGCCTGCGCAAGATTGAGCGAGGCGAATTCTGGGTTGATCGGCACGGTGACGATCTTGTGCGCCAGCGTGACATCGTCGGTCTCGAGCCCCGAACGTTCGGGGCCGAAGACATAGGCCGAACGCCCCGCGCTGCCATGGACCTCGCGCGCCGCCGCCTCCGGGGTCAGCACCGGCTTGGTCACGCCGCGCTTGCGAACCGTGGTGGCATAGATGGTCGTGCAGTCGGCGACGGCGTCGGCGAGCGTGTCGAAAACCTGCGCTTCGGCCAGCACGGTGTCGGCGCCCGACGCCGCGGGCCCCGCATCGGGATTGGGCCAGCCGTCGCGCGGGGCGACGAGGCGCATTTCGGTCAGCCCGAAATTGAGCATCGCGCGCGCCGCCTTGCCGATATTCTCACCAAGCTGCGGACGGACGAGGACGATGACGGGGGGCGGAGCCGCGGTCATTTGATCGGCCGGGCCGCCTCGGTGATCGTCGAGGCGAATTCCTCGAAATCCTTGGCTTCGGTGAAATCGCGATAGACGCTGGCGAAGCGGATATAGGCGACATTGTCGAAGCCCTTGAGCGCTTCCATCACCATCGCGCCGATTTGCGACGCCTGCACCTCATTCTCGCCCGAAGTTTCGAGCTGGCGCTGAATGCCCGACACGAGGCGCTCGATCCGCGCGCCGTCGATCGGGCGCTTGCGGCAAGCGATCTGGACGCTGCGCATCAATTTCTCGCGGTCAAAGGGTTCGCGCGTCCCACCCGCCTTGAGCACGGCGACCTCGCGGAGCTGGATGCGCTCGAAGGTCGTGAAGCGCGCGCCGCAATCCTCGCACTGGCGGCGGCGGCGGATGGCGGCGCCGTCCTCGGTCGGACGGCTGTCCTTCACCTGGCTGTCTTCATGTCCGCAATAGGGGCAGCGCATGGGTCAGCGCTTCACCCGGCTGTAAAGCGCGATGGCGGCGCCCGCGAACAGGCCGACCGGCCATGTCACGACGGGCAGCACCGCACCCGCGATCGCGCCGACGACGCCGCCGGTCAGGACGGGGCGTGTCGAGGGATGGTTCATCCCCTGCTTGCCCATCGCCTTGACCTCTTCGATCGAGAGTTCAACGAGCGTCGGTTCCTCGGGGTGCTGCCGCGCCATTGTTTTATCCCTGATAGATGGGGAAGCGCTCGCACAGCGCGCGCACGCGGCCGCGGACATTCGCTTCGACGTCGGCATCGCCATGCTCGCCCTTGTCGCGCAGCGCCTCGAGCACGTCGGCGACCATGTCGCCGATTTCCTCGAACTCGGCGATGCCGAAACCGCGCGTCGTGCCCGCGGGCGATCCAACGCGGATGCCGCTGGTCTTGACCGGCGGCAGCGGGTCGAAGGGGATGCCGTTCTTGTTGCAGGTGATCGCGCTGCGCTCGAGCGCCTCGTCGGCGTCGCGCCCGGTGACGCCGAGCGGGCGGAGGTCGATGAGGGCAAGGTGCGTGTCGGTGCCGCCCGCGACGATGTCGGCGCCGCGCGCCTTCAGCCGGTTCGCCAGCGCCTGCGCATTGGCGATCGTCGCCTTCGCATAATCCTTGAATTCGGGACGCAGCGCTTCGCCGAACGCCACGGCTTTCGCGGCGATGACGTGCATCAGCGGGCCGCCCTGAAGGCCGGGGAAGACCGCCGAGTTGATGCGCTTGGCGATCGCTTCGTCGTTGGTCAGGATCATGCCGCCGCGCGGGCCGCGCAGCGTCTTGTGCGTCGTCGTGGTGACGACATGCGCATGTTCCATCGGCGAGGGGTGCGCGCCACCGGCGACGAGGCCAGCGAAATGCGCCATGTCGACCATCAGCAGCGCGCCGACGTCATCGGCGATGGCTCGGAAGCGCGCGAAGTCGAGCGTGCGCGGATAGGCCGAACCGCCCGCGATGATCAGCGACGGGCGATGCTCCCTCGCCAGCGTCTCGACCTGGTCGAAATCGACGAGATGGTCGTCGGCACGCACGCCGTACTGAACCGCGTTGAACCATTTGCCCGACATCGCAGGCGGCGCGCCGTGGGTCAGGTGGCCGCCGGCGTCGAGGCTCATGCCGAGGATCGTCGCGCCGGGCTTGGTCAGCGCGAGCATCACCGCGCCGTTCGCCTGCGCCCCCGAATGCGGCTGGACGTTCGCATAGCCGCAATCGAAAAGCTGCTTCGCGCGGTCGATCGCGAGGGTTTCGACCTCGTCCGACGGAGCGCAGCCCTGATAATAGCGGCGGCCGGGGTAGCCCTCGGCATATTTGTTGGTGAAGACGCTGCCCTGCGCTTCGAGCACCGCTTTCGAAACGATATTCTCGCTCGCGATCAGTTCGATCTGATGTTGTTCGCGTTCGAGTTCGTGCTTCATTGCCGCGGCAACCGCAGGGTCTACCGTGCCGACACCATCGGTGAAATAGCCGGCCGATTTGATGGGCTTGGCGAGCGTTTCTGTGGTCATCGGCTGGTCTCCAGTTGAGGCGGATTCGAAAGCTTGTCGACGCGGCGCGCGTGGCGGTCGCCGGCGAAATCGGTGATCAGGAAGGCGTCGAGGCACGCCTTGGCCATGTCGATACCCGTCAGGCGTGCGCCCATCGCGATGACGTTCGCGTCATTATGCTCGCGCGCGAGCTTCGCCGACAGCGGTTCGGACACCAGCGCGCAGCGCGCGGCGGGGTTGCGGTTGACCGAGATAGAAATGCCGATGCCCGATCCGCACAGCGCCACGCCGCGTTCCGCACGGCCATCGGCGATCGCTTCGGCGAGGCGATAGCCATAATCGGGATAATCGACGCTGTCGGGACCGTTGGTGCCGAGGTCTTCAACTTCATGCCCCTTTTCGCGCAGCCAGTCGGCAAGCAGGGCTTTCAGTTCGTAAGCGGCGTGGTCGGAGGCGATGGCGATGCGCATGGTGCGGCTCCCGCAGGGCATAAGGGAATCGATGTCGGCCCTTTAGGCCAAGCCATGCGGATTGGCCATAAGCGAGGTGGCAAATTTGTGACGGCGCCGATAAAGCCGCCCCATGTCCGACACGATCATGTCCATCCTGATGCTGACCGGCGTGCTGCTGACTGGCGGTGCCGTCCTTGTTTTTCGCAAGGGCGACCGCCGCCGCGCGCTGCTGATGCTGGTCGCTGCGCTGGTGATGTTCGCGAATGTCGCGATCTGGCTGATGCCGGTGAAATAGCACTTCGTCATTACAAGCGCAGCGAAGCAATCTCCAGCCATCGGCGTGAACTGCCGCACGCTGGAGATCGCGTCGTCGCTTTGCTCCTCGCGATGACGGGTTTAACGGATCGGCGAATCGGGCGCGAGCCGCATATCCAGATAATTGTCGAGCGACTTCATCAACTGGTCGAGCTCATGCTCGAAGAAATGGTTGGCGCGCGGGATCTCGTCGTGATGGATCGTGATGCCCTTTTGCGTGCGCAGCTTGTCGACCAGCTTCTGCACCGCGCTCGGCGGCACGATCTCGTCCTGCCCGCCCGCGACGATGATGCCCGACGAGGGGCAGGGGGCGAGGAAGCTGAAGTCGTACATGTTCGCCGGCGGCGCGACCGAAAGGAAGCCGCGGATTTCGGGACGGCGCATCAAAAGCTGCATGCCGATCCACGCGCCGAAGCTGAAGCCCGCGACCCAGGTCGTCTGCGCCTCGGGATGGATCGACTGGACCCAGTCGAGCGCCGATGCGGCGTCGCTAAGCTCGCCGATGCCGTTGTCGAACGTGCCCTGGCTGCGGCCGACGCCGCGGAAGTTGAAGCGCAGCACCGCGAAACCGCGCGCGACGAAGCTCTTGTACATCGCCTGCGTGATGCGGTCGTTCATCGTGCCGCCGCCCTGCGGATGCGGGTGGAGAATCAGCGCGACCGGCGCGCGCGGGCGCGGCGGGGGCGAGAAACGGCCTTCGATGCGGCCTTCGGGGCCGGGGAAAATAACGTCGGGCATGGGAGCACCTCTTATCTTTTATGGCTGGCCGCCGAATCGCCGGGTTGGCAGGGTGGCGGAGCGAAGATGGCGCCTATATAGAAAATAGGTCGCAACTTGCAACTTTTGCGAATCGCTCGCAACAAGGATTTTCGCCCCGGATGATTTACCTCGACTATCAAGCCACTACGCCGCTCGCTCCTGAAGCGCGCGAGGCGATGCTGCGCTGGCTAGAGGGGCCGGACGGGGAGGATGGTTTTGCGAATCCATCGAGCACGCACAAGGCCGGCCGCGCCGCCGCCGCCGCGGTCGAGGTCGCGCGCGACCAGGTCGCGGCGCTGCTCCCCAAAGGCGGCCGCCTCTTCTTCACCTCGGGTGCGACCGAGGCGCTCAACTGGGCCCTGCTGCGCGGCGCCGAGTCGATGCCCGGCGGCGTCGCGGGGCTCAGCATCGAACATGCCGCCTCGCTGCAATGTCTCGAGCGGTTGAACGCGGCGATCCTGCCGGTCGATGACAAGGGGCTGGCGCTGCCGCCTGATGATGCGATGATCCCCCATAACGGCATCGTCGCGACGATGCTGGTGAACAACGAGGTCGGCACGATCCAGCCCGTCGCCGATTTCGCCGCCGCCGCCCATGCGAAAAACAGCCTGCTGCTCTGCGACGCGGTGCAGGGTTACGGCCGCGTCGCCATCCCCGACGGTGCCGACCTGATCGCGCTGTCGGCGCACAAGATCCACGGGCCCAAGGGTATCGGCGCGCTGTGGGTCAGGGACGGCGTCGACCTGCCGCCGCTGATGTTCGGCGGCGCGCAGGAGCAGGGGATGCGATCGGGCACCGTGTCGCCTGCGCTCTGTGCCGGGTTCGGCGCTGCGGCGGCGCTCGCCGCCGAGCGGTTCGACAAGGACGCAAGCCATGTCGAGCGGCTCTGGTCGCTCGCGCTCGATATGCTCCCCGAATGGACGATCAATGGCGATGCCAACCGCCGCTACCACGGCAATCTCAACATCCGGCGCGAAGGCGTGAACGGCCTGCGCCTGATGTCCGACGCACGCGAAATCGCCTTCTCGCTCGGTAGCGCGTGCGGCAGCGGTTCGGGCAAGGTCAGCCATGTGCTGCGCGCGATGGGCGTCAGCGAAGCCGACGCCCGCGCCTCGATCCGCCTCGGCTGGGGGCGATACACCAGCGAGCAGGACTTGCGCGCGGGCCTGACAGCGATCAAGGCGGCGGCGCGGCTGCAGGGGGTGAACTGATGCGCGTCACCTTCATCCACGCCGATGGCAAGCAGCGCACCGAGGCCGAGGCGCAGCCCGGCGATATCCTGCTCGACGTCGCGCAGGCGCATATGATGCCGCTCGAAGGGACATGCGAAGGCCAGATGGCCTGTTCGACCTGCCACGTCATCGTGGCGAAGGAGGATTTCGACCGCCTGCCGCCCGCGAGCGAGATGGAAGAGGATATGCTCGACCTCGCCGCGGGGGTGCGGCGGACCAGCCGGCTGTCGTGCCAGATCGTCCTGACGGCGGATATGGATGGGATGACCGTGCATATCCCGGCGGAAAGCCGCAACATGCAAGGGCCGCGCTGACCGGTTTCTACCGGAGGCGGTCGCTCACCACCCCGAAGCGGAAACAGCCGCCGTCGCGGGCTCGGTCAGTCGCAGGCGCGGTGCAGCTTGACCGCGAGCCAGGCGGAGATGAGGCACATCGCGGCGCTCATCAACAGCTGATCGACGACCCCGACCCCGGCGAAACCGAGCCCCATCGCGAGCAGCGAACCCGCGACCATCGCGCCCGAATTGACGATATTGTTCGCGGCGACGGTGCGTGCGGTCTGGTCCTTGGGAACCGTGGTGGTGAGGAAGGCATAAAGCGGCACGACGAACATGCCGCCGCTGATCGCGATGCCGAGCAGCGCGGCGAGCAGCGGGATGACGTCGGCGTGCCCGAGGAAGCCTTCGATCCCGTACATCACGCCCGACGGATCATGCTCCCAGTTGCGGCAAACCCAATAGAAGGCGAGGACGAAGACGCCCATGACGATGACGCTGGCGGGGCTGTAGCGCGCCGACACCTGCCCCTTGAGCAGTCGGTTGACCGCGACCGAGCCGATCGCGATGCCGATCGAGAAGATGGCGAGGAACAGGCTGGCGACGCTCTTGTCGGCATGGAGGATGTTCTTCACCAGCGGCGGGAACTGGATGAACAGCACCGCGCCGATCGTCCAGAAGAAGCTGATCGAAAGGATCGCGAGATAGAGGCGCGGAATGTGCATCGTGCCGCGGACGAGCGCGACCGACGAGCGGATGATGTGCCAGTCGATCCCCGTTTCCTCATGTTCGGGCGGCGCGGGCGGTACCTTGCGACCGGTCCAATAGCCGAGGCCAGCCACCAGCACGACGCCGAGCGCCGCCCATTCGACGTCGATCACGCCGGCGAGGATCGTGCCCGCGAGGATCGCGATATAGGTGCCCGCCTCGACGAGCCCGGTGCCGGCGAGCACCTCGTCGCTTTCGAGGTGCTGCGGCAGGATCGCATATTTGATCGGGCCGAAGAAGGTCGAGTGGATGCCCATCGCGAAGAGCGCGAGCATCATCAGCGGGATCGCGATCAGGTGGACTGCAAAGCCCATCCAGGCAAGGACGAGACCGAGCCCGCCGACGAACATGATGAGGATTTCGCAGAATTTGACGATGCGGATGATCCGCGCCTTGTCGCGCGTATCGGCGAGCTGGCCCGCGAGCGCCGAAAGCAGGAAGAAGGGCAGGATGAACAGCCCCGTCGCGACCGCGCTGAACAGCGTTTCGGACGCCTCGTCGTTGAAAACGCCATAGACGACGAACAGCACCATCGCGTTCTTGAACAGATTGTCGTTGAACGCGCCGAGGAGCTGGGTGACGAAAAGAGGCAGGAACCGGCGTTGCTTCAATAGCGCAAAGGAGCCGGTCATGCGTGGTCCAATCTCTTCAAACTTGTTCGGTCACCACGCAAATCGCGGGCAATTTGGTTGTCGCCCGGGGGACTTATCGGCTAGGGCGGATACGGTCAAAGGTCATTTTGGACCGCTTATATCGACGGGGATCATGCTCAGCCTTCCCAACATCCTGACCCTTTCGCGGATCCTGGCGGTTCCCATCCTGCTTTTCCTGCTGTGGCCGGGGGTGGTCGAGGGATCGCACCAGCCCAAGCCGATCGACTATGCGCTCGCCTTCGGTCTTTACTGCCTGATGGGCATTACCGACTATTTTGACGGCTATGTTGCACGCTCGCGCGGGATCGTGTCGCGGCTGGGCGCCTTTCTCGATCCGATCGCCGACAAGATCATGATCGCGGCGGTCATTCTGTTGCTCGTCTTCACGCGCGACATTGCGGGTTATCACGTCATTGCGGCGCTGATGATCCTGCTGCGCGAGATCATCGTGTCGGGGCTGCGCGAATTCCTGGCGACGCTGCAGGTGTCGATGCCGGTGACGCAGCTCGCGAAGTGGAAGACGACCTTTCAGCTCGTCGCATTCGGCGCGCTGATCCTGGCGGGCGCCTTGCCCGCGATGGTCTGGATCAAGAGCGTCGGGCTCGTCTCGCTGTGGGGCGCCGCGGTGCTGACGCTGATCACCGGCTGGGATTATCTGCGCGTCGGCCTGAAGCATATGGATTGAGGCCGGGCCGATGGCGCTGAACATAGCCTATTTTTCGTGGGTCCGCGAACGGATGGGGGTGGCCGATGAAGTGGTCGACGTGCCGGCGGGCATCGGCGACGTCGGCGCGCTGATCGGATGGCTGGCCGCGCGCGACGAGCGCGGCGCGCTGGCGTTTGCCGAGCCGCACCGCATCCGCGCCGCGATCGACGGCGTAATGATCGGCGCCGACGCTCCGCTGTTGGACGCGCGCGAGGTGGCACTGTTTCCGCCGGTCACCGGCGGATGATCCGCGTGTCCGTGCAATCGGCGCCAATCGATGTGTCCGCCGAATTCGATGTGCACGATGCGGGGGAGCATGGCGCGAGCGCGAGTTTTGTCGGCCGGGTCCGCGGCGGCGACGGGCTGACCGAGCTGTTCCTCGAGCATCATCCGCACATGACCGAAGCGGGGCTCGCCGCGCTCGCTCACGCAGCGTCCGATCGCTGGAAACTGTCGGCACTGACGCTGATCCACCGCGTCGGCGCGATGGCGTCGGGCGAGACGATCGTGCTCGTGCTCGCCAGCAGCCCGCATCGCGCCGAGGCGCTCGCGGCGGTCGAGTTTCTGATCGACCGGCTGAAGACCGACGTGATGCTGTGGAAGCGCGAGAGCTTTGCCGACGGGCGCGTTCGGTGGGTCGAGGAGCGTGATACGGATCAGACGCGGGCGGAGCGGTGGGATTGACTGATCGGGCGAAAGCGGACGGCCGATATGGGGTGGGAAGCGGCCGTCAGTCCGTGACCAACGCCTCACCGATGAAGCGACCCTCCCACAGATAAAATCTACGTGCGCGACGCATCTTCTCCGCACCTTCGGACGAGAGAAATACGAAGCCCACTTGCCGCTTGATTCCCAGCTCTAAAGGCTGATCGCCCAGTTGGAGCCGGGCATCCCAACCTCCAACGCGGGTCTGCTTTTCAGTGAAGCAGGGGCAACCATAGCCGGGCTGGATGGCAGTTGCTCTTCCGCCCTCCTCGGTTGGATAAATGAGCACGTCGGCAATGAGATCCGGCGCCCTTGTTTGCCAAGGTTCGGTTGTCATGATCTGGCGTATATGCAGCTATCTGGCAATGTCCGCAATCGGTCGTTTCCTGCCGATGAAACGGACGGCTAATTCGCCTGATGCTTCCTGAAAATGTCCGCGAGCATGCGGAACTCCTCGGCGCGCGGGCTGCCCTTGCGCCAGACGAGCGCGATCGTGCGCCAGTCGTGCTCCGAGTCGAGCGGGCGCGTATCGATGTCGGTGTGATCGAGGATGCCCGCCTCGATCGCCATTTGCGGCAACATCGTGATGCCGAGGCCGTTATCGACCATCTGCACGAGCGTGTGGAGCGACGTGCCCATCATGCGTGCGCCCGCGCGCAGCTCGGGGCGGTTGCACGCGGCGAGGACATGGTCCTTCAGGCAATGCCCGTCTTCGAGCATCAGCATCTGCGCGGGGTCGAGCTGGTCGGCGCTGACCATCGCGGGCAGGTCTTCGCTCTGGTCGCCGGGAAAGGCGACGAACAGCGCGTCATCGAACAATTTCTCGCTCTCGACATCGCCGCACGCATAGGGGAGCGCGAGCAGCACGCAATCGACGGTGCCGTGGTGCAGCGACTCGCACGCCTGCGCGCTCGGTTCTTCGCGCAGGAACAGCTTCAGCGCGGGGCGTTCCTTGCGAAGGCGCGGAAGCAGGCCTGGGAGGAGAAAGGGCGCGATCGTCGGGATGACGCTCATCCGCAGCTCGCCGACGAGCGGAGCCGAGGCGGCGGCCGCCATATCGGCGAGTTCCTCGGCCTCGCGGAGCACGCGGTGCGCCTTTTCGACAATGGCGTTGCCGAGCACGGTGAAGCGGACGACGCGGCGGGTGCGCTCGACGAGCGTCTGGCCGAGCAGGGTTTCGAGCTCGCGAATGCCGGCGGACAAGGTCGACTGGGTGACGTTGCAGGCGTCGGCGGCGCGGCCGAAATGCCCATGCTCGTGGAGCGCGACGAGATATTGCATCTGCTTCAGCGAGGGGAGGTAATTTTGCATTGATCGAATGTAGCAATCATTCGAGCAATTTCGAGAGGGCCTTTCGATTATAATTCGTAACCATTATGGCGGCGTTTGTTGGCGCGCCGAAGGCGCCGTGATAGCGAGGGGGCGGTAACGGGGGAGATGCGTATGGCGGTTTCGCGGTTCCTGATCGGCGGCGTTGCGAGCGCGCTGCTCCTCACCGGCGGGCTGTTCATGTGGAAGGGCTATACGCAGGTCGCCGAAGTGGAGGTGCTGCCGGACCCGCCCCCGGCCTTGCCCGCCATTCCCGTGGCGGCGGCGAATGCGCCGAAACGGGGGCCCGCGCCGCCCGCGCTGCCCGCCGCAAAGGAAGCTTCGCGCGAGGAGCGGCGGTTCAACCGCTTCGACCGCGACCGCAATGACAGGATCAGCCGCGTCGAGCTGATGTCGTCGCGCACCGCGGCGTTTCGCAAGCTCGACCGGGACGGCAATAATCTGCTGACTTTCGAGGAATGGGCGGTGGCGACCGGCGATCGCTTCGCCGGAGCCGATAACGACAAGTCGGGCGATTTGACCCGCGCCGAGTTCGCGACGACGGCGCCGAAGCGGTCGGTGAAAGCGAAGTGCAGCTGTTGATCCGAGGTTGGTGATCTCCGGCGAAAGCCGGGGCCCATGGGTATGAAACCAGGCTTTCGCCGGGGATCACATCGGGTCAGGCTGCCACACCTTCGGCCTGCTTGATCCACTCCGCGAGCTTCGTCCCGGCGCGCTGCGTATAACCGAGCTTCCGATCCTTCTTGCGGACATCTTCCGCCAGCGGTGGGAAGAGGCCGAAATTGACGTTCATCGGCTGGTAGGATGCGGCGTCGGCGCCGCCGGTGATGTGGCCGAGCAGCGCGCCCAGAGCGGTTTCGGGCGGTGGCGGGAGCAAGCTCCGGCCGCCCAGCTCTGCGGCGGCAAAGCGCGCGGCGACGAGGCCGATCGCGGCGCTTTCGACATAGCCTTCGCAGCCGGTGATCTGACCCGCAAAGCGGATATGCGGCGCCGATTTGAGGCGAAGCTGATCGTCGAGCAGCTCGGGTGAACGGATGAAGCTGTTGCGATGGAGGCCGCCGAGGCGCGCGAATTCGGCCTTTTCGAGCCCCGGAATGGTGCGGAACAGCTCGACTTGCGCCGAATGTTTGAGCTTGGTCTGGAATCCGACCATGTTCCAGAGCGTGCCGAGCGCATTATCCTGCCGCAGCTGGACGACCGCATAGGGCCAGCGTCCGGTGCGCGGATTGTCGAGCCCGACGCCCTTCATCGGACCGAAGCGCAGCGTTTCGACGCCGCGCTCGGCCATCACCTCGATCGGCATGCAGCCCTCGAAATAGGGGGTGTCCTTTTCCCAGTCCTTGAAGTCGGTCTTGTCGCCGTCGATCAGCCCCTGGACGAAGGCGTAATACTGCTCCTTGTCCATCGGGCAGTTGATGTAATCCTTGCCGTCGCCGATCGGCCCGACCTTGTCCCAGCGGCTCGCCATCCAGGCGATATCCATGTCGACGCTGTCGCGATAAACGATCGGGGCGATCGCATCGAAAAAGGCGAGCGCGTCCTTTCCGGTCGCGACGCCGATGCTTTCCGCCAGCGATGCGGCGGTGAGCGGGCCGGTGGCAACGATGGTCGGGCCCTCGTTCGGCAGCGTGTCGATGCGTTCGCGGACGATGGTGACGTTGGGATGCTCCGCCAGCGCCCTGGTCACGCCGCCCGAGAAGAGGTCGCGGTCGACCGCGAGAGCCGATCCGGCGGGAACTTTCGTCGCGTCGGCTTCGCGCATGATGATCGAGCCCAGCTCCCGCATCTCGCGGTGGAGGAGACCGACCGCATTGCTGTCGCCGTCGTCGCTGCGAAAGCTGTTCGAGCAGACCATCTCGGCGAGCGTGTCGCCCTGATGCGCCGGGGTCATGTCGCCGCCGCCGCGCATTTCGGACAGGCGCACGCGATAGCCGGCCTCGGCGAGTTGCCATGTGGCTTCGGAACCCGCGAGGCCGCCGCCGATGATGTGAATGTCGTGCGTCATTTACCGTGTCCGTTGACTTGCCGTTCGTTCGGCGCGCACTAGTCCGGTTGGACGCAAGATGCAAAGGGGCGGCGGTTTATGACGGGGGAACGGGGCTGGGATCGCGCGCGCTGGCTTTGGCTGCTGGCGCTGGCCGGGGGCGTCAGTTTCATGCTCGCGGTGGTGCAGCGGCTCGACGGGCCGGCGATCTGGGCCTGGAAGACGACGGGGGTCGGTTTTCTGGCGCTGTGGGCTGCAGCGAACGCGCGCGAGAGGCACGGCGGGCTGATCGCGGCGGCCCTCGCGTTCGGCGCGCTTGGCGATTATCTGCTCGATGCGAAGGGGCTTGTCGCGGGTGCGGCGGCCTTTGCGGTGGGGCATGTCGTCGCCATCGCCCTGTATCTGATGAACCGGCGAACGCAGACGACGCCGTCGCAGCGCCTGCTCGGCTGGCTGACGATGCCCGCAACGCTCGCGATTGTCTGGGGCATGCTGAGCCCCGCGGCTGGCTGGTGGCACGCCGCCGTCTATTCGCTGTTCGTCGCGGCGATGGCGGCTGCGGCATGGACCAGCCGCTTTCCGCGCTATCGTACCGGCATCGGCGCGATGCTGTTTCTCGCGAGCGACCTGTTCATCTTCGCGGGCGAGGGCGGGGTGCTGGGCAAGGATGTCACCATGTGGCTCGTCTGGCCGCTCTATTTCGCGGGACAGGCGCTGATCGCGTGGGGCGTGGTGGGCACGCTCGCCAAGGAAGCGCGCGCCTGATCAGGAAGGCGGCGCGGCCTCGCCGACGAGCAACGCCTCGATATCGGGGATCGGGCGGTCGGTCATCTCCTTGACATGCTCGCCGACGAGGCGCGCGCCGACCTCCTTGTGCCAGAGCGGGCGAAGTTCGCCCATCGTGCGCGCGGGCGCGATCACCACGAGCGCGTCGAACTTGCCGGCGAGCGCCATCGCATTGACCTTTTCCGCCAGCTCGCGCGCGAAGCGATCCTCTTCCTGCTGGTGGAAATCGGGTTCCTCCATCGTATCCTGAAAGCCCCCGGCACCGGCCGGACGGCTCGATCGGCCCGCGGCGTCGGTCTTGATGTCGCTATCCTTGCGATCCTCGCGCTCCCGGTGCGAGGCCGTGCGCAGGTCGATCTGTTGCTCGTCACCCTGATTGCGCAGGAACAGCGCCTTGCGGCCATCGGCGACGAGGACGAGGGTGTTGTTGGGAAGAGTCATGTTTCTTGCTCCTTCTTCGGGAGCAACGCGCGGGTCCGGTGCGAAGTTTCGCTATCCGTCGCACGCCGCGATCGTCGTGCGGTGGAGCAGGCGGTCGTGGCCGTCATAGCCGCCGGTCGCGCGATGAAGGACCGAGCGATTGTCCCACATCACGAGCATGTCGGGTTCCCAGACGTGCGTATAGCGAAACTCCTCGCGCCCCTGCCACTGGATGAGTTCGTAGAGCAAGGGCAGGGCTTCGTCGTCGTCGAGCCCGTCGAAACCGATGATGTAGCCCGCGCAGCCGAACAGGCCGAGGCGGCCGGTCTCGGGATGCGCGCGGATGAAGGGATGAAGCTGCGTTTCGAGCGCCTCGTCCCCCGAGCGGATATCCATG
Source organism: Sphingopyxis sp. JAI108 (assembly GCF_013410105.1). Classification (GTDB taxonomy): domain Bacteria; phylum Pseudomonadota; class Alphaproteobacteria; order Sphingomonadales; family Sphingomonadaceae; genus Sphingopyxis; species Sphingopyxis chilensis. The sequence continues at coordinate 1,505,724 of NZ_JACCCJ010000001.1, forward strand.
CTGCGATTCTTGTCTTTCGCGCCGTACATCCCCTGCGGCGCATAGCCTGCACGCGCGCTGTGGATCGCCTGCAACTCCTCGACGCGAGCGCGGAGATCGACGGGCATCGCGTCGAGCGCGGCGTGCTGATTCGAAAATTCGGTGTTGCCGCCCACGGCCGGGATGGTGATGCCGAAAAGGCACGTGCCCGCAGGCGGGCGGGCCTGAAAGCTCCAGTCGCTGTGCCAGTTTTCGGCGAAGAGCGGCGCGGTCTCGTGGGCTCCGCGCTTCACCGCGATGATGTGCTCGCGGCCCGGGATCGGCCGGATGAACGGATCATCGCCGAAGCCGCCGAAAGAAAAGGTGAAGCGCTCGAGGTCGTCGTCGTTCATTTTCTGGTTCGGAAAGGCGAGGACATGATGGTCGAGCCACGCCGAGCGAATTTCGGCGACGGTGTCGGGATCGAGCGGCCGCGTCAGGTCGACGCCGGTGACACGCGCGCCGCACGCCTGGCCGCTGGGAGTGATGGTGAGCGTCATGGCGCGATGCTGCGCCGATCGGCGCGCGGGGTCAATCGGGGGCGACGGAACGCCCCGAAAGATCGCCGAACCGATGCGCGCGGCACGCCGGGGTAACGGCAGTTCAGCGGGGCGCCATCTTTGCGGCCCTAATCTGATCCGCGGGGGACAAGACGGAGAAGACAGATGGTCCTGTTCAAGAAACTGGCGTTGGCGGCGTTGATCGGCGCCAGCACCGTAGCGGCATTGCCCGCCGAGGCGGAGGCGCGCGACCGGCACCACCGCCATGGCTATTATGGCGACCGCGGCGATTACCGCGATTACCGGCGCGACTATCGCCGCGACCATCGCCGCGATTACCGGCGCAACCATTATCGCGGGGACCGCCGCTATTATTGCCGGCGCGGCAGCGGAACCACCGGCCTGATCGTCGGGGGTGCCGCAGGCGCCCTGCTAGGCCGCGAGGTCGACCGTTATGGCGACCGCCTGCCCGGCACGATCATCGGCGGCGCCGCGGGCGCGCTGCTCGGCCGCGAGATCGATCGCGGCGGCCGCCGCTGCTGATCGGCGATGACCACCGCCGGCTGGCGTGCGCCGCAGGGACCCGAGGGGTCGTGGCGGCGCGCGCCAGCCGGTCGGGCGATTGCGGTATGCGAATAAGGCAGTAGAATGGCTCCCGGCGGAAAATAGTCCCGCCGTTCGTGTGGAGGCCGCTGATGAAATTCCCGGCAAAATTCGCGGTGGCGGCCGGCCTGGGCCTGTCGCTGGCCGTTATCGCGCCGCAGGGCATCGCCGCGCTCAAGCAAGGCGCGAAGGCGCCCGATTTTACGCTGAACGCCGCGCAGGGGGGCAAGCCGTTCAGCCTGTCGCTGAAGCAGACGCTGAAGAAGGGGCCGGTCGTGCTCTATTTCTTCCCCGCCGCCTTCACCCCCGGCTGCACGATGGAGGCGCATCTGTTCGCCGAGGCGAGCGACGATTTCAACAGGCTGGGCGCGCGCGTCGTCGGCGTGACCGCGGGCAATATCGAGCGCGTCGCCGAATTTTCGAAATCCGAATGCCGCGACAAATTCGCCGTCGCCGCCGACCCGGGCGCGAAGGTCGCGGCGAAATATGATTCGACGATGCAGCGCCCCGACGGGTCGATGTTGTCGAACCGGACATCCTATGTCATCGCGCCGAACGGGACGATCCTGCTCAGCTACACCGACAGCAAGCCGCAGGCCCATGTCGAAAAGACGATGGCGGCGGTCCGTGCGTGGAAGGCGCGGCGGCGCTGAGCGTCCCGATACGATCGGAAACGGCCTCTCTTTCATCTATTTGCCGTGTCCGCTTCCCACCCCAAGCCGGCATCTTGGCGGTTGATCGCGTCGATCTTGCATTTGGACTCGTCTGCCGCCATATGCGCCGCGGGAGTCGGGCGGACGCAGTCTTCGCCAACCCGGTCAGGTCCGGAAGGAAGCAGCCGCAACGAATTCGCTGCGGGTCGTTCCGGCTCCCACCCATTTCCCCCTTCGACAAGACAGCGGCGCGCCCCTAAGACGGGGCCATGGATGATTCCGCCGACGACGATACCCCGATGCTGGGAATGGACTTGCCCGAGGTGACGCCGCAGGCATCGAGCGGCCCTTACCGCGTTCTCGCCCGCAAATATCGCCCGCAAACCTTCGCCGAACTGATCGGTCAGGATGCGATGGTCCGCACGCTCGGCAATGCAATCGCGCGCGACCGGCTGGCGCATGCTTTCCTGATGACCGGGGTGCGCGGGGTCGGCAAGACATCGACCGCGCGCCTGATCGCCAAGGCATTGAACTGTATCGGTCCCGACGGGCAGGGCGGGCCGACGATCGACCCGTGCGGGGTGTGCGAACCGTGCCGCGCGATCACCGAGGGGCGCCATATCGATGTGATCGAGATGGACGCCGCCTCGAACACCGGCGTCGACGATGTGCGCGAGATCATCGAGGCGGTGCGCTATGCCGCAGTGTCCGCGCGCTACAAGATCTACATCATCGACGAAGTGCATATGTTGTCGCGTAATGCCTTCAATGCGCTGCTGAAAACGCTCGAAGAACCGCCGCCGCACGTCAAATTCCTGTTCGCGACGACCGAGGTCAACAAGGTGCCGGTAACGGTGCTGTCGCGCTGCCAGCGCTTCGACCTTCGCCGCATCACCCCCGACATGCTGTTCGCGCATTTCAGCTCGATTTTGCAGAAAGAGGGCGTCGAGGCCGAGGCGCCCGCGATCTGGCTGATCGCCAATGCCGCCGAAGGCTCGGTGCGCGACGGCCTGTCGATTCTCGATCAGGCGATCGCGCACGCCGACCTCGACGGCGGCGGCAAGATCAGCGCCGATCAGGTGCGCGTCATGCTCGGCCTCTCCGACCGCAGTTCGATCGCGCAGTTGATGGCGACGATCCTCGATGGTGACGCGGGCGGCGCGATCGACTTGGCGCGGGCGCAATATGCGCTCGGGATCGAGCCCGTCGCGATGGTGCGCGGCCTCATGGACCTGACCCATGCGATCACGCTTGCCAAGGTATCGCGCCACGACGACCCCGCGCTCGCCGCATCGGATCGCGAACGCATCGGCGACTGGGCGCAGAAACTCGGTTTTGCGCCGTTGAACCGCCTCTGGCAGCTCTTGCTCAAGGGGCATGACGAGGTGCTGCGCGCGAACAACCCGCTCGAACATCTCGAAATGCTGCTGCTGCGCGTCATCTATGCCGCGTCGATGCCCGATCCGGGCGAGCTTGCGAAGCTGCTCGAAAAGGGTGGCCTGCCGACGACGCCGATGGTCGCTCCCGCAGCGCCCGCGGCGCAGGGCGACACCGCCGCCGCGCCGCCGGTCGACGCGCCAGCAGCCGAAACCCCCGCTTCGGCGCTGACGATCGCGCAGATCCATCAGCTTCTCGAAAGCTCGGGTAATCATCAGCTTGCGCTGCAAGTTTATGATCATCTCCAGCTTCTCGAACTCGAACCCGGCTTGATCGTTTATGCGCCGGCGCCCGCGCTCGACGGCGATTTTGCGCGCAAGCTGGGCGAGGTGCTGCTCAAGGAGACGGGAAGCCGCTGGCAGGTTCGCGTCGGCGAAGGCGATGCGCGCCCGAGTCTCGGGCAAATGAAGGCTGCGAAGCTCGCCGACAATGACGCGCGGATTCGCGAATTGCCCGTCGTAAAGGCCGCCCTGGCCGCTTTTCCCGATGCAAGGCTTGTCGAGGACGACGACAACCGCCATAGGTCGAACCCATGAAATCGATCGAAGAAATGATGAAGGCGGCGCAGGAGGCGGCCGCCACCGTGCAGGCTCAGATGCAGGAGGCGCAGGCGAAGCTCGACAGCGTCGAGGTCGAAGGCGTCTCGGGCGGCGGGCTCGTCAAGATCACCGCGACCGCCAAAGGCCGCATCAAGGCGATCCACATCGATGACAGCCTGATCGTTCCCGCCGACAAGCAGATGCTCGAGGATTTGCTTGCCGCCGCGTTCAACGACGCGCGCGAAAAGGCCGATGCCGCGAGCAACGAAGAAATGGGCAAGATGACAAGCGGCCTGCCGCTCCCCCCGGGTTTCAAGCTGCCGTTCTGAGCGGGCTTTGACCACGCTGTTCAGCGCAGCGACATTGAATGCGTGCGAAGTTACGCCATATTAGCGACGAACCACCTATAAGAAGGGCGGTGCGCCCGGTCGCGGGGCCCGTCCAGGAGCCGTAATGACGCAATCTTATCCCCTTCTTCCGCTGCGTGACATCGTCGTTTTCCCGCACATGATCGTGCCGCTGTTCGTCGGCCGCGACCGTTCGGTCGCCGCGCTCGAAGCCGCGATGGAAAGCGACAAGGAAATCTTCCTCGTCGCCCAGCTCGATCCGGGCGAAGACGATCCGCAGCGCGACGATCTCTACGACGTCGGCGTGATCGCGACGGTGCTTCAGCTGCTGAAGCTGCCCGACGGCACCGTCCGCGTGCTGGTCGAGGGCAAGGAGCGCGCGAAGCTGCTCGGCCTCGCCACCGAAGACAAGGCCGTGATGGCGAGCGTCAAGCCGATCGCCGACACCGCCGACGACAGCGTCGACACCGCCGCGCTGATGCGCTCCGTCGTCGACCAGTTCGAAAATTACGCCAAGCTCAACAAGAAGATGCCCGCCGAAACCGCGGTGCAGCTGTCGCAGATCGAGGACGCCTCGCGTCTCGCCGATTCGGTTGCGGGCAATCTCAACATCAAGGTCTCGGACAAGCAGGCCTTGCTCGTCGAGGATGCGCCGTCGAAGCGGCTCGAAATGGTTTTCGCCTTCATGGAGGGCGAGCTTGGCGTGCTGCAGGTCGAAAAGAAGATCCGCGGCCGCGTGAAGCGCCAGATGGAAAAGAGCCAGCGCGAATATTATCTCAACGAACAGTTGAAGGCGATCCAGCGCGAGCTCGGCAACGACAATGGCGAGGGCGGCGACGACCTCGCCGAGTTGCAGCTCAAGATCGACAGCCTCAAAATGTCGAAGGAAGCCAAGGCGAAGGCGCAGGCGGAGCTCAAGAAGCTGCGCGCGATGGCGCCGATGTCGGCCGAAGCCACCGTCGTGCGCAACTATCTCGACACGCTGATCGGCCTGCCGTGGGGCAAGAAGTCGAAGCTCAAAAAGGATATCGCCAAGGCGCAGGCTGTCCTCGACGACGACCATTATGCGCTCGAAAAGGTCAAGGACCGGATCGTCGAATATCTCGCCGTGCAGGCGCGCACCAACAAGCTGAAGGGCCCGATCCTTTGCCTCGTCGGCCCTCCGGGCGTCGGCAAGACCTCGCTCGGCCGCAGCATCGCGAAGGCGACGGGCCGCGAATTCGTGCGCCAGTCGCTGGGCGGCGTGCGTGACGAGGCCGAAATCCGCGGCCACCGCCGTACCTACATTGGCTCGCTGCCGGGCAAGATCGTGACCAACCTCAAAAAGGCCGGCACGATGAACCCGCTGTTCCTGCTCGACGAAATCGACAAGCTTGGCCAGGATTTCCGCGGCGATCCCGCCTCGGCGCTGCTCGAGGTGCTCGACCCAGAACAGAATGGCAAGTTCCAGGATCATTATCTGGAGGTCGACGTCGATCTGTCGGACGTGATGTTCGTGACCACGGCCAACTCGCTCAACCTGCCGCAGCCGCTGCTCGACCGCATGGAGATCATCCGGCTCGAAGGCTATACCGAGGACGAGAAGGTCGAGATCGCCAAGCTTCACCTGATCGCCAAGCAGGTCGAGGCACACGGCCTGAAAGACGGCGAGTTCGAGCTGACCGAAGAGGGACTGCGCGACCTGATCCGCTATTACACCCGCGAAGCGGGCGTTCGTACGCTCGAGCGCGAGATTGCGCGGCTGGCGCGCAAGGCGCTGCGCCGTATCCTCGAAGGCAAGGCGACCAGCGTCACTGTTACGCCGGAAAACCTCTCTGAATTCGCGGGCGTGCGCAAGTTCCGCCACGGCATGGGCGACCTCGAGGATCAGGTCGGTGCTGTCACCGGGCTCGCGTGGACCGAGGTCGGCGGCGAATTGCTGACGATCGAGGCGGTCACCGCGTCGGGCAAGGGCCAGGTGCGCACCACCGGCAAGCTCGGCGAAGTAATGACCGAGTCGGTTCAGGCGGCGCTGTCGTTCGTGAAGGCGCGCGCGCCCGCCTATGGCATCAAGCCCAGCCTGTTCGCGCGCAAGGACATCCACATCCATTTGCCCGAAGGCGCGGTGCCCAAGGACGGCCCGTCGGCGGGCGTCGGCATGGTCACAGCGATGATCTCGACGCTGACCGGGATCGCGGTCCGCCGCGATGTCGCGATGACCGGCGAAGTCACGCTACGCGGGCGCGTGCTCGCGATCGGGGGCCTCAAGGAAAAGCTGCTCGCCGCGCTGCGCGGTGGCATCAAGACGGTGCTGATCCCCGAGGAAAATGAAAAGGACCTCGTTGAAATCCCGGCGAATATCACGAGCGGGCTGAAGATCATCCCCGTCAGCCATGTCGATCAGGTGCTGGCCGAGGCGCTGGTGTCGCCGGTCGTGCCCATCGAATGGACCGAGGCCGACGAGCTCGCCGCGTCGCCGCCGGTACACCCTGGAAGCGACCCCGAAACGGCGATTCGGCACTAAGGGGCCGCCGCTTGATGGCGTTTCACCCCAAATTCGTCGCAAAATCGATGTTTTGGGACGTTTTTCGCCCTTTTTTGCTTTGACAAGACAGGGGCAAACATCGTTAGTGGCGCGCCATGGCTTCGGGCCATGAGAATCATTCAACCATAATGCAGGGGTTCCTTAGGCATGAACAAACAAGACCTGATCGCCGCCGTCGCCGATTCGAGCGGCCTGACCAAGGGTGATGCCAGCAAGGCCGTGGAAGCCGTCTTCGACGCGATCACGGGTTCGCTGAAGAAGGGCGGCGAAGTCCGTCTCGTCGGCTTCGGCACCTTCGCGGTCAGCAAGCGCAAGGCATCGACCGGTCGCAACCCGCGCACCGGCGAAACGATGACCATCGCGGCGTCGAACCAGCCGAAGTTCAAGGCCGGCAAGGCCCTCAAGGACGCCGTCAACTAAGTTGGCCCGCGCCTTTTGGTAAAAACATCTCGGGCCGCGGCGCAAGCTGCGGCCCGATTTGTATTTGTGCGTGAAGATCGAGCAAATGCCCGTTGCAATCATCGCCGCAGCGGCTATGGACGTCCGGCTTTCGAAGCTTGGACCCCGGTTCAGGTCGGAACGGGCGCGTAGCTCAGCGGTAGAGCACACCCTTCACACGGGTGGGGTCACAGGTTCAATCCCTGTCGCGCCCACCATGGCCCCACGGGCCGTGGCGGAACCAATACCGGGGCTGACCCGCCCATTCATCGCCTATTCAATGCTTTCGCGTTAGAGAAACGGCCATGACCCGCACCCTGACCCTTTCGATGATCTCCGCCCTGCTCCTGTCGGCAGGGTCGCCCGCGATCGCCCGCGGCGATCGCGACCAGGACCATCTGCGTCAGGCGGCCGCACAGGGACAGGTGGTGCCGCTGGGCAAGCTGATCGCCGACATCCGTTCGCGCCCGCCCTATGACGACATGACCTATCTTGGCGGACCGCAGTTCGATGCCGGGCGGATGATCTACAAGCTCAAGTTCATGGACGGCAGCCAGGTCGTCGTCGTCTATGTCGATGCCCGCACCGGCCGGATCGTCGGCCGCAAACCCTGACAATTCCAGAGCCCGCACGTTTCGTCGCAACGAGATTTTGCGATGAACGTTCGGACTTGATACACAGTCGAAACATGCGGCCGTCCTGTTCGGTTTCGCAAAGGAAAGGCGCCTGAATGCGGATTTTGATTGTCGAGGACGAACCCACGCTGGGCCCGCAGCTCAAGGCGACGCTGGAGGGGGCGGGTTATGCCGTCGATCTCGCGACCGATGGCGAGGACGGGCATTTCCTGGGTTCGACCGAAACCTATGACGCGGCGATCCTCGATCTCGGCCTCCCCGAAATCGACGGGCTGACCGTGCTCGACCGCTGGCGCCGCGAAAAGCGGAATTTTCCGGTGCTCGTCCTGACCGCGCGCGACAGCTGGTCCGACAAGGTGGCCGGGCTGGATGCGGGTGCCGACGACTATCTGGCAAAGCCCTTCCAGACCGAGGAATTGATCGCGCGGCTGCGCGCGCTGATCCGCCGCGCTTCGGGCAACGCGTCGAGCGAGTTGATCGCGGGCGACGTTCGCCTCGACACGCGGTCGGGCCGCGTCACGCTCGCCGGAGAGCCGGTGAAGCTGACCGCGCAGGAATATAAATTGCTGTCCTATCTGCTCCACCACAAGGGCAAGGTCGTGTCGCGCACCGAACTGATCGAGCATATCTACGATCAGGATTTCGACCGCGATTCGAATACGATCGAGGTGTTCGTCACGCGCATTCGCAAAAAGCTCGGCGCCGATATCATCACGACGATCCGCGGGCTGGGCTACCAACTCGACGATCCGCAATAGACCATGTCAAAGGCCGACGTCGCCCCGGCGGTCGAAACCGGCCCGGACGCGGCAACCAAGCCCCTAGCCACGCCGAACCGGATCACGGGCTCGCTGGCGCGGCGCATGATCGCGATTGCGGCGCTCTGGATTTCGGTGCTGCTGATCGGCGGCGGTTTTGCGCTCGATCAGGTGCTGAAGACCGCGATCACGCGCAATTTCGATTCAGGCCTCGAATATGTGCTGATCGCGATGATCCGCTCGTCGGAGATCGGGCCCGACGGCGAGGTGCGGCTGATCGAGCCGCTCGGCGACCAGCGTTTCCTCGAACCGTACAGCGGCCTCTATTGGCAGATCAGCGGCGGCAACCAGGAACCCTATCGCTCGCGTTCGCTGTGGGAACGGACGCTGAAGGCGCCGGCGCCGCATATCGATAACCAGATCCACACCTATGACAGCAACCAGTTTCCCGACGAGGAATTGCGGGTGCTCGAACGCAATGTCATCCTGCCGGGAAGCAGGACCAACTGGCGGTACCAGATCGCGCAGTCGCGCGAGGCGCTCGATGCACAGGTCAGCGCGGTCCGGCAGACGCTGATCCCCAGCCTCGCGCTGCTCGGGCTCGGCCTCATCATCCTCGCGGCGCTCCAGACCTTCTACGGCCTCTGGCCGCTGCGCCATATCCGCCGCGCGATCGCGGCGATGCGCGGCGGGCAGAACCGCCGGGTCGATGCGCCCCTGCCGCTTGAGGTGCAGCCCATGGTCGACGAACTCAACGCGCTGCTCGCGCATAACGAGAAACAGGCCGAGGAGGCGCGGCTTCACGCAGGCAACCTCGCCCACGCGCTGAAGACGCCGCTCACCGTCCTCGTCAACAGCGCAACCAGTTCGAATAGCGAGCTTGCCGAAACGGTGCGGCGTGAGGCGGCGACGATGCAGCGGCAGGTCGACCATCACCTTGCGCGCGCGCGCGCCGTCGGACGACGCGGCGCGGCGCAGGCGCGCGCGGTGGTGCGCGACAGCGTCGAAAGCGTCTCGCGCGCGGTCGCCGCGCTCTACCCCGACGTGCGGCTCGATGCCGCGGGTGACAAGGACCTCATCGCGCGCGTCGAGCGGCAGGACCTCGACGAACTCATCGGCAATCTGCTCGAAAATGCCGCGAAATATGGCGGCGGCAGCATCTTCGTCACGATCGGGCGCGCAGGCGATATGGCCGAGATACTGGTCGAGGACGATGGCGCCGGCATCTCGCCCGCCGACCGGTCGCGAATCTTCGACCGCGGCGTGCGGCTCGACAGCGGCAAGCCCGGCACCGGACTCGGACTTGCGATCGTGCGCGACGTCGCGGAGATTTACGGTGGCAATATTGTGCTGGAAGAGAGCGAGGATCTGGGCGGATTGCTCGTCCGGCTGCGGCTACCGGCGGGGTAGGGGCCGGTTGCTTTGGGGTGGGGAGCGGACGGTGCGTAACTCACCTTCGTCACCCCGGACTTGATCCGGGGTCCACAGCTACCGTTGCGTCCATGGATCCCGGATCAAGTCCGGGATGACGATGATAGATCGGGCAGCCTTAGGTCGAAACCCGACGTCAGGCCGCCGTCACGTCCAATCCGCGCTGCACGCCTGACCGTGCGAGCCCCGCATCCAGCCAGCGCTGGACATGCGCAAAGCGATCGAACCCGACGATCTCGCGTGCTTCGTAAAAACCGATCAGGTTGCGAACCCAGCCGAGCAGGGAGATGTCGGCGATGCTGTAATCATCGCCCATGATCCATGCCAGGTCCTCGAGCCGCGCGTCGAGCACGCCGAGCAACCGCGCCGATTCGGCCGCGTAGCGGTCGCGCGGGCGCTTGTCCTCATATTCACGGCCGGCGAATTTGTGGAAGAAGCCGAGCTGGCCGAACATCGGGCCGACGCCGCCCATCTGCCACATCACCCACTGGATCGTCTCATAACGCATCGCGGGATCGGCCGAAAGGAACCGTCCGCTCTTGTCGGCGAGATAGATCAGGATCGCGCCCGATTCGAACAGGGCGAGCGGCTTTCCGCCGGGCCCCGCGGGGTCGTAGATCGCCGGGATCTTGCCGTTCGGATTGAGCGCGAGGAACGCCGGGTCATGGCTTTCGTTCGCCATGATATCGATCCGGTGCGGTTCATAGGGAAGGCCCGTCTCTTCGAGCATGATCCCCACCTTCACGCCGTTCGGCGTCGGCGCCGAAAAAAGCTGGAGCCGGTCCGGATGCTGTGCGGGCCAGCGCGCGAAGATCGGGTGATCGAGGGTCATGCGCTCTGCTCGCGCTTTGCCTGCTGGTGATGGCGGATCACCTCGTCGATGATGAAGCGCAGGAACTTCTCGGTGAAATCGGGGTCGAGGTCGGCGTCGCGGGCCAGCGCACGCAGCCGTTCGATCTGGCGCTCCTCGCGGCCGGGGTCGGCGGGGGGCAGGCCTTCGCGTGCCTTCAGTTCGCCGACCGCCTTGGTCACCTTGAACCGCTCGGCGAGCATATAGACGAGCGCCGCGTCGATATTGTCGATGCTCTGACGGTAACGGCTCAGCTGATCGTCCATGGGTACGCGGCTCCTCTTAGCTCCGGCACGCTTGGCACCGGCGGGGGGCGTCATGCAAGCCGAAAGTCGTTGCAAATTTGTGGCCCTCCAGCCAAGGGTCGCCCCGTCATGACTGCCGAAATCCACCAGCTGCACGGCGACCGTCCGCCCTCGCTCGACCCGATGATGGCGCTCGTCGCCGCCGACATGAACGAGGTGAATTCGGTCATTCTCGACCGGATGCAGTCCGAAGTGCCATTGATCCCCGAACTTGCGGGGCATCTGATCGCAGGCGGCGGCAAGCGGATGCGCCCGATGCTGACATTGGCGTGCGGCAAGCTGCTCGACTATCCGGGGCGGCGGCATTGCAAGCTCGCCGCAGCGGTCGAGTTCATCCACACTGCGACCCTGCTCCACGACGATGTCGTCGACAAGTCGGACCTGCGTCGCGGCCGCAAGACCGCGAACATGATCTGGGGCAACAGCGCCTCGGTGCTCGTCGGCGACTTCCTGTTCAGCCGCGCGTTCGAGGTGATGGTCGAGGACGGTTCGCTCAAGGTGCTCAAGATCCTGTCGCGCGCGTCGGCGGTGATCGCCGAGGGCGAGGTCAACCAGCTCTCGGCGCAGCGACGGATCGAGACGAGCGAGGATCAGTATCTCGCAATCATCAACGCGAAGACCGCCGAACTGTTCGCCGCCGCGTGCAAGATCGCCGCGGTGGTTGCCGAGCGCGACGAGGCGACCGAAGCCGCGCTCGACGCTTATGGGCGCAATCTCGGCATAGCCTTCCAGCTCGTCGACGATGCGATCGATTATGTTTCGGACGCCGAAACGATGGGGAAGGGCGTCGGCGACGATTTTCGCGACGGCAAGGTCACCTTGCCTGTCATCCTCGCATACGCCCGCGGCAGTGCCGAGGAACGTGAATTCTGGAAGCAGGCGATCGTCGGCCACCGGACCTCGGATGAAGATCTCGCCTACGCGACGTCGCTGCTCCACAAACATGATACGATCATCGACACGCTCGCACGCGCGCGTCATTATGGACAGCGCGCGGTTGACGCGATCGGCGGCTTCCGCGCCAGCCAGGCGAAATCGGCGCTGACCGAAGCGGTCGCATTCGCGGTCGCGCGCGCTTATTGAGCGTTCCGGGGACAGAAGCGATCCGATGACCGTTTCGCTGCCGATCGATGCCGTGCTGCCCGATATCATGGCGGCGCTGGTGCTCAAGCCCAACGCCGTCGTCGTCGCGCCGCCGGGCGCAGGCAAGACGACGCGTGTCGCCCCCGCGCTGCTCGACCAGCCTTGGTGCACGGGGGCGGTGTGGCTGCTCTCGCCGCGCCGCCTCGCGGCGCGCGGTGCGGCCGAACGGATCGCCGAGGAGATGGGCGAGGCGGTCGGCGGGCGCGTCGGCTATGCGACGCGGCTCGACAGCAAGCAGTCGGCGGCGACGCGGCTGCTGGTGATGACGCCGGGGCTCTTCCGCAACCGCATCCTCGCCGACCCGGAGCTTCAGGGCGTGTCGGCGGTCTTGTTCGACGAGGTCCACGAACGCAGTCTCGACGGCGATTTCGCGCTGGCGCTGGCGATCGACGCGCAGCAGGGGCTCCGCGACGACCTCCGCATCGTTGCCATGTCGGCAACGCTCGACGGCGCGCGTTTCGGGGCCTTGCTGGGCAATGCGCCGGTGGTGAAGAGCGAAGGCAAGATCTGGCCGCTCGATCTCCGCCATATCGGCCGGCGCGCCGAAGACCGGCTCGAAGCGTCGGTGCTCGCGGCGGTGCGGCAGGCGCTCGCCGACGAAGCCGAAGGCGACATCCTCGCCTTCCTGCCCGGCGCGGCCGACATCGAACGCGCGGCGACGGCGGTCGAGGACGCACGCCTGCCGCTCGCCCTCCATCGCCTCCACGGCCAGATCGATCCGGCGCTCCAGCGCAAGGCGCTCCTCCGCGATGAGGAGGGGCGGCGCAAGTTGATCCTCGCGACGAGCATCGCCGAAACCAGCCTGACGATCGACGGCGTGCGCATCGTCATCGACGCCGGCCTGTCGCGGCGCCCGCGCTTCGACAAGGCGGCCGGCATCGCCCGCCTCGTGACCGAACGCGCGAGCCAGGCGTCGGCGACGCAGCGCGCGGGCCGCGCGGCGCGGCAGGGGCCGGGCGTCGCCTATCGCCTGTGGGAAGCGGCGGCGACCGCGGGCATGCCGCCGTTCGATCCGCCCGAAATCCACGAGAATGACCTGATGCCGGTGGTGCTCGACTGCGCGAGCTGGGGGATCGTCGATCCGCGCCAATTGGGCTGGCTCGACCCGCCGTCACCCGCCGCGATTGCCGAAGCGAAGACGCGGTTGCAGGCGATCGGCGCGCTCGCCGACGATGGCCGGATCACCGCGCACGGCAAGGCACTCGCCGCGATCCCGCTGCCGGTGCCGCTCGCGCACATGCTGCTCGACGCGGCGCGTGCGGGCGAGGGCGAGATGGCCGGTCGGCTCGCGGTACTGCTCACCGAGCCCGGACTCGGCGGCCGCGGGGTCGATGTCGAGGCGCGGCTTGGGCGCTGGCGCGGGCAGCGCAATGAACGCTCGGAGGGCGCGTGGCGCCTTGCGCGGCGGTTCGCAACGATCGGCGAGAAACTGGCGTCGGGGGCGGGCGACATGCTGCCGCGCTCGATCGGCGGCTGGATCGCGACCGCATGGCCCGACCGCGTCGCGCGGCAGCGCGCGGGACAGCGCGGCGAATATCTGAGCGTCGGCGGCCGCGCCTATCGCATCGACCCGGTCGATCCGCTTGCGGGCAGCGAATGGCTCGCGATAGCCGATGCGCAGGGACATGCGGCGGGGGTGCGTATCCTATCCGCGGCGCCGATCGCGGGGGCCGAGGTCGAGGCGCTGTTCGCCGATCGCATCGTCCAGCATTCGGCGAGCAGCTATGACGCCGCGAACGACCGCGTCGATCATCGCCGCGAGCGGCGGCTCGGCGCGATCGCGCTGACGAGCGGGCAGGCGGGCCGCGGCGAAAATGCCGAGGACGATGTTGCGGTGCGGATGGAAGCGGTGCGGGGCAAGGGGCTCGGGCTGATCGGCTGGGGGCCGGTGTCGCAGGCGCTGCGCCAGCGGGCATCCTTCGCCGGGCTCGATGCGCTGTCGACCAGCGCGCTCGGCGATAGCCTCGAAATCTGGCTCGAACCGTTGCTCGCCGGCTGCCGCGGACTGCGCGACATCGGCGACCGCAGGCTCGCCGACGCGCTGATGGGCCTGCTCGACTGGCCCGCCCGGAAATTGCTCGAAAAACATGCCCCCGCCGATTATGCGACCCCGGCGGGCAGCCGGCACCCGATCGACTATGGCGCCGATGGCGGGCCGACGGTCAGCGTGCGCGTGCAGGAACTTTTCGGGCTCGCGCGCCATCCGGCGGTCGGTGACCCGCCGGTGCCGCTGGTCCTTGCGCTCACCTCGCCCGCGCACCGGCCGATCCAGACGACGCGCGACATCGAATCCTTCTGGAGCGGGAGCTGGCACGATGTCGCGCGCGAGATGCGCGGGCGCTATCCCAAGCATAGCTGGCCCGACGATCCCGCGGCGGCGCGCCCGACCCTGCTCACCAAAGCGGCGCAGGCGCGGCGCGATGCGCAATAGGCCCCTTTTCGCGGACGCCGCTTGCCGCTAAGGCGGCGGCACAGGCACCAGTTGACAGGACGACCCCGATGAAAGCGCGTATCTTCCAGAAGCCCAAGAATGCCATGCAGTCGGGCCGCGCCGGGACGCAGCGCTGGATGCTGGAATTCGCGCCTGCCGAAGCGCGCAAGGCCGACCCGCTGATGGGCTGGGCGGGTAGCGGCGATACGCAGCGCCAGCTGCGCCTGGGTTTTGCGAGCCGCGAAGCGGCGGTCGCTTATGCTCAAAAGAACGGGATCGAGGTCGAGGTGATGCCGACCCCCGAGCGCCGCCTGAAAATTCAGGCCTACGCCGACAATTTCCGCTAAGTTTTAGGCAAAAGCTTCGTCATTACGACCCCGGCGAAAGACGGGGGAAGCAATCCAGGGCGGTTTAAGCTACTCTGGATTGCCGCGTCGCTGCGCTTCTCGCAATGACGGGATTGGTTACTCGGCGTCCGGCTGCAACAGCTTGTGCAGATGGACGACGACATATTTCATTTCGGCATCGTCGACCGTGCGCTGTGCGGCGCTGCGCCACGCCTTTTCGGCCGATTTATAGTCGGGATAGAGGCCGACGACATCGAGGTTGGCGAGGTCGACGAAATCGAGACCCTGCGGATCGCTGACGCGTCCGCCGAACACGAGGTGCAATTTGCTCATGGCTGCTTTCCTTGCGGGTTAGCGCGGGGAGGGGAGAATGGCGCGCGCCCTACCAGTGCTTTGCCCTAACGGCAAGTACAGCTCACTCCTCGTCCTTGCGAACGCCCTTGGGCAGCAGCGAACCGAGAAGGGCGCCGATCGCGACGGCCCCGGCGACGAGCGCGAGCGGCTGCTTTTCGGCTACGTCCTTCAGCTTGCTGTTCGCACGCTTGGCCTGAACCTTGCCCTTTTCATACGCTTCGCCGGCGGCTTCGCGCGCGATGCCGGCCTGTTCGCCAGCCTTTGCAGCGAATTCCTCGGTCGCAGCGCGGGCACGGCCATAGCCGTCCTGGATGCGTGCCTTCGCCGCTTCGGCGGTCAGGCGCGCGTTTTCGGCGGTTTTCTCCGCAAGTTCACTCGCTTTTGCACGCGTTTCGCGCGCGGTTTCACCGAACGGCTTCATCATCTTCCTCCACATTTTCGATGTCATTCTCGTCCGCCGGTTCATCGGCAGAGCGAAAATGATCGGCGACGTCTGTCGCCAGGTCCTGGATCTTCTTCACCAGGCGCGGCGCATGTTCCCTGATCGGCTCGCGCAGCATCC
The DNA here is from genome assembly GCF_013410105.1 of Sphingopyxis sp. JAI108. Taxonomy (GTDB): domain Bacteria; phylum Pseudomonadota; class Alphaproteobacteria; order Sphingomonadales; family Sphingomonadaceae; genus Sphingopyxis; species Sphingopyxis chilensis. Next base: position 1,521,599 of record NZ_JACCCJ010000001.1, read on the forward strand.
ACGCGAGGCCCGCCGCGGCGGCGATCGCGATCGGCAGGCGGTTGTCGCGAAATTGCTGCTGCACCGCATGCGCGGCGTCATCGACCTTTTCGCCGATGCGATATTTGCCGCGATCGACGAGCGCGGCGGGTCGGAGCGCGGCTTTCGCGACGTCGAGCCGCCGGTACAGTTCGCCGCGCTGGAGCATCGAGCGTCGCGCCGCCGCGATCAGGCGATTACGCATCCGCGCCATCGTCGATCCCCTCATTGGTCAGGTCGCGACGGAGCGCGGTCCGAATGTCGCCATAGCTGCGATGGGCGCGCCAGCCGGCGAAGCCCGCCACGACCAGCAGAACGGCCACCACGATCAAGGTCGCGGCGAACGGCCCGACATGTGGTGCGAGCGCGAGGATTGCGCCAAAGGCGAGTGCCAGCATCGCGATGCCCAAGGCGCATGCGGCGATCGTGCCCCATGCTGCGGTCCATGTCGTTCCATGCAGCGCCAGTTCGCCGCGTGCCTCGAGCAGGGCAAGCTCTGCCTTCGCCGTCGCCGAGAGATTGTCGACGACATCGCCGACAATCTTTTCCAGCGGAACGGGAGGCGGCGCAACGGGGCGTCCATCCGGCGCATAGCCGTGACTTATGCCGTCAAAGCGATGCTCATCGGGCGACGGGATGTTTGGATCGGAAGATGCCAAGGTCCTGTCAATCGTTGGAGTTGCCCTTGAGCATGCGGGCGAGCACGAAGCCGATCATCGTGGCAGCGCCGACGGCGATCGCAGGGTTCTTCTTGACCATGTCGCGGGTCGATGCGGCGAGCTCGTCGAGATCCTTCTTGTCGAGTGTGGTGGCGAGGCCGGCGACGGTCGAAGCCGCCGATCGGGCATAGTCGCCATATTGCTTGCCGAATTTGCTGTCGACGGTGCCGGCGCTGTCCTCGAGCAACTTGGCGAGGCTGCCGACGGCTTCGGCCGCCTTGTCCTTGCCCTTGGTCGCGGCGTCGCGCGCCTTAGTCGAGGCCTGGTTCTTGAGCGTCGTCGCTTCCTGCTTCAGCGACGCCGCCTTCTTGGAGGCTTCGGATTTGATGGTCTCGCGCGTCGCGGCGAGCTGGTCGCGGATCGGATGGTCCTTGGCGGCCTTCACGGTGGCGGGCTTGCGGGCGGGCGCGGCCTTGGTGGCTGCCGGCTTCGCGGGTGCCTTGGGACGGGGAGCTGCGGCTTTCTTCGTCGCGGGAGTAGCGGCTTTGGCCATCATTTAGTCCTCTTCTGTCGTGTCGGGCGCCGCGCGGGCGGGCAACCTCTCTTGGTCCTGCTAGATATATAGCAAGGCGCGCCTAATGGTTCCATCCCCGCGCAAAATTCCTATGCAGCGGTTGCACTAACGTCACCCTGCCGATAACAGGCGGGCGCCTTTCTCCATCGGCCAGTTTCCGGCCGCCAGCAGGACGATTTTCATGACCGCCATCATCGACATCCACGGCCGCGAAATCCTCGACAGCCGCGGCAATCCGACCGTCGAAGTCGATGTCCTTCTGGAAGACGGCAGCTTCGGCCGCGCGGCGGTGCCCTCGGGCGCCTCGACCGGCGCGCACGAAGCGGTCGAACTGCGCGATGGCGACAAGGGCCGCTATCTTGGCAAGGGCGTGACGAAAGCCGTGGCGGCGGTCAACGGCGACATCGCCGAGGCGCTGATCGGCCTTGATGCCGAGGACCAGCGCGAACTCGACATGGCGATGATCGACCTCGACGGCACCGCGAACAAGAGCCGCCTCGGCGCCAACGCGATCCTCGGCGTCAGCCTCGCCGCCGCAAAAGCGGCAGCGGACGCGCGCGGTCTGCCGCTCTATCGCTATGTCGGCGGCGTGTCCGCGCGCACGCTTCCCGTGCCGATGATGAACATCATCAACGGCGGCGAACATGCCGACAATCCGATCGACGTGCAGGAATTCATGATCATGCCCGTCGGCGCCGGCAGCATCGCCGAAGCGGTGCGCTGGGGCAGCGAAATCTTTCACACGCTGAAGAAGGGCCTGTCGGCGAAGGGCCTTGCCACCGCGGTCGGCGACGAGGGCGGTTTCGCCCCGAACCTCGCTTCGACCCGCGCCGCATTGGATTTCATCGCCGCGTCGGTCGATCAGGCCGGCTTCAAGCTCGGCACCGACGTCGTGCTCGCGCTCGATTGCGCCGCGACCGAGTTTTTCAAGAACGGCAAATATGAGATCAGCGGCGAGGGGCTTTCGCTGAGCCCCGAGCAGATGGCCGAATATCTTGCCGCGCTCGTCAAGGATTACCCGATCAAGTCGATCGAGGACGGGATGGGCGAGGACGACTTTACGGGCTGGAAGGCGCTTACCGACCTCGTCGGCGACAAGTGCCAGCTCGTCGGCGACGACCTGTTCGTCACCAACCCGCTGCGCCTCGAGCAGGGGATCAAGGACGGTCTCGCCAACTCGCTGCTCGTCAAGGTCAACCAGATCGGCACGCTCAGTGAAACGCTCGACGCGGTCGATATGGCGCACCGCGCGCGCTATACGGCAGTGATGTCGCACCGCTCGGGCGAGACCGAGGATTCGACGATCGCCGACCTCGCGGTCGCGACCAACTGCGGCCAGATCAAGACCGGCAGCCTCGCGCGTTCGGACCGGCTGGCGAAGTACAACCAGCTGATCCGCATCGAGGAAGAGCTGGGCGACATGGCGCGCTATCCGGGCGCGTCGATTTTCGGCTGATCGCAAAGCTGAGGAAAACTGCGTGCTGACGGCTTGACGCCACGAATCAACTCTGATTCAAGGGCCGGAATGACGCAGCGCCACAAATTCCGCAAATCGATGAGCCGGGCCACCGGCCCGGCCATTGCGGTGATGGTCGTGCTGGCGATGATCGGCTACATCATCTTCGGTCCGACCGGGCTTTATGCCTGGGGCGATTACGGCCAGTCGGTCGAAAAGAAGCGCGTCATATTGAGCGAGCTGACGAGGAAGCAGAACGAGCTTCAGAACCGCGTCAACCTGCTCGACCGGCGGCGCGTCGACCCCGACCTTGCCGAGGAATATGTGCGCGAGAAACTGGGCGCCTATCACCCCGACGAGGTGATCATTCCGATGGAACCCGAGGCGAAGCGCTGAGGCTCTTTTCGGCGGCTTAGCCGCGTTTATGCTGCATACGTAGGTTGGTGCCGTCCCCTGCCATGGTGGGCGTTGCCAAGTGCGGCGCCGCTCTCCTATAGGGAGCCTTGCCGTAACGGCTAAATGCAAAGGAACCCGTCTTGGCCAAAGCACCTGCGCGCACCTCCCCCGCGCCGAAAAAGACCGCCTCCACCCCGGCCCCCGCGACCAATCGCGAGATGCCCCGCGACCCCGCGCCCTATGACGCGACGCCGGAGGAACTCGAGAAATTCTACCGCGAAATGCTGCTGATCCGCCGCTTCGAGGAAAAGGCGGGGCAGCTCTACGGTCTCGGACTGATCGGCGGTTTCTGCCACCTCTACATCGGCCAGGAAGCCGTTGCGGTCGGCTTGCAGTCGGCGCTCGACGGCGACAAGGACAGCGTGATCACGGGCTACCGCGACCACGGCCATATGCTCGCCTATGGCATCGATCCCAAGGTGATCATGGCCGAGCTCACGGGACGCCAGGCCGGCATCTCGAAGGGCAAGGGCGGCTCGATGCACATGTTCAGCGTCGAGCATAAATTCTATGGCGGCCACGGTATCGTCGGCGCGCAGGTGTCGCTCGGCACCGGCCTTGCCTTCGCGCACAAATATCGCGGCGATGGCGGGGTGGCGATGGCCTATTTCGGCGATGGCGCCGCGAACCAGGGCCAGGTCTATGAAAGCTTCAACATGGCCGAGCTGTGGAAGCTGCCGATCATCTTCGTGATCGAGAACAACCAGTATGCGATGGGCACCTCGGTCAACCGCGCGTCGGCCGAGGACCAGCTCTATCGTCGCGGCGAAAGCTTCCGCATCCCCGGCATGCAGGTCGACGGCATGGACGTGCTCGCGGTGCGCGGCGCGGCCGAAGCGGCGCTCGAATGGGTGCGCGCGGGCAAGGGCCCCGTGCTCATGGAGCTCAAGACCTATCGCTATCGCGGTCACTCGATGTCCGACCCCGCCAAATATCGCAGCCGCGAGGAAGTGCAGGCGGTGCGCGACAAGTCGGACGCGATCGAGCACCTCAAGAAATTGATGACCGACGCCGGTGTCAGCGAGGACAAGATCAAGGATATCGACAAGGAGATTCGCCAGGTCGTTGCGGAATCGGCCGACTTCGCCGAAAGCGCGCCCGAACCCGAACTTTCCGAACTTTATACCGACGTGCTGGTGGAGCAATATTGAGATGGCCATCGAATTGAAGATGCCGGCGCTGTCGCCGACGATGGAAGAGGGCACGCTCGCCAAGTGGCTCGTCAAGGAAGGCGACACGGTGAAGTCGGGCGACATCCTCGCGGAGATCGAGACCGACAAGGCGACGATGGAATTCGAAGCGATCGACGAAGGCACGATCGGCCAGATTCTGGTCGCCGAGGGCACCGACAATGTGAAGGTCGGCACCGTGATCGCGACGATCGCGGGCGAGGGCGAAGCGGCTGCCGCTCCGGCGCCCGCGCCTGCTGCCGCGCCCGAGCCCAAGGTTGAAGCCCCGGCTCCCGCATCCGCTCCGGCTGCGGCGGCGGAAAAGCCCGCAGCTACCGAGCGTGCCTCGGATCCCGCGATCCCCGAAGGCACCGCGATGGTGAAACTCACCGTCCGCGAAGCGCTGCGCGACGCGATGGCCGAGGAAATGCGCGCCGACGACCGCGTCTTCGTGATGGGCGAGGAAGTCGCCGAATATCAGGGCGCGTACAAGGTCACGCAGGGGCTGCTCCAGGAATTCGGCGCGAGCCGCGTCGTCGATACCCCGATCACCGAATATGGCTTCGCCGGGCTCGGCGCGGGGGCGGCGATGGGCGGCCTCAAGCCCATCATCGAGTTCATGACCTTCAACTTCGCGATGCAGGCGATCGACCACATCATCAACTCGGCGGCGAAGACCAACTATATGTCGGGCGGCCAGATGCGCTGTCCGATCGTCTTCCGCGGCCCCAACGGCGCCGCAGCGCGCGTCGGCGCGCAGCACAGCCAGAACTACGGACCGTGGTACGCCAGCGTCCCCGGCCTGATCGTGATCGCGCCCTATGACGCCGCCGATGCCAAGGGGCTGATGAAGGCGGCGATCCGCACCGAGGATCCCGTCGTCTTCCTCGAAAACGAACTGCTCTACGGTCGCAGCTTCGAGGTTCCAGACGTCGAGGATTTCGTCCTGCCGATCGGCAAGGCGCGGATCATGCGTCAGGGCAGCGACGTCACCATCGTCAGCTATTCGATCGGCGTCGGTCTCGCGCTCGAAGCCGCCGACCAGCTCGCTGGCGAGGGGATCGATGCCGAGGTGATCGACCTGCGCACGCTGCGTCCGCTCGATACCGCCACGGTGCTCGCCAGCCTCAAGAAGACGAACCATCTCGTCGTCGTCGAGGAAGGCTGGCCGGTCTGCTCGATCGCCAGCGAACTCGCGATGGTCGCGATGGAGCATGGCTTCGACGATCTCGACGCGCCCGTCATGCGCGTGTGCAACGAGGACGTGCCGCTGCCCTATGCGAACAATCTCGAAAAGGCCGCGCTCGTCGACACGCCGCGCGTCGTGAAGGCGGTCAAGGCGGTCCTCAATCGCGCCTGACGATCCGGAGACGGCGTTCTACCCCGACATGCGCGATCCGCGCGTCATGGTCGCCGTGCCGCACCCGCGGCGCGCGGTCATGGCGGCGCTGTGGGCGCTCGCCGCGCGGCTGACGAAGCTGCTCATCGACGCGCGTGAACCGCTGATCGGCCAGATCAAACTCGCCTGGTGGCGCGACATGATGGTGATGCTCGCGAATGACCCCGCCGCGCTGCCCAAGGGCGAGCCTTTGCTTGCCGAGCTTCAGACGAGCTGGGCGGGGCAGGGGGGGCTCGCCGCGCTCGTCGATGCTGCCGAAGCGATGTTGCTGGCCGAGAGCGATGCCGAGCGGCACACCGCGGCCGAAAGCTTCGGCACGCACCTCTTCGCGCTTTCCGGCGGTACGGAGGCGGGCGCTCGCCGCTGGGGCCTTCTTTGGGGTGCCGGCATCGTCGAGGCCGAAACGGACGCGCGGCGCCTTTTGGACGAGGCCAAAAACTGCGCGGCGCCGGCACCGCGCCACTTCGGCGGCAACCGCGCGCTGCTGATGCTCGATCGCTGGGCCGGATCGATCGCGCGCCACGATGGCAAGCGGGATTTGCGCGGCGAAGGGCTCCTGCTCCTGCGCATCGGGCTTTTCGGCCGCTGATCACTAAAAATGCGGCGGGGGTGGAAATGACGTCGCCGACCATCTATCTTGGGCAGAACAAATAGGGTCGCAGGGGACATCTGCATGTTCAACGGGCTGGTCGCCTATCTCGATTCGATCAAGGCACGCGATCCGGCGCCGCGGTCGCGCTGGGAAATTCTCCTCTATCCGGGCCTGCTCGCGGTGGGCCTGCACCGCATCGCGCACTGGTTGTTCGAGGCGCGGCTGTTTTTCCTCGCGCGTTTCGTCAATCACCTCTCGCGCTTCCTGACCGCGATCGATATCCATCCGGGTGCGACGATCGGTCGACATCTGTTCATCGACCATGGTTTCGGCGTCGTGATCGGCGAGACTGCCGAGATCGGCGATAATGTCTCAATCTATCAGGGCGTGACGCTCGGCGGCACCGATCCCGCCAATGGCATCGGTGGCAAGCGCCACCCGACGCTCGCCGACGATGTCATCGTCGGTTCGGGCGCGCAGATCCTCGGCCCCGTCACCGTCAGCGCGCGTGCGCGCGTCGGCGCCAATGCGGTGGTGACGAAGGATGTGCCCGAGGGCGCGGTGATGGTCGGCATCCCGGCGCGCTCGACTTTGCTCGACGCGACCGAATATGCGCGCGAATTCGTGCCCTATGGCACGCCATGCAGCGAAACCTTCGACCCCGCGACGCAAAAGGTCGAACTGCTGCAATGCCAGCTCGACCTGATGCAGAAGCAGCTCAAGGCGCTGCTCGAAGATCGCCACATTGCAGAGGATGAAGCGCCGCGGCGCAAGGGGACCCGGAATCGCGCCTGATGGGGACGGTGACGCCCCTGCCGTTCCATAATCGGACGGTACCGCTTCAGACCGGCTTCGAGCGTCCCGAGCTCATGCGCATCCTCGACCTTTACGGCCGCATGGTCGCCGCCGGGCATTGGCGCGACTATGCGATGGATTTCCACCGTGACGCCGCGATCTTCTCGGCCTTTCGCCGCGCCGCCGAACGCCCCGAATATCGCATCGAAAAACGCCCCGCCTTGCGGAGCCGGCAGGGCATGTGGGCCCTTGTCTCCGAAGCGGGGGCGATATTGAAACGCGGCGACGAGCTGGCCAATGTGCTCGCGCCCGTCGAACGCAAGCTGATGAAGCTGGTCGGGGACTGACGCCGACGACCCGGAACGGTGAGTGTGGATCAGGTCTTTTTTCCTGGCCTGACCCACACCCGTTCCTCCGCCCGCAGGGGAGCTCTTGATCAGGCCGCCGCGAGGCGCCTGAGCCTTTTGTCGTCGCCCAGCAGCACTGTCGGGCTGCCGTGCGCCTTGCGGCGTTCGACCCAGTCGCGCAGCAATTCGGCGCAGCTGTGGTCGAGCCCCGACAGCTGGCCGCAGTCGATCGTCACCGGCTTGTCGCGCGGGATCGCGCCCAGCGTGTCTTCCAGCTTGGGAAGCTGGACAAAGGTCGCCGCGCCCGACAGGCGAACGCGCGCGCCTTCCGCATTGTCCGAATGATCCACCTTGAGCCGCAGGCGGCGCACATGGGGGATGAGTTCGACGAGCGAGAAGAGGATGCCGACGATCACGCCGGTGAGCAGGTCGACCGCCACCACGAGCACCAGCGTCGTCGCCCAGATCACCACCGGCAGCACGCCATGGTGCTTGAGCAGTTCGCGCGCATGGTCGAGCTTGACCAGCCGCCAGCCGGTCACGACGAGCACCGCGCCCAGCGTCGCCATCGGCATGGCGCGCATCACCGACGGCAGCAGCGCGACGAACGCGAGGATCCAGACGCCGTGCAGGATCGTCGAGCGGCGCGACACCGCACCGGCCTGGACGTTGGCCGAGCTGCGGACGATGACGCCCGTCATCGGCAGCGCGCCCGCGCCGCCGCACAGCATGTTGCCGACACCTTGCGCGCGCAGTTCCTTGTTGAAGTCGCTGCGCGGACCGTCGTGCATCTTGTCGACCGCCGCTGCCGACAGCAGCGTCTCGGCGCTGGCGATGAAGGCGACCGCGACGGCGGCGGCGATGATTTCGGGCGTCAGCCAGCCGGCGAAGGACGCCGGCGGGGTGATCGCGGCGAGGATCGAATCCGGCACCTCGACGCGCGCGACATTCATGTTCAGCACCAGCGATACGACCGTGCCCGCGACGACACCCAGCAGGGCGCCGGGAACGAGGCGCAGCGATTCGGGGCGCCATTTTTCCCATGCGATCATGACGCCGATCGTGATGCCGGCGATCAGCAGCGCGAGCTCGGCGCCGCCGGGGCTGGCGGGATCGAGCCCGAGCAGGCGTCCCGGCATGGCGGCGATATTTTCAAGCCCGCTGGCCAGCGGTTTGGCGTCGAACAGGACGTGGAACTGGCCGATAACGATCAGCACGCCGATGCCCGCGAGCATCCCGTGCACGACGGCGGGCGAAATCGCGCGGAACCAGCCGCCCAGTTTCATCACGCCGGCAATCAGCTGGACCGCCCCCGCGATGAGCAGGATGGGGCCGAGTGCCTCGACCCCTTGCGTACGGATCAATTCGAAAACGATCACCGCAAGGCCGGCGGCAGGGCCGCTGACCTGGAGCGGCGATCCGGCGATCGCACCGACGACGATTCCGCCGATAATGCCCGTTATCAGGCCTTTTTCGGGCGGGAGGCCGGATGCGACGGCGATGCCCATGCACAGCGGCATCGCGACGAGAAACACGACGATCGACGCCGCGAAATCGCGCGAAAAGCCGCTGGCCGAGCTGGCGGGGAGAGCCTGGCTTGCCATGATCAGGCGGCCTTCGCCTGACCTGCGTGCATCGCAAGGCGCTGGCCCGCTGCAAGCGCCACGGGCAACGGATCCTCGTCGCGGATCGGCACGAACTGGCCGCTGGCGCCATCAAGCCCCATCACCGCGCCGAGGTGGATGTCCACGAACCAGCCGTGCAGCGAAATCTCGCCGCGCGCGATGCCGGCGGCGACCGACGGGTGGGTGCGCAGGTGGGCGAGTTGGACGACGATATTTTCCAGGCTTGCGGCGCGGACAAGGCCCGCATCGTCAAGGTCGGAATAGCCGGTTCGCACGACATGCTCGGCGGCGTGGCTGTGGCGCAGCCAGGCCGCGACATTGGGCATGCCTTCGGTCATGTGCGGGTTCATCAGCGCCTTCATCGCGCCGCAGTCCGAATGGCCGCAGACGATGATGTCGCGCACGCCGAGCGCGGCGACGGCATATTCGACCGTCGACGACACGCCGCCGTTCTGCGTCGCAAAGGGCGGGACGATGTTGCCGGCGTTACGGCAGACGAACAGGTCGCCGGGTTCGGCCTGCATGATATGTTCGGGCACGATGCGGCTGTCGGCGCAGGAGATCATCAGCGCCTTGGGGCTCTGGCCGTCGGCGACGAGCTTGGCGAACAGGTCGTTGCGGCTGGGGAAGACGCGCTTTTCGAAATCGAACACGCGTCCGATAAGGTCGTTCATGAAACCACTCCTTGCTGGTTGGTTTCACGCACATGGCGATCGAACTTTGCTGCGGTGCAGCGTTAATGTAACGAAATGTTTCTCAGGCGGCGGGAAGACGCAGGCGTGCGGCCAAACCGCCGAGATGGCTCTGGCCAAGCTCGAGCGAGCCGCCGTGCATCCGCGCGATGCGCTCGACGATTGACAGGCCGAGCCCGAAACCGCCGGTGTCGCGCGTCCGAGCGCTGTCGAGCCGGGCAAAGGGCTGGACGGCTTCTTCGCGCAGATGTTCGGGAATGCCGGGGCCGTCGTCGGCCACTTCTATTTCGATCGTCCGGCCGCCGCTACGCAGCCGCACCTCGATTTCGTCCCCGAAGCGCAGTGCATTGCCGAGCAGGTTGAGGAGCGCGCGCTTGATCGCGATACCGTGCACCGACAGCACCAGATGGTCGGGCCCGGCATAGCGGACGCGATGTCCCCGGTCGCTCGCCTCGTCGGCGGCGGTCGCGCACAGGACCGCGATGTCGGTCGGCGCCACGGGCTCGGTCGGATTGTCGATGTCGCCCGAAAGATAAGCGAGCAGCGAGTCGATCATCCGCTCCATCTCGCCGATATCCTGCTCCATCGCCGCTTCGACGGCCGGGTCCGCGATGCTGTCGGCGCGCAGCCTGAGCCGGGCGAGCGGGGTGCGAAAATCGTGCCCCACCGCCGCGAGCGCCTGCGTCCGGTCGGCGATCATCGCCGTGATGCGGTGCTGCATGTCGTTGAAGGCGCCGATGACGCTCCGCACCTCGGCCGGGCCGCGCATCGGGACATCGACGAAATCGCGCTGGCCGATCGTTTCGGCCGCGCGCTGGAGGTCGCGGAGCGGGCGCAGCGTGTGCCGGATCAACAGGCTGGCAAGCAGCACGAGCGCGACGGCCGGGACCAGCGTCTGGAGCGTTCGGCCGAGCGTCAGGTCGAGTTGGCGGATATGGTCGCGCGCGCTGAAACTGACCCAGCTGCCGTCATTCAGCCGGATCGCGCCCGATATCGTGCTGTGGAGCCCCGGCGACTGGAGATAGAGGCGCAGGTCGCGTTCCTGTATATCAGGTTCCCAGGCAAGGATCTGGCGCGTGATCTGGTTCAGTTTCGGCGACACCGGCGGCGGATTGACCAGCCGGTCCTGCCAGACGAGATGATAGCGCGTCGTCGTGAGTTCCGACGCCACCGTATCGCGCTCGGATCGCGGTGCTTCCTCGATCAGCTTGCCCGACAGGACGAGATGCTCGGCAAGCCGCCGCGCCTTGTCGCCGTTGATCGAAAACTGGCTCGCGCGCTCATAGAGAAAGATGCTTGCGGCGCTTTCGAGCAGCACCGCGGCGAACAGGATCGCGACGATCTGCCCGAACAGGCCGAAGCCCCGCTTTTCGAACAGGCTCAAAGCCGCTCCACCGGGACGTTCAGCATATAGCCGATGCCGCGAACGGTCACGATCGGCGCGGGCTGTCCGGGGCTCGACAATTTGCGTCGCAGGCGGCTGATCAGAACGTCGATGCTGCGGTCCGAACTGTCGCCGAGGCGGGTGCGCGACAGTTCGATCAATCGCTCGCGCGCGATCACGCGCTGGGCGTTGTCGCACAGGCTGACCAGCAGGTCGAATTCGGCGCCCGTCAGTTCGACCGCGGCGCCGCCGGGCGAGGTCAGCTGGCGCCGCGGCAGGTCGGCGGTCCAGCCGTCGAAGCGGATCTGGCCGCGCTCGCGGTCCGCCTGCGGCCGCTCGATCGCGTGGCGCCGCAGCACCGCGCGGACGCGCGCGACCAGTTCCCGGACGCCGAAGGGTTTGGCGAGATAGTCGTCGGCGCCGAGTTCGAGGCCGACGATCCGGTCGGTCTCGGTCCCTTTCGCAGACAGGAAGATGATCGGGACGTCGCTCGTCCGCCGCACTTCGCGGCAGATGTCGATTCCCGACGTGCCGGGCAGCATGATGTCGAGCAGCAGCAGGTCGGCGGGGGCCGCGCGCAGCGCGTCCCACATCTGCGGCGCGGTGCCGGCGGTGCGAACGATATAACCATGTTCCTGCAGCGCGCGCGCGGTCAGGGTTCGGATCGGAGGATCATCCTCCACCATCAATATGTTCGGCGGTGTCATTGCTTCACCTGGGAGAGGGGCTTCAAATTCCTTGGCCCGGACCCGCCCGTCCGTGCCGGTTTGCGAAAGTGCAGCGACGCCTTGCCGTTCGGGCCTGGCGAATACGCGGTCCACAGGATGCACGGCCCTGCGGATCCGCGCCTCTCTTATCGTGCCTCACCGTTCAGGCAAGGGGGCGAATCGTTTCCCCGCGCCCGGCGCTTGGCGCGGGCGCAACGAAAGGGGCCCCGACCATCCGGCCGGGGCCCCCGAAAACCGGCTTCCAGGTAAGGAAACCGGCGTGCCGTTCGGATCGCCTATCCGTGTGCGGCCGCACCCGCCGTGCGAAGGGTCGCCGGCAACTGGTTCGCCAGATGGTCGGGCAGCAGGCCGACAACCACCGCGCGCGCGTTCTGCCAGAAGGCCGAAAGCAGCAGCAGCGCCGACCCGATCACGAATGCCGTCAGCGCGACATTCAGCTCGACCGCGCCAAAGGTGCGGAACAGCTCGGTCAGCGCGAAGAGCACATAGGCGAGGGCGGAGACGAGCAGCGCGCGGCGGTCGATCGCCAGCGCGATCAGGCCGAAGAGAATATAGACGCCGATCACCAGAACCGCTGCACCGCTGCCGATATTGCCCCCGTCGGTAACGCCGAGCAGATGGAAGATCGGGTGCGCGATCATCGGCGCCGCGAGCAGGTGGAGCCAGAAGGCGACGTCGCTGCGGCGCGTCTGGCGCACGCGGTCGCTGCGGTCCCACCACATGGCGAGCGTGAAGACGCCGATCCCGGCGATCAGCACCAGCACCATCGGCAGCGTGCCGTCGGGGCTGGGCATTCCGGTGATCGCGAGCACGAGCGCCACCGCGGTCGCGGCGAGCGCGGCGGTCCCGGCGGCGACGGTGATCGGCACCATGAAGCGCTTCCAGTGCGCCCAGGCCGCTCCGGCGGTGACCATCGCCATCGCGCCGATCAGGATCGCGCCGACGGTTTCGCTGGGACTGTGCCCGAAAATATCCTCGCCATGACGGACGAGGAAGCCCACCATCGTCGCGAAGACACCGCCGGCAAAGGCGAGGACGAGAACGATGCTGGGGAGTGCCATGCGGCGTTTGCGGGTGAAATATTCGGCGAGGAACCACGCTGACGCGGCGACGAAGGCGCCACCGAGCGCAGTATGGATCGACGCGCCGATCCAGCCCACCGCGACGAGCAGGATGACAGCCGCGATGCTGACGAAAATATCGTTGAAGCCGGTGATGAGGCGGAATGATTCCTCATCCGCTCCGGGGGCGGCGCGCACCGATGCGATATGCGAGCGGAATGCCAATGCGGCCTCCGGCGTCAATACCTTTGCATCGACCGCAGCTTGCAGGTCGCTTTCACTATACATCGGGGTCGTCCTTCTGTCCGATCCCCTTGCCCCAAGGCGCTTCTAGCAGAACTGTATTAGTGTCGCAACACAATAAATCAGGCAAAGATCTGCGCCGAGGTCAGCCGCTCTTTCTGCGCGGCGGTAATCCGCTTCACCAGCAGATAGGCAAGCGGGTAAAGGACGAGGCCGGTGGCGGTGGAAGCTGCATCGATTTCCAGCGCCGTCCGGACCTCTTCGGGCGTGTCGGCACGCAGGCTCAACCGGAAGGAAATGTTGCCGGCGATGCTCATGACCAGCCAGGCGGCCCACCACGCGCGGAGCAGCCAGTTGCCTTCGTCGATGGAATTGGCGTCGCGGCCATGGCTGGCGTTGTAGATCTGCCGCATCGCGCCATAGGGTTTGAACAGGTTGGCGATCGGTACGAACAGCCATCCCACCGCCCAGCCCGGGCTATAATCGAAGCCCACGGTTTGGGCGGCGACGATGTTCGCTGCGGCGCGGTAAATCCACAGGCTGAAGACGACATAGGTCGCGATCAGCAACAGCATGTAGCTGAGGATGACCAGGCCATAAAGCATCTCGGCCTGTGTCAGTTGTTCGCTTTCGAGGCTTATGATGCCATTGCGTTCGGCGATCTGGCCGGCGAGCGTCGCAACGCTCACCAACAGTCCGCCGATCAGCATCACCTCGACGATCCTCGCCCGCCGCTGAAGCAGGTCGATCCCGTCACCGAGGCTCATCTCCGCCATATATCAATCCCCCGCACGGGACGCGCCGCTCCGGCGCCCCATGCGGAAAGACGTATAAGCGTCAGCCCAGCGCCATCAATGCCTTCATGACATTCATCGACTGCTCGCTGCCCGATTGCGGGACGGTTTCGCCATTGCGGTCGATGATCTTCTCCCACGCCGCGGCGACGCCTTCGGGCGTGCGTTCGCCTTCGGGCAGCGCGACGCCGGGGGTCATGGTGACATAGGCGGCGTGGAACGCGCCCGCGCCCGCGCCGACGATCATGTTGGTCGGCGCATCCTCGCTGACGAGATAAAGCGCGGCCGGGACGACGTTCTCGGGCGTGAATTTCTCGAACAGTTCGGCAGGGAAGATGTCCTCGGTCATCCGCGTGCCCGCGACCGGCGCGATCGTGTTGCAGCGGATATTATATTTCGCGCCTTCGAGGTGGAGCGTCTTGGTCAGCCCCGCGAGGCCCAGCTTCGCCGCGCCGTAATTGGCCTGGCCGAAATTGCCGTAAAGGCCCGTCGACGAAGCGGTCATCAGGATGCGGCCATAGGCCTGCTCGCGCATCGTTTCCCAGCACGCCTTGGTGACATTGGCGCTGCCCGACACATGAACCTTCAGCACCAGGTCGAAATCGGCGGGCTCCATCTTGGCGAAGCTCTTGTCGCGCAGGATGCCGGCGTTGTTGATCAGGACATGGACGCCGCCCCATTCTTCCTTCGCGCGTGCGACCATCTCGACCATCTGCTCATATTCGGTGACGCTGCCGCCGTTCGAGATCGCGGTGCCGCCCTCGCTACGGATTTCCTCGACGACCTGAAGCGCGGCATCCGAATGACCCGTCCCGTCGCGCGAACCGCCGAGATCGTTGACCACCACTTTCGCGCCGCGCCGCGCAAGTTCCAGCGCATAGGCGCGGCCCAGGCCGCCGCCGGCGCCTGTGACAATGGCAACGCGGCCGTCAAATTTGATCGTCATGATGGTCTCCCGGAATAGGCTGAAAAGTTGCCAATAAAAACGCGACCGTCCTTAGCTGTTCATCACGGACAGGCAAGGGGGATGCGCGCCACGGAAAAACATCGTTTGCAACCAAATTGTCATGTCAGTGACGCTGGATTGTCATATATCAGCAATAATAGCGCCATCGGACAGTCACCTTTTCGCAATGGAGCTTTCGTTCATGCGCCACGCCCTTGTCGCCGCCCTGTTGGCGACGTCGATGTTCAGCCTGCCGGCGACGGCGCATGCCCAGGCGATGAGCGCCGAGGAGGCGGCCGCGTTGCGCGCCGAGCTGGCGGCGCTTCGCGCCAAGGTCGAAACGCTCGAAACGCGCCTCGACCAGACATCGCCTCCGCCCGTCGCGACATCGGCTCCGGCACCGGCTTCGACGCCCGCCCCCCAAGCTTCGGCGACGCAGATCAAATGGAAGGGCGCGCCCGAGATCAAGACCGCCGACGGCTGGAGCTTCAAGCCGCGCGGGCGGGTCCAGGTCGATGCCGTGCACGTCGGCGCACCGGGCGCGATCGCCGACCCCGCGCTCGGCTTTTCCAGCGAATTGCGCCGCATCCGCATGGGCTTCGGCGGGACGATCCCCGGCGGCTTCGGTTATAAGGTCGAGGCCGATTTCGCCGAAAGCGATGTCGTGCTGCTCGACGCGTTCATGACTTATCAGGACGGGCCGCTGAAGCTGACCGTGGGGCAGCACAACACCTTCCAGGGGCTCGAGGAATTGTCGAGCAGCAACGACACCAGCTTCATCGAGCGCGCCGCCTTTACCGACGCCTTCAACTTCATCCGGCGTGCGGGTGTTTCGGCCGAATATTCGACCGGCGCGCTGCTGTTGCAGGGCGGCGTCTTCACCGACAATTTCACCGCGCTCGATAGCGGGAACGACGGCTACAGCTTCGACGGCCGCGTCGTCTACGCGCCCAAGGCGGGCAAGACCCAGCTGCACTTCGGCGGCTCGGCGCACTGGCGCAAGCTCGGCGATACCGTGCCCACGGTGCGTTACCGCCAGCGGCCGCTGGTCCACAGCGCCGACATTCGCTTCATCGCTACCCCCAATATGGACGCCGAGGCGGAAACCGGCTTCGGCGCCGAGGCGGCGTTCATCCGCGGGCGCCTGCACGGCGCGGCGGAAGCCTTCTGGCAGTCGGTCGATCGTCCGGGCCTGGCAGATCCGCAATTCTTCGGCGGTTCGGTGGAGGCCGGGCTGTTCCTGACCGACGACACGCGCGCCTACAAGGACGGCATGTTCAAGGAAATCCACGTCAAGAACCCGGTCAGCGACGGCGGGATGGGTGCGTGGCAGATCAACCTGCGCTACGACCATCTCGACCTCAACGACGCGGGTATCGTCGGCGGGCAGCAGGACGGCTATATGGCGTCGCTGATCTGGACGCCGATCGATTATGTGCGTTTCATGGTCAATTATGCACGGCTGCAATATCACGATGCGGTCATCCCCGCCGGCGGCGACCGCGATTATGGCGTCGACAGCGTCGGCGCGCGCGCGCAGATCGTGTTCTGAAGAGGTCGGTTTGGGGTGGAAGCGGACGGTCGCTCACCCCACTTCGTCATCCCGGACTTGATCCGGGATCCACGGCGGCGCTGAAGTCATGGACCCCGGATCAAGTCCGGGGTGACGCGGAAGGCAATATCCTCCCTGTCGTGCAGCGATGGGAAGGGGAGTGGTGGAGGGGCAGCGACGTCGCGCCATCAGCCGCCTCCGTCAGCGCTTCGCGCTGCCACCTCCCCATGGCTTCGCCACCGGGAGGATCAATGTCGGCAATCGGTCGAAACCGCCCATACCGATCGCCCGCAGCTTAAACGCTCTTCCCCGCATCCAGCGCGTAACCCGCCGAGCGCACGGTACGAATGATATCGCTGGTGCCGGGCAGGTTGATCGCCTTGCGCAAACGCCGGATATGGACGTCGACCGTGCGCAGTTCGATGTCGCTGTCCTGCCCCCACACGCTGTCGAGCAATTGCCCGCGCGAAAAGACGCGGCCCGGATGCTCCATGAAATGGCGCAGCAGGCGGAACTCGGTCGGCCCCATCGCGACGATCTGCCCCGCGCGCACCACCTTGTGCGCGACAGAGTCGAGTTCGATGTCGGCATAGGTCAGCATCTCGCCCGCGAGCGCGGGGCGCAGGCGGCGGAGCACCGCCGACACGCGTGCGACCAGTTCGCGCGGGCTGAACGGCTTGGTGACATAATCGTCGGCGCCGGTCTCGAGCCCGCGAATGCGATCCTCTTCCTCGCCGCGCGCGGTGAGCATGATGATCGGGACGTTCGCCGATTTCGGGTTGCGGCGCAGGCGCCGGCAAACCTCGATGCCGGGCAGGCTTTCGATCATCCAGTCGAGCAAGACGATGTCGGGCACGCGTTCCTCGACCAGGACGAGCGCCTGTTCGCCGTCGGGCGTCTGCCGGACCGAAAAACCTTCGCGTGCGAAATGCCAGACGATGAGCTCGGCGATTGCCTCGTCATCCTCGATGAGCAGCAGGTCGGGCTGCGGCATCAGCCTTGCTCCTGCTCCGCGGCGCCATCTTCGGGCTGTTCGCCGCGCTCGCGTTCCTCCATCCGCTCGCCGGTCACGACATAATAGACCATCTCGGCGATGTTCGTCGCATGGTCGCCCATGCGCTCGAGGTTCTTGGCGACGAACAGCAGGTGCGCGCTTTCCGAAATATATTTCGGATTTTCCATCATGAAGGTGACGAGCGTGCGAAAGATGCTGTTGTAGAAATCGTCGACATTCTTGTCGCGGACGGTCACGCGGATCGCCAGCTCGGCGTCGCGCGCCGCGAAGCTGTCGAGCGCGTCGTGGATCAGTTCGGCGACGATGTTCGACATCGACATCAGCAGCGGGATCGCCTCGATCGCCCGCGTCTGGTCCATCAGCGCGACGCGCTTGGCAATGTTCTTGCCATAGTCGCCGATCCGTTCGACCACCGACACGATTTTCAGTGCCGCGATCATTTCGCGCAGGTCATCGGCCATCGGCGCGCGCAGCGCGATCGTCTGCACCGCCAGCTGTTCGACCTCGGCCTCCAGCGCGTCGATCTTCTTGTCGTCGCGCACCACCTGGGCAGCGAGGTCGAGGTCGCCCTTGTGGAGCGCCGCCATCGCCTGCAGCAGCGCCTGTTCGGCACGGCCGCCCATTTCGCTGATCAGCCCGCGCAGGCGGTTGAGGTCTTCGTCGAAGGCTTTGACCGTATGATCGTTCGTTAGTGCCATCTTCACTGTCCTGTTGCGCTACGGATCAACCGTAACGGCCGGTGATATAGTCCTTGGTGCGTTCCTGCTTCGGGTTGGTGAAGATGTCGGTGGTCTTGCCATATTCGACCAACGTCCCGAGGTGGAAAAAGGCGGTGCGCTGCGACACGCGGGCCGCCTGCTGCATGTTGTGCGTCACGATCACGATAGCATATTTGCCGCGCAGTTCGTGGATCAGCTCCTCGATCTTTGCCGTCGCGATCGGGTCGAGCGCCGAGCAGGGCTCGTCCATCAGGATGACTTCGGGATCGACCGCGATCGCGCGCGCGATGCACAGGCGCTGCTGCTGGCCGCCCGACAAGGCGGTGCCGCTTTCCTGGAGGCGATCCTTGACCTCGTCCCACAGGCCGGCGCGCACCAGCGCGCGTTCGACGATGACATCGAGGTCGGCTTTCGACGGCGCAAGGCCATGGATGCGCGGGCCGTAACCGACATTGTCATAGATCGACTTGGGGAAGGGGTTCGGTTTCTGGAACACCATGCCGACGCGCGCGCGCAGCTGGACGACGTCCATCGACGGCGCATAGATATCCTCGCCGTCGAGTTCGATCCGGCCGGTCACCTTCGCGCTCGCAACCGTGTCGTTCATGCGGTTCAGCGACCGCAGGAAGGTAGATTTGCCGCAGCCCGAGGGGCCGATGAAGGCGGTGACGAGGTCGGTGCCGACGTCGATCGACACGTCGTTGATCGCCTGTTTCTCGCCATAGAAGACGTTGACGCCGTGCGCCTTCATCTTCGGGTCGGTAATGGTCAGGTCTTCTTGGGTCATGATCATGCCTGTCAGCTTCACCAGCGTTTTTCGAATTTGTTGCGAAGATAGATCGCAAAGGCGTTCATCGACAGCAGCACGATAAGCAGCACGATGATCGCGGCGGAGGTTTTCTCGACAAAGCCCCGGTCGACTTCGTCCGACCAGAGGAAGATCTGCATCGGCAGCACGGTCGAGGGCGAACAGATGCCGCCCGGAACGTCGCCGATAAAGGCGCGCATCCCGACGAGGAGCAGCGGCGCGGTCTCGCCCAGCGCGCGCGCCATGCCGATGATCGTGCCGGTCAGAATGCCGGGCAACGCGAGCGGCAGGACATGGTGGAACACCACCTGCACGGGGCTGGCGCCGACGCCCAGCGCGGCGTCGCGGATCGACGGCGGCACCGACTTGATCGCGTTGCGGCTGGCGATCACGATCACCGGCATCGTCATCAGCGCGAGCGTCAGCCCGCCGACGAGCGGGCTCGCCTGGCAAAGCCCGAACCAGTTGATGAACACCGCGAGCGCGAGCAGGCCGAAGATGATCGAGGGCACCGCGGCCAGATTGTTGATCGACACTTCGATCAGGTCGGTCCAGCGGTTCTTCGGCGCATATTCTTCGAGATACAGCGCCGCGAGCACCCCCGTGGGAAAGGCGATCAGGAAGGCGATGAAGATCGTCAGCACCGACCCCTTGAGCGCGCCCCATATGCCCGCGACCGCGGGGTCGGTGGCGTCGGCGTTCTTGAAGAAGGGCCAGTGGATGCCGGTCCCCAGCTTGCCGTCACGCTCCAGCGCATCGACCCGCGCGCCCAGTTCGCCGCGCGCGCCGTCTTTCGCCATGATGTCGACCGCCGAAGACGCGGGCAGTTCGAACACCGTCTTGCCGTTCAGGAGTTCGGGGTCGGCCTTGATCTCGCTGCGCACTTCCTTCCACGCATTCTCCGAAATCAGCTCGGCCCCGCCGTCGCCCAGCGCCTCGTCGGCGGCAAAGGCGACGATGTCGGCCAGCCCCGCATTCGCGATCACCTGATCGGCGTCGGCATCGCCAAGCCGCGACGTGTCGACGGTCAGCGGCGTCGCCTTGAAATCGATCGGCACTGCGACATGCGTATAGGTAAAGCCGCGCGCGCCATTGCCGACCATCACGAACAGCAGGAAGGCGAGGAAGGCGCCCGAGAGCAGCACCGCTCCCAGCCCCATCAGCTTGAAGCGGCGTTCGGCGGCGTAGCGGCCCGCGATGCGCTTTTGCATCACGGTGCCTTTCCAGTCGGTGGGGGCGGTTTCCCTATTCATAAGCTTCGCGATACTTTTTGACGATGCGCAGGGCGACGATGTTGAGCAGCAGCGTCACGACGAACAGCACGAGCCCCAGCGCGAAGGCGGCGAGCGTCTTGGCGCTGTCGAACTCCTGATCGCCGGTCAGCAATTTCACGATCTGCGCGGTCACCGTGGTGACGCTGGCGAAGGGGTTGGCGGTCATGTTGGCGGAGAGGCCCGCCGCCATCACCACGATCATCGTCTCGCCGATCGCGCGGCTGACCGCGAGCAGGATGCCGCCCATCACGCCCGGCAGCGCGGCGGGGATCAGCACCTGGCGGATCGTCTCGTTCGGCGTCGCGCCCAGTGCGAGGCTGCCGTCGCGCATCGCCTGCGGCACCGCGTTGATGCTGTCGTCGGCCATCGAGGAGACGAAGGGGATGATCATCACCCCCATCACGATACCCGCAGCCAGCGCGCTTTCGGTCGAGGCGTTGGGGATGCCGATCATCACCGCGAAATTGCGCAAGGCCGGAGCAACAGTCAGCGCGGCGAAATAGCCGTAAACGACGGTGGGCACGCCCGCGAGGATCTCGAGGATCGGCTTCACCCACTGGCGCACCCGCGGGGCGGCATATTGGGTGAGGTAGACCGCGGTCATCATCCCGATCGGGATCGCGACGATCATCGCGATGATCGCACCGATCAGCACCGTGCCCCAGAACAGCGGGATGCCGCCGAACGTATCGGGCTGCGGCGCCCCGCTCTGCGGCGCCCAGGTCGTCCCGAACAAGAGTTCGGCGGGCGAGACGAGCCGGAAGAAGCGGATCGATTCAAACAGCAGCGACAGCACGATGCCGAATGTCGTCAGGATCGCGACGAGCGACGCGAGCAGCAGGAACGCCATCACGATCCGCTCGACCCGCGTTCGCGCGCGGAAATCGGGGCGGATGCGCGTGAAGGCGTAGAGCCCGCCCGCGAGCGCCAGCGCCAGCATCGCGGCGATGCCGATCCACGCATATTTGTGGCTCGCGTCGGCATAGGGCTTCACCAGCGGCGCCGCGGCGGGCAGCCGCACCGCATCCTGCCGCCCCTGCGCGACCGAACGGGCATCCGACAGGATCGCGCCGCGCTCGAAGCCAAAGCTCGGCAGGCTCTGCGCCGCCTCGCTCGTCAGCACCTGGTCGGTGATCAGCGCGGGCGAGACCGACGACCAGACGGCGAGGAACAGTGCGGCGGGCGCGAACAGCCACAGCGCGACATACCAGCCATGATATTGCGGACGCGAATGGAGCTTGGTGCCCGCGCGGCTCGCCAGCAGGTTCGACCGCTGGCGACCGGCCAGCCAGCCGATCAGCGCGAGGCCCGCGATCAAAAGCAAAAGGGCGGCGGCGTTAAAGGTCACATGGTCCTCGTCAAACCATCCCCGTCATTGCGAGGAGCGAAGCGACGAAGCAATCTCCAGCTATCGAAATGGCTGGACGCTTGCTGGAGATTGCTTCGCTTCGCTCGCAATGACGATAAAAAAGACGGTGGCCGGACGGGCGAACCCGCCGCAGCCACCAGCGGGAGGAAACTTATTTCAGCTCGGCGCCGTTCAGCGCGGTCATGCCCGTGCCGTTCGCCGCCGCCTTGTCGGCGACATCCTTCGGCGACACGATCAGGCCCTTGGCGGCCAGATAGCCGCCTTCGCCCGCGCCCTTCAGGAACTCGGCGACATATTCGGCCAGGCCGGGGACGACGCCGACATGCGCCTTCTTCACATAGATGAACAGCGGGCGCGAACCGGGATAGCTGCCGTCGGCGATCGCCGCATAGGTCGGCGCGACGCCCTGGATCGGCACCGCCTTGATCTTGTCCTTGTTCGCATCGAGGTACGAAAAGCCAAAGATGCCAAGGCTGGTCGGGTTCTTGTCGAGCTTCGAGATGATGAGGTTATCATTCTCGCCCTGCTCGACATAATAGGGCGAACCGCGCAGCGTCGTGCAGGTCGCCTCATGCTTGTCCTTGTCGCTGGCCTTCAGCGCCTTCATCTCGGGATTGGCGTCGCAGCCGGTGCCGAGGATCAGCTCCTTGAATGCGTCGTAAGTGCCGCTGGTCGACGGCGGGCCGAAAACCGAGATCGCGACGGCGGGGAGGGCGGGGTTCACGTCCTTCCACGTCTTTGCGGTGTTCGGCTTGCCATAGGGGTTCGCGGCGAGCGCCTTGTAGACATCTTCCTCGGACAGCTTGAAGCCGGGGCCGCGCTGCGCTTCGCCCAGCGCGATGCCGTCGATGCCGATCTGGATTTCGACGATGTCCTTGACGCCATTCGCCTGGCAGGTGTCGAATTCCGACTTTTTCATGCGGCGCGATGCGTTCGAAATGTCCGCGGTGTCGCCGCCGACGCCGGCGCAGAAACGCTCGAAACCGCCGCCGGTGCCCGTGCTGTCGATCTTCGGCGTCTTGTTGCCCGTCGCTTCGGCGAACTTCTCGCCGACCGCGGTGGCAAAAGGATAGACGGTCGACGACCCGACCGCGCTGATATAATCGCGCGCCCCGCCGCCCGAGGAGGCCTGATCCTGACACGCGGAAAGCGCCAGCGCGCACACGGCGGCGCCGGCGACGCCAAGAACGCGGGGGGCGAATTTCTGAGCCATGGAATATGTCCTGTAGAGGGGTCGTTACCGAACCAAGCCGCCACCCCTGCAGCGACTCGCTGAGGGCCATTTGGGCGCGTTGTGTGACGTGTATGTGACAGAAAGTGTCATATAAGTGTCATGGGAGTTGGCGGATGAGATCTCGATTTTCTACCGCAACCATCCTGTAACTTCAGCGGCGAGGGCAATTATGTCATTATCACGCGGGAACTTCCGGGTTGCTTCAGCCAAATGGGTCTTCACCATTGATGCATCGCTGTCCTTTAGGGTGGCGTTGCTCGGGAGTGACCGAATACCTTGAAATAGTACGGCATAGGGGTGAACGCTCGACCGATTGCGCTGAGCTTCCATCGATATAGCCTCGCGAATGCTAGCGATCGCTTCCGAAACGATAGATTGATCGCCGTCCATCGATATCGCTTGATAAAAAAGAATTTTTGCTAATGTTGTTAGCGTTAGAGGATGGTATTCGATCGAAACAGCATGACGGGCATGGCCAACTGCCAAATTTAAGTACCCCAAAGATTCTTCTGAAATTTCTTCAGTGGATTGATATTTGTAAAGATTAAGCAAGGCAACTTGTTCCCAATAGCGGGAGTTCCATCGCCACTCTTCCTCAACTGATTCGTAAAAATCTATAGATTTTTCATTGAGAAACTTTTCAACTACTTGATCAAGATCGAATAGCCTTGCGGCCAGCCTCGCTTCTGGCGTCCGCTGAACGATAGTGCGCCTGTTAACGCGGGGTGCTACTGCTTTCCCGAGGTTAATAAACACGTTCAACATCTCGTCTTGATTTTCCTGTGATGCCACTTCCAGCATCCGAGTTGCGAGTGTGCCATTGAGTGGAATTACGTAATTTCTTGCTTTGTCTTCAGCGTGGGTGAGCGGAAAGGGGTGGGCATTATTGAACTGCTGGTTGATACCTGCACCCGAAGACGAGGCGATCAGCAAATCAAATTTCACGCCGCTCTTTGTGCAATACTGTGCCAAGGCGGCCGTCAAATACCTTACACGATCAACCTTATTTCCAAACTGAAAAAGGGATTCAACAATCCGATCAAGCGGCCTCAAATCGTTCATTATACGACAGCAAGCGATTGCGATCGGATCGTCCTTCAATGCAGCCACTGATGACGCTTCATCATCAATAAACGTGCTGTCTCCAACGAGTCCGGCTTGAACATAAGTTTGAATTAATTGCCGCATTTCTCGATCACTTAGTTTTTCTGACTGTTTTACTGAGTAATCTTTTCCCGTTAGTACTTCTGTAACAAATTTCCGTCTATAAGACCGTTCTGCAGCCAGGAAAACCAAATCCTTTTTTTCTGCAAGGGACAAAACTGCCTCAATTGAATAGACCTGATCTGCAAAGTCATCGACTATGACGAGGCACCGACCTGCGATATTGTTCAGCATGGAAGCGGTCAGCCGAGGCTCTAAGCGGCTCAGTGCTGAACAAGACAGGACGGTGGTGCCTTGACGCGCGAAGTCAAATCCCACGCGACGAAGTGCCGTGGATTTCCCGACCCCAACATGGTCGGATAAGAATATCAATCGCGAATCTGAGCGGCCGGAGAAGGCGTCCTCAACGGCCCTGACTAACGTGCTATTGACTGGACGAGAGATATCATACTGGAGGGTTAGATCGCTCCAACTTGGAACGTGCCCGAAAAAGAATCTGGGATCGTTGGCATTCGCCTCCGTCGCAGCGGGGACTTTTTCGAAATCTGAATAGAAGCTGCTGATATCGTGAGCGGTTGGCTCTTCGATAAAAATACTCTTTTCATCTTCCGTTACTAGATCTTGAGGTCTTGGTCTATTTATAACACTCGAGCTTATGAACTCTATAAAGTCTTCTGATGTACCGGAATATCGTAACAAATCCAAGCGTTCGCATTCTGTATCTGTTACAATATCCCCGAACGGTTCAATAAGAATAGAAGGTCCTCGATCCAACCGGGATGTTGACTGTGATCTTAAGGAAAGGAAATAGTCCAAATCTGTTTCATCTAACGACGACCCCATAATTATAAAGGGTTCAGACGAGAGAAAATGGGATAGATTGACCATCCACGGATTCGAAGTTTTGATTATGTTGAAATAGGCGTCCCTCGAGAAGATGTATCCATCTTGGGGTCTTTGAGTGTGCCCATGAAGATGAACTATCTGGACGTTCGATCGATCGCCATTTTCCTCATATGTATCTCGATAATTGTATATTTTTGGTATCTGATATCTATCAGCATTAGCGTATGCTGCCTCCAGCGCATCATCAATGTTTAAAGTGAATATTCGCTTCCAAAGGAATAGGGGAAGAGCTCGAAGCGCGGGGCCAGGTGTGCAGCCAGAGAATCTTGCTGTGACGTGCTGATCGACTTCGTCGGCTGTAAGAGTTTGATAAATTCTCTGAAGAGAATGACCTTCCTTTGCGCCCTTTAGCTTGCAAAGTTCGACGCGATACGCGTCAGCCAGCGGCAGCGTTTTCCCGTCGGCATTTGTCGAGCCAAGACTCGCGGCCGCTCCCAACAACAGATTATATTCTCCGGCCCTTAGGCTCGCGGCAAGTCGATCAAGTTGCTCGGGTGTCAATTTCATGTTCTCCCCACATTAATATATGAGCATAGCAGCGGTGGGACCCGAGCGAAAATCTAAAATTGGCGTCTCAAGGCTAAGTGCGAGGAAACCAGCATGATCCTCATCACCGGCCACGTCATCCTGACCCCCGAGCATCGCGAGCGCAGGATCGCGCTCGGCGCCGAGCA
Organism: Sphingopyxis sp. JAI108; assembly: GCF_013410105.1. Lineage (GTDB taxonomy): Bacteria > Pseudomonadota > Alphaproteobacteria > Sphingomonadales > Sphingomonadaceae > Sphingopyxis > Sphingopyxis chilensis. Next base: position 1,547,252 of record NZ_JACCCJ010000001.1, read on the forward strand.
TAGCGCGCGGTCGCGCGGCGAGGCGGGGTGTCTGACGCATCGCTGCCATGTCGATGTCGAGCAGCCCGACCGCCTCGTCTTTGTCGAGGAGTGGGCGGATATCGCCGCGGTGCGCACCCACGTCATCCCGGACTTGATCCGGGATCGCGGTGCCCGCATCCGCCGCCTTCGTCGCCGAAATACACGCCCTCTCGCCGCAGCCGCCGGTGATCCGGATTTATGCCGCCGAGGATATCACCGCGAAGCTGATGGGGTGATATACCCCTCGCGCTTGCGGGACGGGCTTTTCCGCACCCCGGACCTGATCCGGGGTCCATCGACGTCGCGGCAGTGGATGCCGGATCGAGACCGGCATGACCACAGGTCGGGCTTCCGCAAAAAAACGCTGTCCTACATTATCGCGCCGTGCCAGCGTCGCCGCCGCTCTTTCGCATAGTCGGCTTCCTCACACCGTTTTTCGTCCACGCGTCGTGCGGCGGGTATCATTATACCCGAGGGGAGCGTGAACTTTGTAAACTTTGGAATATTGTTGCGCGGGCGGCCCCCCCCGGCGCGGGCTTGATGGGGGGCGCGGGATCGTGAGGGCAGGGTGATCGGCCGCGGATCGCACCGGGCACGACAACAGCTTGATTGCGGGGGCATATGAGCGGGTTCGAATTCATCTTTTCGCTGTTCGGGCTGATCCTCGGCCTCACGCTCGCCGAGGGGCTGGGCGGGCTGGCGAAGGCGCTGAAGGCGAGCCACAAGGTGCGGATCGGCTGGCGCGCGCCTTCGCGCAAATCGCCGGAATATTGACAAGAACCTGCGACTGGTGCTGACTTGCCGCCTACGGGGAAGGGGGTTTTCATGATCGATCATCGCGGGGTTTCGGGCGGGGAAGGGGCGCCGCGCGGCAGCTCCCTTCGCCCATATGACCCATCCGGACCGTGGCAGGGGCTGATCTTCATCGCGCCGGCCGCGGGGCTGGTCGCCGCGCTGTGGGCGGCCCGACTGCTCGCCCTCTCGGCGATCGCGACCATCGCGGTCACGGTGGTGCTGCTCGGCGGCGCGCTGCTCGCGGGTGGCGCGCGGGTCGACTGGCTGGCGCTGCTGCGCCGGACGCTGATCGGCTGGGGCCTGTTCCTGCTCGTCGCGTTTGCGGTCGGATATGGCGCGTGGACCCTTGCGGAGGCGGGCGGCCCCGACCTGATCCCGGCGCGCGAGACGCTGTTTTCAGAGGTCGGGGGGATATGGAACCCCGCCATGTCGGCTATCGCGCTGCCGCTGGTGGCGGGGGTCGCGGCCGCGACATGGTGGCTGCACGCGCGCCTCCCCGCGACGCCGTTCCCGGTGCCCGTGCGTTGCGCCGCGATCATATTGATTCTGCTCGCCGCGCCCGTCGCGGGCGCCCGGCTCGCGCGCACCTTGCTGGCCCTGGCCTGATCGGCGCTGCGCGCGCCGCGCCCGATGCGCGGTGCCGGCGAAAAAGCGCGGTCCCGCCACACCGGCCACACCGGCTCGATCGGCTGTTGCCGATGGGGCATCGATCGAGTTCCCCGCCCGCCTGCGGGAGGGGTTAGGAAAGGGCATGTTTGGGCGCGGGACGGCGACGGACGCTCCCAACCCCTCGCTGACGGGAGGGGGTTTCGGCTCTACTTCCCCAAGAGCGGCGCCAGATACTGGCCGGTGAAGCTGCGCTTCTCCTTCACCACCTGCTCGGGCGTGCCCGCGGCGACGATCTCGCCGCCCTTGACCCCGCCCTCGGGGCCGAGGTCGAGGATATAGTCGGCGGTCTTGATGACATCCAGATTATGCTCGATCACCACGACGCTGTTGCCCTGGTCGACAAGCTGTTGCAGCACTTCGAGCAGCTTGCGCACATCCTCGAAATGCAGCCCGGTGGTCGGCTCGTCGAGGATATAGAGCGTCTGCCCGGTCGAGCGGCGCGACAATTCCTTGGCCAGCTTGACGCGCTGCGCCTCGCCCCCCGACAGCGTCGTCGCCTGCTGCCCGACCTTGATATAGCCAAGGCCGACGCGCACCAGCATCGCCATCTTCTCGCGGATCGACGGCACCGCCTTGAAGAATTCGGCCGCATCCTCGACCGTCATGTCGAGCACGTCGGCGATGCTGTGGCCCTTGAACTTCACCTCCAGCGTTTCGCGGTTGTAGCGTTTGCCGTGGCACGTCTCGCACGTCACATAAACGTCGGGCAGGAAGTGCATCTCGATCTTGATCAGCCCGTCGCCGGTGCAGGTCTCGCACCGCCCGCCCTTGACGTTGAAGCTGAAGCGCCCCGGCTTGTAGCCGCGCGCCTGGCTTTCGGGCAGCCCCGCGAACCAGTCGCGGATGATCGTGAAGGCGCCCGTGTAGGTCGCGGGGTTCGATCGCGGGGTGCGGCCGATCGGCGACTGGTCGATGTCGATCACCTTGTCGCAATGCTCCAGCCCCTTCAGGCTGTCGTGCGGCCCCGCGATCATGCGCGCGCCGTTGAGCACGCGCGCGGCGCTGGCATAGAGCGTGTCGATGATCAGGCTCGACTTGCCGCTGCCCGACAGGCCGGTGACGCAGGTGAAGGTGCCGAGCGGGATCTTGGCGGTGACATTGTTGAGGTTGTTCGCGCGCGCGCCCTTGAGCACGAGGTCGAAGCCATTGCCCTTGCGGCGGTGCTTGGGCACCTCGATCTTCTTCGCGCCGGTCAGATACGCCGCGGTCAGGCTGTTCTTGTTCGCGAGCACCTGTTCAAGCGTGCCCTCGGCAACGATCTCGCCGCCGTGGAGGCCCGCGCCGGGGCCCATGTCGACGACATAATCGGCGTGGCGGATCGCATCCTCGTCATGCTCGACGACGATCACGGTGTTGCCGAGGTCGCGAAGGCGCTTCAATGTCGCGAGCAGCCGGTCGTTGTCGCGCTGGTGGAGGCCGATGCTCGGCTCGTCGAGGACGTAGAGCACGCCCGACAGGCCGCTGCCGATCTGGCTGGCGAGACGGATGCGCTGGCTCTCGCCGCCGCTCAATGTGCCGCTGGTGCGGTTGAGGTTGAGGTAATCGAGCCCGACATTGTTGAGGAAGCCGAGCCGTTCGTTGATCTCTTTCAGGATCGCCTTGGCGATCTGGCGCTGCGTGTCATTGAGCTTTTCGTCGAGCGTGCTGAACCAGCCGAGCGCGTCGGCGACGCTGCGCTGCGCCGACATGCTGATATTCTCGCCCGCGATCTTCACCGCGAGCGGTTCGGGGCGCAGGCGCGCGCCGTGGCACGTCTCGCACGGGTGCGGCGCCTGATATTTGCTCAGCTCCTCGCGCATCCACGCGCTTTCGGTCTGGAGCAGGCGGCGGTTGAGGTTGCCGATCACACCCTCGAACGCCTTGTGCGTCGTGTAACTGCGCCTGCCGTCCTTGAAGGTCAGCTCGACGGGTTTGCCGCCGCTCCCATAGAGGATCACCAGTTGCACCTCGCCCGGTAGGTCCTGCCACGGCGTCGTCAGGTCGAATCCATAGGCTTTGCCCAGGCTTTCGAGCACCTGCATATAATAAGGCGAGGGCGGGTTCGATTTGGCCCACGGCACGATCGCGCCCTTCTTCAGGGACAGCGCATGGTTGGGCACGACCAGGTCGGGGTCGAACTCCTGCCGCTCGCCGAGCCCGTCACACGCCGGGCACGCACCCTGCGGCGCGTTGAAGCTGAACAGCCGCGGTTCTATCTCGGCGATCGTGAATCCGCTGACCGGGCAGGCGAATTTCTCGGAGAAGATCAGGCGGTTCGGGGGGATGCCCGCGCCCTTCATCGCGCCGCCGGTATCTTCTTCCTCGCGCCCCGGCACCGGGCCGTCGGCGAGGTCGACATAGGCGAGCCCTTCGGCCAGCTTCAACGCGGTCTCGAAGCTGTCGGCGAGCCGCGTTTCGAGGCCTTCACGGACGGCAACGCGGTCGACGACCACCTCGATGTCATGCTTGTATTTCTTGTCGAGCGCCGGCGCCTCGCCGATCTCGTAGAATTCGCCGTCGATGCGGACGCGCGTGAAGCCGTCCTTCTGCCACTGCGCGAGTTCCTTCTTATACTCGCCCTTGCGGCCGCGCACGACGGGGGCGAGCAGATAGGCGCGGGTGCCCTCGGGCAACGCCATCACGCGGTCGATCATGTCGGTCACGGTCTGCGCGCTGATCGGCTCGCCGGTCGTCGGCGAATAGGGAATGCCGACGCGCGCCCAGAGCAGGCGCATATAGTCGTAGATCTCGGTCACCGTCGCGACGGTCGAGCGCGGGTTGCGCGACGTCGTCTTCTGCTCGATGCTGATCGCCGGCGAGAGGCCGTCGATATGCTCGACATCGGGCTTTTGCATCATCTCGAGGAACTGGCGCGCATAGGCCGACAGGCTCTCGACATAGCGCCGTTGGCCTTCGGCATAGATGGTGTCGAAGGCGAGCGAGGATTTGCCCGATCCCGACAGGCCGGTGATGACGATCAGCGCATCGCGCGGCAGGTCGACGTCGACGCCCTTCAAATTGTGCTCGCGCGCGCCGCGCACCGAAATATGGGTAAGACTCATGGGAGGGGTTTGTTCCAGATTTGTTCTAGGGGCGCAAGAGCGGTTCGCGCCTGTTCACAGCATAAATAGGCGGTCGGGTGCGCCGCTGCAATGCGGTCGCTTTCCACCAACCCCACAAAGACTTCGACCAGCGTCGGGTCACTCGCTTGACCCTCTGGCGCGACAGGCGGACAAGAATGATCATGCGCGCCGTCTCGACCCGGCGGCGCCGGGGAACGGGAGACTGGGGATATGAAGAGTTTTACTTCGAGCGTCGCGGGACTTGCGATCGCGGCGGTGCTGATCGCGGCGCCGGCCTTGGCGAAAGATGTCAGTCCGGGAATGGCACCCATCGCGCCGAGCGGAGACGCGGGTGCGGGAGGTGCTTCGCCGGACGGTTCGCTGAAGGCGCTGACGTTCGGAAAATGGGGCGTCGACCTGGGCGCGCGCGACATGTCGGTGAAGCCGGGGGACGATTTCGACAAATATGCGAACGGTGACTGGTTCGCCCGAACCGAGATTCCGGCGGATCAGGCGTCGGCGGGGGTCGGCTATGACGTCTATAATCTGACCCAGCGCCAGCTCCGCCAGCTTGTTACGAGCGCGCCGGCGACGAGTCAGGTCGGCGGTCTCTATCAGAGCTTCATGGACGAGGCGCGGGTCGAGGCATTGGGCACCAAGCCGTTGATGGCTGACGTGGCCGCGGTCGCCGCGATCAAAGATAAAAAAGCAATGGCGCGCTTCATGGGCGGCACGCAGGGCACCTTCGGTTCGACGATCGTCAGCGGTGGGCCCTATGCTGACACCGCCGATCCGACGGTCAATGTCCTGTGGCTGGGGCAAGCGGGGCTGGGGCTTCCCGAGCGCGATTATTATCTGAGCGACAGCTTCAAACCGCAGCGTGACGCCTATCGCGCCTATATCGCCCGCATGATGAAGATGGTGGGCAACGCCGACCCCGAAAAGGCGGCCGACGCGATCATGGCGTTCGAAACCGAGATCGCGAAGGTCAGCTGGGCAATCGCCGACCGCCGCGACATCGGCAAGATCAACAATCCGATGTCTTCGGAGGAACTCGCCGCCTACGCGCCGGGGCTCGACTGGTCCGCCTGGTTCGTCGGGGCGGGTATCGCGCCGCAAAAGCGGATCATCGTCAACGAAAAGACGGCGGTTCGCGATATCGCCGCGCTTTATGCCAAGACGCCGCTCGACACGATCAAGCTGTGGCAGCAGTTCCACGTCGCCGACAATGCCGCGCCCTATCTCGACAAGGCGTTCGTCGACAGCCGTTTCGAATATACGAAGGCGCTCAGCGGCGTGGGCGAGCTGCGCCCACGTTGGAAGCGCGGCCTGACGCTGGTGGACGGCAGCCTCGGCGAATTGGTCGGCGAGACCTATTCAAGCCAATATTTTCCGGCGAGCGCCAAGGCGAAGATGGAAGTGCTCGTCGCGAATTTGAAACTGGCTATGGGCGATCGCATTCGAGCCAACAGCTGGATGGCACCGGTCACCAAAGAGGCCGCTTTGGCGAAACTTGCCAAAATGGACGTGATGGTGGGCTATCCCGACAAATGGCGCGACTATTCGGCGCTGAAGATCGATCCCGCCGATCTCTATGGCAACGTCAAACGCAGTTCGGCCTTCGAATATGCCTATGCGCTGTCGGACCTGAACCAGCCCGTCGATCGCAAGAAATGGGCGATGAACCCGCAAGAAGTGAACGCATACAACGGCGGTCTGGAGAACAAGATCGTGTTTCCGGCTGGCATCCTGCAGGCGCCCTATTTCAGCGAAAGCGTCGACGATGCGGTCAATTACGGCGCGATCGGCGCGGTTATCGGCCACGAGATAACGCATGGTTTCGACGATCAGGGCCGCAAGATCGATGCCGAGGGCGCGGTGCGCGACTGGTGGACGCCCGAGGACGCGGCGCGTTTCGATGCGCAGGCCAAGGCATTCGGCGCGCAATATGCGACATATGAGGCCGCGCCCGACGCCTTTATCAATCCCGATCTGACGATGGGAGAGAATATCGCCGACCTTGCCGGGCTTGAGGTCGCCTATGATGCCTATCACCGCTCGCTGAACGGCAAGGAGGCCCCGGTGATTGACGGACTGACCGGCGATCAGCGTTTCTTCCTCGCCTTTGCTCAGGCGTGGCGCGACAAGGCGCGCGAGGATGCGATCAAGCAGCAGGTGGCGAGCGACCCGCACAGTCCCGCGCGCTGGCGCATCATCGGGCCGGTGCGCAACGTCGACGCGTGGTACAAGGCGTTCGGCGTCGAGGCGGGGGCCAAATATTACCTGGCGCCCGAGGCACGCACGAAGATCTGGTAGCCCTGAGACCGCTTTCTCAGGATTGGGCGGGGGCGGCCTCGCGCCGTCCCCGCACGGCCATTACGGTGAGCGACAGCGCCGCTCCGACGATGATGAACAACGCCGGAAAGCCGCCGAGCACCGACATCATCCGGATGCCGTCGATGCCCGACGCGGCAACCAGGATGGTCGCCACGAGCCCGACTGCAACGCCCCAGACGATCTTGATCGCCAGCGGTGCTTCGGGGGTTTCGGGCGAAATACCATGCGTCGACAGCGCGCTCATTGCCGAGACGTTGCTGTCGGCAGCGGTAACATAGGAAAGGAAGATCGCGCCGATCAGCAGCGCGAGCACCGGCGAACCCCCGCCGAGCTGGCTGAACAGGCGATAGAGCAGGGGGTCGGGGCCGACGCTGGTGAGCACGGCATAGAGTTCTCCGCCCGATCCCTGGTCGAGCGCGATTGTCGTGCCGGCGATAACGACCATCCACACCGCGCCGAACAACGCCGGGAGCAAGAGATTGAACAGAATGAAGGCGCGCACGGTATAGCCGACCGCCAGCCGGCCGAGGAAGAGCGCGGTGACCGGCGCCCAGGCGAACCAGTTTCCCCAGTTGAAGATCGTCCATTGCCGGTGCCAATCGGGATCGACATCTGCGCCGAGGCTGCGCGGCAGGAAGGTGACGGCATAGTCGGCGGCGCCGGCAAGCCCCAGCGTGAGGAGCCGTCCGGTGGGCGCCGCCAAAAGCACGAACAACAGGATCGCCAAGAACAGCCAGACATTCAGGAGCGAAAGGCGGGTTATGCCGCGCTGAAGTCCGAGGGCGGCGGAGCCGACGAACGTCGCCACGATCGTTCCTGCGATCGCCCACCGAAGCGGGTCGCCGCCGCGAAATCCGCCGAGCCCTTCGATCCCGCCCGCGAGTGCGAGCACGCCGGCGCCGAGCGAGGCCGCCATTCCTGCGACGAGCGCGTAGAGGCAGAGGATGTCGATGCCCGTCCCGACGGGGCCGTGCGCGCGCTGTCCGATCAGGGGGACGAAGAGCGATGACAGGCTGAAGGGTTCGCGGCGGTTGTAATAGACGAGCGCGAAGGCGAGTCCGGCAACGGTATAGATGGCATAGGGCGTCAGCGTCCAATGCAGGAACATCGTTGACATCGCGAAGGTCGCGGCGGCGTCGCTGCCGGGTTCGAGCCCCAGCATAGCGGGGGGATCGTTGAGGTGGAACAGCGGCTCGGCCGCGCCCCAGAAGAGAATGCCGGTCGCGATGGTCGTGCAGAGCGTCACCGCGAACCAGCGCCAGCGCGAAAGGATGGGGATGGCGCCGGTCTCACCGATGACCCGCCCGCCGAGCGGCGAGAGCGCGATACAGGCGAGAAGCGCCAGAAAGCCGATCCCGGCCCAGGCGAAGAGCGGCGAGAAGTTGCCGAGGATCCAGTCGTTGACCGTTGTCTCGGCCGCGACAACCGCCGGTCCCTGCCACAGGCTGAGGCCGACGGCGGCGAGAAGCACCGCCAGCGGCGTGAAAAATACCGGGCGATTGAGCGGATGTTTCAAGGATGTTGGCAAATGATCGGCCGATCGGACAAGGGATGCGCCTAGGGTCGGGGCCGTAGCATGGCGATTGCTCCATCGGAGGTCAAATCGGGCGGGAACGGTCCCACGGGCCAAGCGTTCGACCGCCGATACGGATGATTTGAAGGAGGACTTCGATGACCAGGATGATTTGGGCGGCGAGCGCCGCATTCGCGCTGATTTCTTCGGCCCAGGCCATGGCTTGGCAGACGCCCGAGGCCGCGCCTGCGGCCGCACGAACGGTAGCCCCTGTTGCCGAAGAGACAGCGCCCGACGGCACGACGCCCGAGGAACGCGCGAATACGGCGCGCCTCAATGCCGAACAGGCGGCTCGCGCCAGCACCGACAACACCATTTATACGCAGGAAGTGTCGGCCGCGCAGCAGCAGATCGCGCATGACCAACAGGTTTATGCCGAAGAAACCGCGGCCTATGAAGCCGAAAAGGCGCGCGTGGCCGCGATGTCGGCCGAAGAGCGGATGAAATGGGAGGCCGATGTCGCCGCGTGCAAGGCGGGCGACACGACGCGCTGCGCGCCCCAGGCACCCGTGCCGCCCAAGTAAGGCCGACGGCTTCCTGATCCGCATCCCCGAGGCTCGCTCGGTGATGCGGATGATTTTGACGACAGGTTTTCACTATTCTGCGGGCGGCCAGTCGAATCCTGCCTCAGGCGGTACATCACCGTCCACGGCAGGCGGGATCATCTTCGCGTCTTCGGCCGGGACCGTCCCGACCTTTGGGCTATGGTCGGGGAAGCGGCCGCCATATCGGTAACTGTCGTCGGCCGGTTCGGCGGGCAGCGGCGCGTCGATATCGACCGCCCCCAATTCGCGAAAGGCGCCGTCCATCATCCGCCCGTCGCGTTCGGCGCGCAGCCTTGCCGCGACGCCATAGCTGTCGGGGCAGGAGATGCAGGCGGCGGCGGTTTCGCCCTGAGGCACGCGGGCTTCGGGATTGGCACTGTGCCGTGAATAAGAGGTCGTAAGGGGCGCGCGCGGCGCCGCCAGCGGTTCGGCGATCATTTCGCCCAGCAGCAATCCGGCAAGCGCACCCGCGAGTGCCAGAAGCAATACGCGTACGAGCCATTCGCCGCCGGATCGACTCGGTGTGAAAGATAATTTCCTCGTCACAGTCCGATTTGGCCACGGCCGTGTGTCCGATGCAAGCCTTGCGCCACGATATTACCCCTCCGCCGACCATTCGTCGACGGATGGACGCCCTTCGTCCGTAAATCGAGCCGCCGTTCGCGCCGATCGATCCAAAGATGATTCCCGCGACGTCCAAGGGGTATCAACCGTGTTGCGGGATATCGGAAGACGGTCTCCCCGGTCCGCCGACCGGTATCCCGCATCCCTTGTAGAGAGGACTCCCCCATGGCGAAATTTTTCCTGATGCTGCTGACTGTGCCGCTGGCGACGGCCGGCGTCGCGGCCCCCGCCTTCGCGCAAGACGATACGCGGAGCATTACCGTGTCCTATGACGATCTCAACCTGTCGAGCGAGCGCGGTCGCGAACGACTGACGACCCGCGTCAAGATGGCCGTTCGCAAGGTCTGCGGATTGCCGGGCCGTGCGACGCTGCGCGAGCGCGCCGCCGAAAACGCGTGCAAGGTGCAGGCGATGAGCGACGCCGAAACCAAGCTCGCGGCCCTGTTCAACGGCGGCGGCACGCGCCTCGCCGACCAGGGCGCGATGGTCGTCGCCGCGCCCTGACCAACCCGGCTGTATGTTGATCCCAAAAAGTGGTCATGCCCTGGCGGCATGGCCGCTTTTTTTTGGTGGGGTAGGACTTTAGACGTGCATGATCGCCTTGACGTCATGGAGATAGGTGCGTCCGATACGATGGACGCCACCCTCGCCAAGGTCGACGCTCCACGCCCCGTCGCCATGATGCTTCAATCCGACAATGCCTTCGCGGCGGATCATCTTTGACCGGTGGATGCGCATGAACTGGTCGGGGTTCATCCGCGCTTCCAGCGATTTGATCGTCTGGTGAATGAGCCAGCTGCGGCCGCCGACGTGCAGGCGCATATAGTCGCGTTCGGCCTCGATCAGATCGACCTGGCCGGCGTCGACTCGCAGCATCTCGCCGCGGTTTTGGACCCAGAATTCGTTGATCCACTTGCTCTTTTGTGCCGGCGCCCGCTCGGTCGCGCGCCATTCGCGAACGCGGGAGAGCGCGCGGGCGAGGCGGTCGGGCGACACGGGCTTGAGCAGATAGTCGACCGCGGCGACGTCGAACGCCGCGACCGCATAACGGTCGAAGGCGGTGACGAAGACGATCGCGGGCGGATTGTCCATGCCCTCGATCGCGGCGGCGACCTCCAGCCCGTTGAGATCGGGCATCGCGATGTCGCAGAGCACCAGGTCGGGTGCGAGCGCATCGACCATGCGCAGCGCCGAGGCGCCGTCGCTGGCGGTGCCGACGAGCGAAATGCCGTCCTGTTGCCCGGCGAGGATTTGCAGGCGCTCGATCGCCAGCGGTTCGTCATCGACGATCAGGGTGCGCAAGGTCTGGATCATGACGTCAACAAGCCTCCCGTGCCAGCGGCAGCCAGAGCGAAACGACAAAGCCGCCACTATCCGATTTGCCCCATTCGCAGCCCGCAGTGGGGCCATAGCGCGTCAGCAGGCGTTCGCGAACATTGCCGAGCCCGAGCCCAGTACCCGAAGCGGGGACGGGCGCCTTGGGGTCGATGTCGTTCTCGACGCGCACTATGAGCAGACCATATTCGGCACTGGCGTCGAGGCGGATCGCGATTCGGCCCTTGCTGGGCGAAACACCATATTTGATCGCATTTTCGATGATCGGCTGCAGGATCAGCACCGGCACGCAGGCGTTTTTCAACTCGTCGGGCATCGTCACCTCGACCTGGAGCCGGTCGGGAAAGCGCGTCTGTTCGATATCGAGATAGAGACGCTGGAGCGCGATCTCCTCGTCGAGGCTGACGAGTTGTTCGGGATCGACCGCAAGGCTTGAGCGGAGGAAGGACGAGAGGTTCATGATCATCGTCTCGGCCTCGCTCTTCGACCCCTTCAGCACCAGCGTCGATAGCGAATTGAGCGTGTTGAACAGGAAATGCGGATTGACCTGATAATGCAAGGCCCGGAGCTGCGCGGTCTGCGCTTCCATGCGGAAATGATTGGCGCGCCGTTCGACCGCCCGCATTTCATTGGCGTAGCCGAAGGCGACATAGAGCGCGGCCCAGACCGCGAAAAAGAAATACCAGCGGATCGAACTGTCGAGGATCAACACCATTTCCCACGCCACCGGGAATTTCGATTGTACTTCCTCTATGATCTTCGCCGTGTCGGGCGCGGGAAACCAATAGAAGAAGACGAGCAGGTTGATCGTCGCATAAACGACGACGAGCGGGATCGCGGCGCCCATCGCGGCGGCAAGGCGCGCGCCGAAGCTTTGCGGCTGGGCGCGCTGGAGCAACTGGTAGAGGACGAAGGTGCACAATATTCCCGCGACGACGACGATCGCGCGGCGGCCCGCATAAGACCATTGTTCGGGCGCGCCGGTCAGCATGGCGAGGCCGGTGGTGATCAGGAAATAGATCAGCCACATGGCAATGATCGACCCGATCGCGACGCGCGGATTGACGCGCGCGTCGGATGCGCGCCAGTCGGGCGCGGCGGCCAGCATTTTCGCGCGCTGGTCGCGCAGCGCGTCTTTGCGGTTTGTCACATTCATTGACATGGCTTTAGCGGCAAAAGCCGGTCGCTGGCTAGCGGGCGCCGGGCCGCCAGTCGAAGCGGCGCGCGCCTTGGTCGAAAGCCGGCGACTTAGCCGCCCCCGGACCGAGGCAATGCCCGGCGCCAGCCGCCACGCTTGTATATGGCCCATGCCATCGCCAGCGAGGCGAGCGACGACAGCGGGAAGCTCCACCAGAGGATGTCGCTGCCGACCGCGGAATAGCCGAAATAATAGATGCCGAGGCGGATCGGGAACATCGACAGGAACAGGATGACGAGCGGCGGCACGACCGAGCCGTTGGCGCGCAAGGTGCTGATGAGCACGATCGTCGTGCCGAAGGGCAGGAAAGTCCAGGTCGCGATCAGCTGGATATTGCGCGCAACGTCGATCGCCGGGCTTTCGCCGCCGAGGAACAGCGCGAGCGCGGCACGGTCGAACGCCAGGAGGAGCGCGATGAGCACGCCGGTCATCGCGAGGTTGATCGCGATGCCGCTGTTCGTCACCGAGGATACGCGGTCCCAGCGCCCGGCGCCGATATTCTGCGCCGCCATCGAACTGACCGCCGCGCCGACCGCGAGCGCGGGCATCTGGATATAGTTCCAGAGCTGCAATGTCGCGCCATAGGCTGCGGCGGTGACGAGCCCCTCGCGGTTGACGAGCCCGACCATCACGAGTCCGGCGCCCGAGATGACGAGCATCTGCGCGCCCATCGGCAGGCCGCGCCCGATGATGAAGCGCAGCTCGCTCCATTTGGGAAGAAGGTATGACAGTTCGCGGCCGCGCAGGCGGAGAACATGGTTCTTCGCGTAGAACCAGCCGATCATGCCCGCGAGGCTGATCGTCCCGGCGAGCGCAGTCGCGAGCGCGCTGCCCGCGATCCCCAGGCGCGGGAAGGGGCCGAGGCCGAGGATCAGCACGGGGTTGAAGACGATGTCGAGCACGACCGCGAGGATCATGAAGCGGAGCGGCGTCACGGCATCGCCCGCGCCGCGCGAGGCCATCATCAGCGTCACCGATAGCATCGACGCGGGAACCGCGAGGAAGGTGACGCGGAGATAATCATGCGCGAGCCCGAAGGCTTCGGGCGGGGTCTCGAGCCAACGCAATATCTGGTCCGACGCGAACCAGCCGACAATCGCGATGACGATCGAAAAGATCAGCGCAAGGCCGATCACGCCGCCGGTCGCGCGCCGCGCAGCGTCGATATCGCCGCGCCCGATCGACTGCCCAATCAACACCGTGGCCGCCATGCCGAAGCCGAAGAAGGCGCCGAACATCAGAAACATGATGATATTGGCGTTGGCGGTCGCGGCGAGCGCGCCCTCGCCGAGGAATTGCCCGACCCAGATCGAGTTCACCGATCCCGACAGCGTCTGGAGAATGTTCGACGCGAGCGTCGGCAGCGCGAAGAGGATCAGCGTCTTGGTGATCGGCCCCTGGGTCAGGTCCATCCGCCCGGCGCCGCGCGCGGTCTGGCGCGGCGGGACCGGGCTGGCAGCCGGGTCCGCCGCCGCCGCGACCGGCGTCGGCGTGACGGGGACCTCTTCGTTCACCCCAGCCGCGCCAGTGCGGCGGTCAGGCGGTCGGCTTCGGCTTCCTTGGCGGCGTGGTCGACGCGCGCCTTTTCGACCGCTTCGGGCTTGGCGCGTTCGACGAAGGACGCGTTGTTCAGGCGGCCGGCGAGGCCATCGCGTTCTTTCGTCGCGGCGGCGAGCGCCTTGGTCAGCCGGTCGCGTTCGGAGGCGATGTCGATGACGCCCTCGAGCGGCACGGTGATCGTCTCGCCCTCGACGACGAGCTGCGCCGCGGCGCCCGCGGGGGCGAGGTCGAAGCTGACCGTCTCAAGACGTGCGAGGCGGTCGAGCTGCGCGGCGAGCTTGTCGGTGCGGCGCTTGAGCGACACCGGGAAATGCGCGGTCAGGCGCGCGCCCGGCGGCAGACCAAGCTCGGCCTTGGCAGTCCGCAATTCGCTGACGAGCTTGATCAGCCAGTCGATGTCGGCGCTGGCGTCGGCATCGTGCGCGGCGTTCGGCGTGGGCCATTTGGCGGTGATCAGCGGATAGTCGGCGCGATCGCCAAGCCCGGTCCACAGCTCTTCCGTGATGAACGGCATGAACGGGTGGAGCATGACGAGGATCTGGTCGAGCACCCAGCCCGCGACCGCCTTCGTCTCGTCGTCGATCGACCCTTTGATCAGTTCGAGATACCAGTCGCAGAAACGGTCCCACGCGAAGCTGTAGATCGCATTCGCGGCCTCGTCGAAACGATAGGCGGCGAAGGCACTTTCCATCGCGGCGACGGTCGCGGCGACCTCGCCGATGATCCAGCGGTTGACCGGGAGCGTCGCGGCGGGCGCCTCGAAGCTGGTCGAGGCCGAAATGCCGTTGGCTTCGCAGAAACGCGCGGCGTTCCACAGCTTGGTCGCGAAGTTGCGATAGCCGGCGAGGCGGGCGTCATCCATCTTGATGTCGCGGCCCTGGCTTTCCATCGCCGACATGAAAAAGCGCAGCGCGTCGGCGCCGTACTGGTCGATCAGCCCGAGCGGGTCGACGACATTGCCCTTCGACTTCGACATCTTCGCGCCGTCGGGCGCGCGGACGAGGCCGTGGAGGTAGAGCGTCTTCCACGGCACGTCGCCCATGAACTCCATCCCCTGCATCGCCATGCGGGCATCCCAGAAGAAGAGGATGTCGAAGCCGGAGATGAGCACGTCATTGGGGTAATGGCGCTTCAGCAGTTCGCTATTCTCGGGCCAGCCGAGCGTTGCGAAGGGCCAGAGGGCGGAGGAGAACCAGGTGTCGAGGACGTCCTCGTCGCGGGTCAGGGCGACACCGGCGCCCGCTTCGGCTTGCGCCTCTTCCTCGGTTTCAGCGACAAAGATGCGGCCGTCCTCGGCGTACCACGCCGGAATCCGGTGCCCCCACCACAGCTGACGCGAGACGCACCAGGGCTGGATATTTTCCATCCAGTTGAAGAAGGTCTTTTCCCACGTCTTGGGGACGATGTTGATGCGCCCGTCGCGCACCGCCTGAATCGGCGGCTGCGCCAGCGTCTTGGCGTCGACATACCATTGGTCGGTCAGCATCGGCTCGATCACGACGCCGCCACGGTCGCCGAACGGCTGCATGATCAGCTTGTCCTCGACCTTGACCATCAGCCCTTCGGCATCGATGTCGGCGACGACGCGCCCCCGCGCTTCATAACGATCGAGCCCGCGATATTCTTCGGGAACGAGGTTGAGCGCGTCGATTTCGGCCGGGGTCGCGGTCGCGCCCCTGGCGATTTCGACCGCGCGCGCGGCGGCTTCGGCGTAGGGTGGACCATCGGCGCGCATCGCGGCGACTTCGTCCATCAGGCGATACATCGGAATGCCGTTGCGTTGCGCGACGCCATAGTCGTTTTCGTCATGCGCGCCGGTGATCTTGACCGCGCCCGACCCGAAATGCGGATCGGGATATTCGTCGGTGATGATCGGGATCAGGCGGCGATGTTCCTTGGGCCCGACGGGGATTTCGCAATATTTGCCCACGATAGGCCGATAGCGCTCGTCGTCGGGATGCACCGCAACGGCGCCGTCGCCGAGCATCGTTTCGGGGCGCGTCGTCGCGATCGAAATATAGTCGCGCTCTTCCTCGAACAAGACATTGCCGTCGGCGTCGCGCTCGACATAGGTGTAGGTTTCGCCATCCGCGAGCGGATATTTGAAATGCCACATATGGCCCGGCACTTCGTGCGATTCGACTTCGAGGTCGGAGATCGCGGTCTTGAGCGCGGGATCCCAGTTCACCAGGCGCTTGTCGCGGTAGATCAGACCCTTCTTGTGGAGGTCGACGAATACCTTGACCACCGCACGCGTGAAATGCGGATCCATCGTGAACTGCTCGCGCGACCAGTCCATCGAGCAGCCGAGACGGCGGAGCTGGCGGGTAATCTGGCCGCCGCTGGTCGCCTTCCATTCCCAGACCTTGTCGACGAACTCGTCGCGCGTGAAGTCGGTGCGCTTTTGCTGGCGTTCGTTGAGCTGGCGCTCGACAACCATCTGCGTCGCGATGCCGGCATGGTCCATCCCGACGATCCAGAGGGCATCCTTGCCGCGCAGCCGCTCGTAGCGGACGAGCACGTCCTGCAGCGTATTGTCGAGCGCATGGCCGATATGCAGCGCGCCGGTGACGTTCGGCGGCGGGTTGACGATCGTGAAGGGTGTCGCGTCGGGGCGCGCGGGACGGAAGAGTCCACGGCTTTCCCATTCATGGGCCCATTTCGCCTCGATAGCGGCGGGATCGAATGTTTTTTCCATCGGCATAGCCGGGCGCCTTTGCCAGTCGGGGGCGAAGGCGGCAAGGGGGGAACGAACCCATCCTCGTCATGCCGGACTTGATCCGGCATCCATTCCTGCGGCGAGGAAATGGACCCCGGATCAAGTCCGGGGTGACGATATAGGGAGAGGTGGGCTTACTTCTTTAAATGGCTGCCCATCCAGTTGAACACTGTCTGGTGCCACTGGACGCTGTTCGCGCCCTTCAGGACCCAATGATTCTCGTCGGGGAAGACGAGCAGCTCTGACGGAACGCCGCGGCGCTGGAGCGCGGTGAAGGCGGCGAGGCCCTGACTGTAGGGGATGCGGAAATCCTTTTCGCCGGTGATCACCAGCATCGGGGTCTTCCACTTCGCGACATGATTGACCGGGTTCCACTTTTCGGGGTCGGTGCGTTCCCACCACGGGCCGCCATGATCCCATTCGTCGAACCACAATTCCTCGGTCTCGAACGCCATCGCGCGCAGGTCGAACACGCCGTCGTGCTGGACGAGGCATTTGAAGCCGTCGGTCCACTGGCCCGCGATCCAGTTCATCATATAGCCGCCATAGGAGGCGCCGAGCGCGCAGGCGTTGGTGAGGTCGAGCTGCGCATCCTGCTTGCCGGCGGCGGCGAAGCCGAGCTTAAGATCCTCGAGCGGTTTGCCGCCCCAATCCTTGTTGATGCTGTCGGTGAAGGCCTGACCATAGCCGGTCGAGCCGTGGAAATCGACGGTGACGACGCCGTAACCCTGCTCGGCGAAAAGGCGCGGGTTCCAGCGCGTCGACCAGCTGTTGCCAAAGCTGCCCTGCGGCCCGCCATGGACGATGAAGGCGACCGGCAGCTTGCCCGTGCTGTTGGCGGGCTTCAGGATCATGCCCCACACCTTGTCGCCATTCGCCCCGGCGAACTGGATCTTTTCGAGCTTCACCGGATCGAATTCGGCGAGCGCCGCTGCGTTGACGTTGGTGAGCTGGCCGACCTTGCCCTTGGCATCGCGGACGAAGAGATCGGTGGGCAGGAGCGCGCTGTTGCGCGAATAGAGCAAAGCGCCACCGGGGAGCGGGGTGACGTCGCCGACATTGCCCTCGACCGCTTCCGGTGACGCCTTCAGCCGCTCAACCTTGCCCGTCGTGGCATCGACGCGGAACACCGGATGTTCGAGCGTGTCCTGCGCGGTGATATAGAGCGACTTGCCGTCGGGCGCCCAGGCGATCGAGCCGACAGAGCGATCCCATGCGTCGGTGAGCTTCTTCGTCTCGCCGCTTTCGAGGTTGCGCAGCATCAGAACGAGCCGGTCGGCCTCGTAGCCGGGCCGCGCCATCGCGGCATAAGCCAGCCATTTGCCGTCGGGCGAGGGGGTGGGGAGGGTGTCGGTCGCCTGATTGTCCTGCGTCAGGTTCACCGGCATCATCCGGCTGTCGACAAGCCAGCTGTAGATATCGAGGTTGGTCGACATCGGTTCGTTGCGGTCGGCCTTGCGCAGCGTGAAAAAAACGGTGCGGCTGTCAGCGCCCCAGGCGAGTTCCTCGCCGCCGCCGAAGGGTTTGGAGGGAGTGTCGCCGATCAGGCCTGCGTCGGCCGGACGCGCGGCGATCGCCTTGCCGCCTTCGAGGTTGAAAACGAAGGGGCGGCTATAGGTGCCGGGGGTTTCCCAATGATCCCAGTGGCGCACGAAACCCGCGCCATCCTTGTAGAGACGGCCGGTGCCGGGACCGGGAAGCGTGCCCTTGTCCTTCGCCTCACAGCCGAAGTCGGTGCATTCCTTCGGAATGTCGCCCCATGCGAGCAGCTTTGATCCGTCTGGCGCAATCTTGAAACCCGCGACATCGGCCCTGGTATCGGTGACCTGCGTCGCGGCGCCGCCCGTCTTCGGATCGATACGCCACACCTGATCCTTGCCCGACGCGTTCGAGAGGAAATAGAGGAGGCCGTCATTGTCGAAGGCGGGGGAGGTTTCATTCTTGGCCGCGGTGTCGGCGATCGGCGTCGGTTTCGCGCCCTTTGCATTGCGGTCGACGAGCCAGAGCCCGGTCGATCGCTTGTAGGTTCCGCCCTCGGTCTCGGTCATCTGGAAGACGACCCAGCGCCCGTCGGGCGACGCGGTCGGCGCGGAGACGCGTTTCAAGATTGCTAGGTCCACCTCGGTCATCGGGCGGGCCAGGGCGGGGGAGGAAAGGGCGGCGGTGAGCGCGATCGCGCTGGTGAGGAGCATGTTACGCATGGCGGGGGTTTAACGTCGCGGCGAGCCGGTTCAAGAGCCTAACGGCAAATCCAGCTTCGCGCGGCTCAATCAAACTTCACTGGATCGAAGCGCCATGATGGTCCATCGGCGCGGCGCAAAGGAGAATCGCGTGTTCCGGGCGCTGTCGACCACCACCATCCGCCTGTTCGTGCCGCTGCTCGCGGGTGCGAGCCTGCGTGACCGCGCGATTGGCAGTATTGGTGCGTTGATCGGCATCGGTATCGCGGGCGCCGCCTGCTTCATCCTATTTCCTGCCGCGACGCCGTGGATCGTCGCGCCGATCGGCGCGTCAGCGGTGCTGCTGTTCGCGGTCCCGGCGAGTCCGCTCGCCCAGCCCTGGTCGATTGTTGGCGGGAATGTCATTTCGGCGGCGTTCGGGATCATCGTCGCCGGGCTGGTGCCCGAACCGGCGCTGGCTGCGGCGTTGGCCGTCGGCGGCGCGATCCTGACGATGTCGCTGCTTCGCTGCCTCCACCCGCCCGGTGGTGCTGCCGCATTGAGCGCAGTGATCGGCGGACATACGCTGGCGTCGGGCCACGCCGGGCACCTGCTGCTGCCTGTCGCCGTCAATTCGCTGCTCCTCGTCGCGGCGGGCTGGGCCTTTCATCGCTTTTCGGGACACAGCTACCCCCACCGCGCGGCGCCGGTGGATGGAAAGCCCGTCGTTGCGGCGGCGCCGGCGGGCTTGCTGATGGATGATATCGACGCCGCACTCGACGATCTGGGCGAGACATTCGACATCGGCCGCGAGGATCTGGCGTTGCTGCTTGCCCGCGCCGAAGTCCACGCCGCCTCGCGGATCGGCCGGGCACAACTCGATGCGGTCAAAAAGGTTCGTGGCGGGAAGACCGCGCGCGAGGTGGTAACGTCCTAAGATCGGACCTTTTTTGTCGGAACCACGGAGTTTGGTTCAACGCGATCAACGAGCTAGCGGATCAGCACGCCGCCCTTCATCACATGGTCGATCTTTTCGAGCACGGCGATGTCGGCGAGCGGATCGGCCTTTACCGCGACGAAATCGGCATAGCGGCCCGGTAGGATCGCGCCCACGTCGCCGCGCCCCATTTCCTCCGATGCGCGGCCGGTGGCCGACTGGATCGCCTGCATCGGCGTCATTCCATATTTGACCATGTTGCGGAACTGCCGCGCGTTCAGCCCGTGCGGATAGACGCCGGCGTCGGTCGCATAACCGATGTTGACGCCGAGTTCGACCGCGCGGCGGAAGGCGGTGCGCTGGGCGTCGGTCGTCTCGCGATTCTTGCGCAGATACTCTTCGGGCCAGCCCTCCTTCGTGCCGATATCGTCGATGTAGGTGCCGTTATAGATGTCCATCGCGAGCCAGGTGCCGTTTTTCTTCGCGAGTTGCAGCGCCGCCTCGTCGGCGAGGCTGGCATGTTCGATGCTGTCGGCCCCGGCGTTGATCGCATTCTTGATCCCCTCGGCGCCGTGCGCGTGCGCTGTGACCTTCTTGCCGCGAGCATGCGCAACCTTCACGACCGCACGTAGCTGCTCGACGGTCATCTCGGGCGCGCCGGGCTCCGTGCCGATCGCGAGCACCGCGCCGGTCGCGATCGTCTTGATGAAGTCGGCACCGTGGTCGAGCAGATACGCCGTCTTCGCCACAGCCTCTTCGGGCGTCGCCGCGACGCCGAGGCGCATGTCCGGCGGCAATTGCTCGTTCGGGACGACGCCGTTGAGTTCGCCGCCGCCTTTCGGGATCGTGAGATAGGCGCCAGCCACCCACATGCGCGGACCCGGCACGTCGCCGCGGTCGATCGCATTGCGCAGCGTGACGTCGGTCAGCCCGCGATAGGTGCCGACGTCGCGCACGCTGGTGAAACCCGCGTCGAGCGTGACCCGCGCGTTGCGCGCGCCGACAAGTGCCGTTTCGGCAGGCGATGCCTTCATCGGCGCGGCGAGATCGGCGCTCTGGCCAAGGTCGGCGAGGTGGGTGTGAAGGTCGATCAGGCCGGGGAGAACGGTGAAGTCCGACCAGTCGATGATCGTCGCACCATCGGGCGCCTTTCCGCAGGCGCCGACCGCCTTGATGCGTTCGGCCTCGACGGTGATGCACTGGCCGGTGCGGACCGCGTTCGAGACGCCGTCGATCAGCCGACCCGCCGCTATATAGAGGGTTTCGGCCGAGGCCGGCGATGCCGCCAGAAAGGATACCGCGATCGCGGCGCTCAGATGGCGGTATCGAAGGCGTTGCACTGGCGCGGATCCCCCGTTTGCAGGCCGCGGCGCAGCCAGGTCATGCGTTGTTCGCTCGTCCCGTGGGTGAAGCTTTCGGGAACCGGGCGCTGCCCCGCCGAGCGCATCAACGTGTCGTCGCCGATTGCATTGGCGGCGCGCATCGCCTCTTCCATGTCGCCCGGCTCCATCACCGGCTGGCCTGCGCTGTTGCGCGCGCGTGATGCCCAGACGCCGGCGTAGCAATCGGCCTGGAGTTCCATGCGGACCTGCAACGCATTGCCCTCGGCCTGCGAGGAGCGGCCCTGTGCGCTGCGGACCTGGTTCGAAATGCCGCTGATCGTCTGGATATGGTGGCCGACTTCGTGCGCGACGACATAGGCTTGCGCGGCGTCGCCAGCGGCGCCGAAACGCTGTTCGAGTTCGCGGAAGAAGGCGGTGTCGAGATAGACGCCCTGATCGGCGGGGCAATAGAAGGGCCCCATGGCCGCCTGAGCTGCACCGCAACCCGACCGGTTCTGGTCGGTGAAGAAATTGAGCGTGGGCTTTTGATAGCCGTTGATCAGGCTGCCCCATACCTCATGCGTCGAGCCGAAGACGTTGCACGCGAAGCGTTCGGCTTGGGTATCGCAGGCGACGTTCGCGCCGCTGCGGCTGTCGGCCATCGGATCGGTGGTGCCGCCGCCCATGCTCAGCATGTTCGCACCGGGGCCGAGCACGAAAAACGCGACCGCGCCGAGCAGCAGGATCGTCCCGCAGCCCATCTTGCGGCCGAGCAACATCGGCAGGAAGCCGATCAGCAGCCCGCCGAGACCGCCGCCACCGCCCCCGCCAAAACCACCGCCGCCCCGGCCCAGATCGCGAATATCGTCTCCGGGATCATAATCGTCGAGGCGCATCGGGCTTCTCCACCGTAAGGGTCGTGTTCCCGGGAGTGTTACAGCAGCACCCGGTAATTGGAAGGGACTTCGCATCGAAGGAGGGCATTGCAATGACCCGTGGTGCGGTGCAACATGGACGCCGCTCCAAGCCAGAGGATTGCCCCCGAGTATGCCCCGCCGAGCCGCCCGTGCCGCGCTGCCACTTCCCGATCTTGTGGTCCTCGTCCTTCAAGGGGGAGGCGCGCTTGGCGCCTTTCAGGCCGGGGTTTACGAGGCGCTGATCGAACTCGGTATCGAGCTCGACTGGGTCGCGGGCATTTCAATCGGCGCGGTCAATGCGGCGATCATTGCGGGCAACGAGCGCGATCAGGCAGTCGGCAAGATGCGCACATTCTGGGAAGGCGTGTCGTCGGCGCTACCCTCTCTGCCGATCCCCGACAACGACTGGGCGCGCGAATGGTCTCACATGGCGGCGGCGGGGCAGGTGATGGCGTTCGGCGTTCCGGGTTTCTTCATCCCGCGCTTTCCGCCGCCCGCCTTCGCCGAACGGCAGACGCCCGAGGCGATCAGCTTTTATGACACGGCTCCTCTCGCGGCGACGCTGGACCATCTGGTTGACTGGGACCGGGTGAACAACGGCAAGGTGCGGCTATCGGTCGGCGCGGTCGCGGTGGAGACCGGCAATTTTCGCTATTTCGACACGACATGCGACACGATCGATGCGCGGCATATTCTGGCGTCGGGCGCCTTGCCGCCGGGCCTGCCGCCGGTCGAGATCGACGGCCATTGGTATTGGGACGGCGGGCTCGTTTCGAACACCCCGCTCGAACATGTCGTCGCGGCGGCGGACGACGATATGCTGGTGTTCCAGGTCGACCTGTTTCCGGCCCGGGGCGAGCGGCCGCACGACCTCGAGCAGGCCTGGTCGCGCGAGAAGGACATCCGTTACTCAAGCCGCACGCGGCGGATTTCGGACGGGCTTGTGCGGCGGCGCAAGGAGCACCGGCTGATCGACCGAATGTTGCAAAAGCTGTCCGAAGAATATGCCGACCTGCCCGAGGTGAAGGCGGTGCGGAAAATGGTCGACTGCAAGGCGCTCAACCTCGTCCAGCTGATCCACGAGCCGCCTGCCTGGCAGACCGGCGCGCGCGATTTCGAATTTTCGCGTTCGACGATGGAGGTCAACTGGGCGCTCGGCCGCGACGCGGTCGAGGCGGCGATGAAGGACGGTCACCTACTCGCCGACAGCATCGCCGAAGGGCGGTCGGACAGTTTCGCCGTGCAATCGAATGCATTGCGACCAAAGGGCCAAACCGACGTTTCTTAGGGGTCAGAACCCCTTACTCTCCCCACCGAAAGGATTGCTCCATGCGCCTCAAAGGAAAGACCGCCCTCGTCACCGGATCGACGTCGGGCATCGGGCTCGGCATCGCGAAGGCTTTTGCGGCCGACGGCGCGAACATCATCATCAACGGCTTCGGCGAGGCCGACGCGATCGAGACCGAGCGAAAGGGGCTGGAGGCGATCAGCGGCGGCAAGGCCGCCTATGAGGGCGCCGACCTGACCAAGCCCGAACAGATCGAGGGGATGTTCGCGCAAGCGGAGAAGGATTTCGGCGGGGTCGACATCCTCGTCAACAATGCGGGGATGCAGTTCGTCTCGCCGGTCGAGGATTTCCCGGTTGAGAAATGGGACATGATCATCGCGCTCAATCTGACCGCGGCCTTCCATACGATCCGCCATGCCGTGCCGATCATGCGCAGGAAGAAGTGGGGGCGGATCATCGCGACCGCCTCGGCCCACTCGCTCGTCGCCTCGCCGTTCAAATCGGCCTATGTCACCGCGAAGCACGGGCTCGCGGGGCTGACCAAGACCGTCGCGCTGGAAGTTGCGGATGCGGGCATCACGGTCAATTGCATCAGCCCCGGCTATGTCTGGACGCCGCTGGTCGAAAACCAGATTCCCGACACGATGAAGGCGCGGGGCATGACGCGCGAGCAGGTGATCAACGATGTGCTGCTCGCGGGGCAGCCCACCAAGCAGTTTGTCACGGTCGAACAGGTCGCGGCGCTCGCGTCGTTTTTGACGCGCGACGAGGCGGCCAACATCACCGGCGCCAATCTTAGCGTCGATGGCGGCTGGACCGCGGCCTGACCTGCTCGACCCTTGAGCAATCTCCTTTGGCCTCCTAAGGTTAACCATCAAGGGGCCGGGGAGAAACGGAGAATCATGGGTCGCACCATTTGGGTTTTGGCGGTGGCGCTTGGCGTCACCCTTGGCGCTTGCCGGACGGTGGTGCCACCTGTGCCGCCATCGTCGGCGGACACGCCGCCGGATGCAACGGGCGGCTGGCGCGCGACCGCGACCGACGCCGACAAGGAACGGATCCGCGGCTGGTACAATAGCTGGCAGACGGCGCTGACCGACGCGCGCGCCAAGGGCTTTGGCGCGGATATCGACCGTGAGGGCGTGCTTCTCCAGCCGATGGCGGCGCTGCCGAACCCGCACCTGCCGGCGGGCGACTATCGTTGCCGGACAATCAAGGTGGGGGCGCAGGGGCGGGGCGGCCTTTCCTATATCGCCTATGGCTGGTTCCGCTGCCGCGTCGCGCCCGAACAGGGGCTGTCGAGCCTCACCAAATTGTCGGGATCGCAGCGGCCGGTCGGCCTGATCTTTCCCGACAATCTGAAACGCCAAATCTTCCTCGGCACGCTTGAGCTTGGCGACGAGAAGATGGCGATCAACTACGGCAGCGACCGGATGCGCGACATGGCGGGGCTGGTCGAGCGGATCGGCGACAATCGCTGGCGGCTTGTGCTGCCCGCCCCGGCCTATGAATCCATGCTCGACGTGATCGAACTCGTGCCGGCGGGCTGACGAACAGCACAGGCAAACGCAAAACAGGGGAAAGATGATGCGGATTTTATGGACGGGCGCGGCAGCGCTGGCTCTCGCTATGCCGGCGGCGGCGCAGACGCTGGGCGGCGAGGTTGAAAGGCAGATGCCGTCGTTGATGGCGATCTACCAGGATCTGCACGCGCATCCCGAACTCAGCTTCATGGAGGTCCGCTCGGCGGGCATCCTCGCCGCCGAAGCGCGCAAGCTTGGCTTCAAGGTCACTGAAAGGGTCGGCGGCACCGGCATCGTCGCGGTAATGGAAAACGGCCCCGGACCGGTCGTGATGGTGCGCGCCGACATGGACGGCCTGCCGGTGACCGAACAGACGGGGCTGCCCGGCGCGTCGAAAGTGCGCGTCACCACCAAGGAAGGCGTCGAAACGGGCGTGATGCACGCGTGCGGCCACGATACGCACATGGCCGCGTGGATCGGTGTTGCGCGGCTGATGGCGGCGAACAAGGCGAAATGGTCGGGCACGCTGGTGATGATCGGCCAGCCCGCCGAGGAGCGCGGCGCGGGCGCGCGGATGATGCTTGAGGACGGGCTTTATACGCGCTTTCCCAAGCCCGAATATGTGCTGGCATTCCACGACGCGGCGCAGTTTCCCGCGGGCAAGATCGGCTATACGCCGGGTTATGCACTCGCCAATGTCGACAGCGTCGACATATTGGTAAAGGGTGTCGGCGGTCACGGCGCCTATCCGCAGGCGACGAAAGACCCGATCGTACTGGCGAGCCGAATCGTCGGCGCGCTCCAGACGCTCGTGTCGCGCGAAATCAGCCCGCTCGACAGCGCGGTCGTGACCGTCGGCAGCTTTCATGCCGGCGCAAAGCACAACATCATCTCGGACGAGGCGCGGCTGCAACTGACGGTGCGCAGCTATAGCGACACGGTGCGCGAGCATCTGCTCGACGGGATCGCGCGCATCGCGAAGGGCGAGGCGATCGCCGCGGGCGTTCCCGAGGACCGCATGCCCGTGGTGACGGTGCAGAAAGACGAATATACGCCCGCGACTTTCAACACGGTCGATTTCACCCAGGAAATGGCCGCGTTCCTGAAAACGAGCTTTGGCGATGACCGCGTCGTGCAGATGCCACCGGTGATGGGCGGCGAGGATTTCAGCCGCTTCGGGCGCGAGGACAAGAGCATCAAGAGCCTGATCGTCTGGGTCGGCGGCGTGCCGCACGCCGAATATGATGCGGCTAAAAAGGAAGGGCGGACTTTGCCGAGCCTCCATTCGCCCTTCTGGGCGCCCGACGCGCCGGCGGTAATCTCTACCGCGACCGAAGCGCTGACGGCGATGACGATGAAGCTGCTGGCGAAGAAATAGCCGTCGATCTGAAACCCGAATGGGAAATGGTGGGCAGTCGTTGGCGGACACGGAGCGGCTCGCCGATTCCGGGTGGGAGTTTTGAGGAGCATCCACTTTTGGGATCGACGTGCCGACGAAACTTCAGCGCCCGCTTATTCCGATGCTCGATCGGGCCCCGCTGCCATTTCCCAATTAAATTGGGATGGACCTGATGTTGAGGCTGTGGTGAGCGAAGGACATGTCTGCCAATCAACCTGCTCCCGGCTTGTCCGCATGCCTTACCGACCGGGAAATGGAAATTTTGCGTCTGTTGGTCGCGGGGCATACCGTCAAGACCATCGCCGCACGTCTGGGCCGTTCGGAAACCTCGATTAACGAGCGCCTGCGTTCTGCCCGCCGCAAGACTGGCGTCGGCAGCAGCCGCGAATTGGCGCGGCTTCTGGATCTCCAAAAAACTTGTCACGAAAATATCGATCTTTCGGGACGGCGCTCGGCTGTGGAGGACTTGGCGCACACCGCAACCGTCGGGGTTCGCGGTTCGAAAGGAATGATCGTCATGCTCATCGCAATACCCCTGGCCGCCGTCGGATTGATCGTCGCGGCTAACCCGTCCGCCGACCAGATCGGCACATCGAGCGCCGTTCACGGCGCGGTATCGCAGCCGCCGTTGGCCGGAATCTGGGCGCTGGACGCATCGCTGATGCCCGAGGCGGAACGGCCTCAACGGGTGACGATGACGTTCCAGCCATCGCAAGACGGCAAATGGACAACGCGCGTCGAGACCGTGGCACCCGACGGCTCCAGCAAGTATTCGGAATCGACCGCAGCCCTCGATGGCGTTCCCGTGCCGATAACCGGTAATATGGGTTTCATCGATACCGTCGCGCTGCGCCAGCCCGCGCCGGACACGTTGGTCATGACGTTGGGAAAAGCGGGCACCCGGGTATCGACGCGCGTCTATACGGTCGCCAAAGATTTGAAATCCATGACCGAAACGATCGTGTGGTCGAGCGACAATCGTCAAAAACTGGAAACGACGCATTTCAATCGTATCGATTGATCGCGGCTAGTTTCCACCGCCGGCATCGTGTGGCGTTTTGCCCAGATCAACCCCGGGGCGACGAAGAGACGCCGGCGCTCAAGCGAGTTGACGACAGCCCTCCCAACTTCGGCACCCCGGTCTTGCCCCGGGGGGCCGCTTTGTCCTTTTTCGCGACGTTGGAATGATCCGTACAGCGGTAACCCTCCTCTTCGGTGTCAGTCCCACTTGAAGGCGTCGAAGCTGCCGCCGCGTCCAGCGCCTTCGGTGAAACGTTTTGCGCCCGCCGCCGCGCCCTCGCGCAAGGGGGCGACACCGGCGTGCGCTTCGTGCGCCAGTGCTCCTTCGATGTCGAAATCCCACTGGCGGTAGGCGCCGAGGCGGTCGCTATTCATGCAGATTTGGGGGAAGGCGGCGACCTGTTTCGCGAGCTCGACCGCCGCCGTGAGCGCGCTACCGTCGGGGACGACGCGGTCCGCAAGGCCGATACGCTGCGCCTCTTCGGCCGCAACAGGGCGGCCGGTGAGGATCATGTCGAGCGCGCGGCCCTGTCCGACAATACGCGGCAGGCGGACGGTGCCGCCGTCGATCAGCGGCACGCCCCAGCGGCGGCAATAGACGCCGAAGACCGCGCTGGCGGCCGCGACGCGGAGGTCGCACCAGAGCGCAAGTTCGAGCCCGCCGGCGACGGCATGGCCTTCTACCGCGGCGATCACCGGCTTTTCGAGCAGCATTCGCGTGGGCCCCATCGGTCCCGGCCCGTCGGGGTCGTAGCGCGTGGTGCCGACGGCGCCGAGATCGAAGCCGGCGCAGAAATGGCCGTCGCTCCCGGTCAGGATCGCAACCTTGGCGGCTGCGTCGGTAGCGAAAGCGGAAAAAGTGTCGCGCAGCGCAATGGCGGTATCGGGGTCAACCGCATTGCGCTTTTCGGGGCGATTTATCGTTACGATCGTGACGGGCCCATCGCTTGCGATCTTAACGCTCATCGGGCTTCCTCCTCCATAATTCGCAGCGTGGCGCGGTGCGAGGGGACTTGCAAGCGGCGCGCTGCGACCCTAGATAAAAGAAATGCGGGCCGGGCCCCTCTGGCGTCGGCGGGATATTTTCCGCCACGTGATGTCGGACCGCATCGGGTGACACCGATGCTCTGGCCCTATCTCCCCCCTGTTTTCGGGGTCTCGGCGTCGGCGTCACCTGCTTGATTTCTCAATCAGGAGGCCCTTTGCGATGACATTCAATCCCAATTTCTATCGGCTGACCGTACTGCATCGGCAGCTCGACGATGCCGAACGCCGCGAGATACGCCGGCGTGGTGCCGACCCATTTCGCTTGCTGCGCCTGAAAACGCTGAAGCTCGCGGTCAAGGAGCGGCTCGCAGCGTTGACCCTCCGGCCGTCGCTGCGCCCGACGCTAGCCCGCTAACCCCCAAAATGAAGATCGGGGGCGCTGCCGGAAGGCGGCGCCCCCGGCATATCCAGGGAAAAGACCATGGAATTTCTGTTTGCCGACTGGCTGGGTACCCCGGCCTGGTTCTGGCTGTCGTTCCTTGCGCTCGTTGTGGCGCTGACCGCTTTCGACCTCGGGATCCTCAATAAGGAAAACAAGGAAATGGGGATAGGGGAGAGCCTGAAGCTCTCGCTGCTCTATATCGGTATCGCAACCGCATTCGGCGCGTGGGTCTGGGCCGCGAAAGGCGGCGAGGCCGGCCTCCAATATTATACCGGCTTCTTTATCGAGAAGGCGCTGTCGATCGACAATATCTTCGTCATCTCGCTGATCTTCACGACGTTCGCGATCCCGCCGCGTTACCAGTATCGCGCGCTGCTGTGGGGCATCCTTGCCGTCATCGTACTCCGCGGCATCATGATCGCGGGCGGCGCGGCGCTCGTCACCGAATATGGGTGGGTGCTCTATATCTTCGCGGCGTTCCTTGTGTTTACCGGCGTGAAAATGCTGTTCGCAAGCGAAAAGCCGATGGACGTCGCGGGCAATCCGGTCGTTAAATGGCTGTCGCATCGGATGCCGATCACGAACGAGCTGCACGACGAGAAATTCTTCGTGCGTGTGCCCGATACAAAGACCGGCAAGATCGTGCTCGCCGCGACGCCCCTGTTCCTTGCGCTGGTGGTGATCAACCTTGCCGACCTCGTGTTCGCGGTCGACAGCGTGCCGGCGATCTTTGCGATCACCACCGACACCTTCATCGTCTATACGTCGAACATCATGGCGATCCTCGGCCTGCGCGCGCTTTATTTCGCGCTGTCGGCGATGGTGCACCGGTTCCATTACCTCAAATATGCGCTGGCGCTGGTGCTCGTCTTTATCGGGTCGAAGATATTCGTCGCCGATTTCATTCTTGGCGGCGACAAGTTCCCGCCGCTGGTCAGCCTTGGCGTGACGGTCGCGCTGATCGCGGGCGGGGTAATCTGGTCACTCGTCAAGACGCGCGGCGCAGCGGTAGCCGCGCCGCAATAAAAATGTCCGCCGGAAGCCATGGGCTTCCGACGGACAGGCTTTCCTCCCCAGGAAAGCTCGGGAGGCGCGGGGCGTTTGTGCAAGGCGCCCCGCGCCAAGAGGGTGGCGCGAGGGGGTGCAACGGGCCCCTCGCGCCGAACTCTAGTCAGGCGGCAAACTGGTTCATCGTATTGTCTTTGCCCGCGGCCTTGAGCGCGGCTTCGCCGGCGAAATATTCCTTGTGGTCGTCGCCGATGTCGCTGCCCGACATATTCTGGTGCTTGACGCAGGCGATACCCTGGCGGATCTCGGCGCGCTGGACGCCCTTGACGTACCCCAGCATCGCTTCGTCGCCGAAATATTCCTTGGCGAGATTGTCGGTCGACAGCGCTGCCGTGTGATAGGTCGGCAGCGTGATCAGGTGGTGGAAAATGCCCGCCCGCTTCGCCGAATCGCGCTGGAAAGTGCGGATGCGGTTGTCGGCTTCGTCGCCGAGCGGGGTGCCATCATAATCGACGCTCATCAGTTTGGCGCGGTCATAGGAGCTGACGTCCTGGCCGTCCTTTTCCCAAGCATCATAGACCTGCTGGCGGAAGTTCAGCGTCCAGTTGAAGCTCGGCGAATTGTTATACGCAAGCTTTGCATTGGGGACGACTTCGCGGATGCGGTCGACCATGCCGGCGATCTGTTCGATGTGCGGCTTTTCGGTCTCGATCCAGAGCAGGTCGGCGCCGTTCTGCAGGCTCGCGATGCAGTCCATGACACAGCGGTCCTCGCCGGTGCCTGGGCGAAACTGATAGAGGTTCGAGGGCAGGCGCTTCGGGCGCATCAGCTTGCCGTCGCGGTTGATCAGGACGTCGCCGGGGTTGCCCGCGCCCTCGACCTCTTCGCAATCGAGGAAGCTGTTATACTGGTCGGCGAGGTCGCCGGGCTCTGTCGAGAAAGCGATCTGCTTGGTCAGGCCCGCGCCGAGGCTGTCAGTGCGCGTGACGATGATACCGTCCTCGACGCCGAGTTCCATGAAGGCGTAGCGGCAGGCGCGGATCTTCGCGATGAAATCCTCGTGCGGAACGGTGACCTTGCCGTCCTGGTGGCCGCACTGCTTTTCGTCCGAGACCTGATTTTCGATCTGGAGCGCGCAGGCGCCCGCCTCGATCATCTTCTTGGCGAGGAGGTACGTCGCTTCGGCGTTACCAAAGCCTGCGTCGATATCGGCGATGATCGGCACGACGTGCGTTTCGTGATTATCGATGCTCGCCTGAATCTGCTTGGCCTTGAGTTCGTCGCCTTCGGCGCGCGCGGCGTCGAGATCGCGGAACAGCATGCCCAGTTCGCGGGCGTCGGCCTGACGCAGGAAGGTGTAGATTTCCTCGATCAGCGCCGGAACGCTGGTTTTTTCGTGCATCGACTGGTCGGGCAGCGGGCCGAACTCGCTGCGGAGCGCCGCGATCATCCAGCCCGACAGATAGATGTAGCGGCCCTTGACGGTGCCGAAATGCTTCTTGATCGAGATCATCTTCTGCTGCGCGATGAAGCCGTGCCAGCAGCCCAAGGACTGGGTGTAGTTCGCAGGGTCGGCGTCATAGGCGGCCATGTCGGCGCGCATGATCCGCGCAGTATAGCGTGCGATGTCGATCCCGGTGCGGAACTTGTTCTGGGCGCGCATGCGGGCGACGCTTTCGCCGCTGATGCCGTCCCATGTGCCGTCATAGTCGCGGATGAGGCGGCCGGCCTGTGCCATGTCTTCCTGATAGCCCATCGTTCGAGTCCTTGTGCGGAGGTGATGGGTGGAAGTTGGCGAAGGTGCCGCGGAAAGTGAAAAGCTTTGTCAATAATATTTGTGAAATACGGCGTATCGGTGTAAATTGGCATGTAAATTTGTAAAGAAAGTTACAACGCGATGGCGGAGCGGCGGGTGTTTGGGGGGGCGGCGGTGCGGCGGGTGCGGCGCGAGGCTGGGATGACTCAGGCTGGGATGGCCGAGGCGCTCGATATTTCGCCAAGCTATCTCAACCTGATCGAGAACGGGCAACGCCCGCTCTCCGCCACGGTGCTGGTGAAGCTCGCCGAACGCTTTGGGTTCGACGCCGCGACGCTGGGCGGCGAGGAAGTGCCGGGGGGCGCGGCGGGGCTGCGGCGCCGGCTTGCCGACTCGCGCTTCGCCGATCTGGCGATCGGGGCCGAGGAGGTCGAGGAGTGGCTGCAGTCCGCGCCCGCGACCGCCGCGGCCTTTGCACGGCTGTTCGATGCGGCGCCCGAAGGCCCGGTGGAAGGGGACGGCGATGCGCCCGAAGTTGCCGCGGTGCGCCGCGCGATCGAGAAATGGCGCAACCATTTCGCCGACCTCGACGCGAAAGCCGAGGAACTGGCCGACGAACTGCGGCTCGCGGGCGGCGACCTTTACGGCACCATTGCCGAGCGTTTGCGCACGCGGCATCAGCTCGGCATCCGCATATTGCCGAGCGACGTGATGCCCGACCGGCTGCGCTGGCTCGACTGGCACGCGCGGCAATTGATGCTGAACGAGCTGCTGCGCCCCGCCTCGCGGACTTTTCAGGCCGCGGCGACGCTGGCGCAGATCGAAGCGAAGGGCGAGATCGACGCGCTCGTCGCGGGCGCCGAATTTGCCGAGGCGGCGGCGGCGCGGCTGTTCGAGCGGCATCTGGTCCATTATTTCGCCGCGGCGCTGATGATGCCCTATGGCCGCTTCCTGCGTGCATGCGACGCGACGGGGTACGACCTGCTGCTGCTCCAGCGGCGTTTTGGAGCGGGGTATGAGCAGGTCGCGCACCGGCTGACGACGTTGCAGCGTGTCGGCGCACGCGGGCTGCCCTTTTTCATGCTGCGGATCGACCGCGCGGGGCAGGGGAGCAAACGTTACGCGGGCGCGAGCCAGTCGCCGCTGACCGACGGCGATGCGCGCTGTCCGCTGTGGGGGGTGCACGAGGCCTTTGCGCGGCCGGGCGAGGTGGTTGCCGACCTGGTCGAGCTGGAGGACGGATCGCGCTGGTTCACCCAGTCGCGCTCGGTCGCGGCACCGGGCGCAACGGGCAGCGGCACGCCCGCGCGCTTTGCGGTATGCGTCGGCGTCGATGCCAAAGTGGCGGCGCCGCTGATCGCCGCGCGCGGGGTCGATCTGATGCGCAGCCCCGCGACGCCGATCGGGCTCGGCTGCCGCCGCTGCACGCGCACCGGCTGCATCCAAAGATCGATGCCGCCGCGCGGGCGCCCGTTGCGGTTCCGCGATGGCGAGCGCGGGGTGAGCGCCTTTGATTTCGCGGGCGATTGACCGGCGCGCATATGGGGGTTTGCTTAAACTGGCACGCATAGTGTCGTTATCAGCAGGGTGCGTGTCTATCAGGCGGCCGCAACGGGACCCGAAATGCTTGTACGAATCCAGCGAGAGGACGTCGAAATCGGCATGTTCGTCCACGCCTTTGAGGGGTCGTGGTTCGATCATCCCTTCTGGCGTCGATATTTCCGCATCGAGACGGAAGAGCAGCTCGACCGCATCCGCAATTCGGCGATCGACGGGCTGCTGATCGACGACGCGCTTGGCGTCGGGCTGCGCGAGGCGGCGGCAGCGACCAAACCCGAAAGGGAGCCGGGACCGCGCCGCAAGCCGGCGGCTCGCAAGAAGTTCCGGGACGAAACGCGCGCGCCGCGCGCGCAAACGACCTTCGCCTTCGCGCAGGAGGAAGCCGACACCCCGCGCCGACGACGCGGTTATGCCGCCGAGTGTCGCCGCGCGCAGCGGACGATCGACCGGACGCGCGATGCCGTCGCGGGCATGTTCGACGCCGCACGCCTGGGCCGCGCGGTCGAGGTGCGGCAGATGGTCCGGCTGGCGAGTTCGATCGGGGCGTCGATCGAGCGCGATGCCAAGGCGCTGATCAACCTGGTCCGGCTGAAGGAGAAGGACGAATATACCTATCTCCATTCGGTCGCGGTGTGCGCGTTGATGATCAATTTCGCGCGCCACCTGGGGCTCGATCCGCAGGAGGTCGAGGATATGGGCGTCGCCGGACTGCTCCACGACGTCGGCAAGGTCGCGGTGTCCGACGCGATACTGAACAAGCCCGGCGGGCTTTCCAAGGGCGAAATGCGGTCGGTGCGCGAACATCCGGTCGCGGGACACCGCTTGCTTGCAAGCTCGGCCGGCGCGCCCGACCTCGCGCTCGAACTCTGCCTGCGTCACCATGAAAAGATCGACGGCACCGGCTATCCCGGCGGGCTGAAGGGCGACGAACTGTCGCTCGCCGCGCGCATGGGGGCGATTTGCGACGTGTATGACGCGGTGACGTCGAACCGGCCGTACAAGGCGGCGTGGACGCCGTGCGAGGCGCTGACCGAAATGCGGACGTGGGAGGGGCATTTCGACCCCGCGCTGCTCGACCGCTTTGCCGACAGCCTGGGCATTCACGCGATCGGCACACTCGTCCGGCTGTCGACAGGCGAACTGGGCGTCGTCGTCGGCAGCGCGGGCGAGGCGGGCGAAAATGTCGTCGTGCGCGCCTTTTTCGATTGCGCGATGCTGAGCGAGATCGCGCCGGTCGACCGCACGGTCGCCCCGTCGAGCGAGCATCCGCGAATCATGGGCCGCGAAAGCCCGACCTTCTGGCGCTTTCACGACTGGGATGTCCTGCGCTTCCGGGTTCTCGCGGCGGCGCCGGACGCCCAGCCCGCGCCGGAAAGCGTCTCACGCTGACCCTGCGATCCGCCTTATAGGCTGCCGTTCCGCATCCTTTCGCGCGCCGAGCCGTTGACCCTGCTCGAACTGCGAGGACGAGCTTTTGAAATTCATCACGATTATTCCCTGCCTGCTGTTGGTCGCGGGCTGCAATGCGCCGGACCAAGACCGTTCGGGCGAGCCGCCAACGACAGCGGAGGCGGCCGATGCGGACTCGCTCCGGTTCGCGGATGCCGACACGGACGCGGCGCCCTTTGCCGCGCCGCCAGTCTTTCGCGCGCAGGTCCGTCTCGATCGTCTTGGTTTTTCGCCGGGCGTGATCGACGGCAAGGAAGGCGAGTCCTATGTCGCTGCCTTGCGCGGTTTCCAGAACGCGCGCGGGCTGGAGGAGAGCGGCGAACTCGACCCGGCGACCGAACGGGCGCTGCAAGAGGGCGGCGAGGCTCCGGCGATGCGTATGGTCGTCATCCCCGCTGGGTTCGCGAAGGGGCCGTTCGTTCCGGCCTTTCCGAAGGATGCCGCCGATCAGGCCAAATTGCCCGCGCTCGGCTATCGCAACCTGACCGAGGCATTGGCCGAGCGCTTTCATACGACGCCCGAGGTACTGGTCGCGCTGAACAGCCCGTCGACGCTGGTCGGCGCGGGGCGCCCCTTTCGCGTTCCCAACATCCCCGACGTCGATGTTCCCGTGATGGGCGAGGACCCGCGCGGCTGGAACGGCACGCTCGAACGGCTGGGCGTCGCGCCGAAGCAGATCGCGGCCGCCAAAATCGTCGTCGACAAATCGGAAGGCGTGCTGAAAGTCTATGACGAGGCTGACAAGCTGGTCGCGCAAT
This sequence comes from Sphingopyxis sp. JAI108, assembly GCF_013410105.1. Lineage (GTDB taxonomy): Bacteria > Pseudomonadota > Alphaproteobacteria > Sphingomonadales > Sphingomonadaceae > Sphingopyxis > Sphingopyxis chilensis. The sequence goes on from NZ_JACCCJ010000001.1 coordinate 1,582,194, forward strand.
TCCCCGCGACGATGGGCAGCCGCCACGACCCGCTGCCGATCGGGACGTGGAAGATAAAGGGCGTCAGCCGCAATCCCGACTTCCACTATAATCCCGAGCTGTTCTGGGACGTGAGCGACAGCAAGGAGGCGGTCGTGCTGCAGCCGGGGCCGAACAGCCCGGTCGGGGTCGTGTGGATCGATCTCAACAAGCCGCATTACGGCATTCACGGCACGAGCGAACCGCACACGATCGGACGCGCCGAAAGTCATGGCTGCGTCAGGCTGACCAATTGGGATGCCGCCCGGGTGGCGCAAATGGTCAAACCCGGAACGCCCGCCATCTTCCAGAATTAGGGACAGATCCGATCGGGCGCTTCGCCGCCGCGCGGGGCGAAGCGCCCGATAACGGTCAGGCCTTTTGCGCCGCCACCCAGCGGTCGATCACGCCCGCCAGCACCTCGATCGGCATGGCGCCCGCCGACAGCGCGGTGTCGTGGAAACCGCGCAGGTCGAACTTGTCGCCGAGCGCGGCCTTTGCCTTTTCGCGGATCGCGACCCAGCGCGTTTGCCCGACCATATAGCTCGTCGCCTGACCCGGCCACACGCAGTAGCGCTCGATCTCGGTGACGTTCGACCCTTCGGGGGTGCCGAGCGAGTCGTTGTAATAGGCGATCGCCTTCTCGCGGCTCCAGCGATAATGGTGCAGCCCGGTATCGACGACAAGGCGCGCGGCGCGGAACATATAGGATTGCAGATAGCCGAGCTGGCCCCACGGGTCGTTTTCATAGACGCCCATCTCGTCGGCGAGCTGCTCGGCGTAGAGGCCCCAGCCCTCGGTATAGACCGAATAGGCGGGCAGGCGGCGGAGGCGGGGGATACCCTCTGCCTCCTGCGCGAGTGCGATCTGGTGGTGATGGCCCGGCGTTGCCTCGTGATAGGTCAGCGTCGGCAGCGTCCACGACGGGTTTTCGGCGGTGTCGCGCAGGTTGATATAATAGGCGCCGGGGCGCGAGCCATCGAGCGCGGGAATCTGGTAATAGCCGCCGGGGGCGCCGGCCTCGATTTCGGGCGGCACGCGGCGGATGTCGCACTTGGCTTTCGGCAGACGGCCGAAGGCCTCGGGCAGGCGGCGCTGCATTTCCTGAATCTGCTCGTTGAGCTTCGCGATCAGGTCGGCCTTGCCCTTGTCGGTGTTGGGATAGAGAAAGCGCGGATCCTTGCCGAGCGCGAGCATGCGTTCGGCGACACTTCCCTTGGTCATGCCCTGCGCCTTGAAGATCGTGTCGGCGCGGGCGGTCAGCGCCGCCATGCGGTCGAGCCCGAGCTTGTGCACCTCCTCGGCCGACATGCCGGTCGTGGTCGCGAAGCGCAGCGCATAGGCATAATATTCGTCGCCCTTGGGCAGGCGCCAGACGCCGGCGTCGTGGGTCGCGCGCGGGCGCACGGCGCGAAGCTCGTCCGCCTGGCGGCGCATCGCGGGATAGATTTTGCTTTCGACCAGCGCGGCACAGCGCCTGGCCCAGTCGCCCGGGATATCTGCGGTCTTGGTCTTGAGGTTGGTGGTCAGGATATTCGCGTCGGGCACGGGTTTCCAGATATTGTCGAACAGCGCGAGCGTGCGGTCGATGACGAAGTCGGGCGGGATGATGCCCGCGGCATGATCGGCCTTGATGCGTCCGGTTTCATTGTCGAGCTGAACCGCGAAATCGGCGCAGCGCGCAAGATAGGCCTCGGCATCGGCGGCGTTCGCGACGCTGTGCTGGTTGGTGAGGAAGTCGGGGATCGAGCGGTAGGTGCCGCTGAGCTGCGTTACCGGATGCGGTTCAGGCCAGCTGTGAAGTCCGTAAGAGAAGTTGTCGTAAGCCTTGACATAATCCTCCCACGGCCCGCGGAAGGTTTCGTAGTTGACGAGGTCCATGCCCGACAGTTTCGCGGGGTCGATCGTTTTCAGTTCCGCAAGGCCGGTGCGATAGAGATCGTGGCCGCGCTCGATGCCGGCGGGCGAGCGGTCGGCGAGCTTGGCCTTGGCTGCGGCCCGGTCGCCCTTGTCGAGGCCGAGCGCGGTCGCGAATTCGGGGTCCTGATCGACGAGCATGTCATAGATGCGTTCGTAGATCGCGGTCAGCCGCTCCCCTTCGCTTCCGGGCGCGGCCGGCGCGGCGTTGGCGGCCGAGCGCATGGCGGCGAGCAGCGAGGAAGCGGCCGCGGCGGCGAGCAGGGTACGACGTTCGAGCATATTCGATTCTCCGGACGATAGATTGGGTGCGCGTCCTGGCCGACCCGCAATGGGTGTATTGTTATAGCAAGTCACCGGCTGCGCAAGAGGCGGATGCGATTATCCGGGCGCGCGGCGATCCTGTTCCGGGTGAACGGGGGTGTGGCGAAGGCGGAGGTCGCAGGCTTTGCCACTTCGTCATCCCGGCGAAAGCGGTGGTCCAGAGCGCGCGCAGGCTGATCCCGCGCCGGGTTTCCCGCTTGCGCGGACATGACGAATGACGATGGTTGGCGTGGAAGCGTCCGCTGCCCACCCCGAAGCCGGGCGACGCGTCAGGCGTCGGTCATGTCGAGGAGCGTGCGGGCGTCGAGGCCGATGCGGCGCATCTGTTGCGCGACCGGGGGCCATACATTGGCAAGGAAATCGGCGCGCATCAGGTCGCGCAGCCGCTCGGTCGCGCCTTCGGCAACGAACATGCCGACCCCGCGCTTGACCGTGACGAGCCCCTCGTCCTGAAAGGTCTGATAGGCTTTCGCGACGGTCAGCGGGTTCGCGCCTTCTTCCGCAGCGAGCGAACGCACCGAGGGAAGCATGTCGCCGTCGCGATAGCTTCCGTCGAGGATGGCGTTGGCGATGACGTCGCGCAGACGCTGGTACACGGGTTTGGACTGATCGAGCATGCCGCCTTAATGCCATAAGACAGCAGCACAGTCAAATTCGGCTTATTACAATTCAGGTTCAAAAACTGAAACTAAATTTCCCAGACGTGAACGACTTCATCATATTCGGGGCGCGGGCGTTCGTCGAGGTCGCGCGAAGGCGTGCCGAAGAAGAAATAGCCGACAATCTTGTCACCTTCGCCGGCGCCGAACGCCGCCGCCACGTCGGGGCTGAACGCCGCCCAGCCGGTGAGCCAGCTGCCGACGAAGCCGTGCGCGTGCGCGGCGTGGAGCAGGTTCATGCCGACGGCGCCCGCCGACATCTGTTGTTCCCACAGGGGGATCTTGGCGCCGGGGACGGGGGTCGAGAGGAGCACGAGCAAGGTCGGCGCCTGATGCGCGAACTGGTCGAGCGCCGAGAGGTCCATGCCCGCCGCGCCGGGATTTTCGGCGACCCATGCCGTTTTGAGCAGCGCCGCGAAGGCGTCGCGCTGGTCGTCGGCGATGGTGACGATGCGCCAGGGCGCGAGCTTGCCATGGTCGGGGGTGCGCAGCGCGAGCGCGATAATGTCGTGCAGCGTGGCGGCATCGGGGCCGGGCGCCACCATGTCGCGCGCCTTGCCCGAGCGGCGCGTGGAAAGATGGGCGAGGAGCGAGGAGGTGTCGTTGAACATGGTGCGCCATGTGGGCTTTTCTGCGCCCCCGCGCAAGTGTTGCGAACCATTCGCAACAGTTTTGGGCCCGGTCCAAGCGGTTTCAGGCGCAATTAGATTCTTCCCATACGCAATTTTCGCGCTAGGTTGCCCCATTCGCGCGGCGGGAGGCCGTGCTCAAGATAATCGATAAAAGGGACGCTTTGATGAAAGATATAGGCCTTTGGGACGAAGGCGACTGGATCGCGGTGATCGCGCTGGTCGTGCTGGGGATATTCCTGACCGTCGGGGCGCTGATCGCGGGGAGCAAGAAACCCGAATTCGCCGGCCATCCCAAGGGCCTCTACATGCTCTTCTTTGCCGAGATGTGGGAGCGTTTCTCCTATTACGGCATGCGCGCGCTGCTGATTTTCTACCTGACCCAGCACTGGCTGTTTTCGGACGGCAAGTCGAACCTGATCTACGGCGCCTATACCAGCCTCGTCTATATCACCCCGGTGCTCGGCGGCTATCTGGCCGACCGCTATCTGGGGCAGCGCAAGGCGGTGCTGTTCGGCGGCGTGCTGCTCGCGCTCGGCCACCTCTTCATGGCATTCGAGGGCGTCGGCGGGCAGGAGGATGCGACGATCAACGTCTTCTGGCTCGCGCTCGCGCTGATCATCGTCGGCTCGGGCTTCCTCAAGGCCAATATCTCGGTGATGGTCGGGCAGCTCTATCGCCTGACCGACATGCGCCGCGACGCGGCCTACACCATCTTCTACATGGGGATTAACGTCGGCGCCGCGCTCGGCACGATCCTCGTCGGCTATCTGGGGCAGAAGATCGGCTGGGCCTATGGCTTCGGCCTTGCGGGCATCGGCATGGTCGCCGGCCTGATCGTCTTCGTGCTCGGCAAGAATGTGCTGCTCGGCGCGGGTGAAGCCCCGGCGCAGCTCGCGCGCAACAAGGAAATGACGATCTATGCCGTCGGCCTTGGCGCGGTGGCGGTGATGTGGGCGCTGGTCCAGTATCAGGATATCATCCAGAACCTGCTGATCGTCTCGGGCCTCGCGCTGCTCGGCTATGTGCTTTACGAGAGCTTCAAGCTCGACAAGGAACCGCGCGAGCGCATGTTCGCGATCCTGTTCCTGATCGCGCTCAATCCGCTGTTCTGGGGCCTGTTCGAGCAGGCGGGCGGCAGCTTCAACCTCTATACCGACCGCTATGTCGACAAGGGCGGCGTGCCCGCGTCGGTGTTCCAGTCGATCAACCCCATCTATATCATCCTGTTCGCGCCGGTCTTTGCCGCCTTGTGGCAATGGCTCGGCAAGAAAGGCCTCGAACCGTCGGCGCCCGCAAAATTCGCGCTGGCGCTGGCGCAGGTCGGCCTCGGCTTCCTCGTCTTCGTGTGGGGCGCGAGCAGCGTCGGACCCGAAGTGGCGACGCCGGTGCTGTTCGTCTTCCTGCTCTATCTTCTCCACACGACCGGCGAGCTGTGCCTGTCGCCGGTGGGGCTGAGCGCGATGAACCGCCTCGCGCCGACCTTCCTCGCCTCGCTGATCATGGGCGCCTGGTTCTATATGACCGCGGTCGGCAATTTCGTCGCCGGCAAGATCGGCGAAGCGACCGGCGGGCATGACGGCGCGATGACCAAGGATGCGACGCTGGGCATCTATTGGCAGATCGGCCTGATTACCATCGGGGTCAGCGTCGTCGTGCTGGCGCTGTCGCCGATCGTGAAGAAGTGGATGCACCTCGACACGCTCGCCGACCGCGACCCGGCCATTCCGGGCAGCGGCGAACTTGGCGAGCCGCAGGCCGCCGGCACCCATCCCAAAGGGGCGTAATCAATGATCAAAGGTGTGAAGGGCAGCCTGCTGGCTGCGGTGTCGCTGGCGCTCGTCGGTTGCGCGGCGACCGGCAAGGAAACGGCCTCGGCGAGCGACAAGCCCGCCGAAAAGCCAGCGAAGTTCAACAAGGACCCTTATCCGTCGACCTACAAGGGGTATCCGACGCGGCTGACGGTCGTGAAGGGCGTCACCATCTTTGACGGCGAGGGCGGGCGCATCGACAATGGGTCGATCGTGATGTCGAGTGGCAAGGTCACGTCGGTAGGCGGCCCCGATATGGAGCTGCCGACCGACGCCGATGTCATCGACGGCACGGGCAAGTATCTGACCCCCGGCGTCATCGACATTCACAGCCATCTTGGCGACTATCCCTCGCCCAGCGTCGACGCGCACTCCGACGGTAATGAAGCCACCGCACCGACCACCCCCGAGGTCTGGTCCGAACATAGCGTCTGGCCGCAGGATCCGGGGTTCAGTCGCGCGTTGGCGAACGGCGGCGTCACCAGCCTGCAGATCCTGCCGGGCAGCGCGAACCTGATGGGCGGGCGCTCGATCACGCTCAAGAATGTGCCGTCGCGTACCGTGCAGGGGATGAAATTCCCCGGTGCGCCCTATGGCCTGAAAATGGCGTGCGGCGAGAATCCGAAGCGCGTTTATGGCGGCAAGGGCCGGATGCCCTCGACCCGCATGGGCAATTTCGCGGTCAATCGCGCGACCTGGGCGAAGGCGGCCGCCTACAAGAAGAAGATGGACGACGGGAAGGCGGTCGACCGCGACCTCGCGATGGAGACGCTCGCGGGCGTGCTGTCGGGCGAAATCCTGATCCACAACCATTGCTACCGCGCCGACGAAATGGCGCTCGTCATCGATATGTCGAAAGAATTCGGCTATAAGGTGTCAACCTTTCACCACGCGGTCGAAAGCTACAAGATCGCCGATATCCTTGCCAAGGAAGGCATTTGTTCGGCGATGTGGGCGGACTGGTGGGGCTTCAAGATGGAAGCCTATGACTCGGTCCCCGAGAATATCCCGCTCGTCTACAAGGCTGGCGCGTGCACCATCGTCCATTCGGACGACGCCAACCAGATCCAGCGGCTGAACCAGGAAGCGGCCAAGGCGCGCGCCGCAGGGCGCCGCATCGGCATCGACGTCAGCGACGAGATGGCATGGACCTGGCTGTCGTATAACCCGGCAAAGGCGCTGGGGATCGCCGAGCAGACGGGCAGCCTGAAGCCCGGAAAGATGGCCGATGTCGTATTGTGGAACGGCAATCCGTTCAGCGCCTATACGCGCCCCGAAAAGGTATGGATCGACGGCGCGTTGATGTTCGACGCGATGGACCCCAAGCGGCGGCCGGTGAGCGATTTCGAGCTGGGCCAGCCGGGCGAAGGAGATGTGAAATGAGAAATCTCTTCGCCGGGATCGCTTTGATTTCCTTGATGGCTGCTGCCGTTCCGGCGGCGGCGCAGGACGTCGCGATCACCAACGCGAAGCTCGTCATCGGTGACGGCAGCGCGCCGATCGAGGGCGGCACCGTCGTCGTGCGCGGCGGCAAGGTCGTCGCGGCGGGCGCGGGCGTCGCCGTGCCAGCGGGCATCGAGCGCGTCGACGCGCAGGGTAAATATGTGACGCCGGGAATCGTCGCGGCGTTCAGCCGCGTCGGGCTGACCGAGGTCGATGCCGTCAGCGGCACCAACGACCGATCGGCGCCGCGCACGCGCTTTTCGGCGGGGCTCGACATCGCGCCCGCGCTCAATCCGATGGGCTCGCCCGTTGCGGTGAACCGCGCGTCGGGCGTCACGCGCGCGATCGTCGCGCCGGGGGGCAGCAGCAATCTGTTCGCCGGGCAGGGCGCGGTCGTCGACCTCGCCGACGACATGGACATGGTGACGCGCCCGCGCGCGCTGCAATATGTCGCGTTCGGTGAAGATGGCGCGTCGAAGGCGGGCGGCAGCCGTGCCGCGACCTTCCTGTTGTTCCGCGAACAATTGCTCGCGGCGCGCAGCTATGCGCGCAACCCCGCGGTGCTCGCCGAATGGGGCAATGACGCGATGATCCAGCGCGCCGACGCCGACGCGCTCGTCCGCGTGATCGACGGGACGACGCCTTTGTTCGTGCGCGTCGACCGCGCGGTCGACATCGTCAATGTGCTGAAACTGAAGGGCGAGTTCCCCGCGTTGAAGCTCGTCCTCGTCGGCGCGACCGAAGGCTGGCTCGTCGCGCGCGAGATCGCCGCGGCAAAGGTGCCCGTGCTCGTCTCGCCGCTCACCGACCTGCCGTCGAGCTTCGAGCAGCTCGGCGCGACACAGTCGAACGCGGGGCGGCTCAAGGCCGCCGGCGTCGATGTGTCGGTCGGCGTGTTCGACGACGATGACGCGCACAAGATGGGCTATGCGACGCAATATGCGGGCAACCTCGTCGGCCTTGCGCGCGTGCCGGGGGCGAGCGGGCTGAGCTGGGATCAGGCCTTCGCCTCGATCAGCAGCGTGCCCGCGCGCGCGGTCGGCATGGAGGCCAGCATCGGGTCGCTGCGTCCGGGCCGCGCCGGCGACGTCGTGATCTGGGACAATGATCCGCTCGAACTCGGTAGCCGGCCGACCGCGGTGTGGATCGACGGCAAGGCGCAGTCGCTGACGACGCGGCAGGACCGGCTGCGCGACCGGTACGAAACCCCGCAGGAAGGGGCGCTGCCCAACGCATACGACTGGTAGGTCCGTCTTGCACTTCGTCATCCCGGCCCCTTCGACCGACTTGCAGGCGCTCAGGGCAGGCTTCGCCGGGATGACGAGCGGTGCGCGCGGAATAGTTACGCGCCATGTTGACGCTGTTATCTTTGTGGCGGATGGTGCCGGCGACGCCGTCGCGATTCGCAAGCTGACGCGGCCTCGGCGTCGAGCAATATTGCTCGATGAGGGAATTCGCCATGCAACCGATGTCGCTTCTGATCGTCACCTGCGTCCTGTTCGTCGGATCGCATCTTGTCCTGTCGCACCCGCTTCGCGACGGGCTCGCGGGGCGGCTGGGGGAGCGCGGGTTCCAGATCGTCTATTCGGTGGTCGCGATCGCGACGCTGATCCTGGTGGTGCAGGCGTGGCGCGGGATGCCGCCCGAGCCGCCCTTGTGGATCGTCGATGACCCGCTGTGGATACTCGCCTCGCTGATCGTGCTGTTCGCGAGCATCCTGTTCATCGGGTCGCTGATCGGCAATCCGGCGCTGCCCGCGCCGCACGCCGCGCGGGACGCGGCAGCCGCCCCGCGCGGGGTGTTCGCGATCACGCGGCACCCGATGATGTGGGGTTTCGCGCTTTGGGCAATTGCGCATGTCATGGTGGTGCCCACGCCGGGACAGATCGCGCTCTCCGCGACGATTGCCTTCCTCGCGCTCGTGGGCTCGGCAGGGCAGGATGCGAAAAAGGCGCGGCTGATGGGCGAGGCCTGGCGCGGCTGGGCGGCGCGAACAAGCTTCATGCCCTATGCGCGGCAGGTCGCCGGCGCGGCGCCGTGGAGCGACACGATCCCGCGGCCGCACGCGCTCTTTGGCGGGATATTGCTTTGGATCGCAGCGACATGGGCGCATGGTGCGCTCGGCTATATGGTCGCCGGCATCTGGCGATGGGTCGGATAGGGTGGAATGAATACGAGCACGCATCTCAACGATTTGTCGCTGCGGTTGCTCGGGCGGGCCTTCGACCAGCTCGATGTTGCGGAGCGCCGGGTGGTCGAGGCGATCGGGCAGCGCGCGCCGAGCAGCCGCGATGCCGCCGATATCGAGGATGCACAGGCAAGCGCGGGCGACCGGCTCGCCGACAAGGTTGCTGCCGTGGGCGGGTCGTGGGGCTTCATCATCGCCTTCGCGCTCATCCTGTTCGGCTGGATGCTGCTCAATTCGGAAGTGCTCCAGCATTTCGGGCTGGCGTTCGACCCCTATCCCTTCATTTTCCTCAATCTGCTGCTCTCGACGCTCGCGGCGGTGCAGGCGCCGATCATCATGATGAGCCAGAACCGGCAGGCAGCGAAAGACCGGCTGACCGCGAGCGTCGATTACGAGATCAACCTGCGCGCCGAGCTGGAGATCATGCGGCTGCACGAAAAGATCGACCAGATGCGGATCGCCGAACTGGCGGTGAAGATCGATGCGCTGTGCGCGCGGATGGATGGGGACGACGGGTAGGCGGGCGGTTTCGGGGTGGTTATCGGTCGGTCGTGCACCCCGGCGAAAGCCGGGGCCCATTGCGGGAATATGCCAGGATAGCGTCATCTTTCTGGACCCCGGCTTTCGCCGGGGCACACATCTCTATCGGCAACCTCCGCTCGAAAGCCGCATTGCGCCAATAAAAAGGGGCCGCAGCGCGGCCCCTTTTGTCTTTCCCGTGAAAGCCCCGCTCAGCGCTTGTCGACGGGGACGAACGGACGGTGCGCCGGGCCGGTGTAGAGCTGGCGCGGGCGGCCGATCTTTTGCGCGGGGTCGGAGATCATTTCGTTCCACTGCGCGACCCAGCCGACGGTGCGGGCGAGCGCGAAGAGCGCGGTGAACATCGTCGTCGGGAAACCGATCGCCGACAGGATCACGCCCGAATAGAAATCGACGTTCGGGAACAGCTTCTTTTCGATGAAATAGGGATCGCTCAGCGCCATTTCCTCGAGCTGCAGCGCGACCTCGAACACCGGATCGTTGACCTTCAGCGCGTCGAACACCTCGCGCACCGTCTTTTGCATCACGGTCGCGCGCGGGTCGTAATTCTTGTAGACGCGGTGGCCGAAGCCCATCAGGCGGAACGGATCGTCCTTGTCCTTTGCGCGCGCGATATATTCGGGAATGCGTTCGGGACGGCCGATTTCGCGCAGCATGTTGAGCGCGGCTTCGTTCGCGCCGCCGTGCGCGGGGCCCCACAGGCAGGCGATGCCCGCCGCGATGCAGGCGAAGGGATTGGCGCCCGACGAACCGGCGAGGCGGACGGTCGAGGTCGATGCGTTCTGCTCGTGATCGGCGTGGAGGATGAAGATGCGGTCGAGCGCGCGCTCGACGGCGGGAACAACCTCATATTCCTCGGCCGGAACGCCGAAGGTCATGCGCAGGAAATTGCCCGTGTAGCTGAGCTTGTTGTCGGGATAGACGAAGGGCTGGCCGACCGAATATTTATACGCCATCGCGGCGATCGTCGGCATCTTCGCGATCAGCCGGTGGCTGGCGACCATGCGCTGGTACGGATCGTGGATCTCGGTCGAATCGTGATAGAAGGCCGAAAGCGCGCCGACGACGCCGCACATGACGGCCATCGGGTGCGCGTCGCGGCGGAAACCGCGATAGAAGGTCGCGAGCTGCTCGTGCAGCATCGTGTGGCGGGTGATGGTGTTGTCGAATTTCGCGAGTTCGTCGGCGTTCGGCAGCTCGCCGTTGAGGAGGAGGTAGCACACCTCCATGAAGCTCGAATTTTCGGCGAGGTCGCCGATCGCATAACCACGGTGGAGGAGGACGCCTTCGTCGCCATCGATATAGGTGATCTCCGATTCGCAGCTCGCGGTCGAGGTGAAGCCGGGGTCGTAGGTGAAGGCGCCCGTCTGGGCATAGAATTTGCGGATATCGACCACATCGGGGCCGACGGTGCCCGACAGGACAGGGCTGTCGACGGTCTTGTCGCCGAGCGTGATTTTCGCGGTGTCGGTCATATTATGTTCCCTGTTCTGACGGCGGGGAGAGTGAGTGGCTATGCCCCTGCCGGATAATGTTGCGCTGCGTCAAGTCGCGCCAGACTGACTTCGCGTCCGAGCAACAGCAGCACGTCGAAAATTCCCGGGGAAACGGTTCGGCCGGTTAGCGCCGCGCGCAGGGGTTGTGCCAGCTTGCCGAGCCCCAGTTCGGCGGCTTCGGCCTCTGCACGCACGGCGGCATCCAGCTCTTCTGTCGTCCAGTCGTCCAGCCCGCGCAGCCGCTTTGTGACGGCGGCCAGCAGGCCTCCGGGCGAGGCCTTTAGCACCTCGGCCGCCTTTTCGTCCATCGCCAACGGGTCCGGCTGGAAAAGGAAAGTCGCCCCGTCGGCGATCTCGTCGAGCGTCTTGGCGCGCGGCTTCAGCGCGGCCATCGCGCGCGTCAGCAAATCGCGATCGGCGTCGCCCAGCGCGCGCCCGACGAGCTTTTCGACGCGCGGCGCGACGAGGCCCGCAAGGCGGGCATCCTCGGCCTCGCGGATGTAGTGGCCGTTGAGATTCTCGAGCTTCTTGAAGTCGAAGCGCGACGGCGATCGGCCGACATGATCGAGGTCGAACCACTCGGTTGCCTGCGCGCGGCTGATGATCTCGTCGTCGCCGTGCCCCCAGCCGAGGCGGAGGAGATAATTGTTCACCGCTTCGGGCAGATAGCCCATGTCGTCGCGATAGGCATCGACGCCGAGCGCGCCGTGCCGCTTCGACAGCTTCGCGCCGTCGGCGCCGTGGATCAGCGGAACATGGGCGTAGACGGGCTCGCGCCAGCGCATCGCGCGAAGCAGCGCCAATTGGCGGAAGGCGTTGTTGAGATGGTCGTCGCCGCGAATGACGTGGGTCACGCCCATGTCGTTATCGTCGACGACGACGCTGAGCATATAGGTCGGCGTGCCGTCGCTTCTGAGCAGGATGAAATCGTCGAGCTCGGCGTTCTGGACGGTGACCTCGCCCTGCACCCGGTCGGCGATCGTCACCGCGCCGTCCTGCGGCGCGCGGAGGCGGAGGACGTGGGGCATCGACGGGTCACCGTCGTCGCGATCGCGCCAGGGGCTGCGGACACGGAAAGGCTGGCGCTTTTCCTGCGCCTCGGCGCGCATCGCGGCGAGCTCGTCCTGCGTCAGATAGCAGCGATAGGCTGCGCCGTTGGCGAGCAGTTCGTGCGCAACCTCGGCATGGCGCGGTGCGCGGGCGAACTGGTACACGGTCTCGCCGTCCCAATCGAGATCGAGCCACTGCATCCCGTCGAGAATCGCGTCGATCGCGGCGTCGGTCGAGCGTGCGCGGTCGGTATCCTCGATGCGGAGCAGGAACTTGCCGCCGTGATGGCGCGCGAAGAGCCAGTTGAACAGCGCGGTGCGCGCGCCGCCGATGTGCAGATAGCCGGTCGGCGAGGGCGCGAAGCGGGTCACGACGTCGGCGCCCGTCGCTTCGGGGGTCGCTTCGACCGCTTTGGGTTGGTTTTCGGTTGCCACTACGGCCTCTTTCACTCACTTTGCCGCCCTGTTGGACGGGGATCGGGGGTGCCCCTAGCATGGCGACAAGTCCGCTTCAAACGCCCATTTCGACGCGCTGGGCGGCGGCCGCGCGACGGGCGGGCGAAGCGCTGGAAGCGCGTCTCGAAGCCGAGCGCGAACGGATCGGGCTCTGGCTTCCCGTTGCGTTGGGCGCGGGGATCGCTGCCTGGCTTGCCTTGCCTGCCGAGGCGCATTGGACCGGACTGTTGCTCGCGCTGGCGGCGGGCCTGCTGTTCGGGCTGCTGATCGGTTGGCAGAGCCGGCTCGGCCGCACGCTCGTCGTCGGATGCGGCGCCGCGGCGGCGGGCGTCCTGCTGATCTGGATCCGCGCGCTGTCGGTCGCGGCGCCCGTGCTCGCGGCGCCGGTGACGACCGCATTTCCCGCCGTCGTCGAGCGCGTCGAGCTGCTTCCGGCCAAGGGACAGGTCCGCATCCTCGCGCTGCCGCAGCGGCGAAGCGACCTGCCGCCGCGCGTGCGCCTGACGCTGCGCGCCGAGCAGGCGGCGGGGCTTGCCGAGGGCGAAACGATCGGCGTGCGCGCGCGGCTGATGCCGCCGCCGACCGCGAGCCTGCCCGGCGGCTATGATTTCGCGCAGCGCGCGTGGTTCGACGGCATCGGCGCGGTCGGGACGATATTGGGCGACGTGTCCCGCGTGCCGGGGACGGGCGCGGCCTCGCCGCCGCTGCGCGCGCGGCTGAGCGCGCATATCCATGGCGAAGTCGAGGGGTCGGCGGGCGGCATCGCGGCGGCGCTGGTGACGGGCGATCGCGGCGCGATCGGCGAAGCCGACGAGGAAGCGATGCGCCGCAGCGGGCTGGCGCACCTGCTGTCGATCAGCGGGCTGCACGTGACCGCCGTGGTCGGCTTTGCGATGCTGCTGGCGATGCGGCTGTTTGCGCTCAGCCGGCGGCTGGCGCTCGCGGGCTATGTGCTGCCGCTCGCGGCGGCCGCGGGGGCGATCGCAGGCGGCGGCTATACCTGGCTCGCCGGCGCCGAGGTGCCGACCTTGCGCTCGTTCATCGCCGCGCTCCTCGTCCTCGTCGCCTTTCTGATGGGGCGCGAGGCGCTGACGCTGCGGCTGGTCGCCGCGGGCGCGTTGATCGTGCTGGTCTGGCGGCCCGAAGCGTTGGCCGGGCCAAGCTTCCCGCTGAGCTTTGCCGCGGTGACCGCGATCGTCGCACTCCATGAAAGCCGGCCGATGCAGCGTTTCCTCGCGCGCCGCGAGGAGCCGCGGGCGTTCCGGCTGGGTCGCGGGGTGGCCGGGCTGCTGATCACCGGGCTGGTCGTCGAGGTCGCGCTGGCGCCGATCGCGCTGTTCCATTTCCACAAGGCGGGGCTTTATGGCGCGCTTGCCAATGTCGTCGCAATCCCGCTCACGACCTTTGTCATCATGCCGGCGGAGGCGCTCGCGCTCCTCTTCGACAGCGTCGGGCTGGGCGCGCCCTTCTGGTGGGTCGCCGAACAGGCGCTGAAAGCCCTGATCGCGTTGGCGCATGGCGTGGCCGACGCGCCCGGCGCGGTCGCGACGCTGCCGAGCTTTCCGCCATGGGGCTTTGCCCTCGCGGTCTTCGGCGGGCTCTGGATTTTGCTGTGGCAGACGCGCTGGCGCACCGCCGGGGCGGTGCCGCTGGCGATCGGGGCGGCGGCACTGCTCGCCGCGCCGCGCCCCGACCTTCTGATCACCGGTGACGGGCGCCATATCGCGGCGGCGCTGCCCGATGGCGGCTATGCGCTGCTGCGCGACCGCGCGGGAGACTATGTTCGCGATACGGTCGCCGAGGCGGGCGGCGTCGACGCGCCCCTATTGTCGCTCGCCGAGCTGGACCATGTCGAGTGCAATCGCGATTTCTGCCGCTGGACGCAAGGCGAGGGCAGGGCGCGGCGCGTCATCCTGGCGTCACACGGGCGCGACCGGATCGACGGCGCGGATATGGCCGCGGCCTGCGCCGCCGCCGATGTCGTGATCAGCGACCGCTGGCTGCCGCGCGAATGCACGGCACGCTGGATGACGATCGACCGCGACAGCCTTGCCGAAACCGGCGGGCTGGCGCTTTATCTGGGCAATAGGCCCCGCGCCGTCGCCGCGCTGCGCGCGGGCGACGAGCATCCGTGGCGGCTGCCGCAGCAGCTTAGTGGTAACGACGAAGCAATCCCGACAGGCGCCCTTGCACGATGACGCGTTCGGCGGGGTAGCGCTGCGGCTCATAGGCGCTGTTGGCGGGGTCGAGCCGGATCATCTGGCCTTCGCGGCGGAAATATTTGAGCGTTGCGTCCTGCCCGTCGACGAGCGCGACGACGATATCGCCCTCGCGCGCGGTGCTCGCCTTCTGGATCAGCGCATAGTCGCCGTCGAAAATGCCCGCTTCGACCATCGAGTCGCCCGATACCTCGAGTGCATAATGTTCGCCCGACCCGAGGAGCGCGGCGGGGACAGCGAGATTGTTGTGATCCTCGAACGCTTCGATCGGCACACCGGCGGCGATCTTGCCGTGGAGCGGCACCTCGACGATGTCGTTCGCCGCGATCGGCCGCATCGCCGGCGGGTTTTTGCGCAGCGGCACGACATTTTCGCGCAGCGGCGCCGCGGATTTCGCCGCTTCGGGCACTTTCAGCACTTCGAGCGCGCGCGCGCGATTGGGAAGGCGGCGGAGGAAACCCCTTTCTTCCAAGGCGCTTATCAGCCGGTGTATGCCCGATTTCGACTTGAGGCCGAGCGCCTCCTTCATCTCTTCGAACGAGGGCGAAATGCCGCTCGAGTCGAGGCGTTCCTGGATGAAGTGGAGCAGTTCATGCTGCTTCGCGGTCAACATCGGTCGTTCTCCATGATGACCCGTTGCGAACGGGCCGGACATAGCAGGAACGATAGTGGAACAAACCGGAACTTGTCAAGCGATGACGATATAGTCCGCCATCGCCCCGGCATCGCGGGCGGGCGCGCCGATGTCGCGGATCAGCAGCGCATTGGCCGAGGCGAGGGGGAGGGTGCGACCGCTTTCCTGGCCGATCATGGGTATGAGCCGGCCGTTTTCGAGGCGCGCGCGCAGATAATCGCGGCGCGTGCCGCCTTCGCCGAGCGGCGCGGCGAGGGGCGCCTGATGCGCGGGCGGCAAGGGATCGCTTGCCCCGGAAAGATGGCGGACGAGCGGCAGCAGGAACAGCGTCGCCGTGACGAACGCCGACGAGGGATTGCCGGGAAGGCCGAGCAGCACCGCCTCGCCCAGCGTTCCGGCGATCAGCGGCTTGCCGGGCTTCATCGCGATCTTCCAGAAAGCGAGCCGCCCGCCAGCCTCGTCCAGCGCGCCGCGGACATGATCGTGATCGCCGACCGACGCGCCGCCGACGGTCACGATGACGTCGTGACGGCGCGCCAACTCCTTGAGAATTCGGGCAAGGGTCGCGCGATCGTCGGGGACATGGTGCGCGAGGACGGCGCCTTCGGCGTCGCCCGCGAGCATCGCGGCCAGCATGGCGCCGTTGCTGTCGGGGATCTGACCGGGCGCGAGCGGGTGTCCGGGCCGGACAAGTTCGTCGCCGGTCGTCACGATCGCGACGCGCGGGCGGCGGCCGACGCCGAGCGCGCCCGCGCCGCTCATCGCCGCGGCGGCGATCGCGCCGGGCGTCAGACGCGTGCCCGCGGCAAGCAGGCGATCGCCCGCGGCGAAATCGGCCGCACGCGAGCGGACATGGCGCCCGCGCGCGCCGGGGCCGTCGCGCGCCAGCGTCAGCGCGCCGCCATCGCGCACGACATCCTCCTGCACGATGACGGTGTCGGCGCCGGGGGGAAGCATCGCGCCGGTGAAGATGCGCATCGCCTCACCGGGAGCCACGCTGCGGTCGGGCGCGCCGCCTGCGGCGCTTTCGCCGACAATGATCCAGGGCCCCGGCATGTCGCCGAAGCGGATCGCATAGCCGTCCATCGCGGAGAGCGGCGCGGCGGGCTGGTCGCGCAAAGCGACAACGTCGTCCGAAAGGTGGCGGCCAAGCGCTTCGGAAAAATCGATATTTTGATTTCCGAGCGGTTCGCGAAGCGCGAAGAGCCGCGCCTGCGCCTCCTCGACGGCGAGCAGCCCGCTCATCCGGCGCGCCAGTCGCCCGAGCGACCGCCGCTCTTTTCGAGGAGGCGGATGTCGCCGAGGATCATCGCGCGGTCGAGCGCCTTCGCCATGTCGTACAGGGTGAGGAGTGCGACCGAGGCGGCGGTGAGCGCCTCCATCTCGACGCCGGTCTGGCCCGCCGTTTGGACGACAGCTGTGACGGCGATACCATTGTCTTCCCACGCGAAATCGACGCCGACCTTGGTCAGCGCGAGCGGGTGGCAGAGCGGTATAAGGTCGGCGGTGCGCTTTGCGGCCATGATGCCGGCGATGCGCGCGGTCGAAAGGACGTCGCCCTTGGGGGCATTGCCGCTGCGGATCGCTTCGAGCGCCTCCTGAGACATGGTGATGCGCCCGCCGGCGACGGCGCGGCGCTGCGTCGCGGGCTTGGCGCCGACATCGACCATCGACGCTGCCCCGCTTTCGTCGAGGTGCGTCGGTCGCGTCATGCCGCGGCGCCCTCCAGCAGCGCCCTCGTTGCCGCCGTGACGTCATCCTGGCGCATCAGGCTTTCGCCGACGAGGAAGGCTTTTACGCCGCTTTTGGCGAGCCTTTCGCAATCGGCGTGGCTCGCGATGCCGCTTTCGCCGACGAGCAGGGTGCCCGGCGGGACGCGCGTGGCGAGGCGTTCGGTGACCGCGAGATCGGTTTCGAAGGTCCGCAGGTCGCGGTTGTTGACGCCGATCAGGCGCGATTCGAGCTGGCTCAGCGCGCGGTCGAGTTCGGCTTCGTCATGCACCTCGACGAGCACGTCCATGCCGCGTTCGATCGCTGCCGCCTCGATCTCCTGCATCATGCCGTCGTCGAGCGCGGCGACGATGATCAGAATTGCGTCGGCGCCGATCGCGCGCGCCTCGGCGACCTGCCAGGGGTCGACCATGAAATCCTTGCGGAGCACCGGAAGCGCGCAGGCGGCGCGCGCGGCGATGAGGTAATCCTCATGCCCCTGAAACCAGGGCGCGTCGGTCAGGACCGACAGGCAGGCGGCGCCGCCTGCCGCGTAGGCGCGGGCGTGGTCGGCGGGATCGAAATCCTGCCTGATCAATCCTTTGGAGGGCGAAGCTTTCTTGATTTCGGCAATCAGGCCGAAGCCGCCGGCGTCGATCCTGGCGTGCAGTGCTTTCGCGAAGCCGCGCACGGGGCCGGCGTCGATCGCGTCGAGGTCGGAGAAGGAGCGCAGAGCGCGGCGCTCGGCGACTTCTGCGGCTTTGGCAGCAAGTATCTGGGTAAGCTTGTTCATTTATAGGCGATCCAGCAATTGAGCAGCGCATTGGCGAGACCCTTGTCGATCGCCTCGGCGGCTTCCTCGACGCCCTCGAGCAAAGTGTCGGCGGCGCCGGCGACGACGAGCGCCTCGGCGGCGTTATAGAGCACCGCGTCGCGATAGGCGCCGGGTTCGCCCTCGAGCAGGCGGCGAAGCGCCCTGGCATTATATTCGGCGTCGCCGCCGCGGATTTCATCGAGCGAGCGCGTGGTCAGGCCCGCATCGGCGGCGGTGCTGCGCTGCATCCGCACGCCTTCGGGCGTCACGACCGCGACCTCGTTGCCGCCCGCGAGCGAGAGTTCGTCGAGGCCCTCGTCGCCCGAGATCACGCGCGAATGATCGGTGCCGAGCCGGTGGAGCGCCTCGGCATAGACGGGAACATAGGCGGGGCGCGCGATGCCCACGAGCTGCCGCGTGACGCGCGCGGGATTGGCGAGCGGGCCCATCAGGTTGAAAATCGTCCGCCGCCCGATGGCCCTGCGGATCGGCATGATGCGCTTCATCGCCGGGTGGCGGGTGCCGGCGAACAGGAAGCAGATGCCGAGGTCGGCGAGCTGTTCCTCCGCCATGCGGTCGGCGCGCTCCATGTCGAGGCCCAGTGCCTCGAGTGTGTCGGCCGCTCCTGATTTCGAAGAAGCCGCGCGATTTCCATGCTTTGCGACCGGAACCTCGCACGCCGCGACGACGATCGATACCGCGGTCGAAACGTTGAGCGTATGGTGGCCGTCGCCGCCGGTGCCGCAGACGTCGATCGCGCCCGTCGGGGCGTCGATGGGAATCAGCCGGTCGCGCATCGCCTGCGCCGCGGCGGCGATTTCGACCATCGTTTCGCCGCGGTCGGACAGCGCGATCAGGAATTCGGTGACCTGTTCGTCGCTCGCGCCGCCGTCGAGCATCGTCGCGAAGGCGTCGGCCGCCTCGTCATGATCGAGCAGCACCGAGGGGTCGGGGAAGGGGCCGAAGCGGCTCATGCCGCCTTGCGCTCGCCGACCGGCAGCCCCGCGATCTTCAGAAAATTGGCGAGCATCGCGTGGCCATGCTCGGTCGCGATGCTTTCGGGGTGGAACTGGACGCCGTGGATCGGCAGTTCGGCGTGGCGGAAGCCCATCACCGCGCCGTCGTCGCTCGTCGCGTTGATCAACAGGCGCTCGGGAATGTCGACGACCTCGAGGCTGTGGTAGCGCGTCGCCTGAAAGGGCGAGGGCAGGCCCGCGTAGAGCCCGCTGCCGTCGTGGCAGACGGGCGAGGTCTTGCCGTGCATCAAATGGCCGCGCTGGACGGTGCCGCCGAAATGCTGGCCGATCGCCTGGTGGCCGAGGCAGACGCCGAGCAACGGACGCCGGGTTTCGGCGCAGGCGGCGACGAGGTCGAGGCTGATCCCGGCTTCGTTCGGGGTGCAGGGGCCGGGCGAAATCAGGATCGCGTCGGCGCCGGTGGCAAGAGCCTGGGCGGCCGTGAGCGCGTCGTTGCGCTCGACGCGCACCTCGACCCCGAGCTCGATCAGATAATGAACGAGGTTGAAGGTGAAGCTGTCATAATTGTCGACGACGAGGATCATGGAGGGCGCACTAACGCTTTTGCAGGGGTTGGGGAAGGGATAGAAGCTTGTGCGGGCGCAAACCCAACTTCGTCATCCGGACGTTGGCATAGCGGGCCTACTCCGCCATCAGCCGTGCGACATCGTCCTTCCAGAACTTCGCCCATGTGTGGGTGCTGTGTCCCTTGGTTTCGGGGCTCGCGGGGATCAGGATGAAGCGCGCCCTGTTCATGCGCGCCGCCGCCTTTTCGGTGATGCCATAGGCGGGCGGGTTGATGAAATCGTCGGCCGAATTGATCCACAGGACGGGCACCTCGATCTTTTCGAGGTCGGGCCAGGGATTGTAGGTCCGCGAGCTGTCGAGCTGATAGATCATGTCATTGGCGTCGCCGCGGCCATAGGCGCGCGCGAAGGCCTCGTCCTTGTATTTTTCGGCGGCTTCGCGCGTCGGATATTGCGCCTGCAACGCATAGGGGTTGGCGCCCGCGATCAGGAGGAGCGAGGCAGCGGTGCGCAGGCCCGCGACGGGCGGGGCGGTATAATCGCCGCCGTTCCACTGCGGGTCGGCCTTGATCGCGTCGATCGCGAGCGCGCGCCACATGCGGTTCTGACCCGCGATCTCGACGGGCAGGCAGGCGAAGGGCGCGAGTTTTTCGGCGAAACCGGGGCGCGTCTCGCCCCAGACGAAGGCGTGCATGCAGCCCATCGACGTCCCGAGAATGAGCTTGAGCTTCTTCACGCCGAGCTTTTCGGTCAGCATCCGGTGCTGCGCGCCGACCATGTCGTTATAATCGTAACGCGGGAATTTCATCCGCAGGCCGTCGCTCGGCTTCGACGAGCCGCCATGGCCGATATTGTCGGGCAGGATGATGTAATATTTGCCCGTATCGAGCGGCTGGCCGGGACCGAAGAGTTCGTCGGCGAACTGCGGCTGGAAGAATTGCTTTCCGGTCCCGCCGGTCCCGTGGAGGATCATCACCGCGTTGGTCACATCGCCCGCGGCGTCGCGCCGCGGCGTGCCGAGCGTGGTGTAATGGATCTTGAGCTCGGGCAGCTTTTCGCCGGTCGCGAAGGCGAAATCCTTGAGGATCGCGTCACCCTCGACCGCGTCGTCGATCGTCTGTGCGTGCGCGGCGGCGGCGCTGGTCAGGAGAAGGGCGAGCGAGGCGAGAATCTTGCGCATGAAAGCGACGCTAGCCGGTTTGCCCGGCCGTGATAAGCCTCCCGCATCGCGCCGCGAAAACGGCCGCGAACCGCTTTTGCCTCTTCGCTAGCGCCCGATCTGCGCCGCCTTGTCGCGAAGGTCCGCCGCCGCCTGCGCTTTCCCGCGCTTTTCCAGCAACCCCGCGTAAAATTCCATGATCCCGGCGTTGAGCGGCTGTAACCGATAGGCACGGTCGATCAGCAGCAACGCGCGCGCATCGTCGCCCTTCGCCGCCCAGGCGCGCGCCAGTTCGCGCAGGATCACCGCGTCGCGGTCGCCGATCCGCCGGCGCACGCGGTCGAAATGACCGATCGCCCGGTCCCAATGCCGAAGGTCCATCGCGAGGTGCCCCGCCAACCGGTCGGCGGCGATGCTCGACGGCTGCCCGTCGCGCAGCGCCAGGATCGCGGCGCCCGATCCCGCGACATCGCCCGCGCGATACAGCGCGTTGGCGAGGCGTAGCGTGGTGCGCTCGCCGGCATCGATGGCGCGCGCGGCGCGATAGGCCTCGACCGCCAGGTCGAACCGCCCGCCCGCCAGCGCCGCGTCGCCGAGCAGGATATGCGCGTCGGCGACGCCGCGGTTCGCGGCGCGCAGCTGCATCGCGCGCCCGATCGCCCGCGCGCTATTACCGCTCGCCAGGTCGACCGCGATCGCCGGGATCGCCTTGGCCGGGTCGAGCGGGGCGGCATCGGCCGCCATCGCGACCAGCCCGTAATCATCGTCGATAGCGAAGGGAATGGCTTCGCCGGGACTGAGCGCCGCGGCGCGCCCCAGATAATCCGCCGATTCCATATCGCGCCCCAGCTCCGCCGCCGCGCGCGATGCCAGGATCAGCGACCAGCTGTCGGCGTCGGGACGGCGGGTGAGCGGCAGCAGCGCCTCGCGCGCGGCCTCGGCATCGCCATCGGCCCATTCGGCGGCGGCAAGGATGCGCCGCGCGGTGAAATTATGCGGCTGCTCGGCGAGCAAGCGGTCCGCCCAGGTTGCCGCGACCGCCTCGCCGCCCAGTTCGAGCTCGACGATAGCGCTCAGCAGCATGAAGGACGGCTGTTCGTCGAGTTCGCCGCGCGTGCGCTGGAGCAGGCTGCGGGCCAGCGCATATTTGCCCGCGCGCGCCGCGAGCACCGCCTGCAGATAATAGAGGCGCGGATCGCGCGGCAGGATCGCTGCCGCATGACGCAGCGCCGCCAGCATGTCGCGATACCGGCCGAGGTCGCCGAGCGTCGCGGCCTGGTCGATGAGCGCGTCCGCATTGTCGGGGTTGGCGACGAGCGCTTCCGCATACCAGCCAAGCGACGCTTCGAGTCCCTCTTCGCCGCGCACGAGATTCGCCTTGAACGCCAGCGCCGCGCTGTTCGCCTTGTCGAGTTCGATCGCATAATCGACCGCGTCGCGGGCGCCGAGCGTGTCGGCGTTGGCCTCGCGAAAGCGCGCGACATCGACCCACAAGGCCGAGCTGCGCGGCAATTCGTGCACGGCCCGGTCATAGGCCTCGCGCGCTGCAGCGAGGTCGCCGTTCGCAAGATGGACATCGCCCGCGACCCACGCCGCCTCGCCCATCATCTCGGGAATGACCGGCCCGCCTTCCAGCGTATCGAGCGCGCGTGCGCCTTCGCCCTGCATCGCGTAGGCGCGGGCGAGCAGGGGCCGCAGCGCCGCATCGTTGGCGCCGGCACCGAGCGCGCCCTTGACCGCCGCTTCGGCTCCGACCCCGTCGCCGAGCCGGATCGCCACCCGCGCCAGCGCGACGCGCCGCGCTATGTCGTCCGGATCGTCGGCAATCGCCGCCTGCAGTGCCGCGCGGTGCTGTTCATCGGCCTGGCGCGGCGTGGCCGGTCCGCCATCGCCGCACCCCGCGAGCAGCAGCGCCGCCACGAACGGCGCACCGGTCCAGACGCGGCGAAAATCCATTCAGCCCTGCATCCGATATTGTTTGAGCAGGTCGTAGAGCGTCGGCCGGCTGATCCCGAGCAACTTCGCCGCGAGCGAGATATTGCCCTCGCTTTGCGTCATAGCGCGGCGGATCGCGACGCGGTCGGCGGCCTCGCGCGCGCTGCGCAGGTTGAGCCACGCCTCTTCACCGTCGCGATCGTCGCCCCCCGCCATATCGAGATCCTCGCGCATCACCAGCTTGCCGTCGGCCATGATCACGGCGCGCTTGATGCGGTTTTCAAGCTCGCGGACATTGCCGGGCCAGTGTCCCTCGTCGATCGCCTGCAGCGCGTCGGGGGCGAAGCCCCGCACGCCGGGGTTCATCTCGGGCGCATATTGGTGGAGGAAATGCCGCGCGAGCAGAACCGCGTCGCCGGGCCGCTCGGCGAGCGGCGGGATCTTCACCACCATTTCGGCGAGCCGGTAATAAAGATCGTCGCGAAAGCTCTGCTGCGCGATCATCGCGTCGAGGTCGCGGTGCGTCGCGCAGACGATTCGCGTATCGACGGGAATCGCCTTGCGTCCGCCGATGCGCTCGATCGTCCGCTCCTGCAGGAATCGCAACAGCTTGACCTGCAGCGGAAGCGGAATGTCGCCGACTTCGTCGAGGAACAACGTGCCGCCATGCGCGAGCTCGATCTTGCCCTCGGTCGTCTTGACCGCGCCGGTGAACGCGCCCTTTTCGTGCCCGAACAATTCGCTTTCGAGCAGATTTTCGGGGATCGCGGCGCAGTTGATCGCGACGAACGCGCCGTCACGCCGCGCGCTGGCCTCGTGCAATCCGCGCGCGAGCAATTCCTTGCCGGTGCCGCTCGCGCCGAGCAGCATGACCGACACGTCGAGGTTCGCGACGCGCTCGATCGTGCGCGCGACCTTCAGCATCTCGGGCGCGCCGGTGATCATCCCGCCGAGCACATGATTGTCGCCCGCGCCGCGTTCGGCGAGCCGCGCATTCTCGACCTCCAGCTCGCGCACATGGAAGGCGCGCGCGACGATCAGTCCCAGCTCGTCGATGTCGATCGGCTTCTGATAGAAATCCCACGCGCCGTTCGCGATCGCGCTCAGCGCGCTCGCCCGCTCGCCATGCCCCGATACGACGATCACCTTGGTGTCGGGCTTGACCTCGAGGATCGTTTTCAGCGTCCGGAATCCCTCGCGCGTGCCGTCGGGATCGGGCGGCAGGCCAAGGTCGAGCGTCACCACATCGGGCTCGTCGGCGCGCAGCATCTCGATCGCGGCGTCGTGATCGCCCGCGACCAGCACCCGATAATCCTCATAGGCCCATTTGAGCTGCGCCTGCAGCCCGGCGTCATCCTCGACCACCAGCAATGTGCGCAAACCGGTCCCGCCCTCGTTCATTTCATTCCCGCTTTCATGATCCGTGCATTGTCCGCGGCCTCGCCGTGCGCATCGGCGAGCGGCAGCCACAGCGTGAAATTGCTGCCCTTGCCCGGTTCGCTCGCCACTTCGATCGCGCCGCCCATCGCCTGCGCGATCTGCAGCGCCTCGAACGCGCCGAGCCCGAAACCCGAATCCTTCGTCGACACGAACGGCTTGAACAGCTCGTCGCGGATGAACGCGTGCGTCATGCCGCAGCCCTGGTCGATCACGTCGATGCGAACACGCCCCTGTTCAGCGACCGCAACGACCTGAACCGGCGTCTCGGGCGCCGACGCGTCGATCGCGTTGGACACCAGATGCTGGACGATCTGGCGGATTGCGCCTGCCTCCGCCCACGCCGACAATCCGGCCTGGCAGCCGACGAACAGCGCGCGGCGCGGGCGCATTTCGGCCGCGACCTCGTTCAGTACCGGCTCGACCAGCGTGCGGCCGGGCTCGGCCGCGGGCCCGCGTTCGCGCGGCGACAGGCGAACGAGCAGGTCGCTGAGCCGCCCGGCCGAAATCTTCAGCGTCTGCGTCATGTCGGCGCGGAATTCGGGCTTGTCGGCATGGCGCTCGGCATTGCGCGCGAGCAGCGACAGCTGGCTCGCCAGATTCTTGATGTCGTGCATGATGAAGGCAAAGCGGCGGTTGAATTCATCGAACCGCCGCGCCTCGGACAGCGCGCGCTGGCTCTGCGATTCGGCCAGATAGCTCGCCGCCTGCTGTCCCGCGATGCGCAGCACGTCGAGATCCTCCCAGTCGAGCGCCCGCGACGCCGGCGGACGGTGCAGGACGGCGATCGCGATCATGCGCTGGAAATGGAGGACCGGCACCACGACCCAGGCGCGCGTGTCGGCGATCAGCCACTCGGGGATCGCGAGATCCTCGCCCTCCGCCTTGTCGCCCGGCGCGCCCCGGCGCTCGGCGTCGAGGTCGACGATATGCTGCGTTTCCTGAAGCATGAAGGCCGAGCGCAGCGACAGGCTGGCGTCTTCGCTCACGCCGCCGGGCCAATGCCATTGCTCGGCGACGCGGAAACCGCCCGAGGCGGCGGGCAGCATCAGCAAGGCGCCCGGGCTGCCCGTCAATTGCGCAAGCGCCTTCGCGACGCGCCGGTATAGGTTGCGATCATCGTCGCCGTCCCCTTGCGCCAGCGTCGCGGTGAACCGCATCCATTCGGCGCGATAGTCGTAGCGATGCTCGAAGAAATGCTTGGAGATCATCACCGACAGCCATGCCCGTGCGCGCGAAGAGGCGAGCATGAGCCCGCCGGCGCCGAGTGCGACGACGAGTGAAATTGCCTGCGCCAGCTCGGCATAATCGCTGCCGACCGCGCGCGCGATCGCGCCGGTCAGCGCGATCAGGATGAGATAGGTGGCAGCGCCCAGCAGGATCAGCGACCGCGTCGCCGCCGTGCGCGACAGCCGCATCCGCTCGCGGCCGATGTCCATCGCGGCGACGACGTGGATCGGCACGGTCAGCAGGGCGACCGCAGGCAACAGCGCGATCAGCGTCGAGGCTTTCTCTCCGGTCAGGGCGCCGATCAGCTGGACGTTGAGTTCATAGGCCCAGAGCATGGCGAAACCGCCCGCGACCGCCATCACCGGCATCCGCAGCCCGCCGCTCGCGCGGCGGACGCCGCCGTCGAGGATCAGGAGTCCGCCGATCGCCACGATCATCGCGGTGAAGGTCAGCGTCGGTTTCATCCACGGTGCGGCGGCGGTTCCTGCGCGCAGGTGCGCCGCCGCGCCGAGCAGGAAGGCGAGCAGGCAAATCGTCGCGAGCATACGCAGGATCAGGCGGAGCGGGCGCGGCATCGGCGCGCGCGATGACCAGAATGTCGCCGCAAGCCAGCCCAGCATCGCGCCGTCGCGGATCATCTGGACGGCCAGCGCCTCCGACGATCCGGGCGAAAAGATCGCCAGCGCCGCGCACCACAGCGCGGTCGCCGCTGCCGCCAGCACCTGCCAGCGGGGTGCGGGCATCAGCGCCGCCATGCGCGCGCGCGGCCGCATCAGCAGCCACAGCGTGACGCCCGAAAAGCCCGCCAGTGCCGCGCCGGACAGGATCTGCGACAGGGCCGCGAGCGCGTTCACGCTAGCGCGCTCCCTCCGGCCACAGCACGACGCGCACGGTCTGGAGCAGGATCAGAAGATCGAGGAAGGGCGAATAATTCTTGGCGTAATAAAGGTCATATTCGAGCTTCACGCGCGCATCCTCGACCGACGCGCCATAGGGATAGTTGATCTGTGCCCAGCCGGTCAGGCCGGGTTTCACCATGTGCCGTTCGGCATAATAGGGCAGCTTCTTTTCGAGCTCCTCGACGAAGCTCGGCCGTTCGGGGCGCGGCCCGACGAAGCTCATCTCGCCTTTCAATACGCACCAGATCTGGGGCAATTCGTCGATACGCAGCTTGCGGATCACCCGTCCGACGCGCGTGATCCGCGGATCATTCTCGCTCGCCCACACCGCCTTGCCGGCGGCTTCGGCGTCGGTGCGCATCGAGCGGATCTTGAAGATGTCATAGGGTTCGCCGAACAGGCCGACGCGCGGCTGGCGGTAAAAGACCGGCCCGCGGCTATCGAGCACCACCGCAATTCCCGCGACGATGATCAGCGGCAGCCCCACGATCAGCACGATCAGGCTGGCAAGGATATCGAACAGGCGCTTGCCGACTTTCGAAATCCGCTGCCCCGCCGAAAAGCCGTCGGAAAAGATGAGGCCGCTCGGGTTCGTGGTCGCGAGGTCGACGCGCCCGGTCTCGCGCTCGATAAAGCTCGCGATATCGTTGACATGAACCCCCGTCGTCTTGACCCGCAAAAGGTCATTCAGCGGCAGCGCGTTGCGGCGCTCCTCGAGCGCGAGCACGACTTCGCCGGCGCGCAGCATCACGACATGGTCCGACAGATTGGCGATCGCATCGCGCGGGATCGCGCCGGCGACCGTCTTTTCATTGGCGCTCATTGCGATGAAGCCGACCATTTCGAGCCCGCTGCCCGGCGCGTCGGCGAGCGCCGCCAGCCGCGCGGCGCGGGGCCCGGCGCCGAGCACCAGGATGCGGCGGCGAAAGGCCTCGGTGCCTGCCGACTGGGTCAGCGCCAGCCGAATGACGAACAGCACCGCGATCGCGAAGATCATCGCATAGAGGCTGTTCGCGCGCCACAGCGTCGCGGTCGGCAACAGGAAGCCGAGCACCGAGAGAAAGATCACGCCGAGCGAGATGGCGGCCAGCAGGCGCGCGGTCGCGAAGCGCATCGAACGCAGCCCCTCGTTCCCGTACATTCCGGTCGCCATCATCGCGAGCGAATTGGACACGCCGAAGGTCAAGAGCGGCAGCCAGCGGCTTGCCAGCGGCCCGGCGTCGAACCCCGCCTGATGCGCATAAAGATGCCACGCCCCCTCGGCCGACCCGAGCAGCGCGAAAAATTCGATCAGCGCCAGCCAGACGACGGCGTGCGGGACATAATGTTTGAACAGCCGGAACATGGTCGCGAAATCCTACAGCCGAGGCGTCAACTGTCGGTTAATTTTACACTTGCTATATCGGCAATGACAAGGTGACCGGCCCCCTCGAAAGCGATAGACCCGATTTATGACGCTGATGATCCAGCCCGTTATCCTGTGCGGCGGCGCGGGCACCCGCCTGTGGCCCGAGTCGCGCGGCACGCGCGCCAAGCAGTTCCTGCTGCTCCACGGCCAGCGCAGCCTGTTCCGCCAGACGGTCGAGCGCACCCCCGCGGGTCCCGATTTCCTTCCCCCGATCGTCCTGTGCGGCGACGGCCATGTCGCGATGGTTCGCGAACAGATGAACGACCGCGAGGAGATGCTGCTCGTCGAACCGATGCCGCGCAATACCGCCGCTGCGATCGCGCTCGCCGTCGCGCGGGCGGATGCCGATACGCTGTTGCTGGTCATGCCCAGCGACCATGTCATCGCCGACGTTCCCGCCTTTCACGCCGCGATCGCCAAAGGGGTGCGCCTCGCGCAGCAGGGCTGGATCGTCACCTTCGGCATCACCCCCGACCGCCCCGAAACCGGCTTCGGCTATATCGCCGCCGGGGCGCCGCTGGGCGGCGCTGACGAAGATGGGGGCTTCGCGGTCGATCGCTTCGTCGAAAAGCCGCCGCTGGCGGAAGCCGAAGCGATGCTCGCGGCTGGCGGCTATAGCTGGAACGCCGGCATTTTTCTGTTCCGCGCTGCGCGAATGCGCGACGCGATGCTCACCCATTGCCGCGCGATCTTCGAGGCCGCCGACAAGGCGGTCGCTGCGGGGATGCGCGATGGCGACGCGCTCTATGCCGACGCCATCGAATTCGCGAAGGCGCCGCCCGACTCGATCGATTATGCCGTGATGGAAAAGGACGACCGGGTCGCGGTCGTTCCCGTCGCGATGGGCTGGTCCGACCTCGGCTGCTGGCACACGATCCACGCGCTCGCCGAAAAGGATGCGGCGGACAATGCCGTCACCGGCGACGCCTTTCTCCACGACAGCCGCGGCAACCTCGTGCGCGCGGGCGACAAGCGCGTGTCGATCCTCGGCATGGACAATATTGCGGTGATCGTCGACGGCGACGACATATTGATCCTGCCGCTCGAACGCTCGCAAGAGGTCCGTGCCGCCGCCAAGGCGCGCGAATAGCCTGGAGGGGTTTTACGGCGCGCCTTCCGGAAACGCCTACAGCCGCACCATCCGCATGCCCTGCTCGCCATAGCGCGGGCCGCTGGTGCCGCCTTTCGGCGCGGCGGCGGCGATCGCGGCGAGGTCGTCGGCGGTGAGCGTTACGCCGGCGGCGGCGACGCTGTCCTCCATCGTCGCGCGGCGCTTGGTGCCGGGGATGGGGACGATATCGTCGCCCTGCGCGAGCAGCCAGGCGAGCGCGACCTGCGCCTTCGACACGCCATGGCTGTCGGCGACCGCGCCGATCGCGTCGACGATCGCGAGATTGGCGGGGAGATTCTCGTCCGAATAGCGCGGGTCGCCCCGGCGCCAGTCGCTTTCGGAAAGCTCGTCGCGGCTGCGTACCGCGCCCGCGAGGAAGCCGCGGCCGAGCGGCGAGTAAGGGACGAAGCCGATGCCATGTTCGCGGCAGACGGGCAGGATCTCGTCCTCCACATCGCGTTCCCAGATCGAATATTCACTCTGCAGCGCGGTGATCGGCGCGGCCTTGGCGGCGCGGCGGATCGTTTCGGGACCGGCTTCGGAGAGCGCGATGTGGCGGACCTTGCCTTCCTTCACCAACGCCATCATCCCGCCGACCGTTTCCTCGATCGGCACATTGGGATCCACGCGGTGCTGGTAGAAAAGGTCGATCGTGTCGATGCCGAGCCGCTGGAGCGAGCTTTCGCACGCCGCGCGGGCGTTGGCGGGCGATCCGTCGACGCCGGTGATTTGCTTGCCTTCGAACCTGAAGCCGAACTTCGTCGCGATGACGAGCCCTTCGCGCTTGCCCTTGATCGCTTCGCCGAGAAGCTCTTCGTTCGAAAAGGGGCCATAGATTTGCGCGGTGTCGAAAAAGGTGACGCCTAGGTCGATCGCGCGGTGGATCGTCCGCGTCGATTCGCCCAGGTCGGCGGCCTCGCCATAGAGGATGTTGCCGCCCTTGATCATCGGCATGCAGCCGATGCCGATCGCGGAGACTTCGAGGCCGTGGCCGAGCTTGCGATATTTCATGGCGTTTCTCCTGCGGATTCGTTTTCGACGCCGTCGGCGGCATATTTGGTCGCGGCGACGTCACCGATAACATTGCCGATCGTCCGGAAGATGTCGGGAAAGGTCTCGACCGCGACGAGCAGCCCCAACGGCGCGACGGGAACCCCCATCGACACCGCGATCGGTGCGATCGAGGTGACGAAGCTGATCGAGCCGGGCAGGCTGACCGAAGAAAGCGCGGCGGCGATGGCGACCGCAAGCCCGATCGCCATCTCCCACGGCGTCAGCTCGATTCCGAACAGCCAGGCGACATAGACGACGACCGCGAGGTTCATCGCGGGGCTGGTGAAGCGGAACAAGGCGACCGCGAGCGGGAGGACGACGTCGGCCTTCTTGGGATCGACGCCGAGTTCCTCCGACGATTTGAGCATCGCGGGCAGGCTGGCGAGCGAGCTTTGCGTGCTGATCGCGACCGCGAGTGTCGGCACCATGGCGCGCAGGAAACGCGGCGGCGCGATGCCGACGACGAGCCAGGCGAGCAACAGCCCGAGGATGATGCAGCAAACACCGATTCCGGAAAGGATAAGCACATAATGGACAAGCCCGCCGAAGGCCGCGACCCCGGCCTTGACCGCGAGCGCATAGCCGAGCGCGAAGACACCGATCGGCGCGAGCGCGAGCACCCAGCCGATGACGATCAGCATCGCGTCGCCGAGCGCCTTGAACAGCCCCGACAGCGTCGCGCGCTGCACGGGTTCGAGGCGGGTGATGGCGAAGGCGAAGATGGTCGTGAAGACGATCAGCGGCAGGATCGCGGTCTCGGCGGCGGCGGCGATGGGGTTGGTCGGGATCAGCGAGAGCAGGAAATCGCCGAAGGTTG
Organism: Sphingopyxis sp. JAI108; assembly: GCF_013410105.1. Classification (GTDB taxonomy): domain Bacteria; phylum Pseudomonadota; class Alphaproteobacteria; order Sphingomonadales; family Sphingomonadaceae; genus Sphingopyxis; species Sphingopyxis chilensis. Next base: position 1,612,693 of record NZ_JACCCJ010000001.1, read on the forward strand.
GCGACGGTCCCGCCTCGGTCGTGCCGCCCAGGCCGTGACGCAAGGCTTCGGCAGCGCCCGTCGACAGCGGGAAAAGCCGCAGCAGCAGCGGGGTCATCAGCAGCGACATCAATCCCGAGATAAAGATCGCGCCGAGGAAGGTCATCACCGCGCGAAAAGCCAGCGTGCCTGCGCGCGCCGCATCGGCGGTGGCGGTGATGCCCGTGATCAGCAGCGCGACGATCAACGGGACGATCGTCATCTTGAGCGCATTGAGCCAGAGCAGACCGATCGGTTCGATCCAGGGCAGCGAGGCGGTCCCGGCCGCCGGCGACACCAGCTCGACGCCGATCCCGAGGAGCATGCCGGCGATCAGCGCCGAAAGGATGAGCCAAGCGGATTTCAAAGCGGATTCTCCCGGCGATTTTTCTGGCCTGCTTGCCAAGCAAAAGAGGGTGACTTAGAGCACCTCCCGAAAGAAACGGGAACCGGTTTTTGGGCCGGGAAATGCTCCGCGGGGGCCATCCCATGGGACGCCGTTGCAGGCATTTGCCTGATCATCGGCCCGGATAGCAGAGGTGCAATGCGCAGATTTTTTGGAACCGACGGGATTCGCGGCCTGACCAACACGGCCCCGATGACGGCGGAGGTCGCGATGCGCGTCGGCATGGCGGCGGGCGCGCATTTCCTGCGTGGGTCGCACAAGCACCGCGTCGTGATCGGCAAGGACACGCGCTTGTCGGGCTATATGCTCGAAAATGCGCTGGTCGCGGGATTCACGAGCGTCGGCATGGACGTGGTGCAGGTCGGCCCGATGCCGACCCCGGCGATCGCGATGCTGACGCGCTCGATGCGCGCCGACCTGGGCGTGATGATCTCGGCGAGCCACAATCCCTATCAGGACAACGGGATCAAACTGTTCGGCCCCGACGGTTATAAATTGTCCGACGAGGACGAAGCGCAGATCGAGCATCTGCTGACCAAGCAGCCGACGCTCGCCGATGCCGCGCATATCGGGCGCGCCAAGCGCATCGACGATGCGCGCGGCCGCTATATCCATGCGGTGAAGCAGAGCCTGCCCGAATCGGTCCGCCTCGACGGGCTGCGTATCGTGCTCGATTGCGCCAATGGCGCCGCCTATAACAGCGCGCCGACGGTATTCTGGGAGCTGGGCGCCGACGTCGTCGCGATCGGCGTCGAACCCAATGGCACCAATATCAACGACAAATGCGGATCGACCGCGCCCGCGCTGTTGCAGGAAACGGTGGTCGCGAGCGGCGCCGATATCGGCATCGCGCTCGACGGCGACGCCGACCGGCTGATCGTCGTCGACGAAAAGGGCCGGGTCGTCGACGGCGACCAGATCATGGGCCTGATCGGCGCGAGCTGGGCGCGCCAGGGGCGGCTGAAGGGTGGCGGCGTCGTCGCGACGGTGATGTCGAACCTTGGCCTCGAACGCTTTCTGGAGGGGGAGGGGCTGCGGCTCGAGCGGACCAAGGTCGGCGACCGGCATGTGCTCGAACGGATGAAGGAAGGCGGCTTCAACGTCGGCGGCGAGCAATCGGGGCATATGATCCTGTCGGACCATGCGACGACGGGAGACGGTACGCTCGCGGCGCTGCAGGTGCTTGCCGAACTTATCGCGTCGGGCAAGCCGGCGAGCGAATTGCTGCACCAGTTCGACCGGGTGCCGCAGCTTTTGAAGAATGTCCGCTTTGCCGGCGGCAAGCCGCTCGAGGACAAGCATGTCATCGCCGCGATCGCCGAGGGCGAGGCGACGCTCGACGGCCGCGGCCGCCTTGTCATCCGTCCGTCGGGCACCGAGCCGCTGATCCGCGTGATGGCCGAAGGCGACGACGCGGGGCAGGTCGAGCAGGTCGTCGACATGATTTGCAACGCCGTGCGCGCAGCGGCGGCCTAAACCTTTTATTTTTGGAACCGAAAGAGACTGAACATGCTAGAAATGCGACCCGATTGCGAAAAGTGCGGACGCAATCTGCCCGCCGACATCCACGGTGCCTTCATCTGTTCGATGGAGTGCACTTTCTGCGCGAACTGTGCCGACAAGCTCGACGAACTTTGCCCCAATTGCGGCGGCGACCTGCTCGACCGGCCGCTTCGCGAAGGTGCGATCCTCGCGAAATACCCCGCTTCGACGGAGCGAAAGCATAAGGGGTGACCGCGCGCGTCCTGATCATTGCCGGATCGGATAGCGGGGGCGGCGCGGGCATCCAGGCCGACATCAAGGCGGTGACGATGCTCGGCGGCCACGCGATGACGGCCATCACCGCCATCACCGCGCAAAATACGCTGGGGGTGCAGCGCGTCCACCCGGTGCCGGCCGATATGGTGCTCGCCCAGATCGACAGTGTCGCGTCGGATATCGGCGTCGATGCGGTCAAGATCGGGATGATCGGGAGCGCACAAACCGCCGCCGCGGTCGCCGAGCGCCTGTCGCGGCCCGACCTGGCGCAGGCGGCGCTGGTATTCGATCCGGTGATGGTCGCGACGAGCGGATCGGTGCTCGCCGACGCGGCGACGATCGCCGCGTTCAAGGCACTGCTCGATCGTGCGACGGTTGTGACGCCAAATTTGCCCGAACTGGAAGTCTTGGGCGGCGAGGAGGCGGTGCTCGCGCACGGCTGCTCGCTGCTGATCAAGGGCGGCCATGCCGAAGGCGAGACGGTGACCGACCGCCTGCTCGAAACGGGCGAGGGCGAGGTTGCGCGCTGGGAAGCGCCGCGGATCGACACGCCGCACAGTCACGGCACCGGCTGCACGCTGGCGAGCGCGATCGCGACCGGGTTGGCGCAGGGGATGCCGCTCGAGCCCGCGATCGCGCGTGCGCGCGATTTCGTGCGGCTGTCGCTGCTCGACGCGCCGGGGCTGGGGCAGGGGCATGGTCCGATGGGGCAGCAGTTCGTGCGCAACGACGGGCTGTTCACCGGCCCGGCGCTCAACCAGATCACCTTGCCCGCCAGCGATTATGCGGTGTCGGTCGCCTTCTACAAACAGATGGGGTTGACGCAGATCGTCGATAGCCCGGACAATGGTTATGCGCGGTTCGAGGCCGCGAACGGCGTCACGCTGTCGATCCATGTTGATGAAAGCGTCGGCGACGGTGCGGCGGGCGGGGCGACGGCCTATCTTGAGAGCGGCGCGCTCGATGCGTGGGTCGCCTATCTGGCGCGGCGCGGGGTGCGGTTCGACCAGATGCCCAGGGATGAGCAGTGGGGTTGGCGCGAGGCGCGGTTGACCGATCCGGCGGGCAATCGTCTGTGCCTGTATCAAGCAGGCGAGTACCGGAGGTATCCGCCGTGGCGGGTGTAAAATTCGAAACGACATCATGGGTCCGTTCTGGAGCGACGCACATGATCGTCGGCGTCGACGAGGCTGGCCGCGGGCCGCTCGCGGGGCCGGTCGTCGCGGCGGCGGTGCTGCTCTGCGAGGGCGGTATCGCGGGGCTCGACGACAGCAAGAAACTGACCGCGAAACGCCGCGGTGAACTCGAAATCGAGATCAAGGCGCGCTGCCGCTGGGGCATCGGCGAGGCGAGCGTCGCGGAGATCGACTGCATCAACATCTTGCAGGCGACCTTGCTGGCGATGACGCGCGCGGTCGAGGCTTTGGGGTTTGACCCGCACGAGGTTCTCGTCGATGGCAACCGCCTTCCCAAATGGCGGTACAGCGCGCGCGCGATCGTCGGCGGCGATGCGCTCCACCCGTGCATTTCGGCGGCGAGCATCATCGCGAAGGAGCATCGCGACCGCTTCATGATTGCAAAGGCGCGCGATTTTCCTGGCTTTGGCTGGGAAACCAACATGGGTTATGGTACCGCGCAGCATCTCGCGGCGCTGCGCCAGCATGGCCCCACGCCGCTCCATCGGACCAGTTTTGCCCCGGTCGCACAAATGCAGCTGGTCTGAAGCCCGACAGCAAAAGGGGGGGAAGGCGATGAGCAGGGGATTTACGGCCGACGACGTGTCGGCCCAGACCGGCCGCACCGTCCTTGTCACCGGTGCCAATGCCGGGCTTGGCTTCGAGGTTTCCAAAGTGCTGGCGGCGCGGGGCGCGCATGTGATCCTTGCCTGCCGCGATACCGCGAAAGCCGAGGCGGCGATGGACCGCATCCGCGCCGATGTGTCTGACGCGATATTGTCGTTCCAGCCGCTCGACCTCGCCGACCTCGATCAGGTGAAGGAGGCGGCCGCGGCGGTGCTCGCGGGGCCGCGGATCGACGTGCTGGTCAATAATGCCGGGGTGATGATCCCGCCGAGGACGCTGACGAAGCAGGGCTATGAGCTGCAATTCGGGGTCAATCACCTCGGCACCTTCGCCTTCACGGGATTGGTGTATCGCCATGTCGACGACCGTATCGTGGTCACGGGCAGCATCGCACACCGGAACGGCGAAATGGATTACAGCGACCTGTCGGCGTCGCGCAGCTATCACAATTGGGCGCGTTACCAGATGAGCAAGCTTGCGAACCTGCTCCATATGTTCGAACTCGACCGGCGGCTGGGCGCCGCGGGACGGGCGACGCAGGCGATCGGTTGCCATCCCGGCGTCGCGACGACCGAATTGCAGCGGCATTTGCCGCTGCCCTTGCGTTATATGACCCCGCTTGCCGCGCCTTTCTTCAACAGCGCCGCGCAGGGGGCGTGGCCGACCTTGCAGGCCGCGACCGGCGCGCATGTGCAGGGCGGCGATTATCTGGGGCCGCAGGGACTGGGCGAAGTGTCGGGGCGGTCGGGCCCGGCACGCGCGAGCCGCGCGGCGCGCGATCCGAAACTGGCGCGCGAGCTGTGGGAGCGGTCGGTCGAGCTGACCGGGGTTGATCCGGGGCTGTAATCCTCCGCGACGAAATTTTTTTCGCCGGTGAGTCCTCGTCGCCACACCACCAGTGGTTGAGTCCGCGAGTCGTCCACGACTCCATATGGTGTGTCAGACTCCTTTCGTTCTCATCGCATTAACCATTTAGAGAGCGGGAATCCCTAGAGTCCGGCGCTTGACGGCGGGTGTTGCCGGACTCATCAGGGCCTTCTTACGAGCAAGGAACGGGGTGAAGCATGGGTGTGATGGAACGGGTCAAGGCGCCGGCGACGAAGCAGCGGACGCCGAGGGTCGACCCTGCGGACCTGCCGCTCGACAGCATATTGCAGGGCGACTGCGTCGAGATGATGCGCAGCCTGCCCGCGGCGTCGGTCGACATGATCTTCGCCGACCCGCCCTATAATCTCCAGCTTGGCGGCGACCTTCTGCGCCCCGACGGCAGCCAGGTCGACGCGGTCGATGACGACTGGGACAAGTTCGACAGCCTCGCCACCTACGACCGCTTTACCCATGCCTGGCTCAAGGAAGCGAAGCGCATCCTGAAACCGAACGGCAGCATCTGGGTAATCGGCAGCTATCACAACATCTTCCGCGTCGGCACCGCGCTGCAGGACAATGGATACTGGATCCTCAACGACATCGTGTGGCGCAAGGCGAACCCGATGCCCAATTTCAAGGGCACGCGCTTCACCAACGCGCACGAGACCTTGATCTGGGCGTCGATGGGCGAGAAATCGCGCTATACCTTCAACTATCGCGCGATGAAGACGCTGAACGACGAACTCCAGATGCGGTCCGACTGGCTGATCCCGATCTGCGGCGGGCAGGAGCGGCTCAAGAAGGGCGGCACCAAGGTGCACCCGACGCAAAAGCCCGAGGCGCTGCTCTATCGCATCCTGCTCGCCTGTTCGAACCCCGGCGACGTGATCCTCGATCCCTTCTTCGGCACCGGCACGACGGGCGCGGTCGCGAAGCGCCTCGGCCGCCATTTCATCGGTATCGAGCGCGAGGATGATTATATCGCCGCGGCGAACGAACGCATCGAGCTGGCGCTGCCGCTCGACGAAAGCGCGGTGAAGACGATGATGGCGCCAAAGGCTGCGACGCGCGTCGCCTTCGGCACGCTCGTCGAATGCGGCATGATCGCGCCGGGAACGGTGCTCACCGATACCAAGCGCCGCTGGAAGGCGAAGGTGCGCGTCGACGGCAGCCTCGATTGCGAGGGCCAGGCACCGGGATCGATCCACAAGGTCGGCGCGGGCGTGCAGGGCGCGCCGAGCTGTAACGGCTGGACCTTCTGGCACGTCGACACCGGCAAGGAACTGCGCGTGATCGACGCGGTTCGGCAGGACTGGTTGCTGGCGAACGAGGCCTGACATCACATCGTCATTGCGAGGAGCGGAGCGACGAAGCAATCGCCCGCTATCGGCGCGCGACCCCGTTGGCTGGAGATTGCTTCGCTTCGCTCGCAATGACGGATAGGGGATAAGCATGTTCCAGCCACTCACCAAGTCCGACCTCGGCAAGACGTGGGAAGATGCGCGCGTCTATCTGCGTCCGACCTGCTTCGTCGATCGTCCGCATGAGCTGGATGAGAGCGCGCTGCGGATCGCCGACACGATGGTCTGGTTTGCGGCATGGCACGTCAGCCTGCGCGACAATGATATGGTCAAATCGGCGATCATCCCCGTCTGCGAACTCGACGACTGGATCGCGGCGATGCCCGACCGGCTGGCCGAAACGGCAAGAGTGCAGCGGGCCGGCGTGACGCGGCCGCGCGGTAACCTGCAGCTCGGCGAGCGGACGATCCGGCTGGGCGAACCGCAACTGATGGGCATTTTGAACGTCACCCCCGACAGCTTTTCCGACGGCGGCAAGCATGTCGATGCCGCCGCCGCGGCCGAAGCGGGCTTTGCGATGGGTGCCGCGGGCGCGGCGATCATCGATGTCGGCGGCGAATCGACGCGGCCGGGCGCGCCGCTCGTCTGGGAAGGCGACGAGATCAAGCGCATCGAAGGCGTAGTCGCGGCGCTGGCCAAGGGCGGCGTCGCGGTGTCGATCGACACGCGCAAGGCCGCGGTGATGGAGGCGGCGCTCGCCGCGGGGGCGCGGATCGTCAACGATATTTCGGCGCTGCGTTATGACGACCGCGCGATGGATGTGGTGGTTCAGGCCGGTTGTCCGGTGGTGCTGATGCACGCGCCGTCGGCAAAGAGCGATCCGCACGAGGGCGGGACTTATTCGCACGTCCTGTTCGAGGTCTATGACATGCTCGCCGAGCGCGTCACGACGTGCGTCGCCGCGGGGATCGACCGCACGAAGATCATCGTCGATCCGGGGCTCGGATTCGGCAAGGGAGTCGGCGAGAATTTGACGCTGGTGAACGGGCTCGCGCTGTTCCATACTTTGGGCTGCCCGATCCTGTTCGGCGCGAGCCGCAAGCGGATGATCGGCGCGCTGGACAATGAAGCGCCCGCCGACCAGCGCCTCGGCGGCACCGTCGCGCTGCACTATCAGGCGGCGGCGCACGGCGCGCAGCTGCTGCGCGTCCACGACATCGCCGAGAACCGGCAGGCGCTGCGCGTATGGCGCGGGCTGCGCGACGCGGCGCTGACTGCCTAATTCCCGTCCCGGCGTGCCTTCTTGCCGCGTTTGACCTCGGTCGCCAGCGCCTCGAACCTTGGCTCCCACGTCCGTCTGAACCGCTGGATCCACGCGTCGATCTCGTCGAAGCGCGCCGGCGCGACGGCGTAGAGCCGCCGTCTGCCGTCGGCCTCCGACGTCGCGAAGCCACTATCGCGGAGAATGCGCAGATGCTGCGATACGGCTGGCTGCGAGATGCCGAATTCGGCGGCGATCACATCGACGATCTCGCCCGACGCGCGCGCTCCGTTCGCGAGCAGCTCCAATATGCGGCGGCGAACCGGATCGCCGAGGATATCGAAGGCGTGGCTCATTCGGGCGCGGCGGCGCCGGTGTAGAAGGCGGTCGTGCTGGCGCCCGCGCGGTTCGCGGCCTCCTCATCGGTTCCGTAAGCGAGCGAAGCGGCGGTCCAGGCGTCGCTGCTCGAAGTCGCGAACGCTCTGCCTTCGTCGCTCAGCGGCCAGGTCTCTTCGGCGAAGCGCTCCTTCACGGCCTCGCCGGTTTCGAGGTGCCACGCGAGGCCGAGCAGCGACAGATCCCAACCGACTCCGACCGCACCTGGCCCGAACCTATCCCAGAACTCCTCGGACTTGTCGTCCAGCGGCGCAATATGCCTCAGAGTCAGCTGCGTCGCGTCGCCGGCTTCGGCCAACTCGACCTCCACCCAGCTCATCCCGCCCCCGAACTCCCAGGTGAGCGCGAAGCTCCTCGGCGGCTCGCACGCGGTAACGGTGCCGCCGGCATTGCCCTTGATCTGATACTTGCCGCCGAGTTCGAGGTTCCCGTCAACGGGAGCGAACCAGCGCGGGATGCGCGCCTTGTCGGTGATCGCATTCCACAGATCGTCGATATCGGTCGCATAGGCGCGCGAGGCGACGACCGCACGGCAGGGTTGGCCCCCGTGGGTCACATCCTCGACCTTGCGGACGACCATGGCGGCCTGGGCGGTGGTATCGAACGGCATGATGATTCTCCCGATTGGCGTGGGATAATCATATAAGCTCAAACTTATATATCAAGCGCGATCGGCTCGGCCGAGCCGGTCGCGCGTCAGGCCGCGGTGTCGATCCCCAGATCGCTCAGCTTGCGGTAGAGCGTCGAGCGGCCGATGCCGAGGCGGCGGGCGACTTCGCTCATGCGGCCGCGATAATGGCCGATGGCGAGGCGGATGACGTCGGCTTCGATCTCTTCGAGCGGCCGCAGGTTGCCGTCGGGGAGGTACAGCGTAATGCCGATCGCCTCGCCGTTGATCGCGACTTCGCCGTCGCTGCTCACCCCGCCGCCGAGCGCGGCCTCGATGGCGCGGAAATCGGCGCTGGTGAGCACGTCGGTCTTGCTCTCGACCGCGGCGCGGAACAGCACGTCCTGCAACTGGCGGACATTGCCCGGCCAGGCGTAGGCGGCGAGCAGGCGCAGCGCATCGTCGGTGACGCCGATCGGGCCCATGCCGGGCAGCCCGCCGATGCGCGCGAGAAGATGGCGCGCGAGCGGGCCGACGTCGCCGCGGCGCTCCGAAAGCGAGGGCAGGGTGAATTGCGCGCTCGACAGCGCGTAGAACAGGTCCTCGCGGAAGTGGCCCGCCTCGATCAGCTTGTCGAGCGGACTCGTGCTCGTTGCGATGATGCGGACATCGACGCTCTGGCGAATCGACCCGCCGATCATCTGCACTTCGCCGCTATTGAGGAATTCGACGAGCTTCGCCTGCGTTTCGAGCGGGATACATTCGACATGGTCGATGATGATGCTGCCGCCGTCGGCCTGGACGAGCCGGCCGACCTGGCGGTCGAAGGCGCCAGGGAAGGCGCCGCGTTCGTGCCCGAAGAGGCCCGATCCGATCAGGCCCGGCGAGACGGCCGAGCAATCGACCATGACGAGCTGGCCGCGCGCACGCGGGCTCGCGCTGTGGATCGCGCGCGCGAAGACTTCCTTGCCGGTGCCGGGCTTGCCGTTGATCATCACCGGCACGCGCGCGCGCGCCGCCTTCGCGGCGATCGCGAGCGCGCTGCGGAAATTGGGGCTCGACCCGATGATTTCCTCGAAGGCCAGCGGCGCGCGCAGTTTCTCGGTCAGCGGGCGAAGCTCGCCCTGCGGGCCGCCGGTCGATACGACGCGGTCGAGCGCTTCGAGGAGGCGGTCGGGGGCGATCGGTTTCTGGACAAAGTCGCTCGCGCCGGCGCGCATCGCACCGACCGCGACCTCGACCCCGTTGCGCATCGTGATGACGACGAGCGGCAGCGCCGGGCGCCAGCGGCGCAGTTCGGTGACGAATTCGGCGATGTCCATGCCCGGCGCGCCCTGATCGACAAGCACCGCGTCGAGCGCCATGCCCTCCTGCGTGCCGAGTTTGGCGAGTGCGGTGTCGGTGTCGGGCGCGACGATGCTGCGCCAGCCGCCGCGCGACGCCAGCGCGGCGAGAAAGCGCTGCTGGGCAGGCTCGCTGTCAACGATCATCACCATTCGCGTGTCGCGCGTGTTCGTCATCGTTTCGAATCTGCCCCCTGAACCGACATTGCTTTGGGTATGTTCTGCTGAGGGGCGCATATCTATCCGATAGGGGTAAAAGGGCGATTAAGGCCAATCCTCTTTTGCCACAGCGAAGTCCAGTGACCAAACCCGCACTTGAGCATCGCGGGGTGCGTGGCTAAGACCGGCGCGATAACCGATTCTGGGCGTCGCGCTGTGCGTTCGCGCACAGCAAAGGGCGTAATAGGGGAAAAATGATGGCACAGCAGGAAATGAAGGCAGCGAACGAAACCTATTCGGGTTTCCTCAGCCTGCTGAAAGTCGGATCGATCATCACCGCGGTGGTCACTATCTTCGTCGTCCTGCTCATCGCGTCCTGAACCGGCCGCCATGCGCATCGCCGTCCTGAAGGAACTCGCCGCGGGCGAGACCCGCGTCGCCGCAACGCCGGAAACCGTGAAGAAATTCATCGGGCTGGGCGCCGAAGTTGCCGTCGAATCGGGGGCGGGCACCGACGCCTCGGTCGCCGATGCCGATTACAGCGCCGCGGGCGCGACGGTCGGATCGCGCGCCGAGGTGCTCAAGGGCGCAAACATCATCCTCGGCGTCCAGGGCCCCGACCCCAAGACGCTGTCGGGATTTGCCGACGGGGCGTGGCTTGCCGCGGGACTCAATCCCTTTGGCGAGCGCGCGCGCGTCGATGATTATGCGAAGCTCGGGCTTGAGGCGCTCGCGATGGAATTCATGCCGCGCATCACGCGCGCGCAGTCGATGGATATCCTGTCCAGCCAGGCGAACCTCGCGGGTTACAAGGCGGTGCTGATGGCGGCAAACGCCTATGGCCGCGCTTTTCCGATGATGATGACCGCCGCGGGTACGGTAAGCGCCGCCAAGGCGTTCGTGATGGGGGTCGGCGTTGCGGGGCTGCAGGCGATCGCGACGGCGCGCCGTCTGGGCGCGCAGGTCAGCGCGACCGACGTGCGCGCCGCGACCAAGGAACAGATCATGTCGCTCGGCGCCAAGCCGATCTTCGTCGAGACGGTCGCGGGGATCGAGGGCGAGGGCGCGGGCGGCTATGCCACCGAAATGTCCGACGAATACAAGGCGGCGCAGGCCGAACTCGTGTCGTCGCATATCGCCAAGCAGGACATCGTGATCACCACCGCGCTGATCCCGGGGCGTCCGGCGCCGCGACTGATCACCGACGCGCAGCTCGCGACGATGCGGTCGGGCAGCGTGATCGTCGACATGGCGGCCGAAAGCGGCGGCAATGTCGAGGGATCGGCGCCCGGCGAGACGAAGAGGATTCACGGCGTCACCGTGATCGGCGCGCAGAATATCGCCGCGCTGATGCCCGCCGACACCAGCGCGCTGTTCAGCCGCAACCTGTTCAACTTCCTCTCGGCCTTCTGGGACAAGGAAGCGGGCAAGCCCGTGCTCGACGAGGAAATCGGCAATGCCGTGCGTCTGACGCAGGGCGGCAAGGTCGTGAACGAGCGGCTATCGGGGTAGCTGAACGATGGGTCTGTTCAGCGCCGGGGATATCGACGTCACCGGCGCGCAGGCCGAGTTTCAGGCCTGGCTGATCGACGGCGAGCGCGTGCTTGCCGCCTTCCGTACGGTTCGCGACACCGCCTTGCTCACCAACCTGCGTTTCATCTTCGTCGATGTGCAGGGGCTGACGGGATCGAAGAAGGAATTCCTCAGCATTCCGTGGCGTTCGGTCACGCGCTTTTCGTTCGAAACCGCAGGAACTTTCGACCTCGATGCCGACATGAAGATGTGGGTTTCGGGCGCCGCGACGCCGCTCGAGGTGAAGATTTCGCGCAAGAGCGATCCGCAGCATATCCACCGGCTGATGACGCAGCTGATCGTCGGTCGCTGAGACCGCCGTCATAGATCGCCACCGGGCCGTAACAAGAGCGTCATCAACCGCGTGTTGATGCCGGCCGACGGCGCTCGATTCGGGCCGCTGACATGCTTTGCGAAGGACAGCATATGAAAATCCACCTGATCTTGACCGCCGCGGCGGCCGCGCTCGCGTTGGCGGGCTGCGGCAAGGGCGACGCGCCGGCCGACCCGGTTGCGGGCGGCGAAGGCGCGATGTCGGCCGCGATCGGCGGCGATGCGTCGGCGATGCAGGCGACGAGCACGATCGCCGCGAATCTCGCGGCCTCGCCGAACCACAAGTCGTTGACCGCCGCGCTCACGCAGGCGGGGCTTGCCCAAAGCCTGTCGGGCGCGGGGCCGTTCACGGTCTTTGCGCCGACCGACGCCGCCTTTACACAGGTGCCGCCGGTAACGCGCGACGGCTGGATGCGTCCGGCGCAGAAGGCGGTGCTCGCCGGCGTGCTGAATTATCATATCGTTCCGGGCAAGCTGACCGCCGCCGACCTGTCCGCGAAAATCGCCGCAGGCGGCGGCAAGGCGGTGCTCAAGACCGCCAGCGGGCAGGATCTGGCCGCCACGAAAAACGGCAATGCGATCCTGCTGACCAGCAGCAGCGGCAACAAGGCGACGGTGACGGCGGCCGATCTCACCCAGTCGAACGGCGTCGTCCATGTCGTCGACGCGGTGCTGGTGCCGACCATGTAAAAATTTCGTCGCCAACGCGGCGGCAGGATATTTTATGTCGAATAGCGCCCGCATTTCCGGTCATCCGAAATGCGGGCGCCTCTTTTTGGGTGCTTTGGAGTCGACAGGCTGGACGACGCACGGCAAGAGGTGCGCGAAACGGAATCAGCAGGGGAGCGAGCCCGTGGATTTTATCGCGATTTTTTCGATTTTCGTCCTGGCGTGCTTCGTCGGCTATTTCGTCGTCTGGTCGGTGACCCCGGCGCTGCACACGCCGTTGATGAGCGTCACCAACGCCATTTCGTCGGTGATCATCGTCGGCGCGCTGATCGCCAGCGCCGCGGCGGGTTCCGCCTCGTCGAAATGGCTCGGGCTTGCCGCGGTGGTGATGGCGAGCGTCAATATCTTCGGCGGCTTTGCCGTCACCGCGCGTATGCTGGCGATGTACAAGAAGAAGGAGCGCTGAGATGGAATTTCAGTCGATCCTTGCCGCCGCAGCGGGCGGCCATGGCGCGGTGAATCCCTGGGCCGCGATCGCCTATCTGGTCTCGGGCGTCTTCTTCATCCTCGCGCTGCGCGGACTGTCGTCGCCGGCCTCGTCGCAGCGCGGCAATCGTTTCGGCATGATCGGGATGACGATCGCCGTCGTCACGACCTTGCTGACCCACGTTCCGCGCCTCGATGGCGGGGCGCTCGATAGCGTCGCGCTCGCCGAAATCCTCGTCGCGATCGGCATCGGCGCCGTCATCGGCATCGTCATGGCGCGGCGCATCGCGATGACCGCGATGCCGCAGCTCGTCGCGGCGTTCCACAGCCTCGTCGGCCTTGCCGCCGTGGCTGTCGCGGCGGCGGCCTATCTCAATCCGCAGGCGTTCGGCATCGCCGACGCCGCAGGGCAGATTTTCACCGTCAGCCGCATCGAAATGGGCCTCGGTATCGCGATAGGCGCGATCACCTTCTCGGGGTCGGTCATCGCCTTTCTGAAGCTCAACGGCAATATGTCGGGCGCCCCGATCATGCTGCCGGGGCGGCACGTCATCAATCTCGGCACGCTCGCCGCGATCATCGGCCTCGTCGCCTATTTCACCTTCGACCAGAGTCCCTGGGTGTTCTGGACGGTCACGGGCCTCAGCTTCCTGATCGGATTCCTGCTGATCATCCCGATCGGCGGCGCCGACATGCCGGTCGTCGTGTCGATGCTGAACAGCTATTCGGGCTGGGCGGCGGCGGCGATGGGTTTCACCCTCGGCAACACCGCGATGATCATCACCGGCGCGCTCGTCGGCTCATCGGGTGCGATCCTGTCGTACATCATGTGCCGCGCGATGAACCGCAGCTTCATCAGCGTGATCGCCGGCGGCTTCGGCGGCGACGATGCGGCGGCTTCGGGCGGCGGTTCGAAGGAACAGCGCCCCTGGAAGCCGGGCAGCGCCGAAGATGCGGCATTCCTGATGAGCCAGGCCGAGAATGTCATCATCGTCCCCGGATATGGCATGGCGGTGGCGCAGGCGCAGCACGCGCTCCGCGAAATGGCGGACCAGCTCAAGAAGGAAGGCGTCAACGTCAAATATGCGATCCACCCCGTGGCGGGGCGGATGCCGGGGCATATGAACGTGCTGCTCGCCGAGGCGAATGTTCCCTATGACGAAGTGTTCGAGCTCGAGGACATCAACGGCGAATTCGCGCAATGCGACGTCGCCTTCGTCATCGGCGCGAACGACGTCACCAACCCCGCGGCGAAGACCGACAAGACCTCGCCGATCTATGGCATGCCGATCCTCGACGTCGCCAATGCCAAGACGGTGCTGTTCGTGAAGCGCTCGATGGGCGGGGTCGGCTACGCCGGCGTCGACAACGATGTGTTCTACATGGACCAGACGATGATGCTGCTCGGCGATGCCAAGAAAATGGCCGACGACATCGTCAAGGCCCTGAGCGGCAGCGGGCACTAAGACCTGAGGCGGTAGCGGGCACTAAGACCTGAGGCGGCAGCGGGCACTGACCCGACAGCCATTGACCCGAATCGTCATCCCGGCGAAGGCCGGGATCTTGACCTGCCGTTGAATCGCGACGGTGAGACCCCGGCCTTCGCCGGGGTGACGATAAAGGGGTAGATATCACCTATGCGTAAAATCGGCCTGATCGGGGGAATGAGCTGGGCATCGACCGAGCTTTATTACCGCCATCTCAACAAGGGGGTGCAAAAGCGCCTCGGGACAGCTTGTTCGGCGCCGATCCTGATGGAGAGCCTCAACTATTGCGAGCTGTCGCGCATTACGACGGCAGGACAATGGGAGCATGCCAAGGAGGTGCTCATCGCCTCGGCGCAGCGGCTCGAGGCGGCGGGCGCGACCGCGCTGATGATCGCGGCCAATTCGATGCACAAGGTCGCCGAAGACGTCGCCGCGGCAATTTCCATCCCGTTGCTCCACATCGTCGACGAAACCGGCGAGAAGATGAAGGCCGACGGGGTCAAGGCGACCGCAGTCATCGGCACGCGCAACGTGATGACCGAGCCCTGGTTCCGCCAGCGCCTCGTTCGCCACGGGCTGACGCTCGCGCCCTATGACGCGAGCCGCGCCGACGAGATCGACCGGATCATTTACGAAGAGCTGATGCTCGGCAAGGTGAACGAAAGCTCGCGCCGGACGATGAAGACGTTCATTACGGACATTGCGAAGCAGGATATCCAGGCGGTGGTGCTCGCGTGCACCGAGCTGGTGATGCTTGTCGACACCGACGCCAACGTCCTGCCGATCTATGACACGACGCGCATCCATGTCGCGGCGGGCGTCGACTGGATTCTGGGCGAGGGGTGATCTTCTCTCCTCCCGCAAGCGGGAGGGGAATAATTACCCCACCCGCGTCCAGGTTACGGTGCGGCAGAATACCGCGACGCAACCCTTCATCGTCAGCTTGTTGCCCTTCACGCGAAGGTGCGCCTTGTAATAGCGGCCGTCCTCGGGGCTATAGCCTTCGCCTTTCCAGCCGTCGCCGTGCGGGACGAGATCCCAATAGATCTGCAACCCCTCGACCATGCGGCCGCGCTTCGCCTTGTCGGGATTGCGTTCGTCGCGCTGGCCGCCGGCGGGCTCCTTGATCAGGAGTTCGGCAATCCGCCCGCACATCGTCGCGCCGCACTTCGTCATCGCGACGATGCCCTTGCCGTCGTCGGTTTTCCAGCGCCCGGACAGCGATGCGGGCGCCGCCGCCATGGACGGCACGGCAATCAGGGCGACAAGCGCCAAAGCAATTCTGTGAATCAAAGCGACCTCTCCCCGGTTAGCTACACATATGTCAGCAACACGCTTGGCATCCGTCAAGTCTTGCACCATGCTCCCCGAAAATTTGGGGAGAGACATATGCGATTCCATGTCCTGCGCCACCACGCGGCGACTCTTTGCATCGTGGCGGCCCTTGCCGCCCAACCGGCGGCGGCGAAAGTTATCAGCGTCAGTGCGGCAACGCCCGACGCCAATGAAAAGCTGCAAGAGGCGCTGATCCTTGCCGAGCCCGGCGATGTCGTCGAATTGGGTGCGGGCGTGTGGAAGCTGACCGACGGGCTTTCGCTCGACGTGGCCAATGTCA
Source organism: Sphingopyxis sp. JAI108 (assembly GCF_013410105.1). Classification (GTDB taxonomy): domain Bacteria; phylum Pseudomonadota; class Alphaproteobacteria; order Sphingomonadales; family Sphingomonadaceae; genus Sphingopyxis; species Sphingopyxis chilensis. The sequence goes on from NZ_JACCCJ010000001.1 coordinate 1,628,773, forward strand.
CCGTGCGCGGCGCCGGGGCGGGCGAGGGTGGTTCGGTGCTCGACTTCGCGGGGCAGCAGGGCGCGGGCGAGGGGCTGCTCGTCACCTCGGACGACGTCTTGCTCACCGATTTCGCGGTGCTCAACACCAAGGGCGACGGCATCAAGTCAAAGGGAGCCGACCGCATCGTCTATCACAAGTTGCGCGTCGAATGGACCGCGGGGCCCAAGGAAACCAACGGCGCTTACGGCATCTATCCCGTCGAAAGCAGCGATGTGCTGATCGACAGCGTCTATGTCCGCGGCGCGTCGGACGCCGGCATCTATGTCGGCCAGTCGAAGAATATCGTCGTCCGCGATTCGATCGCGACAGAAAATGTTGCGGGGATCGAGATCGAGAACAGCTATGACGCGGACGTCCACGACAATATCGCGACAAAGAATACCGGCGGCATTTTGGTGTTCGACCTGCCGAGCCTGCCGATGCAGGGCGGGCACAATGTCCGCGTCTTCGAAAATGTCGTGAACGACAACAGTACGCCGAACTTTGCGCCCAAGGGCAATATCGTCGCGAGCGTGCCGACGGGCACCGGCGTGCTGATCATGGCGAACCGCAATGTCGAGATTTTCGACAATGTGTTCGACCAGAATGGCACCGCGAATGTGATGATCGTCGGCTATCGTTACGAGCATAAGGATCCGAAATATCAGCCGCTGCCTCGGCACATCGTCGTGCGCGGCAACCAGCATGGCAAGGCGGGTTATGTACCGAAGTTCCCCGGCGGCGATCAGATCGCGGCGGCGATGGGGGGCAGCATTCCGCCGGTGCTGTGGGACGGCGCGGGCGATGCCATCGTGCTCGACAAGGTCGGGGTGCTGTCGCTGAACTTGCCCGACGTGACGACGCCGCAGAGCGAGGCCAAGCCCGCGCCCGCCGACCTGTCGAAGGGGACGCCGCCCGCCGCGCTGCCGCCGATCAAGCTGCCCGAAAGCATGGAGGCAAAGGTCCGGTGAAACGCGTTCTCGCCGCGCTGGGAGCGGCGCTGCTATGCGCAAGCGGCGGGGCGGCCATCGTGGCGCCGGCTGTCGATCAGGCGCTGGTCGAAAGCGATGCGATGCCGCCGAAGCTGTCGGCGTTCGGGCTGTTCCGCGGCAATGATCCGAAAATGCCCGCGACCGGCATCGGCTATACGCTGCGCGCGCCGCTGTTCAGCGACTATACCGACAAGCATCGCTTCATTTCGATCCCGGCGGGCAGGAAGGCGAAGGTCGCCGCCGACGGCACGGTCGAATTTCCGGTGGGAACGGTGCTCGTCAAAAGCTTCGGCTGGGCGGACGTGAACGACGGGCGTCCGGTCGAGACGCGCCTGCTCATCCACCGCGCTGCGGGCTGGGTCGCCTTGCCCTATATTTGGGACGCCGACGGCAAGGATGCGACGCTGGCCTTGGGCGGGCGGCGCATTCCCGTGAGCTTCAAGAGCCCCGATGGCGAGACGCACAGCATTCGCTATGCGGTGCCGAACAAGAACCAGTGCAAGGAATGCCACAGCTTGAACGGCGCGATCGTGCCGATCGGCCCGAAAGCGCGCAATTTCATCCCCGACCCGGCCGCTTCCGACAAGCTTCGCAGCGTCTATTTCGAGAATCCGGCTGCATTGAAACCCGTGATGCCGCAATGGGACGATCCGAACGCCGGCAGCGTCGCGACCCGCGCGCGTGCTTATCTCGACGTCAATTGCGCGCATTGCCATAACCCCGCGGGCAGCGCGTCGAACAGCGGCCTGTTCCTGCGCTGGACCGACGACCCGACGGGCGTCAACTATGGCATCGGCAAGCGTCCGACCGCAGCGGGCCGGGGGAGCGGGGGCATGGACTTCGCGATTACGCCGGGCGATCCCGACCACAGCTTCCTGATCTATCGCCTCGAAAGCACCGATCCCGGCATCGCGATGCCCGAGGTCGGGCGATCGACGGTGCACAGGGAAGGTGCGGCGCTGCTGCGGCAATGGATTGCGGAGATGCCGAAAGCATCGCATTAGGCAGGCCATGACCCACCTCGTCCTCCACGACTATTTTCGCTCCTCGGCCAGCTTTCGCGTGCGTATCGCGCTGAACCTGAAAGGGCTCGATTATGAGCGCGTCGAGGTCAGCCTGATCGCGGGCGAGCAGCGCAGCGACGCCTATCTCGAACAGAATGCGCAGGGCTTCGTGCCGATGCTCGTCGTCGATGGGGAACCGATCATCCAGAGCATGGCGATCATCGACTGGCTCGACCGCGCCTATCCCGAACCGCGCCTGATCCCCGAAGAGGCGATGCCGCGGGCGGTCGCGCTGGCGCAGGCGCAGGTGATCGCGAGCGACATCCACCCGCTCAACAACCTCCGCGTGCTCAAATATCTGAAGCGCGACCTCGGGCTCAACGAACAGACCAAGGACCGCTGGTATCGCCACTGGATCCTCGAAGGGTTCGACGCGCTCGAGGCCATGGCGGGACAGGAGCGTTTCCTGGGCGGCGACACGCCGGGTATCGCAGACTGCTGCCTCGTCCCGCAGATGTATAATGCGCGGCGCTTCGAGACGGTGCTCGACGATTATCCACGCCTCGTCGCGATCGACGCGGCGTGCATGGAATTGGAGGCGTTCCAGAAGGCGCATCCCGACGCGGTCAAGCCGGCGTGATCCGCCTCCTCGGCGGGCTTTCGGCGCTGGCGTTGCCGGCCGCCGTGGCGGCGCAGGACAGTCCGGCCGCCGCGAGCGAGGAACCGATCATCCTCCTCAACGAGACGCGCGAGACGATCGTCGTGACCGGCGCCGGCAGCCTCGCGCCGACGGCAGGCGACAGCGTCCAGGACGTCACGCTAATCCGCGATGTCGAGCCCGGACTCGGCGCGCGGGTCGAAAATCGGTTGCGCGACGAGGCGGGGATCGTCCAGTTTCGCCGCTCCGACGGTCGGTCGGCCCACCCGACGAGCCAGGGCGTCACGCTGCGCGGCCTCGGCGGCAACGCGTCCAGCCGCGCGGTCGTGCTGCTCGACGGCGTGCCGCAAGCCGACCCCTTCGGCGGCTGGGTGGCGTGGAGCGGTTTTGATGCGGTCAGGCTTGGCGGCATCCGCATTACGCGCGGCGGCGGTGGGGGCGCCGACGGGCCGGGGGCGCTGGCGGGAACGATCGCGCTGCACAGCAGCATCACTGATGGCGCCGAGGCGAGCGCCGCCTATGGCTCGCGCGACGCGTTCGACCTCTCGGGCAGCGTCGGAAGCAACCTCGGCGAGGGAGCGATTGCGCTCGACGCGCGCTTCGCCGGCGGCGACGGTTTCACCCCTGTCGTCGCGGACCAGCGCGGCGCCGCCGACCGTGCGGCGCGCTATCGCCAGGGCGGAGGCGGCATCCGGCTTCAGACGCTGACAGGCGGTTCGGGGCGGATCGAGGCAACGGTGCGCGGCTTCTTCGACCGGCGCGACCGCGGCACCGATTATTCGCGGAGCCGCACCGACGGGGTCGATGCCAGCGTCCGCTACGTACTCGACCCGGGTTTCGTCGACGGCTGGCGGGCGAGCGTGCTCGCCTATGTCCAGCTTCGCGACTTCGAGACCGGCTTTGCGAGTGTCGCGGTCGATCGCGACAGCGCGAACCCCGCGCTCGAACAGCATGTGCCGGCAACCGGCCTGGGCGCGCGGATCGAACTGCGCCCCGCCTTCGGATCGCGCAACCCGCTTCGCGTCGGCATCGACTGGCGGCGGACGGTTGGCCGCACCGAGGAGGATTATTTTTTCACCGACTTCGTGCCCGGGCGCCACCGCGTGGCGGGGGGCAGCAGCGACACGCTCGGCGCCTTTGCCGAATGGACCGATTGCCTGGGGAGCGACCGGCTGTTGTGGACGGCGAGCGGCCGCCTCGACCGCTGGTGGCTGGGCGAAGGCTATCGGTTCGAAACCAATATCGGCGGCGCCCCGATCACCGACGCGCGCTTCGCCGCGCGGCAGGGCTGGGAAGCGAGCGGCCGCCTCGGCATCAAATGGACGGCGGGTCCGTTCGCGCTTCGCGCCGCGGCCTATCGCGGCTGGCGGCTCCCGACGCTCAACGAGCTTTACCGGCCGTTCCGCGTCGGCCCCGATGCGACCGCCGCGAACGAGTTGCTCGAACCCGAACGATTGTGGGGTGGGGAGATCGGCGCGGACTGGTCGGCGGGCCGAACCCGCGTGGGCGTGACCCTGTTCGCGAACCGGCTGTCGAACGCGATCGCCAATGTCACGCTCGGTACGGGGCCGGGCAATTTCCCCGGCGTGGGTTTCGTCGCGGCGGGGGCGACATACAGCCAGCGGCAGAATCTCGACGCGATCGACAGCAAGGGCGTCGAGGTGAGCGCCGAGCAGGGCATCGGGCCGCTGATCCTGCGCGCGACCTGGGCTCTCACCGATGCCAGGGTCGATGCGTCGGGAACCGCCGCGACGCTCGACGGCCTGCGTCCCGCGCAGATCGCGAAACATGGCGGCAGCCTGTCGATCCTCGCCGATCGCGGGCGGCCGTTCGGCGGCTTCGCGACGCTGCGCTATATCGGCAGGCAGAATGAGGATGATCTCGGGCTCCTCGCGCTGGATGATGCGCTGACGCTCGACGCCGGGCTGTGGTGGCGCTTATCCGATGCGGTCAGCATCGAGGCGCGCGGGGAAAATCTGTTCGACGAGCTGGTGCCCGCCGCCATCTCGTCCGCCGGCATCGTCGAGCGCGCGACGCCGCGCACCCTGTGGGTCGGTGCGCGCCTTTCTTTCTGATTTTCACGCGTTCCGCCCTTCACAGGTCCGAAACAAGCGGTAGGATGGGCATTGCCGGGAATGACGCGTGTGGGGGTTGGTTAAGCATGGCCGCGAAGAAGCTGAATCTCGATAATTTCCTGCCCTATCGCCTCTCCATCGCCTCGAACGCCCTGTCGAGCCGGATCGCCGCCGAATATGAAAATCGCTTCGGTTTGAAGATTCCCGAATGGCGGCTGATGGCGGTGCTCGGCGAAGGGCAACCGAAGACGCAGCGCGAACTTGTGGCGGCGACGCGCATGGACAAGGTGACGGTCAACCGCGCCGCCAAGGTGCTCGCCGACCGCCAGTTGATCGCGCGCCAGGCGCACGAGGCCGACGGGCGCTCGCACCATCTCGAACTCACCGACACCGGGCGCTCGCTCTACGACGCGATCGTTCCCGCCGCGCTCGCGAGCGAGGCGCGGCTCGAATCGAATATCAGCGCGGGCGAACGCGCGACGCTGATGGCGATCCTCGCCAAGCTGACCGCCGCCGCCGAAGATTATGGCTGATCGCGCCTATCGCGCCGCGCGCGCCGATGCGCTGCGGATCGAACCGCTCGGCGAGCTGACCGCGATCTTCGACCGGCGCTCGATGCAGACGCATCTCGTCGTGTCGCCGGTGCCCGAGATGCTGAACGCGATGGGCGCCGACGCCTGCACGCCGGCGGGCATTGCAGAGCGGCTTGCGGCGACGTTCGATCTCGGCAGCGCGGAAGATGCGCAGCCGATCCTCGCCGAGCGGCTTTCCGAACTGGCGGCGATGGGGCTGGTGGAGCGCGCGTGAGGCACAGCACACGCATCGCGGTCGGCCCGGTGCAATTCCGTATCGGCAGCGACTGGGCCGCACCCGTCGCGGCGCTCGAACGGCTTTATGCCGCCTATCCGCGCGACGATGCGCGGCCCGCTGACGCCACGGTGCGGCTCTTCGCGGCGCGGCCGTGGCGGCGCTGGTTGCGCCCGTCGGTGCATATCGGCGGCGATTTCGTCGTTCCGGGCGCGTTGCCGCTGCCGCTGGCGATGGGGCTTCTGGCCGCTGAAATGGGGATGAATCTGCAGGTCGCCTTGGGATGGCGGCGGCACCTGCTGCTCCATGCGAGCGCGGTCGCGAGGGACGGGCGCGCGCTGATCATGTCGGGCGAATCGGGATCGGGCAAATCGACGCTCGCCGCGCTGCTGGGGGAAGGCGATTGGCGGCTGATGGGCGACGAGTTCACGTTAATCGACCCGCAAAGCGGCGATGCCTTCGCCTTTCCCCGCGCGGTGAGCCTCAAGAATTCGGCGATTGCCGAGGTCGCGGCGCGCGTCGACGCGGCGCGGCTCGGCCCGTTGCTCGCGGCGACGCCGAAGGGCGATGTCCGCCATCTGATCCCGCGCACCGACGCGATCGCGGCGATGCACGAATCCGCGCGCCCGGCGCTGCTGCTCTTCCCGCGCTTTGGCGGGGCCGCCAGCATCGAGCCGATGGGCGAGGGTGAGGCCTTCGTCCGGCTGACCGAGGCGTCGACCAACTATGTCGCGCTGGGCGAAGCGGGCTTCGCCGCGCTGACGCGGCTGGTGCGCGACACCCCGGCGTTCGGCGTCACCTATGCCGACAGCGCGGAGGGGATCGCGCTGGTCGAACAGCTCTGGGCGGACGTCCTGAAATGAGCGCGGTAGAGGCCTTTGTCGATCTGCTGGCCGCACGGCTCGATCCGGCCGCGCTGGCGCCGCGCGACTGGGAGGGTGTGACCGGCGTGGCGCGCAGCGAAGCGATGCTGGCGACGCTTGCGCACCGGCTCGACGGCGCCGTGCTGCCGCCCGCCATCGCCGCGCTCTTTGCAGACCAGCGCGCCGCTGCAGAGGTCGCGCAGCGGCAGGCGCTGTGGGAGGCCGAAATGGCGCGCCGCGCGCTCGCGCCCGTGGGGATCGAATTCGTGCTTTTGAAGGGCGCGGCCTATGCTGCGGCGGGCATGGCGTGCGCGGCGGGACGGCAGATCGGCGACCTCGACATCCTCGTGCTCGCCGCCGACATTCGCCGTGCCGAGAACGCGCTGCTCAAGGCGGGTTGGGAATGGGTCAAGTCGGACCCCTATGACGATCATTATTACCGCGCGCACATGCACGAATTGCCGCCGATGATCCACAAGGCGCGCGACCGGATGATCGACGTCCATCATACGATCCTGCCAAAAACGCACCGGGTCACCCCCGACGCGCTCGCGCTGGTCAGCGATGCGGTAACGAGCGCCGACGGCCATGCGGTGCTGTGTCCCGCCGACATGGCGGTGCATTGCGCGGCGCATATGCTCGCCGATGGCGACCTGCAGGGGGGGCTACGCAACCTGTGGGATTTTCACGCGATGACGCGCGATTTCGCCGCGACCGACGCCGGGTTCTGGGGGCGGCTCGACGGACGGGCGGCGCTGCACGGGCTGCAGGCGGCGGTGCATCGCGCGGCGCGGCTGTCGCGCGACCTTTACGGATCGCAATTGCCCGAGGCTTGGGACCGGAGCGACCCGGCCGATGCCTGGTTCCGCCGCCGCCTGATGGCGCGCGACGATTGGGGGCGGGTGACGCAGCCGCTGCTGGAACAGGCCTTCTACATTCGCTCGCACTGGCTGCGTATGCCCCCGGCGATGCTCGCGAAGCACCTCTGGACGAAGTGGCGGAAACGCTAGCGCGATGACGCGATAGCGACGATCTAGAGCCGCGCCAGCAACGGGACCAACTCGTCATAATGATCGATGACATGGTCGGCGCCATGCTCGGCCGCCGGGCGGTGCAGGAAGCCGAAACTGACCAGCACGCTGGTTGCGCCGGCGCCGCGCGCGGCTTCGACGTCGAAGATGCTGTCGCCGACCAGCGCCGCACGGCCGCCGCCGCACCGTTCGATCATCGCGCGGACGGGAGCGGGCGAGGGTTTTGCCTTGCCCGGCCCCAGCGTGTCGCCGCCGATAATCGTCGCCATGCGGTCGGCGAGACCCAATTCGCCGAGCAACTGGCGCGCAAGGCCCTCGAGCTTATTGGTGACTACTGCGGTGCGCACGTTCATGCTGTCGAGCGCGTCGAGCGCGGCGATCAGGCCGGGGAAGGGCCGGCTATGGACCGCGATATGCGCCTGATAATAGGCAAGCAGCTCGTCAAGGAGCCGCGGCACATCGTCCCGAGGCACGCCGCCGGTCGCGGCGAGCGCGCCTTCGAGCAGGTGCGTCGTGCCGAGCCCGACGAGTGGGCGAACTTCGTCGTGGCTCAGCGGCGCGCGGCCTGCGAGCGCCAGCGCGTGGTTGAGTGCGGCGGCAAGGTCGCCGAGCGTGTCGAGGAGCGTGCCGTCGAGGTCGAAACCGACGATCGCGAAAGGAAATCCGTTCATCCTCCGCGCATGGCGCGATGGTCTGGAAACCGCAACGATTTGCTGGCATGGCAGCGGCCATGAGCAATAACATCGCCGCCATCGTCCTTGCCGCGGGCAAGGGGACCCGCATGAAATCCGACCTCCACAAGGTGCTGCACCCGATCGCCGGACGGCCGATGCTGATGCACCTGATGGCGAGCGTCGACGAGCTGAACCCGGCGAAGAAGGTGGTGATCGTCGGCGACAAGGCCGACCAGCTCGAAACGGCGCTGGGCGGCACGGCCGAGCTGGCGATACAGGCGCCGCAGCTCGGCACCGGCCATGCGGTGCAGCAGGCCGAGGCCGCGCTGGCCGGCTTCGATGGCGATGTGCTGATCCTCTATGGCGATGTGCCCTTTGTCCCCGCCACGACGATGCGCGCGATGGTCGACCGGCTGAATGCGCCCGATGGGCCCGCCGTCGTCGTGCTCGCGTTCGAGCCCGCCGACGCGCAGCAATATGGCCGCGTGATTACCGAAGGCGACCATGTCGTCAAAATGGTCGAGCATAAGGATGCGACCGAGGCCGAACGCGCGGTGCGCCTCTGCAATTCGGGGTTGATGGCGGCGAAGTCGGTCGACCTGTTCGCGCTGCTGTCGCGCGTCACCGACAATAATGCCGCGAAGGAATATTATCTGGTCGACATCGTCAATATCGCCAATGCCGACGGGCGGCATTGCGCGGTGGTCGTTACCGACCCCTATGACGTCGCGGGCATCAACAGCCGCGGCGAACTCGCGGCCATGGAGGGCGAATGGCAGGTGCGGCGGCGCGTGGCGGCGATGGAGGGCGGCGCCAGCCTGATCGCGCCCGATACCGTCTGGTTCGCCTGGGACACCAAGCTCGGCCGCGACGTGACGATCGAGCCCAATGTCTTTTTCGGTCCCGGCGTGACGGTCGCGGACAAGGTCACGATTCGCGCCAACAGCCATATCGAGGGCGCAATGATCGGCGCGGGCTGCGAAATCGGCCCCTTCGCGCGCCTTCGACCGGGCACCGTGCTCGGCGAAAAGGTGAAGATCGGCAATTTCGTCGAGACGAAGAAGGCGGTGCTCGGCGCGGGCGCGAAGGCGAGTCACCTGACCTATCTCGGCGACGCGACGGTCGGCGCAGGCGCGAATATCGGCGCGGGCACGATCACCTGCAATTATGACGGCTATTTCAAATACAGGACCGAGATCGGCGAGCGCGCCTTCATCGGATCGAACAGCGCGCTCGTCGCGCCGGTGAAAATCGGTGCGGACGCGATCGTCGCGGCGGGCAGCGCGGTGACGCGCGACGTCGCCGACGGCGAGCTGCGCCTCGTGCGCGGCGAGCAGCTGGTGAAGCCCGGCTGGGCAGACCGTTTCCACGACACGATGCGCAAGAAGAAGGCGGCGGAGAAGAAAATATGAGCGACCGCTATACCGAAAAGCCCTTCCTGCGCTTCGTCGATGCGTGGGTGCTGAAATCGATCGGCCATCTCGATGAAGCGACCGAGAGCTATTGCAGGGCGATGGTGCCGCAGCTCGAGCAGAGCTTCGGCGTCAAGGGAAGCTGGGAGCAGATCGTCGCGCAGCAGATGAACTTCGGCCCCGAACTGCCCGCGCAGATCCAAAAAATCTGGACCGACGGCAAGGCGCGGTTCGCGCAAGGGAATGGCGAGGCGCCCGATCCCGTGCAGTTCGCGATGATTTTCGTCGACCGCAATTTCGGGCGCGCTTGACGGCCCCGAGGCCGCCCTGCCGCTGGCAGGGCAAATTGCGTACCGTCAACAGGACAGGACCTCTTGAGCGTTCTGTGCTTCGGTTTTTGCGCACAAGGTCTTTTCGTCCGCCTCGATCTCGCTCCTGGCGGTCGCCTTGGTCAGTTCAATGACCGCGTTCGCCATCGTGCCCGCCCGGAAATAGGCCTGCAAGTCGTCGATCGCCGACGCGAGGGGATAATCTTTATATTCCGATTTCATACCCGCCAGAATCCGCAAATAGGCGTTGGTTCGCGCTGCGCGCATCGCGGTGATCAGCGCGGGTCCAGTCTGCTCGTAATAGAAAGCCTCCGTCGACAGATTCTGCGTGCTCCCCGTAAAGGTCGCGAGCGCCGACAGAACGGTTTTCACGCCGGTCGCATCGACCAGCGTGGCCGCCGTTTCGAAAGCGGTGCGCGCGGTTCCGATGTAGAAATCGGCCTTTGCGCGGCCGGCGAGCAGATTTCCTTCATAGGAATGATAGTTATTGTTGATGACCAGCATCATGTCGCTGATCACCATATCGCGGAAATTCCGGCATTTCTTCAGTTCGCCAGCGTCGCCGGATACAACGTGATCGCGGCACTCTTGTTGAAATTCCAGCCAGCTGCCCGGTTTCGCCACCGGCATGTCGTCGTCGTTCTGGCTGGTGGCGTCCAGATATTTATTCGCGATCACTGCCATCGAATTATCTTCGAACGGCTTTTTTGGTATTGTCGCGACGCCCGCTCCTGGCAAGCTGGTGCAAGCAGAGGTCGCCAGCGAAATGCCAATCAGTAAAGACGCGCGAATCGAAAATGCCATGGAATATTCCCCCCGGAAGCCCGTTGTCCTTAATATGGATGATCCAATAGATTAAAAGCGAAATCTTGTCTTTACGGAAGGCTGTTCCACACGTTGCGTGATGGCGATTGGGTTGCCGAAAGGGCATCGCTTATGGCGACGGCGAGGGTGCGAATGGCGATTCGACCTGCCTTAATCAAGGAAGTCCGCACGCTCTTGATTTGATATCATGATATGATATCAGAAATCCATGCGCTTTCTCGCCGATATTCCCGACGACGATATCCAGTGGCTCGACGCGCTGGCAGGCGAGCAGGGCGTGTCGCGCGCCGAGCTTGTCCGGCGGGCGGTCGCGGCCTTTCGCGCCGACGTGTCGGGTGACGCGATCGACAATGCCTTCGGCATCTGGCGCGGCCGTGACGATATCGGCGACGGGCTGAAATATCAGCGGCGCCTGCGGGGTAAGCGCGAATGATCGACGCGCAGTTCGACAGCGACATATTGATCGATGCGCTGAACGGCGTCGAGGCCGCGCGCGCCGAAATCCGCCGCGCCGGACGCAAGAGCGTCAGCCGCGTCAGCTGGACCGAGGTGATGTCGGCGGCCGATTCCTCGTCGGTGAAGGCGGTCGAGGCCTTCCTCGGCTGTTTCCAGATCGAGGAGATCGGCGATGCCGTCGCGCGCCGCGCCGCTGCCCTGCGCGCCGAGCGCAAGGGCTTGACCTTGGCCGATGCTTTCGTACTGGCGACCGCGCAGATCAGCGGGCGCATCCTCGTTACGCGCAATATCAAGGTGTTTCCGGCGTCGATGCCGGGTATTCGCGTCCCCTACACGCTATAGAAAGCCAGAACCCATGTGCGGAATTATCGGAATCATCGGCACGGCCCAGGTGGCGGACCGCCTCGTCGACGGGCTCAAGCGCATGGAATATCGCGGCTATGATTCGGCGGGCGTGTGCACGGTCGAGGGGGGAGAGCTGATCCGCCGCCGCGCCGAGGGCAAGCTGAACAATCTCGTCAAGGAGCTCGCGGGCAATCCCGCGCCGGGCACCGTCGGTATCGCGCACACGCGCTGGGCGACGCACGGCGCGCCGACGACGAGCAACGCGCACCCGCACGCGACGGGCGAAGTCGCGCTCGTCCACAATGGCATCATCGAGAATTTCAAGCCGCTGCGCGAAGCACTGCAAGCGCGCGGCCGCACGTTCGAAAGCGAGACCGACACCGAAGTCGTCGCGCATCTCGTTTCGGAGCAGGTCGAGGCGGGCCTGTCGCCGCAGGATGCGGTGAAGGCGGTGCTGCCGCAGCTGCGCGGTGCCTTCGCGCTCGCCATCGCCTTTCGCCAGCATCCCGACCTGCTGATCGGCGCGCGCCTCGGGTCGCCGCTTGTCGTCGGCTATGGTGAGGGGGAGACCTATCTCGGCTCCGACGCGCTCGCGCTGGCTCCATTGACGCAGAAGATCGCCTATCTCGATGAGGGTGACTGGGTCGTCATTACGCGGGATGGCGCGCAGATCTACGATGCCGACAACAATCCCGTGACGCGCGAGATCACGACGTCGGGCGTCACCGCCGCGGCGGTCGAGAAGGGCAATTACCGCCACTTCATGCAGAAAGAGATTTTCGAGCAGCCGACCGTGGTCGCGCAGACGCTATCCTCCTACATCCGCCCGCTCGAACAGACGGTCGCGCTGCCGCAGATGGACTTCGACCTGAGTTCGATCGACCGAATCACGATCGTCGCATGCGGGACCAGCTTCTATGCGGGCATGGTCGCCAAATACTGGTTCGAGACCTTTGCGCGCGTTCCGGTCGACATCGATGTCGCGTCGGAGTTCCGCTACCGCGATCCGGTGCTCCAGCCGGGCGGGCTCGCGCTGTTCATCTCGCAGTCGGGCGAGACCGCCGACACGCTCGCAGCGCTGCGCCATTGCAAGGCGAACGGCCAGACGATCGCGGTCGTCGTCAACGTGCCGACGAGCAGCATGGCGCGCGAAGCCGACCTGTTGCTCCCGACCCACGCGGGACCCGAAATCGGCGTCGCCTCGACCAAGGCCTTCACCTGCCAGCTCGCGGTGCTCGCCGCGCTCGCGGCGCATCTCGCGCTCAAGAAGGGCAAGCTCAGCGCCGCCGAAGAGCGCGAGATCGTCAAGCATCTGATCGAGGCCCCCGCCGCGCTCAACGCCGCGCTCGCGCACGACGAGGAAATTTCGAAGATGGCGCATCTCGTCGCCCCCGCGCGCGACGTGCTCTACCTCGGCCGCGGCCCCGACTATCCGCTCGCCTTGGAGGGCGCGCTCAAGCTCAAGGAAATCTCATACATCCATGCCGAAGGCTATGCCTCGGGCGAGATGAAGCATGGTCCGATCGCGCTGATCGACGAGGCGGTCCCGGTGATCGTCCTCGCGCCGTCGGGCCCCCTGTTCGAAAAGACGGTGAGCAACATGCAAGAGGTCATGGCGCGCGGCGGCAAAGTCGTGCTGATTTCCGACGCCGAAGGCCTCGCCGAAGCCGGCGACGGCTGCATGGCGATGATCGAAATGCCCAAGGTCCACCCGCTTATCGCGCCGCTCGTCTATGCGGTGCCGGTGCAGTTGCTCGCCTATCATGTGGCGGTCGCCAAGGGCACCGACGTCGATCAGCCGCGCAATCTGGCGAAGTCGGTGACCGTCGAATGAGCTGGAACACCACTTGCCATTGCGGCGCCGTCTCGGTCCGCCTCGCCAAGGCGCCCGAGGAGATCGCCGAGTGCAATTGCTCGCTCTGCTTTTCGCACGGGATTCTCTGGGCCTATTATTCGCCGCGCGATGTGGTGATCGAGGGCGAGACGCGGACCTATAACCGCGCCGACCGGGAAAATCCCAATTCGGACCTGCATTTCTGCGCGACCTGCGGCTGTACAACGCATTGGTCGGCGACCGAGGGGCTGATCGAACGGATGGGCGGCGAGGTCGATATGATGGGGGTGAACATGCGCCTCTTCGACCCGGCGCAGCTTAGCGGTTTGAAGCTCAGCTTCCCCGACGGGCGCGGCTGGTCAGGCGAGGGGGCGTGGGGCTATGCGCGCGAGAATGAGGTCATGCGCTGACCGTCACTCCGTCGCGTTCGCCTGCGCGAGGATCGATGCAGCAACGTCCTCGATCCTGCCCGCGACCAGCAGCGGTGCGCCGCCGACCATGCCGACCTGAGTCTGGCCGTTTTCATAGTCGCGGAGCCAGGCGACATTTTCGGCGACGACGAGATAATTGCCGCCACGCGACTTGAGTTCGATGAATTTCATGCCGATGTCTCCTGTTCATCGAGGCTCTAGGCGGCAAATATGAAGATTACAGGATTCGCATGAGCTTCGCTGCCATCATTTTCGATTTCGACGGCGTCGTCGCCGACAGCGAGGTGCGCGCGAACCTGTCGCTGGCCGAGAGCCTGACCGCAGCGGGGATGCCTGCGACCTATGACGAGTGCCTGCGCGACTATTACGGGCATAACTGGCAAGAGACGCAGAGGCGGATCGAGGCGCGATATGGGCGGCCGCTGCCCGCCGATTTTCGCGAGACGCATCGCGAACGGGCGCGGGCGCGCTATATGGAAGGGTTCGACGCCGTGCCCGGCGTCGCCGACTTTCTCGACACGCTCGGACGATTGCCCCGCGCCATCGCCTCGTCGAGCCGCGCCGAATATATCGGCTGGGCGCTTGGGCTTTTCGGGCTTGGCCACCATTTCGGCGCGCATGTCTACAGCGCCGACGGCTGGGACCGCGGCAAGCCGCATCCCGATATCTACCTTGCTGCCGCGAAGGGGCTGGGCGTCGATCCCGCTTCGTGCCTTGCGATCGAGGATTCGCCGACCGGGGCGCAGGCGGCGCTTGCGGCGGGGATGACCGTCGTCGGTTTCTGCGGCGCGGGGCATATCGTCGACCGCGTGGCGCATGGCGAGATGCTCGGCAGTATCGGTGTGCACCGGGTTGCTTTCACCTTCGCCGAGCTTAGCATCGCCACAGAAGTGGGAACCGTCGCCGCTGGATAATGGTCGTTATTCTATCACGAACCGCCGCAAGGAGAGACACGATGTGCACCGAGAATACCGAAGCCGACCTCGACCGCGCCGGGATGCCCGTTGCGCGCCGCAGCTTTACGGCGCTCGCGGGCGCTGGCGCGTTGATGGCGGCGCTGCCCGTGCGCGCGCTGGCGGGCAAGCCGGTGAAGGGGCGCGACGTCACGATCACGACCGATGACGGAACGTGCGACGCCTATTTCGTCGCGCCGGCCGAGGGCAAGCACCCCGGCGTGCTGGTGTGGCCCGATATTCGCGGCCTGCGCCCCGCATTCCGTCAGATGGCCGACCGGCTCGCGGGCGAGGGCTATGCGGTGCTGACGGTCAATCCCTTCTACCGCTGGCAGAAATCTCCGGTGGTCGATGCCGCCAATGACTGGGGCAATCTCGAAGTGCGTGAAAAGCTGTTCGGTTATCTCAAGCAGCTTACGAAGCCGATCGTCGAGACCGACGCCAAGGCGCATCTCGCCTTTCTCGACGCGCAAGGCGAAGTCGATACGGGCCGCAAGATCGGCACCGCCGGTTACTGCATGGGCGGGCCGATGGTCATCTATACCGCCGCATTGAAGCCCGACCGCGTCGGGGCCGCGGCGAGCTTTCACGGTGGCGGGGTGGGCACCGACAAGCCCGACAGTCCGCACCTGCTGATCCCCGCGACCAGCGCGGGCTATCTGTTCGCGATCGCCGACAATGACGACAAGGAAAGCCCGAACGAGAAGGTGTTGCTGCAGGAGGTATTGGCTCCGCGCAAGCAGTGGCACGAGGTCGAGGTCTATGAAGGTGCGATGCACGGCTGGTGCCCGCCCGATGGCCGCGCCTACAACGAGGCAGCGGCGGAGAAGGCGTGGGGACGCCAACTCGAGCTGTTCAAGGCCGAATTGACCTGACGCGCGCCGCCACGGTCAGTGCGCGTGCGCGCTGCTGCCGGCGGCATAGCTTGCATAGACGCGCTGGCCGGCGGGTCCGAAGGTCATGACCTTATAGGCCTCGCGGTGGTCGCCATGTTCCATGCCGGGCGAGCCCATCGGCATTCCCGCGACCGCGAGGCCCTTTACGCCCTTCGGCTTTTCGCGGAGCAGGCGGGCGATGTCCTTCGCGGGCACATGGCCCTCGATCACATAGCCCCCGACGAGCACGGTGTGGCAGCTGCGCAGCGCCGGCGGCACGCCCTGCTTGTCCTTGACCGCGCTCATGTCGGGCGAGTTGACGATCACCGCCTTCGTTCCGAACGACGCTTTCACCTGTTCGAGCCATTTGAGGCAGCAGCCGCAGCCGGCGTCGCGGAACATCACCGGGTTCGCGGCGTGCGCGGTGCCGATGACGGCAGAGAAAGCGGCGAGGGCGAAAAACGCGCGGCGGGCAGAGGTCATCGCAAATCCTTTTGGAAGAGATGCCCGCGAATCTATAGGGCAGGTCCATGAAAGTCCATTTCATCCGTTCGGGCGAGCGCCGCTACAGCATGCGGATCGAGCGCGAGGGTTTGCCGGTGCTCGTCATGGATCCGGCCCCCGGTTTCGATCCCGACCTGCCGCACGACATGGCGCATTTCGTCGTCGAGGCGGCACTGGGGCTCAGGACGGGGGTGTTCGGCCAGATCGCGGCGGGTGGCGACGCGGGTTCCTTTCGCGTCGAGGCCGCCGACGGCGAGATGTCGGCGAAGGAGCGCCAGCGCGCCGCGCGCAAGCAGGTCGCCAAGGGCGCGAAGCTGATCCGGAGCCAGGGCCGGGAGGGCGAATTGTCCGAACTCGCCGCCTTCCTGTTCGACATCGGCTGGCGGCGTCAGTCGCGACCCGGCAGCGCCGCGCAGCGCGGCGCGCTCGGCGAGGCGGAACGGACGCGCGCATCGCTCAGCGCCGACGAGCGTGCGAGGATCGACGCTGCGCGGCGCCAAGTGTTCGCCGATTTCGATCGGCGGGCGGCCGAATGGCGCGCGCTGCGGGTGGGTGAGGCGCTGGTGCTGGAATGGCCGACCGGTCAGCCCATCGGGTAGAGGATGTCCTTGCTGACCTTGTGCAGCGCCTTCATCACATCGTCGGCAAGCACCAGTTCCATCGCGTCGAGGATGGGATCGAGCTGGTCGTCGGCGCTGACACCGACGATCGTCGAGGCGACGAAATCATGCTGTTTCGACCAGGCGGTCGCCATCGTCACCGGATGCAGCCCAGCCTCTTCGGCGATCTTGAGATAGCGTTCGGTCGCCGCGAGGCTCCTTTCGTTGACGAAACGGCGTCCCATCGCGGCTTGCCGCCCTTCCATCTGGAGATAACGTGAAAAGCGTGCGCCTTCAGGGGTCGCCCCGCCCTGATATTTGCCCGACAGCACTCCGCCCGCGAGCGGCGAATAGGGGATCAGGCTGACGCCTTCCTGCCGGCACACCTGCGCCAGCTCATCCTCGAAGCGGCGGTTGTTGAGGCTGAAATTATTCTGGATCGTGTGGTAGCGCGCGCCGCCCAGCTTCTCCGACGCGGCGAGCGACTTCATCAGCCCCCAGCTCGTCTCGTTCGAGCAGCCGAGGATGCGCACCTTGCCGGCGCGGACGAGCTCGTCGAGCGCGTCCATCATCTCGTCATAGGGCGCGTCATGGTCAGGCCAGTGCGTCTGGTAGAGGTCGATATAATCGGTCTGGAGCCGCGTCAGGCTGTCGTCCACCGCCTGCATGATATTCTTGCGGTCGAGCGCGGTCATGCCGTTCCGGCACGGCGATTTGAACCAGACGTGGCTCGGCCCCGAAACCTTGGTCGCCATGATGATCGCGTCGCGCGGCTTGGTCTTCATCCAGCGCCCGACGATCTCTTCGGTGCGGCCGACCCATTTGACGTCGGGCGGGACCGGATAGCCCTCGGCGGTGTCGTAGAAGTTGATACCGGCATCGAAGCAGCGGTCGAGGACTCGAAACGCCGTCGCCTCGTCGGCCTGACTGCCGAAGGTCATCGTTCCCATGCAGATGTCGGACACATGGATGGCGCTCTGGCCGAGGCGGCGGCTGGGCATGGCTGATCTTCTCCGGTCGCGAGGGAGGGGAGCGCCGTCTTTAGGTTGCGCTTCGCAACCTGGCAATCAGATCAGCAGCGCGAGCGAGCCGACGAGCAGCGCGGCCATCGTCCAGTTGAACGCCTTCAGCCGCGCCGGGCTCGACAGCCAGCCACGCAGCGACACGCCCATCACCGCCCACAGGCTGGTCGAGGGCAGGTTGATGACCCCGAAGACGACCGCGACGAGCAGCACGGCAGCGAAATTGCGATCGGGAGCGTAAAGCGCGATGGCGGTCAGCGCCATCGACCAGGCTTTCGGGTTTACCCATTGGAACAGCACTGCCTGGAAAAAGCTCATCGGCTTGCCGCGCGCGCTGCCTTCGGTGTCGGGCGCGGCGGCGTTGGCGATCTTCCATGCAAGCCAGAGGAGATAAGCAACGCTGACCACCTTGAGGATGATATTGAGCGCCGGAAACAGGTCGAACAGCCCCATCAGTCCGACGCCGACAAGCACGATCATCAGGGTGAAGCCGATGCCGACGCCAAGCGCGTGGGGCACGGTGCGGCGCAGGCCGAAATTGGCGCCCGACGCCATCAGCATCATATTGTTCGGCCCCGGCGTGATCGAGGAGACAAGCGCGAAGGCGGAGAGAGCGGCGAGCGTGGTCTGGTTCATCGGCGCAATATAATGCGTTTCGCTGCGCAACAGATTGCAAAGTTGATGCAGATTGCGATAGATTATGCAATCCATGATCAAGATCGATGCCATTGGCCGCAAGATATTGCAAGAATTGTCTCACGACGGGCGAATCTCGAACCTCGAACTCGCCGAGCGCGTCGGGTTGTCGCCTTCGGCCTGCCTGCGCCGCGTGCAGGAGCTTGAGCGCAGCGGCGTGATCAAGGGTTATCGCGCGGTAATCGATCCGACGAAGCTCGGGCTGACCTTCCTCGCCTATGTGACCGTTGGGCTCTCGTCGCACACCAAGAAATCGCAGGCGGATTTCGAGGCGGCGATGGCCGATGCACCGGAAGTGCGCGAATGCCACAATATCACCGGGACGATCGAATATCTGCTGCGCGTCGAGACCGAGGATCTGGCGGCGTACAAGCATTTCCACACCGAAGTGCTGGGCGTGCTGCCGCAGGTCCATTCGATTACCACCTATGTTCTGATGGATTCGCCCAAGGACGAGCGGGCGTAGTTTTTCTTCGCCATGCCCGCGAAGCTGTGCGGTTGAACCCATCGTTCCTCGACCGCATATCGGTTTCATGACGAAACTCTCTTTCCTCGACCTCGTGCCCGTCACCGATACCGGTACGATCGCCCAGTCGCTCGCCAATGCTGCGGATCTCGCCCGCCACGCCGAGGCGCTCGGTTACGAACGTTACTGGGTCGCCGAGCATCACGGCATGGCGGGGATCGCAAGCGCGGCGACGTCGGTCGTGCTCGCGCACCTCGGCCACGCCACCCAAAGCATTCGCATCGGTTCGGCCGGCATCATGCTGCCGAACCATGCCCCGATGGTGATCGCCGAACAGTTCGGCACGCTCGAAGCCCTGTTCCCCGGACGCGTCGATCTGGGCCTGGGCCGCGCACCGGGGTCGGACCAGCGCGTCGCGCGCGCGCTGCGCCGCACCCTCGCGAGCGACGAGCGGCAGTTTCCGCAGGATGTGCTGGAGCTTCAGGCATTTCTGGCGGGCGACGATCAACTTGGCATCACGGCGGTGCCGGGAGCGGGCACGCATATTCCGCTGTGGATTCTTGGTTCCAGTACCTTTGGCGCGCAGCTCGCGGCGATGCTTGGGCTGCCTTACGCCTTCGCGAGCCACTTCGCGCCCGACGCGCTCGACGAGGCGCTCGACATCTATCGCCGCCAGTTCAAACCGTCGGCGCAGCTTGCCGAACCCTATGCCGCCGCCGCGTTCAACGTCTTCGCCGCCGATACGCGCGACGAAGCCGAACTGCTCGCGAGCTCGCAACAACAGGCCTTCGTCGCACTCCGCACCGGCAATCCGGGCAAGATGAAGCCGCCGCTCGCGGGGTACAAGGACAGCCTGCCGCCCAATGCGCGCGCGATCCTCGACCATGTGCTGCAATGCTCGGCGGTGGGGACGGTCGACGACGTCGCGGCGGGGCTGAGGGCCTTTGTTGCGCGCACCGGGGTTGATGAAGTGATCGTCGCATCGTCGATGTATGACCATGCAGCACGCAAACATTCGGTTGCGCTTGCCATGGAGGCGGCGCGCAGCCTCTGATTCGTCAACACATGTGACGGTTGGCGTCATCAAAACATCGTGAAACGGTCACGGTTGCGTCGTCGAATCGACGCGGCGGACCCCTAGGCGCAGCGCGTCATTCCAAAAGGGGTCGCTTCCATGTCCGTCAAACTCTCCCTCGCCGGAGCAAGCGCGATCGCGCTGCTCGTTTCGTCTCCCGTGCTGGCACAGGAAGCCGCGCCCGCCGATG
The DNA here is from genome assembly GCF_013410105.1 of Sphingopyxis sp. JAI108. GTDB lineage: Bacteria > Pseudomonadota > Alphaproteobacteria > Sphingomonadales > Sphingomonadaceae > Sphingopyxis > Sphingopyxis chilensis. The sequence goes on from NZ_JACCCJ010000001.1 coordinate 1,648,910, forward strand.
AGGGCGAAGCGATCGTCGTCACCGGCCAGCGCGCGCAGCAGGAACGCGCGATCGAGATCAAGCGCGATGCCGTCGGCATCATGGACGTCGCTGCGGCGGACGAGATCGGCCAGCTTCCCGATCGTAACGTCGCCGAGGTGATCGAGCGCCTGCCCGGCGTCGGGGTGCAGTACGACCAGGGCGAAGGGCGTTATGTCGCGATCCGCGGCATTCCGTCGGACCTCAACAATTATACCGTCAACGGCTTCGAACTCGGCAACCCCGACGGCAATACCCGCCGCCTGCCGCTCGACATCGTCTCGGGGCAATTGCTCAATCGTGTCGAGGTGACCAAGGCGAAGACCGCCGACATCGATGCGCAGGGCATCGGCGGCACGATCAACCTCGTGACCCAGACCGCGTTCGACTTCGCCGAGCCTTTCGTCCTTTCGGCCAATGTGCAGGCGGGCTACCAGACGCTCAACGAGAAGGTGCCGGTTCGCGGCGACGCGAGCATTGGCGGCCGCTTCGGCAGCGACGAACAATTCGGCATCCTGATCGGCGCGAGCTATTCGAAGCGAGATTTCCAGAGCTTCGGCATCTTTCCCGACGACTGGGCGCCGTTTCCGGGCGCCGCGCGCGGCGGGCTGCCGACCAATATCAAATATACCGATTATCAGCTCGAGCGCGAGCGCATCGGCGGTATCGCCTCGTTCGACTGGCGGCCGAGCGATACGACGCATTTGTGGGCGCGCGGCCTCTATAGCAAATTCACCGAGAATGAATATCGCCAGCGCTTCCGCCTCGATTTCGCGACGCAGGACCAGCGCGAGGACGGCAATGTGACGCTGAATCCCGACGGGCTGACCGGCGTCGCGGCCGAGAGCGAGCAGCGGTCGGACCTGCGGCTCGAATATAAGGAAAAGTCGGTGCTCGTCGGCATGATCGGCGGTAAGACCGAGACCGACGACTGGACCTTCGACTATGGCTTTGCGCGCTCGCACAATGAGGTCATCGAGCCGAACCAGCTCTGGCAGTTCCGCGGCAATCCGGGGACGGTCGATTTCGACTTCACCGACAAATTGTTCAGCGCCGCGCCGCGCACTCCGCTCTCCGCCGATGGCCTCGGTTTCCGGCAATATACGGTGCAGGACGAAAGCGGCGACGAATATATCTGGACCGGCCGGCTCGACGTGACGCGGCGGCTCGGCTTCGGCGACGACAGCTGGCTGAAACTCGGCGGCAAATATCGCGCGACCGACAAGGATTTCGATTCGAACAACAGCATCTTTTCGCGCGGCGGCGATCCCGCGACGCGCTTCACGCTGGGGCAGTTCGGGCTGCAGGGCGCCGACGTCGTGAGCCATGTCGGCGGCGGGCATGACTATCTGATCACCCCGGTGATCGACGCCGGCCTGATCGACGCGTTCACCGCCGACCCCGCGAATGCCGCCTATTTCGTGCTCGACGAGAGCTCGACCCTCGCCAATGCGACGTTGAACGATCTCGACCTCGGCGAAGACATCGCCGCCGGCTATGCGATGGCGAACCTCGATTTCGGGGCGATCACCGTGACGCCGGGCATTCGCGTCGAACGCACCGACCTGACGATCCGCGGGTTCCAGCTCGAGAACGAAACCGACGTCGTCCCGGTGAACGCGAAGCGCAGCTACACCAACTGGCTGCCCAGCCTGATCGTGCGGATCGAACCCAACGACGAGGTGATCGTCCGCCTTGCCTATACGCGCAGCGTTGGCCGCCCCAATTATTCGGACCTCACCCCCGGCGGCGAGATCGGCTATGAGCAGAATGACGACGGGACGTTCGATGGATCGGTGTCGCTCGGCAACCCGAACCTCGAACCCTATATCGCCGATGCGCTCGACGCCTCGGCCGAATGGTATTTCGCGAAGGGCGGGCTGTTTTCGGTCGGTGTCTTCGCGAAGTTCATCAAGAATCCGGTCTACACGCAAAGCTTCACCCTGCTCGATACCAGCTATGGCGGGCGCGACTATGCGGTGCTCGGCTTCTCGCAAAAGGCGAACGGGACGAGCGCCGACATCATCGGGCTGGAACTTGCGTATCGTCAGCAGTTCGACTTCCTGCCCGGCTTTCTCTCGGGCTTCGGGCTCGAGGCGAATATGACGCTGATCGATTCGAAGCTGAAGGTGCCCGGCCGTGCCGACCCCGCGGCGTTTCCCGAGCAGTCTAACCTGCTCTATGGCGCACAGCTCTTCTACCAGAATGGGCCGATCGAAGCGTCGATCGCCTATCACAACACCGGCAACGCGCTGATCTCGCTCGGCGCCGACATGCTCGGCGATCAATATAATGACGACCTGCGCCGGCTCGACGCCAAGGCTTCGTTCGCTGTGACGGATAACGTCAGCCTGTTCGTCGAAGGGCAGAATCTGACTGACGAGCCGACGCGCCAATATCAGGGCGAACGCCGCGACTGGATCATCCAGAACGAACGCTATGGTCGGACGTTTTACGCCGGCGCGTCGGTGCGCTTTTGATGTTCGCCGCCGCGCTGCTGACGCTGGCCACGATCGCGGCGCCGGAAGCGAGGCAGGGCGTCGCCGCGGATCGCGCGCATATCTATGCCATCGATAATTTCGCGATCGGCAAATATGACAAGGCGACGGGCAAGCGCGTTGCGGGATGGGAAGGCGATCCGAAGCTGTTCCCGCATCTCAACAGCTGCGCGATCCGCGATGCCGAACTCGTCTGCGCCGCGTCGAACTATCCCAAAGTGCCGATGGCGAGCAGCGTCGAGATTTTCGACGCAAAGACCCTTCGCCATATCCGCACGGTCAGCCTCGGCCGGATGTATGGCTCGCTGACCGCGTTGGACTGGCATGACGGGAATTGGTGGGCGGTCTTCGCCAATTACGATGACCGCGGCGGCGAGCCGGGTCGCGACCATCGTTTCACGACGCTGGTCCGTATGGGTGCCTCGTTCCGCCCGCTCGAATCCTGGCTGTTCCCCGATGCCGTGCTCGCGCGCTTCGCGCCGAAAAGCTGTTCAGGTTTCGTATGGGGGGCCGACGGGCTGATGTATGCGAGCGGACACGACCGGCCCGAAATCTATGCGCTGCGGCTGCCGAAGGCGGGCGCGACGCTCGACCTTGTCGCGACGCTGCCGGTGCCGACCGAGGGGCAGGCGATCGACTGGGACCCGGTCGAGCCGCGCCTGCTATGGTCGATCGACCGCGCGAAGAAGGAAATCCGGGCGACAGCGGTTCCGGCACTCTGATCGTTTTTCTGTCATCCGGCGCGAGGCCCGCCGTGTTGACGCGCCTCCGGCACCGGCAGTATAGGAGCGGCCCGACCAAGGGCGGCCCGTTTGGGGTCGCCTTTTTACTTTAGTTCGAAAGGTGCCTGCCATGACGATCACGCCGCTGATGCCCGTATACCCCCGGTGCGGTGTGCGTCCGGTGCGCGGCGAGGGCGCCTATCTGATCGGCGAGCGCGGCGAGCGCTATCTGGACTTCGCGAGCGGCATCGCGGTCAACCTGCTCGGCCACGGCCACCCGCACCTGACCAAGGCGATCCAGGATCAGGCCGCGACGCTGATGCACGTCTCGAACCTCTATGGCAGCCCGCAGGGTGAGGCCTATGCAGCGCGGCTCGTCGAACATACGTTCGCCGATACGGTGTTCCTTACCAACTCGGGCGCCGAGGCGGTCGAATGCGCGATCAAGACCGCGCGCGCCTATCATTCGAGCGCGGGCAATCCCGAAAAGCACAATCTGATCACCTTCAACAACGCCTTTCACGGCCGCACGCTCGGCACCATCTCGGCGACCAATCAGGAAAAGCTGCGCAAGGGTTTCGATCCGCTGCTGCCCGGCTTCGCCTATGCACCGTTCGACGACATCAACGCCGCGCTCGATCTGGTCGACGACAATAGCGCGGGTTTCCTCGTCGAGCCGATTCAGGGCGAGGGCGGTATCCGCCCCGCGTCGCAGCCTTTCCTGCAGGCGCTGCGCGATATCTGCGACAAGCGCGACCTGATGCTCGTGTTCGACGAAGTCCAGTGCGGCGTCGCACGCACCGGGCATCTCTATGCCTATGAACATTATGGTGTCACCCCCGACATCATGGCGAGCGCCAAGGGCATCGGCGGCGGCTTCCCGATGGGCGCGTGCCTCGCGACCGAAAAGGCCGCGCGCGGCATGGTGATCGGCACGCACGGGTCGACCTATGGCGGCAACCCGCTTGCCTGTGCGGCGGGGCAGGCGGTGCTCGACGTCGTGCTCGAAGACGGTTTTCTCGACCAGGTCAAGACGACCGGCGAGCGGCTGCGCGGCGCGCTCGAACAGCTCATCCCGAACCACGACCATCTGTTCGACAGCGTGCGCGGCGTCGGCCTGATGCTCGGGCTCAAGCTCAAGTCGGACAGCCGCGCCTTCGTCGCGCATCTGCGCGACAATCATGGGCTGCTCACCGTCGCGGCGGGCGAAAATGTCGTTCGCGTGCTGCCGCCGCTCAACATCGACGAGAGCCACATCGCGGAATTCATCGAGAAACTGTCGGCGGGCGCGGCGAGCTACACGCCCGCGGAATCCTGATGTTTTCCGTTCCTGTAGAACGGAGGGCATGATGCGGCGCTTCCTGAACCTTTCCGACGCCGGCGGCGACGCCGTCGCGGCGATGCTCTCGGACGCGATCGACCGCAAGGCGGCACGCGCGGGCTGGCCGAAGGCAAAACCCGACGCCGACGCGCCGCTGGCGGACCATGTGCTCGCGATGGTGTTCGAGAAGAATTCGACGCGCACGCGCGCGTCGTTCGACATCGCGATCCGCCAGCTCGGCGGCGTGCCGATGATCCTCGATGCGGGAACGACGCAGCTCGGCCGCGGCGAGACGATCGCCGACACCGCGCGCGTGCTGTCGCGCTATGCCGATGCGATCATGATCCGCACCGACGACCATGCGAAGGCCGAGGAACTCGCCGAATATGCGAGTGTCCCGGTGATCAACGGTCTCACCGACCTGTCGCACCCGTGCCAGATTGTCGCCGACCTCTTGACGGTGGTCGAGAGCGGCAAGGCGCTGCCGGGGCTTGAGCTCGCCTGGCTCGGCGACGGCAACAATGTCCTCGCTTCGCTGATCGAGGCGGCGGGCCTGTTCGGCTTTCACGTCCGCGCCGGTGTGCCGCAGGGCTATGAACCCGAGGCGGGCTTCGTCGAGGCCGCGCGCGCCAAGGGCGTTCGCGTCGATATCGTGCGCGATGCGCGCGAGGCGGTGGCGGGCGCCGACCTGGTCGTCACCGACACCTGGGTGTCGATGGGACAGGATCATGCGCACAACAAGATTGCGGCGATGGCGCCCTACCGGGTCGATGAGCGGCTGATGACGGGCGCCAAGGCCGACGCCATCTTCCTCCATTGCCTGCCCGCGCACCGCGGCGACGAGGTCGTCGATGCGGTGATCGACGGCGCGCAGTCGCGCGTGTGGGACGAGGCCGAAAACCGTGTCCATGCGCAGAAGTCGATCCTGCTCTGGGCGCTCGGCAAATTGTGAGCTTTATGACGTGAGCGAGACCATCGAAACCTGGTTCGACCAGCCCCTGCTGTTCACCATCGCCGAGCGCCATGTGCGCGGACGGCTGGTGCGGCTCGGGCCAACGCTCCAGACGATCATCGGCGCACACAATTATCCGCCGGTCGCCGAAAAACTGCTGGCAGAGGCGCTGGTGCTCACCGTGCTGCTCGGCTCGACGCTCAAGGACGAGAACGGGCAGTTGACCTTGCAGGCGCAGACCGGCGGCGGGCCGGTCGAACTGCTCGTCTGCGACTATCGCGGCGGTGAGCTGCGCGGCTATCTCAAGTTCGATGCCGAGCGGCTGGCCGAGGTCGGGGCCGATCCGACGCTGTTCGCGCTGTTCGGCGAAGGCTTTCTTGCGATCACCTTCGACCAGGCCACCACCGGCGAACGCTATCAGGGCATCGTCCCGCTCGAAGGCACGTCGATCGGCGAGGCGGCCGAGCATTATTTCGAACAGTCGGAACAGATTCCGAGCCTGATCAAGCTCGCGGCGCGTCACGATCCCGAAGCGGGCTGCCTTGCCGGCGGATTGCTCCTCCAGCACCTGCCCGAAGGCGAGGTCGGCCGCGACCGCCTCCATGTGCGGCATGACAGTCCCGAATGGGAACATGCCAAGGCGATCGCGGTCACGCTCAAGGCCGAGGAACTCACCGATCCCGCGACCTCGCTCGAGACGCTGGCATGGCGGCTGTTTCACGAGGATGAGGTGCGTGTCGAGCCGGGCGTGACGGTGTCGCGCGGGTGCCGGTGCAGCGCCGGCTATTTCGCTGGCGTTCTCGCGCAATTCCCCGAGACCGAACGCGCCGAAATGGCCGACGATGACGGCCGGGTCGTCGTCGACTGCGCCTTTTGCTCGCGCTTCTTCCCGATCCCGCTCGAAGAGATCGCGTCCCACGATCGCAGCGAATAGCATCGGCCTGAACAGACGACGAAACGGGGTAATCCAGCGCCAAGCGGTTGAAATGCCGCTGCGGCGTTGTTAGCTATAGGCGACCGGGTCGCTTCCAGACCGCGCGGGCGGCCAGTGGACAGGTGAAAATGGCGATCTTCTCTCCCTTCGTTCGATATTCCTTACTGGCGCTCGGCCTTGCGGGCGCAACCGTGGTGCCGGCGCAGGCGCCGTCGCTGGCGATGCTCGACCGGCTCGAAAAGGGGAGTTGGCAGCTGCGCGAACGCGGCAAGGACGCGGTCGTCCAGACGATCTGCGTCGGCGACGCGCGGCGGATGATCCAGGTCTATCACCCCGGCGCGACCTGTTCGCGCTATGTGATCGAGGATACGCCCAATTCGGTGACCGTCCATTATACTTGCCCCGGTGCCGGGCATGGCCGCACGACGATCCGCAGCGAAACCAACCGGCTCGTCCAGATCGATACGCAGGGCATTGCCGAGGGCAGGCCCTTTTCGCAGGCGATCGAGGCGCGGCGCACGGGCGGCTGCTGAACAAACCAGATATTAACCATCCGCCGTTACAACAGGGCCATGGCATATCGATGTGTGCCATTCTCCCTAACGGCTGTCATGCCGAACTGGGCCGTGCGGCGACCGCCTCGCGGCCCGTTTCTTTGATGCGGCGCGACCCTTGCGCCCCCGGCGGCGGGGGCCTATCTGGCGCCGATGCAGCAAGTTTCCGGAAAAAGCGTGATCGTCCTCCTGTCGGGCGGGCTCGACTCGATGGTCTGCGCGGGCCTCGCGCGCGAGGCGGGCGCGCGGATCGTCGCGCTGACGATCGACTATAACCAGCGCCATCGCGTCGAGCTCGAATCCGCCGCGCGCATCGCCGAATATGTCGGTGCCGCCGAGCATATCGTCCTGCCGCTCGATCTCCGCCGCTTTGGCGGTTCGGCGCTGACGGCCGATATCGACGTGCCGAAGGACGGGGTCGGCGACGATGTCCCGGTCACCTATGTCCCCGCGCGCAACCTCATCTTCCTGTCGCTGACGCTCGGGCTCGCCGAGGCACGGGCTGCGCAGGACATCGTCATCGGGGTCAATGCACTCGATTATTCGGGCTATCCCGACTGCCGGCCCGAATTCATCCAGGGCTTTGAAAAGCTTGCGGCGCTGGCGACCCGCGACGGCGACAAGGGCGTCGAGTTCCGCATCCACGCGCCGCTCCAGCATATGACGAAGGCCGATATCGCCGCCGAAGCGGCGCGGCTGGGCATGGACGCCGGGATGAGCTGGTCGTGCTACGATCCCACCCCGGAAGGGCTGCACTGCGGGTCGTGTGACAGCTGCCGCCTGCGCAGCAAGGGCTTCGCCGACGCCGGGCTCGCCGACCCGACGTGCTACGCCTGATCCGATGGTCTACGCGGTCAAAGAGATTTTCCTCACGCTGCAGGGGGAAGGGGCACAGGCGGGGCGCCGCGCTGTGTTCTGCCGCTTCGCCGGCTGCAATCTCTGGACGGGGCGTGAAAAGGATCGCGCCAAGGCGATCTGCCAGTTCTGCGACACCGATTTCGTCGGCACCGACGGGACGCTGGGCGGCAAATACAAGACCGCTGCGACGCTCGCCGATGCCATCGCCGAAAGTTGGGGTGCGGGCGGCGAAGACCGCTATGTAGTGCTGACCGGCGGCGAGCCGATGCTGCAGGTCGATGACGCGCTGATCGGCGCGCTGCACGATCGCGGCTTCACCATCGCGATCGAAAGCAACGGCACCCTGCCGATTCCGCGCAGCATCGACTGGATCTGCGTCAGCCCGAAGGCGGGCAGCGATCTGGTCCAACTGAGCGGCGACGAACTGAAGCTCGTCTGGCCGCAGCCGGGCAGCGACGTCGCGCGGCTCGCGGATCTCGATTTCGGGCATCTGCTCGTCCAGCCGCTCGACGACGTGGACGCCGCCGCCAATGTGCAGGCGTGCATCGATCTGGTGATGGCCGATCCGCGCTGGCGCCTGTCGCTCCAGACGCACAAGCATCTGGGTTTGCGTTAGGGCTTATTCGCCCTTTTTTGAGGGCGCGTCGGCGGTCAGCGCCTTTTTCGCGGCCGGCATGTCGACCGCCTCGGGATTGTCGCCGGCATCGCTTTCGTCGGCGGCATCGTCGCTCTCGCTAGCCTCTTCGGGCTTGGGCGCGTCCTTCTTCGTTCCATCGTCGGGAATGCTGTTGTCGATCGCGGTGCCGTCGCTCGCCACATCGTCGAGGATGATCATCGAATCGCTGATCGATCCGGGCTGGACCTCGACCGCGTCGAGCTTGGTCGTCGATTTGCCGGTGCTGTCGCCCCCGCCGCAGGCGGTCAAGGCGAGCAGGGAGAGCGAGGCGAGGAATATGCGGGTCATGGCAGGGTTCCTAGTCTGTCGGCCCGAGCTTGTCGAGAAAGGCGGGCAGCGTCTGCACGAGCGCCGCATCGACGTCGGCGAAGGTCGCCGCCTTGCCGAGCGCGGCGAGGCTGGTCACCGGAAATTCGGCGATGCCGCACGGCACGATCCCGCCGAAATGCGCGAGGTCGGGCGCGACGTTGAGCGAAAAGCCGTGCATCGTCACCCAGCGCTTCACGCGCACGCCGATCGCGCCGATCTTGGCCTCGCGACCCTCTGCGTCGTCGGTCCAGATGCCGATGCGGCCGTCGGCGCGCCTTGCCGCGACGTCCAGCAGCGCGAGCGCGTCGATCACCCAGCCTTCGAGCGCCGAGACATAGGCGCGCACGTCGCGCCCGCGCCGCGTCAGGTCGAGCTGGACATAGCCGACGCGCTGGCCCGGGCCATGATAGGTGTAACGCCCGCCGCGCCCCGCGTCGTAAACGGGGAATTGCGGGTTCAGCAGCTCGGCGGGATCGGCGCTCGTCCCCGCCGTATAGAGCGGCGGATGCTCGAGCAGCCAGATATGTTCGCCGCCCGCGTCGGCTTGGATCGCGGCCGCGCGCGCTTCCATGTCGGCGAGCGCCGTATCATAGTCGGTCAGGCCGGGGCTTATCGTCCATTCGGGCGCGGGAAGGGAGGTCATTGCGCCGGCTATCTGGCGCGCCGCGGCCTTCGGTGCAAGACCCCCCGGCGCGTATGACCGACAGGGCTGGACAGACGCGCCGAAGATCGTCACCTTCGGACGCAACGGGGAACCAAAAAATGACGGGGTATCAATGGTAAAATTCGATATGGGCGCGGCGTGGGACGACACGTTGCAGCTTTTGAGATCGCACACGGCGCTCGTCGGGACGATCGCGGGCGTATTCCTCTTCCTGCCGGCGCTCGCCTTCGCCTGGTTCGGCCCGGTACCGATCGAGCCGCCCGCGGGCGCCGATTTCAACCAGGTCGTGGCAACATTTCGCGAAAGCTTTCGCCAGATGATCCCCGGCCAGCTGGTCATCGCGCTCTGCACCTTGATCGGAACCGCGGCAATCCTGCGGCTCTGGCTTTCGCGGGCGGGAATCAGCGTCGGCGAGGCGCTGACCTTCGGCCTCATGCTCTTCCCGACGATGATTGCGGTCCAGATCCTGTGCGGAATCGCGATCGGTTTCGGTCTCGTCCTGCTGATCGTTCCCGGTATCTACCTGATCGGGCGGCTCGCGCTCGTGACGCCGGCGATCGCCGATCGCCGCATCTACAACCCTTTCGAGGCGATCCGGACGAGTTGGGAGCTGACCCGCGACAACGGCTGGGCGGTCTTCTTTTTCCTGTTCCTTGTCGGCATCGTGATCGTGATCGCGGCGCTGATCGTCGGCGGGATCGTCGCGGTGATCTTTGGCAGCGAGCCGGGTATCGGTCGCATGATGGGGGGCTTCGTCGAAGCCGCGTTCGGCGCGATCGGTAGTCTGGTGTCGATCGCCGTATCGGCCGCGGCCTATCGCCAGCTCGCGCTACGGACCTCGTCCGACGTGTTTCAGTGACAGGCAAACCCGCAGCAACAAAGAATGGGTCGCAATCGGGGCGAAGCCGGTCGGCCTTCGCCCAACTTTGGACGGAGTGAAGAGCAGGTTTTGACAAGCAGGGGGAAGTGACATGACGAAAATGAGTATCGGAGCGGCTTTTTCCGAAACCTTCGCGTTTCTGAAGGCCAATTGGATGCAGATGCTGATGTGGGTGGGCGGTGCGCTCGTCGTCGTCGGTCTGCTTGGCTATCTGTTCCTCGGATCGACCTTTGCGGCGATGGCGATGTCGCCCAATGACCCTTCGCTCATCATGGGGGCATTCGGCAAGATCAGCCTGTTCGCGCTGGTGGCCGCGGTAATCTTCTACGGCGTGTCGATGCTGATCTGGCGTGGTGGCATGCACCCCGGCGAGGCGCCGAATTTCGCCTGGGCGTTTCAGGCCGGACCGGCGCTGGCATTTGGCATGATCGTGATCATGATCGCGGCCTATATCGTCATCTTCATCGTCATGTTCATCCTGACGCTGATCTTCGGCGCGGCGCTCGGCGGAATGGGTGGCTTGTCTCCCGCGGCGCTGGAATCGGGCGGTGCCGGCGCGATCGGTGGCGGGGCGATCCTCTTGATGGTGCTCGTCTATATCGCGGTGATTGTTTTCCTCCTGTGGGTGCAGGGCCGCTTCATGGTCGCCGGGCCGGTGATGGCCGAGCGGCTGACGCGCAATCCGGTCACGGGTCTGAGCGAATCGTGGCGGCTCACCGGCCCTTCGCAGTGGGTGATCGTCGGCTTCTATCTGCTCTTCACGATCGGCCTGTTCGTCTACGCGCTGGTCGCGGGGATGATATTCGGCGGCATTCTCGGCGCGGTCGCGGGCGGTTCGGTCGTCGGCGCGATGCTGACGATGATCGTGATGGCGGCGCTCGTCTATCTGCCGATCATCATGATCTCCTTTTCGATGCCGGTCGGCGTCTATCGCGCCATCGCGCCGCGCGCATCGGGCGACGTCTTCGCCTGATCGGACGTATGAACTTGGCGAGAGGGCGCTCCGGAAACGGGGCGCCCTTTTCGCATCAGGCCCATTTTGCGAGCGGCGGCAGGCTCATCAGGATCGCGTCGATATTGCCCCCGGTCTTGAGCCCGAACAGCGTTCCGCGGTCGTAGACGAGGTTGAATTCGGCATAGCGGCCGCGCCAGATCAGCTGCGCGTCGCGCTCGGCCTCGGTGAAGGGCAGGCCCATGCGGCGGCGCACGATCTGCGGAAAGATGTCGAGGAAAGCCTCGCCGACCGCCTGCGTCAGCTGGAAATTGCGGTCATACTCGGCATCGTCGCCGCATTCGAGATGGTCGTAGAAGATGCCACCGACGCCGCGGTGGACGCCGCGGTGGGGGATGTAGAAATAATCCTCGGCCCATTTGGCATAGCGTTCATAGACGTCGGGGCCAAAGGGCGCGCAGGCGGCGCGCAGCCGCGCGTGAAAGGCGTCGGTGTCTTCGGCATATTCGATCGGCGGGTTGAGGTCGGCGCCGCCGCCGAACCAGCGCCGCGTCGTCGCGAGGAAGCGCGTGTTCATGTGGACGGCCGGGACGTGCGGATTCGCCATATGGGCGACAAGGCTGATCCCGGTGGCAAAGAAACTCGGATCTTCGGCCGCGCCGTGGATCGACGTGGCGAATTCGGGCGCGAACTGGCCACCGACGGTCGAGACGTTGACGCCGACCTTTTCAAAGACCTGGCCCGTCATCACCCCGCGGACACCGCCGCCGCCTTCGCCCGGTTCGATCCCGTCGGCATCGCGATCCCACGGGGTATAGGCAAAGCGCGCGTCGCTGCCCGCCTCGGCCTCGATCGCCTCGAATTCGGCGCAGATCCGGTCGCGGAGCGATTCGAACCAGTCGCGTGCCGTCTGTTGCTGCGGGTCGAGCGGGGTCATGCCGGAAAGCCTTTCGTTTGCCTGAGCGCCTCGGCGAGCGCGATGCCAGCCGCGACCGCGACATTCAAGGATCGAAAGCCGGGTTGCATCGGAATCGCGATCCGTGCGGCGGCCGCATCGTGGACATGGTGCGGCACGCCCGCGCTCTCCGATCCGAACAGCAGGACATCGCCAAGGCCGAACTCGAAATCGGGAAGCGACGTCGCGCCCGCGGTCGTGAGCAGGACGACGCGCTGTCCGCCGATCTGCGACCAATGGCGGAACGCGTCCCAGTCCGGGTGTCTGCGAACATTCGCGCGCACCGCGTAATCCATCCCTGCGCGCTTCAGCGCCGCGTCGCCAAAGGGAAAGCCGCACGGTTCGATAATATGCGCCGGCGCGCCGAAACAGGCGGCGGTGCGTAATATGGTGCCGACATTGCCGGCGATGTCGGGTTGAAACAGCGCGATTTCCATGCTGCCGCCATAAAGGCGAAGGCGCCGCGAATCGAGAGACTTGTCCGTGTCGGGGCGGGCAGGTGACGGAAGCGGAAATTGCCTGTTGGCAAGCCCGGACAGTGCGGCTATCAGGCCCGCAATTCCCGGAGGGGCCGCCGGGTTGTGCGCTTTCGTGCGCGTGCAACAGGGGCGGTCATTCCTTCGAGAATCTTTGTGGTTCACCCATACAAGGGCAATCGAATGGCCAGTGAAACTGAACTCAACGCCGGTATCGAAGATGGCGTACGCCGCCGGGATTTCATCAATATTGCGGCAGTGAGTTTCGCTGGTGTCGGTGCGGTGGCGGTGGTGCTGCCGCTGCTCAACCAGATGAACCCGTCGGCCGACGTGCTCGCGCTGTCGTCGACGGAAATCGACATTTCGGCGATTCAACCCGGTCAGGCGATCAAGACGAGCTGGCGCAAGCAACCCGTGTTCGTGCGCAACCTCGTTGCCAAGGAAATCGCCGAAGCCAAGGCCGTCCCGATGGGCGACCTGCGCGACCCCGAAACGATCGACCAGCGTACCAAGCCCGGCAAGGAAAACTGGCTGATCACGCTCGGCGTCTGCACGCATCTCGGTTGCGTGCCGCTCGGCGCCGCCGAGGGTGAGAATCGCGGCGATTATGGCGGTTATTTCTGCCCGTGCCACGGTTCGCACTATGACACCGCGGCGCGCATCCGTAAGGGGCCGGCACCCAAGAATCTGGTCGTGCCGCCCTATGAATTCACCAGCGATACCGTCGTGACGATCGGCTGAGGAGCGAGATAAGATGAGCTTTCCCTGGGCCAAGCCCTATGAGCCGCAACATCCGCTGATGAAGTGGATGGACGAGAAGCTGCCGATCCCGCGGCTGGTCTACAACGCCACGGGACCCGGCTATCCGGTTCCGCGCAACCTCAACTATTTCTGGAACTTCGGCGTCCTCGCCGGCGCCGCGCTGATGATCCAGATCATCACCGGTATCGTTCTGGCGATGCACTATGCCGCCAATGCGGACGTCGCGTTCAATTCGGTCGAGCATATCATGCGCGACGTGAATGCCGGCTGGTTCATCCGCTACGCGCATATGAACGGCGCGAGCATGTTCTTCATCGTCGTGTATCTCCACATCTTCCGCGGCCTTTATTACGGTTCGTACAAGGCGCCGCGCGAAATGGTGTGGCTGCTCGGCGTAGTGATCTTCCTCCTGATGATGGCGACCGCCTTCATGGGCTATGTGCTTCCCTGGGGCCAGATGAGCTTCTGGGGCGCGCAGGTGATCACCGGCTTCTTCTCTGCGATCCCGCTCGTCGGCGAGCCGGTGCGCGAATGGCTGCTTGGCGGCTTCGTTCCCGACAACGCGACGCTCAACCGCTTCTTCTCGCTGCACTATCTGCTGCCGTTCGTGATCCTGGGTGTCATCATCCTGCACATCTGGGCGCTGCACATCCCGGGTTCTTCGAACCCGACGGGCATCGAGGTGAAGGACGAACAGGACACCGTCCCGTTCCACCCCTATTACACCGCGAAGGACGGCTTCGGCGTCGGCGTCTTCCTGCTCGTGTTTGTCGCGCTGACCTTCTTCAGCCCGAACACGCTCGGCCATGCCGACAATTATATTCCGGCAAACTCGCTTTCGACGCCCGCGCATATCGTTCCCGAATGGTATTTCCTGCCCTTTTACGCGATCCTGAAGGCCTTCACCTTCAACTTCCTGTGGATCGACGCGAAGCTGTGGGGCGTCATCGCGATGTTCGCTTCGATCGCGCTGCTGTTCTTCCTGCCCTGGCTCGACAGCTCGCCGGTCAAGTCGTCGAACTATCGCCCGCTGTACCGCATCTTCTTCTGGGTCCTCGTCGCCGACGTACTGCTCCTCGGCTGGTGCGGCATGCAGCCCGCCGAACAGCCGTGGGTGATCCTCAGCCAGCTGGGTGCGATCTATTATTTCGCGCACTTCCTGGTGATCCTGCCGATCGTGTCGCGGATCGAACGCCCGCTTCCGATGCCGAATTCGATCACCGAAGCGGTCCTCGCCAAACACGCCACCGACACCGCGTCGGCTTCGGCAACGGCCTGAGCGCCGGACTTTAATAGGAGCTGATACAGCCATGGTTCGTCCGCTCGGTTTTCTCGTCGGTCTCGGTTTCATTACCGCGCTGGTGCTCGCGATCTTCACGACGCCGCTCAAGAATGAACCCAATGTCGCGCACGAGTTTCACAAGCACCCCAAGCATCTGAAGCTCGCCAGCGATGGCATCCTGCTGCCGCATTGGGACAAGGCGCAGCTGCAACGCGGGATGCAGGTGTACAAGGAAGTCTGCTCGGCCTGCCACGGCCTGCACCTCGTCGCCTTCCGCGACATTGCGGACCTCGGATACACCGAAGGGCAGATCAAGACTTTCGCCAGGGGCTTCCAGGTCCCGTCGATCAACCCTGACACGGGTGAACCGGCGACGCGCGATGGCCTGCCGTCGGATTATTTCCCGTCGCCCTACGCGAACGAAGTCGCCGCGCGCGCCGCGAACAACAATGCGCTGCCGCCCGACCTTTCGCTGATCACCAAGGCGCGCGAAGGCGGCAAGGACTATGTCTATTCGCTGCTGACCGGGTTCCAGAACCCGCCGGCGAACCTGCCGGCCGAGCTGAAGCCGGGCACGGGGCTGCACTACAACCCCTATTTCGCGAACCTCAACCTCGCGATGGCCCCGCCGCTGGCTCCGAACCAGGTCACCTATGCCGATGGCACCCAGGCGACCGTCGACCAGATGTCGAAGGACGTGACGGCATTCCTCGTCTGGACCGCCGAACCGAAGCTGATCAAACGCATCCAGGTCGGTTATGCG
Organism: Sphingopyxis sp. JAI108; assembly: GCF_013410105.1. Classification (GTDB taxonomy): domain Bacteria; phylum Pseudomonadota; class Alphaproteobacteria; order Sphingomonadales; family Sphingomonadaceae; genus Sphingopyxis; species Sphingopyxis chilensis. The sequence continues at coordinate 1,664,486 of NZ_JACCCJ010000001.1, forward strand.
GTGTTCTTCTTCCTGCTGATCTTCACTGTACTGACCTATCTGTCGTACCGGAACATCTGGGCCGACAAGAAGCATTGAGAAACGGGGGCAGGGCGATTGTGACGTCATGATCGCCCTCCCGCCCCAGCCGGACCTCGACCTCGCGTCACTCGTCCGCACGATCCCGGACTTTCCAAAGCCGGGCATCCAGTTTCGCGATATCACGACGCTGATCGGCGATGCCGCCGGTTTCAGCGAGAGCGTGCGCCGGCTGAGCGCGCGCGCCGCGGCCTACCGCCCCGATCTCATCGTCGCGGTCGAGGCGCGCGGTTTTCTGTTCGGCGCCGCGATGGCGACCGCCATGGGTCTTGGCGTCGTTCCGGTACGCAAGGCGGGCAAGCTGCCCGGCGTGACGATCGGCGTGGATTACGAACTCGAATATGGCGTCGATCGCCTCGAACTCCATGATGGCGCGGTGCTGCCGGGGCATCGCGTCATCCTCGTTGATGACCTGCTCGCGACCGGCGGCACGATCCTCGCCACCGCAGCGCTGATGCGCAGCGTCGGTGCCGAGGTGGCGGCGGCGCTGTTCGTGATCGATCTGCCCGATCTTGGCGGGTCGCAGCGGCTCGATGCAGCCGGACTGGCTTGCGAAACGCTGATCGCCTTCGACGGCGACTAGGCGCTTCGGCGCATTTTAGATCAGGCCGTGGTTTCGCCAGATCAACAGCAAGCCGGTCCCGACGATGACGTCGATGACGACGCACCAAGGCACATACCACTGCGGGATCGCCACGAGCGGCAGATGCGCGCGACGGTGATGCGCGAAATCCCACGCGGCGTGGCCGAAATAGGCAAGCGGCAACAGGAGGGGCCAGTGCAGCAAGCCGAGCAGCCCCGCAATGGCGAAGGCGCCGGTGACGTTGAATTCGACAAGCTGGTCGCGGGGCGATCCGTTCACGACGGCAAACCCGAAATAGATACCGGCAATCAACGCGATCAGAATCGCGGCGAAAGCGAGCGATGCCTGCGCCGACAGGAATGCGTGTGGGAGCAGCGAGGCAACGCCGACGGCCACCCCGGTCAGGATCGGGCTCCGCTCGAACGGCGAAAGCCGGCGGTCATGATGCAAGGGTTCGACCGACATAATGCCTCCCCGACTGGTTGCGTGCGGCGGGCCGGCACGTCAAAGTCGCTCTCTTGATATCACAGTCAGGGGCGTCCGTCGCCGGGGGTATTATCCGGATGCCTGGGCCTTGGCCGAGAGCGCGATAGCCTCGATCTCGATACGGAATCCGAAATGGAGCGGGCCGGTGGGGACAACGCTTCGGGCGGGTCGCGTTTCGCCGAAGAATTGCCGGTACAGGATGTCCAGTTCATCCCAGTCGGCAATGCTGCTGAGATAGACGGTCGTCTTGATCACCTGTGAAAGGTCGGCACCGGCCTGATGCAGGACGTTTTCGAGGTTCGACAATGTTTGCTCGACCTGTGCCTTGAACGGTGCATCCGCCAGCGATGAATCGCGGCCCGGCCGCAGAGGAAGCTGGCCCGAGACGAAGATCAGGCCGCCGCCGACCGTGAAGGGCGAATAGTGCGGGTCACTGGCGGGCTTCGATGTCATGTCGTCGATCTCCGGATGGGGCGGTCCCCGATATCATCCGCACAAAGAAAAAGCCCGCGCCGAAGCGCGGGCTGTCGCCCCCGTGGCAAACGGGCCAATTCTCAGAAGGGTACCCAATTCTGCTTTTTGCGGAACTTCATATAGCCGACGTTGGCGCCGAGCCGTGCGCCGACGCCGACCCGGATCGGGATCAGCACGACGTCGCCGCGGCGCAGGTAGCTCGCGTTGAAGCCTCCGACTAGATAGGCGGCGCCTTCGCCCGCAGGATAGCGTTTGTAGAGATCCTCGCTGTCGAACAGATTGTAAACGAGGACGAAGGTGTTGCCGGCGTTCGCGCCCGCGTCGAAACCGATCGACGGGCCGGTCCAATAAGCGGGCAGCTCGCCCTCGATCTTGTGGTGCAGCGTGCCCGAACCGTAGCGCACGCCGAGGACGAGCGCGCCGCCAGCTTCGCGGCCAACGATATAGGCGTTGGGTTCGCCCTGCTTCTTGAGGATATCCTCGATCAATCCCGCGAGACCCTGTGCGCCCTTGCCGAACACACCTTCCGCCGCACCGATCAGGTCGTCCTGCTTATAGGTCGAGCCATCGTCGGTGGCGACGCTGGTGGCGGTCATATCGGCGGTGTCGCCGCTCGTCGTGCCGCCGTCGACCGGCGTTTCGCTCGTCTGTTGGTCGCCGGTCGCAAGGTCGCTGTCATACGACGGCTCGCTGTAGGGATCGCTTGTTGTCGCAGGCGGTGCGGGACTGTCGAGATCGGAGTCGATTTGCGTGTTGCTGGGATCGATCTCGCGCATCTGCGCCGCCGCCGGCAGCGGCGTCAATGCAAGTCCGAGCGAGGCCAAGGCTGCAAGAGCAAGGCTGGTGAACGTCTTCCGCATATTGGACCCCCAAAAATCGAGCGGCACCTTTGCGCCGAAATCTACGTTAATCATGACTCGCTTTGACGCGGGGGCAATGAACGGGCGATGACCTGAGTCGAATTTACGCCGGACCGAATCATTCGAGCGACGAAATGCGCGCAAGGCCCATAAAATTGAACAATCTTTGCCGTTGCGGGGCGCGAGGCGCATGGCTATAGCGACCCGCCTAGGCCAAACCTGCCGTTAGCGCGGCAGACCATGCGGAGACGTGGGTGAGTGGCTGAAACCAACGGTTTGCTAAACCGTCGTACTGGTAAATCCGGTACCGAGGGTTCGAATCCCTCCGTCTCCGCCACCTACTTCCCTTTCGATCGAAAACCATAGGCCGCCGCTGCCTGCCGGCCATGCGTTCGCCCGGCCGCTGCCGCGCGCGCGGCATTTTTCGCGTGGTTCACAAATTTTATTGTAATTGAGAATCGTTCGCGATAATGCCGCTCGCATCCCGCTCCTCCGGAACCCGCCGCAGAAACCTTCGATGCACGCACCGACATCCCAACGCCCGGCGGCCCGGAAGAGCCGGAACGCCTTTTGGCTGAAACAGCTGCATATGTGGCACTGGATGAGCTCGGCCGTCAGCCTGATCGGCCTGCTCCTGTTCGCGATCACCGGCTTCACGCTCAACCACGCGGCGGATATCGAAGCTGCGCCGGTGGTCACCGAAGCGGCGGCGACGATGCCGCCGACCATGCTCACGGCGCTGAAGGCGGCCGTTCCCGCGGCTGAAAAGGCGCCGTTGCCGACCGCCGTTGCCGCCTGGGTCGAGGAGCGCTTTCCCGTCAAAGCGTTCGCTGAGGCCGAATGGTCGGCCGACGAAGTCTATCTGCCCGCGCCGCGTCCTGGCGGCGACGCGTGGGTCGCGATCGATCTGGCGACCGGCAAGGCGACGAGCGAGGTCACCAGCCGCGGCTGGATTTCCTACCTCAACGATCTCCACAAGGGTCGCAATTCGGGTGGCGCGTGGAGCCTGTTCATCGACGTCTTCGCGCTCGCCTGCCTCGTTTTCGCGGTCACTGGCCTGTTCCTGCTCCAGCTTCATTCGGCGAAGCGCCGGAGCACCTGGCCGCTGGTCGGGCTGGGGCTCGCGATTCCCGCCGCCATCGCGACCATCTTCATCCACTAGGGAGACCCTTCATGCAGCTTACCACCCCAGCGCGCATCGTCGGCGGGACGATCGGCCTTGGTGCCATACTCACCGCGCCCTTATTTGCCGCCGCGCCGGGGACGATGGACGTCGCGGTCAATATTCCGCGGCTGAAGGTCGCCGAATATCACAAGCCCTATGTCGCGATCTGGGTCGAGAAGGAGGGCGCGAAGCCGAGGACCGTGGCGGTCTGGTACGATTACGACATGAAGGCGAACGAAGGCACGAAGTGGCTTCGCGACGTGCGCCAGTGGTGGCGCGCCGCGGGCCGTTCGATGACTTTCCCCGCGAACGGGATCACCGGCGCGACGCGCGCACCGGGCGCGCACAAAATCTCCTTCACGCGCGCGCAGCTCGGCGCGTCCGCGCCCGGCCAGTACATGCTGGTGATCGAGGCGGCCCGCGAAGTGGGTGGCCGCGAACTTCTGCGTATCCCCTTTACCTGGCCCGCAAAGGCCGGAGCGGGCGGACGCGCCGCGGGAAAAAGTGAATTGGGGGCCGTCTCGGTTTCCTTCCGTTAAGCAGGAAAGGACAGGGTGATGAACAAGGGTTTTTGGGGCTTCGCAGCGGGGGCGGCGCTTGCCGCGATCGCCACCGTCCCGGCATCGGCGCACCGTCAGTGGATGCTGCCGTCGTCGACCGTTCTGTCGGGCGACGATGTCTGGGTCACGGTCGACGCCGCGATATCGAACGATCTTTTCTACTTCGAACATCATCCGATGCGCCTCGACGCGCTGAAGGCATGGGCGCCTGACGGCAGCGAGGCGGCGATCGAGAACAAGGCGACCGGGCGCTATCGCAGCACCTTCGACGTCCATCTGACGCAGAAGGGGACGTGGCGGATCGCGTCGGTATCCGACGGCGTGATGGGCAGCTATGACCTGAACGGCAAGACCGAGCGCCTGCCGCGCGGCACGACGACCGCGAACCTCGCCGAGCGTATCCCCGCGGGCGCGACCAATGTGCGGACCGCCGAAGCGAACAATCGCAACGAGATTTTCGTGACCGTCGGCGAGCCGACCGTGACGCTGTTCGAACCGACGGGGAAGGGGATCGAGCTGGTCCCTGTCACGCATCCGAACGACCTGATCGCGGGCGAGGTGGCGACGTTCCAGTTCCTGCTCGACGGCAAGCCCGCGGCGGGCCTGCCCGTCACGGTGATCCCCGGCGGCATCCGTTATCGCGACCAGCTCGGCCAGATGGACCTTCAGACGGGTAGCGACGGCAAGATCGAGATCAATTGGACGGGCCCCGGCCTCTATTGGCTGAACGTCACGACGCCGCGCACGGCGCGCGAAGAAGGCGCCGCGGCACTGGCAGGGCCGCAGCGCCGCGCGAGCTATGTCACGACGATCGAGGTACTCGCGCCCTGACCGACCGCATATTGATCCCTCGCGCGTTGACGCCTGCCGCCTTCGCCGGGTGCGACGCGCGGGCAGGGATCGAACGCTTCGCCGGCGAGAGCATGGGGACGAGCTGGTCGCTGCAGGCGGTGGCGCCGCCCGCCTCGACCCTGCACGGCGTCGAGGCGGCGCTTGCTCTCGTTGTCGAACAGATGAGCCAGTGGGAAGCGGAATCCGATCTCTCGCGCTTCAATCGCGCGCGCGCCGGCGTATGGCGCGAGGTGCCGGACGAACTCACCCATGTCGTGAAGGCGGCGCTTCGAATCGCGCGCGCCAGTGGCGGCGCTTTCGACGCGGGCCTCGGCCGCCTGACCGAAGCATGGGGCTTCGGCAGCGCGGGGGCTGTCGATAGTGCGCCGCCCCCGACCAGCGCGTCCGCCGCAAGGACGATCGATTTCGATCGCGCGACGCGGCGCATCCGGCGCGGCGAAGGCGCGGCGCTCGACCTCTCGGGGATCGCCAAGGGCTATGCCGTCGATCTTGCCGCCGACTGGCTGTTCGACATCGGCGTGCGCCACTTCCTGCTCGAACTTGGGGGCGAACTGCGTGGCGAGGGGATCCGTCCAGACGGACAGCCCTGGTGGGTCGATGTAGAAATGCCGCCGACGGCATCGCTCGCGCCGTGGCGCATCGCGCTGCACGACCTGTCGGTGGCGACCTCGGGCAATTATCGGCGGGGCTTCAGCGCGGGTGGTCAGCATTATTCGCACAGCTTCGATCCCGCGACCGGACGCCCCATCGTCAACGGCGTCGCATCGGTGACGGTACTGCACCGCAGCTGCATGATCGCCGACGGCTGGGCGACGGCGTTGACCGTGCTGGGCCCCGAAGCAGCGATAGCGTTGGCCGATAAGCAGGAACTGGCCGCGTGCGTGGTCGCGGGCGACCGCGAATATGTCTCGCGCGCGTGGCGCGCGATGCTGGATTAACTGTCCGCCCAGAGCCGCAGCAGATTGTGATAGACGCCGGTGAGTTCGATCACCGAGCGGTCCTTGCCGCCGAGTTCGCCGGTCAGCCGCTGCACTGCGCGATCGAGGTCGAACAATGTCCGGCGCTTCTCGGCATCGCGGACCATCGATTGCAGCCAGAAGAAGGAGGCGACGCGCCGCCCGCGCGTGATCGGCGTGACGCGGTGCAGGCTCGACGAGGGATAGACGACCGCGTGACCGGCGGACAGTTTGACGCGCTGGACGCCATAATGATCCTCGATCAGCAATTCGCCGCCGTCGTAATCCTCGGGCGCTTCGAGGAAGACGGTGATCGACAGGTCGCTGCGGATGCGGAAATCGCTGCCGCGCTTGAGGCGGATCGCATTATCGACATGCGTGTCGAATAGCTGCCCGGCCCCGTAACGATTGAACAGCGGCGGGTAGATTTTGAGCGGAAGTGCCGAGGCGAAGAAGATCGGGGAGCGGCCGAGTGCTTCGAGGATCATTCGCCCCGCCTGCTTGGCGGCCTCGCCATCCTCGGGCAATTGCTCGTTCTGCTTGGCGAGCGCCGACTGGTGGCCCGACGTCGCATTGCCGTCGATCCATTCGGCGGCATCGATGATCGCGCGGATGTCCGCCACTTCGGCTGGGGAGAGCAGGTCGGGAACGGCAATCAGCATCGGTAGTGTGTTCCTTACCCTCCGGCGCTGCCACAGCTTGTGCCGGGGATCAATGCCGGGAGCGGCGCCGGGCCGCTCCCGGCAAGGTTCGTTAAAGCCCGACCGTCAGGGTCAGCACCGCAGACCGCGCGTCGCCGGGGGTCGCCCAGCCATTGTTGCGGATGCGGGTGAAATAGAGCTTGTCGGTGAAATTCTTCACGTTGAGCTGTGCCGAAATCCGGTCGGTGAAATCATAGGCCAGATAGGCGTTGTGAACCCAGTAATCGTCCGACTGGAACAGCTCCGGATCGGCCGTTGCCGTCGGCAGGTTAAAGGTGAATTTGCCCTGATAGGTCGCTCCATATCCGATCTTCAGCCCGAACGGCAGTTCATAGGTGGTGAACAGGCTGCCCGAATGTTTGGGTGTGTTCTGGATCCGCGCGCCGGCGACCGGATCGGGGAAGGCGGGCGAGTTGGTGCAGGCGCCTTCGCCGGGATTGGCGAGGCAGTAATCGGACACCGACTGCAAAATCTCGCTGTCGAGATAGGTATAGTTGGCGGTGATCGACCAGCCGGGAAGGATCTGCCCGACGGCGCTCAGCGCGATGCCGTCGACGCGCGAATGGCCGTCGAGCACCTGATCGGGCAGCGTCGGATCGCCCGAATTGACGCGATAGCTGTCGCGCTCGTTGCGGAACGCCGCGGCGCTCAGCAGCAGGCGGCCGCCCGCGACCTCGGCCTTCACGCCGATCTCGTAATTCTTCGCGCTTTCCGGTTTGACGTTGCAATTGCCGTTGGTTGCGGCCTCTGAACAACTGCCGTTGACCGACGCCTGCGAGGGCGTCTTGGAATTGCCGTAGGCGGCATAGAGGGTGACGGCCTCGACCGGTTTGTAAACGAGTCCGATGCGATAGGAAAAGAGGTTGTCGCTATACTCGGTCGGGGTCGTGATGCCCAAGCCGTTGCGGTTCGATCCGCTGCTCTTTTCATAACGGACACCGCCGTTGAGTTCGAACTTGCCGAGCTTCATCGCGTCGAACAGATAGAGTGAATAATTGTCGACCTCGCCGCGCTGGCGGCCGGTGTAGGTGAAATTGACCGGCCCTTCATAGACATTGCTGCCATAAGAGAAGCCGTCGGGGAGCGCGGGGCCGACGACCACCTCGTTCGGGTTGGCGATGTTGACCAGCGGATAGCGGCTATAGAAGGGCGTGCCGTCGGCGTTGCGCAGCGCATTGCCGTTGTTGAGCGTATATTTCTCCCACAATGCCGAGGCGCCGACAACGAGCGTATGTTCGATCGCGCCGGTGTTGAACGTGCCGCGCAGGTCGACCTGGTCGTACATCAGCTCGTTCGTCGAATCGCGGAGCGTCCCGCGCGGGCCGCCGATGTAATAATAGCCGTCGGGCACGGTGAAGCTGCCGAAGCCGTTGACGTTGATCGTGCAGCTGTCGCCTCGCGGCGTCACACCGGTCGAAAGGCAATAAGTGCCTTGCGGCGGGCCCACGACGGTCAGCTGGCTGACCTTCTGCCAGCGCGCCAGATTGCGGATCGACCAGTTGTCGCTGAATTCATGTTCGACGATCGCGGTCGCCTGATCGACCGTGATTTCCTGTCGATCGACATTGCGGTAACCGAAATAATCGCTGCGGTGGACGCCCGGGATCAGGCCATCGTAATAGGGCACGCCATATTGCGGGATATTGTCGTCTTCCTGATGCAGATATTGCAGCGTCAGCTTGGTCGGTCCCGCCATGCCGATGCTGATCGACGGCGCGACGCCCCAACGCTTGTAGTTATCGACATCGCGTCCTGGCACGTCATTCTTGTGCGCCATCGCGTTGAGCCGCACCGCGATCAGGTCGTTGACGCGGAGGTTCGCGTCGACCGTGCCGCGGTAATAATTGTCGGTGCCGATGCCCGCGGTGCCGACGACGCGCGTCTCGTCGAGCGGGCGCTTGGTGACGATGTTGATCGATCCGCCGACCGATCCGGCGCCACTCTGCACCGAATTGGCGCCGTTGACGATTTCGAGCTGTTCGAGGTTGAACGAATCCGACCGGTTATAGGCGGCGCTGTCGCGCACGCCGTCCTGCGTGATGTCGCTGCCCGCCGAATAGCCGCGGAAGTTGATCGAATCGGCGGGCGGTGAGCCGCCTTCGGCTGCGCCAAAGGTGATGCCGGGGACCGTCGAGAGCATGTCGCGCAGCGTCAGCAGATTCTGCTGCTCGATCGTCTCGCCAGTGATAACGGTCACCGTTTGCGGCGTGTCGCGCACCGGACGCGTCGATTTCGGCGATTCCTGCTGCGTCTGATAATGCTGCCCGGTGACGATGATCTGCTCGCGTTCGTCGCGGCGTTCGCGCTCGGACTGCTGTTCGGAAGACGCGTCGGCACCCGTATCGGCCGCCATGGCCGCAGTGCTGATCAGGCTGCCGACGCAGGAGAGCGCCAGGAAAGTGGCGGACGTCGTTGGCTTCACGGCTCTTACCCCTTTTTGTTATGGACGAGGCGCCGCTATTGCGAGTTAATCGCAGAGTCAAATAATATTGCGAGGCATTCGCGATAAGTTGGCGATTGCAGGATGCGCGAACTAGCGCGGCGGTTCGAGCCACCACGTCTGCCGCCAGCCATATTGGCTCGCGATCGGGTCGCCCGCGGCATCGGTCGCAGGCTTGAAGCGAAAGCGCGCCTCGATCAGGGCACAGGTCGTCCGGTCCAGCGACGCATCGCCGCTTGATCGCGTCACGCGGCAGCCGCTGACGCGGCCGCTCGCTTCGATCGTGAACCGCACCTCGACTTCGCCGCCCGCCCTCGCGCGGCTTGCTTCGCGCGGATAATCGCGGTCACGGATCGCGCCGCTCCGCCACACGGCGCTGGTGCCGCCGCCGGTGCCGCTTCCCGCGCCGCCGGCACCGGTGCCGTCGCCGCGCCCGCCTGCTCCCGATCCCGGTCCGGAGTTCGGTGCGGCGCCCGCCGACGCATCGCTCCCTGCGCCGGGGTTCGGCGCGGCCGTGACGGGTGGGATGACCGGTGGCAGCTTGGGCGGCGGCGCGGCAACCGCTGCGGCCGTGGCCTTCTTGTTGATGGCCGACGCCTTGCCGCTGGCCTTTTCGCTTGGTGTCTTCGCTGGCCGAGCCTGTGAGCGCGGCTGCTGCGGTGCGGGGATCGCGATCGTCGTGATCGCTTCGCTCGCCTTGCGAACGAGGCTGAGGTCGAGGCCGCTCGCAAGGCCGAAACCGACCGCAACGACGATCGTCAGCGCGCTTGCGCCGGCCAATGCCCGCTGCCTTGTCGATACCTTCCCCGTATACGCCATCGCGCCGCCTCTCATCGCGCGCCGCAGCGCGCAACCGGCGACGGGTCTAAAGGAATTCGTCTAGCGTGGACATGAACCGGTCGAACTGGTCGTGGTGCAGCCAGTGGCCGGCATTTTCGAACTCGATCACCTTCGCGGTGTTGAAATGCTCGAGCCGCCCGTCCTTCTCGGGGTTCGAGGCCCAGCTGTTCGCGCCATATAGGAGCAGGGTGGGGCAGGTGATCGCACCCCACAACGCGGCGATATCGGCGTGCGGCATGTCGAAGGCGGGCCAGACGTTGAGGTAATTGTCGAATTTCCAGCTCCACGTGCCGTCCTCGTTGCGGCTGATGCCGTGGATCGTGAGGTGCCGCGCCTGCGCCTCGGTCAGATAGCTGTTCTCGCCCATCATCCGCGCCAGCGCGTCGTCGAGCGTTGCGTAGCGGCGCGGGGTGCGCCCTGCGGCCTGACGCTTGTCGTCGATCCATTTGCGGAAACGCTCGGCATAGCCGGTTTTCGCGCGCTCGGCGATGACCTTGGGCGAAGGACCGAGCCCCTCGATCGCGACGAGCTTGCGGACATTGTCCGGATAGAGGCCCGTATAGCGCAATGCGATATTGCCGCCCATCGAATGCGCGACGATCGAGATCGGGCCGAGGTCAAGCTGATGGATCAGCTGCGCGAGGTCATAGACGAAACCGTCCATGTCGTAATTGCCGTCGGGCGACCAGGCGCTGTCGCCATGTCCGCGCAAATCCGGCGCGATGATATGATAGCGGCCCTTCAGCTTTTCGGCGACCCAGTCCCAGTTACGGCAATGGTCGCGCCCACCATGGACGAGCAGTAACGGTGGTGCGCCCCGGTTGCCCCAATCGACATAATGCAGCTTCAGCCGCTGCGAGATGAAGCTGTTCGAGGTGGGGCCGGCACTTGCCATCGGTTCGTCCTTGCTGTCTGTTCCAGTTTCAAAAGGCGACTGGTTCCGATCCGTCAACCCCGGATCGTCCGGATCGCCATCCACAGCGAGAGAGAGAGGACGAGCGCGATGTCGACATTTCGGGATAATCTGCTGGCGGGAAAGACGGCCTTCGTCGCAGGCGGCACGAGCGGCATCAATCTGGGCATCGCGAAGCGCTTCGCCGAACTCGGCGCGAAGGTCGCGGTGGCCGGACGCGATCCCGACAAGGCGGCGCGCGCGGCGGCGGAAATCGGCAGCGGCGCGCTCGGCCTGTCGGGCGATGTGCGCGATTATGACGCGATCCGCGGTGTGATGCAGCGTGTGGCGGACGCCTTCGGTCCAATGGATATCGTGATTTCGGGTGCCGCAGGCAATTTCCTCGCGCCGGTGCTGGGCATGTCGGCCAATGCGTTTCGCACGGTCGTCGATATCGATCTCAACGGCACCTTCAACGTGTTCCGCGGCTGTCACGACCTGCTCAATCGGCCGGGCGCGTCGCTGATCGCGATCACGGCGGGGCAGGCGGTCAACGCGTCGGCGCTGCAGGCCCACGCCTGCGCCGCGAAGGCAGGGATCAACCAGTTGATTCGCGTGCTCGCGCTCGAATGGGGACCCGAGGTGCGGGTGAACGGCATTTCGCCGGGGCCGATCGCCGACACGGAGGGCATGAAACGCCTCGCGCCCGATGCCGCGACGCGACAGTCGCATTACGACCGGATCGCGATGAAACGCTGGGGCAAGATCGAGGAGGTTGCCGAATCGGCGGTGTTCCTTTGCTCGCCCGCTGCGGGCTACATTACCGGCACGATCCTCGACTGCGATGGCGGCAGCCAGATCGGCGATGCGTCGCGCGGTGATTTGATGAAGGGCATGGCCTGAACGCAAAAACGCCGCCAACCCGTTGGGGCGGCGGCGTTTTTAATGGTGGGCGTGGCAAGGATTGAACTTGCGACCCCTGCGATGTCAACACAGTGCTCTACCACTGAGCTACACGCCCATCCCTTGGGGTGACGCGCCCCCTAATCGGCTCCGCGCGGCTTGGCAAGCCCTTCGCGAAAAAGATGCGCGCTATTGTTGGTGCGACTGGTCGGCGCGGCCGAACATATTGTCGACTTCGCGCACCAGATCCTTGAGGTGGAAGGGCTTCGAGAGCAGCTTCGCCTGCGGCACATTTTCCTCGGCCCGCAGCGACACGGCGGCAAAGCCGGTAATGAACATGACCTGCGTCTGCGGGGCCACCTTCGCCGTATGCTGCGCGAGTTCGATCCCGTCCATTTCGGGCATGACGATATCGGAGAGCAGAAGGTCGAAGGTGCCCGAATCGATATAGGGGACCGCCGCGGTCCCGCGGTCGACCGAGGTGACGTGATAACCGGCAGTCGTCAGCGCGCGCGCAAGATATTCGCGCATCACATCGTCGTCTTCGGCCAGCAATATGCGTATCATTCGAAATCTGTTCCCGGTCTTCGGCGCCGCCGGTTCCGCTTGGCCACGCCTTCTAATCCATATCCGATATAGCGTCAGAGATTTAACAAATTGACGCGCGACGCTGGATTCGTCGCGCTTTTTTTGCCACCCGTAAGCGATGCAGTCCCGTAGCATCCCGCCTGCCGCCATCGCTGTCAACCGGCCCCGGGTGATGGGGCCGGTCGTGGTGTCGGTGCCGCACGCGGGACGCATCTATCCGCCCGAGATACTCGCCGCGGCGCGCGTCGAGCAATCGCAACTCGAGCGGCTCGAGGATGGATGGTGCGATCTGCTGGCGGCCGGGGCAACCGGTGCGGGGGCCGTTGTCGTGGAGGCGCTGTGGGCACGCGCGGTCGCCGACCTTAACCGCGGCGAGGGGCAGATGGCACCCGGCGAGGTCGCGATGTCGTTGCGCGCGCAATTTTCCGCGCCAGGGCGCAAGGAGCGGGCAGGGCTGGGCGTTGTCCCGACGCGACTGTTCGATTGCGGCCCTTTGTGGAAGCGGCCGATCGACAGCGCCGCGTTGCATTGGCGGCTCGAATCCTTCCACCGGCCCTATCATGACGCGCTCACCGAGGTTCTGGTGGAGGCTCGGGACCGCTTCGGGCACGCGATCCTGATCGATCTGCACTCGATGCCCTCGATCCCGGCCGGGCAGCCGGGCCATGGCGCCCGAATCGTGGTCGGCGACCGCTTCGGCGGCAGCGCGGGCGCATGGCTGATCGATATGGTGGTAGCGTCGGCGGGGCGTCTGGGCGAAGTCGTGACGCGCAACCAGCCCTATTCGGGCGGGCATATCATCCGCACGCACGGCCAGCCGGCCGATGCGATCCATGCCGTGCAGATCGAAATCGATCGTAGCCTCTACCTGTCGGTCGAGCGCCTGCCCGATACGGCGCGGATCGGACGACTCGCGCGCTGGTTCGCTGACCTTGTCGGCGACCTGGGACAGGCGCGGCCCGGCAACGAAATATTCCCGCAAGCCGCCGAATAAAAAACCACCTCGTACCGTAGTACGAGGTGGCCAGGGTCCAGGGAGGACGCGTCCGCGCCAAAGCTGACGGGACACTCGCCGCGATGGAAAGGGGGAAAACCACGGCGGCGTAGGATGAATTTAGGGACTTGTTCGCCGACTTACAAGAAGTGACGATGCAGAATCTGCAATTTGCAGGAAATTGGTCGGGGAGAGAGGATTCGAACCTCCGGCCCCTGCCTCCCGAAGACAGTGCTCTACCAGGCTGAGCTACTCCCCGACCGATCTGCGCGCCGACCGGGGTCGCCGCGAAGGCAGGGCGGTCCTCTAGACGCGCAATCTGCGAACTTCAAGCGCCAATCGGCACATCGAAGAGGATTGCTGTGACTAAAGCATTTCGGCAGTCCGAAAGCTGAAATGACCGTCCGCCACGAAAATCAGATGATCGACCAGGTCGACGCCCAAGGTCCGCAGAAAAAGCGCGGCATTGTGCGTCGTGCCAATGTCGGTATCGCTCGGCAGGGCGATGCCCGACGGGTGGTTGTGGGCCATTATCACGGTGGCGATCCCGCCATCGAGCAACGTCCGCCAGCTTCGCGTCGGGATGACGCAGCGGCCCGTTGCATCGCCATCGACGCATTCGAGACGGACGAGACGCTCGAACGCGTCGAATCCGGCAAGCAGCAGCGTTTCGCGGCCATCCTCGAACAGCGGGCGTAACAAATGGCGCGCCACCTCATCCTCCGATCGGGACGGAACGAATCCGACCGGCGCGAAGGGCTCCGGGGTTTTGCCTACGGGCTCGAAAAGGGTCATCTCCGGACCCATGCGCTCCGGCCGCGCGATTCCCAATGCCCGACTGCCCCGCAACGGAGGCTTTGCGGCGTCACGCCGGCTGCTCCCTTGTCCGCTCGCGGTGCGAGGCCTAGCAACGATGGGAATAAACCGGGAGTGAGTCTTGCCTGATTCCATCCATTATGAACTTCAATATCTCGATTTGATGCAGCGCATCTGGGTCGAGGGCGACGAACGCGTCGATCGCACTGGCGTCGGCACGCGGTCGCTGTTTGGTGAAACGATGCGATTCTCGCTCGCCGACGACGCGATCCCGTTGCTCACGACGAAGCGCGTCTATTGGAAGACCGCGCTGCGCGAGATGCTGTGGTTCCTGACCGGCGATACCAATATCCGGTCGCTGGTTTCGCAGGGCGTGAAGATATGGACCGACTGGCCGCTCGAAAAATACCGCAAGGCGAGCGGTGAGGATATCAGCGCCGAGGATTTCGAGGCCCGGATCGTCGCCGACGAAGAATTCGCCGCGACATGGGGCGATCTCGGGCCCGTCTATGGCCACCAATGGGTGAACTGGCCGCGTTACGAGCCGGCGGGCGAGGGGCTTTTTCGCCGCGCCGAGCAGGGGCATAATCAGATCGCGGCGCTGACTGATTCGCTCAGGAACAATCCCGGCTCGCGCCGCCATATCTTTACCGGCTGGAACGTCGCGGATCTCGACCGGATGGCGCTGCCGCCGTGCCACATGACCTATCAGTTTCACGTCCGCAGCGATGGCGGGCTGTCGTGCCTGCTCTTCCAACGATCATGCGACCTCGGTCTCGGCTTTGCATTCAACATCTTCGAGGCGGCGCTCTTGACGCGGATGATAGCCGAGGTGTGCGATCTCACCGCGCATGAGGTGGTGTGGACCGGCGGCGACGTCCATCTCTATCTCAATCACGCCGATCTGGTCGAACAGCAGTTGCAGCGCGTCCCCGAAGGCGCACCGAAGCTTCGCATCCTTCGCCGTCCGTCGAGCATTTTCGATTACCGGTTCGAGGATTTTGCGGTCGAGAATTATGCGCCGCAGGCGCATATTTCTGCGCCCGTCGCGGTCTGATGGCCGCCGTTGCATTCGTATGGCATCCGTAATAATATGTCGTCATGTTGAAATATAACTAGGTGCGCGATTCGCGTCCGAAGGGAAGAAGATATGCCTGAGACGCCTCAGCGTCCGGCGCGCAATTTGCCGCCGCTGTCGCTTCACATCCCGGAGCCGCGCTATCGCCCCGGCGATACGCCGGACTTTGGCGATATCGAGGTTCCTGCCGTCGATGCGACCCCGCGCCCCGGCGAGGCGACCAAGCCCGACGCGATGCGCGAGCTTTGCTATGGCCTCGTTCGCGTGCTCGATTTCGACGGGCAGGCGAAAGGCCAGTGGGATCCCCGGCTTTCGCCCGAGCGGCTTCGTGCGATGTTGCGAAACATGATGCTCACCCGCGCGTTCGACGACCGGATGTTCCGGGCGCAGCGGCAGGGCAAGACCAGCTTCTATATGAAGTGCACGGGCGAGGAAGCGACCTCGGTCGCCTCGACGATGGCGATCGACCGGACCGACATGGTTTTTCCGAGTTATCGCCAACAGGGCATCCTGATTACGCGGGATTATCCGCTGATCCAGATGATGAACCAGATCTATTCGAATCGTGGCGACCATCTCCTCGGCCGCCAGTTGCCGATCATGTATTCGGCGCCCGAACACGGTTTCTTCAGCGTATCGGGGAACCTTGCGACGCAATATCCGCAGGCGGTCGGCTGGGCGATGGCGTCGGCGTCGAAGGGCGACAGCCGGATCGCGACGGTCTGGTGCGGCGAGGGGTCGTCGGCGGAGGGCGACTTCCACTCGGCGCTGACCTTTGCGACCGTGTATAACGCGCCGGTCATCTTCAACGTCGTGAACAACCAGTGGGCCATATCGAGCTTCTCGGGCTTTGCCGGCAGCGAGCGCACGACCTTTGCGGCGCGCGCGGTCGGTTACGGCATTGCAGGACTGCGCGTCGACGGCAACGACCCGCTCGCGGTCTACGCTGCGACGCAATGGGCGGCGGACCGGGCGCGGACCAACAACGGCCCGACGCTGATCGAGCATTTCACCTATCGCAGCGAAGGCCACAGCACCTCCGACGACCCCAGCGCCTATCGCGCCGCCGATGAAGCGACCGCCTGGCCGCTCGGGGACCCGATTGTCCGGCTCAAGCAGCATCTGATCGTGCTGGGCGAATGGGATGAAGCGCGTCACGAGGCGCAGGCGAAAGAGCTCGACGACCTGGTCAAGACGACCCAGAAGCAATCGGAAAAGCTCGGCATCTTGGGGCACGGCATGCACCAGCCGTTCGAGACGATGTTCGAGGATGTGTTCGAGGACATGCCCTGGCACCTCAAGGAACAATGCGCGCAGATGCTCGCCGAACAAGAGGCCAAGTTCGGCCCCGACTGGAAGCCCGAATGATGGCGGACGAGACCAAAACGATGAACATGATCGAGGCGATCAACAGCGCGATGGACGTCATGCTCGAACGCGACCCCAACACGGTCGTCATGGGCGAGGATGTCGGCTTTTTCGGCGGCGTGTTCCGCGCGACCGCCGGTCTTCAGAAAAAGCATGGCAAGACACGCGTGTTCGACACGCCGATCAACGAATGCGGCATCATCGGGGTCGCGGTCGGGATGGGCGCATACGGACTGCGCCCGGTCCCCGAGATCCAGTTCGCCGACTATATCTATCCCGGCCTTGACCAGCTCGTCAGCGAAGCGGCGCGGCTGCGCTATCGCTCGGCGAACGACTTTATCTGCCCGATGACGGTGCGTACCCCTTTTGGGGGAGGCATCTTCGGCGGTCAGACGCACAGCCAGTCGCCTGAAAGCATCATGACGCATATCTGCGGCGTGAAGACGGTCATTCCGTCGAACCCCTATGACGCCAAGGGTCTTTTGGTCGCGGCGATCGAGGACAATGACCCGGTCGTCTTCCTTGAGCCCAAGCGCATCTATAACGGTCCGTTCAGCGGCTATTACGACCGCCCGGTCGAGCCCTGGTCGAAGCATGATGCGAGCGCGGTGCCCGAGGGCTATTACCGCATCGACCTCGGCAAGGCCGCGACAGTGCGCGAAGGCGAGGCGCTGACCATCCTCGCCTATGGCACGATGGTGCATGTCACCAAGACAATCGTCGAGGAAATGGGCATCGACGCAGAGATCCTTGACCTGCGCACCTTGCTGCCGCTCGACATCGACGCGATCGAGGCGTCGGTAAAGAAGACCGGCCGCTGCCTGATCATCCACGAAGCGACGCGCACCTCGGGCTTCGGTGCCGAACTTGCCGCGCTGGTGCAGGAACGCTGCTTCTATCATCTCGAAGCGCCGGTCGAACGCGTCACCGGTTTCGACACGCCGTATCCGCATAGCCTCGAATGGGCCTATTTCCCTGGCCCGGTGCGCATCGCGACCGCGCTCACCAAGATTTTGAAGGACTGACGCCATGGCCCGCTATTCATTCCGTCTGCCCGACATCGGCGAAGGCATTGCCGAGGCCGAGATTGTCGCCTGGCATGTGCGTGTAGGCGAACGCGTCGAGGAGGACGCGCAGCTTGCCGACATGATGACCGACAAGGCGACCGTCGAAATGGAATCGCCCGTTTCGGGCGTGGTGGTCGAACTGGCGGGCGAGGTCGGCGATCTTATTCCGATTGGCTCGACGCTTGCCGTGATCGAGACGGACGGCGACGGTGAAGGCGAAGTGGAAGCACCGCCTGCGGACACACCGGTCGAACAGCAGATCGAGGCGGAAACGCCGGGTGCCGAGGAGATTTCGGTTGCGGAAGCAGTCCCCCTCCCGCTTGCGGGAGGGGCTAGGGGAGGGCATGTTGAGCCCACTCCGGCAGTTTTCGAAACAAGCCCTCCCCCGAGCCCTCCCGCAAGCGGGAGGGGAGATAGACCTGTCCTCGCCTCGCCCGCTGTCCGCGCGCGCGCCAAGGACCTGGGCGTCGACTTGGGTCAGGTGCAGTCCGAGGGCGACCGCATCCGCCACGCCGACCTCGACGCCTTCCTTCGCTATAGCAGCGGGCAGGGCTATCACGCGCCGGGCGCCAGCCGCGCCCGCGCCGACGAGCCGATCAAGGTCATCGGGATGCGCCGCAAGATCGCCGAGAATATGGCGGCGTCGAAGCGCGCGATCCCGCACTTCACCTATGTCGAGGAAATGGACGTCACCGCGCTCGAAGAGATGCGCGCCGACCTCAACGCCAATCGCGGCGGCCGTCCGAAGCTCACGATGCTGCCCTTCCTGATCGTCGCAATCTGCCGCACGATCCCTGAGTTCCCGATGATCAACGCGCGCTACGATGACGAAGGCGGCGTGGTGACGCGCTATGGCGCGGTGCATCTCGGCATGGCGACGCAGACCGATGCCGGGTTGATGGTCCCGGTGATCCGCGACGCGCAGGACATGAATGTGTGGCAGCTCGCAAGCGAGATCACGCGCCTTGCCGAAGCCGCGCGCACCGGGAAAGCGAAGGTCGAGGAACTGACCGGCGGCACGCTGACCGTCACCTCGCTGGGCCCGCTTGGCGGGATCGCGACGACGCCGGTGATCAACCGGCCCGAGGTTGCGATCATCGGCCCGAACAAGATCGTCGAGCGCCCTGTGTTCGACGGCGACGACATCCGCCGCGCGAAGCTGATGAACCTCTCGATCAGCTGCGACCATCGTGTCGTCGATGGCTGGGATGCCGCGAGCTATGTGCAGGCGCTCAAGAAGCTGATCGAAACGCCGGTTTTGCTGTTCGCGGATTGATCCTATTTCGTCATTGCTTTGCTACGCTCGCAATGACGAGCTATTTAAAGCCCCAACCCTGCGAAACTCGTCTGGTCGAACTTCAGCTTGAAGGTCACATAGGCGCCCGATCGCGAGAAGCGCGCGTCTTCGAAATCGCGGTCGTGGAAGCCCGCGAAATTATAGCCGAAGGTGATATTGGCATTCTTCATCGGCGCCAGCGTCACCGTCGGGCCGCCGGCCCAGCTGACGGTGTCGGCATCGGTGCCGACGCGCACGGTGCCCGAGGCGCCGACATCGACATGCTCGCCGAGGTTGAAGCGAAAGTCGGCGCCGATCAGGTTCGACCAGCCCTTGACGTCATCGGCGCCGAAGCGGTCGAAATTATAGCGCGTGCCCCAAAAGAGGCCGATCTCGGCGCGTTCGTACCACATGCCGCCTTCGCCGCGCGTGCCGAGCGGCGTCCAGTTGGCCGACAGGCTGCCCAGCAAGCGGCGGCTTGTCGCATCCCCGTCGATCGTCAGCGTTCCGCCGATCGGGCCGGGCCGGCCCGCAACAGCGTCGCGCACCTTGTCCGAACGGAATTCGCTCTTGCCCAGCCATGACACGCGCGAATCGGCGGGGCGGTGGGCCCAGCTCATTTCGAAGTTGATGACCTCGGTCGTTGGTGTCGTGCCGCTGCCGCTTGCTTTGGCATAAGTGAAGAGTGCGCCGAGCGCGCGACCTTCGCCGAGCTGGCGGAGGCCGCCGAGCGTCAGGCCATAACGGTTGGCGAGCTCGCCGTCGCGATATTCGGCGCGGCCCGTGAGCGTCCAGCGGTCGGCGCGGTAGGTTGCACCGCTGCTGATCGCGAGGAAATCTTCGGTGAGCGTGCCGCCCGTGCCGAGGAAACCGCCTGATGCGACAGGTTGGTCGACATTAAGCACGTCGCCCGCACGGATGCCGCCGATGGTACGGTTGCCGTCGACCGACACATCGACCGACCAGCGCTCGCCAAGCTTCAGCGACTGCGACAGGCCATAGGCGGCGAAGCTGCGCGGTCCATATTCGCCGATCTCCTGCTGGTTTGCGGTGGCGAGCAGGCGCGCGCCCGACCAAGGGGCGAGGTCGAAGCCGAGCCGCGCGGTGCGCGCCTTGACCGTATCGCCGTCGGCGATTTCATAGCTGCCGACGAGGTTGACGTCGCGGTTGATCACGACGCGCGCGCCAAGGCGGTGGCGGGTCGGAAAATCGACGCTGGCATCCTCGCCGCCCAAGGCAAATTCGGTCTGCGCGTCGAGTTCGAGGCGCTTGCCGAACATCCGTTGCGTCGCGCCGAGCTGGACGATGTTCGAGCGGTTCTGCGTGCCATCGGTCAGGCGGTCGTCGGCATGGGTGAGGCCGGCGCGCGCGACGGTGGTGCCATTGTCATATTCGGCTAGCACCCGCGCGGCGCGGCGGCGCGCATTGGTGTCGAGATAATCTTCCTGCCACGCGCTGCCGGTCAGCGACAGCGTGCGCGTCGCGCGGAGGCGCGCATCGAAGCCGAACTTGCGCGTGCCGTCCTCGCCGCGATTGAGCTGGCCGGCGCCGAAGCCCGCCTCGCGCTCGCGGACATAGGCGAGAATATCCATATTGCTGCTGTGATGCTCGGCCTCGACCAGCCACGCCTTTGCGCTGCCCGCGGTCGCGACGGGGCTGCCATTCTGGGCCTTGGCATCGCTGATCGCGAGTTCGGCGCGGACTTCGGTGTCGATATTGGGGCGATAGCGCGCATCGACACCGCCAAGGTTGGTCCTGGCGTTGCCGTCCTCGTCGTGGATGAAGGTCGCGCCGACGCGGATTTTTTCGTCGTTAGACTGATAGCTGACGCGCCCGCCGGCGTTGAGCACGCGCTGGCCGACGCCGCCCGTTTCATATTCGGCGACGATGAACTGCGGGTCGAGGGCGGGCGAGCGGCTGAGCACGGGTTCGCGGAAGCGGATCGTTCCCGACAGATAGTCGATGTCATAATCAACATGGCGCGACAGGCTGACGCTGTCGACGATGCGCTCGCTGTGCAGCCGGTCACGCGTCTCGATCGCGATGCGCTCGCTGTTCGGCAAAATATCCTTCGCGCCGAGCTGGTACGGACCGATCAGGCCGTTGCCCTGGATCTCGTCGCGGCGGAAACGATAGGGCGTGTCGGCGACGAAGGCAGTCGCGGCGACATTGCGCCCGCGATACTCGGCCTTGCCGCCGTTGAGCGCGCGCTGGTAGCGGGCGAGCTCGGGCTCTGAAATCCCCGTCTCGATATCGCCGAACATCGCATAGAATTGCGGACGTTCAAGACGCAGATAGAGCTTGCGCACCGAGGCGGCGTCGTAGCGCGTCTCGTTGCGGTCGGCGTAGATCGTATAATAGGCGCGCGGATCGATCACGCCGCCAAACCGCGCGTCGTCCTCGTCCTTGTCGCTGTCATAGGCGAGCGTCATCAGCCATTTGCCGCGCACGCGGCCCTTGGCATAGAGCGCAAGCCGCGCGTCTGCGTTCAGATCGTCGAGCGTTTCCGCGACCGGCTCCATCCGGTCGTCGAGGGTGTTATAGCCCAGCGTTCCGGCGGCAAAGCCGACCACGGTCCACGGGCGGTTGCCCGGATCGAGCCAGGTTTCGATCGTCTGCTTGCGTGTCACCTTGTCGTCGCGGAAGTTGAAATCCATCGCGAGCGTGCCCGACGCGGTCGTCGGTTCGAGTTCGATATAGGCGATGCCATCGTCGCCATCGATCTTCCACACCGGCTGCGCGCGTTCAAGGCCCGCGAGCTGGCGCGCCTGCTGCGCATCGGCTTCGACCGCCGGATAATAGGGTGCGGGAACGACGAAATCACCCGTCAGCCCGGCGCGAACCGGCTTGCCGTCGCGGTCGGTCAGGTGCACCGCGATCACCGGGCGCGTGACGCCATCGGCGACGAGCACCGATTTTTCGTGGATCAGCGTCGCGCGCATCGGGGTGATCGAATAGTGGACGATGCGTTCGAGCGTTTCGACGGTGACGCCGCCCGCGTCCTTCACTTCGGCGATGAGGCGATTTTCGCCTTCGCGGATTTCGAGGCCGCGCCACAGGCTCACCGCAACGCTGGCGTCGGCGGATTTGCTCATGCCCTCGAAGGTCAGCGGATCGGCTGTCTTGCCGTTGACGCGGAGCGACACTGTCTGGCCGGGGGCGTGCTTCACCGCGGCGCGGATCGCCTTGGCGCGGGGGTTATGGTCGATTTCGGGAAAGAGCCATGCGATGCCCGGCGCCTGACCCGCGAGCCAGTCGCGACCGGCGCCGGCGGCTTCGGGATCGCTCAGAACTGTCGGCGCCGTGATGGTGGTGAGGTTCGGCGCGGCGCGCGGCGTGCTGGCGGCCGCACGGAAATCGGCGCGTTTCAGCGCGCCGCCGCGTCCTTCGACAAAGCGCGAAATGGCGCTGCCGGCGCTTTGCGTCGAGCGGGCGCAATCGACGGCCTCGCGGTCGAGCGGCAGCGTTGAAGGATCGATCTGCACGACGTGCAGGCCGGGGCGCACGCCTTCGAAATGATAGCGGCCATCTTGGTCGGTGACGGTGTAGCTGCCGTCCTGGAGCATCACGCGCACGCCCATGATGCCGCCGGCCTTGCCCGGATCGATGCTGCAGCCGCCGTCGGTGATCCGGCCGATGATCGTCATCCGGTCGCCGAGCTGGTCGCGTTTGATCGAAATCGTCGCTTCGGCGACGTTGCTTGTCGTCCCGCGGTTGTCCGTCGCCGATGCGCGATTGAGGGCATTGCCCGGCTGCGCCGACACGACGACTTCGGCCAGATAGGTGAGCAGCGCCAAGCGCGAGGCCGCGATTCCGGGCAGCGTGACGGCGAACGCGCGGCCATTCGCCTCGACGGCCGCATCGACACGAACGCCGTCGACCCGCACGGTATCGGCGCGCAGGCGCATCCCGGCGGGCAGGACGTCGCGCACCGTCACCGCGCCGGTGGCGCGGCGGGTGTCGCGATTGGAGAGCTCGATGCGATACTGGATGACGTCGCCGGGCACCGCGACCTGCGTCGAGGTCGTCTTGCGCAGGACCAGCGGCAGGCCGGGCTGGTCGACGGGAATGTCGACGCGCACCGGGGCGGGGCTGTCCAGCGTGAAACTGCGGCCATAGCTCGCGTCGTTGATCGTGAACGGCTGGCCGTCGTCCGGGCGGCGAAAGGCGGCGAGTTCGGCTGGGTTCGACGCCGACGGGGCGGTGAACGGCGCGGGCGGTTCGACGACCAGGCGGTAGGCGCCCGGTGCGAGAAAGGGAAAGCGATAGTCGCCCGCCGGAAAGTCATAGACCGTCCCGCCCGAATCGGTGACGCGCTGCCCGGTGATGACGCTGGAGGGGTACGCCGAGACGCCGTCGTCGCCGAACACCTTCGCCGGCTGGCCCGTTGCGGCGTCGACGATCGTCACGCGGCTTCCCGCCACCGGCGCTCCGTCGCCGCTGTCGAACACTATGCCGAAGGGATCGACAAGGAAGTCGATCGTGGCGAGCGCGACCAGGCTCGCGTCCGCCTGATCGGACACGCGCAGCGTCAGCGGCGCGCCGGGTTCGACCGACAGGCGGCAATCGCCCTGCGTCACGGCTGGCGGCACACCGATCGTATTGATGAAGCCGACGAATTCGCCGCTGTTCGCGGCCGTTTCGGTAAGGGTGATCGATTCGCGGTCGCCATTTTCGAGTTCGATGACGACAGGCAGCGTATCGCGCGCCTGCGGGTCGCGGTTTGCGGCGGCGAAGGTGACGCCGACGACAAGCATTTCGCCGGCGCGGAAGCTGTCGCTCCGCTGCAGCGATGCCGGGGCGGTCGAAATCCCCGCATAGACACCGGCCAGCGGGATCGCTGCCGCTGCCGCCGCCGCGGTGCTGAGCGCCCCGATACCGCCCGCCCGCATTGCGTCGGCGCCAGCGGCACCGACCGATCGCCGCCGCCGCTCGTCAGGCGATAGGTCGCGATGCTCGGCGGCTCCGGCGGACGGGGCACGACGGTGACGTCGACGCGGTTCGACAGCGCCTCGCCGCGATGGCCGTCATGCGTCCATTCGGCGGAAGCGGTGTTCGTGATCACCTGCGCGCGCGCCGCCGGTGCCGCAGGCAGCAGCACCGCCGCAACCAGTGCGGTCAAAAGGCCAAGAGATGTGTCGCGGATCGCCATGCCAGCCCCGAAGGGAACAGCGGCGGCCGGTTGTCCCGGCGCGCGCGCTGCTCCCGTCCGTTACGTGGTCAGTTGACCGTGGCGCGGAATACGAGCGTGCGCGTCGCGCCGGCGGCGACCGTTGCGATCGTCCCCGACACGTTGGGCGCCGAATAGCTGCCACCCGCCGCGCCGTCGGCATTGCACGTTCCCGCCGTGGCCGTGCCGTTCAGCAGGATCGTGCCCGCATTGAACGTCAACTGGCCCGGAACGGGGTCGTTGATCGCGACCGAGGTCGCATCGGCGCTGCCCGAATTCGCGACGGCAATGCAATATTCGACGACCGCGCCTGGAATCAGTTTCGGGTTCGTCGTGTTGTTGAACGGGTCGGAGATGACGCGGCTGGTCTTGGTGACCGTGAGCGTCGCCGTCTGCACGGTATAGTCGTCGTTGTCGCTGTGCGAGCCATCGCGCGCCGCGTCGCCCGTCACGCCAGCCGTATCGGCGAACACCGTGTCCTTGCCCGCGGTGTTCGCGCCGGCGGTTTCGGTAATCGCCGCACCCTGGCTGCCCGACGTCCCGCCTTCGCGCGCGGTCGCGCGGAGCGTGACCCCCGCGACGGCGTTGTTGGCAAGCGCCGCCGGAATATCGGCGACGACGAACAGGCGGATTGCGGTATCAACGACGAGTTCGTCGACATAGCCGGTGATCAGCGTGTCACCCGCGTCCCAACTGCCCACTATCCCTGACGAAATATTGTCACGATAGATGCGGACATTGGTCGCGTCGAAGCTGTCGGTGCCGCCATGCGCGGCGGTGCCGCCAGCGATCTGCGACGCGACGAGCGCGAAATCGAGCACTTCGTTCGAGCTGTTGGTCAACTGAAACGTCGTGACGGCGTTGGTCTGGCCCGGAACGACATTGGTCGTGACGGTGCCGACTTCCTCCACAAGCAGGTTGATCTTGCGGTCGACGGTGAAATTGTTCGACGCCGACTGCTGGCCCTGCGCGACGCCACCGACCTGATAGTCGACGGTGGCGGTATTGGTGATCGTGGTGCCCGCGGTCGTGCCGGCGGCAAAAGCCGGCACGGCGGCGACGCTCGAAAGCGCCGTCAGACCGATAGCACCCATATAAGTCAGCTTGCTGGTCATAGCTGAGCTCCTGGGCTTTATGTGGCCGCCGTTTCCCCACCGCTGGCGACCGTTAAGCGGTTTATGTCACTTCGCTATTTGACGACTCCCCGAAACATGAGCTTGCCCGTGCCGCCGACCGGGATCGGCTTCTGGAAAGCCCAGCGGAGATGCGTCACGTCGGCGGGCTGCGCGGCGCGGCGCATGCCGCCCTCCATCGGAACGCTGAGGTCGGCGAGCAGTCCCCACTGCTTGCCGCCATCGACCGAGACGAGAGGGCGCGTGTCGCCGGCGTCCGCGAAGCGGACCGCCGAGGGCATCGGGTTGGTGACGACGAATTTGTCGGCCGGCTGCGCGCCGGCGTTGCGATAGTTGAGAACGAAAACAAGGCGGTCGCCCGGAACGACGACTTTCGGTTCTTCGAGCAATATGCGTTGCTTGCCCTCGGTGTCGGTCGAAACACGCTCGATGAACACATGATTGTCGAGCGCGACCTGGTTCGCGGCGAGCGCGGGACCGGGCAGCAGGGCGGCGAGCGAAAGGAAAAGGCCGGTGCGCATACGCATCTCCATCAGTCGATCATGGTCTGGAAGGTGACGGTGCGGGTCTGGCCGCCGGCGACGGTGCCGAGCGCGACGTTGATCCGCGTGCCATTATAGTCGCCGGCATCGGCATCGGCCGCGTCGGAAAGCGCGCTGCCGCCGAGCTTGATCGACGCCGGAACATAGTTGGTGTCCGCCGGGATATCGTCGGTGATCGCGAGGCCGCTCACCGAGCCGCTGCCCGCGACGGTGGCAACAATCGTATAGGTGATCGTTGCGCCGGGGATCGGGTCGGCGGTGTTCAGCGTGTTGGTGATGACCGCCGATTTGACGAGAGTCACGGTCGCAGCCGACACGAGGAACGTTCCGGCGTCCTGGCCGTCGGCTCCCGTCGATCCGACCACGGCGTCACCGCCGCCTTCACCCTCGCCGGCGAAGCTGGTGCCCGGCGTGCCGGTGCCCGTCTTTGCGGCGGCGACAAGGCTGACGATGCCGCGATTGCCATCGACCACGGTTCCCGGCGTCGTCGCAAGGACGAAGACGGTGATCCCTTGGTCGGGATCGAGCGACGGATCGTTCGCGCCCGCCGCATAAAGCGTGTCGGTGCCGGAATCGAAGAGGCCGTCGCCATTGTCGAGATAGATTTGGGTGACGACGGGATCGTAATTGTCGCCGCCGGCGTTGGCGATCGTCGTCAGGCCGAAGGCTTCGACGCCGTTGCCGTTGTTGGTGACCGAGAAGGTGAGCACCTGGCCCGTCGCGCCCGGCGTCGTCGGCACCTCGGCTGGGTTGCTCGAATCGACGGTCACGTCGAGCAATTCGTCGACGAGCAGGTCGACACGGTTCGAATCGACGGTCGTCGAGCCGGCGCCGGTGTCGAAGCTGGCCGATGCGGTGTTGCTGATGGTCGAGCCGGCGCGTGTGCCGGCTGCCTGGGCCTGGACCGGCAGCGCAAGCGCGGCCAGCAAGGCAATGGTCGAACAAGAGGGAAGAAGCCGATGCTTCGCGCCCCCCACAGGCGCTATCATCATCATTTTGACTCCGAAAAGGTTGGTCCTTGGAGCCCTCAGTCGCCGATAAAGGGTAATTTCTGGTTAAAAAGCAGGTAGAAAAGCGCGTTTTGCTCCAAATAGGGACAGGCCCGGTTCTTGCACGGCACGAAACGGGGCGGCTGGCGCGGCAGGTAAAGCACGCGTAAGGTGAGGCGGTTAACAAGGAGAAGCGGGGTGGCGGAGGACCGGGGCAGCAAGGATGTGCGTCCGCCGCGCGTCAATCCACTGCAGCAGATCGAGATTGACGATTTCCGCCGCGACCGGCTGCTTGCCGCGCTCGCGCTGATCCTTGGCGCCGCCTTCTGCCTCGGATTGCCGTTCGCCTTGCAAGCGGGTGCGGAATTCTTCCTGCCGCTTACCGCCGCGATCGTGATCGCGATCGCGCTCGTTCCGCTGCTCGAATGGCTCGAACGACGCGGCATCCCTTCCGCGCTTGCGGCATTTCTTGCGCTCGCCACCTTCCTCGCGATCATCAATGCGGCGCTCGCAATCATTGTCGTGCCGGCAACGGGCTGGTTTGCACGCGTCCCCGAATCGATTCCGCGCATCCAGAGCAATCTTGCGCCGCTCATCGACTTTTATTCGACCCTGCAACGCTTCGTCGATCGCACATTGACGTCGGTTGCCAGCGGGACCGAAGCGACGGCGCAAGCGGTCGCCGCGACCGCGCCGACCTCGGTCGTCGATTATTTCATCTCGTCGGCGCCCTCGGCGGCGATCCAGCTCTTTTTTGCCGTGCTGGTCATCTTCTTCTTCCTCGCGGGCTGGACGCGGCTGCGCAAGGGCACGATCCGCCGGCGCGGGAGCTTCGACGGCGCGATGCAGACCGCGCGCGTGATCCAGAATGTCGTCGATGCGACCGCCGACTATCTCGCGACCATCACGATGATCAACGCGATTCTCGGCCTTTCCGTCGCGCTGCTGCTCTGGGCGCTGGGGATGCCGTCGCCTTTCATGTGGGGCGGGATCGTCAGCATTTGCAATTTCGTGCCCTATCTGGGGCCGATCGTCGCTGCGGTGTTGCTCGGGCTCGGCGGGTTGATGACCTTCGACGCGGTCGGACTCGCGCTGCTGCCGGCGCTGATCTTCATCGGCGTGCATCTGGTCGAGGCGAACCTGATCACGCCCCTCGTGCTCGGCAAGCGCCTTACGATCAACCCGCTGCTGATTCTCGTGTCCCTGAGCTTCTGGGGATGGGTGTGGGGAACGCCGGGCGCGTTGCTCGCGGTGCCGCTGCTGTTGATTCTGCAAACGGTGCTCGCGTCGACCGGAACGCCCGATCTTGCGGGTTTCCTTTTCGAGCATGGCACGCTGACCACGACTGACGAGGTACGCGATCGATTAAATCGCACGCAAGATGAAAGCGACGGTTGACAGGTCGGGGCGAGGGCCATATTGGCGCGGCTCCCAAGCACACGCGGGTGTAGCTCAGTTGGTTAGAGTGCCGGCCTGTCACGCCGGAGGTCGCGGGTTCGAGCCCCGTCACTCGCGCCATTCCTCGTCTTTCTGGACGGAATGGTCACCGCGTCTTGGGACTTTCCATCACTGGAAATTATGGATTGGCGCCGCTCCTCAGCGGCGCCAAGTCCCCAATTCCATCCAGCGCAGCAGCGGCTTCAACGGCGCGATCCACACGATCCCCGCGACGAGATAGAATAGCGCCTGCACCAGCACCGGCCACGCGCCGACCCATGGCGAAAGGCTGACGACGATCGCGGTCCAGCCGCCAATCAGCGCGAGGATCAGGAACATGCCGGCGGGCTTGCGCCAACTGGGCTGGGGATTGGCTGGATCCTGATTCACAAACGATCTCCGCAAAGGATGAATTCCTGTTCGGTCAATATCGCGTCGAGCGCGATATCGGTCGATTCGCGCGGCGTAGCGTCGATTTCCTGCACGGACCAGCCGATACCGATTCGCAGCGGTCCAGGATGCGCAGCAAAATAACGGTCATAGTGGCCGCCGCCCTGGCCGATCCGGCCGCCGCGGCGATCGAATCCGACCAGCGGGCAGAAGATGATGTCGGGTACTGCAATGGGTGCGTCGTCTGCCGGTTGCTGCGTACCCCACGGCCCTTTGACGAGCGACTCGTCCTGTCGCCAGCGACGGAAATGCATTTCGGCGACGCGTCCGGCATGGTGGGGCAGGGCGAGCGCGCCCGCCTCGGCAAGCCCCGCAAGCATCGGCAGGATATCGGGTTCGTCACGCCATGCGACATAGGCGCCAGTCGTTGCGTGCGTGGCGAGAAGTTCGGAAAGCGACGCCGGGAGCACGCGAAACGCCGCCAGCTGCGCCATCCCGTCAAGATTTGCGGCGAAATGCTGGCGCCGGAAGCGCAGCTTCTCGCGCAGTTTCTGCTTTTGCTGGACCAGATCGGCGGACAAGTTGGTCATCGCCTCCTCTGGCACCGGGGGTTCGGTTGGCGGGACCGCCGAGGTCGTTTGCTGGAAGATCCTCTGACGCCAGTAACGTCAGGTGGGAACCATGTGCGTCGGACCAGGGTCCGGGCAGGGACAGCTCCCTAGGATGATGTATCGCCTCAGGGATTTTCGCAAAAGCTCGTGCCGGGCAGTACCCGCCGTCCCCTATGTAGGGGGGCGGACCCGCTCGCTCAAGGGAGTTGCTCGACTTTCGCGGCAAGGCTTTCGATGCGGTCCGCAATCTGCAACAGCGCGCGGCTGTTCGATGCGTTGGTCGAAGGCGCCGGGGCAGCGATATTTTTCCGCGCCGCCTCCAATTCCTTCAGCGCGGCCTTCTCGCGCTCGGCCGCGGCTTTGAGTTCGTCGCGGGCGGCCGCCTCGCGACTTTCGGCAAGCGCTACCGCCGCGCGCAGCGAATCGGATTGCGGTTCGGCTTTTTCCACCTTGCCGCGCGCTTCCTGCGTCTCGTCGGCGAGCATCAGCGCCGCGAAGAGCAACTGTCGCATCTCGGTCACGCCCGGCATCGTGCGGACCTTTTCATCGACGATCGAGGCAAGCTGGGTCAGCTGCACTTCCTCGCCATCGGCGCAATGCACGTCGTAGGGGCGGCCGCCGATCGTCAGTTTGACGTCAGCCACGGTCGGCCTCCGCAATGAGCCGGTCGAGTTCGCCGATCACTGCCGCGACCTCGGCCTTGAGCGCGGACTGGTCGGCGGCGGGGGCGGCAATCGGGAGTGCGGGGCGGCTCGCCCGATCGGTCAGGGCCTTTTCGATGCGGCTCAGCGCACGTTCGATACGGCCGATGGCCAGGCTGGATTCGTCCAGATCGAGTTCCATGTCCAAGGGTTAGCAGGGCAGGGAAGCGGGCGCAATCGGCTGTCCACCCCGAAATGCGCCACAATTTGTGCCGCGAGCGGTTGACTCCTGACCTCGCCACCGCAAAGGGCTGTCCCACCGAATCCGGTCATCTTCACATCCTTTCCCGGGGGACTCATGACACTGCCCGAACGTCAGCTCGCCAACGCGATCCGTGCGCTTGCGATGGACGCCGTACAGGCCGCGAACAGCGGCCATCCCGGGATGCCGATGGGCATGGCCGACGTCGCCACCGTGCTTTATTCCGATTATCTGAAGTTCGACCCGAGCGATCCGAAATGGCCCGATCGCGACCGATTCGTCCTTTCGGCGGGGCACGGTTCGATGCTCGCCTATGCGACGCTCAACCTCGCGGGTTATGCGCGGCCGACGATCGAGGACATCCGCAACTTCCGCCAGCTCAATAGCCCGTGCGCGGGGCATCCCGAGAATTTCGAGCTCGAAGGCGTCGAGACGACGACGGGGCCGTTGGGGCAGGGGCTTGCGACCGCGGTCGGCATGGCGATTGCCGAGCGGCATCTGAATGCGATCTATGGCGACGATCTGGTCGATCATCGCACATATGTCATCGCCGGCGACGGGTGCCTGATGGAAGGCATCAACCACGAAGCCATTGGTTTGGCCGGACATTTGCAGCTTGGTCGGCTGATGGTGCTGTGGGACGACAACAAGATCACGATCGACGGGTCGACCGACCTGTCGACGAGCGAGGATATCGCGGCGCGCTATGCTGCGACCGGCTGGCATGTCGAAAGCTGCGACGGGCATGATCCCGCCGATATTCGCCGTGCGATCGACGCCGCGCTGGCCGATCCGCGGCCGTCGCTGGTCGCGTGCCGCACGATCATCGGTTTCGGGGCACCGAACAAGCAGGGCACTTCGGCGACGCACGGGGCGCCGCTGGGGGCAGACGAGATCGCGGCGGCGCGCCGGGAACTGGACTGGACCGCCGAGCCGTTCGTCATCCCGGCGGACATCGCTGCGGCGTGGGCCGCGTTCGGCGAGAAGGGCAATAAACTTCATTCCGAATGGAATGATCGACTTGCAAATAGCGAAAAGAAAAAGGAATTTGAAGACCGGCTGAGCGGCAAGATCGTCCCCGGCGACGCGTTCAAGGCCTATCTCGACGGCCTCGTGGCCGAGCCGCCGAAGGTCGCGACGCGCAAGGCGTCCGAAAACACGCTCGGTGCGCTGACCGCCGATATCGCCGCGCTCGTCGGCGGCAGCGCCGACCTGACGGGTTCGAACAATACCAAAACCTCGTCGACCAAGCCGCTGACGAAGAATGATTATTCGGGCCGTTATATTTATTACGGCATCCGCGAGTTCGGCATGTCCGCCGCGATGAACGGCATGGCGCTGCACGGCGGGGTCGTCCCCTATGGCGGCACCTTCCTGGTCTTTGCCGATTATTGCCGCGCCGCGATCCGCCTGTCGGCGCTGCAAAAGCAGCGCGTCGTCTATGTGATGACGCACGACAGCATCGGGCTGGGCGAGGATGGCCCGACGCACCAGCCGATCGAGCATCTCCAGTCGCTGCGCGCGATGCCGAACCTGCTGGTTATGCGCCCCGCCGACGCGGTCGAAACCGCCGAATGCTGGGCGCTCGCGCTCGCGCAGGAAAGCCGGCCGTCGCTACTCGCGCTGACCCGCCAGAATCTTCCACCGCTGCGTCATGACGTCACGGAAAATCTTTGTGCAAAAGGCGGTTATCGCCTGCGCGGGGCCTCGGCTGCCCGCAAGGTCGTGCTCGTCGCGACGGGCTCCGAAGTCTCGCTCGCGATGGAGGTCGCCGACAAGCTCGAGGCCGCGGGCCATGGCGCCGACGTGGTGTCGATGGTCTCGACCGAACTTTTCGACGAGCAGACGGGCGCCTATCAGGCCGATATCCTGCCCGAAAATGCGCTGATCGTATCGATCGAGGCTGGCACGACCTTTGGATGGGAACGCTATACCGGCCGCCATGGCCTGCGCTTCGGCATCGACAGCTTCGGCGCTTCGGCGCCGATTGAAGACCTATTCAAGCATTTCGGCCTTACCGCCGATGCTATCACACCCCAGATCCTGGCAAAGCTCGGCAACTAAGGACCGGCTTATCCCACGCAGAAAGGACGTTTCGACATGGCAGTGAAGGTTGCAATCAACGGTTTCGGACGCATCGGCCGCCTCGTGGCACGCGCCATCCTCGAACGCCCCGACTGCGGGCTCGAACTGGTCGCGATCAACGATCTGGCGGACGCGAAAGCCAATGCCCTGCTGTTCAAGCGCGACAGCGTCCACGGACCTTTCCCGGGCGACGTTTCGGCCGAGGGCGACCAGATGATCGTCAACGGCAAGGCGATCCGCGTCACCAAGGAACGCGACCCCGCCAACCTGCCGCACGCCGAGCTGGGCATCGACATCGCGCTCGAATGCACGGGCTTTTTCACCGATGCCGAAAGTGCGGGCAAGCACCTCGCCGCCGGCGCCAAGCGCGTGCTGATTTCGGCGCCCGCCAAGGGCGTCGACCTGACCGTCGTTTATGGCGTCAACCACGACAAGCTGACCGCCGACCACAAGATCGTCTCGAACGCGAGCTGCACCACGAACTGCCTCGCGCCGGTCGCCAAGGTTCTCAACGACACGCTGGGCATCGAGCGCGGACTGATGACCACGGTTCATGCCTATACCAACGACCAGAAGATCCTCGACCAGATCCACAGCGACATGCGCCGCGCGCGCGCCGCGGGCATGTCGATCATCCCGACGACGACCGGTGCCGCGCGCGCCGTCGGCGAAGTGCTTCCCGAACTCAAGGGCAAGCTCGACGGTTCGGCGATCCGCGTCCCGACGCCCAACGTCAGCCTGGTCGACCTGACCTTCACGCCGAAGCGCGACACGAGCGTCGAGGAAGTGAACCAGATCCTGAAGGACGCGTCGGAAGGCGCGCTGAAGGGCGTTCTCGCCTTTTCGGACGAGCCGCTCGTCTCGATCGATTACAACCACTGCCCGGCGAGCTCGACGATCGACAGCCTCGAAACATCGGTTCTCGAAGGCAAGCTGGTCCGCGTCGTCAGCTGGTACGACAATGAATGGGGTTTCTCGAACCGCATGGTCGACACCGCAGGTGTGATCGCCAAGCTGCTCTGATTTAAAAGGAAACGTCGATGACCGCGTTCAAGACCCTCGACGATATCGGTGACGTCACCGGCAAGAAAGTGCTGGTCCGCGTCGACCTCAATGTCCCGATGTTCGAAGGTGCGGTCAGCGATGCGACGCGGATCCAGGCGGCGATGCCGACGATCCGCGAACTGTCGGACAAGGGCGCGATCGTCCTGCTCCTCGCGCATTTCGGGCGGCCGAAGGGCGCGAAGAACCCGACCCAGTCGCTGAGCCTCGTCATGGGCGGCGTCGAGGATGTGCTGGGCCATTCGGTCATGTTCATCCCCGAAGCCGTCGGCGAGGGGGCGAAGGCGGGCATCGCGGTGCTGGCGCCCGGCGACGTCGCGGTGCTCGAAAACACCCGCTTCTATCCCGGCGAGGAAAAGAACGATCCTGCCTTTGCCGACGGTCTCGCCGAAATCGGCGATCTTTATGTCAACGACGCCTTTTCGGCGGCGCACCGCGCGCACGGCTCGACCGAAGGCGTCGCGCACCGCCTCCCGGCTTATGCGGGGCGCGCTATGGAAGCCGAGCTCAAGGCGCTCGACGCCGCGCTCGGCAATCCGGCGCATCCGGTCGCCGCGGTCGTCGGCGGCGCGAAGGTGTCGAGCAAGATCGACGTGCTCAAGAACCTTGTCGGCCAGGTCGATCACCTGATCATCGGCGGCGGCATGGCGAACACCTTCCTCGCCGCGCGCGGGGTCGATGTCGGGAAATCGCTGTGCGAGCATGACCTGGTCGATACCGCGAATGCGATCTTCGACGCCGCCGACGCGGCGGGTTGCACGATCCATCTGCCCTATGACGTCGTGGTGGCAAAGGAGTTCGCGCCGAACCCGCCGACGCGGACCGTCAACGTCCATGAGGTCGCCGCCGACGAGATGATCCTCGATATCGGTCCCGCCGCGGTCGAAGCGCTGGCGGACGTGCTCAAGAATTGCCGCACGCTGGTGTGGAACGGCCCGCTGGGCGCGTTCGAGACGCCGCCGTTCGATACGGCAACCGTCGCGCTGGCCAAGACCGCCGCTGCGCTGACGCGCGAAGGCTCGCTGATCTCGGTTGCGGGCGGCGGCGATACCGTCGCGGCGCTCAACCATGCGGGCGTCGGCACGGATTTCACCTTCGTCTCGACCGCTGGCGGCGCCTTTCTCGAATGGATGGAAGGCAAGCCGTTGCCCGGGGTCGACGCGCTGAAGGCCTAGCCCTTTCCGCCGCATTGCATCGCGACCAAGGGGAAGCTATGCGCACCGCCACATACGTATGCAAATGACCGGAGATCCTATGACGACCGCCAATGCCGCCATGCTCGACCAGATCAAATCGGGGCAGGGGTTCATCGCCGCGCTCGACCAGAGCGGCGGTTCGACCCCCAAGGCATTGAAGGGCTATGGTATCGAAGCGGACGCCTTCTCGAACGATGAGGAAATGTTCGGCCTGATCCATGACATGCGTAGCCGGATCGTCACCGCGCCCTGCTTCAATGGCGAGAAGGTGATCGGCGCGATCCTGTTCGAACGCACGATGGACGGCGAAGCGGGCGGCAAGCCGGTTCCGGCGCTTTTGTGGGAACGCGGCGTGGTGCCGTTCCTGAAGGTCGACAAGGGGCTCGAGGACGAAGCCGACGGCGTCCAGCTGATGAAGGCGAATCCTGGCCTTGATGACCTGTGCGCGCGCGCCGTCGCCAAGGGCGTGTTCGGCACCAAGATGCGCAGCTTCGTCAACCTTGCCAATCCGGTCGGGATCAAGGCGATCGCCCGTCAGCAGTTCGCCGAAGCCGCGCGGATCGCCGCGCACGGCCTGGTCCCGATCATCGAGCCCGAAGTGAATATCAAGAGCGCCGAGCGCGATGCGGCCGACCGGCTGCTTCTCAAGGAATTGCTCGCGGCGCTTGACGCATGGACGGGCGCGCCAGTGATGCTGAAACTGTCGCTGCCGACCGAGGCGGGCCTGTTCCAGCCGCTCGTCGATCATCCCAAGGTGCTGCGCGTCGTCGCGCTGTCGGGCGGCTTCGCGCGCCCCGAAGCGTGCGTGGAGCTGGCAAAAAACCCGGGTATCATCGCGAGCTTCAGCCGCGCTTTGCTGGAGGACCTGCGTCACCAGATGAGCGACGAGGAATTCAACGCCTCGCTTGGCGGCGCGATCAACGAAATTCACACGGCCTCCGTGGCCTGAAGTGATGGGAGAGAGGTGGCAAGCCGTCGACGACTATATCGCCGGCAAATTGCTGGGCGAAGACGACGCGCTTGCCACCACCCTCGCCAATAATTCGGCGCAAGGCCTGCCGCCGATCGACGTCTCGGCGGCGCAGGGCAAGGTGCTGTTCCTCCTGGCACAGATGGCCGGTGCGAAGCGCATCCTCGAAGTCGGGACGCTCGGCGGCTATTCGACGATCTGGCTGGCGCGAGCCTTGCCAGCGGACGGTGCCTTGGTGACGCTGGAGCTGGAAGCGCATCACGCCCGCGTGGCGCGCGACAATCTTGAGCGCGCTGGTGTCGGGGGCAGAGTAGATGTTCGCGTCGGCCCGGCCGCGGAAAGCCTCGCGGCGATGACCGGCGAGGCGCCGTTCGACTTCGTCTTTATCGACGCCGACAAGCCGAGCAACGCGCATTATGTCGCTGAGGCGATCCGGCTTGGCCGCCCCGGCACGACGATCGTCGTCGACAATGTCGTGCGCGAAGGCGGCGTGCTCGATGCCGACAGCGACGATGAACGGGTCGTCGGCACGCGCGCGCTGTTCGACATGCTCGCCGCCGATCCGAGGCTTGATGCGACGGCGGTGCAGACCGTCGGCGCAAAGAAATGGGACGGTTTTGTGCTGGCGTTGGTGCGCTAGCCTAAAGGCCGCCCGCGAAACGGAACGAGAAACGATAGTCCGACGGCTTGATCGTCGCGTTGGTCATCTTTTCAGGCCGTACCGATTCGAGCGCGAATTTGCCGTCGGCAAGCTGCGTCTCTTCGCCCAGCGTGACTTCGAACGGCTGCTTCTCGCCATTGCCGCGAAGCCACAGCATCTTCACGCGCACGCGCCCTGCCCACACGCAGCGGGCGTTCATCGGGCAGCGGCTATCCTCGATCACCTCGACTGGCTGGACGAGCGGACCATCGACATAGGCTTTTTGCCCGAGCGCGACGTCGCTGCCATCGGGGAGCGGCGCGCCGGCGGTCGTCGCGCAGGCGGAAAGCAGGAGAGCGGGGAGGGTGAGAGCCGCGAGGCGGGTGACGTTCTGCATTTGCCCGCGTCTGGCCCGGTCGCTATGAACGCGCCATGAAAACACCGACCTGCCAACTCTACCTCATTTCCCCGCTCGACGTCGGCGGCGATTTTCCCGTCCGGCTGGAGGAGGCGCTGTCCGCAGGCCCCGTCGCGGCCTTCCAGTTTCGCATCAAGAATGTCGACCAGCATGACGCGGCTCGGCTGGCGGAACCGTTGCAAGCGATCTGCGCCGCGCAGGAGGTCGCCTTCATCGTCAACGACGATGTCGCGCTCGCGAAGCGGCTGAAGGCCGACGGCGTGCATCTGGGGCAGGGCGATGGCGATCCCAGGGAAGCGCGCCGCCTGCTCGGTCCCGACGCGCAGATCGGCGTGACCTGCCACGACAGCCGCCATCTCGCGATGGACGCGGGCGAGGCGGGCGCCGATTATGTTGCGTTCGGCGCTTTTTTTCCGACGACCACCAAGGCGGTGGAGCATCACCCCGAACCCGAGATACTGACCTGGTGGCAGGGGTTGTTCGAGCTGCCGTGCGTCGCGATCGGCGGGATCACGACGGCCAATGCGAAGATTCTGGTCGACGCCGGGGCCGATTTCCTTGCCGTGTCGGGCGGTGTGTGGGGGCATCCCGAAGGCCCCGCGGCGGCCGTGCGCGCCTTTACCGATATCCTCGAAAATCAGCCGGCGGGATAATCGCGTCCCGGCGTTTTCGGTTCCTTTTTCGGCGCAGACGGCGCCCCCGCATCCTTGCGCCAGCCAAACAGGCCGGCGCAAGGCGCCCCGCGCGGCTTTGCTGCGGTGCCGCGAGGGAGCGGCGGGGTAAGTTCGGGATGCTCGATACTCATCATGGCGGTCGATATGGCACCGTTGCCACACGTCATATTGGATCGATGCGTCAAATCGGCGTCGGTTCGTCGCCTTTTCGCTTGCGCCGCGCGCTCTGGCCCGCAAGACAGCGGCCGGAGATAAATATATGAACGAAACCACCGCAGCGCCGACCTCGCGCGGCCGCGAACTGACGATACGTGCGATCCTGCTCGGCGGCCTGCTGACGTTGATGTTCACGGCCGCGAACGTCTATCTCGGGCTGAAGGTCGGGCTGACCTTCGCGACGTCGATCCCCGCGGCGGTGATCTCGATGGCGCTGCTGCGCTATATGGCGGGCTCGACGATCCTCGAGAATAATATCGTCCAGACGATCGCGAGCGCCGCGGGCACGCTGGCGGCGATCATCTTCGTGCTGCCGGGGCTTGTCATGGTCGGTTACTGGCAGGGCTTCCCGATGCTGGAAACCACCGCGATCACGATGCTCGGCGGGATTTTGGGCGTGCTCTTTTCCGTCCCGCTGCGCCGCGCGCTCGTTGTCGATTCGGATCTGCCCTATCCCGAAGGCCGCGCCGCCGCCGAAGTGCTGCAGGTCGGCGCGGCGAGCGTCGAGGGGGCGGAAGAGAATAAGGCGGGACTGTCGGCGCTGATGTGGAATTCGCTCGTCGCGGCGGGCTTCACGCTGCTCACGCAAATGAAGCTCGCGGGGGCCGAGGTCGCGCGCTGGTTCAGCGTCGGCGCCGGCGCGACGGGGGTCGCGGGCGGGCTCGCCTTTGCGCTGTTCGGCGTCGGCCACCTCGTCGGCCTGTCGGTCGGCATGGCGCAACTCGTCGGGTTGGTCACGGGCTGGTGGGTGCTGCTCCCGATCCTGACGCAGGGCGGGGCGGGGGACCCCGAGACGCTGGCGAACACGGTTTTCCGAGCCGATGTGCGCTTCTTCGGCGCCGGTGTCATCGCGGTCGCGGCGATCTGGACGCTTATAAGGATCGCCGGGCCGGTGCTCGGCGGCATTCGTTCGGCGATGGCGGCATCGCGGGCGCGGCAGGGCGGGCAGGCGCTGGCGATCGAGGAACAGGATATGTCGATCAGCTGGGTGTTCGGCGGCTCGCTGTTCCTGATGCTGCCGATCGGTATCCTGCTCTGGTCCGAGCTTTCGGGCGGGCCGCTGGCGGGCGCGTCGTTCGCGCTGATCGCGGGGGCGATCCTGTTCATCATCATCGTCGGGCTGATGATCGCCTCGGTCACCGGCTATATGGCGGGGCTTATCGGCGCGTCGAACTCGCCGGTGTCGGGGATCGGCATCCTTGCGATCATCGCGTCGTCGCTGCTCCTTCTCGGCCTGCTCGGGCGCGGCGGGGGAGAGGCTGAAATCGGCGCGATGGTCGCCTATGCGCTGATCGTCACGGGACTGGTGTTCGGTATCGCGACGATTTCGAACGACAATCTCCAGGATTTGAAGACCGGCCAGCTTGTCGGCGCGACGCCTTGGAAACAGCAGGTCGCGCTGATCATCGGCGTGATCTTCGGCTCGCTCATCGTCCCGCCAGTGCTCAATGTGCTCAACGAGACATTGGGCTTCGTCGGCGCGCCGGGGGCTGGTCCGAACGCGCTCGCGGCGCCGCAGGCGGGGCTGATCTCGTCGCTCGCGCAGGGCGTGCTTGGCGGCGACCTCAACTGGACGATGCTGGGCTATGGCGCGCTTGCCGGCGTCGGCTTCGTCATCGTCGATGCGTTGCTCGGCCGCGCCGGCAAGCTCAGGCTCCCCCCGCTCGCGATCGGCATCGGCATCTATCTGCCGATGGCGGTGATCCTGCCGGTGGTGATCGGCGCGGTCGGCGGATGGTTCTACGATCGCTGGGCGACAAAGCGCCCGAACGCGAGCTTTGCGCACCGCATGGGCGTGCTGACCGCGACGGGGATGATCGTCGGCGAAAGCCTGTTCGGCGTGCTCTATGCGGGGATCGTCGCGGGCAGCGGCAGCGACGCGCCGCTGGCCGTCGTCGGCGACGGCTATGCGCCCTATGCGCCGTGGGTCGGCCTGATCCTGTTCGCGGGCCTCGTCTGGTTGAGCTACAAGCGCACGCGCGCGATGGTGGTCGCGACGCCCTGACACGCGGCTTGCCCTTCGGCGCGCGCGCGGCTAAAGGCGCGCACTTGACAGCTGTGCCCGGCGGGCACCGCTTTGCTCTTTCCATCCTTGAACTGTGAGTGTGTGCGATGAAGATCACCGGCGTTGAAATCCGTCCCGGCAATATTATCGAATATGAAGGCGGCATCTGGAAGGTCACCAAGATCCAGCACACCCAGCCGGGCAAGGGCGGCGCCTATATGCAGGTCGAAGCCAAGAATCTGATCGACGGGCGCAAGCTCAACAACCGTTTCCGCAGTGCCGACACGGTCGAAAAGGTCCGCCTCGACACCAAGGATTTCCAGTTCCTCTATGCCGAGGGCGACGACCTGGTGTTCATGGACAAGGACAGCTTCGAACAGATCAACATCTCGAAGGATGTCGTCGGCGAGGCGCATGAATTCCTGCAGGACGGCATGGACGTCGTGCTCGAGCTTTGGGAAGAGCGCCCGATCTCGGTCGAGCTGCCCGAAACGATCGAAGCGACGATCGTCGAGGCCGACGCGGTGGTGAAGGGGCAGACGGCGTCGTCGTCGTACAAGCCCGCGATCCTCGACAATGGGGTGCGCGTGATGGTGCCGCCGCATATCACCAGCGGTACCCGCATCGTCGTGCATGTCTACGACCGCGAATATGTCCGCCGCGCGGACTGATTAGTTCCCCTCCCGCTTGCGGGAGGGCGGAGAAAAATTATGGCCGTATCTGGCATCATCACCGTCATGGAACGCGCCGCGCGCAAGGCCGGCACGAAGCTGCGCCGCGACTTCGGCGAGATCGAGCATTTGCAGGTTTCGCAAAAGGGGCCCGCGGATTTCGTTTCGAAGGCCGACCAGGCCGCCGAGCGCACGCTGTATGACGAGCTGACCCATGCGCGTCCGGGCTGGGGCTTCAAGATGGAAGAGGCGGGCGAGATCGAGGGCGATCCCGGCAAGCCGCGCTTCATCATCGACCCGCTCGACGGCACCTCGAACTTCCTGCACGCGATCCCGCATTTCGCGATCTCGATCGCGGTACAGGAACCCAAGCCCGGCGGCGGCTGGGGCGACGTCACGGCGGCACTCGTCTACCAGCCCGTTACCGACGAAAGCTATTGGGCCGAGCGCGGCCGCGGCGCGTGGCTGCACGACCGGCGTTTGCGTGTGGCGTCGCGCCGCCACCTCAACGAATGCCTGATCGCGACGGGCATCCCATATATGGGCCATGGCAATATGGCGCAGTGGAGCCGCATTTTCGGTGCGGTTGCGCCCGAAGTCGCCGGTATCCGCCGCTTCGGCGCCGCCAGCCTTGACCTCGCATGGGTCGCGGCGGGCCGTTACGACGGCTTCTGGGAAAGCGACCTGCAGGTCTGGGACGTCGCGGCGGGCATGCTGCTCGTGCGCGAAGCCGGCGGTTTCGTCAGCGATTTCCGCGGCGGCGACCGCGCGATCGATCGCAGCGAGTTCATCGCGGGCAGCGCCGCGGTGCACTCGAAGCTGCAGAAGCTGGTCGCGGGCGCGCTGCGGAACGCGTGAGAGCGCTTATTTCTTTTTGACGTCGTTCCCGTCGTTAAAGACGAAGGTATCGAAATTGGCCATAACGTCGGTCCAAATTTGTAGGTTTTCGATGAACTGCGCGCGCGGCATGCCTCCGGCATCGAGATAGATATCCATCTCGATGACCGGGTCATTCTCTTTATCGACATAGGTGCGGCCGTAGCGGTTCTTGGCGTTCCACTCGTTCGTCCGTTCGACGGGGAAGGGCTTGCCGATCGTGAAGCCCGTATAGAATTCGATGGAACTGCAGGGCCCCAGCTTTACCCCGCCGTCGCAGCCGAGAAAATAGATGGTGAAATTGCGCCCGCCACTGGCGGATTTGATATAGGTGGTGCCGTCCTTGTCGGCCTCAACCTTGGCGCGATAGCCCTCGTCGGACAGCAGCTTGGCGATTTGCCCGGCGTCTGCCTTGATCGGAATATCCGCGGTTGTCGCCTCCTGAAGCGCCGTCGTATTTTCTATGGCACCCTGCGCTGGTGCGGCAGGCGATACTGCAAGCATCGCCGCGACTAAAATTGTCTTCACGAATTCCCCCTTGTTCACCCATCATCCGGGCCGGCTGTCCCTATTTCTCGAAAACATAAGCCCGGAAGCTGTCCATCAGCGAGGCCCAGGTGTTGAAGGTCTCGCCGACATTTTCGCGCGGGATGCCCGCGAAATCGAGGTCGACGTCCATTTCCAGCACCGGGTCGCCGGCGTCGTCCTTATAGGCGCGCGCGAAACGCTTTTCCTTGTTCCACTGGTTGAGCCGTTCGAGCGTGACGTCCTTGGCGTCGCTGAATCCCATATAATATTGCAGCGTCTTGCACCGCTGGCCCGCATCGCAATTCATGAAGAGGACGAGGAATTTCAGGCCGGCCCGGTTGCTTTCGATATAGGGATCGTCGCCCTCCTTGACGACGATCGTCGCGGGCCAGCCCTGCGACTCGACGATCGCCTTGATCGTCTCCGGATTCGCCGCGTTGACCAGTTCGGCATGCGCCGGAGTCGCCAGCAAAAGCGCCAGCGGGGCAAAGGCGGCGGCGGCGCGAGCGGTGATTGGTCCCATATAAGCTCCCTTGGTCGATATTCAGGGTCCGTACCGCCCCGAAAAGCGCGGCACAGCGACCCTTTTTCGCTTGCGTATCACAGCGATAGGGGCGCTCGCCAGCGCGCATTATGCTTTTGGTCACGCGCGAAACGAAAATCCTGCCCGCGGTGCTTGCGACACGCGGCTTGGTGGCCTAAAGCGCCCCCCATAAACGGGTGCGAGACACCCCAAAACAACAGAACTGCGAGCTCCCATGGTCGATCTGACGCAATATTTGCCGATTCTGATCTTTCTTGTCGTCGCCGTCGGCCTGTCCTCCGCCTTCGTGTTCCTTCCGATGGGCGTCGCGCGGTTGACCGGGGCGCACAAGCCCGATCCGGCGAAGCTGACCGAATATGAATGCGGTTTTCCCGCTTTTGAAGATGCGCGCAGCCAGTTCGACGTGCGTTTCTACCTCGTCGCCATCCTTTTCATCATCTTCGACCTCGAAGCGGCCTTCCTCTTTCCCTGGGCGGTCAGCCTCGAGGAAATCGGCTGGGCCGGCTGGGCGACGATGATGGTTTTCCTCGCCGAACTGACCCTCGGCCTTGTTTATGCCTGGAAGAAAGGGGCGCTGGATTGGGAATGAGCAATTCGAGCATCCTGATGCCCGGCCAGATGCCGGTCGCGCCGGGGACCAACCCCGAGCTGTTTCCGGTGGCGCCGGGGACAAGCCCCGACGCGGGCTTTTTCGACGACCTCAACAGCGAGGTCGGCGACAAGGGCTTTCTCGTCACCTCGACCGAGGATCTGTTCAACTGGGCACGCACCGGCTCGCTCTGGTGGATGACTTTTGGCCTCGCGTGCTGTGCAGTCGAGATGATCCACGTCAACATGCCGCGTTACGACATGGAACGCTTCGGCGCCGCGCCGCGCGCGAGCCCGCGCCAGTCGGACGTGATGATCGTCGCGGGGACGTTGTGCAACAAGATGGCGCCCGCGCTGCGCCGGGTATACGACCAGATGTCGAACCCGAAATATGTCATCTCGATGGGCAGCTGTGCCAATGGTGGCGGCTATTATCACTATAGCTATTCGGTGGTGCGCGGCTGCGATCGCATCGTGCCGGTCGATATCTATGTCCCGGGCTGCCCGCCGACCGCCGAGGCTCTGCTTTATGGCGTGATGCAGTTGCAGCGGAAGATCCGCCGCATCGGGACGATCGAACGCTGATGGCCCATCCCGCTCCCCTCGTTGCGCCGCAGCCCTCGCTCGCGGCCGCGCTGAAGACGCTGCTCGGCACCGATCTGCTCGCGCACGTGTTCACCGTCGATGAAGACAGCATCACCGTCGATCGGAGCGCCGTCGCCGGCGTAATGGTCGCGCTGCGCGACAATCTCAAATATCAGCAGCTGATGGAAATCGCCGGGGTCGACTATCCCGAGCGGCCCGAGCGGTTCGAGGTCGTCTATCACCTGCTCAGCGTGACGAAGAACCATCGCCTGCGCGTGCGCGTGTCGACCGACGAGGCGACGCCGGTGCCGACGGTCGTGCCCGTGTGGCCGAACGCCGGCTGGCTCGAACGCGAAGTGTTCGACATGTATGGCGTGCTGTTCGCGGGCAATCCTGACCTTCGCCGCATCCTGACCGACTATGGTTTTCAGGGGCACCCGCAGCGCAAGGACTTCCCGCTGACCGGCTATACCGAACTGCGCTATTCGGAAGAAGACAAGCGTGTCGTGTACGAGCCGGTGAAACTGGCGCAGGATTTCCGCAACTTCGACTTCCTTTCGCCGTGGGAAGGCGCCGATTATGTGTTGCCGGGCGATGAAAAGGCCGGCGGGACGGGCGAAGCGCCGGGCAAGGGCGCGCCGACGCCGATGACCGCCAAGGAAGTAAAGGCATCCGACGACAAAGCGAAAGCCGCGCCGCCGCCGACCCCGAAGACGACCGAAAAGCCGGCGCAGACGGGGGCGGGCAACAAGGCGAACAAGGAAGCCGCGAAGCCGAGCAAGGACGGCGCGAAGGCCAAGGCGGACGGCGAGTCCAAGACGCCCGCCACCGCCAAGGCCGAGAAGGCGCCCGCCAAGGCGAAGGCCCCGGCCAAGCCGCGCACGCCGCGCAAGCCGAAAACAGGAGGTGACGCATGACCGACGCTCCCCAAATGGCTTCTGGAGCGGTCAAGCACCACGGCAGCGACATGTTCGAAGGCTATCCGGTCGACACCGCGAACACCGCGGGCGATCAGGCCGTCACCAATTACACCATCAACTTCGGCCCGCAGCACCCCGCGGCGCACGGCGTTTTGCGCATGGTGATGGAGCTCGACGGCGAGATCATCGAGCGCGTCGATCCGCACGTCGGTCTGCTCCATCGCGGCACTGAAAAGCTGATCGAATATAAGACCTATCTCCAGGCGTTGCCCTATTTCGACCGGCTGGATTATTGCTCGCCGCTCGGCATGGAGCACAGCTATGTGCTCGCGATCGAAAAGCTGCTCGACCTCGAAGTCCCGGCGCGCGCGCAATATCTGCGCGTGCTGTTCGCGGAGCTGACGCGCATCTGCAACC
Source organism: Sphingopyxis sp. JAI108 (assembly GCF_013410105.1). Taxonomy (GTDB): domain Bacteria; phylum Pseudomonadota; class Alphaproteobacteria; order Sphingomonadales; family Sphingomonadaceae; genus Sphingopyxis; species Sphingopyxis chilensis. The sequence goes on from NZ_JACCCJ010000001.1 coordinate 1,709,033, forward strand.
ATATGCTCAACATCGGGTCGCACGTCATGGACGTCGGCGCGATGACCCCGAACCTGTGGGTGTTCGAACTGCGCGAGGATTGCCTCAATTTCTTCGAGCGCGCTTCGGGTGCGCGCATGCACAGCGCCTATTTCCGCCCCGGCGGTGTCCATCAGGATGTGCCCGAAAAGCTGCTCGTCGACATCGGCGAATGGGTCGAAACGCGCCTGCCCAAGCTGTTCGGCGACGCGATGAGCCTGGTCATCGACAACCGCATCTTCAAACAGCGCAACGTCGACATCGCGACGGTGAGCAAGGAAGACGCGCTGGCGTGGGGCTTCTCCGGCCCGATGATCCGCGGCAGCGGCATCGCATGGGATTTGCGCAAGTCGCAGCCCTATGACGCCTATGCTGCGATGGAATTCGACATTCCCGTCGGCACCCGCGGTGACTGCTACGACCGCTTCATGGTGCGCGTCGAGGAAGTCTATCAGTCGGCAAAGATCATCAAGCAGTGCCTGCGCGACATGCCGACCGGCCCGATCGCCAGCCTCGACCGCAAGGTCGTGCCGCCGAAGCGCGGCGAGATGAAGCAGTCGATGGAATCGCTGATCCATCATTTCAAGCTTTATACCGAGGGCTTCCACGTCCCCGCGGGCGAAGTTTACGTCGCGACCGAAAGCCCCAAGGGTGAGTTCGGCGTCTATCTGGTCAGCGACGGCACCAACAAGCCGTACCGCTGCAAGATCCGCCCGACGGCGTTCTCGCACCTGCAGGCGATGGACATGATGTCGAAGGGGCATATGCTCGCGGATACGACCGCGATCATCGGCGCCATCGATGTGGTGTTCGGGGAGTGTGATCGGTGATGCCTGGCGTGATTTCGTGGATCGACAGCGGTTATCGCGAAGGCGCTAAGCGATCCAACTCTGCGATGGGTCTGCTGCTTGCCCTGACTGGCCTTGTTGCACTCAGCGTGGACAGCGCAGTTTTGCGTATTTCTGCAATCGCTCTGGCGGTCTTTGTTTTTGCCTTGTTCGGATGGCGCATGGTTGTTGTCTTCCGGGAAATGGCAATGGCCGAAGATCGTAGGAAGAATATCAATGGCTGACGCACCCCAAATCCCCGACGAAGCCGAAACCCGCGCGCGCTGGGGCGCTTTTGCGTGGACGGCGGAAAATGCCGAGAAGGCGAAGGCGGTCCTCGCGCGCTACCCCGCGGGGCGCCAGCGTTCGGCGGTGATGCCTTTGCTCGATCTTGCGCAGCGCCAGGTTGGCGCCGAGACGCAGACGCAGGGCTGGCTGCCCGTGCCGGTGATCGAATATGTCGCGGCCCAGCTCGATATGCCGTTCATGCGCGCCTATGAGGTCGCGACCTTCTACACCATGTATAATCTCGTGCCCGTCGGCCGCTATCATGTGCAGGTGTGCGGCACGACGCCGTGCCTGCTGCGCGGGTCGGACGATGTGATGGCGGCGTGCAAGAACCGCGGCATGACCAAGGGCAAGACCACGCCCGACGGGCTGTTCACGCTGACCGAGGTCGAGTGCATGGGCACCTGCGCAAACGCGCCGATGGTCCAGATCAACGACGATAATTATGAAGACCTCGACTACGATAGCATGACGCGCATCCTCGACGCGCTCGCTGCCGGCGAGACGCCGAAGGCGGGGACGCAGAACCCCAAGCGCCACACGAGCGAGCCCGAAGGCGGCCCGACGACGCTGAAGGAAATGGTCAAGGCCAACCATGACTATCGGAAGGATTGGTAATGGCGGTCTGGATTGCATTGGGTTCCGCCTTCATCGGGATCGGCATCATATTCTTCGCTGCGACCATCGCCCGCCGCGACAACAAAAAGAAGGGTGAGTGAGGCCCGCCATGCTCGCTGACAAAGATCGCATCTTCACCAATCTCTACGGCTTCCAGCCGTGGAACCTCAAATCCGCGCAGGCGCGGGGCGATTGGGACAATACCAAGGATCTGATGAAGCGCGGCCAGGACGCGATCATCGAGGAGATCAAGGCGTCGGGCCTGCGCGGCCGCGGCGGCGCGGGTTTCCCCACGGGGCTCAAGTGGAGCTTCATGCCGAAGGAGCCGCGCGCCGACCGCCCGAGCTTCCTCGTCATCAACGCCGACGAATCCGAGCCCGGTTCGTGCAAGGACCGCGAAATCATCCGCCACGATCCGCACAAGCTGATCGAAGGCGCGCTGATCGCGGGCTTCGCGATGCGCGCGCGCGCGGCGTACATCTACATTCGCGGCGAGTTCATCCGCGAGGCCGAGACATTGTTCGCAGCCGTGCAGGAGGCGTATGACGCCGGTCTGCTCGGCAAGAATGCGGCGAAGTCGGGCTATGACTTCGACGTCTTCGTCCACCGCGGCGCCGGCGCCTATATCTGCGGCGAAGAAACCGCGATGATCGAAAGCCTCGAGGGCAAGAAGGGCCAGCCGCGCCTGAAACCGCCGTTCCCGGCGGGCGCGGGCCTCTATGGCTGCCCGACGACGGTCAACAATGTCGAGAGCATCGCGGTCGTCCCGACGATCCTGCGCCGCGGCGCGCCGTGGTTCGCGAGCTTTGGGCGCGAGAATAACAAGGGCACCAAGCTCTTCCAGATCTCGGGTCATGTCGAGCGCCCGTGCGTCGTCGAGGAAGAGATGGGCATCACCTTCCGCGAGCTGATCGACAAGCATTGCGGCGGCATCCGTGGCGGCTGGGACAATCTGCTCGCGGTGATCCCAGGCGGTTCGTCGGTTCCGCTCGTTCCCGCGGCCGAAATCATGGACGCGCCGATGGACTTCGACGGGCTGAAGGCCGTCGGTTCGGGTCTCGGCACTGCCGCCGCGATCGTGATGGACAAGTCGACCGACGTCGTTCAGGCGATCAGCCGCATCAGCTATTTCTACAAGCATGAAAGCTGCGGCCAGTGCACCCCGTGCCGCGAAGGCACCGGTTGGATGTGGCGCGTGATGGAACGGCTGCGCACCGGCGACGCCGACATCAGCGAGATCGACACGCTGTATGACGTGACCAAGCAGGTCGAAGGCCACACGATCTGTGCACTCGGCGATGCCGCGGCGTGGCCGATCCAGGGCCTGATCAAGCATTTCCGCCCCGAAATCGAACGCCGCATCCGCGAGAATGGCGGCGCGCTGGAGGCAGCCGAATAATGCCTAAAGTTACCGTAGATGGCGTAGAACTCGACGTGCCGCAGGGCGCGACCGTTCTGCAGGCGTGCGAGATGGCGGGGAAGGAAATTCCGCGCTTCTGCTACCATGAGCGTCTGAGCATCGCCGGCAATTGCCGCATGTGCCTCGTCGAAGTCGCACCGGGTCCGCCGAAGCCGCAGGCGTCGTGCGCGCTGCCGACCGCCGAGGGGCAGGTGATCAAGACCGACAGCCCGATGGTCAAGAAAGCGCGCGAAGGGGTGATGGAGTTTCTGCTCATCAACCACCCGCTCGACTGCCCGATTTGCGATCAGGGCGGCGAATGCGACCTGCAGGACCAGTCGGTCGCCTATGGCCGCGGCGCGACGCGCTATGACGAGAATAAGCGCGCGGTCACCGAGAAATATATGGGTCCGATCGTCAAGACGGTGATGACCCGCTGCATCCAGTGCACGCGCTGCGTCCGCTTTGCGGAGGAAGTCGCGGGCGTGGAAGATATCGGCGCGATTGGTCGCGGCGAAAATATGCAGATCACCTCCTATCTGGAACATGCGGTCGCGAGCGAGCTGTCGGGCAATATCGTCGACCTGTGCCCGGTCGGCGCGCTGACCAGCAAACCCTATGCGTTCGAAGCGCGGCCGTGGGAGCTTACCAAGACGCTGGGCATCGACATGATGGACGCGGTCGGCACCAATGTGCGTATCGACGCGCGCGGCCGTCAGGTATTGCGCGTGCTGCCGCGGATCAACGACGATGTGAACGAGGAATGGGCGAGCGACAAGACGCGCCACCATGTCGACGGCCTCGTCCGCCGCCGCCTCGACCAGCCCTATGTCCGCGTGAACGGCACGCTTCAGCCCGCCAGCTGGGCCGAAGCCTTTGCTGCGATCAAGGCGGTAAACGCCGGTTCGTCGGTCGCCGCGATTGCGGGCGACCTGGCCGATTGCGAGACGATGTTCGCGGCGAAATCACTGGTGACTGCGCTCGGCGGCAATCTGCTCGAAGGGCGTCAGACCGGGCTCGACTATGATGTCACCAGCCTGTCGGCGGTCAATTTCAACACGACCATTGCCGAGGCCGAAAACGCCGACGTGATCCTGCTCGTCGGCACCAACCTGCGCTGGGAAGCGCCGCTGATCAACACGCGCGTCCGCAAGGCGGTGTGGAAGAAGGGCGCGAAGGTCTTTGCCATCGGTCCCGAAACCGACCTGACGTACAAGACCGAATGGCTCGGGGACGATGCCCCGCTCGTCGCGAAGCTGCCCACGCATGTCCTCGACGCGCTGAAGGGTGCAGAGCGGCCGATGCTGATCTTTGGCGGCGGCGCTTTGTCGGTGCCCGGCGTCCACGGCGCGGGGCTTGCGCTCGCCAAGTCGGTGAACGCGGTCAAGGACGGCTGGAACGGCTATAATGTCGTGCATTTCTCGGCCGCGCGCATGGGCTCGCTCATGCTCGGCTACGGGCTGCCCGGCGGGATCAAGGACGTCATCGCGGCCAAACCGAAGCTCGCTTTCTTCCTTGGCGCCGACGAGGTCGATTTCGCGGCGCTGCCCGATACGTTCAAAGTCTATGTCGGCCATCATGGCGACAAGGGCGCGCATGCCGCCGATGTCATCCTGCCCGCCGCAGCCTGGACCGAAAAGGACTTCACCACGGTCAACACCGAGGGCCGCGTGCAGCGTAGCGAGAAAGCCGTGTTCGCACCCGGCGACGCGCGCGAGGACTGGAGCATTTTCCGCGCTTTGGCCGATACGCTCGGCGTGAATGTCGGCTTTGACAGCTTCGACCAGTGCCGCGCCGCGATGATCGCCGCAGTGCCCGCGCTCGGCGTCGAGGGTCTTGCCGATTATGGCTGGACGGTGCCGAAGCTCGCCCCCAAGCCAGAGGCGCGCGCGATCCCGTCGCCGATCAAGGATTTCTACCTCACCAACGCCATCTGCCGCGCGTCGCCGACGATGCAGCGCTGCTCGGAAGAGCTGATCCATGGCGTCGACTTTGCGGAGGCCGCGGAATGAATGGGAATCTACCCGAATGGGTACAGCGCTCACCGCGATTCTTTTATGCCGCTGCGGTGCTGATGTTCTTCGCCTATTTCGCGCTGGGCGTTGTTGAGATAAACGGTTTGAATACATCCTATTCCGATCAGTCAATGGTCCGTGTTGCCACGCTGCGGGTTCTCGCTGACGCGACGCGGGAAGCGATTTACGCTGTCGGAACCGGCGTACTGGTGCATGTTGCATTGGCTATCTGGGCGCGGATGCATTCCACTTTGGAGGCCGCGGAATGACCCCGGTGCATGCGATTGCCAGCGTGTTGCTGGTCGGGATGGGCTATTCGGTGTGGCGCGGGTTCAATCCGCGCAAGTCGGAAAAGCCGGGCCCGCATAATGGCTGGCGCAACCAGGACGGGGCGCGGAAATGACCGAGACCTTCATCTCCTGGGGCATGGACGCCGACTGGGCGTGGGGCGTCGCAACGATTTGCGGCATCCTGCTCATCGCGCTGCCGCTGATGCTCGCGGTCGCGATGATCATCTATGCCGACCGCAAGATCTGGGCGGCCATCGCGCTGCGCCGCGGGCCGAACGTCGTCGGCCCCTTTGGCCTGTTGCAGTCGTTCGCCGACGGGTTGAAAGTGTTCCTGCAGGAAACGATCATCCCCAGCGGGGCGAACCGCGGGCTGTTCCTGATCGCGCCGATCATCACCTTCACCGTCGCGCTGCTCGCCTGGGCGGTGATTCCGTTCAATTCGGGCGCTGTGCTCGCCGACATCAACGTCGGGCTGCTCTACATCCTCGCGATCTCGTCGCTCGGCGTCTATGGCGTGATCCTGTCGGGCTGGGCGTCGAACTCGAAATATCCCTTCTTCTCGGCGATGCGCGCGTCGGCGCAGATGATCAGCTATGAAGTCTCGATCGGCTTCATCCTGATCGGCGTCGTGCTCTTCGCCGACAGCTTCAACATGAACGAGATCGTCAAGGCGCAGCAGGGCCACGGGCTCGGCATCGTCAACGCCTTCGGCTTCAACCTGCTGCTCTTCCCGCTCGCGGTGATGTTCCTGATCTCGTCGCTCGCCGAAACCGCGCGTGCGCCGTTCGACCTGACTGAGGCGGAATCGGAACTCGTCGCGGGGTACCAGACCGAATATTCGTCGATGAGCTTCGCGCTCTTCTGGCTCGGCGAATATGCCAACGTCCTGCTGATGTGCACGCTCAACGCGGTGCTCTTCTGGGGCGGCTGGCTGCCCCCGATCGACTGGGCGCCGCTCTATGCCGTTCCCGGAATCATCTGGCTGTTCGCGAAGATCCTGTTCTTCTTCTTCGTCTTCAGCTGGGTCAAGGCGACCGTCCCGCGCTACCGCTATGACCAGCTGATGCGGCTAGGCTGGAAAATCTTCCTGCCGATTTCGCTTCTCTGGATCTTCCTGATCTCCGGCTATCTGATGCTGACGAGGTATGGGGGATGAGTATCCTTGTTCTCGCAATGTTGCAGGCGACCGCCCCTTCGGGGATGGCACAGGTCAGCGACTATGATTTCACCTGTCAGATTAATCGTGGCCAGGGGGCGACAGAGCGATTGGATGCTCGCGTTTCGGGTGGGCAGTTCGTGCTCGACAGCAAGGGCGAAATAATCGTCCGGGCTGCGGCGCCTCGAAAGGGGCAGCCCGAACAGACCCGCCGCGTCGTGTCATTCTCGCAAGATAGCACGAGTGAGCGCGTGGGTCGCTGGAATGGGATCGCAAGCCATTCCTATGCCGCTGGCGGGATGAGCAAAAAGACGATTGCTATGCGTTCGAGCGAAGTCGTCGATAAATTGACGAAACAGAACGATTGGGTGTCGCCTCACGGCACCGCTGAGGTAGTCGCGTCCGATCCGGCAGAGTATCAGTTCCGGTTTGAGATATATTCGAACGCGCCCGGCCTTTTGACGATCACCAAATCCGCGGGGTCGGCAACCGAATTTTACGGTGCCGGTTTCTGCGAAACCGAAGAGACGCCGCATCCTTCTGTCAAATTCCCTGCCGGGCAATCCGTAATAATAACCGAGGCCATCCAATGATCGCGCATCTGATCAAAAGCTTCACGCTGTGGGAGTTCGTCAAAGCCCATTGGCTGACGCTGAAGTATTTCTTCAAGCCGAAGGCGACGATCAACTATCCGTTCGAGAAGAACCCTCTGAGCCCGCGTTTCCGCGGCGAACATGCGCTGCGCCGTTATCCGAACGGCGAGGAACGCTGCATCGCGTGCAAGCTGTGCGAAGCGGTGTGCCCGGCGCAGGCGATCACGATCGAGGCCGAGCCGCGCGACGACGGCTCGCGCCGCACGACGCGCTACGACATCGACATGACCAAGTGCATCTATTGTGGCTTCTGTCAGGAAGCGTGCCCGGTCGATGCGGTGGTCGAGGGGCCGAACTTCGAATTCGCGACCGAAACGCGCGAGGAACTGCTCTATGACAAGGCCAAATTGCTCGCCAATGGCGACAAATGGGAACGCGCGATCGCGGCGAATCTTGCCGCCGACGCGCCCTATCGGTAAGGGCGCGCGCACATGATCCAACTCTTTGCCTTTTACCTGTTCGCGACGATCGTCATCGCCTCCGCGGCGATGGTGATTTTCGCGCGCAACCCGGTCCACAGCGTGATGTGGCTGATCCTCGCCTTCTTCAACGCGGCGGGGCTGATGCTGCTCGCGGGCGCCGAGTTCATCGCGATGCTGCTTGTCATCGTCTATGTCGGCGCGGTCGCGGTGCTGTTCCTGTTCGTCGTGATGATGCTCGACATCGATTTCGCCGAGTTGCGCGCGGGTTTCGTGCGCTACCTGCCGCTCGGCGCGCTGGTCGCGATCATTCTTGCCGCTGAACTCGTGTTCGCGGTCGGTGCGTGGAGCGCGGGCGGGGTCGACCTCGCCGCGCGCGCCGCGCCCGCCGTGACCGACAAGAGCAATATCCAGCAGATCGGCGAACTGCTCTACACGCGCTACATCTTCCTGTTCGAGGCGGCGGGCATCGTCCTGCTCGTCGCGATGATCGGCGCGATCGTGCTGACGCATCGCCAGCGTGGCGGGGTCCGCACCCAGAATATTTCGCTGCAGAACCAGCGCCGCCCGCAGGATGCGACGCGGCTGGTCGATCCGGGCGTCGGGCAGGGGATGGAATTGTGATTTCGGTCGGCCATTATCTCGCCGTTTCGGCGGTGCTGTTCACGCTCGGCGTGCTCGGCATCTTCATCAACCGCAAGAATATCATCGTCATCCTGATGGCGATCGAGCTGATCCTGCTGGCGGTGAATATCAATCTTGTCGCGTTCAGCGCGGCGCTCGGCGACCTCGTCGGACAGGTTTTCGCGATGTTCGTGCTGACCGTGGCTGCAGGCGAAGCCGCCATCGGCCTTGCCATTCTCGTCATTTACTTCCGCGGCCGCGGCACCATTGCCGTCGACGATGCCAACCGGATGAAGGGGTAAACCGGTGATCCAGGCGATCGTATTCCTGCCGCTCTTGGCGGCGCTTGTCGCAGGCCTCGGCCAGCGCGTGATCGGCAATGTGCCGTCGAAAATCATCACGACGGGCGCGCTGTTCACCAGCTGCGCCCTGAGCTGGCCGATCTTCCTGTCGTTCGTGACGGGCAGCGGCGAAGCGACGGTGACCCCGGTGCTGCACTGGGTTCAGTCGGGCGCGCTGCAGTTCAATTGGGAATTGCGCGTCGACACGCTGACCGCGGTGATGCTCGTCGTCATCACGACGGTTTCGGCGCTCGTCCACCTCTATAGCTGGGGCTATATGGAGGAAGACCCGGACCAGCCGCGCTTCTTCGCCTATCTCTCGCTCTTCACCTTCGCGATGCTGATGCTCGTGACCGCGAACAACCTCGTCCAGATGTTCTTCGGCTGGGAAGGCGTCGGTCTCGCATCCTATCTGCTCATCGGTTTCTGGTACAAGAAGCCCAGCGCCAATGCCGCCGCGATCAAGGCGTTCGTCGTCAACCGCGTCGGCGACCTTGGCTTCATGCTCGGCATTTTCGGCACCTTCCTCGTGTTCGGCACCGTCTCGATCCCCGAGATACTCGCCGCCGCGCCGGGCATGGCCGGAAGCACCATTACCTTCATGGGCATGCGTCTCGACACGATGACGATCCTCTGCCTGCTGCTGTTCATCGGCGCGATGGGCAAGTCGGCGCAGCTTGGCCTGCACACCTGGCTTCCCGACGCGATGGAAGGCCCGACCCCGGTGTCGGCGCTGATCCACGCCGCGACGATGGTCACCGCGGGCGTCTTCATGGTCTGCCGCCTGTCGCCGATGTTCGAAACCAGCGAAGTCGCGCAGGGCGTCGTGATGTTCGTCGGCGCCGCGACCTGCTTCTTCGCGGCGACCGTCGCGACGACGCAGTGGGACATCAAGCGCGTTATTGCCTATTCGACCTGTTCGCAGCTCGGCTACATGTTCTTCGCCGCGGGCGCGGGCGCTTATGGCGCCGCGATGTTCCACCTATTCACGCACGCATTCTTCAAGGCGCTGCTGTTCCTCGGTGCTGGTTCGGTCATCCACGCGATGCACCACGAGCAGGACATGCGTTATTATGGCGCGCTCCGGAAACAGATCCCGATCACCTATTGGGCGATGATGCTCGGTACGCTGGCGATCACCGGCGTCGGTATCGCGGGCGTCGCGGGCTTCGCCGGCTTCTATTCGAAGGACGGCATCCTCGAGGCCGCTTTCGCGAGCGGCGGCGGCGGCGTGGTGGCCTTTTGGGTTGGCATTTTCGTCGCCTTCCTCACCAGCTTCTATTCGTGGCGCCTCGTCTTCCTGACCTTCTATGGCAAGGCGCGCTGGGAACAGAGCGAACATATCCAGCATGCGGTGCATGACGATCACGGCCACGGGCATGACGATCATGTCCACGCGGATCATCATTACGATGCGCATAGCGACGGCACAGCGGGCTATCATCCGCATGAAAGCCCGCTTTCGATGCTTATCCCGCTGGTCGTCCTGTCGATCGGTGCGGTCTTTGCGGGCATCGCGTTCCACCACCAGTTCATCTATCCCGAAGAGGGCATGGCGTTCTGGAAGGGCAGCCTCGCGTTCGACGAGCATCTGATGCACGCCGCGCATGAAGTGCCATTGTGGGTCAAATGGACGCCGTTCACGGTGATGGCGATCGGGCTATTCCTCGCGTGGAACAGCTATATCCGCAACACGACGTTGCCGGCGCGCTTCGTGGCGCAGTTCAAGCTGCTCCACCAGTTCCTGTACAATAAATGGTATTTCGACGAGCTCTACAACATCCTCTTCGTGAAGCCTGCTTTCGCGATCGGCCGCTTCTTCTGGAAGCGCGGGGATGAAGGCACCATCGACCGCTTCGGTCCCGATGGCGCCGCCGCGCTCGTCGCCGGGGGGACCCGTCTCGCGGTCCGGCTGCAATCGGGTTATGTTTATGGATATGCGTTTGTGATGCTGCTCGGTCTTGTCGGCCTCGCCAGCTGGGCCATGGTGAATTTCCTGTGAGCGGTCTCCCCATTCTTTCGCTGATGCTGGCGGTCCCCGCGATCGCCGCCATCCTCTGCCTCTATGCGGGCGACCGTAACGCACGCGTCATCGCGCTCGTCGCGACGCTGATCGATTTTGCGCTGGGCATTGTGCTCTGGGCGAATTTCGACATCGGCGGCGCGCAGTGGCAGTTCACCGAACGCGCCGACCTGTTCGGACGTTTCCAGTGGGCGCTCGGCATCGACGGCATGGCGCTGATGCTCATCATGCTCAGCGTCTTCCTGATGCCGCTGTGCATCCTTGCGAGCTGGGATGCGATCAAGAGCCGCGTCGGGCTCTACATGGCAATGTTCCTGATCATGGAAGTCGTGATGATCGGCGTTTTCATGGCGCAGGATCTGCTGCTCTTTTACATCTTCTTCGAAGCCGGCCTGATCCCGATGTATTTCATCATCGGCATCTGGGGCGGCGCGAACCGCAAATATGCGGCGTTCAAATTCTTCCTCTACACGCTGCTCGGATCGGTGCTGATGCTGATCGCGATGATCGCGATGATCGGCGAAGCGGGTACGACCGACATTCCGACGCTGCTGAACTATGACTTCCCGCCGGCGATGCAGACCTGGCTCTGGCTCGCCTTTTTCGCCAGCCTTGCGGTCAAGATGCCGATGTGGCCCGTCCACACCTGGCTTCCCGACGCGCATGTCCAGGCGCCGACCGCGGGCTCGATGATCCTTGCGGGCGTGCTGCTCAAGCTCGGCGCCTATGGCTTCCTGCGCTTCATGATGCCGATGTTTCCTGACGCTTCGGGGCAATTGATGTGGATCGTGTTCGGCCTGTCGATGATCGCGGTCGTCTACACCAGCCTCGTCGCGCTGGTGCAGAGCGACATGAAGAAGCTGATTGCCTATTCATCGGTCGCGCACATGGCGATCGTCACCGCGGGCCTCTTCGCGTTCAACCAGCAGGGTATCGAGGGCGCGCTGATCATCATGCTCAGCCATGGTGTCGTCTCGGCCGCGCTCTTCTTTTGCGTCGGCGTGATCTACGACCGGCTCCACACGCGCGAGATCGACCGTTACGGCGGGCTTGCGGTGAACATGCCGGCCTATGCGCTGTTCTTCATGCTGTTCACCATGGCGTCGATCGGCCTGCCGGGGACCAGCGGCTTTGTCGGCGAATTCCTGAGCCTCGCGGGCATCTATGAAGCGTCGAGCTGGGTTGCCTTTGTGTGCACGACCGGGATCATCCTCGGCGCCGCGTACATGCTCTATCTCTACCGCCGCGTCGTGTTCGGCGAACTGACCAAGGACGATGTGAAGGCGATGCCCGACCTCAACGCGCGCGAATGGACGATCATGGTGCCGCTGGCCGCCGTGGCGCTGTGGATGGGCGTCTATCCTGAAAGCTTCCTCGCACCGATGCGCGGCGATGTGACGACGGTTGTCGCGCGTCTCGCTCCGGCGAAGCCCGCGGGCGACGCGCATCTGGCCGCCGGCAAGGCGAAGCCCGCTGCGGCGCATGGTGAACCGGCCCACGGATCGAGCCATGCTGGAGGCGTCCAATGACCGGCGACCTGATGCTCATCTGGCCCGAACTGATCCTGACGATCGGCGGGCTCATTACACTGATGCTCGGCACCTTCTTCGGTGACCGCAATGTTGGCCTGTACCAGCTCAGCTCGCTGCTCACGCTCGCCGCAGCCGCGGCCGCCGTCGTCGCGCTGTTCGGTATCGAAACGACGGTCTTTTCCGGCACGCTGTCGGTCGACAGCTTCGGCGGTTTCGCCAAGCTCTTGATCTATGCCGCGAGCTTCGTCTGCATCATCGTCGCGCCGCGCTTCTTCAGCGGCGGGATGCGCGCCGAATATCCGACTTTGATTCTCTTCGCTGCGCTCGGCATGGGCATCATGGCCTCGTCGCGCGACCTGATGACGCTCTATGTCGGGCTTGAGCTCAACAGCCTTGCCGCTTATGTGCTCGCGAGCTTCATGCGGACCGATGAGCGGTCGAGCGAAGCAGGCCTTAAATATTTCGTTCTCGGCGCGCTCGCCTCGGGCATGCTGCTTTACGGCATTTCGCTGCTCTACGGCTTCACCGGCACCACCGATTTCGCGGGTATCGCGAAGGTGATGGGCGGCGAGCTCAACATCGGGTTGATCTTCGGCATTGTCTTCGTGCTCGCGGGCCTCGGCTTCAAGATCAGCGCAGTGCCGTTCCACATGTGGACCCCCGACGTCTATGAGGGCGCGCCGACTCCGGTGACGACCTTTTTCGCCACCGCGCCGAAAGTCGCGGCGATGGCGCTGATGACGCGCGTCGTGATCGACGCCATGGGCCCCGCGGTCGGCGCATGGCAGCAGATCATCATCTTCCTGTCGCTCGCCTCGATCATCCTCGGCGCGGTCGGCGCGATCGGGCAGAAGAATATCAAGCGCCTGCTCGCCTACTCGTCGATCAACAATGTCGGCTTCATGCTGATCGGCCTCGCCGCCGGGACGCAGCAGGGGGTGGAGGGCGTGCTGACCTATCTGCTCGTCTATATGCTGACGACGCTCGGCGCCTTCCTCGTCGTGCTCCAGCTGCGCGATGCGGACGGCAACCAGGTCGAGAGCATTCCGGCGCTTGCCGGCCTGTCGCAGCGCCGTCCGGGCCTTGCCGCGGCAATGGCGGTGTTCCTCTTCAGCCTTGCCGGCATTCCGCCGCTGTTTGGCTTCTGGCCGAAATATCTGGTGTTCGAGGCCGCGGTGAACGCGAACCTCGTGCCGCTGGCGGTCGCGGGGATCGTCGCCTCGGTGATCGGCGCATTCTATTATATCGCGATCATCAAGACGATGTATTTCGACGACAAGTCGGACACCGAGTTCCCGAAGGGTGGCGGCGCCATCGTCGAGGATGCGGTGATCACCGCGAGCGCCCTCTGGCTATCGGTCATCGGCTATCTCTTCATCCCGGCGCTGGCGGTGCTTTCGGCGAGCGCGGCAGCGGTGCTGTTCTGATCCCGCCGATCGAGCGGATCGCGCAGACAGGTTCGACCAACGCCGACCTGCTGGCGCGGCTGGCAGGCGGCGAGCATGTCGGCGAAGGCCATTGGCTGGTCGCCGACCGCCAGACCGCCGGACGGGGGCGGCTCGGCCGCGCCTGGGGCGACGGTTCGGGCAACTTCATGGGCTCGACGGTCGTCCGGCTGACCGCGAGCGATCCGTCGCCGGCGACGCTCGCACTCGTCGTCGCGGTGGCGCTGGCGAAGGTGGTGAAGATTTTCGCGCCCTCGGTTCCGCTCGAACTCAAATGGCCGAACGACTTGCTGGTCGATGGCGCGAAATGCTCGGGGATCCTCCTTGAGCGCAGCGGCGATAGCGTCGTGGTCGGCATCGGGGTCAATCTGGCGTCGGCGCCCGAACTGCCCGACCGCAGGACCTTCTGCTTTGCCGATAGCGGCGTTGCGATCGACCGCGACCGCTTCGCCGAGGCGCTGGCCGTCGCGCTGGTCGATGCGCTCTGGACCTGGCGGCAGGAGGGCGTCGAAAGCATCGTTCGCGCCTGGCTGCCGCTCGGCCATCCGGTCGGCACGCCGCTCCGCGTGTCGGAGCAGGACATCGACGGGACGTTCGACGGTCTCGCGCCCGACGGCGCGCTGCGCTTGCGCAGGGCGGACGGCGAAGTCATGCTGATCCATGCGGGCGACATCGAACTCCGCCGTCCGGTCGAAAAAGGGGAATAGTCGTGCTGCTTGCGATCGATGTCGGCAACACCAACGCCAAATTCGCGCTCTTCCGTGGCACCGAGCTCCTCGCGCGCTGGCGAATCGCGACCGACGACCGGCGGACGGCCGACGAATATATGGTGTGGCTCGACCAGCTCATGCGCATCGAGGGCCATGACCGTGCCGAGGTGGACGCCGTTATCATTTCGACCGTCGTGCCGCGCGCGCTCCACAATCTCCAGCTGCTCGCCGTCAAATATTTCGGGGTCGATGCGCTTGTTGCGGGGCGCGAGCCGGTGAGCTGGGGCATCGCGCTCAGGGTCGACGAGCCGCAGTCGGTGGGCGCCGACCGCGCAGTCAACGCGATCTCGGCGCAGGCGGTCGAACCCGGCAAGGACAAGCTCGTCATCAGCTTCGGCACCGCGACGACGCTCGATCATATCGGCCCCGACGGCGCCTATCTGGGCGGCATCATCGCGCCGGGGGTCAATCTGTCATTGGAAGCGCTGGTCGCCGCCGCCGCCAAGCTGCCGCGCATCGCGATCGAGGCGCCCGCGAGTGCCAGCGTGATCGGCCGCACCACCGAAAGCCAGATGCTGATCGGCGTCTATTGGGGCTATGTTTCGATGATGGAGGGGCTGATCGCGCGCATGAAGGCGGAGATCGGCAAACCGCTTATCGTGGTCGCGACCGGCGGCCTCGCGACACTTTTTCAGGAACAGGCCCATCTGTTCGATCGTATCGAACCCGATCTGACGCTCAACGGGCTCATGCACCTCTATAACCAAGGACAACAAAAGATATGACGACTCCGGGCAAGGAGCTGCTTTTTCTCGCATTGGGGGGATCGGGCGAGATCGGCATGAACGCCAATCTTTATGGCTGCGACGGCAAATGGATCATGCTCGACCTGGGCGTGACCTTTGGCAGTCACGATTATCCAGGCATCGACATCGTCATGCCCGACCTGGAATTTATCGAGGATCGCAAGAAGGATCTGCTCGGCATCGTCCTGACGCACGGGCATGAGGACCATATCGGCGCGATCCCCTATCTTGCCGCCGACCTTGGCGTGCCGCTCTATGCCAACCGCTTCACCGCGGGGCTGATCGCGCACAAGCTCGCCGAAGAGGGGCTGGAGAAGGAGGTCAAGATCAAGGTCGTCGACATCGATGACAGCTTCCGCATCGGCCCCTTCGGTATCCGCCTGGTCCCGCTCGCGCACTCGATCCTCGAAATGAGCGCAGTGGTGATCGACACGCCCCATGGCCGCGTCTTTCACACCGGCGACTGGAAACTCGACGAAGAACCGATCCTGGGCGTGCCCGCGACCGCCGCGGCGCTGAGCGCGATCGGCGACGAAGGCGTCGATTTCCTCGTCTGCGATTCGACCAACGCCTTCAACGCCGATGCATCGGGCAGCGAAGGGGCTTTGCGCGCAGGATTGGAACAGGCGGTCGGTCAGGCCAAGGGCAGGGTGGTCGTCACTACCTTTGCGTCGAACGCGGCGCGGCTGGCGACATTGGGCGCTGTTGCGCAGGCGACCGGGCGCAGCCTCTGCGTCGCGGGGCGCTCGCTCGACCGCATCCTCGGCGTCGCGCGCTCGGTTGGCTATCTGAGGGACTTCCCGCCGACGGTCGATTTCGACGAGGCGATGCGCCTGCCGCGCGACAAGGTGATGGTGATCGCGACCGGCGGGCAGGGCGAACCGCGCGCCGCGCTGGCGCGCATGGCGGCCGACGGCCACCAGATCAAGCTGGAGCCGGGCGACACCGTCGTCTTTTCGTCGAAACAGATCCCCGGCAACGAGGTCGCGATCGGACGGATCATGAACCAGCTCGCGGCGAAGGACGTGCTGACGGTCACCGAGAAACAGGCGCATATCCACGTCAGCGGCCATCCGGGGCAACCCGAGCTGGCCGCGCTTTACGGCTGGCTGCGGCCGAAACTGATCGTGCCGGTGCATGGCGAGATCCGCCACATGCACGAACAGGCCCGCTTCGCGCTCGAAAAGGGCGTGCCGGATGCGCTCGTGCAGGAAAATGGCGACCTGTGCCGCCTGGCGCCGGGGCCGGCGAAAATCGTCGAGCGCGTGCGCGCGGGGCGGCTGATCCTCGACGGCGACGTCATCCTCCCCGCCGATGGCGAGACGATGAGCGAGCGGCGCAAGCTTTCGCTCAACGGTCATATCACCGTTGCGGTGATCTTTTCGGGCAAGCGCTTCGTCGAAAGCGCGATCAGCTATCGCGGCGTGCCGGTCGAGGATGAGCGCGAGGCCTTTATCGACGAGATGCGTGAAGCCGCCCAGCAAGCGGCCACCGGGCCCTCGCGCGACGAGGACAAGCTGCGCGAGGCTATCCGGCTGGGCGTGCGCCGCATTGCAACCGACTGGACCGGGAAAAAGCCGGTGGTCGATGTGATGCTGGTCGATGTCTGATCCGGAGAAATCGCGATGAAATGGACTTCGGCGCTCGCCATCTACCTGCTGATCTGGGCATTCAGCGCCTTTTTCGTTCTGCCCTTTCATGGCCGGCGGGCAAGCGACGACGCCACGCCGCTGGTTCGCGGGCAAGAGCCGGGCGCGCCCGCGACATTTCGTCCGGGGCGGATATTGCTCCAGATGACGATCGTCGCGACGGTGGCCTTCGGGCTTTATTACGTCGCTTATGTCAACGGTTGGGCCGACCCCGACGTGTTGACCGGGCGGGCTTGATCGCAGAGCAGCGCCTAGGCGGCTTTCGGGTGGGCGAGCGACCCTATTGAATATTCGTCATTCTCCGGGTCCCCGCTTTCGCGGGGATGACGACGTAAGAAGGCTTACGACAGCTACCGCTCCAATTCGGGTCCGTTCGCGGCGGGTTCAGTTCCGCAAGCGGTCGATCGCCTGCGCCAGCGCGACATAGAGCTTGCCGATATCCGACGACAGCAAGGTCACGCTGATCGCCGATCCGTCGCGCGCGCCGATCAGCAGGCGCAGCATCGCTTCGAAATCATGGATGAACTGGTTCACCGATGCGTGAAACCCGTCGTCATTCTGGTAGATGCGCAGGATTTCCCTGGCTTCGCTATTCTCCACCAGTTTGACCGCGCGGCGCGCGAATACGCCCCGGTCGCCCTTGAGATAGGCGTCCCACGCGGTATCGCTGACTTCGCTCGACAATATCTTGGTGACGTCGATCGCGGTCGATTTCAGCGCCTCGGTCAGGAGGCCGACCTGCTTGGCGAGCGAATCGCGATCGGACGCGGCGATCGCCTGTTCGGCCTCGCTCACGCGCTGCTCGACGCTCGCGCTGGTGTCCATGATCGTGATCAGCTGGCGCATCAGCCGGTCGGCGGCGCCGTTCGCCGCGGCGACGGCGCGCGCCGAAGCCTCTTCGATCGCGTTCAATTGCGCCATCACGTCATTCTTGAACGCTGCATCGATCGCGCCGGTCGCGGTCGCCTGCATCGCGTCGCGTGCGCCCGACACCAGCTTTTCGAGCGTCAGCCGCGCCTCGTCGGCGGCCGAATCGGCGGTGGCGCGCACTTCGTCGAGCGTCGCGATCATCCGCGCGCCGCCCTGTTCGGCGAAATCGTCGGCGCCTGCGCGCAGTTTCGCCAGCGCGACATCGGCTTCCGCCAGCGCGGCGTTGATCCGGTCGGCCAGTTCCTGCTGGCTGGTCGCATGACCCGCCATCTGTTCCTCATTGGCCTTGAGCGTCGCTTGCACGGCATTGACGTGTGACATCGTCGATTGCGCAACCAGTTCCGACGCGTCGAGCAGCGGGCGCAATTGCGTCAAGGCCGTCTGGGTCGTCTGCCCGTGCGATGCGATGCGATCGAGTGCATGCGGCAGCGTCTCGTCGAGTTCGCGGGTTACCGCGTCGAGCGCGAGCAGCAGCGATTCGGCATGGCCGATAAGCTGATGCGCCGAGGCGTTTCCGCTCTGCACTTCCTGCATGAAAGCGCCGAGCTGCGCCTTGGTATCGTCGATCGCGCGGCCGATGACGCCGGTGCTGGCACCGACGCTGACGTCGAGGATTTCAAGCTGTTCGCCAACGTCGGCGACATGCGCGGTGATGCGCGCGGCGAGGGCGTCGCTGGCATCGGCGTGAGCGACAAGCTGTGCGCCCATCGCATCGCCCGCGTCGCGCGCCGCCGCGAGCCGGGCGTCCATCTGCGCCGCGGCGGCGTCGACGCCGTCGCGAAACTGCTGCCAGCTCCTGTCGATCTCGCCCGTCATCGCGGCGACGGTCGAGGTCATCTCGTCGCGTGCAGAAACGGCGACGTTCGACATGCGGGCGAGGGCGGCATCGTGCGCGTCGGTGACTTGCGCCGACGCGGAGAGCAGGTCGGACTCGGTCTCCTTCGCCTGTCCCTGGAGCGCGACGATCGCCTCGAGAATGCTCGCGGTCGAGGTCTCGCTGGTCTGTGCGGCTTTGGCGGCCTCTTCGCCGAGCGCGGCGAGTCGAGCCTCGAGATTGGCGCCCTGCTGATGCGCGACGAGCCCTGCCTCGCGGAAATTGACTGCCAGCCGCTGGGCGACATCGTCGATCCGCGGCAGGCCGGCGAGCAGCCCGTCCATCCGCTGCATCGCGACATCGCCCGACCGCGCGAGCTGGTCGTGGGCGTTGGCGATCACCGAGGCGTTGCTTGCGAGCTTGTCGCTGCTTTCGGTGAGGCGCGAGACGGTGTCGAGGCCGAGCTGCTGAACGAGCCTCGCCTGTTCGCCGAGTTGCTTTTGCGCGTCGGCGAGATGCAGGCCGAGCGCGTGCATCGACTGGTTCAGAGCCATATTCTCTTCGCGCAGGGCGGCGGCGACGCGGGCGAAGCGCGCCTGCTCCGACCGGCTCGAGCGTAGCAGAATCATCCACAATATCGCGAGCAAGGTCAGCGGCATTGCGATGGTCGCGATCAACAGCGGCCAGTCGGTGAGGGCCGGACCGCGGGCGAAACCCTCGGTTGCCACCGCGAGTGCGAAACCCGTCCAGCCGATCGCGAGGAGGCCGAGCAGGGTGGGGAAGGCGCGGTCGCGCCATGCCGGCGCCACCGCATCCTCGGCGGTTTCGGCATCGTTCAGCGACGACATATCGAGCCAATCGCGTTCGGCCGGCGCCGCCGCTTCGGGCGCAGCCGGGTTTTCGGGCGCTGTCACTTCCGCCGGCGCCTTGCTGTCTGCTTCCTGGTTCGCCGCGGAATCCCGCCACAATCCCACGATTTTCTTTTCCCCGCTCATCCCGCCATCTTAGCATCAAATGCCGGCCATGAAACGGAAACTTAACCACAAGCTGGCAAAGCTGTGGAATGTCTTTCGACAGTGGTCCCCTCGATCGTTACCTGAGCGCAGCGTTCGGCGGCGACCCGGCGATGGCGATGGATCTGCGTGGCGCCTTTACCGGCAGTGCACGCGACCTCGCCGACCTGATGCGCCGCGCGCGCTGCGACGCGAACTGGGAAATGGCGGCGCTCCGCCTGAAAGGGCTCGCCGCAACCTTCGGGATCATCCCGCTGATCGAGCTTGCCGAAGCCGCGATGGCGGGCGCACCGGGTGATCCTGCCATATTGCGCCAGATCAACCGGACGATCGACGAGATCGCCTGACCGCGCCTGACGTGCGACCCGGCGAAGCGGGTTCAATTCCCGTTCAGCCGCTTTCCGCCAGTGAAATATCGATGTCCGCTGTCTTGCCATGGCAACGCGACGGAGTTAGCCGCGTTATCGACGCGCGGCCGACCCTTTGCGCGCCCGATTTGTACGCCGAGGCGACGGCCGCCGAGTTCAAAGGAGAGATTTTCGATGTTCACCCGTTTCCGCTCGATGCCCGCAACGGCGATGGCTGCCGTTCTGGGCTGTGCGCTGATGACCACCGCCCTTCCGGCCGCTGCCAAGGAAAAGCCGAAGAAGGAAGAAGAAGCCAAGGGCAAGGGCCTGTCGGCGAGCAAGGCGTTCGGTCCGGCGCTCAAGAAGATGACCGACGCGACCACCGCGAAGGACACGGCCGCCCTCCAGGCCGCGCTGACCGAAGGACAGGCCACCGCGACCACCCCGGACGATAAATATCTGGCCGCCTTCTATCAACTCCAGCTCGGTATCCTGAGCAAGGATCAGGCGATTCAGGCGCAGGCGCTCGACACGATGCTCGATTCGGGCGTGACCCCGGCGGAAAATCTTGCCGTCTATAATTTCTTCTCGGGCAATTTCGCCTATGGCGCGAAAGATTATCCGAAGGCGATCAAGCGCCTCGAAGCCGCGCGCGCGGCGGGGTCGACTGAGCCCAATGTGCCCGTCCTCCTGATGGACAGCTATCTCAATGCCGGGCAGGTCGATCAGGGGCTCGCCACCGCCAAGGCCGCGATCGAAGCGAGCCGTGCCGCCGGGCAACGCCCCTCGGACGAGCTGTATGTCCGCCCGGTCAAGGCCTTGCAGGCCGCAAAGCGCACCAATGAGGTGCTCGACCTGATGACGATGCGCCTGCGCGACTACAACCAGCCGACGGTCTGGCGTCAGACGCTCTTCATCGCGCTGCAGGCGAACCAGGACAAAGAAGTCGGGCTCGACATCTTTCGCCTGATGCGCGCGACCGGCGCGATGCAGGAACGTCCCGAATATGCCGAATATGCGGCGCTTGCGACCGAAGCCGCGCTGCCGGGTGAGGTCGTCTCGCTGATCAAGGCGGGCAAGCAGAGCAATGTGATCCCCGCCAGCGACGCGAAGTTCAACGAGCTTCTGACGAGCCAGACCGAGCGGATGGGCGACGAGGAATCGACGCTCACCGCCTATGCGCAAAAACCGTCGACGCTGTCGAATCCCAAGGTTGCCGGCGCGACGGGTGACGCGATGGTCGGCTATGGCCGCTACGCCGATGCCATTCCGCTCTACAAGGCGGCGCTGGCCGCCGGCGGCGACAAGGATCTCTGGACCTATCGCCTCGGCGTGGCTCAGGCGCAGTCGGGCGACACGGCGGGCGCGAAGGCGAGCTTCGCGCAGGTGACCGGCCCCCGCAAGCGGCTTGCCGACCTGTGGACGGTGAAGATCGACACGCCTGCGGCGGCGCCCGCCGCTCCCGCACAACCGGCGGCTGCCCCCGCTACGGGCGGCTGAACCGGCGGACGACAAAAAAGGGCGCCGCTCCAGGCCGGAGCGGCGCCCTTTACTTTATCCGGTTGATCAGACTTCGACCGGGATGCCGGCGAGCTGCTTGGCCGTGCGAATCGTCAGCGACGTTTTTACGCTGGTGACGTTCGGCGCCGAGGTCAGATGCGCGGTCAGGAAGGACTGGAAGCTCTGCAGGTCGCGCGCGACGACCTTTAGCAGGAAATCGATCTCGCCGTTCAGCATATAGCATTCGCGCACCTCGGCGAGTCCGCCGACATAGTCTTCGAAGGCTTTGAGGTCCGACTCGGCCTGACTGCGCAGGCTGACCATCGCAAAGACGGTGATGCCGTAGCCGAGCTTCGCCGCGTCGAGGTCGGCGTGGTAGGACCGGATGACGCCCGATTCTTCGAGCGCGCGTACACGACGAAGACATGGCGGAGCGGTCAATCCCACCATCTGTGCCAGTTCGACATTCGTCATCCGCCCGTTTTTCTGCAGCTCGCCCAATATCTGCAAATCAATCTGATCGAATTTCTGACTAGCCATCGTTGAAACATCCGCTTTCCAAAACTGCGGAGACCATAATATTATTTCAGGCGATTGCAATTGTCCCACAATGCGACGTGGAAGGTTAAGGCACTTTCATGACCGGATGATTCACGCTAGCCGGTAAACATATGCTAACCAACGACCGACGCTGTGGGGCTCTTTCCGCGTGACCGCTGACTCGATGATCGCGACCATCTTGCGCCAGGCGCCTGCGGATCGCCGCGCGAGTATCACCGCGTGGCGACAACTCTCCGATATTCTGGCCCAGCGCGGCAATCAACTGGGCGATGACGATATTCGCCGCAGCCTGCATGCGCTCGCCGTATTGCGGCCACGGGTCCCCGAAGCGGTGCGCCGCGACTGCGCGCGCGCGATCACGCGTCACGGCCGTTTCGCCCCGCTCGTCGCGCTCTACGCCAACGACGTTCCGGCGGTATCGGCGGCCATACTGCGCGAGGTGCGTCTTTCCGAAACCGACTGGCTGGCGCTGCTGCCCGCGACGAGCGCGATGGCGCGGTCGGTGCTCGCCGGGCGTCGCGACCTGCCGGAAGCGGTCGCCCGCGCGCTGGCCAGCCTTGGCAGTGCATCGGTGGCATTGCCCCAGCCCGCAAGCGCGGCGGTCGAAGAGCCGGCACCGGCAGCACCGATCGCGCAAGCGATGCCCGATCCCGTGGCCGATAGCGGCCCGAGCCAGATCAGCGAACTCGTCCGCCGGATCGACAAATATCAATCGACCCGCGGCCAGCCGGCTGCGCCGCGCCCGCCGCGGGCCGCCTTCCTTTTCGAAACCGGACCCGATGGCGTGATTCACTGGGTCGACGGCGTGACGCGCGGCGCGGTGATCGGGCTGTCGATCGCCGAGGCCGCCTTTGGCGGCGAACCCGGCACCGATGGCATCGCCGCCGGTGCGTTCCGCCAGCGAGCGGAGATCATCAACGCGCGCATGTTGCTGGAAGGAACGCCCGCCGAATCCGGCGAATGGCGTTTTTCGGCGCTGCCCTGGTTCGACCCGGCGACCGGTCAATTCCGCGGCTATCGCGCGAGCGCCCGGCGTCCGCATCGCAATGAAACCCCCTATGGCCGCACGGCCTCCGAAGATTCGGGTGATTCGATCCGTCAGTTGATCCACGAGCTGCGCAGCCCGCTCAATGCGATTTCGGGTTTCGCGCAGATCATCTCGGGACAGATGTTCGGGCCTGTGAGCCAGGGCTATCGCGCGATGGCCGATGCGATCGTCGCCGATGCCGCCTCGGTCCAGGCGATTATCGACGATCTTGAAACCGCTGCGCGCAGCGGCGAGGCGCCCCCGATGCAGGCGGCCGAAGAGATCGTCGATATCGGCGCGATCGTGACGCAGATCGAACGCGATCTGGCCGGGTTGCTCGCCGACCAGCGCGTCGAACTCAGCATCTCGCGCGTCGGCGGCCCCTTTCTCGGGCTCGCCGGTGACGCCAATGTGCAACGTATGGTCGGGCGATTGCTCACAGCTCTCGTCGATGTGTCCGAACCGGGGGCGATTTTGGTCGGGCAACTGGTCACCGAAACGCGGCACGACGACATGCTCCAGCTTCGGATGGTCCGCCCGGCGGCGATCCGCTTCGCGACGGCGTCGGACCTGCTCGATCCGGGTTTCAGTCCCGAGGGCGAGGCGCCTGGCGCTGCCGTGCTCAGCCTTGGCTTCTCGCTCCGCCTGGTCGACAGCCTGGCCCGCGCGATCGGCGGACGGCTCGATATCGGGCATAACGCCTTGACCTTGCACCTGCCCTCCGCCAACTCGAAAGGCGAGGTCGAGCTGGAGGCGCAGCAAGGCGAATAGGCCGGCGGGCCGGGCTAAGGGGGGCGTGGTGCAGCCTGCGGGCAGTTTCTTTGCATATCCGGCCGCATCGGATTTGATCACACTGGATTCGGGCGAGGCGCCGCGGTTCTGGGTGACGATCGACACCGAGGAGGATTTCGACTGGGACGCGCCCTTCGCGCGCACCGGCTATCGCCTCGCGTCGGTCCCCGCGCTCGCCGAATGCCAGGGCTATTTCGATCGTGCGGGGGTAAAGCCCATCTATCTCGTCGACTGGCCGATCGTCGCCGACGACCGTGCGGCCGAAATACTCGGCGCCGCGCGGCAGGCAGGGCGTTGCGAGATCGGGGCGCAGCTTCACCCGTGGGTGACGCCGCCGCACGACGAAGAGGTCGGCGAGCGGAACAGCTATACCGGCAATCTGCCCGCGGGTCTGCAACGCGCGAAGATGACCGCGCTGCGCGATGCGATCCGCGACCGGTTCGGCGTCCAGCCGATCGCCTATCGGGCGGGGCGCTACGGCCTTGGCCCGGATACGGCGGCGATGCTTGCCGAATTGGGATTCCGCTGCGACACGTCGGTTCGTAGCGGTTTCGATTATCGCGCGGGCCATGGCCCCGACTATCGCGACGCGCCGCTTCATCCCTGGTGGGTCGGGGCGGGGCAGAGCGCCGTGCTCGAGATTCCGGTGACGACCGTGTTCGGCGGGGCGCTCGGCCGCGCGGGGCGCAGCGTCTATCACCGGGTCGCGCGCGATGGCACGCACGCCGGCGCCGCGCTCGCGCGTCTCGGGCTCGTCGAGCGGATCGCGCTGACCCCCGAGGGCATTCCTGTCGAGCGCGCGTGCAGGGCGATCGACATCGCCGTCGACCTTCGTCTGCCGGTGCTGAACTTCTCCTTTCATTCGCCGTCGCTGCAGCCGGGCAACACGCCCTATGTCCGCAGTCAGGCCGACCTCGATCTTTTCTATCGTTGGTGGGATGTGGTGCTTGAACATCTCGCGCGGCGCGGGGTCGAGCCGACCACCGTCGCCGAAATATTGGCGATGGCCGAACGCAAGGCGGCGCGCTGAGGTTGCCGCTTGCCAACGCGGCGCGGCGTCCGCTATCGCCCGCAAATCCCTTTCCGGGTTTCGCGAGGGGGGCCTGTAGCTCAATGGTTAGAGCTGGCCGCTCATAACGGCTAGGTTGCGGGTTCGAGTCCTGCCGGGCCCACCACTCCTTCCACCATTTTCCTTGCAAATCTAAACCGATGGCGGTCCATTGCGCCGGTCGAAGGAGAGGGACATGGCGAAGCGGCGGACGATCCTGGCCGGGGGGCTTGCGATCATTGCAATTGGAGCGGGAACGGTTGCGGTGCGCACTGCGACCTTTGTACCGAAGGATATTGCCGACGGCAGCGATGTGCGGCTTGCGGCGGCGCCTGCCTATGATCTCGACGCAGCGGTCGCGCATCTGAGCGCCGCGGCGCAGATCCGGACGATCTCGCATCAGGACGCGGCCGATAACGACATCGGCGAATGGGACAAGCTGCACGCGTGGCTTGGGTCGACCTATCCCGCGACGCACGAGGCGATGACGCGCACGATCCTGCCGAACCGCACCCTCATATATCACTGGCCGGGCGGCGACGCGTCGCTGGCGCCGATCATCGTCATGGCGCATCAGGACGTGGTGCCGGTGACCGGGGGAACCGAAAGGGACTGGAAATACCCCCCCTTTGCCGGGACGATCGCCGAAAATGCGATCTGGGGGCGGGGCACCGTCGACGACAAGGGATCGCTCGTCGGCCTGTTCGAAGCGATCGAGGCGCTCGCAGTGCAGGGTTTCCAGCCGAAGCGCGGCATCTATCTCGTTTCGGGCCATGACGAAGAAGCGGGCGGATCGGGCGCCGCTGCGGCTGCTGCCAGGCTGAAGGCCGAAGGCGTTCGCGCGCTCTATACGCTCGACGAAGGCAGCGTCGTACTGCGCGATACGCCGCTTATCAACGGCCCCGCCATCCTGATCGGCGTGGCCGAAAAGGGCTATGCGACACTGAAAGTCACCGCCAACGCGCCGGGCGGTCACAGTTCGATGCCGCCCGCCGAAACCGGCGTCACGACGCTCGCGCGCGCGGTGCTCGATATTACCGAAAAGCCGTTCCCGATCGAAATGCGCGGCCCCGGAGCGGCGATGGTCGAGGCGCTCGCCGCGCACAAGGGCGGGACGACAAAGATGGCCGTCGCCAACAAATGGCTGCTCGGCTACCTCGTCAAGAACCAGCTTGCCTCGTCGCCGTCATCGGCTGCCGCCTTTCACACCACGATCGCGCCGACGATGCTGGAGGGCAGTCCCAAGGAGAATGTGCTGCCGCAGTCGGCGACGGCGCTGATCAACTATCGAATCGCGCCGTGGAACAGCTCGGCCGACGTCATGGCGCGCGCGAAAGCCGCCGTGGGCGACGCGCCGGTCGAGCTGAGCTGGGTCAAGCCGCCGAACGAGCCGTCGCGCGTGTCGTCGAGCAGTTCGCAGGGCTGGAAGTATATCGTCGCGGCAGCGCGCGCCGATGCGCCCGATGCCGTCGTCGCGCCTTATCTGGTCGTCGCCGCGACCGACAGCCGCAGCATGGAGCCGATCTCGGAGGATGTGTACCGCTTCATGCCGATGCACTTCACGCTGAAGGAAACGGCGATGATCCACGGCACCAACGAACATATGACGATCGACAGCTTCAAGCGCATGATCGATTTCTATGCGCGGTTGATTGCGACGTCTGCGGGATAGACTTGGGCGCGCCATCTGTCTAAGGCGCCCCAGCGTCGGGGAGTGGCGCAGCCCGGTAGCGCGCTTGCTTTGGGAGCAAGATGTCGCAGGTTCGAATCCTGTCTCCCCGACCATTATCCTTCGGGTAGCAGCGCCGCTGCTGGCGTGATCCACGCCTGCCAGCCGTTTAGCCGACTTCGACGTGCAGGCTCGAGCGCAGGTCCACCTGTGTCGGTCCGTAAGACCAGAAGTCGCGCAGTACGTCTGCCTTTGGATGATATGTGTTCCCACGTTCCGGGTCGGACGAAAAGACGCTGATCAACGGGGCCAGCCGTCCGGCGACGCCCTTGTGCCAGTTACGGCCGGCCCCGTGATGCATGACCTGGAAGATGCCGACCCGGTCGATCCGTACTTCCGAAAAATGCCGCACAAGCGCATCGAGTCGCTCGCGACTGTCGAGGTAGCCGTCGCCCGAGAATAGCTGCGCGACGCGTCGAGGGTGGTCCCAGTGACGATGATTTCCCGGCTGATAAGCGACAAGGCTGTTCCCGTCGTGAAGACGCAATCCGGGAAGCGGGCCCGCATAGAGGAACAGCGAGATCAAATTTCGCGCTACGGCGTCGGAGCCAAATCGGGCATCGTAACAGAGTTTCAACGTCGCGACCGCGGTGTGGACACTGCCGGGCGTGCCCTGGCCCGCCCGCCAGGCCGCCGCCGCCGCCAAAAGTTCCTCTCGGAGGATGCCCACGGCCCGGGCGAAATCCTCAAGATCGGGTGGCAGCAGGTCGGCGTTGTTATAGGGCACGAACTCCCATAGCCCCTCGACCCGCAATCGCCCGCCGCGCCGCAGCAACTCCGCCCGCGGACTTTGGTCAGCATCGCCATCGATCATCAATTCTGGCGCTTCTGTATCGCCGAGCGCCTCGGTATCGAGCCGCAATTCGAAATCGCCTTCCTCGCCGTCGATCCCCGGCATCTCCTCCGGTGCGTCGGGCGGCGGCGGCACTGCCTCGCCGTCGGAGGGCGGGACGAAGAGGATACGGCCGATCCGCCGCCCTCCATCCAGTGCCCGGATATAGCCGACCGGATCGGCGAACAGCCGGAAGACGGGATCGGACGAGGTGACGCCCTGCGCGAAAGCGAGCGCCAGCCGGGCGGCCAGCGTCGCATAGGGAAGCATAAGCGTATCTACCGGGAAATGCCCCAGCAGCTCGGCAAGGCCGCTGATATGATCCTTGTCGAAATGCGAGATGGTGACGAGATCGAGACGCTGCCTGCTATCATTGAGCGAGGCCATATCGTTGATACCGTCGATGACGAGCTGGTTCCCCGACACGGTGCCGCAATCATAAACCCAGCGGAAGCGCGCGCGCATCGGCCCCCGTTCTACCAGCGCGCCGGATGCGAAGAGACCCTGACCCACCGCGTGATACCGATAATCGATGCTGTCGATGCTCATCGCGTGCCCTTGTTTTTCGCGAGCTGAGAGCTTCGCGGCGCGCGGCGTTTGGGCGGCGTCGGCGGCTCGATCACTGCGCCCGTTCGCGCATCGACCGTTCCAAGCAACTTGCCCGGTTCAACGCCGAGCTCGGCCGCCCAGCGCTGGAGGTCCTTGGGACGATAATCCGCAACCTTGCGGCGAGGCTTGGGGCCGGGAAGAGCGTAGCCCGTCAATTTGCGCCAGCGGTCGAAGACGCTGGCGTCGATTGTTTCGTTGACGCTCAGCCACGACCCTTTGTCGTCCTCGACGGCGGGGGCGGCAATTCGGCGGTGAAAGCGGCGCCAGAATTTGAGGGCGGGATAGAAACCCCACAGGAAGCTTTTGAAACTGTCGTTGATCGGCGCGGCGATCTCATAGCCCGTGGGAACGACCTCGCCGCGCCAGGCGAGGCCCAGGGCGCCGGCCTTTTTCATCAGCCACGCGAGCGGAAGCTGCGGCAGGTCGTCGCCGGCGATGCCGCCGCCGACATTGGCGTGGGCGCCCGCGAACCAGCGTTGCTCGACGATCGTCGGCCGGACGCGGCGCTTGCCCGGTGGGTCGGGTGTGGCGGGCGTGAAGCGGGTCCAGAGCGTCGGCGCGAAGGCCGCGCGATGCTCGTCGAGCGCGAGGGCATGATAGGCATGCTCGAAAATTGCCGATAGCCGGGTATTGTGAAAGCCGAAGCGCCGACGGCTGATCCCCGGAATATTGCCGAACGGAATGCCGAGTGCGCCGACGGTGTCCCAGACGCCGATCATCTTGATAGGCACCCGCCGCGAGTGGCGCAGCAGCCGCTTTTCCGCGGGCGGCAGGTTTTTCGTCTGGTGCAGTTCGACGAAGGAGGGCGCCTTGTCGTCGAGCCGGTAGCGTTCGTAAAGTTCCTCGACCGAAAGTGGCGAACCGGGGCGGAGCAGCCCGCAACGTGCGATCATTCCCGCAACGCTGCGTGCGGTGAAGGCGCCGCGGCTGAAGCCAAAGAGGAAGATCTGATCGCCCTGATCATAGTGGCCCATCAGCCAGCGATAGGCGCCGATGACGTCGCGATCGAGGCCATAGCCAAGCGCACCGCCCCGGATGCGCTCGCCGCGCGGGGTGCCGACTCCGGCGGTGTAATAGCAAAGCTGTGCAACGCCCGCTGCGTTCCGCGGTGCGACGAGCTGGCTCAGCCGCCAGACGCTCGTATTGTCCTCGGAGCTGTTCCAGGTGCCGTCGAGCAGGAGGACGAGCCGTTTGCCCGGCATGGTCACGGCCCCTTTTGCCATCGCGCGCTATCCTCCCGTTCGGGCGGGTTTCTCATATCTTCGCGACGCCGACAAGGCGGCCGGCGGGACGGCAAGGTACGCGCGGGCACAAAAAAAGACGGCCTTCCCGAAGGAAGACCGTCCCTTTTTCGTTTCGGTCAACGCCCCGAAGGGCTGCGACTTACTTCGTTTCTTCGGCCGGAGCGGCAGCGGCGTCAGCCGGAGCAGCAGCAGCGTCGGCCGGAGCGGCAGCGGCGTCGGCCGGAGCAGCGGCTTCGGCACCAGCGGCAGCAGCGTCGGCACCAGCGGCAGCGGCTTCGGCGCCGGCAGCAGCGGCGTCAGCGCCTTCTTCAGCAACAGCTTCAGCAGCCGGAGCTTCGGTGGTGGCTTCTTCAGCAGCCTTTTCACCGCAAGCGGCGAGGGCGAACATGCTGGCAGCAACGGCGATAGCAGCAAATTTCTTCATGATGTGTGGGCTCCCTAAAATGCCTTTCCGCGTCCGGGAAAACTTCCCGTACCGCGAGCGGCGGGATTTAGCTGTTCCGCGTGAATCGTCAACAAAAATAATTGAGATGGCCGGTGCGCGCGGGAATCTGTCATTTATCCGTAACCGTCACGGAAGTTCGCTATCCGCGCTGTTCGCGAGAATCGCCAGAACCGCGCTCCAGACCACCACATTTTGCCGCAACTGAACAGGGTCGATCTTGTCGAGCGTATCGTCGGGCGTGTGGTGCAGGTCGAAATAACGCGTGCCATCCTGGGCCAGGTCGATCGCCGGGACGCCGGCCTGGACGAGCGCGCCGATGTCGGCGCCGCCATTCGCTGGCTGCTTGCCGCGAACGACGCCGAACGGCATCACCGCGGCCGCCAGCCGGTCGGCGAGCGCCGTCGCGCTGTCGGGCAGCTTGAAGTCGATGCGCCACACGCGATCGGCACCGAAATCGGATTCGAGCGCGACCGCGTGCTTTTCGGTCCCGTGCTTCTCGAAATAAGCTTTGCCGCCGAACACGCCGACTTCCTCGGCGCCCGCCCACAGGATGCGGATCGTGCGGCGCGGCTGGCCGGCGGTCATTACATACTTGGCGGCGGCCGCGACGATCGCGCAACCCGCCGCGTCATCGATCGCGCCGGTGCCGAGATCCCAGCTGTCAAGGTGGCAGGCGACGACCACCGGGCTCGCGGCGGGGTCGCGGCCCGGAACTTCGGCGATGACATTGCCTGACTGCTTTGTCCCGAGGTTCTGCGGGGTGAGGACGAGCTTCATGCGCAGCGGTTCGGGAACATAGCCCATCTCGGTCTCGCTCTTGCGCATCTGCTGCGCGCGCTTCCATTGGCGAACGAGCTGGTCAGCATCGGGGTTCGAGATCGCGCCGGCGGGAATAGGCTTCACGCCGGGCTCGAAATTGGTGCCGCCGGTGTGCGGAACCCGATGATCGTCGGTGCCGATCGCGCGGATGACGGTCGCGATCGCGCCCTTCTTCGCCGCGACATTGGCGCCGGTGAAGCGGCCGCGGCCATAATAGCCGTAGCCGCTGCCGTCCTGCGCAGGCGCCATCTGGTGATCGATGAAGACGATCTTGCCCTTCACCCGACGCTCGGGCGCCGCGACAAGCGCGTCGAAACTCTCGAAATAGGCGATGTCGCCCTCAATGCCCTTGGCCCCGGTCGAGGCGCTGGTACCGAGCGCGGTGATCGCGACCTTTTGCGGCAGGAAGGGGCTCGTAAGCCACGCATCCTCCTCGCCGCGCACCCATACCGGCATATCGAAAGGTTCGTCGCGGACATTGGCGAAACCCATCGATTGCAGCCGCGCGACCGCCCAGCGGCGTGCGGCGGCCTCGGCTTCGGTGCCGGCCATGCGCGGACCGATCTCGGTCGTGAGGTCCTCGGTGATCGACCAGGCGATATCGTCGCCGCGCTGCGCCAGCTCGGCGGCGCCCGGTGGCGGCGGAATCGACGCCGACAGCGGCGTTGAGAGGAGGGCAAGGCTCGTACCGGCGAGCGCGAGGAGGCGGGCGTGGATCGGGTTCGTCATGCCTTTGTCCTAGCGGGGCAATTCAGCGCGCCGCAAGCGCCGATTGCCAACCGCGCCCCCATTCGCTAACCGGCCCCCAACTCTCCCGGCCGCACGACCGCGGCCCAGCCTCTACCGGAGCTTGATCCCATGGCCGCCCAATATAGTTTCGTGATGAAGGGTCTGACCAAGACTTATCCCGGCGCGCAGAAGCCGACGCTGAACAACCTCAGCCTGCAATTCTATCCCGACGCCAAGATCGGCATCGTCGGCCCGAACGGCACCGGCAAGTCGACGCTGATGAAGATCATGGGCGGCATAGACAAGGATTTCACCGGCGAAGCCTGGCCCGGCGAAGGGGTCACCGTCGGCTATCTGGCGCAGGAGCCGCAGCTCGACCCGACCAAGACGGTCAAGGAAAATGTCATGGACGGCGTGCGCCCGGTTGCCGACATGATGGATCGTTTCAACGAGATCAGCGCGCTGATGGCCGACCCGCCCGCCGACGCCGATTTCGACGCGCTCATGGAAGAAATGGGCACGCTCCAGGAAAAGATCGACGCGGTCGACGGCTGGACGCTCGACAACCAGCTCGAAATCGCAATGGAGGCGCTGCGCTGCCCGCCGGGCGACTGGAGCGTCGAAAATCTGTCGGGCGGTGAAAAGCGCCGCATCGCGCTCACCCGCCTGCTGCTCGAAAAACCTTCGATCCTGCTGCTCGACGAACCGACCAACCATCTGGACGCCGAAAGCGTCGCCTGGCTCGAAAAGCATCTGGTCGATTATCCGGGCAACGTGATCCTCGTCACCCACGACCGCTATTTTCTCGACAATGTCGTGAACTGGATCCTCGAACTCGATCGCGGCCGCTATTTCGTCTACGAAGGCAATTATTCGACCTACCTCGAAAAGAAGGGCAAGCGCCTCGAACAGGAAGCGCGCGAGGATCAGGGCCGTCAGAAGGCGATCAAGGACGAACTCGAGTGGATCCGGCAGTCTCCCAAGGCACGCCAGGCCAAGTCGAAGGCGCGTATCAAATCGTTCGACCAGCTCGTCGAGGCGCAGGAAAACCGTGCGCCCGGCAAGGCGCAGATCGTCATTCAGGTTCCCGAACGCCTCGGCGGCAAGGTGATCGAGGTCAGCAATATCTCGAAGGCCTATGGCGACAAGCTATTGTTCGAAGACCTGTCCTTCACGCTGCCGCCGGGCGGCATTGTTGGCGTCATCGGCCCCAACGGTGCGGGTAAATCGACGTTGTTCAAGCTGATCACCGGGCAGGAACAGCCCGACAATGGCAGCGTTTCGATCGGCGACACGGTGCGCCTCGGCTATGTCGATCAGAGCCGCGACGCGCTCGACCCGAACAAGAATGTCTGGGAAGAAATTTCGGGCGGGCACGACATGATGAATATCGGCAAGCACGAGATGCAGACGCGCGCCTATGTCGGCGCCTTCAACTTCAAGGGCACCGACCAGCAGAAGAAGGTCGGGCAGCTATCGGGCGGTGAACGCAACCGCGTCCATATGGCCAAGATGCTGAAGCAGGGCGGCAACGTGCTGCTGCTCGACGAACCGACCAACGACCTTGATACCGAAACGCTCGCGGCGCTCGAAGAAGCACTCGAAAATTTCGCGGGTTGCGCGGTTGTCATCAGCCACGACCGCTTCTTCCTTGATCGCCTCGCGACGCACATCCTCGCGTTCGAAGGCGACAGCCATGTCGAATGGTTCGAAGGCAATTTCGAATCCTATGAGGAGGACAAGATCCGCCGTCTGGGCGAAGGCGCGACGCGCCCGCACGCGACAACCTACAAGAAGCTGTCTCGCTAAACGGCATGGCGGGGAAGGCCGCACCGGTTTCGGCGCCGATATCATCGGGCGCGATCCGCATGGACGCGGACGCGCTCAACGCTTTTCTCGGTGATGCCTTCCCCCACGCCGAGCCGGGCTCGCGCGGCCATGTCGTTTCCGCCGCGCCCGGCCATGTGCAGGCGCGGATGGACCCGACCGACAAGGCGCTGCGCCCCGGAGGACTCATCTCTGGGCCGACGCAGATGGGTTTCTCCGACATGGCGGCCTATGCGCTCGTCCTCGCGCATATCGGTCCGGTCGCGATGGCGGTGACGAGCGCGCTAAATTACCAGTTCCTGCGGCCATGCCGCCCAGGACCCCTGTTTGCCGACGCGTTCATGTTGCGCCTTGGCAAGCGGCTCGCGGTGATGGATGTGCGGATATGGACCGACGATGCCGACCGGCCCGTCGGGCAGGCGAATGTGACTTACGCGATTCCCTGAAATGGGACCGGTTTTCGACCTGTAGCGGCTGTTCTTCTCCCCTCCCGCAAGCGGGACGGGAGATCCGGTTCGAGACTGGAATGTCCGCCTCTCCACCTCAAAGCGGTCACGATCGGAACGCTGCTCTTACCGCTTCATGCACTGGCGCACGTCGTCGCGCCTATATTCGCTACAGTTCCACAGCGCCTTTTCGAATCCCGCCTTGTCGTCGCGAAGGTAGGAGAAGCTCATCGCCGCGCGCTGTGTATCGCTCATCGCGTCGCTGTCGGGTTTGAGGGTCGGGTTGGTCCAGCCCATGAACTTGCAATAGGGCTTGTCGCCGCACAGCCGGAGCGCGGTCGTCACGAAACTTTCGGGCGCCGCCTTGCGGTCGAGCTGGGTGTAGATGGTGTCGCGGCCGGCCGTTTCGCCCGCGCCCACGACGACGCGGGCTTCGCCCACCGCCGCATTGGCGTCGACGGGCGCGATTTCGGTGGGCAGGCCGAGCGCGATGGCATGGAGCGGGGAGAGCGCCGCGAGCTTTGCAATCGGCCCGTCGTCGCCCGACACCGCGCCGCGGAAGGCGCCCGGCGTGCCCCAATACCCAGGCCAGCGGAAGAAGAGATGCGTATCGACGATCGCGATCTTCTCGAGGCTGTCGCTCCAATAGGGGCGCACCCAGTCGGTGTGATAGTGGGTGGCAAGGCCGATGGCGGGATAGGTGCCGCCCGACAGCATCAGGTCGGCGTTGTTCCGTGCGCGCTGCCACGCCGCGTCCGAATAGCGGCGGTTCAGGGCGCCGTCGCAGGTGAAGGTGAACTGGCAGCCGGTCACACGCTCCGAACCCTGGAACACGACGCCGCAGATCGATTTGGGGAAGGCGGGGTGACGCGCGCGGTTGATCACGACCTGGCCGACGGCCTGCTGTCCCTTGGCATCGTCGCCCGCTTCATAGAGCATCGCGGCGGCAAGACAGTCGCGCGCGCGGGCTTTGGCATCGCCGCCGCCACCATAGACGAAGGGACGCGGCGCGACGAAGCCCTTGGTCACGAGCGCGATCTTCGCATTCTGCGCGCGCGCGTCGGATTCGGTAACCGGCGCGAGCACCATCGGCGGTGCCTCGGGCACGACGTCGGCAGGCGGGGCGACGGGGTGCGGACGCGCCATATAACGCGCGCCGTTTTTTTCGCCATTGGCGTAAAGGACCGCGCCGATCGCCACGACGGCGATCAGGACGAACAACCAGCCCGTCCAGTCGCGCCGCAGCGGCAACGTCGATTCACCGCCCTCGGGACGCATAGCGAAAGGTCAGATTTCCGGGAGGAAATCGGGTACCGACAGGTAGCGCTCGCCGGTGTCGTAGTTAAAGCCGAGCACACGGGTGCCGGGCGGCAGCTCGGCCAGCTTCTGTGCGATGGCGGCGAGTGTCGCGCCCGACGAAATGCCCACGAGCATGCCTTCCTCGGTCGCGGCGCGGCGCGCATAGTCCTTTGCCGCACCAGCGTCGACCTTGATCACCCCGTCGAGCAGGTCGGTATGCAGGTTGCGCGGGATGAATCCGGCGCCGATACCCTGGATCGGGTGCGGCGCGGGCTGGCCGCCGGAGATCACCGGCGACGCTTCGGGTTCGACGGCATAGACCTTGAGGTTTGGCCAATGCTCTTTGAGAAACTGCGCGGTGCCGGTGATATGGCCGCCGGTGCCGACGCCCGTGATCAGCACGTCGATCGGGCTGTCCTTGAAGTCGGCGAGGATTTCGGGGCCCGTCGTGCGGACGTGGACGTCGATATTGGCTTCATTTTCGAACTGCTGTGGCATCCATGCGCCGGGCGTCGTTTCGACCAGCTCGATCGCGCGCTCGATCGCGCCCTTCATGCCCTTTTCGCGCGGCGTGAGGTCAAAGGTCGCGCCATAGGCGAGCATCAGCCGGCGGCGCTCGACCGACATGCTTTCGGGCATGACGAGGATCAGTTTGTAGCCTTTGACTGCGGCCGCCATCGCGAGGCCGATGCCGGTGTTACCCGACGTCGGCTCGACGATGGTGCCGCCGGCTTTCAGGCTGCCGTCGCGCTCCGCCGCTTCGATCATCGCGAGGCCGATCCGGTCCTTGATCGATCCGCCCGGATTGCTGCGTTCCGACTTTATCCAGACTTCGGCGCCCGGAAACAGCTTGGTCATACGGATGTGCGGCGTGTTCCCGATGGTATCGAGGATCGAATTGGCTTTCATGATCGGTGCGCTCTTTCCTTGAATTCGAACCGCGGGTCGCGGCGGACGCGATTTGGCCAGTCCCCGGCGCGTAGCCAGAGTGCCTCATCCGCCAAGGCCGGCGTCGGCGCGGGTTGTAACGAGGCGAGGAGATACTGTCCATAAGGCCAGTCTCCGATCTCCGAGTCCGCATTGATATGACCGAACGGCCCGGCATTGACGAAACGCGCGTCCCACTGCCGGGCGAGCCGCCACACATGCGCGGCCTTGGCATAGGGATCGTTGTCGCTGGCGACGACGGTCATCGGCACGCGCGACGTGAAGCCGGACGCGCCGGCAAAGCTTTGCACGCCATGTTTGTGTCGCAGTCGGCCAAGGTCGGGCGGCGCGACGAGCAGCGCGCCGGTGATGCGCGTCCGCGTCACCGCGCTGGCGCCGGCGAACCAGTGGGCAAAGGCGTGGCAGCCGAGGCTGTGCGCGGCGACGAGCACAGGTCCGCTCTCGACCTCGATCGCGGCCGCGATGCGGCGCACCCATTCGTCCTTGTCGGGATTGTCCCAGCTGCCGAGTTCGATTCGCTCGCTATCCGGGAATTTATGCTCCCACAGGCTCTGCCAGTGGGTGGGGCCGCTGTTGTGAAGGCCCGGAATCGTCAGGATTTTATATCGGATCGTCGCACTGTGCATGACGGTTTCTCCATTGAGGGGGCAAGGGGAACCGCGGTGACGGGTGCATATGAGATAATTCAACCGAATAAATAGACAATTGCTTTGTGATGAATCGGCGCTGTTTTCCGACGAGGCGAAGCGAGCCCTCCGGCGGCTACGGAAATGCGTCAGTTGGTCTGTTTGAACTGCGGCTCGAATGTTTTGGCGCGGCGCAGTTCGGGAAAGATCCAGGCCCAAAGCGCCGTTACGCCAACCGCGGCAGCGCCGCCGACGACCACGGCGCTGATCGGGCCGAGCGCGGCGGCCATCGCGCCCGCGCGCATCTCGCCGAGCTCGTTCGAGGCCGAAATGGCGAGCCCGGATGCGGCGCTGACGCGCCCGCGCATGTGGTCGGGCGTGTTGAGCTGGATCAGCGTGCCGCGAACGAACACCGAGAACATGTCGGCAGCACCCATCAGCACGAGCAGCGCGAGCGACAGGATCAGGCTGGTCGAGAGCCCGAAGGCGACCGTCCCGGCGCCGAACACGGCGACCGCCCAGAGCATTTTCACCCCGACATCGCGCTCGATCGGTCGGATGGCGAGGCCCACGGCAACGCCGACCGACCCGAAGGCGACGGCGGCGCGCATCAAGCCCGCGCCCTCCGGTCCGGCGTGCAATATATCGCGCGCGAAGACGGGAAACATCGCGGTAGCCCCCGCGAGCAGCACGGCGAACAGGTCGAGCGTGATCGTGCCCAGAAGGAAGCGCTCGACCCACACGAATTGCAGCCCGTCGACCATTTCGCGCAGCGGATGCCGGCGCACCTCGGCCGGCGGCGGCAGCACGGGGCGCACGCGGCTCAAGGTGAAGGCCGAAATCGCGAGCAGCGCCGCGGCGAAGACATAGACCGACGCCGGGTGCGCGGCATAGATGAGTCCGCCTGCCGCCGGGCCGATCACCGAAGCCGATTGCCAGGCGATGCTGCTCATCGCGATCGCGCGCGGCAGCACGGCGGGTGGCACGATATTGGGCGCGATCGCGCTCATCGCCGGGCCCGAAAAGACGCGGGCTACCCCGTGGAGCGCGGCAAGGCCGAAGAGCAGATTGAGCGTCAGGCCGTCGGTCCAGGTGAACCAGCCGAGCGTGGCCGCGATAAGCAGATCGATCAGGTTCGAGAAGATCGCGACGCTGCGCCGTTCGAAGCGATCGGCCGCCCATCCGGCGACGGGGGTCAGGATCGCGAGCGGGACGAACTGGAACAGCCCGAGCAGTCCGAGCTGGAACGACGCCTCCTTGATCGACATGCCATAGTCGGAGCGCGCGGTGTCATAGAGTTGGTACCCGATCACGACGACCATCGCGATTGTCGCCATTACCGCAGCGAAGCGCGCGAGCCAGAAATAGCGGAAGTCGGGAAAGCTGAGCGGGGAAGGGGCTTTGGGCGTCGCCTCCGGCATCACCGGTTCTTCGCCTTCGGGTGGGGGGATCGTCGCCATCGGTGTTCGCCGTAACCGGCTTTTCGTGCCTGTCCAGACAGCATAGCTTTGCCGTTCGTCGATTTTCGGGTGCCATCGACCTGAGCGGCTGGCAGAAGCGCGGGCACCGGAGTCAGGGAGATCAAGGAATGAATCGCAAATTTGTCCGCTTTGGCGGCGTCGCCATGGCTGCGACGCTGCTCGCGCTCACCGCTTGCAACGCATCCGACAATAAATCCGCAACGGCTCAAAGCGCCAAGTCATGGACCGAATTTCGCGATAGTTTCCTCACCGGCTATTTTCCGCTCAATCCCAATTTCGCGGTCTATCAGGGCAAGCACGAGTTTGACGGGCAATTGCCCGACTGGTCGCCCGAGGGCCTTGAGAAACAGGCGGCCTATCTCGAAAAAACGATCGCCGATGCCAAGGCGTTCGACGGCGAAATGACCGACGCCGAAAAATTCGAGCGCGACTATCTGATCCACGTCGCGCAGGGGCAGCTCTTCTTCCTCCGCGACACCGATTTCGCCCGGAAGAACCCCGCCTTTTATACCGGCGCGCTCGATCCCAACGTCTATATCGCGCGCCCCTATGCCGACGCGACGACCCGGATGAAGGCATTCATCGCCTATGCCGAAAAAGTCCCCGCGGCGGCAGCGCAGATCAAGGCGAATCTCAAGCTCCCGCTCCCCGCGACCTTCGTCAAATATGGCACGGCGGGTTTCGGCGGCTTTGCCGATTATTACAAGGGCGACGCCAAGGCGGCTTTCGCATCGGTCAAGGACGAGGCGCTGCAGAAGCAGTTCGATGATGCGGCCGAAAAGGCCGGCGCGGCGATGTCCGATCTTGCCGAATATGTCGGATCGCAGCCGGGCACGACCGACGGCTATGCGCTGGGCGCCGAGACATTCGCGAAGATGATCCTCACCAACGAGGGCGTCGATACCCCGCTCGCCGAACTCGAGCGCATCGGGCGCGCCGACCTCAAGCGCAACCAGGATGCGCTGAAGGCCGCCTGCGCGACCTATGCCGCGGGGATGACGATCGCCGACTGCATGAAGAAGATGAATGCGGACAAGCCCGAGGGTGGCCCCGTCGCCGAGGCGCGGCGCCAGCTTCCGGTCCTGCGCGCCTTCCTGGTCGAGAAGGATATCGTGACGATCCCCGGCACCGAACAGGCGCAGGTGGAAGAATCGCCGCCGTACAATCGTCAGAATAGTGCCTATATCGACATTCCGGGGCCGTATGAGAAAGGCCTGCCGTCGGTCTATTATATCTCGCCGCCCGATCCGGCGTGGGACAAGGCGACGCAGGATGCCTTCATTCCGGGCAAGAAGGACCTGCTTTTCACTTCGGTCCACGAGGTGTGGCCGGGGCACTTCCTCAACTTCCTCCACTCGAACCGCGCCGAGAGCATCTTCGGCAAGCTGTTCGTGGGCTATGCCTTCGCCGAAGGCTGGGCGCATTATACCGAGGAGATGATGTGGGATGCCGGGCTGGGCGAGGGCGACCTCGAAACCCATATCGGCCAGTTGTCGAACGCGCTGCTGCGCGATTGCCGCTATCTTTCGGCCATCGGGCTGCACACGCAGGGCATGACCGTCGCGGACAGCGAAAAGCTGTTCAAGGAGCAATGCTATCAGGACGAAGGCAACGCCCGGCAACAGGCGGCACGCGGCACTTATGATCCCGCCTATCTCAACTACACGATGGGCAAGCTGATGATCCGCAAGCTGCGCGAGGACTGGACGAAGGGCGACCGGACGAAGTGGAAGGCCTTCCACGACGAATTCCTGTCCTATGGCGGCCCGCCGATCCCGATGGTGCGCGCCGCGATGATGAAGGAAGATACGCCGAAGGCGGTCTTCTAAAAGCTCCGAAAAGGCCGGCTCGCCAACGATTTTGGTGGGCCGCCCTCTTCGCTTGCGTGTCGTTCAGCTCGACGGCGCGCGCAGTCGGGCGACGAAGAATCCGTCAAGACCGCCCGCGTCCGCGAGCACGCCCGGAAGGGTGCGGATGAAGCCGTTGCTGTCAGGCGCAATCGCTTCGGGCAATTCGTCGGCGCGTGCCGGCTCGATGGTCCATCCGGCGTGATGATCGAGGAAGGCCGACACCTGATCCTCGCCTTCGTCTGCCTCGAGCGAGCAGGTCGCGTAGATCAGCGTCCCGCCCGGTTTGACCCAGAAGGCCGCGCGCGCCAGTAGTTCGGCCTGCAGCGCCGACATTTCCGCGATCTGGCGGGGCTCGATGCGGTGCAGGACGTCGGGATGGCGGCGGAAGATGCCGGTCGCCGAGCAAGGCGCGTCGAGCAATACCGCGTCGGCCTGACCCTCGGGCGCCCACGACCGGATATCCCCTTGGACGACGTCCGCCGACAGGCCGGTCCGTTCCATGTTTGTGCGGAGCCGTTCGAGTCTTTTCGCGCTCGAGTCTACCGCGACGACTTCCCAGCCTGCAGCCGCGAGTTGCATCGTCTTCCCGCCGGGCGCGGCACAAAGGTCGAGAACGGTTCGGCCCTCGCCTGCGCCAAGCAGGCGTGCGGGCAGGCTCGCTGCCAGATCCTGTACCCACCAGCCGCCTTCGGCATAGCCCGGCATCGCCTCGACCGCCTGTCCACGCGGCAGGCGGCGATGGCGCGGCGCAAGGGAAACCGCATCGGGCCATTCGTCGGCGCCCGGTTCGGCGGCGAAGCTGAGGTCGATCGGCGGCGGGACGCTCCAGCTCGCTTCGGCGGCCTCGACCGTCGTCAGGCTCCATTGCTCGGCCCATCGTTCGGCGGTGGGCAGGGGAAGGGTGGCGCGTTCGGGTAGCCGCCATTCCTCCTGCTGCGCGCGCGACAGGATCGCGTGGACCAGCCGTCGCGGCCCGCCATCGACGAGCGGCAGGGCGGTCGATACGACCGCATGGCCGGGACTTTTCAGCACCAGCAACTGCGCAAGCGCGATCCGCAGCACGGCGCGCGACTTGACGTCATCGGGAAGAATCTGCGCCGTGGCGCCGTCGATCAGCGCGTCGATGTCGACCATCCAGCGCATCGTTTCGGAAGCGATCGCGACGGCGAACGCGCGGTCGGCGCCGGCCAGGCCCTGCGCCGCTGCGTGCATCGCAACGTCGAGCGGATCGCCGCGGCGCAGGATCGCGTCGATGAGGCGAAGCGCGGCGCGGCGCGGCGCCATGCCGGGGGGATCGGCTTCGCCCGCTTGCCGGCGACGCCGTGGGGGACGGCGATCGGTCATGAAGGGGCTACGACTTGCTTGGCGTGGCGCATCGGAAATCCTATAGGCAGGGCCATGAACGACAGCAGCCCGAACCCGACCATCGGCGGAACGCCGCGCGCTGTAAAGCGCCCCGCCCATGTCAAAGCGCCTGCGGGCTGGACGAACAGCGCGGTTCCGGCTCCCAAGCCCATCGTCGAGGACATGGCCGAGGACCAGCCGGGCGGGCGCAATCCGGTGCGCTATGGCGATTGGGAGTTGAAAGGCGTCGCCGTCGATTTTTGACCGCCGCGACCCTGTGACCGCCCCCGCGAGAATGCAGGGGCGGCCCTATATGCCCGTGCTCAGGCTGCGGGTAGTTCGGTGTTGAGCGGCATCTTGCCGCTCTTGACCTGCTCAGCGAACACTTCGCGCATCAGCTGCAGCGAGAAGAGGTGCGCGAAGATCAGGCCGAGGATGCCGTTCTGCATCAGCTTGCGCAGCACGTCGCCGCGCAGCTCGCGCAGCTTGTTCTCGTCGACCATCTGGAAGCCGCGATAGACATAGGGCTTGTCATTGCCTTCCTGCTGGATCGAGACTTCGCCGTCCATCAGGAGGTCGGCCTTTTTCAGCTCCTCCATGAACATGCCCGTGCGCTGGCCGGCTTCTTCGAAATTCTTGCAGAATTCCAGTACGGCCTTGACCTGGTCCGACGGCTGCCCGTCGACGAACAGCACGTCGCCTTCGTCGAACTTGCCGAGCGCGCCCGAGGTCGGGTCGAAGCACAGCGACAGCTCTTCCGTATTGGGCTGAAGCTTGGCGAGCAGGAAGGGGTAGCGGCGGATATAGGCTGGGACATACACCGGGTTGACCAGCTTGCCCTCGTCGTCGACGAAGGTGTTGATCCCTTCGTTGAGGCCCATCAGCGCGAGCGGAACGGGATTGTCGCCCGCCGAAAAGACGATCGGGAAAAAGCGGCAGGCCGAGACGAATTCGTCCGAGGTCAGCGGGATCGCATGCTGGCCAACCAGGAATTCGGCGCTATCGAGCGGGCGGGCGCGGAAATCGGCGTGATCGACGCTCGAAAGCGGGACAAGGTCCTTGTAGAACAGCGGCAGGTTGGCAGGTGCGGGCGCAGTGGCCATGTTTCAACTCCGGTAGGTGCCCGTCGGCGGGACAAAAAAGATACAGCGCCTTATTGGCCCGCGCGGTGCGACGCAAGGGGGCGATCGCCAAGTCCGGCGATGAGCTTGCCCGGATTGAGGATGCCCGCCGGATCGAGGCCGGCCTTGATACCGCGCAGCGCCGACAGCCGCGCCGGACTGTCGAGTTCGGCCAATATGTCGCGCTTCATCTGGCCGATGCCATGTTCGGCCGAAATCGAACCGCCAAGCTCGACAACGTGCGAATAGACGAGCCGGCTGACCGCCGCGCCATGCTCGGCGAGCCATGCAGCGCCATCGACGCCGGCGGGCGGCTGGACGTGGTGATGCACGTTGCCGTCGCCGAGGTGCCCGAAGGACAAGGCGCGCAAGCCCGGAAAGACGCTTTCCAGCCGTCGCGGGTTTTCGGCGATAAAATCGGGCATCAAGTCGACCGGAACGCTGATATCGTGCTGAAGCGCGGGGCCTTCGGCGCGTTCGGCCTCGGAAATGGAATCGCGAAGCCGCCAGAAATCGTCGCTTTCGCGTTCGCTCTTGGCGATCACGACGTCGCGGATCAGGCCGGTGTCGATCGCCGCCGCCAGTTGCGGATCGAGCGCGTCGCCCAGCGGCCGATCTTGATCGCCCGCCAGTTCCAGCAGGATAT
Source organism: Sphingopyxis sp. JAI108 (assembly GCF_013410105.1). GTDB lineage: Bacteria > Pseudomonadota > Alphaproteobacteria > Sphingomonadales > Sphingomonadaceae > Sphingopyxis > Sphingopyxis chilensis. The sequence continues at coordinate 1,751,873 of NZ_JACCCJ010000001.1, forward strand.
GCCAGGGGTGGGGATCGGAAAGCGGCGCGCGCGTCTGGGGAATATGGCGCAGCACGGCGTCAAGGCAGCTTTGCGGGATCAGTTCAAAGCCCTCGAGCGCATCGCCGATCGCGGCATCGAGCCTGCGCAGCAGCAGGAGCGCGTGCTCGGGCGAATCGACGCCGATCCAAGCCGTACGCCGCGCCGCGACCGCGGGGACGAGGTGCAGGCAGGCAGCGGTCACGATACCCAATGTCCCCTCAGCACCGCACAACAGGTGCCGCAGGTCGTAGCCGCGATTATCCTTCTTGAGCGGGGCGAGCCCGTCGAAAATGCTGCCGTCGGGCAGCACGGCCTCGAGTCCCGCGACCAGCGCGCGCATCGTCCCGTGGCGGAGCACCTGCGTTCCGCCCGCGTTCGTCGATACCAGCCCGCCGATCGTCGCCGACCCTTTGCCGCCGAGCGTGAGCGGAAAGCGCAGGCCGTGCGCCAGAACGCCATCGTGGAAGACTTCCAATATCACCCCTGCCTCCGCGACGGCAAGCCGCGCCGCTTCGTCGACATGGCGTATGCGGTTCATACGCCGCAGGCTGAGCAGCAGCTGGTCGCCGCTGTCGTCGGGGGTGGCACCGCCAACCATACCGCTGTTGCCGCCCTGGGGAACCAGCGCAACTTGCTCGTCGGCGCACAGGCGGACGATAGCGGACACCTCCTGGGTCGATGCCGGCGACAGCATCGCGGCGGCGCGGCCGTGATATTTGCCGCGCCAGTCGGTCAGCCAGGGCGCGATCGTGCCGGGGTCGGCGCTATAGCCCTTCGGCCCGAGCAACGCCGCGAGCTTATCCAGTAGCGATGCCGATGGCGCGTGCGTCATGCCCTGCAACTCCTGAATTTTCGCGCGCTCCAAGGAATATGGAGCGGCGACAGTTCATTTGATGTTCAATCATCCTCGTTAAAGGGGGCGATGGACGAATCATATCTGTTCGTCCAGCGGGGCATGGACGCGGGAGCCAAGGGTGAGCAGTATCTTCTGTCAGGACGCCAAGGGAGCGGCAGCGCGGCTGTGCTGACCGCGGCGTTCCTATGGTTCGTGGCGGCCGCGCCGACGGCCGACGCGGCGCCACCCCTGGCGGCGCCCGAGCCGCTGGTGGCGATTTCCGCGCCGACGGTCGATCAGGCTTCGTCGTTCTGGCAGGTGGTGATCGAGCAGCAGCTGATTATCCGCGTTCCGGCCCAGCGTTCGCAGCTCAACAATTTCGCCGCGGAACGGTCGATGCCCCGGCGGGTGAACGAGTTGCCGATCGTCTGGAAAGAAAAAAAGGCGCCCAAATGCGTCGCGATGCGCAACATTATGGGAATGCAGGCGGTCCAGCGCGATAGTATCGACCTGATCACGCGGCAAAAGCAAAGATTGCGCGCGCAGCTCAATCGCGGCTGCCGCGCGCTCGACTTCTATGCCGGCTTTTACATGCAGGGCAGCAAGGATGGCAAACTCTGCGAAGATCGCGACGAGATTCACGCGCGCACCGGCGCGCGGTGTGAGATCGACAAGTTCCGGCTGATGGTCCCGGTTCACGACGACGACGATTGATCGGGTTTTTCTCGGCCTTTCCTTGACTTTTCTCCGCTATTTGCCCAATGGCGCGGCAACGTCCGCCTGCGTGGGAGGCGGCACGCTCCTTTTATTTCCGGACATATCGCCTCATGAATTTTGCCGACCTCGGCCTTTCCGAAGAACTTTTGCGCGCGATCAACGAGTCGGGCTATACCGAACCGACCGCCATTCAGGCGGGTGCGATCCCCTCGGTTCTGATGATGCGCGACATGATCGGCATCGCCCAGACGGGGACAGGCAAGACGGCCTCCTTCGTGTTGCCGATGATCGACATCCTCGCGCACGGCCGCGCCCGCGCGCTGATGCCGCGTTCGCTGATCCTCGAACCGACGCGCGAGCTCGCGGCGCAGGTTGCCGAGAATTTCGAGAAATACGGCAAATATCACAAGCTTTCGATGGCGCTGCTGATTGGCGGCGTGCAGATGGGCGACCAGGTCAAGGCGCTGGAAAAGGGCGTCGATGTCCTGATCGCGACGCCGGGCCGCCTGATGGACCTGTTCGAGCGCGGCAAGATCCTGCTCACCGGCTGCAACCTGCTGGTGATCGACGAGGCGGACCGGATGCTCGACATGGGCTTCATCCCCGACATTGAGAATATCTGCACCAAGCTGCCGGCGAATCGGCAGACGCTGCTCTTCTCGGCGACGATGCCGCCACCGATCAAGAAGCTGGCCGACAAGTTCCTCTCGAACCCGAAGACGATCGAGGTCGCGCGTCCGGCGAGTCGGAACGAGAATATCGAGCAGTTCCTCGTAAAGACGTCGGAACGCGGCAAGCGCGATACGTTGCGCGACCTGATCGAAGCGGAGGAAGTCGGTACCGCGATCATCTTCTGCAACCGCAAGACCACGGTGCGCGAACTGGCGAAATCGCTCCAGCGCTATGGCTACAAGGCGGGCGAGATTCAGGGTGACATGGATCAGTCGAGCCGCACAGCCGAACTCGACCGGTTCAAGGCGGGAACGATCAATATTCTAGTCGCGTCGGACGTTGCGGCACGCGGGCTCGACGTCAAGGGTGTCAGCCACGTCTTCAATTTCGATGCACCGTGGCATCCCGACGATTATGTCCATCGCATCGGCCGCACTGGCCGCGCGGGCGCCCAGGGGCGCGCGTTCACGCTGGTGACGCCATCGGACGACGAGGCGGTCGACAATATCCAGAAGCTGACCGGCTATCAGATTCCGGTGCATGATGGCGGCGCCGGGGGCGCTCCCGTCCCGGCGAGCGAAGGCGACACCGAAGGGCGCGAACCGCGCCGCAGCGGACGGCGCGCGAGCCCGAAAGCGGGGAAGGAGCCGAAGCGCGCTGCCGAAAAGCCGCGCGAGGCACCGAAGAAAGACCCCGAGCGGAAACCGGCGCCGCGGACACGACGTGACGATGACGATGGCCCCGACGATGGCTGGAACGGCCCGATGCCCGATTTCTTGTCGGTGGGTTTCGGCAGCTGAGCTGAAGGGCTCTTCGGTTCGACCTGATGGCGGTTTGGGGTGGCGGAGCGGACGATCCCTATCCCGTCATGGCAGCTATCCGCCGCCAGCTACCACCGCTGGTTATTTTACAACCGAACCAGCATCTTCCCGATATTGCCGCCTGAAAACAGGCCGAGGAAGGCATCTGGCGCCGCCTCGATCCCTTGGTGGACGGTTTCGCGGATCGTCACCGCGCCGCTGGCGATCAGGCCACCCATGTCGGCGTAGAATTCTTCCATGCAGTCGATGAACTGGTCGGTGTAGATGAAGCCTTCCAAGCGGATGCGCGCGGGGATGGTGCGGATGAGATATTTCATCTCCTGGGGCTTCGCGTCATTATAGGCGTCGATCATCCCGCAGATCGCGAAGCGCGCAAAATCATTCGCGGTCGCAAATGCCGCGTCGAGATGTTCGCCACCGACATTGTCGAAATAAACGTCGATGCCCGATTTGCCGAGCCGTTCGAGCGCGGCGGCCAGCTGAGCCAACACCGGACCCGCCTTGTAATCGACCACCGCATCGGCGCCGAGTTCGGTCACCCAGCCGCATTTTTCCGCGCCGCCGGCCGAGCCGACGACCGTCATCTCGCGCGCCTTGGCGATCTGGACTACTGCCGAACCGACCGCGCCCGCGGCCGCCGAGACGAAGACGGTATCGCCGGGTTTCGCTGCCGCGACGCGCAGCAGGCCAATCCAGGCCGTGCCGCCCGTCAATCCCATATTGTGCAGGAAGGTCTGCGGCGGCAGGCCTGCGGCAAGCAGGTCGGCGGGCAGCTTGTTGGGCATCATGTCGAGACCGATGATGCCGCCTTCGCGCCAGCCGCCCATGTGGAGGATGAGGTCGCCGGGGGCAAAGCCCTCGATCCGGCTTTCGACGACTTCGCCGATCGCGCCGCCGGTCATCGGCTGGTCCAGCTGGAAACTCGCCGCATAGCTTTTGGCGTCATTCATCCGCCCGCGCATATAGGGGTCGACCGAGAGCCAGAGGTTGCGCACGCGAAGCTGGTCTTTTTCGAGAGCAGCCTCAGGAAGGTCACGGAGCGCGAAATTGTCGATCGTCGGCAGTCCCTGCGGACGACCGGTCAGGTGCCAGGCTTTCATCGGAATCCCCCCATTCCTCAAAAAAACTTCGCGGCGACGACAAAGCTCAGAAAAGCCGTTGCCACTGCCGGACAGTGCCGTTAAGACCCCGCCGGTCGCGGGGCCGTAGCTCAGATGGGAGAGCGCTGCAATCGCACTGCAGAGGTCAGGGGTTCGATTCCCCTCGGCTCCACCAGCGACTTCCTCCCGTTTCGTCGGCACCGGCCCGCTTCCCCACCCGGCCTCCCCGATGATGGCAGCCTATGGGAGGCCGGGTGGGGGAGCGGGCCGGTGCCGTTAGCCCTTAACCGACATAATCCCGAATCATATTCTTTGCGATCACTAGCTGCTGGATCTGTGTCGTCCCTTCATAAATGCGGTAAATGCGGCAGTCGCGATAGAAGCGTTCGGCCAGATATTCCTTGAGATAGCCGGCGCCGCCGTGAATCTGGACGACGCGATCGGCGACGCGTCCGCACATTTCGCTGGCGAACATCTTGGTCGCCGCCGCCTCGACCAATATCTTCTCGCCCCGATCGGCGCGCGCGCAGGCGTCGTTCAGCATGCAGTCGGCGGCATAGATTTCGGCCTTGCTGTCGGCGAGCATCGCCTGGATCAGCTGGAAATTGGCGATGGGTTCGCCGAATGCCTTGCGCTCCATCGCATATTGAAGGCCGACGTCGAGCATACGTTTGGCATAGCCGACGCTCGCTGCGGCGACCGACAGGCGGCCGTTGTCGAGGCTCTGCATCGCCGCGCGGAAGCCGATGCCTTCCTCGCCGCCGAGCAGCGCATCGCCATCGACATGCACATCCTCGAGGATCACGTCGGCGATCTGTGATCCCGCCTGGCCCATCTTGCCGTCGGGCTTGCCGATCGACACACCCGGGGCGTCGCGGGGGACGAGGAAGGCGCTGACATGCGCATTCTTGGGCAGCGCCTCCGCATTGGTGCGCGCCATGACGAGGATGACGTCGGCGAAGGGCGCGTTGGTGATGTAGCGCTTGGTGCCGTTCAGGACGTAGCCATTGCCGTCGCGCACCGCGCGCGTCTTCATCGCCGCGCTGTCCGACCCGCTGTCGGGCTCCGTAAGCCCAAAGGCCGCGATCGCGCCGCCCGCGAGGCGGGGCAGCCAATGCGCCTTTTGCTGGTCGGTGCCGAAACCGACGATCGATTTGCACACCATCCCGATGTTGATCGAAACGATCGAGCGGTAGGCGGGCGAGGCATAGGCGAGTTCGCGGATGAAGCCGACATATTGGCCGACGTTCATGCCCGCGCCGCCAAACTCCTCGGGCATCGTCACGCCGAACAGTCCCATCTCGCGCATTTCGGCAAGGATATCGTCGGGGACACGGCCGAGCTCTTCGAGCTGGTTTTCGGCCGGGATCAGCCGCTCGCGGACATAGCGTCGCAGCTGCTCGATGAAGGCTTCGTAGATATCGGCGTCCATGCCCGGATTGATCATCGTCTTCCTGTCCCCTTGGTCTATTGTTCGCCATATGTGTCGATCGCCGCGAAGATACGCGTCAATTGTTCGCGCTCGTCGGCATCGATATCGGGACGCCAGATTTCGAACAGCAGGATGGTGCGGTCACTGGTTCCGCGGTTCCACGCCTCATGCTCGAAACTGTCGTCGAAAATCAGAAGCTCCCCTTCGCGCCAGCTGCGCGTTTCGGCGCCGACGCGCAGGCCACAGTCGTCGGGCACGATCAGCGGCAGATGGCAGATAAGCCGCGTGTTGAGCATGCCGTGGTGCGGCTGGATATGCGTGCCGGGGGTGAGGCGCGAAAAGAGCGCGATCGGCGCGCGCCCGGGGATCACGGGTTGCGGCGCGAGTTCCAGCGCGGCGAGGGCGGCGGGGCAAAGCGCCGCCATGCCGTCGGCGACCGCGCCATCCTTCCAGAGCCATGCCGCGCCCCAGCCGGGCTTGTCGAGCAGCGGGTTGTTCGGCGGCGGCCGGTCGGGGCTGGCGGTAACATAGGGACCGAACGGATCGGCCGCGCCGTCAACCATCGCCAGCAGCTCGGCGCGGATCGCGTCGGTCGCGGCCTCGACCGCATCGACCCAGCCGAAATCGGACCGTTCGAAAAAGGGTCGTTGGGCGAGACCGGGAAAATAGAACATGCTCGGCTGTTGCACATAGAGCGGTTGCTCGCCGGCGAGCATCCTGAGCGCTTCGGCTACACGCGGCGTGGCGTTTCCGGTGTCGATACCCGCACCGCGCAACTGGCCGAGCAGATGATCGGCAAAGGCGCGGTCGGTCTCCGCGAGGAATTGCTCGGCGCGCTGGAGGCCCGGGTGAAGTGACGGCGGAACGCCGCGCGCCTGCGCCGCGGTGCCCAGCGCGAGGCGGTAATAGCTGCCCGCCGCGCGATCGTCGGCAAGGCGGCGCTTGAGCTCCGCCATCGCGAGCAATGCGGGGATATTGCCGCGGTCGGCGCGGATCGTGGCGTCGAGTATGGCCGTTTCGGCGGCAACGTCGCCGCGGCGGTGCGCGTCGCGCGCCTGATCCAGCCATGTCGTCTGCCCCGTCATGGCCTTTGCCATAACGGGGCGCCGGACCTTTGCAAGCGCGCGCCCGGGTCTCAGTCGACCGGCGGCGCCGGCGCGGTGGCAGTTTTGGAGGCTCCGCGCAGCCATTTCCGGATCGCGAGCGCGGCCGCCGTGCGCCATCCCGCGAGCAGTAACAGGAATAGCGCGGCCCATGGCAGAACCGCCGCCCCGACGACGAGGAGGAACGACAGCATCACGCTGCCGCTACGGATCAGCATGTTCAGCGCGTCGCTGAACGGATTGCCGTAACCGATGCCCGGCAGCCCGCCGGTGCTGACATAGTCGAACTGCATCGGCGTGGTCGCAAGCATCGCTTCGCCGGCGCGGCGCGTATCGCGCTCGCCGTCGAGCTGCCGCCGCATCGCGGAAATTTGTTGCTGCAATTCGGTGCGCTCGCGGTCGCCGAGGCCGCCTTGCTTCAGCCGCGCCTCCAGCCGGGCGATTTCGGCACCGATATCGGCGCTGCGGCGCTGTGATTCGCCGATCTGCGTTCCTACATCCTCGCCACTGATTCGCGCCTCCGCCAGCACCCCTTCCGCCTTTTCGACGCTGCCGATCGCGTCGCGCCCGAACTTGCGCGCGATGGCGGGGTCGAGCTTGAACAGCAGCTGCGCCTCGACTTCATCTTCGCGGACGAGGCGATAGGTCATGCCGGTGATGCGGCAGCGCGTGGTGCCGAGGGCTTCGCATGCGGCGGCATGTTCCTCTTGCATCTTTGCAATGCGATTGTCGTCGAGGCGGAAGGCATAGGCGTAGTTGAAGGCGACCCCGGGCGCCGATGTGACCGCGACGTTGGGCGGGCGCATCGCGGCTGGCGCCGGGATTGCCTGCGTCGACGCCGTTTCGGCGGCGTCGCCGGGTGTCATGTCATAGGCGGGAGCATCGAGGGGTTCGGCGGGTTTTTCCGAACAGCCGACCAGGGCGAGCGCCATCGCGCCCGCTAAGAGCTTGGTTTTCATGAAATCTCTCCCAACATGCGACTCGGGTCGCATGTGATTTCATATCATAATTGATTGAGTAGACAATATGGATCAGGCGAGCTTTACGAAACTGTCGAGAACCCGCTTGCTGCCAGCCTGATCGAATTCGACTTCGAGCTTGTTGCCGTCGATATCGATGATTTCGCCGTAACCGAACTTCTCATGGAAAACGCGCATTCCGATCGCGAGATCCGATCGCGCCTTGGCGCCGACCGAGGCGGCGGGTCCCCGCTCGGAGGGGGCAGGGGCGCGGGTGGCGGTCGTGGAGGTTGCTAGCGCGCGCTGCCATGCCGGGCCGCGCGTCATCGTGCGGGCCGGCTGACGCTCGGCGACATGCGCGAAGGGATCGCCCTGTGCCGACCAGTTGGCTCGCCACAGGCTCTGCCCGCCGCCGAAACTGTTTTCGCTATCGACATGCTCGGGCGGGATTTCGCCGATGAAGCGGCTGGGGATGCTGCTCATCCACTGGCCATAGATGCGGCGGTTCGCGGCGTGATAGATGCTCGCGCGCTGGCGGGCGCGGGTGATCGCGACATAGGCGAGGCGGCGTTCTTCCTCGAGGCTCGCAGTGCCGCCTTCGTCCATCGACCGCTGCGACGGGAACACGCCATCCTCCCACCCTGCGAGGAAGACATGATCGAATTCGAGGCCCTTCGCCGCGTGGATCGTCATGATCGTCACCGTCTCGGTCTGGTCGTCATTGTCGCGGTCCATGACGAGGCTGACATGCTCGAGAAAGGCTTCGAGCGATTCATATTCTTCCATCGCGCGAACGAGTTCGGAGAGATTTTCGAGCCGCCCCGCGGCATCGGCGCTGCGATCGGCCTGCAGCATCGCCGTATAGCCCGATTCGTCGAGGATGAGCTGGGTGAGCTCGGGATGCGGCAGCGCGTTCGCCTTGCCCTGCCAGTTCCGCATCACCGCGATGAAATTGGCGAGCTGGCGGCGCGCCTGCGGGGTCAGCTCGTCGGTTTCGGTGATCCGCGACGCGGCTTGAAACAGCGGCACGCGCTCGGCCCGCGCGAACTGGTGGATCCGCGCGAGCGCCTTGTCGCCAAGGCCGCGCTTCGGAACGTTGACGATGCGTTCGAACGCCAGGTCGTCGGCGCTCGACTGGACGAGCCGGAGATAGGCGAGCGCATCGCGGATTTCGGCGCGCTCATAAAAGCGGAAACCGCCGACGATGCGGTACGGCATTCCGATCGCGATGAAACGGTCCTCGAACTCGCGCGTCTGGAACTGCGCGCGGACGAGGATCGCGGCGCGGTCGAGACTGACCTTGCGATGCTGGAGCGTCTCCAGCTCCTCGCCGATCCGCCGCGCTTCCTCGGGCCCGTCCCACACGCCGACCACCCGAACCTTGTCGCCCGCGTCGAGCTCGGTCCACAGCGTCTTGCCGAGGCGGCCGCTGTTCTGCGCGATCAGCGCCGACGCGGCAGCAAGTATCTGCGGCGTCGAGCGATAATTCTGTTCGAGGCGGATCACCGTCGCGCCGGGGAAGTCCTTTTCGAAGCGCAGGATGTTCGCGACCTCGGCGCCGCGCCACGAATAGATCGACTGGTCGTCGTCGCCGACGCAGCAGATATTCTTGCGCGCCTGCGCGAGCAGGCGGAGCCAGAGATACTGGCTGGCGTTGGTGTCCTGATATTCGTCGACGAGGACATATTTGAAACGCTGCTGATATTGCTCCAGCACGTCGCGGTGCGTCTTCAGGATCACGAGCATGTGGAGCAAGAGGTCGCCGAAATCGCAGGCGTTGAGCGTCTTCAGCCGCGCCTGATAGAGCGCGTAGAAATGCTGCCCCTTGCCGTCGGCATAGGCTTCCTTGTCGGACGCATCGAGATCGGCGGGCGTGAGCCCGCGATTCTTCCATTTGTCGATCAGCCCGGCGAGTTGGCGTGCGGGCCAGCGCTTCTCGTCGAGCCCTTCGGCCTGGATAAGCTGTTTCAGCACGCGCAGCTGGTCGTCGGTGTCGAGGATCGTGAAATTGCTCTGCAGCCCGACGAGCTCGGCGTGGCGGCGCAGCATCTTCGCCGCGATGCTGTGAAAGGTGCCGAGCCAGGGCATACCCTCGACCGCGTCGCCGATCATCCGCCCGATGCGCTCGCGCATCTCGCGCGCGGCCTTGTTGGTAAAGGTCACCGCGAGGATTTCGGACGGCCATGCACGCCGCGTCGCGATAATATGCGCGAGGCGCGCGGTGAGCGCGGCGGTTTTGCCCGTGCCCGCCCCCGCGAGCATCAGCACGGGGCCTTCGGTGGTCAGCACCGCCTGCCGCTGCGGACCGTTCAAGCCTTGCAGATAGGGTGGGTCCGACGGGTCGGGTGGGGGCAGGTCGGGCAGCGAGGCGGGGGTATCGTTCACGCGCGAACGATTAGGGAACAGCGAGCAGGCTGTCCAGTGCGGTGAGGCGGGCCGGTGGCGTGCTTCCGTGTCGTTTCAATTCGCCGAGGGTTGCCCGTGCCATCGCGCGATAGGCGGGCAAAAGGTCGGGGCTCTGCACCCGGAGCGTTTCGAGATGCCCGCCGATCGTGTGCGCGTCGCCGCGCAGTAACGGCCCCGACAATCCCGCGAAACCCAGGGCGAGGCTGTTTTCGAGCGCGGCGCGTACAAGCGGAGCAAGCAGAGCGGGGGGATCATCGACCCCCGCATCCTCCAATGCGCTCGCTGCGCCCGTGATCAGCGTCACGAGATGGTTCGACGCATGGCAGAGCGCCGCATGATAGAGTGCCCGCCGGTCCTCGGCGATTTCGACCGCGATGCCGCCGAACAGCGCGACGATGCGTTGGGCTTGTCCGGTGGCCTCGCTCGTCGAGCCGGTGATCGCGAAGCGCGCGCCGGTCATGCGCCGCACCTCGGCCTGCGGGTCGCCGGTGAAGGTCATTGCCGGGTGGATCGCGGCGGTCCGGGCGCCGATGAGGCGAAGCGGTTCCAGGATCGCCGCGCCGCTTCGCCCGCTGACGTGAAAGATCATGACGCTGCGATCCGCCGGCAGCGCCGCCGCGATACCCGGCACGATTTTTTCCAGCGCATCGTCGGCGACGGCGACCGCGATGACGTCGCATTCGGCGATCAGGCGGTCGAGGTCGGGTTCCGCAAGGGCGCCGACGCCCTCCGCCGCGCCGCCCGCCTTTTCGGGTGAGCGACCCCACATCATCGGCGATGCGCTCGCATGTGGTCCCAGCGCAAGAGCAAGCGCCTGCGCGACCCGGCCTGCGCCGACAATACCGGGCTGCTGAAAACGAAAGTCGGTCATACGCGCCGTTGTAACGTGCGGGTAAGTGTTTCGCCAACGGAACGTCAGTTTTCGACCGGAAGTTGACATTCGTCTCCCCTCCCGCTTGCGGGAGGGGAGAAGGTCAACGTCCGCTCACCACCCCACAAGGCCGCCATTCACGCTTTATCTCGTCGTGTGCCGCATCTACGGTCCCGCGATGCAGCGAAATCCCACAATGAAACTGGCCGGAACGACACTGGCCGTTCTCGCTCTCTCCGCCTGTGCTGGCGGCAATTACCGTCCCGTTGCCGATGCGCCGGTGCGGATCGGGCCCGCCTATACGATCCGCGGCACGGCCTATGTACCTGCCGCCGCGCCCGCCTATGACGCGCTCGGCTATGCGAGCTGGTACGGCAGCGAGTCGGGGAATCGCACCGCCAATGGCGAGAAGTTCCGGCCCGGCTGGATCACGGCAGCGCATACGACATTGCCGCTGCCGACCTATGTCGAGGTGACCGCGCTCGACAGCGGGCGGCGGATCATTGTCCGCGTCAATGATCGCGGGCCCTTCGCGCTCGGCCGGATCATCGACTTGTCGAGCGGTGCGGCCGAGCAACTCGGCATGAAGGCGCAGGGGCATGCGCCGGTGCGCGTGCGACGCGTCGAACCATCGGAGAAGGATCGCGAACGCCTGCGCAAGGGCAAGCCCGCAGCGTCGCTGTCGAGGGTTCCCGAGCGTGAATTGCTGCGTCTGCGCGCGCAACTTGCGCCGCGAGGCCGCTGACGCTTCGCATTCCCGCTTGCGCCGGAGAGGGCGCGCGCCCAAAGCGTCGCCGACAGCAATGGGGAGGGGCATCGGCCGTGGATCTGGCACCCTATCGGCAACATCGCCGTATCCTGACCGCGAGCCTCGTCGGCACCGCGGTCGAATTCTATGATTTCTATATCTATGGAACCGCGGCGGCGCTCGTGTTCGGGCCGCTCTTCTTTCCTGAAAGCTCGGCTTCGGCGCAGCTGATGTACAGCTTCATGACCTTCGGGCTCGCCTTTTTCGCGCGGCCCGTGGGGGCGATCGTCTTCGGCCATTATGGCGACCGGATCGGGCGCAAGTCGACGCTGGTGGCCTCGCTGATGCTGATGGGCGCCTCGACCTTGCTCATCGCCTTCCTGCCGACCTATGCGATGGTGGGCTGGGCGGCGCCGCTGCTGCTGTGCATCCTGCGCTTTGGACAGGGCTTCGGTCTCGGCGGCGAGTGGGGCGGCGCGGCATTGCTCGCGGTCGAGAATGCGCCGCCGGGATGGAAATCGCGTTTCGGCATGTTTCCGCAATTGGGCGCCCCTGTCGGCTTCATCGCCGCGAATGGCCTGTTCCTGCTACTGGGCCTGGGGCTGAGCGATCCCGACTTCGCCGCGTGGGGCTGGCGCATCCCGTTCCTGCTGTCGGCGGTGCTCGTCGGGCTTGGCTTGTGGGTGCGATTGAAGATCGGCGAGACACCGGCCTTCGCCAAGGCTGTCGCCGAGGAGGCACCGGTCGCGGTGCCGCTTGGGGAGCTGTTTCGGCACCATCTGGTTGCGACGCTTGCGGGAACCTTCGCCGTCGTCGCCTGCTTCGCGATCTTCTATCTCGCGACGAGCTTTGCGCTCGCGCACGGGACAACGGCGCTCGGCTATCCGAAGGAGCAATTCCTGTTGATCCAGCTCGGCGCGATCCTGTTCATGGCGATCGGTATAATCGCGGCCGGATACTGGAGCGACGCGTCGAGCGCGCAACGCGTGCTGACCTGGGGATGCGGCGCGACGATCCTGATCGGTTTCCTGTTCGGGCCGTCGCTCGCGTCGGGAAGCTGGTCGCTGATCTTCCTCGGATTGGCCGCGGCGCTGTTCGTGATGGGGCTGGTCTATGGCCCGCTCGGAAGCTGGCTGACCGGGCTCTTCCCGGTGCGCGTTCGTTATACGGGAGCGTCGGTGGCATTCAACGCGGGCGGTATCCTTGGCGGTGCGATGGCGCCGATCGTCGCGCAGGCGCTGGCGGAGCGCGGCGGGACCGAAACGGTGGGCTATTATCTGGCGCTCGCCGGGATCGTGAGCTGGCTGGGCCTCTTGATGGTGCGGCGGATCGCTACGCCAGCCTGAGCAGCGTCAGCTTCGCCTTGCCGACCTTGCGCTCTGCGTCGATTTCAAGGCCGGCGGCCTCGACCGCTTCCTTCTCGCCGGTCTCGATCGAGATCCAGCTGTCGGGTCCGATCCAGCCCAGGCGGCCCAGCTTGTCGAGCGCAACGCTGCCGGCGCCGGTGCCATAGGGCGCGTCGAGCAGGAGCAGGTCGTAGCTACGCCGCGCGGGCCCCAGCGCGAGCACGGACCCGGCACGAATGTCGGCGCGCGGCATGGCGCCGAGCGCGCCGAGATTCTTGCGCAGTGCGTCGAGCGCGTCGCGATCCTGTTCGGCGAACAGGCATTGTTCGGCGCCCCGCGACAAAGCCTCGATCCCGAGCGCGCCCGAGCCCGCGAACAGATCGGCGACGTACAGCCCTTCAAAGCTGCCGAGGCGGCTCGCGAGCATCGAGAAAAGCGTTTCGCGCGTGCGGTCGGCGGTGGGCCTCGTGGCGTCGTTCCTGGGCGCGAGCAGCTTGCGGCCGCGCCATTCGCCGGAAATAACGCGCATCCTATTTCATCCGCCGCCGGAACTGGAACAGCTCGTCGCGCGGTACGACCTCGGCCGCGCCCATATCGAGCCCTTCGAGCGTGAACTGGCCGTAGCGCGTGCGTATCAGGCGGCTGACCTGCAGCCCGAAATGTTCGAGCACGCGGCGGACCTCGCGGTTCTTGCCCTCGGTCAGCGTCATTTCGATCCACTGATTGCGACCCGTGCGGCGTTCGAGATTGGCGTCGATCTTGCCATAGCGAACGCCATCGATCTCGATCCCCATCGCCAGCTCCTCAAGCTGCGCCTGGCTGATGTCGCCGAAAGCGCGCGCGCGATAGGTACGCTCGACCCCGCTCGCGGGCAGTTCGAGCTGGCGCTTGAACTCGCCATCGTTGGTGAGCAGCAGCAGCCCCTCGGTATTATAGTCGAGGCGGCCGACGGGCATCAGTCGCGGCAGGCCCTTGGGCAAGAGATCGTAGATCGTCTTGCGGCCCTTGGGATCGCGCGCGGCGGTAAGGCAGCCCGCAGGCTTGTGGAAACGATAGAGGCGCGTCGAAACGGGTTTCGCGACCGGATTGCCATCGACCGTCAAGCCTTCAAGCGTGGAGAGGAGCGGAGCGGGCTGGGCGATGACCTCGCCATTCAGCGCGATGCGGCCTTCCTCGATCATCCGTTCGACGTCGCGCCGCGATCCGACGCCGGCGCGCGCGAGCAGCTTGGCGATGCGCTGCGGCCCTTCCTCCTGCTCTTCGGCCGGCTTGGTCTTGAGCGCCGAAACGGCGCCCCGCGCGGCGCGGCGGCCTTTCGGGGCGTCGCGATCTGCGGCGGAGCGAGGCGTCGAGCGGGGCGGTCGGGGGGGTGGCATCGGAACGGATTTGGCTTTCTTGTCGTTCTCGAAGGAGAATAGTGTTGCGTCGTGAACACGCCCATAGCCGCAAAAGACCCGCTTCGTCGATGGCAAGCAGAAGCGATCTTGCGGGATGACGCGCAGCGAGTCATGGCAATGTCAAAGGGAGTAAACATGCTCTTCGCGTCCCGCCCGACCTGCATCAAGCGGTTGCTGATCATCGAGGATGATCCGCTGACCGCTTTCGACAATGAGCATACGCTGAAGCACGGCGGGTATCAGGTCGTCGCAACGGTCGATTCGGGCGAGGCGGCGGTAGCGGTGATGGCGGCCGAACCGGTCGACGCGCTGGTGCTCGATCTTGGCCTGGCGGGCCACATGACCGGACGTGAAGTCGCGCGGTTGGCGCGCGACCGCGGCATCGCGGTGCTGCTGGTGACCGGACAATGCCCCGCCGACGCAAGCGAGATCGCGATGGCATGCCTCGGCAAGCCGCACAGCGCTTCGGCGCTGATTTCGGCGCTGAAGGCGCTCGAAACGATGATTTGCAAGAATGAGGCGCCGCGCAAGGTGAGCGGCCTGACGACCTACTGGCGCCCCGCCACCGCATGAGATGCGGCGAGCCGACAGGGCGGGGCGGATCGGCGGCGATTTAGCCGCTTCCAATTTGCCCCCGAGGCTTTAGGCCGTTGCTACAATCGGCGATGACCGATCGGCACGCGGCAAAGGGGAATATCATGTCGACAAATGCGGCGATGCCGGCACCGAAGGGCTGGCGCGACAGTTTGCGCCCCTATCTCGAGCCCGCGCCGCTTGCCGCCCTGTTCCTCGGCATATCGTCGGGTTTCCCGTTCGCAATGATCGGCGCGACGCTGACGACGCGCCTCGCGCAGGACGGCATCGAGAAATCGTCGGTCACGGCTTTCGCGCTGACCTTCCTGGCGTATAACCTCAAATGGGCGTGGGCGCCGGCGATCGACCGCTTCCGTATCCCGATCCTCGGCCGAATCGGCCAGCGGCGGTCGTGGCTGATCCTCGTCGGCGCGCTGGTCTTCCTCGCGGTCACGGTGCTGGGCAACCTCGACCCCAAGGCGTCGCTCGCGGTCGTGGCGCTGGCCGCGATCTCGGTGGGACTGGCTGGCGCGACCTTCGATATCGTTATCGACGCCTATCGCATCGAACTGCTCGCGCCCGAGCAGTTGGGGACCGGATCTGGGATGTCGCAATATGGCTGGCGCATTGGCGCCGCGGTGGCGGGCGCAATGGCCCTGGTCGTTGCCGAACGCGCGGGCTGGGGTGTCGCCTACATGGTGTGCGCGGCGCTGGTCCTGCCCGCGATCATCACCGGGCTGGTGATGGGCGAACCCGAACGCAAGATCGAGCGTCATTGGCCGGCCTATCTGTCGCGCGCCTATTATGCGATCTTCATCCTCAGTTTCCCGATCGCCTTCCTCGTCGCGCGGCAGGTCGATCAATGGCTCGATGTCGACATCCTCACGCTGATGGTGCTCGTCGGCTATCTGTTCCCGCTGTTCGACCTCTCCGCCCGCCGCGCGCGCGATATCGGATGGAGCGGACAGGTGAACTGGATCATCGCGCTGCCCGCGCTGGCGCTCGTCGCGGTGCTGGCGACCGATTGGGGCACGATCGCCGCCTATGTCGGCGCGACGCTGCTCGGCGTCGTGCTGGCCGTCGGCGCGCTCGTTATCGCAGCGCTGGTCGCCCTGCCGACCAGGTCACGCGAAGGCCAGGCGCCCGACAAGGGCGCGGTCGGGCCGCTCGCGGAGTTTTTCTCGCGCGAGGGGGCGATCCTGATCCTCTTCTTCCTGCTGCTCCACAAGATCGGCGACACGCTCGCCAATCTGACCTTCCGCCTGTTGTTCGAGGATCTGGGCTATACCAACGACGAGATTGCCTTCTACGACGTCGGTCTCGGCTTCTGGGCGCTGCTCGCCGGGGTGTTCGTCGGCGGCATCATCTATGCCCGGCTCGGCATGAAGCGGTCGGTGCTGCTCAGCCTTGTCCTGATGGCGATTTCGAATTTCAGCTTTGCCGGCCTGGCCGCCGCCGGACACAGCAATTGGGGCATGGCCGGTGCGATCGGGTTCGAGAATTTCGCGAGCGGGATCGGCGGCGTCTGTGTCGTCGCCTATCTGTCGGCGCTCGCCGACCTGCGCTTCACCGCGACCCATTTCGCGCTTTTCTCTGCCGCGGCGAGCATCCTCGGGCGCTTCCTGACCGGGACCAGCGCGGGCAAGCTGATCGAACAGTTCGGCTATGTCGATTTTTACCTGCTGACGACCGCGCTCGCGGTGCCGGGCATTCTGATCTTCTGGTGGATGATGCGCTCGGGGCTGGTCGATCGCTCGATCGGAACGGCGGGCGAGGTCGAGATACCCGAGGCGTCGCCTCAGGCCGTCAGTCCGGAAACTGCCGGTTCGCGCTGAGCACTTCGCCGGCGAGATAAAGCGAACCGGCAATCAGGACGATATCGCTTGCCGGATCGACGTCGAGGCCGCGCAGCGCTTCGGCGACCGACATGGCGGCTTTTGCCCCGGCGCCGAAGGCTTCGGCGCCATGATGCTCGTGCCCCGGAACGGGAACGGCGGTCAGGCTCGCGAGGCGATCGGCCAGCGGCGCGACGATCGCGGCGGGGTCCTTGTTCGCGAGCATGCCGGTGATCAGGTGGATGCGCCGCGCCTCGCCCGCGAACTGGCGCGCCAGCGCAAGGCCCGCGTCGACATTGTGCGCGCCGTCGAGCCAGATTTCCGTGTTGTCAGGAAGCAGGTCGGTGAGCGGGCCCGAGTCCAGACGCTGCATCCGGCCCGGCCAGAAGGCTTCCGCGACACCCCGCGCGATCGCTTCGTCGCTCGGCTGTGGACCGGGCGCGAGGCGCAGCATCGCGATGGCAAGCCCCGCGTTGCGCATCTGGTGCGCGCCCGCCATGCGTGACCGCAGTATCCGGTCGACCGAGCCCAGTTTCGATGTCCAGCGAAAGCCATTGCCATCGGCCTCGACCGTCCAGCCGTCGCCTTCGGGAAAAAGCGTGGCTCCGACCGAGGCGACCTTGGCGGCGATGGTGCCTTGCACGAGGGACGGATAGGCGAAGGTTGCCACCGGCGTATCGGGTTTGATGATCCCGGCTTTTTCCCACGCGATGCGCGTCGCCGGATCGTCGGGCGTCCCGGCTTCGGACGCGAGCAGGAAGGCTTCGTGGTCGATGCCCAGCGAGGCGATGCCGGCGACTGCGGGCGGCGGGATGATGTTGGTCGCGTCGAGACGACCGCCGAGGCCGACCTCGATGATGCAGTCGTCGGCGGGGATGCGCGCAAAGGCGAGGAAGGCGGCGGCGGTGGTGACTTCGAAAAAGCTCGCGTGCAGATCGGTGGCCTCGTCGAGCACCTCCTCGAGCAGCGCCGCGAGCAATGCGTCGTCGATCAGCGTTCCGGCGAGGCGGATACGTTCGTTGAAGCGGACCAAGTGGGGGCTGGTGTAGCTGTGCACCTTGCGCCCCTGTGCTTCGAGGATGGCGCGAAGGTAAGCGCAGGTGGATCCTTTGCCATTCGTGCCTGCGACATGGAAGGTGCGCGGGAGCTGGAGCTGCGGGTTTCCGAGCCGTGTGCAGAGCTCCGCGATGCGTTCGAGCCCGAGGATGTCGCGGCCCGGCGAGAGCCCCGCGAGACGGTCGAGCTGGGTCTGGACGGCAGGGTCGGAGCTGTGGGCGTGGTCGGCCATGGCGAATGGTTCAGCCTATCCAAACACCGTTCGCCCTGAGCTTGTCGAAGGGCCGCATTCTTCTTTTGACGCTGCAAGAAGAGGAACGGTGCTTCGACAAACTCGGTACGAGCGGGGATCGAGAGTATTTTCCTTGGAGCTATGCCGCCTTCTCAGGCGCCAGATAGCCGATCAACCGGGCCAGCGTCGCGGGCAGCTCCTTGCGATGCACGACCATGTCGATCATCCCGTGGTCGAGCAGATATTCGGCGCGCTGGAAGCCTTCGGGCAGTTTTTCTCGGATCGTATTCTCGATCACGCGCTGGCCGGCAAAGCCGATCAGCGCCTTGGGTTCGCTAATCTGCACATCGCCGAGCATCGCATAGCTGGCGGTGACGCCGCCGGTGGTCGGGTCGGTCAGCAGCACGATATAGGGAAGGCCCGCACGGCGCAGGCGCGCGAGTGCGACCGTCGCGCGCGGCATCTGCATCAGCGACAGCGTGCCTTCCTGCATCCGCGCGCCTCCTGCGGCGGTAATCGCGATATAGGGGACGCCGCGCTTGATCGCGTTCTCGACGCCGGCGACGAACGCTTCGCCGACCGCGACGCCCATCGACCCGCCCATGAAGGCAAAATCCTGCACGCCGATCACGACGCCCTGGCCAGAAATGCGGCCGAACGCGTTCTGATAGGCGTCGCGGTCGCCGGTCTGCGCGCGCGCCGCCTTGATGCGGTCGACATATTTTTTGGTGTCGCGGAATTTCAGCGGATCTTCGGGTGCCGCAGGGGCCGCAATCATCTCGTGCAGCCCGCCGTCGAACAACTGAGCGAAACGCTCGGCCGCGCCGATGCGGTCGTGATGGTCGCAGCGCGGGCAGACGTTGAGATTGTCTTCCCATTCCTTGACGAACACCATCTGCTGACACTGACGGCATTTGTGCCAGAGATTGTCGGCGGTATCGCGCTTGGCGGTGAAGGGCAGGGCGTTGCGAACGCGGTCGAGCCAGCTCATGCGGCGATCTCCTTTGCGCCGTGGATAGCATCGGCGAGCGAACGGGTGAAGGCTTCGACGTGCGGTGCTGCAGCGTCGCCATGTTCGGCGATGATGTCGATAAAGGCCGATCCGACGACGACG
Organism: Sphingopyxis sp. JAI108; assembly: GCF_013410105.1. Classification (GTDB taxonomy): domain Bacteria; phylum Pseudomonadota; class Alphaproteobacteria; order Sphingomonadales; family Sphingomonadaceae; genus Sphingopyxis; species Sphingopyxis chilensis. The sequence continues at coordinate 1,771,111 of NZ_JACCCJ010000001.1, forward strand.
CCATCGGCAACGCGCGCGATCTGCGCGGCCTGTTCGGGGGTGCGGACACCGAAGCCGACCGCGACGGGGAGGTCGGTCGCGGCCTTGAGCCGCGCAACGGCTTCGTCGATGCTCGTTTGGGCCGCCTGCTGGAGCCCGGTGATCCCGGCGACGCTGACATAGTAGAGGAAGCCGCCCGCCCCTTCGAGGACGGCGGGCAGACGCGCGGTGTCGGTGGTCGGGGTGGCGAGGCGGATCAGGTCGACGCCGGCGGCGCGGAGCGCTGGGCCGAGTTCGGGGTCCTCCTCGGCGGGAATGTCGACGCAGATGACGCCATCGACGCCCGCCTTGGCACATTCGGCCGCGAACCAGTCACCGCCGCGGATCGTCATCGGATTCGCGTAGCCCATCAGGACGAGCGGGGTGTCGGGGTGGCGCTGGCGGAAGGCGGCGGCGACCGCGAAGATGTCGGCGGTGGTCGTGCCCTTGGCGAGGCTGCGCAGGTTTGCTTGCTGGATCGCGGGGCCGTCGGCCATCGGATCGGTGAAGGGCATGCCAAGCTCGATCACATCGGCGCCTCCCGCGACGAGCGCGTCGAGGTTCGCGGCGGTGTCGCCGTCGCCCGCGGTGATGAATGCGACAAGGGCGGGGCGTGCTTGGGCGAAGGTGGCGGCGAAGCGGGTCACAGCGTCACCTCCAGCGCGTCCGCGACCGTCGCAATATCCTTGTCCCCCCGGCCCGAGCAATTGACGATGATGATCTTGTCCTTGCCCAGCGTCGGCGCGATGCGTTCGGCGGCGGCGATGGCGTGCGCGCTTTCGAGCGCGGGGATGATGCCTTCGAGCTTGGTCAGCTTCTGGAAGCTCGCCAGCGCCTCTTCATCGGTGACGGGTTCGTAGCGGACGCGGCCGATGTCGTGCAGCCAGCTGTGCTCCGGGCCGATGCCCGGATAGTCGAGGCCCGCCGAGATGCTGTGCGCCTCGGTGATCTGGCCGTCCGCGTCCTGGAGCAGATAGGTCTTGTTGCCGTGGAGGATACCGGGTTTGCCGCCCGCGAGGCTGGCGGCATGCTTGCCTTCGAGCCCTTCGCCCGCGGCTTCGACGCCCACGATCTCGACATCGGCGTCGTCGAGGAAGGGATGGAACAGGCCGATCGCGTTCGATCCGCCGCCGACGGGGGCGATCAGCATGTCGGGGAGGCGGCCTTCGGCTTCCAGTATCTGCGCGCGTGCTTCGTTGCCGATCACCGACTGGAAATCGCGGACGAGCTCGGGATAGGGGTGCGGGCCGGCGACGGTGCCGATGATGTAGAAGGTGTCGTGGACGTTCGCGACCCAGTGGCGCAGCGCCTCGTTCATCGCATCCTTGAGCGTCTTCGCACCGCTCTCGACCGCGACGACTTCGGCGCCGAGCAGCTTCATGCGAAACACGTTCGGCTGTTGCCGCGCAACATCGACCGCGCCCATGAAGATGGTGCAGGGCAGGCCGAACAGCGCCGCGACGGTCGCGGTCGCGACGCCATGCTGGCCCGCGCCGGTCTCGGCGATGATCTTGGTCTTGCCCATGCGCTTGGCGAGCAGAATCTGGCCGATGCAATTGTTGATCTTGTGGGCGCCGGTGTGGTTGAGATCCTCGCGCTTCAGATAAATCTTCGCGCCGCCCAGATGGTCGGTCAGCCGCTTTGCGAACCACAGCGGGCTGGGGCGGCCGACATAGTTTTTGAGCAGATCGTCGAACTCGGCCTTGAACGCCGGGTCGGCCTGCGCGGCGCGATAGTGGCGTTCGAGGTCGAGGATCAGCGGCATCAGCGTTTCGGCGACATAGCGGCCGCCGAACTGGCCGAAATGGCCGCGTTCGTCCGGCCCGGTGCGAAGACTGTTGGGAAGCTGGGTCATCGACCGGTCGCTTTAAGGAAAGCGGCGATCTTGTCCACATCCTTCACGCCCGGCGCGCTTTCGACACCCGACGAGACGTCGACGAGCGGCGCGCCCGTTTCGGCAATCGCCTGCGCGACATTGTCGGGGGTCAGGCCGCCCGCGATGCCCCAATCCATGCTGTGGCGATGATTCTTGAGCAGCGACCAGTCGAAGCGCGTGCCGGTGCCGCCGGGCAGCGCAGCCGCGGGCGCGTCGAACAGGATGCGATCGGCGATCCCGCGATATTTCTGCATCCGCGTGAGTGTCTCGGCATCCTTCAGCCCCACGGCTTTCCAGATTTCGGCCGGCGCGAGGCGCTTCACCACCGCCAGCCATTCGGGCGTCTCGCTGCCGTGGAACTGGATGATATCGGGGCGGACCTTGCCAAGCGCATCGCCCGTCAGCTGCTGCGAGGCGTTGACGAGCAACAAAGCCACTTTGACCTGCGGCCCGGCGCGCTTGCGAAGTTCCGCTGCGGTCTTGAGGTCGACGTGGCGGGGGCTCGGCTCATAATGGACAAGGCCGATATGCGTGGCGCCATGGCGAATGGCGGCATCGACCGTTTCGGGCGTCTTGAGCCCGCAGATTTTGACGAGAGGGGGCATGGTCATCCTATCCTGTCGTCATCCCGGCGCAGGCCGGGGTCTCGCCGTTGCGGCTGAGCGCATCGTGGAGATCCCGGCCTGCGCCGGGATGACGGCTGTTTCTAAAGCGTCGCTTCGATTTCGCGCGCGGCGAGATCGGGGTCTTCGGACTGGCTGATCGGGCGGCCGACGACGAGGATCGAGGCGCCGTCCGACATCGCCTGTGCCGGCGTAACGATCCGTTTCTGATCGCCCATCTTGCCGTTCGCCGGGCGGACGCCGGGGACGACGAAATAGCCGCCGGGCCACGCCTTGCGCGCCGCTTTCACCTCCTGGCCCGAGCAGACGATGCCGTCGAGCCCGGCTTCGCGCGCGAGCGCGGCAAGGCGGACGACCTGGTCGTGCGGGGTGCCGCCGATACCGATATCGTCGAGATCGGGCGCATCGAGGCTGGTGAGCACGGTGACGGCGACGACCTTTGTATTAGCGCCGGCCACTGCCTTCGCTTCTTCGAGCATCGCACGGCCGCCGGCGGCGTGAACGGTGAGCACCGCCGGTTCGAGCGGACGCAGCGCCTGAATCGCTTTCGCAACCGTATTCGGGATATCGTGGAGCTTGAGGTCGAGGAAGATCGGCAGGCCGAGCTTCGCCATCTCGTGCACCCCGTGATGACCGTTGGCGCAGAAGAATTCGAGGCCCAGCTTCAACCCGCCGACATGGCGCCGCACCTTTTGCGCGAGCGTAAGCGCGGCGTCGAGGTGTGTCGTGTCGATGGCGAGGTAAAGCGGCGAGGTCATGGCTTGTCCGTCGAGAAGAGGTCGGTAGGGGCGGGCGGGATGTCGTTCACCGGCGTGGTTGCGGGCGCGGGCGCCACAGGCCGGTTGGCGAGCGCGCGGAGGTCCGCCGCCTGCCGCTCGCTTGCATCGAGGCGGCGCTTCAGCGACCAACGCGTCGTGCGCAGCGCGATCCACATGGGAACGCTGCCGATCAGAAAGGAAGCAAAGATGACGACGGGAAGTTTCGTCTCCGCTTCCCAGCCCGGCCAGATGGTAACGGTGACAACTTGCCAGTTCGCCATCGCAAAGATGACGAGCACGGCGGTCAGCAAAACCCAGATGATCGTACGCAGGATTCCCACTTCGTCTTGCTCCTCTGTCGATCCGGCGACGACACTATGACAGAACGCCCCGCGATTCCAGCCTGCGGCTAGATCGCCCCGAACACCCTGTCGAAGATCGTGTCGACATGCTTCATATGATAGCCGAGGTCGAAAAGTTCCGTAAGCTGGTCCGCCGAAAGCCGCGCGGTGACGTCGGCATCGCCCTTCAGCAGTTCGAGCAGCGAGAGCTGGCCGTCCGATTCCCATACCTTCATCGCATTGCGCTGGACGAGGGCATAGCTATCCTCGCGGCTCGCGCCCGCCTGCGTCAGCGCCAGCAGCACGCGTTGCGAGTGGACGAGGCCGCCCATGCGGTCGAGATTCTTCTGCATCCGCTCGGGATAGACGAGCAGCTTGTCGATGACGCCGGTCAGCCGCTCCAGCGCGAAGTCGAGCGTGATCGTCGCGTCGGGTCCGATGAAGCGCTCGACCGACGAGTGACTGATGTCGCGCTCGTGCCACAGCGCGACATTCTCCATCGCGGGGATCGCGGCGCTGCGCACCATGCGCGCGAGGCCGGTCAGATTCTCGGTCAGCACCGGGTTGCGCTTGTGCGGCATCGCCGACGAACCCTTCTGCCCCGGCGAGAAATATTCCTCTGCCTCGAGCACTTCGGTGCGCTGGAGATGGCGAACCTCGACCGCGAGGCGCTCGATCGACGACGCGATGACGCCGAGCACGGCGAAGAACATCGCATGGCGGTCGCGCGGGATGACCTGCGTCGAGACGGGCTCGATCGTCAGGCCGAGCTTGGCCGCGACATGCGCTTCGACGCGGGGATCGATATTGGCGAATGTGCCGACGGCGCCCGAGATGGCGCAGGTCGCAATTTCGGCGCGCGCGGCCTGCAGGCGGAGTTTGCAGCGCGAGAATTCGGCATAGGCCTCGGCGAGCTTGAGCCCGAAGGTTACCGGTTCGGCGTGGATGCCGTGGCTGCGGCCGATCGTCGGGGTGAGCTTGTGCTCATAGGCGCGGCGCTTGATCGCTTCGAGCAACGCGTCGATGTCGGCGAGCAATATGTCGGCGGCTTGGCTGAGCTGGACCGCAAGGCAGGTGTCGAGCACGTCGGAGCTTGTCATGCCCTGGTGCATGAAGCGTGCTTCATCGCCGACATTCTCGGCGACCCAGGTCAGGAAGGCGATGACGTCATGTTTGGTCACCGCTTCGATCGCGTCGATCGCGGCGACGTCTATCACGGGGTTCGTCGCCCACCAGTCCCACAGCGCCTTGGCCGCGGATTTGGGCACGGTGCCGAGTTCGGCGAGCGCGTCGGTCGCGTGCGCTTCGATCTCGAACCAGATGCGAAAGCGATTCTCGGCCGACCAGATCGCGGTCATTTCCGGCCGTGCGTAACGCGGAACCATTGAATTTCCTTCCTTTTCGGGCGGCTTGTCGCGGAATCCCCGCGAAACCGGGTCGGGGCGCCCCGTAGCAGGGACGGGGCGTTTCGCCAAATGTCCAGCGACCGCAACTTTGGCGAAATCCGGCGGGTTGATCCTTCGCCCCATCAGAAAGGCGACCGGCAAATCAAGGTCGCCGATACAGGAGAATGAATGTGTTGAAACAAGTGCTTTTGATCGGCGCAGCCGCTGTCAGCTTCCCCGCCCTGGCCCAGACGACGGCGCCGATGGACGAACAGCCCGCCCCGACGACGCAAACGCCGCCGGCGCCCACCGACACGACTGCGCCGACGCCCGACAGCACCACCCCGACGGACCAGACGGCGCCGACCGATCAGGCGCCGACCGAGGACGCGCTTCCCAGCGACACGCCCCCCGCGGCCGAGCCGACCCCTCCGGCTGACCAGCCCGCTCCGGATGACGAGGAAAAGCCCGAGTCGGAACCGGAATAAACCTTACGCAGGAGTAATATCATGTTGAAACAGATGCTTTTGATCGGTGCCGCCGCGGTGAGTTTTCCCGCGCTGGCCCAGACCACCCCGCCGGCTTCGGACCCGATGAGCCAGCCGACGACGACCGAGCCCGTGAGTCCGGCGCCGGCACCCGCGCCGGACACGACCAGCCCGACGCCTGACACCACGAATCCGGCCCCGATGCCCGATTCGTCGACTCCGCCGGCGGCGACCGAAGCCGCTCCGTCGAGCGCAGCGGCGACGCCGACCCAGATCGCGCAGATCGTCGAACAGGAATTCCCGACCTATGACGGGGACAAGAACGGCGACCTCAATGAAGCCGAATTCGGCGTGTGGATGAAGAAGCTGCGTGCCGCGACCGACCCCAGCGCCGACGTCGAATCGGCCGAGGTGACGAGCTGGATCGGACAGGCCTTCGCGTCCGCCGACGGCGACAAGTCGGGCGGCGTGAACAAGACCGAACTCACCGGTTTCCTGTCGCGCGGCGCCTGAACGGCGCCCCGCGGGGTGGTGCGGCCGTCGGAGCGATCCGGCGGCCGCATCGCCGTGCATAGGGTTGGGTCTATGCGGGTTGTTCAACCGCGATGATCGTCAGCCGGTGCTCGACGCCGCCACGGTCGGGCCAGTTGATCGACTGGCCGACGCTCAGCCCGATCAATCCGGCGCCGACCGGAGTCAGGATCGAAATCCGCCCTTCGGCTATGTTGGCTTCGGCGGGATAGACAAGGCGCAATGTCCGCTCGGTGCCGCTCCTCGCATCGGTGAAGGTCACCGTTGACCCCATTGTGACGACGTCCGGCGGGATCGCGGCGCGGACGCAGATTGCAGCGCGATCGATCTCGTCGAGCAGCAGTTCATAGAATGCGATCGAATCGCGCTGCTGTTGCAGCGTGAGCTCGGTCAGCGCATCGGCTTCGCTGTCGATCATGCGGATAAGGGGCATCGCGGCCCCGCTATTCTTGTTGGTCATGGCGCGGACTTTCCGGCTGGCGCGCGGCGGCCTGCCACGCACGGCAATGTGGGACGGAAGGTGCCCCGGGCTCGGGGCGATCGCGCCGGAACCCGGGGCTAAATGCCCGCGAGAAGCTGTCCCCCGTGATGGCGGAAGCGGAGAAGGCCGCGCCGAATCTGCATGACGGGAATCATGTGGCCGCGAACCGGGGAAGTCAAACGGGTCCTGACCCTAGATCAGTCCCATCGCGCGGAAGCTCCGGTAATCAGACCCACCGATAATGATATGATCGTGGAGAGCTATCCCGAGTTTCGCGGCTGCGGCGGCGATATCCTTGGTGATCGCGATGTCCTGACGGCTCGGTTCGGGGCTGCCGCTCGGATGGTTGTGAACCAGGATGATCGCGGAGGCGCCGAGTTCCAGCGCGCGTTTGATCACCTCGCGCACATAGATCGCCGACTGGTCGATCGATCCCTCGCTCGCCAGTTCGTCGCGAATGAGCATGTTGCGCGAGTTGAGATAAAGAATGCGGACGCGCTCGACGTCGATCGGCCCCATATCGGCGCGGAGCCAGTCGAGCAGCGCATCCCAGCTGGACAGGAGCGGCTTGTCGCGAAATTCGCCTTTCAGCAAGCGCAGGCCGGTCGCCTGAACGATCTTGAGCGCCGCGATGCCGGTGTCGCCGAGCCCGTCGACGCGGCGTAGCGATTCGGGGTCGGCGCTCACGAGTTGCGCCAGCGATCCGAATTCGCGCAGCAGCGCCTTGGCGAGCGGCTTGGTATCGCGGCGCGGAATCGCGAGCGCGAGCAGATATTCGACCAGCTCATAATCCGCGAGCCCGTCCGCGTCGTCGAGCAGGCGCGAGCGCAGTCGCGCGCGGTGACCGACATGATCCGGCGTGTCCCCCATCATCGCCGCAATAACCGCCTTGTGAGGCGCACTCAACGGTCATAGGAAAAGGAAGATGGCGAACCGGATCAATTTCCTGCATCGAAACGGGATTTCCGGCGTTTCTGGTGTGAACGGGGCCTGGGTCGAGGGACGAGATTTTGCCGCCATGACGTCATCGGCCAATTCCCATGACTGACGTGGCAGGCGGCGAGCAGCCGCGGTTCAAATACCGGACTTTATTGTTCAAGAAGCGCTGGCTGACCGCCGGCGCGGTGATCATCCTCGTCGCGGGGGTCTGGATCGCCCGCGAACCGATCGCCGATGAATTCATCCGCGACCAGCTCGGCAGTCGCGACGTTCCTGCGCGTTACACGATCGAGCGGATCGGTTTTCGCAGCGAGGTCTTGTCCGATATCGTAATCGGCGACCCGAAGCGGCCCGACCTCACGGCAAAGCGCGTCGAGGTCCTGCTCGGCTATGGCTGGTCGGGGCCCTATGTGTCGGGAATCAACGCCGACGGTGTCCGGCTTTACGGGCGTTTCGTCGACGGGCGCCTGTCGTTCGGTTCGCTCGACAAGTTCCGCGACCCCGAAAGCAAGGATCCCTTTGCCTTGCCCGACCTGTCGGTCGCGCTTCGCGATGCACGGGCGCGCGTTGAAACCCCGTGGGGGGATATCGGCGCGGCGCTGAATGGTGGCGGCAATCTGCGCCGCGACTTCACCGGCAAGCTCGCACTCGTCGCGCCGCGGGTCGGGGCGGCGGGATGCCACGGTGATAATGTCAGCTTCTATGGCACGGTCCTGGTCCGCGACGTCCGGCCGCAGCTGGTGGGCCCGCTGCGCGGCGGCGGGCTGCGCTGCGCGGGCGGCAGCGTCAGCGCGGCGTCGCCGCAAGTCGCGCTCGACCTGTCGCTGTCAGAGAATCTGCAAAGCTGGAAGGGCAAGGCCGACGCCAGCATCGTGCGCCTCGTCGCAGGCCCGATCGCGGCCGACCGAATGGGGTTGCGCGCAAGTTTCGACGGCACCGCGGTGCTGACCAGGCTCGACGTCGATGCCGATATGGCGCGCCTGCGCGGACCCGATTTCGCTGCCGCGAGCGTGAACCTCGAAGCGAAGGGCAGCGTCGGCAGCGCGGCGCCCAAATTCGACGGACGCATCGGTTTCGCGCGTGCGAGCAGCAGCGCGGACTTGCGCCGTTCGCTCACCGAAAGCGCACGCGGGCTGTCGGGGACGCCGATCGGGCCGCTGGCGGCAAGGGCCGTCGGGGCCTTGAGCCGCGTGCTCGCCGATGCGAGCGGCAGTGCGGGTTTCGCAATCGCGGGCGAGGGGCCGACCGCGCGGGTCGATTTGATCGCGCCCGAACTGACGAGCGCGAGCGGCGCGCATTTTACCGGCAGCGCCGAAAGCCGTATCGGCTATCTTTATGGCGCCGACGATCCTGCGGTGATCGCGACGGGGCGCTGGAGCATCGGCGGAGGCGACCTGCCCGCGGGAACGCTGAGCCTCGATCGCAGTGCCGAGGGGAAGGTCACCGGTCTTGCGAGCTTCGAGCCCTATGGCGCCGAAGGGGCAAGGCTGGCGTTGACGCCGGTGCGTTTTTCGGGTGGCGCGGGCGGGCTTCTCCGCTTCGCGACGACGGTGGCGCTGTCGGGACCGCTCGCGGGCGGCCGCGTCGAGCGGTTGACGGTGCCGCTGAACGGCTTTCTTGCCCCCACGGGAGCGCTCGCATTCGACGGCGGGTGCAGCCGGGTCGCTGCCGACCGGATCGAGGTCAGCGGGTTCCGGATCGGCCGCAGCGCCATCGATCTGTGCAGCCGTCCGGGGGCTCCGCTGCTCAGCGCTGGGCCTGCTGGCCTGCGCGGCGACATTCGCATTCCGCGCATTGCCCTGAGGGGAACAAGCGGCAGTTCGCCGTTCAGCCTGACCAGCGGCCCGGCGAACCTGGACCTGTCGGCGATGCGCTGGTCGCTGGCGCGCGCGGACATCGCGCTGGGCGAGGGGGAGGACGTGACCCGCTTCGCCGCTGACACCCTCACCGGGCGGGCGACACCGCAGGGCATGGCCGGTGAGCTTCGCGGCGCGGAGGGCAAGATCGGCGCGGTGCCGCTCAACATGAGCGAGATTGCGGGGCAATGGCGCTTCGCGAAAGGCGCGCTGACACTCGACGGCGGCCTTCTGCTCACCGACGCGGCGCCCGACCCGCGCTTCTTCCCGCTCGTCAGCGATGATGCGAGCCTGCGGTTCGCAGACGGGGTCATCGAAGCGAAAGCCGGCTTCAACGAACGGAAGACGGGGACGAAAATTCTCGACACGCTGATCCGCCATCGCCTCGCCGACACTAGCGGTTCGGCGGACCTCGCCGTGAAGGAGTTGCGGTTCGACGATGCGTTCCAGCCCGACCAGCTTACCAGCCTCGCGCTCGGCGTCGTCGCCAACGTTCAGGGTTCGGTCGTCGGCGACGGGCGGATCGAGTGGACCGCCGACGGCGTCACGAGCCGCGGCACCTTCGCAACCGCCGACGCAAGTCTGGCGGCTGCATTCGGCCCGGTCACCGGGCTGACGACGACGCTCAGCTTCGACGATCTCATCGGGCTCAGGTCGGCGCCGGGGCAGATCGCGAAGATCAACGAGATCAACCCCGGCATTCCCGTGATCGACGGCGAAATCGAATATCGGCTGCTCGGCGACAACCGCGTCCGCATCGAGGGCGGAAGCTGGCCTTTCGGCGGCGGCCAGTTGCTGCTCCACCCCACGACGCTCGATTTCAACGCTGACAATGCCCGGCGGCTGTCGTTCGACATCGTCGGGGTTGACGCCGCGGTGTTCCTGCAGAATTTCGGGTTCGACAATATCAATGCAACGGGCGTGTTCGACGGCACCCTGCCGGTCGAATTCGACGGGCTCGGCGGGCGGATCGTGGACGGGCGCATCGATTCGCGCGCCGGCGGGGGGACGCTCGCCTATGTCGGCGAATTGTCGAACCGCAATCTCGGCACGATCGCCAATTTTGCCTTTGGCGCGCTGCGCAGCCTCAAATATGACGATCTGACGATCATATTGAACGGGGATCTCGACGGCGAAATGGTGACCGACATCCGCTTTGGCGGCGTGGGGCAGGGCGAGGGCGCGACGCGCAATTTCCTGACCAATCAGGTCGCGAAACTGCCCCTGGTCTTCAATGTGAAGATCACCGCGCCGTTCCGACAGCTCCTGACGTCGGCGAAGGGATTCTATGATCCGTCGCTGCTGATCGAACAGAATCTCCCGGCCCTTATGCGGGCCCAGGAAGAAGCCGAATCCGCCGCGAGGGGAGAGGACGCCCCCGTTCAGCCACCAGAAAGCGAGCCTGTGCGATGAAGATAAACAAGACTGGAGCAAGGAGGCTGGCGATTGACGTCAGGCATATTGCGGTGATGATAGGTGCGCCGACCCTGATGGGAGCCTTGGCGGGCTGCGTTCAGATCGAAACGCCCGATAAGCCGATCGAAATCAACCTGAATATCAACATCCGGCAGGAAGTGGTGTACAGGCTGGATGGCGATGCCAAAAAGCTCATCGAGCAGAATAGCGAGATATTCTGATGGGGAAGAATGTGATGCGTATGACCAAATGGAAACCGACCGGACTGGCGCTTGCCGCGATCGCGGCAACGGCTGCCGTGGCCCTTGCCGTGCCGTCGGCGATGGCGCAGCGCGACCCGGCCTATGCCGCGGCGCGCGCCGCCGGGCAGATCGGCGAGCAGCCCGACGGCTATCTGGGTTTCGCGACGACGCCGACCCCCGCGATCCGCGCGCTGGTGCAGGACCTCAATATCAAGCGGAAGGCGGCTTATACCGCGAGCGCGCAGTCGACGGGCAGCACCGTCGAGCAATTCGCCTTTACCAGCGGCTGCAATCTGATCGCGAAGACCAAGCCGGGCGAAAAATATCAGACCCCGGGCGGCGCGTGGAAAACCCGCGATGCCAGCCCGCCCGAACGCGACGCGCGCTGCCCGTAAGATCCGAATCCGAATAATGGAGCCCGAGGGCTCTCATATGCCGCCGCGCCCCTAAACGCGGCGGCATTTTTGTGCGCACAAGCAGAAGCATTGACTTAAGCGGGCGGCGTTCCTAAACGGACCGCGCCTTAGGGGTCCCCCGAATTTTCGGGCCTTTTTTTGTAGGCGGAATCGGGAGTTTCCGGTTCTGTTTCAGGAGGATGGCGAGAGAATGACGGGGAATGGCAGCGATCCGGAACTTGGCTCTGAGGATTCGCGCCTGGTCTCGCTCGAAGAGCGATTGGACCGGGCCGAAGCCGCAGAAGCAAGAAGGACCGCAGTGACCGCCGGACCGGAGACCGATGCGAATTACAAGCTCGGTAATCGTGTTCTGGCCGAGCTGCTGGGCGGGATCGGTGGCGGCGCACTGGTCGGTTGGACGATCGACCATTTTGCCGGCACGGCGCCCTGGGGCCTGTTGGTGGTGCTGTTCCTCGGAATAGGCGTCGCCTTCAGAAACATATTTCGGATTGCGAATGTTCGGCCCAAAAAGCCGGATTGACAGGATTTTAGGCGAGGTATCGCGTGGCGGATCAAGGCAAAGTGGACCCGATGCACCAGTTCGAGGTGCAGAAGATGTTCGACATGTTCCATGTCGGGGGTCAGGAGGTTGCCTTTACCACCAGCGCGCTGTGGATGGTCATCGCGGGCCTCTTGCTGTGGGTCTTCATGATCGGCGGGATGAAGCGCCAGCTCGTTCCTGGCCGCTGGCAGGTCGCCGTCGAGGGCTTCACCGGCTTCATCTCCAGCATGATGAATGCCAATATCGGCCCTGAAGGCCGCAAATATACGCCCTATGTCTTCTCGCTCTTCATGTTCATCCTGATGCTGAACGTGCTGGGTCTGATGCCCTTCGGCCTGTTCGGCCTGCACCCCTTCACCGTGACGAGCCACTTCGCGATCACCGGCGTGCTCGCGATCCTCAGCTTCGCGATCGTGCTGATCGTCGGCTTCTGGCGCCACGGTTTCCATTTCTTCTCGCTCTTCGTGCCGCATGGCACCCCGATCTGGCTGATGTGGCTGATCCCGGCGATCGAACTGGTGTCGTTCCTCGTCCGCCCGTTCAGTCTCGCGCTGCGACTGTTCGTCGCAATGACCGCGGGCCACGTGCTGATGAAGGTGTTTGCGTCGTTCATCATCGACGGGATCGCGGCGGGCCCGGCGATCGGTATTGGTGTCGGCCTCCCCAGCATGGCATTGATGATCGGTATCAGTGGTCTCGAACTGCTGGTCGCGGGTATCCAGGCTTATGTTTTCGCGCTGCTCACGTCGCTCTATCTGAACGACGCGATCAATCTGCACTGATTTTTCAACTGCATAATTATCGTTTTTCCCAAGGAGTATAAAATGGACGTTCAAGCTGCTTCGCTCATCGGCGCCGGTCTGGCCGCTATCGGTGCCGGTATGGCCGCCATCGGTGTGGGCAACGTGTTCGGTAGCTTCCTCGAAAGCGCGCTGCGCAACCCCGCGGCGGCCGACGGCCAGCAGGGCCGCCTGTTCATCGGCTTCGCGGCCGCCGAACTTCTCGGCCTGCTGTCGTTCCTGATCGCGATCCTGCTGTACCTCAAGGCAGCCTGATTTCGTCTGCGGGGCCGGCGCGCTGAGCGCGGGCCCCGCGACTGCTTTTCTTTTGTCGGTCGAGTAAATCCATGCCTCAAATCAGCCAATTTGCTGAAAGCTGGTACGCCGCATCTCAGATTTTCTGGGTGCTGCTGACCTTCGGCTTCGTCTTTTTCGTCATCGGCCGCGGCATGCTGCCGAAGATCGAGGCGACGGTGGACGCGCGCGACCGCAAGGTGGCCGACGATCTGGCAGCGGCGAAAGCTGCGCACGCCGCGGCCGACGGTCTGGAAGAAAGCTATCGCCAGCAGAGCGACGCGAGCCGCGCCGCCGCGCAAAAGGCGGTGACCGACGCCAAGGGCAAGGCCGCGAAGGACGCCGAAAAGCGTTTGGCGAAGGTCGATGCCGAACTCGCGGACAAGCTGGCGGCAGCGGAAGCCGAAATCGGCGCCGCGCGCTCGTCGGCAATGGCGGAAATCGAGGCGGTCGCGGCCGAAGCGGCGGGCGACCTCGTCGCCAAGCTCTCGGGTGTGAAGGTTGCCGCGGCGGACGCCAAGGCAGCGGTGAAGGCGGTGCTCCATGGCTGATTTCCTAATGATCCTGGCCGAAGGTGCCGCTGAACCGAAGTCTTTCGGTATCCTCACCGCGACAAGCTGGGTTTCGATCGCCATGGCGATCTTTATCGCGATCCTGTTGTGGAAGAAGGTGCCGGCGATGATCGCGGGCATGCTCGACAACAAGATTGCCGAGATTTCGAAGCAGCTCAAGGAAGCCGAGGCGCTGCGCCTCGACGCCGAATCGCTGAAGGCCGAATATGAGGCGAAGCTTGCCGACGCCGCCAAGGAAGCCGATGAAATGCGCGCCCGTGCCGATGCCGAGGCCGAGGCGCTCGTCGCCAAGGCAAAGGCCGACGCGACCGCGCTGATCGCGCGCCGCAAGCAGATGGCCGAAGACCGCATCGCGGCGGCCGAAGCCGGCGCGCTCGCCGAGGTCCGCACGGCGGCCGCCAAAGCGGCGACCGAAGCGGCCGCACGGCTGATCGCCGACAAGCATGACGCCGCGGCCGACAAGGCGCTGGTCGATCAAGCCATCGCGGGTGTCGCCCGGAGCTGAGCTCTTCGCCACTGCCGGATAAACGAAGCGCCCGCGGTCTTCCGCGGGCGTTTTGCTTTGTGCAATGTGGGAAGTGTTGGCTGAACGACCGGTTTCGACCGATTGCGGACATCAATGGAATGTGCTGATTATCTACGTATGAGCATATCTGCGATCAATGCCGACGCATTTGTCACCGAAGCGTTGGAGGCGCTTAAGGTCTGGGGAATTCGGGACAGCGCTGGCTTTCCAACATCAACAAATGCATCCGGCGAAATTGCGATGCCGTTCTGGTCATCGGAAGCGCGGGCAAAGCGGGTCGTTGAAACTGTGAACGCCTACAAAAATTTCGAACCGGTTCCAATAGAGCTGACTACCTTCGCCGAAAAATGGCTGCCCGGTATGCAGAAGGACGGCCTGCTTTGCGGACTAAACTGGTCGGGAGAACGGGTAACAGGCTACGACCTCGCACCTAGTGACGTGCTAGCCAAGTTTATGGCCTACAGGCCTTAGGTCCGCTTTCCACCCCAAAGCGGACATCGGAAATATGCAGGCTTGGCTCCCGCCGTTCCCGCCACCAGCCGCTAATCATCGCCCGGTCGCGCGCCGATCTTTGGCGGCATGATGCGTTTCGCAAGCCCGTGATACAGCCGCGTCGGGCAGATTTGTGCGCTGGTCCAGTCGGCGATCAGCGCGGTGGCGAACAGCGGCAGGATGATGCCGCGCGCCGCGGTGGTTTCGATCAGGATGATCACTGCGGTCAGCGGCGCCCGTACGACCCCGACGAAATAGGCGGCCATGCCCAGCATCACGACCGCGCCCGCCGGACTTTCGGGAAAGGCGGGGGTCAGCAGATTGCCGAAACCGGCGCCGACGGCGAGCGATGGCGCGAAGATGCCGCCCGGTGCGCCGCTGAGTGTCGAGGCGAGCGCCGCGGCGAACTTGGCCGGGAAAAACCAGAGCTTGCCCTGATGGCCTTCGACCAGGAATTTCGTGACGTCATAGCCCGTGCCCCACGTGCCGCCGTTGGTCGCGATCCCGACGAGCGCGACGACGAGGCCGCATCCCGCAGCGAACAGCACCGGCTGCGTGGCTGCGCGCCGGGCCCAACCGGTCGAGCGGTCGCTTGCCGCCAGGACGATCCTTGCGAACAATCCGCCGGCCAGCCCGCCGCCGATCCCGGCTATCGGCGCGATCAGCAGCACGTCCGAAACGGGCAGCGTATCGCGCATCACGCCGAAATAAACATAATCGCCCGCAACCGACAGGCTGACGAGACCGGCGATCAGGACAGCGCCCATCGTCAGCACGGCGACGCGCTGTTCATAGGCTGCTGCGAGTTCCTCGATGGCAAAGGCGATGCCCGCGAGCGGCGTATTGAACGCCGCCGCGACGCCTGCCGCACCGCCGGCGATAAAGACGCCCGCGGTGACGCGGACTTTGAGCAGGCGGTGCATCGCGACCATGATCGCCGCGCTGACCTGAACCGTCGGCCCCTCGCGCCCGACCGAGCCGCCGACCGACAATGTGGCGATCGTCAGACCGAGCTTGGCAAAGGCGGTGCGCAGCGACACCAACGGCCCGGTCGCTTCCTGCTCGGGGCGGCGCCCGGCGGCAATGATTTGCGGGATGCCCGAACCGCGCGATGCCGGGAAATAGCGGTTCGCGGTCCAGACGATCAGCGCAAAGGCGGTCGGTGTGATCAGGAGTGGCAGCCACCAGGCGCGATCCGAAATGCGAAAGATCAGGTGCTGCGCCCGGTCGCCGGCGGCGGCGAAGGCCAAGGCCACCAGGCCCAGCAGGATCGCACCGCCGACCATCGCGACGCGGCGGCGAATATCACCGACTTCGCTGCGGGCGCGACGATTGAAGCGATGCTGCGCGAGGCGGGCCCAGCGCGGGATTGTCGGCTTGGAAGGCATGGGGGAGGGCTGTGAACCCGCCGCCAGCCGGGCGCAACCCCTGTCCCGCGATCGCGTCGGCCCGGCAGGTTCAGGCGGGTGCGAATTCCCCCGTCGCTTCGTCCATCACATGCAATATCCCGTCGCCGATCGCGAAAAAGGCGCCGCGCAGTTTCAGGCTCCCACGCTTTTCCTTCTCCTGGATGCAGGGGAAGGTGCGCAAATTCGCGATACTCACGCGCACGGCCGCCATTTCCATCGCGCGGCCCGCTTCGCGGTTGTCGATCTGTGGATGGGCGGCACGCACCGCCTCGCTCGCCTCGTCGAGCAGGCCGATCCAGTCGGCGATAAAGCCGCCGCGCCCGGGCTCCGCGCCTTCCATCGACTTGTGGAGCGCTGCATGGCACCCGCCGCAAAGGCCGTGCCCCATCACGACGATTTCCTCGACCTTCAGGAACTGCACCGCGAATTCGAGCGCCGCCGAGACGCCGTGGCGTCCCGGGGTCGTCTCGAACGGCGGCACCAGCGCCGCGACGTTGCGGACGACGAAGATTTCGCCCGGGCTGGTGTCGAAAATCTGCGAGGGTTCGGACCGGCTGTCCGAACAGGCGATCACCATCACCTTGGGCGACTGTCCTTCGGCAAGCTGTTCCCAGCGTTCGCGTTGCTCCGCCCAGCCGCCGTTACGGAAACGCCGGTAGCCCTCGATCATATCTG
Source organism: Sphingopyxis sp. JAI108 (assembly GCF_013410105.1). GTDB lineage: Bacteria > Pseudomonadota > Alphaproteobacteria > Sphingomonadales > Sphingomonadaceae > Sphingopyxis > Sphingopyxis chilensis. Next base: position 1,787,769 of record NZ_JACCCJ010000001.1, read on the forward strand.
TAAAGTGAGTCATGGAGGCGCCTTAGCATAGGTAGAGAGGTTGAGAAGAGGCGCGTGCGCGACTATGTGGGCGGCATGAACGCTCCCGCCCAGCCTCAACCGGCCTCCGCCGTCACCCCCAGCCAGCGCCAGCGCAAGCCCGACTGGATCCGCGTCAAGGCGCCGACCAGCCCCGGCTATGCCGAAACGCGCAAGCTGATGCGCGAGCTGAACCTGCACACGGTTTGCGAAGAGGCGGCGTGTCCGAACATCGGCGAATGCTGGACCAAGAAGCATGCGACGGTGATGATCCTCGGCGATACCTGCACCCGCGCCTGCGCCTTTTGCAACGTCAAGACCGGGATGCCGCGCCCCGTCGACCTGCTCGAGCCCGAACATACGGCGATCGCCGCGGCGAAGATGGGGCTCAGCCACATCGTCATCACCTCGGTCGACCGTGACGATTTGCCCGATGGCGGCGCGAGCCAGTTCGTCAAGGTGATCAACGCGCTGCGCCGCGAAACGCCGCAGACGACGATCGAAATCCTGACCCCCGACTTTCGCAACAAGCCCGAAAGCGCCGTCGCGGCGATCGTCGATGCGCGCCCCGACGTCTATAACCATAATCTCGAAACCGTGCCGCGGCTCTATCCGACGATCCGCCCCGGCGCGCGCTATTATGCCTCGCTGCGCCTGCTCGAAAGCGTCAAGCGTCGCGATCCGTCGATCTTCACCAAGTCGGGCATCATGCTCGGCCTTGGCGAGGAGCGGATGGAGGTCCATCAGGTGATGGACGACATGCGCAGCGCCGACATCGATTTCATGACGATGGGCCAATATCTCCAGCCGACGCCCAAACATGCCAAGGTCGCGGAATTCGTGACGCCGCAGGCGTTCGACGCCTATGCGCAGATCGCGCGCGCGAAGGGCTTCCTGCAGGTCGCGTCATCGCCGCTCACGCGTTCCAGCTATCACGCCGGCGACGATTTCGAACGGATGCGCGCCGCGCGCGAGGCGCAACTGGCGCGCGTGAAGGCGGACTGATTGCCCCGGCACCACGAAACGCGCGAGCTGCCGTACAGCGACGAGCAGATGTTCGCGCTCGTCACCGACATCGCGCGCTATCCCGAGTTCCTGCCTTGGGTCGTCGCGCTCCGCGTCCGCGACGACAGCGAGCATGAAACCGTCGCCGACATGATCGTCGGTTTCAAGGGCCTGCGCGAGAGCTTTTCGTGCCGCGTGCACAAGCAGCGCCCGCACGAGGTCATCGTCAGCTACATCGACGGGCCGATGAAGCATCTCAGCAACGAATGGCACTTCCGACCCGCCGAGGGCGGCGGTTGCCGCGTCGATTTCATGGTCGACTTCTCGTTCCGCAGCCGCATGTTCGAGGCACTTGCCGGCCAGATGTTCGACAAAGCGCTTCGCAAGATGATCGCCGCGTTCGAGGCGCGCGCGGACGCGCTTTACGGCGCGGGGAGGGCGACATCCTCCGACGGGCGCAGCCCGTCCTTTTCGGGCTGAAGCAGGCTGAGCGCAAACAGTGTCGCGTGATGACGGATCGTCGCGCGATCGGTCGATTCGAACTGGATGCGCTGGGTGAAATAATCGTCGGGATCCTGCCCGCGCAGCGCGCGCGCGAAAACGACAAGGCCGACGGGCTTCTTTTCGGATCCGCCGCCCGGGCCCGCGATCCCGGTGATCGCGACCGCGACATCGGCATCGCTGTTCGCCAGCACGCCCGCCGCCATCGCCCAGGCCGTGGCGAGCGACACTTCGCCGAAGGTTTCGAGGATTTCGCTGCTGACGTCGAGCTGCGACTGCTTCGCATGCCCCGAATAGGTGATGAAGCCGGCGGAGAAGACGTCCGAACTGCCCGCGATGTCGGTCAGCGCGGCGCTGACCATCCCGCCGGTGCAGCTTTCGGCAACGGCAACTTTGCGTCCTGCAGCGCGATTGCTGGCAAGGACGTCCGCGGCAAGTTCGTCGCGCGCCGAAAGGCGCGCTTCTTCGACAGACTGCAAGGTTCAATTCTCCGGAAGTTGTACGGTCGCGACGGCCTGGGCCGATATCCCCTCGCGGCGGCCAGTAAAGCCCAGCCGCTCTGTCGTTGTCGCCTTCACACTAACCCGTCCGACCGGAATCGCAAGGATTTCGGCAATCCGCTCGCGAATTGCGACGCGGTGCGGGCCGATTCGGGGCTCTTCGGCGATGATAGTCAGGTCGAGGTGCCCGATCCGTCCGCCGTTCGCTGCGACGCGATCGCCAGCAAAGGCGAGAAAGCGGTGCGATGCGGCGCCGCGCCATTGCGGATCGCCGGGCGGGAAATGGTCGCCGATGTCGCCGTCGCCCAGCGCGCCGAGGATCGCGTCGGTCAGCGCATGGAGCGCGACGTCGGCATCGCTATGGCCTTCAAGGCCATGACTATGCTCGATTTCTATGCCGCCGATCCACAGCGGTTTTCCCTCCACCAGACGGTGGACATCATATCCCATGCCGACGGCCGTTCGCATCATCGTGCCTGTCCCCAATAGCCCCGCGAGCATGGCCATATCTTCGGCATATGTCAGTTTGTGGAGGCGCGCGTCGCCGGCGACGGTTGCAACGGCGACGCCGGTCTGCCGCACGAGCTGGGCATCGTCGGTCGCGCTCGCCCCCGACGCCCCGGCATGCGCGCGGCGCAGGGCGCCGAGCCGGAACGCTTGCGGGGTCTGCACGCGCGCCAGCCTGTCGCGCGCGGCGACGTCGCCCGCGACGCCGCCGGCCTGCTCGACCAGCGTATCGGGAACGGGCAGCGTCGGAATGGCCGCGTCGGCATTGCCAAGCGCGTCGAGCAGCCGGTCGATCACCTCGGGGCCGACCCCCGGGCGCGCGGCGTCATGGACGAGCACGATCGCGCCATCCTCCCAATCAGCGAGCATCGCGAGCGCATTCGCGACCGACTGTTGCCGTTCGGGTCCGGGCTCGGCGGAAATCCAGCCATCGGGAAGGGGTGCGGCTGCGGCCATGACGTCGCCGTCGCCGACCAGAACGCCGCGTGAAATGCGGGGATACGCCGCGAAGGCGTCGAGGCTCCAGGCGAGCACGGTCCTGCCGCCGAGCAACTCCAGCTGCTTCGGCCGTGCGAATCCCGCACGCGCGCCTCGCCCGCCGGCCAGCAATATGACCGCCACGCGCGGCGAAAGGGGGAGGGCGGACTCGTTCATCGTGCGCGCCGGTTAGCGCAGCCGCAGCTTGCGGGGAAGCGGCTTAGCGTGTAGGGGCGCTGCTTAAATTTTAGGCAATTCGAAAGCTCCCCGCTTATGGCGCCGCTCCGGCCCATTCAGATCGGCAACATCACCATCGCGGATCCCGTGATCCTCGCGCCGATGACCGGCGTCACCGACCTGCCGTTCCGCAAGCTCGTGCGATATTATGGCTCGGGGCTCAACGTCACCGAGATGATCGCGAGCCAGGCCGCGATCCGCGAAACGCGCCAATCGATCCAGAAAGCGGCGTGGGACCCTGTCGAAGAGCCGGTGTCGATGCAGCTCGTCGGCTGCACCCCCTATGAAATGGGCGAGGCGGCCAAGCTCAACGAGGACCGCGGCGCGTCGATCATCGACATCAACATGGGCTGCCCGGTGCGCAAGGTGACCAATGGCGACGCCGGATCGGCGCTGATGCGCGACCTGAAGCTCGCCGCGGCGCTGATCAAGTCCTGTGTCGAGGCGGTCTCGGTGCCGGTAACGGTCAAGATGCGCATGGGCTGGTGCCACGACAGCCTGAACGCCCCCGAACTGGCGCATATCGCCGAGGATCTGGGGGCGAAGCTCGTCACCGTCCATGGCCGCACGCGCAACCAGATGTATCGCGGCGAGGCCGACTGGGGCTTTGTGCGCAAGGTGAAGGATGCGGTGTCGGTCCCGGTCATCGTCAACGGCGACATCTGCTCGGCCGCCGACGCCCGGAACGCGCTGGCGCAGAGCGGGGCCGATGGCGTGATGATCGGCCGCGGCGCCTATGGCCGCCCGTGGCTGCTCGGCCAGGTCATGGCGGCGCTGCGCGGCGAAGCCGAACGGCCAGAACCCGGTATCGACGAACAATATGACGTCATTACATCGCATTACCGCGCGATGATCGACCATTATGGCGAAATGACCGGGGTCAATATGGCGCGCAAGCATCTTGGCTGGTACGTCAAGGGCCTGCACGGCTCGGCCGAGTTCCGCAACAAGGTCAACCAGATCCCCGACAGCAAAGGCGTGCTCGATGCGCTCGAGCAGTTCTATACGCCTTTCCTGAGCAGGGCCGCCGCGTGACCACGCTCACGTCGAGCATCCCGAACTTCGACCATGACGAACTGATCCAGTCGCATCCGGTTCCGACATTGCTGATCGACCGGGGCGGGGTCGTCCTGTTCGTCAACGCCGCCGCCGAACAACTGTGCAACATCAGTCGTTCGGCGATGGTCGGGCGGGTGGTGTATGACGTGATCCGGATGGACCGCAGTTATCGCCAGCGGATGAGCGACGCCGCGACCTCGGCGCTTTTCGCGCATCGCGCCGAAATATCGGTGGGGGGACGCAAGTCGGTCTTCGTCGACATGCAGATGGTTCCCTATGGCCACAGCGGCCATCGCATCCTCGCGCTCGTTCCGGCGCAAAGCGAGGCCGAACTGATGGGCGGCGCGATCGGCCGCTCGGGGCGCGCGGCGGGCGCCGCCGCGTCGATGCTGGCGCACGAAATCAAGAATCCGCTCGCCGGCATCAAGGGTGCGGCGCAATTGCTGGCGCGCAAGACCGATACGGCGGGCGAGCGCTTCACGACACTGATCTGTTCCGAGGTCGATCGGATCGCGACGCTGATCGACCAGATGGAGCATTTTTCGCGCGGCCAGCCGATCGCGTGCAGCCCGATCAACCTGTACCAGCCGATCCACCAAGCGATGGAAACCGCGCGCGCGCGCCAGTTCCCGGGGGTGCGCTTCGCGGAGGATTTCGACCCTTCGCTGCCGCTCGTCCACGGCAATCATGACGCCATGGTGCAGATATTGCTCAACCTGCTGACCAACGGCTGCGAGGCGTTGGGCGGGCGCGACGACGGCGTCGTCCGCCTGACGACCGCCTACCGGCACGGTCTGTCGATCGACAATGGCGACGGGCGCGGGCGCATCGCGCTGCCGATCGAGGTCAGCGTCAGCGACAACGGTCCCGGCGTCCCCGCCGACATCCGCGGCGACCTGTTCGATCCCTTCGTCACGACGAAGCGCGAGGGGCGGGGGCTCGGCCTTGCACTCGTCGCCAAGCTCGCGCGCGACATGGGCGGCACGGTCCAGCATATCCGTGACGGCGACTGGACGCGTTTTCGCGTACATCTCCCCGTCGCGCCAAAGGGACGCAAGGCATGAATCCGGGCAAGACGATCCTGCTTGTCGAGGATGATCCGGCGATCGCGATGATCATCCGCGAAACGCTCGTCGGCGAATGCGGCCATTTCGCGTCGGTCGGCAGCCTGGCCGAACGCAACGCCTGGCTGGCCGATCATCGCCCCGACCTGGTCATCACCGACGTCGTATTGCCCGACGGCGACGGCATCGATTCGCTGTCGCACACGGGCATCGACCCCACGACGCCCGTGATCGTGCTGTCGGCGCAGAATACGCTCGACACCGCCGTCCGCGCGACGGGGATCGGCAGCTACGATTATCTGCCCAAGCCTTTCGATCTCGACGAACTCACCGCCAGCGTCCGGGCCGCGCTTGAAAAGCGCAGCGAACCGGCGACGCGCGACGCCGCGGCGCCGGCCGACAGCCACGGACTGGTCGGCCGCGCGCCGGCGATGCAGGCGGTCTACCGTACCATCGCCCGCCTCGCGTCGAACGATCTGGCGGTGTTGATTCTCGGCGAATCGGGCACCGGCAAGGAAGTCGTTGCGCGCGCGATTCACGCGACCGGACTGCGCCGGAACGGACCGTTCGTCGCGATCAACATGGCCGCGATCCCGCGCGAATTGATCGAGGCGGAGCTGTTCGGGCACGAAAAGGGCGCGTTCACCGGCGCCCACAGCCGCAATGCAGGACGTTTCGAGCAGGCGGCGGGTGGCTCGCTTTTCCTCGACGAGATCGGCGACATGCCGCTCGAAGCGCAGACGCGGCTGCTCCGGGTGCTCCAGAGCAATGAATATTCGACCGTGGGCGGTAATCAGGCGCTGCGCGCCGACGTCCGCGTCATCGCCGCGACGCACCGCGACATGCGAACGCTTGTCGCCGATGGCCGGTTTCGGGAGGATCTTTTCTACCGGCTCAACGTCATTCCCGTCACGCTGCCGCCACTACGCGACCGCCGCAGCGATATTGCCGCCCTTGTCGGTCATTTTGTCGAGGCGGGGCGCAGCTCGGGGCTTCCCGACCGTCAGTTCGCCCCGGAGGCGATGCAATGGCTCGAACGCTACGACTGGCCGGGCAACGTCCGCGAACTCGGCAATGTCGTCCAGCGGCTCGCCGTATTGTCGCGCGACACCGTGGTGACGGTGCGCGACGTCGAGACGGTGCTCCAGGAAAATGGCGAGGGGGGCGGGGCCGTCGAACCCGCCGTGCTGATCGCGCGCGCCGTCGATGACTGGGCACGCGAGCAGATGGCGGCCGCAATGGGCGACGGCGACCTTCACGAGCAGCTCGAAGCGATCGTCGAGGCGGCGCTTTTCCGGCGGGTCTTGCGCGATGTACGCGGCAATCAGCTCGAGGCGGCGCGGCGACTCGGGATTAACCGCAACACGCTGCGCAAGCGGCTGGGGCAGCTCGACATCGATCCGGCGCATCCCTGAAACCGGGCAATAATCCCGAAATCGGCGCTATTGGGCGATATTCGCGCCGATTGTGTGTTTTCTATGCAACAGGATTGTCGTAACGCGGCAACAATGGCGCATTCGGCATCCTTGGCATTCGACATGGATTCGGACGACGAGGAAGTGCGTTCGGGCTTCTGGCGCTTTGGGGCGCCCGAATATTATACGCTGGGCGTCATCGTCAGCGTGGCGATCGCGACATATATCTTCGTCACGGGCGACGCGCAGAGCGAACGATTGCTGACCCCGGCGCTGGTGGCGGCTATCATGGTCGTCAACCTCGTCCCGGCGATGGCGCTGATCGTGCTGATCGGCAGCCGCGTCGCGCGCGCGCGCGCTGTGCGTTCGATGGCGGGCGGGAATGGCCGCCTCCATGTCCGGCTGGTGGCCTTATTCTCGTTGATTGCGGCCGCGCCGACGCTGCTCGTCGTGATCTTTGCATCGCTATTGTTCCAGTTCGGCGTCGACTTCTGGTTCTCCGACCGGTCGCGGGGCATGTTCGAAAATGCGGCCAGCCTTGCCGAGGGCTATTATCAGGAAAATCAGCGCCAGGTTGGCGCGAACACCTTTGCGATGGCGACCGACCTCGGCACGCGTTTGAAGCAATATCCGATCGATGCGCCGGGATTTAACGATTATTATTTCCAGCAGGTGGTCGTTCGCAGCCTGAACGAATCCGCGATCATCGAGATAGGGCGCGACGGCGTCGCGCGGACCGCGACGGCGATCGACCCCGATGAGCGGCCTGCGGCAAGCCGGCTCAGTGCTGCGATGATCGCACGTCTCGACGCGGGCGAGGATGTCGTCGTCGTGCGCAGGTCCGATCGTATCGAAGCCGCTGCGCGGTTGCCGGGAACCGATCGCGCCTTCGTCTATGCGTCGCGCGACACCAATGTGCCGGGATTTCAGCAATCGGCGCGCGCCAGTGCGGTTTTGGCCGACTACAACAGCCTGTTCGATCGGTCGCAAATGCTCCAGTTGCAATTTAACGGCGCGCTCTATCTGGGCTCGTTGCTGTTGCTGGCGCTCGCGGTGATCGCCGCGATCGTCGTCGCCGACCGCATCGTGCGCCCGCTCGGGACGCTGATCGGTGCAACGCGAACGGCGGCGGGTGGCGACCTGTCGGTGCGCGTGACGCCGCCGGCGCGCGACGATGAAATCGCGGTGCTCACCCGCGCGTTCAACCGCATGACCGAGCAGCTGGAAGGGCAAACGGGAGCACTCGTCAGCGTCAACGAGCAATTGGAGACGCGGCGAAGCTTCATCGAGGCGGTGTTGAGCGGGGTGTCTTCCGCGGTGGTATCGGTCGATGCGGATCGCCGCATTCTGCTCGCCAACGCCGCCGCGGAGCGGTTGATCGGCCCGTCCGCCGACGACCTTACCGGTCTTTTGCTCGACGACGTCGCGCCCGAACTGGCGCGTCTGTTGACGAGCCACGAGCGCGAGGGGATCGTGCAACTGTCGCGCAAGGATGCCGAGCCGGCGACGCTTGCCGCCAAGGCGGTGGTGCAGGGCGACGGATTCGTCCTCAGTTTCGAGGACATCACCCAGCAGTTGCTCGACCAGCGCCGCGCGGCCTGGTCCGACGTCGCCCGGCGCATCGCGCACGAGATCAAGAATCCGCTTACCCCTATCCAACTGGCAGCCGAGCGGCTCCAGCGTCGTTTCGGCGAGAAGATCGACGGCGATGCGGCAACCTTCCGAAAGCTCACCGACACCGTGATTCGGCAGGTTCATGACATGCGGCGGATGGTCGACGAATTTTCGAGCTTCGCCCGGATGCCCAAGCCGACCTTCGGGGTCGAGGACGTGCGCGACATCCTGCGCCAGGCGGTATTCCTTTTCGAGGTAGCGAAACCCGACATTGCCTTTTCGGTCAAGACGCCGGCCGAGATCGAGCCCCTCGTCTGCGATCGCCGTTCCCTGTCGCAAGCCTTGACGAACATTGTCAAAAACGCCGTTGAAGCAATTGAAGAAAAATTCAAAAATTCCGACGAAGTCGCAACGGGGCATGTCGGCGCAACGCTGGATGTCGGCGCGGCGGGCGAAATCGTCATTCGCGTCACCGACGACGGCATCGGGCTGCCCGAAGCACGCGACGCGATCGCCGAACCCTATATGACGACACGTCAGGGCGGAACGGGGCTGGGCCTCGCGATCGTCAAGAAGATCGTCGAGCAACATTATGGCGAATTGGAGTTTTCGGACAATCCGGCGGGGCAAGGAACATGCGTGACCCTGACGCTCCATCCCGATCGGCTCCGGCCCCTGGCCGGGAAGGGTGGGGAGCAGAATATGGGGCAGAGTGAAACGGTTCCGGGGCGCATCCGCAACCGGCAGGACAGAGAAGATCATGGCGCTTGATATTCTGATCGTCGATGACGAACGCGACATTTGCGACCTCGTCGCCGGCGTCATGGAAGACGAAGGTTATGAGGCGCGCACCGCGTCGGACAGTGATTCTGCGCTCGAGGCGATCCGTCAGCGGCGGCCGTCGCTCGCGCTGATCGACGTCTGGCTCCAGGGCTCGCGTCTCGACGGGCTTGGGCTGGTCGAAGCGATCAAGGCGTTCGACCCGACGCTGCCGATCATTGTCATTTCGGGTCATGGCGGGCTCGACACCGCGGTTGCAGCGATACGCCGCGGCGCGTTCGACTTCATCGAAAAACCGTTCGAGGCCTCGCGCCTGCTTCACCTCGTCGAGCGCGCGACCGAAAGCGAACGACTGAAGTTCGAATATGAACAGCTGCGCGAAAAGGCCGGGCCGTCGGACGAGCTCACCGGCACCAGCGCCGCGATCAACAATGTCCGCGCCACGCTGAAGCGCGTTGCGGGAACGGGAAGCCGCGTGCTGATCACCGGCGCGCCCGGCGTCGGCAAGGAAGTCGCCGCACGCGTGCTGCACGGATGGAGCGGCAGGCACAATGCGCCGTTCCGGGTCATTTCGTCGGCGCGCATGGACCCTGAAACGGTCGAAACCGAATTGTTCGGCTCGGAGGCCGAAGATGGATCGATCCGCGTCGGCCTGCTCGAACAGGCGCATGGTGGCACGCTGTTCCTCGACGAGGTCGCCGACATGCCGCTGACCACGCAGGGCAAGATCCTGCGCGTCCTGACCGATCAGAGCTTCGCCCGTGTCGGGGGCCGCACGATGATCCGCGTCGATGTCCGCATCATTTCGGGGTCGGCGCGCGACCTGATGACCGAAATCGCCGAAAACCGGTTTCGCGAGGATCTATATTATCGGCTCAACGTCGTGCCCGTGCATATCCCGCCGCTGCGCGAGCGGCGCGACGATATTGCCAGCCTCTGCGATCATTATATCCGCCGCTACGCCGCCGACCGCCGCGTTCCGCCGCCGGAGATCAGTTCGGAGGCGATGGCGGCGCTCCAGGCGCATGAATGGCCGGGTAATGTCCGCGAACTGCGCAACGTCATCGAACGCGTAATGATCCTTGCGCCGAGCGATCGGCTGGCGCGGATCGATGCCGACATGCTGCCCGCCGAACTGGTCCGCGGCGGAACCGATATCTTGCCCAATTCGGAATCGATCACCGCGATCCCGCTGAAGGAGGCGCGCGAAAATTTCGAGCGCGAGTATCTGCGCATCCAGATCAACCGCTTTTCGGGCAATATTTCGCGCACCGCGACCTTCATCGGGATGGAGCGGTCGGCGCTGCACCGCAAACTGAAACTTTTGGGCCTTACCGAGAGTTCGGACGGCGAGGGATAGCGGCTTTGCGCTAGACCTTCCGCCTGCTTTGCCGCATATTGCTTTCAAGAAGAAGGTCTTGAAAGCCGGAAAACCGGCACCGTACCCGCGGTTGTACCGCCAAAAACAGGAGGCAAATGTGTCCGATAAAAACCAGAATCTCCAAGATATTTTCCTCAACGCCCTTCGCAAGAGCAAAACCCCGGTGACCATGTTCCTGGTCAAGGGTGTCAAGCTGCAGGGCATCATCACCTGGTTCGACAATTTCTCATTGCTCCTCCGCCGCGACGGGCAGTCGCAGCTGGTGTATAAGCATGCGATCTCGACCGTGATGCCGTCGCATGATTTCGACTTGTCGCTGCTCGGCGACAATCTGCGCGACGCGCCGGCGAGCAAGGGCAAGGCGTTGCAGGACGTTTTCCTGAACGCGGTTCGCCGGTCGGACGAATCGGTCACGATGTTCCTCGTCAACGGCGTGATGCTGCAGGGCGATATCGTCGCGTTCGACCTGTTCTGCATGTTGCTCGAGCGCGAGCGGCAGGTGCAGCTTGTCTACAAGCACGCGATTTCGACCGTTCAGCCGAACGGGCCGATCAACCTGACCGACAATGGCGAGGGTGACGGCGAAGCGGACGACACCTGATCGACCCGATAATCGACAATGAAGACGAGGTAACGCGCGGCGCACCCGCGCTTGTCATCGTGCCCGAATGGCATAGCCAGCGGCTTGCGCGCGACCTTGACGCTCGCGCTGAGGAGGCGAAGGGACTCGCGCTTGCGATCGGGCTCGATGTCGTCGCCGTCCACACGTTGCGCCTGCGGCAGACGCGGGCGGCGACCCTTCTCGGCGTCGGCCAGATCGACGCGATCGCGCCCGACATCGCCGCGAAGGGCGTCCAGCTGGTCGTTGTCGATGCGGCGCTCACGCCGATCCAGCAGCGCAATCTCGAAACGGCGTTCGGTACGAAGGTGATCGACCGCACCGGGTTGATCCTCGAAATCTTCGGTGAGCGCGCTGCGACGGCTGAGGGGCGTTTGCAAGTCGAGCTCGCGCATCTCGATTATCAGGCAGGGCGCCTCGTTCGTAGCTGGACGCATCTCGAGCGTCAGCGCGGCGGCTTCGGATTCCTCGGCGGCCCCGGGGAAACGCAGATCGAAGCCGACCGGCGGATGATCCGCAATCGGATGGCGCGGATTCGGCGCAGCCTCGAGGATGCGCGCCGCACGCGCCAACTGCAACGGTCGAAGCGCCAGCGCGCGCCATGGCCCGTCATTGCGCTCGTCGGCTATACAAACGCCGGAAAATCGACTTTCTTCAACAGGTTGACGGGGAGTGACGTCATGGCGGAAGATATGCTTTTCGCCACGCTCGATCCGACGATGCGCGAAATCCGGTTGCCCGGCATCGACAAGGCGATCCTGTCCGACACCGTGGGTTTCGTGTCCGATCTGCCGACCGAACTCGTCGCCGCCTTCCGTGCGACGCTGGAAGAGGTCACGACCGCCGATCTGATCGTCCATGTGCGCGATATCGTGCATCCCGACAGCGAGGCGCAATATGAGGATGTGCGCGCGATTCTGAATTCGCTCGGCGCCAACGGTCCGCAGGATGGCGCGGAGGGGGATGCTCCGGCGGCGATCCCCCAGATCGAAATATGGAACAAGATGGACACCGCGGACGTCGATCGCCGCGCGACGATCGAAGAAATGGCGGCGCGGCGTCCCGACGTCGCAATCATTTCGGCCGTGACGGGCGAAGGCGTCGAGACCGCGCGCATCCTCATGGCGTCGCAATTAACCGCGCGGCATCAGGTGCAGCGCATCTATCTTGACTATGAGCAGGGCGAGGCAATGGCTTGGCTGCACGCCCGCGGCGAGGTGCTCTCCGATGAGCCGGAGGGCGAGGGGCACGTCCTGACCGTACGGCTCGATCCCGCGGATCGCGCGCGGTTCGAACGGCTATGGCCGGCCCGGAAAGATCCTAACGACGCTCCGACGCCTTGACCGCCAGCCAGTGATCTTCTTGCGCATCAAGCGACAGGTCTGCGATGCTCCCGCCGGCCCGATCTTCCATCGCCGCAAAGCGTCGGGCGAATTTCAGATTGGCGTCGCGTAGCGCGCTTTCCGCATCGACGCCCAGCTTGCGTGCATAGTTTACGACCGCGAACAAAAGGTCGCCGACTTCCTCGTGGCGCTCGGCTTCGTTCGCTGCATTCGCCACCTCGGCCAATTCTTCGGCGATCTTGTCGCGTGGACCGTCGACGTCGGGCCAGTCGAAACCGACGCGCGCGGCGCGGCCTTGCAGCTTTTGGGCGCGGAGCAAGGCGGGTAGCGACAGCGCGACACCTGCCAACGCACCACTTGGCCCTTCGGCGGCGCGTTCATCGGCCTTGATTGCTTCCCATTGCTTGCGGACATCGTCGGTCTCGCCGTTGCCGAAGATGTGCGGATGGCGGCGTTCCATCTTGTCGCTGATCGCATCGGCGACGTCGTCGAAGCCGAAAAGGCCGTCGTCGGTCGCGATCTGGCTATGGAACACGACCTGGAGCAGAAGGTCGCCGAGTTCGTCGCGGATCGCGGCAGGATCGCCGCCGGCGATCGCGTCGGAAACCTCATAGGCTTCCTCGATCGTATAAGGTGCAATCGTCGAGAAGTTTTGCGCGAGATCCCATTCGCAACCGCCGTCCGGATTGCGGAGCTGGCGCATGATTCCGAGCAGACGGTCGATGGGGGATTGGTTTGCCGTGTCAGGCATATGTTTATCCGATAATATATATTATGTTAAATCATAGAATGGTCCCCGCGTTTGGCAGACCGACTTCCACTCACCAAATTGCAGAAACGTCATATTGCGCGTCTAAGATCGCTCTATGCGGCAGTAAAGCCCAGTGGACCTGTTTTGGCGAGTTCCAGTTCCCAAGACTCTCCGACAAATCCTATCGGGGATTTGTCCATCCCGCGTCCCGCGCCGCTCGTTCGCTCTGAGCATCAAGTGGATCGCGTTTCATCATGGCCGCTGCCGCGCCAGCAAGTTCGCCCGATGAGGCTTGCCGGTAATCGCCGCGGGCTTGGCCCGGAAGCGTCCTTTCGATCTGCCATCGACCATCCTCGCGGCAACCGATTCCATTGACCGGACGGCTTTCGAAGCTGCGGCAATAGCGACCGGTATTGTCCTCGAAACTGAGCACGATACGGATCGGGGCATCGTCACGCTGGCTCGACGCGAGCTGTGTATCGAGCGCTGCGGCGAGCGATCCCGCCGCGACCAGAGCGCCGTTGTCGATTGTCACATCGGCGGCCGGCGCCCAAGGGCGCAGTCCGATTGTCAGGCCGAGCACCAGCGAAGCCGCAATGGCGCTCCAATGAACGCCGCTGAAGTATGTGAAGCGCGCGCCTCTGACGCTGCGGCGATCGGCCAAGCTCGTATCGACCTTGTCATCAACCGCGAGCAGCGACCGGAGTCGTTCGGGAACGGCCTCTTCCGCAATGGGAGCATAATGCCCGGTCAGCCGCGCTTTGAGCGCGCGATGGCGTGCGATCTCCGCCGCGAGTGCTGCATCGTTGGCTGCCTCGCGCTCAATCCGGCGTGCGGTCAGATCGTCGAGTTCGCCGTCGACAAAAGCAGCGACGGTGGCGGGATCAAAGCTCATGCCGCTTCTCCAAGATAGAACATCAGGGCTTCGCGCCCCCGCGCAAGGCGCGAGGTCACGGTACCGACCGCCACATCGAGCATCTCCGCGGCTTCGCGATAGGCATAGCCTTCGACAAGCACGAGCATCACGACTTCGCGCTGTTCGTCGGGAAGCCGGGCCATTGCGCCGTCGACATCGCCACGGAGCGCCCCTGCCTCGACCTCGGAGGCGCCCTCGCCCGCGACCTGTGTGACTGCGTCGTCGATTGGCGCATGAACACCGCGCCGGCCCGCGGCGCGGCGTTCGTCGATCCAGAGATTGCGGGTGATGCGGTACATCCAGCTGTCCAGTCTCGTTCCTTGTTGCCATTGATCGCGCGATTTCAGCGCGCGTTCGATCGCGGCCTGGCACAAATCGTCGGCATCGCTCTGATGGCGCGCCAATCCGCGCGCGAACCGGCGCAGGCGCGGCAATAATTCGACCAGTTCCTCTTCGAAGCGCATATTCGCCTTTTCGCTGTGTCTGAGGAAGAAACGACGCCACTCTATCGTTTCTTCCATGGCATGCTAAATTTTTCGGGCGCGGCTGGTTCGCCGCCTTCGCCCCCGCCGATATGAGGAGTTTCAATGCGCGCCTTGATCGCCCTGCCCATGATGCTCTCGCTTCTCTCCGCCGGGATCGCTGCGCATGCCGATGCCCAGATCGCATTGCCACCGGTCCAGCTTCCCGATGCCGCGCGCACCCTGCCCTCGCTGCCGGACATCAGCAGCGAGCCGCTCGTCGCTGTGCGCAATACGCTCGCGCAGTTGCGAATCGACCGGATCGCCGCGCTGCTCCGGGACAATCGCGACCGCATCGAACCCGACCGCGACGGCCAGCCCGCAGTGCGCGGCATAGTCGTGGCAACGGGTGTCGACGAAGCGATGATCGCGCGCGCGGCCAAGGAAGGGTTCCGGCTGATCGACCGCGAGCTTGTCGAAGGCATCGACCTCGACATAGCTCGCTTTGCGGTTCCTGAAGGGAACAGCCTCGCTCGCGCGCAAAAGAAGCTTTCCAAGCTTCTGCCCGAGGCCGAAGTCGATGCCGATCATATCTATTTCACAAGCGGTCCCGGTGGGACTCTTTCGGCCACGGCATTGGCGATGGCGGCGACGCCCGGCCAAGCCCGGCTCGGATTGATCGACGGCGGGGTTGCTGCGCATCCGTCGGTCGCCGGTCGCGTCGAGCAGCGCGGCTTCGCGGCTGGTGCGCCTTACGCCAGCCGCCACGGCACCGCCGTGGCATCGCTGCTCATCGGCAGCGGATCGGTTCGGGGGGCGGCTTCCGGGCAGCGGCTCCTGGCGGCCGACGTCTATGGCACCGATCCGGCGGGTGGGAACGCAAGCGCCATTGCGCGCGCACTGGGCTGGTTGGTACAGCGCGGCGCCGCGGTGACGACGATCAGCCTTGTCGGGCCCGACAACAAGCTGCTGGCGAGCGCCGTATCGCGCGCGCAGCAGCGCGGCATGTTGATCGTCGCCGCGGTCGGCAACGACGGCCCGGCCGCTCCGCCCGCCTATCCCGCTTCCTATAAGGGCGTGTTTGCGGTGACCGGCGTCGATGCAAGGAATCGCGTCTTGCCCGAGGCGGGCCGGACGCAACACATCGACTTCGCTGCGCCGGGCGATGCCGTGCTTGCCGCGACCGACGTCGATACGACCGACCGCCTGCGTGGCACCTCATTCGCCGCGCCGCTCGTCGGCGGACGCCTTGCCCTTCGCTACCCGGCACCGGCGATCGACCGGATCGGGCCGGCGGTATCCGCGCTGGTTTTCGAAGCCCGCGATCTCGGCAAGAAGGGCCGCGATAAGATTTACGGTCACGGGCTCATTTGCGGAGATTGCGGCCGTCGCTGACCGGTTTCGAATAATTTCGGAAGAAATTCGAACCCGCCATCGTTCTTCCTTCAGGCCCTCCCCTCCGGGCCGCAAGACGAAGGAGAAGGATAATGGCACATCGTATTTTCACGCCGGCTCTCGCGCTCGCCGTGTCGAGCATGGCATTTTCGGCCCCCGCTTCGGCGCAGTTGCTCGGCGGTAATGGCGGACTGAGTGGCGGCTTGGGCGGCACGCTCGGCGGCACGCTCGGCAATCCCACCGGGCCGATCGGCGGGACGCTTGGCACAGCGGGCGATATCACCGGATCGGGCCGCGGCGAAGCCGATGTCGATCGCCGCTCGGGTCGAGTTCAAGGCAAGGGTCGCGCCGATGCGAATGGCAAGGGTTCAGCCAATGGCGACGCGAACCTGCTTGGTCGCACGGTCGGCGGCAACGCCAGCGGCGCGGGCTCCGCATCGGGTAGCGGCAGCCTCGACGCGCAGGCCGTCGGCACCGATTTCGTCGGCCAGACGGCCCGCGGCGTTGTCGGCACCGCCCGTGACACCGCTTCGACCGCAACCGGCACCGCGCGCGGTGCGGTCGGGACTGTCCGCGATCGGACCAATGGCGCGCTGTCGGACGTCTCAGGCAGCGCCGCCGCCGCCGGTTCGATCGCGGGCAGCTTCCAGGGTAGCCTGGGCCAGCTCGCAGCCGCGGGCAGCGGCGCCGCCACCGGCAACGGCATGTTCGCCATCGCGCCGGGCATGCCCGTCACCGATCCGCGCGGCAAGGTGATCGGTTATGTCCAGGAACTGCGCCAGACCGGCAGCGGGGTCGTCCAGGCCGTGACGGTCGAGGTCGGGGACCGGGTAGCGACCCTTCCCGCCGCCAGCTTCGCCGGCTCGGGCGACGTGCTCGTGACCGGGATGACCAAGGGCCAGCTGAAGAAAGCGGCCGAGCAGCAGCAAACCGGCGAGTAAGGCAAATGGGGCGATCGGCGATGACCCCAATGACGCCGATCGACGACTGGGCGGGCCGCCGTGCGGCCCGCCCCTATTCTCAGCTCGCGGGATCGTACATGAACTCGCGAAGCTCTTGCGAACACCGGCAAGCGACCGCGATTTTCCTCGCCCATTCGACAGCCTCCCTGCGGGTCGGCAATTCGAGCACCGCGAACCCGCCCTTGATGCGACTGCCCGGATAGATTTGCGTCGATACCAATCCTTCGCTGGAGACCAGCACCGGCTCGACCTGCTCGTCGATTCCGCCGCCGAACACATATACGCCGGCCGCCTTGGCTTCCTCGATCACCGCGTGGGCGGCGGCGGACACTTCGGGCAGTTCTTCGTCGGTGACCATCATGGCCTCACTCGGGAAAGAAATCAGATATTTCGTCATGCCATCATCTGCCATGTCCGGATCACGAGAAATACAAGCCCGAAGATCGCGACCCATGCGAGCGCCATCTTGAGCCAGTCGGCCATGGGCAACCGCCGGGCGAGTAGCGAGCTTAGGACCAATGTGAACGCGCCCGCGAACCACAGCGTCTGAACGACGGTATCACCATTCATAGCTGAACCTCCAACCCGTCATAGCCCGGTTCTATCCCAGTGGGCAATTCGGCCGCAAGATCTTCATAATCCATGGTATTATCCATATGCGTGATGATCGCGCGCGGGTTGCCGACCTTCGCCAGCCCCTCCAGCGTCATCTGAAGGTGCGGATGTGTCGGGTGGGGATACCGGCGTAACGCATCAATCACGAACAGGTCGACGCCTTGAAAAAAATCGACCATCTCGTCCGTAAACTTCGAAAAATCAGTGGCATATGCGATCTTGTGCGCACCGTCGCTGAAGATCAGGCCGCTCGCCTTGATCGGCCCGTGCGGCATTTCGATGGCCGACACCTCGATCGGGCCGATCGACTGGTGGTCCTGGAGATCGATCGGATCGACCGATGCCGGATATCCCGCATTGCCGGCAAAGGCGTAGGTGAAACGCCATTTCAATATGTCGAGCACGTGATCGCGCGCATAGACCGGCACCGCCGAGCGGCGCAGGTGCATGACCTGACGCAGATCGTCGAGACCGTGAGTGTGATCGGCATGCTCGTGCGTCCAGATGACGGCGTCGATCTCCCCGACACCCGCGTCGAGCAGCTGCAGGCGCATGTCGGGGCTCGTATCGACGAGAATGCGGAAGCCGCCCAGCGATATCATGATCGATGCACGGCTGCGCAAGTTTCGCGGATTGTCGGGGTCGCACTGTCCCCAGTCGTTGCCGATCCGCGGCACGCCCGAAGAAGTCCCGCAGCCCAGGATCCTGAGCTTCATGGGTGCTTTGACGTCATGGCGCCGCCTTGTTGAAAAGCGCGTAGAAATTGGCGCTCGTGGCTGCGGCGAGGGTGTCCGTGTCTTCGCGGCGGAGGTCGGCGAGGAATGCCAGCGTGTCGGCAACGAAGGCGGGTTCGCCGGTCTTGCCGCGATGCGGGACAGGCGCAAGGAAGGGCGAGTCGGTTTCGATCAGCAGCCGGTCCCGCGGCAGCCATTTGGCGGTCGCCTGAAGGTCCGCGGCATTCTTGAAGGTCACGATCCCCGAAATTGAGATAAAGAGGCCGAGGTCGAGCGCCTTGCGCGCGAAATCGTCGCTCGCGGTGAAGCAGTGGATCACGCCGGTGAAGGCCGCGCGCGCCATCTCCTCGCCGAGCAGCGCCAGCGTGTCGGCTTCGGCATCGCGCGTATGGACGATGATCGGCAGGCCGGTCTCCTGCGACGCGTGAATGTGACGGCCGAAACTGTCCTGCTGGCGCAGGCGGTCGCTCTTGTCGTAATAATAGTCGAGCCCCGTCTCGCCGATCCCGATCACACGCGGATGCGCGGCGCGTTCGACCAGCTTCGCGGTATCGACATCGGGGTGATGGTCGGCGTCGTGGGGATGAATACCGACGCTCGCCCACACATCGTCGTTCGCCTCGGCGGCTGCGAGCACATCGTCCCATTCGCTTTCGCGCGTCGCGATGTTGAGCATCGCGGTAACGCCCCTTGTCCGCGCGCGCGCCAGCACCTCGTTCTGCTGTTCGGCGAGGCCCTTGTAATTGAGGTGGCAATGCGAATCGACGAGCATTACGCCTCTCCTTCCCCTTCTCCCTCAGGCAATTCGAGACGGGGGAAGATCGGTACAGGTTGACCGACCGCGAAACCGCTCGCGACAAGCTTCGCGAACCAGCCGGTATCGGCCAACGCCGCGAAATCGCGCTCGTCCTCGGCGATGCCCATCTGGTCGAGCAGCTTGTCGGCCGCCGTGGGCACAACCGGGCGGATCGCGATCGCGAGCGTGCGCACGGCCTGGAAAAGCGTCATTAACACGGCGCGCATGCGGTCGGGATCTGTCTTGCGCAGCGCCCATGGCGCCTGTGTGTCGACATATTGGTTGCAGGCGAAAACGGCGCGGATCCAGTCTTCGATTCCAACCGAGAATGCGAGCTGGTCGAATTCGCGCGGGAGGCGGACCGCAGCCATGTCGGCGAGGTCGGTCAACAGGTCAATATCATCTTCGGAAGGCGCATAGTCGTCCGAAAGTTTGCCATCCAGATTCTTGAAAATCATGGATAGGCTGCGTTGTGCCAGGTTCCCGAAGCTGTTCGCGAGGTCGGCGTTGGCGGTGCGCACAATCGCTTCGGCCGAATAGCTGCCGTCCTGGCCGAAGCTGACTTCGCGGAGCAGATAATAGCGCAGCGCATCGACGCCGAACCGGTCAGCGAGCGCCATCGGATCGACGACGTTACCGAGCGACTTCGACATCTTCTCTCCGCGATTGAGCAGGAAACCGTGTCCGAACACCTGCTTTGGCAGCGGCAGGTTGGCGCTCATCAGGAAGGCCGGCCAGTAAACCGTATGAAAACGGACGATATCCTTGCCGATCATATGGATATTCGCGGGCCAGAACTTCCCGAAATCGCTGGTCGGATCGGGGTATCCCAGTCCCGAAAGATAGGTCGTCAGCGCGTCGACCCAGACATACATAACGTGCCCCGGCGAGCCCGGCACCGGCACGCCCCAATCGAAGCTGGTGCGCGAAACGCTGAGATCCTTGAGCCCGCCTTCGACGAAGCGCAGCACCTCGTTCCGCCGGCTTTCGGGGCGGATGAAATCGGGCTGCTCCTGGTAGAGCGCGAGCAGCCTGTCCTGATAATTCGACAGGCGAAAGAACCAGCTTTCCTCGACGGTCCACTCGACCGGCGTCCCCTGCGGAGAAAGGCGGGTGCCCCCTTCCCCGTCGCTCAGTTCGCTTTCATCGTAAAAGGCCTCGTCGCGAACCGAGTACCAGCCTTCGTAGCGATCGAGATAAAGATCGCCGTTGGCCTCCATCGCTTTCCAGATCGCCTGCGACGCCGCGTGGTGCGCCGCGTCGGACGTGCGCATGAAATTGTCATAGCTGATATTCAGCTTGGCATACATCTCACGGAAATATCCCGACATTTCGTCGGCAAGGTCAATCGTTGCGCGGCCCTGGTCTCGCGCGGTCTGGAACATTTTAAGCCCATGCTCGTCGGTGCCGGTAATCAGCCGAACATCGCGGCCCCGCGCGCGCTGGAAACGCGCCATGACATCGGTGGCGATCGCTTCATAGGCATGGCCGATATGCGGACGACCATTGGGGTAGCTGATCGCGGTGGTGATGTAGAAAGGTTCGTTATTTTCGGACATGCGCGCGCCTTAGCGGCTGGCGCGCGCAAGGGAAAGCGTCAGCGTGTCGCCTTATCCTGTCGCGGCGCCAGTTCTGCGAGGCAGTTACCGATTTCGAAGCCAACCATCGCGCCGTCATAGGATCCGCGGATTGCGTCGCGAACCGTGCGTTGGACGCGATCCCACTGCGCGAGAACCGACGCAATCTGGTCGACGGGGCGCTCGCGCGCGATGCGCGAGAGCAGGCCCGGCACGATATCGATCACCAGTTCGAGGCGGGCGCGATTGCTGGTGCCGCTGACCTCGCGAGCGAGGGCTTCGCGCAGCCTGTTCTCAGGATCGCCGCCCGCCGCGATCGCCAGCAATTTTTTCTCCATGACCGCCACGTCGCTGTCGATGAGTGCAAGCGCCTTGCCGGGAACCCCGCCCGACGCGGCAACGATCGCGCGCACCTCCTCCATCTCGATCATCGGACGCAGATCGTGCAGCCACGATGTCATGACGTCACGAGCAGCAGGTTGAAAACGCAAGGCTCTGCATCGCGAGCGGATCGTCGGTAACAGGCGTCCCGGTGAGTGGCTGACGAGCAGGAAGAGGGTCTTCGCAGGCGGCTCTTCAAGCGTCTTGAGCAGCGCATTCGCCCCATCGGTTTCGAGGTCGTCGACCGCATCGACGATGATCACGCGCCACTCGCCGAGCGACAGCGACAGATGCAGGCGGCGGATCATTTGCCGGACCTGTTCGATCGTGATGTTTCGCGCGAGCTCCTTTGCCTTGTCCTTTGGCTGGCGCGCGAGACGCAGGATTTCGGGGTGATTGCCGGCATCGACCAGGCGTGCGGCGGCATCGTCGCCACGATCATCGAGAAGAGGAGGCGCCTTGCCTTCGCCGCTGCGCCCGTGGGTGACGAGAAAGCGCGCAATCCGCTCGGCAAAAGCTCCCTTCCCCATGCCCTGCGGCCCCGCCAACAGCCACGCGTGATGGACGCGCCCGCCCTGCCACGCTTCGAGGAACGCCTTTTCGGCCTCCTGATGGCCGATCATGGTAGCCATTCCGCGAGGTCCGCGAGGATTGCCGCGGTCACCTCTTCGGCGGCCCGGTCGGCGTCGATGATCCGCCAGCGATCAGTTTCAGCCTGGGCCATTTCGACAAAGCGCGCGGTGAGGCGCGCCTGATAGTCGAGCGGTTTGTTACCCATGCGATCGTTACCCCCCCGCTCCGCAAGTCGCCGCGCCGCCTCATCGGGGCTGACGGTGAGCAGAAATGTGCGGTGGGGCATCAATCCTTCCGAACCAAAGCCGTGCAGCGCAAGAAGGTCGGCATCGGTTATCCCGCCCCCGCCGCCCTGATAGGCCCGGCTCGAATCGACGAAACGGTCGCTTAGCACCCAGGCGCCGCGCGACAACGCCGGCCGGATCGTGCGCGCGACATGATCGGCGCGCGCGGCGGCGAAAAGCAGGGCTTCGCTTCGTGCGTTCCAGCGGTCGTCGCTGCCTTCCATCAACAGCGACCGGATCGCCTCGGCGCCGGCGCTGCCGCCCGGCTCACGCGTTGCGACGGCCTCGATGCCGCATGCCTCCAGAGCCGCGGCGACCGAACGGATTTGCGTCGACTTGCCGACGCCCTCGCCGCCTTCCAGCGTAATGAAGCGGCCGGGTGTCACGTCGTTAGCCCGTGAAAGATGAACATGGAAAGCGCATCGTGCATGGACCGGCCGTAACCCGGCAGGTCGCCTTTGTCATCTCGCCGCGGTAGCGTCTGCCCGGCCTTTCGACGTACCGCTGCGCCGGTCTTGCGTCGCAATCGGCAGATCGAGGTGAGCAAAGCCCCAATTCATGAGCCGTTCCGCCTCTTCGCGGCGCGCCTTTTCGCTGGGCATGCCGGCTACGACCATGACCAGGCGGCGACCATCGCGCTTCGCCGAGCCAAGAAAGCAATAGCCGGCTTCCGACGTATGCCCCGTTTTGAGCCCGTCCGCGCCTGCAAAGCGGCCTAGAATGGGGTTGCGGTTCGGCTGGACGATCGGCTTGCCGTCGGGCGATATCCCGTGCCGGAACTTCGGGATCGAAAAATAGCGGCCATAAGCGCCCGGATGATCGCGGATCAGCCGGTCGGCAAGGAGGACAAGATCGCCCGCGCTGACCTTGGTGACGCCGCCGTCGGGCCAGCCGCTTGCGGTACCGAATCGACTCGACTTCATGCCAATCTTGGCCGCCATGTCATTTATTCGCTTGACGAAAGCGGTCTCGCTGCCATCGATGCCAACGGCGAGAACCGATGCCGCATCATTCCCCGAAACGGTGATCAATCCCTTGAGGAGGTTGTCGACCGACACCTTTTCGCCCGCCCGCAGGAACATGGTGGAACTGCGGCTGCGCGCGCTCCACATCTTCCACGTCGCATCCTCGACGGTAAAGAGCTTGTCGCGCGATAATTCACCCTTTTCGATCAGGTCGAGTACGACATATGCGGTCATCACCTTGGCCATCGACGCCGGGGCGAAGCGCTTGTCGGCTCCACGCGAGAAGAGAATCCGGCCCGAATCGAGATCCTTGAGCATCACGATGGGCGCTTCGGTCGTATAAGGTGCGTGCGCGGCCGGCGTGCTTTTCGCTTGCGCCTTGCCCGCCGATGTCGCCGGATTCGAAAGACCCAACGCCAAGCCCGACAAGAGAATCGCAGCGGTTCGGCGGAGCAGGATTGGATTGCTCATATCCGGTCAGCGGCTACGTCGGACCATGGCATCGCCGAAGCCCTTCGCTTTCGCCGTGCCAAGCGCGCCGCGGGCCTCGGCGTCGCTCGCGAACGGGCCCATCCGCACGCGCCACAGGTTGCCGGCTTTGGTGACATGCCCGCTGACCGATTTCGCAGCGGTATTGGCGCGGCTTTCGGTGCTGAAGGCGCCTACCTGTACGAAATAATTGCCGGTAGCGGTGACCGCAGGTTTTGCCGCCGCGGTCCCGGGCTTGGCGGTCTGCGCCGGTTTTGCGGGCTCGGCCTTGGGCGCGGGCATTTTCGTTCCGGGACCTTCGACGATGAAGCGGTCTTTGCCGGGCTTGCCGGTCGCCGATACGATCGCCGGACTGGCGGGCGCCGACGCCGTTTTCGGTACCGGCAATTCCTTCGCCTTGGCGCGAAGGATCGCCAACAGCGACTGGGGTGTGGCGATCCTTTCGCGGACGGGCTTGCCGGCACGAAGCTGCGCGCGCTCGGCCACTGGCGGGTTGGTGCGGCGTACGCGGACAGCGGTGACGCCATCAACCACACCGAGCTGTTCCGCCGCGCCCCGCGACAGGTCGATCAGTCGGTCGGTGACCATCGGGCCACGGTCGTTGACGCGGACAAGGATCGTCCGTCCGGTATCGAGCGCCGTCACCTCGACATAGCTCGGCAGCGGCAGCGTCTTGTGCGCCGCGCTGATGCCGGCAGGATCGAAGGTCTCACCGTTCGCGGTCGGCTTTCCGGCGAGATCATCGCCATACCAACCCGCATAACCGACCTCGTCATAGTCGGCGACGTCGGTCGGCGTATAGGTCGCGTCGGCAATCTTGTAGGGATCGCCGATCGTGACCGGCACATCGACCACCCCGGTTTCCGCCGTCGCAGGCACCGGCTTCGTCGTCGGCCCGCTGTCGCGCGCACCGCCTAAACTACCGCAACCGGACAGCATCAGCGCCGCCCCGGCCATCAGGCCCCCGCCCCTAACGATCGATTTCATCCGCCAGCAACCCCACAGACAATGCGTAAAAATTGGAACAATTATAGTCCAGTATCGCACGATAGTTACCGGTCAGCAAATAGGCGGTCCGGCCAGGGCCGTCGGGTTCGAGCAAAGTCGCCTGCACATTGCCGTCGGGCCAGCGTCCGCTGACCGGTTGAATCCCCGCCGCACGCCATTCGGCGATCGAACGCCAGCGGCTGTGACGGTCAAAGACGCGCGGGCAACGCGTCGGTGTCAGCCGATTGGCGACCGCGCCACGGTTGAAACTCGCGGGGACGGTGACGGCGACCCCCCACGGCTGCCCCGCGCGCCAGCCGGCATTGCGGAGGTATGAGCCGATCGATTCGATCGCGTCGGCTTCGCTCGACCAGATACGGGCGACGCCGTCGCCGTCGCCGTCTTCGGCGACGCGCAAATAGACCGACGGCAGGAATTGGGGATAGCCAAAGGCGCCGGCCCAGCTGCCTTTCAGCGCGCTGCGCGGCACGCCGCGCTCGACCATGACCATCGTCGCGATCAACTCGGGTTCGAAAAGGCTGCGCCGGCGCCCTTCATAGGCGAGCGTCGCGAGTGCTTCGGGCAGGTCGAAATTACCCGTTACCTGGCCATAGGCGGTCTCGTGACCATAGATGGCGATCATGATGCTCGTCGGCACGCCGGTGCGCTGCTCGATACGAGATAATAGCGGAAGCAACCGGTCGTGGACGCGGCGCCCGCCGCCGATGCGCGCCGCATCGACATGCTTTACCCTATAGGGCGCGAAGGCGGGGATCGGGGTGTTCGGGTTCGGCGGGCTGCCCAGATTGTCGCGGTCGAGCGCAACGACGCGCGCATTGTAGAGCAGCCCCGCCGTGACGCGATCGAAAGTGGTGCGCGAGACGCCGCGCGCCTGCGCCTTGGGCCATAGCGACTGGACATAAGTATCGAATCCGGCATCGCCGCTCTGCGCGTGAAGCGGCGCCGAAGCGGTGAGCATCCATGCCGACAGGAAGGCGGCGGCGATCCCGAAAAGGCGTCCGGTTCCGAAACGTATAGCTTGCATCATGTCCCCACCCATAGGGCGTGTGTCGCACAGATGCGAGCGGCTTGGCTAGGTCGCGGCGGGACGAGGCGAGTCATTCGCGCGATGGGTCGAGCGGGCAAGGTTTCGCTTGCCGCCGGGCGCCCGCGCGCTATGGCGGCGGCGCAAGGACAGGTGGCCGAGTGGTTTAAGGCAGCGGTCTTGAAAACCGCCGTGGGTGCAAGCTCACCGTGGGTTCGAATCCCACCCTGTCCGCCATCATGCAAAATGCAGCCGGCGATATTTTCCGCGAAAATAGAGCAGCGGATCGCGGTGCGGCTCGAACTGCGCGCGGACGACGCGGCCTACAAGGATGAAATGATCGCCCGCCTCGTGCAGCGATTCGCGCTGGCACTCGAACGACACGAGCGAGCCACCGAGTAATGGCACGCCCGTTTGCCCCGGCGCCCATGGCTGGTTGGCGAAGCGATCCTCGCCCTTGGCGGCGAAGCGGTTCGACGTCGGTTGCTGGCCGATCTGGAGCACGTTGACACCGAAATGCGCCGCGTCGCGGAGCGCCGGCGCGGTTCCGGCCGTGTTGGCAATACACACAAGCAATAGTGGCGGATCGAGCGAAACCGAGGTGAAGCTGTTCGCGGTCAGGCCGACGGGCGTCCCGGCGTCGTCGAGCGCGGTGACGATCGTGATGCCGGTCGCAAAGCAGCCCATCGCGTCGCGCAGTGTGCGCGGGTCCGATCCCGCCTTGAACTCCATCGCCTCGCGCGGCTGGCGCCGTTCGAGGAATTCGAGAAGCTGTCCGAGGAGTGCTTCGTTGCGGTCGGACGCGAGCTCCAGGTCGCATTCGTTTATGTCGGCGCTCTCGCCCATGATCAGCGCGGCGTTGAACGCATCGCTGACCGCGCTGCCCTGCGCGGGTGCAAAACCGCCGCGAACGACGAGTGCGGGGATGGCCAATCGAGCGGGCACGTCGTTCGCGATCGCTTCTTCGTCGACCGGCATGTCGACCAGCACCAACCCGGCGGCCAGAAGGGCGCCATCGAGCGCCAGCGCGCGCGTCGCTATCCATCCCCCGCGCCCGGCGGTCACGACAACGGGGCGCGAACCCATTTGCGCGAGCACCGCGCGCATATCCTCGATATGCGGATCAAGTCCGTCTGCTTCGCTTGCTTCGCGTAGATCGAGATTGACGACGCGCCGCCCCGAAAGCACCAGCGCATCGGCGACGTCGCGCCACGCGGCACGGCCCTGCCCGACATCGGGTATGAGCAGCACGGCGGGATCATTTTCGTCGCCCAGCATATCGGCAAACAGGGGAACGCCGCCGAAACCCTTATATTCGATGAGGCTCAAATATCCCCCTTGCCGCGCCGGCGGGCATTGACGCCGGCGGGCTCCGATATGATCAAGTTGCGAAGAATCGGATCATATCGAAAGCCTTCGCGACGCGCCAGCACGCCGGACGAATTAGGCGCGCATCGATGCCAGCCGCTGATCGACGATCGCGTCGGCTTCGGCGATGATCCGGTCGATCAATTGCTGGCAAGTCGGGATATCGTGGATCAATCCCTGCACCATCCCGGCCCAGAACACCCCTTTGCTGAGGTCGCCGGTCTCTAGCAGTTCGCGCCCCGCCTTGCCGTTTACCAGCTCCGCGACATCGGCGAAGGTGGCGTCGGGCACCGCGAGGCGGCGCACCACCTCTTCGCTCACCGCGCTCTTGCCGACGCGCGCGGTGTTCTTGAGGCTGCGGAAGATCAGGAAGCTGCCGCGTTCGTCATTGTCGATATACGCCTGTTTCACATTGTCGTGAATCGGCGCCTCGACCGTGGCGCAAAAGCGCGTGCCCATGTTGATGCCCTCGGCGCCGAGCGCCAGCGCCGCGACCAATCCGCGACCGTCGCCGAAGCCGCCCGAGGCGAGCATCGGGATCTTCACCTTGTCGGCAGCCGCGGGGATCAGGATCAGGCCCGGAATATCGTCCTCACCGGGGTGACCCGCGCATTCAAAGCCGTCGATAGAAATGATGTCACAGCCCGCGCGTTCGGCCGACAAGGCGTGGCGCACCGCGGTGCATTTGTGGAGGATCGTGACGCCATGCGGCTTCAGCATCTCCCATATCTCGCGCACCGCCTGCGTGCCCGCGGTCTCGACGATCTTGACCCCGCCGTCGATGATCGCTTGGGCATAGGCTTTGTAATCGGGCGCGTTGATCGTCGGAAAGACCGTCATGTTCACGCCGAAAGGCTTGTCTGTCATCGCGCGGCAGCGTTCGATCTCGGCGCTGAGCGCCGCCGGCGTCGGCTGGGTCAGCGCGGTCAAAATGCCGAGACCGCCGGCGTTCGACACGGCGGCGGCGAGTTCGGCATAGCCGACGCTCTGCATCCCGCCCTGGACGATCGGATGCTCGATACCCAGCATTTCGGTGATGCGTGTCTTGAAAGCCATTCTCGATCCCTCCTTGACGGTGCTGCCCTTACGGCATCTTCGCGCCGATCCATGAAATAACTTGACGCTTACGTCAACGTCGGGTTGACTTGGGAAATAGTTAGGCAACGAAGGGAATCGGGATGGCGGCGCGTGAAGGCATATCGGATCGGGCGCTGGCGATTGCCGCAAAGGTCGAAAGCTTCGTGCGCGAAATCGTCGTTCCCTACGAGCGCGACCCGCGCCGCGACCATCATGGGGCACCGACCGACGAACTGGTGATGGAAATGCGCGAACATGCGCGCGCAGCGGGCGTGCTGACCCCGCACATCCTCGGCGACGGCGATCATTTGAACCAGCGCGAGACGGCGGTGGTGCTGATCAAGAGCGGCCTGTCGCCGCTCGGCCCGCTCGCGTGCAACACGATGGCGCCCGACGAGGGCAATATGTACCTGCTCGGCAAGGAGGGCAGCCCGGAGCTCAAGGAACGCTTCCTGAAGCCGATGGTCGAGGGCCGCGTCCGCTCGGCCTTCTTCATGACCGAGCCCGCCGAGGACGGCGGAGCGGGGTCCGACCCGTCGATGATGAAAACCACCTGCCATCTCGACGGCAATCACTGGGTCGTCAACGGCCGCAAGACCTTCATCACCGGCGCGCAGGGCGCGCGCGTGGGCATCGTCATGGCTAAGGCTGAGCAAGGCGCGTGCATGTTCCTCGTCGACCTGCCCGATCCCGCGATCCGGATCGACGATGTACCGAACACGATCGACAGTTCGATGCCGGGCGGCCATGCAACGCTGACGATCGACAATCTCCGCATCCCCGCCGACCAGATGCTGGGCGAAGCCGGCGAAGGCTTCCGCTATGCACAGGTGCGCCTCTCCCCCGCCCGCCTGTCGCACTGCATGCGCTGGCTCGGTGCGTGCATCCGGGCGCACGAGATCGCGACCGACTATGCCAACCGCCGCGAGGCTTTCGGCAAGCCGCTGATCGAGCATGAGGGCGTCGGTTTCATGCTCGCCGAAAATATGATCGACCTGAAACAGGCCGAGCTGATGATCGACTGGTGCGCGGGCATCCTCGACACCGGATCGCTTGGTACAGTCGAAAGCTCGATGGCGAAGGTCGCGGTGTCCGAAGCGCTGATGCGCATCGCCGATCGCTGCGTCCAGGTAATGGGCGGCACCGGGGTCACCGATAAGACGATCGTCGAACAGGTGTTCCGCGAAGTCCGCGCCTTCCGCATCTACGACGGCCCGACCGAGGTCCATAAATGGAGCCTCGCCAAGAAGATCAAGCGCGACTGGAAGGCAGGGCTTGCCTGACAGGGTCGCCCGTTGAGCCCATGGGCTCGCAGCGTCAAAACACTTGACGTTTACGTTAACGTTCGGATGATGACCGAAACCATAAGGGTAGAGGAACGGGCCGATGTCGATTTTGTACGACGAAGGGCAGCAGGCGATCGCGACCGAGTCGCGGCGCGCGCTTGAAGCGCGGGTCAGCAAGGACGATCTGCTGCCGCTACTCCAGACCAGCGGCAAATATCATGACGGTTTCTGGACGACGGCGAAGGAGCAGGGCTGGACCGCCCTCGCGCTTCCAGAGGTCTATGGCGGGCTTGCGCTCGGACTAGTCGAGCTTGGCCTGATCGCGCATCAGGCTGGGCGCTCGCTAAGTGGCGCGCCGTTCCTGACATCGAGCTTTGGCGCCGCCAAGGCAATCGAGCTTTATGGCAGCGACGCGCAGAAGGTGCGCTGGCTGCCTGGGCTCGCGAGCGGCGAGACGATCGGCGCGGTCGCCTTCGCGTCGGGTCCCGACCCCCTTCCCGCGCGCGCCGCTGTCACAGTGAGCGCCGGCAAGGCGAACGGCACCGCCGTCGGCGTTTCGGGCGGATTGTTTGCCGACGTTGCGGTCCTCTTCGCCGATGAAGGCGGCTTGCCTGCTCTCGCGATCGCCGACCTTGCCGGAATCGAAAGAAGGGCGGTCGAAAGCTTCGACAACAGTCGTTGCATTGCCGATCTGGTTCTGGCCAGCACGCCAGCCGAAACCCTCGTCGCCGGCGACGCGGCCCGCGCTGCGGCCCTCCACATCCTTGCATTGCAAGCCGTCGTGACTGCGCATGAACAGACGGGCGGCGCGGAGGCGCTGATGGAAATCGCACGCGACTATGCGCTGACGCGCAAGGCGTTCGGCCAGCCGATCGGGGCGTTCCAGTCGATCAAGCATCGCATCGCAGAACTCTACGGCCTGGTCGAACTCGCGCGCGCCAACGCCATCCACGCCGCGGCGCGCGAGCAGCAGGACGATTTCATCATTGCTGCGGCCGCCGCGCGCCTATCGACGACCGAGGCCTATGACACGGCGGCGCGCGACTGCATCCAGATTCACGGCGGTATCGGCGTGACGTGGGAGATCGGGCTGCACCTTCATATGCGCCGCTCGCGCACGCTCGCGCTCGAACAGGGGAGCAGCATCTTTTGGGAGGATTTGCTCGTCGACCGGCTGGCAGGAGCAGGCGCATGACCGATCTCGAAACCTATCGCGTCAAGGCTGCGGAATGGTGCGAAACGATGGTGCCGGCGTTCGGCAAGGCGGCGCGCAAAGGCCTTGGCGTCGATGACGACCTCGCGCTCGGCCGCCGCTATCAGAAGGCGAAATTCGACGCGGGCTATGCCGGCATCAACTGGCCGACCGACCTCGGGGGCCAGGGCCTCGGCCATATCGAGAAGATCACCTTCGAAGCCGAGGAGATGAAGCACGGCTTTCCGAACGTCTATTTCGGCATCTCGCTCGGTATGCCCGTCCCCGTTCTGATGCAGTTCGGCAGCGACCGGGAATTTGTGAAGGAGCGCGTCGTCAAGGCGCTGAAGGGCGAGGAAATCTGGTGCCAGCTCTTTTCCGAACCCTCGGGGGGCACCGACCTTGCGGGCCTGCGCACCCGCGCCGAAACCGATGGAAACGGCTGGAAGATCAACGGGCAAAAGGTCTGGACGAGCTGGGCGCAATATAGCGACTATGGTGTGATCGTCGTGCGGACCGATCCGACCGTCGCGAAGCACAAGGGGCTCACCTATTTTTGGGTCGATATGAAGGCGCCCGGCGTCACGGTGCGCCCGATCAAGCTCGCGGGCGGCGACAGCCATGTGAACGAGGTCTTCTTCGACGATGTGAAGGTCAGCGACGATCATCGCATGTCGCCCGTGGGCGGCGGCTTCGCGGTCGCGATGGCGACACTGATGATCGAACGCTATGTCGCTACCGACAGCGCCGGCTTCGGCCCGCATCTCGACCTGTTCGTCGACCTCGCGAAAGCCACCCGGATCAACGGCAAGCCAGCGATCGCCGACGGCCGTATCCGGCAGCAGATCGCGCGCAACTACGCGATGCGGAACGGCCTGGATTCGATCAACCGCCGCGCGCGGCTGATGATGCAGGCGGGAATGACCCCGGGTCCCGAAGGGTCGCTGAACAAGCTTGTCGCCGTCCGTTCGCGCCAGAAGCTTTCCGAACTTGCGCTCGATCTGCAGGGCACCGGCGCTTTCCCGTTCGACGAACATGCCTCGCCCAAGGACGATTGGGCGTCGAGCTGGATCAATGCGCCGACGGGGCGCATCGCGGGCGGATCGGACGAAACTTTGCTCAATACGATTGCCGAGCGCATCCTCGGCCTTCCGCAGGACCATCGGCCCGACAAGGGCATTCCCTTCAACCAGATCCCCGCCTGAGGAGCCTCCCCCATGAAAATCGATTCCAGCATATCGGCCGTCGTGACCGGCGGTGCATCGGGCCTCGGCCGCGCGACCGCGGAGGCGCTTGCTGCATCGGGCGTGAAGGTTGCCATCTTCGACATCAACGACGCGCTCGGCGAAGAGGTCGCGGCGTCGATCGGCGGATTGTTCGTCCATGTCGACATCACCGACGAGCAATCCGTGCTCGACGGCTATGCCAAGGCGCGCGCGGCGCACGGGCAGGAACGCGTCTGCGTCCATTGCGCGATGACCTCGCGCCGCGGCAAGACGCTCGCCTATGATAAGGAAAGCGGCAAGTTCCGCCGTACCCCGACCGAGGATTATGCCTATGGCGTCGCCGGCATATTGACCGCCAGCTACCGCGTCGGCTCGATCGCCGCCGAAGGCATGGCGACGCTTCCCGAGATGGAAGACGGCGAACGCGGCGCGATCATCTTCACCGCTTCGGTCGCGGCGCAGGACGCACAGATCGGGCAGGTGATTTACGGCTCGGCGAAGGCGGGCGTGAACGGCCTCGTCCTGCCGATGGCGCGCGATCTGATGGACCTCGGCATCCGCGTCAATTCGATCATGCCCGGCGTGTTCGGCACCCCGCTGCTCGGCAACATGAACCCGAAGGTGAAGGAGAGCCTCGAAGCCTCGGTTCCCTTCCCCAAGCGGCTCGGCAAGGCCGAGGAATATGCCAGCCTCGCGATGGAGATGGTGCGCAACAGCTATTTCAACGGCCAGGCGGTGCGCCTCGATGGCGCGATCCGCATGGCCCCCCGCTAACTCCCCGATCGAAAGGAATTTCCCATGAGCGAAGCCTATATCATCGACGCCGTCCGCACCCCGCGCGGTATCGGCAAGCCCGGCAAGGGCGCGCTGTCGCACCTTCACCCCCAGCATCTGGCCGCAACGGTGCTCGCCGCGATCCGCGACCGCAATAATCTCGACACCGCGACCGTCGACGACATCGTCTGGTCGACGTCGAGCCAGAATGGCAAGCAGGGCGGCGACCTCGGCCGCATGGCCGCGCTCTCGGCGGGTTACGACACCAAAGCATCGGGCACGACGCTCGACCGCTTCTGCGGCGGCGGCATCAGCTCGGTGAATTTCGCCGCCGCCAGCGTGATGAGCGGCATGGAAGATTGCGTCATCGCCGGCGGGACCGAGATGATGAGCTATACCACCGCCTTTGCCGCCGAACAGGCGAACGCCGGTTTGCCGCCGCGCCTGATGGGATCGGGGCACGAGGCGCTCGACGAACTGCACCCGCAATCGAACCAGGGCGTGTGCGGCGACGCGATCGCGACGATCGAGGGTATCAGCCGCGAGGCGCTCGACGCGCTCGCGCTGGTCAGCCAGCAGCGCGCCGACCGCGCGATCAAGGAAGGCCGCTTCGCCAAGTCGGTGGTGCCCGTACACAACCCCGACGGCAGCGTCGCGCTCGACCATGAGGAATTCCCGCGTCCGCAAACCACCGCAGAGGGGCTCGCGGCGCTCAAGCCCAGCTTCGCGGCACTCGCCGATTTCGACCTCGGCGGCGGCGTCACCTTCCGCAAGCAGGTCAACCGCCGCTATCCCGACGTCGAAATCCAGCATTTCCACCACGCCGGAAATTCGTCGGGGGTTGTCGACGGCGCCGCCGCGATCCTGCTGACCTCGAAGGAATATGCCGACAAGCACGGGCTGAAGCCACGCGCGCGCGTCGTCGCCTATGCCAATATCGGCGACGATCCGACCTTGATGCTCAACGCGCCCGTCCCGGCGGCGAAGAAGGTTCTCGAAAAGGCCGGGCTGACCAAGGACGACATCGACGTCTGGGAAATCAACGAGGCCTTTTCCGTGGTCGCCGAGAAGTTCATCCGCGACCTCGATCTCGACCGCGAGAAGGTGAACATCAACGGCGGCGCGATGGCGCTTGGCCATCCGATCGGCGCGACGGGCTCGATCCTGATCGGCACGGCGCTCGACGAACTCGAACGGTCGGGCGGACGCTACGGCCTTGTCACCATGTGCGCCGCCGGCGGCATGGCGCCCGCGATCATCATCGAACGGATTTAATCCCACCTTCGTCATTGCGAACGGAGCGAAGCAATCCAGAGCGGCTTACGTCCATGCTGGATTGCCGCGTCGCTTCGCTCCTCGCAATGACGGGGTATATTTCTATGGAGTGCGCAACATGACCGGACCATTGCAAGGTATCAGGATCATCGAATTTGCCGGCATCGGTCCCGGTCCTTTCTGCGGCATGATGCTCGCCGACCATGGCGCCGAGGTGATCCGCATTGATCGCCCCGGCGGCGTCATGGACCCGCGCGATCCGTTAAGCCGCAACCGCACCTCGATCGCGCTCGACATGAAGAACCCGCAAGCTGTCGAAATCGCGCGCGGGCTTTGCAAGAGCGCAGACGGGATCATCGAGGGCTATCGCCCGGGCGTGATGGAGCGGCTCGGCCTCGGCCCCGACGTGCTGCTCGCCGACAATCCGAAGCTTGTATATGGCCGCATGACCGGCTGGGGCCAGTTCGGCCCATATGCGCAGGCGGCGGGGCACGACATCAACTATATCTCGCTGTCGGGCGTGCTCCACGGCATCGGGCGTGCGGGCGAGAAGCCGGTCCCGCCGGTCAATTATGTCGGCGACTTCGGCGGCGGCGGCATGATGCTCGCCTTCGGCATGTCGAGCGCGCTCGTTCACGCCGCGCGCACCGGCGAAGGGCAGGTGATCGACTGCGCGATGACCGACGGCTCGGCGCTGCTGGCAGGCATGACCTGGGGTTTCCTCGCCGCGGGCCGGCTCAAGGATGAAGCCGGCGTCAACATGCTCGACGGCGCCGCGCATTTTTATGACAGCTATGCTTGCGCCGACGGTAAATATATCTCGATCGGATCGATCGAACCGCAATTCTATGCCTTGCTTCGCGAAAAGACCGGACTCACCGACGATCCCGATTTCGACGCGCAACTCGACCCGTCGAAATGGGGCGCGCTCAAGGACAAGCTGACCGCGCTGTTCAGGACGAAGACGCGCGACGAATGGTGCGCAATCATGGAAATGACCGACGTCTGCTTCGCGCCGATCCTGTCGCTGAGCGAGGCACCGCAGCATCCGCACAACGTCGAGCGCGAGACCTTCCTGACGGTGGGCGGCGCGGTCCAGCCAGCCCCTGCCCCGCGCTATTCGGCGACGGTCAACGACACGCCGCGTCCGGCCCCCGCGGTTGGCGCCGATGGCGAAGCGGTGCTGGCAGGGCTTGGCTATGATGCGGACAAGATCGCAGCGCTGCGCGAAGGAGGCGCGGTGCGCTGAGGCGCCGCGGTACTGCGGCCCTTTGCTTAGCGACCCGCTGCCAATCATGCTATGCACCGGGATGGCCAGCCGCAATGAAGGATATGAGGACAATGGGCGAATTTCTGCGTGTCGAACGGCGGGGCAAGATCGCGATCCTGACGATGATCAAGCCGGAGAGCATGAATGCGATCGGCACCCACGAAGACTGCCAGGATATCATCGACACGCTGCGCGACCTCGGCGCCGACCGCGGCGTCAGCGCGATCATCCTGACCGGCAGCGGCAAGGCGTTCAGCGCCGGCGGGAACCTGAAAGGCATGCAGGACCGAACCGGAATCGGCGTGCTCGACCAGCCCGATTCCACCCGGTCGAACTATCGCAAGGGTGTGCAGGCGGTGATCCGCGCACTGATGGATTGCGAGGTGCCGATGATCGCGGCGGTCAACGGCCATGCCATCGGTCTTGGCGCCGACCTCGCGTGCACCTGCGACATCCGCATCGCCGCCGAGAGCGCGAAATTTGCCTGCAGCTTCATCAAGGTCGGCATCGTCCCCGGCGATGGCGGGGCGTGGCTGCTCCAGAAGATACTCGGATACCCCCGCGCCGCCGAGCTGTTCCTGACCGGCGACCGCTTTGACGCGGCCCAGGCAAAGGAATATGGTCTGGTCACGGACGTCGTGCCCGATGCGGAACTGCTCGACCGTGCAATCGCCATTGCCGAGCGGATCGTCTGCAATCCGCCGCGCGCGCTGCGCCTGACCAAACGCCTGCTCCGCGAGGCGCAGCACAGCCGGATGAGCGATATTTTGGAATTGAGCGCAGCCTATCAGGCAATCGTCCACGAAACCGCGGATAACCGCGAGGCGATCAACGCGTTCGTCGAAAAGCGTCCCCCCGTGTTCACAGGAGAATGACCATGCTCGCCGAGCGTGTCCTGCCGCTGTCCGGCATTCACAATTTTCGCGACTATGGCGGTTATGCCGTCGAGGGCGGCGGGCGCCTGCGCGACGGGACGCTGTGGCGCTCGGCGCACCATGAAGGCGCGAGCGACGAGGATCTCGTCGCGCTCGACGCCTTGGGCCTCGAGACGGTGATCGATCTGCGTGGCGACGACGAGCGCGAGATGCACCCGTGCCGCCGCAGCGAGAATTTCTCGGCGCGCGTGCTGTTCGCGGGCGGGGTGACCGCGGGCCTCGCGCCGCACCTTCAGGCGGCGGGCGGGACGATCGATGTCGAGACGGCGCGCGCGCGGATGATCGATACCTATGCCGGAATGCCCTATCGCTCGGCACTCGTCGCGACGCTGCGCCTCTATCTGGCGGCGCTCGCCGAATATGACGCGCCGAGCCTCGTCCACTGCGTCGCGGGCAAGGATCGGACCGGCTTTGCCGTCGCGATCGTCCACCGGCTGCTCGGGGTCCATGAAGACGATTTGATGCACGATTATCTGCTCACCAACACCGCTGGCAAGATCGAGGAACGCATAGCGCAGGGCGCGGCGCATATCCGTTCGCGTTACGGCGCCGAAATCCACGACGATGCGATCCGCGCGCTGATGTCCGTGAACCCCGCCTACCTCGACGCCGCGCTCGCCACGGTGCGGCGCGATCATGGCGATATCCCGACCTATGCCGAGGCCGTGCTGAATTTCACCCCCGAGATGCGCGAGGCGCTGGTCGACCGGCTGGTGGTGTAGGACTTCATTCGCCCTTCACCAGCACCCCGCCCTTCACCACCGCATCGACGCTTTCGAGCTGGCCCACATCGGCCAGCGGGTCGCCGTCGACCGCGATAATGTCGGCGTAGCGGCCGACCGCGATTGCGCCCACGTCCCGTTCGCGGCCGAGCGCCTCGGCGGCGTTTTTCGTCGCGGCCTGGATCGCCTGCATCGGGGTCATTCCATATTCGACCATGACGCGAAACTGGCCGCCGACCTGTCCGTGCGGCATGACACCCGCGTCGGAGCCGAACACCATGCGCACGCCCGCCTTCACCGCTTTGCGAAAATTGTCGCGCTGGATCTGGGCGATCTCGCGGTCCTTGCGCAGATTATCCTCGAGCACGCCATTCTTTGCGCCTTCGGCCTGCGTATATTCGGTGTTGTAGATGTCCATCGAGAACCACACCGGCTGCTTGCGCGCCACCGCCATGCGGATGCCCTCGTCGTCGACAAGGCTGGCATGCTCGATCGTGTCGATCCCCGCGGCGATCGCGGCGCGGATGCCGGTCGCACCATGCGCGTGCGCGGCGACGCGCAAGCCCCATTGGTGCGCCTCGTCGGCGATGGCGGCGAGTTCCCTTTCGGAGACCTGGAGCTGGCCGGGCTCGGTGTTGCGCGAGAAGACCCCGCCGGTCGCGCAGACCTTGATCACTTCGGCGCCATATTTGCGCTGGCGGCGGACCTGGTAGCGCAGTTCCTCGGGCGTATCGCCGATCCCCTCTTCCTTGCCGTCCTTCTTCTCCATACTCGGCGGCAGGAAAGTGCTGTCGCAATGCCCGCCAGTCGCGCCGAGCGAATAGCCTGCCGGAACGATTCGCGGTCCCGTCGCATAGCCGGCGTCAATCGCCTGTTTCAGCCCGATATCGTTGCGATCGGCCGACCCGACGTTGCGCACGGTGGTGAAGCCCGCGCCGAGCATGTCGTTCGCATTCTTGACGGCGGTCATGCCCCAGAAGCTGTCGGTGAACTCCAGCCCGCGATAGCCGCCGATGTCGGCGGGGCCGTCGAGATGGACGTGCATGTCGATGAGTCCCGGCAACAGCGTCTTGCCGCCAAGATCGATATGCTTGACGTTCGATCCCCAGCGCACCGTGCGCGCATCGGCGATACCCGTGATGCGGCCATCGGCGCCGACGAAGATCGCGGGGAACTCGGCGGTCTTTCCGGTCAGGACGTCGATGTAGCGCGCGCCGGTGATGACGGTCTGCCCGCCCGCGTCTTGCGCCTGCGACGGCGCCGCCCATACCGCGAAAAGCGCGGGAGTGCCAAAAACGATTCCCCGCAGAAAACTGCCGAACTTCATTCGCGATTTCATGTTCGCCCCACCCGTTGCCGATGCCCCCAAATGTGATGGCAAACCGGCGCGAAATAGGACAGCGGAAAATGCTTCAGGCTGAAATCTTCTGCCCGCTGACCCACCAGGCGCCGAGTAGCGCGAACGCGCTGCCGAGCATCGTGCCGCCGGCAATGTCGCTCGCCCAGTGTACGCCGAGCATGATGCGTGAAAAACCGGTGAGCAGCATCATCGTTGCAGCAAGCGCCCATGCTGACGGCCGCCAGCGCGGTGGCGCGAGCCAGGCGAGGAGCAGATAGACGACCGCCGCGCTCGTCGCATGGCCGCTCGGGTAGGAAAAGCTCGTCTGACGGTCGAGATGATCGATCAGGTCAGGCCGCGCGCGGCGGAAGCCGAGCTTCAGCAGGCTGGAGGCGAGGTTCGAGAGCAGCGACGCACCGCCGAGCGCGACGGCGCAGCGCGGGCCGCACCAGTGCCAGACGAGCCCGCACAGCAGGATCACGATGGCCCATCGCGGCGTGCCGCCGCCGATCCAGCTTACCCATTGCATGAAGGATATGAAGCTCGCGCTGCTTTCATCGACGCGGATCGCAAGGCTGTGCGAGATTTGCCAGTCGGCGGCCTGTGTCCATCCTGCGCCCACCGCGAAACCGAGCAGGATAACGGCGATGAGGAGCGCCGCCGCGATGGGGGGAAAGCCTGAACGTCGAAGCAAGAAAATCCTCCCCGTCGCGCAGCCATGGGGAGGTGGCGTCCCGCAGGGGCCGACAGAAGAGGGCCCCTCCCCCACTCGCCTGCGGCGAGCGCGCCCTCCCCATGGCTGCGCGACGGGGAGGATCGAATGGTCAAATATGCAGCGGCCGCCCGAACGCCGCGAGCACGCCTTCGTGCATCGTTTCGCTGAGCGTCGGATGCGGGAAGACGGTGCCGATGAAATCATCCTCGACCAGCTCCGCGGTCTTGCCGATCGTATAGCCCTGGATCAGCTCGGTGACCTCGGCGCCGATCATGTGCGCGCCGAGCAGTTCGCCGGTCTTCGCGTCGAACACCGTCTTGGTGAAACCCTCGGATTCGCCGAGCGCAATCGCCTTGCCGTTGCCGATGAAGGGGAAGGTGCCGGCCTTCACCTCGTAGCCGAGTTCCTTGGCCTTCGCTTCGGTCAGGCCGACGCTGGCGATCTGTGGGCGGCAATAGGTACAGCCCGGGATGTTGCGCGGGTCCATCGCGTGCGGGTGGTTGCCCGCGATCGCCTCGACCGAAATCACCGATTCGTGCATCGCCTTGTGCGCGAGCCACGGCGGCGCGGTGACGTCGCCGATCGCCCAGATGCCGGGGACGTTGGTGCGGCACATCGCGTCGGTGTCGATATGGCCCTTGGTGGTCTTCACGCCCAGCGCCTCCAGCCCGATATTCTCGGTGTTCGGGACGATGCCGATGGCGACAATGGCATGGCTGAATTCGGCGCTTTCGACCTTGCCGTCCTTGGTCTTGATCTTCGCGGTGACGCCGGTCGCGGTCGCCTTTAGCTCTTCGACCCCGGCGCCGGTGAAGATCGTCATGCCCTGCTTCTTGAGCTGTTTCTCGAGGAAGGCCGACACGTCGGCATCCTCGACGGGGACGAGGCGGTCGAGCATTTCGACGACAGTAACATCGACGCCCATGTCGCTGTAGAAGCTCGCAAATTCGATCCCGATCGCGCCCGATCCGATGACGAGCAGCTTCTTCGGCATTTCGGGCGGCACGAGCGCGTGGCGATAGGTCCAGATGCGCTTGCCGTCGGCGGGGGCGAACGGCAGGTCGCGGGCGCGCGCGCCGGTCGCGACGATGACATTCTTGGCGGTGAGGGTTTCGGTGCCCTTCTCGCCCTTCACTTCCAATTTGCCGGGCGCGGTCAGCTTGCCCTCGCCCATATGGACGGTGATCTTGTGCTTCTTCATCAGGAAGGCGACGCCCTGGCTCAGCTGTTTCGCGACGCCGCGGCTACGCTTCACCACCGCGTCAATATCGGCGCTGATCTGCGCCGCGACGAGGCCGTAATCGCCCGCATGCTGCATATAATGATAGATCTCGGCCGAACGCAGAAGCGCCTTGGTCGGAATGCAGCCCCAGTTGAGGCAGATGCCGCCGAGATTCTCGCGCTCGACGATCGCGGTTTTCAGGCCCAATTGAGCCGCGCGGATCGCCGCAACATAGCCGCCGGGCCCTGAGCCGAGGACGATGAGGTCGTAGTTGGTGTCAGCCATGTTACGCCACCAGTCCCAGCGGGCTTTCAACAAGCTCCTTGAAGGTCTTCATCAGCAGCGCGCCGTCTGCGCCGTCGATCGCGCGGTGGTCGAAGCTGCCGGTCGCCGACATCACCGTCGCGATCGCGAGCGCGTCGTCGACGATGTAGGGCCGCTTCTCGCCCGCGCCGATCGCCATGATCATGGCCTGCGGCGGGTTGATGACGGCGGTGAACTGCTTGATCCCCATCATGCCCATGTTCGAGATCGAGGCGGTGCCGCCCTGATATTCGGCGGGCTGGAGCTTGCCTTCCTTGGCCTTGGCCGCGAGTTCGGACATTTCGGTCGAGATTTTCGACATCGACTTGCCGCCGGCATCGACGATGATCGGGGTGATGAGGCCGCCCGGAATGCTGACCGCGACCGAGATGTCGGCGCGGCTGTATTTGCGCATCACATCGCCGCCGAAGCTGACGTTGCACGCGGGCACGCGTTCGAGCGCGACCGCGAGCGCCTTGATCAGCATGTCGTTGACGCTGAGCTTGACGCCGCGGCTTTCGAGGCTGGCGTTGAGTTCGCCGCGCAGCTTGAGCAGCGCGTCGAGGCGGATGTCGACGGTCAGGTAGATGTGCGGCGATTGCTGCATCGACTCGGTCAGGCGGCGCGCGATCGTCTTGCGCATGCCCGACAGCTTTTCATCCTCGTGCGGGATGCCGAAATCGGGGATCGCGCCGGC
Source organism: Sphingopyxis sp. JAI108 (assembly GCF_013410105.1). Taxonomy (GTDB): domain Bacteria; phylum Pseudomonadota; class Alphaproteobacteria; order Sphingomonadales; family Sphingomonadaceae; genus Sphingopyxis; species Sphingopyxis chilensis. The sequence continues at coordinate 1,828,621 of NZ_JACCCJ010000001.1, forward strand.
GGTGGCCGGTGCGGGGGTTGCGGTCGGCGCGGCGGCGGTGGGAGCGGGCGCTGCGGTGCCAGCAGGCGCGCCTTCGAGGTCGGCCTTGACGACGCGGCCGCCGGGGCCGGTGCCGGTCAGGCTCTTGAGGTCGATGCCCTGTTCGGCGGCGAGGCGCTTGGCGAGCGGGCTGGCCTTGATGCGGTCTCCCGAAGCGGCCGGTGCGGGTGCGGGTGCGGGCGCCGGAGCCGCGGCGGAGGGTGCAGCCGGCGCCGCCGGCGCGGCTTCGGTCTTGGGTTCGGCGGCAGGGGCCGGTGCGGGCGCGGCCTTGGCTTCGCTCGCATCCTCATCTTCGCCCGCGATCACCGCGATCACGGTGCCGACCTTCACGCCATCGGTGCCTTCGGCGACGAGAATCCGGGCGACCGTGCCCTCGTCGACCGCCTCGAATTCCATCGTCGCCTTGTCGGTTTCGATTTCGGCGAGCAGGTCGCCCGACTTGACCGTGTCGCCCTCCTTCACCAGCCATTTGGCAAGGGCGCCCTCCTCCATCGTCGGCGAGAGAGCGGGCATTTTCAGTTCGATTGGCATGTTTAGGCGTGTCCCTGTCAGTCTTGCAGGCGGGGCCTGCCGCTACGGATTCTTCCTCGCCATAAGCCCTGCATCGGTCAAGGTCCAGCGGGCCAGCTTGCGTTTCATACGAATGTGACGCACTCTTGGCGCCAAGCAAAAACACGAGGGGTCGGGGCGATGCGGACATATCTGGTGGTGATCGACGACAGTCCGGAGGCGGCGCTGGCGCTGCGCTTTGCCGCGCGCCGCGCGGCGCGGACGGGCGGCGGTGTCATGGTGCTCGCGATCATCCCGCCGCAGGATTTCGTCGCCTTTGGCGGCGTGCAGGCGACGATCGAGGCCGAGGCGCGCGAACATGCCGAGGAACTGGTGGCCGCCGCCGCCGACGCGGTGGTGCAGGAAGCCGGCGTGACGCCGCAAGTCATGGTCAAATCGGGCAAGCCCGCCGAGGTGGTTTGCGAAATGATCCGCGCCAATGACGAGATTGCGGCGCTGGTGCTCGCGACGGCTGCGAGCGGCCCCCCGGGACCGCTCGTCGCCTATTTCACCGGACAGGATGCGGGGTCGCTGCCCTGCCCGGTGATGCTGGTGCCGGGCGGCATCGATATCGCCCGGCTCGACGCGCTGAGTTAGACGGTGGCGGGACGCGACAGCGCCGCAGCGCCTTTCGCTTCGTAAATTGCAAATACCAGGACGCCGATCGCCTGCACGATGACAATGGCAATGCCGAGCGCGGTCATCTGTCCGGCGAAAATCGCGAGAACGGCAAAACTGGCAGCGACCCACCCCAGATTGCCGATCGCAATCAGGTTCGCGAGTCCCTTGCTCGGCTCCTTCTGATTGGCAACGAACAGCATCAGCAGAGCCGAGGGAAGGCCGATCCAACCCGCGACGGTCACCACTTCGGAGGGGAGGCCGAGCAGCGCGGCGACCGTCGCGGTCGCAAACACACACAGGACGAACAACGCCGTGCAGGTGATGGCATCGATGATCAGCGTGTTCTTGAGATTGAAGATGGACATGATGTTCTCCTTTCGATTGCCCGTCCCATCTGGCCCAGCAAATGCAGTCAGTCGATTACGCCCAAGGTAATGGAAAAGGAGAAGGACGAGGTATAGCTCTGGCCGCAGAAGGAGACGATCATGCAAGTCGCACCGCTGGGCGAACAACTCCGCGAATGGCGCACCCGCCGCCGGATGAGCCAGATGGACCTCGCGCTCGATACCGAGATTTCAACGCGCCACCTGAGCTTTATCGAGACGGGGCGGTCGAAGCCGAGCGCCCAAATGTTGCAGCGAATCGCCGACTGCCTCGACGTGCCGCACCGTGCGCGCAATGCGATGTTGCTGGCGGCGGGTTATGCTCCCGACTATCAGGAACGGCCGCTCGACAGCGACGAAATGGCGGGAATGCGCGCGATCGTCGAGCATGTGCTGAAGGGGCACGAGCCCTACCCCGCGCTCGCGGTGGACCGGCACTGGAATATGGTCGCGGCGAACAGCGCGGTCGGAATTCTCGCAGGGCTTGCGGCACCGCATCTGTTCGAACCACCGGTCAACGTGCTGCGCATTGCGCTGCATCCCGAGGGGCTCGCGCCGCATATCGCTAATCACGGCGAATGGCGCGCGCATATTCTCGAACGGCTCGACCACCAGATCGACGCGAGCGCCGACGCCGGACTGGTCGCATTGCGCGAGGAATTGGCCGGCTATCCGGCCGCCGAAGACGAGCATCATCGCGGCTTGGCGAACGGCATCGCGGTCCCGCTGATCCTCGACACGCCGATGGGACAAATCCGCTTTGTCTCGACGGTGACGATCTTCGGAACACCCGTCGACATCACGCTGTCCGAACTCGCGATCGAGGCGTTTTTCCCAGCCGATGCGGAAAGTGCGGCGTTGTTGCAGAAGCTCGCTGGAAAATAGTTATTCGGCGAGGAGCTATCTGCGCCGGCCCTTGTGCTTGATATTCGCCGGACGACCGCGTTTGCCGACCATATGCTTGCCGCCCTTGTCCTTGCCGGTTTTCTTCACCCCATCTCGCCGCGGCGGGCGGTTCCGAAAGCCGCCCTCGGGGGCGTCGGGCAGTTCGAAGCGTAGTGCGCCGCTGATCGGATTGGCGTCCATCAGTCGAAGCTCGATCCGCTGGCCGACGGTAAAGCTCACCCGTCCATGCTCGCTGTCAAGGCTGCGTGCGGCCTCGTCGTAGAAGAAGCGCTCGCTGCCCAGCGTCGATACGGGCACCAGCCCGTCGCCGCCGAGCCCGTCGACGGTCGCGAAGAAACCGAAAGGCTGCACCCCGGTGATGCGCGCGACGACGATCTCGCCCGTCCTGGTCGCGAGATAGGCGGCGACATAGCGGTCGACCGTCTCGCGCTCGGCCTCCATCGCGCGGCGTTCGAGCGCGCTGATCGCTTCGCCGATGCGCGACAGCCCCTTGGCGTCAGCCTCCCCAAGCCCCGTGCGCGCGGGCAGGCCCTTGGGCTTGCCGGGGACTTCGAGCTTGTAGGAATCGACGAGCGCGCGGTGGACGATCAGGTCGGCGTAGCGACGGATCGGCGAAGTGAAATGCGCGTAGCTGCCAAGCGCGAGGCCGAAGTGGCCCGCGTTGGCGGGGCCGTAGTAGGCCTGCGTCTGGCTGCGCAGGATCGCCTGCATGATTTCGGGCAGCCGGTCGTCTTCGGAAAAGCCGTCGATCAGCCGGTTGAACACCGCGGGGGTGATGACCTGCCCGAGCGCAAAGCTCTGTTCGAAGGTTTCGAGATAATCCTTGAGGCTGACGAGCTTTTCGCGGCTCGGCGGCTCGTGGATGCGGTACATGACGGGTGACTTCTTAGCCTCCAGCGCCTTCGCCGCCGCGACATTCGCCGCGATCATATAATCCTCGATCAACCGCATCGAATCGAGCCGGTCGCGGACGCGGATTTCGGCGATTCCGCCTGCCTCGTCGAGGATGACCTGCCGTTCGGGCAGGTCGAGGTCGAGCGGCGCGCGGGCGGCGCGCGCCTTTGCCAGCAGCGTCCAGCACGCCCATAAATTCTTGAGCGTGGGGAGCACGTCGGCGTCCCAGTCATCGCGCGGCGCGTCGCTGTCGTAAGCCGCCTGCGCATGCTCATAGGCGATGTTCGCGCGCAGCCTGACCAGCGCGCGCGTGAACCGCCATGACGTCACCTTGCCATGCTTGTCGATGACGAGATGGCACGCCATTGCGGCGCGGTCCTGCCCGGCTTTCAGCGAGCAGACGCCGGCCGACAGCGTTTCGGGCAGCATCGGCACGACCTGGTCGGGGAAATAGACGCTGTTGCCGCGCCGCCGCGCCTCGCGATCGAGCGCCCCGTCGGGACGGACATAATAGCTGACGTCGGCGATCGCGACGATCGCGCGAAAGCCGCCCTTGTTGCCCGGCTCGTCGTCGGGGATCGCCCAGACGGCATCGTCATGGTCGCGCGCATCTATGGGATCGATCGCGACGACCGGCAGGTCGCGAAGATCCTCGCGGCCGTCGGGGGTGAGCGGCAGCTTCGCCGCATGCCCCGCCTCGGCGAGCGTTTCGGCGCCAAAGACATGCGGGATTTCATGCCGCGCAATCGCGATCATGCTGAGCGATTTGGGCGCGAAGGGATCGCCGATGCGGTCGATGACCTTCGCCTTGATCGCTGCCCCTCGCCCCGTGAGTTCGGCGCGAACCAAGTCGCCGATATCCGCGTCGCCCTTGTCAGCGACAGCGAAGTCATAGCGCGCGCGCTTGTCGGCAGGCCGCAGCCAGACCATCGGCTTGCCGCCCGGCCCGATATCCTCGACGAGCACGCCGATCACCATCTCTGCGCTCGCCTGCAGCCGCTTCATCGGGTGTGCGACATGGCCGCTGCCGCGTTCCTCGGTGCGCGCGAGTATGCGGTCGCCGACGCCCAGCGCGCCTTTCCGCCCCTGCTCCATCACGCGCAGCCGCGGAGCCGGACCGGCGCCTTCCCAACGATCGGGCACCGCCCAGAGGTTGCTTCCCTCGATCGCCGCGACGCGTAGCACCGTGACGCGCGGCAACCCACCATGCTTGTGGAATGCCCGTCCGGGCGCCAGATCGACCAACCCCTCGTCGGTCATGTCCTTGAGCAACGCTTTCAGCGCGATCTTGTCGTTGCCGTGGAGCGCAAAATGCTTGGCGATCTCGCGCTTTCCCACCGGCTGGTCGGACGCCGTGATGAAGTCGAGAATCTGTTGGCTGCTGGGCAAGCCGGGCGAGTTGTTCGAGCGCTTTTTCATTGGCGAAAGGCTATAAGCGCGCTGGCGGGCATTACCAAGCACTAGCGCGGCCTTGCCGCCGTCAGCTGTAGGCGATCCAGCGCCCCGACGCGCCCGCGGCGAGCCAGAGGAGCAGCGAAGCCGCCGCCATCGCCCGCGCTGCGGCGGGCGCCCTGCCGGACCAGCGCGCCATATCGGCGTCCCAGACCAGTCTGAAGGCGGTCGCATTGGCCAAGGCAATCGCGATGATGACCAGCTTTCGCTCGAATATGGTCGATCTCGCGAGTGCTGGGCCGTCGGCGGCGAACAAGATCACGCCGCTGATCGCCATCAGGATGAGCCCGGCGATAGCGACCGGCGTGAGCGCGCGCGAGATTTCCATTACCGGCAGGCTTCTCCACAGGCCCATGACCCTGAGGTCGACGACGCCAATCCCTCCGACCAACATGATCAAGCCCAGCAGGTGCAGCGTATTGGCGACGGGATAGACGAGCGTCGACCCGCGCGACCACGGCCCGATGCCGGTCGTATCGAGCCACTCCGCAGCGGCAGTCAGGACAGGCTCCACGCCGCTTCGCTCAGCGCAACTCGACCGTCTTCTTGCCGACCATCACGCGTTCGACCCGCATTTCGGCGGCGCCGTCGCGCCGGACATAGCCGGTCAGGCGAAAGCGCTTGCCGGGTTCGATCTCGGCGCGCGTCAGCCCGCGCGCTTCCATGCGGCCGACCGGCGCCAATATGACGTCCCAGACCTTGCCCTTCCAGCGCATCTTGGCGCTACCGTGCGGGTTGCCCCACGACAATTCGGTGAAAGACGCGGTCAAGGTTACCGGCTTGGTCTCGTCATAGGACGACCAGCCATGGTGGGCCGCGGCGGGAAGCGCAGCTAGCGCCAGCGTCGCGGCAGCGACCAGCAAGGGATATCGCATCGACAGTCTCCTTCGAGCCCCTCGGCGCGAAGGCTAGAACGCCATGCCTCCCGGCGCAAGGGCGCTAAAGCTCAGTAGGTCCGCCCGATCAGTACTCGCTCGACGGCCGGTTCGCCGGTGAAGACGCAGGGACCATCGGCCGGCGCGGCATCGAGCGGCGTGTTGCGCATCGTGAGCTTGAGAGATTTTAGCTGCTCGACGATCTTGTCCAGCGTAGCGCCGGTCGGGCGCGACCATTGGACTTCGACCCAGCCGACGAACTTGTCGTCACCGGCGAAATGCGCCGCGAGGTCGGTCACGTCGCGGCGGATACTGGCGTGAAGCCGCTCGCTTGCCTCGGCATGGAGGCTCGACTGGATATCATCGAGCGTCGCGGCCGCGTCGGCGATGAAATCGCTCTTTGCGATGAACGCCGAATTGAGCTTGCCGCTTTCCTGATAGAGCCGGTCCCGGCGGATCACCGCGACATTGCCGCCCGCGACGTCGCGCGGACCGACTTCGACGATGATTGGCGCGCCCTTCTTGACCCAGCCCCACCGCTTGGTCTGCGCCTTCGCGCCGCTGGTATCGAGCAGCACGCGCACGGGTTCGCGGAAGGCATCGAGCGCCTTGAGGCTGGCTTCGAGGTCGCGGCAATAATCGAGGATCGCGGCATCTTCCTCATTGTCGCGCAGCATCGGCACGATGACGATCTGGTGCGGCGCGATGCGCGGAGGACAGCGCAGGCCGTCATCGTCGCCGTGCGTCATGATGACGCCGCCGATCATGCGCGTCGAAGTACCCCAACTCGTCGTGTGGCAGAGGCTGTGGCCGCCGTCCTTGTCCTGGTAACGGATGTTCGCCGCCTCGGCGAAGCCGGTGCCGAGATAATGCGAAGTGCCGGCCTGCAGCGCCTTGCCATCCTGCATCATCGCTTCGATCGAATAGGTCGCGACGGCGCCCGGGAAGCGCTCATTCTCGGGCTTTTCGCCCGCGATCACGGGCATCGCGAGGACATCCTCGGCGAAGGCGCGGTACATTTCGAGCGCGCGCAGCGTTTCGGCCATCGCATCATCCCGGTCGGCGTGCGCCGTATGGCCTTCCTGCCAGAGGAATTCGCTGGTGCGCAGGAACATCCGCGTGCGCATTTCCCAACGCACGACGTTCGCCCACTGGTTGACCTTCAGCGGCAGGTCGCGCCAGCTCTGCACCCAGCGGCTCATCGCCGAGCCGATGACGGTTTCCGACGTCGGGCGGACGATCAGCGGCTCCTCGAGCTTCGCCTCGGGATCGGGGACGAGCTTGCCCTTCCCGTCCGCGATCAGGCGGTGATGGGTGACGACGGCCATTTCCTTCGCAAAACCATCGACATGGTCGGCTTCCTTCTCAAAGAAGCTCAAAGGAATGAAGAGCGGGAAATAGGCGTTTTGAACCCCCGCGTCCTTGATTGCGGCGTCCATCACCTTCTGGATGCGTTCCCAGATGCCATAGCCCCACGGTTTGATCACCATGCAGCCGCGCACCCCCGATTCCTCGGCGAGGTCGGCCTCGGCAATGACATCTTGGTACCAGGCCGCGAAGTCGGCCTGACGGGTTACGCTGAGCGCATGCTTGATCATTTGTCCTGTTTCTGTGCTTTGGTACCGCGCTGCGGTTCCGGATTATTTTTTGGCGAGCTCGGCCCTGAGTTGGGCGATTTCGGCTTTCAGCTCTGCGATTTCGGCATCTTTCGCCTTGTTCGCGCCGGCGCCTGGTATGAATGCGCCCGCGGCTTGCTGAAACATTTCCATGTTGCGGCGGGTGAGTTCGGCGAGCGGGTTCGAGCCGAGCGCCCCTTCGAACGCCGAACGGACATCCTGCTGGTTCTTGCGGAACGCCGTCATCGACGCTTCGAGATATTGCGGCACCATCGACTGCATCTTGTCGCCATACATGCCGATCAGGTGGCGCAGGAAATTGACCGGCAACAGGGTTTCGCCGCGCGTTTCCTCGTCCATGATGATTTGCGTGAGGACATTATGCGTGATGTCTTCGCCGCTTTTCGCATCGACGACGCGGAAATCGCGGCCGTCGCGGACCATCGTGCCGAGATCGTCGAGCGTAATATAGCAACTGCGTTCGGTATCGTAGAGCCGCCGGTTGGCGTATTTCTTGATCGTGACGACGTCACCTTCCGTCGTCCCCTTGGACTTCGCCATTTTTCACCCGCGCTCCCTGAATCCCGGAACTATGGCGACCGCGCCGCACCGGATAGGCCATGGCATTAGCATCAAATTATGATGCGTCGCAACATGCTGCGACCATGGCGTCCCGACCCGTTCTATGGGGCGATTCGGAATCATGCGGGATCGCGCGGAAAGAAGATCGTGCCGAGCCCGCAACGGCGCGTCCGTTCATCGCTCAAAGCCGGTCGGTTGGCCGCAGATGTTTGCATTGCGATACAGCGCAGCAAAATGGGCAAGAAATAATTTAGTTACAAATGCAACATAAATTCTGAAATTATCATCGCGCAGATACGGAACTAGCGGAAATTCATGTCGCTGGAACATAAGCATATTATCCGGACGATTTTCGGTCGTTTGCCGCCTACTGTTGCAGAAATGGCACATCCCGAGTGTCATAAACGAGCGGTGACATAAAAATGCCATGTGAGGCTTGTGCTCCCGCTTTTTTCCGCCTTTCTAGGGGGCAATCCGTTCATTCTCCAATCTTCGAACGGGCCAACCGGGGAGTTACATTGATGAATAAGTCGCACCTGCTTTTGGGTGCTACCGCTTTTGCGGTAGCGATATCCGTGAGCCAGCCTGCGTTCGCCCAAGATGCCGCAACTGCGGAAGCCGCTCCGGCGGATGAGGCCACCAGCAGCGCTGAAACCCAAGCCATCGTCGTCACCGGCTCGCGCATTCGCCGCGACGAATTTTCGGTCGCCGAACCGATCACCGTGATCACCGCCGAAGAAATCACCCAGGCGGGCTTTAACAGCGCCGCCGACGCGCTGCAGAGCAACGCCGTCACCCAGGGTTCGGGCCAGATCAACAACTTCTATGGCGGCTTCGTTACCGACGGCGGCACCGGCGCCAACACGCTCGGTCTGCGCAACCTGGGCCCCAGCCGCACGCTGGTCCTGCTCAACGGCCGCCGCCTGGCGCCGGGCGGGACGCGCGGTTCGGTCCTCGCGGCCGACCTTAACGTCCTGCCGACCGCGATCGTCAGCAGCATCGAAGTGCTGAAGGCCGGCGCGTCGTCGATTTACGGCTCGGACGCCGTTGCCGGCGTTGTCAACATCATCACCGACAACAAGCTTCGCGGCCTGCACATCGAAGGCCAGATCAACGTGCCCGAAGTCGGCGCCGGCATCGACAAGCGCGTCGCAGCCTCGTTCGGCTTCGAAAGCGATCGCCTGAACATCATCGGCTCGGTCGAGTATCGCAAGCGCAACAAGCTCGCTCGCAACGATGTATCGTGGCTCGACTGCCCCATCGGCGGCTTCCTGACCGGTGAAGGTTCGGAGTTCGGCTCGGGCGACGGCGTCGGTTTCGACGGGACCTCCTGCTTCACGCTCGACAATGGCGGCGTGACGATCAACACGCTCGGCCTTCCGACTCGTGCCGCGATCGGCCGCACCAGCGGCACGGTGGGCAATTTCAACCGCTTCATCCCCGCCCCCGGCCAGACGACGGGCCCGTTCCCCGGCTATCTGGGCGTCGGTTTCTATGATCGCGACACCTTCGATCCCGTCCAGGAAGAAGAGCCGCTGATCACCGAGGCGGAAATCTACACCGGCTATCTTTCGGGCACCTACAGCACCGACATCCTCGGCAACGCCGAAATCTATGGTGAGGCGCTCGTTACCCGCCGCAAGTCGGCTTCGCCGCTGTATCGCCAGCTCTCGCTCGATTATGTTCAGGGCAGCCCGTTGCTTCCCGCCGAACTTCGCGATGGCGCATTCCTCAACCCGAACGAAACTTCGGGCGGCCGACTCGTCGCCGCGCGCGGCTTCATCGGTTTCGGTCTTACCGATTCGAGGCAGCAGGTTGATTACGCCCGCGTGTCGGGCGGCGTTCGCGGCGATTTCTTCCTGCCGCAGTGGCGCTATGACGCCTATGTCGGCAAATCGTGGAACGACGGCACCTATGAGATCGAATCCTTCCTGATCGATCGTATGGCTCAGTCGCTCGACGTGGTCGACAACGGTGACGGCACCTTCAGCTGCGCCAGCCTCGCGACAAACCCGAACTGCGTCGCTGCGCCTGCGCTTTCAGCTGACGTAATCGGCGGTCGTTTGCCGCAGGATTGGAAAGACTGGATCCTCGTAAACACGATCGGCAAGACGAAGTTCCGCGAAACGACCTTCGCGTTCAACGTCGACGGTCCGCTGTTCGCCATGCCCGGTGGCGACGTCCAACTCGCGTTGGGCGCCGAATATCGCAAGCAGAGCATCGACGACCAGCCCGATGTAAACTCGCTCAACGGCAACCTGCTAGGCCTCACCGCCGCAACGCCGACGGTGGGCAAGGACAGCGTCAAGGAAATCTATGGCGAAATCTTCGTCCCGATCCTCGCCGACACTCCAGGCTTCTATCGCCTCAACCTGACGGCCTCGGCCCGCTATACGGACTATAAGTCCTATGGCTCGGATACGACGTTCAAGGTCGCGGCCGAATGGGAACCGATCCGCGGTTTCGGGCTGCGTGCAAGCTATGGCACCTCCTATCGTGCCCCGGCTCTCGCCGAGCAGTTCCTCGGTGCAACCAGCGGCTTCCTCGGCAGCACGCTCGATCCGTGCGACGACTTGCCGCCGGCCTCCGAGCAGAACCCGAACCAGCAGATCATCGCGGCGAACTGCGCCTCGATCGGCTTGCCCGCTGACTTCCAGCAGAACAGCGGCATCACGACCTTCCGGGTCGGCGGCGCCGAAGCGGGGCTGGAAGCCGAAACGTCGAAAAACTGGTCGGTGGGCGTCGTTGTTCGCCCGGTCCTGCCCGAATCGGTCGGGCAGCTCTCGCTGTCGCTCGACTATTTCGATATCAAGGTGAGCAACGGTGTTGCCGACCTCGATGCCGGGACGATCTTGAACCGTTGCTATGGCGATTCGAACTTCAATCCGAACGAAGGCTTCTGCCGCTTCGTCGAGCGTGATGTAAACAATGCGCTGACCGTGACGAGCAGCTTCGTCAACCTGTCGGAAGATATCCGCAAGGGCTTTGAGTTCAACGGCCGCTATGCGCGCGATTTGTTCGGCGGTCGTTTCACGCTGAACGCGCAAGTCACGAAGTTCACCGAGCAGTCGAGCCGCCTCTTCCCCGAAGAGTTCCTGACCGACTCGAATGGTACGGTTGTGAACCCCGATTGGGTCGGCAGCTTCGACGCGACCTATCGGTTCAACAACGTGACGCTGCGTTACGGCCTCGACTGGATCGATGGGGATCGCAACAAGACGTACGAATTCTTTGCCTACGACGAACTGACCGGCGTATCGGATCCGGAACTGGTTCAGCTTTATCGCGATAATTATTATCTCGAAGCGGCGAACTACTTCCTCCACTCGGCTTCGGTGCAGTTCAACATTGCAGAAAAGTACGAGCTGACGGTTGGCGTCCAGAACCTGTTCGACACTGCACCGCCGCGTATTTCGGCAGTCGGCTACACGACCATCGGCAATGCGCCGCTGTATTCGGGTTACGACTATCGCGGCCGCACGTTCTTCGCGAACGCGTCGTTCCAGTTCTGATCTTCACCGATCGAACAAAGGATTTGGGGCCCCGAACGCGAGTTCGGGGTCCTTTTTTTATCCCGCAGGGAAAAGCGACAGGGTAAGCCTCAGCCCCAACCGCGCTCGAACCGCGGCCCCAACCCCGTCAGCAGCTCATATTGCGACAATCCGCTGCGTGCCGACGCCGTCGGCAGGTCATAATCGATCGCGAGCCAGTCGCCTTCCTCGATTCCATCGGCGTCGCTCGCGTCGAAAGCGGTCAGATCCATCGATACGCGGCCGATCAGCGGCAGCGAGCACGCGTTCCACGTCGCCGAACCCGATCCGGCGTGGCAGCGTAAATAGCCGTCGGCGTAGCCCATGTTCGCGATCGCGATCCGGCTGTCGCGTGGCGCGGTCCAGGTCGCGCCGTAGCCGACGGCCTCGCCTTGGCGCACCCGACGCACCTGCAGCACGCGCGCTTCGGGGAAGGCGACCTGCCGGATGTGGCCCGTGGCTTCGCCGCGCGGCGTCCCGCCATAGAGCGCGATGCCCGGGCGGGTCAGATCGAACGCATAATCGGCGCCGAGACAGATACCGGCGCTGTTCGCCAGGCTGTAGCGCCGCGCGGGGATCGCCTGCCGAACCGCGCGAAACGCCGCGAGTTGTCCGCTGTTCTGCGCGCTGTCCTCGTCGGCCGATGCGAGGTGGCTGAGCAGGGTTTCAATATTCAGGCCGTCGAGCACCCCGGCCGCCGTTTCTTCGACGCGAAGGCCAAGCCGGTTCATCCCGGTATCGATCATCACGTCACACGGCCGCCCCTCGCACGCCTCGCGCCACAGCGCGATCTGTTCGAGGCTGCCGAGCACGGGCCGCGCGGGAAGGGTAAGCGCCGCGATCACGTCGCTCGAGCCGACGCCGTGGAGCACCGAGAGCGATACGCCCCGCGGCAAAGGCATCAGCGCGGCGGCCTCGGCCCAGGTCGCGACGAAAAAATCGCGGCATCCCGCGGCGGCGAGATGTCGCACCACCTCGCGCGCGCCAAGGCCATAAGCGTCGGCCTTGATCGCCGCGCCGCATGCCGCCGAGCCGCTCTGCTTGGCGAGCCAGCGCCAGTTGGCGACGAGGGCTTCGGATGAAAGGCGAAGGCGGAGCGGCGGCGGAATGGCGATCATTCCCCTGCCCCTATACGGCTTGGCTGCCTGCGCCAATGGGGGCGATCAGGCGGCGGGCTTGTCCCACTGTCCCTCGACCGGATCCTTCAGCATGAACGCGGTGACGAGGAAGGCGACGAGGACGACCACCCAGGTATACCAGAGCCCGGCATAGGCATTGCCGGTCTTCGCGATGATGAAGCTCGCGATCAGGGGGAGGAAACCGCCAAAATAGCCCGTCCCCAGATGATAGGGGATCGAGAGCGAAGAATAGCGGACGTGCGGCGGAAACATTTCGGACAGCAATGCCGCGACCGGACCATAGGTGAAGCCCGACAGCGCGCTCAGCCCGAGCAGCGCGAGGAATATGACGGCGATACCGCCGATTTGCGGGACCTGCTTCGCGAAGTCATAACCCATCGCTTCCAAAGCGGGCTGGAGCAGTGCCGGATCCTCGCTCGCGACCTCGCGGTTTCCGATACGGATTTTGACCCTGTCAAAGCCGCTGTCCGTCTGGACGACCGTGTAGGGCACACCGAGTTTGGTCAGTTCGCCGAGCGTGCGCCCGCACACGGTCGCCTGTTTCTGCGCGAACGGGTCGAAGCTGCATTGCGAACCGGTGACGGTCACGGGCGCGCGCTCGGCAGCAGCCGACAGTGCCGGGTTGCCGACGCTGCCCATCCACCAGAAGAGCGGGAAGAGCAGGACCAGCGTCGCGGCATAGCCCCAGACGATCGGTTTCTTGCGCCCGACGCGATCGGAGAGCTTTCCGGCCCAGATGAAGAAGCCCATGCCGAACGCGGCGGCAAAACCGACAATGATCTCGGCAGCCGTGTCCTCGACCTTCATCGGCCCTTTCAGGAACGACAGCCCGGAGAACATCGCCGTGTACCAGATGACCGTCAGGCCGGCGGCGATGCCGAATAGCGCGATGAAGATACGGCGAGGATTGCCGGGGTAGGTGAAGCTTTCCTTGAGCGGGTTCTTGGCGAGTTCGCCCTCCGCCTTCATCGCCTGGAACACCGGGCTTTCGGAAAGTTTGAGGCGCATCCACAGCGAAATGGCGAGGAGGATGAGCGAAAGCAGGAAGGGCACGCGCCAGCCCCAGCTTTCCCACACCGCGTCGGGCATCAGCGCCTTGCAGCCGAGCACGACGATCAGGCTGAGCACGAAGCCGCCGACGACGCTCGCCTGGATGAAGCTGGTGTAGAAACCGCGCTTTCCCGGCGGCGAATGTTCGGCGACATAGACCGCCGCGCCGCCATATTCGCCGCCGAGCGCCAGCCCCTGCAGCACGCGGAGCAGGATGACGATGATCGGCGCCGCGATGCCGATGGTCGCAGCCGACGGGATCATGCCGACGCCGGCTGTCGCGATGCCCATCAAGGTGACGGTGACGAGGAAGGTATATTTGCGTCCCAGCCGGTCGCCGAGGAAGCCGAAGAGTACCGCGCCCAAGGGCCGGAAACCGAATCCGACCGCGAAGCCCGCCCACACGAGCAGGATTTCCAGCGTTGCATTGTCGCTGGGGAAAAAGGCCTTGCCGATGATCGCCGCGAGCGTGCCGTAGATGAAGAAATCATACCATTCGAACACCGTACCCGCCGACGATGCGGCGATGACCATGCGAATGTCTTTGGCGCTCGGCTGATAGACCGCGCCATGGTCGGCTACGGCGGCTGCGTCGGTCATAAACTCTCCCCTGCCCCTTTCAGGCTTACCGCCATCTCTAGCGGGCGGCGAACGGCGCGCAAGCCTTCTTGGCGTGGCGTCTTTCCGGTGGCAGACTGTGCGTCATGCAGTTCATCGACCTTTCGATCCCGATCACCAACGACGTCATCTCCGATCCGCCGGTGATGCGCCCGAACATTACCTATATGACCCATGAGAATACGTGGGAGCAGATCGCGATGTTCTTCCCCGGGCTCACGAGGGACGATCTGCCCGACGGCGAAGGCTGGGCGGTCGAGATGCTGTCGCTCAGTACGCACAATGGCACGCATATGGACGCGCCGTGGCATTATCATTCGACCACCGACAGCGGCGCAACTCGTGCGCCGTCGATCGACGAAGCCCCGCTCGACCTGTTTTTTCGTCCGGGCGTGAAGCTCGACTTTTCGGATCGTCCGGACGGCCATGTCGTGAGCGGCGCCGAAGTGGAGGCCGAACTGGCGCGCATCGGGCATGAACTCCAGCCCTTCGACATCGTGCTTGTCCAGTCGGGCGCGGTCTATGGCACCGACAATTTCACCGACCAGGGCTGCGGCATGGGGGCCGAGGCGACGCTGTACCTCACCGAGCGCGGTGTGCAGGTCGTCGGCACCGACGCGTGGAGCTGGGACGCGCCGTTCAGTCACACCGCGCGGCGCTGGGCGGACACGCGCGATCCCTCGATCATCTGGGAAGGTCACAAGGCGGGACGCATCCGGCCCTATTACCAGATCGAGAAGCTCACCAACCTCGCCGCGATCCCCGCGACGGGCTTCACCTTCAGCTGCTTCCCGGTGAAGATCGAGCGCGCCAGCGCGGGCTGGATCCGTGCGGTGGCGTTGATCGATTAGCTTTGTTCGCCAATGCCCGACTTGATCCGGCCTGCCTGGTTTGCGGATTAAGTCCGGGCTGATGACGATTTAGAGATTCATTGTTGCCAGCATCCCCAGCGCCCAGCCGCCGAGCGCCAGCAGGGTCGCAAAGGTCGCGACGACGCCGATCTGGCGCGGCACCGGCGCTTTGCCGGGGGTGATCTTCGCATAAAGCCCAAAGATATGCGCCACGCGGCCGATCAGGAACACCGCGCCGATGACCATCAGCGCCATATGGTTGGCGCGTGCGCTTTCGAGCAAACCGAGCAGAATGATCGTGATCGGCGCATATTCGGCGAGATTGCCGTGGCTGCGGCTCGCGCTGATGAGCTTGGCGTCGCCATGGTCGCCGAACGCGGCCTGCACACGCAGCCGCTGGCGCACGGTATCGATCGCGGTGATGAGCAGAAGCAGCGCGCAAACCGCAGCCACGAATGCGGTTACCGGTAAAGTCATGAACCCTCTCCCCCAGCTTCTCCGTTCGCCGTCATTGCGAGCGTAGCGAAGCAATCCAGAGCGGTTTACGCTACTCTGGATTGCTTCGCTACGCTCGCAATGACGCTGAATTAAAAGAGGCGTGAGCCGTTCGGCACCGCCCTATCGGGTGCGAAGAGGATCACCGCGCCCGTCTCGTCGGCGAAACCGAGCGTCAGCACCTCCGACATGAACTTGCCGATCTGCCGGGATGGGAAGTTGACGACAGCCGCGACCTGCCGTCCTGGCAATTCTTTGAGCGCGTAACGATCGACGATCTGCGCGCTGCTTTTCTTCACCCCGATTGCGGGGCCGAAATCGATTTTCAGCTTGAAGGCCGGCTTGCGCGCCTCGGGGAAAGGCTTTGCTTCGACGATCGTGCCGATGCGGATATCGACGCGGAGGAAATCGTCGAAGGTGATCGGTTCCGCTGCGGGGGCGTGCTGGTCGTGATTGACGTGCATTTTCCAAAAACTCCGCTCGCCCTGAGCTTGTCGAAGGGCCGCTCTTCTCTGCCGGTAGAAGAAAGAGCGGTGCTTCGACAAGCTCGGCACGAACGGGCTGAGAGGATTATTCCATCTCCAAAATCACCGCGTCGACCGCCAGGCTGTCGCCCTGCGCAGCGTTCACGGTCTTCACAACGCCAGCCTTTTCCGCACGGAGTATATTTTCCATCTTCATTGCCTCGACCGTCGCGAGCGGCTGCCCCGCCTCGACCTTGTCGCCTTCGCCGACGTGCAGCGTGACGAGCAGGCCCGGCATCGGGCAGATGAGGAATTTGGATAGGTCGGGCGGGATCTTCTCGATCATATGCGCGGTCAGCGGCGCGATATGCCAAGGCAGCACGCGCACGTCGTGGATATGCCCGCGCGTCGTCATCTTCCAGCCGCTGCGCGTCTTCGCGACCTTCACCGCGAGTTCGGTCTCGTCGACCTCGGCGACGACGAGCCGGTCGCCCGGCGTATATTCGAGCGCTATGTCAATCCGGTCGCCCTCGACCTTGATATGCTTCTCCCCCACCTTGACCTTGTGCGGCGTGCCGTCGATCGTGACCCGCCATTTGGCGGGCGGTTCGAGCCGGTCGCCGAGCTGGCCGTCGGTGCGGCGCGCGCGATCGGCCTCGGCAGACGCCATGAAGCCCGCGATGGCCGCGAGCGCCCGCGCGATCTTCGCATCGGTCGGCGCGCCATGGAAGCCCTCGGGATATTCCTCGGCGATGAAGCCCGTCGTGAGTTCACCCGAGCGGAAGCGCGGATGCTGCATGATTGCCGAGACGAAATCGATATTGTGCCCCAGCCCTTCGATCTCGAAACGGTCGAGCGCCGCGATCTGCAAGTCGGCGGCCTCGTCGCGCGTTTCGCCCCAGGTGACGAGCTTGGCGATCATCGGGTCGTAGAAGATCGACACCTCGCCGCCCTCCTCGACCCCGGCATCGACGCGCACGCCATCCTCGCCGCGCGCGTTGCCCGCCCAGGCCGGAACGGGGGTGCGGTAACGCACGAGGCGCCCGGTCGAGGGCAGGAAGCCGCGATAGGGATCTTCGGCATAGACGCGGTTCTCGATCGCCCAGCCGTCGATCCCGATGTCGTCCTGCGTCATTGCGAGCTTCTCGCCCGCGGCGACGCGGATCATCTGCTCCACGAGGTCGATGCCCGTGATCGCCTCGGTCACCGGATGCTCGACCTGCAGCCGCGTGTTCATTTCGAGAAAGTAGAAGCTCTCGCCGGTCGGGTCGGCGCCCGACACGATCAGCTCAACCGTCCCTGCGCTATAGTAACCCACGGCTTTCGACAGCGCGACGCACTGCTCGCCCATCGCCTTGCGCATCTTATCGGTCACGAACGGCGAAGGTGCTTCCTCGACCACCTTCTGATGGCGCCGCTGGATGCTGCACTCGCGCTCGTTGAGATAGAGCGTATTGCCGTGCTGGTCACCGAGAATCTGGATCTCGATATGGCGCGGGTTGAGGATGAACTTCTCGATGAATACGCGGTCGTCGCCGAAGCTGTTGAGCCCCTCGCGCTTTGTCGCCTCAAAGCCCTCGCGGACGTCCTTTTCATCATAGGCGAGGCGCATGCCCTTGCCGCCGCCGCCGGCGGACGCCTTCATCATCACCGGATAGCCGATCTCGTTCGAAATCTCGACCGCATGCTCGGTGTCGCGGATTTCGCCGACGAAGCCGGGGACGACGTTGACGCCCGCTTCCTTGGCGAGTTTCTTCGACTCGATCTTGTCGCCCATCGCGGCGATCGCGTTCACCGGCGGGCCGATGAAGGCGATATTTTCCTTGGCCAGCGCCTCGGCAAAGCTGGTGCGTTCCGACAGGAAGCCATAGCCGGGATGCACCGCCTCGGCGCCGGTAGCCTTGCACGCGGCGATGATCTTGTCGGCGATCAGATAGGATTCGGACGCAGGCGACGGCCCGATATGCACCGCCTCGTCGGCCATCTGCACGAAAGGCGCGCGCGCGTCGGCATCCGAATAGACGGCGACGGTCGCGATGCCCATGCGGCGCGCGGTCTTGATGACGCGGCAGGCGATTTCGCCGCGATTGGCGATCAGGATTTTCTTGAACATTAGGTGCCCTTAAAGTTCGTCACTTCCGTCCGGCGACGCAGCCGAAAGCCGATTATGAAAAACAGCGCGCTGAATGGGCCCGTCATAAGCAGGATTACAAACACACCAAGCGGATCGAGAGGAAAGCCGAATCCCCAGACGCCCAAATACCACTTGCCCAAGATCGCAAAGGCAATCGGTAACGCGACACCAATCGCATAGAGAAGAAGTCCGACTTTCCGACGCATTACTCTGCCGCCGCCTCCATCTGGGCGCTCTGGCGCATCGGCTCTTCGCTCTCCATCGGGCGCAGCCCCAGCTTCGCGAACAACGCCGCGTCGGCATTGTCGCCCGCATTGGCCGTCGTCAGCAGCTTGTCGCCGGTAAAGATGCTGTTCGCGCCCGCCATGAAGCAAAGCGCCTGCGTCGCCTCCGACATGCTCTCGCGGCCCGCCGACAGGCGGACCATCGACTTCGGCATCGTGATGCGCGCGACCGCGACGGTGCGGACGAATTCGATATCGTCGATCTTCGCGAGCGGGGTGTCTGCCAGCATGTCGCCGAGCACGGTGCCCTTCACCGGCACCAGCGCGTTGATCGGCACGCTGCCCGGATGTTCGGGCAGGGTCGCGAGCGTGTGGATGAAGCCGACGCGATCGCTGCGGGTTTCGCCCATGCCGACGATGCCGCCCGAGCAGACGTTGATTCCCGCGCTGCGGACCTCTTCAAGCGTGTCGAGCCGATCCTGGAAGGTGCGGGTCGTGATGACATTGCCGTAATTTTCCGGCGAGGTGTCGATGTTGTGGTTATAATAGTCGAGCCCCGCAGCGCCCAGCAGTTGCGCCTGCTCCTTACTGAGCATCCCCAGCGTCATGCAGGTTTCCATGCCCATCGCGCGCACCCCTTCGACCATCTCGACGATCGCCGGCATGTCGCGGTCCCTGGGGTTGCGCCAGGCGGCGCCCATGCAGAAGCGCTGCGAGCCCGCATCCTTCGCCTGCGCCGCCGCCTGCAGCACCGCGCGCACGTCCATCAGCTTGGTCGCTTTCAGGCCGCTGTCGGCGCTCTTCGATTGCGAGCAATAGCCGCAATCCTCGACGCAGCCGCCGGTCTTGATGCTCAGCAAGGTGCAAAGCTGCACCTCGCCGCGCGCGTGATGGCGGCGGTGGACGCCCTGCGCCTCCCACATCAGTTCGTCGAACGGCAGATCGAACAGGTCGGCGATTTCCTCGCGCGTCCAGTCGGTGCGCGTCCGGTGGTCCTGATCGGCAGTTTGAGAGAGGTTCATATAGTCGACCCTTTTGATGTTATTTGCAGAAGCGTTCGCGCGCCGCGCCGTAGAATTCGATCGGCGGCGTTTCGCCGAACATCGGCTGATAATTGCCGTCCGCCCAGGCCTTGCGGTCGCCATAGGGTATGTCGACCTGCCGCATGTCATCGGTTGCTTTGCCATATTCGCCGACGCCATAGAGCGTGAAAGCGATATCCGCTTCGGGGTCGGCGCAGTCGAAGCGGATCCGGCCCTTGTTCACATATTTGTCGCTCGTCTCGAAATAGACGTCGCGCCACGATCCTTCGGACGCTTCGACGCGGCCGAACCATTCGGTGAAATAGACGCCGTCGAGATCCTGTTTGTAGATCGATTCGACGGACAGGCCGGGACGATATTCGCTTGGCCGACTTGTCGATTCCGCGGCAGCAGCTCCGCCGGAAACGACAAGACCGGCGGCGATAACAAACGCTATTATCTTCATGCGGCATCCTCCAGCGGGGGCATGTTGTGGCCAAGCAGGCGCAGCACGTCGGCGGCACATTCGACCACGTTCGAGCCGGGGCCATAGATGCCCTGCACGCCGGCGTCGCGCAGATACTGATAATCCTGGGGCGGAATGACGCCGCCCGCGATTACCTTGATATCCCCGCGCCCGGCTTCCTTCAGTTTGCCGATCAGTTCGGGGATCAGCGTCTTGTGTCCCGCGGCGAGGCTGGATGCACCGACGACGTCGACGCCGCTGTCGAGCGCAAGGACGACGGTCTCGTCGGGTGTCTGGAACAGCGGTCCCGAGACGACGTCGAAGCCCATGTCGCCGAACGCCGAGGCGATGACGTTGGCGCCGCGATCGTGACCGTCCTGCCCCATCTTGGCGACGAGCAATTTGGGTTTGCGGCCCATGCGCCGTTCGACCGCCGCGACGCCGTCAAGCACCTGCTGCCAGCGACTGTCGCCTTCATAGGGGGCGGCATAGACGCCCTTCACCGGCGTCGGCTGCGTGCCGTAGCGTTCAAAGCTCTCTTCCATCGCCGACGAAATTTCGCCGAGAGTCGCGCGGGCGCGCGCCGCTTCGACGGCGAGCGCGAGGAGATTGTTTTCGATGCTCGACGGCTTTGCCGCACCATCGCGCAGCGCCGTGAGCGCCGCCTGGCACGCCGCCTCGTCGCGGTTCGCCTTGGTCTTGTTGATGCGCGCGATCTGCCCCTCGCGCACCTTTGCGTTATCGACCTCGAGCGTTTCGAGCAGATCCTCGTCCTTCAGACGATATTTGTTCACGCCGACGATCACATCGTCGCCGCGGTCGACGCGCGCTTGCCGCGCAGCGGCGGCGGTCTCGATCATCGCCTTGGGCCAGCCCGCCGCGACGGCCTTCGCCATGCCGCCTTCCTTTTCGACGCGCTCGATAATCTCCCACGCCTTGTCGACCAGCTCCTGCGTCAGCGCCTCGACATAATAGGAACCGCCGAGCGGATCGACGACCTTGGTCATCCCCGTCTCTTCCTGGATGACGATCTGGGTGTTGCGCGCGATGCGGGCGGAGAAATCGGTCGGCAGCGCGATCGCTTCGTCGAGCGCGTTGGTGTGCAGGCTCTGCGTTCCGCCGAGCATCGCCGCCATCGCCTCGATCGTCGTGCGCATGACATTGTTGTAAGGGTCCTGCTCGGTGAGAGAGACGCCCGACGTCTGGCAATGGGTGCGCAGCATCTTCGACCGCTCGTCCTTGGCGCCGAGGCCCGTCATCACGCGGTGCCACAGCACGCGCGCGGCGCGCAATTTGGCGATCTCCATGAAGAAGTTCATGCCGATCGCGAAGAAGAAGCTAAGGCGCCCGGCGAACTTGTCGATGTCGAGCCCCGATGCGACACCATAGCGCACATATTCGGCGCCGTCGGCGATGGTGAAGGCCAGCTCCTGCACCTGCGTCGCGCCGGCTTCCTGCATATGGTAGCCGCTGATCGAGATGCTGTTGAACTTGGGCATTTCGCGCGACGTATAGCCGAAAATGTCGCTGATGATCCGCATCGAGGGTTCGGGCGGGTAGATATAGGTGTTGCGGACCATGAACTCCTTGAGGATGTCGTTCTGGATTGTCCCGTCGAGCAATTTGCGGTCGACCCCCTGCTCCTCACCCGCGACGATGAAGAAGGCGAGGATGGGTATCACCGCGCCGTTCATCGTCATGCTGACCGACATCTGATCGAGCGGGATGCCGTCGAAGAGGATTTTCATATCCTCGACGCTGTCGATCGCGACCCCCGCCTTGCCGACGTCGCCGACGACGCGCGGATGGTCGCTGTCATAACCGCGGTGGGTGGCGAGGTCGAAAGCGACCGACAGGCCCTTCTGCCCCGCGGCTAGGTTACGGCGATAGAAGGCGTTCGATTCCTCGGCGGTCGAGAAGCCCGCATATTGCCGGATTGTCCATGGCCGCCCGGCATACATCGACGCGCGCACGCCGCGCGTGAAGGGCGCGAAGCCGGGGAGGCCGGGGTCGACCGTCACATCTTCGGCCGTGTAGAGCGGCTTGACGTCGATCCCCTCCGGCGTGTGCCAGGTCAGGTCCTTGCCTTTGACTTCCTTGTCGGCGGCGGCGGCCCATTGGTCGAGGGTCGGTTTGTCGGTCATATGCAGTCTCGTTCCAAACTTCCTCTCCCACCGGGAGAGGATACGAAGCCTTGGCCGCAGGCCTAGGCGGAGTTGGTGAGGGTTGGCACGTCCTCAAACGTCGCTACCCTCACCCAGCTTCGCATAGGCAGCAAGCTGCCAAGGCTATGCAACCCTCTCCCGACGGGTGAGGCGGGTAAGCGGCTCAATGCCCCTTCGGCGTCTCCATAATCTCGGTCAGCACCCCGCCCATGTCCTTGGGGTGGAGGAAGAAGATCAGCGTCCCATGCGCCCCGATCCGCGGCTCGCCGAGCACGCGTTTTCCCAGCGCCTCGAACTCGGCCCTCGCGGCATGAATGTCGGGGACTTCGTAACACATATGATGCTGGCCGCCCGCCGGGTTCTTCGCGAGGAAACCCGCGATTGAGCTATTGCCGGGCAGCGGCTCGACTAGCTCAATCTGCGTCCCATTCAGCGCGCCATCGGCACCCGGCGTATCGACAAAACACACCTTCACCCCCTGCTCGGGCAGGTCGAACGGCTCATGGATCTTTGTCGCGCCCATCACGTCGCGGTAAAAGACAATGCTGCCGGCGATCGACGGCGTCGCAACGCCGATATGGTTGAGGCGGCCTAGTTTCATGTCATTCTCCTCAGCACCCCGGAATCTGGTCCTTGCCGACCAGTTCGTATTTGCCGTTCTTCAACAGATATTGCTGCTTGATGGCGCGCGTGCCGGTGTAGGTCACGGTGAAGCTCTTGTCCGGAACGGCCGCGGTGATCTGTCCGTCGAAGCCCTGCTCCTTCTGGTTCAGACCGGCGCCCGAGCTCATGCTGTCCATGAAGCTTGCGCGATCGACGGGGCCGTCCGGCGCCAGCTCGGTCAGCGTCGCGCTGCTGATCGCGCAGCCCTGCCACACGCCGCCGCCTGACGTGACGAGATAGGGGTTCTTGCCCAACGCATCGCTGAAGCCCCATGCGGTTGCGGCATTGCCGACCGACCCGACCGATCCGAGGTTCAACCATTCGCCCGTGCGCTGCCAGCCCGACGGGCCACCCTGCAGATAATGGATCGCATTGATTCCGCCTTCGCTGTGCCCCGCTTCTTCGAGGCTGCCGAGGCTCAGCAGCACGCCGACATTGTTCGGGAGCAGATGGATGGCAGCGGGGCGGAACTGGTAGCTGCGCCCGTCGATCTCGCGCGTCGCCGTCGGTTTAGCGTCCTTGCCAAGGCCGAAGGCGGTCTGGAACGCGAGGCCGATCGTCGTGTTCTCTTCGCTGTCCAGCGTCACCGGGAAAGCGGGTTTCGGCTCGCCCACGGGCGTGTCGGGGTCGAACGCAAACGCCGCCGGCGAAGCCAGCAGGGCGGGAACCATCAGAGCAGCTGGAAGGAATTTACGCATCTTCAAACCTCTTTCGGAATCAAGGACATGGCGGCCATGTTTTAACCGCCTCCCGCCCTTGCCTCCAGCCCGGTGATTCTCATGTGCCGGACGTCACACACACGGACAATATCCGTGCGCCTCGCGATCAGAGCGGAATATTGTCGTGCTTCTTCCACGGGTTTTCGAGTTGCTTGTTCCTGAGCTTCCGCAGCCCCAGCGCAATCCGCTTGCGCGTATTATGCGGATGAATAACCTCGTCGATATACCCCCGCGATGCCGCCACAAACGGGTTGGCAAAGCGGTCTTCATATTCCTTCGTGCGCTGCGCGATCTTTTCGGGGTCGCCGATGTCGCTGCGGAAGATGATCTCGACCGCGCCCTTCGCACCCATCACCGCGATCTCGGCGGTCGGCCAGGCATAGTTCAGGTCGCCGCGCAGATGCTTTGACGCCATCACGTCATAGGCGCCGCCATAAGCCTTGCGCGTGATCACCGTGATCTTCGGCACCGTCGCCTCGGCATAGGCGAACAGCAGCTTCGCGCCATGCTTGATGATGCCGTTATATTCCTGCGCGGTGCCCGGCAGGAAGCCGGGGACGTCGACGAAGGTGATGATCGGGATTTCGAAGGCATCACAGAAACGCACGAAGCGCGCCGCCTTTTTCGACGAGTTGATGTCGAGCACCCCCGCGAGCACCAAAGGCTGGTTCGCGACGATGCCGATCGTGCGACCTTCAATACGTCCGAAGCCGCAGATGATGTTCGCGGCATGCGCCGGCTGCACTTCGAAGAAATCGCCCTCGTCGACCGTTTTGCGGATCAGCTCGTGCATGTCGTAGGGCTGGTTCGCATTGGGCGGGATCAACGTGTCGAGGCTCATCTCGGCGCGGTCGAACGGGTCGCTCGTCGGGCGCGTGGGAACCCCGGCGCGGTTGTTTTCGGGCAGATAATCGAAGAAATCGCGCGCCGCGAGCAGCGCCTCGATATCATTTTCGAACGCGAGGTCGGCGACCGAGCTTTTGGTCGTGTGGGTGATCGCGCCGCCCAGTTCTTCCTGCGTCACCACCTCGTTGGTTACCGTCTTCACCACGTCGGGACCGGTAACGAACATGTACGACGACTCCTTCACCATGAAGATGAAGTCGGTCATCGCCGGGCTGTAAACCGCGCCGCCCGCGCAGGGGCCCATGATCAGGCTGATTTGCGGCACGACGCCCGATGCCAGCACATTCTTCTGGAACACGTCGGCATAACCGCCGAGGCTTGCGACGCCCTCCTGGATGCGCGCGCCGCCGCTGTCGTTGAGACCGATGACCGGCGCGCCGACGAGCATCGCCTTGTCCATCACCTTGCAGATCTTCTCGGCATGGCGTTTCGACAGCGATCCACCGAACACCGTGAAATCCTGGCTGAAAACATAGACGAGACGGCCATTGATCGTCCCCGACCCGGTGACGACGCCGTCGCCGGGGACCTTCTGATCCTGCATCCCGAAATCGACGCAGTCATGCTCGACATAGGTGTCGAGCTCCTCGAACGAGTCTTCGTCGAGCAGGACGTCGAGCCGTTCGCGCGCGGTCAGCTTGCCCTTGGCGTGCTGCGCGTCGATGCGCTTCTGCCCGCCGCCCAAAGCAGCGGCGGCGCGGCGGCGTTCCATTTCGGCGATATTGGCGGACATGCGGCTCTCCGGAGAAATGTGATAGGCTCCCCTGCCCGTTTGGCGGCAGCGAGGCAAATGTGAATTTGCAAAATTGCAAAGTGATAGTTTGCAAAGTAGGGGTTTCTATCGGCACGAACGGAGGAAGGAGGAGTTCCATGGTTCGACAACGCATCTTCGCCGGGGCTCGCCTGCGCCAACTCCGCAATGATCGCGGCATCAAGCAGGCGGATTTCGCCGAAACGCTTGACATCTCCACCTCCTACCTCAGCCAGATCGAGCATGACGACCGTCCGCTGACCCCCGCGCTGCTCGAACGGCTGCAACGCCTCTTCCCCCTCGAATGGGAAGAGGTGGCGCACGACGCCGGCGACCGCCGCGCCGGCGCGCTGCGCGAAGCCGCGGCCGACCCGCTGTTCGCCGCCGCGCCCCTGCCTCCCGAACAACTCGAACGCGCCGCGCTCCAGCAGCCGCAGCTCGCCGACCAGTTCGTCGCATTGCACGCGGCCTATCGTCGCGCGGGGCAGCGGCTCCAGATGATCGACGAGGCCCTGACCGGCGGAACCGCCGAGGGTAGCCGCCTGCCGTGGGAAGAGGTGCGCGATTGGTTCCACGATGCGGGCAATTATGTCGATCGCCTCGACCGCGCCGCCGAAGCGCTGGCGGCACAACTGCGCGGCAAAGACCCGTCGCCCGCGATCGAGACGATCGAGCGGCGCCTGCGCGACGCGCTCGGCATCTCGATCGTCTACCAGCAGACGCAGGCCTTGCGCGATTTCGACGCGACGATGAGACATCTGGTGATCGACCCGTCGCAGCCCCCCGAAAGCCGCCGCTTCCAGCTCGCGCACCAGCTCGCCGCGCTCGCGCTGGCGAACGAGATCGCGGCGGTCGTCGAGGCCAGTCCGCTGCGGACCGCCGCTGCACGCCAGCTCCTCCACGTGGGCCTCGCCAATTATGCGGCGGGCGCGGTGCTGATGCCCTATGCCCCCTTCCGCGCGAGCGCGCGCGCAGTGCGGCACGACATCGACCGGCTCCGGCTCGAATATGGCGTCAGCTTCGAACAGGCGTGCCACCGCCTCTCGACGCTCCAGCGTCCCGGCGCGCGCGGTATCCCGATGTTCTTCTGCCGCGTCGACATGGCGGGAAACATCACCAAGCGGCATAGCGCAACGCGGCTGCAGTTCGCGCGCTTCGGCGGCGCCTGCCCGCTGTGGATCGTCCATGAAGCCGCGGCGATCCCCGACCGCATCCTGTTCCAGCTCGCCGAGACGCCCGACGGCCTGCGCTACGTGTCGATGGCGAAGGGACTGGTGAAGCCGTCCGGCAGCTACGCCCGCTCACCGCGCCGCTACGCCGTCGCGCTGGGGTGCGAGGCGCAATATGCGGGCGATTTCGTCTATGCCGACGGGGTCGATGTCGCCGCGCCGCAAGCCGCGACACGGATCGGTCTGTCGTGCCGCATCTGCCCGCGCGACGATTGCGACCAGCGCGCCTTTCCGCCTAGTGACCGCCCGATCCTCGTCGATCCCGACCGGCGCGACGTCGTTCCCTACCGGATCGGTTAGACCTTCACGATCCCCCGCTCGATCAGGCTGTGCGCGGTCGCGAGGATCGCTTCGTCGGGCGGACGCATCGTCCAGCCGAGCGTGGTCATCGCATGGCTACTGTCGCCACCACGGACATTGCCGAGTTCGGCAACGAGTTGCTTGAGTTCGGGCCGCACCAGCGCGAACAGCTTGAGTAGCCAGTCGGGCATCCTGCGCGCCGGCACCTTCTTCGCCTTGTCGCGGAGGTTCGCCTTCAGGACGTTCGCGACGTCGATCATCTTCAGGAACGGCCCCGAGCAGACAAAGCGTTCGTCCTTGATGTCCGGCGCGGTCAGCGCGCGGTAATGCAGGTCGGCGACATCGCGCACGTCGATGATCCCGAAACCGATGTCGGGACACATCGGCACCTTGCCCTCGAGAAGCTGCTTCACGAGCTCGATCGAGGTCGAAAGATCGTCGGAGAGCAACGGCCCGAACACCGCGGCAGGATTGACCGAGGCGAATTCCATATCGTCACCCTCGGCCTTCACCCAGTCGCGCGCCGCACGCTCGGCGACGGTCTTCGAGCGCGGATAAGGCATGACTTCGGGATTATCGAGATTGGTCCAGTCCGCCTCGCTATAGAGTTCGCGGCTTTTACCATGGCCATAGGCAACCGCCGCCATCGACGATGTCAGGACGAAACGCCTGATCCCCGCCGCCCGCGCAAAGCGCAGCGCGCGCAAGGCACCCTCCCGCGCCGGGACGACGATCTCGTCGGCATGTTTGGGAACGCCCAACGGAAAGGGCGACGCGACATGCGCGACATGAGTGCATCCGGCGATGCTCTCGGCCCAGCCCGCGTCATGCTCCAGGTCGGCGGCAAAGAATTTCAGCCGGTCGTTGTCGACGCTCAGCCAGCCGCGCACCTCGGCCTCGCGCTTCAGGCTGCGCACCGTCGTGTGGACGCTCCAGCCATTGTCGAGCAGCTGCCGGATGAGGAAGCCCGCGATATAGCCGCTGCCGCCGGTAACCAATGCCGTGCCCGTCATGCGACCCTCCTCGCGATTTGAGCGCGGAAGGTAGCAGGATTATTTGAGCAGCACGAGTTCCTCCGCCATGCTCGGATGCAGCGCGACGGTGTTGTCGAAATCGGCCTTGGTCAGACCCGCCTTCACCGCGATCGCCGCCGCCTGCAGGATTTCCGGCGCGTCAGGGCCGATCATATGCAGGCCCACGACCTGATCGGTGGCGGCGTTGACGATCATCTTGTAGAGCGCGCGTTCGTTGCGACCTGCGAGGACATTTTTCATCGCGCGGAAATCGCTCGTGTAGACGCGGATCGAGCCTAGCTTGTTGCGCGCCTCGGCCTCGGTCATGCCGACGGCGCCGATCGGCGGGTGGCTGAACACCGCGCTCGGGACATTGGCATAGTCGACCACCGTCGGCTTGCCGCCGAACATGCTGTCGGCAAAGGCCTGGCCTTCGCGGATCGCGACGGGGGTGAGCTGGATGCGGTTGGTGACGTCGCCAACGGCATAGATGCTCGGCACCGACGACTGGTTTGTTTCGTCGACCTTGATCGCGCCATGGTCGTCGAGTTCGACGCCGACGTCATCGAGTCCGATGCCCTTCGTGTTGGGCGTACGGCCGGCGGCGACGAGCACCGCATCGGCCGGGATCGGGTCGCAGCCTTCGAGGTGGGCAATCAGCGATCCGTCGTCCTTCTTCTCGATCGACTGGAACGGCGCGTTGAACTTGAATTCGATGCCCTTGGTCATCGAGATCTGGAGCAGCCGGTCGCGGATCTGCTCGTCATAACCGCGCAGGATCGTGTCGCCGCGGTTGACGATCGTCACCTTGCTGCCGAATTCGTTAAAGATACCCGCAAATTCATTTGCGATATAGCCGCCGCCGGCGATCACGACGCGCTTCGGCAAGGTTTCGAGGTGGAAAACCTCATTGGAAGTGATCGCATGTTCGCTGCCCGGAAATTCCGGAATGTGCGGCCAGCCGCCGGTTGCGATCAGGATGCGTTCGGCGGAGAGTTCGGTCCCGTCCGCCAGCCGCACCTTCTGCGGGCCGATAACGGTCGCGCGGGTCTTGAAGACGGTGACTTTATGGTTGTCGAGCGTCTGACCATAGAGACCCTCGAGCCGGTCGACCTCGGCAAGCACATTGTCGCGCAGCACGTTCCAATCGAACTTGCAGTCGGGAACGTCCCAGCCGAACTTGCGCGCGTCCTTTAGGTCCTCTGCAAAATGCGCGCCGTAAACGAGCAATTTCTTGGGCACGCAGCCGCGGATGACACAGGTGCCGCCGACCCGATACTCCTCCGCAACCGCGACGCGCGCGCCGTGCGACGCCGCGATGCGCGAAGCGCGGACGCCGCCCGAACCGGCGCCGATGACGAAAAGATCATAGTCGAAATCGCTCATGGATTACCCCTGAATTGGACAGGCAGGCATTCGCGTCCGGCGCCTATGTGGTTACACGGGCGCGGCTTGCCAATCGAAATTTGCGCTCAGTGTCAGCGGTGAACGGCTCAATCGCCGAGCGCGGCCTGCATCAGCGCCTGTGTCGCAGCGTCGAACTCGACGGTACCTTCGGCAAGGCCCTTTGCCATCTCCTTGCCCAACTCTACGCCGAACTGGTCGAACGGGTTGATACCGAGCAGCACGGCATTGGCGAACACGCGATGTTCGTAGAATGCGATCAGCGCGCCGAGGCTGCGCGGTGTCACCTGGTCAAGCAGGATCGTCGTTGAGGGACGGTCGCCCGGATAGTTGCGCGCGCCATCCTCGCTCGCGCGGCCCGTCATCAGCGCCGCGCCCTGCGCGATGCAATTGGCGACGAGCGTTTCGTGATGCGCATCGTCGAGCAGATGGTCGGGCTCGCGCGCGACGACGAACTCGACCGGCGTCAGGTGCGTGCCCTGATGGAGCAGCTGGAACACCGCATGCTGCGCATCGGTGCCGACGCCGCCCCAGGTGATCGGCGCCGTCTGCTGATCGACCGGCTCGCCTTCAAAGCTTACCGACTTGCCGTTCGATTCCATTTCGAGTTGTTGCAGATAGCTTGGAAGCAAGCGCAGCCGCTCGTCATAGGCAAAGACTGCGCGCGTCTGGCAGCCGAGACGGTTGGCATAGACCTGGTCGGCAAAGGCGGCGAGCAGGCAGATATTGTCGGCGCCGTCGGCCAAGCGGAAATGGCGGTCCATCTCGGCCGCGCCTTCGAGCAAATCGGCGAAGGCGTCCCAGCCGAGCGCGAGGGCCGCCGGGAAGCCGATCGACGACCAGAGCGAATAGCGGCCGCCGACGGTCTCGTTGAATGGCAGGATGCGCGTTTCGTCGATGCCCCATTCCATCGCGCGCTCGGGCTTCGCGGTCAGCGCGATGAAGCGGCCGACGGGATCCTCGACCCCGGCCTCGTCGAGCCATTGCAGCGCAGAATTGGCGTTGAGCAGCGTCTCGGTCGTGGTGAAGGTCTTCGACGCCACGGCGACGAGCGTATGTTCGGGGCTGAATTTGGCGAAGGCTTCGTCGAGCGCGGCGCCATCGACGTTCGACACGACCGCGACGTCATAGCGGTTGCTGTGCCGGCCGAGCGCGTCGATGAGCAGGTCGGGGCCGAGCGCCGATCCGCCGATTCCGATGTGCAGCAAATGGCGGATCTCGCCGAACGCGCCGGCCTCGATCGCGTCGATCATCATCCGCATCCGCTGGTGCAGCGCCTGCGCGGCATGCACCGATTCCGGTGCGCCGTCGCCGCGCTCGGCGCTATGCTCGGCCGCCCGGCCTTCGGTCGGATTGGCGATGCCGCCGGAAAAGAGCGTCTTGCGGCGACCCGCGAAATCCTGGGCTTCGGCGAGGGCGGACAGGGTCGCAATCGCGGCGCTGTCGAGGTGTGTCTTGGCGAAATCGAAACGGATATCGGCGACGTTTCGTACCAGCGCCTGCAGCCGCCCCTGCGGATCGGCAGCGATCAGGTCGGTCAGCTTCTGCGGCTGCCAGTCGGAAAGAGCCTGCCAGGCGTCGGATGCGGTCGTCATGGAATCTTCCTTGGTTTTCCGTTCGTGTCGAGCGAAGTCGAGACACCCCGAGCGTGACGCCACGCCGATGGGCATCTCGGCTTCGCTCGATGCGAACGGTGGTGAGATGTCGGCCCTTCTCTAGGCCCGCTACCCGCATGGCGCCAGTGGCGTCCGCCGATAATCGCTTGACGTGGCAACCTATTCATCGCCAATGCCGCAGCATGACCAACGCCAGCTTTACCGCCGATATGACGCCCCCGACCGGGTCCACGCCGCCAGCCCCGACTCCCGCGCCGGTGTCCGCCAAGGAAGAGGCGGTCGATACCGTCCGCTTCCTCGCGCTACTCGCGATCGCGGTGCTGATTTTCCGCAGCTTTTTCCTGTCGCCCTTCAATATCCCGTCGGAATCGATGCAGCCGCGCCTCCTGATCGGCGATTATCTGCTCGTGAACAAGATGGCCTATGGCTATTCGAAATACAGCCTGCCATTCAGCGCGCCGCTGATCCCCGGGCGGATATTTCCCCGCACGCCCGAGCGCGGCGATGTCGTCGTGTTCAAGGCGCCGCCGGTCAACGACAACGACTATATCAAGCGCGTGATCGGCCTGCCGGGCGACAGCGTGCAAGTGAGGGGCGGCATCGTGTGGCTGAACGGCAAGCCGCTTCAGCGCGAGGCGATGTCCGATTTCGTCATCCCGGTGACCCCCAACATGATCGAGGCCTCGCGCGCGACGGGCACCCTGCCCTGTTACGCGCCCGAGTTCGAAGAGCTTGCCGCCGACGGCCAACGCCAGTGCCGCTACAAGCAGTTCAAGGAAACGCTGCCCAGCGGCAAGAGCTACGCGATCCTCGACATCACGACGATCCCGGAAGACGATACCCCGCTCGTCGTCGTGCCCGAGGGGCATCTGTTCCTGATGGGCGACAACCGCGATCGCAGCGCCGACAGCCGTTTCCCCGCGATGGAAAATCAGGGCATCGGCCTCGTCCCCGAGGAAAATCTGGTCGGCCACGCGCTGGTCGGGATGTTCTCGACCGACGGGTCGGCAAGCTGGATCAACCCGATCAGCTGGTTCACCGCCGCGCGCTGGGGACGAATCGGGGAAGGTTTTTGAGCGACCCACTCGATACCGGGGCGCTCGCCGGGATCATCGGCTGCAGCCCGGACGACCCGGCGCTTTACGACCTGGCTCTGACGCACGGCAGCACCGGGCGCGCCGATTATCAGCGGCTCGAATTTCTTGGCGACCGGGTGCTCGGGCTCGTCATCGCGTCCGAACTCTACACGCGCTTTCCCTCCGCCAGCGAAGGCGAGATGTCGTCGCGCCTGCATGTGCTCGCCTCGGGTGCGACCTGCGCCGCTATCGCGCACAAGCTCGACCTGACGGCGCTGATCCGTTTCGGCGCGCAGGCGCGCAACGACGGTGGGCGCTACAGCGACAATATTGCCGCCGACGCGATCGAGGCGCTGATCGGTGCGCTCTATCTCGATCAGGGGATGGAGGGCGCTCGCGCGTTCATCCTGGCGCATTGGAACGAGATGATCGCCGGGCAGCAGGCGGCGCCCAAACACCCCAAAGCGGCGCTGCAGGAATGGGCGCTCGCGCGAAAACGCCGCCCGCCCGAATATGAAATCGTCGCGCGCGAAGGCCCCGACCATGCCCCGCGCTTTCGCGTCGCGGTCAGCGTCGGAAAACTGGCCCGGGCAGAGGCCGAGGGCGCATCGAAACAGGCGGCCGAAAAGGCTGCGGCGGCAGCTCTGCTCGCCGAACTCGAAGGAA
Source organism: Sphingopyxis sp. JAI108 (assembly GCF_013410105.1). Classification (GTDB taxonomy): domain Bacteria; phylum Pseudomonadota; class Alphaproteobacteria; order Sphingomonadales; family Sphingomonadaceae; genus Sphingopyxis; species Sphingopyxis chilensis. Next base: position 1,861,039 of record NZ_JACCCJ010000001.1, read on the forward strand.
TGAAAATATGACCCATCGTTGCGGATTTGTCGCCGTCGTCGGCGCGCCCAACGCGGGCAAATCGACGATCGTCAACGCGCTCGTCGGGCAGAAAGTGGCGATCGTCAGTCCCAAGGCGCAGACGACGCGCACCCGGCTGATGGGCGTTGCGATGGACGGCGAGACGCAGATCATCCTGATCGACACGCCGGGCATTTTCGCCCCCACCCGCAGACTCGACCGCGCAATGGTTGCCGCCGCGTGGAACAGCCTCGACCAGGCCGAGGCGATCCTCGTGATGATCGATGCAGCAGCGAAGCTCGGGGAACGTGCCGAGCGCGTATTGCAGGGCATCGAGGGGCGGCCCGAGAAGAAGTTTCTCGTCCTCAACAAGGTCGATCTGACCAAGAAGGACAAGCTGCTGACGATCGCGACGCAGCTCAACGAGCGCGTCGCCTTCGACGAAACCTTCTTCATCTCGGCGAGCACCGGCGACGGCGTTCCCGAACTCAAGGCGCACCTCGCGAAACTGATGCCCGAGGGGCACTGGCACTTCCCCGAGGACGAGGTCAGCGACGCACCCGAACGCATGCTCGCCGCAGAGATCACGCGCGAGCAGCTTTATCGCCAGCTCCACGAGGAACTGCCGTATCAATCAACCGTCGAGACCGAAAAATTCACGACGCGCCCCGACGGCAGCGCCGAAATCCACCAGCAGATCCTCGTCGCGCGCGACAACCAGCGCGCGATCATCCTTGGCCACAAGGGCGAGCGGATCAAGGAAATCGGCAGCAAGGCGCGCGCCGAACTGGCCGAACTGCTTGGTCGCAAGGTCCACCTGTTCCTGCATGTCAAGGTCAAGGCGAACTGGGATGAAGACCGCAGCGTTTATCGCGACATGGGGCTTGATTGGGTCGACTAAATCCGCCGGCAATCATTCGGCGGCGGGTTGCCGTCGAAGCGCGAGGTGATCCAGCCGATCGTTTCCTGCGCGCTCTCTTTCGCGCTCGCGCCATGATCGCCCGTCATGTCGATCCAGCGCAGCGGCGTGCCGAGCCTGCACACGGCCTTCGCGAACTTGCGCGTGACCGTGGGCGCGACGATCGTGTCGTTGCGGCTCTGTGCGATCAGCAGCGGACCCGGCACACGCGCAGGATCGACACTGTTGGCGCGCGCGAAGGAGCCGAAAGGCTCGATCTTCGCGATATCCCTATTTTTGGTCGCGCGGGCGATGGTGAGGATTCCGAGGATCGTACCGAGCTTCGGCTTCTTGTCGAAGCTCACGCAATTATTCTCGGCGAGCCGGTGAATAATGCCCTGGTTCGTGCGGTTGGCGATCGAATCGAGCGAAAATCCGTATAGCGTCGACCAGCTGTGCAGCGCGAAGGACAAGAGCAGCGCGCGCGCGTTTTTGTCACTGCCCTCGCGCAAATTGGCGGCGAGATCGGTCGGCGGGGCAGCCGCCGCGGTTGCTATCAGCCGCAAGTCGGGGGCGTAGGAACGCGCGGCCATTGCGGTCCAAAGCGCCGCATGACCGCCCTGCGATTCACCCCAGACCGCAAAGTCGCTGCCGGCAGCCGCACCGGGAATTTCGCGCGCAGCACGCAACCCGTCCAGAACCGACTGCGCGGTGTCCGGGCCGACGAGAAACGGATGCATCGTCGGGCTCGCAAGGCCGATATAATCGGGCGCGACGACCACATATCCGCGTAGCACCGCATCAATGCCCGCCGTCGCGGCAAAGAAATTCGGGCTGATCGAGGGTGCGCATTTTTCGGCGACACCCCATGCGCCGTGCGTCCAGGCGATGACGCGGCGCGGGCGCGGCGGGATCGCCTCCATCGGCGCGGCGACGATGCCGGTGACGGCAAAGCGCTGGCCGCTCCCATTGCTCGTCCAATATTGCACGCGCCATGCCTGCACGCCCGGTGGCGTGTCCTGCATCGGAGCGGCCGAGATCAGATATTGCGACGGCTGGGCGGCCGCGGGGAACGAAAGCGCCGACAGGATGACGAGCAGGACGGCGGCAAGCAGGTGGCGCATGGACAAGTCTCCCCGATGCGCCAAGATAACACGGCTTCACGCCTTCGGAAACGCCGAGCGTTAAGCCGCTCTAACCCTCGTCACTCCCGCTTTCGCGGGAATGACGAAGGAATTTCACTCGGCCGCCTTCTTGGCAGGCGCCTTCTTCGCCGCAGCTTTCTTCGCGGGCGCCTTTTTCTTCGGCGCCGCCTTCTTCTTGCCCTTCGCAGGCCCCTTTGCCGCGCGCGCATCGATCAGCGCGATCGCCTCTTCGAGCGTCAGTGTCGCGGGGTCGGCGGTCTTGGGCAAGGTCGCGTTGGTCGTGCCGTCGGTCACATAGGGGCCGAAGCGCCCCTCCATCAGCTTCATCTCACCGCCGCTCGTCGGGTGCGGGCCAAAGGTGTTGAGCGGTTCGGCCTTGGTCCGCCCGCGCCCGCCGCCTGCCGCAGCTTCGGCAATGCGGACGACTGCGGCGTTCATGCCGATGTCGAAGATTTCGGCGGTGCCCGTCAGCTTCGCATATTTGCCGTCGTGGAGCAGATAAGGACCATAGCGCCCCAGCCCCGCCATGATCGGCTTGCCGCTTTCGGGATGCACGCCGACCTCGCGCGGCAGGCTCAAAAGCCGCAGCGCATAATCAAGATCGAAATCCTCCCCCGGAATGTCCTTGGGGATCGACGAACGCTTCGCCTCCTTGCCGTCGCCGAGCTGGATATACGGCCCGAAGCGTCCGCTGCGCTTCGTCACTTCCAGCCCCGATTCCGGATCATTGCCCATCGTTTCGGGCCCGGTGTCAGCCCCGTCGCTTCCGCCGGGCTGCGCGAACTTGCGTGTATATTTGCAGTCGGGATAATTGCTGCACGCGATAAACGGCCCGAACTTGCCGCCACGCAGCGCCAGCTTGCCGGTGCCGCAATTGGGACAGATGCGCGGGTCGCTGCCGTCACCCTTGTCGGGAAAGAGATAGGGGCCGAGGAACTCATCGAGCGCCGCGGTAATCTCCGACGGCTTTTGCTCCATCACCTCGCCGGTGCGCGGCTTGAAGTCACGCCAGAAACGTTCGAGCACCGCCTGCCACTGCGCACGGCCGCCCGAGACGTCGTCGAGCTCTTCCTCGAGGCCCGCGGTGAAGTCGTAACCGACATAGCGTTCGAAAAAGCGTTCGAGGAACGCCGTCAACAGCCGTCCGCTCTCCTCGGGGATGAAGCGGTTCTTCTCGACCGTCACATAGGCGCGGTCCTTCAGCACTTGCAGGATCGACGCGTAGGTCGACGGACGCCCGATGCCGAGCTCTTCCATCTTCTTGACGAGGCTTGCTTCCGAATAACGCGGCGGCGGCTGCGTCTCATGGCTTTCGACCTCGACGCCGGTCTTCGCGGGCGCGTCGCCCTTTGCCATCGCGGGCAACAGGCGCGCGTCGTCGTCGTCCGCGCTATCGTCGCGGCCCTCGTCATAAAGCGCAAGGAAACCCGGGAATTTCACCACCTGGCCCGTCGCGCGCATCACTGTCTTGCCGGTGCCGTCGGAAAGGTCGACGCTCGTGCGTTCGAGCCGCGCCGATGCCATCTGGCTCGCGAGCGCGCGCTTCCAGATCAGTTCGTAAAGCCGCGCATGGTCGCCGCTTCCCGCCTTGTCCTTGCTGAAATCGGTCGGACGGATCGCCTCATGCGCTTCCTGCGCGTTCTTCGCCTTGGTCTGATACTGCCGCGGCTGGTCGGGGACGTAGCCGCCGTCGTAGCGCGTCGCGATGGCTTTGCGGGCAGCACTGATCGCGCTGTGGTCCATCTGGACGCCGTCGGTCCGCATATAGGTGATCGCGCCATCTTCATAGAGCGCCTGCGCGATCCGCATCGTGTGGCTGGCCGAAAAGCCGAGCTTGCGCGCCGCTTCCTGCTGCAAGGTCGACGTCGTGAAGGGCGGCGGCGGGTTGCGCGTCAGCGGCTTGGTCTCAACCGTGTCGACGGTGAAATGGCCCGCGTTCACATCGGCTTCGGCGGCGCGCGCGTCGGCTTCGTTGGTGATCGTCAGCCGCTCGATCTTGTCGCCCTTCCAACGGGAAAGCCGCGCCTTGAACGGCGTCCCGCCCATCTCGAACAAGCCCGTCACCGACCAATATTGCTGCGCAACAAAGGCCTCGATCTCGCGCTCGCGCTCGACCACCAGGCGCAGCGCGACCGACTGGACGCGTCCCGCCGATTTCGCACCGGGCAGCTTGCGCCACAGCACTGGCGACAGGGTGAAACCGACGAGATAGTCAAGTGCCCGACGCGCGCGATAGGCGTCGATCAGATCGTCGTCGAGCGCGCGCGGGTGCGCCATCGCGTCGGTCACCGCCTGCTTGGTGATCGCGTTGAAGGTTACGCGGTCGACCGATGCGGGCAGCGCCTTCTTGCTTCGCAGCAATTCCTGCACATGCCAGCTGATCGCTTCGCCCTCGCGATCAGGGTCGGTCGCCAGGATCAGGCGGTCGGCGCCCTTCGCCGCGTCCGAAATTTCCTTCAGCCGCTTCGCCTTGTCGGGATACAGCTGCCACTGCATCGCAAAACCGTCGTCGGGATCGACCGAGCCGTCCTTCGGCGGCAGATCGCGAACGTGGCCATAGGATGCCAGAACCTTGAAATCGCGACCGAGATACTTCTCGATCGTCTTCGCCTTGGCGGGCGATTCAACAATTACCAATTGCATTCAAAACTATCCCCGTCACCGGCTCTCACATGTACGCGCGAGGGTGGCGGGGATAGCTTGATTCCGTCAAGCGGGATTTTCTACCCGTCCTGCCATTTGAAATCGGCGGGCAGGATGCATTTGCCGGCGTCATATTTGCCGACGCTGCGGATGATTTCCTGATCGTCGGGCTCGATGCGGCGGCCGCTGATCTGGCTATCGATCACACGGCGGACGAGCGCGTCGAGTTTGGTCACGAGATAGCAGTCGATCGCCGGCGGCGCGTGTGGATTGCCGACGCCGCTGTCGTCGGTCAGGAACAGGTATCGCGACTGGGTCGCCGCCGCCATCGCGCGCATCGCATATTCTGCCTTGTCGGCGACACCCGAGGCAGCAACCGGCGTGACGTGGATGCGCTTGGCGCGTGCCGCCTCGGCGGCTTGCCATGTTCGCCCGAACTTGTCGTCGTGTGGCGGCGCGTCGGCGACGAGCAGCAGGGACTTCACCGCATCGGGGCGCCAGTCCTGACCGACCGCGCGGATCATCGCCTGGTCCATCGCCTCTGGATAGTCCCCACCTCCGTTGGCGTTCTGCCGCGCCAGCGCGCCCTGCACGCGCCCGATATCGCGGTCGAATGCGATGGTACGCGTCACATATTCGTCGCCGAGGTCACGATAGAAAACGAACCCGATGCGGATGTCGAGATCGCGATGCTTTGCGGTAATCGCGCCGATGATCGAGCGGAGCTCGGCCTGCAGATAGCGGATCTCGTCGCCCATGCTGCCCGTCGTGTCGACGACGAGCATCAAGTCGAGCTTCGTCACTTTCGACGCCGTTTGATTTGCGGTCAGGCCAACGAGCTGGCCTCCGGGAGCGTCGGAGACGAGCACGGGCCGGGCGTTCGCGATCGCGCGGCCGGCCTTCCGCGCCGAAACCGTGATCCGTTCGCTCAACCGGTCTAGCCCGGGAAAGAAGACCGCGCCCCCGTCGGCCTGCGTCGCCATCGTGATGCTGTTGCCGTCGCTGCACGTCACGGTGACGTCGGCGAAGGCGATCGGCTGGCCGCTGCGGTCATTGACCTTTACGGTGACCACGCGGGTCGTATCGACGCGCGGCAGGTTCCGCACCTCCTGCCCCAGATCGCCGCTGCGGTTGACGTAGGCCGCATAAAGTTCGGGGTTGAGCAGATCGTCATGTTCGCCTGCGGTCAAAATGCCCGATTGCGGCTGCGGCTGCGGATAGGGACGCGGAGGCACGATTGCCGGGACGACGCGCGAAAAGTCCGAGGATGACTCCGGCACGGCCGAAGCGGGCGGCGGCGGCAGTGCTTCGACCGAGGCATCGCCGGGTACTGCTCGCGACCCGCTCACCGCGACATCGGCGGAATCGCCGGAATAGGACGAAGGCGGCGGTGCCATCGGAGGAGGAGGAGGAGGTGACGGCGGAGCGGCTTCGACCGGCATCGCCTCCTCGCGGTCGCGCTCCGCGCTGCCCCGCGTCTTGTGGAGGCTGGCGTGCTGCTGCTGTTGCGGCCGCTCCTCGGGAGCGAGCTGCGGCAAGGGAGCGGCGTTGCGACAGAAACCTTGATCGGGTGCAGGCCGCGACTGGGCCATCGCGAGGGGGATCGGTGCCGGCGCGGAGGCCAGCATGGCAAACATCGTGACGCCTGTCAGGAACCGGCTTCGCATCCACAATCTCCCCGCATGTGATACAATATCACAAGCCTGTGGCTCGGCCGCTGAACCGTGGCTGAACCGCGACGAGACGTTGATGGCTTGGTGCGGCGGCGGCTATCACACGAGCGAGATCTTCGCCCCGGCATGACGCTCGACGCGGCCCGCGAGTTCGAGTTCGAGCAGCACGAGTTGCACCGTCGAGGCATCCTGCCCCGATTGTCGCACCAATTCGTCTACCGCGACCGGCGTCGGGCCGAGCAGGTCGATCAGCGACCGGCGCTCGCCCTCTCCCGCGTCCGCCGGTGCGGCGGCCGGCGTGAAGCGCTGCACCGGCTCGCGGACCATCCGCGCGTCGATCGGTCCGACCGCTTCGATCACGTCGTCGACTGTCTGGATCAAAGTCGCGCCTTCCCGGATCAACAGGTTGCAGCCCTGCGCGCGCGGATCGAGCGGAGAGCCCGGCACCGCCATCACCTCGCGTCCGTAATCGCCGGCGCGCCGAGCCGTGATCAGCGACCCCGATTTCGGCGCCGCCTCGATCACCACGGTCCCGTGGGCGATGCCTGCGATGACCCGGTTGCGCGCGGGAAAATGACGCGCGAGCGGCTCCGCGCCCGGCGGCTGTTCGGCGATGAGCAGCTGGTCGCTCGCGATCTTTTCCTGAAGCGCGGCATTTTCAGGCGGAAAGGCGATGTCGATGCCGCTCGCGATCACCCCCGCCGTCGCGCCGCCAAGCGCGCCGATGTGCGCGGCGGTATCGACCCCGCGCGCCAGCCCGCTGACCACCGTGACGTCGCGCGTGGCAAGATCGGCTGCGAGCTGGCGTGCGAAACGGCACGCAATCGCCGATGCATTGCGCGCACCGACGATCGCGACGCATGGTCGCCGGAGCATGGCCGTGTCGCCGCGCACGATCACGGCTGGCGGCGCGCCCTCGACCTCGCGCAGCATTGGCGAATATTCGTCCTCGTCGCTGAAAACATGGCGAGCGCCCAAGCCCGCCACACGTTCGATTTCGCGCTCGGCGACCTCGGGGGCCGCAATGCGCGCCTTGCCCGCTCCACCGCGCAGGACAAGGTCGGGCAACGCCTCGAGCGCCGCCACGCCCGACCCGAAGCGCGACATGAGCTGGTGCCAGCTGACAGGTCCGACATGCGGCGTTCGGATCAGCCGCAGCCGCGCCAGCCGCTCGGCGTGGGTCACACATGCTCCTTGCTGGCGCCGACGCGCGGTTCGGTCCCGGCGCGCAGCCGCGCAATATTCTCGCGGTGCCGCCACAGCACGACCACCGCGAGCCCCGCTAGCCCGATCGAATATACCGGATAGCCGAACGCCAGCGCAGCGACCGGTGCCGACACCGCCCCCAGCATCCCGCCGAGCGACGAGATGCGCAAAAGCAAGACCGTGCCGAGCCATACGACCGCGAACACCAACCCGATGGGCCAGGCGAGCGCCAGCGCCAGCCCCAGCAGCGTCGCCACGCCTTTCCCGCCGCGGAATTGCAGCCATACAGGATAGCAATGCCCGATCATCGCCGCGGCGCCGGCGATCATCGCGGCATGTTCGCCGAGTTCCGGAACGAAATGCCGCGCGAGCAGCACGGCAACCGCGCCTTTCGCGCCGTCGAGGATCAAGGTCGCCGCCGCCAGCTCCTTGCGTCCGGTACGCAGCACATTGGTCGCGCCGATATTGCCCGACCCGATCTGGCGCAGGTCGCCCGCACCGAAAAGGCGCGTCAGGATGACCCCGAAAGGAATCGAGCCCAGCAAATAGCCGAAGGCGACCAGCAAGAATATCGTCATGAAAACCCCGCTCCGTTTCGGCCTATGTGCCGCCGTTGGCGAAAGCAATCAACGGATTCGAACCCGATCGCTCCCAAAATGGATCGATAGCTCGCCCATTGAGCGGCGAGGGCCGCGCTGCTAGGCGCGGGACATGCTTCCCGCCGCCGACGCTCCCATCCTCTTTTTCGACAGCGGCCTCGGCGGTCTCACCGTACTCGGGCCAACGCGCGCGCTGCTGCCGACCGCACCGATCGTTTATGCCGCCGACTATGCCGGCCTGCCTTACGGCAAGAAAAGTGACGAGGAACTTGCGGCGCGGGTGCCCGCGCTGCTCGGCCGTCTGGTCGAGCGCTATCAGCCACGGCTTGCGGTGATCGCGTGCAACACAGCCTCAACGATCGCCCTTTCACACGTCCGCGCCGCGCTCGACCTGCCGATCGTCGGCACCGTGCCCGCGATCAAGCCGGCCGCCGAGTTGACGCGGAGCGGCGTCATCGGCGTACTCGGCACCGAGGCGACGGTTCGCCAGCCCTATGTCGACGATCTGAGCGCCCGCTTCGCCGCTGGAAAGATCGTACTGCGCCACGGCAGCCCCGGGCTCGTCACCGGCGCCGAAGCCAGGCTGCGCGGCGAGGCGATCGATCCCGAGGTGATTGCGCGCGCGATTGCGGGCCTGCGCGACCAACCCGGCGGCGATGCCATGGACGTCATCGTCCTCGCCTGCACGCACTTCCCGCTGCTGCGCGACGAATTGCAGGCCGCGGCGGGTCCCGCCGTTCGCCTGATCGACGGCGCGGCAGGCATCGCGCGGCGGATCGCCTGCCTGACCGAAGGGCAACGATGGCCCGATGCTCCTGCGCCCGGAATCGCGGTCTTCACGCGCAGCGACGATCGTCCACCGCCACCGCTCGTCGCGCTGGCGCCCTATGGCATCGGATCGATCGAGACGATCTGATAGGACAATTTGCCCCAATGCTGCGAATCGTTCGCACTGGCCTTTGGCGCTTTTCGGCGTTATTGGCCCGCATGTTAATAGCCGCCGGAGGGAGCGGCCCAATGGCCTGAATTGGCACCTGACTGCGGGGCTGAGACGTGAACTATAACGATATTTTCGCACGCGCCATCGACCGGTTGCACGAAGAAGGGCGCTACCGCGTCTTCATCGACATCCTGCGCAACCGCGGGTCTTTTCCCAATGCGCGCTGCTTCGCGGGGCATAACGGGCCGAAACCGATCACGGTGTGGTGCTCGAATGACTATCTGGCGATGGGCCAGCATCCGAAGGTCGTCTCCGCGATGGAAGAGGCGCTGCACGACGTCGGCGCCGGTTCGGGCGGCACGCGCAACATCGGCGGCAACACCCATTATCACATCGACCTCGAAGCCGAACTCGCCGACCTGCACGGCAAGGAAGGCGCCCTGCTCTTCACCTCGGGCTATATTTCGAACGAGGCGACGCTCGGCACGCTCGGCAAGCTGCTGCCGAACTGCATCATCTATTCGGACGAACTCAACCACGCCTCGATGATCGCGGGCATCCGCAATTCGGGCTGCGAAAAGCGCGTGTGGCGCCACAACGACCTCGCCCACCTCGAAGAGCTGATGGCCGAGGACGATCCCGAAGCGGCGAAGCTGATCGCGTTCGAGAGCGTTTATTCGATGGACGGCGACGTCGCCCCGATCCACGCGATCTGCGACCTCGCCGAAAAATACAACGCGCTCACCTATTGCGATGAAGTCCACGCCGTCGGCATGTATGGCCCGCGCGGCGGCGGCATCACCGACCGCGACGAGGCGGCGCACCGCGTCACCATCATCGAAGGCACGCTCGGCAAGGCGTTCGGTGTGATGGGCGGCTATATCGCCGCCGACAAGAATATCATCGACGTGATCCGTTCTTACGCGCCGGGCTTCATCTTCACGACCAGCCTGTCGCCGGTGCTGGTTGCGGGCGTGCTCGCCAGCGTACGCCACCTGAAATCGTCGAGCGTCGAGCGCGAGGCGCAGCAGGCGGCCGCCGCCTATCTCAAGCAGAGCTTCCGCGATGCGGGCCTGCCGGTGATGGATTCGACGACGCATATCGTCCCGCTGATGGTCGGCGACCCGGTGCGCGCGAAAAAGATCAGCGACATTTTGCTCGCCGAATATGGCGTCTATGTGCAGCCGATCAATTTCCCGACCGTGCCGCGCGGTACCGAACGCCTGCGCTTCACGCCGGGTCCGGCGCATGACGAAGCGATGATGCGCGAGTTGACCGACGCGCTTGTCGAAATCTGGGATCGGCTCGAACTGCAGCTCCAGAAGGCTGCGTGACGACCGCACCCGGTTATGACGAGGTCGTCGTCGGACGCCGCTCGATCCGCGGCTTCCTCGACAAGCCCGTTCCGAAAGCGGTAATTGCCGAAATCCTCGAGGTGGCGATGCGCGCGCCCTCGTCGTTCAACAATCAGTGCTGGAATTTCTCGGTCGTCACCGGCGATCCGCTCGCGGCGATCCGCCACGGCAACACCGAAGGAATCCTTGCGGGCAAGCCCGACAGCCGCGAGTTCCGCCGCTTCGATGGCATCGCCGACGACCATCGTGCCCGCCAGATCGAGATCGCCAAACAGCTTTTCGGCGCGATGGGCATCGCGCGCGACGACAAGGACGCGCGCCAGGATTGGGTGCTGCGCGGTTTCCGCCAGTTCGACGCACCCGTCAGCATCGTCGTGACCTATGACCGCGTGCTGCTCGGGAGCGACATCGCGCCCTTCGATTGCGGCGCCGTCACCAATGCGCTCGTCAACGCCGCCTGGTCGCGCGGGCTCGGCTGCGTCATCAACAGCCAGGGTATCATGCAAAGCCCCGTCGTCCGCGAACATGCCCGCATCCCCGACGATCAGGTCATCATGATCTGCGTCGCAATGGGCTGGCCCGATGCCGATTTCCCCGCCAATGCGGTGGTGTCGAACCGCAAGGGCGTCGACGAGGCGGTGCGGTTCGTAGGTTTCGACGATTAGGCACCCTTCGACAATATCCGCGTGACTCGATAGGGTTCCCCCGAATCCCCTCCCCGACCGCGAAAGATTGTCATGCCAACACAGCGTTATAGCTATACCGCGATCACGCTTCACTGGCTCATTGCGCTGTTGCTGGCGTTCCAGATCGCGCTCGGCTGGGCGCTCGAAGGGAACAACAGCCCCGAATTGTTTGCGCGCTACCAGCTCCACAAATCGGTCGGCATCACCATCCTGCTGCTCAGCTTTGCGCGCTTGGCCGCGCGCCTGTTCACATCGCGTCCGCCCGCCTCCGACGGCCCGGCATGGACGCGCGCGCTCGCCAGTACGGTACACTGGCTTTTCTACCTCGTGATGATCCTCGGTCCGATCACGGGATGGCTGCTCGTTTCTACCGCGCGCGTTCAGGTGCCGACGCTGCTTTATGGCATCATCCCCTGGCCGCACCTGCCCGTTGGCCGGAGCTGGCACGAACCAGCCGAATCGATCCACGGCGCGATGGCGTGGCTCGCGATCGGCCTGTTCCTGCTCCATATCGCGGGCGCGCTTCGTCACCAATGGTTGCTCGGCAAGCCCGAACTCCAGCGAATGATCCCTTTCGCGCGCGGGAAAGCTGCTGGAGCCGCGATCGGCGCGCTGGCGCTCGTCGCCGCGGTCTTTGCGGGCGGCAATATGATCTACCCCAGCAAGGATCGTCGGGTGGTGAAAGCCGAAACCGCGGCGCCCGCAGCGCCGGCTCCGAGGGCACCTGCGGCCTCACCTCGGCCCGAAGCACAAGCGATAGCGACCGAAACCAACGAAAGCGAAAAGGCCGAACCCGAAGACACCGGCCAGCCGCTCGCCGACTGGACGGTCGCGTCCGGTGGCCGGCTCGGCTTCACCGCGCACTGGAACGGCGAAGCGGTGGACGGCGCCTTCGGTCGCTGGCGCGCCGCCATCCGCTTCAGCCCCGACCAGCTCGCCAAATCGACCATTCGCGTCACCGTCGACCTTGCCTCGGCCGATACCGGCGACGGGCAGCGCGACGATTCGCTGAAAGGCAGCGACTTCTTCAACATTTCGGCCCACCCAAATGCTGTCTTCACGGCGCGCGACATCCGCCACCGCGGCGGCGACCGCTATGAAGCGCGCGGCACGCTCGACCTGCGCGGCATCAGCAAGCCCGCGACGGTTCGCTTTACGCTGCGCATCGACGGCGACCGGGCGCGTGTCGCCGGGACCGCGCGGATCGACCGCACGGCATTCGGCGTCGGCCAGGGCGAATGGGCGGCAACCGACGCGATCGCCGCCGGGGTCGACGTCGACTTTTCGTTCAGCGCGACGCGTCCGGCGTCCTGACCATCCAGTCATGGAAAATGCTGTCTAGCGCGGTCGTCGGTCGATCCTGAGCGACCAAGCATAGCCGCGATAGAGGCGCGTCACCGACATTCGCCCCCCGATATCATTCGCGATTTCGCGTGCGCCTTCGATCAGCATCGCGCGCGGTTCGACATGAAAGCGGGCGAGCCAGCCGAGCAGCGCGGCGCGCCACCAGCCGGGCAACTGCTCCTGCTGGCCGAAATCGACGATGTGAAGCGAGCCATGGGCGGACAAGTGGCGCATCGCTTCGCGCATCGCGCCCTGCCAGTCGGGAATCATCGACAGTGTATAGCTTTGGAATATCCGGTCGAACCCGTCGATCCCGAACAGCGTGTTGGGATCGAAATCCGTTGCATCACCCCTTGCCACGCTGATCCTTTTGGCAAGGCCGGCGCGCGCGATCGAGGCGCGCGCGGTTTTCAGCATCTCCTCCGAAATATCGATGCCGTGGAAGCGCGCGCCCGGCCAGCAACGGGCAGCCGCGATCAGGTTGCGCCCGGTTCCACAGCCGATTTCCAGCACCCGCCCGCCCACCGGCGGTGTCAACTCGTCGATCAACCGGTCGCGGCCGAGCAGATAATATTTGCGGGTCAGATCATAGATATGACGCTGTCCCCGATAGACGCCGTCCATCAGCGCCGCATGCCCCTCCCCCCGGCGCATGCCTCAATCCTTCAGGACATAAAGATGGACCCCGCCATAAATCGCCGACCGATCGCGACGCGTATAGTCGCGCGACGCTTGCTCGCGATAAACCCAGCGGCTGAGCAAATCCTCGGGAAGCCGTCCCGGCAGCAGGCTCGGCTCGGCGGCGGTACGGAAAAGGACGCGCGCGCCGGGCCGCGCGGTGCGCGTCACCTCGGTCCACAGCGCGGCAAGCTGCGCGTCGCTCATCCAGTCCTGCGCGTCGAGAAAGACATAGCGATCGAAACTGGCCGCATCGGCGGCGGCAAGCATGTCGGTCATGTTCGCGTGCAGCATCGTCACGCGTTCGGCGCGCGCCTTCACCGCGGCATAATTCGCCGCCTGCAGATAGGGCGGCAGCGGCATCGTGACGCCCTTCCCATATCCGCGCCCGAACGCCTGCCAGGCGAAATAATTCTCGTCGAGCGGGAAGTCGCACGCGAGCTTTTCGAGCCGCGCGCGCAGGACGTCCGCCATCGGCCTGCCGCCGGCGAGCGCGTCATATTGCGCGGGCGGGATACCGAGCCCGAAGAGCGACGACCGCTGATCGGTGACCCAGCGGATGAACTTCCTGTCGAAAAAGGGCGCGAATTTGGCTTCGAAGATCGCACGCTGTTCCGCGACCGTCTTCGCCTGCAGAAACTGTCTCGGGTCGATGCGGTGCATCCGCGCCACCAGATGCGCGAGGCCGATGAAATTTCCGAGCAGCCCGCGCTTGTAGAGCCCATGCGCGAAGCCGTTGATACGGCGGCGCCCCGCGAGGTCGCGGCCCTCCCAATAGCGGCGGCTGGTCTCGTCCAGATAGGGCCGGACGAACGCGCGATAGTCGGCGACGTTTGCGCTGCTGTCGGCGTCGGCAAAAAAGCGGCGGAAGCTGAGATAGTCAGGGAGCCGCTGAATGGCGACGCGCTTCAAATTATTCAGCGCGACATGCGCGGTGTTGAGATCGACCGCGACGATCTCGGCAGGATCGGCGGTGAGATAGGAAAAGACATTGCAACCACCGCTCGCAATCGTTGCGATCCGGTTGCCCGGCTCGATCGCAAGCGCCTCCATATCGACCACCGGATCTTCCCATATCTGGGCATAAACAAGGCCCTTGAACGCGAGCGCAAAGGCGCGGTCGAGCAGGCGCTGCTTCTGCTCGGCATCCTCTCGCACGACGGCGGCGGCGATCTTGCGATTGGGCTGGCTGGCCATGTAATGCGACTCCGGAACTGAGGGATCCGGGGCCGCGCATGGCAGGGAGAGGTGCCATTCCCGCGACGGTTCGGTGACAAATCGGCGACAGGAGCAAAAAACTCCCGTCATTCCCGCCACGGCGGCAATGACGGGCGGTTCAGATCAATCGCGGCAGTAGCCTTCGCCTTCCTTGACGATCAGGCATTCCTTCTTGCCCGCGAGATATTTGAGGCCGGTATCGCCGCCGTTACCCCGGCGCAGCGACAGCTCTTCGTCGCCGCGCTTGAACTTGATGCCATGCTCGCTGTCCCAGCCTTCATACGTGCCCTTGGTATCGAGGTCCGACTGCATCTCGAGCTTATATTTCTCGGGCGCTGCGGTCGCGATGGTGACGTACATGCCCTCCACCCCGGTCCATTTGCCGGCCCAGCTCGCGAAGCGGTGGGGCGCGGTGGCGGCGTTGCCGGTGCCGGCGGTCTCGCTCGGCATCGTCTCGACCGGCACCTCTTCGGTGGTCGTCGGCTCGGCGGGCGCCGGAGCCTCGGCCTTTTCGCAACCGGCCAGCAGCACCAATGCGGCGGTGCTCGCCAATATCATGCTCTTGTGCATCACGCGTCTCCTTCCCATTCCAAACGCTTCGGTCCCGATAAGTTTCCTATTCGGTGATGATCTCGGCGAACTTCAGCGGATCGACATTGCCGCCCGACAGGGTGACGAGCGTCGCATCGGTCACCGCGACCTTTCCCGCGAGCACCGCCGCGAGCGCCGCGGCGCCGCCGGGCTCGACCACCAGGTGCAGTTTTTCGAATACCAGCCGCATCGCGTCGCGCACTTCGCCGCGCGTCACCGCTATGCCCTTTACCCCGCGCGCCTGAAGCACCGCGAAGTTGATCGGCCATGTCTCGGGGGTCTGCAACGCATCGCATTCGGTGGGATAGGCCATGTCCTCGACCGACAGGATCCTGCCAGCAGCCAGGCTGCGCGTCACATCGTCCCAACCCTCGGGCTCGACGGCGATGATTTCGGCATCGGGGCAGGCGAGCGCGAGGCCTGCGGACAGGCCGCCGCCACCGCAGCAGGCGATAACCTTGTCGGGTCCGCCCAACCCGCGCAGCTTCATTTGCGCCGTCGCCTCGATCCCGGCGCTCCCCTGCCCCTCGATGATCCAAGGATCGCCATAGGCATGGACGAGCGTCCCGCCGTGCTGTTCGAGCAGCTTCGCCGCGACGGCATCGCGCGATTCGGTGACGCGATCGTAAAGCACGACCTCGGCGCCGAGCTTGCGCGTCGCCGCCAGCTTCATCGCGGGAGCGTTGCTCGGCATCACGATCGTCGCTTTGATCCCCAGCCGCTTCGCCGCCCAGGCGACGCCTTGCGCATGATTGCCGCTCGACACGCCGACAACGCCTGCCGCCGCCTGTTCGGGCGTCAGATCGGTCAGCCGGTGCCACGCGCCGCGGATCTTGAACGCGCCGACGGGTTGCAGGCACTCGGCCTTGCACCAGATCATTTTGCCGTCGATTTCAAGCGGGAGCAGCGGCGTTTGCGGCAGCAATGCAGCGACTTTCGCCGCGGCGCGTTCGACTCCCGCGAGCGTGGGCGCGCGGGTCGGGTCGATCAGGGTATCGGGGCTTTGCTGTGTCATGGCTTCGTCCTATAGGGCGCGGCATACAACACAAGCCGCAGCATAGCGGGCAGGAGATTTTTCATGAGCAAGGTTCTGGTGATCGGCGCAGGCGGCGTCGGATCGGTCGCGGTGCACAAGATGGCGATGAACCCCGACATCTTCCCCGACATCACGCTGGCCAGTCGCCGCAAGTTCAAGTGCGACGCGATCGCCGAATCGGTGAAGGAGCGCACGGGCGTGACGATCCAGACCGCCGAGGTCGACGCCGACCATATCGACGCGACCGCGGCGCTCATTCGCTCGATCGGCGCGACGCATGTCGTGAACCTCGCGCTCCCCTATCAGGACCTGACGATCATGGAGGCGTGCCTGTCGACCGGCGCGCATTATCTCGACACCGCCAACTATGAACCGCGCGATGAGGCGAAGTTCGAATATCATTGGCAATGGGCCTATCACGACCGCTTCAAGGAAGCCGGGCTGATGGCGCTGCTCGGCTCGGGCTTCGATCCCGGCGTGACGAGCGTCTTCACCACCTGGCTGCGCAAGCACCATTTCGACCGGATCGACACGCTCGACATCCTCGACTGCAACGGCGGCGATCATGGCCAGCATTTCGCGACCAACTTCAATCCCGAAATCAACATCCGGGAAGTCACCGCGGTCGCCCGCCACTGGGAAAACGGCGAGTGGGTCGAAACCCCGCCGATGTCGGTGAAGCAACCGTTCGATTTCGAAGCCGTCGGGCCGAAAAATATGTACCTCATGTATCATGAGGAAATCGAAAGCCTGAAAACGCACCTGCCCGAAATCAAGCGCATCCGTTTCTGGATGACCTTCGGCGACGCCTATATCCAGCACCTCACCGTGCTCCAGAATGTCGGCATGACGCGCATCGACCCGGTGATCTATGAAGGCCGCGAGATCATTCCGCTGCAGTTCCTCAAGGCCGTGCTGCCCGAACCGTCGAGCCTTGGCGAGACGACGAAGGGCAAGACCAATATCGGCGTCATCGCGACCGGCCTCGACAAGGACGGCAAGGAAAAGACGCTCTATCTCTACAATATCTGTGACCATGAGGACGCGTTCGCCGAAACCGGCAATCAGGCGGTCAGCTACACCACGGGCGTTCCCGCGATGATCGGGGCGGCGATGATGGTCACCGGGACCTGGTCGGGCGACGGCGTGTTCAACATGGAACAGATGGATCCCGATCCCTTCATGGCCATGCTCAACAAGCATGGCCTGCCGTGGCAGGTGAAGGAATTGGACGCGCCGCTCGACTTCTAGATCTGACGCCACCCTCTATGCCGTTCGTGCTGAGCTTGTCGAAGCACCGTTTTTCCCTTTAACCTGGGAAAAGCGGCCCTTCGACAAGCTCAGGGCGAGCGGTTTTTATTGGCTGGCAAGCGCAAGGACGTGCCATGAGATTTTACCTCGCCATTCTGGTGCTTCTCTCCCTTGCCACGCCCGCGCTCGCGCAAACCGAAGACTCCTACGCCCCGGCACGCGCGATCGTCGCCGACATCGGCAAGATCGTCACGCCGAACGGCGTTCAGGAAACCTTCGAGGCAACGCTCGGCGGCGCACGGCAGATCGTGAACGTCCGGGGCGCGGACCAAGACAACCCCATCCTGATCTTCGTCCACGGCGGTCCCGGCGCTGTGGAGATGCCCTTCGCCTGGGCGTTCCAGCGCCCGTGGGAGGACGTCTTCACCGTTGTGCAATATGACCAGCGCGGCGCCGGGCGATCGTACCCGCTGAACGATCCCGCCACGCTCGCGCCGACGATGACCGTCGAGCGCTACCGCGACGACGCCATTGAACTGATCGAGTTGCTCAAAAAGCGCTACGGCAAGCGCAAGGTCGTGCTGATGGGGCACAGCTGGGGTTCGATCGTCGGCCTGTCGGTCGCGGCCGAGCGCCCCGATCTGCTCTACGCCTATGTCGGCGTCGGTCAGGGCATAGATTTCCGCGAGGGCGAGAAGGCCGGCATGGCGTGGACGCGAGCGAAAGCGCTGGCGGCAGGCAACGCCGAAGCCGTCGCCGCGATCGACGCGCTCGCACCCTATCCGCAGGGCGAGTTCACCATCGCCAAAGCCGATGGCTGGCGCAAATATGCCATTCCCTATGGCTCGCTGATCTACAACAAGCCCGACCTCAAATATTATTTCCAGACCCCGCGCCTGTCGCCAGAATATACCGCGGCCGATGTGCAGGCGTGGGGCAAGGGCAGCGCATTTTCGGTGACGACGCTCTGGCCGCGGCTCGCCGACGTCAGCTTCCAGTCGGTGCGCAAGATGGACGTTCCGATCGTCTTCCTGCTCGGACGGCACGACTATACTGTACCTTCGCCGGTGGCGGCCCAGTGGTTCGGACAGGTTGAAGCACCCTCAAAGAAGCTCGTCTGGCTCGAACATTCGGCGCATATGCCGATGGTCGAGGAGCCGGGGCATTTCTTTGCCGCGCTGCTTCGCGACGTGCTGCCGCTGACGAAAGAGACCAAATGACCGCCTATCTCGCGCCGATCGGGCTGCTGTTCGTCTCGAACATCTTCATGACCTTCGCCTGGTACGGCCAGCTCGGCGCGGTGTCGCGTCCGGTCTGGCTCGCGGTGCTGATCGCGTGGGGAATCGCCTTTTTCGAATATTGCCTCGTCATCCCCGCGAACCGCATCGGCTATGGCGTCTACAGCGCCGCCGAACTCAAGACCTTGCAAGAAGTGATCACCCTGATCATATTCGCCGGGTTCGCGGTCTTCTGGCTCGGTGAGAAGCTGACGGTGAACCATCTCGTCGGCTTCGGTCTGATCGCGGCGGGGGCGTTCTTCATCTTCAAGGGACCGATTGCGGTCTGACTTAATTCAGGAATCCCAAGCGACATGGAAACCCGTGCCGGCGACCCCGGAGCCTTTGCCCGCTTCGACCTGACCCGCGTCCCCTCCCCCGCATTCGTCGTCGATGCCGCGAAGGTGCGTGCGAACCTGGCGCTGCTGCGCCATATCGGCGACGCGTCGGGCGCGCGCGTGCTTGCGGCGCTCAAGGCCTTTTCCATGTGGTCGCTCGGGCCGACCGTCGCCGAATATCTCGACGGCGTATGCGCCTCCGGCCTTTACGAAGCGAGGCTCGGCCGCGGCGAATATGGCGGCGAAGTCGCCACCTATTGCGCCGGCTACAAGGAAGCCGACCTGCCCGAGATCGCGGCGCTGTCCGACCATCTCATCTTCAACTCGCCCGGCCAGATCGCGCGATTCCGTCCGCTGCTCGACCAGCTTCGTACGCAGGGTGCGACGTTCGACATCGGCCTGCGCATCAACCCCATGCACAGCGAAGGCGAGGTCGCGAAATACGATCCTGCCGCGCCGTGCAGCCGCCTCGGCTTTCCGATCAGCCAGCTGCTCCCCGAACATATGGAGGGCGTCGACGGCGTCCATATGCACAGCCTGTGCGAACAGGACTTCCCGCCGCTCCAGCGCACCTGGAACGCGGTGCAGCCGATGCTGCGCCCCTTCTTCGGCCAGCTCAAATGGATCAATTTCGGCGGCGGCCACCATGTCACGCGCGCGGATTATCAGGTCGACGACCTGATCGCTTTCCTGAAGCAGGTGCGCGCCGCGACGGATTGCGACGTCATGATCGAGCCCGGCGAAGCGATCGCGCTCGACGCCGGCATCCTGGTCGGGGAGGTGCTCGACCTGTTCGACAATGGCATGCCGATCGGCATCACCGACGTTTCGGCGACCTGCCACATGCCTGATGTGATCGAGGCACCCTATCGCCCCGCAATGCTCGATGAAGGAAGTGAAGGCATGCCCACGCGGCTCGGCGGCCCCTCGTGCCTCGCGGGCGACATCATCGGGGACTATCGCCTGCCCGGCGGTGCGCGCATCGGCCAGCGCTTCGCCTTCCTCGACCAGGCGCATTATTCGATGGTCAAAACCAACACCTTCAACGGCGTGCCGTTGCCCTCGATCTGGCTGTGGGATAGCGAGAGCGACGCGCTGAAGCTGGTCCGCGAATTCGGTTACGAGGATTTCAAGACGCGGCTGGGGTAATCCAAACCCATTTTCACCTGGATGACGTTATTCGGCGGGAGCGCCAACCTCCGCCAAAGCCTGATGGATGTCGCTGACCACCACCGACCCCTCACCCACCGATGAAGCAACGCGCTTCACCGACCCCTTGCGGACATCGCCCACGGCATAGATGCGCGGCCAGCTCGTTTCATAGCGCGTCGGCATGCGGTCGAGTGCCCAGCCCGCCTTGACCAATTCGATAGGTGCGATGTCGGTGCCGGTCTTCACGAAGCCGCGCTCGTCGCACACCATTTCCTTGGGAAGCCAGGTCGTGTTCGGGTTCGCGCCGAGGAACAAGAACAGGAAGCCGCAATCGCAATGCCCCTCCTCGCCGGTCTCGCGGCAGCGATAGGTTAGACCGGCGAGCCGATCCTCGCCGTGGAGCGCAACGACGTCGGTCGATGCTATGATCTCGATATTCGGATGCTCTTCGAGCCGCTTGACCAGATATTCGGACATCGTCTCACGCAGGCTCGACCGGCGGAAGATGACGTAGACCTTCTTCGCCACGCTGGCGAGATAGATCGCCCCCTGCCCCGCCGAATTGCCTGCCCCGACGATCGTAACCTCGGCATCGCTGCACAGCTGTGCCTCCATCGGCGTCGCGCCATAATAGATGCCACGTCCTTCATAGACCTCAATGCCGTCGATCGGCAGGCTCTGATATTTAGCGCCGCTTGCGACGACGACCGCGCGGCTGCGCAGCTTGCGACCATCCGCCAGATGCAGGCAATAGGCGTCCTCGTCGCGGTTGATCGACGCCGCGCGGACCGGCGCCACCAGCCGCGCGCCGAATTTCTGCGCCTGCACCGTCGCGCGGCGCGCGAGTTCGTTGCCCGAAATGCCGGTCGGGAAGCCTAGGTAATTTTCGATCTTCGACGACGTCCCCGCCTGTCCGCCCGGCGCCAGCGCATCGAGCGCGATCACCGTCAGCCCTTCGGACGCGGCGTACACTGCCGCCGCCAGCCCACCGGGACCGCTGCCGACGACGATGACGTCGGCGGTCGCGCCGTCGGGAAGCAGGTCGAGCCCGAGCCCGGCCGCGAGTTGTTCGGGAGTCGGCTGGATCAGCACATCGGCGGCACCAAGGATCGCCACGGGCAGTTGATCCTCGGCCAGCCCGCGCTCGGCCAGAAGATGCCCTGCGACCGGCCCGTCGGCGGGGTCGAACCAGCGGTGCGCGACGCCATGCTTCATGAGCAGGTCGCGCATCGCATAGACGCTGCGGTCCATCGCCGCGCCGATAATGATCGTGACCGCAAAGCCGCGATGCTTGCTGAACTCGCGCCGCGCCGACAGCACGCGCACGAAGATGTCCGAATAATGCGAATTGCCCGCGATCAACCGCTGGAAATCGGGGTGCGCGATGCGCAGTATCTCGCCGTCGGCGCCCATTTCGACGCGCGACAGATGTCGCTGCCCCGTCAATACCGACAGGTCGCCGGCGAATTGCCCTCGCTCCATCCATCCGACGCGCTTGCGGCCCTCGTCGGTCGACGCGAAAATGTCGGTGTACCCCGACAAGGTCACGATGCAATCGGGAGCCATCGCCCCTTCTTCGATGAGCAGATCGCCGGCCCTGTGCGACTCGACCGTGCCATAGGCCCGCAGTTCGTCCAGTTCTGCGTCGGAGAAGTTGTGATTGACCTCGGCGCGAGAAACCATGGGAGGAGAGTCCTTTCGGGTTAGGTCTTCAACATGTTTCTAATACCGCGGCGCGCTTTTGTCTCGCCTTTGCCCGGCCCGGCGCGCGTCGCACCCGCTTCGCCGTGCATGTTACCGTGCTATTACAAAATTGCGCCCAAGGGTCTTTACAGGGGGGACCCCCGCCCATATATGCGCTCTCCGCTGCCCCAGGGGGACTTCCAATAACCGCAAGGCAGCCTTGGATGTTTAACGTTATTTTTGGGGGTCCCTTGAGTTGCACCAGCATCATAGCGCCCACGGGCTGATTCAGGCACTTTCGCCGGTCGAACCTGTTACGCTTGTCCGCCCGCATGCCGCGCGGCGCGCAGCGCGTTTCTTCATCGAGCGATTTCCCGGCACGACCATGTATGCGGTCAAGGCGAATCCATCGCCCGACCTGCTACGCGTGCTGTGGGACTCGGGCGTCACCCATTATGACGTCGCCTCGATCGCCGAGGTCCGCCTCGTCGCGCGCACGCTTCCCGACGCGACGCTATGCTTCATGCATCCGGTCAAGGCCGAGGAAGCGATTTCCGAAGCCTATTGGAAGCATGGCGTGCGCACCTTCTCGCTCGACACGCTCGACGAACTCGAAAAGATCGTCCGTGCGACCGAAGGCGCGCAGGATCTGAACCTGCTCGTCCGGCTTCGCGTCTCGTCCGACCATTCGAAGCTCAGCCTAGCCGCGAAATTCGGCGCCGAGCCCGACGAGGTCGCCGAACTGCTGATGGCGACCCGCCAAGCGGCCGACGCGCTCGGCATCTGCTTCCATGTCGGCAGCCAGGCGATGACGCCTCATGCCTATGCGCAGGCGATGGAACGCGTCCGCGCCGCCATCGTCGCGGCGTCGGTCACCGTTGACATCATCGACGTCGGAGGGGGCTTCCCCTCCTCCTATCCGGGTATGGAGCCGCCGCCGCTCGACGCCTATTTCGAGACGATCCACCGCAGCTTCGAAAGCCTGCCGATCAGCTATTCGGCCGAACTGTGGTGCGAGCCCGGCCGCGCGCTGTCAGCCGAGTATAGCTCGCTCATCGTGCGCGTCGAAAAGCGTCGCGGTGACGAACTGTACATCAACGACGGTGCCTACGGCGCGCTGTTCGATGCCGCGCATGTCGGCTGGCGCTTCCCGGTCACGCTGCAACGCGAAGACCGCAGCGAGGCCGAGATGGTGCCGTTCAGCTTCTACGGCCCGACCTGCGACGACCTCGACCATATGGCGGGGCCTTTCTTCCTGCCCGCTGATGTCAAAGCCGGCGACTTCATCGAGATCGGCATGCTCGGCGCTTATGGGTGTGCGATGCGGACCAAGTTCAACGGCTTCGGCGCGGACGAGACGCATGTCGTCAGCGACGAGCCGATGGTCAGCCTCTATACGGGCGAAGTCGAGCAGGAACGCCGCAGCGCGACGGTGACCAAGCTGTTCTGATCGCAACGGAATGCCAAAAAGCGGGGGGCCGGCGCTGCGATGCGACCGGCCCTTTTCCTTTCAGGACAAGGCGCTAGATTGCGCCGCTTATGCAACCCTTTCACCATCTTCTTGCCAACAACCTGGTCGCGAACATCACCAATTTCACGGTGTGGTTCGCGCTCACCTTCTGGACCTTTCTCGAAACCCGGTCGGTGTTCGCGACGGGGATGATCGCAGGCATTTATCTCGTCCTCACCGCCGCGCTCGGTATCTGGTTCGGCAGTCTTGTCGACCATCATGGCAAACGCAACATGATGCTCGTCTCCAGCGCCGCCTCGCTGGCGCTCTACGCCGCCGCGCTCGCGGGCTATGCGCTCGCCCCCGATATTCGCGGTGCGGATACCGGGAGCATCACGCTCTGGCTCTTCATCCTCATCACGATGCTGGCGGTGATCGCCGGCAATATCCGCATGATCGCGCTGCCCACGCTCGTCACTTTGCTCGTGGCGGAAGATCGCCGCGACAAGGCGAACGGCCTCGTCGGCATGGTCAGCGGCATCGGCTTCCTCACCACCTCTGCGATCAGCGGATTCCTCGTCGCGTGGGGCGGCATGGCAGGGACGCTAGCCTTCGCGACCGGCTTCACGCTGGTCGCGATTGTCCACCTGCTGTTCGTCCGGATCGACGAGCCGCGTGTTGGCGAAGCGCATGACGCGCCGCGCCGCATCGACCTCGCCAGGACCCTTCGCGTCGTGCTGGGCATACCCGGCCTGATCGCCCTCATCCTCTTCACGACATTCAACAATCTCCTCGGCGGCGTCTTCATGGCGTTGATGGACGCCTATGGCCTGTCGCTGATGGAGGTCGAGGAATGGGGATTGCTCTGGGCGGTCATTTCCTGCGCCTTCATCCTCAGCGGGATGGTCATCGCGCGGACCGGCCTTGGCGTGAACCCCGTACGAACGCTGCTTTTCGTTAACCTCGCGGCATGGATCGTCGCGGTCTTCTTCACGGTCCAGTCGTCGATCCTGCTGCTGGCGGCCGGCTGCTTTATATGGATGTTCCTCGGCCCCTATGCCGAGGCGGCCGAGCAGACGACGCTGCAAAAGGTCGTTCCCTATGAACGGCAAGGGCGCGTCTTCGGCTTTGCCCAATCGGTCGAGCAGTCGGCGTCGCCGCTCACCGCCTTCCTGATCGCGCCGCTGACGCAGTTCATATTCGTGCCGCTGATGACCGACGGTGCGGGCGCGGTCGCGATCGGCGACTGGTACGGCCGCGGGCCGGAACGCGGCATCGCGATCGTCTTTTCGATCGCCGGTGCGTTCGGTGTGCTTGCGACGGTCGCCGCTTTCCGGTCGAAATCCTATCGCCGGATATCGACCGCCTACGCGGTCGGTACCGGCAATGAAGCGGATAGCCTGACAGAACAGCCAGCCTGACGACGAAGCCTCTTCCGTTTTACTTTGCAATCATTCTATCGTGCGCGCGAAGCAGAGAGAGAGGATGCGCGTCGATGTTGTCAGGGATCCGGATCATCGATCTTACCACGGTTATCTTCGGTCCCTATGCGACGCAGATGCTCGCCGATCTCGGCGCCGAAGTGATCAAGGTCGAAACGCCGGGCACCGGCGACATTTCGCGCTATCTCGGGAACGGCGTCCCCGACCCGACAATGGGCTCTATCCACCTCACCGTGAACCGCGGCAAACGGTCGATCGCGCTAGACCTCAAGAAGCCCGAGGACGCCGCCGTACTCCGCGACCTGATCGCGAGTGCCGACGTCTTCTTTCACAATGTCCGAGGCAAGGCGATCGCCAAGCTGGGCTTCGACTTTGCGGCCTGCGAGGCGCTGAAGCCCGACATCATCTATGTCCATGGCACCGGCTTCGGGCAAGACGGCCCCTATGCCGATCTGCAGGCGTATGACGATGTCATCCAGGCAGCGACGGGTACGACCAGCCTGCTGCCACGTGTCGATGGCGACCCGCGCCCACGCTATTTCCCTTCGCTGATCGCCGACAAGATCGCGGGCCAGTTCGGGGCGCAGGCGATCCTTGCCGCGCTAGTCCACAAGCTCCGCACCGGCGAAGGGCAAGAGGTCGAGGTGCCGATGTTCGAATGCTTCGCGTCCTTCATGCTCGTCGAGCATTTCCGCGACGCGACGCTCGATCCGCCCATCGGTCCCGCCGGCTATCCGCGTCAACTCGACCCGACGCGCCAGCCCTTTCCGACGAGCGATGGCTATCTCGCGATCGTTCCCTACACACCCGAATCGACCGCGCGGCTGATGGCGCTGCTCGGCAGCGCCGACCTGCTCGCAACGCCGGACTATGAGGCGGCAAAGGCCGAAGGACGGCATATGTCGCTGATTTACAGCGAGATCGCACGCAAAACACCGGCGAAATCCACCGCCGAATGGCTCGCACTGTTCGCCGCAAACGATATTCCGGCGATGGCGACGCGCGACCTTCAGGACATCAAGGAAGACCCGCATTTCGCTGCAACCGGCTTTTTCCGCCACCGTACCCATCCCGATGTGGGGGCGTTCCACGAAATGCAGCCGCCGGTGAAATATGGTGCGATGCCGCCGCGCGATCTTGGCTTCGCGCCGCGCGTCGATGGCGACGGAGCCGCGATCCGTACCGAGATCGCGGTTCGGCGCGACTGAATTTTGGCAATTGCATATCGGCGCGCCGCCCCTAGCATCGCCGCCGTACGACAAAGGGGGGAGCATATGACGCCGAACATTCTCGCACCGGGCGCGGTGCTGATCCTGTGGACGCTCGTCATGCTGGTGTGGGTCGCGGTGACGCGCTTCGGCGCGCTTGCCAAATCGGGTATCGATCTCAAGGCAGCACCGCCCGGCGGTCGCGGCGGCGACCTTGAAGGGATCTTGCCGCCCGTCACCAACTGGAAATCGCACAATTACACGCATCTGCTCGAACAGCCGACGCTCTTTTACGCCGTCATTCTGATCCTGCACGCGGTCGGCGGCTATCCCGCCTATGTCGTATGGATCGCCTGGGCCTATGTCGCGCTGCGTATCGTGCACAGCTTCTGGCAGGCAACGGTGAACCGTATACCGGTGCGCTTTGCCATCTTTGCGGCGTCGACCTTGTGCCTGCTGGCGCTCGCGCTGCTAGCGGTGATCGCCACTTTGGGTTGAGGGGGAGAGATTATGGATACGAACGCTATTTTGGGACCGGTCGCGACGCTCGCGCTCTGGTCGATGGTCATGTGGGTGTGGATGTACGCGACGCGCATCCCGGCAATGCAGCGCGCGAAAATCGACGCCGCAAAAATGGTCGGCGGCACCGGCAAGGGGCTCGACGATGTGCTGCCCGCCGAGGTGCAATGGAAGGCGCATAATTACAACCATCTGATGGAACAGCCGACGGTCTTCTATGCCGTCGCGATCGCGCTCGCGGTCGGCGGCATGGGCGGCGGGCTGAACGCGCAGATCGCTTGGGCCTATGTCGCCCTGCGCATCGTGCACAGCCTGATCCAGGTGACGGTCAATCGCGTGATGTGGCGCTTCGGCGTCTTCGCGCTGGCAAGCCTTGCCCTATTCGCGCTTTGCCTGCACGCCTTCATGGGTTTCGTGCTGCATTAACAGCTATCGCGAAAACCGCGCGGCCAGTTCCACATGGGTCGACCAGCGGAACTGGCCGACGGGCTGGACCCAGTCGAGCCGGTAGCCGCTTTCGGTCAGTATTTTCGCATCGCGCGCGAAGCTCGCGGGATTGCAGCTGACATAGGCGATTGCCGGCACCGCTGAACCAGCGAGCTGCCTCACCTGCTCCTCCGCCCCCGCGCGGGGAGGGTCGAGGATGATCGCACCGAAACGGTTGAGCTCGGCAGGCACCAATGGGCGCCGGAACAGGTCGCGATGCTCGGTCGCGACCAGCGCGCGGGCGCGGTTTGCGGCGCCGGTCAACGCGGCGACCGCATCGCGCGCGCCCTCGGCAGCATAGACTTTGCGCCCCGCCTGCACCGACAGCGCGAAGGTGCCGACCCCCGCAAACAGGTCGGCAACGGCGCCGGCATCACCGATCGCTTTGGTTACCGCATCCACGAGCGCCGCCTGCCCCGTCGCGGTCGGTTGCAGAAAGGCAAAGGGCGGCACCTCGACCAATATGTCGCCAAAGCGCATCGTCGGCGGATCGGGCTGCCATAGGATTTCGAGCCCGTCGCCCTGATCGATCGCGAAACGCGCCAGATTGTGCCTGCCGGCAAAATCCTGCAACGCCATCGCGGCATCTAGCCCCTCGGCCTTGACGCCATCGAGGATCAATTCGACGCCCTGATCGAGCACTTGCAGCTTGACCTTCACCGGGCGTCGCGGCTGCGCAATCATGACCAGCAGTTCGCGCACAGGTTCGATCAACGCGAAGAGTTCGGGCAGCAACAGCGGGCACATCCGCATATCGACGATCTGGTTGCTCTGCGCCGCGTTGAATCCGATCGCGACCTGTTTGCCCGTCCTGAGCGCGGTGAGCGCGGCGCGGCGGCGACTCTGCGGCGGCGAAAGGAGCGCGGGAAGCACCTCGCCATAGAGGACGTCCTGCCCCTCCAGCCCGCCGACCACGCGATCGCGCACGAACTCGGCGAGCGCCGGTTCGGCGACATGCTGCAACTGGCAACCGCCGCATTTGCCGAAATGGCGGCACACCGGTTCGGCGCGGTTCGGTCCCGGAATGAGGATCCCGTCGTCGCGCACGCGGTCGCCCGGCACGGCGCCCGCCACATGGCGGCCGTCGCCCGTCACGCCGTCGCCGCGCGCGGCGATGCGCTCGATCAGCGCAGCTTCGCTCATGTCAGTCCCTTATCAGATCATCCGCTACAAGGCCGGGGCCTATATGCGTGGCGCGCGCAATATGCCAGCCCACCGCGGCGACCGCGGCATCGAAAGCATCGCCCCCCCTTGCCAGCATCGCGCCGCAAGCACCGGCCAGTACGTCGCCCGTCCCCGCCGTCGCCAGCCACGGGCTGCCCGGCCATGCGGCCGCAACGCGGCCGTCGGGCGCGGCGATGATCGTATCGGCGCCCTTGTAGACAACGACCGCCTGCGTGCGCGCCGCGGCCGCCTTGGCGCGATCGATCTTGCTGCCGTAAAGCTGCGGAAAGGCGCGCGCGAACTCGCCTTCATGCGGGGTCAGGATGGCTTTTCGGGGTGTTTCGGCCAGGCGCGGCAGCGCCGCGTCGATGGCCGCGGCGTCGAGCACCAGCGGCTTGCCCGAATCGAGCGCCGCCTCCACGTCGAACAACAACTCGTCGCCCGCCGGAAACCCGGGCCCGATGACGACCGCGCCGACGCGCGGATCGTCAAGCCGTTCGCCGAACTTCTCGTCACTCTCGGCGATGATCGCCGAAAAGGGCGCCCGCTCGCTGCCGTCGAGCACGACATAGCCTGCGCCCGCCCGCAGCGCCGCTGCGGCCGTCAGGCCGGCGGCGCCGCGCATCGGTCCGGCAAAGACCAGCACCATCCCGCGCGTGAACTTGTGCGCCGCCGCCTCCGGCTTCCTCCCCCGCGCGTCCGGCAGCGTCCACATCACCTTGTTCGCCGATATGCCGATCGGCGCGAGCAGGACGCGGCCGCAGGCGGGTGCGGTCGGAAGCAGGACATGCGCGGGCTTCAGCGCGCCAAGCGCCAGCGTCACATCGGCGCGAAGCGGCGGGATCCAGTCGGCCGCACCGTCGCTGTCGATCCCGCTCGGGACATCGACCGCAAGGATGCGCCGGTCGGAAAAATGGCCGAGGATGGCGGCGAGCTCGTCCGAGATCGTCCGCGACAGCCCGACACCGAAAAGCGCATCGACGATCAGTGGCGCAGGCGCCAGGCGGCCATCGACAGCCTCGACCGGTCCGCTCCACCCTGCGCGCGCCGCCTTCGCCAGCTCGGTCGAGGGTTCGGCCAGTGCGGCGACGCGCACCGCCGCTCCGCGCTCGGCGAGCATCCGCGCCGCGACATAGCCATCGCCGCCATTATTGCCAGGGCCGCAGAGGATGAGGATGGGCGCTCCCGCCGCCATCCGCCAGGCCGTATCGGCCACCGCTGCACCCGCAAGCTCCATCAATTGCGATAGCGAAGTGCCTTGGATGGCGCAGGCGGCCTCGGCTTCGCGCATCGCACTCGCGGTCAGGATCGGGGCGTCGGCAGGAACGGACATGATGCCGCCCTATCACGATCGCGCGACAGCGCCTACTTGGCGCCGCCCGTATTCGCCGGCAGGCGATAGCGGTCGTGCCCGATCGCCACCTCGATCATATTGTCGCCGATGATCGTCACCTTCGCCGGCTCGGCACCGTCCGCCGACACGACGCCGCGGCCGTCGGTCGTGACCTGCAGGCGCCGGTATCCGACATTGGCGCGCCCGACGACGAGGACCGCACCATTCTCGCCGCTCATTTCCTCGACGGTGCAGGTGCGATCGAACAGCTTCGCGCCCTCGAGCGCGCACTCGATGCGGCCATTCTCGGCAGCTTCGCGCGAACCGCGTGCCTCGGCCTCGGCAAGGTCGCCATTGTCGGGCGCGCGATTGCAGCCCGCGAGCGCGAGCAATGTCAGCGCGATCCCCCCGAGTCTTTTCATCCCTTGCCCTTCAGCTGCGACAGGTCGCGGACAGCGCCGCGCGCTGCACTCGTCGTCATCGCGGCATAGGCCTGAAGTGCTACCGAAACCTTGCGCAGGCGCGCTTTCTCGGGCTGCCAGGCGGTATCGCCCTTGGCTTCCATCGCGGCGCGGCGCTCGGCCAGCACGCTGTCTGCGACCGCAAGCGTGATCGTCCGCGACGGGATGTCGATGTTGATCAGGTCGCCATTCTCGACCAGCCCGATCGCGCCGCCCTCGGCGGCTTCGGGCGAGACATGGCCGATCGACAGGCCCGACGTGCCGCCCGAAAAGCGCCCGTCGGTGATCAGCGCGCAGGCGGCGCCGAGGCCCTTGGACTTGAGGTAGCTCGTCGGATAGAGCATTTCCTGCATGCCCGGTCCACCCTTCGGCCCTTCGTAGCGGATGACGACGACGTCGCCCGTCTCGATCTGCCCGGTAAGGATCCCCGCGACCGCCGCGTCCTGGCTTTCATAGACTTTTGCCGGACCCGAAAATTTCAGGATGCTCTCGTCGACGCCCGCGGTCTTCACGATGCAGCCGTCGAGCGCGACGTTGCCCGACAGCACCGCAAGCCCGCCATCCTTGCTGAACGCATGGTCGGCCGAACGGATCACCCCCGCCTCGCGGTCGAGGTCGAGGCTATCCCAGCGCCGGTCCTGGCTGAACGCCGTCTGCGTCGGCACCCCACCCGGCGCCGCCATGAAGAATTTCTGCACATCGGGGTCGTTCGTCCGCGAAATGTCCCATTTGTTGAGCGCATCGCCCAGCGTCGCACTGTGCACCGTCGGCAGATGCGCGTGGATCAGCCCCGCGCGCTCCAGCTGGCCGAGGATTGCCATGATCCCGCCAGCGCGGTGGACGTCCTCCATATGGACGTCGCTCTTCGCCGGCGCGACTTTTGACAGGCACGGCACGCGGCGTGACAGCCGGTCGATGTCGGTCATGGTGAAATCGACCCCTGCCTCGAACGCCGCGGCAAGCAGATGGAGCACGGTGTTCGTCGACCCGCCCATTGCGATATCGAGGCTCATCGCATTTTCGAACGCCTCGAAGGTCGCGATATTGCGCGGCAACACGCTATCGTCGCCTTCCTCATAGTGGCGCTTGCACATCTCGACGACGATCCGCCCCGCGCGCAGGAACAATTCCTTGCGATCGGCGTGCGTCGCGAGCGTCGAGCCGTTGCCCGGCAGCGACAATCCCAGCGCTTCGGTCAGGCAGTTCATCGAATTCGCCGTGAACATCCCCGAGCACGAGCCGCAAGTCGGGCACGCTGCACGTTCGATATCGGACACTTCCTCGTCGGTATATTTCTCGTCGGCGGCGGCGACCATCGCGTCGACGAGATCGAGGGCGACTTCCTTGCCCTTGATCACGACCTTGCCCGCCTCCATGGGCCCGCCGGAGACGAACACCACCGGAATGTTGATCCGCAGCGCCGCCATCAACATGCCCGGCGTGATCTTGTCGCAGTTCGAAATGCACACCATCGCGTCGGCGCAGTGCGCGTTGACCATATATTCGACGCTGTCGGCGATCAGGTCGCGGCTCGGCAGGCTGTAGAGCATGCCGTCGTGCCCCATCGCGATGCCGTCATCGACCGCGATCGTGTTGAATTCCTTGGCGACCCCGCCCGCCGCTTCGATCTCGCGCGCGACCATCTGGCCAAGGTCCTTGAGGTGGACGTGGCCGGGAACGAACTGGGTAAAGCTGTTGACCACCGCGATGATCGGCTTGCCGAAGTCGCTGTCCTTCATCCCCGTCGCGCGCCACAGGCCGCGGGCGCCGGCCATATTGCGACCGTGGGTGGTGGTACGCGAACGATAAGAAGGCATTCCCGATATTCCTAGTAATATTATTTCACAGATTGACGTCGAGATGCGCCTCTACACGCCTATGTCGCGATGTTCAACGCCACTTTCTTGCACATGCGCCCGAGACTTTCGGCAAACAGTGCCTGCCCTGCCTCATCGCCGACCAAATCCTGCCGCATCTCGATCCCGACGTAGGGAATGACATTTGCCTCGGCGTGCCGGTTCATCGTCGCGTTGAGCAATTTGCCCGAATAGGGCTGCTGGTCACCGACATTCAGCCCTTCGGCCTCCAGCGCGGCAATGGCAGCCGCAGCAAGACGATCGTCCTCATTATAGAGCACCCCGACATGCCACGGACGCGCCTGGTCGGGATGCGCAGACAGCGACGGGGTAAAGCTGTGCAGCGAGAGGATCATCGCCGGCCGATGCGCTGCAATCGTCGCGGCGATCTGGTCGTGATAAGGCCGGAAGAAGCGCGCCAGCCGCGCCTCGCGCCCTGCATCGTCGAGTGCATTGCCTGGCACTGCATGGCCGTCGCTCGCGATCGGCAGCACCTCCGGAGCATCTTCCTCGCGGTTACAGTCGACGACGAGGCGCGACACGCCGCCCAGGATCGCCGCGTCGACCGCGCCGCTTTCGACGAGCAACGCCGCGACCTCGGCGACGCCAATGTCGATGGCGATATGGTTCGACAGCAACGCGCGATCGATGCCCAGATCGACGTCGTCCGGCACATGGGCCGACGCATGATCCGCGATCAGCAGCACGCCCCCTGCCCGCGCCTCGCCGATCTGCCGCCATGCTTCGCTCACCTTAATGCTCCTGCCATCAGCCACCAGTCCGGACGCTGCTCCGCCAGCAAGGCTGCCGCCGCATCGCGCTCGGCCGTCGCGTCGAACAGCGCGAAACAGGTCGCGCCCGACCCCGACATGCGCGCCAGCCACGGCCTGAGTGCGCCGAGTTCGAGCAATATGTCGGCGATCGCGGGGCACTGTGCGGTCGCCGGGCGCTGCAGGTCGTTGCGCGCGCCCAACAATTGCGCGCGCAGGTCGGCTCCGGTGAACAAGGGCCCGCGATCGATCCCGTCCCAGGCGGCAAACACCGGCCCCGTCGCGACCGGCTGCCGCGGATTGACGAGCAGCACCGGCGTACCGCCGAGCCGCAGTTCGGGCACTGGACTGAGTTCCTCGCCGACCCCGACGCCAAGACAGGTCGTGCTCGCGACACAGGCGGCGATATCCGCGCCGAGCGGGCTCACGACCCGCGCAAGCGTCGCGTCGCCCAGCTCGGGCAGGAAATGCGCCCGGATAAGCCGCGCCATCGCCGCCGCATCGGCCGACCCGCCGCCGATCCCTGCGGCGACCGGAAGCGCCTTGGTGAGCGTCACCGCCAGCGGCGGCACGCGGTCGGCGCCGTAGCGCGCGCGGAGCAGTGCGATCGCTTTCATCACCAGATTGTCGCTGTCGGCGCGCAACCCTGCGGCGAACTCTCCCTCGATGGCGAGGCTGTCCGCTTCTGCAAGCTCCGCCGCGATAGCATCTCCCCCATCGACAAAGGCGAACAGCGTCTCGATCGCATGATAGCCGTCGGCCCGCCGCGCCCGGACGTGCAGCGCGAGGTTGATCTTGGCCCAGCCGGTCTCGCTAAACGCCGTCACGGCGCCGTCGTGGCGGGGGTCAGCCCGTCGCGCAGCTTCGCCTCCAGCCGCGTCGCCATCTCCGCCTCGGCCAGCAGCGCCGCGGCGCGCCAGTTATACCGCGCCCGGAACTTCTGGCCCGCCTTCCAATAGGCATCGCCCAGATGCTCGACGATCACCGGATTCTCGGGCTCGCCTCGCTGCGCCCGCTCCAGCAGATCGACCGCATCGTCGGTCCGTCCCGTCAGGAAATAGGCCCAGCCCAGCGAATCGCTGATGCTCGCATTCTGCGGCTCGCGATGCCAGGCGGCTTCGATCCGCGCGAGCGATTGCGGCATGTCCTTCCGCCGTTCGAGCGCGGAATAGCCGGCAAAATTCAGTATCGACGCGTCGCCGGGCCGCAACGCGACGGCCTGCTCCATCAGCACCGCCGCTTCGTCCCAACGCCCCGCCTGCAGCAGCAAGTCCGCACGCGCGATCAGCAACGTCCCGCGCAACGCCCGATCGCCTTCGTCGTCGCCCAGTGCCGCCCCGAGCCGCTCATAGGCGCTCGCGGCCGCCGCAGGGTCGCCCGAACGCCGCGCGATATCGGCGAAGCGGACAAGCAGCCCACGCGCGGGATTGGCGTTGGCGGCGGTCTCGGCAAGCGCCGCCGCGCCCGCAAGCTCGCCGGCATCGGCCATCAGTTCGGCGCGGCGCATCGTCAACACGGCCGGCAACGCCTGACGGCCGGTGTCGAGCAGCGCCATCGCGTCTTCGGACTGGCCGTTGCGGTCGAGCGCCTCGACGAGCGTCGCCCGCACCGCCCAATCTTCGTCGTTGAGCCAGTACGCCGCGCGCGCGAACAACAAGGGCAGCTTGGTGCTGCCGTTCGGAGTCCGCGCAAGGCCGTCGGCCAAAATGCCCAGCCATTGCGCCGTGCCCGCCCGCGGCGTCGAAACCGGCTGGTCGGGAAGCAGCAGCATCGGATCTTCGCGCTGCCCCGACGCGAGGGCGATCCGCCCGCGCAGCCGCTCGGCCGCCTCGCTTTCGCCCGCCTTGTCCAGCGTCGCGGCGACCCGCATGGCGACAAGTTGGCTCGTCCGGTCTGTCAGCGTGATACCGTCGGTCAGGGCTGCGGCCGAATCCGCACGTTTCGCCGCGATCTGCACAAGTGCGACCTGCAGCGTCAGCGCGGGCTCTGGCCGCGTCCGGCTGTTGACCGCCAGCAGATGCTGTTCGGGGAAATTTTCGCGCGCGCCGACGTCGATCCACGCATTCACCGTCGGCAGGATCAGCCGCGCGATGGTGTCGGCACCCGCCTTGTCGGCGCGGCCCGCCATATAGGAGCGCGCCGCCTTCCAGTCAGACCG
The DNA here is from genome assembly GCF_013410105.1 of Sphingopyxis sp. JAI108. Classification (GTDB taxonomy): domain Bacteria; phylum Pseudomonadota; class Alphaproteobacteria; order Sphingomonadales; family Sphingomonadaceae; genus Sphingopyxis; species Sphingopyxis chilensis. The sequence continues at coordinate 1,895,599 of NZ_JACCCJ010000001.1, forward strand.
GCGCATGGCATCGACCATCAGCACCAGTTGCGCGTCGAAACGCCGCTCGCCCGCCGCCCACAGGCGCTGCGCCGCATCGTGCGCGGAGTCGAGATCGCCCGCCTCGATCGCTTGTTCGAGCATCCGTCCGCGGATACCCGGCAGGTCCGGCGCCGCACTCGATACGGCGGACAGCGCCGACAGCGCGGCTGCCGGTTCGCCGCCCTCTTCCGCCAATCGCGCCTGCACGAGCGCGTTGAGGATCATGCCGCTATCGTCGGCGGCTTGCGCGGGCATCGCCGCCGCAAAGGCGGCAGCGATCAAAAGGAAGCGCGCGGGCTTACATGTTCGGGTAATTTGGGCCTCCGCCGCCTTCAGGGGTGACCCAGTTGATATTCTGGGTCGGGTCCTTGATATCGCACGTCTTGCAATGGACGCAATTCTGCGCGTTGATCACGAATTTCGGATCGCCTTCCTCTTTGCCGACGATCTCGTAAACCCCCGCCGGACAATAACGCTGCGCGGGCTCGTCATAAAGCGGCAGGTTATAGGCGACCGGGATCGACGGATCCTTGAGCTGGAGGTGGACCGGCTGGTCTTCCTCATGGTTGGTGTTCGAGATGAACACCGAGGACAGGCGGTCGAAGGTCAGCACGCCGTCGGGCTTGGGATAGTCCGGTTTCGGCATGATGTCGGCGCGATAGAGACTCTCGTTGTCCGGATGATGCTTCATCGTGAAAGGGACTTTGATCTTCAGCGTTTCGAGCCACATCGTGATGCCCGACAGGATCGTCCCCGCAAGGTCGCCATATTTCTCGACGAGCGGCAGCACGTTGCGCACGACGCTCAGTTCTTGTTTGACCCAGCTATCGTCATAGGCGGCCTGATAGGCATCGAGCGTGTCGCTCGACCGCCCTGCGGCCACCGCCGCGAACGCGGCCTCGGCGGCCATCATACCCGACTTCATCGAGGTGTGAGTGCCTTTAATGCGCGGGACATTGAGGAAACCCGCGCTGTCACCGATCAGCGCGCCGCCCGGGAAGGCGAGTTTCGGCACCGACTGATACCCACCATCGCTGATTGCGCGCGCGCCATAGGAAACGCGCTTTCCGCCCTTCAATATCTTCGCGATCTCGGGGTGCGTCTTCCACTTCTGCATCTCCTGGAACGGGGAGATGTGCGGGTTGCGATAGTTGAGCCAAGTCACGAAACCCAGCGCGACCTGCCCGTTCGCCTGATGATAGAGGAAACCGCCGCCGTTGGCGTTCTGATCAAGCGGCCAGCCCTGCGTGTGGATCACGCGCCCCGGCGCATGGTTCGCGGGATCGATATCCCAAAGTTCCTTGACGCCAAGACCATAGACCTGCGGTTCGCAATCGGCGTCGAGCGCGAATTGCGGCTTGAGCATCTTGGTCAGATGGCCCCGCACACCCTCGGCGAAGAAGGTATATTTGGCGTGGAGTTCGAGGCCGGGAGCATAATCGGCCTTGTGGCTGCCGTCGCGCGCGACACCCATGTCGCCCGTCGCAACGCCTTTGACCGATCCGTCCTCGTTGTAGAGGATTTCGGCGGCAGGAAAGCCGGGAAAGATTTCGACGCCCAGCGCTTCGGCCTGCTCGGCAAGCCAGCGGCAAAGATTGCCGAGGCTGCCCGTATAGGTGCCCTTGTTGTGCATGAAACCCGGCGAGATGAGCTCGGGCAGGCCGAACTTCTTGTTCTTGGTGAGAATCCAATGCTGGTTGTCGTTCACCGGCACCTCGGCGAGCGGACAGCCCTGGTCGCGCCAATCCGGCAGCAGCTCGTCGAGCGACTTCGGGTCGATCACCGCGCCCGACAGGATATGCGCGCCGACTTCGGACCCCTTTTCGAGGATGCACACCGACAATTCGCTGCCGGCTTCGTTCGCCAGTTGTTTGAGGCGGATCGCCGCCGAAAGCCCCGCCGGACCCGCGCCGACGATGACCACGTCATAGGGCATCGATTCCCGTTCGCTCACCGCAAATACCTTTCTGCCGTCCCTGCGCGGACATTCATCGTGCCCCGCGCTCATTCTGTCACGATTTGCGATGCCCGCCAATTGACGCGTCCGTCAACTGCCTGTTTGAAACAAAATCATGGGCGGGCGAAACTCTGCGTTGCTGGCGGAAAGCTATTGTGACTGGTGGTCCTTGGCGGGCGTCGATGCGCTTGTCGGTGAGGCGCCGGCGGGATGGCTGGTCGTGCCGCCCGCAAATGACCCCGCGGCCGCCAAGCCAAAACGCGTCGCCGACATCGAGCCCGAACCGCTCCCGCTGCCCGCTGTGCTCCAGCGACAGGAAGCGCCCGAGGCGTTCGAGCCGAAAGGGCCGGTCGTGTTTCCCGACGACTGGGAAGAATTCCAAGGCTGGCTGGCGACCAGCGCCGATGTGCCTGGCAGCCAGTGGGATGCGCGCCGCGTGCTCCCGGTGGGCGACGCGGGCGCGCCGCTGATGCTGCTCACCGCCTGGCCCGAACTCGACGACCAGCAGGGCGGAACGCTCTTTTCCGGCGGCGCGGGCAAGCTGCTCGATGCGATGCTGCAGGCAATCGGCATGGCGAGGGCAGACTGCTATGTCGCGAGCCTTGCCGTCACCCGCCCTGCCGGCGGCCGCTGCGACGACAAGGACGCCGCCGAACTCGACCGCCTGCTTTGGCATCATTTGCGGCTGGCACGGCCCGAACGGTTGCTGCTGATCGGTAGCGACATCGTTCGCATGGCCGCCGCGACCGCACTTCCCGACGCGCGCGGAAAGTTACTCGATATTAACCAAAGCGGCGCCACGATGGAGACGGTGGCTGTGGCGCATCCCGTGATGCTGCTCGCCCGCCCCGCGCAGAAGGCGGCGGCGTGGGATAGCCTGAAACTGTTCAACCGGGGACGTTGACAGATGCGGAATATGACCAAGATCCTTCTTTCCCGCGCCGTTCTGGCGCTTTTGCTCACCGCGGCTCCTGCATTCGCTGCCGATGCCGGGGGGCGCGATTTCGTATCGGCACCGCAGACGGTGCCCGAAATTCTTTCGTCGAAACAGAAACAGCTTTACACGCAGGTCCTTGGCGCGATCCGCGGCGAGCGCTGGGCCGACGCAAAGGCGCTGCTCGATAGCGCGGAACAGGATGCGAAGGGTGGCCCGCTTACCGATTTCCTGCGCGCCGAACTGTTGACCGCCGCGAACAGCCCGCGCGCCGAAGTCGCAGACATCATGCCGATTCTTTCGCGCTCGCCCTATTTGCCGCAAGCCGCACAGCTTGGCCGCCTCGCGACCAGGCGCGGCGCGACCGATTTGCCGACCCTTCCCTTCGAGGCGCGTCTCGCCTGGGCGGGCAGCGCGCCGCGCCGGCTCGGCGCGGACAGCGTCAGCGACCCGGCGGCGGTGCGTCTCGCGGCGACGATCCCCGACCGGATCAAGAATGACGATCCCGCGGGCGCCGAAACGCTGCTCAACGCCGTCATCGACCAGCTCAGCCCGGCGGCCCGCGCCGAATGGACGCAAAAGGTCGCCTGGTCCTATTATATCGAAAATGACGACCAGAATGCGCTGCGCCTGTCGCTCGCCTGCACCTCGGCCGGCGGCGCCTGGGCGACGCAGGGCGCGTGGGTGCAAGGCCTCGCATCGTGGCGGCTGCGCGATTACCGCACCGCGCTTGCCGCGTTCGACCGCGTCGCAAAGGAAGCACCCGACAGCGAACAGCGCGCCGCCGCTTATTACTGGGCTTCGCGCGCCGCCGTTGCGGCGGGCCAGCCCGCATTGGTGCAGCCGCGCCTGCGCGCCGCCGCCGCCAATGAGGAAACCTTCTATGGCCTGCTCGCGACCGAATCGCTCGGCGTCGAAGCGGCGAGACAGCGCGAGAATGTCCGCCCCGATCGCAGCGCCTGGCGCGCGCTCGAGGAACAGCCCAACGTCCGCATCGCGATGGCGCTCACAGAGATCGGCGAGGAGGTCTACGCGGGCCAGGCGCTGCGCCACCAGGCCCAGATCGGCAATCCCGACCAACACGCCCAGCTGATCGCTATGGCGGGCGCGCTCAGCCTGCCCGAAACGCAGCTCTATCTTGCCCACAACACCCCCCACGGCCGCAAGCCGGCTGCCTTGGCCCGCTATCCGCAGCCCAAATGGGAACCCAATGGCGGGTGGAAGGTCGATCCCGCGCTCGTGTTCGCCCACACGCTTCAGGAATCGCGTTTTCAGCGCGCCGTCGTCAGCAGCGCGGGCGCGACCGGGCTGATGCAGGTGCGCCCCGGCACCGCGCGCGACATCGTGCGCTGGGAAGGCGCGGTCGCCGCGCTCGGCGACCTCAAGACGCCCGCGGTGAACATGGATCTCGGCCAGCGCTACCTGCAATATCTGAGCCGCGAACCCGCGACGGGCGGCCAGTTGCCCAAGGTCATCGCCGCCTACAACGCCGGCCCCGCGCCGGTCGCGCGCTGGCAGTCCGAGATCCGCGATAATGGCGATCCGCTGCTCTACATGGAATCGATCCCCTATTGGGAAACGCGCGGCTATGTCGGCATCGTGCTGCGCAATTACTGGATGTACGAGGCGCAGCAGGGCAAGCCTTCGGTCAGCCGCGCAGCGCTCGCCCAAGGGAAATGGCCGCGCTTCCCGGACGGCAAGGACCGCACGCGCCTTTCCTATGCCGGCGATTTCGCGAATGCCGATTGACGACAGCCTGGCGTTCAAGCCCGTCCGCATCGCGCTCCTGACGATTTCGGACAGCCGCAGCGCAGCGGATGACCGTTCGGGCGACAAGCTTGAGGAATTGCTGACCGGCGCGGGCCATATCCTCGCCGCGCGCGCGCTGATCAAGGATGAAACCGACCTGATCGTCTCGCGCCTCCACAACTGGATCGACGATCCGGCGGTCGACGTCGTGATCACCACCGGCGGTACCGGGCTCACGGGCCGCGACGTGACGCCAGAGGCGCTGCACCGGCTCGACGGCAAAGAAATCCCCGGCTTCGGCGAATTGTTCCGCTGGCTCAGCTACCAGACGATCGGCACCTCGACGATCCAGTCGCGCGCCTGCGCCGTCGTGGCACGCGGCACCTATATCTTCGCGCTGCCCGGCTCGACCGGCGCGATCACCGACGCGTGGGAAGGCATCTTGTCGACCCAACTCGACAGCCGTCACAAGCCCTGCAATTTCGTCGAACTGATGCCGCGACTGACCGAATAACCAGTTTGTTCTTTATTTGTTCCCACCGGAGGATTATCCTCTCCCGGTGGAATCGTCCAAACCCCTCCCTCCCATCATGGGCCGCGGCGCGCCGACCAATTTGCGCCCGACGCGCACGGGGTCGGCCGCGCGAGTCCTCGACGGCGACTGGCTCGATGCGGCGGAGGACATCGACGGCGAAGCGCCCCGATTGCGCACGACGGTCACGGTCGAGCATCCCAAGACGATCATATCGCGCAATAAGTCGCCCGACATCAGCTTCGACCGCTCGATCAACCCCTATCGCGGCTGCGAACATGGCTGCATCTATTGCTTTGCGCGCCCGACGCACGCCTTCCACGACCTTTCGCCGGGGCTCGATTTCGAAAGCAGGCTCTTCGCAAAGCCCGACGCGGCAAAGCTCCTGCGCGCCGAACTAGCCAAGCGGGGCTACAAGGCGGCACCGCTCGCCATCGGCACCAACACCGACGGTTATCAGCCGATCGAACGTGAATGGGGCGTCACCCGTTCAGTCATCGAAGTGCTCGCCGAAACGCGGCATCCGCTGATCATCACCACCAAATCGGATCGCGTGCTCCGCGACATCGACCTGCTCACCGACATGGCGCGCGACAATCTGGTGGGCGTCGCGGTATCGGTGACGACGCTCGATACCGGGATTGCGCGCACGCTCGAACCGCGCGCGCCGCATCCGAAACGCCGCCTCGCCGCGATCCGCAAGCTGATCGACGCGGGCGTGCCGACGCAGGTCAATATATCGCCGATCATCCCTGCGATCACCGATCACGAGATCGAGGCGATCATGCAGGCCGCTGCCGAAGCGGGCGCGATCCGCGCCTCCTATATCCTGATGCGCCTGCCCTTCGAGGTCGCGCCGCTCTTTCGCGCTTGGCTTGCCGCCCATTATCCCGACCGCGCCGACAAGGTCATGCACATGGTGCAGGACATTCGCGGCGGGCGCGACAACGATCCCGATTTCTTCACGCGCATGCGCGGCCATGGCGTCTGGGCGCAGCTCATCCGAACCCGCGTCAAACGCGCCGCGCGCGAACATGGCATGGACTGGAGCTTCCCGGCCATCCGCAGCGACCTGTTCCGCCCTCCCGAGCGGGATGGGCAGATGGAACTATTCTAGGCCGCCGTCAGCGACCGCAGCTTGTAATCCTTGTAATCGTCGCGGATCTGGCGCTTCAAGATCTTGCCCGTCGCGGTGTGCGGCAGCTCATCGACGAAGACGATTTCGTCGGGCAACCACCATTTGGCGACCTTGTCCTTGAGGTAATCGACGATCGCCGCCTCGCTCGTCTCGGCGCCCGCCTTCTTCACGATCAGCAGGATCGGCCGCTCGTCCCATTTGGGGTGATAGACTCCGACCGCCGCCGCCTCCTGAACCCCCGGCGCGCCAACCGCGGCATTTTCCAGTTCGATCGAGCTGATCCATTCGCCGCCCGACTTGATCACATCCTTTGCGCGATCGGTGATCTGCATGACCCCGTCGGGGTGGAGCACCGCGACGTCGCCGGTGTCGAACCAGCCCTCGGCGTCGGCCGCATCGCTATCGGCTTTGAAATAGCGCTGGATGATCCACGGGCCGCGACATTGCAGGCGCCCGCTCGTCTCGCCGTCGCGTGGCAATTCGCCTCCCTCGTCATCGACGACGCGCAGCTCGACACCGAAGGGCGGGCAACCCTGTCGCGTGACAATGTCGACCCGCTCGTCGAAGCCCATCTCGTCCCAGTTCCACGGCCTCTTGCCCATCGTCCCGATCGGCGAGGTTTCGGTCATCCCCCAAGCATGGCCGACGTCGATTCCTGCCTTCATGAACCGCTCGATCATGGCACGCGGCGCCGCCGAGCCGCCGATGATGACGCGGTAAAGCTTGCCATAATCCATGCCCGTCGCGTCCATATGCGCGAACATCGCGAGCCACACTGTCGGCACGCCCGCACTGTGCGTCACGCCCTCGTCGTGCATCAGGTCGCACAATATCCGCGCATCGTTAGTCGCGGAAAAGACGAGCTTCGCGCCGACGGTCGCGGCGGCGAAAGGAATACCCCAGCTGTTCGCATGGAACATCGGCACGATCGGCAGCACGACGCTGCGGTTCGACATGTCGAACACGTCGGGCTGGATCTCGGTGATCGCGTGGATGACGTTCGAGCGATGCTCGTAGAGGACGCCCTTGGGATTGCCGGTCGTGCCACTGGTATAGCAAAGCCCGACCGGATCACGCTCGTCGAGCTCCACCCATTCGAAATTGCCATCCTCGACATCGATCAGGTCGCGGTACGACAGATAGCCCTCCCGCGCCGGCGCATCGAACAGGATGAAATGCTCGACCGTCGGCAATTGGCTCCGCAGCCGCTCGACGATCGGCAGGAACATCGCGTCGAACAACAGCACGCGGTCCTCGGCGTGGTTGATGATATAGACGAGCTGCTCGTCGAACAGCCGCGGGTTCACCGTATGCAGCACGCCGCCCATCCCGGCGGTGCCGTACCAGCTGACCAGGTGATGACCATGGTTCATCGCCAGCGTCGCGATGCGGTCGCCCTTCGTAATCCCCAGTTTCACCATCGCGGCGGCGAAACGGCGTGCATCCTTGCCGACCTCACCCCAGTTCGATCGCGTCGTGCTGCCGTCAACCCACCGCGACACGATCTCGCGTCCCGCATGTTCGCGAGCGGCATGATCGATCAGGCTGGTGACGAGCAGTGGCTGGCCCTGCATTCCCATGGTGCGGCATCCTCAATTATATCGTTGCCCCCCATGGATAGGGTCGAAAACCGCCGATATGCAAGGGGGAAGGAAGGTCAGCGCACCCTGAATTCGCGCGGCGCGACCAGCGACAGCATGGGCTCTGCCACCCCGGCGATCATGTCGAACCGCGACACCGTGTCGGGACCGAGCGCGAAACCGCGGCCGAGTTCGATGCGAATTTCGTCGTCGGTCAGCGGATCGATCGTCGTGATGACGACACGGCCCCGCGCATCGTCGCGTTTGACGAGCAACCGCGCCATATCCTCGATCGCCGCCGGCATTTCGACGCGGCACGCCAGCTGCAACGCCGCGGTCGCGGCGATATCGGCGAGCGATTGCGCACCACGCACGGTGACCCGCGGCGTTTCCTCGCCCTCGAGCAGATCGAGTTCAACCGACAGTAGGGCGCAGCCGCCATCGGCCGCCAGCGCCTCGAGCGTCTTGCCCGCCATCTCGTCGAAACAGCTCGACTGGAATTGGCCGCTGCGATCCGACAGTGTCAGGTTGAGGAAGCGATTGCCGCGCTGCGACACGCGCGGCCGCGCGCTTTCGACCATCGCCGCCATCACCATCGGGATGCGCGTGCCCGGCGTCATTTCGACATTGTCGCAGATGTCGCCATAGGATCGCGCGCCGCGCGCCGAGACGATCGCCTCATATTGCTCGACCGGGTGCGACGAGAAATAGAAACCGAAAGCGTCCTTCTCGCGCGTCATTCGTTCGGCGAGCGTCCACGGCTCGGCGGCGGGCAGTTGCAGCACCGGGGCGATCGCTATGTCGCCGCCGAACAGGCCACCCTGCCCCGTCGATCGTTCGTGCGCCGAACTGTTCGCGCAGGCGAGCAGGCTTTCGGCGCCGGCAAAGGCGCGCGGGCGGTCGGGTTCGATACAATCGAACGCCCCCGCTGCCGCCAGCGCCTCGATCTGGCGGCGGTTGAGCAGCTTGGGGTCGATGCGGTTCGCGAAATCGTCGAGGCTCCCGAAATCGCCCTTCGCCTGCCGCTCGGCGACAAGCGCCTCCATCGCCTTCTCGCCGACGCCCTTGAGCGCGCCGAGCGCGTAGCGGACCGTCAATCCTTCGTCGCTACGCCCGACCGAGAAATCGGCTTCGCTGTCGTTAACCGACGGCGGCGTGATCGCGACGTCGAGGCGGCGCATATCGTCGATGAAGATCGACAATTTGTCGGTCTGGTGGCTGTCGAACGACATCGATGCCGCGAAAAATTCGTGCGGATAATGCGCCTTCAGCCACGCCGTCTGATAGGAGAGCAGCGCATAGGCCGCAGCGTGGCTCTTGTTAAAGCCATAGCCAGCGAACTTGTCGATCAAGTCGAACAGCTCGTTCGCCGCCTTGGCGTCGATGCCATTATGCTCGCCGCAGCCCTTGACGAAGGTATCGCGCTGCGCGTCCATCTCGGCCTGGACTTTCTTGCCCATCGCGCGGCGCAGCAAGTCGGCGCCGCCGAGGCTGTAGCCGGCGAGGATCTGCGCCGCCTGCATTACCTGTTCCTGGTAGACGAAGATGCCATAGGTTTCGGCGAGGATGCCTTCGAGCAGCGGGTGCGGATAGGCGATCGGCTCGCGCCCGTTCTTACGCGCGCCAAAGAGCGGGATATTGTCCATCGGCCCTGGGCGATAGAGCGCGACGAGCGCGATGATGTCGCCGAAGTTGGTCGGTTTCACCGCCGACAGTGTGCGCCGCATTCCTTCGGATTCCAGCTGGAACACCCCGACGGTCTCGCCGCGCTGGAGCAGCGCATAGACTTCCTCATCGTCCCATGCGAGCGTGTCGAGATCGACATCGACCCCCCGCAACGCGAGCAGGCGCTTCGCCTCCTTGAGCACCGACAGGGTCTTCAAGCCGAGGAAGTCGAATTTCACCAGCCCGGCTGTTTCGACATATTTCATGTCGAACTGCGTCACCGGCATGTCCGAACGCGGGTCGCGATAGAGCGGGACGAGCTGGTCGAGCGGGCGATCGCCGATCACCACCCCGGCGGCGTGCGTCGAGCTATGCCGCGGCAGGCCTTCCAGTTGCCGCGCCATGTCGAACAGGCGCCGCACCCCGTCATCCTGCTTATACTCGGTCATCAGCTCGGCAACACCGTTCAGCGCGCGTTCGAGCGTCCAGGGATCGGTCGGATGGTTCGGGACCAGCTTGGCAAGCCGGTCGACCTGACCATAGCTCATCTGGAGCACGCGGCCGGTGTCCTTCAGAACCGCGCGCGCCTTCAGCTTACCGAAGGTGATGATCTGCGCGACGGTGTCGCGGCCATATTTTTCCTGCACATAGCGGATCACTTCGGCGCGCCGCGTTTCGCAGAAGTCGATGTCGAAGTCGGGCATCGATACGCGTTCGGGGTTGAGGAAGCGTTCGAACAGCAACCCCAGTTTCAGCGGATCCAGGTCGGTGATCGTCAGCGCCCAGGCGACGACGCTGCCGGCGCCCGAACCGCGTCCCGGCCCAACCGGAATGTCGTGGGCCTTCGCCCATTTGATGAAGTCGGCAACGATCAGGAAGTAACCCGGAAAGCCCATCTGGACGATGACCCCGACCTCGAAGTCGAGCCGCGCGACATAGGCGTTGCGCTCCTCTTCGGAGAGATCGGAATAGAGCGCCAGCCGCGCATCGAGGCCCGCGCGTGCGTCGGCGGCAAGCTGCGCCGCCTCACCCTCGCGGTCGCCCGCAAGGCTGGGCAGGATCGGCTTGCGCTTCGGCGCCATGAAGGCGCAGCGCTGCGCGATGACGAGCGTGTTGCGGATCGCCTCGGGCAGGTCCGAAAAGGCGTCTTCCATCGCCTCGGCGGGCTTCAGCCAGGCTTCGGGGCTCGACACCCGCCGGTCCTCGCTCTCGACATAGGCGGACTGGGCGATGCACAGCATCGCGTCGTGGGCCGGATGGAAGTTCGGTTCGACGAAATTGGCTGGATTGGTAGCGACGATCGGCAACGCCCGTGCATAGGCGAGATCGATCAGCCCCGCCTCCGCCGCCGTCTCGGTCGCGTCGCCGCGCCGCGACAATTCTATATAGAGCCGCCCGTTGAACAGCGCCTCCAATTGCTCGACATAATCCTCGGCCGCACTCTTCTGCTCGCCCGCGAGAAGTCGCGCCAGCGCGCCCTCGCCGCCGCCGGTCAGGCAGATGAGGCCATCGGTCTTGCCCGTGACATCCGACAGCAGGACATGCGGATCCTGTTCGACCGGACGCCCCAGGTGCGCCGCCGAGACGAGCGCGCACAGATTGTCATAACCCTTCTCGTCCTGCGCATAGAGCGCCAGCCAGTCGATCAGCGGTGCGCCGTTCGCCATCCGCTGGCCCGGTCGCGCGACGCTGAGCAGGGTCCCGACGATCGGCTGCACCCCCGCCGCCTTGCACGCATCGCCAAAGGCCATGACGCCGTAAAGCCCGTTGCGATCGGCCACCGCTATCGCCGGAAAACCGCGCTCGCGCGCGGCTTTCGCGATCAGCTTAGGCTCGATCGCCCCTTCCAGCATGGTGAAACTGGAAAAGACGCGCAGGGGAACAAAGGGGCTGTAGGCCATCACATGACGCTACAGTGACAGCGGTGATTCTGCCAAGGCTTAACCCAGCAGTTCCTCAATCTCTTTGCGCAATTGCTCGGGCTTCGTCGTCGGTGCGTGGCGCGACACCGTCCGCCCTTCGCGATCGACCAGGAACTTCGTGAAATTCCACTTGATCCCGCTGCCGAGCAAGCCGGTCTTTTCCTTCTTGAGATGCTTGAAGATCGGATCGGTATCGTCGCCATTGACATCGATCTTCGCCATCAGCGGGAAGCTCACATCATAGGTCAGCGAGCAGAAATTCTTGATCTCCTCCGCATCGCCCGGCTCCTGCGCCCCGAACTGGTTGCAGGGGAACGCCAATATCTCGAACCCGCGGTCCTTATAATCGCGATACAGCTCCTCCAGCCCCTCATATTGCGGGGTGAAGCCGCACTTCGACGCGGTGTTGACGATCAACAGCACCTTGCCCTTGTAGTCGGCAAGCGATTGTGCGCCGCCGCCGGGCAGTTTCGCCGAAAGATCATAGAGTCCCATGTTATTTCTCCCCGGATTTTTGCGGTCTATAGATGAAATCGAAACTCGTGGTCCAACTGAGTCCGTGATCGACCGACTGCTCGCCATGCTGGCGCACCGATCCGTCTTCGCGCCGCGTATAGGTCATGCGGATCAGGCCATCCTGTTCCTTGCCGGCCACATTCGCCCAGCGGCCGGTCAGCACCATCCTCCCGTCGACCGGTCCCCCGTCGAAATCGACTCGCGCGCCGCCGCTATCGACCCACGCCTGCCGCCAATGCCGGCGTTCCTTGTCATAGTGGCTGAACGAGCCGCCACCGCCCCCCTTGAACGGTTTCCACGTCTCACGGATCGCGCAGCCGTCGAACATCGCTTCGATGCTGCTTGTCGCGACCTGCGTTCCGCTGTCACCCGGATAGACGTCCCACTCACCGACCCAGAAATCGAAGGCACGGTGATCCGGCGCCGAACATGGCGGCGGCGATGGCGGCGCGACCTGCGCCGACGCGGCCGCGGCAGCCAGAATGGCGGCCAACAGCATCGAAAATCGAAGCATCCTGGTTCCCCTCTCACCCCGGCGGATAGAAGCTACGCCTCGATATGCCCCTCATGCAAGCGCAACACGCGGTCCATTTTTGCGGCCAGCCGCTCGTTGTGCGTCGCCACCAGCGCGGCCGAACCATGGTCGCGCACCAGCTTCACGAACTGGTCGAACACGCGGTCGGCGGTCGCTTCGTCGAGATTGCCCGTCGGCTCGTCGGCGAGCACCAGCAGGGGCCGGTTCGCCAGCGCGCGCGCGACCGCGACGCGCTGCTGCTCCCCGCCCGACAGCTTGCTCGGCTTGTGATGCAGCCGCTCGCCGAGCCCCAGCCTCCCGAGCAGGTCGGCGGCGCGCTCCTCCGCCTCGGCCTGCCCCGCGCCGCGTATGAGCTGCGGCAGCACGACATTCTCGATCGCGTTGAAATCGGGTAGCAGGTGATGGAACTGATAGACGAAACCGATCTTCTCACGCCGTGTCTTCGTCCGCTCGCCCTGCTGGAAGCGCGTGACGTCCTCGCCGTCGATGCGGATCGTCCCGCCGAAGCCGCCTTCGAGCAGGCCCACCGCCTGCAGCATCGTCGACTTGCCGGACCCCGACGGGCCGAGCAGCGCAACGATCTCCCCGCGGCGCAGCGACGCGTTGACGCCGCGCAGCACCTCGATCGTAACATCGGCTTGGGTGAAGCTCCGTCTCAGGTCGACCAGTTCCAGTGCGACATCATTCATAGCGCAGAACCTGCACGGGGTCGGTATTGGCCGCCTTGTACGCGGGATAGAGCGTCGCGAGGAAGCTGAAGACGATCACCATGATGACGATAGCGGTGATTTCGACCGGGTCGGGCTTCGACGGCAATTCGGTGAGAAAGCGGATCGATGGATCCCAGAGCGGCTGGCCGGTGATGAACTCGACCCCGCGCAGCACCCCTTGCCGAAAATAGAGCAACGAGAAACCGACGATCATCCCCGCAATCGTCCCCGCGATGCCGATCGACAGGCCGATCGCCATGAAGATGCGCATCACCGCGTCGCGCGGCGCGCCCATCGTGCGCAATATCGCCATGTCGCGCGTTTTCGCGCGCACCAGCATGATCAGCGACGAGATGATGTTGAACGAGGCAACAAGGATGATCAGCGACAGGATCACGAACATCGCGACGCGCTCGATCGACAATGCCTCGAACAGGCTGGCGTTCATCGACCGCCAGTCGGAAACGACGGCCCGCGCCGCGAGCTTTTCGGCGAGCGGCTGCATGATCTCGCCGACGCGGTCCGGGTCCTCGGTCTTGACCTCGATCATCTGGACCTGATCGCCGGTGAGCAACAGCAGCTGCGCATCCTCCATCGGCATGACGATATAGGCTTTGTCGAAATCATAGACCCCGATCTCGAAGATCGCCGTCACGCGATAGCTGATCTCGCGCGGCACCGTGCCAAATGGCGTCGAGCGGCCCTGCGGATTGATGATCGTCACGTTCGACCCGACCTGCGCACCCAGATTGCGCGCCAGTTCGCTACCGATCGCGACATTGCCCGAACCCCCGGTCAGGCTGTTCAGACTGCCCTGGAGCACCTTGCCGCCCAGCGTCTTGTTGCTGCGGATATCGGGCACTGTCATGCCGCGCACCAGTACGCCCTCGACCCGCCCGCTGAAGGTCGCGAGCAAAGGTTGCTCGATCAACGGAGTCGCCGACACGACTCCCGGCGTCGCCTTCGCCTGTTCCAGCACGTCACGCCAATTGTCGATCCGTCCGCCGAAACCCTGCACGACCGCATGGCCGTTCAGCCCGACGATCTTGTCGAACAAGTCGCTGCGCACGCCGTTCATCACGCTCATCACCACGACCAGCGCCGCAACGCCCAGCATCACGGCGGTGAAGCTGAACGCTGCGGCGACGAAGATGAACCCTTCGCCGCGCTGCGGAAGCAAATAGCGTTTGAAGATGGTGCGCTCGTACGGACGCAGAATCATGGGAGGACCGGCCTTTGCGGCGCTTGGAAAAGGTCACGCATGATAACTGCTTTAGGCAGGTCAAACAGTGCTGGCAATGGGCGCCTGAATGACCCCAAGTTACCAATGACTCGCATGAATGTGTTGCCCATAGGTCACAGCGGCCCGCAAAAGCGTGGCCAAATGCCCGCCAGAGGGTGACAAAGCCTGGTCCACGACCTACCCCAAGGCTTCTGGTTCAACGCGGCCCAAAGGCCCGGATCCAGGGAGTGCAGGCCTTTCGCCGGCCTGCGCACAAGGGGGATGGCGAGTGTTCGTCACAGGCGCCCGGGTCTTGGAAACAAGGCCCGGGCGTTGTGATTCCGGCTGCAGGACTAGGCCCCTGCTCTGTTCGTCGCTCCGGCGCCCGGATCAAATCCGGAATGACGATGAAGCAAAGGCCGGCGTTGCGAGCGCCTAACCCTCATTCTCGCTGATATCTTCAAGCATCTCGGCGTCGAGCACGCGCACGCGCCCTTGCTCGAGCGAAATCACGCCCGATTCCTCCCAGCTCTTGAGCTGCCGGTTGATATGCTCGCGGCTCATGCCCGCAAAATTGCCGAGTTCTGTCTGGCTGAGTTCGACGCGCTGCGACGCTTCGATATCCTTGCGAATCAAGCGCTTCAGATAGCGCGCGAGGCGCGGGCCGGAGGCATAGGCGCGGTCGCTTTCGATCGTCTGGTCGGCGGTGCGCAGCCGCCGCGCGAGCTGCTGCATCAGCGACCAAGCGAATTCGGGGTGGCTCGCGGCGAAATCCTTGAGCGCGTTGCGGCCGAGTTGAAGCGCGCTGCCGGCGCTCGTCGCGGTCACCGACGCCGTTCGCTCGCCGCCATCGAGCAGCGCGATCTCGCCCAGCACCGCACCGGGCTCGGCATAGGCGAGCACGATCTCGCGCCCGCCGGCGGTGAGCATCGATATCCGGGCCGTACCTTCGGTCAGGATCAGCATCATGTCGCCGGGATCGCCCTGAACGAGCAATTCCTTGCCCTTGACGAAGTTGACCTGCACCGCGCGGCGCGCGATCTCGGCCCAATCCTCGATCGACAGACCGGAAAAAATGCTGTCGGGGCCCTGCAACTCGGCGAGTTTCGCGTGATCCATTTGCCCCTACACCCCTTTTCGTCCGGCCTAGACCAGCCGGCTCTGCTTCACCGCCGCTTCGATGAACCCCGCGAACAAGGGATGCGGGTCGAACGGCTTCGACTTGAGTTCCGGGTGGAACTGCACGCCGATAAACCACGGATGATCGGGGCGCTCAACGATTTCCGGCAACATGCCGTCGGGCGACATGCCCGAAAAGACGAGACCGCCCTTTTCGAGTTGCTCGCGATAGGCGTTGTTGACCTCATAGCGGTGGCGGTGCCGTTCGCTGATGTCATTGGCGCCGTAGACGCTCGCAACATGGCTGTTCGGCGACAGCTTCGCCTCATAGGCACCGAGGCGCATCGTGCCGCCCAGATCGGTGTCGGCCCCACGCTTCTGCAACCCTTCGGCGCTCATCCATTCGGTGATCATGCCCACCACGGGCTCGTTCGTCGGGCCGAATTCGGTGCTCGATGCGTCCTCGATCCCGCTCGTATTCCGCGCCGCCTCGATGCACGCCATCTGCATGCCGAGGCAGATGCCGAAAAAGGGCACGCCGCGTTCGCGCGCGAAACGCACGCTCGAAATCTTGCCTTCGGACCCACGCTCGCCGAAGCCGCCGGGGACGAGGATGCCGTGCATCGGCTCGAGATTGGCGGCGAGGTCCTCGTCGCGCTCGAACATTTCGGCGTCGAGCCAGCGGATATTGACCTTGACGCGATGCGCCATGCCGCCGTGGACAAGTGCTTCGTTGAGCGATTTATAAGCGTCGGGCAGCGACACATATTTGCCGACGACGCCGATCGTGACCTCGCCTTCGGGGTGCTGCTTGCGATCCATGATATCGTACCAGGCCGTCAGGTCGGGTGCGGGCGCGTCGTGGATACCAAAGGCGTAGAGCACTTCGGCGTCGAGCCCCTCGCCATGATATTGGACGGGCACCGAATAGATGCTGTCGGCGTCGAGCGCCGGGATCACGGCCTCCTTGCGGACGTTGCAGAATTGCGCGATTTTCGCGCGCTCGGTCTCGGGCAGCGGCTTTTCGCAGCGGCAGAGCAGGATGTCGGGCTGGACGCCCAGGGAAGCGAGTTCGCGCACGCTGTGCTGCGTCGGCTTGGTCTTCAGCTCGCCCGCAGCGGCGATATAAGGCACCAGCGTAACATGGACCGAGATGGCGTTATCGCGCCCGACTTCGTTCTTGAGCTGGCGGATCGCCTCGATGAAAGGCAGCGATTCGATGTCGCCGACGGTGCCGCCGATTTCGCACAGCACGAAATCAAGGTCGTCGGTTTCGGCGCGCGCAAATTCCTTGATCGCGTCGGTGACGTGCGGGACGACCTGCACCGTCGCGCCCAGATAATCGCCGCGCCGTTCCTTGGCGATGATGCCCTGATAGATGCGGCCCGAGGTGACATTGTCGCTCTGTCGTGCCGCGACGCCGGTGAAGCGTTCATAGTGACCAAGATCAAGGTCGGTCTCGGCCCCGTCGTCGGTCACATAGACCTCGCCGTGCTGATAGGGCGACATCGTGCCCGGATCGACGTTCAGATAGGGATCGAACTTGCGAATACGGACACGATAGCCACGCGCCTGCAACAAGGCTGCCAGGCTAGCCGCCATCAGACCTTTGCCAAGCGAGGAGACCACGCCGCCGGTGATAAAAATGAACCGCGCCATGGGAGGAAAGACTTACTCAACGGGAGGGGGA
The DNA here is from genome assembly GCF_013410105.1 of Sphingopyxis sp. JAI108. GTDB lineage: Bacteria > Pseudomonadota > Alphaproteobacteria > Sphingomonadales > Sphingomonadaceae > Sphingopyxis > Sphingopyxis chilensis. The sequence goes on from NZ_JACCCJ010000001.1 coordinate 1,912,889, forward strand.
CGGCGCAAGCCGTCGAATCGCATCCGGCGGAAAATATTTCCGCCGGGCGGGCTGACTGGAGGCCGAAGCCGCCGTTATTTCTTGGCGGGTGGTGCCTGGGCGGGGGCCGGAGCGGCCTCCTGGCTTGCCGCCGCGGCGGCCGCGGCCGCCAGCGGGTCGTCGCCCGCCGCCGCAGGCGCGGCGCCGGCAGCAGCGCCTTGCGCCGGCTGGGCCGGACCGGTCAGCGACGAGGCGGGAGCCGCGCCGCTGGTCTGTGCCGCCTTCGACAGCGAGGTGTCGATCGTTGAACCGCTGCGGCCGACCGAAGCCATCGCCGCGAGCAGGATCGACAGCGCGACGAAGGCGGTTGCAAGAACCGTCGTCGCCCGGGTCATGAAGTCCGCCGCACCGCGCGCCGACAGCAGGCCTGCGGGGCTGCCGCCGACACCAAGGCCGCCACCTTCCGACTTCTGCATCAGGATGACGCCGATCATCACCGCAGCGACGAGCGCCTGCAGGACGAGTATGAAGGTGAAAAGGCTGGACATCGTATTTTCCCGAACTCGCGCGACCTCAAACGGACCGCGCCCGCGGCGCACATAGAGACGAAGCGGCTTCGCTTCAACCCATTGGATCAGCCGCCGAGGATCAGTGGAGCGACGCGCCCGCACCGATGATCGGCACGAACTTCGCGGCGGTCAGGCTCGCGCCGCCCACGAGCGCACCGTCGACGTCGCCCGCGCCGAGCAATTCGGCGGCGTTGTCGCCATTGACCGAGCCGCCATAGAGAATGCGCATTTCCTCCGCCGCACCGCCAAACCGGGCCGCGAGCGCGCCGCGGATCGCGCCGTGCATCGCAGCCACATCGGCCACGGTCGGGACCAGGCCGGTGCCGATCGCCCAGATCGGCTCATAGGCAATCGCCAGGCGGGCCGGATCGAATTCGCCCGGAACCGACCCCGCGACCTGCGCCAGCACATAATCGATCGCCCCGCCCGATTCGCGCACCTCGCGCGGCTCGCCAACGCAGAGGATGACCGAAAGGCCGGCGGCCAGCCCCGCTTCGGCCTTGGCGCGGACGTCGGCGTCGCTTTCGCCGAATCCTTCGCGCCGTTCGCTATGCCCGACGATCACCAGGCTCGCGCCGATGTCGGCGAGCATCGGCGCTGCAACCGACCCGGTAAAGGCTCCCGACGCCGCGCTGTGGCAATCCTGCCCCCCGATCGCCTTGCCCGGCGCCGCGACGGCCATGGGACCGATCAGCGTGAAGGGCGGGCAGATGGCGACGTCGACCGCCGGATGATCATCCGCCGCGACGAAAATAGCCCGCGCTTCGGCGACGGCATCCGACAATCCGTTCATTTTCCAGTTGCCGACCACATATTTGCGCCGCGCCATGTCTCTGCCTCTCCCGCTATTGTGGACCTCGTCAGGCCCTAGCGGCGCACGGGGGCGGGAGGCAAGGCGCGTTGGCGCGTGCGAAAAGCCCCTTTCCGGCCTTGATGCCGCTCCGCCTCGCGCCTAAAGCAGCGCGCAATCGCGCACAATTGCGCCCTGCCGGAAAGAATGCCCGCTTCATGATCACCGCCATCCGCGCCATGTTCTCCTCGACGATCGGCAAATTCCTTGCCCTCGCCTTCGTCGTGCTCGTCGGGCTCGCCTTTGCGCTCAGCGACGTCACCGGCAATTCGACCTTCGGCGGGGTCGGCGGCGCCAATGTCGCGAAAGTCGGCGACGAGAATATCGGCGTCGGCGAATTGCGCGAGCGCGTCCGTCAGACCTATAATCAGGCGCGGCAGGACCAGCCCGGCTTGACGATGGCGGCCTTCGTCGAATCGGGCGGTCTCGACCAGGTGCTCGACCAGCTTGTCGAAGGATCGGCCTTCGATCAGTTCGCGACCGAAATGGGCTTCGGCGTCAGCAAGCGGCTGATCGACGGCCGTATCGCCGACCTCCCCGCGTTCGCCGGCGTGTCGGGCAAGTTCGACCAGACGGTGTTCGAGAATTTCCTGCGCCAGAACGGTATCAGCGAGGCGCAGCTGCGCCGCGACCTGCGCCAGCAGATCCTGGTCGAACAGCTGGCCGCTCCGATCGCGCAGATGCCGCGCATCGCGCCCGGCATAGCGCAGCCCTATGCCGCGCTGCTTCTCGAACAGCGCCGCGGTCAGGCGACCTTCATCCCCGCCAGCCCCTTTGCGCCGACCGCCGATCCCGGCGACGCCGCTCTGCGGACCTTCCTGTCGCAGAACAAAACCAAATTCACCGTCCCGGAACGCCGCGTGATCCAATATGCGCTGTTCGATCGCGGCGCCGTCCCGGTTCCCGCGGTTACCGAGGCTGAAATTGCGAAGGTCTACAAGGATAATGCCGCCCAATATGCCGCGAGCGAAACGCGCCGTTTCGCGCAGGTGATCCTTCCCGATCAGGCGGCAGCGAATGCGCTTGCCGCCAAGGTTCGCGGCGGCACCTCGCTCGCTGCGGCGGCACAGGCTGCGGGCCTGTCGGCCTCGACCACCGGCGACCTGACTCAGTCGGCCTATGCCGCGACGACGACCGCCGCCGCCGCCAAGGCCGCCTTTGCCGCCAAGCGCGGCGACATCGTTGGGCCCACCCAGACCGGGCTCGGCTGGACCGTCGCACGCGTCGAGGACGTCACCGCCCGCCCCGCGCGCAGCCTTGCCGAAGCGAGCGAAGATATCCGTACCGAACTTGCCAAAAACAAGGCGAACGAAGCGATCGTCGACTATTACAACGCGATCCAGGACGCCGTGAACGGCGGCGCGTCGGTCGAGGAAGTCGCCGCCGACCGCAAGCTCCAGCTCGTCGAGACCCCCGCTCTGCTGCCGAGCGGCCGCGCCCCGGCGCAGCCCGCCTTCGTGCCCGCGCCCGAACTCGCGCCGCTCGTCGCGCAGGCCTTCCAGGCCGCGGGCGAAGGCGAGGGTCATATCGCCACGATCGTCGAGAATGAGAAATTCGCCGTCTATGCGGTGAAGTCGATCGTCGCTGCGGCGCCGCCGCCCTTCGCGCAGATCCGCTCCGACCTGCTCAGCGAATGGCGCTTTGCCGAGGGACAGAAGGTCGCCCGCGACAAGGCGCGCGCGATCGTGAAAGCTGTCGAGGGCGGAAAGAGCCTCCCCCAGGCGGTCGCCGCTGCGGGCCCGAATATCGGCAGCGTGCAGCCAATCGGCGGTCGTCGCGCCGAACTCGGCGCCGACGGCAAGCCCGTTCCGCCGGAACTCGCGTTGCTCTTCTCGATGGCCAAGGACAGCGTCAAGACGCTCGAGATTCCCGGCAACCGCGGCTGGATGGTGATTGCGCTCGACGACGTCCAGCGCCCCGATCCGAAAACGATCGAGCCGCAACGTGTCGCCGCGATCGCCCAGCCCCTCGCTCCCGCTTTCGGCAACGAACTGATCGAACAGCTCGCCGCCGAAGCGAAGCGCCGCGTCGGCGTTACCATCAACAAGGATCTCGTCGCCCAGCTGCGCGCCGAACTCACCGGCAACGCGCCGGTCGTCGAATAAGGGTGAGCCTCGAAGGGAGAGCCGCGGCGCTCGAAGCGCTGGCGCAGGGACGCGGCGCGGTCGTCTGGCAGCGGCTGATCGCCGACATCGAAACGCCCGTGTCGGCGGCGCTCAAGCTGATCGAGCCCGGGCGCGGCGACTGGGTGCTCGAATCGGTCGAAAGCGGCGAAACGCGCGGGCGTTACAGCCTGATCGGGCTCGACCCCGACCTGATGTTCGAGGTGAAGCGCGACGCCGCACGGATCAACCGCGACTGGCGCCGCGACCGTGATGCGTTCGAACCGCTCGAAACCGGCGCGCTGCACGCGCTTCGCGACCTCGTCGCCGAATGCCGCTTCGACGTGCCCGACGGTCTGCCGAAGGCGCTCGCGACGCTCGTCGGCTTCTTCGCCTATGAGACGATCGGCCTCGTCGAGCGCATTCCGCGCGCGGGGGGCACGGGCCTCGGCCTGCCCGACATGGTGTTCGTGCGCCCGACGGTCATCCTCGTCTTCGACCGCCTTGCCGACGAACTCTTCCTCATCGCGCCGATCTGGCCCGACGCCAACGGCGCGATCGACCGCATGATCGAGGATGCGCAGGAGCGGCTTGAAACGGTCGCCGCCCGCCTGTCCAGCGTCAGCGCGCACAGCGACCGTGCGACGACCGACGCACTGCCGGAAGCGATCGCGGCGAACCCTGCCACCGCGCCAGCGCATTTCGCCGAAATGGTCGCTGTCGCGAAGGATTATATCGCGGCGGGCGACATCTTTCAGGTCGTGCTGTCGCAGCGTTTCTCGACCCCGTTCGACCTGCCGCCCTTCGACCTCTATCGCGCGCTGCGCCGTGTAAACCCCTCGCCTTTCCTCTATTTCCTCGACCTGCCCGGCTTCGCGCTGATCGGCTCCTCGCCCGAGATCCTCGTGCGCGTCCGCGACGGTGAGATCACGATCCGCCCCATCGCCGGCACGCGCCCACGCGGACGCACGAGCGCCGAGGATGTCGAGAATCGCGAGAGTCTGCTTGCTGATCCCAAGGAACGCGCCGAGCATTTGATGCTGCTCGACCTCGGCCGCAACGATGTCGGTCGCGCGGCGATCGGCGGCAGCGTCACCGTCACCGACAGCTATACCGTCGAATTTTACAGCCACGTCATGCACATCGTCTCGAACGTCGTCGGCCGGATCGCGCCCGACAAGGACGCGATCGACGCGCTGTTCGCGGGCTTTCCTGCCGGCACGGTCAGCGGCGCGCCCAAGGTCCGCGCCTGCCAGATCATCGCCGAGCTCGAAGCCGATGCGCGCGGGCCCTATGCCGGCGGCGTCGGCTATTTCGCGCCCGACGGCAATATGGACAGTTGCATCGTGCTGCGCACCGCCATCGTCAAGGATGGCGAAATGCACGTTCAGGCCGGCGCCGGCATCGTCGCCGACAGCGACCCCGCCTATGAACAGCGCGAGTGCGAGGCAAAGGCCGGTGCGCTCTTCGCTGCCGCCCGCGAGGCTGTGCGGTTGGCGGGCACGCCGGGATATGGCCAATAGGGCGCGGCCGCGGCGGAGGCTTTGAAGCGTTGATTTGCAGGAAGGCGGTTTTCGGCCGCCAGCGACCCGCCCCTCAACCCTCGTCCCGCGCCGGCAGACTCAAGGTGAACCGCGCCCCCTGCCCTGGCGCGCTGTCGACCGTCAGGTCGCCATCCATCGCACGCGCCAGCCGGCGGGCGATGTAAAGCCCCAGCCCCGATCCGCCACTATCGGTCCGCCCCAGCCGTTCGAATTTCTCGAACACCACCGCCTGCTGCTCGGCGTCGATCCCCTGACCCTGATCGGCGACGGTCACTGTCGCGCGGCCCTCTTCGCGGTCGACCCGGATCCATATCTGCGATTGGTCGGGTGAATAGCGGATCGCATTGCCGAGCAGGTTGAGCAGCACCTGCAGCACCCGGCGGAACTCGCCATAGGCCGGCGCCCGGTCGTCGCTGCGCGGCGCGTCGATGCGGATGCCCTTTTCCTCGGCCTTCATGCCGAGCAACCCGACGGCGCGGCGGGCAAGGTCGCCCAGGTCGATTTCATCACGCGCCGCCTTGAACCCGGGGCGCTCGATATTCTGAAGGTCGGCGAGATCATCAACAAGGCCGAGCAGGTGGCGCCCCGCATGCGCAATATCGCCAGCGTAGCGCGCGTAGTCGGCGCGAATTGGCCCGTCGAATTGTCCCGAAATCGTCTCCGCCGTCGCAATGATGCGGCTGAGCGGTCCACGCAACGCGCCGTCGATGCGGCGGCCGAACTGCGGATCCGACAGGGGCAGCGATCCGAAGGCCGGATCGACGAGCGCGCCGGGAGTCCTTTGTTCGATCGGGGGCGGTGCCTCGGCAGCGACCGCGCTTCCGCGAAAACCGGTGAAACGTCCCGTCGCGTCGAACAACGCTTCGCCGGCGAGCGTCATCACCATCTGCTCCACCCGGACGCGCTGGCCGTCGAAGCGCGCCTGTCGCGCGAGGCCGCGCAGCACGGGAAAACGGCCGTCATCGTCGGGTTGCAGCTCGAACAACTCGGAAAGCGAGCGCCCTTCCCAGCCCGTCGGAACCGGGGGGGCATCGGGGGCCGCACGCAGCGCGACGAGGCGTAGTTGCTGGTCGCACTCCCACGTCCAGCTTTGCGGAACCGCCGCGCCCTCGGCGATCGGCGGCATTTGCGGCTGGACCAGCGGCCGCGTCCGCCAGTCGGTGATCTCGAGGCTTGCGCCATCGGCATCGGGGGTGATGCGGACGAGCGCGTGGATGTCGCTGTGATCGTCGGCGGCATAAAGCGGCCGGCTGATATCGCGGTGGAGCCGCTGTGCGAGCGCAACGAGACGCGCGAGATGCGGCAGGGCGAGCGGCTTGTCGAGACCCGCGCCCGCGCGCTGCTGCAGGCGCAACAGCGGCGCGTCGGCGCTTACCAGCGCGCCCGACCGGTCGATGCGGCCGCGGACGACGCGCTCGCTCACCGCGCACGGTCCGCGTCGTAAGATTTCATATCGTCGGCGCTGCCCACCGCGCGCGCCGGCAGCATCGCCAGCGACGCCTCGATCGGCGCCAGCGCCATATTATCGAGCCGCAGCGGCGCGAACAGCGAGGGCAGCGCCGCGCTCTCCGCCGTCAGCAGCGCAAGCGCCATGCCGTCATAGCTGCGGCGATGCGCCGCCGCCGCGAGCGCGATCAGCACCGGCCAATCGTGCCGCGCAATCGCCGCAGCTGCAGCATCGGTCGCGTCCGCGCCCAAGGCCGCGTAATATGCGCCTCCCGCGTCCTCTATCCCGCTTTCCTTCGCTTGCCGTTCGGTCGCGGCGCGGACGGCGTCGCCCAGTGCGGCGGCGCGTTTCGCGTCCTTGCTCACTTCTGCCAGCCGCCACGCGGCTATGTCGAGCAGCAGCGTGCGGAAAATTTCGCTATCAAGGTCGGCGATCGCGATCGCCGGATTGCCGAGCGCATCGAACCGCCGGCGGTCGGCGATCTGCACTGCCAGATAGGCGCGGTCGAGATCGGGTAGTGCATCCTCGACGGCCGGACCCTCGTCATTCGCTGCGGCGGGATCGGCGAGCAATGGCGGCGGGCTGCCGCGCTGTGCCGACTGTTCGCGCCAGCGATGTTCCTCGGCGCGCGCAAAGCAGATTCCGGCCAGCCGCGTGGCGGAAGGCAGTCCACCGCCCAGCCACTCGTTCCACAGTGCTGCGGGGTCGACGGACGGGTCGAGCCGCGCCGCCACCTCGGCGACCATCCGACGCGCGATCCCCAGCGACAGGGCGCGCTGCTCCTCGGTCAGCCGGCCCGCCTTGGGCGCGGCGAGATAATCCGCCAGCTCGCGCAGGCGCGCCGCCAGCGTCGGCGACGGCGGATCGATGCCGGGAGAGAAGAGCGATTCACTCATGCGCGTCCGCCAATATCAGCATGACGTTAATAGGGCTTAAACCTTCAAGGCCTTTGTTTTACCGCGCCTCGGGGCGGCGCGCGAGGCGTAGCCAGAGCAGGATCTGAAACAGCGCCAGCAGCGGCAGGATCGCGAACATCAGCGGGGCAAAGCCGAACAGCAGCGCAGGCGCCAGCAGGATCCATGCCTCGTCCGCGTCGGGCAGCAGCCAGTGAAATCGCCGCCGCTCCCCCGAATCTTCGTAAAGCGCACGCGCGAGGAGGATCGCCGCGGCAAGGCACGGCGCGAGCGCGGCTTCGGAAAACGGCGGCATCTTCTGCCCCGGCCCGGCGAGCGACAGCAACCAGGGAAAGACTGCGAGCAGCACCCACGCAAAAGTGCGGATAATGTCGCGCGCGCGGTCCTGCGCCGCGCTTTCGGCACGAAACGCTGACAGGAAACGCATCGCCGCGAGCCCCAGTCCGCCGAGGATGGCGACAAGCGCGCCCGCCGCCGCGAGGCCGCTCGCCGCCAGCAGCGCGACCGCCACCCACAAGAGAGCGGTGACATATGGCAGATAGCGCGCGGTCGCCGGCGATTTGACCAGCAGCGGGCCCGCCAGCCGGATCACCGGCATCATGATCGCCGAACGGCCAAGCCCCATGCCGCCATATTCGACTTGCTGAAGGCTCGATTGCTCGATCAGCGCGGCGGTCGGGCGATCGGCGACGATCGCGATCTCGCCCTGCTCGAACAGCGCCGGCTCGCAATAGAGGCGCCGCGCACCCGCCTGCACCGCGAGACGCAGCAGGGTCAGCATCATGTCCCATTCGCCCGGCATCGCCGCGAGTTCGGCGACCATGGGCTGCGAGATCGAGGCGAGCCCGCCCCAGCGCCGCGTCGCGTCGATCCGCTCGAATCCCTGCGTCAGCATCGTGTCGCCGGTGACCAGGATCGCCGGCGATCCGGGCTTGGCGATCGCCGCATAATGGGTGCCGCCCGCGCGAAGGCCGTCGGCGACGAGGATGATCCTGTCGTCGCCCTCCACCAGCGGGACGAGATCAGCTGCCTGGCGCACGGGCGTGACCTTGATCCCGCGGCGGCGGATGCGGTCGCAGGTGGCGAGCAATTCGCCGGGCACCGCACCGACCGCGACCGCGATATGCGTCACCCCGACGTCGGCGAGGCGCGCCGCCTGGCGCTCGATCAGCGTCTCGCCGGCGACGGTGACGAGCGCGCGCAGCGATCCGTCGGGCAACGTTTCGGAGGCGCCGACCAGCGCAATCAGGGCCATTGGCGCAAGAGTTTCTCTGCAGCGGGCATCGGCACGAAGCTTTAGGGCCGGTGAAGCGATTGGCAAGCCCCGCCATGCGCCGCGATGACGTCACGCCTTCACCTTATTTTCCTGTGCTTTCCGCGCCTTTTCGGTCCGCAAAAAAATCCCGGCGAAAGGCGCGAATCGCTGGCCTTTCCAGCCCCCATCGGCTAGGCAGAATCCATCTCCCGAAAGAGCAGAAAAAGGCCGGGTCTTGACCGAAGAAAATACGCCTGTGCAGCCGTCCGACAACGGCGTTTCGCCGATCAATATCGTCGACGAAATGAAGACATCCTACCTCGATTACGCGATGAGCGTGATTGTCAGCCGCGCGCTTCCCGATGTGCGCGACGGTCTGAAACCGGTGCATCGCCGCATTCTTTATGCGGCGCAGGAAGGCGGCTTCGTCCCGGGCCGTCCGTACAAGAAATCTGCGAAGATCGTCGGCGACGTGATGGGCAATTATCACCCGCACGGCGACAGCGCGATTTACGACGCGCTCGCGCGCATGACGCAGGACTGGTCGCTGCGCGTACCGCTGATCGACGGCCAGGGCAATTTCGGCTCGATGGACCCCGATCCGCCGGCCTCGATGCGCTATACCGAAGCGCGGCTTGCCAAGACCGCGATGGTGCTGCTGAACGACCTCGACAAGGATACGGTCGACTTCCAGCCCAACTATGACGCGAGCCGCGACGAGCCCACGGTGCTCCCGGCGCGCTTCCCCAACCTGCTGGTCAACGGCGCAGGCGGCATCGCGGTCGGCATGGCGACCAACATCCCGCCGCATAACCTCGGCGAAGTGATCGACGCGACGCTCGCGATGATCGACCGCCAGCTCGAGGGCGGGCCGCCGGTCACGCTCGAGGAATTGATGGCGATCGTTCCCGGCCCCGACTTCCCGACCGGCGCGATGATGCTCGGCCAGGGGGGCGCACGCAACGCCTATGCCACGGGCCGCGGCTCGATCATGATGCGCGCGACGCATGTGATCGAGGAAGGCAGAAACGACCGCCAATCGATTGTTCTGACGTCGATTCCCTTCCAGGTTGGCAAGTCGGGTCTGGTCGAGAAGATCGCCGAAACCGCGCGCGACAAGCGCATCGAGGGCGTCGCCGACATCCGCGACGAGTCGAACCGCGAGGGCGTGCGCGTCGTCATCGAGTTGAAGCGCGATGCGACCGCCGAGGTCGTCCTCAACCAGCTCTGGCGCCACACCCCGGCGCAATCGAGCTTCCCCGCGAACATGCTCGCGATCCGTGGCGGCCGCCCCGAAATGCTCGGCCTGCAGGATATTCTCTCGGCCTTCATCACCTTCCGCGAGGAAGTGATCACCCGCCGCTGCAAGTTCGAACTCGCCAAGGCACGCGACCGCGCACACATCTTGCTCGGCCTTGTCGTCGCGGTATCGAACCTCGACGAAGTCGTCCGCATCATCCGCGGTTCGAACTCGCCCGCCGCGGCGCGCGAAGCGCTGCTGGCGCGCGAATGGCCGATCGGCGAGATCGCCCCGTACATCCGCCTCGTCGAAGCGATCGAGGGCGAGATGGAGGAAAGCGCGACCTATCGCCTCTCCGAAATTCAGGTGAAGGCGATCCTCGACCTCCGCCTGCATCGCCTCACCGCGCTCGGCCGTGATGAAATCGGCAAGGAACTCGGTGAGTTGGCTACCGAAATTGAGGAACTGCTTTCGATCCTCGCCGACCGCGTCAAGCTTTATGGGGTGATGCGCGAGGAGCTGGTTGCGGTGCGCGAGGAATTCGCGACCCCGCGCCGCACGCTCGTCGCTCCCGCCGCCGACGGCATCGACGACGAGGATCTGATCGAACGCGAAGAGATGGTCGTTACCGTCACCCTCGACGGCTATATCAAGCGCACGCCGCTGGACACCTTCCGCGCCCAGCGCCGCGGCGGCAAGGGCCGCGCCGGCATGGCGACGAAGGACGAGGATGTCGTCACCGAATTGTTCGTCACCTCGACGCACACGCCGGTGCTCTTCTTCTCGACCGCGGGCAAAGTCTATCGCATGAAAGTGTGGCGCCTGCCCGAAGGCGGGCCCGCGACGCGCGGCCGCCCGATGATCAACCTGCTACCGCTCGCGCAGGGCGAGACCATCTCGACCGTGCTCCCGCTGCCCGAGGACGAGGCCGAATGGAGCAAGCTGCACGTCATGTTCGCAACCGCGAAGGGCAGCGTGCGCCGTAACAGCATGGACGCTTTCACCAACGTGCCCTCGAACGGCAAGATCGCGATGAAGTTCGAGGGCGAGGACGAGGACGACCGCCTGATCGGCGTCGCCTTGCTCGACGAAAGCGACGATGTGCTGCTGGCGACGCGCCAGGGCAAGGCGATCCGCTTCGCCGGCGACGACGTCCGCGAGTTCCAGAGCCGCAATTCGACCGGTGTCCGGGGGATGAGGCTGACGGGCGGCGACGCGGTGATCTCGCTCTCGATTCTCCACCGCGTCGGTACCACGATGGAGGAGCGCGAAGCCTATCTCCGCGCCGCGCCGTGGAAGGACAATGAGAACGAACCGACGCTGCCCGGCGATCGGATGGCCGAACTGGCCGCGAGCGAGCAGTTCATCCTCACCGTCTGCGCCAACGGCTATGGCAAACTCTCCTCGGCCTATGAATATCGCCGCACCGGTCGGGGCGGCCAGGGGATCACCAACATCGACAATATCGCCCGCAACGGCCCGGTCGTCGCGAGCTTCCCCGCCACCAAGGTGCATCAGCTGATGCTCGTCACCGATCAGGCGAAGCTCATCCGCATGGGACTCGATTCGATGCGCGTCATCGGCCGTGGCAGCGCGGGCGTGCGCCTGTTCGACGTCGCGAAGGACGAGCATGTCGTCTCGGCGGCGCTGATCGAGGAAGGCGATGAGGAGGAAGGCGAAATCGCGGAAGCCGTCGCCGAAACCCCGGCCACCGAGGCGCCCCCCGAATGACGACGTCCGCGACCGCCTTCAAGGTGCTGACCCAGCAGCAATGGGCAGATTTCGAGCGCGAACGCGTGTTCCGTGGCGCGCCCGTGGATATCGCCGACGGTTATATCCATCTTTCGACCGCCGGGCAGCTCGAGGCGACGATCGCCAAATATTTCGCGGGCGAAAGCTGCCTGATGATCGTCGAGGTCGATCTCAACCTCCTCGGCGACGCCATCCGCTGGGAACCCGCACGCGGCGGCGACCTCTTCCCGCACATCTATGCCGAACTGCCGATCCACGCGGTGGTTAGCCTGCAACAGCGCGGCTGAACGCGTCACTCCCGCGGAAGCGGGGTGACCGAATCTGTTGAACGAACATTTCCGACCTTTGGTCGTATCTTGCTTCGTGCATCCAAATAGTCCTACCACCGTCGCGCTTTGCGACCGGGGAGATTTGATGATGCGCCTGATTTTGATCGCCGCCCTGCTGGCCTCCGCTGCACCCGTTGCCGTCCACGCGCATGGTGAGCCTGCGCCCGCGGCCCCGTCGAAGCCCGTACCCAAGGAAGACCTGCTGAAACCCCCTGCCGACGCGGCGCGCTATGTCGTCGTCTCCGAAGCCGGACAGCACGGTAGCCAATGGCGCTGGCAGCTTCCCGACGGCCGCACCGCCTATCGCTGGTCGCAGGAACTGCGGGGCTGGATCACCGAGATGGATCAGGTCACGACCTTCGCGCCCGACGGCACGATCGCGGCGATGACCGTCCGCGGCGTGACTATGTCGGGCGACGCCGCCGAGGAATTTCGAACCGCGAACGGCCGCGCGACGTGGAAAACCGCCAATGACGCCGGCGAAGCGGCTGCAGGTGGCTGGTACATCCCCGCGGGCGGCGTCGGCATCGCCAACGCCCCGCTGATCGGCGCGCTCGCCGCGGCGGGCGACAAGGGCCTGACCTTCCTGCCCAGCGGCAAGGGCCGCATGACCTTCGGTCCGACCGAGATCATTCAGGGTCCCGCCGGCCCCAAGACGGTCCAGCTCGCCTTCATCAGCGGCATCCTGCCCTCGCCGCTCCCGGTCTGGCTCGACGAGCAGAAGCGCCATTTCGCCGACATCAGCTATATCTCGGTGATCCCCGCGGGTTATGAGGGCGCGCTCAAACAGCTTCGCGATGCGCAGGAAAAGGCGACCGCCGACACGGTCGCCGCCATCGCCAAACACTTCCTGACTCCCACCGCCAAGGCGCCGGTGCTGTTCGACAATGTCCGGCTGTTCGACGCCGATAAGGGCGAGTTCCTGCCCGCGCGCGCGGTGCTCGCGCAGGACGGAAAGATCGCCGCAGTCGGTGCTGCCGGATCGCTTGAGGCCCCTGCGGGCACGCGCATCATCGACGGGCGCGGCAAGACGCTCGTCCCCGGCATCTGGGACAGCCACCTCCACATCGGCGACGACTGGGACGTGCTCTCCAACATGGCGAACGGCATCACCAGCTTCCGCAGCCCCGGGACGACCTTCGACCGCGCGGTCGATGCGACGAAACGCCGCGCCGAGGGCAGCCTGCTCATGGGTGAACCCTTCATCTCGGTCATCATCGACCGGAAGGACCCGCTCGCCGCGCAGGGCGCCGAAGTCGTCAGTAGCGCCGAAGAGGCCATCGCCGCCGTCCGCCGCGTCAAGGATGCGGGCCTGTGGGGCGTCAAATTCTACACCTCGATGAACCCCGCCTGGATCGCCCCCGCCGCGGCCGAGGCGCACCGGCTCGGCCTCCACGTCCACGGCCACGTTCCCGCGACGATGAAGCCGAGCGAGGCCGTCGCTGCGGGGTATGACGAGCTGACCCACCTCAATTTCGTCGTGATGGAATCGATGCCGCGCGAGGTGATCGACAAGGCGAATACGCGGGCGCGGATGGAAGGACCGGCGCGCTATTTCAAGGATGTCGATCTCGACGCCCCGTTGATGAAGAATTTTGTCGCCGACCTCGCGGCGAAAAAGACGATCATCGACCCGACCATCGTCATTTTCGAGGGGATGCTGACGCAAGACGGCGGCAAACCGCACCCCGCCTATGCTCCATATATGGGCATCATCTCGCCCGTCATCGAACGCTCGGCGTTCACGAGTGGCGGCTATCCGCTCGTCGAGGGTCTGACGCGCGACGATTATCGCAAAAGCTATGCGAAGATGGTCGAACTGGTCGGCCGGCTGCACAAGGCCGGCGTCCCGATCGTCGCGGGCACCGACGGCTGGGGGATAGAGCTCATCCGCGAGCTCGAAATCTACCGGCAGGCGGGCTTCACTCCCGCCGAAGCGCTCCGGAGCGCGACGATCCTCCCGGCCCGGATCGCCGGCGCCGACCAGCGCACCGGCTCGATCGTGGTGGGCAAGGAAGCCGACATGGTCCTCGTCGATGGCGACGCCTCGACCGACCTCGGCGCGCTCCGCCGCGTCGTAACGGTGGTCAGCGACGGCTATGTCATGGACGCCGACGAGTTGCGGAAAGCGGCGGGATATAGCGGGCGGCCGAAGTAGAGGGCCTGCACGCCCAAATTTCCTTGCACCACGCCGGCCTGATCCGCGATGACACTCGACCGCTTTGGAGCGGCGAGCGGACGTTCCCACCCCAACCTCGTCATTCCCGCGAAAGCGGGAACCCAGTCTGGGGTCAGCGCACGCACACTCTGGATCCCCGCTTTCGGGGAGATGACGACGTAAGACGGCCGACGATCTCTAGTTTCGGCCGAAGCCCAGCCTCAAACCAAAAACATCATGGTCGCGGTAAAGAAAATCGCGAAGCTCTGCAGGAACAGCCGGAAATCATTGCCCGAAAAGATCGTCACCGGCTCACGATGCGCGGCCAGCGCCGCGCGCAGCTCGCCTTGCCAATCCTCGGGCGCATTCAGGCGCGCAATCGCCAATTGCCGTGCGCCGTGCGCACGCACACGCTCGCGAATGTCGATATGATCGTCCGACTCCATGCACCCAAGGCTAGGGGGATGTTAACGAGTCGATAAGGTTAAAAGAGTGTTAATGCCGCCACCGTCCCACGGCGGGACGCTTCGACGCTCACGCCTTAACCTTTGGGCATCGATCGGACGCGAAGCCGTTGCCCGTCTTTCGCGCCCGCCTGGAACGGCTTGCACCGTGCGGGCTTCATCCGCGGCCCCAGGCACAAGCGCACTTCGTTCAGCCAACCCTGCCGGTCGGCCGACACCGCAATCATCGGCACCGTCACCCCTCGATTGGCGGCGGCGAAGGCGCGTCGAATGCTCCCCGCCGTCTGCGGTTTCACGGCGAGCGCCGTCATGTCGGGAAAGCGGACGGCGCGGAACAATATATCGGCCGCGCGGAAATAGGCGGCGGGATGCGGGCTCATGCACGTCCCATGCTTTGCCCATTCATGCTGGAGCAGCTGCGCCGACGGCGTCATGCACATATGTTTCCGCAACACCGGTTGCGGCACTATCTTCGCCGGGCGGCACCATTGCGGGTAAGCGGGACCGTCGGCCTCGGGCCACAGCCCGTGCAGCACCCAGCCGAAGCGGCCATTCTCGCCCGCGCATTGGAACCGGTCGCGCGCGCCCTTGGGGTTCCGCACGTCGGCGCAATGCTGCGGCGACCAGCTCATGGCGAGCAGATAGCCCGTGATCGCGGGCTTGCGCACCGGTTCGCCGCGCTTCGGCTGTTCGAGGCGCGGGACCGGGATCCGGTCGGGAACCGAGCAGGCCAGCGATTGCGCCTGCGCCGCGACCGGCACCAACGCCAGCGCGACGGCGCTAAACCAGCGCAAAATCGAGCCCGATGTCCGCCGCCGGCGCCGACTGCGTCAGCCGCCCGACCGACACATAGGTCACGCCCGTCGCGCCGATGTCGCGGATCGTATCAAGCCGTACCCCGCCCGACGCCTCGGTCGGCACCTTGCCGCCGACCAGCGCGACGCACTGGCGCAGTTCGTCGAGGCTCATGTTGTCGAGCAGCAGGTGCGTCGCGCCGGTATTCAGCGCGGGTTCGACTTGCGCCACGCGATCGACCTCGACGATGATGTCGGCGATTCCCGCCACGACCGCGCGCCGCACCGCCTCCTCGACCGATCCCGCGACGGCGACATGATTGTCCTTGATCATCGCCGCGTCCCACAGGCCCATA
Organism: Sphingopyxis sp. JAI108; assembly: GCF_013410105.1. Classification (GTDB taxonomy): domain Bacteria; phylum Pseudomonadota; class Alphaproteobacteria; order Sphingomonadales; family Sphingomonadaceae; genus Sphingopyxis; species Sphingopyxis chilensis. The sequence goes on from NZ_JACCCJ010000001.1 coordinate 1,928,642, forward strand.
CGATGGTTTTTCGCGCCGCCCATCCGCGTCGCATATTTCTCGAGCACGCGCAGGCCGGGGATCGTCTTGCGCGTGTCGAGCAATGTCGCGCCGGTCCCCGCGAGCGCATCGACATATTGCCGCGTCATCGTCGCGATGCCCGACAGATGCTGCACCGTGTTGAGCGCCGACCGCTCGGCCGTCAGCATCGCGCGCGCATTGCCCGACAGGCGCATCAGGTCGCTGCCCTCGGCGGCTTCAGTGCCTTCCTCGATCAGAATCTCGATCTCCATCGCGGGTTCGAGCGCGCGAAAGAAGCGCTCGGCGATCGGCAGCCCCGCGACGATGATCGCATCGCGGCTGTCCATCACCCCGCCAAAGCGTGCATCGGCGGGGATCGTCGCCATCGAGGTAATGTCGCCCCCCGCCCCCAGATCCTCGGCCAAGGTGGCGCGAACAAAGGCATCGAGGTCGAAATCGGGAAGCGAGAATTGGGTCATGCGACCTGCGATAATCCGCCCGTCCAGCAAATCAACTTGACGTTTACGTCAACTGGCGCTGACATGGAGCAAATATGAACGGAGAGGTCCCATGCAATCCCCCATCTGCGCCCTGCTCGGCATCGAATTCCCGCTGCTTGCCTTTTCGCACTGCCGCGACGTCGTTGTCGCTGTGTCGAAAGCCGGCGGCATGGGGGTATTCGGCGCCGCCGCCCTCCCGCCCGAGCGGCTCGAGGAAGAGCTTGCATGGATCGACGCGCATATCGGCGGACGCCCCTATGGCGTCGACCTGATCGTGCCGAACAGCTTCGCGGGTAAGGGCGACGCGCCTTCGCCCGCCGCCGCGAAAGTGCCCGAAACGCATCTGCGATTCGCCGCCGACCTCCTCGGCAAATTCGACGTCGATGCCGCCGGGCTGACGGCCGCTATGGAAACCCGGCAGAGCTTCGGCGACAATATGCACGAGGATGGCGCGGCGAAGCTGCTCGAAGTGGCCTTCCGCCATCCGATCAAGCTGATCGCCAACGCGCTCGGCGTTCCGCCGCCGCTGATGCTCGAACTCGGCAAGCGTCATAATGTGCCGGTCGCCGCGCTCGTCGGCACACGCGACCACGCGCTGGCGCAAGTTCGTGCGGGTGTCGATATTCTCGTGGTCGCGGGCGGCGAGGCGGGCGGCCATTGCGGCGAGGTCGCGACGATGGTGCTCGTCCCCGAAGTCGCCGCGGCGGTCGAAGCCGTGGGCGCGAACACCCCGATCCTCGCCGCTGGCGGCATTGTCACCGGGCGCCAGATGGCGGCAGCGATGGCGATGGGCGCGCACGGCGCCTGGTGCGGCTCGGTATGGCTGACGACCGCCGAGGCCGAAACCAACCCTGTGGTGAAGGAAAAGATGCTCGCTGCCTCGGCGCGCGATACCGTGCGATCGAAAAGCCGCACCGGAAAACCCTCGCGCCAGCTCCGCTCGCCGTGGACCGACGCATGGGAAGCCGAAGGTGCGCCAAAACCCCTGCCGATGCCGCTGCAATCGCTGGTCAGCGAACCCGCGCTGCGCAAGGTCGATAAATTGTCCGAAGGCGGGCACGAGGGGGCAAAGGCGCTTGCGACCTATTGGGTCGGCCAGGGGGTCGGCCTGATGAACGAGGCGATGGGCGCCGGACAGGTCGTGCAGGCATTCAAGGAAGACTGGGTCGCCGCCTGCGAACGGCTCAACGGCTTTATCGGCGACTAGGCAAAAAAATCCCCACCGAAGTGGGGATTTTCTGAAATCAGCCGATGGTCGCCTTGACGATCTTGCCGGGTTCGCGCGGCGGCTCGCCCTTGGGCAGTGCGTCGACATTTTCCATGCCTTCGGTCACTTCGCCCCAGACCGTATACTGGTTGTCGAGGAATCGCGCGTCGTCGAAGCAGATGAAGAACTGGCTGTTCGCGCTGTTGGGGTTCTGCGCACGCGCCATCGAGCAAACGCCGCGGACGTGCGGCTCGCTATTGAATTCCTGCGGCAGGTCGGGAAGCTGGCTGCCGCCCATGCCGGTACCCGTCGGGTCGCCGCCCTGCGCCATGAATCCGGGGATCACGCGGTGGAACACGACGCCATCGTAAAAGCCTTCCTTGGCGAGGGTCGAGATTCGCTCGACGTGCTGCGGCGCGAGGTCGGGGCGCAGGCGGATGACGACATCGCCGGTCGAGAGCGAAAGCGTGAGGGTTTCGGACATATTGAAGCTCCTGATGGTCTGATTTGGCGGTGCCATAGCGGGGCACAGCCCTCAAGGCCAAGGTCTAATTGTGGAAAAGGCGTTCGCGGCGTTGCCATCGGCAGGTGGCGGCACTAGGGGAAAGCTCGGACGCCGCAAGAGACCGGGAGGACCGCGCGATGGACAAACGCGAAGAATCCCTGCCGCCCGACGATGCAGCGATCGTCGATGACCGCGAAGCCGCTCTCCGCGAACCCGAAACCGAACTCGATGAAGACGACCGGCTGAAACCCCAATTCGTCCGTGACGTGATCGAACTTGCCGAAGCCGGCGAAGCCGAAGCGGCGCGCGAACGCGTCGGCCGCCTCCATCCCGCCGACATCGCCGACCTGTTCGAACTCGCGCGCACCGACGAGCGCCCGATGCTGGCCGCCGTGCTCGGCGACATGCTTTCCGCCGACGTGCTCGCGGAGATGAACGATTATGTCCGCGAGGAGCTGATCGACCTGCTCGCGCCCGAGCAAGTCGCCGAACTCGCTTCCGAACTCGATACCGACGATGCCGTCGCGATCATCGAGGACATGGAGGAGGACGAGCAGCAGGCGGTTCTCCAGGCGATGGAGCCCGAAGATCGCGCCGCGATCGAGGACGCTCTGTCCTTCCCCGAGGAATCGGCGGGCCGTCTGATGCAGCGCGACCTCGTCGCGGTGCCCGAACATGTCACCGTGGGCGACGTGATCGACCGGCTGCGCGAAGACGCCGATCTCGCCAGCGATTTCTGGGAAATCTTTGTTGTCGATCCGATGCACAAGCCGGTCGGCACATGCCAGCTGAGCTGGATACTTCGCACCCCGCGCGACATCGCCATCAGCGATGTGATGAAACGCGAGCAAACGCTGATTCCGGTCGACATGGATCAGGAAGAAGTCGCGTTGCGCTTCCAGAAATATGCGCTGATCTCCGCCGCTGTGGTCGACAAGGCGGGGCGCCTTGTCGGCATGATCACCGTCGATGACATCGTCCATATCATTCAGGAAGAGGCCGGCGAGGACATCCTGCGCCTGTCGGGCGCCGGCGACGGCGACATCAACGAGCCGATCCGCGAAACCTATAGCGCGCGCGTCCGCTGGCTGATCGCCAATCTCGGCACCGCGCTCGTCGCCTCGACGATCGTTGGCCTGTTCGGCGGCGCGATCGAACATATGGTCGCGCTCGCGGCGCTGATGCCGATCGTCGCGGGGGTGGGCGGCAACGCCGGGACGCAGACGCTCGCGGTCACGGTCCGCGCACTTGCCATGAACCAGCTCACCGATTCGAACAGCTGGCGCGCGATCTGGCGCGAGATGAAGATCGCGCTGCTCAACGGCGGGACGATTGCCCTGATCGCGGGCACGGCCACTGCGCTCTGGTTTGCGAACCCGATGCTCGGCGGGGTCATCGCAGCGGCGATGATCGTCAATATTTTCGTCGCCGGCGTGGCAGGCGTCGCGATCCCGTTGCTGCTCGACCGGCTCGATCAGGATCCCGCGGTGGCCAGCTCGATCTTCGTCACCATGACCACCGATTCCATGGGTTTTCTGGCGTTCCTCGGGCTCGCGGTGCTCAGCGGATTGACTTCGCTCTGATCGCAAGTCCCTGGAATCCAAGCGATTCAAAAGATTCACGAAAAAAAATTTATCGCGGCGATTTTTTTCGGGAACTCTGGGCCATGTAGCTCGTTTCCCATTCGAGCAGCGGTCATCGCCCCCCCGCAGCGCTGCTCAGCAACATTGGCCCGGCCCGCATTCCCTCCCCCCCCTCGAAGCGTGCCGGGCCATTTTGCGTCCATCTTGGAGAGGTTAGAAACATGACGAGTTTCCGTGCAATTCTTCTCGCCCTTCTCGCCAGTGTTCTGGTTACGGGCTGCAACACGGTGAAGGGCGCTGGTCGCGATATCGAGTCGGTCGGACAGGCCGGCAGCGACGCTATCGACTGATTTTGACGACTTACCCTAAGCCTCTTCGAGAGGCTCGACAGGCGCCTCTTCGGCGCCTGTTTTGCGTCGGCGCTGGGTAAACCAGATCGCGAAGAGCGACATTTCATACAGAAATACCAACGGCACCGCGAGCAGCAGCTGGCTGAGGATGTCGGGCGGCGTGAAAACCGCCGCGATCGCAAAGGCCGCGACGATCATGTAGCGCCGCGCCGACACCAGCTGCTCGCGCGTAACCAGCCCCGACCGCTCGATCAGCATCAAGAGGATCGGCAGCAGGAAGGCGATGCCGAACGCCATGATAAACTGCATCGTGAAGCTCAGATAATTGCCGACCGAAGGCAGCGCCTCCTGCGTGATCCCGCCGATATCGCCCTGGTAGCCGAGCAGAAATTTGAGCGCGATCGGGATGGTGATGAAATAGGCAAAGCTCGCGCCGATCGCGAACAGCACCGGCGTCGCGAGCAGGAAAGGCAGCAGCGCACGCTTTTCCTGCTTGAAGAGGCCCGGTGCGACGAATTTCCACAGCTGGTTGGCGATGACCGGAAAGGCGATCATCATCGCCGCGAACAGCGCGACCTTGATCTCGACGAAAAAGGCTTCGAACAGCTGGGTATAGATCAGCTTCCCCTGTCCGGCGCGGACCAGCGGCTGGACGAGGATCCCGAAAATCGGCTTCGCATAATAGAGGCAGATCCCGAAAGCGAAGCCGATCGCCAGCAGCGATTTCAGCAGCCGCGAGCGCAGCTCGATAAGATGGTCGAGCAGCGGCATCTTGCCGCCGGCGCCATCTTCCTCCGCGGACGCGGATGTCTCCGCGCTCATGGCAACGGGCCGTCCTTCGGCGGCACGGCATGGGTTTCAGGCGGTCCGGCGGCGGCGGCCTGATCGACCTCGGCGTCAGTTGCCGGAGGCGCGGCTTCGTCTTGTGTTGCCGGTTCCGATGCGGCGGGCTGCGACGTGCCGACATCGTCGATGCGCGGAAATTCCCGCATGATCGCCTCATTCTGCTCGCGCCACTGCTTCTCGAGTTCCTCGAGCTCGGCCTCGCGCATCATCGTGTCGAGTCCGGCGCGGAAATGGCGGGCCATACCGCGCGCCTTCCCCATCCATTTGCCGACAAAGCGCATCGCCTTGGGGAGGTCCTTGGGGCCGATAACGACCAAGGCCACCACCACGACGAGCAGCAACTCGGTGGGCGCAACATCGAACATTTAAAAGCCCAATCCCCGCAGGCAGCCAGAATTTAGCGGTTTTCGGTTTCCGCGGTGGGCGTCGGCGTCGCGGTCAGATCGGGCGTGCGCTGGCCTTCGATCTGCTTCGGCGCGGGGGTCGGCGCGTCGTCTTCCGACATCCCCTTCTTGAAGCTTTTAATGCCCTTGGCGACATCGCCCATCATGTCGGAAAAGCGGCCCTTGCCGAACAGCAGCAGGACGAGGATCCCGACCACGAGCCAGTGCCAGATGCTGAAGCTACCCATCTCAAATTCTCCTTGAAGGGCCCATCTAAGCCTCTTCGCCGTCTTTTACTAGGTCCAGTTCGCCCATCGCTTCCTCGAAAGCGAGATCGACCGGGTCGAGGAGACCCGCCGCGCGCAAATCTTCGATTCCCGGCAGGTCCTTGCGGCTGGTGAGGCCGAAATGTTGCAGAAACGCGTCGGTCGTCTTGTAGATCAGTGGCCGCCCCGGAACTTCGCGGCGGCCGGCGGGCATGATCCATTCGGCTTCCATCAGCACATCGAGCGTGCCCTTCGAGGTCTGGACACCCCGGATCGCTTCGATTTCGGCGCGGCTGACCGGCTCGTGATAGGCGATGATCGCCAGCACCTCGGCGGCGGCACGCGACAATTTGCGCGGGTCGTCGCGTTCGCGGCGCAAAAGATGTGCCAGATCGGCCGGGGTCTGAAAATGCCAGTGCCCGCCGCGCTCTACAAGCTCGATACCGCTTCCCGAATGGCGCTGCGCGATATTTTCGATGATCGCCTTCACCTGGCCCGGCGTCATTTCGTCGCCGAGGCGCGCCGCGACCTGCCGCGCGTCAAGCGGCTCGTCGCTGGCGAACAACATCGCCTCTATCGCGCGCTCAAGATCGTCGATCATGCTTGTGCTGCTTTCAAATAGAGCGGCTCGAAGGCGCCATCCTGCCGCAATTCGACGCGGCCCTGCCTTGCCAATTCAAGCGCCGCGACGAAACTCGATGCGATGGCTGAGCGGCGCAGCGGACCGTCATAGTCACCGGGCAGGAAATCAGCGAGTTCGGCCCAGTCGAGCTTCACGCCCAGCATTCGCTGGAGATGATGCAGCGCGGCGTCGAGGGTGATTACCGGGCGACGAGACACCATGTGCACGACGGGTTCGGAGCGCAGCTTGACCTGGCCATAGGCTGCTAGGAGATCATAGAGGCTCGCGTCCCAGCGACGAACCTTGATATCGCGAAGCCCCTCCGGCTTGGCGCGCAGAAAGACATCGCGGCCGATACGATCGCGCGCCAGCAGGCGCGCGGCCGCGTCGCGCATCGCCGCGAGCCGCTGAAGGCGGAGTTGCAACCGCAGCGCCAGCTCGTCCGGCGATGGATCCTCGAGCGAATCCTTCGGCAGCAACAGCGCCGATTTGAGATAGGCGAGCCACGCCGCCATCACGAGATAATCGGCGGCCACCTCCAGCTTCAACTCGCGCGCCTCGGCGATGAAGGTCAGATATTGCTCGACAAGCGCAAGGATCGAAATCTGCTTGAGATCGACCTTCTGGCTGCGCGCGAGCGCCAGCAAGAGGTCGAGCGGCCCCTCCCAGCTTTCGAGCGATAGCTGCAAAGCGTCGTCGCGTTCGGGCGCTGCCGGTACGATCTCGAAATCGAGCGGCAAAGCCTCCATCAGCGGATCAGGCCGTTGCCAGCAGCGCGTCGCGCTGATCGACCAGTGTCGCAAACGCGCGGGCATCGCCGGTGCCCGACACCCGGTCCATCGCACCCTCCAGCCGCGCACGCGACACGGTGCTGATCGGATCGAGCGCATTCGCAATCCCGATCATGTCGTCCATCTTCGCCCAGCAATTGAGCGCAATGTCGCAGCCCGCAGCGATCGCATCGGCGGCGCGCGACGGGACGTCGCCCGACAGCGCCTTCATGTCCAGGTCGTCGGTCATCAGCAAGCCGTGAAAACCGATACGCTGGCGAATGATAGTGTCGATGACGATCGGCGACAGCGTCGCGGGTCGGTCGGGGTCCCACGCCTCGAAAATGACGTGGCAGGTCATGGCCATCGCCGCGTCGCGCAGCGCCGCGAACGGCGCGAGATCGGTCTGCAGGTCGCGATCCGGCGCGGTAACCGTGGGCAGCGCCTCGTGCGTGTCGAGCAGCGCGCGGCCGTGGCCCGGGATGTGCTTGACGATCCCGACGACGCCGCCGGCCTGCAATCCGCCGAGGATCGCACGGCCCAGCGCCGCGACGCGCATCGGTTCGCTACCGAGCGCGCGGTCGCCGATCACATCGCTTGCGCCCGGCTGGCGCACGTCGAGAAGCGGCAGGCAATCGACGGTAATGCCCACCTCGGCGAGCATGGCGGCGAGCGCCATCGCGTTGAGCCGTGCCGCCTCGATCGCGCTGGCGGGCGCCCGGTCGTACAGCGCGTCGAATGCCGCGCCACTCGGGAATAGTGGCCATTCGGGGGATTTCATGCGCGCGACGCGCCCGCCTTCCTGGTCGATCAGGATCGGCAGGTTGCCGCGGCCGTCGAGACCCCGAAGCTCGTCGGTCAGGCGCCGCAACTGCTCGCGGTTTTCGATGTTGCGGCCAAACAATATATAGCCCGCGGGGTCGCTGTCGCGGAAAAAGGCGCGCTCGTCATCGGTGAGGGTCAGGCCCGACACGCCGAAAATAGCAGGTATCATCGTCCTTCAAACTCCATCGGTCGCCGCCCCCTCAGGCAACGACCAGCACGGTAACATGCCATAGCGACGGGATTGCACCAACGGAGTCTGCGGCCAAGCGGGCCGAATCAGCGGACGACGACGCAATTTTCACCCGCAACACGCAATTTTCCGCATAAATTCGACGCGTTGGCGGCCGTTCCTGCCGACACGCGCAGGCGATAGACGGTTCCGTCGCCGACCTTGGCGGGCGAAACCGATTTATTGAGTTCGGCCAGATAGGCAAAACGCTTCGACAGGTTGGTCCATGCCTTCACGGCCGCTCCCTCGCTGCTGAACGCGCCGAGCTGGATCATCGCCGTTCCCGATGCAGGCGCCGCCGGCGTGCTCTCGTCCGCCTTGGCCGGAGCGGCCGGGCTGGACTTGCCGCCGGTAGCGGCCTTAGCGGGGGCTTTCTTTTCGGCGGCTGCCTTCTTGGCGGCCGCCTCGCGTTCCGCCGGCGTCACAGCGGGTTCTTCGGGCATCCGCGCCGGGTCGACCTTGCCCGCCGGCTGCGCGCCCTCGCTGGCGGAAAAGGCGGCATCGCCCTCTCCTTCAAAGGTTTTCGCGCCATCACTCTTGGGGGCTATCTTGTACCCCCCCTGCTCCGCGGCGATCAGTTCGCCCTTGCCGCGCGCGCCGCCGTTCTGAACCCACCAAAGGCCGCCAAGCACCGCGCCGATCAGGAGCAACCCACCAAGGACCATGACGAGCAGCCGGACTGGCGAAACCTCGCCATCTTCCTCGAACCCGTCGGCCGCTTCGAGCCAGGGCAGCCGATCCTCGTCATCGAGGCCAAGCCCCGTCTCGCCCTGCCCCGCATCCTTCCCCTCGGCCATCAATTCATCTCCTCGAGCGCCTCAACCCCCATCAGGGAGAGCCCGTTGCGGATAACCTGCCCGATTCCGTCGGCCAAATAAAGCCGCGTCGCGGTCAGTTCGGGGTCATTGTCGAGCACGATGCGCGCGGACGGGTCGTCGTTGCCCAGATTATACCAGGCGTGGAACGCCGCAGCGACGTCGGCCAGAAAGAATGCGATCCGGTGCGGCTCGCGCGCCGACGCCGACGCTTCGACCGTGCGCGGGAATTGCGCGAGCAGCTTGATCAGCCCCAACTCATGCGCGCTCAGCCGTGCGGGAGCCGGTGCCGGCAAGTCGATCCCCGCTTCGGCGGCCTTCTTGCGCAGGCGCGCAATCCGGGCGTTGGCATATTGCAGATACCAGACGGGATTGTCGCGCGACGCCTCGACGACCTTGGCGAAGTCGAAGTCCATCTGCGCGTCGGCCTTGCGCGTCAGCATGGTGAAGCGCACCGCATCCTTGCCGACCTCTTCGACGACATCGGCGAGCGTGACGAAATTGCCCGCACGCTTCGACATCTTGAACGGCTCGCCATTCTTGAGCAGGCGGACCATCTGCACCAGCTTGACGTCGAAACGGGTCTTGCCGCCGGTGAGTGCCGCGACCGCGGCCTTGATCCGCTTCACTGTGCCCGCATGGTCAGCGCCCCAGATGTCGATCAGCTCGTCGGCATTCTGGCTTTTCTGGAAATGATAGGCGAGGTCGGCGCCAAAATAGGTCCAGCTGCCGTCCGACTTCTTGATCGGGCGGTCCTGGTCGTCGCCGAACCGGGTCGAGCGGAACAGCGGCAGCTCGACCGGCTCCCAATCCTCGGGCGTTTCGCCTTTCGGGGCTTCGAGCAGGCCGTCGTAGACGAGATCATGATCGCGCAGCCATTTTTCAGCGGCGGCGGGTTTGCCCTCGGCCTGCAGCTCGGCTTCGGAGGAGAAAAGGTCGTGATGGATGCCGAGCTTGGCCAGGTCGGCGCGGATCATATCCATCATCGCGCTGACCGCTTCGGCGCGGAACAGGCCGAGCCATGCGCTTTCGGGCGCATCGACGAAGCGGTCGCCATGCTCGGCCGCCAGCTTGCCGCCGACGGGTTTCAGATAGTCGCCGGGATAGAGCCCCTCGGGAATCGCCCCGATCTCCTCGCCGAGCGCCTCGCGGTACCGCATGTGCACCGATCTTGCGAGCACATCGACCTGCGCGCCGGCGTCGTTGACATAATATTCGCGGATCACTTCGTGCCCCGCATATTCGAGCAGCGCGGCGAGCGCGTCGCCGACGACGGCGCCGCGACAATGGCCGACGTGCATCGGGCCCGTGGGATTGGCCGAGACATATTCGACGTTGACGCGCCGCCCCTGCCCCATCGTCGATCGACCGTAGTCGCCGCCTTCGCTGAAGATCAGCGCCAGTTCGTCGCGCCAGCTGTCGTCGGCAAGGCGCAGATTGATGAAGCCGGGGCCGGCGACGCTCGCCTCGGTCACCTCATCGAGCTTGCCGAGTTCACCGACGAGCAGGTCGGCAAGCGCACGCGGGTTCATTCCCGCGGGCTTCGCAAGCACCATGGCGGCATTGGTCGCGACGTCGCCGTGCGCGGGGTCGCGCGGCGGTTCGACGCTGATCGCGCCGCGGTCGAGGCCGGCGGGCAAGGCGTCGCGGGCGGCGAGCGCATCGAGCGCGGTGCCGATATGGTCGGAAAAACGGCTGAACAGGGTCACGGGGCTTGGCCTATCTTGGATCGGGAAAAGTCTTGCGCGCGCCCTATCCCAGCTTGCGGCACGCGAAAAGCCCTGCGTCACCGGGCGGCGCGCAGGGCGTGAAGAGGCGAACGGCGTGGCTACGCCGCCGCGAGGCCTATCGTCGGACGTTATATTCGAGCTGATCCTGCGTCAGCTGAAAGCCGACGAGCAGTTCAAAACTGGCGCGCTGCACCGCCGCGCGCACTTCGGGAAGGCTGAGCGGGTCAATCGCGGCGTCCTGGTCCCCCGCCTTGCGCTTGCGCGTGATGCGTTCCTGGATATCGGCGGGCAGCGTCGCCGCGGCGCGATCGACATAAGCCGAAGCCTGCCCGCGCCCGGTGCCGCGCACCTGCCCTTCCGCAAAAGTCACAGCGACATTGCCCAGGCGCTTTGCAACCACCGCAGTCCCGCCCTGCAACACCGTGGCGTAATAGGGCAGCGTCACAGTGCGCGCCGGTCCGGCATCGCGGCGCGTCGCGACAACATCGAAACTCGCGAGCTGATAGACTTTCTCACCCGTGTCGTTGCACTGCGGCGTCACATTGGTAATCGCGGCGACGACATCGACCGCGCTCGCATCGCGGCTCGTCGCGGGATCGAACAGCGTGATATCGCCGGTGTGCAGCGGCACAGCGACCGCCGGACAGGCGCTGCGCGTCGCGGTGATGCCGACGCCGCCCGAGACGTCGATTTCATTGTCCTTCGCACAGCCCGCCACCGTCACCATGGCCGCCGCGCCGCACAGCATGGCCAGGAACTTACGGGACGGAAACGAAGTGGACATCATGATAATCGGGCTTTCCAAATAAGGCGCACGGACAAGTCCGGGACGATTGATCCCGCTTCATGCGCGCCGCTTCTTATCGGTGCGATGAACGGGGCGCAACAAAGAGAACGACAAAGACACCAGGGACGAAGCGGCTTTACCCCATGGGACTTGCTGCGCTAGAGCGCGCGCATCATGAACGCACCCCATCCGACGACGCCCACGTCCGGCCACGAAGCGGCAGAACTCAAGGTTTTGATTGCCGCGCCGCGCGGTTTCTGTGCCGGCGTCGATCGCGCGATCCGCATCGTCGAACTCGCGTTGCAAAAATATGGCGAGCCCGTCTACGTCCGTCACGAGATCGTGCACAACCGCTATGTCGTTGACTCGCTTAAAGAGCAGGGAGCGATTTTCGTCGAATCGCTCGACCAGGTCCCCGATGGCGTTCCGGTGGTGTTCAGCGCGCATGGCGTCCCCAAAGCCGTGCCGGCAAAGGCCGAGATGCGCGGGCTCGATTATATAGACGCGACCTGTCCTTTGGTATCCAAGGTGCATCGGCAAGCCGAGCGCGCGCATGAATCCGGGAGGCACATCGTCTTTGTCGGACACGCGGGCCACCCCGAAGTCGTCGGCACGCTGGGCCAGCTCCCCGAGGGCGCGATGTCGCTGGTGGAATCGGTGGACGATGTCGCCGCACTGACACCGAGCGATCCCGCGATGCTGTCATACCTGACCCAGACGACACTCTCTGTCGACGACACGCGGGACATCATCGCAGCATTGCAGCACCGCTTTCCCGCGATCAGCGGCCCGCGTGGCGAGGACATCTGCTACGCCACGTCGAACCGTCAGGACGCGGTGAAGGCGATCGCGGGCGAATGCGACCGCATGATCGTGATCGGGGCGCCCAACAGCTCGAACAGCCTCCGCCTGGTCGAGGTGGCCGAACGGCTGGGGACGCCCGCGCATCTCGTCCAGCGCGGCACCGATGTCGATCGGGCCTGGCTGGAAGATATTTCGACGCTCGGCATCACCGCCGGGGCCAGCGCGCCGGAGACGCTGGTTCGCGAAGTCATCGACGCTGTCGCCGCCATTCGCCCGGTCGTCGAGGATATCGTCGTCACCGCCGAAGAGCATATGATCTTCAAGTTGCCGCGCGGACTCGAAGCGGCCTGATGGCGGTCTATACCCACGTCGAGCCCGACGATCTCGCAGCACTGGTGTCGCGCTATGACATCGGAACCGTCGTGTCGTGCAAGGGCATTGCCGAGGGCGTCGAGAACAGCAATTTCCTGCTCGAGACCACCGGCGGGCGCTTTATCCTGACGCTCTACGAAAAGCGCGTCAGCGAAGGCGACCTGCCGTTCTTTGTCGATCTGCTCGATCATCTCGCCGGCCAGAATTGCTCGGTTCCGGCCATGATCCGCGATCGAACGGGTATCGCCATCCAGCAGATTTCGGGGCGCTCCGCCTGCCTCATCCAATTTCTTCAGGGCATTTCGCTGACCCAGCCGACATCGGAACAGTGCGAAGCCGCCGGTGCGGCGCTCGGCACGATGCATCGCGCGCTCGAGTCCTATGCCGGTGGACGCGAAAACAGCATGGGTCACGATCATTGGCGCGCCGTGGCCGAAGGGGCGGGAAATCTCGATGTCGTGCTCCCGGGATTGCAGGCAATCGTCGATGAGGAGCTTGGGCATCTCGACGCGCGCTGGCCGAGCGGCTTGCCCGCGCACGTCATCCATGCCGACCTGTTCCCCGACAATGTCCTGATGCTCGGCGACCGCGTCACCGGCCTCATCGACTTCTATTTCGCGGCTAGCGATTTTCGCGCCTATGATCTGGCTATAACCCACGCGTCATGGACCTTTTCGACCGACGGCAGCCAGTGCGATCCGGCGCGCGCGCGCGCGCTGATGCGCGGCTATTTACGGGAAATATCGTTGACGGACGCAGAGATCGCCGCGCTGCCCCTGCTCGCACGCGGGGCGTCGCTCCGTTTCCTGCTGACCCGCGCGCACGATTGGGTGCACACACCCGCCGACGCGCTCGTCACGCGCAAGGATCCATCGCCTTTCCTCGCCCGTCTGCAGCGCTATCGCGCCGCCGACGCCGCCAGCCTGTTCGCGTTCGCATGACGACAAGCACCGCCAAGACCGTGATTGTCGCCACCGACGGAGCGTGCAAGGGCAATCCCGGTCCCGGCGGCTGGGGCGCGGTGCTGCGCTGGGGCGATGTCGTCAAGACGCTGTCCGGGGGCGAACCCGACACGACGAATAACCGCATGGAGCTGATGGCGGCGATCGAGGCGCTCGCCGCGCTCAAGCGCAGTTGCAACGTCGAACTCTCGACCGACAGCGTCTACGTCCGCGACGGTATCACCAAATGGATTTTCGGCTGGCAGAAAAACGGCTGGAAGACCGCCGCGAAAAAGCCCGTCGCCAATGCCGACCTGTGGCAACGGCTGATCAAGGAATCCGCGCGGCACAAGGTCGAATGGCTCTGGGTCAAGGGCCATGCCGGGCACGGCGACAATGAGCTGGCCGACCAGCTCGCCAGCGACGCCGCGCTGGAAATCGCGCGGGCGCGCTGATCTGGTTGGCCGGTGGGGCGCCCGCGCGCGCCCGTCTATTCGGTTTCGCGGACTTCGGCGCCGGGTCCGTTCTTCAGGATCGACTCGATCGCGTTTTTCGCCGAGGCCTTGCTGCTATAGCCTTCGGTCCAGAAGATCGGTTCGCTATTATATTTGAAATAGGCGACAAATTCGCCCGCCTTGTTCTTCTTGATCTCGAAATAATGGGCCATGCCATCCTCCACATTCGCGCCACGTCGGGGACGACGAGCGAAACATATGTTAATTCAATCGCTTCGCCGTGCAAGAAAAGAACGGCTCAGGCAAAGCGCGAGGGCGTAAAAGGCACGGGGTCGATCCGCCCGATCGCGCCCAATTGCGCCGGCGCGCCCAATTGCGCCGCGAGCAGCCCCGCAATCGCCGGCGCGGTCTGGATGCCGAATCCTCCCTGCCCTGCACACCAGACAAACCGGTCTTCGTGGCCATCGGGACCGAAAACGGGAAGCCGGTCGGGGGCGAAGCTGCGCAGGCCGGCCCATTTGCGCTCCACGGCGGCCACCGGCCAATCGACGACCGACTGCATCCGCTCGATCGCGATGGCGACGTCAATGTCTTCGGGCGCCACGTCGTGCGCCGTGGTCGGGGTCTCGTCGTGGGGGCTGAGCCACACACGCCCCTCGCTTTCACCCTTGAAATAGAATTGCCCGCCGACGTGGATCACCAACGGCAGTTCGGCTGGCACCGCAGCGCCGAGCCGCACTTGAAGCACCGTCCGCCGATACGGCTGGATTCCGACCGGCGCGACACCGCAAGCGGCCGCGACGTGATCGGCCCACGCGCCCGCGGCGTTCACGATCACCGCCGCCTCAATCTCGCCGTCGCCCAGCTGGACCCTCCATCCGTCGCCCGCGCGGCGGGCGCGGCGCAGCGGAGCGCGGGTCACCAGCGATGCGCCCGCACGTCTCGCGGCGCGAAGATAGGCTGTGTGGAGACCGCCGACGTCGATATCCCGGCATGCGGCTTCATAGGCCGCTTCGCTCCATTCGGGACGCAGGCCGGGAATTCGCGCGGCGAGGGCGGCCCCGGACATCCGCTCGATCTCCACGCCTCGCACCTTGAACTCAGCGGTGAAAGCATCGACCGCCGCCGCTTCGGATGTCCGTCCCACGGTCAGCGCCGAGCGCGACGACAGAAAGCCATGGTCCGAAAACGCCGGGTCGGGCCTCAGCAATGTTTCGAGCGAGGCCAGCGTCAAGGGCTGCACCCCCGCCCCGCCATAGGTTTCGTGCCAGAACGCTGCCGACCGGCCGGTGGCATGATAGCCGGGCGCGTCCTCGGATTCCGCCAGCACGACGCGTCGCCAGGGCGCAAGCGCTGCTGCCAGGCTCGCACCGGCGATACCGGCGCCGACGATCAGGACATCGGTGGCGGAAGGCGGCCTGTCGGTCATCGTCCCGCCGCATATCCCCTGGACCGCGGAATGCAAGGCCGCCGTGCCGAACGGAACATGGTTACTCTTTGGTAAGCCATGTTGCGTAGGAGGAGCCGATGGATAGCAGCGCGATCTCGCTCGGCCTGATGGTCATTCTTGGCCTGCTGATGATTGCAGCGGCAATCAGCGACGTGCGGTCGCGGACGATTTCAAACGAGCTCAACGCGGCGATGGCGCTGCTCGCGATCCCTTTCTGGATCGCGACGGGACTCGCGCTCTGGCCCGAGATCCCCGTTCAATTCGGAGCCGCCCTTCTCGTCTTTCTGATTTTCGCGGGCTTGTTCGCCGTCGGCGCGATGGGCGGCGGCGACGTGAAAATGATCGGCGCGGTGATGCTGTGGATCCCGCTTCCGCTGTTCTTGCCCATGCTGATGATCATGGCGATCGGGGGAGGCATCCTGTCCGCCCTGATGCTTATCCATATGAAATTGCGGCCATCGGACAAGCCGGTCGAGGTACCCTATGGGGTCGCCATAGCCGCTGCGGGCCTTTGGGCGCTTCACCAACAATATCTTAACCAGTTTCAGGTTATCGGATGACCTGAGGGAAAAGCACGACCGTCTCTGGTGGGTGCAGGAGGGCGACAACTCGTCATGGATACGCGAAAGATTATGCTGATCGTCGGCGCGCTGGTGATTGCCATCGGCGCGGCGTTCGGGGTCAACCAGATGATGCGCGGCGCCGCCGCCCCGTCCGCACGAGCGGCGGCTGCACCGGAAATCACTGGCCCGACGATTCTCGTCGCGACGCGGCAACTGCCGGTCGGCACGATCATCGGTCCCGACAGCTTCCGGTTCCA
The DNA here is from genome assembly GCF_013410105.1 of Sphingopyxis sp. JAI108. Classification (GTDB taxonomy): domain Bacteria; phylum Pseudomonadota; class Alphaproteobacteria; order Sphingomonadales; family Sphingomonadaceae; genus Sphingopyxis; species Sphingopyxis chilensis. The sequence continues at coordinate 1,944,902 of NZ_JACCCJ010000001.1, forward strand.
GCCATGGCCGAAGGAACTGGTCGAGCAAGCCTATTTCCTGAAGGACAAGACCGACGTGAACACGCTGGTCGGCACCGTCGTGCGCCATGCGATCACGGCCGGGCAGCCGCTCACGCAGGGCGCCCTGGTTCATCCCGACGACCGCGGCTTCCTCGCCGCGGCGCTCGGGCCTGGAATGCGTGCGGTCACCGTCAAGGTCTCGCGCGAACAGGGCGTCGCCGGCTTCGTCTTTCCGGGCGACCGCGTCGATGTGATGCTCGCCCAGCGGATATCGGTCGACTCCGACACCTCATCCTACCCGGACAAGGAATTGTTCACGGCGGAGACGATCATCCGCAACGTTCGCGTCCTTGCGACGGATCAGCGCTATAATGCCGAGGACGAGACGGGCAAGACGCCGGTCCGCACCTTCAGCTCGGTAACGCTCGAAGCCACGCCGGACATTGCCGAAAAGATCGCTGTTGCCCAGGATATGGGCAAATTGTCGCTCGCGCTCCGTCCGCTGGCCGAAAGCGCCGGCGAACTCGAAGCCGCGATCGCGTCGGGCGAGATCGATGTTCCCGCCGGAGCCGGAACGGCCGCGGAGAAAAAGATGCTCGCCGAAGCCGCCGCGCGACCGACGTCCAACCGCTCGTCGGCGACGACCGGCGGCGACGTCTCGCGCTTCTGGATCCCGGTACGCGGCCGCGTCACCTCGCCGCGCACGCCGCAGCCGGAAAGCCGGGGGGTTTATACCCCGTCCAATGGCGGCCGCCAGGCGGCTGTGCCGACCGGCCCGGTGGTGCGCATCACCCGCGGTGACAAGATGACCGAAGTTCCGGTTGGGGGTAAGTAACATGAAAAGCAAAGCCAATTTCAAGGCGGCGGCTCTGGCGCGCACCCTGGCCATCGGCCTTGTGGCAGCGACGCTGGTCGCGGCGCCTTCGCAGCCCGTCATCGCCCAGGCCGTCCAGGCCGCCAGCGGCAGCCTCGAACTGTCGGTCGGCCGCGGCCGTCTGGTCAGCCTTCCGGCCACGATGTCCGATGTTTTCGTCGCCAACGACGAGGTCGCCGACGTCCAGGTCCGCTCGGGCCGCCAGCTTTATGTCTTTGGCAAAAAGCCGGGCGAAACCAGCATTTACGCCACCGATGCCAGCGGCCGGGTCGTCTTTTCGACGGTCGCCCGCGTCGGCAACAATATCGAGACGATCGACCAGATGCTGTCGCTCGCCATGCCTGACGCCAGCATCGCGGCGAACCCGATGAACGGTTTCGTGCTGCTCACCGGGACGGTACAATCGCCCGACGATGCCGCCGAAGCCGAACGGCTGGTTCAGGCCTTTGTCGGCGAAGAGACCAAGGTCCTCTCCCGCCTGCGCACGGCAACGCCGCTGCAGGTTAATCTGCAGGTCCGTATCGCCGAAGTGAACCGCTCGCTCGTCAAGGAAATCAGCGGGAACCTCCTGACCCGCGACACCGACGGCCCGCTCGGCAACGGTTTCCTGGGCGGGATATTCGGCGGCCGTCAGGCGGGCACGATCACGACCGATGCCGATGGCAACACCACTTATACGATCAACACTCCCGCCGGCACGCGCAGCCTCGCCGGTGCGGGCCGCCTGTTCGGGCTCGACCTGATCGCCTCGCTCGACATCGGCGAGCGGTCGGGGCTGGTCGCGACGCTGGCGCAGCCGAACCTGACCGCGATTTCGGGCGAGACGGCCGATTTCCTGGCGGGCGGCGAATTCCCCGTGCCGATCCCCGGCAACTTTGCCGGTACGACGATCGAGTATCGCAAATATGGCGTCAGCCTGGCCTATACGCCGACCGTGTTGTCGAACGGCCGGATCAGCCTGCGCGTCCGCCCCGAAGTATCCGAACTGTCGACCGAAGGCGCGATCGAGATGCAGGGCTTTCAGGTACCCGCGCTGACGATCCGCCGCGCCGAAACGACGGTCGAGCTCGGTTCGGGCGAAAGCTTCATGATCGCCGGCCTGCTGAACAACCGCTCGATCGGCGCGATCGACAAGATGCCCGGGCTCGGCGATGTGCCGCTGCTCGGCACCTTGTTCAAATCAGACAGCTTCCGCCGTGGCGAAACCGAACTCGTCATCGTCGTGACGCCCTATCTGGTCCAGCCCGTGTCGGCGAACGACATCAAGCTGCCGACCGACGCATTTCAGGACACGCACGATCTGCAACGGCTGCTGCTCAACCAGACGAGCGATGGCGTGACGGGCGGCGATCGCCCCAAACCGCGGCTCGATACCAACGTCGGCGACGCCGACCGTCCGCAGACCGGTGGCGGCAACGCCGCGCCCGGTTTCAACATCAAGTGACGCGCCGGATTTCAGGAGCAAAGTGATGAAGAAAATCGCAACTTGGACGGTTCTGGCGCTGGCGACCTCGCTCGCCGGCTGCACCGGCGCCGCGTATAGCAACCGCAGCCTGGAATCGGTGCATCAGCCGGTGGTGCGCAACAATCTTTACCAATTCGATGTCGCGACCGCGGGCGGCGAGCTGCCACCCAGCGAGCAGAGCCGCCTGCAAGGCTGGCTCGACGCGATGGGGGTCCGCTATGGCGACCGCATCGCGGTGGAAGACCCCTCGCTTTACGGTGCCTCGTCGGCGCAGGCGACCGTCCGCGCGATGGTCGAACGCCGCGGCTTGTTGCTGAGCCGCGAAGTGCCGGTAACGACTGGCGCGGTTCCGGAAGGGTATCTGCGCGTCGTCGTGACGCGCGCGTCGGCTTCGGTTCCGGGATGCCCCAATTGGGAAAGCAAATCCTCCTTGAACCCGGTCAATGCGACCTCGTCCAACTATGGCTGCGCGGTCAACAGCAACCTCGCCGCGATGGTCGCGGATCCCAATGATCTCATCAAGGGCGCGCGCGACACGGGGCATGACCCGCTCGCAGCGACGCGCGCGATCCAGACCTATCGGACGAAACCCCAGACCGGTGCCGGCGAATTGACCAAAGCACCCACCAGCGGAGGTAGCCAGTGAACGCTCCTTTCAAATCAGCAGGACTGCGCGATCCCTTCAACGCCTTCGTCTGCGACGACGATACGCTGGAGCTGATCCGCGTTGCGGCGGGCGACATGGGCTGGCCGATCGAAAAGTGCAACAAGGGCGGTCTTCGCAACGCCGTACAGTCGCTGTCGGTGTCGGCCAGCCCGAATATCCTGTTCGTCGACATGTCGGAATCGGGCGACCCGATCAACGATATCAACGCGCTGGCGGAAGTTTGCGAGCCCGGAACGGTCGTGATTGCGGCAGGCCAGGTCAATGACGTGCGCCTGTACCGCGACCTGCTGTCGAGCGGTATTCAGGACTATCTTCTGAAGCCGCTCTCGCTCGAACAGGTCCGCGAATCGCTGACCATGGCGCAGGCCATGCTGTCGGCCCCCAAACACGCCGATATGCACGACGACAAGCCGCATCACATGATGGGTGTCGTGGGTGTCCGGGGCGGCGTCGGCGCATCGCTTGTCGCGACGTCGCTCGCCTGGGCGATCAGCGAACAGGCGGACCGTCAGACCGCGCTCCTCGATCTCGACATTCATTTCGGAACCGGGGCGCTCACGCTCGACCTCGAACCCGGGCGCGGCCTGATCGACGCGATCGACAATCCGAGCCGCATCGACGGCCTGTTCATCGAGCGCGCGATGGTGCGCGCGTCGGACAAGCTCAGCCTGCTGTCGGCCGAAGCCCCGATCCATCAGCCGGTGATGACTGACGGCTCGGCCTTTTTCCAGCTGGAGGAAGAGCTGCGCAACGCGTTTGAAATGACGATTGTCGACATCCCGCGCCAGGTGCTGATCCCCTTCCCGCATCTTGTGTCGGAAATGGGAACCATCCTGCTCGTCAGCGACGTAACGCTTGCCGCGGCGCGGGACACGATCCGCCTCCTGTCGTGGTTCAAGCAGAACATCCCGGGCGCGCGCGTGCTGCTTGTCGCCAACAAGTTCCAGAACGCGATCGGCGAGCTGTCGCGCAAGGAGTTCGAATCGTCGATCGAACGGCCGATCGACATCGTCATCCCGTTCGACCCGAAACTCGTCGCCCAGGCGGCCAAGCTCGGGAAATCCTACGCCGAAACCTGCAAGGGCACCAAGTCGGCGCAGGTGTGGAACAACCTGATGCGCATCATCCTCGACGGCGCCGATGTCGATGCCGAGGACGCGCCGGTCGTCGCCGCGAAAAGCAAGTCCGGCGGCTCGCTGCTCGGCAAGCTCGGCCTGGCCAAAAAGGGCGCGAAGCAGGCGGCGTAAGGGCGCGTCCGACGTGCCTTAACGATCCCCGTTGACAGAAGCGGACACCAACTGACCATGAACCTGCCAGTCATCCTTATCGTCGCCGGAGCCCTCCTGGCCTTTGCCCTCCTCGTGATACTGGTTGGCGGGCCTTCGGCGGGCAAGGCGAAGACGCGAAGGCTTGCGATGGTCAAGGATCGCCATGCCGCCTCGACCGAAGCGGTGGTCGCCGCGCAGATGCGCAAGACGATCCAGTCCGGCCGCAAAGGCGATTCGACGCTGACCAATTTGCTGCCGCGCCGCGAGGAGCTCGAAAAGCGCATCCGCCGGACCGGCAAGAGCTGGACGCTGACGCAATATATGTTCGCGACGATGATCGTGTTCGTCGTCGCCACCGGAGCAATGCTCATCGTTCGGGCCCCTTTTCTTATGGCGGGGCTCGTCGGTTTGCTGCTCAGTCTCGGTCTTCCCTATCTCGTTGTCGGGATGACGATCAAAAGGCGCGTTGCCGCGTTCAACAGCCGCTTTCCCGATGCGATAGACCTGCTCGTGCGCGGCCTCAAATCGGGTCTGCCGGTCACCGAGACCTTTCAGGTGGTGAGCCAGGAGCTTCCCGGCCCCGTCGGCGAGGAATTCAGGGGCGTCGTCGAACGCATCCGCATCGGTAACACCATGGAAGCCGCGCTGCAGGAATCGGCCGAAATGCTCGGCACGCCTGAATTCCAGTTCTTTTGCATCACGATCCAGATCCAGCGCGAAACCGGCGGCAATCTGGCCGAAACGCTGGCCAACCTGTCGGATGTGCTGCGCAAGCGCGCGCAGATGAAGCTCAAGATCAGGGCAATGTCGTCGGAAGCCAAGGCCTCCGCCTATATCGTCGGCGCGCTGCCCTTCTTCGTGTTCGGCGTCGTCTGGACGGTGAACCCCAGCTATCTTGCAGGCTTTTTCGTCGAAGAGCGGTTGATCATCGCCGGTATCGGCGGCCTGATATGGATGAGTATCGGCGCCGGCATCATGGCCAAAATGGTCAATTTCGAGATTTGAGAGGGCAGAGACAGTGAACAGCAGCCTCCTTCTCTCGTCCGCCTTCACGGGCGCGCAAAGCGGACCGACCCTGCTCGGCATCGACGTCGTATGGGCCGGGACCATGCTGGCGGCGGTCGGCGTCTTCGCCGTATTGTTCGCCATCTACAACGCGCTGACAGTCCGCAATCCGATGACGAAGCGCGTCAAGGCGCTCAACGACCGCCGCGAACAACTGAAAGCCGGTATCACCGCCTCGACAGCAAAGCGCCGCGCCCGGCTGGTCCGCAAGAATCAGACCGCCGACAAGATGCGTACCTTTCTGGGCAAGCTGCAGGTCCTTCAGGACAGTCAGATCAAGGAAGTCCAGCAAAAGCTTGCGCAGGCCGGCATCCGGTCAAAGGATCTCGCCGTCGCAGTGATTTTCGGCCGGATGGTCCTGCCGATCCTGTTCGGCGCGCTTGCCATCTTCCTGATTTATTGGGTCGACATGTGGCCCAGCCTGACGTCGTTCAAACGCACGGCCTACACGATGGGCGCACTGATCCTCGGCTACAAGGCGCCCGACCTGTTCGTCGACAATATGCGCCAGAAGCGGACCGACGCGATCCGCAAGGGGCTTCCCGATGCGCTTGACCTTCTGGTTATCTGCGCCGAGGCAGGCCTGACGGTCGACTCCGCCTTCTCCCGCGTCTCAAAGGAACTGGGCCGCGCCTATCCCGAACTGGGCGAGGAATTCGCGCTGACGTCGATCGAACTGGGCTTCCTGACCGAGCGCCGGCAGGCGTTCGAGAATTTCGCCTATCGCGTGAATCTGGAATCGGTGAAGGGCGTGGTCACGACCATGATCCAGACCGAAAAATACGGCACACCGCTCGCGTCCGCGCTTCGCGTCCTGTCGGCGGAGTTCCGCAACGAACGCATGATGCGCGCCGAGGAAAAGGCCGCACGCCTGCCCGCGATCATGACGGTGCCGCTGATCCTCTTCATCCTGCCCGTGCTGTTCATCGTCATTCTGGGCCCGGCGGCCTGTTCGCTGAGCGACGCGATGTCGGGCGGCAGCTTCGGCGGCAAGGGCTGACAACGGCGCCACCTGTGAACAGCTAGAAGAGGGCGGAAGCGACTTCCGCCCTCTTTGCTTTCAGCCGACCGTCTGCTCGATCGCGCCGAAAATGCTGTGGTGGCGCTCGTCATCCATCCAGATGCGAACCATATCGCCTTTTTGCATGAACGGCGTCTTGGGCTCGCCCAGCCGGATTGTCTCGACGGTCCGCACTTCCGCAAGACAGCTATAGCCCAGCCCGCCTTCGCTGATCGGTTTGCCGGGACCGCCGTCGGCATCGCGGTTGGAAACGGTTCCCGACCCGATGATCGTTCCGGCGCCAAGGTCGCGCGTCTTTGCGGCATGGGCGATCAGCGCGCCGAAGTCGAAAGTCATGTCGACCCCCGCGTCGGCACGGCCCAGCGGTTCACCGTTCAGATCGACCGACAGCGTCCCGTGCAGCTTCCCGTCCTTCCAGCGATCGCCGAGCGCCTCGGGCGTCACGAAGACGGGCGACATCGCGCTCGACGGTTTTGACTGGAAAAAGCCGAACCCCTTGGCGAGTTCCCCAGGGATCAGCCCGCGCAACGACACGTCGTTGGTCAGGCCGACGAGAAGGATCTTCTCACGCGCCGCAACGGCATCGATGCCCGCTGGCACATCGCCGGTCACGACGACCACCTCGGCCTCCATGTCGCAGCCCCACGCGGGATCGCCGAGCGGAATCGGATCGCGCGGGCTGAGGAACTGGTCGCTCCCGCCCTGATACATCAGCGGATCGTGCCAGAAACTGTCGGGCATTTCGGCGCCGCGCGTCTGCCGGACGAGCGCGACATGGTTCACATATGCGCTGCCGTCGGCCCATTGATAGGCGCGCGGCAACGGCGACGCCGCGTCGCGCTCGTGAAACCGCTCCTTCGGGATTGCATCATGGTTGAGGTCTTCGGCGAGCGCGGCAAGGCGCGGCGCCGCATAGGCCCAATTGTCGAGCGCAGTCTGCATGGTCGCCGCGATCTGGCCGGCGTCGGCATACCAGGCAAGATCGTCCGAAACGACGACCAGGCGGCCGTCGCGGCCCTTTTTGAGCGATGCTAGTTTCACGAAAACTCCCTTGTCTGACGATGCGGCCGAAAACCGTCATCGCCTGTCGGGGGAGCGATAATCAGCGCGACGTCGTGATCGATGCGAAACAGGTAAAGCCGCTCTGCCCCGCCTGCAAGCGCCGGATATACTGAAGATAGGCCTGTGACTGGTTGTAGGTCGTTCCGGGCAGCGTCTGCCCGCGGAACGCGCGCTTCACTTCCTCGCCGGTAAAGGGGCGGGGCGAACCCGGAAACGCGCCCTTCGTCCCTGCCGGTACCAACTTGCCCGCGGTGTCGATGTATTTGCCGGCCCCCGTTGGCCCAGGCACCGGTATCTCGCAGTTCATCACCGATACGGCGGTTTGTGCAAAGGCAGGCCGGATCGTCAACGCGGCAGACACACCGACGGCGCCAAGCGCCAGCATCTTGCGGCGCGACGGAACGGCTTCGCCATCCATTTCGGGCGGACCGGCGGGAATGTCGCTGTTTTCCATGGCCGGCGCATAACGCAATGATGCGCCAAGGAAAAGCAAAAGACCGCCACGGCGAACCGGCTTCCCGCTTTGGCACATCCCACGAAAAAGCGTTAACGACCGCAAAGCCGCTTGCGCTGATCCCCCGCTTCGTGCGACCCGAGCGGCGCATGTTCGACCGTCTGTCCAGCCTCGTCATCGCCCTGACTCTGGTCGTTATCGCGGCGATCTTTGCCGCGCTGACGGGAGGCGACCCCTTGTCGATCGCGATGATGGCGATCGCGGGCTTTGCGGCCGCAGCCACGGTTTACAGTGCCCTCCCCGCGCCGCTCCCCGACGTCCAGGGCGCAGCGCCGGCGGCCGAAACGCCGCCGGTTTCGCTTCTTCGCCACCCCGATTTCGCACGCTGGGTCGATCAGGAAAAGGACCCTCTGCTGGGCGTTGCCGACAATATCGTCGCGATAGCGAATGATGCAGCGATCCGCCTGCTCGGCCGCCATATCGTCGGCGCAGATATACGAACTGCGATCCGCCATCCGGCGGCGGCCGAATGGCTTTCACGGATCAACAGCGACGGCCCGCTCGAAACGGTCAATCTGATCGACTTCCCCCGCCCCGGCCAGCGCTGGACGATGCGCGTCGCCGCGCTGTCGGATGGACAACGCATCGTCATGCTTTCGGATCATTCGGCGATCGACGCCGCCGACCGGATGCGATCGGATTTCGTCGCCAACGCGAGCCACGAACTCCGCACGCCGCTCGCCGCCATCCTCGGCTATGTGGAAACGCTGCAGGACATGAACGGCGATACCGACGCGCCGACGCGCAGCCGCTTCCTGTCGATCATCCACCGCGAGGCCGGACGGATGCAACAGCTCGTCATCGACCTGCTTTCGATCTCGCGCGTCGAGGCCGATCGCTTTCGGCGCCCGACGACTCCGGTCGACCTCGCCGCGGTCGTCCGGACCTCGATCGCGCAGCTTCGCGACAGCGAACAGCCGCGCGCGAAGGATATCGTCCCGATGCTGGGCGACATGCCGCAACCCATGCTCGGCGACGGGGCGCAGCTCGGGCAGCTCGCGCACAATATCATTTCGAACGCGATGAAATATGGCCATTCGGGGACTCCGGTCACGGTGGAACTGGCGCGCGAAGGAAACCGCGTGCGGCTGTCGGTGAGCGACGAGGGCGACGGCATCGCGCCCGACCACCTGCCGCGCCTGACCGAACGCTTCTATCGCGTCGACGAGGCGCGCAGTCGCTCGGTCGGGGGCACCGGCCTCGGCCTCGCGATCGTCAAGCACATCAGCGAACGCCACCAGGGTCAACTCGACATCCAAAGCGAGCTGGGCAAGGGAACGAAGGTGTCGGTGACTTTCCCGCTCGCTGCCTAGTCGATCGCGCCGAGCAGGTCGCCAATCCGTCCGAACATCTCGTCGATCTGCGATTTTTCGACAATCAAAGGGGGCGACAATGCGATAATGTCGCCGGTCGCACGGACGAGCAGGCCGTTGTCGAAACAGGCGTGGAACAATTCCATCGCGCGCGCGGTCGGCGCGCCCGGACGCGGTTCGAGTTCGATGCCCGCGACGAGCCCGATGGTGCGGATATCGATGATATGACGCCGCCCCTTCAGCGCGTGCGCGGCATCCTCCCAATAGGCGGCCAGTTCCCCCGCGCGGTCGAACAGACCGTCGCGGGCATAAAGGTCGAGCGTCGCGAGCCCGACCGCGCTTGCGAGCGGGTGACCCGAATAGGTATAGCCATGGAACAGCTCGATTCCGCTGGCTACGCTATCGATGACCGCATCATGCAGTTCGCGCTTCACCGCCACGGCGCCCATCGGCACCGCAGCGTTGGTGAGTCCCTTCGCCATGGTGATGATGTCGGGCGTCACGCCCCATGCTCCGGACGCCGTTGCCCCGCCGACGCGGCCGAAGGCGGTGATCACCTCGTCGAAGATCAATATGATGCCGTACTCGTCGCAAATCTCGCGCAAGCGCCGGAGATAGCCGACCGGCGGCACGAGCACCCCCGTCGATCCCGCCATCGGCTCGATGATCACCGCCGCGATCGTCTCCGCACCGTGCAGATCGACGAGGCGCCCGAGGTCGTCGGCCAGCTCGGCTCCGTGCTGCGGGAATCCGCGCGTAAAGGCGTTGCGCTCGATATCGTGCGTGTGGCGGAGATGGTCTACACCGGGAAGCCCGCCGCCGAAGGCGCGACGGTTGTTGACGAGCCCGCCGACGCTGATCCCGCCGAAACCGGTGCCGTGGTAGCCGCGCTCGCGTCCGATCAGCCGCGTACGCGTGCCCTGCCCCTTCGCGCGCTGGATCGCTAGCGCGATCTTGAGCGCGGTATCGACCGACTCCGACCCGCTATTCGTGAAGAAGATGCGGTCGAGCCCTTCGGGCATCAGTGCCGCGAGCCGTTGTGCCAGTTCGAAAGGCAGCGGGTGACCGAGCTGGAAGGTCGGGGCGAAATCGAGCGTTGCGGCAGCCTTCGCGATCGCCTCGGTAATCTCGGGACGACAATGGCCGGCATTGCTGCACCACAAGCCCGAAGTGCCATCGAGGATCGTCCGCCCGTCACTCGCCCGATAGTGCATGCCCTTTGCCGAGACGAGTTGGCGCGGCTGGCTCTTGAAGGCGCGGTTTGCGGTAAAGGGCATCCAGAAGGAGGCAAGTTGGTCGTTGTCACCTCTCATCGAACCATCTCCTGCATCCACCCGTCATTGCGAGCGAAGCGAAGCAATCCAGAGCGGTTTACGCGGGCTCTGGATTGCCACGCGGCTCCGCCGCTCGCAATGACGAATATAATTGCCGGGCGCACGTCCGCCTGGCAATGTCAAAAACTGGCCGTTAACGGTCCCTATGGTGCTTTACCCAAGCTTGCGATAGGCTGGCCTTCCACAAACGGGCCGGATCCTCGGCCCAATCGGGGGCGCATGTCAGTCAATCTGGAACAATGGATCAGCGACCATAATATCGACGAAGTCGAATGTATCGTCCCCGACATCAACGGGGTTCAGCGCGGCAAGGTCCTGCCGGCCAAAAAGTTCCTCTCATCGGTCAAGGACAAGTCGCTCCGAATTCCGGGCAGCGTCTTCATCTGCACGATCGACGGCCATTATCCGGAAGATATCGACGACATCTGGGACAAGGATCCCGACAAGATATTGATCGCCGATCCCGACACGATCTGCGTCGCGCCGGGCTTCACCTCGCCGACAGCCTTCGTCATCGCCGACGCTTTCAACCGCGACGGCACCGAGGTCGACATTGCCCCGCGCACGATCCTCAAGAAGGTGCTCGGCCTTTATGAGGACAAGGGCTGGAAACCGATCATCGCGCCCGAAGTCGAATTCTACCTCGTCTCGCAGAACACCGACCCCGATTTCCCGCTGACCCCGCCGACCGGCCAGTCGGGGCGCAGCGAGAGCGCGAGCCAGCCCTATGGGCTCGAGGCGATGAACGAATATGAGGATATCATCGATCATATCTATGACGATTGCGAGCTGATGGGGCTCGATATCGACACGATGATTCACGAAATGGGCGCCGCGCAGCTTGAGGTCAATTTCATCCACGGCGACCCGCTGCGCCTCGCCGACGAAGTGTTCCTGTTCAAGCGCGTCGTGCGCAACGTCGCGAAACAGCACAATGTCTACGCGACCTTCATGGCGAACCCGATGGCGGGCCAGCCGGGCAGCGCGATGCACGTCCATCAGTCGATCGTCGATGCGGAGACCGGGCGCAACCTGTTCGCGACCGCCAACGGCCGCGACAGCGCGGCGTTCCGCAGCTATATCGCTGGCCTGATCCGCTTCATGCCACAAATTTCCCCCATGTGGGCCCCCAATGTGAACAGCTTTCGCCGCATGCGCCCCGACAGCGCGGCGCCGATCAACGTCCAGTGGGGTGAGGACAACCGGAGCTGCGGCTTCCGCGTTCCGATCGCCGACAAGCATAATCGCCGCGTCGAAAACCGGCTGCCCGGCGCCGACAGCAACCCCTATCTTGCGATCGCGGCGTCGCTGGTGTGCGGCTATATCGGCATGGTCGATCGCATGGTCCCGCCGAAACCGATCACCGGCAGCGCCTACAACCGCGCGCGCACGCTGCCGCGCACATTGGAAGCCGCGCTCGACCGCTTCGCTTCGTGCAAGAAGGTCCGCAACCTGCTCGGCGACGATTTCTTCGAAATCTTCTTCGCGGTGAAGGATTATGAACTGTTCAACTACCAATCGGTGGTGTCGAGTTGGGAACGCGAACATCTGTTGATGCGCGTCTGACGCGCGGGCGCGCCATGACTGATCCGCTGAACCACAGCTATTATGCGGCGACCGCGCATGAGCGGACGGCGCGTGGCAACGTCCGCGGTGATGCGCGATGCGATGTAGCGGTGATCGGCGGCGGGTTTACAGGCCTTAGCGCGGCGCTGGCTTGTGCCGAACGAGGCTTCTCCGTCATCCTTGTGGAGATCGCCCATATCGGCTTCGGCGCGTCGGGGCGCAACGGCGGACAACTGATCCCCGGCCTCCGCTGGGCGGCCTCGGAACTGGAAGATGAATTCGGGAGCGAGCGGACCGACTCCCTGTTCGACCTTTGCTGGCGCGACAATCGCGTGAAGTTCCGGATCGCCAAGCACGGGATCGACTGCGATCTGAAAGCCGGTCATCTGGAGGCGGCGTGGACGCCCGATGATTTCGACGCGATGCGGCGCGAGGCCGACTATGTTGCGAAACGTTTCGATTACGCCAGTGATGTCATTGCACGGGCCGATATGGCCGCCCACATTGCGACCCCGTTGTACCACGGCGGCATCCATGACTTGCAAGGCGGTCATTTCCATCCCCTGAACTACGCCATCGGGCTTGCCGCCGCCGCCGAAGCGGCGGGCGTCGATATTTGGGAAAGCCACCAAGCCTATCAGATTGAAGAGGCAACAAATCGGCTGCGTGTGATTACCGACTGGGCAGAAATTGATGCGCGATATGTCATCGACGCCACCGACAGCTGGATCGGCGACGTCGAACCCGATCTCGGCCGCTATACGGTGCCGATCATGAACTATAATATCGCGACCGAACCGCTCGCAAACGCTGACGCGTTGCTCCCCGGCGATGCGGCGGTTGCCGACAGCCGCTTCGTGCTCAACTATTTCCGCCTGTCCGCCGATAAACGCCTGATCTTCGGCGGCGGCGAGCGCTATTCGCAGACGCCGCCGCGCGACATTGCGGCGTTTGTGCGGCCCTACATGGCGCAAGTCTTCCCGCAGATCGCCGATGCCAGGATCGATTACGGCTGGGGCGGCGCGGTCGCCGTGACGCGGAACCGGCTGCCGCATATCGGGCGGCGCGGGAACGTCTTTTTCGCGCACGGATTTTCGGGGCATGGCGCGCTGGTGACGACGCTTGCGGGCGAACTCATTGCCGAGGCGATGGCGGAAACCGCCGAACGCTTCGACGTGCTGGCAGATTTGCCGTCAAAGCCTTTTCCCGGGGGAAAATGGCTTCGCCGTCCGCTCGCCACACTGGGACTCCTCTGGTATGCGCTGCGCGACCGGTTGGGGTGAAGGAGCGGATTGCCATGTCGAAGTCATCGGGCGCCATCGCGCCGCGGTCGGAGGCCGAGGCCTTTTTCAAGGCCAACCCCGACGTCGATTCGATCGAGATGATCTACACCGACATGGGCGGCGTGCCGCGCGGCAAGCGGCTGCGCCAGCACGAGGTCCTCGCGGTCTATGAAAGCGGCCGCATGTTCCCGGGTTCGATCACCGTCGTCGATATCACCGGGCAGGACACGGTCGAAACCGGCCTCGTCTGGGAGGATGGCGACGCCGACCGCTCGATGAAACCGATCCCCGGCACGCTCGTCCGCACCCCCTGGGGCGGCGACCATGCCGCGCAGTTCCTCGTCGATTTCTACGAACTCGACGGCACCCCGCACGACCTCGACCCGCGCCACGTCCTTGGCCGCGTTATCGACCGCTTCGCCGCGGACGGCCTTACGCCGGTTCTCGCAGTCGAACTGGAATTCTATCTCGTCGATCCGCGCCGCGCGCGCGACGGCCGTATCCGCCCCGCCCGCCCCGGCTACAGCCGCGACACGCCGCGCAACGTCGAAGTTTACGGCCTGCGCGAGCTCGACGATTTCCGGCCCTTTTTCGATGCGCTCTACGCCGCGACCGACGTGCAGGACCTGCCGCTCGAAAGCGCGATCTCCGAATTTGCACCCGGCCAGTTCGAGCTGACTTTGCGCCACAAGCCCGACGGCCTGCGCGCCTGCGACGATGCGATCATGTACAAGCGGCTGGTGAAGGCGGTCGCGCAAGCGCACGGTCTCGAAGCCACCTTCATGGCCAAGCCCTTCGCCGATCAGGCGGGCAGCGGCATGCACATCCACGTTTCGATGAACGATGCCGCCGGCAACAACATCTTCGCGAGCGACGATCCCGACGGCACGCCAGCACTCCGCCACGCGATCGGCGGCATGATCGGCAGCGTTGGCGACGGTTTCGCGCTCTTTGCGCCGCACGCGAACAGCTATCGCCGTTTCAAGGCAAACAGCTATGCCCCCGTCGCGCCGACCTGGGGCGTCAACAACCGCACCGTCTCGTTCCGCATCCCCGCCGGCCCGCCGGAAAGCCGCCACGTCGAACATCGCGCGTGCGGCGCCGACGCAAATCCTTATCTTGCGGTCGCCGCCGTGCTCGCCGGGATGCACCACGGCATGGCGAACAAGACCCACCCCGGAGCGGCGGTCGTCGGCAACGGCTATGACCGCGACAATAGCGGCGACGACAAACCGCCGTCGAACTGGTTCGCCGCGGTCGATCGCTTCCACGCGTCGACGCTGATGCGCGATTATCTGGGCGACCGGTTCGTTGACATGTTCAGCGTCGTGAAGCGCGTCGAGCAGGATAATTATTTCAGTGTCGTGCCGACGCTCGATTACGATTGGTATCTGCGTAACGCATGATAATTTCACAGAATCTTGGTGCGGCGCAAAAAAGCCTCTTTCCAAGCCGCCCTTATTAAGTCAGCTTGACGTCACATACAGGGAGGCTGGCCATGAATTTCGACGAACTGATCAAGCAAACGCGCGGGCGCCGCTCGCTGCTCCAGGCGCTTGGCGCCACGGCGGTCGGGATCAGTTTCGGCGGGCTCGCCGCCTGCAGCAAGGAAGGCGGCAAAACGCTCGCGAACGGCGAGGAAGCCAAGCTCAACTTCTACAATTGGGACACCTATATCGGCGAGAATACGCTCGACGATTTCAAGCAGGCGACGGGCGTCGATGTGACGATGGACCTGTTCGACAGCAACGACGTGCTGTTCGCCAAGTTCAAGGCCGGCAACCCCGGCTATGACGTGATTGTGCCGTCGAATGATTTCGTCGAGCGGATGTCAAAGGCCGACATGCTGATGCCGCTCGACCATGCCCTCATTCCCAACAAGAAGAATATCGATCCCGCCTACATCAACGTCGAATATGACCTGCAGCGCAAATTTTCGATGCCCTACACCTGGCTCGCGCTCGGCATCGGCTATCGCAAGTCGAAAGTGTCGGCGACGCCCGACAGCTGGAAAATCCTGTTCGACAGCCCCGAATATGCCGGCCGCATCGCCTGGCTGTCCGAAGCGGGCGACATGTTCCGTCTCTATGGCAAATATCTCGGCAAATCGGTCAATGCGCTGACCCCCGCGGACATTGCGACGATCGAAAAGATGATGATCAAGCAAAAGCCCAATGTGAAGAAATTCCACGAAGACGACGGGCAGGATCTGTTGCTCAAGGGCGACGTCGACGTCGTGCTCGAATATAATGGCGACATCGCGCAGGCGATGGTCGAGGACGACGACATCGACTTCGTCATTCCGAAGGAAGGCAGCCAGCTCAATTCAGACAATCTCTGTGTCCCGAAGGGCGCGCCGCACCCGAAGAATGCGCACGCCTTTATCAACTATATCCTAGACGCCAATGTCGACAAGCATATCACCGAGACGATCCTCTATCCGACGCCCAACGCGGCGGCGAAAAAACTGATGCCCGACAGCTACAAGAATAATCCGGTCATCTTCCCGCCCGCCGACGCGCTCGCGAAATGCGAATATGCGCGGTTCAACGCCGAGCTTCAGCCCTTGTTCGAGGAAGCCTTCACCAGGGTTCGGGCCGCCTGACGAACGGAAGGGGCATCGGGGGGTGGCCGAACAGGATTGGAGAACGAACAAGAGGGTCTTCGCGGCGGTGTCGCTGCCCACGCTCTTCTGGATCATTCTGTTCTTTCTCGTCCCGATGGCGATCGTCTGGCTCTACAGCTTCGGCGAGAACAGGGGCCTCACCGACATCGAGATTTCGGGCACGCTCGACAATTACAAGCGCGCCACCGAGTGGCTCTACCTCACCATTTTCGGCAAGAGTTTCGCGGTCGCGGCGCTCGTCACGCTGATCTGCCTGATCGTCGGCTTTCCGGTGGCAATGGCGATCACGTTCGCCAGCGAGAAATGGCGGCCGTGGCTGCTGCTCGGCATCATGCTGCCCTTCTGGACCAACCTCCTCATTCGCACCTATGCGCTGATGATGCTGCTCGGCACGCAGGGCTTCGCGAACAAGGGGCTGGGGGCGTTGTGGGACGGCGCGAGTTGGCTGAAATCGCTTGTCGGGCTTCAGCCGCTACCAACTTGGGAGCCGGTCGAGCTGCTCTTCAACAATTTCGCGGTCGTGTTCGGCCTCGTTTATGTCCACCTGCCCTTCATGGTGCTGCCGCTGTACGCCGCGCTCGACCGGCTCGACCGCAGCCTGATCGAAGCGAGCCTCGACCTGGGGGCCGGCCATTTCCGCACGATCATGCGCATCGTCGTGCCGCTTGCTGCGCCGGGCATCGTTGCCGGGGTGATGATCACGCTGATCCCCGCGCTCGGTGCCTATCTGACCCCCGACCTGATGGGCGGAACCGACAGCCAGATGATCGCGAACGTGATCGAGCGGCAGTTCAAGAAGGCGAATGACTGGCCCTTTGGCGCCGCCCTTTCCTTCCTGCTCATCTATGCGATGTTCATCCTGATCGCGCTGCAATCGATGCGCCGCAAAGTGCCGGAGGCGCGCTGATGGCCCTCTTCGCCCGCACGCCGATCGCACCGCTCGAATATAGCCGGACGCTGTGGATGCGCCTCTGGGTCGGCGCGGTGATGCTGTTTCTCTACGCGCCGTTGATCGTGCTGATCATCTTCAGCTTCAACGACAGCAAGCGCAACGTCGTGTGGCGCGGATTCACGACCAAATATTATGAAAAGGCGCTCGGAAACGACCAGTTGGTCGAGGCGCTCGTCAACTCGCTCACAATTGCCGCGCTGGCGACGGTTGCCAGTCTTGTCCTCGGCGCGGTCGCCGCAGTGATGCTCTGGCGTTTCCGCTTCCCGCTGAAGGGCGTGGTCGATGGCACCATATCGTTGCCGATCATCGTCCCAGAAATCTGCCTCGGCGTCGCCTTCCTGATGTTCTTCGCCGCGATCGACTGGCCGACCGATCTTGTCTGGCCGTTCAACCTCGGCGCGATCACCATCGCGCACATCACCTTCTGCTTCCCCTTCGTGACGATGGTTGTGCGCTCGCGTCTCGCGAGCTTCAACCGCGAGCAGGAAGAGGCGGCGAAGGATCTGGGCGCCAGCGAATGGCAGGTCTTCCGCGACGTGCTGATCCCGCACATCAGGCCCGCGCTGGTCGCGGGGGCGCTCTTGTCGTTCACGCTCAGCCTCGACGATTTTGTCATCACCTATTTCACCAGCGGCCCCGACACGATCACCTTTCCGGTGAAGGTCTATTCGATGGTCCGCTTTTCGGTGACGCCGGAGGTCAATGCGGCTTCGACGCTGCTCATCATCCTCACCGTCGTCCTGACCTTCGTCGCGCTCAAGCTTCAGGGCGTGAAAGCCATTGCGGAAACCCACTGACCATGACCGAACCCGCCAAACCGATCATCCAGATCAAAAATGTCTCCAAACGTTTCGGCAAGGTCACCGCAGTCGACAATGTCAGCCTCGACATCAACGCCGGGGAGTTCTTCGTGCTTTTGGGCCCGTCGGGGTGCGGCAAGACGACACTACTCCGCATGATCGCAGGTTTCGAACTGCCAACTGAAGGCAAGATATTGATCGACGGGCATGACATGGCGGGAATCCCGCCGAACAGGCGGCCGGTGAACATGGTGTTCCAGAGCTACGCCGTGTTCCCGCACATGAGCGTCGCCGACAATGTCGCTTATGGCCTCAGGATCGCAGGGGTGAAGGGCGGCGAGGTCAGCGACCGCGTTGCCGAGGCGCTCGAACTCGTCAAGCTCGGCGGGTTCGAAGGCCGGATGCCCGACCAGATGTCGGGCGGGCAGCGCCAGCGCGTCGCGCTGGCGCGCAGCCTCGTGATGCGTCCCAAGGTGCTGCTGCTCGATGAACCGCTATCGGCGCTCGACGCCAAGCTGCGGGGGCAGATGCAGTTCGAGCTTTCGGATCTCCAGGAACGGGTCGGCATCACCTTCGTCACCGTTACCCACGATCAGGACGAAGCGCTGTCGATGGCGTGCCGCATCGGCGTCATTAACAAGGGCGAAGTGGCGCAACTCGCGACGCCATCGGACCTCTACGAATATCCCGCCAACCGCTTCGTCGCCGATTTCGTCGGGTCGGTGAATATCTTCGAGGGCAAACTGACGCTCGACGACCCCGACAAGGCGGCGGTCGATTGTCCGGGGCTCGGCAAGGTCTATCTCAACCACGGCGTCACCGGCCCGCACGGCGCCGATGTCTGGATCGCGCTGCGCCCCGAGAAGATTTACCTTCACGTCCCCGGCGAAGGCAAGGCGGTCAAGGCCGCGGCGCAGGACGCCCCCGACGGCTATAATTTCGCGCGCGGCAAGATCAAAGGGATGAGCTATCTCGGCGACATAACCCTGTTCGAGATCGAGCTGGAATCGGGCGCGTGCCTCCGCGTGTCCCGCCCGAACCTGTCGCGGCATGATCAGGACGATTTCACCTGGGGCGACAAGGTCAGCATGCACTGGCGGGCGGATAGCCCGGTTGTATTGTTGGGCTGACACTGGGCCGTCCGGGCGGTGCCGGCGCAACCCACAAGATCGTCATTGCGAGGAGTCGAAGGCGACGCGGCAATCTCCGGCCATCGGCCTTTTGCAGGGCGATAGCTTGAGATTGCTTCGCTCCGCTCGCAATGACGAAATTAGTGGGCCTTCTTCCCAGGCAACAGATGCAGTGCGCCGACGATCAGCCCGCCAAGGAGCAGCCCGAAAATGCCCGCTCCGCCCGCATTGATCAGCCATTCCCAAACGCCCGCACCCGGCAGGTTCCCCGCCACGGCATGCGCGAAATCGTTGAGGCCATGGCCGATATTGCCGATATGATATTCGTCGAGGCCGTGCAGGAAAATCTGGCCACCCACCCACAGCATCGCCGCCGTGCCGATCAGCGCCAGCGCCGCCAAGAGCTTGGGCATGAAGGACACGAGCCCGCGCCCGATCGCCCGGCGCGCGCTGTTGCCTTCCTTCGCCATGTGGAGGCCGATATCGTCCATCTTCACGATCAGCCCGACGACGCCGTAAACCGCTACAGTAATCGCGACAGCGACGACCGCGAGCGTGGCTGCGCGCATCGCGAAATGCTCGTCGAGCACCTCGTTCAATGCGATCACCATAATTTCGGCGGACAGGATGAAGTCGGTGCGCACCGCGCCCTTCACCATCGTTTCTTCATGGTCCTGATCGGCGACGATCGCCGCGTCTTCGGCCAGACTCGTGTCGTGTTTCTGGAGCGAATGCAGCACCTTCTCTGCGCCCTCGAAACAGAGATAGGCGCCGCCGAGCATCAGCAGCGGCGTGATCGCCCATTGCGCGACCGCCGAGAGCAGCAATAATGCCGGCACGATGAAGAGCAGCTTGTTGCGCAGCGAGCCCTTGGTGATCCGCCAGATGATCGGCAGCTCGCGATCGGGGGTGAAGCCGGTGACATAGCGCGGCGTCACCGCGGTATCGTCGACGACGACCCCCGCCGCCTTGACTCCGGCCTTCGACGCCGCGGCGCCGATATCGTCGATGCTTGCCGCGGCGACCTTGGCGATGGTCGCAATATCATCGAGCAGGGCAAAAAGGCCGGAGGGCATAAGGGTTTGGTCTTTCCTGTTTAGAGCGCGCGGAGTTTCGGCATCACTTCATCGAGCGATTTGCGGATGATGGCAACCATCTCGTCGATCTGGTCGGTGGTGATGATCAGCGGCGGGCACATGACCAGGCTGTCGCGGATGCCGCGCACCATCAGCCCGTTCGCGATACACGCGTCGCGCGCCATCGGCCCCGCCGTGCCCTCGGCACCGCCGAAGCGCGCGCGCGTTTCCTTGTCCGCCACGATCTCGACCGCGCCGAGCAGCCCGACGGAGCGCGTCTCGCCGACGAGCGGGTGGTCGTTCAGCGTCGCGAGCGCCTTGGCGAGATGCGGACCGGTGACGCTGCCCGTGCGCTCGACGAGGCCTTCGCGCTCGATGATCTCGATATTCTTGAGCGCGACGGCGGCGCAGACCGGGTGCCCCGAATAGGTGAAGCCATGGACAAAATCGCCGCCGGTCTTCAGCATCTCGACGACATGGCTCGCGACCGCGGTCGCCGAAATCGGCAGGTAACCCGACGACAGCCCTTTCGCCATCGGCATCAGGTCGGGGGTGAAGCCCATCGTCTCATGGCCCCACATCTTGCCGGTGCGCCCGAAGCCGCAAATCACTTCGTCGGCGACGACGAGCAGGCCATATTTGCGCGCCACCGCCTCGACCTTGGGCCAATATCCCTTCGGCGGGATGATCACGCCGCCCGCGCCTTGCACCGGCTCGCCGATAAAGGCTGCGCACTTTTCGGGGCCGACCTCGATGATCTTGTCCTCGATCGCCTGCACACAGGCGTCGCAGAATTCCTCCTCGGTCATCCCCTGCCCTTCGCCATAGGCATAGGGTTGGCGGACATGCTCGACGCCGGGGATCGGCAGGTCGCCCTGCGCGTGCATGGCCTTCATGCCGCCGAGCGAAACGCCCGCGACGGTCGAGCCATGATAGGCGTTCCAGCGGCTGATGAAGACGGTGCGCTGGGGTTCGCCCTTCAGCTTCCAATAATGACGCACCATACGGAACACCGTGTCGTTCGCCTCACTGCCCGAGGCATTGAAAAAGACGTGCGGCAGGCGGTTTCCGGTAAGGCTCGCAATCTTCGCCGCCAGCGTCACCGTCGGCGGCGTCGCGGTCTTGAAGAAGGTGTTGTAGAAGGGCAGCTCGCGCATCTGCGTGGCCGCCACTTCGACCAGCTCCTCGCGGCCATAACCGACGTTGACGCACCACAGGCCGGCCATGCCGTCGAGGATGCGGTGGCCGTCGCCGTCGTGGATGTAACAGCCCTCGGCGTGGGTGATGATGCGGCTGCCGCCGAGCTTTTCGATTTCGGCCCAATCGGCCTGTGCGGGAAGATGATGCGCGACGTCGAGGCGGCGCAGTTCGGCGATGTCGTGATTGCGGGGCATGTCAAACTCCTGATCGATGAGCCGCGCGTGGCGGCGAACGGACGTGGAAGGCGTCCGGTCGATCAGGGCGAGAAGCATAGCCGTGCGAGATAGCGGTCGTATCGGGTGACGCGGCAATTCATAGCGCACCTCTTAACGCGCGTCCGAGCAGCTGAAAATAGGTCCGGCTGTCACTGTTGTCGTCGGTCGCCCATTCGGGGTGCCATTGCACCGCAAGCAGCGGCGCGCCGTTCGGCCGCGCGCTATAGGCCTCGACCAGCCCGTCGGGCGCGCGCGCCTCGACCCTCAATCCGTCGGCAAGCGCTCCGATGCCCTGATAGTGAACCGAATTCACGTCGAGCGACGGCGCGCCATAGGCCGAAGCCAGCACGCCGCCTTCGATCAGGTTGACCTTGTGCCGATGGTCGAACATCGCGTCGAACGGCACGCCATCGGGCGCGTGATGGTGCAGCAATTCACCACTCGCCGACGTGTCGCGACGCAATGTGCCGCCGAGCGCCACATTGATTTCCTGAAAGCCGCGGCAGATACCGAAGAGGGGCCGCCGCGCCGCGATGACCGCCTCGACAAGATCGGTCATCATGCGGTCGCGATCGGGGTCGAAGGGCCCCTCGCCTTCGGACGCATCGCCATAGAGCGCAGGTTCGACATTCGATGGCGTGCCGGTGAGCAGCACCCCGTCGAGGCGCCCGACGATCTCAGCGCCGCGCATATGGTCGGGCAGCGATGGAATGATCAGTGCGGCGCAGTCGGCATGGCGCATTGCCGCGGTCGCGTAGCGATTGATCACCGTCTGCGCGACCTCGGTCCCGACGGTGCGATTGCAGGCGATGATACCGAGGACGGGACGTTGCGACATGAGCGGCATGCTGCCGATTTCGCCGCCCCCGCGCCAGAGAAATCTTAGGCGTGTTGGCGCGCGAAGGCGGCTGCGGCGCCGAAAAGGCCCGGCTGCGGGTGCGTGATCAGCTTTACGGGCAGCGCCGACATAAAGCCTTCGAAGCGACCCTTTTCGATGAAGCGTTCAGGAAAGCCCGAGCGTACAAGACTGTCGCGGATGCGCAGCCCAAGACCACCGGCGATAACGACGCCGCTAGCCCCCTGCGCCAGCGCCAGGTCGCCCGCGACGCTGCCCAGCGACAGGCAGAAGCGATCAACCGCCGCCGCGGCAAGGCTGTCGCCCCCTTCCATCGCATTGGTCCAGATCGCCTTGTCGTCGAGCCGCGGGATCGCGCGCCCTTCGAGCGCCGCCAGCGTTTCATAAATATCGACGATACCTGGACCCGAGACGATCCGTTCGATCGACACGCGGCGATGGCGCTTGCGCAGCCGCGCGAGGATCGCGTCCTCGATGCTGTCGAGCGGCGCGAAGTCGATATGCCCGCCCTCGGTCGCCTGCACCCGATAGTTGGCGCCGTCGCGCCAGATATGCGCGACGCCGAGGCCGGTTCCGGGCCCGATGATCGTGATCGTACCCATCGCGGGTAGCGGCTCGTCGGGGCCGGTCAGCCGCTCGAAATAGCTTTCGTCGGCCTGCGCGACCGCATGACCGACGGCCTCGAAATCATTGACGAGGACATAGCGGTCGACGTCCATCTTCTCGTTGATCAGCGCCGGACGTATGATCCACGGATTGTTCGTGAACCGGATGATCTCGCCGCGCGTCGGCCCGGCGATCGCGATGGCCACCGCGCGAGGCAGGGTTCCGCCCTGCTGGCGCTCGAAATCCTGCCACGCGGTCTGGAAGCTCGCATGATCCTTGGTATGCAGCGTCGTCGCTTCGCCGAGCGAGAGAACCCGGCCGCCCTCGATTTCCGCAATGGCGAAGCGCGCATGGGTTCCGCCGATATCGACCGTGACGATCCGTTCGCTCATGACTCTCCCTTGCCGGTCCCGGTGCCGGTGCCATTGTGGAATGTCGCACAGCCGACAAGGATGCAACAGGGCATAGCTATGCGCGGTTCCCTGCCGCCGGGCGCGGCTCCCCATCGCCGCTGAAGCCCGGCTTTGGAACCCTGCATTTTTTTCCAAGGCCGCGCCAGCACCGCTCCGTCTTGTGGTTGTCGCCGGGAAGAGGTCCCGGTCCCGATCTCAAGAGGAACCCGATGCGCAAGACCTTGCTGGCCTCCACATGCTTGGCCACCCTCCTTTCGACCGCCGCCCATGCCGAAACGACGATCACCACCGCGACGACGGCTCCGGTACGCACCTCGACCATCAAATCCGGCGCGCCCGACGATATCAAGATCACCTCGGCGGGGTCGATCAAGCCGACCGTCACCGGGCCGGCGGTCACGATCGACAGCAACCACAAGGTCGTCAACGAAGGCACGATCGAGTTCACCAATGTCGATGGCGCGACGGGCATTCTGGCGGGTGCCGGCACGTCGGGCGGCATCACGAACAGCGCCAGCGGCAAGATCACCATCGGCGAAACCTATGCCGCGACCGACATCGACAAAGACGGCGACCTCGACGGCGCATTCGCGATCGGCAGCAACCGCGTCGGCATCGCGACCGCGGGCGCCTTTAACGGCAACATCGTCAATTCAGGCGCGATCGCGATCGAGGGCAATGACTCCGCGGGCATCCGGCTCGGCGGCCCGCTGACCGGCAATTTCACCAACGACGGAACGATCAGCGTGCTCGGCGATCGTGCGCTCGGCGTCGGCCTGCAGGATGTGACCGGCAACGTCCGGCTGGCCGGCACGATCTCGGCCACCGGCGTCGATGCGATCGGCGCCCGCCTTGGCGGCGACGTCACCGGCTCGCTCGTCGTCCAGGGCAATATCACCGCCACCGGCTACCGCTTCACGACGCCGCCGAGCGATCCGTCGAAACTGGATGCCGACGACCTGTTGATTGGCGGCAGCGCGCTGTCGGTCGAGGGCGATGTGACCGGCGGCATAATTCTGGCGGTCGCGCCCAAGGACGCCAAGCCCGACGACAAGGATGAGGACAAGGACGGGATCGAGGACGCCAAGGAAGGTAACGCCGTGGTGCGCTCCTTCGGTTCGGCGGCGGCGATCAGCATCGGTTCGGCCGACCGCGACGTCGCGATCGGCGCTGTCCCGGGCACCGGCACCGGCCTTGGCTTCATCATCGACGGCGCCGTGCTCGGTAACGGCCTTTACGCCGGCAAGGACGGCAACGCGATCCAGATCGGCGGCCTTGGCGGCGCGGTCACCATCGCCGGCGGCATCGGTATCGGCGGCACCGGAAGCGTCGCCGCGCAGTCGAAGGACAAGGCCGCCACGGCCATCCGCATCGGCAGCGGCGCGACGACCCCCGAAATCCGCAACGCGGGCAAGATCGAGGCGACGACCGGCGGCAAGGCTGCGGACGCGGTCGCGACGGCGGTGCTGATCGAAGCTGGCGGCGACGTTCCGCTGATCCGCAACAGCGGCACGATCACCGCCAAGACCGGCGGTGACGGCGGTATCGCGCGCGGCATCGTCGATCTGTCGGGCAATGTCGACACGGTCGAGAACAGCGGCACGATCAGCGCGACGGGCGCGCTCGCCTCGTCCGACCGCAACATCGCGATCGACCTGTCGGCGAACAACGGCGGTGCGACCGTGAAGCAGACCGCGGTCGCCTCGACCGCTACCGCACCCAGCATCGTCGGCGATGTCCGCTTCGGCGGAGGCAACGACGTGTTCGACATCGCCGACGGTTCGGTGAAGGGGAACAGCTTCTTCGGCACCGGCAACAACAAGCTCGCGCTGTCGGGCGATGCGACCTACGCCGGCAATGCCCGCTTCGGTGCCGGCAACGATACGATGACGCTGGCCGGAACGTCGAAGTTCACCGGGCTCGCCGATTTCGGCGGGGGCACCGACACGCTGACGATCGGCGGCACGTCGATCTTCTCGGGCACGCTCGCCAATTCGCAAGGGCTCGCGGTTTCGGTTGCCGGCGGTGCCTTCGACGTCAGCGGCGCGGCCACCATCTCCTCGCTGGCGATCACCGACGAAGGCACGCTTGCGGTGATGCTCGACAACGGCGCGACGGGGACGGCGCTCCAGGTGACGGGCAACGCCAGCTTCGGCGAAGATTCCAAACTCGCGCTCAGATTGTCGAGCATCGAGCAGGCCGAGGGCGAGCATGTCGTCCTGACCGCCGGCACGCTGACCGGCGCCGATAACCTCACCGCCTCGCAGACGCTGCTGCCCTTCCTTTACAAGGGTACGTTGACCTCGAACGCCACGCAGCTCATCGTCGATGTGTCGCGCAAGAGCACCTCAGAGCTCGGCCTCAATCGTTCGGAAAGCGGCGCGTTCGACGCGGTGCTCGACGCTGTCGTCAGCGACGAGAAGATCGAGGATGTCTTCCTCGGCATCACCGACGGCGACCAGTTCCGCAATCAACTCGGCCAGATGCTCCCCGAGCATGAGGGCGGCGTGTTCGAGACCGTCACCTCGGGCTCGCGGGCGCTGTCGCGCTATCTCCAGGACCCCAGCGCGCCCTATCAGGATGAGGGCAAATGGGGCTATTGGGTCAACCAGGCCGTCTGGGGCACCTCGAAGAGCGTCGGCGACACCGCGAGCTATGACGTCAGCGGCTGGGGCATCTCGCTTGGTGCCGAAATCGAAAGCGACGTCGGCAATTTCGGCGGTTCGGTCGCCTACCTCAGCGGCAAGGACGGCAACGGCAGCAACGCCAACGAAGTCAGCACGAGCCAGTTCGAAGGCGCGCTGCACTGGCGCCTGCGCTCAGACGGCTTCATGGCCAACGCCCGCGTCTCGGGTGCGCCGGTCAGCCTGAAGGGCACGCGCATCTTCCGCGCCGAAAGCGGCGCCGAGGACATCGAGAAGACGATGAAGGGCAAGTGGGACGCGACGCTTTGGTCGGCCTCGGGCTCGGTCGCCTACGACACTCGCGTCGGCGGCCTCACCCTCCGCCCGATGGTCGCGGTCGACTATTACAAGCTGAAGGAAGACGGTTACCAGGAAACGGGCGGTGGTGACGCGCTCGACCTCACCGTCCTGAGCCGCGATAGCGACGAACTCGCGGTGTCGGGGACGATGACACTCGGTCTCGAATTCGGCGGCGCCGACGAATATGACGGCTGGACGCGCTTCGAACTCGAAGGTGGTCGCCGTCAAATCGTCAGCGGCATGCTTGGCGCGACGACCGCATCTTTCAAGGACGGCACGCCCTTCACCCTTGTTCCCGACGATCGCACGAGCGGCTGGGTCGGCCGTTTCCGCGGCGTCGCCGGCAATTCGGCCTTCCAGTTCGCCGGCGAAGTCTCCGCGGAAGAGCAGCAAAGCCATGTCGGCTGGGCCTTCCGTGCGAGCCTGCGGGTCGGTCTCTAGCCCCCCGGGGCCGACCCTGCCCGCAAGGGGGAAGCGTTACCCCTACCCATGCTTCCCCCTTGCCTAGGCAGAAACGAATGACGAAACAGATGCTTGCACTGCCCAACTCCGTTTTCCCCGCACCGCAGTTGCGCGGTGGAGCCTGGACGCTATATGACGGCGTCATCGGGGGGACGTATGGCGCGGGGCGAAGCGGCGCTGACCGACGGAAGATGGCGTTCCAAAGCAAGCAATCCATGACCAAGTCGCGAGATCGAACCGACGCCGCCCAAGGCATCGAAGGCGTGTTGCTTGCCAACCGCGACCGCATCGTGCGCTTTCTGGAAGTTCGCGGTGCGGGCGACAGTGCCGAGGATCTGTTTCAGGACCTTTGGATGCGACTGACCGACCGGCGCACCGGACCGATTTCGGACCCCCTTCCCTATGTCATGCGCGCGGCGAACAATCTGATGCTCGACCGCTACCGTTCGGTGCGCCAGAGCGAGCTTCGCGACAAGGCATGGGGCGAAGCGTCGGCGGCGCAAAGCCCGTCGAGCGAAAGCGCGATGATTTCGCGCGAGCAGCTGGCGCTCGTTGAATCCGCGATTGCCGCGACGGGCGAGCGCCCCGCCAGGATTTTCAGGCGTTTTCGTGTCGATGGCGTTCACCAACGCGATATCGCCGGCGAAATGGGGGTCAGCCTGAGCACCGTCGAAGCCGATCTGCGCAAAGTCTATGCAAAGCTCGCCGAAATCCGGAGGCAGTTCGATGCAGGTTGACCCGACGAACGCCGAGGCGCGCGCGATCGACTGGCTGGTTCGCCAGCGTGATCCGGACTTCACCGATTGGGACGGCTTTGCCGACTGGCTGGCCGAAGACAGCGCTCACGCCGCGATTTACGACGCGGTCGCGAGTCTCGACTGCGACCTTGACGCATTGCCGCCCGCGCCCGCCCCCTCGGTCACGATGGTCCCCGACGCGCCCGCACGCCGCCACCCGTCGCGGCGGACCTGGTTCGGCGGCGCGGTCGCAGCGGCGCTGGTCGGCGCGATCAGCCTGTCGAGCCTGGGCCTGTTTGGCAATGACGGCCGGATCGAGACGCTCGCGGGCGAGCATCGCACCGTCGAACTCGCCGACGGGTCGAAGATAGAGATCAACGGCGCTTCGGTGGTCGAAATCGACGAGGATCGTCCGCGCTTCGCCCGGCTCGAATCGGGCGAGGCGATGTTCCATATCGTGCACCGCGACCAGGATCCCTTTGTGGTCGAGACAGGCGGCGCAAAGATCGTCGATCTTGGCACGGCGTTCAATGTCGTGCGCCGCGATCGCCAGACATCGGTGGCGGTGTCCGAAGGCATCGTTCTCTATAACCCCGATCGCGACAATGTCCGGCTCGTCGCGGGCAAGGGCATCGAGGCGCGCGACGGCGACAGCCGCCCGCCAGCGGTGAGGGATGTCGATGTCGCGAATGTCGGCGGCTGGCGTAGCGGCCTTCTGGTCTATAACGGCACGCCGCTCGCCATCGTCGCCGAGGATCTGAAGCGCACCGCCGGGATGCAGGTGAGCATTGCGCCGGATGCGAGCGACCTGTCGTTCCGTGGCGCGCTGATCATCGACAAGAACCGCGACCGAACGATCGCCGACCTTGCCGCGCTGTCGGGCACGAAGGCTGCTCGGCAAGGTGATGGATGGATATTGACCCGCTGACCATGCACCCGCGCCTTTCCTTTGCTGCGGCAGCAATTGCGCTGTGTCTGCCCACGCAGGCGCTGGCGGCGGAGGAACGCGCGTTCAACGTGCCGAAAGGCAGCCTGTCTGCGGCGCTTCCGTTGATCAGCCGGCAGGCGGGCGTCAGCATCAGCGTCGCCGATGCGAAGCTCTGGCGCGCGCGCGTCAAACCGGTGCGCGGGCGGATGAGCGTCGAAAGGGCGATCCAGCGCCTGCTCGACGGTTCCGATGCGCGCGCGGTGCGGGTCAGCGCGACGAGCTGGCGCATCGAACGGCGCCCCGTCCCGGCGCGCGTCACGAGAGCCGCACCTCCGCCAGGACCGGCGCCGCAGCCGCGGGCTCGCGAGCCGTCGAACCACATGATCGCAGCGGCAGCCGACGAGATCATCGTCACCGCGTCGAAGACCGACCTTCCGCATTCGCATTTCGCCGGCGTCGTCACCCAATTGGATGGCGGCGATTTGGCGTTTGGCGGCGAGCGCGGGATGGATTCGATCCTCTCGCGCACGGCGACCGTTTCTTCGACCCATCTGGGTTCGGGGCGCAACAAGCTGTTCATCCGGGGCATCGCCGATTCGAGCTTCACCGGCCCGACGCAATCGACCGTTGGCCAGTATTTCGGCGATATCCGCCTCAGTTACAATGCGCCCGACCCCGACCTGCGGCTGTACGACATCGACAATGTCGAAATCCTCGAAGGACCGCAGGGCACGCTCTATGGCGCCGGATCGCTCGGCGGCATCATCCACGTCGTGCCGAAAGCGCCCGATCCGCGCGCGATGACCGTCCAGGCTATCGCCGGCCTGTCGATCACCCAGCATGGCGATCCCGGCGGCGACATAGCGGCGATCGCCAACCTGCCGGTGGGCGAGGACGGCCATGCCCTGCGCCTCGTCGGCTATATGCTGACCGACGGCGGCTATATCGACAATCCACTGCGCGGGCAGAACGACGTCAACAGGGTCCATGTCCGCGGCGGAAGGGGCACGTTCCGCCTCGAAGCCGGCGACGGCTGGACGATCGATTTCGGCGGCATATATCAGGCGATCACCTCCGACGACGCGCAATATGCCGACAAGGACGCGCCGCCGCTGACCCGCGCCTCGATGGTCGAGCAGAACGCGACCGCGCGTTACGGCATGGGCACGATCGTCGTGATGAAGGATTGGGGCGATCTGTATTTCCAGTCGTCCAACGCGTTCATCGACCATCGACTCTTCGAACGGTTCGACGCGAGCCTTCCCGAATCCAGACGCGGCGACGGACAGGACGCCGGCGTCGCCGTGGGCGCGGTCGATGTCGAACGCCTCTTCGCGCCGATCGAGATCACGCCGATGGCCGACGTGCCGCGCGTGCTCGACCAGCATAACGACACGCGCATGTTCGTCAGCGAGAACCGCCTGTCCCGGCCCTATCATGACGGGCTCGGCTGGGTGGTGGGCGCGAGCTTCATTCGCAACCGCGCGCGGCAGGACCGCGATTATGGTTATGGTCCGCTGCGCGCGGTCCTGCCCGGCGTGACCAACCGGATCACCGAGGTCACCGGCTATGCCGAAGCGACCGTCGAAATCATGCCCGACCTGGTTGCCTCGGGGGGCCTCCGCCTGTCGCACGCCCGGCTGGGCGGCGAGGCCGAAGGCGTGTCCTTCGCTTTGGCCGAAGCGAACCGGGCGACGACCGCATCGCGCGACGAAACGGACCTCCTGCCCTCGGTCTCGCTGCTTGCGACGCCGCTCGACAATGTCAGGCTCTATGCGCGTTATCAGGAAGGTTTCCGACCCGGTGGCCTTGCCGTCGACGGGAATTTCGTCCGGCGCTTCCTGAACGACAAGGTCCGCACATGGGAAGCGGGGATGCGGTTCGGCGACAGGGGCCGAAGCCTGCTCGACGCCAGCGTTTCGATCTCGCACAGCCGATGGCACAATATCCAGGCGGACTTCATCGACAGTAGCGGCTTTCCGACGACGGCCAATATCGGCAATGGCCGCATCACCAGCCTGTCCGGCGCCGTCGCGATGCGACCGACCGCCGCGCTGACCTTTGAACTCGGCGCGGTCTACAACCACAGCCGCGTCGACGATCTTTCGCCCCAGATATTGCCCGTGTTCGCGGCAACGCCCGCGCGGCTCGGGCGGATCCCCAATGTCGCGAGCCACGCTGTGCGCGGGTCGGTGAACTACGCCACCGTGATCGGTGACGAGGATTTCCGCGTGAACGGCTGGGCGAACTATGTCGGGCCGTCGCGCCTCGGAATCGGCCCGGTGCTTGGCGAAAGCCAGGGCGACTATGTCGATACCGGGCTCGCCATGCGGGTGGGTAACGAACGCCGAGGCCTCTCGCTGACGCTCACCAATCTGTTCGATTCGCGCGGCAACCGCTTTTCGCTGGGGACGCCGTTCCTCGAAGGCAACGAAGGCTTCCTTACACCGTTGCGCCCGCGCACACTCCGGATCGCGGTGGACGTCGCATATTAGCGAATATCGGTAAGGGGTTGGTATCTGCTACAGCCCTCTCCCCTGAAGGGGAGAGGCCAAAACCCTTCAATGTCTCCGGCCGGTCGCGCTCATCGATGCCCCTCCCCGCCAGAAGAGGGACTACCGGTCAATCCGCGAGCACGATCCGCTCATAGCGCTCCATATGGAAGTCGGCGCTGCCGAACTGCCCCTCGATCATCGTAGCCCGCTTGAAATAATGGCCGATCGCCAGTTCCTGCGTGATGCCGATGCCGCCGTGGGTCTGGATCGCATTCTGTCCGACGAATTTCGCGCCGCGCGCGACCTTGTTCTTCGCCGCCGAGACCGCCGCCTTGCGCTCATCGGCAGGCAGGCCGAGCTTCAGCGTCGCCATGATCGTCATCGAACGGGCCTGTTCGACCTCCATGAACATGTCGACCATGCGGTGCTGCAGAACCTGGAACTTCGCGATCGGCACGCCGAACTGCTTGCGCTGCTGTGTATATTCGAGCGTGCCTTCGTGCAGTTTCTGCATCACGCCAGTCGCCTCGGCGCAGACCGCGACGGTCGCTTCGTCGACGATCTGTTCGATCAGCGGCAGGCCCGTCCCCTCGCCCCCGAGCAGCGCTTCGCCGGGAATAGCGACATTCTCGAAATAGATTTCCGAGGCGCGGCTGCCGTCGACGGTCGGATAATCACGGCGCACGATGCCGGGCAGGTTGGCGTCGATCAGGAACAGCGACACGCCATCCTTGTCGCGCTGACCGCCGCCGGTGCGCGCGGTGACGAGCAGGTGCGTCGCCCAGGGCGCGGCATAGACGACACCCTTGTGACCGTTCAGCACATAGCCGGCGCCGTCCTTTTTGGCGGTCGTGCGAAGGTTGGCGAGGTCGTAACGCCCCTGAGGTTCGGCATAGGCGAAAGCGACGATTACATTGCCCGCGATGATCTCCGGGATCATCGCGTCGGCCTGCGCGCCGCCGACGGCCTTCAGGGCGCCCCCCGCGATGACGACGGTCGGCAGATAGGGCTCGATCCCGATGACCTTGCCCAATTCCTCCATCACGATCGCGTTTTCAAGCGCGCCCCCGCCGAGCCCGCCATGCTCCTCGGCAAAGGGCGCGCCAAGCATGCCGAGTTCCTGCGCGAGCGCGGTCCAGATCGCGGGATCGCGGCCCGTGTCGCTGCCGGTGAACTTCTGTCGCGTCTCGAAATCATAGGTATCGCCGAGGAAGCGCGACAGCGTGTCACGGATCATGTCCTGTGTTTCGGTGTAAGTGAAATCCATTGTTCTAATCCTCGATTTCATCGTCATCCCGGCGAACGCCGGGATCTCGCCGCCGCGTCGTGGCGAGAGGCCGAGATCCCGGCGTTCGCCGGGATGACGTCAATTATGTGATCAAAGGCCGAGCACCATCTTCGCGATGATGTTGCGCTGAATCTCGTTCGACCCGCCATAGATCGTCGTCTTGCGCATGTTGAAATAGGTGGGCGCCGCGCGATGCGCATAGTCCGGCCCGATCGGATGCTCATTGTCGCCTTCGCCGAAACCGCGGAAATAGGGCGCGCCATAATGGCCGACGGCCTCGAGCGTGAGTTCGGTCAACCGCTGCTGGATCTCGCTGCCCTTGATCTTGAGCAGGCTCGATTCGGGTCCCGGCCCCTTGCCCGCATTCGCGCCGGCAAGGCTGCGGAGTTCGGTGAATTCGAGCGCGGTCAGGTCGACCTCGAGTTCGGCGAGCTTGCGCTTGAAGAAAGCGTTGGCGATCAGCGGCTTGTCGCCGTCGAGCTCGGTGCGGGCGATGTCCTTCACCTTCTCGATCCCGCGCTTCGACGCCGCGACGCCGGCGATCCCGGTGCGTTCGTGCGCGAGCAGGAATTTGGCGCAGGTCCAGCCCTTATTCTCTTCATAGACGCGCTGCGACACCGGCACGCGGACATCTTCGAGCCACACCTCGTTGACCTCATGCTCGCCGCCCAATGTGATGATCGGGCGCACGGTGATGCCGGGCGACTTCATGTCGATCAAAAGGAAGGAAATGCCCTCCTGCTGCTTGGCGTCCTTGTCGGTGCGGACGAGGAAAAAGCCCCAGTCGGCGTGCTGCGCGAGCGTCGTCCAGGTCTTTTGCCCGTTGACGATATAATCGTCGCCGTCACGGACCGCCGTGGTACGCAGCGAGGCGAGATCCGAACCCGATCCCGGCTCCGAATAGCCCTGGCACCACCAATCCTCACCCGACAGGATGCGCGGCAGGAAATGCGCCTTCTGCTCGGGCGTGCCGAAGGTGTAGATGACCGGGCCCACCATCGCGAGGCCAAAGGGCATCAAGCGGATGCAGTCGGCGCGCGCGGTCTCTTCCGACCAGATGAAACGCTGCGTCGGCGTCCAGCCGGTGCCGCCATATTCGACGGGCCAAGCGGGCGCGATCCAGCCCTTCTTGTACAGGATCTTGTGCCAGGCGAGGAAATCCTCCTTGGACAGCTCTTCGCCCTCATCCTGTTTGCCGCGCAGTTCGGCGGGGTAATTTTCGGCGATGAAGTCGCGCACTTCCTGCTGGAAGGCGAGATCTTCGGGGCTGAATTCCATGTCCATCACGAATCTCCCATCGGGCACTGGCGCCCTTATAATAAGCGCTCACCTTTACGTAAACGGCAAGTTGCGACTTGCAACGTTTCGCGGGCGATGATTGCGCGCAATGGGAGGGCTTGTCCAGCCGCGGGCTAAGGGGTGAAGGCTACGGTTAGTCGGCGCCGCGCGTGACGAGTATGACCGCGCCTTCGCTGGCATAAGGCCCGCGCACCTCGGCAATCGTCAGCGTGACGTCGACCGCTTCTCCCCCACGCGTCACCATCTGCGACGACAGCCGCGCCGGATTGCCCGAGCGGAAAACCGATTCCAGCGCCTCGACGAAGGCCGCGCGCTGCCCGACGGGCAAAATGGCGGAAAATCGAACGCGGCGGATCGCGACGGGATCGACTCCGAGCAGGGCGACGACCATCGCATTGGCCGATTCGACACTCTCGCGAACGGATATGCGGACATGGCCGATGCTGCCATCGGTCTCGATCGCATCCAGCGTCGCAGCCCGCACGTCGGTCGCCGCGAAATCCTCCATCGCCGCGCTGACATCGCGCAGCACGATCGCGCCGCCGACGGGTAGCGGAACCAGATCGACATGCAGCCACTGGCGTGGACGCAGCAGTCCGGGCACATCGGCCGAGAAGCGTTCGCGATGGTCGAGCAGGCGGGCGATGTGATGGCAGATAAGACTGTCGCTGAACGACGGCAGCGCGGTCGTCAATGCTTCGCCGATCAGGCCGGCCGCCGGCATCTCCAGCATATCGGACGCGGCAGGATTGACTGCGGCGATGCGCCGCTGCCGGTCGATCAGCATCGCCCCGTCGCGGATCGATTCGACCAGCCCGGCCAGCGAAGCCTGCAACAAATCGGACGCTTTGGCCACGTCGCGCGCCGCTCCCCCGTCGAGCCGGCGATAATCGTCGAGCGAGATCAGCACATGCGCGTCCTTGCCATGATGCGTCACGACGACCGGCTTGCGCG
The DNA here is from genome assembly GCF_013410105.1 of Sphingopyxis sp. JAI108. Lineage (GTDB taxonomy): Bacteria > Pseudomonadota > Alphaproteobacteria > Sphingomonadales > Sphingomonadaceae > Sphingopyxis > Sphingopyxis chilensis. The sequence goes on from NZ_JACCCJ010000001.1 coordinate 1,979,355, forward strand.
CCGACTGCAATCGCCAATTGGCGAAGCCGCGGATGAAATCCGCCGCCGATACGCGTTGTGGTTCTTGCGCGGCTGCCACGATTCCCCCCGAAGTCACCGATCTCTGGCTCCTTATAGGAGCCCGAACGGATGGTTGGCGGCGCATTAGGTCCCTAATGGCGCCACTCTGCGCGGGATCAGACCAGCCGCGACTTGCCGCAGCGCAGCGCGTTGACTCGCGTATCGGCCTGTCCGACCTGCAAGCCGAGCAGTCCGGTCAGATCCGACAGCACGCTATCGAGCACCGGCGCCGCAAGCGCGACGGTCTCGCCGACGATCGTGGTCAAGGCATTCAGGTTGAGAACGAGGCCGAGGACGTTGACGTCGAGTTCCATCTCGTCCGCCAGCGACTCCGCCGCGCCTGCGACCAGCCCCGTGCTCGACACCGTCTTCACCCGCCCCTCTTCGATCTCGCTGCGCGAGAAGGCGACGGGCTTTTCGCCAAGGTCGGACAGGGTCAGTTGGGCCCCCGCATTGACGCTGACCAGCGGCAGCTTCACCACCCGCGCGGGCTGCGGATCGAGCGGGCGCTGCATGTCCTGAAAATCGCCGTCGGGAACCGTACCGATCGCCACCATCGCCGGAGACGTCACGACCCCCAGCGACACCGCGGCGCTGCTGTTCGGCGCGCAGTCGATGTCGGTGATCCGCGCCGACGCCGATCCGAGCTCCGCAAGTAGCGGTACATGGACGCTGGCGAGCGGCGTGGCGACACGCGTATCGATCTTCAGGCGAACTTGCGCGGTGCGGATGATGACATCGTTGGTGTCGGTCACCGCGATCAGCGGGGAATCGGCGGGAGGCTCGCCGACCAGCAGCGCGACATCGATGCCCGATCCACCGGGCAGGCTGCTCGCAAGCGACAGATCGACCTGGCGATTCGCATTGCCGAGCAGCAGCATGGTGCGAAGCAGGCTGAGCGCATTGACCTTGACCGGATTGGCAGCATCGACGCGGATGCTCGACGAACGCGGCCCCAGGTCGATCGCCCGCGACGGCAGCAGCGCGCGCGGGAGCGCGCTGTCGGCGATATGCTCGAGGGCGCTTGCTGCCTGCCCGTCCGACGCGCGGGCCAGTGCCGACACCACCTGCGGCAGCGTCGCCTGCGTGTTCAGCGTCTGGCCGAAGGTCAGGACATCGGCGTCGAGTTCGATCCTGAGCGCGTCCGAAAAGGCGAGCAGGTCGATATCGGTGCTGGCAAGCGCATTATAATCCATCACCGACAGGCTGACCTCGCTCCCGGTCAGGCTGGACAGCAACGCATTGGGCAGGCCGCCGTTCAGCGCCGCCACGCGCGATCCGAGCGAAAAGGCGGCATAGCCTCGCCGCGCACCGGTCGCGGTCGCGCGGATGATGCTGTCCTGCCGGCCGGTCAGGAAGCTGCCGAAGAACAGCGGGCGATCGCGCGTCAGCGTGACGCGTATCGCATTCGGCGATGCCCCCCCGCCGGTGAAGCGCTGTTCCGCCGCGATCGACGGATCCGCCGTATAGGTGCCGGGCGTGAGCGCGGCGATTTCGATGCCGCAATCGCAATTGGCCGCGATGATCCGTTCCGCCGCCGTCCGCTCTTCGCCCGGCCGTCCCGCCGCCGCCATTGCCGCGGCATCGGCGATGCCCTGCAGTTTGCGGCGATCGAGATAGAGCGAGCCAAGATCGACCGCGAACGCCGCCGACCCGATCAGCATCGTCATCCCGAAAGCGGTCGTGATGCTGATGCTTGCGCGGCGGCTGTGGACAAGGCGGCACAGGAGGGAAAGCATTGCCATCGTCAGTCGACCGGCAGTTCGAAGGTCGCGCTGGCACGAATGACATGGTCCGGCGATGGCACGAAGCTCGACCGCAGGAAGCTGTCCTGTGGCGCGGTGTAGGTGACGGCGACGGTGATCGCTTCGCTCGTTTCGGACACCGCGACGCTGTGCGTGCCGCCGACGGTCTGAAGGCTGCGCGCCACCGCGCGGGTCGCGACCGCGCTACGGTCGGCGAGGTCAAGGCCGACGATCGAGGCCCGCGCTCCATCGTTGGCGGCCTGCTGCACATTATGCGCGAGCATGAAATATTGGCCGTAGACGAGCACGCCCATCAGCAGCGCGAGGAGCAGCGGCAGCACCAGCGCCATTTCGACGATGGCGGCGCCGCGCTCCCCGCGCGCCAGGGTAAGGCCAGTCCGGGCAATCTGGCGGACGCGCCGCGAAAGTCGTTGGAAGTCTGCCATGCGGTCAGAATGGCGCGAGGCAAATGAAAGCGGCGTCGAGAACACCCGACGCCGCCTTTATGTATTTTGCGCGATTTTCGGCTCGCGCCGCATAGCGGCAATCGGCGGTTGTTGCTGCGTCGTTAATCGGCGCGCCGTGCGCCTACCCGCAAAATGTGATCATTCGGCATCCTGCAGCTTGTCTTGCGTGCGCAGGTCGAAGTCCGACGCATCGTGACGCTCGCGCAGTTGGCTCGCAGGATCGCCCGTCACGCGGTTCACCATGCGACCGCGTTTGACCGGCGGGCGCGCCGCCAGCTGGTCGGTCCAGCGCTGGACATTCTTATATTCGTCGACCTGCAGGAACTCGCCCGCGTCATAGACGAGCCCCTTGGCGAGCGCGCCATACCAAGGCCAGATCGCCATGTCGGCGATCGTATAGTCGGCGCCGGCGATATATTCGCTCTCCGCAAGACGCCGGTCGAGCACATCGAGCTGGCGCTTCACTTCCATCGCATAGCGGTTGATCGGATATTCCTGCTTCGTCGGCGCATAAGCGTAAAAATGGCCAAAGCCGCCGCCAAGGAACGGCGTGCTGCCCATCTGCCACATCAGCCACGACAGCGTTTCGGCACGCTTCGCGGTATCGGTCGGCAGGAAGGCGCCGAATTTTTCGGCAAGATGGATCAGGATCGCTCCCGATTCAAAGACACGGATCGGTTCGGCGCCGCTGCGGTCGATGAGCACCGGGATCTTGCTGTTCGGATTGGCCGCGACATAGCCGCTCGAAAACTGGTCGCCCTCGCCGATGTTGATGAGCCACGCGTCATATTCGGCGCCGCTATGGCCGGCCGCGAGCAGCTCCTCGAGCATCACCGTGACCTTCACGCCATTGGGCGTGCCGAGCGAATAGAGCTGGAGCGGATGCTTGCCGATCGGCAGTTCCTTGTCGTGCGTCGGCCCCGCGACAGGGCGATTGATGTTCGCGAAACGACCGCCGCTTTCCTTGTCCCATGTCCAGATTTTCGGCGGCACATATTCGCTGTTGTCGGTCATAGAAAGCTCCTGCGCTTATTTTTATACTGACCGGTAACTTAATAGGCGATTGCCTTTTGTCCACCCCGCCCGCTCAAATAATCTTCGCTGCGCGCAAAGCCGCGATCGCTTCGGCATCATAGCCGATCCCGGCGAGGATCGCGTCGCTATGCTCCCCCACCCGCGGCGCGCGGCTTGGTGTCACCTTGTCGCTCGACGACAGGCGGATCGGCGCACGGATTACCGGCACCGCCGCCGCCGCTCCCGGATAATCGACCGGCTCGACCAGCCCCATCGCCGCGACCTGCGGCTGCGCCAGCACCTCTCCCGCGCGCAGGACCGGCGCGGCCGGGACGCGCCCTGCCGCCAGTTCCGCGATGGCATCGGCGTTCGTCCGCTCGATGCACCAACGCTGCATGATCGCACTCAGCTCCTCGCCATTATCGCCGCGAAGGATGTCGCTGGCGTAGAGCGGGTCGTCGACCAGTTCGGGACGCCCGACGAGCCCGGCCCAGCGCGCGAAGATCGGCGCGCCGACGATCTGGGTGATGATCCAACCGTCGCGGGTGCGGAAAACGTCAGTCGGCCCAGAGCTGAAGCTACGATTGCCGATCGGCTCGCGGTCGATCCCGTTCAGCGCATGGTCGATCGTCAGCGCGTTCGACAGCGCTAGCGCGGTACCGAGCAGCGATCCCGACACGCATTGCCCCTTCCCCGTCGCCTCACGCTCGCGCAGCGCCAGCATCACCCCGAAGGCACAATGGAGCGCGGTGCCGAAATCGACATAATTGACCTGCGCGCGATAGGGCTGGTCGGGCGAGCCCGTGAGATGCACCGTGCCCGACATCGCCTGCCCGACCGCATCGAACCCGACGCGGCTCGCGAGCGGCCCTTCGCTGCCGAATGCCGACGCGGTCGCGAGTATGATACGCGGATTGGTCGCAGAAAGGCTTTCATAATCGAGGCCAAGCTTGACGAGCGCATCATGCGGCAGGTTGGCGATCACGACATCCGCCGTCTCGACCAGCCGCCGGACGATCTCGCGTCCCTCGGGGCTTCCGGGTTTCAGCGTCAGGCAGCGCTTGGCGCGGTTCATCTGCATGAACATCGCGCCCGATCCATCGTCCGCGACCGGCACGGTGTAACGGTCGTCGTTGCCGCCGGGCGCCTCGATCCGGATGACATCGGCGCCATAATCGGCGAGCAGGGCCGCGCAATAGGGGCCAGCGATGTAGCGGCCGAAATCGAGTACGCGGATTCCTTGCAGCGGCACGCCTTACCCTCTCGATAGCTTTTCGTTCAAACCGGGCTAGCAGCCGCCCGTCGAGCCTGCCAGCGCCTTCGTCGAAAGCTGCCGCTTGCATGTTCGCGTCCGAACCATATGGTCGTCACATCATTTCAAACGGGGATAATTTCATGGCGCGCTTCGCTTTCGCCCTCGCGGCGACTCTGGCTTGTTCAACCTCGGTATGGGCGCAGAGCGCTCCCGCTCCGGCGCCCGCCACGGATGCGAAGGAGGGCGAGTGGGACGTCAACGCCCCGCCGGGGCTCGCGACGCGCAAGGTCCAGCTATCGGTCGACGAAGGCAGCTGGATGAACGTCGACGTCGCGCCCGACGGCCGCACGATCGCGTTCGACCTGTTGGGCGATATCTATACAATGCCGATCGAAGGCGGGACGCCGACACGCATCGCCGAGGGGCTGGCCTTTGAGCACCAGCCGCGCTTCTCACCCGACGGCAAGCGCATCGCCTTCGTCTCCGACCGTGCCGGCGGTGACAATATCTGGCTAATGAACCGTGACGGTAGCGACAAGCGCCAGATTTCGAAGGAGGATTTCCGTCTGCTCAACCAGCCGAGCTGGTCACCCGACGGCCAGTTCCTCGTCGCCAAAAAACATTTCACGACAGGCCGCTCGCTCGGCACCGGCGAAGTGTGGATGTATCATGTGTCGGGCGGCGCCGGCGTGCCGCTGGTCAAGAAGCCCAATGAGCAGCACCAGAAGGAACTGGGCGAGCCCATCTTCTCCGCCGACGGCAAGAGCGTCTTCTATACGCGCAACGTCACCCCCGGGCCGATCTTCGAATATGCGCAGGACAGCAACACCGACCTCTTCCATATCGAGCGCTACAGCCTCGACGATGGAGAGGTCAGCACCGCGGCCTCGGGGCCCGGCGGCGCGGTCCGGCCGACGCCATCGCCCGACGGCAAGCGTCTGGCCTTCGTGCGGCGCGAAGGCACGCAGTCCAAGCTCTATGTGAAGGACCTCGCCTCGGGCGCCGAAAAGAAGGTTTATGATGCACTCGATCAGGATGTGCAGGAAACCTGGGCGGTGACCGGCGTCTACCCGAACATGGCGTGGACGCCCGACAGCCGCGACATCGTCTTCTGGGCCGGCGGCAAGCTGCGCCGCGTGAACGGTGACGGTGGCGAGGGGCGCGTCATCCCGTTCAGCATCGGCGACGACCGGGTGATCGTCGACGCGACGCATCCCGCGGTCGAGGTCGCACCCGACAGCTTTGCGACGCAAATGCCGCGCTGGGCCGAAGTGTCGCCCGATGGCCGCAGCGTCGTCTTTGAAACGCTCGGCAAGCTCTGGGTCAAGCCCGCCACCGGCGGCACCGCGCGGCGGCTGACGAACGCGAAGGACGGCGCCATGGAGCTGTGGCCAAGCTGGTCGCGCGACGGCAAGTCGGTCGTGTTCGTGCGCTGGACCGACGCGGGCATGGGCGAAATCCATGTTACCGGCGCGGGCGGCGGCGCGTCGCGGAAGCTGACCGCGGCGCCCGGTCATTATGCCGAACCGCGCTTCTCGCCCGACGGCAAGACGATCGTATTCGAACGGCGCGGTAGCGGCGGGCTGACCTCGGCGCGCTGGAGCGAGGACCCCGGCGTCTATCTTGTCGCCGCGGCGGGTGGCACAGCCGAACGGATCAGCAGCGATGGCGCCAAGCCGCAATTCGGCGCGGCAAGCGACCGCGTCTTCATGGTCACGGCGGGCGGCGGCAAGAGCCAGCTCGTGAGCACCGACCTTCATGGCCAGGACAAGCGCGTCCATGCCAATGGCGAGCTCGTCAGCGATTATGAAATCTCGCCCGACGGCCGCACGCTCGCCTTCCGGCAGAATTACGACGCCTATGTCACCCCTTTGATGCCCGGCGGACAGGATGTGGCGCTCGGCATCAAGAGCGGGGCGCTGCCCGTAACCCGCGTTTCTGGAAGCGGCGCCGAATATATGCACTGGTCGGACGGTGGCCGCCGCCTGCATTGGAGCCGCGGCGCGACGCTGTTCAGCACCGATCTTGCCAGCCTCTTCACCAACGCCCCCGCCGATGAAAAGGCGCCGAAGTTCACCCCGCCGACCGACGGCGTGTCGCTGTCGATGACGCAGGCGGCGGCGAAGCATAAGGGCATCGTCGTCATCACCGGCGCCAGGATCGTGACCATGGCCGACAAGGACGGCGGCGTGATCGAAAATGGCGCGATCGTCATCGACGGCGACCGCATCACCGCGGTCGGTCCGGCGGGTGCAATCACTGTTCCCGCGGGCGCGGTGACCGTCGATGCGACGGGCAAGACGATCGTCCCCGGCTTCGTCGACGCCCACGCGCACGGGTCGCACGGCGACGACGAACTGGTGCCGCAGCAGAATTGGTCCGAAATCGTCAATCTGGCGATGGGCACAACGACGAGCCACAACCCCTCGTCGCGCGCGTCGGAGATTTTCGTCTCGTCCGAAATGCAGCGCGCGGGTCTGATCCTCGCGCCGCGTATCTTTTCGACCGGCGAGGTCATCTATGGCGCCAAGGCGGCGGGCGTCTATGCCGAGATCAACGGCTATGACGACGCGCTCGCACACGTCCGCCGGTTGAAGGCGCAGGGCGCGCACAGCGTCAAGAATTACAACCAGCCGCGCCGCGATCAGCGGCAGATGGTCGTAAAGGCCGCGCAGGTCGAAGGCCTGACCGTCGTGCCCGAGGGCGGCTCGCTGTTCACGCAGGACGTGACACTGATCCAGGACGGCAACTCGACGGTCGAGCACAATATCCCGCTCCACACCTTCTACAAGGACCTGGTGCAGCTGTGGGGGCAGACGCAGGTCGATTATACCCCGACCCTCGTCGTGACCTATGGCGGCCCCGCCGGCGACCCCTATTGGCGCGCGCATACGAACGTCTGGGAGCATCCGATCCTGACCCGGCATATCCCGCCGACCGAACTCGCCGCGAACAACAAGCGCCGCGTGATCGCGCCCGAGAGCGATTATGTCGACGATGATTCGGCGCGCGAGGCGGGCAAGATCGCAGCAGCGGGCCGCATGGTGTCGATCGGTGCGCACGGCCAGCAGTCGGGTCTCGGCGCGCATTGGGAAATCTGGTCGTTCGTGCGCGGCGGGTGGAGCAATATCGACGCGCTTCGCGCCGCGACGATCATGCCCGCAACGTCGCTGGGCTATGGCAAGGACGTCGGATCGCTCGAGGCGGGCAAGCTCGCCGACCTGCTGATTCTCGACGCCGACCCCACGCAGGACATCCGCAATACCGAGAAGATCCACCGCGTGATGCTCGGTGGGCGGCTCTACGATCCGCTCACGATGAACGAAGCCGAGACGGGCGATCACAAGCGCGCACCCTATTGGTGGGAGGCCGACAAGCCCTGATCGGCGCGCCCCGCCAGCGGCGGACCCGCGAAATTGTGACGAGAGGGTTGCAAGTCTCGCGGACCGCCGCTAGGGGCGTCTCCTCTCAGCGAGGAGAGTTGGCTGAGTGGTCGAAAGCGTCGCACTCGAAATGCGAAGTGCCGGCAACGGTACCGAGGGTTCGAATCCCTCACTCTCCTCCATTTTTCCCTGAATTCGACCATCAGGCGTGCAGCCGCCCCGACCTCTGCCGGGACGGCTGGGAGGATCAACCCCGGATGCTGAGCAGCGACGGTGCGGTCAGCGATGCGACGACCGCACCGACGATCAGGAACAGCACTATCGCGACGATGACGACGACCGCCGTATAGCCGAGCGCCTTGTCTTCGGGCGCCTTCATCAGCACCGGCAGGCCGAGGTAGAGAAGATAGAGCCCATAAAGGCCGAACAGCGCCCCGATCAGCCCCAGCGCGGGAACCAGGCCGAAAATCGCGCCGACCCAACCCGCCGTTCCCGAATAGGCCGCAACCTTCAGCGCCTGCACCTGATCCTTTTGCCCGCCGAAATTCGGCGCCAGCCCGTCGATGACGAGCGCGAGGATGAAGACCGTCGCGAGCGTGAGACCGTAAGACAGAAGCGCCGAACCCAGCGCGGTGCCGATCGGCGGATGATAGGTGACGCCAAAGGCGGTAAAACCAAAGACCTGCCCACCGATAAATTGCGCGATCGGTCCGATCGCGGCGAGCACAACGACATAGGGAACATAGATCGACTGCGTCGTCGCCGGCTCTGCCGCAATGACCGGCCACGTTTCCTTCGGCTTGAGCAGAATGTCCTTCGCGCGCTGGACGATGCCCGAAGCGGGTCCGGAGATATTGGGTGGTACGTCAGCCATGATGCTTCTCCCCTGAAGGTGCGGCCCCGCAACCCGAATGGGAAATGCACCAGCCAGAGGAGCAGCTTAGCCCCGATGGCCAATGCATCTGTAACCCTGATCACAGCCGATTCGGCGAACCGCGGCCGACTTCAATGTAACGGACTTGAAACAGGCGTAAACAGCCATAGATTGACCATATGACACCCGAATCCTCTTCCGAGCTTCCCGCAGCCGTTACCGCCCCGCTGATCGGCCGCGCGCGCTTCGCGCCGGGCGACATCGTGCGCCACCGCATGTTCGACTTTCGCGGCGTCGTGTTCGACATCGACCCGGTCTTCGCGAACACCGACGAATGGTATGAGGCGATCCCCGAGGAAATCCGCCCTGCGAAGGAACAGCCCTATTACCACCTGCTCGCCGAAAACGGCGATTCGTCCTATATCGCCTATGTCAGCCAGCAGAACCTCGTCGCCGACGGCGAAGGCGGACCGATCGACCATCCGCAGATCGAGGCGATGTTCGACGGACTTGACCACGGCCGCTACCGCGTCCGTGCGATCCACCGCCACTGAGCAGACGTCAGGCTTTCAGCTTCCAGCCTGACGCGAGCAGGCGATAAGTGACGAGGCCGAGCAGGATATTGACCGCCACAAGCACGAGCACCGCGGTCAGCACCGGATTGGCGATCGTCGAATCGACCGTGCCGATGAAGCCGTAGCGAAAGCCCATGATCGCATAATAGACGGGATTGCCGTGCGCGATCGTTTGAAACCAGGGCGCCAGCTTGTCGACCGAATAGAAGGTGCCCGACAGCAAGGCGAGCGGCGTAACGACAAAATTGGTCACGGCGGCGGCATGATCGAACTTTTCGGCCCATACCGATGTCATCAGACCGAGGAAACCGAGCATCATCGCACCCAGAATGCCGAAAACCGCCACGGCCCACAGATGATCCGCGCCGACATGGACACCGGGCCAGAGCAGCATGGCGAGCCAGAGCGCGAATCCGACGAGGAGCGCGCGGGTGATCGCCGCGCCGACCAGCGCGATGATCAGCTCGCCGACCGCGAGCGGCGGCATCAGATAGTCGACGATCGTTCCCTGGATCTTGCCTACAAGGAGCGAAAAGCTGGAATTGGCGAAGCTGTTCTGCAGCATCGCCATCATGATCAGGCCGGGCGCGATGAAATCGGCGAACGGTACGCCGATCACGGTGCGCCCCGCACCGCCGAGCGCGACGGTGAAAATGACAAGGAAAAGGAGCGTGGTGATTGCCGGGGCCCAGATTGTTTGGAGCTGGACCTTGAAAAACCGCCGCACCTCCTTGACATATAGCGCCTGCATACCCGGCACGTTCAGCGTGTGGATGTGCGGAACGCCTGGTTCGGCGAAAGCCGGACCTGGGCGGATATTCGCTGAGTCGGGGTTCGAAATTTGGGGCTGGTCGTTCATGGCGTTCTCGCCTATCGCCTCCCCGATCTTACCGCAAGCTGGGCCGTCACGACATCGATCCGAAAGGGTCGCGATACGGACGATATGGCCCGCGGCGTGGAATGATGAGGAATTTTAGATGTCATGGACTGACGAGCGCATCGAACAGCTGCGCAGCATGTGGGAAAAAGGCCTGACCGCGAGCCAGATCGCCGACGAACTCGGCGGGGTCAGCCGCAACGCGGTGATCGGCAAGGCGCACCGCCTCGGCCTGAAATCGCGCCCCTCGCCGGTCAAGGCGACCGAAAAGGTCGCCAAGCCGGTCAAGGCAGCCGCGCCGAAGCCCGCGGCGCCCGCCGCCACCCCGCGCCCCGCGGCGCCGGTTGCACCGCGCCCCGTGGCTGCGGCGCCAAGGCCCGAACCCAAACCGGCCGCCCCCGCATCCAACGAAGACGGCGTCGAAGCCGCTCCGAAACCCGACGCGCCGCGTATCGTATCGATCGGCCCCGGCGGTTTCATTCGTCAGGGCCCCGGCGACCAGCAGGCGCCGATCCCGCCCGCGCCGCCGCGCCGGCTGGTGCCAGCGAAGCCGAGCCCCGAAATCGCCGAAAAGACGAGCCTGCTCGACCTCAACGATCGCATCTGCCGCTGGCCGATGGGGCATCCCGGCGAGCCCGATTTCCATTTCTGCGGTGAAGCGGTGAACCCCGGCTTCCCCTATTGCGTCGAGCATTGCGGCCGCGCTTACCAGGCGCAGCTGCCGCGCGGCACGCGCCGTCCGCCCCCGCCCCCGCCCTTTGGCGGCCCCCGAGTTCGTTAAGACGCGTTCGGTGAGGCCCTTCGGGCAGGATTTCGAATTTGCCCGCGCGCTCGGCCTGCAAATGGTCGAGCGCGGCGACGGGCGCTGCACGATGGCGATCGACATCGAGCCGCATCGGCATTTCAGCCCACAGGGCGCGGCGCATGGCGGCGTCGCCTATTCGCTCGCGGATACGGCGATGGGGGGCGCTCTGACGAGCATGCTCGCCGAGGATCAGTGGTGCGCGACGCTGGAAATCAAGTTCAACTATCATGTCCGCGTCGGTGAGGGCCGACTGACCTGCGAAGCCGCGGTGCTCCACCGCGGCAAACGCGTCGCGAACATCGAGGCGCGCCTTTATCAGGACGGCCGGCTCGTCGGCAGCGCCAACGGCAATTTCGCGATCTTCGCGGCGCCGCACGCACGATAGGCAAAGGAAAGGCGCCGGATCGGCTGATCCGGCGCCTCCCTTTCCGCTCCCAAGAGGTCAGAAGCGGTAGCTCAAAGTCCCGCGCACGCTGTGCGTCCGGAAATGCGGATCGCTGCGACGGATATCGGTCCCGCCGCCATTCAGCAGGAACGGATTGGTGTCGGGGGCCGAGCCCGCGCCGACGTTCACGACATAATCCTTGTCCTTGACGTCGGTGTACAGATATTCGAGCCCAAGCCCGATGTTGTTGGTGACCATCACCTCGGCCCCGCCGCCAACAGCATAACCCCACGCATTGGTCTTGCCGTTATCGTCAAAGCTGTTGGCGGTGTTCGTCGTGGTGAACTTGTTGTCGAGCCGGGCATAGGCGCCGCCGCCCGTGACATAGAGGAGCGCGCCGCCGCCGGGGGTGTAACCGGCACGCAGGCGGGCGTTCGCCTGATAATCCGCTTCACGGCTCATCGTGTAGCTCGCGGGGGTCGTCGAAAAGCCGCTGACGCTGTCGCGCGCGACGCTGTGGCCGCCCTCGACCACCGCGCCGACCACGAAATTGCCCATGCGCTTGTCATAACCGAGGCGGCCGAAGAATTCCGGACCGTCCTTGTCGTTGCGGCAGCCGCGATTGGCGGTGCCGGTGGCGGCGCCGTTACAAAAGCCGGGCGAGAAGGCGTCGGTGTCGCCCACGGTGTTCACCGGGTCGCCATATGTGCCATCCTGGTCGGTATCGAAAATCAGGGTTTCGCCGCGGTCGCTTGCCTGAAGCGATGCGCCACCGCCAACCGAGATATAAGGCCCGTCGAAGTCCTGCGACGGATCACGATTGTCCTGCGCGATGGCCGGAACGGCAATCATGGAAGCCGCCGAAACGGCGAGGAGAGCTGCGAATTTCATTGTTATTACTCCACTTTTTAATGACTTTGCAGTCGCCATCGCAACCCGGGGGCGCCCACCAAAGTTCCTTGTCCGTCCTGAAATGCGACGAGCCGAGCCCGTGGCGGGATGCGCGAGCGTGGCGCAAAACCGCGCTTGCCAGCGCCCTTCCCCGCCCCTTATAGCCATCCTATGAGTCACGATTTGTTCGACGCCGCGAGCCCCGCTACCGACAGCTACAACGCTTCGCAGATCGAGGTGCTGGAGGGGCTCGAACCCGTCCGGCGGCGTCCCGGCATGTATATCGGCGGCACCGACGAACGTGCGCTCCATCACCTTGCGGCCGAGGTCATCGACAACAGCATGGACGAGGCCGTCGCGGGCCACGCGACGCGTATCGAGATCACGCTGGATGTCGGCAACCGGCTGACCGTCATCGACAACGGGCGCGGCATGCCGGTCGATCCGCACCCGAAATTCCCGGGCAAGTCGGCGCTTGAGGTCATCATGACGATGCTCCATTCGGGCGGGAAGTTCGAGGGCAAGGCCTATGCGACGTCGGGCGGCCTTCACGGCGTCGGCGTCAGTGTCGTCAATGCCCTGTCGATCGAGACGGTCATCGAGGTCGCGCGCAGCAAACTGCTCTATCGCCAGAGCTTTTCGCGCGGCACGCCGCTCGGCGGGCTCGAAGAACTGGGCCCGACACCCAACCGTCGCGGCACCAGCGTCTCCTTCGTCCCCGACCCCGAGATCTTTGGCGAGCATGGCCGGTTCAAGCCGCAGCGCCTGTATCGCATGGCGCGCTCGAAGGCCTATCTGTTCGCGGGCGTCGAAATTCGCTGGAAATGCGCCTCCGAGCTGATCGGCGACGATACACCGGCGGAAGCGGTCTTCCAGTTTCCGGGCGGCCTTGCCGATCATCTGAAAGAACAGATCGGAACGCGCGAATGCGCGACTGCCGAGCCCTTCGTCGGGCGACAGGATTTTCCGAACGACCAGGGCCGCGCCGAATGGGCGATCGCCTGGCCGCTCTGGTCCGATGGATCGTACAGCTGGTATTGCAACACGATCCCCACCCCCGCCGGCGGAACGCACGAAGCGGGGCTGCGTGCCGCGCTCACCAAGGGGCTCCGCGCGTTCGGCGAGCTGATCGGGCAGAAAAAGGCCGCTCAGATCACCGCCGAGGACGTGTTCAACGGCGGCGAGATGATGCTGTCGGTCTTCATCCGCGATCCGCAGTTCCAGAGCCAGACCAAGGACCGTCTATCGAGCCCCGAGGCGGCGCGTCTCACCGAGAACGCCGTGCGCGACCATTTCGACCATTTCCTGTCCGACAATATGGACCGCGGTCGCGCGCTTTTAGGCCTTGTCCTCGACCGGATGGACGAGCGGCTGAAGCGCAAGGCCGAGCGCGAGGTCAAACGCAAGACCGCCACCAGCGGGCGCAAGCTGCGTCTGCCCGGCAAGCTCACCGACTGTGCGAACGACGGCCCCGAAGGCACGGAATTATTTATCGTCGAAGGCGACAGCGCCGGCGGCAGCGCCAAGCAGGCGCGCGACCGCAAGACGCAGGCGATCCTGCCGATCCGCGGCAAGATATTGAACGTCGCGAGCGCCAGCGCCGACAAGATCCGCGCCAATCAGGAAATCGCCGACCTCGCGCTCGCGCTGGGCTGCGGGATGCGCAAGGATTGCGACGCCGATCGCCTTCGCTATGAAAAGATCGTGATCATGACCGATGCCGACGTCGACGGCGCGCATATCGCGACCTTGCTGATGACCTTCTTCTTCCAGGAAATGCCCGACATCGTGCGGAACGGGCATGTCTATTTGGCGCAGCCGCCGCTCTATCGCCTGACGGCGGGCAGCCTGTCGGCCTATGCCCGCGACGACGCGCACCGCGCCGAACTCGAAGCGACGATATTCAAGGGCAAGAAGGTCGAAGTCGGGCGCTTCAAGGGCCTGGGCGAAATGAATCCGAACCAGCTCAAGGAAACGACGATGGATCCCGCGACGCGCTCGATGCTCCGCGTCACGCTGCCGCAGGAATATGAGGAGCGACACTTGGTCAAGGATCTGGTCGACCGGCTGATGGGCAAGCATCCCGAGCACCGTTTCCAGTTTATCCAGGCCAATGCGGCGAGTCTTGACGAGGCGGCGATCGACGCCTGACGAAAAAAGTTTTCACTCCTCCGTCAGAAAGTCGCGGCCCTGCCGACTAAAAGGGCATGCGACACGAAAGATTGGAGAATGAAGTGGCCGAGGGGGATCAGGATCGGCTTTTTGCGGAAGCGATTGATCGCTTCGGCGGTGCGCTCGCCCGGCTTGCGCGCGGCTATGAAGCCGATACCGAGTTGCGGCGCGATCTCGAACAGGAATTGCAGGTCGCGCTGTGGCAAAGTTTCGCCACCTTCGACGGCCGCTGCTCGCTCAGCACGTGGGTATGGCGGGTCGCACACAACCGCGCGACGTCGCATATGCTCGCGAACAAGCGCCACGCGCAGCGCGGCTGGTCGTCGATCGAGGATGTCGAGATCGCCGACGCCGACGCCGACGCCACGCCCTTCGCTCGCGCCGACAGCGAACACGCCATGGCGTTGATCCTCGGGATCATCGACCGGCTCGACCCGCCCGACCGACAGATATTGCTCCTCTATCTCGAAGGCGTTGCCGCGGCGGAGATCGGCGCAGTCACGGGGGTTTCGCCCGATGGCGTGGCGACCAAGATCCATCGCTTCAAATCCATGCTGACGCGCCGCTTCGCCGGCTCCGGAGATGCAAGATGACCGACTTTCCCGAAGACAAGGAGCTTCACGCCCTCTGGCATGGCAGCCAGCCGGCTTTCGAACCGCTCGCGCTCGACGAGATCAAGCGTCAGGCGGGACGCTTTGGTGACGCGATCCGCCGTCGCAATCGACGCGAATATATCGCCACGGCTTTGGTCGTCGCCGTCTTTGCCCTCTACACAGCGATCTTCACCGAACCGCTGATCAAGATCGGCAGTCTGCTGGTCATCGCCGGCGCGCTGGTCGTCGCGTGGCAGCTCGCCCGCCGCACCTCGCGTCCCGATCCCGACGCGGAGGCAAAGGACATCAGCGGCTATTACCGCGCCCGGCTGGTGCGCGAGGAACATATGCTCGCGCGCGTCGGCCGCTGGTATCTCGCGCCGTTCATTCCCGGCCTGCTCGTCTTCCTGCTGGGACAGGCCAAGGCGAGCGGGATGGGCGGCTCGCTCGTCTTCCTGCTCGTCGTTTCGTTCCAGCTGTTGGTGTTCGGCGGCATATGGATGCTCAACCGCCGCGCCGCAGCCATGCTTCGCGCCCGAATCGCCCGGATCGATCGCGCGCGCACCATCGAAGGAGATAGGTGATGAACAAGACCCTGCTTGCGACCCTCTGCGCCGCCACGATGACGATGCCGACGGCGGCCGCGCACGCGGCCCAGTCGCCCGAAATGGCAGCCGCCAGCAACACTGCCTTCGATCGCCGTGCGGCGCAGCTGATCGATCTGCTCACGGCGCGCATCGCCTTTGCCGACTATTTCGATCCGAGCTTCCAGACCGCCATACCCGAAGCGCAGTTCAAGGCGATCAACACCAGCCTCGTCGCGCAATATGGCCAGCCGCTGTCGGTCGACAAGGCGACGACCGCCAATGGCCGTGCGGGCACGGTCCTGCTCCGCTTCGAAAAAGGCGTCGCGACGATAGCTCTGGAAGTTGGCCCCGGCACCGACGCGCGGGTCACTGGACTGCGGATCACCAACTTCGCGGCCGCCAACGACAGTTTCGACAAGGTCGCCGCCGAAATCGCCGCCTTGCCCGGCCGCACCGGTTTTCTCGTCGCCGAACTCGATGGCGACGCGATCGAACCGCTCGCCTCGGCTGGGGCCGATACGCAACTTGCGATCGGATCGACCTTCAAACTCTATATTCTCGACGAGCTGGCGGCACAGGTCGCGGCGGGCAAGCGCCGATGGTCGGATGTCGTGCCGCTATCGCACCAGAGCTTTTCGTCCGCCGGCACCGCGAACTGGCCGAAAGACACACCCGTTACCTTGCAGAGCCTCGCCAACTGGATGATTTCGGTCAGCGACAACAGTGCGACCGACACGCTGATCCACCTGCTCGGCCGCGAGAAGATCGAGGCGCGGATGCGCGCCGCCGGACACAGCGCCGCGTCGCGCAATATTCCCTTCCTGACCACCGTCGAGGCTTTCGCGCTCAAGGGCGACAATTTCGCTGCCGAACGCGCCGCCTTCGTCGCCGGCGACGACACGGCGCAACGGGCGCTCATCAACCGGAATGCTGACCGGCTGATTCTGTCCAACGTCGATGGCGTCAGCTTTTCGGGCGGCCCGCGCTTCATCGACAGTCTCGAATGGTTCGCCAGCCCGAACGACATTGCGCGCGCGATGATCGACCTGCGGGCGCGTGGTTCGGACACCGCGCTTGCCGCGATGGCAATCAACAATGGCGTCGGCGGCGCGGGCCCCGCCGAACCCTGGTCCTATCTCGGCTACAAGGGCGGCTCCGAACTCGGAGTGATATCGATGAGCCTGCTCGGGCAGCGCAAATCCGACGGCAAATGGTTCGTGGTAACCGCGAGCTGGAACAACCCCGACGCGGCGGTGGCGACCGACACGATGGTCGGGCTGGTCACGCGGTTGCTCGCGCTCGCGGCAAAGTGATCAGGCCGTCAGCGCGGCGACGAGCGCCTTGACCTTCGCCTGCCGCCATTGCGGGGTGGGGGCGACAAGCCAATAACCGCGCTTGACCGCAAACGCTTCGCGCACCAGGCGGACGCGGCCCGCAGCGATGTCGGCCTCGGCGAGCATCGCGGGAACGTTCGCCTGCCCCAGCCCGTTCGCTGCGGCGTCGATCGCAAGCCCGGCATCGCCGAGCCGCAGCGCCGGTTCGCCCTCGTCGGCGGGGCAGCCCGGCCATGCGATGCGCGTCTCGCTCTCGCTTCCCGGGCCCGCGACGGTGACCATGAGCGGGTCGGAAAGCGCCACGCCTTCATGCTCCCCCGCCCCGTCGGTCCAGAAGATCGCGAGGTCTAGGTTGGCTTCGGTGAAGTCGATCCCCCCGTCGGCCGATACCAGGGTGAAGCGAACGTCGGGCGCCTGCTGGCTATAGCGCGCGAGTCGCGGCGCGAGCCATTTGGCGGTCAGGTCGCGCGGCGCGGCGATCGTCAGCGACTGCGACGATTGTCCCGCCTGCATCGCGCGCACCGATTCCTCGAACTGCAAAAAGCCCTGACGCAGCGCATCGAGGCCGGCATTGGCCTCACCGGTCAGCTCCAACCCCTTGGGCGTGCGGCGGAACAGCACGACGCCGAGCATATCCTCCAGCGCACGGATCTGCTGCCCGACCGCGGCGGGGGTCACCGCCAGTTCGTCGGCGGCGCGCGTGAAGCTCAGGTGCCGGGCAGCGGCGTCGAAGACGCGGAGCGCGTTGAGGGGCAGGTGCGTGCGCTTCATGACGCCGTCGCGGGCGCCTGAAGCGGAAAATGCGGGATCGCGACAAGCATCTGCGACCCGTCGCCGAGTTCCATCGCATAGCTGCCGACCATCGATCCTTCGGGCGTGGGCAGCGGACAGCCCGAAACATAATCGTAGGCGCCACCTGGCACGATCAACGGCTGTTCGCCGACGACGCCCTCGCCCTCGACCTCGCTGACCTGGCCGCGCCCGTCGCTGATGCGCCAATGGCGGCTGATCAGCTGCACCGCGTCGTCGCCGTGATTCTCGACGCGGACATGATAAGCCCAGAACCAGCGGCCAAGCGCGGGGTGCGACTGTTCGGGCAGGTAGCTGACCGCGACGCGCACGGTGATCGACCCGGTGGTCGCCGCAAAGGGGAAGAAGGAGTCGATCATCTCCATGGCAAGTTCGCTCAAAGCCCCACGCGGGTCAATGCCTGGTCCAGATCGGCGATCAGGTCGCGCGGATCTTCCAGGCCTATGTTGATGCGCAGCATGCCTTCGACCACCCCCATGTCGGCGCGCGCCTCGGCGCTGACGCCATAGTGGGTGGTCGACGCCGGGTGGCAGCAAAGGCTGCGGGAATCGCCGATGTTGTTCGAAATATCAACGAGTTCGAGTGCGTTGAGCAGACCCATCGCCTGTTCGCGTCCTTCGAGCACGAAGGAGAAGATCGGGCCACATGCCTCCATCTGGCTCATCGCCAGATTATGCTGCGGATGGCTCGCGAGGCCGGGGTGCAGGATGCGTGGAACGCGGCTTTCGACGAACTTGCCGACCGCAAGGGCGTTTTCGGATTGCCGCCGCGCGCGCAGGTCGAGCGTCTCGAGCCCCTTCAGCACCACCCAGGCATTGAACGGCGAAAGGTTGGGGCCGGTGTTGCGCTGGAACGGTAGCAGCACGTCGTTGATGAACTTCTCGGTCCCGCAGACGGCGCCGGCGAGCACGCGGCCCTGCCCCTCCATCAGCTTGGTCGCCGAATAGGCGACGACATCGGCGCCGAAATCCATCGGCCGCTGGAGCACGCTGGTCGCAAAGGCGTTGTCGACGACGGTCGTGATGCCGTGCGCCTTCGCAACGCCGCAGACATGCTTCATATCGACGATATCCATCGTCGGGTTGGCTGGGGTCTCGAAGAAAAAGACCTTGGTGTTCGGCTTGATCGCCTTTTCCCACGCGTCATTATCGCGCCCGTCGACGACGGTGGTTTCGATCCCGAAACGCGGGCAGAGATGGTCAACGAGCCAGCGGCACGAGCCGAACGCCGCCTTGGCCGCGACGATGTGGTCGCCCACCGACAGCTGGCACAGCAGCGCCGTCGTCATCGCCGCCATTCCCGTCGCCTGCGTGCGACACGCCTCGGCGCCTTCCATCAGCGCGATCCGTTCTTCGAGCATCGAAACGGTGGGGTTCTGGAGACGAGAATAGGTCATGCCCTGCGCTTCACCGGCAAAGCGCGCCGCAACTTCCTCTGCGCTGTCATAGGTGTAGCCCGAGGTCAGGAAGAGCGCCTCCGACGTTTCGCCATGTTCGCTGCGCCAGGTGCCACCGCGCACCGCCTGCGTCGCCGGATGCCAGCTCTTCGTCCTGCTGCGATCGAAACCCGTGGTCTTCTTCATTCTCTTATCCGTTCAATGCGGCCACGACCGCGTCACCGAGCGCCGCCGTTCCCATGTTTCCGCCGAGGTCGGCGCCGCGCGCACCATCGGCCAGTATCTTGGCGACGGCCGCCTCGATCCGCGCCGCGCTCGCCTCATCGTCGCCCGAATGGCGCAGCAGCATCGCCAGCGACAGGATCATCGCCAGCGGATTGGCGATACCCTTACCCGCGATATCGGGCGCGCTTCCGTGGATCGGTTCGTATAGCCCCTGTTTGCCCTCGCTCAGCGAGGCCGAGGCGAGCAGCCCGATCGAGCCGACGCACATCGATGCCTGGTCGGAAAGGATATCGCCGAACAGGTTGCCGGTCACGACCACGTCGAACTGGCCGGGATTGCGCACCAGCTGCATCGCGGCATTGTCGACATACATATGGCTGAGCGCGACATCGGGATAGTCCGCCGCGACCTCGATCACGACGTCGCGCCACAGCTGCGAGGTTTCGAGCACATTCGCCTTGTCGACCGAGCAGAGCCGCTTTTGCCGACCCTGCGCCGCGCGGAAGGCGACGTGCGCGATGCGCCGTACCTCGCTTTCGCTATAGGACATGATGTCATAGCCTTCGCGCTCGCCGCTCGCCGTCGTGCGCGTGCCCTTTTCGCCGAAATAGACGTCGCCGTTGAGTTCGCGGACGATCAAGAGGTCGATCGCCGACGCGACCTCGGGACGCAGCGCCGAGCTGTCTTCCAACCCCGCGAACAGCTTGGCCGGGCGCAGGTTAGCGAACAGCCCGAGTTCGGCGCGCAGGCCGAGGATCGCCTGTTCGGGACGCAAATGGCGCTCGACATTGTCGAAACGCGGGTCGCCGACCGCGCCGAAGAGGATGGCGTCGGCCGCCTTGGCCTTCGCGAGCGTTTCGGGCGGCAGCGGATGGCCGGTCGCTTCATAGGCCGCACCGCCGACAAGCGCGCGATCGAGCGTCACGGGAAGCGCGAGCGCGGCGAGAAGCTTTTCGGCTTCCGCCATGATCTCCGGACCGATACCATCGCCAGCCAGCAGCAGGATTTTCAACGTCTCGCCCTTTCGTGTCTCGCCAGCCGCTTAGACAGCGGCGGCGCGTCACGCAACCGCCCTGCCCAGCCGGTCGATCAATCTTTCCCTTACGGTGAGCAAGTCGCGGTTTCGCCCGTCGAGGACATCGCGGGCGAGGAAGTGACCGGTGATCGCGAGGAAGTCGAGAATGTCGGTCATCGTCGGATCCGGTACGCGTTCGTCCGGATTGTCGTTCCGCATGAACGGCGGAAGGCGAAGGAGGCGTTTTTCATATCCGGCGGCGGCGGCGGCACTGACCGCGCCACCCGATTTGGGACTTACGAAAGCAATATCCCCGGTCGATCCCGTCACGACACATTCGCTGAGATCGAGGCCGAAGCCCAGCTCCGCGAGCAAAAGAAGCTCGTAACGTCCCAACGCAAGCGCCCACTGGCGCGCCGACGCGGCAACGCCGATAGCATCGAGCACCGCGAGCAGAACCGAATAAAGCGCCGGATAAGGCTGGTTTTCGGGCAGCGTCGCCGCCGTGAGGCACGTCACCCAGTCGATCGCGGCGGCCGCCAGCGGCTCGGCGAGCAGCGGCGCGCGGCTCTCCAGAAGCTCGACCGTCGCGCCCCCAAGCTGCTCCTCGGTCCGTGCGCGCAGTTCGATCGCGACGAGATTGCCCGGCATCAGGATCGGGCGGAGCCGCCGCGACCGCCCGCCGCGCACATAGCCTGCGATCAATCCGGCTTCGTGCGTCAGCGCGCGCAGGATCGCGCCATGCTCGCCATGCGCACGCACCGCGCAGACGATGGCATCGGCGGTCAGGCTGGCCAAAGCACCATCTGCGTCTGCGTCACCAGTGCGACGTCGGCGCCATCCTCGGTACGGATGCGCGTCTGCCAAACCGACAGCCGCTTGCCGACCTTCACCGGCGTCGCTTCGCCGACCAGCACCGATCCCACCGGGCCCGCGCCAAGGAAGTTGGTCTTGCTCTCGATCGTCGTCGTGCCGCTCGCCCCTTCGGGCAACGTCAGGAACGCCCCAACCGCGCCGAGGCAGTCGGCAAAGGCCATGATCGCACCGCCATGGACGATCCCGCCCGCGGTGCAGATGTCGGGCCGCACGGGCAGCTTGCCCACGACACGCTCCTTGCTGCCTTCGTCGATCGTGATGCCGAGCGTCCCTGCCAGCGGCATGGCTGCTGCAAAATCCATCTCCGTCTCTCCCTCATCGTCCCGAATGATAGAAATCATGCACCGCCTGCGCGACCGCGGCGCTGATGCCCGGCGCCTTCTGCAGATCCTCGAGGCTCGCGCCGCGCACCGCGCGCGCGGTGCCGAAGTGCATCAGCAGCGCCTTCTTGCGCGCCGGACCGATCCCAGGCACCTCGTCGAGCGGCGAGCTGCCCATCGCCTTCGCGCGTTTCTGCCGATGCGCGCCGATCGCGAAGCGGTGCGCCTCGTCGCGCAGCCGCTGGATATAGAAAAGCACGGCATTGTTCGGCGGTAGCGTGAATTCGCGCCCGTCGGGATGGTAGAAGGTCTCGCGCCCGGCGTTGCGGTCGGGGCCCTTGGCGACCCCCACATAGGTCAGATCGTCGATGCCCAGTTCGGCGAGCACCGCGCCCGCCGCTGACACCTGCCCCTTGCCGCCGTCGATCAGCACGAGGTCGGGCCATTCGCCCTTCGTCCGCTCGGGATCCTCCTCGATCGCGCGCGCGAAGCGGCGCTGGAACACTTCGCGCATCATCGCGAAATCGTCGCCCGGCATCGTCTCGGCGCGCTTGATGTTGAACTTGCGATAGGCGCCCTTGATCCAGCCCTCGGGCCCCGCGACGACCATCGCACCGAGCGCATTGGTGCCCTGGATATGGCTGTTGTCGTAGATCTCGATGCGCTGCGGCGGATTTTCGAGATCGAACAGGTCGGCAAGTTCGCGCCCGAGCTTCCCCTGGCTGCTGCTCTCCGCGAGCCGCCGGTCGAGTTCCTCGCCGGCATTGCGCACGGCCTGTTCGAGCAGGCGCCGGCGGTTGCCGCGCTGCGGCACGCTGATCTCGACCTTGCGGCTGCCGCTTTCGCTGAGCGCCTCGGCGAGCAGGGCGCATTCGTCGGGCTCGCGATCGACGAGGATAAGCTTCGGCGGCGGCACGCCTTCGTAAAATTGCATCAGGAAGCTCGCCATCACCTCGGCCTCGGGCACCCCCGACACATGCGCGGGGAAGAAGCTGCGGTGCCCCCAATTCTGCCCGCCCCGGATGAAGAAACCCGCGATGCACAGCTGCCCGCCCTTCGCGGCCAGCGCGAACACATCGGCGTCGCCCAGCCCGTCAGCGTGGACCGACTGGCTGCCCTGGATGAATGTCAGCGATTTCAGCCGGTCGCGGATCACCGCCGCCTGCTCATAATCCATCGCGTCGGCGGCCTTGGTCATCGCGTCGCCGAGCCGTTTCTGCACGGCGGTCGAACGCCCCTCTAGAAAATCCTGCGCGTCGCTCACCAGCCCCGCATAATCTTCCTTGGAGATGCGATCGACGCACGGCGCGCTGCACCGCTTGATCTGGTAGAGCAGGCACGGGCGCGAGCGATTGGCGAAAAAGCTGTCGGTGCAGCTGCGCAGCAGGAACGTCTTTTGCAGCGCGTTGAGCGTCTGGTTCACCGACCCCGCACTCGCAAAGGGGCCGTAATAGCGCCCTTTCGCGCGCCGCGCGCCCCGATGCTTCTGCACGCGTGGAAAGTCGTGATCCATGCGCAGCAGGATGAAGGGAAAGCTTTTGTCGTCGCGCAGCAGCACATTATAGGGTGGCCGATAGCGCTTGATCAGCTGCGCCTCGAGCAGCAGCGCCTCGGCCTCGCTCGTCGTCGTGACGATCTCCATCGCGCGCGTCTGTGAAACCATGCGCTGCAGCCGCTGCGGCAGGCGCGCGACTTGCGTGTAGTTGGTCACGCGATTCTTGAGCGCCCGCGCCTTGCCGACATAGAGCACGTCGCCGCGTGCATCGAGCATTCGATAGACGCCCGGCCGCGCGGGGAGTTTGCGCACGACGCTGCGGATCGCCTCGGCGCCGCGCTCGAGGTCGGGCTGGTCGCCCTCCCCCTCTCCTCCGCGGATGACATAGGTCGCTTTTTCTTCGTTGAATCGGTCGGGAGCGTTCGGGCGGGCCATGATTTTGCATGTAGGCGATGGCGATGCGAGCCGCCATAGTGCGCAAGGTAAAAGCTCATGGGAGGGGTCGCATGAATATCAAGGGAAAGCTCGCGCTGGTCACCGGCGGTAGCGACGGCATCGGGCGCGAGATCGCGCTGCAATTGCAGGGCGCGGGCGCCGAGGTCATCGTCACGGGCCGCTCGACCGAGAAATTGCAGGCGATGGCAGGGCTCGGCTTCGGGACGATCACGAGCGACATATCCACGCCGTCGGGCGTCGATGCCATCGTCGCTGGTGTGGCGGGCAAGCCGCTCGCGTTGCTCGTCAACAACGCCGGCGTCGGCAGCGAATATGAGTTGGACCGACCCGAAACACTCGCCAATGCGGCGCATTGCATCCGCACCAATCTCGACGCGCCGATCGCGCTCTGCACCCGGCTGTTGCCCGCGCTTCGCGCGCAGCCCGAAGCCGCGATCGTCAACGTCACGTCAGGCCTCGCGATCGCCCCTCGTGCGGGCGGGTCGGTCTATTGCGCGACCAAGGCGGGATTGCGCAGCTATACGCAGGCGATCCGCCACTTGCTCAAAGACAGCAATGTCCAGGTGATCGAGGCGCTGCCGCCCGTTGTCGAAACCAACATGACCGCGGGCCGCGCGGGCAAGAAGATGAGCGCGCACGATTGCGCGGCCGAAATCGTGCGCGGCATCCGAACCGGCAAGAGCGAGGTCAATGCCGGGATGGTGAAGCTTCTGCAACTGGTGCACAGCATATCGCCCGCGCTCGCGCGGCGAATCATGATCCAGTTTTGAGGGGGCGACGCGGCGAGACCCGTTTGGTGGAAGCGGATGTTCGATCGGTCCCGTGCACCCCGGCGAAAGCCGGCGCCCAAGACTACTTGGCCTAACTGGGCCCCGGCTTTCGCCGGGGATCACGGGCGGTATTACCGTCCAAGGCCGATTCGACCATCCTCACCCATGCGGTTTGATCAGGTATTTCTCGCCCGTCCGCTTCGCATTATACGCCTGCGCCGTATCGACATTCAGCGCCTCGGCCAGCGAGACTTCGTGGCTATAGTGGCTCTTGAACGTCGTCGTCAGCTCGTCGACCACGCGCTTGCGCATCCGCCCCACAACTTCCGGTCCGGCCTTCGCCATGAAGGGTGTGAGGAGGAAACCCGAGAGCGACCAGGTCAGGCCAAAGCTGCGCGCCGAAAAGGTCGTCGGCGACAGGTCAAGCGCGCCGTAGATATAGACCTGCTTGAACGTGTCGGAGCCGTAACGGCTGTAGGTCGTCATCGTCCGCACCGCCGCCGCTTCCATCGCGGTCAGGATCTGGCCCGCGAGCTTGCCGCCGCCGGTGGCGTCAAAGCCGAGCGTCGCGCCGGTTTCGGCGATCGCGTCGATCAGCCGCTCCATGAAATCATCGGCGCTGCTATTGACGATATGTTTCGCGCCGATGCCCTTCAGGATTTCGACCTGCGCGGCGCTGCGCACGATATTGACCAGCGGAATGCCGTCCTTCGCGCAAATCTTGACGAGCATCTGGCCGAGGTTCGACGCGGCGGCGGTGTGGACGATCGCGCTGTGCTTCTCCATCCGCATCGTCTCGGTAAAGGCAAGGCTGGTCAGCGGATTGACGAAGCAGGAGGCGCCATCAGCGGGGTCGGTGCCGTCGGGTAACTGCATCACCATCTGGACCGGGAGGCAGCGATATTCAGCGTACATTTCGCCGCCGAGCAGTGCGACGGTCTTGCCAAGCAGCGCCTGCGCTTCGGGCGAATCACCAGCCGCGACGACCGTGCCGCAGCCTTCGTTGCCGATCGCCAGCGCTTCGCCGATGCGCCCCGCCATCGCACGCATGCCCGCAGGCGACACGTCGGCGGTAATCATGGGCAGCCCGTCGCGCGTCGAGGCTCGCGCGGTCGACATGTCAGCGCCGCCGAACAGCAGGCCGAGGTCCGACGGGTTGATCGGCGCGGCGAGCACCTTCACCAAAACCTCATGCGGTTTCGGCGTCGGCATCGGACGGCGCTCGATCGACACTTCGAGCTGCCCTTCGGGCTTCACAAGCGTCAGCATGGTAAGATTGGTTTCAGGCAGGTCGGTCATAGCGCATCTCCCGTTTTCGGTTTTTCGATGCAACGGATTAAGGCGCGGCCGCGCCGCTGGCAATGCCCTGCCCGTCAGCCCGGTGAATATAATGCGGCGAGGCGCAGCACTTCGGCGGCAAGCCCTTTCCGGCAGATCAGCAGGTCGGGAAGATAGGTGTCGGGATTGTTATAACGGATCGGCGAACCATCCACGCGGCTGACGTGCAAACCGGCCGCCTGCGCCACCGCGACAGGCGCACAATTGTCCCATTCATACTGGCCGCCGGTGTGGAGATAGATATCCGCCTCGCCGCGCACGACCGCCATCGCCTTGGCCCCTGCCGAGCCCATTGCAACAAGCTCGGCGCCAAGTTTCTCCGCTACGAAAACGGCTTCGGCCGCAGGGCGCGTCCGGCTGACGAGCATGCGCAGCGGTTCGTTTGCCGGTTGCTGCGCGGCGGGGGCCCCCGAGGTCAGCGTGATGCCGAGCCCAGGCAGCGCGACCGCGCCGACGGTTGCGACGCCATCGAGGGCGAGCGCGACATGGACCGCCCAATCGTCTCTGCCCTCACCATATTCGCGGGTGCCGTCGAGCGGGTCGACGATCCAGACGCGGCTCTGTCCGCAGCGCGCGACATTGTCCTTCTCTTCCTCCGAAAGAAGCGCATCGGCAGGACGTGCAGCACGGATTTCCCGGCAGAGCATAGCGTTGGCCTGCTCGTCACCCGCCTTCCCTAGCGCCTTGCTTTCGAGGTCGCCGCGCGCACGCAGGTCAAGCAGGATCGCCCCCGCCTCGGTTGCCAGCCGTTCGGCCAGTTGTTCGTCCGTTTCCCCCGCAGCCATATCTATCCCAGCAAGCGATCGATGATCAGGTCGGCCGCTTCGTCGGGCGTCATTGCGGTCGTGTCGATCCGAATTTCGGGGTTCTCTGGCGCCTCGTAGGGGCTGTCGATGCCGGTGAAATTCTTGAGCTGGCCGGCGCGCGCCTTTTTATAGAGGCCCTTGACGTCGCGCCTCTCCGCCTCCGCCAGCGGGGTGTCGATGAAGATTTCGAGGAATTCACCCTCGGGCAGCATGCTACGTACCATTTCGCGCTCGACCCGAAAGGGCGAGATGAAGGCCGTGATCACAATCAGGCCCGCGTCGCTCATCAGCTTGGCGACCTCGCCGACGCGGCGGATATTCTCGATCCGGTCGGCCTCGGTGAAGCCGAGATCGCGGTTGAGCCCGTGACGGACATTGTCGCCGTCGAGCAGGAAACTGTGGCGATTCATCCGGTGCAGCTTCTTCTCGACGAGGTTCGCGATCGTCGATTTACCCGACCCCGACAGGCCGGTGAACCAGAGCAGCGCGGGCCGCTGGTTCTTGAGGCTCGCGCGCATGTCGCGGTCGATGTCGGTCGCCTGCCAATGGACATTCTGCGCGCGGCGCAGGCTGAAGTGCAGCATGCCTGCGGCCACGGTCGCATTGGTCAGCTTGTCGATCAGGATGAAACCGCCGAGCGTGCGGTTGTCTCCATAGGCCTCGAAGGTGATCGGCTTGTCGGTCGACAGTTCGACGACCCCAATGCCGTTGAGTTCGAGCGTCTTCGCCGCGAGATGGTCGAGCGTGTTGACGTTGATCTCATACTTCGGCTGCTGGATCGTCGCTGAAACGCTCTGCGTCGCAAGCTTCAGCCAATAGGCGCGGCCCGCGATCATCGCCTCGTCGGCCATCCATACCAAAGTCGCCTCGAACTGGTCGGCGGCTTCTGGCGGGGCATCGGCAGCGGCGATCACGTCGCCGCGCGAACAATCGACTTCGTCGGCGAGCGTCAGCGTCACCGACTGGCCCGCAACGGCCTCATCGAGGTCGCCGTCGAGCGTGACGATCCGGTCGACCGTCGTCGTCTTGCCACTCGGCAATATGCGAACGGCGTCGCCGGGCTTGATCTTGCCGCTCGCGAGCTGCCCCGAGAAACCGCGAAAGTCCAGGTTCGGGCGGTTGACCCATTGCACCGGCAACCGAAACGGTTTCGTCTGGTCAGCGGCAACGCCGATCTCGACATTCTCGAGATGCTCGATCAGCGCCGGCCCCTTGAACCAGGGCGTGTTCTCCGACAACGCAGTGATATTGTCGCCCTTGAAGCCCGAGATGGGGATCGCGGTAAAATTCGTGATCCCGATCTCGCTCGCGAAAGCGCGATAGCTCAGCAGGATACGTTCAAAGACGCCCTTGTCATAGCCGACAAGGTCCATCTTGTTCACCGCGAGCACGATATGCTTGATGCCGATCAGTTGCGCGAGGAAGCTGTGGCGACGTGTCTGTGTCAGCACGCCCTTGCGCGCGTCGATCAGTATGACCGCAAGATCCGCGGTCGAGGCGCCGGTGACCATGTTGCGCGTGTATTGCTCGTGCCCCGGCGTGTCGGCGACGATGAACTTGCGCTTTTCGGTCGTGAAAAAGCGGTACGCGACGTCGATCGTGATCCCCTGCTCCCGCTCGGCGGCGAGGCCGTCGACGAGCAGCGCGAAGTCGATCTCCTGTCCCTGCGTGCCCACGCGCTTGCTGTCGGCTTCGAGCGCGGCGAGCTGATCCTCGAAGATCATCTTCGAGTCATAGAGCAGGCGCCCGATCAGCGTCGACTTGCCGTCATCGACCGAACCGCAGGTGATGAACCGAAGCAGCGACTTCTTCTCATGACCCGCGAGATAGGCGTCGATATCCTCGGCGATCATCGCGTCGGTCACGTAAACAGGAGTGTCGGAGGAATTTGGCATCAGAAATACCCCTCCTGCTTCTTCTTCTCCATCGACGCATCGCCGCCATCCTTGTCGATGATGCGGCCTTGCCGTTCGCTGGTCGTCGTCAGCAGCATCTCCTGAATGACTTCGGACAGCGTCCTGGCCTCGCTCTCGACGGCTCCTGTGAGCGGATAGCAGCCGAGCGTGCGGAAACGCACCGAGCGGAGGGCCGGCACTTCGCCTTCCTTCAGCGGAAAGCGGTCGTCGTCGACCATCAGCAGCAGGCCGTCGCGCTCGACCGTCGGGCGCGGGGCGGCGAAATAGAGCGGGACGATCGGGATATTTTCGCGCGCGATATATTGCCAGATATCGAGCTCGGTCCAGTTCGAGATCGGGAAGACCCGGATGCTCTCTCCTTTCGCCTTGCGGGCGTTGTAAAGGTTCCAGAGCTCTGGCCGCTGCTTCTTCGGATCCCAGCCGTGCGTTGCAGTACGAAAAGAGAAGATACGCTCCTTCGCGCGGCTCTTTTCCTCGTCGCGCCGCGCGCCGCCAAACGCGACGTCGAAGCCATGAAGATCGAGCGCCTGCTTCAGCCCTTCGGTCTTCCACATATCGGTGTGCAATGGGCCATGATCGAAGGGGTTGATCCCGCGCGCCTTCGCTTCGGGGTTCTGGTAGACGATCAGCTCCATGCCGCTTTCTGCGGCCATGCGGTCGCGCAGCTCGTACATCGCCTGGAACTTCCACGTCGTATCGACGTGGAGCAGCGGAAACGGCGGCGGCGAGGGATAGAAAGCCTTGCGCGCGAGATGCAGCATCACGGCGCTGTCCTTGCCCACGCTGTACAGCATCACGGGCTTGGCCGCGTCGGCCATCACTTCGCGCATGATATGGATGCTCTCGGCCTCCAGCCGGTCGAGATGGGTCAGCGTATCGGTCATGCCCCGCCCTTGCCGCCCCTCCATGAAGCGATCAAGCTGTATGGCCTTTTGACGCTGCAAGCCAGACTTGTGAGGCCGGTCGTTATGTGGCGACATCGACCTTCGCCTGCCGCCACTCGGCCGCAATCGCGCCGATCGTCTCGCGCGCATGCGCCAGCCGCGGCGCGATTTCGGGCAGCGCGGCCCAGGCGGGATCGGCGATCAGTCCCAGCTCGCGGCGAAAGTCGTAGCCCGCAACCTTGAGCGGGACAATTCCGTCGATCGCCAGCGACACCGGCGCGGTGGTGATGCCGATGCCTGCGGCGACCATCCGCAGGCATCGCTCGTCGCTTTCGCTGCGCAGCGCAAAACGCGGGCGCACGCCGTGGCGCGTGAAGAATCGGCTCGTCGCGTCCAGAAATTCGCACGAGCGGCGCGCGATCATCGTTTCGGCCGCGAGTTCATCGGGCGTGACCTCGATCCGGCCGACGAGCGGATGGTCGGCGGCGATGAACATCGTCAGCGGTTCATCATAGAGCGGGGTGACGGGATGGCCGCGCTCGCCGGGCCGAAGCCCGGCAATCGCCATATGGATGCGCGCGCTGCCCAGCGCGGCGCGAAGCTCGGCATCGCTGTTTTCGACGATCTCGATTGCAAAACTCGGCCGCAGCGCCGCGACGATCGCCTGCAACAACTCGCCGGGCACCGACCGGATAACGCCCAGCTTCAGCTCGGACGCGTGCCGGTCGCTTTCGCGGCCGAAGCCGTCCGCCGCGCGGAATCCCCGGTCGAGATCGCGCGCGATCGGCAGAAAGCGCCCGCCCGCCTCGGTCAGGCGGATCTGCCGGCGATTGCGCAGGAACAGCGGCGTCCCGACAAGTCGTTCCAGCTCGGCGACGCCAGCCGATAGCGCCGGTTGGGTGACGCGGATGCGCGAGGCGGCCTGTGTAAAGCTGCCCGCATCGACGACCGCGAGGAATTGCCGGATATGCGCGCGTTTTATCATAGATTTTACTTATGCCAAACCGCGAGTGCTTTCAATTTCCATATGCTAGAATTTTGATGCACTATCCCGGGACCATCCGGCCCTCGATCGACAGGTAATCCATGCGCGCCACCCCCGATTTCGACTTCGCCCTCGGTGAAACCGCCGACATGATCCGCGAAACTACCGCCCGCTTCGCCGACGAACAGATCGCCCCGCTCGCGGCCAAGGCCGACGCGGAGGATTGGTTCCCCCGCGACGAGCTGTGGACGCAGATGGGCGAACTCGGCCTGCACGGCATCACCGTCGAGGAGGAGTTCGGCGGCCTCGGCCTCGGCTATCTCGAACATGTGATCGCGGTCGAGGAAGTGAGCCGCGCCAGCGCCGCGATCGGCCTCTCCTATGGCGCGCACTCGAACCTCTGCGTCAACCAGATCCGCCGCTGGGGGAATGCCGAGCAAAAGGCCAAATATCTGCCGAAGCTGATTTCAGGCGAGCATGTCGGCAGCCTCGCGATGTCGGAGGCGGGCGCGGGCAGCGATGTCGTGTCGATGAAGCTGAAGGCCGACAAGGTGCAGGGCGGCTATGTCCTTAACGGCACCAAATTCTGGATCACCAATGCGACCCACGCCGACACGCTCGTCGTCTATGCAAAGACGAGCCCCGAAGCCGGTTCGCGCGGCATCACCGCCTTCCTGATCGAAAAGGACATGCCGGGGTTTTCGATCGGGCAAAAGATCGACAAGGTCGGCATGCGCGGCTCCCCGACCGCCGAGCTCGTCTTCGCTGACTGCGAAGTGTCCGAAGAACAGGTCATGGGCCCCGAAAATGGCGGGGTCGGTGTGCTGATGTCGGGGCTCGATTATGAACGCGTCGTGCTCGCGGGGCTCCAGCTCGGCATCATGCAGGCGTGCCTCGACACCGTCATTCCCTATGTCCGCGAACGCAAGCAGTTCGGCAAGCCGATCGGATCGTTCCAGCTGATGCAGGCAAAGGTCGCCGACATGTATGTCATGCTCCAGTCGGCGCGTTCCTATGTCTACAATGTCGCCAAGGCGTGCGACGCGGGGCAGACGACGCGCTTCGACGCCGCGGGCTGCATCCTGCTTGCCAGCGAAAATGCGGTGAAGGTCGCGGGCGAAGCTATCCAGGCCCTCGGCGGCGCGGGCTATACCAAGGACTGGCCGGTCGAGCGTTATTGGCGCGACGCCAAGCTGCTCGACATCGGCGCGGGCACCAACGAAATCCGCCGCATGCTGATCGGCCGCGAGCTGATCGGCGCGGGGGCGTGATCTGGCTCTGGCTGTCGGCCGCCTTCATGGTGACGACGGCCGGAATTCATTCGGTTTTGGGGTATCGGCGCCTGATCGTGCCGTTGCTGCGGCGCCGCGAAGGCCCGCTGTCCGACGCGCTGACGCGCCGCATCCTTCGGTTCGCATGGCATGCCACGGCGGTGCTGATGCTGATTTCGGCGGCGGCGGTCGCATGGCCCGGAACGCCGAAGCAGCTCCTTATCGTGATCGGCCTGAGCTGGCTTGCCACGGGCCTGTTCGACGCCGCCTATACCAAAGGCCGCCATATCGCGTGGCCAGCGCTCAGCGGCGCCGGCATCCTTGCCCTGATCGGCGCGTTGGCATGAGCGTGCGCGGGCTTGTCCATCATATCGACCTGACGGTCACCGACAGGGAGCGGTCGCGCCGCTTTTATGACGCGGTGCTCGGCTTTCTCGGTTATCGGCGTTCGGCGGACCATGATCATGGCAGCGATTGGGATCGCGAAGGCGAACCCTTTCATTCGATCGGCATTATCGAGGCCCGCGGCGAGGGAGCCAAGCGGACGCATGACCGCTATTCGCCGGGTTTGCATCATCTTGCATGGACCGCGGAGAGCCGGGACGATGTCGATGCGCTTCATGTCTTGCTGCGCGACATCGATGCAGAAGTGCTCGATGCGCCCGCAGATTATCCCCGCTATGGGCCAACCTATTATGCGGTCTTCTTCGCCGATCCCGACGGGCTGAAGCTCGAATTCGCTTTCGGAGCGACCGGCCAGTGAGCGACACGCTTCTGACCGTCCTGCAATATTACGGCGCGGGCGCGGCGACGCTCGCGGCGCTGGTGGTGTCGCTCAACCTCGGGCGGCGCTGGACCGGCTGGGCATTCGTTATCTTCGTGACGAGCAGCATTGCACTGATCGCATGGGGTTTTCTGCAACCCGATAGCGAAGGCATCGGATGGCAGAATATCGCGCTGCTGATCATCAACGCGATCGGCGTCTATCGTTACCTGATCCTCAAGGAAAAGCCGGGTGCGCCAACCGGAAAGGGCAAGGCGAAATGACGCCCCGCCCCACCCGATCCTTATCCCCAGACGCGCACGCGCTTGTCGGGCGCGAGGTAGAGCTTGTCGCCTTCCTTGACGTCAAATGCCTTGTACCAGGCGTCGAGGTTGCGCACCGTCAGCGCGCGGTACATGCCCGGTGCATGGCCGTCGGTCGCGACGCGCGCGCGCAGCGCCTCGGCGCGCATCTTGGTCGCCCAGGTCTGCGCATAGGCGATGAAGAAGCGCTGGTCGCCAGTGAAGCCGTCGATCACCGGCGCTTCCTTGCCCCCGAGCGAGGCGCGATACGCATCGTACGCCGCCTGAAGCCCGGCCACGTCGGCGATATTCTCGCCCAGCGTGAGCTTGCCGTTGACCGCCAGATCGGGAAACGGCTTGTAGGTGTCGAACTGCGCGGCAAGCGCATCGCCTGCGGCGTCGAACTTCGCCAGATCCGCCGGGGTCCACCAGTTGCGCAGCGCGCCGGTCGAATCGAACGCCGCGCCATTATTGTCAAAGCTGTGGCTGATCTCATGCCCGATCACCGCGCCGATCGCGCCATAGTTGAACGCAGGGTCGGCCGTGGCATTGAAGAAGGGCGGCTGAAGGATCGCGGCGGGGAAGTTCAGCGCGTTCTGCACCGGCAGGTTCACCGCGTTGACGGTCTGCGGGACCATCCACCATTCGCCCTTGTCCATCGGCTTGCCGATCTTGGCGAGCTGGTGCGCATATTCGGCCTTCTGTCCGGCGACCTCGTTCGCATAGGCGTCGGACGCGCTGACCGTGTAGCTGCCATAGTCGCGCCAGCTGTCGGGGTAGCCGACGCCCACGGCAATGGTTTCGACCTTCTTGATCGCTTCCTTCTTGGTTTCGGGCGCCATCCAGTCGATGCCGTTCACGCGCGTCGCGAAGGCGGCCTTGATGTTCTTCACCATGTCGCCGACTTCGGCCTTGGCCGAGGCGGGGAAATATTTGTCGGCATAGGCCTTGCCCACCGCGTCGCCGAGATAGGTGTCCAGCGCGTCGAGCGCGCGCTTTTCGCGACTGCGCTGCTGCGGCGTGCCGGAGAGCGTCGTGCCATAGAAAGCGAAATGCGCGCTATCGATCGCGCTCGGCAGCACGTCGGCGTGACTGTTGATCTGGTGGAAGGCGAGCCAGTCCCTCCAGGCGTCGAGCGGTTCGGACGCCACGAGCGCCGACAGGCCGGTGATCGCTTTCGCATGATAGGCGCCGAACTTTGTGGCGCCCTCAAGCTTGGCGGCGCTCATGAACGCGGGCCAGTCGATGCCGGGCGCCTTCTTGGCGAAATCGGCCTTGGCCCAGACGTCAGCCGACTTGGTGAAATCCTCGCTCTGCTCACGCGTCGCGTGGGCCTTGGCGATCTTGACCTCGAGGTCATAGATGCGCTTCGCCTTCGCCGCGGCGTCGCTCTGCCCGGCGGCGGTCAGCAGCTTGGCGATATAGTCCTGATAGGCAGTACGAATGCTCGCCATCTTGGGATCGGCCGACAGATAATATTCGCGCTCGGGCATACCGAGCCCGCCCTGCAACAGATAGGGGATGACTTCGCCCGGCGTCGCGAGTCCCTGCGTTACGAACACGCCGAACAGATTTTCGGTCTGGAAGTCGGTGGCGTTGAGCGGATCGACGTCGGCGCGGAGCTGTTCGCCGAGCACCTTCGACAACGCGGTCTTGTCGGTAATCGCGGCGAAGCGCGCGAGGTCGGCGGCGACGGGCTTCATGCCCGCGGCGTCGATCGCCTTCACATCGGTGTAAGCCTTGTAGAATGCTGCGATGCGGCCGTCGTTGGTCCCCGGCTCGCCGCCCTGCTGGACGATCGCGCCGATCAGTTCGCGGTTGCGCTTTTCGGTCTCGAGCTGCGCGACGTAAAAAGCACCGATCGACGAGCGGTCGGCGGGAATTTCATTCGCCTTGTCCCAATTCCCGTTGGCATAGGCGTAAAAGTCGTCGCCGGGCTTGGCGCTCATGTCCATCGCTGCCTTGCTGATCCCGATATCGGTGCCGACCGTGTAAGCGGCGGAGCTATCCTTGCCGCTGCTGCAGGCGACGGGCCCCGCGAGAACGGCGGCGGTGGACAGGAGGACGGCGAAGACAGCTTTTTTCATGGAAATGACCTTGTTTTGTCACGGATAGGCAGGCGGCCGACGCGTGGGAAAATCCGGTTTCAATTCCAACCATTTTCGGCCTGCTGCGCTTTTCAATCGACGAGCGGCGGGTTAGTTCCGAACGGGCTACAGGGAGAGACGATACAGTGAGCGCACCGGTTCTCGGCACGAATATCAACGCGGACAGCGACGAATATCGCACGCGCAGCGCGCATAATCGCGCGCTGACCGACGCGCTGCGGACGGCGGTCGCCGAAGCTGCGCTCGGCGGCAATGAAAAGTCGCGAGAGCGGCACAGGAGCCGCGGCAAGCTGCTGCCGCGCGAGCGCGTCGAGCGATTGCTCGATCCGGGCTCGCCCTTCCTCGAAATCGGCCAGCTCGCGGCGAACGACCTATACGACGGCGAAGTGCCCGGCGCGGGGCTGATCTGCGGGATCGGCCGCGTGTCGGGGCGCCAGTGCATGGTCGTCTGCAACGATGCGACGGTGAAGGGCGGCACTTACTACCCGATGACGGTCAAGAAGCATCTGCGCGCGCAGGAGATTGCCGAGGCGAACCGCCTGCCCTGCATCTACCTGGTCGACAGCGGCGGCGCGAACCTGCCGCATCAGGACCAGGTCTTTCCCGACCGCGACCATTTCGGGCGCATCTTCTTCAACCAGGCGAATATGAGCGCCAAGCGCATCCCGCAGATCGCGTGCGTGATGGGGAGCTGTACCGCGGGCGGCGCCTATGTCCCCGCGATGTCGGACGAGACGGTGATCGTACGAAACCAGGGCACGATCTTCCTCGCGGGCCCGCCGCTGGTGAAGGCCGCGACGGGCGAAGAAATCAGCGCCGAGGACCTCGGCGGCGGCGACCTGCACGCGAAAAAGTCGGGCGTCGTCGACCATCTCGCCGAGAATGACGAACATGCGCTGACGATCGTTCGCGACATCGTCAGCCACCTCGGCGAGGACAAGGGTTTCGAAATTGCGCTTAAAGATCCGCGCCCGCCCAAATATGATGGCGAAGAGCTTTACGGCGTCGTCCCTGATGACGTCCGCGCCCCCTATGATGTGCATGAGGTGATCGCGCGCATCGTCGACGGCAGCGAGTTTCACGAATTCAAGGCGAATTACGGGAGCACGCTCGTCTGCGGTTTTGCGCATATCTGGGGCATTCCGGTCGCGATCCTTGCGAACAATGGCGTGCTCTTCAGCGAAAGCGCGGTCAAGGGCGCGCATTTCATCGAGCTCGCGCAGCAGCGGCGCATTCCCCTGCTCTTCCTCCAGAATATCAGCGGCTTCATGGTCGGCGGCAAATATGAGGCCGAAGGCATTGCAAAACATGGTGCAAAGCTGGTGACGGCCGTGGCAACCGCGACGGTGCCGAAGATTACCGTGCTGATCGGCGGCAGCTTCGGCGCAGGCAACTACGGCATGTGCGGACGCGCCTACAGCCCCCGCTTCCTCTTCACCTGGCCCAATGCGCGGATCAGCGTGATGGGCGGCGAACAGGCGGCATCGGTACTGGCGACCGTCCACCGCGACGCCGACAAATGGACGCCGGAAGAGGCTCAAGCCTTCAAGGCGCCGATCCGCCAGAAATATGAGGATGAGGGCAATCCCTACCACGCGACCGCTCGCCTCTGGGACGACGGCATCATCGACCCCGCCCAGACGCGCGACGTGCTTGGGCTAGCCTTCGCGGCAACGCTGAACGCCCCGGTCGAGGACCGCGGGTTCGGCGTGTTCAGGATGTAATGATGATGATCACTTCCCTCCTCATCGCCAATCGCGGCGAAATCGCCTGCCGTATCATCCGCACCGCGCGCGAGATGGGCATACGCACCGTTGCGGTCTATTCGGACGCCGATGCGAAAGCGCTGCATGTGCGCGAGGCCGACGAGGCCGTGCATATCGGGCCGTCGCCGGCGCGCGAATCCTATCTGGTTGGCGAGAAGATCATCGCCGCCGCGAAGGCGACGGACGCCGAGGCGATCCATCCGGGCTATGGCTTCCTCTCCGAGAATGCCGAGTTTGCGCAGGCGGTCGCCGATGCCGGGCTCGTTTGGGTCGGGCCGAAGCCGTCTTCGATCACCGCTATGGGGTTGAAGGACGCCGCGAAGAAGCTGATGGCTGATGCGGGCGTGCCGGTCACGCCGGGCTATATGGGCGAAAATCAGGATCCGGCCTTCCTCGCCGAACAGGCCGCGCAGATCGGCTACCCCGTCCTCATCAAGGCGGTCGCGGGCGGCGGCGGCAAAGGGATGCGCAAGGTCGACGCCCCAGCCGATTTTCTCGACGCGCTCGCCTCGTGCCAGCGCGAGGCGGCATCGTCATTCGGCAACGACCATGTGCTGATCGAGAAGTATATCCTGACTCCGCGCCATATCGAGGTGCAGGTGTTCGGCGACACGCACGGCAATGTCGTCCACCTGTTCGAACGCGACTGCTCGCTCCAGCGCCGCCACCAGAAGGTGATCGAGGAAGCCCCCGCCCCCGGTATGGACGAGGCGACGCGCGCCGACCTCTGCGCCGCGGCGGTGCGC
This sequence comes from Sphingopyxis sp. JAI108, assembly GCF_013410105.1. Lineage (GTDB taxonomy): Bacteria > Pseudomonadota > Alphaproteobacteria > Sphingomonadales > Sphingomonadaceae > Sphingopyxis > Sphingopyxis chilensis. The sequence continues at coordinate 2,016,620 of NZ_JACCCJ010000001.1, forward strand.
GCCGCGAAGGCGGTCGACTATGTCGGCGCGGGGACGATCGAGTTCATCGCCGACGCATCGGAAGGCCTCCGCGCCGACCGCATCTGGTTCATGGAAATGAACACGCGCCTGCAGGTCGAGCATCCGGTCACCGAGGAGATCACCGGCGTCGATCTCGTCGAATGGCAGCTTCGCGTCGCGAGCGGCGAGCCGATCCCGCTCGCGCAGGACGAACTCGCGATCAACGGCTGGGCGATGGAAGCGCGGCTTTATGCCGAAGACCCCGCCAAGGGGTTCCTGCCGAGCATCGGCACGCTCGAACTCTTTCAGCTTCCCGAACAGATCGGCCGCGTCGATACGGGCGTCTATGAAGGCGCCGAGGTCTCGCCCTTCTACGACCCGATGATCGCCAAGGTGATCGCCTGGGGCGAGGAGCGCGAGGAAGCGCGCGAATTGCTGTCGGAGATGCTTGAGGACAGCGCGATCTGGCCGGTAAAGACCAATTCGGCCTTCCTGATCAACGCCCTCGACCATCCCGATTTCATCGCGGGCACGGTCGATACGGGCCTCATCGGCCGCGACGGCGATGCGATGACCGAGGAACCGGTGCCGAGCGCGCAAGCGCTCACCAACGCCGCGATGGCGATGGTGCCGCGCTCGCTGCAATCGGGCTTCCGCCTCAATGCATCCGATATACGCTCGTCCCCCTTCCTGCTCGACGGCAAGCGCGTCGAGGTCGAACTGCACGGCCCGGGCGCCGAAGAGCCCGCGCCCGCGATGCTCGTTGCCGAGGGCGGTTCGGTCTGGCAGCTCGCACCCTGGCGCGCCGAGGGCAGCGCCGGCGGCGCCGCGGGCGACGGCGCGATCCTGTCGCCCATGCCGGGCAAGGTCATCGCGGTCGATGTTGCCGCGGGCGACAAGGTGACCAAGGGGCAGAAATTGCTCACGCTCGAAGCGATGAAGATGGAACATAGCCTGACCGCGCCGTTCGATGGCATTGTCGCCGAGCTCAACGCAGTTGCGGGTTCGCAGGTGCAGGTCGAGGCGCTGCTCGCCCTGATCGAGAAGGACGAAGCATAATGGCCGGCAAATATTTCGACGAATGGGCAATCGGCGACACGCTGATGCACGACATCCGTCGCACGGTGACCGAGACCGACAATCTTCTCTTCACGGTGATGACCCACAATCCGCAGCCGCTCCACCTCGATATCGAGGCGGCGAAGGCGTCGGAGTTCGGGCAGATCCTCGTCAACGGCACCTTCACCTTCAGCCTGATGGTCGGGTTGTCGGTCGGCGACACGACGCTTGGCACGCTCGTCGCGAATTTGGGTTATGACAAGCTCGTCATGCCGAAGCCTGTGTTCATCGGCGATACGCTCCGCGCCGAGAGCGAAGTCATCAGCCTGAAAGAGTCGAAATCGCGCCCCAACGCGGGCATCGTGACCTTCCTCCATCGCTGTATCAACCAGCGCGATGAACTAGTGTGCCAATGCGAGCGTTCTGCCCTTGTCCAGCGGAAGGCCAACTGATGCGACTTCGTTCCCTTCTCTTCGTCCCCGGCGACCGGCCCGAACGTTTCGCCAAGGCCGCGGCGTCGGGCGCCGATGCGATCATCCTCGACCTTGAGGATTCGGTTTCGCTCGCGAACAAGGACGCGGCGCGTCACGCGGTTGCCGACTATCTTGCGGGTGAGCGGGACGTGATCACGCTGGTGCGCGTCAATCCTCTCGACGGCCACCTGACCGCCGCCGACGTTGCCGCGATCGCCGGCGCCCGTCCCGACGCGATCATGCTGCCCAAGGCCGAAGGCGCGCCGAGCATCCAGCAGCTCGACACGATCCTGCGCAGCGAAGCGGCGCGGGACGCCTCGATGCCCGCAATCCTGCCGATCGCGACCGAGACGCCCGCGGCGATCTTCACGCTCGGCAGCTACCGCGAAGTGAAGGACCGCCTGCTCGGCCTGACCTGGGGCGCCGAGGACCTACCCGCCGCGATCGGTGCGACGACGAGCCGGCACGACGACGGCAGCTACACCGCACCCTATGAAATGGCGCGCGCGCTGACCCTGTTCGCGGCGCATGGCGCGAACACCGCCGCGATCGACACCGTGTTCCCGGCGATCAAGGACGAAGAAGGCCTCGCCTCCTATGCCGCCCGCGCGCGGCGCGATGGCTTTACCGGCATGATGGCGATCCACCCGTCGCAGGTCGGGCCGATCAACGCCGCCTTCACACCCTCGGCCGACGAGGTGGCGCGAGCACAGGCGATCATCGATGCCTTTGCGGCCAACCCCGGTGTCGGCGTGCTCCAAGTCGATGGGAAGATGGTCGACGCGCCGCATTTGAAGCAGGCGCATCACATCCTGTCGCTGGCCGACTAAGCCTTCCGCCGAAAGGGCCGATGCCGCCGCATCCAGCCGCGACCGCGATGCCAGCTTTTCCTTAGCCCGCGCTCGGTCAGGCTTTCGAACATCTCGTCGGGGCTCGTCGGATCGAGCAGTTCATTCTCGGCGATGAATTCGTCGAACGGCCCCGGCTTGGTCAGGTCGAGCAGTTCGAGCGAACGGCCTTCGCCGCGAAACGCCTCGATCGTCGCGATCAATGACCCCGTCGCCTCGAAACGGCGGCTAACCTCGGCCGGGTCGATGTCCAGATGTTCGCCGATCAGCGATTCGCGCAAGCGGCGGATGACCGGCTCGACGCCGGCATTCGCGGGCAGCGCGGCGTCGATCGTCACATCGCATTCGCTGTCGAGCCCCATCGAGCGATTGTTCATATTGGCGGATCCGACGCGGATCATCCGATCGTCTACCACCGCGGTCTTGGCGTGGACATAGATGGCCTCGCCCTTCCTCGTCCGGGGGAAATAGACTTTCAGCCGATCGCCATGTTTCGCCTTCGCGATTTCGCGGACGAGTTGCACGCGCGCGGCGTCCATCGCCATCTGCTCGAGCCAGCCGTCGGCGGTTTCGGGCATCACCATCACGAATTCGGGTGGATCATCCTCGTTCAACCGCTCGGCGATCGCGGCGGCGATCTTGCCGCAGGTGAAATATTGATTTTCGAAATAGATGAAGCGCTTCGCCGCCGCGATCATGTCGAGGTAAAGCTGTTCGATCTCGCGGATTTCGCCGTAGCCGTCATATTCGGCGCGCGTGCGCGAGATGGCAACGTCGACGCCCTCGAAATCGGGTTCGAGGTCGTCGGGCCAATTCTCTCCCTTGCCTGTCAGATCGCGGAGAGGCTTTTTCGTCGCGCGCTGCCAGCGCTCGTTGCCGAGATCGGCGAGCGCACCGCCCACCGGTCCGGCCAGAATCATCGTGCTGTCGTGCCAGGGCATATAGGCCTTGCCGTCGGGCGCGGTGCGGTGCGTGTCGCCATCCTTGTGATCGCGCGTGTCCCAGCGGCGCGCGCCCACGTCGATCCCGCCGCACACGGCAAGATGGTCGTCGAACACCGCGACCTTCTGATGGTGGCTGCACCCAACCGGATGCGCGCTGTCGAGGCGGAAGCTGATCGAGCGCGTCAGTTTCCAACGCACGATCATCGACACGATGCGCGGCACCACGAACTGTTTGAGCCCACCGAAATTCCAGCGCAGGATATCGATGTCGCGCTCGGGCTTGTCCTGCGCGAGCTTCAGCAGATAGTGGCCGAGTGGTTCGCCCTTGCCGTCTTTATCGGGCTTCAGCGCGATACGCGGATCGAAATCCCAGCCGATCAGCAGGATACGCTCTTCCGCTTTCGCCATCAGCACTTCGAGCAGCGCGAAATAATCGGCGGCATCGACGATCATCCGCGCTTTGTTGGCACGTTCGATCCGCCAGCAGTTGCGGCCCTCTACAACGATCGGCGCGATATTCCCCATCGCCGCCGACACGCTTGGCGGCGGCGATGGTTGCATCGGCGGCACCTCAGGCGGCGAAGAATTGCTCGGGCGTCAGCGCCATCATCGCCTCGCTGCCCGCCTCGATCTTGCGGCGGAGCGATCCCGCATCGGGCAGGAAGCGCTCGCCGAAGTGGCGCGCGGTCACGATCTTGGCTTCGAGGAAGTCCTTGTTCCCGCGCCCTTCGTCCAACGCCACCTGCGCCGCCTCGGCCATGCGCAGCCACATCAGGCCCAATGCGACGATGCCCGTGATGTGCATATAATGGTGCGCGCCCGCGCCGACATTATTGGGGTTCGCCATACCATTCTGCATGAACCACATCGTCGCGGCCTTCAGTTCGCCATTCGCTTTTTCGAGCCGGACCGCGAAATCGGCCAATGCCGGACGATCCTTTGCCGCGGCGCATTCGGTATCGACGATAGCGAACAGTGACTGAATCGCGCGGCCGCCGTTCTGCGCGAGCTTGCGGCCGACGAGGTCCATCGCCTGGACGCCGTTGGCGCCTTCGTAGATCATCGTGATGCGGGCATCGCGGACATATTGGCTCATGCCCTGTTCCTCGATGTAGCCATGGCCACCGAACACCTGCTGCGCATTCGTCGCGACGTCATAGCCCTTGTCGGTGCCATAGCCCTTGATCACCGGGGTAAGCAGGCTGACGAGATCGTCGGCCTGTTGGCGCTCTTCCTCGGTTTCCGCGAGATGCGACAGGTCAACCTGGAGCGCGCCCCACAGGCACAGCGCGCGCAGCCCCTCCACCGTCGCCTTGCCGTCCATCAGCATGCGGCGCACATCGGGGTGGACGAACAGCGGGTCGGCCTTTTCCTGCGGGTCCTTCGGACCGGTCAGCGCACGGCCCTGGCGGCGGTCCTGCGCATATTGGACGGCGTTCTGGAAGGCGATGTCGGCCTGCCCCAGACCCTGAATGCCGACGCCGAGGCGCGCGGCGTTCATCATCACGAACATGGCGGCGAGCCCCTTGTTCTCCTCGCCGACCATCCAGCCCTTTGCCCCGTCATAATTCATCACACAGGTCGAATTGGCATGGATGCCCATCTTGTGCTCGATCGACCCGCACTGCAGCCTGTTACGCTCACCAGGCGAGCCGTCTTCGTTGACGAGGAACTTGGGCACGATGAACAGCGAGATGCCCTTGACGCTGTCGGGCGCGTCAGGGGTCTTTGCGAGGACGAGATGAATGATGTTGTCGGTCAGGTCGTGCTCACCCGACGAAATGAAAATCTTCGTGCCTGTGACGTCATAGCTGCCGTCGCCGTTCGGCACCGCGCGCGTGCGGATGAGGCCGAGGTCGGTGCCGCAATGCGGCTCGGTCAGGTTCATCGTCCCGCCCCATTCGCCCGAGATCATCTTCGGGACATAGGTCGCCTTCTGCTCCTCTGATCCCTTGACGAGGATCGCGGCGACGGCTGCCTGCGTCAGTCCGGGATACATTGCAAAGGCCTGGTTCGCCGCCATGCGATATTCCTCGACCGGGAAACCCACGACATGCGGCAGCCCCTGTCCGCCGAATTCCTCGGGCTGGGTCAGCAGCGTCCAGCCCGCTTCGCAATAGGCCTTATAGGCTTCCTTGAAGCCCTTCGGCGTCGTGACGCTGCCATCGTCGTGGCGCGTGCAACCCTCGAGGTCACCCGACTGGTTGATCGGGAACAGCACTTCCTCGCAGAATTTCCCCGCCTCGGTCAGCACCGCCTCGATCATGTCCGGTGTCGCATTGGCGAAGCCGGGGAGGTTTGCATAGCGCTCGACGCCGAGCACGTCGTTGAGGAGGAAAAGAGTGTCCTGCACAGGGGCGCGATAGACGGGCATGGGAAATCCTTCTGAAAAGCAGTTCTGGCGTGTCAAACTTGCCTGGGGAGAGGCAGAGGGTCAGCAGTCGCGCGGCCTATCAGGCCGCATCGACTTTCTTCACCATATCGATGAAGCGTGACAGCTCATCTACAGCGCTGTCAATATCGTCGCGCTGGCGGCGGAGGAGCGCGATACGCTCTTCGCACTTTTCGATCGTCACCTGCCGCTGCAATTTGCGGCCGTCGCCGACGTCGTAAAGGTCGATCATCTCGCGAATGTCGGCGAGGCTGAACCCCGTCCGCTTTGCGCGCAATATCCACGCGAGCCGGGCGCGATCGCGCTTCGAATAGATACGCGACAGGCCCTTGCGCGACGGGCTGATCAAACCCTCGTCTTCATAGAAGCGCAGCGCACGGGCGGTAACCCCGAACTCGGTCGACAAGTCGGTGATGCTGAACTGTTCGCGCCCCAGATGATCGGGCGTGTCGATATGGGCGTGGCCGTAAGGTTCGGTCATGCCGTTGAAACTAGTTTCCGTTGACGTGAACGTCAATAGCGCCGGATGGTCCGATTTCGGCGCGGGTCAGCCCGCACAGGGACGCGTGATATTGCCGTGTCGATCGCTGATCCGCAAGCCCCTGGCATCATCGGCGGACCAGCTCGCGCGCGGCAGGCGCAGGCCCGAAAGCGAGGCGCGGTTCGGGCACAGCCGCGCGCATTGCGGCGGCAGGCGTCCGGGCAGGCGCAGCTCATCCTCTTCCTCGTGGACCAGCGCCTCGCAGCCTTCCGCGCCGGCGAAACGCATCCGCCACTTGCCGCCCTCGCGCGTCATCGTTCCGGTCGCGAGGCAGGACAGGCTCGTCCCGAAGGACGCGGTGACCGCGAAGCGCCACTTCCCGGCGCTGTCGGGAGCGACGCACATCGCGTCGCGGCCAAGGTCGTGCCGGCGCTCGAACACGCCGGTCGGCGAGTCAGCATCGGGACGCACGATACCCCGCTCGCGCGCCGTGAGCTCGAGCGGATTGCTCGCGTCGACCCCCTTGCGGTCGGAATTGGGATCGGCCCGCTCGCAGCCGGCGAGCAGCATCGCCGTCAGCGCCAAAAGGATTTCAGCCCTGCGCATCGTCCACCAGAAAGGTCAGGCTGCCATCCGCCTCGATGCGGCGATAGAAGCACGAGCGGCGTCCGGTATGGCACGCCGGCCCCGCGGGCCTTACGCGCAGCAGCAGCGCGTCCTGATCGCAATCGACGCGCATCTCGACGAGCGTCAGGCCGTTACCCGAGGTTTCGCCCTTGCGCCACAGCGACGCCCGCGAGCGCGACCAGAAATGCGCCTGCCCCGTCTCGCGCGTTTTTGCGATCGCCTCTTCGTTCATATGCGCGACCATCAGCAGGACGTGTGTGTCGGCGTCGGTGACGATCGCCGTCACCAGCCCCGCGGCGTCGAAACGCGGAAGAAATCGGTCGGTCGTGTCGCGCTGGTCATCCATGAAGCGCGCTTTAGAGCAGGATCGAAGCCGCTGCCACCCCGTCCCTTGCCACGCATATGACAATATCGTGATTAGGGGGCGACATTTGTTATCGCCCTCCCTATATGCGCCGCAGTCCCCCTGCCCCCTTGGATCGACATGCTGACGACCCACCCTTTCGATGACGACAAGCTCCGCGAGGAGTGCGGCGTATTTGGTATTCATGGCGCCGATAGCGCTTCTGCGGTTGTCGCGCTGGGGCTGCACGCTCTGCAGCACCGCGGGCAGGAAGCCGCAGGCATCACCGCCTTCGACGGCAAGGATTTCCATACCCATCGCGCGATGGGCCATGTCGCGGGCAATTTCGATCGCGACGAGATCATCCGTCAGCTCGACGGCCCGTCGGCGGTCGGCCATGTCCGCTATTCGACGACGGGCGAGACCGCGCTTCGCAACGTCCAACCGCTCTATGCCGATTTGTCGACCGGCGGCTTCGCGGTGGCGCACAACGGCAACATCTCAAACGCTGCGGCTTTGAAGAAGGTGCTCGTCCGTCGCGGATCGATCTTCCAGTCGACCAGCGATACCGAGGTGATCATCCATCTGGTTGCGACGTCGAGCTACCGCTCGCTGCTGGATCGTTTCATCGACGCGCTGAAGCAGGTCGAGGGTGCTTATTCGCTGATCTGTTTGACCGCCGAAGGCATGATCGGCTGCCGCGATCCGCTCGGCATCCGCCCGCTCGTCATCGGCAAGCTCGGCGATGCGCATATCCTGGCGTCGGAAACGGTGGCGCTCGACGTGGTCGGCGCCGAATTCGTCCGCTCGGTCGAACCCGGCGAGCTCGTGATCGTCCGCGACGGCCAGCTGACCTCGCACCGCCCCTTTGCCGAGCAGTCGGCGCGCCCGTGCATCTTCGAATATGTCTATTTCTCGCGTCCCGATTCGATCGTCGACGGCACGAGCGTCTATTCGGTGCGCAAGGCGATCGGCGCCGAACTCGCGCGCGAAAATCCGGTCGACGCCGACCTCGTCATCCCCGTCCCCGATTCGGGCACGCCCGCGGCGATCGGCTATGCGCAGGAATCGGGCATTCCGTTCGAACTCGGCATCATCCGTTCGCACTATGTCGGACGCACCTTCATCCAGCCGGGCGACAAGGTCCGCCATCTGGGTGTCAAGCTGAAGCACAACGCCAACCGCGCGCTGATCGCGGGCAAGCGTATCGTGCTAATCGACGATTCGATCGTGCGCGGCACGACGAGCCTCAAGATCGTGCAGATGATGCGCGATGCCGGTGCCGCCGAAGTGCATATGCGCATCGCGAGCCCGCCGACCCAGCACAGCTGCTTCTATGGCGTCGATACGCCGGAACGCGCCAAGCTGCTCGCGGCACAAATGAGCGTCGGGCAGATGGCGAACTTCATCAATGCCGACAGCCTCGCCTTTCTGACCATCGACGGCCTTTACCGGGCACTCGGCGAAGCCGAGCGGAAGCAGAACGCGCCGCAATATTGCGACGCCTGCTTCACGGGCGACTATCCGACCACGCTGACCGATTTCGACGAGCATGGCCTGGAAGATCAATTTTCGCTGCTTGCCGAACGAGTTGTCTGACACAATGAATATGACGTCTGAAGAACTGGCGGGCCAGGTCGCGCTCGTCACCGGGGCGAGCCGTGGCATCGGCGAAGCCATCGCCGAATCGCTCGCCGCCCGAGGCTCGCATGTCGTGATCACCGCGCGCACCGCGGGCGGGCTCGAGGAGCTCGAAGATCGCATCCACGCCGCCGGCGGCAGCGCGACGATCGCGCCGCTCGACCTCACCGATGGCGACAGCATCGCGCGGCTCGCAAGCGCGATGGCCGAACGCTGGCAGCAGCTCGACATGCTCGTGCTCAACGCCGCGATGCTCGGCACGCTGACCCCGGTCGCGGCAATCGACGGCAAGGAATTCAACAAGACGCTGACGCTCAACCTGATCGCGCAACAGGCGCTGATCGCCAATTTCGACCCGCTGCTCCGCCGTGCCGCAAACGGCCGGCTGGTCGCGCTGTCGAGCGGCGTCGCGCGCGAGCCGCGCGCCTATTGGGGCGCCTATGCCGCATCGAAGGCGGCGCTCGAGACGCTGGTGACGAGCTATGGCGCCGAAATGCGCAATATCTCGGGCGTCCGCACCGCGATCCTCGACCCCGGCGGCACGCGCACCCAGATGCGCGCGCGCGCCTACCCCGGCGAGGATCCGCAGAGCATAAAGAACCCCGCCGCGGTCGGCGAATATGTCGCAAAACTGATGGTTGACGGCTTCGAAAGCACGGCGTTCCATGCCTTGCCCAAGGTCATGAAAAAAGCTTAACGCCATCTTCGCTTTCCTGCGCTAAGACGCTCGCATAAGAGGGTTTGCGAGGGCGCGGGAATAATGACGAGGACTATTTTGCGATCGGCAATTGCCGCAATCATCGGCATCGTCGTCGCTTTCGGACTGATCTGGCTCGCGCAATATGCCGGCAGCGAAATTTCCCCTGACGTTTACGATCCGGACAGCGGCGAAATCCTGATCCCCATCGGATCGACGATCTCGCTCATTGCCGGCTGGTTCATCGGCAGTTTTGCGGGCGGCTGGCTCGCGATGCGCGTGTCGGCCGGCACCGGTCCGGGCTGGATCGTCGCGGGCGCCGTCATTGGCGCGGCGCTCTATCGCGCGGTCACCCTCGCCGACAGTTGGTGGATCATGGCGCTGGCCGTCGCCGTACCGCTGGTCGCGGTCTGGCTGGCCCAGCGCGCGACGAGCATCGCCATCGACTGAACAATTGTCATCCCAGCGAAGGCCGGGATGACAAAATCAGTTTGCAGCCTCTTTATCCACCGCCGCCTGCACGCTCTTGTAGAATGCTTCGCGCGCGGCGCCGACGCCTTCGGGATCGGTCGCGGTCGGCCAGTTGCCGTTCGACGCGATCACCAGCTTTCTCTTCGGGTCGATGAAAATCCCCTGCCCGAAAATGCCCTGCGCGGCAAAACTGCCGTCGTCGTTCGTCCACCATTGATAGCCATAGCCGCGCCCCGGCACGTCGATTCCCGCCTGCTTCGTGGTCGCCGACGCAATCCAGTCGTCGGGCAGCACCTTCTCGCCCCCCGCAACACCGCCGTTCAGGATGAACTGCCCAAAACGCGCATAATCCTTGAGGCTCGCCGACATGCAGCAGCCGCTGATCTCATGTCCCGTCGGCCCGAGCATCCATACCGCATCCTGTTCCATACCGAACGGCTTCCAGATTTTTTCGGACAGATATTGTGACAGCGTCTTGCCGGTCGCGCTCGATACGAGCACGCCGATCAAATTGGTCTCGCCGGTCTTGTAAACCCACGTCGAACCTGCGGGTGCTTCGCGCGGTAAGCTCTTCATATAGCTTACAGTTATGTCTTCGCCCTCGACAGGCCTTTGCAGGTTGAACTGCGCCACGTCGGACTTGGGGTCGGTATAACCCTCGTTCCATTTGACGCCCGAAGTCATCGTCAGCAGCTCCCGCACGCTGACATCGTCATAGGCCGAGCCCTTGAGCCCCGGGATATAGGCGGTGACCTTGTCGTCGAGGCTCTTGATATAGCCGTCCTTCACCGCCGCGCCGACGAGGGTCGAGGTGAAGCTCTTTGCGACCGAGAAACTCGTCCAGCGCCCCGCGGCACCATAGCCCAACGCATATTTCTCGAGCCGGATCTTGCCGTCCTGAACGATGATCAACCCGGCGTTGCGCTGCTTCGCCATATAGGCATCGACATCGGTGCCAAGATCGATCGGCGCGCCCTGCGGCAGCGGATAGACCGCATCGCCCGCCTCTACCATATTCACGGCGACCTTTGGCACCGTCTCCATCGTGCGGAAGGCGGCGTCGCGTTGATCCTGGGTCCAGAACAGCACATTCAGATCCTTTGGCAATTGGTCGGTGGTTTGCGTGGTCGCGGGCGCGCTGCACCCCGCCGCCGCGGTGCACAGAAGCACCGCCGCCAAGAATCTTCGCATTTCGCTTCCTCCCCTGTTTTCAGGCCGTCTTTTCGAGCGTGACTTGCGCGACATCGATCCCGCCGCCACGAAAGCCGCCTTCGCAATATTGCAGATAATAGCGCCAGAGCCGGATGAATCGCTCATCGAAACCCGATGGAAGCTGATCGGCCGCGACCGCTGCGTCGAAGCGTTCGCGCCACTGGCGCAGCGTCTCGGCGTAATCGCCGCCGAAACGGCGCACGTCGCGCCATGCGAGCCCCCTCGCCTCCGCCAGCGCGCGAAAGCGGCTTTCGGAAATCAGGCAGCCGCCCGGGAAGATATAAGCCTGGATGAAGTCGCTGCTCGCCGCGTAGCGTTCGAACAGCGCATCGTTGATCGATATATACTGGATCGCCGCCTTGCCGCCGGGACGCAGCAGCCGGGCGATGGCGTCGAGATAGGCCGGCCAATAGGCTTCGCCGACCGCCTCGACCATTTCGACGCTCGCGATCGCATCATAGGGGCCCTGCACGTCGCGATAGTCGCAAAGCTCGATCCGCGAGCGTCCCGACAGATCCACCGCGTTCAGCCGCGCGTCGGCGATTTCGGCCTGCGCCGGCGACAGGGTGATGCCGGTGTAAAGTACATCATGCCGATCGACAGCGCGTTCGGCGAGCGCCCCCCACCCACAGCCGATTTCGAGCAGGCGGCTTCCCGAACGCAAGTCGAGCCGGTCGAGGATCGCATCGACTTTCGTTGCCTGCGCATCTTCGAGCGATTGCCCCGGATCGGTAAAAAGCGCACTTGAATAGTTCATGGAATGATCGAGCCACAAGCGATAGAAATCATTACCCAAATCATAATGGGCATGGATATTTCGCCGGGCTCCTCGACGGTCGTTGTGGTTCAGCGAATGGATCGCGCGGTTCAGCCAGCGCCACGGCCCCCGCGCCCGTCCGGCATTGCCCAGCGCCTCGCCATTGCGCATGAACAGATCGAACAGCGGCACCGGATCTGGCGACGACCATTCGCGCGCCTCGAACGCGCGATACCAGCCGACCGACCCCGACAGCGCAAGCCGTGCCAGCGCCGCCCAGCCGTGGAGGTGGACGACCGCCACCGGCCCCTTGCCGCGGCCGCCGAGCAAGCGCACGCTGCCGTCGGGCAGATGCCCCTCGATCGTGCCCTGCGCCAGCCCCGCGTCGATCCGGTCGAGCAGGCGGTGGAAAAGGCGCGCCGGCGCCAGGGCAATCAGCCGCGCCATGCCCCCGCCCGCGCGATAGGCGCGATCGGCGCGGAGCAGTTCCTTACCGCGGCGCGGGCTGACATGCGTGTTCATTGTCACCTTCCTGCCCCAAACACACCGCCCTGACAATCGGTTGAAGCGCGCACCGCCATGACGTCACGCGCGCGCTGTCATTCGGGATCGCTGGCGGTATCCGGCGCAGTCAGCCGCACTTGAAAACGATCCTGCGCGAGCGGGTGCATGAAGCGCTGGTCGCGCAGCAGAATCGCGTCCCTGTCTTTTTGCGCGACTGGCATCCGCGCCCAGAAGAGGAAGGCCCGAGCCGCGGGATCGGCCTTCACCCAGGTCGCGAGACGCGAATCGTCCATGCCCGTCGGACTGCCGGTCAGATCGACATGTCCGCCCACGCCGGGCACGAAACTCGCGGTGCCGAAACGATCGGCGGTGCGCCAGAAGATGTCGCGTTTCCAGAACGCCAGCGGCGGCGGGCTGGCCACGACGAGGGCGCCTTTCCGGCCGCCCGCGTCGAGCGCGATCGAGGCCATGCGTTCGGCAGCGCCGGTGATCAGGCCGTTCGCGAAAATATAGGCGCACACCACCGCAAAGCCGATCCAAGCGGGCCGCCGCCAGTCGGCCGTCGCAAGCCGCTCACGGCGGAGCGACAGCCAGACCGACACGGCGAGGGCGACCCATATCCACAGGTCGATGATGAAGATGCTGTCGCCATAGAACCAGCGATGGCTGAACGGTTCGAGCAGGCGGATGCCGTAATTGTTCAGCCAGTCGAGCGCGGGATGGCTGAGACAGCCGATATAAGCGAGCGCGAGCAGCCACCCCTTATCGATCGGCAATCGATCGGACGGCCGCTTGCCACGCCGTTCCTGCCAGCGGTCGAAAGCGAGCATAAGCGCCCACAGGAGGATCGGCAGCACGACGAGCGCGATGGGCCCATGCGTGATCCCGCGCCGCATCGATAGCGACTCGATGCCGTAAATCGCGCAGCCGGCGTCGATATCGGGCAGGTTCGCCGCGATGATCAGCGTCGGCATCGCGAGGCCGGTCTTCTTCTTGAGCCCCATCTGCCCGAGAAGTGCGCCGACAAGGCTGTGCGTCAGATTATCCATGTCGCGGAATGGATGATCAGAGTTCCGGCCCGCTTTCTGTCACGGTCCAGGTCTGCCCCTTTTTGAGCAGACCCTGCAGGTCGGCCTTCTTGCCTTCGGCCGCCGCCTGGTTTTGGCGGACGACATCGGCCTCGAAGGTCGGGCGCGGGTCATCGTAGAGGACCCCGAGCGCCATAGGGAATTCGCCAAAGCGCATTTCGACTAGCATGTGCGCGACGCTGCGGTTGGTGACGTCATGGACGATTACGCCCGCGGACTGCCAGTCGCCATCGACGACATCGACGGTCTTGAGGTGCAGCGCTTCGCCGTCGAGCGCGATGCCCTTGGTGCCTTTGGCATAGAGCATCGGTTCGCCATTCTCGAGCCAGAGCTGGCGATCCTCGGCGCCCTTCGGCGCCGCAAAATCCTCGAACACGTCTTTGTTATAGACGATACAATTCTGGAAAATCTCTATAAAGGCCGCGCCCTTGTGGGCATGGGCCGCTTTCAAAACCTCGGGCAGCTTCTTCGACACGTCGAAGCCGCGCGCTACGAAGCGCGATCCGGCACCCAACGCAAACGCGGCGGGCTGCGCGGGGCGGTCGACCGAGCCATATGGCGTCGACGGGCTGGTGGTGCCAACGCGGCTCGTCGGCGAATATTGGCCCTTGGTCAGCCCGTAAATCTCGTTGTTGAACAGCATGATCTGGCAATTGAGATTGCGGCGGATCAGGTGCATCGTGTGATTGCCGCCGATCGACAGCCCGTCGCCGTCACCGGTGACGATCCAGATGTCGAGATTGGGGTTGGCGAGCTTCAGCCCCGTCGCGAAGGCAGGTGCGCGGCCGTGGATCGTATGGAAGCCATAGGTTTCCATATAATAGGGGAAGCGCGACGAACATCCGATGCCGCTGACGAACACGGTATTCTCGGGCGCGGTACCGATTTCGGGCATCGTGCGCTGCACCGCCTTCAAAATCGCATAATCGCCGCAGCCGGGGCACCAGCGGACTTCCTGATCGGTTTCCCAATCCTTGAGCGTCGTCGTCCGCGCGATGGTCGTCATCTCGTTCACTTGAGTGCCTCCTCGATGGCGGCTTCGATTTCCGCGATGGTGAAGGGCTGGCCCGACACCTTGTTCACCGGCTTGGCATCGACCAGATACTGGTCGCGCAGCACGGTCTTGAGCTGCCCCGTGTTCATTTCGGGCACGATCACCTTGTCATAGCTCTTGAGCAGCTCGCCCAGATTGGCGGGCAGCGGCCAGATGTGGCGAATGTGAACATGGCTGACATCCGCACCTTCGGCGCGCTTGCGGCGCACCGCCTGATGGATCGGCCCGAAAGTCGATCCCCAGCCGACAACCGCGAGCTTGCCGCCCTCGGCGCCCAGCTCGACGACCTGATCGGGGACCTTGATGCGGTCGATCTTGTCCTTGCGGATGTCGGTCATCGCCTGATGGTTGCCCGGCGCATAATTGATGTGGCCGGTGTCGACTTCCTTCTCGATACCGCCGATGCGGTGGAGCAGGCCGGGGGTGCCAGGCTTCACCCAGGGACGCTTCAGATTTTCGTCGCGGCCATAGGGCTTGAAACCGCCTTCGGGCACGTTGGTCAGGAACTCGACCGGGAACGCCTCATAGGTCGTGAGGTCGGGCACCGCCCACGGCTCCGCAGCGTTGGCGATATAGCCGTCGGTCAGCAGCATCACGGGGGTCATATATTGCACGGCGATCCGTACCGCCTCGATCGCGCAGTCGAACGCGTCGCCGGGCGAGCGCGCGGCGATCACCGGCATCGGCGCGTCGCCGTTGCGGCCATAGACCGCCTGATAGAGGTCGGACTGCTCGGTCTTCGTCGGCAGCCCGGTCGAAGGGCCGCCACGCTGCGAATTGACGATAACGAGCGGCAGTTCGGTCATGATCGCAAGGCCCATTGCCTCGCCCTTCAAAGCGATACCCGGACCCGACGACGAAGTGACGCCAAGCGAACCGCCATAGCTCGCGCCGATCGCCGAACAGATGGCTGCGATTTCGTCCTCGGCCTGGAAGGTCGTGACGTCATATTCCTTGAGCCGCGACAGATGATGCAGGATCGCCGACGCCGGCGTGATCGGATAGCCGCCAAAGAACATCGGCAACTTGGCCAGTTGCGCCCCGGCGACGAGGCCGAGCGCGACACCCTCGGCACCCGTCAGCGTACGATAGAGGCCCGGCGCCGCCGGCGCGGGATCGACATGATGCTGCTTGAGCGGCCCCGCAAGCTCGGCGGTCTCGCCATAAGCGTGTCCGGCGTTAAGGGCCGCGACGTTCGCCGCTGCCAGATCGGGTGCCTTGGCGAACTTCGCATTGAGCCAGTCGATCAGCGGCTGGCGGTCGCGATCGAACATCCAGAGCGCCAGCCCCAGCGTCCACATATTCTTGCAGCGCAGCGCTTCCTTGTTGCCAAGGCCGAAGGGCTTGACCGCATCCATCGTCAGCTGGCTGATGTTGAGCTTCAGCAGCTGCCATTTGGCGAGGCTGCCGTCGTCGAGCGGGTTCGCGTCATATTTCGCCTTGGCGAGGTTGCGGTCGTTGAACTCGCCCTCGTCGGCGATGATCAGTCCGCCCGGCTTCAGCTGCGGCACATTTGTCTTGAGCGCCGCGGGGTTCATCGCGACGAGCACGTCGGGGGCGTCGCCCGCGGTGTCGATCGCAGAGGATCCGAAATTGATCTGGAAGGCCGACACGCCGAACAACGTGCCTTGCGGCGCGCGGATCTCGGCCGGGAAATCAGGGAAGGTCGCGAAGTCGTTGCCCGCGAGCGCCGACGAAAGGGTGAACTGACCGCCGGTCAGCTGCATCCCGTCGCCGCTATCGCCGGCAAATCGAACAACCACTGCATCCGAAAGGGGGGACTGCCGCTCGCCGTCGGCCCGGTCCTCTACCGCTGTCGCCATGTTTTCCTCTGCCTCAAATCTTGCGAACCTCTGACATGGGCGTAGGCCTCTGCGCCACAAGCCGCAATTGAGAAAAAATTGTGCGCCGCAAAGGGCGAAGCGCAAGTGGGTTTCATTTCGGGATTGAATTTGGCCCGCCGATACCGAATAGCATGGCGGAAATATCGATCAGGGAGAGACGCGAATGACCGACGGCACCACCCCTTATACGCGCCCCGATGTGGCGGCCTTCCTTGCCTTTCTGAACGCGCAGGAAGGTCCGAAGATGGAGGAAATGCCGCCCGAAGGCGGGCGCGAGATGTTCCGGGTGATGGGCCAGCTCGCCGACGTCCCGCGCGGCGACATCGCGCATGTCGAGGATCGGACGATTCCCGGCCCCGCGGGCGATATCGCCATCCGCATCTACGACGATCGCCCTACCCGAGAAACCGGACCGGTGATGGTCTTCTATCACGGCGGCGGCTGGGTGATCGGCGACCTCGACACCCACGATCCCTATTGCGCGGAAGCCGCGCGCCTGCTCGACATGCCGGTGATCGCGGTCGACTACCGCCTCGCGCCCGAGCATCCCTTCCCCGCCGCACCTGAGGATTGCGAAGCCGCGACGCGCTGGATTGCCGACAATATCCCCTGCACCGGCCTCGTGCTCTCGGGCGAAAGCGCTGGCGGCAATTTGACGATCGCGACCGCGCTGACGCTGCGCGACAAGCCTGCCTCGAAACCCGTCATCGCGATCCATCCCATCTATCCCGCCGTGACGACGCACGACGACTGGCAGAGCTATCGCGATTTTGGCGAAGGTCATTTGCTGACCAAGGGCGGCATGACCTGGTTCGGCAACCATTATGCCGCCGACCCCGCCGACTATCGCGCATCGCCGCTCGATTTCCCGGCCGAAGGCCTGCCGCCGACGCTCTTGATCACCGCGGGGCTCGATCCGCTGCGCGATCAGGGCCGCGCCTATGCGGCGAAGCTGGTCGAAGCCGGCGTCCCGACGACTTACCGCGAGGCAAAGGGGACGATCCACGGCTATATCAACCTCTCGCAGGGCATTCCGAGCGCGCGCGAAGATATTCGCGGGGCATTGACCGTATTGAAGGCGATCGTCGCCGAAGCTAACGGCGCTTCATGATCGATCACAGCAAACTCCCTTACCGCCCTTGCGCCGGCGTCATGCTCGCCAACCGCGACGGCCGCGTCTTCGTCGGCCAGCGACTCGATACGACGAGCGAAGCCTGGCAAATGCCGCAGGGCGGCATCGACGATGGCGAAGACGCCGAAACGGCGGCCATCCGCGAGCTGGGTGAGGAAACCGGCGTCCACGGCGGGCTCGTCGAGATCATCGCGCGCAGCCGCGAGGAATATTTCTACGACCTGCCGGACCATCTGATCGGCAAGATGTGGGGCGGCAAATATCGCGGCCAGCGCCAGCACTGGTTCCTGATGCGCTTCATGGGCGAGGACAGCGACGTCAACATCCACACCAAGCATCAGGAGTTCCGGGCATGGAAGTGGGCGGACCTCAACGAGGTCGAGAAACTGATCGTCCCATTCAAACGCGTGCTTTACCGCGGTCTCGTCGAGGAATTCGGCCCGCTCGTCTGACCCTTGAGCGCCAGCGCGGTACGAAAGACATCGGCAAACATATCGGGCGTCAGCCTGCCGGTATTCGTGTTATAGCGCGAGCAATGATAGCTATCGATCAGATGCCGGCCGTTGGGCAGCCTATGTACCGCTCCGTGGCCGAAACGATGAACAGATAGTCTCGCGCCGGCCGCACGTAATGTCGCGTCATGCGCGATCCGTCCGAGCGCGATGATCACGCGGACCTGTGGCAAGGCCGCCAGTTGCGTCTCGAAAAATGGTCGGCAATTCGAGATTTCCACCGGCGTCGGCTTGTTCTGGGGCGGCAGGCATTTCACGCTGTTGACGATGATCGCGCCATCAAGCGTCAGGCCATCGTCAAGCCGCGCATCATATCGCCCCCGACTCAGCCCGAACTTGGCAAGCGTCGCAAATAAGAGGTCCCCCGCATAATCGCCGGTGAATGGCCGCCCGGTGCGGTTCGCGCCATGTTTGCCCGGCGCCAGCCCCGCGAATGCAAGCCAGGCATCGGGATCGCCGAACGCGTGGACCGGCGCATTCCACCAGTCAGGATGCTCTGACTGACATTCGCGCCGCAGCGCGACAAGCCGCGGGCAGCGCGGGCAATCGCGCGGCGGCTCGGTTCCGGGCAATGGGCTGTCAATTTCCATGCGTCTGCGATAGGCGCGAGGTCATGAGCAACGCAACGCCGCTTCCGCTTTATGCCATCGGGCTCGGGTCGAACCGTCGCCATGCGCGTTATGGCGAACCGCGCGCGGTGCTACTGGCGGCGCTCGCCGCGCTCGAAAGCGACGATATCGAGGCCGTCGACGCCAGTCCGATCATCGCGAGCGACCCGATCGGCCCGTCGCGCCGGCGCTATGCAAACGCCGTCGCGCTCGTCGCTTCGGAACTCAGTCCCCCCGAAATGCTCGAACGGCTGCAGCAGATCGAGGCCAGCTTCGGCCGACGCACCGGCCAGCGCTGGAGCGCGCGCACGCTTGATCTCGATATATTGCTCTGGTCGGGGGGCGTCTGGTCTGACGCGGCGTTGACGATTCCGCATCCCGCCATGTCCAACCGCGCGTTTGTGCTCGGCCCGCTCCGCGCGATCGTCCCCGAATGGCAGCATCCGCTGACCGGGCGGAGCATCCGCCAGCTCGCCGCACGCCTGACGCGTCCGAAGCCGGTTGACCGGGGCGCCTCCGCGCACTAGGGCGACGGCTCACTTCGCGCGCCGCAAGATCCCGGCGCCGGATGGGCCCTTAGCTCAGTCGGTAGAGCAACTGACTTTTAATCAGTAGGTCGCTGGTTCGAACCCAGCAGGGCTCACCAAATTTCAATGATTTTCCGCTTTTCGACAAACCCGTAAGAGCGCGTGCGAAATTTGTGCTCCCGAGCTCGAATATCGCATGCAGCCTGACGCGTTTGCCTGTGAATCGACCGATCGGCTTGCTACGCACTGCCAAGGCTGGCGGACGAAAAGGGGAAGAGATTTGACGACGCTTATCACCGGCGCGGCCGGCTTCATCGGAATGCACGTCGCGTCGGCTTTACTCGACCGCGGCGAACCCGTCGTCGGTATCGACAATTTGACGCCCTATTACTCCGTCGAGCTCAAACATGCGCGCGTCGCGCACCTCAACGCCAACCATGGCGAGCTTTTCACCTTTATCGATGTCGATTTTGGCGATGCCGGCGCGCTCGCTGATGCGCTTTCCAGCCACCGGATCGACCGGATCGTCCATCTCGGCGCGCAGCCCGGCGTCCGCTATTCGCTCGAAAACCCCGCCGCTTACATTCACTCGAATGTCGCGGGGCACGTCAACATTCTCGAGCTGGCGCGCCACCGGTCGGTCGCGCATCTGGTTTATGCGTCGTCGTCGTCGGTCTATGGCATGCGCGCCGACGCGCCCTTTCGGGTGGCCGACCGCGCCGATACGCCAATCTCGTTATATGCGGCGACGAAACGGGCCGACGAATTGATGAGCGAAACCTACGCGCATCTCTTCAGGATACCCCAGACCGGCCTTCGCTTTTTCACGGTTTACGGCCCGTGGGGGCGGCCCGACATGGCGGTCTGGAAATTCACCGAAGCGGTTCTCCAGGGCCGGCCGATCGACGTCTATAATCACGGCGACATGCTCCGCGATTTCACCTTCATCGACGACATCGTCAACGGCGTCGTCCTGGCACTCGATCGCCCGCCCGAAGACGACCAGCGCGAGAAGCCGGGTGGTTTCACGACGCCGCACCGGCTCTACAACATCGGGAATAACCGCCCCGAACAACTCACCGAACTTATCCATGCGATCGAAATGGCATGCGGTCGCAGGGCGGAGATCAACCTGCTGCCGATGCAGGACGGCGACGTCTACCAGACGGCCGCGGATATCGACGATATCAGCCGCGATCTCGGCTTTGCCCCGACCACCCCGATCACCACCGGAATACCCGCTTTTGTCGCCTGGTACCGGGAGGAATGGATGAAGCGGCAGGAAACAATCCCAAGCAAGGCGTGACGCGTCCTACCAGCGCAGGAAACGCGGCAGGACCAGCCGCCCCGCAATCGCCGAGAGCAGGACCGCTGCGCCGTGCCAGAGCGCGATGTGGACGACGTCGTCGCTCGCGCAATGAAGCGCGACGATCGTCGCGCCCGCTGCGCCCGCAGCGATGCCGATGACCCAGCCCGCGCGCGTCGGCGACGTCGGCGCGCCGGCCTTGAGCCAGAAGAACAGCGCCGCGCCGACTCCCAAACCCGATGCCACGCCTTGCAAGAGGCAGCGCAGGCCAAAGCCGTGGCGCGCGGATTCCATCGCCGCATGGCCGTCGGTGATGCACGCGACGAGCGCCGCTAGCGGCAGCGACAGCGAGGCGCCGACCGCCCAGCGCCAACCGCCATAATCGCGCCCGACACCCGGCAACCCCATGCGCAGAGCGCTCCATGTCGCGGCAAGTCCCGTCGCCGCGGTCAACCAGAAGGCGAGCATCGAAAGCGGCGGCATTCCGCGCACCGCCAGATCCTCGCGCAAGCCGAAGATCAACAGCAACGCCGCGGCGCCCGCGACCCAGCCGGCCGCGACCCACATGGACCCGCGCGCGACGCGCCGTGGCCGCACGGGCGTCAAGTCCCCGGCGAGGTCGTCGATCAGATCGTCGATCGATGCGTCCTTCATCTCATTCGCTTTCAATCAGTTCGGCAAGCTTCTTGAGCCCGCGGTGGATATTCACTTTGACGAGCGACTCGCTCTGCCCGCAAATCTGTGATGCCTCGGCTATCGATGCGCCTTCTATCTTGACCAGCGTGATCGCCTGCGCCTGCTTTGGCGGCAACAGCGTCAGCAGATGATCGATGCTCAGCCGCGCATGGACCGCTTCATCCTCGGCGCCGACCGTGGCATCATTGTCCCCGAGTTCGGCCTCGTCACGCTGGCGGCGCAGCATGTCGATCCAGCGATAACGCGCGATCGCCGCGAGCCAGGGCAGGAACGCCCGCCCGCTGTCCCATGTCGCAAGCTTGCGGTGCATCGACACCAGCGTTTCCTGCACCAGGTCGTCGATATGGTGCGGCGCGATCCGCCGCGCGAAATAACGTTCGAGCCATTTGCGGCAATCGACGAGCAGCGCGCGATAGGCGCTTCGATCCCCCCGCTGCGATGCGGCCATCAAGCGCGCCAGCGAAGGTTCGTCGATGCTCATTTCGTGCGCATCCTAGCAATCACCGCGTCGAGCGAAAACAGCCCGCCGCCGCGCACGATCAGGATCGCGGCCATCGCCGCCCACAGCGAGTGAACGGGCCACCAGGCGTCGGGGAAAACGAAAATCTGAATGACGAGCGTCATCACGAGCAGGGCGCCCGCAGACAAGCGCGTTGCGAGCCCGAAAAGCAGCAACGCCGGAAAAAAATGCTCGGAAAAGGCCGTCAGCGGCACTGCGATCGCGGGATCGAGCGGCAGCCCTGAAAATTCGCTGCGGAACAGATCATATTGCGACGGATCGATCTTGACGAAGCTACCCTCGATCACCTTCGTCTGCCCCGATCGCCAAAAGACGCCCGCGAGCGCGACGCGCAGCAGCAACAACGCAGCCCCTTCGGCGAGCCGCGACCCCGCAATGGCTACGCCCTTGTCATAAAATCCCGTAATCGCATTCATCGCTCAAACCCTCTCGAAAGCCCCGGCCTCGATGAGCGCCGCGATTGCGACGCCGCCGTCCGGATGCTGTTCGGCAAGATGGCCGATGAGGTTACCGATCTGCTCGATTTCTTGCGCCATGCCGAGCGCGGCTGCCGCGGCCGGTTCGATCGCGAACAGGCGGACTTCGGCGTCGGGGCGCGTAACGAGCAGCGCCCGCGTATCGGACGCAAAGGCCGGGTCGACCAACGGCGCGGCGTCGCTAGAAAGCACCACGACACGCGTTGCCGGGTGAAGCCGGACCGGAAGGCTGAGTAGGCCGGCTTCGCCGAGGCCGAGCAGGTCGGCGAGGGCCAGCGGGAGTGCATCGGCTGCGTGATAGCTTTCGAGCCAAGCCCATTCGACGCGCGCGAGGTCGGCGGCGCGCGGGTCGGCGAGCAGTTCGGCAAAGGTCGCGCCGATGTCGTTCAACGAACGGTTCTCGGCCCCACCTTCATCGACAAAGCGGCGCGACAGCCGGTTGAATTCCCTCTCGCCCAGATAGTCGCGGGTGCGCGGAAACGTCTCTTCGAGCGCGACGAGCCGCGCGTGTGAGATCGTGTTGGCATGAACGCGAAGCCCGCGCATCACGGCGGCGTCGCCTCCCGCGAACAGATCGGCGGGCAGATGGGCCGGACCACGCAGCAAGGTTGCTGCGATCGCCGCCTGTTGCCGTTCAAGCATGGGCTGGCGCCCGCAGCAGCGCGTCGGCCTTGGCAGCTTCGGCGATCAGCGTCGCATAATCGGGAACGTCGGTATCCCATTCGATCAGAACGGGTTTCGGACCTGCCCGGCCCAGGAATCGCGCCAGCAAGTCCCAGCAGCTCGCGCGCACCGGCGACCCATGGTCGTCGATCGCGATCGTCCCGCCCATGCCGTCGTCCTTGACCGCATGGCCCGCGACGTGGATTTCGCCGACATGCCGCGGATCGAAAGCGTCGAGCCATGCCACCGGATCGAGCCCGAGATTGAAAGCCGAAACCTCGACATTGTTGATGTCGAGCAGCAAGCCGCACCCGCTGCGCCGGCAAAGCTCGTGCAGGAAATCGACCTCGCTCCAATCGTCACCAGCATAAGCGAGGTAGCGCGAGGGATTTTCGATCAGGAGGGGGCGGCGCAACCGGTCCTGCACGCGGCCGACTTCGGCCGTGAAATGATTGAGCGCCGGTTGGCTATAAGGGATCGGCAGCAGGTCGGGAAACTTGTCGCCGGGCCCGTTGCTCCAGCTCAAATGATCGGAGACCATCGCCGGCGCATAGCGGCGGCAGAGCGCCGCGAGCGCCTCGAGTTCGTCGCGATCGGCGCCCGCCGCCGAGCCCAGCGACAGCCCGACCGAATGAAAGCTGATCGGCAGATGCTCGGCGATCGCGGTCAGCCAGCGGTGCGGCGGCCCGCCCGCGCCGAAGTAATTCTGGGGGTGGACTTCGGCCCAGGCGGGCGCCCTTCCCTGCTCCGCCGCCGCCATCACATCGGCATAATGCTGCGGCTTGAGGCCGATGCCGGCGCGCACGGGCAGCGTCGGAAGCAGGGAAGCGGTCACGGACGGTCAGCCCTTCTTGGCGACCGGCTTGGCGTTGCCCTTGTGCGCGGCCAAGGTGCCGCCCATCTTGACGCAGCTGCCGGCGGGCACATGCTTCCAGGCGTTGCCCTGATAGTCGACGGTCGAGGTGCCGGCGCAGCTCGTGCCCGGCCCGGCGGCGCAATCATTCTTGCCCTTGAGCGCGACCCCATAGCATTTTTCCTTGGCGCCTTCGGCGGCGACGGCGGTGCCGCCGATCGCGGTGCCGGCAGCCATGGCGAGGACAGCCGAAGCGGCGAGCGACAGTTTGAGTGCATTGGTCATTATGATCTCCCTATTGAGAAACGAATGATGCGGAGGATGGCATCGTCATGGGTTCGCGGGAGGTGGTGCGAAAGTTACGCCGAGACGCGAGACAATGATTTGGCAGGCCGACTGCGATAGAATAGTCCCTCGACCGAGAGGCGACATAGGAATGGAGACAAGCGAGACATGAATATCCTGCTGACGGGCGGCGCCGGCTATATCGGCAGCCATGTCGCGGCGCCGCTGGTGTTGGCGGGCCACCGCGTCATCTGCTTCGACAATCTGTCGAACAGCGACCCCGCGGTGATGGATAGGCTCGAAGCGATCACCGGCCATGCTGTTCCACTCGTCACCGGCGACATCCGCGACAGCGAAGCCTTGCGCGAAGTGCTGCGGGACCATGCGATCGAGGCGGTGGTCCATTTCGCGGGGCTGAAGGCGGTAGGGGAATCGGTCGCCGAGCCGATGAAATATTACGACAATAATGTGCGGGGCACCCTGTCGCTGCTCGAAGCGATGGCCGATTGCGGGACCAAGAAGCTCGTCTTCTCGTCGAGCGCGACGGTCTATGGCCAGCCCCAATATCTGCCGCTCGACGAGAACCACCCGACCTCGGCGACCAACCCCTATGGCCGCACCAAGCTGATGATCGAAGAGATGCTCGCCGACGTCGCCGCCGCCGACCCCGAATGGCGGATTGCAATCCTGCGCTATTTCAATCCCGTCGGCGCGCACGACAGTGGGCTGATCGGCGAGAACCCCAACGGCATTCCGAACAATCTGATGCCGTTCATCAGCCGCGTCGCCGCCGGACGGCTCGGCGAATTGTCGGTGTTCGGCGACGATTATGACACGCCCGACGGCACCGGCGTGCGCGACTATATCCATGTCGTCGATCTCGCCGACGGCCATGTCGCGGCGCTTGAGGCAATTTCGAAGACCATGGATCCGCTGTCGATCTGGAACCTTGGCACCGGCCAGGGCTATTCGGTGCTCGACATGGTCAAGGCGTTCGAGCGCGTGAACGGCGTCAGCATCCCCTATCGTATCGCGCCACGCCGCGACGGCGATGTCGCAAGCTGCTTCGCCAGCCCCGAGCGTGCTGCGCACGAACTCGGCTGGACCGCGAACCGCGATCTCGACGCCATGTGCGCGTCGAGTTGGAATTTCGAGCGCACGCTCGCCGGGCGCAATTCGGACTAGCCGAGCCACCCCGCCGTCTGTGCCAGAACCCAAATGCCGATCACCAGGAACAGCGTGGCTGCTACGATACGCACCTTCGCGAGATCGACGCGCTTCAGCAATTCATGGCCGAGGAAAATCGCGGGCACATTGGCGATCATCATGCCGAGCGTCGTCCCTCCGGTGACCGCGACGACGTCATGATATTGCGCGCCGAGCGCGATCGTCGCCACCTGCGTCTTGTCGCCCATTTCGACGAGAAAAAAGGCGACGAGCGTGGTCAGGAACGCCCCGAAACGCGGCTTCGGGGCCTCATCGTCGTCGAATGAATCGGGAATCAGCGTCCACGCCGCCATCGCGATAAACGACGCGCCGATCGCATAGCGAAAGACCGGGCTGTCGAGAAAGGCGGCGGCCGACGCGCCGAGCAGCGCCGCTAGCGCATGGTTGGCGAGCGTCGCGACCAATATGCCCAAAATGATCGGCAGCGGCTGTCTGAAACGCGTCGCGAGCAGAATCGCGAGCAGCTGCGTCTTGTCGCCAATTTCGGCGAGCGCGACGATCGCGGTCGAGGTGAACAGGGCTTCCATGAATACTCCGGGGCCGGGCGGCTTGCGATTCCAACGGACATCTAACCCGCCGCCCGGCCCGGACGGAGGTCGATGCCATTGGTCTCGCCCAAGCGGTGCTCCCGCTTCCACCGCACCATGGCCTCTCGACCAAGTATGTTGACGCGGCGGCCCGTCCCGAAGGACGGCTGGCTACTCCCCAGATGACGGGGGCGGGTTAGACGGCTTGGCCTCGCCTTGCAAGCCTTTCGATACGGCGGCGGCCTTCTCCGCCTCGGCGATGTCGGCATCCATCGCCTTGGCACGCGCTTCGATCTCCTTTGCCGCCTTGTCATAGCGCGTGTCGAAGTCGGGCTCGTCCTTGCAGGCGGCGAGGAGCAGCAGCGGCACGAGCAGGAAGGCGGCGCGCATCAATAATCCTTGCGATATCGGATGCTGAGGTTCGACTGCCCCGAACCGCCCGCCTGACTGAGCAATGACAGTGCCCGCGTCAGGCTGATCTCAAGCTGCGTCGCGGTATAGCCCCGCGCGTCGGTGATCACCTCCAGATAGATATCCTTGGTGATATATTGCCCGGCGGCGAGCGCCGCGCCCCGCCCGACCGTATCGTCGGGACCAAGCACGCGCAGCCGGTCGATCCCTGTCGCCGACTGGAGCGCGCCGAGCGGGCTCAATCCACCGCCGCCGCTGCTCAGCGTGTTGAGCGAAGCCGCGAGTTGCACCGCCTGCAACGGCGAGAGCGTCGTGATCGAATCGCCGAACAGGATGCGCGAGACGATCTCGTCCTGCGGCAGGCCTGGAACGCTCGAGAAGGCGACCTGCGGATTGCTCGCGCGCCCCGTCACGCTGACCGTCACCGTCACCGTTTCGATCGTGTCGTCGGCAATCAGGCGGATCGCGGGGTCGAACGCGTCGCCGGTCGGGAAGGTCACCCTTCCCTCCTGAAGTTCGAACGAGCGCCCCGCAAAGCCGAGCGTGCCCCGCACCAGTTCGATTTCGCCGGTCACCTGCGGCGCCAGCGTCGTTCCGCGCAGCACGATGTCGGCGCTCCATTCGGATTCGAGCCCCATGCCCGACACATAGATTTCGTCGGGCGCCTTCAGCGCGATGTCGAGGCGGAGGAGGTCGAACAGGCTGCCTCCCACCGCGGCGAGCCCGTCACCGCTGATCCGCTGCCGCCCGGCGGGCGGTTTGCGCCGCACGCCGGTCAGCACAGGCACCTGCGCCGCGCCTTCGCGCACGATGCGATAGCGCGTTTCGGGCAGGCGAAGGCTGCCCGACAGCACGGCAGCCTGCCCCGCGACCTTTTCGAGCGTCAGATTCCCGGTCGCCCGCGCGGCGATATTCTCGCTGCGCGCGAGGCGCGCGTTGTCGAGCGTCGCCGCGATGTTCATCGGATAGCCATCGGCCGAAGCGAGGCTGACGAAACCATTCGCCTGCACCGTGCCATCGCCGGCCTTCGCGGTCAGCTGTTCGATCTCCAGCCGGTTGCCCGTGAAGCGCCCATTGACGACGATATTCGTCAGCTTGGTGCCGTAAGTCTGGTTCTCATAAGTCATGTCCTTGCCGCGCACCACGCCGTCGAGGCAGGGATCGGCGACGCTGCAACTGAAATCAGCGGCAACCGCGATCGGCCCCGCGACATGCTGATCGGCGGGGCCGAAGAAAGAGTAGAGCGTGTCGGCGGGGCCGTTGTAGCGGATCCCGCCGCCAAGCGGCGCGGCCATCAATCGCTCGGTCCAGCCGCCCGCACTGGGCCCGAGCGGCCGGAGCGACGCTTGCACCCGGCCGATGACGCTGCCGCGCTTGCGCATCACCGCGCGCGCCTCGCCACCGTCGGCGAGCAGCTTGCCGGCGAAATTGACATCGACCGGCTGGCTCACCGACGCCGCAGTAGTGCGGGTGAAACCGGTGATCGTCAGCCGCGCGTCGGCGCGGGGGAAGCTTTCGGAATTCGCCTGTTCGAAATCGAGGCTACCGGTCGCGCGGCCGCCCAGCCCCATGTCGGGATAGACGGCGTTGAGGATCGCCATATTGACCCGCTCGAGCCGGCTCTGAACCATGATGCCGTCACCGAAGCGTCCCGCGACGCGGGCGCTGCTGCCGCGGCCAAGATTGACCGTCGTCGGCAGCAATTCATATCCGTCGGCGCCGGGAATGATGCGCGCGGGCGACGCGGTGCGGAAATTGATCCCCGTCGCACGCCCCTGCACCGACGCGCGCCACAGCTCGGGCGTCAGATCGGCGTTCGCGGCAATGCGGAAGGGGACGCCGCTGGTGCCTTCGACAAGCGCCTGGGCCTTGCCGCTGCCATTCCGATAGTCAATCTTCACCCGCCCGACGGCGATGTCATAGTCGCGGATCTGCGTATCGGCGATCTGGATGTCGGCGACAATATGGGGCTGGTCATAGAGCGTGACATCGGCATCGACGATCGCCGAACCGATCGCGAGCTGCGCCGGGCCGGGAAGTACGACGTCGTTCGCCCGGACATTGATGGCCGCCGCCTGATACTGGCCTGCCGCGCTCAGCCGGACAAGGCCGCCGAGCCCCTGTCCCGACGCGTTGAGCTGTCCGGTGAACGGCCCGGCCCCGCTCTGCACGAGACGCCCGTTGAACCCGATGCCCGCGAGGTCGCCGCGTTCGACGTCGATCGTCAGCGGCCCCGCCGCCATCAGCAGCACTACGTCGGCCGACAGCGGCCCATAGTCGGTGTCGCCCGTCGCCGCGAGGCGATAGCCGTTCGGCGCCCCATTGACCCGCGCCACCAGGTTGGAAAGCCCGATGCCGAGCCCGGGCCGCTCGGCGGTTACCACCGCGCGCGGATCGCTGATCGTCCCGGCAAGCTGGACGCCGACCGGGCCATAATCGGTCGAATTCGCGCGCGCGGTCAGCCGGATCTGGCCGTTCGGCGCATAGCTCCCCCGCCCGCCGGTAATGCGCAGGCGCGGTGCGGTCAGGCGGAGACCCGAGAAACGGATGACGCCGTCGGTGCCGTAGCGCACGGCGCTCGACGCGGTCGCATTGCCGCCCAGGAAATCGCGGACCCCCGAATTGAACAATCGGGTCGAGCGTGCGCGAACGTTGCCGACGATCTCGAACCCGCCGCGCGGCGCGGTCTTGAGGTCGGCATCGGTGTTGATGTCGAAGATGCCGACGCTTTCGATGCGGTAATCGTTGATCCGCCCGTCGATTGCGCCGGTATAAAAGCCCTTGTTCAAATCCGCGATCAGTATCGCCTTCGCATCGATGCGCGGCGAGCGCAGGCGCAGATTGTCACTGAGGATACGTCCGTCCGCATAGGCAAGATCGCCGTCCAGCCGCACTTGCTCGAGCGTTCCGCCCGCGACGGTGTCGAGCCCGCGAATCCTCGCCGCGCGTCCCGCAACGGGCACCACGATCTGATCGGCATCGACGCGCGCCTTTCCGGCGAGCGTCAGCCCCTCGACAATGATGTCGTTGACCGCGAGGCTGTTGGCATTCGCCTGATAGTCCACCGTCGGCAGCGCGAATTCGCCGTCGAGCCTTGCCGTCGCGCGCAGCCCGTTGGCGCGAACACCGGGCGCGATTGCGCTCGGCCTCAGGATATTCACCGCAAGTTGAAGCGCCTCGAACCGGTTGCCGCCGAGGTCGAGCCCGCCGCTGATCCCGAGGCGCGCCGCGTCGGACGAGATCCGGCCGTCGACCGCGGCCTTTCGCTCCTGCAGCCGCGCGGTGAGGTCGATGACGGTTTCAGTACCGAGCAATTCCGCCGCCGGCCCCGTCAGCAGCCGTGATGCTTGCGCCGTTCCTTTGGCCGCAAAGGTGCCGTCGCGCGCCGTCAGCGCGACGCGTGCGAGCGGCGCGGCGCCGAGATTGGCGGTCAGATTGCCGTTCCACGCCTTCCAGTCGCCGCGCCCGGCAAGCTTTGCGGTCATTGGCTCCTTGAACCCGCCCATCGCCGCGAGCACGCCGCCCTGGGGCGCGGTGACGTCGAGCGTCATCGCGAGCCGGTTCCGTTCGGGAACCGCGTCCAGGACCAGCTTCAGCGTATCGCCCTGGCCGCCGCCACCGCTGATCGTTTCGGCGTTGGCGCTGACCTGCGCCCGCCGATCGGCGATCGCGACCCTGCCGCTGAACGTCGCCACCTGCCGTTCGCCGGCCACCGCGGGCTCGAAGACAAAGCGATCGACGCGAAGCCGTCCGACGTCGATGTCGAGGTCGGGTAGCAGTGGTTCGCCCGTATCGGGCACCGGCTTGAACGCGGGGACCTTCTCCATCACCAGCGTCTTCGCGGTCGCCGACCTGATATCGACATGATTCGCGAGATAGCGAACCGGGCGCCAGTCGACACGAAGCTCGGGCGAACGCAGGAAGACGCCGGTTGGATCGGACAGCGTGAAATCGCGAATGATCATCTGACCGTAGAGCGAGCCGTCGAGCCGGCCGATGCCGATCTTCATCCCGTTTTCGAATTCATATTTCTCGATCTGGGTGACGACGAAGCGGCGCCCGGCATCGCTGTTGAGTCCGATGAGAAACAGCGCAAAGAGCAGGATGAGCCCAAGCAAGCCGAGGCCGACCCAGCGCAGGATCGCCAGCGGTAACGACCGCCGCGTCGCCGGTGCGGCTTCCTCTCTTACCGCAGGCGCCTCCTTGGCCATCAGAAGGCCTGCCCGATCGAGACATAGACGCTGACGCGCGCCTCACCCGGCTTGCGTCCGATCGGCGTCGCGATGTCAAAGCGCATCGGGCCGAAATTGGTGTAATAGCGCGCCCCGATCCCGGCGCCGAAGCGCAGGTTCTGGAAGGTTGGCGCGGACGAACGATAGACCTGCCCCGCATCGACGAAGCCAACGACGCCGAAATTGCCGAAGCGATAGCGTGCCTCGACCGCCAACTCGTTCACGCTGCGGCCACCGATCGGGTCGTTGTTCGGGTCCTTGGGACCAAGCTCCTGATAACCGAAGCCGCGCACCGAGCCGCCGCCGCCGGCATAGAAACGCCGTGACGGGGCGAGCCGCTCGCGCGCCGCACCGACGATCGATCCGACACGTACCCGTCCTGCCAGCACGATGCTGTCGGTCACCGGATAATAGCCGCTGATGTCGGAGCGCAGGCGCGCATAGGGTGAAAAGCGCCCGGCGAGCGAGCCTTCGGGCTGGATCAGGCTCGTGATGCGAAAGCCCTTGGTCGGATCGAGCAGGCTGTCGGTGCGGTCCATCCCGACCTGCCCGGTCAACCCGAGGATCGTGTAGAAGTCGTATGACCGTTCGCCAGTCGCAAAATCATAATCATCCTCGCGCGTCGCAATCAGTTCGACGCCATAGGCATAGGTGAATTTCTTTTGCCAGATGGGCGTCGAATCATAGCTGACGCGCGCGCCGACGCGGCCCGTGATCGCGTTGAACGCATCATAGGTGCTGCGTGTGACTTCGGTCACGAGTTCGAGCGTGCGGTCGCGGCGCCCCGCGTTCGACCGGCGCAGCGTCGCACCGATCCCTAGCTCCTGCGTTCCCAGCACGCCGCGAAAGGTCAGCGCACCTTCGGGCGGGAGCAGGTTGCGGTGCGTCCAGCTGCCCTCCAGCCGGATACCCTCGCCGGTGCCGTAGCCCGCACTGGCGGCGAGCGTGCGCGGCGGGCCGGCCTGCTGGGTCACCAGCATCGTCACATATTCGGTATCGTCGCCTGCGCTCTTGCCCGTCGGCTGCGGTTCTGCGGCGACGGTCGCGAACAGGCCGGTCGCAACAAGCGCCTGCCTCAAGTCGTCAACCATTCGGCTGTCATACAGGTCGCCGCGCTTGAAGCGCGCGAGCACCTCGACATGCTCGGCGTCGAAGGCGAGATCGCCGGTCGTCTCGATCCCGCCGAAGCGCGATCGTTTGCCGATATCGACCGGCAGCGTGTAAACGCCGTCGCCCGTCGCGCCGTCGAGCAATATGTCGCGCTGACCGACCTTGGCGAAGGGATAGCCTTCCTGGGGAAGCTTGAGCGCGATCGCCGCTTCGGCGCCCTGGATACGCTGCGCGACGATCGGCTCGCCGACGCTCAGCGGGAAATTGTCGGCGATCAGGTTAGGCGGAATGGTCGGGTCCGCGTTGATGATGATGTCCGCCAATGTATAGCGTTTGCCCGGCTTCACATCGATGACCGCGGTAATCGACCGGCGCCGGCGTTCTTGTCCCTCTTCGCGTGCCCCGCGGTCGATCCGCGTATCCACGACCGCGTCATAATAGCCCTCGGACGCGAGTATCCGCTGCATCAGTTCGCCGTCGGCAGAGAGGCGTGCGCGGATCATAGCGGCATTGTCGGCCTTGCCGTCGCCGCCGTAGAGCGCCGACAGATCGCCGAACAGATCGGCCAGATCGACGTCGGTGCTGTCATCGGCGTCGCTCAGCCCGTTGACCTGTACCGTATAGGAAAGCTCGACATTGTCGCTGTCAGCTTCGGCCTCGGCGAACTCGACGGGTTCGACGTCGAAATTTTCAAGCGGCGGCAGCGGCGCGGCGAGCTCGCTGTCGCTGATCGGCGCATCACCGATCACTTCGGCCGCATCGCCATCGGCCAGCGCGGGAACGGGCACGCCGTCCACCTGCGGCGGCTGGGTTTCCGCGGTCGCGTCCGCGGCATCGTCGGAGCCGTCCGCCGCCCTCTTATTGGCCGCTTCGGTCGCCAGGCGCCGCTCGAATTCGGCGATCGATTCGATCGGCCGATCGAGTTCGGCATCGTCTTCGGCGCTGATCGGCGGGATCGATTTTTCGAACTCTTCGTCCTCGATGATCGGCTCTACCACCGGCAGTTGCGCCTCGGGTGGCGGCGGCGAAGGCGCTGCGATCTGGGCCGAGCCCGCATCGAGCGTCGGCACGACCTTCGGCGGCGCGACATCCTGTGCCTGCACCGCGCCCGCCCAAGCCAAACCGATAAGCGAGGTCGCGCCGATCAGCAGCGGGCGGCTCCGCAAGGGCGGACCCCAGCATGATCGACGGAAAATTTCAGATTGTTTCATCTGCTGGCCACCGGTCGACACTTGTGGCTCGCGAGATATGGCCGTGCAACCCGTTTCTCCCCTATTTCCAAGCTAACTCTCCGAGATCGGGACGGTTCCCGACGTTGCGGCGAGCTGCGCGCGGTGGGAGCGGTCAGGAATCGGCGCCGAACAGGTCGCGGCTATAGACCTTGTCCACGACGTCGGCGAGATCGTCGGTCACGCGGTTCGCGATAATGACGTCGGCTTCGGCCTTGAAGGCATCGAGATCGCGGACCACGCGCGAGTTGAACAGGCGGTCCTCCTCGATCAGCGGTTCGTAGACGATCACCTCGATCCCCTTCGCCTTGACGCGCTTCATCACGCCCAGGATGCTGCTGGCGCGGAAATTGTCCGATCCTGCCTTCATCGCAAGGCGATGGATGCCGACGATACGCGGGCCGCGCTTGATCACCTCGGACGCGACGAAATCCTTGCGCGTCGTGTTCGACGACACGATCGCCTGAATCAGATTCTGCGGAACATCCTTGTAATTGGCGAGCATCTGCTTGGTGTCTTTGGGCAGACAATAACCGCCGTAACCGAAGGAGGGATTGTTGTAGAAGCTGCCGATCCGGGGATCGAGGCACACGCCCTCGATCACCTGACGCGGATCGACGCCGTGCGATGCGGCATAGGTATCGAGTTCGTTGAAGAAGGCGACGCGCATCGCGAGATAGGTGTTGGCGAACAGCTTGATCGCCTCCGCCTCGGTATTGCCCGTCTGCAGGATCGCGGCATCAGGCTTCAGCGACCCTTCGAGCAGCAGTCTTGCGAATTCACCGCCGCGCGGATGCGTATTGCCGACGATGATCCGCGATGGATAGAGATTGTCATAGAGTGCGCGCCCCTCGCGCAGGAATTCAGGCGAGAAGACGATCGCATCGGTGTCGAGTTCGGCGCGCATCCGGTCGGTGAACCCCACCGGGACGGTCGATTTGACGATGATCAGCGCGCCAGGCGCCATGACCAGCGCATCGGCGATCACGCTCTCGACCGTGCGCGTGTTGAAATAATTAGTATCGGGATCATAGTCGGTGGGCGTCGCGACGATGACGAAATCCGCCCCCGCATAGGCTGCGCCGCGATCGGTCGTCGCGACGAGATTGAGCGCCCGGTTAGCCAGATAATCCTCGATCTCCGGGTCGGCGATCGGCGATTCCTTCGCATTGAGCTGCTCGACCTTGCGCGCATCGATGTCGAGTGCGACCACCTCATTATGCTGCGCCAGCAGGATCGCGTTGGAAATACCGACATAGCCCGTCCCGACGACGGTGATCTTGACGGGCGAAACGGGAATTGGTGCCAATGACTTATCCTCTGGATGATGCCGCGCCGTCCGTAGCAAGTGCGATGCACCGGCTCAACCGCGCCGGCGTCAGGTGCCGCAGAAGGTCTTGTAGGGCCCCGCGTCGACCGGCGCGGGAAGCGTGAAGCGTTCGAGCCCAGGGCGAACCTCATAGGGATTGCGGACCACGCCGAGCAATTTAAGCCACGGCGCGAGATCGCCGGCCTCGGCCGCCTCCAGCGCCTCCTCGACCAGATGGTTGCGGGGGATATAGAGCGGGTTCACCGCGTCCATCGCATCGGCATGCTCGATCGGCCCCGCGCTGTCCTGCGCGATCCGGTCCCACCATTCGGCGATCCACGGCGCCATCGCGTCGGCGTTCGGAAGCAGGCTTTCGAGCATCGCGCCATCGCCGCGCAGCAGCATGGCGAGCGCGCGGAAGAAGGAAGTGAAATCGACCTGATGCGCCTCGAGTTCATCGAACAGCGTGTCGATCAATTCGGCGTCGTCGGTGCCTTCGCCGCCCAAACCCAGCTTTTTCCTGACCCTTGCATGCCAGGTGCTGCGGAACCGACCCGGAATCGCGTCGACGATCGCCTTTGCCGCCTCGACATCCTTCGGCGACACGCGGTGAATCGCGGGCAGCAACGCCTCGGCGAAGCGCGCCATGTTCCAGTGCATGATCTGCGGCTGGCGGCCATAGGCATAGCGACCGCCCGCATCGATCGAACTGAAGACGGTGCCCACCGCAAAGCGGTCCATGAAGGCGCAGGGGCCGTAATCGATCGTTTCGCCGCTGATCGCGACATTGTCGGTGTTCATCACGCCATGGATGAAACCCACCCCGAGCCATTGCGACACGAGCTCGCATTGCAGCCCGGTCACCCGGTCGAGCAGCGCCAGATGCGGATTGGCCGCGTCGGCGATATCGGAAAAATGCCGCTTCACGCTGTAATCGGACAATTGGACGACATGGTCAGCGCCGAAATGCGCGGCGAAAAACTGAAAGGTGCCGACGCGGATATGGCTGCTCGCGACGCGCGTGAGGACTGCGCCGGGATGCGCGCGTTCGCGCTGCACCCTGTCTCCGGTCGCAACCGCGGCGAGCGCGCGTGTCGTCGGCACGCCCATTGCCGCCATCGCTTCGGACACGAGGAACTCGCGCAGCACGGGGCCGACCGCGGCCTTGCCGTCGCCGTTGCGCGAAAAGGCGGTCGGCCCCGATCCCTTGAGCTGGATATCGAAACGCGCGCCGTCGGGCGCGACGATCTCGCCGAGCAGCAACGCACGGCCATCGCCCAGCTGCGGCGAGAAATGGCCAAACTGATGACCGGCATAAGCGAGCGCGAGCGGATTTGCGCCCTCGGGTGTCTCCTCGCCCGAAAAGACGCGCGCCAGCTGATCGTCCGTCGCACCCGCGACGTCGATCCCGAGCCGCCCGGCAAGGGCATGATTGAAGATGAGCAGCCGGGGCGCCGAGGGCTTGGCGGCTTCCGCAGGCGTGTAAAAGCCCTCCATGGAATCGTGGAAACTATTCTCGAACGCGAAATCCATTTGTCGCTCCTCGGCTCATTCCAATGTCTGGCCTCGACACGCCGATTGCAAGATCAATGCGGGTGCCTACCGGGCGCCCAGTGTCACGGCCTTCGGGCGCGACCGCCGGTCGACTGGTCGCGCCTCGCGCCCGGTCCTTCGATCAACCGGGTTGACGAACCATCGGATCGCGACTTGTATGGCCCGGATCGACCATCCGGAATGGCACGCGCCATCTCTTCTCCCCCCTCGACAAACCGATCGCACAGGAACAATATGCAAAAGATCAATCGCCGGGAATACGGCCTTCTGCTGGCTGGCGCGGCTTATTCTCTCGGAAGCGAGCCGGCTCAATCGAAACAGGCGCCATCGCCGCGACGCCCAACGGCGGAATTGTCTGCAGCGAGTGGGATCCGCTTCCAGCAGTTCGACGATGGCGCGGTCCCGCGTACCGTCGAGGACAAGCTACGCGATAATGTATCGGCGAAGGATTTTGGCGTCGTCGGCGACGGAATTGCGGACGATACCAAGGCCCTGCAGACGGCCTTCGATCATGCCGCCGCAAATGATGTGGGCATGATCATGCTGCCATCGGGTAAGATCCGGCTGACCGGCGATATCATCGTTGCCCCCCAAGTCCGGCATAGCGGGATCGAATCCGCCCAGATCGCGATCATCGGGCGTGGTGCCGGGAAAAATGCCACGTGGCTCTATTTCGAAAAGGGAAGCCTGCGGGTTCGCTCGTCCTCGCATCTGCTGCGCGATTTTCGTGTCACCTCGCGGGCGGGCGACGGGATTAAAATCGAGCCCGGTTCCGACCCCGACCATAGTTCGGCGCGCGGCGCAATGGAGAATATCCGCGTCGAAAATTGCGGTGGCTCGGGCATAACCTTCGAGGACTGTTGGTGCTATCGAATGGACAATTGTTACGCGCGCTTCAACAAAGGATGGGGCATCGAAGGCAAAGCGGGTCCGCGAACAGGATTGTCGGTCAATGTCATCGAGATCAGCGGCGGCGAATATCAGGGCAACGGCAGGATCGCCGGCGCCCGCAAGAACAAGGGTGGCAGCGAAAGAGGCACGGGTGGCGGTATTTCGACCGGTCGATGTGCCCAGTTCAATCTGCGGGGCGTTACGATAGAAGGCAATGTCGGCGACGGGCTGAAGCTCGCGGAACAATCGCGCGGGATTGCCGTCGATGGCTGTTATTTCGAGAAAAACGGATCGCATCCCGAAAACAGGGACATTTGCAACGATCGGCCGGGACAATCAGTCAACGGGCCCAACAGCGTTTTCGTCCTGAACAGCAACTTCAGCCCCCAGAGTGCGAACGGCACGGTCCAGGAAAGAGCGATCGACCTGTGGGACGTCATCGATCTCAAGATCGTCCATCCGCAAATATATGCCGTCGCTGCGGATACCCTCTATTCGAGCGAGCCGATCCGTATCCGTGAGAGCGTTCCCGCAAGGGCCAGGGGTTGGGTCGAAGGCGGCTGGTACAGCTCCGCCAAATATACGCAAAAATGGATTGCGAACGAAACGCAGTGCTTTGGCTTCCCCCGAAAACAGACGTTCAGCCCGGGGCTTGAAATGAAGGTCGAGAGCGAAAGCGTTTCTAGTCAGAATTATTTTGTTCGCGTTTCGCCGACTTGCGCACGGGGAGTCGACGTCGACCTCGTCACGCGCCCCGACGGCGCCGCGGGGACGGCGCGGCTGACGCGCATCCTCCGGCGCGGCCCCACGGGCACGCGTTTCAGCACCACGAGTTTCGACATCGACCACCCGTCGGCGCTCGACAGCGTCTATACACAAACCTCATCGGCGAGCGACAAAATGCCCGGCACCCATGTCGAGGTCCAGATATCGCGGGATTCCGGGCACGAAAACGACCGGTTGCGGTCGTCCCTCTACCTCCAGTCGGTCGAGATCACGATCTACGAAGGCCGCATTTCCACGACCTAGGGCCAGCTCCGAGATCGTGATCGCGCGCGGCGAGCCGCGATCCTCAGCGGCTCGCCGCCGCGAGCACCTCGGCCGCGACGGCTGCCGTCCGTGCCATTTCGTCAGCGGTCAGCGTGGGATGAACGAGCCACATCAGGCTCGTGTCCCCCAAGTCGCGCGCGACCGGGAGGCGTTCGGCCGGGCGCCACGCGCTGCCATCGAACGCCTTTTCGAGATACACTTCGGAGCAGCTTCCCTGATAGCAGGGCACGCCCCGGGCGACGATCTCGGCGACGATCCGGTCGCGGTCCCACCCCGCCGCGAGCCGGTCTGGGCGCACATAGGCATAGAATTTATACTGGGCATGGACGCTATTGTTGTCGCCGATCACCGGGGTCCGAACGACGCCATCGGGGCCGGCGTAGGGCGCGAGCGCGTCGCGGATGATGTCGGCGTTGCGCGTTCGCGCCTCGGTCCATCCCGGCATCATCCCGAGCTGAAAGCGGCCGATCGCGGCCTGCATCTCCAGCATCCGCCAGTTCGTGCCGAAACCTTCGTGCACCCAGCGGAAACCGGGCGGGTGAGCGCGTTCATAGACCGCCTCCCAGCTTTTGCCGTGATCCTTGAACGACCACATGCGCGACCAGAGGTCGAAATCGTTGGTCGTGACCATCCCCCCCTCGCCGCCCGTCGTCATGATCTTGTCCTGGCAAAAGGACCAGGCACCGACATGACCAATCGACCCGACACTGCGCCCCTTGTAGCGCGCGCCATGCGCCTGGGCGCAATCCTCGATCACCTTGAAACCATGCCGTTCGGCCAGTGCCATGATCGGGTCCATGTCGCATGGCCACCCCGCCAGATGCACCGGGATCGCCGCCTTCGTCCGCGGCGTCCGGACGGAATCGATCGTTTGGGCGGTAATATTGCCGCTCACCGAATCGACGTCGGCGAAAACGGGGATGGCGCCGGCATTGACAACGCAGCTGGCCGACGCGAGGAAAGTCCTCGGCGTGACGATCACTTCGTCGGTCGCGGCGCCACCATTGACCGCCCCGATCCCAAGGCCATGGAGCGCAAGGTCGAGCGCGACGGTGCCGTTCGCAAGGGCAATCGCGTGCGCGCTTTCCGACCACGCGGCGAATTCGCGTTCGAAGGCTCGGCATTCCTCGCCGGTCCAGTAATTGACGCGGTTCGACCGCAGCACGGCGGCGACCGCCTCGGCCTCAGCATCGGTAAAGCTGGGCCATGGCGAGAAAGCGGTATTCAGCATGTCATTTCTTTTCCATGATACGGGCGGGGTTGCCGATAACGGTGGCGCCGGCGGGAACGTCTTTCGTCACGACGGCGCCCATTCCAATGGTCGCGCCCACCCCGACCGAAACCCCCTGCCGGATGATAGCCCCGGACCCGACATAGGCGTGGTCGCCAATCGTGACGTTGCCGTTGCAGCGGACGCCCGGCGCAAAGGTGACATAGTCGCCGATCAGGCAATCATGTTCGACATAGGAATAGAGATTGGCGTGAAAGCACCGCCCGATCCGGATGTTCGACGTCAGGGTAACGAAAGGGGACAGCACGGCGCCAGGGCCGACCTCGACATCGTCCATCATCACGACATTGGCGGCGGTCGTTCCGATCAGCGCGACCTCTGCCTCGGCGCAGCGCTGGTCGAGCGTCTCGCGGACACGCGGATTGGCGATCGCCAGCACCACCGCCCGCGTTGCGGCGGGCTCATCCATAAACCGCGCGAAAGTCCAGATGGCGTGGCCGTTGGCAGCATCCGCCTGCGGCGCGTCGTCGATGAATACCAGACGGCTTTCGCCCTTCCCGCGTTCCGCACGCAGCAGCGGCATGACCCCCCGCCCGCAACCGCTCGCTCCATAGACGCCGTAAAGCGACTTCATGGCTCGCGCGTCCCTTCGAATTTCGGCATCGTCGCCTCACCGTCGGCGCTGATTCCGTCGCGCTTGAGAACCTTGACCGCGGTCATCCACAATATCCTGATATCGAGCCAGACAGTCTGGCGATCGACATACCAAAGGTCGAGCGCGAACTTTTCCTCCCAGCTCAGGGCATTGCGCCCGTTGACCTGCGCCCAGCCCGTGAGGCCCGGGCGGACATCATGCCGCCGCGCCTGTTCCATGCTGTACCGCGGCAGATATTCCATCAGCAACGGCCTGGGACCGACGAGGCTCATCTCTCCTTTCAGCACATTCCATAGCTCGGGCAGTTCATCAAGGCTGGTCGAGCGCAGGAAGCGGCCGAACGGCGTCAGCCGGTCGACGTCGGGCAACAATTGTCCGTCGGGACCGGTCGCATTGCGCATCGTCCGGAACTTCATCATCTCGAACGGCCGACCGTGCAAGCCGGGCCGAACCTGCCGGAAAAGCGCCGGCGGCCCCATCTTTCGCCGTATCAGAAGGGCAAGCACGATGAGCAGGGGGGCCAGCAACAACAGCAGTCCGCCGGCAACGATGATGTCGATAAGCCGTTTCAACTCCGACGCCCTTCCGTCACCCACTCGACCCATTGATCGGCGAGGCGAGACCGGTCGAACCTGCGCTCCGCGAGCGCCGCCGCGCGCTTGCCCATCGCCTTGAGAGCCGCGCGGCCATCGGCCGCCTGCTCCAATGCGTCGGCAAAAGCTGCGGGGTCGTCGGGCGGCACCGCAAATCCGCAGCCTTCCTCGACGAGGATATCGGCAAGCCAACCAGGATAATTGTTCAGCACCGGCCGTCCGGCGGCAATATAATCGAAGAATTTGTTGGGAGAGGTGCCGTAGTAAAAGGCCGGGACATTCGCGAGGATCTGCAAACCCAGATCGGCGCCAGCCATCAGCCCAGCCAGCTTTGCCTTGTCGACGGGCGGATGGAAGATCAGGTTGCGCAGGCCCTCCCGATCGGCCCGTTCCTGCAAACCGGCTTTAAGCTTCCCGTCGCCGACCAGCGCCACCTTGATGTCGTCACGCCCGCGATCCTGTAGGATGCGCGCCGCATCCAGGACGGCATTGAGGCCGTTGGCTACGCCATGCGTGCCGGTGAAAATGGCCAGCAGATCGTCGGACCCAACCCCTTCGGGGCGCCAGGGCTCTGCGCCGGACCGGAATATATCGATATCGCAGCCATTGGGAATCGTCGCGATCGCCGATTCCGCAATTCCGCGCCGTGCAATGCCTTGCGTTATGCCGGGTGCGAGACCGATGCAGCGATCGGCGCTATGATAGGATGTCCATTCAAGCGCAGACATGGCGCCGAGCACCAGCGGGTTGGTGATGACCCCCATGGCGCGGGGCAGTTCGGGCCACAGGTCGCGCACTTCGAAGACGAAAGGCTTGCGCCGCAACAGGCGCGCCGCGATTGCCGGGAGGCCCGCGGTGAGTGGCGTGGTCGTGGCAAAGGCGATGTCGTAGGGCTGGGTCAACGCGATCCGTAGGCTGCCCCACGCATATTTGAGGAAGGTCGCGCTGCGCTTCAAAAAGCCGTCGCGGTTCGAATAGGACAAATCGAATTCGATCACCTCGATGCCGTCGATAACCCCTCGCCGCGCGCCTTTGCGAAAAGGGCCTTCTAGCCCCGTCGCGCCGACGCCGTAACTGCCGCAGACCATCGTCACGCGGTGGCCATGGTGCAGCAACCGGCGCGCCATTTCATAGGAGCGGATGCCAGTAGCGCCGCGCGGCGTGGAGAAATGCTGGTGAAGGTAGAGAATGTGCATGTCAGAAACTTACCCGCGTCTCGACGATCGCGGGAACCGCCACGTGGATTTCGAGGACCGGAACCGGTGTTTTTTGAAGATAATAGCGGGATTCGGTGCCTTCGACCAAGCGGAGCTCCGTCGCCGCGGCATCGCTTTCCACCGTCAACCGGTAGCGACCGTCGTCCAGCCGGTTTCCTTCCAATCGCCAGTCGCCGGGCGGCAGCCGCCAGCGTATGACCGCCGTCGCGGCACGGCCATCGATCTCGTCGCGGCAAAGCAGGCTTTCGTTGTCCAATTCGACCGTTCGTCGATGGCGCGCGCCCAGATGATCGCGATAGGCTGCGCCCGCATGGGCGACATTGCCCTTCCCCGAGACCGGGACCACGTCCGCCGCTTTCGGCCAGGCGCCGAACAGGAACCGGCCGAGGCGCGGCATCTGATCGCGGCCGTCGAACTGCGCCGTGTTATGTGAGGCCGTGCCGCCGAAATAATCGAGATCCTCGTCTACGCCATTATAGCTGTACGAACCGCCGTCGCGCAGGACATTCTCGCCCCGAACCCACAGATCCAGATGCAGGATGTCGCTCTGTCCGGGGCGAAAGGCGAAACGCGGATAACGCAGATAGGCGGTTGCATCGTCGGTGCGCAGGACATGCAAGCCGCCATCGTCGAAACT
Source organism: Sphingopyxis sp. JAI108 (assembly GCF_013410105.1). Lineage (GTDB taxonomy): Bacteria > Pseudomonadota > Alphaproteobacteria > Sphingomonadales > Sphingomonadaceae > Sphingopyxis > Sphingopyxis chilensis. Next base: position 2,058,506 of record NZ_JACCCJ010000001.1, read on the forward strand.
CGTACCCAGGGGCCGCGACAAAACCGGCTCCGGCCGCGGCATGCCGAGCCAGTGCAAAGGCTGGTCCCACGCCCCGGGTTCAGCAATGGCCCGCGCGCCGAGAAACAGGGTAGAGGCCCACTGGAGCGATGGGCGAAAATCCCGGTAGTCGCCGTCGGTCAGCGCCATGAGGCGCGCGCCATCATTGGCGCCGAAATTCGGTCCGTCGCCCGAGCGCGGCTCGACCATTTGCTGCATCCACCTGACGGCCGCCTGCATTCGAGCGCGCAGTTTCGATGAAAATTCGGGCAGGCCAAGCCGACGTCGCCAGGTTTCGGCAAGCGAATAGCTGTCGAGCATCACGCGGTGATAGACGAGTGAATATTGGCTGAAGCTTCCGTCGGCAGCGATCAACGTCCGCGCGCGTTCCTCCAGCCATTTGCGTCCCGTTCGCGCCCAAGTCGCACCATCGCGGTCGCCGGCGAACACAAGCCAGCTGCCGCCGATGAACAGCGCGGCGGCTTCGGAGGTGCCGTGGTTGTTCTGTTGCCCGATCGCATAACCGATCGTCGGCGCGATCCGCTCGAGATGCAGTTTCACCAGCGCGAGCAGCGCCGGTGTCGCATCGCCCACCTGATCGAGGAGCAGCGCGGTCAGCGCGAGGTGCATGACCCGGATCGACGCTTCCTGACCGCATTTCCAGTTGGCGCCGCGATAGGGCGGATTGTGGCTCTGCCAATCATCCAGCCAGAAATTCAGCCGATCGAGTTCGGCGGCATCACCCAGGGCGGCGCGCTGCGCCATGGCGAGCAACCAGTCGAACCGCGACGCTTCCCATACCGTTTTGATGTCGCCCGCCCCGGAGTCGAAATCGGCAATTTCGAACCAGTTCCGTAAATTGTCGAAACGCGCGCCCGAGAAGGGATTGGCGTGCCAATCGGGCGGCAACGTTGCGGGAAAGGCATGGATGCCGAACCAGTTTCCTTCGTCCCGCCACTCGTCGCGCGCCACGCCCCCCGCTGGAGGAGGCGACGGTCGCGCCACGAAGAACGGCCCACGCGGCGCCTTTGCCGTCAGGCGCTGGACCGGATGCACACCCGCGCGCAGCGCCAGCCGATAGGCGGCAACCCTCGCTAGGTTGGCGAACCCCAATGCTCGATAAGTGGAAAGCTGGACGCCGATTGCGGTCATTTCTGGTGGCGCAACCGCTCGGACGCCGTGATCGTGGCACGCGCCACTTCAAAGAGTTCGTCGGCGGCGATCGGCGACGGGTCGCCCCGTTCGACCGCTTTCAGGAACGCGGCGGCACAGCCGGTCTGTCCCTTGTCCTGGCGCCACAACTTCTGCTTGCGGAATCCCGGCCAGTTGAAGCCACGCAGGCTCAAGAAATTGTCGAGCTGAAGCGTGCGGCCACCAACGAACACTTCGACCCGCTCCTTTGGGAAGGACGCTCCGCCATTCGCGAGATAATGGATCGTCCCGAACGAACCGTCGGCGAAGCCGAGCGTGATGCTCGCCTTGTCCTCGGTCAGTTTCACGGCGTCATTGTCACCCATCCGCCGCGCTTCGACCGACGTGATCGGAGCCCCGGCAAGGAAGCGCATCAGGTCGACGAGATGGCAGGCCTCGCCGATGATGCGGCCGCCGCCGAATACCGGACTCTGTGTCCAGTGGTCGGCCGGTATGACGCCGGCATTCATCACCATGACGAACGCCTTCGGCTCACGCGTGCCGCGCAGCAGCGACTGCATCCGCTCGACGAGCGGTGCGAACCGGCGATTGAAACCCACCATCAGCCGCTGCCCCGACGCGGCATGCGCCTCCTCTACTTCAGCCAGTTCTTCGAGAGTCAGCGCCAACGGCTTTTCGACGAAAACATTCTTGCCGGCGCGCAGCGCCTCGACCGTCAAACGCGCATGGCTATCGTGGCGCGTTACGATCGCCACGGTGTTGATAGCGGGGTCGGCGATCAGCGCGGCCGTGTCGGACGTGGCATGGGAAAAGCCCAATCGCTTGCCGTGAACGACGCCGCTCGTTCCGCCCGCCGATGCGATGCTGTGCAATTGCGCGCCGGCGGCGCGAAACGCCGGGATCAGCATGCGTGAAGCATAGTTGCCCGCGCCGACGAAGCCGACGACGGGCTTGCCGGCCGGGGACGCTTCCACCCTGCCGGCGAGCGGCACCGACGCGATATGCCGCGGCTCGACCGCGTGCGAATAGTCGAGGAGAATGCCGAGCGCGCCCTTCTCGTCGGTCAGCGTCTTGTAGGCGTCGGTCGCATCGGTGAAGGCATAGCGGTGCGTGATCAGGCTCGACGTGTCGAGATGACCGGCCGCCATCAGGTCGAGAACCGCCTCGAAATTGCGCTGCTCGGTCCAGCGGACGAAACCGATCGGATAGTCTTGCCCGCGATCCTCATAGGCGGAGTCGTAGCGACCCGGGCCATAGGAACAGGACACCTGGAAGCTCAGTTCCTTTTCGTAGAAATCGGCGCGATTGAGTTCGAGGCCGGTCACACCGACCAGCACGATCCGCCCCCGCTTCCGGCACATCCGTGCCGCCTGGGTGACCGGATCGGAGCTTTTGGTCGACGCGGTGATGATCACGCCATCGACGCCCGTGCCGCGCGAAAAAGCCATGCCGGCGGCGACCGGGTCCTCGCCCGCGCCGGGATTGCAGATCTCGGCACCGAATTTTCGGGCGAGTTCCAACTTGGCGGGATCGAAATCGATGGCGAGGACGCGACATCCCTGCGCGCGCAGGAGCTGCACGGTCAACAGGCCGATGAGGCCGACGCCGGTGACGACGAAAGCCTCGCCCAATGTCGGATTGGCGAGCCGCAGTCCCTGCAGGCCGATCGACGCCACGACGGTGAAGCTCGCGGCCTCGTCGCTGACATTGTCTGGGATGCGGGCGCAGAGATTCTTGGGCACCGAAACGACGTCGGCGTGCGGGCCGTTCGACACGACGCGGTCGCCGGCAGCGAAACCCGGAACATTGCCACCCACCTCGCGTACGCGCCCGACGTTCGAATAGCCGAGCGGGATCGGTTGCGCGAGTTTCGAGCGCACCGCATCGAGCGTGGTCAGCAGCCCGTCGGTGCGGACCTTGTCGAGCACCTGCGCGACCTTTTCGGGCTGCTGCTTCGCCTTGGACAACAGGCCCGCCTTGCCGAAATCGACCAGCATCCGCTCGGTCCCGGACGAAATGAGCGAGATGCTCGTGTCGATCAGCAACTGGCCGCCGCGAACGGACGGCGCCGGGGCATCGATCAACTGCGTCGTGCCGCTACCCAAATCTTGAAGGATTTGCTTCATACTGCCTTCTCGTTCGCGTCATCCGCCAGCTTCGCGAGCTGCCGGCCGACAAATTCCTCGGTATTTCCGATGATCACCCCTGGGCTCCCGATAATGATCGAATGGTCGGGAACATTTCCGCGCACCACCGTGCCCGCGCCGATCAAACAACCGCGACCGATAGTCGTTCCCGGCATGATGATGCTGCCCGTGCCGATGAAACTATACGCGCCGATCGACACGGCCTTGATCTTCCCGATCGGCCGATCGCTGAAATGGCCGTGTGCCTTCGCGATTGTGTAGAGTGACCAATCGTGCGTAAGGACGCGAACATAGGACGAAATGGTTACGCCCTCGCCGATCGATATCAGCGAATAATCGGTCCCGTCGAAATTCACTCGCGAGGAAATATAGTTGGGGCGGCCTTCGAACCGCATCCCCATCTTTCGATAGATCCGGATGATGAATCGGGTCGACAGCCCGGGACTGAAAAGCGGGATGACGACGCTGTTGATCTGAAGCGCGATGCGCAGCAGCTTCATCTTGAGCTTTGATCTTTTGGCCATGATCAAATCCTTTGCCAAATTCTGGTGCCGAATTCCGGCGATGGGGCGCAATAGGGGAGGCTGGCGTGCATCATCAAGCACCAAGGGCCGCAGACATCAGATCGCCGAAGCGCCGATCGAACGGTCCATACTCCTCGCGAAAGAGGTCTAGCGCCTTGCCATGCGCTGCCACTTCGTCCGGCGCCTTCGCCAGCCGGGCGACGAGCACGAACAGGGCGTCGACATCATGATAGGGAAGAGAAAAGGCGGCACCGGACGATATGAAAGGGTTGGCCGTCTCCACCTCGTCATTGACCACGAAGGGCACCCCGAAAAATACGCAATCGCCCCATTTGTTCGACTCGGCCAAGCGGTTGATCGGAACGGCGGGGTCGTAATAAGTCAGCGCCAGATCCACCTCGCGATAGATTTTCAACGCATCGACCTGACCCAATTCACCGCGATAGCTGACATACGGGTGCGCGATCAATTCGCGCCCCGCCTTGCTGTCCACGCGGCCGGCGACGACCATTTTGACGGGAAGCCGCGATGCCTCGACCCGCTGCATCAGGGCCAGGAAGACTGGCGCACCCCGGGTCTCACCGACCCACCCGTTCGCATAAAGTGTGAACGGTTCGGTTCCGCGATCAGGCCGCACCGCGCCAGCTTTCGCATAGTCAGCCGTCGAAGGCGTATTTCTGAGCACGACCATATTGGCGCCGTTCCACTCATACCGGCTCAGGCTGGGCACGATGTGCAGCAAGACCTTGCGTGACGTCCATTTCTCGAGCGCCTGGACGATATGATTCAAGCCGCCCGGAAGCTTCATCACGAGTGAGAAGCGATCGGCATCGTCGAAAATGATGCGCGCACCGGTGATATAAGATGCGAGCAAGGCGGGAAAGGCGGTTTCCCAGCCAAGGCAAAAGAGATCGGCCTTGCGTCCGAGCCCGAGCACGCGAAAGAAAACGGCCGCCATCCAGAGCGGGTACATGAGGCGCGCGCGCGCCGACGCATAGCCGCCGCCGCGCAGGATGACACGCTCGTCCAGTCCGTCGCTTTGCCACTCCGCGGCTTCGCCTTTGTCGCGCTCCCAGCCGTGGAAGAATACCCTTATACCGAGCGATTGCAGGACAGGCACCATCTTCGCCAGCCGGGTGCGTCGCCTGACCGCCGGCAGCGGCGCCAGCATGAACAAGCGATTCATGCCGCCACCTGTCGCGACGCGAAGGTGCCGATCAGTTGGAGGCCAAGCCCCGTCCGCACGACCCAATTGCCGGCGCTAGCGAGCGCGACCGCATAGATTGACGGGAGGTCCAAGAGCAGGAACAGGCCAAGAAAAACCAGTACCGCCAGGCCCAGCGAGCCGATCTGACGGAGGATCAGGTCGTTATAGGAAAGCTTGTCGCCGAACGCGCCGAAATAGGATGCCGGATAAGTGTAGACGAGGCGCGAGATAGACGAGATCGAAAAGAGCGAGAGCAGGACGAAATCCACATTCCCGACTTTGGGCGTCAGGACATACCATAAGCCATAGGCGAGCAACTGGAACAACAGGACGAACACCACGCACAGGCCGATGGCCTGCCATTTCTGTTCATGAAATATCCGCATGAAGCGCGCTTCGTTGCGGATCGCCCACGGAACCCCGATGAAGGCGAGATAGCCGGTGACCAGCGACGATGTGAAAAGAAAATAGATCGTGTGAGTGAAATATTTCGCGGCCGCGAAGTCGGAACCCACGGCGTTGACGAGTACCTGTTCGGCATAAAGCGACAGGGCGGTGAAAGAGGAGATCGCCATCAGCCGGAACGAAATCCCATAGACGTCGCGCGTGCCGCCGGAAAAAAGGACCGCATTCTGCCGCGCTGGCAGGTCCGCGCCGCCGCGCGCGAGCAAATTGAGCAACGCCAGCGCGGCAAGCGAGACGAGGGCGCAAATCTCCACGACGTTCGAAAAGCTCAAGTCATGCGGAATGACCGCATAGAGGACGACCCCTACGAGGAATATGCCCTTCCAGCTCTGCTGACATATCTGCGCCAGGATGAACATGTTCCTGCCGCGATAGAATTGGAACATCGAGATCGACACGGCCGAAAAGACCCCGATCGATGCGGCGACGAACCAGGGGCGCAGGAAATCCGTCGCGGCGACGACGGCGGCCGATGCCAGCGCCATCAACGGGATCTGGACGAGGAGCAATCGCTTCACGTTGGAAGCACGCTCCGGAAACCGGGCCAGGAACTGCTCAAGGCCGAGCAGGCACGCGATCGCCAGCAACCCGTTGAGCGCGCGGACCTTGGACCAATAAGCGACATCCTCTACGCCGAACGCCGATGAAATGATCATGTCGCAAAGCATCAGACATCCCAGCCCCCCCGCATAGATGAGGGGCGGAAGCAGCTTTTTGGCAAATTCAGATCCCGGCATGATGATATCGGGCGGGTAATTCCCTTCGTGCTGGTCGCGGCGACACCCCGCGGCCGAGGCCCCAGAGATAGCCGGTGGAGATATAGAGCAACGCCGACGTCAGCGTCACCTCCCCGCTGATCAAGGCCAATATCAGGTTGGTCAGATACAGGAGGACGAAGAAATCGGTGTACTGCGAATTACGGGCGACCGCTTTGGACAATCCGATGAACGGGCTGAAGATGATAACAGCGTAGAGAAGCGCGATGGCGACACCGACCTCATAAGCCATCTCCAACAGGACGTTATGCGGCGCCGCCAGGAAGGTGATGGCGGAGAAATTACCGAGGCCATATCCCGACCAGGAATAGCGAATGCCGTTAAGCGCGATTTCCCAGAGAAATACGCGATCACCCGAATCCGAGTTCGATTCGATCGACAGATTATCGGGCAAAAACCGGTCGGCGATTTCCTCGGGCATGAAATATAGCGCGACGAAGAAGGTCAACAGCATGAAAGGTGCATAGATCGCGAACTTGCCGAATCCCTTGAGGCCATTCTTCAGGTAGAGAAAATAGACATAGGCGACGATCAGGCACAGGATTGGGCCGCGACTTCCGGTGCGGATTGTCGCCCACGACGCCAAAGCGAACATAGCAAAAAGAATGGCTTTCGAAAAAAAGCCCTTCCGCAAGAATGTCAGAACGAAGATGCAAGGTATGATCGTGATCTTTGCCATCATGGTAGGGCTCAGGTCGATGGCGCTGTAGCGAATATTTTCTTTTGTCGACGAATCAAAGAAACTGAAGACGCAGAACATCAGCGAAAAAATCAGAACGGCATACAAAAGAAATTTGTCGCGATCGCCCTTCACGAAAACAGAAGGCACAATCAGCAAAAAGAACAGCAAGGAAAAAACCAGATTCCTGAGCTTTGTTTCAGCATATTCCGTCAAAGGCGGATTATAAATCTGATGAAAATATACAGATATAAGAAATATAACTGACATAAGAATAAGAAAAAGAAATCTCTTATTATATAGTACATCGGTTATATTAACGAATACGGTATAAGATAGCGTAATCGAAAGGACGATAAGTATGTTAAGCTTCAGCTCGGTATCTTCTATGGGGTAGTATGACACACAGAGGGAAACCAGGACGGCAAACGCAGCCGTCCAAATCGACAATTCGACGCCACTGACTTTACGAGCAATCACCAAAAATACTTTCTCAGCCGTCCGGCTATCCTGTCCTCCCGACCCGGCGTCAGGCAGCTTTCCAAGCGTTTCTCGTATCGATCGCTACACCTTCCGGCCGTTCTTGCGAACGAAATTCCGAGTGATCGACCAACAAAATATGGATGTCGCCCTGCGCTCGCGCCTCGGAATCGGCGCACAGGATGATGCCGTCCGTTCCGGTCGGCAAACTGCGGATATTTGGCTCTACCGCCAACACTCGGCCCGGATGCGCCTTCGCCAATTGCTTCACAATGGCAAGCGCCGGGCTTTCGCGCAGGTCGTCGATGTCGGGTTTGAATGCCAGGCCGTAACAGGCGATCGTCGCATCGCTTATGGATTTGCCGGGGTGCTCCGCAAGCCACTGGTCGATCGCCGCCTCGACCTTGGCGAGAACCCAACCGGGTTTGCCGTCGTTGACTTCGCGCGCCGTGCGGATCAGTCGCGCCTCGTCGGGAGCTTTGGATACGATGAACCAGGGGTCCACGGCGATGCAATGCCCGCCCACACCTGGGCCGGGCTGCAGGATGCTGACGCGCGGATGCCGATTGGCAAGCGCGATCAATTCCCAGACATCGATGGCAAGCTTGTCGCAGATTATCGACAGTTCGTTGGCGAAAGCGATGTTCACATCGCGAAAGCTGTTTTCGGTCAACTTGGCCATTTCGGCGGTCCGCGCATTGGTGATCACGCACTCGCCTTCGACGAAAATCCGGTAAAGATCGGACGCCATCGCCGAACAGGTTGCGGTCATGCCGCCGATAATTCTGTCGTTCAGGACCAGTTCCTGCATGACCTTGCCGGGCAGGACCCGCTCGGGGCAATGGGCGACGCGGATATCGGACGCTTCGCCGGCCTGTTGCGGAAAGCTGAGGTCCGGCCTTGCGTCCGCCAGCCAGGCGGCCATTTGCTCGGTTGCCCCCACGGGCGAGGTCGATTCGAGGACAACCAGATTGCCGGGCCGCAGAACCGGGGCGATCGCCCGCGACGCCGCCTCGATATAGCTGAGGTCGGGCTCGTGATCGTCGCCCTTGAACGGCGTCGGGACGGCGATAAGGAATGCGTCTGCCGCCTCGGGCTTCAACGTCGCCGAAAGATAGCCACCTTCGACGGCGGCATGGACGACCGTGTCGAGATCGGGTTCCACGATATGGATGGCTCCGCTGTTGATTGTCTCAACCGCGGCCGGGTTCACATCGACGCCGATGACCTTCAACTTGTGCGATGCGAACATCGCGGCTGTCGGCAGGCCGATATAACCCAGGCCGATGACGGAAATCACATTGAACTGATAGGTCATTTATTCGTCTTCGCCTCTGTCGTCTCTGCCGCCCATTCCCTGATTGTCGCCAGAATGCGCTGCGCCGCATGTCCGTCGCCATAGGGGTTGTGAGCAAAACTCATTTCCTCATATGCCTTCTGATCGTCGAGGAGGCGGGATACCCAGTCGACGATCAGTGCGGTATCGGTGCCGACCAGCCGCACGGTGCCCGCATCGATCGCCTCCGGACGCTCGGTTGTGTCGCGCATCACGAGAACCGGCTTGCCGAGCGAGGGCGCCTCTTCCTGAATCCCGCCGGAGTCCGTCAAGATCAGCGACGCGCGATTCATCAGATATACGAAAGGAAGATAGTCCTGCGGCTCGATCAGCCGAACATTAGAGAGGCCGGAAAGCAACCGCTCGACGGGCTCTTTCACATTCGGATTCAGATGGACCGGATAAATGATTTCGACATCGTCCCGCTGAGCGAGCTGGGCGAGAGCGGCGCAAATCCGTTCGAAGCCACCCCCGAAGCTTTCTCGCCGGTGTCCCGTGACGAGGATCAGCCGCCGTTCGGGGTCAAGATTGAAGCGCCCTGACAAATCGGCATTCAACTCGGCATCGGACTCGATCCGCGCGACCACCTCCTGCAGGGCGTCGATGACGGTATTGCCGGTAACATGGACATGGTCGCCGGGCACGTTTTCCGCAACGAGATTGGCTGCCGATCGATCCGTCGGAGCGAAATGCAGCCTGGCGATCGTTCCGGCAACCTTCCGGTTAACTTCCTCGGGCCATGGCGACAGGATATTCCCGGTCCGCAGCCCCGCCTCGACATGGCCGACCGGAATGCGCTGATAATAGGCCGCAAGCGACGCCGCCAAGGTGGTCGAGGTATCGCCGTGAACCAGCACGAGATCGGGCTGGGTTTCGGCGAGCACCGGTCGCAGCCCGCCAAGCACATTAGCCGTCACGTCGGTCAGATCCTGCCCTGGTTTCATCAGGTCCAGATCATAATCGGGGACGATCTCGAACAATTCGAGAACCTGGTCGAGCATCTGCCGATGCTGGGCGGTCACGCACACGCGCGCGTCGATATCCTCGGCCTTGGCGAGCGCCCGGACGACCGGCGCCATCTTGATCGCTTCCGGTCTCGTGCCAAAGACAGTTAAAACCTTAATGCCGCTGGGCATGGGGGCGGAAACTCCCTTCCTTCAAATAGGGTGAAATCGATGGGGCGCGGAGAATGACGTAGGGGCAATCTGCTTCCGGCCTGAGCGGGCGAAAATCAAGTTCGAAGAGCCGGGGGCCTCCACGCCTCGACAGCAAACGAAGATGGCATCCGATCCGGACGCGTTGCGTTATCCTCGGCGTTATTGAAGTCAAGCATGATCGGAATCGGGTTCGCTGACTCAACTCGCCGTTTTTGACGTCGGCACCGCGAAGTCGTCGAGGGGGCGAAAATCGGGCACCAACTCGCGCAGTAGCGAAAGAGCGCTCGCGGCATCGCCCGCGCCCAGGCTTTCATCCATTTTGTCGAGTTGGGCGTCCAATACCTCCCATGGCATCATTGCTTCATTGGCTTTCATAATGCGCTCGTGGCCCGTAGTTTCGGGGTTGTCGCCGATCAGCAGCTCTTCATAAAGCTTCTCTCCCGGCCGCAACCCGACCTCCCGAATTTCGATATCCCCGTCGGGATTGGCCTCGTCGCGGATTGTCATGCCTGAAAGATGGATCATGCTGCGCGCCAGATCGATGATCCGAACGGGCTCACCCATATCCAGCACGAAAACCTCCCCGCCCTTCGCCATCGCGCCGGCTTGAATGACGAGTTGCGCGGCCTCGGGTATTGTCATGAAATAGCGCGTAACATCGCAGTGGGTGAGCGTGACCGGTCCCCCTTCGCGTATCTGCTGCTGGAACCGCGGGACAACCGAACCGCTCGAACCCAGGACATTACCAAAACGCACCATCGTAAAGACGGTGCGGCCCCGCTGGGTCCCGTGGAGCGACGCCCGCGCCTGAAGCACGAGTTCGCAAACGCGCTTGGACGCACCCATCACATTCGTCGGGCGAACCGCCTTGTCCGTGCTGATCAGCACGAAATTCTTCACTCCGCCTTCTTCGGCGGCCCGACAAGCGTTGAGCGTTCCGAAAATATTGTTGCGCATCCCCGCCACGGGATTCACTTCGACCAGCGGCACATGTTTATAGGCTGCGGCATGAAACACGGTTTCGGGCCGCCACTGCGAAAATATCCGCCGCGTGGCATTGGGATCGGCGACATCGCCCAGCACCGGAATGATCCGGATCGACGGGTCGAGCGCCGCTGCCAGCGCGCGCAATTCTATGTCGATATCGTAAAGCGCATATTCGGATCGTTCGAGCAGGATCAATTGCGCGGGATGCGATCGCAGGATCTGACGGCAAAGCTCGCTTCCGATCGACCCCCCCGCCCCTGTCACCATGACGCGTTTGCCTGCGATTGTCCGGCCGAGAAGCAGTTCGTTGGGCCTCACCGGATCGCGGCCGAGCAGGTCGTCGATCGAAACATCCCGCAAGTCGTTAAACGATACCTTGCCTTCGATCACATTGCCCATGCTCGGCAAGGATCGGACCGTCACCGGAAAATTCTGCAGCGCCTTGATGATTTCCTTGCGCCGCGATCGCGTCGCGCTGGGAAGGGCAAGCAAGACTTCGTCGATCAAACCGTCATTCAGCAACAGGTCGAGCGCGGTCGAATGATGGACTGCGATGCCGTCGAGCTTTTGCCCGGCGAGCCGTGCGTCGTCGTCGATGAAGGCCGCCAGACGCAGCAAGGGTTCATGCCGCAAGGAAAGCGCGAGCTGTTGCCCCGCGTTACCGGCACCATAGATCGCCACGACGCGGTGCGCCCCATCGGACCAATAGCCGCTGATCATGTCGATCAGAACGAAACGGATAGCGAGGCGGTTGACCGCGAGCAGCGCGAGGAAAACGATGGGCTGGATCAACGCGACCGTACGCGGAATGCCCGAAAAGCTATTGGCCAGGAACAGGACCGCCATGGGGAGGGTATAGACGGCAACCGCGGTGCCAAGGCCTGCCATCGTCCGCCCACCGGAAAAGCGGATGATCGAGCGATAGACGCCGAACCACAGCGCCACGAGGAACCAAAGCGCGAGCGACGCTCCCATAACGAGCAGGGCGGATGAATCGATCGGGTAGAATTCGCCGAGGCGCAGCGAAAAGGCTACCCAAACGGCAAGAACGCACAAGATCGCATCGACCAGCGCGACCATAAACTGGCGGACCGACCGCCGCATCTCGCCCAAGCGCACGAGTAAGGGAATTATTTTGCCCATAATCATCCGCTGCAGCATTATCACCTCGGTCCAAACAGGTTCGCGCAAACCTGGATCGGCCTCCAAGCGGCTCGACATATACGCGCTATGACAGAAAAGGCTTCACAGTAAGTAAGGTTTCTCCATTCGGGTGACCCCATATACGATGGAGCCCCCCGAACAAGAAGTTGTACGATGGCTGCGACGATACGAGCGAAGCGCGTGTCGAGATGCCTGCGGGGCGGCGTGATCGAGCGCCCTTCTCCGTCAGCGGAGGCGGGTGAGCGAAAGCTTGCTCAGGAACGCGTCGAAACCGGCCGAATCGTCCGGGACATGGGCGTCGATCGAGAACCAGTACCAACGGCAATCGCCCGTCGGCACCACGATGTCCTGGTGATGCGTCCCCATCGCGAGATTCATCTGCGGTATGGCGATATTGGGCACCCCCTTTTCCGCGCAGGCCAAGTTGACCGACAGCGAGTCATCGCCAATGGCCTCATTTGCCTCGATCGTCCATGCGACGCGATAATTTCCCGGCTCCAGATCGATCAGTTGCCGCGCGGCATTGCCGAAAGCGCCCGCAATTGCCGAAATGGTCAGCCGCTTGCCCTTCGCATCGATCGAGGATCCCAGATGGCCCGACGTCGCCAGCGCCCAATCCAGCGGTGGAAGAAGTGGCTGGCGCGCAAAATTTCCGTTCACCAACAGATTGTTGGTCGACGAAATATTCGGGGCACTCTTTTCGAACATCCGCGCCAGCTGGCGCGCATTGTCGAACTGCCCGGCCCCGACGAGGCGCCACGCGAGCGCATAATCGGTGTCCATGATTTCCGCCTGGTTCCACGGAGGTCGCGAAACCGCGACCCGCAACGTCGCCGCATTGGCAAGGCTCGGCGCCCGCGACGCGACAGCTGCCCAGTAATATTTCGCCCATGACGGCTTGGATCCGAGCACGGGCAACAGTGCTTCCACCGCGCCATTTCGGGCTGTCGCCTCCGCCATCGCCCCGACATAGGATGCCCGCAGCCTGGAATCGGTGAGTACCGCGCGCGACAACCAGTTGAAGAAGAGATTCTGGTCGTCTTCAAGCGCTGCCGCCTCAATCGAGGCCGAGGTTATGAGCGAGCTGCGCCGGCTGAGTTTCCCGGCCAGACCAAGCAATTTTCGTCTGGTTCCGACGGGACTTTTGTCTTCTTTCGAAACGATGATCAGCCCGAGCGCTGCTGACGACAGTGGTTCGACGCGATACGCTTGTTGCGCGAGGCGAAGTTCACGGGCGCCAACCGATGCCTGGGGATCCCTGGCCCTCCTGGCGGCAAAGCCCGCATATGCGAAATTCGCCTCGGACGTCGCGGTGTGCCACGGAAAGGACGGGCTCCGCGCCGACGGTGCCCGCACCTGGTTGACGATGACGTAACTCGCATACGCAACGAAAATTGCCAGGACCGCGCCTGCCGACCATATCGAGAAACGACGAAAATTCACTCTCAACCTCTATCCCGGCGATGCGCGTAGCGCATCAATCCTTATTCTGTTCGCCGCCGTAGCTGTAGCCATAACCATAGCCGTAGCCATAACCGTAAACCTGGTTCTTGGCGCCGACCTTTGTCACGATGGCTCCGAACAGCTTTGCGCCGGACATGCGAAGACGGTTGAGCGCCGTCGAGATGACGCGGCTCTTGGTCGAATTCGCCTCGATCGTAAACAGAACACCCTCTACGCGGCGCGCGATCAGCGGCGCATCGGCGAGACCGAGCAACGGAGCCGAGTCCACAATGATATGATCGTAACGCGTCATCAGCGTTTCGATCAGAAGCGCGAACCGGTCGCTGCCCAAGAGTTCCGCGGCGTTGGGCGGCGTAGCGCCGGCGGTAACCACGTCGAACCCGAATTTGGGCAAGGGCGCGATCATGTCGGCAAGTGCGTCATCGCCCGCAAGATAGTGGCTCAGGCCGCGCTTGTTCGGAATGTCCAGATAACGATTGATCGACGGATTCCGCACGTCGGCATCGACCAGGACCACGGACTTCCCATTCCCAGCCAGAACCGTCGCGAGGCAGAGCGAAGAATTGCTCTTTCCTTCCTGCGGCCGCGACGATGTCACCATGATCGACCGCGGCGCGCCGTGCGCCGTCAGGAAGCTCAAATTCGTCATCAACGAGAAATAGGCCTCGTAGATCGCCGACTTCTTGTCGATGACCGCATCGGCGACCGCCTGGTCGTGAATCTCGGGAATCGCGCCCAGCAACGGCAGGCCGAACTGGCTCGTCACATCCTGCGGATTGCGGACCGAGCTATCGAGCTTCTCGATCAGGAACACCAGCCCCGCGGCGAGTGCCAAGCCCAAGATCAGCGCGATCGCCAGGTTCAGGATCAGATTGGGGCTCGACGGCCGGTCCGCCGCCTTCGCGCGATCGACGATCGAAATATTGTTGGTCCCCACGCCGGCGACGCCGATTTCCTTGTAGCGTTGAAGCAGGCCTTCGTAGAGCTGGCGATTGGAATCGACCTCTCGCTGCAGGATGGTCATCTGGATGGATTCGCGCTGCTGCACGTTATAAAGCCCCGTCAGTTCATCGAGCTGCGACTGCAATTGGCGCTCGCGCTTGACGGCGGCATTATAGGCTTCGCGGTTGCCCTGCGATGACCGGCCGGTTTCGGTCTTGATGCTCTGGTCCAGATTGGCAAGTTGTGCCTTCAGGGCGACGACCGCCGGATAATCTTCTTCGAAGCGCGTTCGCATCTCGGCGAGTTCGGCTTCGACTGACGCGCGCTTTTCGCGCAAGCTGCTGATCGTCGGCGCATTGACTTGCGCGCTCCCGGTCATAGTGTTTGCAAGCTCGGATTCCGCAATAATCCGGGCTTCCCTCGCCTTTGACAGCGCGTCGCTGACCGCGGCGATATTTGTCCCGACCAGCGTCTGAGTCCGCGTCCGGCCCTCCGTATCGGTTTCGGAAGACAGCGTGACGATCCCCTTGTCGGTCGCATAGCTGATCAACGCCCGTTCCGAAGTTTCCAGATTCTGGCGCAAGGTCGTGAGACGCGCTTCCAGATATTCGCGCGCGTCCGACGTGGCCGCAAATCGGCGATCGATGGTCGAATCCACGAACTGGCTCACCCAAAGATCCGCCAGTTTGGCCGACAACTGCGGCGACGGTGTCGAAAAGCTGATATCGACAAGGCTCGACGTCCGAACCGGCGAAACGCTGACCCTGTCCAGCAGAAGGTCGATCACGCTGGCCGCCTGCTCACGGCGATCGGCGCTCGTCATGTTCGGATCCGGACTTTCCAGCTTGAAAGCTGCAATAAAGTCCTTGTCGGCGGTCAGATTGCCCGCCCGCAGCACGCGCTCGGCGAGCGATCGCGAGCGAAGAAGTGAATATTGGGTGTTATAGAATGCGAGCTCGTTGATCAGGGCACGATCGCGCTGACCTTCGACCGAAGTGGCGACGGGGGCATCGGGAAGGATCTCGATCCTTGATGTCGACGTATATTGTGGCGTCGCCAGGAAAGTAAACACCAGCCCCAGCAGCAGGGCGCCAGCGATCGAACCAATTACCCAATTCCGGTGATTGATGATCGCTGTGAATATCTGTTCAAGCGCCGGCAAGCCCGACGCGCCCGCGGCCTCCCCGCCGTCGCCATAGCCATAAGGCGACGGATCGGCGGCCAACGGAACCCCATTGCTGTTAACCATTTCGTTCATCCTGCGATCCATCCCCGCCTTAAAATTCTCTGGCCAGAAGGACCAACGGCGACAGGAATGCCGGCGCGGCGCGCAATATTTCCTTATACTCGCGGCGCTGGGGCGAATCGCCGACAATCACGACATCGTTCGGGAATATCTCCGGATCGGCATAATTGCCGCGGCGTATACCCTCGAGATTGTAGATGCCGACAAATTGCTTGTTGCCGATGTTGCGGAACACCACGACATCTTCGAGCTTCGCAAACTCGTTCAACCCACCGGCGAGTGCGACGGCGCGCATCAGCGTCATACGGCCGACGACCGGATAGGAACCGGACTTGTTGACCTGCCCGTCGACGGTCACCGACATCGATTGCAGCGCCAGCGGGTTGCTCGTCGATTTGAAGTTGACCGAAACCTGCGGGTCGCGAACATAACGATGCATCAGCTTTTCGCGAATTTCGCCGGCTACGACGTCGGGCGTCTTGCCTGCCGCGGCGATCATGCCTGCCAAGGGGAAGGAGAAATTGCCGTCCCCATCGGTCATGATATCACGCTGCATTTCCTCGACGCCAAACACCTCGACGCGGAGTTCGGTGAATGGCCCGATAAAGGACGAGCGGGTCGAACGGACCACGTCGCTGGCTTCCGGCATCGGCAGCGATGGCAGCACCGTGATGGGCGTTCCTGCCCGGCTGCCGACGGGCGCCGGGTCCTTTGCGCATCCGGTTAAGGCGGCTGCGATGAGTGCAACGGAAAGGTAGCGATGATTCATAGGAAATATATCAGGTCCAAGATGTGGGCTGGGCAAAGGCTATAGAGGCTGTCGAATTGCCTGCAAGCCTAATCCCGAGAACGCGCGGTCCGTGGGCAACAAAGCAACAGGACGGCCATAATGCCCAATATTTGCAGCGACGGCACCCGCAACGGATAGTCAACAGCGCTTGCGGCAACCAGCAGCAGAATTACGCCCAGCAATGCCAGACGATTATCGCCGCGATGCCCCTTCACCAGATTGCGGAGCCCGTGCGCGACGGCCCGGCGGGCGATCCAGGCCGCCGCAACCAGTGCGATGAGGACGAAGGGCAAACCGCCCGTAATCACCATTTCCGCCAAATCATTGTGCGCGTGGTTGAAATAGCTCGGCAAAAGGAGCGAATCGGGTTCGAACATCTTGTATGCGTCGGGAAAGGAGCCGAAACCGCTGCCGGTCGTCCAGAAAAGGGCCATCATTTGCTGCACGGCCGGCCACGCCAGAACGCGCAAATCCTCGGCGACGCTCTGCTCGGCGAGGCGACTGATCGACGTGCTGCGGTCGGCGAGGCTGATGATCGTCACCGAAAGCACGCCCAGCAGAACCGGCGGCGCCCAAGCCCAGACGAGCGCCATGCGCGAAACGGATACGCGTCGCGGATCGCCGTGTCGTCCGACGGGACGCGTGCGCCAGGCCGGCACGACCATCGCATAGCCCAGGACAAAGGCGACGAAGCCGGCCACCAGTCCTGCGCGCGATCCGATCATGACGGTCATCGCCGTGGACAATAAGGCGGCCAGCGCGAGGAGGAGCTGGGCCGACCGCCGTTGCCGCTTGCGCATGAGTTCGTCCCGCAGCAACGCCGCGGCTATGAGCACCGCACAAGCCTGCATGACGGCATGGTGATTGCGGTTCGCGAACAGGCCGACCATCGCGTTGGAATTGGTGATGCGATAAAGATAGGCCGCATTCCCCGTCCCCAGCAGTACCTGCATGAATCCGAGCATGGCACTCACGGCTGCAATTGCGACGAATGCCGCCAGCAGCCTGGGATAGTCTTCGGCATCCAGTCGCGCGATCAGGCAAGCCGCGGCAAGCGGCACGGTCATCCCGAGCAGGCTGTTCCAGGTATCCGACGGCGTCAGGCTGATCGGCCGCCACAAATCGGCTTGTCCAAGCAACCTGTCGATCGCAACGATCGTCTCGCGACCGGGCAGGCCATGCCAGATATCCGGCGGCAGCGGCACGAGTTGCAACGCGATCCAAACGGTCAATGCCAGAAGCAACACCAGCGGCACGCGAACTCGCCGCCAATCGGCGCTTTGCATCCCCGCAATCGCCCAACACATGAACATCACCGATGCGGCGCGCAGCAATGGCAGGGAAGCAATATCGCTGCGCGATCCGCCGCCAAGCAGGAAAACCAGCACGACAAACAGGATGACGATCAAACCCGGCGTCGCCAGATTCTGCCCGCTCTGCCTCGATCGGTGCGCTCTGGGTTTGCTAGCCCTAGGATTTCGTATTTCTTGCATATGGCCCGGTGCGAGGTTGTGAAAGAGCGGAGCGCTTAAACTTTCCGTCGATAGGAGGCAAGCGACGGGGCTGAAACTATGGCGAACCGGGCAGGACGCCCGACCACAAGCTTTTGCCGATCCCGATTTAGCGGTGGCGCTCAGCTGCGCTCGAAAACGGCGTCGAAAATCGTGGAGCCATCCGACCGTTGCCGCTCGCTCCATCCTTCCTTGTTCAGGAAGGCGACGATCTCCGATCCATGGTGCTCTCCGCGGATGTTCGAACTGATCTCGATGATGATCACGTCGATTTTCTGAAGGAATCCGAGATTCTTGAGCACACCGAGTACGATCGTCTCGGCGCCTTCGACGTCTATCTTGGCGATGATGCGCGATCCGCGGCTCGAATCGAAGGCCCGGGCCATATCGTCGGAAGAAACCGAGGGGACGGTGATGCGGGTGCCTGTCCCGAACATGCTCGCGGCGCCGGAATGCTGGTCGGGAACGGAGAGTTCGACCGACGGCGTTTCCGCGATCGCGGCGTTGAAAGCCGTGACCAGGTCGCGACGCCCGTTGGCCTCGATATTCCGCGCGAGATAGGCGAAAGTCGCAGGATTCGGCTCAAAGGCGAAAACGCGCTCGCAATTCGGATTTGCGGACGCGCAGAGCGCGTACAAGCCCTGATTCGAGCCGATATCGAGGAAGGTGAACGGCTGGTCCTGCGATGCGATAACGTCGCTGATGAAGCACCCGTAGGCACCCACCATGCAGGCTCTATAGGTCGAATCGGTGGGGTTCCATGCCATCCGCGGTCCGTAATAGGACCGCCCGAACTCGCACGGCAGGGATCTCATCGCCTTCAGCCCACGCTGCTTGCCCCGAAATCGCGGCAAGCTTCGGCAATAGAATGTCACGATATTGTCTAGCATTGCGACGGGCTACGTGGCCCGGGCCGAAAGATCAATCGGGAACGGAACGCGGTCGAAGCCCTCTTCAGCGGCCGGGATGCGAAACGGCATCGGCCACCGCCGTTCAGGCGGCATTTTCCATCTGTTCCCCGCGCGCGAAAAGAAACCATCGTTTCCGGCCCTGCAGGCCGAGCGCCGCGAGCGTACCGCTACGAAAGGCCCCCACGTCGATGCCGATGCGATTCGCCTGTTCGTCGGGCTGCAACGTGATACTGTGCCCATGAACTATCATTTTGCCGTGATCGCCCAGATCGTCGAGGAAATCGTCGCGGATCCACCTGAGGTCGGACAGCGACTGTTTTTCGAGAGGGACGCCTGGGCGAATTCCCGCATGCACGAAAGCATAATCGCCAATCTCGATGACATCCTCTCCCTGCCCCAGGAAGTGGACATGGTCCGGCGGAACGAGTTTCGGCAGGCGCTCCGCCACCTCCTCGAAAGATGCTTCGGCGAAACCTGAATCATCCTTCCAATAGCTACGGACCGTCGCTTCCCCACCGATCCGCATGAAATAGCGCAGCCGCCGGACGTCACCGGTCAGCGCGGCGAGAAAGCATTCTTCGTGATTCCCGATGATCAGGCGCGTATCGGGAAATTCGTCGCCGAGCCGCATGGCGCGATCGACGACTTCGGCTGACTGAGGGCCGCGATCAACCAGATCGCCCAGCAATATGAGGGTCACATCGGCAGGGTCCCGAGCGGCATTGTCCGTGCGAATATGATCTACGATCTGACCGAACAGATCGTCGCGGCCGTGAATGTCGCCGATTGCGTAAACGCGCTGGCCTTCGGGGATGGAAAAGCCGCCGAGCGCCGGTTGGGCTGGCCGGCTTTTGCGCTTCCAAAACATGACAAGTGGGACCGATCTACCTAAATTTAATCAACATCGATGCGGAAAAACTGGGCTTTCCAGCGAAAGCTCGCCCTTACCCCCCCATAAGGAACGTGGCAATATACGCCGGGCAAGTCGAAGCGTTGCATTGCTCGTGCGCTGCTGCTGGCAATGGTGTGGCTATGTAGCCAAGAGAGTCGCACCTGGCGCTTCTCTTGACCCCGGTGCGGCGACGTCACAAGGCAGGGACATGTTCGTTCGACTGCAAACATCCGTCGTCGAAAAGCCATGGGGCCGCACCGACATTCCGACCGATTTCGGCGATTTCAGCGGGCGTCGCATCGGCGAAATCTGGTTCGCCCATCCCGACGGCGACGACGCGCCGATCATGGTCAAGTTCCTCTTCACCTCGGAGCGGCTCTCGATTCAGGTCCATCCCGACGACGAAGCCGCGCGTGCCGCCGGCTATCCGCGCGGCAAGGAGGAATGCTGGCTGATCCTCGATGCGAAGCCGGGCGCCGAACTCGGGGTCGGCCTGAACCGCGAGATCAGCCGCGAGGAACTCCACGACGCCGCGCTCGACGGCGGCATTGTCGATATGGTCGACTGGCGCCAGTCGCAGACCGACGATTTCGTCTATAACCGCGCCGGCACGATCCACGCCATCGGCGGCGGACTGACCGTCGTCGAGGTGCAGCAGAATGTCGACTGCACCTATCGCCTCTACGACTATGGCCGCCCGCGCGAACTGCACCTCGACGAAGGGCTGAAGGTCGCAAGGCCCGGCCCGGTCCACGACCCGCGCGACACAGTTGTCGATCCGCATGCGAACCGCATGCTCGTCAGCGGCCCGCACTTCTTTCTCGCGCATCTCGCCGCGCCGGTTGATTCCGCCCTGCTCGCACAGGCACAGGGCGAGCTGACCTTCGTACCGCTGGCGGCGGGCTGCCGTGTCGCCGGCGAACGCGTCGCGCTTGGCGAAGCCGTGCTGCTCACAGACCCGTCGGCGATCGAGATCGACGAGGGGGCCCGCGCGCTCCTGACCTGGCCCGCCTGACCACCAACCAGCCCTCCCCTTGCGGCCCCGGCGCCCATCGCCCATATCCCGCCGCATGACCAATCCTCATGCGCAAAGTGCCGCGCCCTGGCACGGAACCACCATCCTTTCCGCCCGTAGCGAAGACAAGGTCGTCATTATCGGCGACGGCCAGGTGTCGATGGGCCAGACCGTAATGAAACCCAACGCCCGCAAGGTGCGGCGCCTCCACGACGGCAGCGTCATCGGCGGCTTTGCCGGCGCGACTGCCGACGCCTTCACCCTCTTCGAGCGCCTCGAAGCCAAGCTCGAGCGCCACAACGGCCAGTTGCTGCGCGCGGCCGTCGAACTCGCCAAGGACTGGCGCACGGACAAGTATCTGCGCAACCTCGAGGCGATGATGATCGTCGCCGACAAGGAGGTCACGCTCGTCATCACGGGCAACGGCGACGTGCTCGAACCGCTGGGCGGCATTGCGGCGATCGGCTCGGGGGGCAATTTCGCGCTCTCGGCGGCGCGCGCGCTCGCCGATTATGAAAAGGACCCTGCGGTGCTGACGAAGAAGGCGATGGAGGTCGCCGCCGACATCTGCGTCTACACCAATGACCAGTTCACGGCCGAGACCATCGACATCAAGGGCTGATCCTCTATGGTCGCGGGGTGATTCAACCGCTCCCCCGCCGCCATTTCGTCGCCGCCTCCGCCGCCCTCGCCCTCCCCGGCTGCGCGACCACGACCGCGCGAACCCCTGCCACCTGCCTGATGCCGGTGAAGGCGTCACCCGACCGCGTCATCCGCACCGTCGCGGGCCTCCGCCCCTATCGCCCGGGCGGCTTCGTCGTGCGCGCCGACACGCTCGGCACCAAGCGCCTCGTCCACAACTACGGCCACGGCGGGTCGGGCATCACGATGAGCTGGGGCACGTCGAAGCTCGCGATCGAGATGGGCGCCCCCGGGCACAGCGGCCCCGTCGCGGTGATCGGCGCCGGCATCGTCGGCCTGTCCACCGCACGGCTGCTTCAGGAAGCGGGCTTCCCGGTCACCGTTTATGCCAAGGCGCTGCCGCCCGACACCACCTCGAACATCGCAGGCGGACAATTCCACCCCTTCGGCCTGTTCAAGGCCGATGCCGTCACCCCCGAATGGCGGCGACAATTCTCCGCGGCGCTCGATTACAGCTGGCGGCGTTTCCAGATCATGGTCGGCGACGATTATGGCGTTCGCTGGCTCACGACCTATTCCGAAGGCACTCCCGAGGAGCCCAAGCTTCCGACCTTCCCGCCCGCAACGCGCGCGCTTCGCCGGGACGAGCATCCCTTCCCGATCGAGCGGCTCTGGCAATATGACACGATCTATGTCGAAACGGGTCGCTATCTCCGCCAGATGATGCGCGATATCGAGGGCGCGGGCGGCCGCATCGCGGTACGCGGCTTCGCTTCGCCCGCCGAGATCGCGTCGCTGCCCGAAACGCTCGTCTTCAACTGCACCGGGCTCGGCGCGCGCGACCTGTTCGGCGACACCGAATTGATCCCGATCCGCGGCCAGCTCGCCATCCTGATCCCCCAACCCGAAGTCCAATACGCCTTCACCGGCGACGCCGGATATATGTTCCCGCGCCCCGACGGGATCGTCATCGGCGGCAGCTACGAACGCAATATTTGGGAGGCCGAGCCCCAGCCCGAGCGCATCGCGCGCATCGTCGCCGCGCATCAGCGGCTTTTCTCCGGATTCCGCTGTCCCGCTTGACTTGAACCGACCCCTTCCCATCTAGCGGTCACATGAATTTCTTTCTGGAACTCTCCACAAAATGAACAAAGACCTGACCCCGAAGGCGATCGTCGCCGCGCTCGACACGCATATCATCGGCCAGACCGCGGCGAAGCGTGCGGTCGCCGTCGCGCTCCGCAACCGCTGGCGCCGCCAGCAGCTTTCGCCCGACCTGCGCGACGAGGTCAGCCCCAAGAATATCCTGATGATCGGCCCCACCGGCTGCGGCAAGACGGAGATTTCGCGCCGCCTCGCCAAGCTCGCCGACGCGCCTTTCATCAAGGTGGAGGCGACCAAGTTCACCGAGGTCGGCTATGTCGGCCGCGACGTCGAACAGATCGCGCGCGACCTTGTCGAGGAAGCGGTGCGGCTCGAGAAGGATCGCCGCCGCGAAGCCGTGCGCGCCGCCGCCGAGGAGGCCGCGATGGAGCGGCTGCTCGACGCACTCACCGGCAAGGGCGCCAGCGAGGCGACGCGCCAGAGTTTCCGCCAGCGCATCCGTGAGGGTCACCTCGACGAGAGCGAGGTCGAGATCGAGGTTGCCGACACCCCGAGCATGAACTTCGAGCTTCCCGGCCAGCCGGGGCAGATGAGCATGATCAACCTGTCGGACATGCTCGGCAAGGCGATGGGCGGCCCGCCCAAGAAGCGCCGCAAGCTGAAAGTCATCGAGGCCGCGACGCGGCTGATCGAGGAAGAGCAGGACAAGCGGCTCGACCAGGACGATGTCGCGCGCGTCGCGCTCGCCGATGCCGAGGCGAACGGCATCGTCTTCCTCGACGAGATCGACAAGATCGCGGTCAGCGACGTGCGCGGCGGCTCGGTGAGCCGCGAGGGCGTCCAGCGCGACCTGTTGCCGCTGATCGAGGGCACGACGGTCGCGACCAAATATGGTCCGATGAAGACCGACCATATCCTTTTCATCGCGTCGGGCGCATTCCATGTCGCGAAGCCGAGCGACCTGCTCCCCGAACTTCAGGGCCGCCTCCCCATCCGCGTCGAGCTCGGCGCGCTCTCCGAAGAGGATTTTGTCCGTATTCTCAGTGAGACTAAGGCCGGACTTCCCGAACAATATGCAGCGTTGCTCGGCACCGAAGGCGTGACGCTGAACTTCTCCGACGACGCCATCGCACGCGTCGCGAAACTCGCGGCCGAAGTGAATGAAAAGGTAGAGAATATCGGCGCGCGCCGGCTCCAGACGATCATGGAGCGGCTGGTCGAGGAAATCAGCTTCACCGCCGAAGACGCGGGCGGCACGACGCTCGACATCGACGCCGCATATGTCGATAGCCAGCTCGCCGACGTCGTCGGCGACACCGACCTAAGCAAATATGTACTTTAGGGTGCAACGGCCAACCGGCGGTTGCGGCCTCTCTTTTCATCGTCATCCCGGACTTGATCCGGGATCCAGAGTCGCGCCGTCATAAGGGCTCCCGGATCAAGTCCGGAATAACGAAGCCAAATAAACGCCTGATCGCTCACCTCAAAGTCCCCCTCCCTCAAGCCGCCACACACTCGAATCCACCCCCGACCAGCAAACCCAAATCCCGCTTCTTTTCAAACCGTCCATTTACCGAACTTCATTTGACTTTCGCGCGCCGTCAGTGCGATGAACGAGTGACACGGTCGAACCTGGGTCAAACGGCCGGCACGGAGACAGCAATGACGGATGAGGACGTCGCCCCCGAACAGGGCGAGTTGGCGATCACGCGCACCGGCGATCGGCTTCGGCTGGCGCGGGAAGCGGCTGGTCTGTCGCTCGCCGACGTGGCGACGCGCACGCGCATTACCCAGCGTCATCTCGCCGCGATCGAAAAGTCCGATTTTTCGGAACTTCCGGGCCGGACCTATGTCACCGGTTTCGCGCGCGCCTATGCCCGCGCTGTCGACCTGCCCGAGGCCGAAATCGGTGCCGCGGTGCGTCAGGAACTCGAAGACGACGAATATGGCTCGCGGCCGCTTTACGAAGCCTATGAGCCGACCGATCCCGCGCGCCTGCCCACCGCGCGGCTGACCTGGACCCTGGTTATCGTCACGCTGCTCCTCGCGTCGGCCTATGGCGTCTGGCGCTTCCTTTCGGTCGAACCCGACGAGGCATTGATCGCCGCGCAAAACCGTGCCGCGGATGAATCCGAAGCGCCACAAGCCGACACCGCCGCGGCGCCTGAAGCCAAAGCGGGCGCCGCCGCCGTCGCGGCGAACGCGCCGGTCGTGCTGACCGGCCTTTCGGAAGTCTGGATCGGCTTCGACGATGCCACTGGCAAAACCGAGAACTGGCGCACGCTCGATGCGGGCGAAGTGTATCAGGTTCCGCCCGCCTATATCGAGCAGTTCACGCTGCGGACCAGCATCCCTCAGGCGCTGCGGGTCACCGTCGGCGGCCGCGATATCGGATCCATCGGGCCGGCCGACACGCTCGTGAAGGGCGTTTCGCTGAAACCCGCGGACCTTGTCGCGCGCACCGAAGGCGGCGCAGCAATCCCCGCGGGACCGCGCCCCAAGGGCTGACCAACAGGGACAATCGGGACCGAAACCCGGTCATTCGGGCCGGTTCGAGCGGCAGCGCACCGAAATGGGTTTGCGCTGGCGCCGATTGCCGCGTTATGGACGGCGAAATTGGTTAATCAGTGGGAACCTAACGGCAGATGATGATGACGCGTCAGATCACTTTCCTCGGAGCCGCAACGATCGCGCTCGCCGCGGCGATGCCGGCGGCCGCGCAGGACACGAATATCGGCAAACGGGTCGAACGGCTTGAAAAGGAGATGCGGGCGGTCCAGCGTTCGGTCTTCCCCGGCGGCAGCCCGACCTTTTTCGAAGGCGAGATCGCGCCCGACAATACGCCCGGCGAACGCTCGCGCGCCAACGCCCCGGTGATCGACCTGACCGCACGCGTCGACGCGCTCGAGGCCCAGTTGCAGACGCTGACCGGCCAAACCGAGCAGAACGCGTTCCAGCTGCGTGAGCTCGAAAAGGCGTTCACCGCCTACAAGGCCGAAATGGATAAGCGCTTCGCCGATCCGGCGGAAGTCGATCCGGCCGCAACGCCCGCGGGCCTCGCACCCACCGTAAGGCCGCTCACGACCGTATCGACCGCGGCAGCGGCGCCGGCGAAAAAACCGGCTGAAAAGCCGGCGGCGAAGCCCGGCGCTGCCGATGCCGCGCGGCTCGCGCTCGTCAAAAAGGTCGAAGTGCCGTCGACCGGCAACGAAACGCAGGATGCCTATGACTATGGTTTTCGCCTGTGGGGTGCGAAACTTTATCCCGAGGCGCAGGCGCAGCTGAAGAGCGTCGTCGCCAAATGGCCGAAGACCAGCCAGGCGAGCTTTGCGCAGAACCTGCTCGGCCGTGCCTATCTCGACGAGGGCAAGCCGAGCCTCGCCGCGGTCGCCTTCTACAATAATTACAAGGATCGCCCGAGCGGTCCGCGTGCGCCGCACAGCCTGATGTATATGGGTGTCGCGCTCGACAAGCTCGGCCGCAAGGCCGACGCCTGCAAGGCGTTCCGCGAACTCGACGAAGTCTATGGTGACAAGGCGCCACAGGATGTCCGCACCGATGCTGCCGCCGCAAAAGCAAAAGCAGGCTGCTGATCGCGACATCGCCGGCCGGCTCGCCGGCGATGTCGCGGCGCTTCTGGGCCCCGACTGGCACCGGCTCCACTATGGCGTGGCGGTGTCGGGCGGACCCGACAGCATGGCGCTGCTCTGGCTGATGACCAGCCTGCTTCCCGGACAGGTCTGGGCGGCAACGGTCGATCACGGCCTGCGCAAGGGGTCGGACGACGAAGCGCGGATGGTCGCGGGTTTTTGCGACCGCGAGCATATCCCGCACTCAACGCTGCGCCCGCCGACGCCGATCACCGGATCGCAACAGGCGGCGGCGCGCGCCGAACGCTACCGCCTGCTCGAACAATGGCGCGAGGCGAACGCGCTCGACCATATCGTCACCGCGCATCACGCCGACGACCAGCTCGAAACGATCGTAATGCGCCTCAACCGGTCGAGCGGCGTCGGCGGCCTCGCCGCGATCCGCGCGAAAAACGGCCTGATCCTGCGTCCGCTGCTCGACTGGCGGCGGCGCGAACTCGTGCAGGTCGCGCTCGAAAACGACCTGCCCTTCGTCGACGATCCGTCGAACAGCGACGATCGCTTCGATCGCGCGCGGCTGCGCCATGCGCTGCAATCGCAGACCGCGCTCGATCCCGTGGCCTCGGCGCGGTCGGCGGCCTGGCTCGCCGAGGCTGACGAAGCGCTCGACTGGGCGGTCGAACGGCTCATCGCCTCATGGCCCGACGCGTCGGATATCGCGGTGATCCGCGACGAAAGTTATCCGCCCGAAATCTTCCGTCGCATCGTCGCGCAGCGCCTGCGCGCCAACGCGCCCCAGCTCGTCCTGCGCGGCGCTTCGCTCGAAGGCGTGATCGCCGCGATGCACGAGGGTCGCCGCGCGATGGTCGGCGCGCTGCTGATCGACGCCGTGCGCGGGCTCGAAGGGACGATCTGGCGCATTTCCGCGGCACCGCGCCGGAACACGACGAAAAAGGCCTGATTGCCTCATTGTCATTTAACCCGATTATCCTATCTTGATGGGATCAGTTTCGCGATGTTCGCGGGCGACAGGAAAGATTTCCGAATGCAGGACGACAAGGAACCGCAGGGCAACCCCTGGATGAAGAGTGTGATGATCTGGAGCGGCATCCTGCTCGCCATGCTCCTTGTCGCCTCGATGTTCGGCGGTGCTACGCAGCCCGCGGGCAGTCCGCTTGCCTATTCGGAATTCCGTCAGAAGGTGGAGGAAGGCAGCGTCAAGGACGTCGTGCTCTCCGAAGACAAGGTCACCGGCACGCTGTCGAACGGCGACCGCTTCACCGCGAACGTCGTGCGCGATCCCGAACTGTTGAAGATGCTCAACGACAATGGCGTCAAATATGACGGAAAGGCGGCCGAAGTGCCGAATTTCTGGATGTATATGCTCGTCCAGTCGCTGCCCTTCCTGCTGATCCTCGGCATCGCCTTCTTCGTCTTCCGTCAGGTGCAGAAGAACAACGGCTCGGGCGCGATGGGCTTCGGCAAGTCACGCGCCAAGATGCTCACCGAAAAGCAGGGCCGTGTGACCTTCGACGATGTCGCCGGCATCGACGAGGCGCGCGAGGAGCTCGAGGAAATCGTCGAATTCCTGAAAGACCCGACCAAATTCTCGAAGCTCGGCGGCCAGATTCCGAAGGGCGCCTTGCTCGTCGGCTCTCCCGGCACCGGCAAGACCCTGCTGGCGCGCGCTATCGCGGGTGAGGCGGGCGTTCCCTTTTTCACCATTTCGGGCTCGGACTTCGTCGAAATGTTCGTCGGCGTGGGTGCATCGCGCGTCCGCGACATGTTCGAACAGGCGAAGCGCAACGCGCCGTGCATCGTCTTCATCGACGAAATCGACGCGGTCGGCCGCCATCGCGGTGCCGGGCTCGGCAATGGCAATGACGAACGCGAGCAGACACTCAACCAACTGCTCGTCGAGATGGACGGCTTCGAGGCGAACGAAGGCATCATCATCGTCGCGGCGACGAACCGGCCCGACGTGCTGGACCCCGCCCTCCTCCGTCCCGGCCGCTTCGACCGCCAGGTCGTCGTACCGCGCCCCGACATCGAGGGCCGCCAGAAGATCCTCGAGGTCCACACGCGCAAGAAGCCGCTGGCACCCGACGTCGACCTCCGCCGTATCGCACGCGGGACGCCGGGCTTCTCGGGCGCCGATCTGGCTAATCTTTGCAACGAAGCCGCGCTGCTCGCGGCGCGCAAGGGCAAGCGCCTGATCGCGTCGAACGAGTTCGAGGAAGCCAAGGACAAGGTCATGATGGGCGCCGAGCGCCGGTCAATGGTCATGACCGAGGACGAGAAGAAGGCGACCGCCTATCACGAGGCGGGCCACGCGCTCGTCTCGCTCCACGTCGAGCACAACGACCCGCTGCACAAGGTGACGATCATCCCGCGCGGCCGCGCGCTGGGCGTGACGTGGAACCTGCCGGAGCGCGATCGCTATTCGCAGAATATGAAACAGATGAAGGCGCGCCTCGCGCTCTGCTTCGGCGGCCGCATCGCCGAGCAGCTGATCTACGGCAAGGACGAGCTCAATACCGGCGCGTCGAACGACATCCAGCAGGCGACCGACATGGCGCGTTCCATGGTCATGGAATATGGCATGTCCGAAAAGCTGGGCTGGCTGCGCTATCGCGACAATCAGGACGAGGTCTTCCTTGGCCACAGCGTGTCGCGTGCGCAGAATATGTCCGAGGAAACCGCCAAGCTGATCGACGCCGAAGTGCGTCGCCTCGTCGAGGAAGGCGAAAAGGTCGCGCGCAAGGTGCTGACCGACCATATCGACGAATTGCACCTGCTCGCGGGCGCGCTGCTCGAATATGAAACGCTGTCGGGCGAAGAAGCGAAGCGCGCGATCAAGGGCGAGGACATCGGGCGCGAGGACGATGCCGACAAGCGCGGCACGCCCGTTTCGGGTCATGCGGGCGGCATTCCGCAGATCAAGCGCAAGCCGCGGCCGTTCGGCGACGCCAATCCCCAAGGCGCATAGGCTTTCCGGCCTAGCCCTTCGATTCAGGGACTATTCATTGGCGGGGGACAGGTTGCGGCGCATGATCAACGCGAAACATGCGCGCCGCCTCCTGCCCGTCCTGCTTGCCGTTCCGGTGCTGTGCGCCATGAGGCCGGGCGACATGAGCGTGGCGGCTTTCCTCGCGCGCGCGGCCTCGATCGAACGGCTCGGCCCGCTCGCGCTCGCGACGCCGCAGGGCAATGAGCTCAAGGGCGAAGTCGTCGCGGCGGGCAAACGCTACAAGGCGCGGATCGACGCCGAACGCCGCGTCGGCCGCAAGACGACAAGTTGCCCGCCCGAATCGGGCAGCCTCTCCCCCGATCAATGGCTTTCACACCTGCGCAGCTATCCGGTTGCCGTGCGGAGGAAGGTCAGCATCTATTCGGCCTTCGACGCGCTGATGAAGAAACGCTATCCCTGCCCCGCCTGATGCGCCAAAGATCCGGGCAAGGACCAGGGGAGAAAGCGATGACAGGCAAGAGGTGGGGCGTTCTGGCTGCGGCAACGCTTCTGATCGCCGGCGCGCAGCCGGCTCTGGCGCAGAACGCCGGCGCGCTGACGAGCAAAGTAGAACTCGAAAAATCGGTCCCCGGCAGGGACGGCCAAGCCGCGACCAAGACTTACCTTACGCCTGACGTCGTCGTTCCGGGAGACCGGGTGCGCATCTCGCTCGCCTTCACCAATAACGGCTCGAAGCCCGCGTCGGGCGTCGTCATTGCCAATCCGATCCCGAAGGCGCTGCTGTTCGACGGCACGGACGACCCGGCGGGCTTCGGTGTCTCGATCGACGGCGGCAAGCAATTTGCGCCTCTTTCCGAATTATCGGTGCCGATCGACGGCGCGGTGCCCCGCCCCGCCACGGCGGCGGATGTCACGCACGTTCGCTGGAAGTGGACCGACGCGGTCGCGCCTGGCCAGACCCGGACGGTCGCCTTTTTCGGGCGCGTGCGGTAACCCATCGGAATGACGATCTATTGCGACGAATCGGGCGGACTCAACGCGGGCGCGATGACCTTCTCGGCCGTCATGTTGACGCCGCAAGCCGCGACCGAAATCCACGACCGGTTCCGGGGCGTTACGGGGCTGCGCGGCGAGCTCAAAGGCAGCCGCATCAGTATCGTCGAGCGCGCCTACCTGCTTGAACTGTTCGACCGCGCCGGCGGACGAGCGTGGGTCGCGGTCGCCGAACGCGACAAGCTCGCGCGGAACCCCGGCGGTACGTTGCCGAGCGACCTTGCGCTTTATGCCGCCCTGCTCGATCTCGCGATCGGACGCTGGCTGCCCGAGACGGGCGGCGTCTGCACCGACGTCGTGATCGACGATGGACGTTACGATCCCAAGATACTCGCGGACGTCCGCGAAGAGATACAGGCAGGCCTTGGCCAATGGGGCCGCGCTTCTCTCGCCGACAGTCGTCGCAGCGACGGCGTCCAGATCGCCGATGTGATCGCGAACAGCCTGTTCAACATCGCGGTCGGCTCGCAGCGCGCGCACCGCATCCAGCGCATCCTCGACCCCATGCTGACATCGCGGGCAATCCGCGTCGCCGAACTGACGCACCTCGAATGAGAAAAGGGCCGCAGTTGCCCGCGGCCCTTTTGGGTGATCGATTGTCGGCCGCTCTTATTCGAAGTCGCCGCCACCACCGGCAGGGCTGCGCGGCGGCGCTGCGGCGGTCAAGCGAAGCGCTTCCGCCGAGCGGCTGATCGAGCTGATTTCATCGGGCGTATCGTCATCGTCGACGACAACCTTCTGCATCGAACCGACGAGCGTTTCCTGTAGCTCCTTGGGGCGAATCGTCTGCTCGGCGATCTCGCGCAGCGCGACGACGGGGTTCTTGTCGCGGTCGCGATCGATGGTCAGTTCCGAACCGCCCGAGATTTCGCGCGCGCGATGCGCGGAGAGCAGAACCAGGTCGAAGCGGTTGGGAATCTTGTCGACGCAATCTTCGACGGTAACGCGGGCCATATTGTTTCCTTAGATATCGGAGAGGCCAGCCCATGGGGCATGGCGGCAAGCGCTGCGCGCTAGCAGCCCGGCCCTTCGATGTCAATCAAACCCCGTCACCGAAGCCGCCCGCAGATGCAGCCGGAGGCCGTCAGGACAATTGCCGGATTGCTCCTAGTCGGGCGATCCCAGCGCTGGGAGGCCCGGCGCCGCGTTCCCATAAACGTCGGGCTGGGCCGGCCGCGCAGCGAGCGTCCGAGCGGTTTCCGGATACCAGGTGAACCGGTGGTTTTCCGCAAGAACGGCTTTCACGGACGTTCCGGCCGGAAGCTCGGCGCTGGTGCCGTGAATGAAAAATCCGCCGAGCGGTGAGACAAGAAGCATGGTGGCGACCGATGCGGCAGTGCCGCTCTTGCCTTCATCATAGGCCGAACCTGCCAGCCGAACCGGACCGTTGGGCGTTTCGACATAGAGCAACCGGATTTCCAGCTTCCCTTTCTTGCCGACATGGCCGTTGCGCTGCGCCCGCGCTACCTCGCCGACGACCGGAGCGCCGATCGGGATGACGGTCTTTCCGCGAAACGAGATATTTTCGGTGACCTCCAGATAAACCCGATCGCCAGGCTTGTTGTGCTTTGTCGAAAGATCGGTTCGCGTACGCAGCATCACCGGAGTGCCCATGGGCATATAATAACGCTTCGCCTCGCCCGTCGGAGGTGCCTCGGGCGCAGGCCAATAATATGTCGTTTGCGCCTGTGCTGTTCCAGCGACCATCAATGCAGCCAGCGCCGCCCCTGCTTTCCAAGCCCGCATCTAACTTCCCCTTGGTTTTCAACCCCATGGAAGCCGGGTAACGGCTAAAAGTTAAAAAATATGGGGCGGATCCGCCGCGGACCGGCATGGCATGACAGGCTGGAGCGGTTATCCCGGCACCGTTCTCCATTTCAAACGACTTCGCCGCCGACGCACTTGCGGCCGTCGCGGCCGCCCGCCTATGGACGGTCAATGAGTGACGCCTGTCCCCCCGCCGACCTGCATCAAAGTCTGTCGGCGGATGTCGCGGGCCACCGCATCGAACTGCTCTTCGACGGCAGCGACCGGTTGGCTCGCCTGCTCGACCTGATAAACGGCGCCGCGCACAGCGTCGATATCATCATGTATATTTTCGAGGGCGATGGTGCCGGCCAACGCATAGTCGATGCATTGCTGCTGGCGGCGAAGCGCGGCGTCCGCGTGCGCGCCGTTATCGACAGTTTCGGTTCGGGCGATACGCCCGACAGCCTGTTCGCCCCGCTGCGCGAGGCGGGCGGCAGCGTCACCTTTTTCTCGCGCCGCTGGCGGTCGACCTATCTGATCCGCAATCACCAGAAGCTGATCCTGATCGACGACTATATCGCGGTCACCGGTGGATTTAACATCGCCGACGACTATCTGAGCCCGCCCCGCAGCGACTGCTGGTTCGACATCGGAATGATCGTAAAGGGTCCGACTGTCGCCAACGCCGCGCGGTGGTTTGCCGAGATTCACGACTATACCGTCCACGACGACGGCAAGGTGCTGACTCTGCGGCGGCTGATCCGCGAATGGCCTGCCGATGGAGAGGCCGTCTCATGGCTCGTAGGAGGGCCAACGCAGCGCCTTTCGCCCTGGGCGCGCGCGGTACGCGCCGATCTGGAGGGCGCGCGGCAACTCGACATGGCGATGGCCTATTTTTCCCCCGGCCAAGGCATGCTGCGCCGACTTGGCCGCGTCGCACAGCGCGGGCGCGCGCGTTTCGTAATGGCCGGCAAGTCGGACAATCCGGCGACGATCGGCGCGTCTCGGCTGCTCTACGGCTATCTGCTGCGAAAGACCGCCGACGTCTGGGAATATCGGCCGTGCCGGCTGCACATGAAACTGATCGTCATTGACGATGTCGTCTATATCGGATCGGCGAATTTCGACGTTCGAAGCCTGTTCGTGAACGTCGAGGTGATGGTGCGGATCGCCGACGCGGGTTTCGCCGGAAAGATGCGCAATTTCCTCGCCGCGCTGCGGCCCGATTGCGAGATTATCACGCCGCAATCGCACAAGGCACGCGCCAGCTGGTTGACCCGGCTGCGCTGGACGCTCGCATGGTTCGTGGTCGGCGTTGTCGACTATACGGTGTCGCGGAAACTCAATTTCGGGCTCGGCGACCCCGACCCGGACGTTTAATCCTTCCAGCCCCAAAAGAGGAAGCAGGGCGGGACATTCACCCATTCGAACGCGTTGTCGATGCGTTGGAAATGCGCCGCGAGGAAGTCGCGCGCGCGCGCGCGGAACTGATAAACCAGAAAGGCGCCGCCGGGGCGAAGCACGCGATGTGTCGCGGCGGCGATCGCCGGACCGACGCCCTCCGGCAACGTCGAGAATGGCAGGCCCGAGAGGACGTAATCGGCCTGCTCGAACCCGTGCGCGCGAATGATCGCCTCGACATCGGCGGCCGAGCCATGAACCGCGATAAAGCGGCTATCGCGAATATCCTTGCTCAGATAGTCGATGAAATCCTCGTTGGTGTCGATCGCGATCAGCGTCGCGTCGCCCGCCATCCGTTCAAGGACGGGGCGGCAGAAGGTGCCGACGCCCGGGCCGTATTCGACGAAGAGTTTCGTGTTCTTCCAGTCCACCGGCTTCAGCATATGGCGGATCAGCGTCGGCGACGACGGCACGATCGATCCCACCATGACCGGATGCTTGATGAAGCCGCGCACGAACATGCCCCACGGCCCGAAAAAGCGCTTGAGGCCCACGCGCAGCCGGCGGGCCAGCGGGGCTTTCGTTTGTTGGGCCTGCGCCCGCGGATTGGTCATGATGGCTTTCGGGTTGTTGCGGTTGATCAAATGCGTGGCAAAATCGTGACGGTCGCGCAAGGAAAGAGTCTGTCTTGACTCTGGACAGACAGGCGCGCGCGTGTAGGGAAAGGCGGCGTTAACGACTGCAAACGAAGGGGGCGGACATGGCGACAAAATCGCGTTCCATCCCTCCGGATCGCATGGCGGTGCTGTTCGCGGTGATGCTCGTCGCCGCGGCAGGCAATACCGCGATGCAGTCGATCCTGCCGGCGATCGGGACCACGCTCCATATCCCCGACGTCTGGGTCAGCCTCGCCTTCAGCTGGTCGGCGCTGCTGTGGGTGCTCACCGCGCCGCATTGGGCGCGCCAATCGGACAAGCGCGGACGCAAGGCGTTGATGGCGCTTGGGGTGGTCGGCTTCCTTTCCTCGATGGCGCTCTGCGGCCTTGTCCTTTGGGCAGGGCTCAAGGGCCTGATCGGCGCCGGGGTCACCTTCATCGTCTTTGCTCTATTCCGCAGCCTATATGGTGGACTGGGCTCCGCCGCCCCGCCCGCCGTGCAAGCCTATGTCGCCTCGCGTACCGACCCCGACGAGCGAACACAGGCACTCTCGCTCGTCTCGTCGTCCTTCGGACTCGGCACCGTGATCGGGCCGGCGATCGCGCCTTATTTCATTCTCCCCGTCGTCGGCTTGGCCGGACCGATGCTCGTTTTCGCGCTCATTGGCCTGCTCGTTCTGCTCATGCTGCGCTGGCGCTTGCCGAATGACACGCCGCGCTTCGCGGCGCGCGGTGCGATCGCGCCCTACCCCTTGTCGGCGGGGCCTTCGGAACCCACTGGCGAGGAGGAGAACGAGCCCGACGCACCGCCCCAAGAGCGACTTGGGTGGCGAGATTCACGCGTGCGCCCCTGGTTGGTCGCTGGCTTTCTCGGAGGACAAGCTCAGGCCATGATGCTCGGCGTCATCGGATTCCTCATTCTCGACCGCCTGCACCTGCGCGCAGAACCCGATACCGCCGCCAGGCTGACCGGAACGGTCCTGATGGCTGGCGCCTTCGCGACCTTGCTCGCACAATGGGGATTGATCCCGCTATTCAAGCTGACCCCGCGTCCGACGGTCTTGTGGGGCTCAGCGCTCGCCATATGCGGCATATTGATGACGGGCCTCGCCGAGGATCTGCACGGGATCGTGATCGGCTTCGCACTCGGATCGCTCGGCTTTGGCCTGTTTCGTCCCGGATTTACCGCGGGCGCTTCGCTATCTGTGCCGCGCCGCGATCAGGGGAGCGTCGCGGGCATGACCGCGTCGATAAACGGATCTGCCTACATCGTCTCGCCAGCGATCGGCGTGCTGCTCTACAACTGGCACCCGATGGTCGCTTACGGCCTGATGGCAGGTTTTTGCGGATGGCTGGTCCTGTGGGGCTGGAAAGCGCTCCGTCAGGACCAGCCAACCACCTAGTCCTTAACATCGTCATGTTTGCGCTCGCGAACGGGCTTCAGCATGCCCGGCGCGAAGAAGCCGATCGGATCGACGCTCATCGCGGCCTGCTTGATCTCGCCCTGGATCCTTTCATAATCCTTCTCCATCGCTTCGGTGACGGAGGCACGGGTATCCTTGAGCGCGGTATCAAAATCCCCCATCGTCACCGTCTCGCTGTCCATCGAGCGCTTGAGCGCGGCGAGGCCTGCGCGGCGCGTCAGATCCTCTAGGTCGGCGCCGGTAAAGCGATCGGACTTTTCGGCGAGCACGCCCAAATCGACATCGTCCGCCAGCGGCATCTTCGCCGTCTGGATTTCGAGGATGCGCTGGCGCCCCTCCGCGTTGGGCACCGAGACATAGATGAGTTCGTCGAGCCGTCCCGGACGCAACAAAGCCGGATCGATCAGGTTCGGACGGTTGGTCGCGCCGATGACGACGACCGACTGCATCTCCTCGATCCCGTCCATTTCGGCGAGGATCGTGTTGACGACGCGCTCGGTCACCTGCGGTTCGCCTGACGTTCCGCTGCCGCGCGCGGGAACCAGGCTGTCGAGTTCGTCGATGAAGATGATCGTGGGCGCGACGGCGCGGGCGCGTTGGAACAGGCGCGCAATCTGCTGCTCGCTCTCGCCATACCATTTCGACAAGAGGTCCGACGATTTGATCGAGATGAAATTGGCGTCGGACTCGCGCGCGGCCGCCTTCGCGAGCAAGGTCTTGCCGGTTCCGGGCGGACCATAGAGCAAAAAACCTTTGGCCGGACGAATTCCGAGGCGCCGGAACGCAGCGGGGTTTTTCAGCGGCAGTTCGATCCATTCGATCAGCTTGTCGCGCGCAGCGTCGAGCCCGCCGATGTCGCTCCAGCGGGTCTTGGGGGCCTGCACCATCACTTCGCGCATCGCCGAGGGCTGGACGCGCTTCAGCGCATTGTTGAAATCCTCTCGCGTGACGCGCAATTCCTCGAGCACCTCTGGCGGGATAGTCCCTTCCTCAAGGTTGAGCTTGGGCATGATCCGCCGAACCGCTTCGATCGCCGCTTCGCGGGTCAGCGCCGCCATATCGGCCCCGACGAAACCGAAGGTCGTGCGCGACAGTTCGTCGAGATCGACATTTTCGCCAAGCGGCATACCGCGCGTGTGAATGCCCAATATCTCGCGGCGCCCCTTCTCGTCGGGGACGCCGATCACGATTTCGCGGTCGAAGCGGCCGGGACGGCGCAGCGCCTCGTCAATTGCATCGGGGCGGTTGGTCGCGGCGATCACGACCAGGTTCGTTCGCGGTTCAAGCCCGTCCATCAGCGTCAGAAGCTGCGCCACCAGCCGCTTTTCCGCCTCGCCCTGCACCTGTCCGCGCTTCGGCGCGATCGAATCGATCTCGTCGATGAACAGGATCGACGGCGCGGATTTCGCCGCCTGCTCGAAGATGTCGCGCAGTCGCTTTTCGGATTCGCCATAGGCGGACCCCATGATTTCCGGCCCGTTGATCAGGAAGAATTGTGCCTCGCTCTCGTTGGCGACCGCACGCGCGAGCCGAGTCTTGCCGGTTCCCGGCGGCCCGTGCAGCAGCACCCCGCGCGGCGGATCGACGCCAAGGCGGCGGAACAGTTCGGGATAGCGCAGCGGCAGTTCGACCATCTCGCGCAGTTGGTCGATCGTCTCCCCAAGGCCCCCGAGATCATCATAGGTGACGTCGGTGCGGCGCGCGTCCTGCGGCTCCTGATATTCGGGGAGTAGTTCGATTTCGGTATTCTCGTCGATGAAGACAACGCCCTTGGGGCTCGCCGACACGACGAGCAACCGCACCTCGGCGAGCGCGTAAGCCGGCGCGTTGAGCATCTGGCGAAGCTGCGGCGGCATGTCGCCCGACGGCAGTCGCTGCTGCCCCGCGGTCGCAACCGTATCGCCCGCGACGACCGGGCGGCCGAAGAAGCTGCGTTTCAGCGCGTTGGCCGAGCCTTGAAGCCGCAGATTTTCTTGCGCGGGTGCGAATACCACGCGGGTCGCGGGGCGCGTCTCGGCGCGGCTCAGAACCACCATGTCGCCCGCCCCTGCCCCGGCATTGGCGCGCTGCAGGCCGTCGAGCCGGATAACCTCGAGCCCCTCATCCTCGGCATAGGGCGCGACGACGCGCGAGGCCGTCTGCCGCTTGCCGTTGATCTCGATGATATCGCCTTCGGTCACGCCGAGTTCGGCCATGGCAGAGCGCGGGATTCGGGCGATGCCGCCGCCGCTTTCCTCGGCACGCGAATTCGCCACCTGCAGTTTCACCTGTTTTTCTTTCACCGCCGCTTCGGCCAATGCGCGTCTCCCTCAAAAGGTCAGAATGCGAAACATAGGTTGTCGTTCCCGATTTGCGACCCCGCATCCCCGTCAAATCTATGACGCACTGCACAAAATTCTGGCATGTCCGCCACGCCCATGTCATCATCGCCAACCGTTATGCCACGCCTCCCCCCTCTCAGCAGCATGGAAGCCTTTCTCGAGGTCGCGCGCCATGGCACGGTCAAGGCGGCCGCGCTCGAACTCGGTCTGTCGATGCCCGCCCTGTCGCGCCGCATTCAGACGCTCGAACATGCGGTGGGGCGTCCGCTGTTCAACAGGCACCACCACGGGCTCAGCCTCACCGAGACCGGGCGCGCTTTGCACGAGCACTTATCGCCGATTCTCGATGAACTTCGCGCGGTGATCGGCCAGGCGGGCAGCCCCGACGCGTCGCTCCGCCTCCATCTCAACGTGCTGCCGCTGTTCGCGCAGCAGCGGCTGTTCCCGCGTCTGCCCGACCTGCGGCGACAACATCCCGAACTGCATATCGATATCGACACGATGTCGCATGGCGAAGCGCGCCTTGGCGAAGGCATTGACGCGGCGATCGCCCTCGCCCGCTCGATCGATCCGATGCTCTATGCCGCGCGCCTCGATCAGGACAAGGTCTTCCCGATTGCGTCGCGGACGCTGACCGACGGCAACCGCGCGATTACGGTGCCGGAGCAGATGCAGCGGATGACGGTATTGCTTCATCGCGAAATGCCCGAAACCTTCTCCGAATGGAAAAAGGCGATCGGCATGCCCTATCTGGAGCCGGCCGGGATCGACTATTTCGATTCGGGCCCGCTGATGCTGGAGGCGGCGGCGCAGGGGATTGGTGTCGCCTTCATGCACGGCCATCATTTCGACGATGCGCACGACCCGCGGCTCGTCCGCCTGTTCGACTTCGACGTCGACAGCCCATACAGCTATTGGTTTGTCTGCCGCCCGCGCGCGCTGCGCCAGCCGGCGGTGAAGCTGTTCCACGACTGGTTGCTGGCCGCCAGGATCTGACGCGCCTGCCGTCTCGAAGTGAGGGGAAGTGGTGCTGCTGGACAGGATTGAACTGTCGACCTCGTCATTACCAATGACGCGCTCTACCACTGAGCTACAGCAGCAACCGGGATGCCCGCCAACGCATGTTCGCTGGGCAGGCGCGGCCTATGGCGGGGCGCCCCTCGCCTGTCAAGATGCGAGGCTTGACGATGCGGCGATTTCGCGGGCATGGCCTCGGCGTGAGCAAGACGCCCTCCCCCGCTGACCTCGAACGCGAACGCCGCCTCGCCGAAGCGTTGCGCGCCAATCTGCGCAAGCGCAAGGCGCAAGCCCGCGACGCGAAGGCCGAAACGCCGCCGCCTAAAGACTGACCGTCACGGTTACCTCATCGCCTTCGGCCAGGCCCTCCGCTTTGCGGACCGCGGCCTTGACCGGCAGCAGCCAGCCGCCACTCTCCTTGTGCGGGAACACCGAAGTCCGCCACCGGGTGCCGCCGATTCTCGCCTCGACGCGCGCCGAGCCGAATCCCTTTCGTCCGTCCATCCACTGGCCGGTCATTGCCGCCATGCGAATCCCGTCGGCTTCGTCGCCCGCGATCGTCACAAAGAACCAGGCGGCAGGCGCCGTCGCAGATTGCCAGCGCCAGAGCGGCGTCGTGACCGTGAAGTCCTCCACCACCCCTATTTCGCTGCGACCGGACGAACGGGAACCGGGATATTGCAGATATCGGCACCGCCTGCGGGCTGGATGAAGAAGGGATCGCGCCGGTTCGCGCGCGCATCGGCATAGCGTGCAAAACTGTCGCTTTCGGTCGACAGAAATTCGAACCGCGGCTGCTCTGCGGCCGGCAATTCGCTCGCGATGCGGATCGAGACGATCGGCGTGCGCTCGGCCTCGGTTCCATAAAAGCCAAGCGCCTCCGTCCCGCGCGGCAGGCTTGAAAGATGCTCGATCCCGCTGATGACCCGCCCGACGACGGCGATATTGCGATCAAGATGGCGCGGCGCATGGCCGATGACAGCGTAGAGTTCGGCGCCGCTGCCGGTATCGGGTGACATATTCCGTCCGACCCCGACGGCGCCGTAACAATGGATGGGCCACAATCCCGTACTGCCCGCTATCGGCCAACCGTGCGCAAAGCCTTGAAAGTCCGCATAAGGGTCAACTTTTACCCGCATATCTGGTGCATAGATCTTGGGGGGAGCCGACCGTCGCTGCTGCCTGATCAGTTCCTCGATGCGCACCTTGTTGTCGTGCATCGTCTCGATAATCGACATAAGCCGGGCATTATCCCGAACCTGATATTCGGGCTCGGGGACGGCTGCCAATCCTTGGGGCAACGCCTTCTTCTCGGTCGCATCGCCCCATTGCACGACATAATTGTCCTGCACCCGGTTGATGCTCGTCCCGTCCCACCAATGCGCGGAGGCGAGTTTGCGGATATTGCCGATCCAGCCTTGACTGAACGGCGCGGGCATCAGCTGGATGACGATGCGTCGCGGCTTGCCCCCCGCATCGGGCACGAGTTCAATCACCAACAGGTCGGATGGCGCGATCGCAATCCAGTCGCTCACCGGCGCCGCCTCGGCGATTTCTCCGGGCGACGGGATCGGCGACGACTCCAAAGCGCTGACGGGGAGGATGAGCGACGCGGCTGCGGTTGCCGCCAGCAACAGATGTTTCATGCCCGATGTCTGCCACGCCCAATCGGCTTGCGAAAGCCCCGCCAAGCGATTAGGGCGCCCCTTCCAGAGCAAATGCGGAGCGGTGGCCGAGTGGTCGAAGGCGCTCGCCTGGAAAGTGAGTATACGTCAAAAGCGTATCGAGGGTTCGAATCCCTCCCGCTCCGCCACCTCGCTTCAACATTCCGAACTTCGGTGAAGCGCGACGGAAGCTCGGGCGCTGCCTTTTCATGCCGGCCTATAATCCATGTTGCAGGCGAAGCGGCGGGAATGGGCTAATAGATGCTGCACTGACACCGGCCTAGCGACCCTGGACGGTGATGGGCATCCTCTTGCGTAGCCATATCCAAGAGGATTGAAGGGCCCTGCCGCGACGCAGGGCCCTTCTTGCTTTCCGGGCTTCCCGATCGCTAACCCGCCCGATCGGAACCTCGGACAGCGTTTACGGCAGCCGGTCCGCAACCCTCAGCGACTTTGTGACGTTCGGCAAGGTAAGGCGGGAAGGCACCGGCATTTCCGGCGCCATCGGCCGCCGGGAGAAATGGAAAGCAGAGGGATGAACACGAAATCCGAACAGCCGGGGCTGGACATTTTCCTGCGCAAGCTGCTCAGCCACAGCCCGCTTCCGGCGGAGGACCAGGCAGCCATCGCGGCGCTACCCCACAGCGTACGCCACCTCGAGCCCAACAGCTATATCCTGCGCGAAGGCGAACGATCGGGCGTATGCCCGATATTGTGCGCCGGCTTCGCTTATCGGCAGAAATCCACGCAAGAGGGCGGTCGACAGATCGTGGCGCTCAAGATTCCGGGCGACGCCCTCGATTTCCAGTCGCTGTACGTACGAACGATCGATCACAACCTTCAGGCGCTCACCACCGTCGATCTTGTCATCGTCGCGCTGTCCGATTTCGAAAAGTTGATTGCGAACCGCCCTGCGATTGCCCGTGCGATCATCGTCGACATATTGATCGAAGCATCGATCGGCCGCGAATGGCTATTGAATCTCGGCCGCCGGAACGCGCTATCGCGGCTCGCCCATCTTCTTTGCGAACTTCATTACCGCCTTCTCGATACGAAGAGCGACGGACTCGACGCACGCGATGTCCCGATGACGCAGGAACAATTGGCCGATCTTCTGGGCCTGACGCCCGTGCATATCAATCGCACCTTGAAAGAGCTCGAGCGCCGCGGCGCGGTTGCCCGCCACGGGCGCGGCGTTCGCCTTGGCGCGATTGCGACCCTGCGTTCGCTTGCCGACTTTTCCGACACCTATCTCCACCGTAGCAACCTGGCCGATTGAGAGCATCTCATTGGAGTGCGATGACATGACGCGCTATTACTTCCATACCAGCGACGGGTCGCGCCAGTATGACGACGTCGGCGTCGAACTGGCCGACGACGCCGCCGCACGGCGGGAGGCGGTGCGCTACATCGGCAGCCTGCTGCAGGATGAACCCGACATCATCGAGAACGAGCATGGTTTGCGGGTCAATGTCGTTGACGAGGCGGGACGCGTAAAATTTGCGATCGCAGTCACGGCGCTCGACCCGCGATGGGATGCCGCCGAAGAATAATCAGGTCTTTCGCGCCCTCACGGCTTCGGCCATCAATGCAAGCGCGGCGGCGACCGAATGCTCGAGCACGGCTTCGCGCCCGACCTCTCCGAAATGACATTCCTGTTCCCAAAGGCCATCGCCACGGTCTGCGCAGGCGAGGAACACCAACCCGACCTCCTCATCCTTTTCCTGCGGTCCGCAAAACCCGGTAGCGGCGATGGCGATGTCGGCCATGCTATGTCGAAGCGCACCGCGCGCCATCGCCACCGCGACCGCGCCGGATACGCCTTCGTTTCTTTCGGCCAGGGCACGCTCGACCCCCAGTTGCTCGCATTTCGCGTCGGTGGAATAGGCAACGAAGCCACGCTCCAGACGGGGTCCGAGCGCGGCGTCGCCTGCGAACACGGCGGCGATCCTGCCGCCGGTGCAACTTTCGGCGGTCACGAAGCGATCGGATCGATCAGAAAGACGACGAGCAAGCTTTGCTTTCCGCCGTTCGATCTCGACACGCGGCATCGCTACATTGTGACCAGTTCGGCAGGGGGCAGCCCAGCGGTTTCCGCCTGCCGCTTCAACTCGTCCTTGCGCGCAAGCAATCGCTCGCCGAGCGCTTCGAGGTCGACATCGGCCGCACGCGCCTGCTGGAACATATTGTCGTGCTGCTTTTCTTCCTCCTTTACGTGATGTTTGATCTCTTCCGACAGCACCGTGACCTTGGCTTCGAAAAATTCATCGTCGGGTCCCGACGCCAAAATGTCGTTTATCAGCAGCTTCGCGCCGTCGTGCTCGACATAGGCCTCTTTCAACAGATCGTCGTCGATTTTGCCTTTCAGCGCCGGGTAGAAGACCTCTTCCTCGACTTGCGCGTGGATCTTCAACTCGGTGCAAATTTTTTCGGCGATTTTCGCCTTCCTTTCGGTGCTGCTCGCCTTTTCGAATTCTTCGAACAGCGCTTCGACGGCCCGGTGATCGGCCGCCAGAATATGGGTAACGTCCTTGTCGGTCGGTTGCATTGCAGTCTCCATCCTTGCCCCCGCACCGGCTCAGCGAAAACCGGGCCGTGCCGCAAAAACGCAGCCCGACCACCAAAGTTCGACGACTTCGGCAATTCTTGCTGCACGCCGACCCGGCGCGTATCGCTCCCGTCAGACGGCCGGCGAAATCGTTCCGTCATTCGGGCGATCCAGCGGGCGATCCAGCTTGTAGGCCTCGGGCGAAAACAGCATCCGCACCCGTTCGACCAGCGCCGGCGCTTCACCCAGATGGAGATAGGTCGCATTGAACGACGCCAATGCCGCCAGCTGAGCGAAATCGGGTATTTCCAGACGCATATTACGGATTTCCACCGCACAGCGGAGGCGCAATTGCTGGACGATACGGTTCACATGGACCTGCGTCAGACCCATGGCCTCCGCGATCTGTCCTTGGGTCAGCAGAAAGTCGCAGGCCCCGCCGGCAGTGGACGGGACGTCGCGCTGGCGGACATAGATTTCGCAAAGAAGCTGCGCCACGCGCTCCAGCGCATTCCGTTGGCCGATGTTTATGGTCCATTCGCGCTGCACCGCCGTACCGACGATCGCGGCCCAGCATAGCGCCGGTGCCAGATTCGGACATTTCTCGAAAAGCCGTTGCGCTTCCCCACGGCTGATTTCCGCAACCGTCAGGCGCCGCACCGCGGCTAGCGAATGATCGGTGCGCGCGACGGTGAAGAGATCGAGGTCGCAGAGTTCGCCCGGCAGGACGACCCCCAGTATTTGCCTCCGGCCATCGGGCATCTGCTTATATTTCTGCGCCCAGCCAGCCAATATCACCCGGAGTGCGCCGGGCTTTTCGCCTTCGCGGGCGAGATCCGCACCCTTCATATAATCGCGCGCGTTGCGCGCCAGGCTGGCTTCCCAGACCAACCGCTCCCGCGAGGTCAGCAGCCCGTTCACGATTTCACCCAGCCCCATGCGTCCCCCTTGAATTAGGGGGATCAGATGCGCGTTGCGCGCCGCGCCGACATTCACCCATGTTAAGTTGCCGCAACACTGATGATCGCGCGCGGGGCGGGCATTAACCTATGTTGATGATAGCGGCCGATCTCGCGTCCGACAGAGGCCGGTCTCGCTGAAGCCGCCGGGGCCCGCAGGGGCCGCGGCTACCGCAGTTCGACCCGAATACTGTCGTTATTTGGCATTACATGCCCCGGTCCGGGGACATCGTCGTTCGACGGAAGCAGCTTCCAGACATTATCGGCCGTTTTGGTCATACGCGCCAAAAGCGCCTCGCCTTCCCAAAGTTCGACATGGACGCCGTCGATCTCGTTGCGTGCCACCTGAAAGGCATGGTCGGGACTTTCCGC
This sequence comes from Sphingopyxis sp. JAI108, assembly GCF_013410105.1. Taxonomy (GTDB): domain Bacteria; phylum Pseudomonadota; class Alphaproteobacteria; order Sphingomonadales; family Sphingomonadaceae; genus Sphingopyxis; species Sphingopyxis chilensis. The sequence continues at coordinate 2,102,840 of NZ_JACCCJ010000001.1, forward strand.
CTGGAATTCGACGCGACGCGGCGCATTCGACTGATCATCAAGCATCATCATATGAAAAGAACGCATGGCTTGCTCCAAGACCGTCGGGAGCAAGCGCGACCAGGCTCTCGGTATCATCTGATCGGCTGACCCCTTCCAACGGAAAGGCGATAAAGGCTAATGCCGGAACCACGAAAAGCCGAAAAATGTGGAACCGCAGCCGTGAAGCGACAATAGCATCGAACGCTAACCCGCCCTACGCAATTCGTCGTAACATAGATCAACTTTTGGCAGTTTTCGGCCGTTTCTTCATCGACACGCGGCCGATTGCCACTGAGTCAGCGAATCACCAATCGCCGAAATACGCCCTTCCATTCCGCCATATGACAACGACGAGGAAGGAATGGCGCACCCGGAGCGATTCGAACGCCCGACCCTCAGATTCGTAGTCTGATGCTCTATCCAGCTGAGCTACGGGTGCGTGGAGAGGCGCCTTTAAGGGCCCGTGCGCGGGGGCGCAACCCCCTATTTCGGATTTGTGACCGGCGTGCAGGAAGATTGGCGCCGCGCTGCGCCCAGCGCTCCGATTTCCGAGGGATCCTTGAGCAGCAGGCGGATCAGCGCGATGCCGCGATCGTGGTTCGTGCGGACGATTTCGGCGCCCGCGGACACCGCCTGCCCTTCGCGCGCGACGATGATTCGATAGGGCTTGCCGCGCGCCTCGACATCGTTGCGGACGAAAATGACGTCGGTCGCGGCGTCGAAGATGCTGAGCGAGCTGTAGCGCCCCGCCACCGGCGCGACGTCGATCGCGATCGGGCCGGCGGACAGATCATAGGGGCAGCTCGAATATGCGAGATCGGGGCTTGGCCGCACGACCGGCTGCCGCTCGGGCGCGGCGAGGTTGCCGTGCGACATCTGGTTGACTCCGCCCTGCCCCAACCGGTCGATCGCGATATTCATCAGCCCATAGGGAATAGCGAGAGTCGCGGCATAGCCGGCCGCGGCGGCGACGATCAGGCCAAGGACGAGCGGGCCAAGCCAGCGGCGCATCTCAGCACCCCTCCTTCACGAGGCGCGGCAGCGCGGCCTTGGCCGGATCGGCGCGGAACGCCGCGCCGGGGTTGTACATCCGCAAGGTCAACTGGAAGGGCTGCCCCTTGATCCCCGGTAGCCATGCGGCGTCTTCGGGCTTTTCGGGCGAAATGGTGACGCGCCATTCCCCTTTGTCATCGAGCGGGACATTGGCGCCGTTCACCGACCAGACGCGTGCCGGATTGTCGACCAGATAGCCCCTGTCGTCATAAACGGTGACGCTCCACCACCGCGCATCGAGCGGTTTGCCCGACAGGCTGTAGCGGCAATGGCCGTCGAGCGGCTCGCCGGCAGCATCGCTCCTTGCCATCCAGTAGACGGTTTCCTTCGCGGGCAGCGCGAGCAGCCCCGATCGCGCGACCATCGCGCGCGTCAGCGGATCGGTCGCCTTGGTGCCGTAACCGAGCGACGTCGTCCACGGGCCGTTCCGGATCGCACCATCGCTGAGCCCGCCGCCCGTGAGCGCCCAGGCGCAGCCGAGCCCCACCGCCAATCCGCCCACCAAGGTGATCGCATAGCGGTGCCAGCTCTTCATGCGCCCTATCCCCTCTGCGCTTACCCCTTTTTCAGGGCTGCCTGTGCCGCCGCCAGACGTGCGATGGGCACACGGTAGGGCGAGGCGCTGACATAGTCGAGGCCGGTCTTTTCGCAGAAATGGATACTCGGCGCGTCGCCGCCATGTTCGCCGCAGATGCCCAGCTTGACGTCGGGACGCGTCTTGCGGCCGCGATCGGCTGCCAATTCGATCAGCTGGCCAACGCCTTCGACATCGAGGCTGACGAACGGGTCGGTCAGGAAGATGCCCTTGTCGACATATTGCGTCAGAAAGCGTCCCGCATCGTCGCGACTGATCCCGATCGTCGTCTGCGTCAGGTCGTTGGTGCCGAAGCTGAAGAATTCGGCTGTCTCGGCGATCTCACCCGCCATCAGCGCGGCGCGCGGGAGTTCGATCATCGTGCCGACCAGATAGGCGATCTCTCGCCCCTTTTCGGCGAACACCGCCTTCGCCTGCGCATCGACGACCGCCTTCATCAGGTCGAATTCGCGGCGGGTCGCGACGAGCGGGATCATCACTTCGGGGATCGGCGCCGCGCCGGTTTCGGCGGCGACGTCGCACGCCGCCTCGAAGATCGCACGCGCCTGCATCTCGTAGATTTCGGGATAGGTAACGCCGAGGCGGCAGCCGCGATGGCCCAGCATCGGGTTGAACTCGTGTAGCTCGTTGGCGCGCGCCTTCAGCGCCTCGATCCCCACCCCCGCGGCCGCGGCGACGTCGGCGAAATCCTCCTCGCGCGTCGGCAGGAACTCGTGGAGTGGCGGGTCGAGCAAGCGGATCGTGACCGGCAGCCCTGCCATCACCCCGAAGATCGCGGCAAAGTCGCCGCGCTGTTCGGGGAGCAGCTTGGCGAGCGCGGCACGGCGGCCATCCTCGCTGTCGGCAAGGATCATCTCGCGCACAGCAGTGATACGCGCCGCATCGAAGAACATATGCTCGGTGCGGCACAGCCCGATGCCCTCGGCGCCGAAATCGCGCGCGACCTGTGCGTCCTGCGGCGTCTCGGCGTTGGTGCGCACCTTCATCCGGCGCACCTTGTCGGCCCATGCCATCAAGGTGCCGAAATCGCCGACCAATTCGGGGAGCAGGGTCGGAACCTCGCCCGCCATCACTTCGCCGGTGGAGCCGTCGAGCGTCAATATGTCGCCCTCGCGAAGCTCGCGCCCGCCGACGCGCAACACGCGCGCCGCGCCGTCGATCGACAGCCCGCCCGCGCCCGAGACGCAGGGACGGCCCATGCCGCGCGCGACAACCGCCGCGTGTGATGTCATGCCGCCGCGCGCAGTCAGGATGCCCTTTGCCGCGTGCATGCCGTGGATATCCTCAGGCGACGTTTCGACGCGGACGAGGATCACCGCCTCGCCCATCGCCGCGGCCTTTTCGGCGCTGTCGGCGTCGAACATGATCTTGCCCGACGCGGCACCGGGACTCGCGGGAAGCCCCTTGGTCAGAACGTCGCGCGGCGCTTTCGGATCGAGCGTGGGGTGAAGCAGCTGGTCGAGCGCGCCCGGATCGACGCGGCCCACGGCCTCCTCTTCCGAAATCAGCCCCTCGGCCGCCATGTCGACGGCGATCTTCAGCGCCGCCTTCGCGGTGCGCTTGCCCGAACGGGTTTGCAGCATCCAGAGCGTCCCGCGTTCGACCGTGAACTCGATGTCCTGCATGTCGCGATAATGCGTCTCGAGCGTGTCGAAGACGCGGCCCAGCTCCTCGAACGTCTCGGGCATCGCCTCTTCCATCGACGCCGGCTTGGCGCCTGCCTTTTCGCGTGCGACCTTGGTGAGATATTGCGGCGTGCGGATGCCCGCGACGACGTCTTCGCCCTGCGCATTGATCAGCCATTCGCCGTACCAGGCGCGCTCGCCGGTCGCAGGATCGCGCGTGAACGCCACGCCAGTCGCCGACGTGTCGCCCATATTGCCAAACACCATCGCCTGCACATTGACGGCGGTGCCCCATTCGGCGGGGATCGAATTCAGGCGGCGATAGACTTTCGCGCGATCGCTTTCCCAGCTTGCGAACACGGCGCCGACCGCGCCCCACAGCTGGTCGCTCGGCTCCTGCGGGAACGGGGCGCCGGTTTCGCGTTCGACGATCGCTTGATATTCCTTGACCAGCGCTTGCCAATCTTCAGCCGACATCTCTGTGTCGAGATAAAAGCCCTTGTCTTCCTTGGCGATTTCCAGCGCCTCCTCGAACTCGGCATGGTCGAGGCCCATGACAACGTCGGCGTACATCTGGACAAAGCGGCGATAGCTGTCCCACGCAAAGCGCGGGTCGCCCGACGCTTCGGACAGGCCAATGACGGTCTTGTCATTGAGCCCGAGGTTGAGGACGGTGTCCATCATCCCCGGCATCGACACCCGCGCGCCCGAACGCACCGAAACGAGCAGCGGGTCGGCAGGGTCGCCGAACTTCTTGCCGGTGATGCCTTCGATATGCGCGATTCCGGCGGCGACCTCTTCGGTCAGGCCGGCGGGATATTGCTCGCCATTGGCATAATAAGCGGTGCAGACGTCGGTGGTGATCGTGAAACCCGGGGGCACCGGCAGGCCGATCGAGGCCATTTCGGCGAGGTTCGACCCCTTGCCGCCCAGCAATTCCTTCGAACGCTCGGCCGTCGTCGCGTCGCCGCCGAACAAATGCACCATCGTCGTCATATGTAACTCCTGCTGCCCCGGGGAGGAGGTTGCGGCTGGGTAGGTATGCAATCGCACTTCGTCGATTCAGTTTTGCTTCGTTCGTTCAAAGGGGCCGTAGGGTCAGCCCTCGATCTTCGAGAAATCCGCCACGCCATGCACCGCGCCGGTAAATCGCGCGAGCAGGCCGAGCCGATAGGCGCGGACCGCTTCGTCGGGATCGTTGACCATCACGCCGTCGAAAAAGGCGTCGATCGGGGCGCGGAGCGAAGCGAGCGCGGCCATGGCGTCGGTGAAGCGTTCGTCGGCGACCGCGGCGGAAGCGGCAGGTTCGGCGGCGTCGAGCGCGGTGAGCAAGGCTGCTTCGGCGGGATCCAATTCTCCCCTCCCGCTTGCTGGAGGGGTCGGGGGAGGGCCTGTTTCGTCGGAAGCGGCATCAGACATGCCCTCCCCTAGCCCCTCCCGCAAGCGGGAGGGGGACGCCTCGCCCGCCTGCTTAAGAATATTCGCGGCGCGCTTGTAGCCCGCGAGCAGGTTCGTGCCGTCCTCGGTCGCCATGAACGCCTGCAATGCCTTTACGCGAGCAAGCAGGCGAACAAGATCATCCTCGCCGCCGAGCGCGAACACCGCGTCGATCAGGTCGTGGCGGACACCGGCCTCGCGCTGCTGGACCTTGAGGCGGTCGACGATAAAGGCGAACGTGTCGCTAGCAATTGTCTTCGATAGAGCTTCAAGGTTCTTTTTATCCTGTTCAGCCGCATCCTCTTTGGTCATTCCATCATCAAAACCGTGACCATACAGCTTCTCGAAAACTGCAAAGTTATCGGTGCTGGGAGACAAACTCGTCAGGTTTTCAATCAGCTGCCGCAGAGACAGCCTAAGATTGTTGGTCAGAATGATTGCGATCGCGCCCAGAACGCTACGGCGAAGCGCAAAAGGATCTTTTGATCCCGTCGGCTTTTCGCCGATCGCGAAGAACGAAATGATTGTGTCGAGTTTGTCAGCCAAAGCCACGGCCACTGTTACCGGCGCCGTGGGAATTTCGTCGCCTTGGCCAACCGGTTTGTAATGATCGCGAATGGCGTCGGAGACGCTGTCAGGAAGCTCCTCCTCGTGCGCGTAATATCCCCCCATCAGACCTTGTAGCTCGGGAAACTCGCCAACCATTTCAGTAACAAGGTCAGCTTTGCTCTGCATTGCCGCGTCGAACGCCCAATTGCCGAGTTGAACCTTGGCTTGATCGGTATTTTCGGACGCTTTCACAACATCGCGTTCAACCAACCACCGAGCGAGTTTAGCGACGCGCCGCACCTTGTCTTCGACGGTGCCTAGGTCCTTGTGGAAAGTAATATTCTTCAGCTTCTCGGCGTGCTGCGCCAGCGTCTTCTTCTGATCCTGTTCCCAGAAGAAGCGCGCATCGGACAGGCGCGCTGCAAGCACCTTGCGGTTGCCCGCGACGATTTCGGCGCCGCCATCGACCGCGTCGATGTTCGCCGTGCAGACGAAGCCATTCGCCAGCTTCCCGGCCGCATCGTTCACGACGAAATATTTCTGGTTCACACGCGCCGTCAGCTGGATGACCTCGGGCGGCACTTCCAGGAACGCTTCGTCGAAGCGGCCGAGCAACGGCACCGGCCATTCGGTGAGCCCGGCATTCTCGATCACCAGCCCCTCGTCCTCGACGAGCATAAGCCCCGCGTCGGCCGCGGCCTTGGCGGCGCCGTCGCGGATGATCGCCTGCCGCTCCTCATGGTCGACGATGACATGGCAGGCGCGCAGCTTCTCGACATAATCCGACGCCGAACCGATCGTGATCTCGCCCGGGCAGTGGAAACGATGCCCGCGCGTCGCGAAACCCGCGGAAATCCCGCTCACTTCGCACGGCACAAGCTCCTCGCCGAAGATCGCGACGATCCCCGACAGCGGACGCACCCAGCGCAGGCTCTCGCTGCTCGCGCTTTCCTTGCCCCAGCGCATCGACTTGGGCCAGGCAAAGCCACGGACGATCGCGGGGATCGCTTCGGCGAGCACTTCGGCGGTCGCGCGGCCCGGCTTGTCGATCACCGCGAAATAGACCCCGTCGCGGTCTTCGAGCTGGTCCTGCGTCAGCCCGGTCTTGCGCAGAAAGCCTTCAAGCGCCTGCGGCGGCGCGCTGCTGCGCGGGCCTTTGAGTTCCTCGCTGACTGCGGCGGTCGCTTGCGGAAGGCCCTTGGCGATCAGCGCGAGGCGGCGCGGAGTCGACCAGATGGTGAGGTCGCCCGCTTCGATGCCCGCGGCGCTCATCTGGGCGCGGAACAGCTTTTCGAGTTCGGTGCGCGCGCCGGCCTGCATCCGCGCCGGGATTTCCTCGCTGCGCAGTTCGAGAAGAAAGTCGGTCACAGCGTCCACCCCGGATATTTAGCGGTCCAGCGTTCGGACTGGCTGTCGATCCACGCCTTGCAGCTGCCCTTTGCGAGGTCGCGGACGCGCGCCATATAATTGGCGCGTTCCTGCACGCTGATCACGCCGCGCGCCTGGAGCAGGTTGAACAGATGGCTCGCCTCGATCGCCTGGTCATAGGCGGCCAAGGGCACATTCGCTTCGATGGCGCGCTGGCACTCGGCCTCGGCCGCCTTGAAGCCCGCAAACAAGGTGTCGGTGTCGGCAACCTCGAAATTCCATTTCGAGAACTGCTTTTCATTCTCGAGGAACACGTCGCCATAGCTGACCGCCGCGACATCGCCGACCGCGTCGGAGAAGCGCAGGTCGTACACATTGTCGACATTCTGGATATACATGGCGAGGCGTTCGAGGCCGTAGGTCAGCTCGCCTGCGACGGGCTTGCAGTCGAAGCCGCCCATCTGCTGGAAATAGGTGAACTGGGTGACTTCCATCCCGTCGCACCAGACTTCCCAGCCCAGCCCCCACGCGCCGAGCGTCGGAGATTCCCAGTCGTCCTCGACGAAACGGATGTCGTGGAGCAGCGGGTCGATTCCGATCGCGGCCAGCGACCCCAGATATTGTTCCTGCAGGTCGGCGGGCGACGGCTTCAATATCACCTGATACTGGTAATAATGCTGGAGCCGGTTCGGGTTCTCGCCATAGCGGCCGTCGGTTGGGCGGCGGCTCGGCTGGACATAGGCAACGTTCCACGGCTCGGGGCCAAGGCTGCGCAGCGTCGTCGCGGGGTGGAAGGTTCCCGCCCCGACGCGCATGTCATAGGGCTGGAGAATCGCGCAGCCACGCGCGCTCCAATAGCTATGCAGTGTCAGGATCATGTCCTGAAAGCTGAGTGGTGTCTTGTCCGCCCCGTCGGCCACGGCCGGTATCCCTTCGCAGGTGCAAAAATCGCCGCCGCATTGGCCCAGCGGCGGCGCACGGTCAAGGCTCCGCGCCGTTCGCCACATCGCGAAAATGCGCGCGCCAGTCAGGTCTACAAGGCTTTTTGTAAGGTCTTGTTGACATAGTCAGCGAATCGCGACATATAGTCATGCATACCTGACATCCAGACAGGTGAACATGACCCATATCCAGTGATCCAAGGAGAATGCACATGAAGACCCGCGCTCTGATCCTCGCCCTCTCGCTCACCGCCGCAGTGGCGCCGGCGGGCGCGGCCGAAACCGAAAAAGCATCGGCCGAGGTTCGCATCGACGACCTGGACCTCGCCAACGCGACCGACCGCGAGCGCCTGGAGGTCCGGCTTGAGAGCGCCGCGCGCCGCCTTTGTCATTCGGGCCGTCGCGGCCTGGCCGAAAGCGCGCACCGATCGGCATGCGTTTCGGAGGCCCTCGCTGGGACCGGACCGCAAGCCGAGCGCGCAATCGCTCGGGCGCAGAATGGCAGCCGGCTCGCCCTGCTGATTATCGGCGGCGCCCGATAAGCTATGGAAATCGATGTTTCGCTCCCGCCGCACCTCCCCGGTTACGGCTGGCGACTTGGGCTGGAGCGCGCCTCCCTCCGGCGGCGGGCTCCAGTTCCTTGTCTGGCGAAGCACGATCCGCATCGTCCGCCCCGATCCAGCCATTCCGAAGGACTGGACGAAATTCCGCTTCCCCGGCATTTCGATGCGCTATGGGAAGCCCGACGATCTTGCGGACGGACATGCTGGCGAGGCGCCGATGAACAATAAACTGAAAGTGTTGCGCGCGATGCGGAACTGGAGCCAGGCGGAACTTGCCGACCGGCTCGATGTCTCGCGGCAGGCGGTGAATGCGATCGAAACGGGGAAATATGACCCGTCGCTACCGCTGGCCTTCAAGCTCGCGCGCCTGTTCGAAATGCCGATCGAGGATATCTTCGACGACGGCCATGAAGGATAAGATGATGATTGATGATTCGCCGCGCCGCCGCATCCCGGGGATAGGCTGGCCGATCGCCATCTTCATCGGCACCGCGATGCTTGCCGGCGTCTTTGCCGGATATAGCGAAGCACGTGCCGAACTTGGCCATGCAGCGCTTGCCCCCTGGGCAGGCGCAATGATCGCCATCGCGCTGGGCGCGGTCGCTTTTGCCTTTTACGTTCGCCGTCACGCCGACTGGTTCCGGCAATGGTCGCCGCGCAAACGGCTTTACTGGGTTGGCCTTGTGCTGGCGGGAACGCTCGGCCTGGTATCGGCGATCATGCTCCGAGCAAATGGGGACACCGATCTGATGAGCGACAGCGCAATGACGCCGACGCTTGCGATCGGGCTGTCGGCTCTGTGGGCGCTCGGCCTGATGGCCGCCTTGATCATCTATCACCGCACAATCGACGATCATGAACGGATGGCGTATCAAATCGGTGGGCTCGCAGGCTTCTATGCCTTCGTCATTCCTTGCCCCATATGGTGGGTCCTGGCGCGCGCCAGCCTCGCGCCGCCCGTCGAAGCGATGCCGCTCTTCGCGTTCTCGCTCACCGTCAACGCGCTGGTCTATTTCTGGTTCAAATTTCGCTGAGCCCTTGCGTCTCCGCCTCCCCCTCCCATTCGGACAAAAGCGCCGTCGAATCGAAAGGTGATTTCCCCATGAAAAGTTGGTTCAAGACGCTCGCCGCAACCTGCGCGGTCATTCCCTTCGCGCAATGCGCGCTGATCCCCGGCGGCAATTTCGCCTCCGCGGCCGAGCCCGCTGCGGCGGCGATACAGCAAGCGCCCACCGCGACCGACGCCGACCCCGCGCTGTGGGTGGTGAAGGACGAGGATACGACGATCTATCTCTTCGGCACCGTCCATGTGCTGAAGCCCGGCCTTGGCTGGTTCGACGAAGCGGTCAAGACCGCGTTCGACGAATCCGATCAGCTGATGCTCGAGATCGTGATGCCCGAGGATCAGGCCGAAGTCGCGAAGACGATGATGCCGCTGGCGATCGACCGGAGCGGCAAGACGCTGTCGTCGCGGCTCGACCCGGGGCAGCTCGCGGCCTATCAGGCCGCGATGGCGAGCGTCGGCCTGCCCGCCGCCCAATTCGACATGTTCGAACCGTGGTTCCCGGCGATCACGCTGTCGGTGCTCCCGCTCACCAAGCTCGGCTATGATCCCGAACAGGGCGCCGAAAAGCGGCTGACCGGCTTCGCCAAAACGGCGGGCAAGCCGATAGCGGGGCTCGAAACGCTTCCCGAACAGCTCGGTTTCTTCGACACCCTGCCCGAAACGCAGCAGATCGCCTTCCTCAATGCGGTGGTGAAGGACCTCGACAAGCTGGGGCCGCAACTCGACAAGATGGTCGTGCTGTGGGCCAAGGGCGACCCCGACGGCCTCGCCAACGCAATGAACGAGAGCCTGGCGGCGACGCCCGAACTCGCCAGGACGCTGCTGTGGGACCGCAACGCGCGCTGGGCCGACCAGCTCAAGGCGCGGATGGACCAGCCGGGAACCGTGTTCGTCGCGGTCGGCGCCGGGCATCTCGCGGGCGAGCATAGCGTGCAGGATTATCTGAAGGAACGCGGCCTGACCGTGGAGCGGGTCGAATATTGAGGCGGCCGGCGCATCTGGCCCGACGATGGGGTCGCCGCGCCGCAGCGGCCCTTTTGCCGCTGCTGCTGACGGGGTGCGGGACCGGCGAGCCGGGGCCGGAGGCGCGGCCAGCGATGTGGCTGGTCGCGGACGCGGATACGAAGATCTATATTCTCGGCACGATGCACGCCCTGCCGCGCGGCACCGACTGGGACGGGGCCCGGGTTGCAAGCGCGATCGCAGCGGCCGACGAGCTGATGATGGAACTCTCGCCCGCCGAACTCGCTGCCGCGGGCGAGATATTCCAGAAGCTCGCTCCGCGCGAAACCCCGCTGGCGATCGAAGAGCGCCTTTCGGGCAAGGCGCTGAGCGGCTTTCGCGCGCTCGAAGCGAGCGGCCGCAGCTTAGGCGAGGACGGGCTCGACGATTGGGCGGTAATGGTCCTGATGGGCCAGCGCGTCGCCCAAAATGCAGGCCTGTCATCGGCCGATGGCGTCGAAACGGGCCTTACGGAAAAATTCGAAGCCGCGGGTAAGCCGATCGGCGGCTTCGAGACCGCACGCGACCAGCTCATGCTATTCGAAACGCTCGATCCGCAGACGCAGCGCATCCTTCTCACGCGGGCGGCCGAGGAAGCGGGCGATGCGACACGGGAGATCGGCGCGCTGACCGCGGCATGGGGCCGCGGCGACGTCGGGGCGCTCGAGAAAGTGATCAACGAGGATATCGACAGCGTGCCCGCCGCGCGAAAGGCGATCATCACCGACCGAAACCGGCGCTGGAGCGCATGGGTGAAGCGGCGGATGGAGCGGCCGGGGACCGTATTGATGGCAGTGGGCGCAGGACATCTGGTGGGAAGCGACGGCGTTCCAGCGATGCTTCAGGCCGGCGGGATGACGGTGACGCGGGTGCAGTGATCGGGTGTCGGCTTTGGGGTGGGAAGCAGCCTGTCGGCTTCCAGGCAGCGGATGGCCGTTAGCGGTCATCATACGCCGAGCCATTCCAATCCGCCGCCAAGCTCATCCGCCGAGTAGTCGACTTGCAAAACTCGACGATTTCTTATCACGCTGGCTGCCTCGGAAGCATGCAGGATTGGTGTTGCATAAACCCACACATCACCAGCATTAGCGAGGCAGAAATAGGTGCCGCACTGGCGAACCACCTCATCATACTCACTAATTGGCACCCGTCCCACCTTATGGGAACCGGGCGCGATCAACAGCGGTGAATTGCCTGTTGGGACATCGTCGAGATGGACCCGAAGCGTTAGCATGCGGGCAAGCAGGTCGAACGGGGGCGCGACATGCTGCATACGCCCCTTAGTTGTCCATGGCCCGTAACCGTCAACTTCAATCCGCTGCTTGACGCAAATCGTGCGATCCTGATGCCATGCCAACGACCAGTTCGTTATTGCATTCTTGTCGAACAGGATCGCGCGCACGGGACGGCATCGTGGCCCAAGAAACTTCGATGCAAGAGAGCCAATCGATCCGTCGGCGGCCAATATCGGCATGAGCGGCTTGATGCCATGAATCCGGACTCCAGCCCGCTGTGTGGGAAGACCCTGCAACGCTGCTCTAATGTCTGGGAGGGCCGACAATGCAGCGGCATGAAAATGTTCCGCACCATCCTTTGCGAGGGTAAGATGGTGGACGTCTGATGAGTAGTCCATCGCATTATCTAGGGTGCCTTACCTCGTCAGGGCAACGTCTGGTTTCCCGCAACCTCAATTCGCCTTTAAACGACAAAACTTGGTCGAGCCCTGCCCTCTTCCCCGTTCCGCCCACCAACACTTGCAATTCCGCCGCTTCACCGCTAAGCGCCGCGGCTTCCGTCATGGTCATCCCTGGAGGCGTGGCGGAACTGTGTAACTGTTTCTCGGAGAAATATTATGAGCGATCAGCTGACGCTGACGGCCGAGACGCGCGAACGCGGAGGCAAGGGAGCCTCGCGTGAACTGCGTCGTGAAGGCCGTGTCCCCGCCGTTGTCTATGGCGGCAAGGAAGAACCCCTGATGATCCACGTCGAGGAAAAGCTGCTGATGAAGCAGCTGATGACGGGTCACTTCATGAATTCGGTCGTGATGATCGACGTCGGCGGCAAGAAGATTCGCACTCTGCCCAAGGACGTCGCGTTCCACCCGGTCAAGGACCGCCCGATCCACGCCGACTTCCTGCGCATCGCCAAGGACGCGACGGTTCAGGTCGCGGTCCCCGTCTCGTTCCAGAACGAAGAAGCTTCGCCCGGCCTGAAGCGCGGCGGCGTGCTGAACGTCGTTCGTCACGAGCTGGAACTCGTTTGCGACGCGGACAAGATTCCCGACGAAATCGCGATCGACGTGACCGGCTTCGACGTTGGCGATTCGATCCACATCAGCAACGTCACCCTGCCCAAGGGCGTCGAAAGCGCGATCACCGACCGCGACTTCACCATCGCCACCATCGTCGCCCCGTCGGCGCTCAAGTCGAGCGACGGCGACACGACGAAGGATGAAGGCGAAGAAGCCGCTGCCGAAGACGGCGAAGAAGCCTAAGCATTCCGGACCGCCCCTTCCCTTTGCGGAAGGGGCGTTTCCGCCGGACCCGGGAAAGGCACTTTCATGCAGCTCTGGGTCGGCCTTGGTAATCCCGGGCCCAAATATGCGATGCACCGCCACAATGTCGGCTTCATGGCCGTCGATGTCATTGCCGACCTTTACGACTTCCCCGCCCCGGCCAAGAAATTTCAGGGCTGGATCCAGGAAGGCCGTATCGGATCGCAGCGCATCCTGCTGCTCAAGCCCGGCACCTTCATGAACGAAAGCGGCCGCAGCGTGCGCGCCGCGCTCGATTTCTACAAATTGACGCCGCAGGACGTCACCGCCTTTTACGACGAGCTCGACCTCGCCCCGATGAAGGTGAAGGTCAAACAGGGCGGCGGTGCGGCGGGCCACAACGGTATCCGCAGCATGATCAGCCATATCGGCGAGGATTTCCGCCGGGTGCGCATCGGTATCGGCCATCCGGGGCACAAGGACCGCGTGACGGGCCATGTCCTCGGCAATTATCACAAAAGCGAGATGGAGCCGCTGATCGACCTGCTCGGTGCGATCGCCGCCGAGGCAAAATGGCTCGCCGACGGCGACGAGGTACGGTTCCAGAGCGATCTGGCGCTGCGATTGCAGGGCTGAAACACCCATTTGGCGGCGCATCCGAACTGAGGCATGATGGCATCCGAAAGGAGCCTTCCATGCCCGACCGTCCCAACCCCGGCCGCCGCGAGCTGATCGCCGGCGCCGCCGCGCTCGCCGCGGCCGTTCCCGCCCTGCTTCACGCCGCAGGCCCCACCGCTTCGCTCAAGGGACGGACGGTGCTGATTACCGGCTGTTCGAGCGGTTTCGGGCGCATCGGCGCACTCCACTACGCCGCGCTTGGCGCCAAGGTGATTGCAACGATGCGAAACATGCCGCGCCCCGAGGCGGACAGCCTCGCCGCAGAAGCCGCCAAGAACAGGCTCGACCTGCATATCGTAGAGATCGACGTGACCGACGACGCTTCGGTCGCGGCGGGAACCGCCAAAGCCCTCGAACTTGCGGGCGGCCGCATCGACACGCTGGTCAACAATGCCGGGGTCGGCATCACCGGGCCGGTCGAGGTGCAGGATATGGAGGCGACGAAGCTGATCTTCGAAACCAATGTCCTTGGCATCCATCGCATGCTGCGCGCGCTGCTACCCCAGATGCGCGCCGCGAAGAACGGGCAGGTCTTCAACATCTCGTCGCAGCTCGGCCGCGTCATCGTTCCCGGCGGCGGCCATTATTCAGCGACCAAATTCGCGGTCGAGGCCTTGTCCGAGCAGCTTGCCTATGAGCTGGTGCCGCACGGGATCGATGTGACGATCATCCAGCCGGGCGGTTATCCGACCAGGGTCTGGGTCAACCGCAACATCTATACCGGGGCGCTGAAGGAGCGAAGCAATCCGGCGTTGCTCGCCGCTTATGAACCCTTCACGCGCGGCATGGGGACCGAGGACGGGAGCGGGCGAAGCGCCGACCCCGCCGACGTGCCGCGCGCGATCGCCGAAATCATGGCGATGCCCGCAGGCAAGCGACCGTTGCGCCGCGCGGTCCATCCCGGCAACAAGCCGCAGGAAGCGATCAACCGCGTGTCGGCCGAAGTCCAGCTGGCGTGGCTCGGCGGTGGCGCGCTCGGACCGCTGGTCAAGGCGGTCCACGACTGAAGGTCGTCACATGACCGTCATATAAGTCATTGCATTCCGACGCTTTCAGGCCACGCGACTGAAACGAACCTCTGCAATCGGTGCGCTACCTCCAGACCGGGACGATCGAGTCCCGGAGCCAACCGAAACACAGGGGAACTGCATGTCACATCTTACCGACAAAGCCCGTGCGCCTTATCGCGGCGAAACCGGCGGCCTTCCGGGTCCCGACAGCCTCGAGGCGATCGTCGCGGAGAATCCGACACGTCGCACGCTGCTGCGGAACGGCCTCTTCGGCCTGTCGGTGATCCCGGCGATGGCGCTCGCGGCGTGTGACGATGACGGCGACCCGATCGCGACGGTGCCGCCGACGCCTACCCCGACGCCGACACCCACCCCGACCCCGCCGCCGAGCTTCGCCGTCAGCTTTGCCGCCGTTGCCGCCAACCAGGACGACCGGGTGACAGTGCCCGAGGGCTACACCGTCGACGTGCTGCTCAAGGCCGGCGATTCGGTCGAAACCGGCACGCCCTATTCGGGCAGCTTCCCCGCGAGCCCCGCAGTCGCCGAGAAATGGGCCGGCGGCAACCATGACGGCATGGAATATTTCGCGCTTCCCGACGTCGATGCCAATGTCGGCGGCCTGCTGGCGATGAACTTCGAATATCCCGACTTCAATATCCTGATGGCGGACTATGACCCCGCCACGGCGACCGCTGATCAGAAAGCGATCGCGCTCTCCGCAGTCGGCATCGGCGTCATCGAAGTCGCCAAGGGCAGCGACGGCAAATGGGGGGTCAAGGACGGATCGACTTATAACCGCCGCTACACCGGCAACGGCAGCTATCGCGCCGGCGGTCCCGCCGCAGGCCTGCTCTCGGGTTCGATCAAGGGCATGCTCAACAATTGCGCGAGCGGCCGGACGCCGTGGGACACCTATCTCACCTGCGAAGAAACCACGGACAATTATCTCGACCCTACGCAGCCCGAGAATAATTATGGCTGGGTGGTCGAAATCGACCCGTTGCGCGAACTGGCGCAGCCGACCAAGCGTACCGCGATGGGCCGTTTCAGCCATGAAAACGTCGCCTTCATGTCGAGCGGCGATCGCCGCGTCGCCTTTTACATGGGTGACGATTCGACCCCGGGCTGCATCTATAAATTCGTCCCGGACCGCGCCTGGAGCGACACCAACCGTGCGGCCAACACCGACCTGCTCGACTATGGCACGCTCTATGTGGCGCGCTTCAACGGCGACGGCACGGGCGAATGGCGCGCGTTGGTGGTCGGCGAGAACGGCCTGACCGCAGGCGCATCGGATCCGGGCAATGTCAGCCAGAGCGAAACGCCGCCGGCGCCGACGCCGGTCGATTTCAACAATCAGGCCGACGTGCTGATCAAATGCCAGCAGGCGGCGCGCGTTGCGGGCGGCACCGTGATGGATCGCCCCGAATGGCTGACCGTCGCGCCCGACAACAGCGCGATATTCTGCACGCTGACCAACAACAGCGGCCGCCGTGTCACCGATCCCGCCAACCCGCGGATCCGAAACTTGCATGGGCATATCCTGAAGTTCAGCGAAGAAGGCAATTCGCCGCTGGCGACCAGTTTCAGCTGGGAAATCTTCCTCACCGCGGGCGATCCGTCGCTGGCGGCGGGCGGCAGCAACCTCGTCGGCAATATCGACGGCGACACCTTCTCCAGTCCTGACGGCCTGCGGATCGATCCAGAGGGCCGCATGTGGGTACAGACCGACCACAGCGTTCCGGGCAATTCGGGCGTCGACGGCACCACGATCGACCAGGCGTTCGGCCACAATGCCATGTTCTACGTCGACCAGGAGAGCAAGCAGTCGAAACGCTTCCTTGTCGGACCGCTCGGCTGCGAGATCACGGGTCTGGCCTATACGCCCGACCTTACGACCTTCTTCGTCAACATCCAGCATCCGACCGGCGACTGGCCGGTTGCGGGCGAAGCGCCGCGGTCTTCGACGGTCGTGGTGCGCCGGACCGACAATCAGCCGGTCGGCAACTGATTGCGCTGGGGGTCGGTCCGCGCGGCGGGCCGACCTCCGCCCTCGTTCGGCTACTCGGCTTTGGTCGCCGCCCGCCTCGGCGGGGGCGGCGCCGAGCCATCGCGCGTCTGCGACATCAGCGTCACGCACATCGTGCGATGCACCGGGTGACGGCCGCAGGCGATCCCGGCATAGCGGTGCGTTGGACGCAGCAGGCTGTGCCGATGACCGCGACCGGGCACCCCGTCGTCGATCAGCAGCTGGTCGACGACGCCTTCGGGCGTGTGATGGCCATAGGTGATCACTTCGCTGACATAGGGGCCGCCGCCCCGCGCGCGCATCCGCTCGCCGGGACCGCTGCCGCGCGTATAATGACCCACCGCGCCCGAGCGCGACTGGACCGCGACATGGTCCGCCGCCGCGCGGGCGAGCGGGTCGCTCCACTCGAGCGTCGGGAGCGGCTTTTCGCGGCGGAGGTCGCGGATCGCTTCGTCGACCGCCGCGACGCCCTCACGCGTCATGATGTCGATCTCGCCGTCGTCGTACCCGATGAGCAGCTTGCCTTCGAAACGCGGGCGATAGTCGCTCAGATATTCGGCATAGCCGGCGGGATCGCTGCGAAAGCGGTTGAGCTCGGCGAAAACGCCTTCCTCGAAGCGGCTCTGCGCAGCGACGGCCGCGGTCACGCCAAAGGTCAGAAGGATGCCGGCTGCGAGGAGGCGGGGTTTTGTCATGACTGGCGCGATAAAACGGCAAGTCTGAACGGCGCGCAACGGCAAAGACTGGCATCGGGCGCGACTTGGCGCTAGGGGCGCTGCAACACCGGCCCTTCATCAACGGCAGCCGGGCCTCACGGAGTTTTTATGGGTTTCAAATGCGGCATCGTCGGCCTGCCCAATGTCGGCAAGTCCACCCTGTTCAACGCGCTGACGGAAACCGCGGCGGCGCAGGCGGCGAACTATCCCTTTTGCACGATCGAGCCGAATATCGGCAATGTCGCGGTGCCCGATGCGCGACTCGAAAAGCTGGCGGCAATCGCAAGCAGCAAAAAGATCATCGCGACGCAGCTCGCCTTCGTCGACATCGCGGGCCTCGTGCGCGGTGCATCGAAGGGCGAAGGGCTCGGCAACCAGTTCCTCGGCAATATCCGCGAAGTCGATGCGATCGTCCATGTGCTGCGCTGTTTCGAGGATGACGACATCCAGCATGTCGAGAACAAGGTCGATCCCGTCGCCGATGCCGAGACGGTCGAGACCGAGCTGCTGCTCTCCGACCTCGAAAGCCTGGAAAAGCGCGTTCCCGCCTTCGCCAAGAAGGCGGCGCAGGGCGACAAGGAAGCGAAGATCGCCGCGTCGGTGCTGGGCCAGGCGCTTGACCTGCTCCGCGACGGCAAGCCCGCGCGGCTGGTCGAGCCCAAGGACGACGAGGAAGTCCGCGTCCTGCGCACGGCGCAGCTCCTGACCTCGAAACCGGTGCTCTATGTCTGCAACGTCGACGAAGGCAGCGCCGCGAACGGCAACGCCTTTTCGGAAAAGGTCTTTGCCAAGGCTGCAGCCGAGGGCGCGCAGGCCGTCGTCGTCTCGGCCGCGATCGAAAGCGAACTGGTGACGATGGACATGGCCGACCGGCTCGAGTTCCTCGAAGAGATGGGCCTGCACGAAACCGGCCTCGCGCGCGTCATTCGTGCGGGTTACGAGCTGCTCCACCTGATCACCTTCTTCACCGTCGGGCCGCAGGAAGCGCGCGCGTGGACCGTCCACACCGGTGCCACCGCCCCCGAAGCCGCCGGCGAGATCCACAGCGATTTCCAGAAGGGCTTCATCCGTGCCGAGACGATCGCCTATGACGATTATGTCGCGCTGGGCGGCGAAGCGCGCGCACGCGAAGCGGGCAAGCTGCGCGCCGAGGGCAAGGCCTATGTCGTGCACGACGGTGACGTGATGCATTTTTTGCATAGCTGACAGCGCAATTGGCCAAACTTCGTCATTGCGAGGAGCGCAGCGACGAAGCAATCTCCAGCGATGCGCCCCGCACGCCCAGCCTGCCGTCTACATCGTGACCAATCGGAAAGATGGCGTGCTCTATACAGGGGTCACGTCAGATCTGATGGGCCGCGTGTGGCAGCATAGAGAAAAGCGCAACGGCTTTTCCGCACGCTATAGATGCGACAAACTGGTTTGGTTCGAAATGCATGGCGACATGTATTCGGCCATCAGTCGCGAGAAACAGATCAAGGGCGGATCGCGAGCGAGGAAGATCGCCCTTATCGAAGCGGGGAATCCGGAATGGCGAGACCTGTTTTCGGAGTTGACCGGGGAATAGGCCGATAGCTGGAGATTGCTTCGTCGCCTTCGGCTCCTCGCAATGACGTGAAGGCTAAGGCTCAAACGCCGCCAGGATCGGGCACGGCCCCTTGTCGCTCGCTGCGCATTGGTCGGCGAGCCGCGCGAGGGCGGCGCGCGTTGCGGTCATCTGCGCGATCTTTTCTTCGAGCACTTCGATCCGCTGGCGCGCGAGGGTGCGGACGCGGACGCGATCGTCGCTCGCTTCCAGTGCCAGCAATTCGGAAATCTCGTCGAGTGTGAAGCCCGATGCCTGCGCCGAGCGAATGAATTTCAGGCGGCGAACATCATTCTCTCCATAGCGCCGGACTCCCCCTCCCCAGTCGCCGCCGCTGCGCGCGGGCGTGTCGAGCAAGCCGCGGCGCTGGTAATAGCGTATGGTTTCGACCCCGACGTGGCCCGCGGCGGCTAGTTTGCCGATCGTCAATTGCATCGCTTGACTCCGTACTATGGTACGGACGCTATATGGGGGGCATGAAACGCCAAGCAACCCTCCATCGCATGGTCATGCCGGAGCACATCTGCCCCTATGGCCTTAAATCAAAACATCTGCTCGAAAGCCGCGGCTTCATAGTCGACGATCGCTGGCTGACGACGCGTGAGCAAACCGACGCGTTCAAGGCCGAGCATGGCGTCAAGACGACGCCGCAGACCTTCATCGACGGGGTACGGATCGGCGGTCATGACGACCTCCGCCGCCATTTCGGGCTGAAGGTCGCCGACCCCGACGCGACGAGCTACACGCCGGTGATCGCGCTGTTCGCGATGACCGCGCTGATGGCGCTCGCGTCGAGCTTCGCGGTCGAGGGCAGCGCCTTTACCTTGCGCGCCGCCGAATGGTTCATCTCGTTCAGCATGATCGTCCTCGCGCTGTTGAAATTGCAGGACGTCGACAAGTTCGCGACGATGTTCCTCAATTACGATCTGCTCGCGCGGCGCTGGGTGCCCTATGCAAGCATCTATCCGTTCGCCGAGGGACTCGCGGGCGTGTTGATGACCGCGCACGCCCTGCCCTGGCTGTCGATCCCGCTCGCGCTGTTCATCGGCGGCATCGGCGCGGTGTCGGTATTCAAGGCGGTCTATATCGACAAGCGCGACATCAAATGCGCGTGCGTAGGCGGCAGCAGCAAGGTGCCGCTCGGCTTCGTCTCGCTGACCGAGAATGTCATGATGGTCGCAATGGCGCTGTGGATGGCGCGGATGTGGTTTTGATCCGAGGCCCATCGGTCATTGATGTAACGCGGGGCTCGGCTATCGAGGGGCATTGATTCGCCCCACGGAGCCCCGCCATGTTCGACCGCCGCCATTTCCTTGCCGGGGCCACCCTCGCCGGCCTTGCCGCACCCGCAATCCTGCGCGCCGAGGGCGGGATCTTCCGCGAGTTCCCGTTCAGCCTGGGCGTCGCGGCGGGCGACCCTGCAAGCGACGGCTTCGTCATCTGGACGCGCCTCGCCCCCGAACCGATGGAACGCCAAGGCGGAATGCCGCTCGCGAATTTCCCTGTTGACTGGGAGGTGGCAAGCGACAGCGGCTTTCGCGACGTCGTCGCCAAGGGCACCGAACTCGCGCGGCCCGAGCTCGCGCACAGCGTCCATGTCGAGGTCGCGGGGCTGCAGCCCGATCGGCCCTATTATTACCGCTTCACCGCCGGTGGCGAACGCAGCCTGCGCGGCCGGGCGCGGACGCTGCCCGCGCCGGGCGCCAAGACCGATGCGCTGAAATTCGGCGTTGCGGGATGCCAGCATTTCGAGGCGGGCTTCTTTGGCGCCTATCGGCACCTTGCGCGCGAAGATCTCGCGTTCGTCTATCATTATGGCGACTTCATATACGAATATAGCGAGGAATATCTGTTCAACACCGGCCTGCCGACGCGGCCGGTGCGTAAGCACGCCTTTCGCAACCTCATCGACGTCAATGATTTCCGCAGCGCCTATGCGCAGCAGCTTGGCGATATCGACCTGCAGGCGGCGCGCTGCACCCATGCCTTTCTGTCGAGCTTCGACGATCACGAGATCCGCAACGACTGGGTATCGGATGTCGATAATTGGAAGCTGGGCCTCGACGGCAACGACCCCGAGGCCGCTCCGCCCGAGGTCTTCATGCTGAAGAAACAGGCGGCGATGCAGGCGTGGTATGAGCATATGCCGGTGCGCAAGGCGCTGTTGCCGCGCGGCGGCATGGTCGCGATGAACCGCGAGTTTCGGTATGGCGACCTGATGGCGATGCAATTGCTCGACACGCGCCAATATCGCAGCGACCAGCCGTGCGAGGACGGATTCAAGCCCGCCTGTCCGGGCGTTTTCGACAAGAATGCCGAGGTGCTCGGCAAGGCGCAGGAGGAATGGCTGGGCCGTAACCTGGCGAAGGGCGGCGCGACGTGGAACGCCTTTGCGCAGCAGGTCACGATGATGTCGCTCGACCGGCGGCGGAAGGCCGATGAGCCGAAGAAAATCGTCAACCTCGATAGCTGGGCGGGCTATGAAGCGCCGCGCGAGCGCATCCTGTCGCGCATGGCGGGGCTGAAGAACAATGTCGTCCTTACCGGCGACGAGCATCAGAATTTCTGCGGCGACCTGGTGCTCAAGGACAAGGTCGTCGGCGCCGAATTCGTCGCCACGTCGATTTCGAGCGGCGGCGACGGCAGCGACCGGCGCAACGGCACCGACGTGTTCCTGGGCCAGAATCCCGAACTGAAATTCGCGAACGACCAGCGCGGTTATCTGGTGTGCGACGTGGGCCGCGAGGCGTGGCAGACGCATTTCATGGTCGTCGACAAGGTGACGACGCCGGTGAACATGCTGTCGAAGCGCGCAACGGGTATCGTCGAGCGCGACATCGCCGGGATCAAGATGGCGTGACCTGTCGCCAGACGGTCACACAAGAACCATAGCCGACCGCGCATGAACCGCCTCCTCTCGCTATTGCTCGCCCTCGCCCTTCCGCTCGCCGCGCAGGCGCAGGACGCGGGCGTCCGCGACCCCGTCACGATCCTGATCTCGATCGACGGCTTTCGGGCCGATTATCTGGACCGGGGGATCACGCCCAACCTGTCGCGACTGGCGGACGAGGGCGCGCACGGCAAGCTGCGCCCGTCCTTCCCGACCAAGACCTTCCCCAACCATTATGCGATGGTCACGGGAAAGCGCCCGGACAACAATGGCATTGTCGGCAACAATATGATCGACCCGCGGCGACCCCAAGTGAAGTTCAGCCTAGGCGACCCGAAGCAATCGCTCGATCCCTTCTGGTGGGACGAGGCCGAACCCGCGTGGATCACCGCAGGCAAGGCGGGCGTGCGCACCGCCACGATGTTCTGGCCGGGCAGCGAGGTTGCGATAGGCGAGCACCGACCACCCGACTGGCTACGCTATGACGAACATGTCGGCTATGCCCAACGCGTCAATACCATCCTCGACTGGATGCGCCGCCCGGCCGATATTCGTCCCGCTTTTGCGACGCTCTATTTCGAGGCCGTAGATGACGCGGGTCACAAATTCGGCCCCGACAGCGCCGAGGTCAACGCCGCGATTTCCGAAATCGACAAGCGCATCGGCGACCTCACGGCGGGTCTCGCCGCGATGAGGCAGCGCGCGCACATATTGATCGTCGCCGACCACGGAATGCGCGCGATCGACGAAAGCCGCATTGTCCAGCTTGCCGACCTGATCGACCTTGCCAGCATCGTCGCGGTCGAAACGGGCCCCTATGCGGCGATCGAGCCCGCTGCCGGGACCGATGACCGCGTTTACGAGGCGCTGCTGAAACCGCACGATCACATGACGTGCAACCGCCGTGAGGAGCTGCCCGAACGGCTCCACTATGGTCACAATCCGCGCGTCGCCGCGATCATCTGCATCGCCGAACCCGGCTGGTCGATCATCGCGGGCACGCCGAGCTGGCCAGTCAAAGGCGGCGCGCACGGCTATGACAATCAGGACTCCGAAATGCTCGCGCTGTTCGTCGCGAGCGGCACTGGCCTGAACGGCGATGTCGGCATTGTCGACAATATCGAGGTTTATCCGCTGTTGATGCGGCTGATCGGCGTCACGCCGTTGCCGAGCGATGCAAGCGGGGTGCTGGCGAAACGCCTGCCCTGATCAGTCCCGCAGCACCGCCATCGCATGGATCGACGCCGCCGGCGCATTGACGATCTGGAGCTGGTAGCGCCCCGGCTTGACGTCGAATTCGACCATCTTGCGGATGCCCGAGCAGGCGGGGCCGTGGCCGTGCGTGACCGATTTCACCACTGCGCCATCGCGGACGAGGTCGATCCACGCGCCGGCATCGAGCGCGACGATCAGGCGTCCGGCCTTCTTCACCGCGACCGGGATCATACCGCCGAATTTATATACATCAGGCTTGCGTTCGGGCGCGACGCCGTAGCGCAGGCTTTCAAACTTGTGCAGCGGCAGGGCCGTCCGCGCCGGCCCCAGCGGCGACCAGTCGGCGCCAAGGTCGTCGCCATAGGCGTATATCGTTTTGCTCGACGCGTTGCGCGCCCAGTCGGCGAGTTCGGGCGGCAGCGCGAGCGCTTCCGGACAGGCGGGCGCGGCAAAAGCGGTCGCGGGCAGGGCCGCTGCGAGCGACATCGCAAAGATCCGGAACCCCATCCCTATTTCCTCCCGAACAATTTCTCTACATCGTCCATCGCGAGCTTCACCCACGTCGGGCGGCCATGATTGCACTGCCCCGAATGCGGCGTGACCTCCATCGTGCGCAACAGCGCGTTCATTTCGGCGACGCTCAGCGTGCGCCCCGCCCGCACCGACCCGTGGCACGCCATCGTCGCGGCGACCAGTTCGAGCCGCTCGTTGAGGCCCAGCGCTGCGTCGTAACCCGCCAGATCGTCGGCGATGTCGGTGACGAGTTTCTGGCAGTCGATCGCCCCCAGCATCGCCGGGGTCGCGCGCACCATCACCGCGGCGGGACCGAAGCGTTCGAGCTCGACGCCGAGCGCGGCGAGCTGCGGCGCGGCGGCATCGAGCCGGTCGCAAGCAGGTTCGTCGAGTTCGACGACCTCGGGCAGCAGCAGGCCTTGCGACGGCACCGCCTGCCCGCCCATGCCGCGGCGGAGTTGCTCGAGCACCAGCCGTTCGTGCGCGGCATGCTGGTCGACGATGACGAGCCCGTCCTCGGCCTCGGCGACGATATAGGTTTTCGCAATCTGGCCGCGCGCGATGCCGAGTGGGTGCGCCTCGGCCTCTGGCACAGGTGCGACGGCGACTTCGGCGCGGCCCATCGGCAAAGCATCGCGCGGCGGCGCGAAATCGACGATGCGGTCGTGGAGCAAAGCCGTCGTTGTTCCATCGTCCCCGCCGAACATCGCCCGGTTTTGGAGATGCGGCGTGGGCGCGGCGAACAAGCCCGGCGCCGGCGACTGCGGCGCCACGGGTTCCTGCTGCCACGCAGCGAGCGCCGCCTCGGCGGGCCGCTGGACGCTGCGAAAACCATGTTCGTCGAGCGCGCGGCGCAAGCCCCCGACGATCATCCCGCGGACAAGCTGCGGGTCGCGAAAGCGCACCTCGGTCTTCGCCGGATGGACGTTCACATCGACCTCGCTGGTCGGCACGTCGAGGAACAGCGCGACGACCGGGTGGCGATCGCGTGCGAGTAAATCGGCATAGGCGCCGCGCAGCGCGCCGACGAGCAGCCGGTCCTTCACCGGGCGACCGTTGACGAACAGATATTGATGGTCGGCGATGCCGCGATTGTAGGTCGGCAGGCTGATCACCCCGCCCAGATGCACGTCGCCGCGGTCGATATCGACCCCGATGTTGTTCGCGGCGAGATCGCGCTGGGTCAACGCCGCGACGCGCGTCAGCTGATCCTGCCCGCCCTGCACGTCGAGCACGCGGCGCCCGTCATGCTCGACGGTGAAGCCGATATCGGGCCGCGCCATCGCGAGCCGCCGCACGACGTCGAGGCAGGCGGCATATTCGCTGCGACCGCTGCGCAGGAACTTGCGCCGCGCCGGAACCCGCGCGAACAGATCCTCGACCATCACACGCGTGCCCTTGCCGAGCGCGGCTGGTCCCTCGGCGACGAGAACGCCATTGTCCACGACACGCTTCCAGCCGTCGCCGCCCGCCACGCGGCTTTCGAGCGTCAGCCGCGCGACGCTCGCGATCGAAGGCAAGGCTTCGCCGCGAAAGCCCATCGTCGTGACATCCTCGATCGCGTCGGTCGGCAGCTTCGATGTGGCATGGCGTTCAAGCGCGAGCGCCATGTCGGCGCCGGTCATGCCGCACCCGTCATCCTCGACCTCGAGCCGCGAAATTCCGCCCTCAGCGATTCGCACCGAAATGCGGGTCGAACCTGCATCGATAGCGTTTTCAACCAGTTCCTTGAGCGCGGCGGCGGGTCTTTCAACCACTTCACCGGCTGCGATCCGATTTACTAGCTTTTCCGGCAGGCGACGTATTGACATGGCCGCTGTCCTAGCGCAGTCGAACGCAAATCGCGACCCATCCGCACAGCCCTGATCATTTTGTCCAGCCACCCCTTGTGGACGGGCCGGAATCTCCCCCTGATTGCAGCTGTCGCCGGCGGGGCGCGCCGGTAAATCACGACAGGGGCGTGTCCGTCAGGGGCGCGGCTTCGATGACAGGAAGCAGTATCGATGTCCTTCTTTTCTCGCTGGTTCAAATTCAATTCCCAAGACATGGCTATCGATCTCGGCACCGCTAACACGGTCGTCTATGTGCGCGGCAAGGGCATCGTGCTCAACGAACCCTCGGTCGTCGCGGTCGAGACGCTGAACGGGATCAAGCGAGTGAAGGCGGTCGGCGACGACGCCAAGTTGATGATGGGCAAGACCCCCGACAGCATCGAGGCGATCCGCCCGCTGCGCGACGGCGTCATCGCCGACATCGACGTCGCCGAACAGATGATCAAGCATTTCATCACCAAGGTGCATGGCGGCAAGCCCAACGCGTTCCGCAGCCCCGAAATCGTGATCTGCGTTCCCTCGGGCTCGACCAGCGTCGAACGCCGCGCGATCCGCGACGCCGCGTCGAACGCCGGCGCGAGCGAAGTGTGGCTGATCGAGGAGCCGATGGCCGCCGCGATCGGCGCCGACATGCCCGTCACCGAGCCGATCGGTTCGATGGTCGTCGACATCGGCGGCGGCACGACCGAAGTTGCGGTGCTCAGCTTGCGCGGTCTCGCCTATACCACGTCGGTTCGCGCGGGCGGCGACAAGATGGACGAGGCGATCGTTTCCTATGTCCGCCGTCACCACAATCTGCTGATCGGCGAAGCGACCGCCGAGCGAATCAAGAAGGATTTCGGCATCGCGCGCATTCCCGCCGACGGCGTGGGCCTGACGATCCACATCAAGGGCCGCGACCTTGTGAACGGTGTGCCCAAGGAAATCTCGATCAACCAGGCACAGATCGCCGAAGCGCTGTCCGAACCGATCGGCACGATCGTCGAGGGCGTGCGCATCGCGCTCGAGAATACCGCGCCCGAACTCGCCGCCGACATTGTCGATCAGGGCATCGTCCTGACCGGCGGCGGCGCGCTGATCGCCGAGCTCGACGAGTTGCTCAAGGATGCGACCGGCCTGCCGGTCACCGTGGCCGACGACCCGCTGACCTGCGTCGCGATCGGCACCGGCCGCGCGATGGAAGACCCCGCCTTTCGCGGCGTGCTCCAGCAAGCCTGATCGGACGGTAGCGCTTCACTATGGTCCGCCCGGCACATCGACGTCCGGGGCAATCCCGAAAGGCTCAGTACAGCCTGTTCGTTGCCTATGTCATCGCGGTGACGGGGGCGGTGGCGGGACTGTTGCTGGCGATCCTGTCGGTCGTTGACCCCGTCGGCTTCGCCCAATTGCGCGTGGCGAGCCAGGAAACCACCGCACCCATCGCGCGGGGATCGCGATCGATCATCGGGTCGATCTCGGGCATCGACGACACGGTCGGCGCCTATGTCAGCGCGGGGACGCAGAACCGGCGGCTGCGCAAGGAACTCGCCGACACGCGGCGCCAACTCGTTGCGACCAGTTCGTTGCAGGAAGAGAATCGCCAGCTGAAGGCGCTGCTCAAGCTGCAGGAAACCGACAAGACCGCGCTCGCCAACGGCTATCTGCTCACCTCGACCTCGACGAGCAGCAAGCGCATCGCGCTGCTCAGCATCGGACGCAACCTCGGTGTCGCCGCGGGCCAGCCGGTGCGCGGCGCCGACGGGCTGATCGGCCGCGTGCTGTCCAGCGGACCGTCGGTGTCGCAGGTGCTGCTACTTACCGACGTCGACAATATCGTTCCCGTTCGCCGCGCGCGCGACGGCCTGCCCGCGCTCGCCAGCGGACGCGGCAACGGCGACCTCGACGTGCGCACGCTCAACATCGCGAACAACCCGTTCAAGCCGGGCGACATCCTCGTGACGTCGGGCACGGGCGGGCTCTATCCGCCGAATATCCCGGTCGCGATCGTCGTGCGGCGCCAGGACGACGGCGCGCTCGCGCGCCCGCTCGCCGATCCGGGCAAGGTCGATGCGGTGGCAGTGCTGCGTCCCTATACGCCCGACAATATCGAGGCCCAGGGCCGGCCGGCGCCCGCCCCCCTCCCTGCCCCGGCACCATGAACCAGAAGGGGCCGCGTCTCGGCGAACCGGCATCGCTGTGGCGGATGCGCATCGTACCGATCGCGAGCGTGATGTTCGCCTCGGCCTTGCCGCTGATGCTGCCGCTGATCGCCAACTCGCCCGTTCTGCCGCCGCTCGGGCTGCTGTTTTTCCTGTGTTGGCAATTGCTGCGTTCCGAGATGTGGCCGGTGTGGATCGGCCTGCCGCTGGGCCTGTGGGACGATCTGTTCAGCGGCGCGCCGATCGGAACGGCCGTAGGTTTGTGGACACTCGCCAGCATCGCGATTGCCTGGTCGTCGCAGCGCATCTATTGGCGCGGTTTTTTCCACGATTGGGCGATCGCGGCGCTGCTGGTCGCGGCCATCCAGTCGGCGGCGGCGCTGATCACCCATCCGCACGCGGACGCCGGCCGGGTGCTCGGCCTCGTCGTGCCCCAGATCATCGTTTCGGCATTGCTCGTGCCGCTGTTCATGCGCTTGACGGGCAAATTTGACAATTTCCGCCTGAAACGCCGATAGACTGGTTCCAACGCGCCGATGCCCAAGAAGAAGAGTCCGCCGATCACCGAAGCCTGGAGGGGCCTGACCTTCACCCGCCGCGCGCTCGTCGTCGGCGGGGCGCAGGCGGCTGTCGGCGTCGCGCTCGCGGCGCGCATGACCTATATTTCGGTTATCGACAATGACCGGTATGTCCTCGAATCCGAAAGCAATCGCGTCAACCTGACGCTGGTTCCGCCGCGGCGCGGCTGGATCGTCGACCGCCATGGCAAGGCGCTCGCCAACAACCGCGTTTCGCTCCGCATCGACCTCATCCCCGACCGTCTGCACAACAAGGAGATGGTGCTCGGGCAGTTGCAGACGCTTTTGCGGCTCGATGGCGACGCGATGGAGCGGATCAACCGCGACCTGAAAGCGGCATCGGGATTCCAGCCGGTGGCGGTCAAGGAAGATATGACCGAGGCCGAATATAGCTCGATCCTCGTCCGCCTGCCCGAACTGCCCGGCATCGCGCCGCAGCGTGGCTTCGCGCGTAACTACCCGACCGGCGCCGCGGTCGGCCATCTGATCGGCTATGTCGGCGCGCCGAACGCCGAGGAATATCAGAAGGTCAAGGATCCGCTCTACATCACGCCCGGCTACAAGATCGGCAAGGACGGGCTGGAAAAATATTTCCAGGAGATGCTGAAGGGCGAACCCGGCGCGCGGCGGGTCGAGGTGACGGCGCGCGGCAAGGTCGTGCGCGACCTCTCCACCCAGCCCGACGTGCAGGGCAAGACGGTTCACCTGACGATCGATGCCGACCTGCAGGAATATGTCGCGCGGCGCATGGGACGCGAATCGGGCGCCGCGGTCGTCATCGACTGTCACAATGGCGACATCCTCGCCTTCGTATCGATGCCGAGTTTCGACCCGAACAGCTTTTCCGACGGCATCAGCAACAGCGAATATGCGTGGCTGCGCGCCGACGATCACCAACCGCTGATCAACAAGGCGACGCGCGGACTCTATCCCCCCGGCTCGACGCTGAAGCCGATGGCGGCGATCGCGGCGATCGAACATGGCGTCGACCCGAGCGAGCGCCACACCTGTATCGGTGGCTACCGCCTCGGCAACCGTTTTTTCCGCTGTCTCGGCACGCATGGCAGCCTCGACATGCCATCGGCCATCATGAAAAGCTGCAACAGCTATTTCTACTGGCTCGCGCACCGGCTCGGCTATGACGCGATGGCCCCCACCGCCCGTCTGCTCGGACTTGGCGAGGAATTCCGGCTGGCGGGCAGCAATCAGCGCTATGGCACGATCCCCGACAGCGCGTGGAAGATGCGGAAATATGACCAGCAATGGTCGGCGTCGGACTCGCTGAACGCAGTCATCGGACAGGGTTATGTCAGCGTAAACCCACTTCAGCTCGCGGTGATGACCGCGCGCATCGCCTCGGGCCGCCGCCTCTATCCACGTCTGGTCAACCGCGAATTCCAGAATGAGCCCCTGCCCTTCTCGCCCGAAGCGCTCGCGGTTGCCCGCCAGGGGATGGACCTCGTCGTCAATGGTGCGGGCACCGCGGTGCGCAGCCGCCTGCCGTTGGACGGCATCACCATGGCGGGCAAGACCGGCACCGCGCAGGTGCGCGGGCTCGGCACCGGCAACGGCAAAAGCGGAACGTGGAAATTTCGCGACCACGGCCTGTTCATCGGCTTCGCGCCGGTCGACAATCCGCGCTACGCCACCGGGATCGTGATCGAGCATGGCATGGGCGGCAGCCGCGCCGCGGCTCCCGTCGCCAAGGATTTCATGACCTTTCTCTTCGACCGCGAGAAAGGCATGGAGGCGCTCGAAACCTTCGAGGCCGGCTGGGGCGGAACCATCAAGGAACGCATGGACCGCGACTATGCCGCGTGGAAATCGGGCGCGGCGAGCGACCCCGAGCCGGGAGTGCCGCAATGATCCCCGTTCCACCCGCCATCCAGCGCATCCCGTGGAAACTGATCGCCATCCTGTGCGGCATCACCGGGTTCGGCTTGCTCGTCCTCTATTCGGCGGCCGGGGGGAACTGGTCGCCCTGGGCGTGGCAACAGGGCGTGCGCTTCCTCGTCTTTCTCGGTGCGGCGCTGGTGATCGGGCGCCTTCCCCTGCGGATCTTCGAGGATTTTTCCTATATCGCCTATATCGGCGTGCTGATCCTGCTCGTCGCGGTCGAACTGTTGGGCTTCGTTGGCGGCGGCAGCCAGCGATGGCTGAACCTTGGCTTCATCAACCTCCAGCCCTCCGAATTGATGAAGGTCGCGATCGTCGTCGCGCTGGCGCGCTTCTATGCGCAACTGCCGCCCGGAAACACGCGCACTTTTACCGCGCTCTGGCCCGCACTGGTGATGATCGGCCTGCCGGCCGCCCTCGTGATGCTGCAACCCGACCTCGGCACGGCGACCGCCATCTCGATCGGCGGCGTGGTGGTGATGTTCGCCGCCGGCCTGCCGCTCTGGTGGTTCGGCAGCACCGCCGCCGCCGGCCTTGCGGCGCTGCCCATCCTCTTCTCCTTCCTGCACGATTATCAGCAGAAACGCGTGCTGATCTTCCTCGACCCCGAAAGCGATCCCTTGGGCGCCGGCTATCACATCAGCCAGTCGAAAATCGCGATCGGGTCGGGCGGCATCGGCGGCAAGGGTTTCCTCAACGGGTCGCAGAGCCATCTCGATTACCTCCCCGAGGGGCACACCGACTTCATCTTCGCCACCATGGCGGAAGAATGGGGCCTGATCGGCGGGCTGGCGCTGCTCTTCGGCTTTTTCCTGCTGCTCCGCTGGTCGACGCGCGTCGCGTTGAAGGCACGGACGCGCTTTGGCCAGCTCACCGCCGCGGGCCTCACGATGACGATCTTCTTCTACATCGCCATCAACCTGATGATGGTGATGGGCCTCGCGCCCGTAGTCGGCATTCCGCTGCCGCTCTTTTCCTATGGCGGATCGTCGATGCTGACGATCATGACGTGCGTCGGCATCATCCTCGCGATCGAAAACGACAGCAAAACCGGTAGCCGCCGCTTTCATTGACAAAAAATTTTGGCAAGACCATTGCCAAGGCTCCGGCACCATGATAGCGGGCCGCTCTCTTCACGACGCAGGACGTTTTCTTCCTGCTTCGTGAACGCCGGAAACCGGCAGTGGACGCATAGCTCAGTTGGTAGAGCAGCTGACTCTTAATCAGCGGGTCCTAGGTTCGAGCCCTAGTGCGTCCACCATTTTTACAATGACTTAGAGGTCAATCTTGAGCGGCTTCTCAACCGCCGCAAAATGCCGTGCAAGCACCGGGCAAGCACGCAATCAACGGTACACATCTGATTTAATCAAACATTATCGGTGGTTTCAGCCAATTCTCCTTGCCTAATTGCGGGTCGAAATGTCACAAAGCAGTCAGCTTTTTGATGTGTCTCCCCCATCGCTTCATCGTTTGTCGCTTCTCCTCCCGATATGGATAGCATTGATACGCGCCAACAATGCCGCTCTTCGTCCCGGAGAGATGATTGAGAACGGACTCGATGATTTCCGTTCTGATCTGCAATGCCTGCATCCCGTGGCAACGGTTCGGCGAATGTCGTGAATCCGCCAAGGAGCTAAAACGGCGCCCTCCCCCGCTGACCTCATTTCTCTGAAGATCACCGCGTCCCATTTCTCTTTAACTTTCGAGAATGCACCCAGGCGCGTTCCGTAGCTCGACAGGAACATCAAGCCGCGTGACGGCCAATCTTTCCTACCGGCGATGGCATCGAGCAGCGCGATCGCCTGTTGCCAAGTAGAACAAGATGCGGACGGCCATTCTTTGATCTTTTGGCTGGCAAGTCCCATCGATTGCCTTCACGGCGCAATTCCGACCAGTCCAGCCCGATCGCTTCGCCACGCCGCTGTCCGGCCATAAATCATCAACCGAAACGCTGGACCATATTGCCCCGGAAGCCGGAAACTCGTTTTCCAGGCGCAACGTAATTCTTCGGTTGCGAGGTACCGATTTCGGGGTTTCAGTGGCGGAGGAGCACCCAAGCCTTGGACCGGAGAATACTCCAGATCGTCTCTGCTCATTGCCCATTGGGACAATTTCGCGGCGTCGCGTATATCGCCCGTGCGACCGACGGTCGGTTGCAACCCGGCGCGCCTTCAAAGGCGAGGCGAGCCCATAAACGACGATTATAGGAAAGCTGCCGCCGCTTTCGCCGAACTTGACGGACAGGTTCCGCTCGCCGAAGGATCGTACGCTCAGGATCGAAGCAAGCAGATCGGGGCAAACGGGTCGATGAGAGGGTTATTCCGCCGCGGGCTCGCAGTGCCACAGGGCCAAGAGCCTGCCGGACCAGGGCCCGGCGCGTGACCGCTTCGGCGATCGAGGCGAATGCAGTGACCGCGGCACTTGGCGCCGACGCGCCGGCGCTTCCTCACGACGCGCCCGCCCAACCGTCGGCAAGACGCCTGCTCGGCCTCTATCTGCTGCTCGGTTTTTCGGCGGGGCTGCCTTTTTACATGTTCAACGCGGTGCTGACGCTGCGCCTTGCGCGGCACGGGGTCGACATCGTGATCATTGGCTTCTTCGCGTGGATCGCGTTGCTGCCAACCTTCAAATTCGCCTGGGCGCCATTTATCGAGCGCTATGATATACCCGGTTTTTCCCGCTTTTGGGGCCGCCGCCGCGGGTGGATCATGCTGTCGCAACTCGGCATTTTTTTCTCGATGGTCGCGATGGCGCTCACGTCGAGCGATGAAAGCTTGCCGCTCACCGCCTTGTTCGCGATCCTGCTCGCTTTCTGGACGACAACGCTCGAGGTCGCAGCCGATGGCTGGCGGATCGAACTCGCGCCTGGCCAAGCCGCACAGGCGCCGATCGTCGCCGCCAACCTGTGGGGCTATCGCAGCGCGATGGTCGCGGCGGGGAGCGGCGCGATTCTTGTCGCGGCCTGGGCCGACTGGACGATCGCCTATCTGGTCATCGCCGTCGCGGCATTTGCGCCCTTCCCCCTCCTCGCGGCGATGCGTCCCGAACGCGAAGGCGCGGGCGGCCGCGCCCTGGCGCTGGCGAGCGGGATCGGTGCCAGCCTGCTGATCCTGCTTACCGCCGCGCTGATCACTGCGGCGGCCGGCTGGGCCCTGCTGTCGGCCGCTGAGGGTATAGGGCTGTCGGCGACCACCAATGTAACGCCCGTCGTGCTGGCGATGGCACTGCTTCCCTTTGCGGCGCTGGCGCTGGCGTTGCCGCGGATCAATCGCCTTCCCGCCGGCACAGCGGCCACCCTGCCCTCCTTTGCCGCGCCCTATGTAGAGCTGTTCTGGCGCTACGGCTATGCAGTGCTCGCAATGCTCGCCTTCGTGTCGCTCTACCGCATGGGCGACGTGCTGACGCTGACGCTGTCGCATCCGCTGTGGAACGCCAAGGGCTATACGCTGCACCAGATCGGCGTCGCCGACGGCGCCGTCGCGCTGTCGGCCAGCATGGCGGGCGTCGCGCTCGGCGGCTTCCTCTCGACGCGGCTATCGCTCGGCTGGACTCTCGCCATCGGCGCGGTGACAGCGGCCGTGGGCAATTGGATCTATGTCTGGTTGTGGCACGCCGACCCGTCGGCGGTCGTCCTCTACACCTCGGTCGCGGTCGACCAGTTCGGCAACGGCTTCGCGGGCACGGTCTTCGTCGTCTATCTCTCGATGCTGGTGAGCCCGACCAATGCTGGTGCGCAATACGCCCTGCTCTCGGGCTTCGCCTTCCTGCTGCCGCGCCTGCTTGCCGGTGCCTCGGGATCGATGCAGACGCAGATCGGCTATGACGGCTTCTTCCTGCTGTCGGGTGCGCTCAGCTTCGCCGCGATCTTCCTGCTGCCGGTGATCGCGCGCGTGAAAGGACGTACGCCGGCATGAGAGTCGAAGCTGTTTGCGAGGCGGGATTCGCCCCCGTGCGCGCGGCGGTCGAAAGCGGGCGCATTCCCGGAGCAGCGCTGGGCGTGGTCGATGTCGACGGCCAGAGTGCGGTGCGCTTGGCGGGCATGGCCGCGATCATTCCCGCGCGCGAGACACTGACGCGCGACCATTGGTTCGACCTTGCCTCGCTCAGCAAGGTGATCGCAACAACGACGATGATCCTGACGCTCGCCGAGCAAGGCCGTCTCGAGCTCGACCGGCCGCTGACCGATGCGATCCCCGACCTGCGCCAATATGACGTCGCGGGCGCCTCCGAGCGCAAGCTGACCTTTCGCGATTGCCTGATGCACCGCAGCTTCCTGCCCGCGGTCGAGCCGATCTACACCTATGGTGACGATCCGGCGCGGCTGCGCGCCTTCGTGCTTCAGCGCGAGTGGCGGCATAGACCGCCCGTCTATTCCGATATCAATTTTATCCTGCTCGGCATCGCGATCGAACGCCTTACCGGCGCGACGTTGGCGGACTGGCCGCTCGGTGAGGGGCTTGGTTTCGGCCCGCCGCCGGGCCCGGCCGTCGCGACCGAATATTGCAGTTGGCGCGGGCGCGTGATGAAAGGCGAAGTGCATGACGAAAACGCCTTCGCGCTTGGCGGCGCCGCGGGACATGCAGGGATGTTCGGCACAGTCGACGGCGTGCTGGGCTTTGCGCGCGCAATGCTGCGGGGCGAAATCCTGTCGCATGGCATGATGACCGAGGTCCGCACCGCGGGCGATCGCCATCGCACCTGTGGCTGGGAACGCGCCTTTGCCGGATGGCACGGCGGCGATGCCTGTTCGGCGGAGACGATCGGCCATACCGGATTTACCGGCACCGGCCTCTGGATCGATTTCGAACGCGGCCTCGCCTGGACCCTTCTCTCCAACCGGGTGCATCCGACCCGCCACGCCGATAGCGGCATTACGACCCTGCGCCCCGCAGTGGGCGATCGGGTCATCACTGCATGGGACGACGAGACGAATTCATGAACGCATCGATCAACAAGTTCGCCCTGGCTGCCACGCTCGCGCTGTCGTTTTCGTCGGTGGCGGTGCAGGCGCAGACGGCTACGAGCCTGGCGCCTGCCCCGCTGCTGACCACTGTCGAGCAAAAACTGGCCGAGGGGCCAGCGGGTTCGCGCATCGGCATGCTGGTCGCGACGCTCGACGGCGAGGTGCTGGTGTCGATCGCCCCCGATCAGCGTTTCATCCCCGCGTCGAACACCAAAATGTTCACGACTGCGATTGCCTATACCGAACTGCCTTTGCTCCAGCGCACGGCAAAGGGCACGGGCGTGCAGCTCGAAACCGTAGCTGACGGCGAGGTGGACGTCGTGCTGCACGGCCGCGGCGACGCGATGCTGTCGAGCGCCGACAACTGCCAGACCGACTGCCTCCAGACGCTCGCCGACGCGGTCGCCGCGAAGACGGGCCACGTCCGCAACATCGTCGGCGACGATAGCTGGTTTCCCGACGAGCGCTGGAGCCCGGGAATGAGCTGGAACAATATCCAGTCGCGTTACGGCACGGGCGTATCGGCGCTGACGCTCGATGACAACGAGCTGGTGGCAAAGCTGGCGCCGGGGGCCGTCGGCGCGGCGCCGAGCGTGCAGGCGTCCGGCTATTACGAGATCGAAAATCGCGTCGTCACTGTCGCGGGCAAAGAAGACGCGATCGACGCCTACCGCATGCCGAACAGCCGGCTCCTCCGCCTGACCGGAACGGTCGGCGCCGAGGTCGCGCCTATGACGCTCCGCTACGGGATCGACGATCCCGCGCATTATGCCGCGTGGCGCTTTGGCGAACTGCTGCGCGCGCGCGGCGTGCACATCGAGGGTGGCATTACGGTGCGTCACCGGCCGCTGACCGCCGCCGACGATCCCGAAAAGCGCAGGGGCGCACCGGCCATCCTGCCCCTCGAACCCGCGATGCTCGCCGAATTGCCCGCGCCATCGCTTGCCGAAAATATGGTACGGATCAACAAGGAGAGCCAGAATCTCCACACCGAGCTGATGCTGCGGCGCGTTGCCCGACACGCAGGGAGCGGTTCGATCGCCGACGGACAGGCGGTGATGCACAGGGTCATGACCGGGGCCGGCCTGTCCGAGGCAGGCTATCACTTCGCCGACGGGTCGGGCATGTCGAGCTATAATCGCCTCAGCCCGCGCGCCGCGGTCGGCCTGCTCGGCTGGATCACACGTCAGCCATGGGGCGCGGCGTGGCGCGAGACGCTGCCAATCGCCGGACGCGACGGGACCTTGCAGAACCGGTTCAAGGGCACGATCCTCGAAGGAAGATTGTTCGCGAAGACCGGCTCGCTCAACGCATCGCGCGCGCTGTCGGGCTATCTTGTGACGCGCAGCGGAAAAACGCTCGTCTTTTCGGCGCTGGCGAACGACATGCCCGAGGACACCGACGGCCAGGCAACCGCCGCGATCGACCGCGCGCTGGTCGCTATCGCCGAGGCGCTTTAGCTGCCGGCGTGAGAATCTGACGCGCGGCGGCGTGCTGTTCAACCGCCCCCTTGCTGAACCACAGGGGCTGCATCTCGCCCGCGATCCATCTGGGATAGAAATCGCGATAGCGCGGCGAGCGCGGATCGGCCGACTGGCCGGGCAGCAACAGGAAGCGACTATTGTCCCACGCGCCGACGTCGGCGACGAAGAGGTAGCTCGCGCCGTGGGAGACGTCGAAGCCGCGCTTGGCGTTGAAACCGCGCGCCATCGGCGTGTTCCAGTCGCCACCCGAACGGCCGCCCTCGATTCGCGGGAAGGCCGCGGCGATCGCCGGGTTCGACGACGCCAGCGGATGCCCGATCGTCACGCGGTGGAGGTCGCCCCAGCGCCAGTCCGCGGGATCGGAGCCGGCCAGCTCGACCGCGCGCTTCCAACCTGCTGCCAGCGCGCCATCGATCATCGCATCGCGCGCGGCCACGGGATCGTCGCCGAGACGCTTGTCGGGTGAGCCGAGGATGCGCAGCATTTCGGACAGGTTGACCGATGGGATCAGGTCGCGCGCAGCCGCCGGAACGATCCGGTCGTAAAAGGCCGTCGACAGCGCCGCCATCACCATCTCATAGAGCAAGGTTGCGGCGCTGTCGGCCTCGATCCCACAATTCCAGCGGCGAAGCAGCGCCGCGGCGCTGGCGGCCTCGGGCGAGGGAACGGCCGGGAGCAGCTTGACGATCGCGCGCGCGGGAAGCGACTGGACGTCGTGCTGAAGCGCGATGCTGTCCTCGATCCGGTGTTTCGGCTGGGCACGCAATATCTCGGCGCAGCGATCGTACCGGAAAGGGTCGCTCCAGCTGAAGCTGATGATCCGCTCGCGATAGGGATAGCCCGCCGGCAGGTTCATCTGGTTCGCCGAGGCGAACCAGCCTTCGGGCGGGTTATAAAGGTGCGGCATATCCTCGACGGGCAGGATGCCCGTCCAGTCGAACGACCCGTCGCCGGGCGCCGGGAACAGCCCGTCATGCCTGGGCCGGCGCGGGACGAAACCGATCGTCTGCCAGCCGGTGTTGCCGTCGACATCGGCATAATGGAAATTGGTCGGCGAAACGTGCAGCTTGAATGCCTGGCGTAACGACGCCCAGTCCGTCGACAGGTTGATCGCGATGATCGCGAATCGCATGTTCGCGCCGGGCAGCATGCTGACCGTGGCGAAAGCGACCGCGCGCTCGCGCGCCGCATCCTCGGACACGATCGGGCGGCCGCCCGCATAGCGCAGGGTCACGCGCTCGGCCGGCGCACCCTTGACCGCAATCTCCTCTTCGACCGTCTCGAACGCCTTCCATTCGCCCTTGTGCCAATAGCGGCCGGGATCGTCCCTTTTGGTACGGAGGATAAAGAGGTCGGTCTGATCGATATGGAAATTGGTACGGCCGAAGGCGAAGCGGTCGGTGTGGCCCTGCATGATGCCGGGCAGCCCCGGCGCACCCGCCCCGATCACGTCGAGCCCCGGCGCGGTCAGATGGACCATGTGACGCGGGCTCGATCCGCCGATGCCGAGATGGGGGTCGTTGGCCAGAATCGGCCGGCCGGTCGCGCTGCGCGACGGCGCGACGGTCCACGCGTTGCTGCCGAGCGCGAAGCGGTCGGAACCGCGCTCGGCGCGGTCGAGCTGCGTTTCCTGGATCGGAGCGAAGCTCGCACGTCGGTTGGCCGGGTCGAGGATACCGAGATCGGCTTCGCTCACCGCCGCGACATCCAGTCCGTCGGGGACGGTGAAGGACCAGGCGGGGCGCAGCGGCATCATCAGCTGGTCGGCATCGAGCAGGCCGCGCGCCTGAAGTTGCGCTCGGCGCACCTCGTCGTCGGCGTCGCCCATGCTGATGCCGCGGTCACGCACAAGGTCGCGCACGTCCCAGCGCAGCGGACTTATCCCGAGAATGCCATATTCAAGCGGCAACTCCGCTGGATCGGCGGCCAGTTCGTCGATGCGGGCGTTGACGCCGGCGACATAGCCGCGCGCACATTCGAGCACGTCGGGAGGTAGCGCGGCGAGTTCGGCGTCGATGTCGCCGTGATAGAGGAAGAGCCGCGCCGCCTTGTCGGCCGCGACGAAACGCGGGCCGAAGGCTTCAGCCATTCGCCCCATGTCGCGGCGGTGATCCATGTCGATCTGGAACAGCCGGTCGCGCGCGACGAGGTAGCCCTGCCCGAAAAAGGCATCGTGCAGCGACGCGGCACGGACGTGTGGCACGCCCAACTCGTCCTCGACCACCTCGATCGGCGCCTGCGCGCCCGACAGCCGGACGGACCTCGCGGCCACCTTGACTCCCGTCACCTTGGGTTTCGCCATCAGGCTTGCCGGCATCGCGACAAGAGCGGCGGAAGCCAGCAGGAACGCACGGCGCTGGATCAACAGGGGCCCCTCCACTATCGAACAGGTATAACGAACGGCGACCCTATCGCACCTCGCCGTGGTGGAGCCATAACAAGCGGATCTCGTCCTATAACTGCAAGCTATCCATCTTTGCCGCCTGCGCTGCCGCGACACCATTCCTCAAGGTTATATATCCATATATTCAGGTTATTAGCGTAGTTGTTGACCTGCCGAAACCACCCTGTAACCTCCCCGTCATGAAACCGACCCTCGCCAGCCTTGTGCAGGGTAGTGGCCGGTCGGGTACGGCGCTTATCACTAAAATAAAAGGGCGGAGCAAGACCTCCGCCAGATGGTCAGGCGGACGAGAGGGCAAGCCAAGCCGGCGATGGGCCGGGACACGTCTCGGGCGGCGTGGGCTCAGGCCCTTGGGTCAAAAAGGGGACTGCTGATATGCGTGATCTTGAATATATTCGTCAGCCGCTGGGCCGTTTCGGCGCGGCGATGACCGCACTGGCGCTGGTGCAGGCTGCGCCGGCGCTGGCGCAGGAGGAGGAAGCCGCTGCCAACAGCACCGAAGCGGCGCCGACCGACCAGATCATTGTCACTGGCTCGCGCGTCGCTCGCGACGGCTTCGAGGCGCCGACCCCGCTGGTCGTGCTGACGCAACAGGACATCCAGAACACCTCGCCGTCGAACAATATCGCCGATTTCGTCAACCAGCTTCCGCAGCTCGCCGGTTCAACGCGGCCAGCCAACTCGCGCCTCAATATTTCGAACGGCTCGGCGGGTATCAACGCGCTCAACATGCGCAACCTCGGCGAAAGCCGCGTGCTCGTTCTCGTCGACGGTCGCCGTTCGGTCGGTTCCACAATCTTTGGCTGGGTCGACATCAACACCATCCCGCAGGCGCTGGTCGAACGTGTCGAGGTGGTGACCGGGGGGGCATCGTCCGCCTATGGCTCCGATGCGGTCACCGGCGTGGTCAATTTCGTTCTCAACAAGAGGATGGAGGGGCTCCGTATCGCCGGCGACATCGGTCTCACCGACAAGGGCGACGGGTTTAACTATTCGGGCAGCATCGCGGGCGGCATGTCCTTCGCCGAGGGTCGCGGCCACGCCGTCTTCAACGCCGAGATCGCGCATCAGGACGGCATTTACGAGATCGATCCCAATGATCGCCCTTGGAACCACCGCGGCTATCTGTCCTTCGCAAACCCGGCTTATGCCGTAACGGACGGGGTAGGAAACGGCGAGCCAGCGTTCATCACCTTCCGCCGCAATGCCGGGCAGACGAACCAGGCGCCCGGCGGTTTCATCACGGGTTCGGCGGGCAACAACAACGCGCTGCGCGGTCTCTATTTCGGCCAGAACGGTGAAGTCATTCCGTTCAACTATGGCTCGTTCAACTCGCCCGCGCTGAACAGCGGCTCCGCGGTAACGCGTACCGTCGGCGGCGATTGGCGGGTCAACGATTCGGGCCGCCGCATCGGCCTCAGCCCCAAGGACGATCGCTGGGGCGCCTATGGCCGCCTGAGCTATGAAATCGCCGATGGTGTCGAAATCTTCGCCGAAGGCTCGTACAACCGGCAGGAAGTCTTCTTCAACGCCGGCCCCAATTTGGGCTCGGCAACGCTCGGAACGATCGGCTGCACGACCGTTCCGGTTCCCACGACCTGCAATGCTTTCGCGCTGCAGACGCTGGGTGCCGACCGGCTTGCCGGTGTCGACAGCGTGAGCATCACGACCACGGCGGCGGACCTGCCGTTCCGCGGTATCAACAACAAACGCGAGGTCCAGCGCTACGTGATCGGCGCCGAGGGCGAGTTCGACGCGTTCGGCAAGGCGGCGCGCTGGGATGTCTATGGCCAATATAGCCGCTCGGACCTGCGCGAACAGCTTCGCAACATCATGCATGTTGCCCGGATGCGAGACGCGACCAACGCGGCCTTCGCGCCGGCCGGCAACGCGGGCGGCTATGCGACCGGTTCGATCCAGTGTCTGATCAACGTCGATGCGGACGCCAACAACAACGATCCCGACTGCGTGCCGCTCAACCGCCTGGGTATCGGCGTCGCCGACCCGGCGGCGATCGACTATGTGCTCGGCGATCCCTATCGCAAGCAGGTAATGCAGCAATATGTCGCCGGCGCCAACCTGTCGCTGACGCCGTTCGCGACATGGGCGGGCGACGTGAGCATCGCGATTGGCGGCGAATATCGTGAAGAGAAGATTCGCGGCAGCGTGCCAGAAGAATTCCAGCCCGCCCGCAACGCCGACGGGACGACGTCGAACCGGTGGTCGGTCGGCAACTATCTGCCGTTCAAGGGCAGCTATAATGTGAAGGAAGCCTATCTCGAGACCGTGGTCCCGCTGGGCCTGGGCCTCGAGTTCAACGGCGCGGTGCGCGCGACCGACTATTCGACCTCGGGCTATGTCACCACATGGAAGCTTGGCGCGACCTGGGCGCCGATCGAGGATATCCGCTTCCGCGTCACTCGGTCGCGCGACATTCGCGCGCCCAACCTCAACGAACTGTTCCAGGCGGGCACCGCCAACAGCGATTCGGTGCGCAATCCCGCGTTCGTTCAGGGCGACCCCAGCAGCGGCCCGCAATTCTTCCCTTATTCGGGCCTGACGACGGGCAATCCCGACCTGAAGCCTGAAAAGGCCGATTCGTGGAATATCGGCGCGGTGGTTACGCCGCGTTTCCTCCCCGGCTTCAGTGCTTCGGTCGATTATTTCCGCATCGATCTGGAGGATGCTATCGATACGATTTCCGCGCAGGAAATCGTCAACCGCTGCGACGAAGGACGACAGGAATATTGCGACGCGATTACCGAGGATCCGACGCGCGAACAACCCGGTCCGCCGCGCGTCCCCTATCTGCTGATCCGCAGTCAACCCTTCAACTTCGTCAGCAAGCTGGTGCGCGGCATCGACTTCGATGCTGCCTATCGCGTGCCGGTCGGCGGAGAAAGCATCATCACGCTGCGGGGTAATGCAACGCGCTATATCGAGAATCTGTCGGACACCGGGATTGCCGGCGTCACGCCCGTCAATACCGTCGGCGCGAACGGCAGCCAGTCCGCGACGCCGAAGTGGATATTCCGCGGGAGCCTCAACTACGAAACACCGGCCTTCTCGGGCACGATCACCGGTCGGGGTGTCAGTTCGGGCAAATATCTGGCGAATGCCATCGAATGCACGAGCGGCTGCCCGACTTCGACCAGCCAGGCGCCGACTTATGACAACAACCATGTCAAAGGCACCTTCTACGTCGACCTCAACCTGATGCAGAAGGTCCAGACGAAGAGCGGATCGCAGGCCGAAATCTTCTTCAACGTCACCAATTTGTTCGATGCCGATCCGCTGCTGCTGCCCGAAACCGGCCTGGCCGCGAACAGCACCTATTCGGACCTCCTCGGCCGCCAGTTCCGCGTCGGAATCCGATTCCGAACGAAGTGAGCCGATCCGCAAGGAGCCATTTGCCCCGTTTCGCGCGGCCACGGGCGACGATCGCTGCCCGTGGCCGCCACCATCCGGTTACAGGTTCTCCACGGGCGATGTCGCGGCGCCAAGGCGGATCGCCTTGCGGGGAAAGCTCGCCGGAGCGATGACGGACAAGGCACCGCATCTACAGGCTTCGTTCAACGGCCGTTCCTCCCATTTGGGATGAAACACGCCGACCACGGTCGCGATTTTGACGCCCGGGCAAGCGATGGCGACAATTTTCATTTTCCCCGGCCTGGCGTTCATTTTGAACGCTTCGGCCAGCGCTGGCCGATGCAACGGAACGATCGTTGCGAGCAGCAGTTCAAACTCGAACGGAGGGTGGTTCGCCCTTGCCGTCGGAGAGAGAGAAATGAAAAAGCTTCTGACAATTTTCGCAATTGGCAGCTCGATGTTGCTTATGTCGGCTTGCAACACTGTTGAAGGCGCGGGAAAAGACGTTGAATCCGTCGGAGACTGTGCTGATGGGGTCGAAGGCAATTGCTAGGCGGCGTGGACAAACTAGCGTGAAGCGGCATTCGCGGATCGCCTTCGTTGCCCATTAGGAGCCATTCCGCTTTCCGGCGTTGACCGGGAAGCAGACCCTCGCAGGCCTCGTGAACTAACAGAGTGCTCGGCAAGCTTGCGCCGATCCGATTTTCCGGTTCGGGCGCTTGGAATTTTATCGCAGCGACCTGTATAGACGGGTTATGGATTCCATTGCGCGCACGCCCGGGAGCGGTTCAAGCTTTTCAAAGGGTTCAACTACGTCCCGGCGAAGTGAAACCGATGACAAAGAAGCTCGCACCGGGCCGCGCTATGCAGCGATCAAGCAGAGCATCTGCAACGCCGTTAGAGACGGACTCCTGAAACCGGGCGATCGAGTGCCGTCGGAGGCCGAATTGGTC
Source organism: Sphingopyxis sp. JAI108 (assembly GCF_013410105.1). Taxonomy (GTDB): domain Bacteria; phylum Pseudomonadota; class Alphaproteobacteria; order Sphingomonadales; family Sphingomonadaceae; genus Sphingopyxis; species Sphingopyxis chilensis. Next base: position 2,145,807 of record NZ_JACCCJ010000001.1, read on the forward strand.
CACCAGTTCGACGTGTCGCGCATGACTGCAAACCGGGCGCTTCGCGAACTCCAAGCCGCGGGTATTCTGGTCCGCCGCGCCGGCAGCGGTTCGTTCGTCGCCGAGCCGAAACCGATCGGCCAGATGATCGAGATTCGTAATATTGCTGACGAAATAAGGGCGCGGGGGCATGTTTATCGTGCCCGCGTCGTACAGAATAACGAAATACGGGCTAGCGCCGACACGGCGGCGCTTCTGGAAGTTCCGGTCGGGACAAGATTGTTCCACTCGATCATCGTGCATCATGAGGCCGAGTTCCCAATCCAGCTCGAAGAGCGATTTGTGCTCGCGTCGGCCGCTCCCGACTATGGAAAGATGGACTTCACCCAGACGACGCCGAACGAGTATCTGACGCGCACTGCGCCCTTGGAGCGGGTTGAACATCGCGTCCGCGCGGAGATGCCAGACGCGCGGACGCACACCATGCTGGGGCTGTCGAACGGCGAGCCGGTGCTACGGATGACGCGCCGTACCTGGAGCCATTCGCGCCTCGTCTCACATGCCTGGCTGACGCACCCCGGATCACGCTTCGAATTGTCGGCTGCCTTCTCGATCGACGACTGACGGCTGACGGGTCATGCTGCGCCGCGGGTCTCGACAGGCTTGCGGCGGCGACGTAGCCAGCGAAAATCGGCGCGGCTGAAGCTTTTGAACAGCAGGTAGAATCCGGTTCCCGACAGCCACAGTGCCCCGAACGCGACGAAGATGATGAGCGGATGGTTGAAACTTTTCCGGTTCAGATAATCCATATTGTGGAGCATCCAGAAAAAGTCCCATGTCCGCCAGGTATCGCCGCGCATCACGAGGAAGCGCGCGGTGTCGAGCGAAACATAAGCGCTGCTATTCTCGGCATCGGCGAAGTCGACCCGCCACATGGCACCTTCGTGATCACGCGATTCGAGGTTCGGCCTCGTGAGTATGCTGATCTTGCGGATCGGGGCGTCGTTCATCATCGAGGCGACATCGCGGGCCATTTGCTCGTCCACCAGGACTGTCTTGCCATCCGTCGCATCCACAAGCCGCACGCCTTTCGTAGTCCGAAGTTCGTAAATCGGGCGAGCACCGAGATCGCGGAGGACGACAGCTGTCACGGGTTCATGACGCGGCAGCGAGGCGAGATCGAAATAGTCCCCGGGCGGCAGGGGGTGGGCGTGCGACATTCCGCCGCCATGACCGCCGACCCGGTCCTTATCGAGCAGCGCCATCACCGAGCCGCTCAAGGCCCACAGCAGGAACTGAAGACCCAGGATCAGGCCAACCCATTTGTGGATGCGGCGGAAAAGCAGCGGCGTCAGGCGTATCTTCTTCATGCCTTCTTCCCTTTGCGACGCTTGAAGGACCAGATCAGGAGCCACGCTCCGCTCAGCGCCATGGCGAAGGCGCTCCAGGTCGCGACACGAAGCAGCGGATTATTGACGTCGGTTCGTTCATCATAGTCCATGATGTGGAGCATCCAGGCGAAATCGAAGACGCGCCATAGCGCGTGGCGCCGTGAAATCAGCTCGCCGGTCTGGGGCGAGAGGTAGAGGGTGGGACGGTTCCATCCCTCGAACTCGACCTGCCAATAAGGCGGCTTGCGCGCTTGCATTTCCAGCGGCGCCACGGCCAGCAGCTTGACCGATACGATCTTGCCGTCGCCGGTATAGATGCGCCGCGCCTGCTCGCGGACCTGGGACTCGGTCAAAGCAGGTAGCGGCGCACCCGAGCGAGCATCGAACAGCCTCGCACCATCGGGCGTTTCAGCACGCCAGACGGCGCGATCGAACAATCGCTGCAATCGAACCTCGGACGCGCCGGGCGCGGCCGCCACGATCTGCGACGGCGGCGCCAGCCCGGCCAGCTCGAATGGCCGGAAAGCAGGCGCGCGCACCAGATGATCGCCATGGATGGTGTCGATGTGCACGACCACCATGTAAAAGCCGGTCAGCGTCCAGAGCAGCGCCTGGACCCCGACCACCAAGGCCAGCCATTTGTGCGTTCGCCGGACAAGCAGCGGCCAACGGATCGCCATTTCGATTACCCTCAGAACGCGGTTCGGAAGCCGACGTAGAAACGCCGTCCGAGCAGGTCGTATGTCATCGTGTCGGTGTTCGCATCGGTGAAACTCTGGATATAGGGGGCCTTCCGATCGAAAAGATTGTCGACGCCAACCTGGAACCGCGCCTTCTCGTCGATCTCAAAGGCGACCTGGAGATTGTGATAGAAGACGTTGGGCGTTCGGTAGCCGATCTCCCCGGGGGCCGCGTTGAAGTCGGTCGCCTTGCCGATCCACTGCGTCGACCAGGTCGCACTGATGCCGTCCTTTTCCGCGGTCAGGACGCCATAGCCGCGCCACTTCGGATAACCGCCGTTCCCCCCGCCGATGAATCCGTCGAAATCGATCGGTGCACCCCCGGGGAAGGGCAGGACGACATATTTGTTGAGGTAGGTCAGGTTGACGTCGAGCGAGACATTCAAGGCGCCGATATCGTTATTGTAGACGAGGCCGAGATCGAGGCCGTTCATCTCTTCGCGACCGGTGTTGATCGGCTGCGCGGAGAGGAAGGTGACCTCCCCGGTCAATGGGCTGCGCGTAAAATCATCGCAGAAGGGATGCGACAGGTTGGCGCTGGCATAACAGATGGCAAGCTTGGTCGATCCTGGAATGGCGCGGATCGCATCCTTGATTTTGATGTCGAACCAGTCGGCGGTGAGCGACAGTCCCGGAACCAGTCCCTTGGGCGTGACGACCGTACCGACCGTCCATGTCGTCGAGCTCTCGGGCTGGAGGTCCTCATTGCCCCCGACCGTGGTCAGGATGGTGGTGCCGAGCTGAACATAATTGGCTGGCACGCCCGACGCCTGGCAGTTTGCGATCAACGTCGCGTTGCCGCTGGTCGAATAACGCGAGCAAGGGTCGGTCGTCGTCAGATTGCCTTCCGACACACCGCCGAATAGTTCAGGGACGTTCGGGATACGAAAGCCGGTGCCATAGGTGCCGCGCAAACGGAAGCTGTCATTGATAACCCAGTCGAGGCTCGCCTTGTAGTTCCAGTCGCTGCCGAACAGGTCGTAGTTCGAATAGCGCACCGCCCCGCCAGCGGTCAGCGCCTGGAAGAAGGGCGTATCGGCGAGAATGGGCACCGAAAGTTCGAGATAGGCCTCCTTGGCGACGCTCGTTCCCGAAATCGGACTCTGCTGGTTTGTATTGGCGATCCCCAGAACGGTAAGCGGATCGGGATCGCGCCAGCCCTTTTCCTTACGATAGACGACACCGGCCGCGAAGGAGACGGGACCCGCGGGCAGCTTGAAAAGGTCGCCGTTGAGGTCGGCGGTGACCGTCGCGAGCTCGTTCCCGCCGCGGTCGCGCGAGGTGAAGAGAATATAGTCGAGCACCTGCGGGGTCAGGTCGCCGAACCCGAGATAGTCGCCGCATGGAATGGCCGCGCCTGGCGCGGGGCTGCAGACGCCGGTATCGATCGTATTCCGGACGCGCTCAAGATTGGCAATGTTGGTCGAACCATCGACCGCGGTGTTGCGACCAAAGGCGCCCGCCACTTCCCAGCCCCAGTCATTCGACAGCTTGCCGCGAAGACCGAAGGTTCCCTGCCAGGTGTCGGTTTCCTGAAAGAACTGGCGCGGGCCCGGTTCGGCGAGGCGGCGCTGGATCAGGACGATATCCTGCCCCGTGGGATTGGTGGGATTGCTCGCGGCGATCGCCAGGTTGCGCAACGTGCCGGGCGTCGCGATCTGGTTCGACTTGCGGAAGGTGTAGAGGAATTCGCCGAACGCCTCGATGTTGTCGGTCAGGTCATAGTCGGCGAAGAAGGCCGTGCTGACACGCTCGACCGGGCTCACCGCATTGAGGAACGGGTTCGAATTGAAGTTGTGCTTGGCGGCGCTGTAGGGCTCGAAGAAATCGCCGTTGCCGCCGAGTAGCTGGTTGAAGTTGATCTGCTGGCCGTTCGGCAACACCGCACGACCACCGATCGTCGAAGCGCTGTTGACGCAGCCCAGGGCGCCCGGTGTCGTCTCGGCGAGCGAACAGGGCGCGCGTGTCGCCATATTGACCGCACTCGTCTTCTGATAGGTGACCGCGGCCATGAAGCCGCCGCGATCGTTGCGCACGCCCCATAACAAATCGGCGGTGAAATCCGACCCATCGCCCTTTTCGGTGATGCCCTGCCGAACGCTGAGTCCAAGGCCTTCATAGTCGGTTCGGGTCACGAGGTTGACGACGCCCGCCATCGCATCCGCACCGTAAATCGCCGATGCGCCGTCCTTGAGCACGTCGGTACGCGCAAGCGCGGCGACCGGGATCATGTTGAGGTCGGGCGATGAGTTTGCCCCCGTGCCGCCTGCGACAAGGCGGCGGCCATTGAGCAGCACGAGGGTGCGCTTGATGCCGAGACCGCGCAGGTTCACCTGCGCGGTGCCATAGCCATTGTTCGCCCAATAGGCTGAAGTCTGGTTGCCGGCAAAGCCGGCGTTGGCCGGCAAGCGCTGCAACACGGTTTCGATATTGACCACACCCGTGTTCTCGATCTGCTCGGCGGATACGACGGTCGCCGGACCGACGCCGGCAAGATCTTGTCGCCGGATTCGCGAACCGGTTACCACGATCTCGCTGCCCGATTGGCTCGCCTCAACCTCGGAAGCCGTGGGTGCCCCGTCTTGGGCGAACGCAGGCGTTGCCATTGTTGCGAGCACCGCCCCGCTCGCGAGCAATGATTTTCTGATCGACATGCGAAACCCCCTTTTTGGTTGCGTAATGAACCTTAGAGAGCATCAATTGTATATACAGGTCAACAGAAAAAATCGTGCTTGTTCAATTGGTTAGTTATACGTTGATAGGTCGCACCGGATATTGCTAATACGCATCCCAAAGACTTACCCCTCACCGACGCGACATCTTTTTTCACCTGGGGTAGCGAAGCTGACGATGAGCGCCGCCCGACGTCCCTTTCGTGTAATTTAATTACCACGACGGGATGGCGTTGCGGGCGCCCGGATCCTCACAAAACGATGAATGTTGATAAGGAATACACGCGCTCGGCCAGCGCGGGCGCTGTTCCTGCAGTCACGCGCGAAATTGAGCGACGCTGCCGTCCGCCGGATTTGATCGACTTCCGGCTACCGCTCCTGTGCAAGGCGGTTCGCAGCAGCGGACCTTGCCCGTGCCTTTGTTCCGCCAGCCGAGGTTAGAACCAGGCCCTGACCCCCATGACCCAGCTCACGCTGTCGGCATCATCGCCCGCTGCGCGAGCGAAGCGCGCGGTATCGCCGACCTTGCGCGCCCATTCGACCCCCACATAGGGCGCAAATTCCTTCACGATTTCGTAGCGCAGGCGCAGTCCGAGCTCCATGTCGGACAAGCCGGACCCGACCCCGATTTCCGGAACATCCTGCAAAGCGAAGTTAACTTCCGCCATCGGCTGGAGGACCAGCCTTTGCGTGATGCGCTGATCATAATAGCCTTCAAGCCGGCCGTGCAGATCGCCCTTGTGCGACAAGAACAGGGCGCCTTCGACCTCGAACCAATAGGGCGCGAGACCCTCGAAACCGACCGTCGCATAAGTGCGATCAGGACCGGGCCCGAGATCTTGCCGGATGCCCGCCTGCGCATTGAAATAGGGGCCGACGGCTCGGCTGTAGAGCAATTGTGTCTCGGTCTCTTCGATGCCCTCGCCAAAGACGCCTTCGCCTTCGCTCTTGAGGGTCAGTCGGCTGATGTCGCCGCCATACCAGGCCTCACCGTCCCAGCGGAAACCGTCACGTCCCTTGCGCGCCTGATATTCAGCGAGGTTAAAACTGATGAAGGCGATCTTCTGTGCGCCATTTTCTTCCATCATCGCATGGCGCGAATGCTCCATTTCGGCCTTGGAATAGATACGGTCGGCGTACCAGTCGCTTGGCGGTGCAGGCGCGGCAGCGTCCCCCGGCGGCAAGTCGGTGCCGCTTGCCCCGCTCATCCCGTCCATGCCCGCAGTGGGGACCTTCGGCGTGCAATGCCCCATCTTGGCATGTTCGGGCGGACAGTCGGGGTCGGACGGGACGGCCGTACCATGGTCCATCGCGTCCATATTCGGCATTTGCGCGCCTGAAGCTTCCTTGCCCGAAGACTCCGCCTCAGGCGTACAATGGCCCATCGCCGCATGCTCGGGCGCGCAATTTGCCTCCTTCGGTTTCATGTCCATGCCGCCGTGACTCATATCGGGCATCGGCGTGGGTTCGGGCTGCGGCGGCGAGGACGACTGCAGCGTGGCAGCAGACTTCGGTTCGGCGGGCATGGTCATGCCCGGCATCGACGAATGATCCACCGACTGCGCGGTGACCGGAACGGCGAGGGCGAGCGCGGCTGTGCCCGCGAGGAAAAGCGTTGCGCGGGTCATGCGGCGTCTCCCTTCGGACGGACGCTGACGACGCGCATCATGCCTGCGTGCATATGGTAAAGCATGTGGCAGTGAAACGCCCAGTCGCCGAGCGCATCGGCGGTGAAGTCAAAGCTGGCAGTGCCGCCGGGCTGGACGAGGACCGTGTGCTTGCGCGGCGAGCGATCCCCCTTCCCCGTAACCAGTTCGAAGAAATGGCCATGGAGGTGGATGGGGTGGCTCATCATCGAATCGTTGATGAGGTTGATCCGCACCCGCTCCCCTTCAATGAAGGGTATCGGCTCGTGATGGTCCGACATCTTGACGCCGTCGAACGACCACATGAACCGCTCCATGTTGCCGGTCAGATGGATGTCGAGCGAGCGCTCCGCGGCGCGCACGTCGGGATTGCGCTCGAGCGCGACCAGATCATGATAGGTCAGCACCTTGTGCCCGACATCTTCCAGGCCTTGGCCGGGCTCGCCCATGCGGTCGACCGGCATCGGCGAGATGGTCTGGACGCTCGGGTCGCGTTTGACCTGGGGGGCGACGTCGAAATCGCGCATGCTGTGCTGCATGCCGCCATCGCCATGCCCCATCGCGGCATGATCTGTTTGTGCGGCATCGGCGGACGGGGTGCAATGGCCCATCGCGGCATGTTCAGGGGTACAAGTGGCATCGCCAGCCGTGCTGCCCGACATGGCACCCATACCCATGTCCTTCATGGTCGCCAGCGGCCGCTCGCGCAGCGGCGGCACCTCGGCGGCCATGCCGGCGCGGGGGGCGAGCGTCGCGCGCGCCATCCCTGATCGGTCGCTGGCTTCGGCGACCAGCGTATAGGCGCGCTCCTCGACCGGAGTCACAATGACGTCGTACGTCTCGGCAACGGCGATCTGGAACTCGTCGATCTCGGTCGGGACCACGTTGAGGCCATCGGCCTGCACGACGGTCATCCTGATGCCGGGAATGCGGACGTTGAAGATCGTCATCGCCGAGGCGTTGATGATCCGCAGACGGACGCGCTCGCCGGGATTAAAGAGCGCGGTCCAATTGTCGCGCGGGCCGTGACCGTTGACGAGGAAGGTGTAGGTTGATCCATTGACATCGGCGACGTCGGTCGGATCCATTCGCATCGCGCCCCACTCGACGCGCTCCTTCAGCGATTGGTCCTTGCCAGCGAGCAGCCCAGACAGTGTCTGGCGCTGCATATTAAAATGCCCCGGGTTGACCTTCAGCTTGCGGAAGATCGCTTCGGGCGACAATTGGCTGTGGTCGGATAGCACCACGACGTGCTCGCGGTCATAGCCGATCGGGTCGGGACCCGCCGGATCGATGACGATCGGGCCATAATGGCCGAGCTGTTCCTGCAGCCCCGAATGGCTGTGGTACCAGTAGGTCCCCGACTGGACCACCGGGAATTCGTAAACGAATTTCGAGCGCGGTTTGATCCCGGGGAAGCTGACGCCCGGGACGCCGTCCATCTGGAACGGCAGAATCAACCCATGCCAATGGATCGAGCTGTCCTCATCGAGATCGTTGATGACCGTCAGGCGCGCCGTCTGCCCTTCCCTCAGGCGGACAAGCGGCGCGGGCACGGTGCCGTTGACGCCGATCGCGCGGCTGATCTTGCCGTCGATCCGCATCGTCTGCCGCGCGATACGGAGGCTGATGTCGTTACCGGACACGGTCGGGAGCGGCGCGACAATTCCTGGCGACACAGTTTGAGCCCAGGCCGGAAACCAGGGCGCCAATGCGGCGACAGCGCCCCCGCCCAATGCTCCGCTCACGAAACGACGCCTGTCTATCTGCATAAAATTCCCGGATGTTGCCTTGTCTCGTTTGTCATACGCAGCGCAATCGCGCGCCCCTCAGCCTTTTGGACGAAATCGACTGCGCGCAACGCACGTTCACCCCGCCGCACGCGTGGATGGTTCGTCGAGGAACGTCTTCAGTTTCGTTCGAGCCCGGTAGAGACGTGTCTCGACCGTCTTTTCGCTGATTTGCAAGAGCTCGGCGGTCTCGGCCTGCGTAAGCTCCTCTACACCTCGAAGAACGAGTACCTCGCGCAAGTTCGGCGCGAGGCGCGACATAGCGGCGCGAACGCGCGCGAGTTCGGCTCGGTCGGCCGCCTCGGCGTCGGGCGCCGGTCCGTCACCGGCGACATCATGCGCGCTTTCAAGCGGCAGCGCGCGGGCGAAGAATGAACGGACTGTGCGCCGCCGCGCCCAGTCGCGGCACTTGTTAAGCGCGATCCTCGCAATCCAGATCCGGAAGGGCCGGTCGGGATCGTATCGGCCAAGCGCTGCGAAACCGGCGACAAAGGTCTCCTGCGTCAGGTCCATCGCTTCGTCCGGATCGCCGATATTGCTGCGGATCAAGCGAAACACCGGCGCTTTGTAGCGCCGCAGCAACTCGCGATAGGCCAGCTGCTGGCTGGCTCTTGCAAGAGCGACAAGGTCGCGGTCGCTACATTGCGAAAGATCGAGGCTCACCGCGCATCGGCGGTCAGCGCATTGACCACGCGCCTGTCGAACATCTCCGCCTGGTCGCGATCGAGAACGACGCGCATCGCGAACAGATGCTGGAGCGTTTCCTTCTGCAGCTCGCCCATCACGCGGTGCGTCTCGTCGATGGCCTCGGTGACGCGGGGACCATAGCCATGTTCGGCTTCGATCGCTTGGGCGAGCCGGATGTTGGCCGCGCGCATATCGAGTTCGAGGGCGTCGCGCCTTAGCCCGAATTTCGCTTCGATCCGATCGATCTTCACCTGCTGCGCCGGCGTAAGCTTCAGCTCATTGTGAAGAAGCGCATGCAGTTCGGTTTCGCTGGCGCGGGGCGTCTCGACGACGAATCGTCCGGCAATTACACCGGCAAGCGCGGCGATGAACGCGACCAGACCAAAGATCAGCAGACGGCGCGACGACGTCATCAACGCGAATCCAGCAAGGTCGAGGGAGCCAGCGGGCTGGCTGGAATGAGAGGCGTGATCGGGCTCGCAGCCACGGCAGGGGGCACGACGGCGGTGCCAACAACGAATCCGCCGCCCAGCGAGACGAACGCGGCAAACGCCATCATGCGCCGCATGGACGCCGCCTCGCGCTGGCGCCCCGCCAGGCCGGCGAGAACATGCTCGTCGAGCGTGTCGAGGGCAGCGGGCAGCTTCGCGTCATTCAATATCCGGAGTTCGTCCATCGACTTTTCCTGCCAGTCCTTCCCAAGGTCATACGCGCGCAATCTCGGTATCCCTTGGAAATAATCCATTCCGCCATGTCAGATTTTCCAAGGGGCGGTTTGCAGATTTGCGTATTAGCAGGACAGACCCGAAAATGGAGCATTTATGATCAAGTCCCTCCTCCCTGCTGCGACCGCCGTCCTGACGCTGCTTCTCGCCTCGACGCCGGCCAGCGCGCACGCCAAGCTCGTCGGGTCCACACCCGCCGCGAACGCAACGGTTTCGAAGGTCACCTCGATCGCACTGAGGTTCAACGAAAAGGTCATTGCGTCGACCGTCAAGGCAGAGGTGGTGATGACGGGAATGCCCGGCATGGCCAATCATGCCCCGATGAAAATCCCCGCGACGCCGATGATGGGCAAGGACGGGAAGTCGATGACGCTTGCGGTTAAGCGCGCGCTCGTCCCCGGCACCTACAAGGTAAAATGGGCGGCGGCGGGCGCCGATACGCACCGTATGGGAAGCGAGTTCAGCTTTACCGTAAAATAGGGCCATGGCCGACCTTATTTTGATCGGCATCAGGTTCGCGCTCTTTGCGAATCTGATGCCGATTGTGGGACTTGCCGCGTTTATCCTCTATGCGCTTGACGGCAATCGGTCGGCACGATGACATCGGCAGCACCCGTGGCGTCGCTTTGCGGACGTTCCCGAAAAAAGCGCCGTCACCGGGCCCCGGCCCAGATCGGGGGGATATGGCGGTGCCATTCGATCGCGGCTTCGAGCTGATAGCCGAGCGCGAGCAACAGGTCTTCGCCGCCGGGGCGCGTCGCGAACTGGACGCCGACGGGAAGCCCGTTGTCGCTGAATCCCATCGGGAGGCTGATCGCCGGCGAGCCCGCGAAATTGTCGATCCAGCAATAGCCCGCATAATCGATGAGCGCGTCCTTCTGGTCGTCCCATGCAACATCGGGCCCGAAGACGCCGATACGCGGAATCTCCGTGCTGAGTGTCGGCGTCATCCAGACATCAATCTGTTCGAGCCGGTCGAGATAGGCGGCGACGACGCCCTCGATCGTCGTCCATGCCGACGCGAATTGCTCATCGCTTATCGCCGCGCCCGCCGCGATCAGCGTCGCCGACCGATGCTCGAGGTCTTCGGCTTTGACCTCGATGCCGATCGCTTGTGAAAGCATCCCCAGCCGGCGGCAGAACATGCCTTCGGTGATCGTGCCGAGGAGCTCCATCGCGCGCGCGCCGTCAAAGGGGACGTCGGCATCCGAAACCCGGTGGCCGAGCCGGCCGAGCAATGCGATCGCCTCGCCCAAAACCCGCTGGACGCTGGCGTCGGGCAGTTCGCCGGTCCGCATCACCCGGCTATAGGCATGGATGCGAAGGCGGCGATCGACCGGCGATGTCACCAACGGAACCGGCGGCAGACAGCTCGGGTCGCGCGTCTGCGTCGCCTCGATCCAGGCCGCGGTGTCGCGCACCGTGCGGCTGACGCAGCCGTTCACCGTCAGGTCGGCGATCGACCGGAATGTTTCTTCGCCGGCATTGCGCCCGCGCGACGGCTTGAGGCCGACGAGGCCGCAAGGCGCGGCACCGTGGCGGATCGATCCGAGCCCGTCGCTCGCGTGCGCGATCGGGACCACCCCGGCGGCAACCGCCGCCGCCCCGCCGCCCGAAGATCCGCCTGGCGTATAATCGGGGTTCCACGGGTTGCGCGTCGGACCGAGCAAGGGCGATTCCGTGACCGCGTTGAGCCCCAGTTCGGGCATTGCCGAGCGCGCGATCGAGATCAGCCCCGTACTCGCGAGAGCCCGCGTGTAAGGCGCGTCGTCGGGCGCGATGAAATCGCGCAGCGCGGCCGAGCCGAAGCTCGCGGGGATCCCCTTTTCGGGGAGCATGTCCTTGATCAGCGTCGGGACCCCGGCGAGCGGGCCGGATCGGGACTCCCCCGCCTGGCTGCGCGCGCGCTCGAAGGTCGGCCAGGCGATGAAGTTGAGCTGCGGGTTGACCGCTTCGGCGCGCTCGATCGCCTGTTCGACCAGCGCGGACGCGGTGACGCGACCGGACGCCATCGCCTCGCGCATGGCGGTCATGTCCGCAGGCGCGGGGCCGGTCGATAGCGTCGTCGTCATGAGAAATCCTTCGAAAGCTGAGGCCGGATCGCCCGCAGAGTAGCGGCATAGGGGCCGGGTGCGAATGCCATCAGTATCGCCGAGACGATCAGCGACGGCAGGCTGACGATCGTGATGGCGTAGAGCATGCCGCGCGGCCCCGCGATCAGCCCGGAGATCGAGCCGACCGCCAGCGGCGACACGGCGAGCGCCAGCGCGTTGACGATGCCGAGCAGCGCCAGAACGCGCGAACGCAGGTGCGGCGGCGCCAGATTCTGCAGCACGCCGGGCATCAGCGAGGAGGCGGCGATACCCAGCGCGCCCTGCACCGCCGCGATGCCATAGGCCTGAAACGCCGAGGTCGCGAACGGCAGGAAAGCGGCGGGCAGCGGGGTCAGCGCGACGAAAATCGCGGCCGCCCTGACCGGGTCGAGACCGGCATCCGTCCGGCGCAGCCTGAGCATCAGCGGGGCGAGCAGCACGCCGACGATCGTCGCGATCGTGATCGCGGTGCCCAGCCCGACCCCGACCGTCGCAGGATCGATCCCGAAGGCGCGCGGCAGCGCCAGCGGAAACCACATCAGCCCCGACGTCATCGCGACGGCCATCGCGAAAATCGACCCGAAGATGCAGGCGAGCGTGCGCCAATGCGCGGTCGCATAGGGTATGAAATCGCGGGAACCCGCGTCATCGGTCGCGATCGGCGTTGCCGTTTCGCTCCCTTGACGACCGAGCGGCATGGTCAGGACGAGGAGGAAGAAGATCGGCCCCGGCAGCGCGATCAGCATCATCGCGAGGCGCCAGCTGTCGATACCGGCCAGCCAGCCGGGGAGACTGCCATGCGCGCCCGCCAGCCATTGCAGCATCGCGCCCCCCAGCGCCATGCCAAGTCCGGCACCGAGCAGCGAGCCGCCGTAGAAGATGAAGTTCGCGGTGTTGCGCTGTCGTTCGTGAAAGAGATCGGGGATCAGGGCAAAGACGATCGGGGCGAGACCTGCCTCGCCGATCGCGATCCCGATCGTTGCGGCGAACAGGCCGCCGAAGCTGTCCTGAAAGGCGAAGAGCGCGGTCGCGAGCGACCAGCAGGCGACGCCGAGCGCGAGGAGGAGGCGGCGCCCGAACCGGTCGGCGAGCCAGCCCATCGGATAGCTCGCAATGCTGGCGAAGACCGCCATGCCGAGCCCCTGCAACATGCCGAGCTGCAAGTCGGAAAAGCCGAGCGACGTCTGCAGCGCCGGCGCAATCAGACTGAGCATCTGGCGCACGACGAAGGCGAAGAGCGTCGTCATCAGCAGCACGCCGAGCCCGTACCACGCCCATGCGGCGGCATGGCGCGCTTCGCCTTTGCCCGCCCTTGGCATTCCGATTTCCATATCGCTCTCCTCGAGCCGGTTTCGCGGTCTATAATAAACAAGTTGACTTTATTGTAAATGGGGCAGATGAGTCGCATCGACGAAAAGAGGCTGGCAGCGTCAGGCGCCAGCCTTCTGTCGGGAGACGATCGATGCCCTTTTCGGTGCGTGCCGCCCTCGAGCAATTCACCCTCCCCCATCCTTCGGGCGAGGGCGCGCTGACGGTCAGCGTCGCACCGCCGGCGGGGCCCATGCCCGACAGCGGCGTTCCCGTCCTCTATGTCGTCGATGGCGACCTGCTGTTCGGCATGGCGGCCGAAATCGCGCGCGCGGTATCGAGCGTCGCCGCCTTTCCCGCCCATTATGTGGTCGGTATCGGTTATGACGCTGCCTATGCCGATTTCCTGAAGCTCCGCACAGCGGACCTCACCCCGCCGATCGGGGTCGAAGCGCTGGAAAAGCTGGGTGGACTCGCCGCGGCGATCGGCGGCGACCGGAACGGCGGCGCCGACGCGTTCCTCGCCTTCCTGACGGACACGCTGCGCCCCGAAATCGCAGCGCGTTACCCCAAGGCGGCGGAGGGGCCGCAAATATTGTTCGGCCATTCGCTCGGCGGGCTGTTCGCCGCGCACGCATTATTGACCCGGCCCGACAGCTTCGCCGTCTTCATCGCGAGCAGCCCGTCACTCTGGTGGAACGGCTTCGCGATCCTTGGCGAACTGCCTGCTTTCGGGGAGCGGCTCGCCGCCCTGCCCCGCCAGCCGCGCGTGTTCGTCGATGTCGGCGCCAAAGAGCAGGAGCTGCCGACCAGCGTGCCCGACGGCATCGCGGTGACGCTGGAGGAAGCGCAGGCGCAAATCCGCGCCGCGCGCATGGTCGATGCCGCTCGCGAGTTCGCCGATTCACTCCGCGACGCAGGCCTGGCCGAGCTCAGCCATATCGCCTTCGCCGGGGATGACCATGTCTCGGCCGCGCCCGCCGCGATCCTGCACGGCATGCGCTTCGCGCTCGGCCACGGCCGCTGAAACGAAAAGCGAAAATCTGATGAGGGGACTGACAATGCGACTTCCGACCAAGGCCCTGAGCGGCACGGCCCTTACTCTCGCTCTCGCCTCGCCCGGCGTGGTGTGGGCGCAAGACGGCGAAACGGGCTTTGGCGACGAGATTGTCGTGACCGCCCAGAAGCGATCGCAGACGCTGATCGACGTGCCGCAATCGGTGTCGGTCGTGTCAGGCGCGACGCTCGAACAGCAGGGCGCGACCAGCTTCGCCGATTACCTCAAGAATGTCCCGAGCCTGCAGCTCGTCCAGGGCACGCCGGGTCAGGGGCGGCTCGTGCTGCGCGGCATCAACACGGGCGGGGTCGCCTCGACGGTCGCCGTCTATGTCGACGAGACGCCCTTCGGATCGAGCACCGGCCTTGCCAACGGGTCCGAACTCGCGGGCGATTTCGACAGCTTCGACATCGCGCGGATCGAAGTGCTGCGCGGCCCGCAGGGCACGCTCTATGGCGCCAGCTCGCTGGGCGGCCTGCTCAAATTCGTGACCAACGAACCCTCGACCTCTGCCTTCGAGGCAAAGGCGCTCGGCGGGGTCGAATTCACCGACGGCGGCGACGTTTCCTATCGCGGCGCCGCGATGATCAATGTCCCGCTCGGCGAGACGTTGGCGTTTCGCGCCTCGGGCTCGTACCGCAAGCAGGGCGGCTATATCGACTCGATCGGCACCGCGGGATCGAACGTCCACAGCAACATCAACGATTTCGAAAATTACGGCGGCCGCGCCTCGCTGATCTGGAAACCCGACGCCAATCTCGACGTTCGGCTCAGCGCGCTCGTCCAGAATCTCCATGTCGACGCGCCGAGCATCGTCGAGGCTGACCCGGCGACGCTGAAGCCGCTCTATGATGGCCTTACCCAGTCCGAATATCTGCCGACCTTCAGCAATGTGAAATACCGGCTCTATAACGGCACCATCGACTATGATTTCGGCGACGTCACGCTGACCTCGGCTACGAGCCATGGCGAACAACTCCAGTCGTTCCGCGCCGATTATACCGCCAATCTGATCGGTGTTCTCGGCGCCTATGTCTATTTCGACCAGCAGACCGAGAATCGCAAATGGACGCAGGAACTGCGCCTCGCGTCGAATGGCGGCGATTTCCTCGAATGGATGGTCGGCGGCTATTACACCCGCGAAAAGGCGCGGATCTTCCAGAATCTGAAAACCGCCGTGCCCGGCACGCCCGGCGTCCTGACCCCGATCGACCTGCCCTTTGACTATGCGGTGTTCAATCTCGATTCGCGCTATGAGGAGATCGCGGGCTTCGCCAACGCGACGCTGCACCTGTCGCCCTGGTTCGACGTCGATCTCGGCGGCCGGTACAGCCACAACAGCCAGCACGCCGAGCAGGCGACCGACGGCGTTCTGCTGGGCACCGCGCTGATCGACGGCCTGCGCTCTTCGGACGACGTCTTCACCTGGTCGGTCGCGCCCAAGGTCAAGTTCGGCAGCCAGGCATCGCTCTATGCGCGCGTCGCCAAGGGCTATCGCCCCGGCGGCCCGAACGTGATCCCGATCGGGTCGCCGGCGGGCACGCCGACGACCTTCGAGCCCGATACCGTCACCAGCTATGAAATCGGCTTCAAGGGCGACACCGCCGACCGCAGCGCCTCGATCGAGGCGTCGCTCTATCATATCGACTGGAACGACATCCAGTTCGCGGCGGTGGTCAACGGCTTCGGCGTCAATGTGAACGGGACGAGCGCCAAGGTCGACGGCGCCGAAGTCGTCGCCACGCTGCGTCCGACGCGGGGCTTAACAACCTCGATCGGCTTGACCTTCACCGACGCGAGACTCGGCGGCGACACCGACCCGATCGCTGTTGGCGCGGTCAAGGGCGACCGCCTGCCCTTCACGCCCAAATATGCCGTCAACCTCAACGCCGACTATCAGTGGGATCTGGGATCGAACGTCACCGCGTCCATCGGCGGCTCGATCCGGTCGCTCTCGCGGCAGAGCGGCAGCTTCGACCCCGCCTATCGCGCGGCCTATGGCCATTTCGCGCGGGTGAGCGCCTATGAGGCCATCGACCTGCGCGCCGGTCTCGACTTCGGCCGCTATTCGCTCAGCGCCTATGCCAATAACCTGACGGGCAGCGGGGGGATCACCTCGACGCAGGCCTTGCTGGGCGTCGCGGGAGTGCCAAGGAACGCCAACGGCGCACTCGGCACGGGCGTCGTCCGGCCGCGAACGATCGGGGTCAATGCGACCGTGGCATTTTGAGGCGCTCGCTTATCGGCGGCGCGACAGCTATCGCAGATGACCAAGGCATGACGACAACCGCGACCCGACCCCGCCGCAGCCAGGCCGACCGCAGCGCCGCCACGCGTGCCAAGGTGCTCGCGGCGGCGCGCGACGTGCTCTGCTCGCAGGGCTATTCGGGGGCTACGATGCTCGCGATCCGCGATGCCGCGGGGATGAGCCTCGGCGCCATCCAGCACCAATTCCCGACGAAAGCCAAGCTGATGGCCGCGGTCGCCGCCGAATTCGCGGCCTATCGCACGCGCGTTTACGCCGAGGCCATCCGGGCCGGCGCCACGCCCCGGCAGTCGATGGAAAATCTGATCGACGCCAATTATCAGATGGTCAGCCGGCCCGAAATGGCTGCGGTGCTCGAAATCCATCTCGCCCGGCGCAACGATCCCGACCTCGATCAGGAGGTCGGCCCAAGCGCGCGGCGCTTTGACCGCAGGGTCCGCTTATGGGGTCATATGATCCTGCGGGCGGCGGGGATCGATAACGACCAGGCCTATCAGACGCTTCAACTGCTCAACAACGCCGTGACGCGCGGCTTGACGGTCGAATATATTCGCAATCCGGACATGGCGCTGATCGAGCGATCGGTCGCGATCTGGAAACGCCAGATGCTCGAACTGGTTTTCGGCAATTGAGACAGCCCGAAGCGGCCGTGTGTGGACGGCCCGGCGTGCGTTGCCATCCCCCGCATGGCCGAACGATCGTCGCCGGCGTCAGTCGCGCTCGACACGAATACGGCTGAGCCGCGTCCGGGCGATCAGCCAGCGTCCGCTCGCCTTGCGATAACAGTCGTGATAATGACCGAAACCATGGCGCGAGCGACCGGCAAGATCGCTTCCCTCGCCCGCCCAGAAATGGTCGTCCATCGCCCAGATGCCCTCCGCGTCGCGTGCGCCGGTGAAGCGGATTTCAAAGCTGTGGACATGATGGACCGTGGTGGCATTCTCGAGCGCCGAGGCGACCCCCGCGACAAAGGCGTCGGCGCCGGTGGTCAACAACTGCTCGTCAAGCTCGCCGCCCGGCATCTCGCGAAAGTCGCCGACCATGTCGTCGGTCAGCAGGCTGCGCAGCAACGCCCAGTCCTTGGTATCGAGCGCGCGCAGATAACGCGCCTTGAGCAGCCGGATTTCTTCGATTGCGGCGAGATTGACGGCTTCGGTCATGTTTTCCCTCTCCAGGACGGCGGCTCGACAGGCCGTGAAACGCTGCCCGACATCGGAGCGGAGCGGGCACGAATCTTCAAGTGGATATTTGTGCTGGGACCGCGGACCGGGGGCTTTTGCGATCGAAAGCGCAAAAACAGATCATGCCGCTTTCGGGGAGGCTGCCGCAGCAAATTTCCCTGCAGGCAGAAAGCCTTGCCTCCAGCCGGACCCCGCGACGGCCCATCGTAATAACCCCACCGATGATCAGCATAATGCTGGCCTAACCATACCGCAGTGCAGCATGATGGCTTGGCCGAGGTTAACCTCGCCGCAACAACAAGGGGTCGATCGCCATGCCAAGCCTGTACATCTCACCTGCCGGATCCGGGGACAAAAGCGGCAGCGACATCAACAATGCAGCGTCGATCGGTTCGCTCAACACGCTGATCGGAAGGGCGGGACCAGGAGGCGAGGTGCTGATGCTGGCCGACCAGGGCGACTATAATGTCACCGGCATCCTCGGCATCACCCGCGGCGGGGCGGAGGGCGAGCCGGTAGTGGTGCGCGGCATCGATTCCGGCGGCAATGCCATGGCGGCGCAGTTCACCGGTTCGCGCCCGGTCGACTGGCAGGCGGGCGACGCTTCCGGCAACGAATTGTTCAAGCTCGGCTCAGGCGCCGACAATCTCGTATTCCGCGACTTGCAGATCGACAATGTCGGCACGGCCTTCCGCGTCACCGCCGATCTCGCCAATCTCCATATCGAGGATGTCGACGCGAAGAATGTTCGCCGCTTCTTCGAGGATTATGCCAGCGCGCCTTCGGCTACCGCGACGATAACCGGGCTGACGATCCGCGATGTAGACGTGGAGGGATTCTCGAGGGTGGCGATCCGCCTCCAGTACGACACCAACAATGTGGTCATCGACAATGTGACGGCGGACATGGCGGGGCAGACGGGCGACGACCTGCCCGCGGGCGTTCATCTCGACGGCACCGTCCATAACGTCACGCTCAGCCAGGTGGTGATGGAGAATGTCCAGAGCACGGCCGGCGCCTATTTCAACGGCGACGGCTTCGCGACCGAGCGCGGCGTCCATGACGTGCGCTTGATCGACACCGCCGCACGCGGCAACAGCGACGGCGGCTATGACCTCAAGTCGAGCGGCACCCTTGTCGTCCGCGCGCTCAGCGAGGAAAATGGCCGCAACTACCGGCTCTGGGGGGAGGCGACGCTGATCGACTCGGTCGGCCTGAACCCGGTACTGCGCGGCGGCATCTCCGAACAGAACCAGCTCTGGCTCGACGACTCCGCAGACGTCACGGTGATCGGAGGCCGCTTCGATGATGCCGGTTCGCGCACCAAGGTGATCTCCTCGCAGGGGCGGCTCACCCTGCAGGGCGTCGAGATCACCCTGTCCGAACTCGCCACGCTCGCCACCCGCGATTCGTTTCCCGGCCTCAGCGGCATCGAGACGATCCGCGAAACGCTGACCGTCGATCGGGGCGACGCTTCACCCGGCGCGACCGACTTTATCGCGCTGCTTCCCCTGCCCGCCACCGCCACCGCGGATGAGCTGCTTGGCACTGCCGGTGACGATATTTTCCTTGTCGACGACACCGGCGACCGAATCGCCGAAGCCGCAGACGCCGGGTTCGACCGGGTCGAAACGACACTCGATGGCTATACGCTCGCGGGCAATGTCGAGGGATTGATTCGCCGCGGCGCCGCCGATTTCACCGGCAACGGCAATGCGCTCGCCAATGCGATGATCGGTGGCGCGGGCAGCGACACGCTGGGCGGCCTCGGCGGCAATGACGACATCGCCGGCAACTCGGGCGACGACTGGCTCGTGGGCGGCAATGGCGAAGACCTGCTCCGGGGCCAGTCGGGCGCCGACATGCTGCTCGGCGGCTGGCAGTCGGACATGCTCGCCGGCGGCTCGGGCGCGGACCGGCTGGTCGGCGATCAGGAATGGTTGAGCAGCCAGGGCGCCAACGACCGGCTCGACGGCGGCGACGATGCCGATTTGCTGATTGGCGACGCGACCAACATCTATGGCAACGGGAAGGGCGGCGGCGACCGGCTGGCTGGTGGCGCGGGCAACGACATTCTGATCGGCGACGGCGACGTGATGATGGACAGCGCGAGGGGCGGCGCAGACACGCTGGAGGGCGGCGACGGCAATGACTGGCTCTATGGCGACGGTCGGGAGTCGGCCGCGGATGTGGCGGGCGGCGCCGACAAGCTCTATGGCGGCGACGGCGCCGATCACCTGATCGGCGGCGGCGGCGCCGACATGTTAGCGGGTGGCGCCGGTGCCGACTGGTTCGTCTTCGCGCCCGGCTCCGGTGCCGACGAGATCAGCGATTTCACCTCGGGCGCGGATCATATCGACCTCAGCGCCTTCGATATCGCCTATGAACAGCTCGGTTTCATGGCGAGCGCGGACGGGGTCCGCATCACCATGGGCCCGGACAGCATCTTCGTCCGCGGTGCGCAGGCGTTTTCGCCCGCTGATTTCGTCTTCGGCTAATACCCGCCCGCCGGCCGGGAGCGGGTCAGCCGAAGACGAAGTCCGTCTGATCGAGCGCGGTCGCACCGCGCACGAAGATCGTGTCGGTGCCGCCTAACTGGATCGTCACGCCCGCGCTGCTCGTGGTGAAGCGCAGCGCCTCATAGGCGATGTCGAAGGCGCTGAGGTCGATCCGGTCGGCCTCGCCGCCGCCGCGGGTAAAATCGCTGATCTCGTCGGCACCCGAGCCGGGCGCGAAGACGAAGCGATCGCTCCCGCCGCCGCCGGTCAGCTTGTCCGCCCCGCCGCGCGCCCCGACCGCCATATTCACCGCATCACCGTACAACACATCGTTGCCCAGCCCGCCAATCAGCGTGTCCGCGCCGCCGATCCCGCTCGCCGTCATGCTCATTCCGTCGCCGACCAGCATATCGTCGCCGTCGCCGCCGTCGAGATGGTCCCTGGCCGCGAGGGACGAGATCCATTCGGTGTCGCCGACCAGCAGGTCGTCACCCGCCCCGCCGTACAGCTTGTCCGTTTGCTGGCCGCCGTAAAGCGCGTCGCCGTCATCCTCGCCGTAAAGCATATCTTCGTTCTTGCCGCCGTCGAGTTGGTCGGATCCGGCGCCTCCCCGCAGCGTATCGTTGCCGTCGTCGCCCGCGAGCGTGTCGTCGCCATCACCGCCCGTCAGCACATTGGCGCCGGTGCTGCCCAGCAGCACATCAGCAAACGCCGAACCCTGCGCATTCTCGATACTGACCAACTTGTCGCCCATGGCATCGCCCCCGGTCGCAGTCTGCGCCCGCAGGTTGACGAGCACGCCGCCGAGCGAACCGGCGTATTCCACACTATCCGATCCCGCGCCCCCGTCGAGCAGATCGCCGCCCGCCCCGCCGCGCAGCACGTCCGCGCCATCTCCGCCGGCCAGCCGATCCTCGCCGCCGCTTCCGACGATGAAATTGTCGAGCGTATTGCCGGTCATCGTCGCGCCGATCGTGCCGGTATAGACCAGCTCCTCGACATGGGCGCCGAGCGTGTAGCTGCTCGCCGCGGTGCGGATGCGGTCGCGTCCCTCCCCCGCCGCCTCGATCACCTGGTCGCCGGCCTCATAGACGACATAGAGGTCGTTTCCGGCGCCACCGCGCAGCAAGTCGTTGCCGCTGCCGCCATCGAGCTGATCGTCGCCCGCGCCGCCGACCAGCAGGTCGCCGCCGCCACGCCCATAGAGGATGTCGCCGGCCAGCGGATCGTCGCTGCCGGTGATACTGTCGGAATAGTTGGAGCCGATCACGATCTCGATGCCGACCAGCCGGTCTCCCTCGGCCTCGCCGCCGTGATTGACGTTGGTGACAAGGTTCACCGTGATCGCGGCGGACTTGGTATAATCGACCTGATCGCGTCCCGCACCGCCGTCGAGCAGGTCCGCGCCCGCGCCGCCCACCAGCTTGTCGTCGCCGTCGAGCCCATAAAGCGCGTCGTCCGCCGCCTTGCCATAGAGGCTGTTGTCTAGCGCGTTGCCGGTGCCGGAGAAGCCGCCGCTACCGACATAGCTCAGGTCCTCGACCCCGTCGGCAAGCGTCAGCGAGGACAGGGTCGTGCGCACGATATCGACCCCGCCGCCAACCGCCTCGGCCACCTGGTCGCCGGCGTTGTCGACCACATAGGAGTCGTTGCCCTCACCGCCGATCATCACATCGGCGCCCGCCCCGCCGTCGAGCGCGTCGTTGCCGCCGCCGCCCTCGATCCGGTTGATATTGGCATCGCCCGTCAACGTGTCGGCGAAGGCACTGCCCACCAGCCCCTCGATTCCGGAAATGCTGTCACCCTGTGCATCTCCGCCCGACAGGATGCTGGTCGCGAGGTTGACCTTCACGCCCGCGGCGCTGCCCGCGTAGACCGCTATGTCGAAGCCGCCCGCGCCGTCCAGCCGATCGCCCGCCGCGCCGCCGACCAGTATCTGATCCGCCCCGTCGCCGACGATCGTATCGGCAAAGCTGGTGCCGATGAACCGCTCGACGCCGTCGAACCGGTCGCCCTCGGCATCGCCGCCGCTGCTCGCGCCGGTCTGGAGGTTGATCGAGACGGCACCCGCATTGGCGCTGTAGTCGACCGTATCGATGCCTTCACCGCCGATCATCATATCGGCGCCCGCACCGCCCTGAAGCAGATCGTCGCCGCCGCGCCCGTCGAGCCGATCCGCGCCCGCACCGCCGTACAGCGCCTCGTCGCCCCCCACGCCCGCCAGCACATCGTCGAAGGCCGAGCCGACCAGCGCCTCGATACTCGTCAGCCGGTCGCCCGCTGCATCGCCGGTACCGCCCTGCACCGACAGGGCAAGGTCGACCTGCACCGCCGTCGCCGAGCCCGAATAATCGGCCGTATCAAGGCCATCGCGCCCATCGATCACGTCCGCGCCCTGACCGCCGAGCAGCAGGTTGCCGCCCGCGTCGCCGTTCAACACATCGTCGAACGCCGAGCCGATCAGGCCCTCGATCGCGACGAGCGTCACCTCGCCCGAAGCCGTGCCCGCCGCAAGATCCGCCGTCACTGTGCCCGCGGCGGCCGAAAAGTCGGCAACGTCCGAGCCCGCACCGCCGTCGAGCCGGTCCGCCCCGCCGTTGCCCGCCAGCCGGTCGTCCCCGCCGCCGCCCGACAACATATTGACCGCGCCATCGCCGACCAGCACGTCGCCAAACCCACTACCGACCAGATTCTCGATCCCCGTCAGCACATCGCCCTCGGCATCGCCGTCGCTGCCCGCGCCGCCCAGCACGGCGTTCACCGCCCCGGCGCTCGCCGAATAATCGGCGGTGTCAGTCCCGGCGCCGCCAGTCAGCCGGTCCGCGCCAGCGCCGCCAATCAGCACATTGTCAAAACCGTCGCCGGTCAGCACATCGCCGAAGCGCGAGCCGATCAACCGCTCGACCCCTTGCAGCCGGTCGCCCTGAGCATCGCTGCCGCTTCCGGTGCCCGCGGCAAGGTCTACGGTGACTGCCCCCCCGCTGGCAGAATAATCCGCGCTGTCGATCCCGGCGCCACCGATCAGCATGTCGGCACCCGCGCCGCCGACCAGCAGGTCGTCGCCGCCGCGACCGTCGATCCGGTCGTCGCCCGCGCCGCCGCCGATCCAGTCCGCGCCTTCATTGCCCGACAGCATATCGCCAAAGCCCGAGCCCTCGACTCCTTCGATCCCGATCAGCCGGTCGCCCGCCGCCTCACCGCCACTCGCCGCGCCATTGGCGAGATCGACAACCACGCCCGCGCTGCTGCTGCCATAATCCACCCGATCGATACCAGCGCCGCCGTCGAGCAAGTCCGCACCCGCACCGCCGTCGAGCAGGTCATCGCCGGCACCGCCCGAAAGCGCGTCGTCGCCCGCGCCGCCGAACAGCCGGTTCGCGCCCGCGTCGCCTGCAAGGACGTCGGCGAAGGCCGAGCCCTCGACATCCTCGAACCCGTCGAACAGGTCGCCCGCGGCATCGCCGCCGCTGGCGGAGAGCCGCAGCAGGTCGACCCGCACCGCAGCATCGCTGCCGGCGTAGCTGAGCAGATCGCGCCCGGCGCCGCCGACCAATATGTCCGCGCCCGAACCGCCGGTCAGCACGTCGTCGCCGGCATTGCCGACCATCATGTCATCGCCGGCACCGCCGATCAGCAAATCGACGCCCGCCGTGCCGCCGATCAAGTCGTCTCCGGCCGTCCCCGCCGCGACCACCGCCCGCTGCCCGTCCAGCGTCAGCACCGATCCCGTGCCCTTCTTCCAGGTCAGCGTGCCCGCACCGGTGGCAAGGCCATAGTCCTGCACGGTCAGCGCGCCATTCCTTTCGGCGAGGTTGAACAAAGTCGGCGAGCCGGGATCGGAGAAAAACGCCCCGTCGATCGTCGCATTGGCGCCCTCGGCCAGCCAGATATGTTCGCGATTGCCGCCGGCGAGTGGTGCGCCCGCGTCGAGGCTGACGATATTGCTGAGCTGCGCGCCCGTGCCCCACAGCCGGATGTTGCGACCATTGCCCGAGACGATCGCGCCGTCGACCACGATGTTATCGCTCTTGAGGTCGAGCCCGCCATCACTGTTGCCGGTGGCGATCACATCGCGCAGCGTGATGTCATAGGTGCCGCGTTCGGTCGCGAAGCCGTCGCCGTTGCGATAATCATTCACCGTGTCGAGCGCGTTGCGCATGGCGACGCGGTCGATCGTCACGTCGTGCGCGGTGCCGGTGATATGGACGCCGATCGCGAAATTGTCGCCGTCCTGAAACTGGCTGTCGCCGCGCACATCCTCGATCAGCACATTGTTGCTATCGTACTGGATCCGGATCGCGCCCTTCGAATAGCCGTCCACCGCGACGTCGCGGATGGTGAGCCCGCTGATCGTCGCGCTGGCATTGGCCCCCGACACCATATTGTCGAAAAAGCGCGAGACGTTCGCGGCATCAACATGTTCGATCGCAAGGTTGCGCACATCCGCGCCCACGCGAAAGGCCGTGCCGACATTCTCGAAGGCCAGATCGCTGAAGCGCAGATTGTTCGCACCGCCGAGCAGGCGGAAGACCTCTTCGCCCGAGGGGTTGGCCGGGTCGAAGGGCTCGGGCCGCGTGCCGGCAATCGTCGCCGCCATCGCATTGCCCGCGCTGTCGACCCCGCGGATCGTCACGGGCGCGCTCGCCGTCCCTCCTGCGACGATCGCCAGCGGCCCGGTCGGCGCACTATAGCCTCCCTGATCGGCGAGCAGCAGCACCTGCCCGCCCGGCCCCGCCGCCGCGATCAGCTGCGGCAGGTCCTCGATCGTCGCGGCGTTCGCGGCGCTCGAACCGTCGCCCGAACCGCTGCCGGTCGGTGAGATGTAAAGGGTGGGCATGGCAGGGCTCCCGTCATAAGCCTGAAAACATACCCCCCACTTGATCGCGACCAGACAGCCCGCGACGGCATCGGGGTCAACCATATGCTGCACCTGCGAACGCCGAATTGCCCCTTTGCTCCGACGACCGGAGCGGCGGCGCCTTCGCTCGCCAGGCTTTGGCGGCTACCAAGGTTCGTGCCGGACGATTTACCTTGCCGCACCCCGCAGATTGTCGACGCCTGAAGAACCCGATCGGAGACCCACCGTGCAGCAGGACCTGTCCCTCGGGACATCGGAGGCGCCCGTGGATAGCGGGCTCGTCGCCTTCGCCCAGATTCTCGCGATGCACCGCATTGTCGCGGACCCGGCCGAACTGCGCCACAGCCTGGGCCATTCCGATCCGGTCACGGCATCCGATCTGGTACGCCTGGCCAAGCGCATCGAGGGCGTCCGCGCCCGCGCCTCGACCGCCGATTTCGAACGGTTGAGGCGCCTCCCCATGCCGGTATTGGCCAGCGGCGCGGAGGGCTGGTTCGTCATCGGCCGCGTCGGCGAGGATGCCGTCGCGGTCCAGCGTCCCGGCGCCGCGATCGAGCGCTGGGACCGCGCCGCGCTGGAAGCCCGCTGGTCGGGGGCGCTGCTGCTCGTCGCCACGCGCGATTCCGCGCAGGTTGCCGCGCCCGCCTTTGACATAACCTGGTTCGTCCCCCAGATCGTCAAATATCGAAAGCTGATCGGCGAAGTGCTGCTGATCACCCTCGCGCTCAACCTGCTCGGCCTCGCCGCGCCGCTCTTCTTCCAGAATGTCGTCGACAAGGTGCTGGCGCACAACAGCCTGGCAACGCTGCAGGTGCTCAGTATCGGGCTCGTGCTGGTTTCGCTCTGGGAAGTCGCGTTCGGCTGGCTGCGCACCCGTCTCTATTCGGAGACAAGCCAGAAATTGGATGTCGAGCTGGGCAGCCGCCTTTTCCGTCACCTGCTCCGCCTGCCGCTCGCCTATTTCGAAAATCGCCGCGTCGGCGACACCGTGACCCGCGTCCGCGAGCTGGAGACGGTGCGCGAATTCATGACCAATGCTTCGCTCACCGTGCTGGTCGATCCGCTGTTCACGATCGTCTTCCTCGTCGCGATGTGGCTCTATTCACCGCTCCTTTTCGTGATCGTAGCGCTCACCCTCCCGGCCTATGTGATCGTCTCGCTGCTCGTCACCGGCCCCTTGCGCCGCCGGCTCGACGAGAAGTTCGCGCGCGGCGCCGCCAACAACGCGCTACTCGTCGAGAGCGTCTCGGGCATGCAGACGCTCAAGGCCGCCGCGGTCGAGCCGCAATGGCAGGACCGCTGGGAACGCCAGCTCGCCGCGTACAGCGCCGCCAACCAGCGCGTGATCAACCTCGGCAATTCGGGCAGCCAGGCGGTCCAGCTCATCTCCAAGCTCAGCCTCGCCGCGATCCTGTTCTTCGGCGCGCAGCAGGTGATCGCCGGCGCGCTGACCATCGGCGGGCTGGTCGCGTTCAACATGTTCGCCCAGCGCGTCTCCGGCCCGGTCATCCGCATGGCGCAGCTCTGGCAGGATTTCCAGCAGGTCCGCCTCTCGGTTCAGCGGATGGGCGACATCCTCAACACCGGTGCGGAGCCCGGCGCAGGATCGCGTACCGCCTTGCCTGCGCTCGCCGGCCATGTCCGCTTCGAGAATGTCCGCTTCCGTTATGCCGCCGACGGCCCCTGGACATTGGACGACATCAGCCTCGACCTGCCCGCCGGCGCCACGCTCGGCATCGCCGGCGCCTCGGGCTCGGGCAAATCGACGCTCACCAAATTGCTCCAGCGCCTCTATCTGCCCGCAAGTGGCCGGGTGCTGGTCGACGGCGTCGATATTGCCCAGATCGACCCCGCGTGGCTGCGCCGTCAGATCGGCGTGGTGTTGCAGGAAAATATCCTGTTCAACCGCTCGATCCGGGAGAATATCGCGCTCGCCGATCCCGTCACCCCGATCGAGCGGGTGATGACCGCCGCCCGCCTCGCCGGCGCGCACGACTTCATCCTGGAGCTGCCCCGCGGCTATGACACGATCGTCGAGGAGCGCGGCGTCAACTTCTCGGGCGGGCAGCGCCAGCGCCTCGCCATCGCCCGCGCGCTGATCACCAATCCGCCCATCCTGATCCTCGACGAGGCAACGTCGGCGCTCGATGCCGAAAGCGAGGAGATCGTCCAGCGCAATCTCAAGGCGATCGCTGCCGGCCGCACCGTGCTGATCATCGCGCACCGCCTCTCTGCGATCCGCCAGTGCGACCGCATCCTGACGCTCGACAAGGGGCGCATCGTCGAGAGCGGCACGCATGACGAGCTGCTCAAGCTCGGCGGCCGCTATGCCGCGCTCCATCACCGCCAGATCGGCGTTCAGGCGGGAGCGGCGGCATGAATGCGCTCACGCGTCACTGGACCGCCGTTCGCGACGCGCTCGACAATGAACGTGCGCGGTCGCGCCAGGTTTTGCGCACCGAGGAGGCCGACTTCCTGCCCGCCGCGCTCGAAGTGGTCGAGCGGCCCGTGTCGCCGACCGCGCGGGTCACTGCCTGGCTGTTGCTCGGCCTGCTCGCAGCCGCGCTGCTCTGGTTGGTGCTTGGCCGGGTCGACGTCGTCGCCTCCGCACCGGGCAAGCTGGTCCCCGCCGACGACGTCAAGCTGATCCAGCCCGGCGCGGCGGGAATCGTCCACGCCATATTGGTACGCGACGGCCAGCGCGTCCGCGCCGGCCAACCTCTGGTCGAGCTCGATCCCACCGTCTCGGATGCCGACGCGGCGCAAGCCGGCAAGGCGCTGGAAACCGCGGTGCTCGACGCGGCGCGGCTGCGCGCCATACTGTCGGCACTCGACGGTAGGGGTCTGCGCTTCACCCCGCCCGCCGGAACTGCGGCCGACGTAGCCGACACCCAGATCGCGCTCGCCCGCGCCCAGCTCGCCGAGATCCGGGCGGGTAGCCAGACGCGTGCGGCCGACACCGAATCCGCCCGCGCCGCCCGCGCCGAGGCGGAAATACAGGCGGCCAAGCTCAGCGAGACGCTCCCGCTGCTCGACGAGCAGATCGCCGCCAACGAAAAACTGCTCGAAAAGGGTTATGTCTCGAAGCTGCGCGTGATCGAGATGCGCCGCCAGCGCCTCGTCGCCGCGCGCGATCGCGACGCCGCCCTCGCCACCGCGCGCAAGGCGGAGGCGCAGATCGGCGTGGCCGGCGGCAATTCGAGCCAGTCTATCGCCGAGGCGCGCGCCCGCATCCTCGCCGATCTTGCCAAGGCCGAGAGCGACGCGCGGCTACGCAAGGAGGAGCTGACCAAGGCAACGAAACGCAGCAGCCTCCAGCGCCTCGTCAGCCCCGTTGACGGAACGGTCACGCAACTGGCCGTCCACACCGTCGGCGGCGTGGTCGAGGCCGCCAAGCCGATCATGGTGATCGTGCCCGCGCGCGGGAAGCTGATCGCCGAAGTGGCGATCGCCAACAAGGATGTCGGCTTCGTCCGCGCCGGCCAACCGGTCGCACTCAAGGTCGAGGCCTTTTCCTTCACGCGCTACGGCGCGGTGCCGGGCAGGCTCGAGCAGATCAGCTCGGACGCGGTGCAGGACGAGACGCGCGGACTGATCTATACCGCGCGGGTAGCGCTGGACCGGGCAACGATCCGGGGGGACGGTGCGACAATCCCCCTGACCCCCGGCATGGCGGTCACCGCCGACATCCGCACCGGTCGCCGTTCGCTCGCCTCCTACCTGCTGAGCCCGATCGACGAGATCCGCGCGACGGCGGCGCGGGAGCGCTAAATGCCATCTCCCCGTTAGGGAGCGGGGCTGCCGCGCAATTCCTGCTTTGCAAAGTTCCGCGACAAGCTGTTCGTCTTCGGCAGGTTTCAAAGCACGAGCGTCTGGCCGAAATCGGAATGGCATAGGGGAGCGAAACCCGCTCTCACTTCCATCGGATCATATACTCGGCGTCAGAAGGAATGGCGCATGCCAAAGGCGATGCTGCGGCCGCGCAGCGGTGACTGGTCCTTCACGAATGACGTGTGGGAAAATGCCAGTTCGTCGAGCAAGTTGGTGCCGCGCACATAAAATTCCACCCTCCTCGTGCCACCGAGATCGAAGCGATAGCTGAGTGTGGCGTTCAGCATGTCATAGCCGTTCGTGCGCGTCTCGTAGGACGCAAATTTATCCTGCCCGAACGTGCGATAATATTCGAGTTCGCCCGCCAGGGGTCCAGCGCTGTGCTCGTAACGCGCGCCCAGCCGTCCCGGCGGAATGCGCGGCAAATTGTCGTCTTCGCGCGATGAAATCTAAGCGTTGTCATAACATTACCCCTTCATGGCCAAGGGCCCGTCAAATAATAATATGTTATGCCGTCAAGTCATAATTGATGCTTTGGAGCAGAGGGTCGCGACCGTCATACCGCAGATGGACATGGGCGTTTGGGCACGCGAATCATCCGGAAGCCGCCCAATAATCGGCCTTCTGTGGATGCTCTCGGTCTGATGGGGTGGCCCCCTGGTGGACAGGGCTTCCGCCCCAAAAATCCAATAAAATGCCAAAATCTAAGAGAAAACATGGGATTTTCTAAACTACATCCCACGCGTTCTCCCACACCGGTTGTCCGATACCAGTTCGGCTATTCGTTACACTCGCATGGACAAGCATGGATTGTCTATAAAAAAATGGGCCTCAATTGCGACCCGTGCAACGAATATTATACTTCCCCGACTATTCCGATTTGATGCGCCTGCTGTCCACAAAACGACGGAGGCTGTCGACCGGGATGAGCGTGACGCTGCCAACCTTCGCCGTATCAAGGTCGCCCGACCTTATGAGGTTGTAGATTGTCGACCGACTTAGCCCGGTCAGCTTTACCGCCGTTGGTATCCTGACGCTCACCGGCTCGACCGGAAGATAGGCCGGGCACGGGAGTTTCTCGGGCGTCGAATAGGGCTTCACGACGATTTCATCCGCGCGCCGGCTATCGCTTCCTCAGCCGGGCAAACCCCCGGTCGGTCGCGATGAACCTTTCGAGCATCGGGGCGATCAGCCGCTCGGGCGGAAGCGCCGCCGCCAGCCCTGTCTCTCGCGCATGCAGCTCGGCATATTCCGATAGCTGGGCGTGGAGGATGCTCGACAATTCCAGTGTGATCTTGACTGGCTTTTCCTCGACGATCGGCCCGAGACGAAGACCCTGGCTCATCGCCCCACTCCGTCGGCGGGTTCGAGGATGAGATCCCGCGTGACGAGCACTCGAAGAGGGAAGCCCGGCCGCACCGTCAGCGTCGGCGGAATTCGCAATTGGCGATCGACGAGCCGCTGCCCTACTTCGCTGACACCATCCTGCGGGCCGCGCCGGAGCGCGCGAACCAGACGATCATCGTCCCCCGAGCCGATCTCCGCGCCGGCACCGAGCAGCGATGTCACGAGCGCCGCGCGGATCATATGCCCCCAGTGATTGTCGGTGCGATCGGACAAGCCAGCCATTCCGCGAGCATCGGCGCCCGGCAGGCGTTCGAGCGAGACCGATCGGCCGTCGGCAAAAAGCAGCCGGTCCCAGCCGAGCAGCACCCGGTTCTGACCGGCGGCCACTTCACTGTCATATTCCCCGATCAGCCTTGCACCTTGCGGGATCAGGAGAATGCGGCCTGTCGGGCTGTCATAGACATTCTCGGTAACCTGGGCGATCACCTGCCCCGGCAAATCCGACTGGATACCCGTCACCATCGCCGCGGGGATGACGCTTCCGGCCTGCAACAGATAGGGAGAACTCGCCGCACGGATGGGTGCCGTGCTTTCCTCCGCCCTGTCGCCGGCTGCCATGAAAGACCGACGTCCGGCTGTTGGCGCGGAGTCGGTTGGATTGCCCTGCCCCGCTGCCGAGGGCTCGATTTCAGCGTCAAGAGCCGGCCCGCGCGAAGCCGCGCCGCCCGCCAGAAAGAGCCGGCTCGCATTCGCACTTTCCCTCTCCTCTCGCGCACGATCTCGCGCATCGAGGGCGGGATCGGGTGCGCGCGCCTGGCCAGGTGGAGGCGGCACGGGCGGCAATTGGCCCTCCTGCTGCGCCGACAGGATGGGACGACCAAGATCGCCGGGTAGTGGCGGCCCGAGTTTCGGAATAGCGCCATAATCGGCTGGCGCGCCGGTGACCGTGTCGGGCTTGTTGGTCCCTTCGGCGACATACAGATTCTCGGGTGCTTTCTTGTCCGCAGGTTGCAAGGCCCAGAGCAGCGCCCCGCCGATCGCCGTTCCCGCGAGGGCGCCGGCGATCGCGAGCGTCTTTCGCGACAGGCGCATCACGGAGGGCGGCTCGCCGCGCAATCGAAAGGGGTCCGACTTCGCCAACGAGGCCTCTACCGGCTCCGGCAGCCTGTCGTCCGCCACGGGCTGCTCTTCTGCCGCGCTCATGTCCGGTCCCCGCGGATCGGCGCGGTGCGCTCGATGCGGACGGCCTTCGCCCGCTTGCCCGCACCGAGCCGGAGTTCGCTACGTTCGAACAGGCGGTCGACGATCAGATATCGTCCGCGGACGCGGTAATTGACGAGCTCTGCCTGTTTCGATGCGCCGATCACGAAGAGCGGCGGCATTTCCGACGTCGCAACATCCGCGCCGAATTCGATGAAGACTTGCCGCCCGTCGTCGAAGGCTCGAACCGGCCGCCAGGCCGTGCGGTCGCCCGATATCCGGTAACGGAAATCGAGCGACGCGAGTTGGATGCTGTCGGCGACGGGCGCGGCGGCATCGGCTGCCGCGGCCGCTTTTTCGAGCGCGATAAGCTCGTCCGCCGGATAGGTCCAGGATACCGACGCCATCCACGCTGCCGCCGTCGCGCGAAGCTCGACATGATAGGTCCGCCTGTCGGTGTTGATGACGAGGTTCGTGGAAATGTCGGATCGCGTTGGTTTCACGAGCAAATGAACGCGGCGCTTCGCGCCTGCTCCGCTCACCGTGTCCCCGATGATCCAGCGGACCGTGTCGCCGGAGGCGACCGGACCGGGACCCACGAGCTGCTCTCCCTCCTGTAGCACGATGTCGGTGACCTGACCGGGCGCGGCATAGACCTGATAGAGTGCGCCATCACTCCAGGGATATTGCTGGATGGCGTTGCGGAAGCCCTGCCGATCGGGCTGTACCCGCGCTTCCGAATTGGCGCGCCCGATCCGGACCTTCGGATCGGCGGGCTCGCCGGCGATCGCGGTGGGGGCGAGCAACGAGAGCAATATGCCGAACGGCACGAGGGGGAGTTTTGTCATTGGCTGAGTTCCTTCGACCAGTTGAGCGCGGAGACGAAGACGCCGAGCGGGTTCTTCCGGAGGGCATCGGGGGTGCGTGGCGGCTGGATCGTGACCGTCACGATCGCGGACCAGCGCGAGGTTTCGAGAAGACTGCCGTCCTGATAGCGGCGCTCGGTCCAGGCGATGCGGAAGCTGTCCTTCGACGCTCGGATGACGCTCGACACGTCGACGGCGACCTGCTGCTTGCCGATCAGCGCAAAGGGATCGTTCGAGCGCGCATAATCATTCAGCGCCTGCGTGCCGCTCGTCGTCGTGAAGTCGTAAGCGCTCAGCCAGTCCTTGCGCAGCACCACTGGGTCGGCGGGGATCGAGCGGACGTGCTCGATGAAGCGGGCGAGGTGGAAGGCGATCTGTGGATCGGTCGGCGAGAACTCGCCATCGGCGGGCGCGACCGCCCTCGCCTCGCCCAGCTTGTCGACCTCGACCACCCAGGGCGTCACGGTCCCGCGCGCCGACTGCCAGACCAGCGCCGAGGCCAGCCCTCCTGAAAGGCACAGACAGCCGAAGAAGGCGAGCCGCCAGTTCTTCGCCTGGACACGCGCGGAGCCGATCCGATCGTCCCAGACCTGCGCGGCGCGCTGAAAAGGCGTTACCGGCTCGGGGCTCTTGCCATAATGATTGCTGGGTCGTCGGAACATCGTCTCAGTCCTTCTGGCTAATGTCGGGAGCGGAACCGGCGCCATGGCTGTCGCCGGCCTTGAGGGTCTGCGATGCGATCGTCGCACCGGAGGTGACCGCCTGGCGCCGCTTCATCGCGGCCGCCCAGGCTGGCGGTCCGTCGGCCGCTGCGCCTGCAGCAGGCGCGGCCGCGGCACCTGCCCGGCCTTCCTCGAAATTCTCGCGCATCTTGCTGCCCGCGGAGCGTAAGGGAGAGCTGGCGCCGCTCGCCGCATCGCGCGCGACGTTCGCGAGACCCGCGCCGAACGCCCGCATTCCGCTCTTTCCGGCTGCGCCCCGGGCATAGGAGGCCGACGCGCCGCCCGCGGCGCGGGAGGCGCCGAGTGCCGTCCGGCCGAGCGCGCTGCTCGCAGCTCCGGCCGCGAGCGTGGCGCCGGCGGCGCCCGCTGCCAAGGTTGCGCCGGCGGCAACCGTCGTCCCCGCCGCGGCGCCGGCTCCGAGCTGAGGCCCGCCCGCCACGATGCCATTCGCGACGCTCGGACCGAAGATGCCGAGCCCGAGCAGCGTCAGCGCGCCGAGCGCGATCGCCATGACCTGGCGAATGTCGGGCTCGGTGCCGAGCCCCGCATCCATGAAGCGCTGGAACAGCGTCGTGCCGATGCCGGTGATGACGGCGAGCACGAGCAATTTGATGCCCGAGGAGATGATGTGCCCGAGAACCCGCTCGGCCATGAAGGCGGTCCGGCCAAAGAAGGCGAAGGGAATGAGGACGAAGCCCGCAAGGGTCACGAGCTTGAATTCGAGGATCGTGACGAAAATCTGCACCGCGAGGATGAAGAAGGCGAGCACGACGATCACCCAGGCGATCAGCAGGATCATGATCTGGACGAAGTTGGTGAAGAGGCCGACGGGTCCAACGAGATCGGCCGACGCGTCGAGGAGCGGCTGCGCCGCGTCGAGCCCGGTCGCCGCGACCATGCCCGGGCGCATGAAGTCGCCGACCGCCATCGCCCCGCCGCTCGCCTTCAGACCAAGCCCCGCGAAGCTTTCGAGCATGATAACGGCGAGCGCCTGGAAGTTGCCGATTATGAAAGCGAATACACCGATGTAGAGCGTCTTCTTCACGAGCCGCTGCAGCACATCCTCGTCGGTCCCCCACGCCCAGAAGAGCGCCGCGATCGTCACGTCGATCACGATCAGCGTCGAGGAAAGGAAGCCGACCTCGCCGCCAAGCAGGCCGAAGCCGCTGTCGATATAGGTCGAGAAGACCGACAGGAAATTGTCGATGACGCCGGTGTCGTTCATGATGCGTCCTTGTCCGAACCGAAGAAGTGACGCCGCTTCGCCTCCCAGGCCGCCGTGCACTCGGGATCGGCGGTGGTGATCGTGCGGCAGCTGCGGAGAATGTCCTCGCGCGATGGAGGTGCGTCCGCTCCGGAGATCGGGGGAGCGGACGCACCGGGCGCGGGCGGGTCGAGCGCAGCGACGAGCAACAGGGTCAGCGCGAACCCTGCAAGGATGGCGCCCAACGCCAGCCGGCCCACCCGGCCCATCTCAATTGCCGCCGCGGAACCGGCGGAAGCGCTCGCGGCCCTCGGCCTCGGCTGCCGCACTCCGCGCTGCGTCGAGCATCTGGGCACGGCCCTGCGCCGCGACCACCGCGGCGAGGTCGGCGAGCTGGCGCGCTTGCACGGCGAGGATCTGATTGCCCGCCTGCGCGACCTGCAGCGCGCCGGTCGCCGACTGGCTGGCGCCGACGAGGATGCCGAGCGACTGCTTCGTGCCGCCGATATTGCCGACGATCCCTGCCTGGACCTTCATCGCGTCCTCGAACGCGGCAACGCTGTCCTGCCAGCGCGCGTCGGCATTGGCGACCATCGCGGCCTGCGGCCCAGTGAGCGCCGCGCCCTTGTAGCGGGCACCGAAGCTCGCCTTGATGTCGGTGACATCATAGGCGATGCGCTGCGCCTCGCCGAGCAGCGCGCGCGTCTCTTCGACCTGCGCCTGCAGCTCGCCCAGCGTCGAGACCGGCAGGCTGGTGAGGTTGCGCGCCTCGTTCATCAGCGAGGTCGCCTGGTTCTGGAGCTGCTTGATCTGGTTGTTGATCTGCTCGAGCGTGCGCGCGGCGGTGAGGATATTCTGCGAATAGTTGCGCGGATCGTGGACGATGCCGCCCACCTGCGCCTGCGCCGGCGCGGCAACCATCGCAGCGGGAAGCGCGGCGCCGACGAAAAGCAGCGACGCGGTAAGAACGGGGTATTTCATGCGGGGGACTCCTCGGGGTTCGGGGCGGACTGGTCGGGAAGCAGCTCGGCCGCCCATTCGAGCTTTCGGTGGTGAAGCCAGGCCGCGGCGAAGCCGGCAGCGCCATGCGCTTCGAAGAGCTCGCCGATGCAGATCTGGTCGGCCTTCGAGGAGGCGGCCGTGAAGGCGAGCGCGATCTCGCCGAGGCCGAGTTCGAAGAGCCGGTTGCCGCGGCGGGTCTGGCAATAATAGTCGCGCTTCGGCGCCGCTCTTCCCAATATCTCGATCTGCCGGTCGTTGAGACCGAAGCGTTCGTAGATGCGGGCGATCTGGGGCTCGGTGGCGCGCTCGTTGGGGAGGAATATCCGGGTCGGACAGCTCTCGATGATCGCGGGGGCAATATTCGAGGTCTCGATGTCGGCAAGGCTCTGGGTCGCGAAGACGACGCTCGCATTCTTCTTGCGGAGCGTTTTCAGCCATTCGCGCAGCTGCGCCGCGAACGCCGGGCTGTCGAGCACCAGCCAGCCCTCGTCGATAATGATGAGGGTGGGCGATCCGTCGAGGCGGCCTGCGACGCGGTGGAACAGATAGGAGAGCACGGGCCCCGCCGACCCGGCACCGACCAGGCCCTCGGTCTCGAACGCCTGCACGCGGGCGCTGCCGAGCCTTTCCACGTCGGCATCGAGAAGGCGGCCCCAAGGCCCCCCGATGCAAAAGGGTGCAAGCGCCAGCTTCAGCGGGTGCGATTGCAATAGGACCGCGAGTCCGGTCAGCGTGCG
This sequence comes from Sphingopyxis sp. JAI108, assembly GCF_013410105.1. GTDB lineage: Bacteria > Pseudomonadota > Alphaproteobacteria > Sphingomonadales > Sphingomonadaceae > Sphingopyxis > Sphingopyxis chilensis. The sequence continues at coordinate 2,181,607 of NZ_JACCCJ010000001.1, forward strand.
TTCGCCGACGGGCGCGGTCGCGAGCGAGGTCAGCGCCGACCAGATATGCTCCTTCGCCGCGGGATCGATCGCCACTCCCTCGCCCTTCAGCAGCGCCGCGAGCCATTCGGCGGCCCAGCTGCGCTCGGCGGGCTCGTCGATCCGCGCGAGCGGCTGAAGCGCGACGCTGCCTTCGCCCCCGTCGAGCGCGCCGCCGAGATCCTGCCAGTCGCCGCCCATCGCGAGCGCCGCCGCGCGGATCGAGCCGCCGAAGTCGAAAGCGAAGATCTGCGCGCCGGGGTAGCGCCGGAACTGCAATGCCATGGCGGCGAGCAGCACCGATTTGCCGGCGCCGGTCGGGCCGACGACGAGGCAGTGCCCGACGTCGCCGACATGCAATGCGAAGCGGAACGGGGTCGAGCCTTCGGTCTTGCCGTAAAGCAAGGGGGCATCACCGAAATGCTCGTCCCGTTCCGCCCCCGCCCACACCGCGGAGAGGGGAATGATGTGGGCGAGGTTGAGGGTCGAAATCGGCGGTTGGCGGACGTTCGCATAGACATGGCCCGGCAGGCTGCCGAGCCAGGCCTCGATCGCGTTCATGCCTTCCGCCGTGCAGGTGAAATCGCGGCCCTGGATAATCTTCTCGGCGAGGCGGAGCTTCTCCGCCGCGATCCCGGCATCGCGGTCCCAGACGGTGAGCGTCGTCGTGACATAGGCGACGCCCGCCTCGTCGGCGCCGAGCTCCTGCAGCGCGAGATCCGCGTCGGCCGCCTTGTTCGACGCGTCGCTGTCCATGAGGACCGACTGCTCGTTGGTCATGACCTCTTTCAGAATCGCCGCGATCGATTTGCGCTTCGCGAACCATTGCCGCCGGATCCGCGTCAGCAGTTTCGCGGCGTCGGTCTTGTCGAGCATGATTGCGCGCGTCGACCAGCGGTAGGCGAAGGCCTGCGCATTGAGATCGTCGAGGATCCCCGGCCAAGTCGCGCTCGGAAAGCCCGAGATGGTGAGCGTGCGGATATGATGCGCGCCGAGCCGCGGCTCGAGACCGCCCGCAAGCGGTTCGTCGGCGAGCAAGGCGTCGAGATAGACGGGGGTCTCGGGGACGCGGGCCTTCTGGCGCCGCGTCGACACCGTCGAATGGAGATAGGTCAGCGTTTCGGCGTCGGTGAGCCATGCCGCCTCGGGCACGAAACCCTCGACCAGCTGGAGAAGCCGGCCCGACCGGTCGACGAAGCTCTTCAGATGATCGCGCGGATCGACCCCGTCGCCCGCCATGCCCTCGTAAAGCCAGCGCTCGGCGCGCGACACCTCTTCGGCGGGCGGCATCCACAGCAGGGTGAGGAAATAGAAGCTCTCGAAATGCGCGCCTTCCTCGCGAAACTGTTCGCGGCGTTCGAGGTCGACGAGCGCCGAGACCGGGTCGGGGAAGACCGATTGGGGATAATCGCTCGCTGCTATGCGCTGCGCCTCGACGAACACGGCCCAGCCCGAGCCGAGGCGCCGCAGCGCGCCATTGAGCCGCGCGGTGACCGAGACCAGTTCGGCGGGCGTCGCGCTTTCAAGGTCGGGTCCGCGAAAGCGCGCGGTGCGCTGCAGCGATCCATCCTTGTTGAGCACGACGCCCTCCGCCACGAGCGCGGCCCAGGGCAGGAAATCGGCAAGGCAGGCGGACTTCGAGCGATATTCGGCAAGGTTCATCATGGCCGCATCCAGACGGGATATTTGAGGTGACGCCGGGCAACATCGAAGAACTGCGGGTCGCGCCGCGCCGCCCAGACCGAAAGCGCGTGGCCGATCGCCCAGATCGCGAGCCCCGCGAGCCAGAGCCTGAGGCCAAGCCCGATCGCGCCGGCGAGCGTGCCATTGACGATTGCGAGGCTGCGCGGCGCGCCGCCGAGCAGGATAGGCTCGGCCAGCGCCCGGTGGACCGGAGCGAAGAAGCCCGGCACCTCCCCTTCCCGGCTCATCAGACGAGCGCTCCGCCGCCGAAGGAGAAGAAGGAAAGGAAGAAGCTCGAGGCGGCGAAGGCGATCGACAGGCCGAACACGATCTGCACGAGCCGGCGAAAGCCGCCCGACGTGTCGCCGAAGGCGAGGCTGAGTCCGGTGACGATGATGATGATCACCGCGACGATCTTCGCGACCGGACCCTCGATGCTTTCGAGGATCGACTGGAGGGGTGCTTCCCACGGCATCGACGAGCCGCCGGCGGCGGCGGGCGTCGCTACCGTGAGGGCCACGACGACGGCAGTTGAGGCACACGCCATACGGCGTGCGGCACAGGCAGCGACTTTGATCATGACTATTCTCCTTCGCGGGGTCTGAGGGTTGTGAGGCGATATTCGCCGGTCGCAGGATCGAGCCCCGACACCCGGCAAAGCTCGGCGAGGCGCCTCCCGGCGCCGTCGCGCACGAGCACGGCGACGAGGCCGATCGTCTCGGCGAGCAGCGCGCGCGGGACAGTGACGACGGCTTCCTGGATCAGCTGTTCCATCCGGCGCAGCGCCCCGAGCGCCGAGCCCGCATGGATCGTGCCGATCCCGCCGGGATGGCCGGTGCCCCAGGCTTTCAGGAGGTCGAGCGCCTCGGCGCCGCGCACCTCACCGATAGGGATTCGATCGGGCCGCAGCCGGAGCGAGGAACGGACGAGGTCCGAGAGCGAGGCCACGCCGTCCTTGGTCCGCATCGCGACCAGATTGGGCGACGCGCACTGGAGCTCGCGCGTATCTTCGATGAGGACGATGCGATCGGAGGATTTTGCCACCTCGGCGAGCAGCGCGTTGGTAAGCGTCGTCTTGCCGGTGCCGGTGCCACCGGCGACGAGGATATTGGCGCGGTCGGCCACGGCCCGGCGGAGCGCCTCGGCATCGGCTGCAAGCATGATCCCGGCGGAAACATAATCGGCGAGCGTGAAGATCGCGACGGCGGGCTTGCGAATCGCGAAAGCCGGGGCCGCGACGACAGGCGGAAGCAGGCCTTCGAAGCGCTCGCCGGTTTCGGGCAGCTCGGCCGAAACGCGCGGTGCACCGGAATGAACCTCCACGCCCACATGATGCGCCACGAGCCTGATGATGCGCTCGCCATCGGCTGGCGCGAGGAGGACGCCGCTATCGGCAAGACCGGCGCCGAGCCGGTCCACCCACAGGCGACCATCGGGATTGAGCATGACCTCGATGACCGCAGGGTCGGCGAGCCATTCGGCTATCGCCCCGCCGAGCGCGGTGCGCAGCATCCTCGCGCTGCGTCCCTCCCCTTCGTTTCGATCGTTCGCGCCCATTGGGACCCCGCCTGCTCGTCCGGGCAACGGCGCCCGGCTCGACGGGGACGAGTAAGAGACGCAGAAATATCCGCCTCGCAACAGGCATTTGACCGCTTCCAACTCGGTCGGGCAATTACCAGCTCGGTCAAAGTCAACTTTGCTCGCGGGCCCGCCCGCCGGCCCGCGACTCAGCCGTCAATGCTTGCGCCGAGGCTCATTTTGACAAGAGTGTAAGAATGAATGATTCGGGGTCGCACCCAGACAAGGACGCGGAACGTTGGAACCGGCTGACCGGGAAGCAGCGCGCGTGCCTCGACCTCGTGATCGAACACAAGACCTCGAAAGAGATCGCGCGAATTCTTGATATCTCCAAGCATAGCGTCGATCAGCGCCTCGCGACGGCGCGCGATGTCCTTGGCGCGAGCGACCGCAACGAGGCCGCCTTCATCTATCGCCGCCTTCGCGAAACCTACGATCCGATGACATATGATCCGGTGGGTATTCCCCCGCCGCCCAAACTGGTGCCATCCGACTTCCCGAACGGCAGCCCGCCCAACTTGATGGAATTGCACGACAGTTCTGACGAATTGGGCAAGCCCTCGGGCAAGGCGTGGTCGTTCGGGGATTTGTGGAGACGCGATCATAGCTCCGAGGCACGGATCTGGATTTACCTCGCTGGCTTCGGACTTGTCGTCCTGATCGCGCTTGGCGGTCTGGGCATAGCGCAAGCGCTCGATCGGCTGCTCTCCAACTGATCTTCAATGACAGGCGCAAGCGACCGAGGCCGCCGGGTTTCGGCGAAGGAGAATTTATGTCCCAGATAATGACTGCCATGACCGCAAGGCTCGAGCGCGACGTCCCGCTCGCGGAGGGGAGCATCGACGACGCGCTGATCGCCGTGTCGTCGCTCCTGACGAGCGTCGTCACCGCCCGCCGGGCGACCGGCGTGCCGCCGACGACCGGCCAGCGCACGATTATCCGGCTCGCCAACGCGCAGCTGTCGCTCGTCAAGGTCAGCGGCGACATCCACCGTGCGCATGGCGAGCTTGCCGACATCGGCCAGGAAAAGGCGGGCTATGATCTTCGCGAATGTCCCGCGCAGGCGGCTGCCGGGGCTACTCCGATCGCATCGGCCGCGTAAGGTGAATTGACCGGGGGCAATCGGCATGAATAGTGGCGAGCATGCGCATCGCGATTTTCGCCGCTATCTTGCTGATTGCCCTCCTTTATGCCGCCTGGCGTGGCGGCGCGCCGGAACGGACGATGGTCGCTATCGCGGTGATCATTGTGGTGTGGGACCGGCTCATGGTCGCCTTTGGCACCATGGTCTATCACTTGCTCGATATTGGCTATCTCGCGCTCGATCTCTTTGGCGCGGTCGCGACCTTCATCCTCGCGATGACCGCGCTGCGCTTCTGGCCCCTCATCGCCGCGATCCTTCATGCGATACCGCTCCTTGGCCATCTCAGCCGGGCGATCGATGTGGCGATGTCGCCGATGGCCTATCTTACCATGCAGGTCGCCGCGTCGTGGTGCCTTCCCCCTCTCCTCATCCTGGCAACTTGGCATCATCAGAAAAGGCTGAAGCTCGACGGCAGCGATCCGCCCTGGCGGACTTCATTGCGCTCGTCGCCCCTGCCGATGGGGAGCGACTAGCCAGCGCACTCCTCGCCGAATTCCACTCCCTCGCGCGGGCGAGGTCGCAGACCCGCGAAGCGCTCGAACGCGTGGTCGGGCCGGGCTCGCCCGTCGCCGCCCTGCTGCATCTTTCACACGAACTGCAGATCGAAGGCTACGCCGAGAATCTCCGCCACATCGCGATCGACCCATTTGCGCCAGCGCTGCGAAAATATCTTATCGCGTCGATGGGCGCGCTCCCCGATGAACATCTGCGCGTGCTCTTTCTCGACGGCGCGCAGCGGTTGATCGCTGACGAGCAATTGCAACACGGCTCGCTCGCCCAGCTTTCGATCTATCCGCGAACGATCTTCCGCCGCGCGCTAGAGCTGAACGCGGCGGGGCTCATCCTCGTCCACAATCATCCGAGCGGCGATGCGACACCGAGCGAGGAGGATATCCATGCCACGCGAATGCTCGACCAGATTGGCCGCGGGCTCGACGTCCGCCTGGTCGATCATATCGTCGTCACGGAGACTCATGCCCATCATATCGTGAACGGCGATCGAGGCGGTCGCAGGCAAAATCCGTCATCGCTAACGCTCCGAACACCCGCGAGGGAACCGTTAGCCGACCTCCATGAGACCGCGCTCGCCAACGCCCGCATCGCCGCCCGCCGCCGGCTACTGCGCCAGCAGCTTTTCGGCGCGCCGGAGTTGTTCGGTGACCCGTCATGGGAAATGCTCATCGACCTCTTCATCCACCAGGCCGAGGGCAAGGATCTCTCGATCACAGCGCTCTGCATCCCGGTCGGCCTGCCGCTCAGCAGCGCACTCCGCCTCGTGCAGAAGCTTTGCGATGCGGGCATCTTGCGCCGGCTTCGCGACCCGATCGACGGCCGCCGCAGCATCATCCGCCTCGAACCGGCATCCTGGCACCGCCTTTGCGCCTATTTCGGCGCGGGCGACGTCTGAGCTTCGCCCGGCAGGTCGCGCGACAGCTCTGAACCGAACCGCGGCCCCGCCTCCATCCGCCGGGCAAGGGCATCGACAAAGGATTCCCACCGCCTCTTGCCGTTCGCCTGCGCCGCGGAAAGCGCGGCTTCGGGAAGCGACGGGCTGCTCGTGAGCCAGTGCCGGACGAACAGCGCGAGCGTCTCGGCGCCAAGTTCGCCCTGCCATTCGATGCGGTCGAGCTGGCGCGCGATCCGGTCGAGCCTTCGCGTCACCATCGCCTCGATCCGTTCTTCGTGATCGGGGGTAAGAAGCGATGCGAGCGCCGCTTCGACCACCTCGGTACGCGTCAGTCGTCGCTGCCGCGCGCGCTCGGCGACGAGCTCGACGAGCGCCGCATCAAGCCGGTAGGTCTGCTTGACCGTCCCGCCCCTCAAAGCTCGATCCCGTCGTCGGGATCGAGCGAGGCCGCACGCGCACACCGCGCCATACGCCGGTCCGCCGCGCTGCGAAGCCAGGCGGCATCGCCTTGCACATCCTCTTCGCCGAAGTCGAACTCACCGATCGCGGGTGGCGGCGGCGGGGCGATATCCTCGTGGAGCGGGAGATCGGGCTCCTGCCGAATGCCGCCATTGGCCGCGCCATCGTCGGCGAGTGCGTCTTCCGCGCAGGCGACTGATTGAGCAGCAATCACCGGATCGTTCCATTCGTCGGGGCGCGCTGCCGATGGCGGAGCAACGGCAGGCGGCGGTAACAGCCGGCGCATGAATCGCCGGTCGGTATAATATCGCGCCTTGCCGGCCCGGATCGGCGGCAACCCGGATGCCATGACGATCTCCTCGTCGCTTGGAAGCTGCATAACCTCGCCTGGCGTCAACAAGGCTCGCGCGGTCTCGGTGCGCGACACCATGAGGTGTCCGAGCCAGGGCGAGAGGCGGTGGCCGGCATAATTCTTCATCGCCCGCTGTTCGGTAGCAGTGCCGAGCGCATCGGAAATCCGCTTCGCGGTCCGCTCGTCGTTCGTCGCGAAGCTCACCCGGACATGGCAATTGTCGAGAATGGCATTGCTCTGCCCATAGGCCTTTTCGATCTGGTTCAGCGACTGCGCGATGAGAAAGGCCTTGATGCCGTAGCCCGCCATGAAAGCGAGCGCGCTCTCGAAGAAATCGAGACGCCCAAGCGCCGGAAACTCGTCGAGCATCAGCAGCAGGCGCCGTTCGCGTGTCGGCGGGTTCAATTCCTCCGTCAGCCGCCGCCCGATCTGGTTGAGGATGAGGCGGATGAGTGGCTTGGTCCGGCTGATGTCGCCCGGCGGGACCACGAGATAAAGCGACACGGGCGCTGCGCCGCCGACAAGGTCGGTGATCCGCCAGTCCGAGCGGCCGGTCACGGCGGCGATCACCGGATCGCGGTAAAGGCCGAGAAAGGACATGGCGGTCGACAGCACGCCCGAGCGTTCATTCTCGCTCTTGTTGAGAAGCTCCTGCGCGGCCGCCGCGACGACGGGATGCGGCGCCGACCCAAGATGCCGCGCCGTCTTCATCCGGTGCAGCGTCGCCTCGATCGGGCGTCGCGGATCCGACAGGAAGGCCGCGACCCCGGCAAGCGTCTTGTTCTCTTCGGCATAAAGGACATGAAGGATGGCGCCGACGAGCAGCGCGTGGCTCGTCTTCTCCCAGTGGTTGCGCTTCTCGAGACTGCCTTCGGGATCGACGAGGACATCGGCGACATTCTGCACGTCGCGCACTTCCCATTCGCCGCGCCGGACTTCGAGCAGCGGATTATAGGCCGCGGAGCGCGAATTGGTCGGATCGAACAGCAGCACACGGCCGTGCCGGGCGCGGAAGCCTGCGGTCAGTTGCCAATTCTCGCCCTTGATGTCGTGGACGATGCAGCTCCCGGGCCAGGTGAGAAGCGTCGGGATGACGAGACCCACCCCCTTTCCCGATCGCGTCGGCGCGAAGCAGAGCACATGCTCGGCGCCATCGTGGCGCAGATAACGCCCGGCAAGGCGCCCCAGGATGACGCCCTGCTCGCCTAGCATATTCGCCTTGCGGATCTCGCGCACGCTCGCCCAGCGCGCCGAGCCATAGGTCTCGGCGCGCCTTCGCTCGCGCGCGCGCCACACCGAGAGGCCGATCGCCATAATGATCGAGAGAAAGCCGCCCGATGCGGCGATTGCCGCGCCGCGGTAGAAGATCGGCGGCGCATAGGCGTCATAGGCAAACCACCACCAGAAGAAGGCGGGCGGCGGATAGACGGGATAGCCACGAAGATGGAACCATGGCGGCCCGAGCGCGGCCTGATAGCCGAGCGCGCCCGCGGTCCATTGCGTGGCGCCCCAGACGCCTGCGGTCACGATCGCGAGAATGAGGAGGACCTGCCCCCAGAGGATCTTGTCGTTCATCGCTTCGTCCTTTCAGATACCAAGTCCGCGACCGCGCCCAAGCGACCAGTCGATGCCGCTGGCGCCGTTCACCGATCCTGCAAGATGCTTGCCGAGATGCCGATCGAGCGCGGGTCGCCAGGGCACGAGCTGGAAGCCGAGGCCATCGTCGATCATCGCGAAGCGGCCCGACGCGAGGGTGACGCGCTCGCGGTAGATGCCGCCGACCGCCTCGCCCGGAGCGGCGGCGCGATGCGAAAGGCCGGTTCGCGCCGCGATCGCCGCAGCCGCCTCGCCAAGCTCGCGCCGGCGCAGCGTGTCGATTAGGCCGGGCGCAGGAACGAGCCTGCCTCCGGTCCGGCGGAGCAGGCCTTCGCCCTCGAGCCATTCCGATCGTGCGTCCATCGCCCGCCCGACCTCGGCCCCAAAGCCCGCGGCGGCGACGTTCTTGTCGCCGCCGACGATCCGGCGGTCGAGCCAGGTCGCTCCCCCCGCAGAGATTTGCGCAGCGAGCGGCAGGTCCGAGCGGACGGCCAGCGACGTCCGCTCCGTGCCGTCGCGTCCCTCCCAGCGGCGGAGCTCGACGATCGCGCCGGGCGCCGCGTCGCCTGTCCATTCGAGATCGGCGAAGCGGATATGATGGGTGCGCCCGTCGATGCCGTCGACAATCGCGAAGGCAGTGCCGGCGAGTTCGTCGTCGAGCCCTCGCGCGACGAGCCGGCCCGTTAGGGACACGGCGCTCCCGCCATCGTCGATCGCGATCGCGCCCGCATCGAACGCGAGGCGCTGGCCGACCATTTCGCGGTGGATGCGCTTGATGATGTCGCCGCGCGCTGCAAGGCCGCGCAGTACGGTTTCGGCACCCGGATCGATGATGAAGAGGCCCCGACCGACGCGCGAGGCCAGTCCCATCCTCTCGAGCACATCGGCGCGTCCGACGAGGTGCCGGTCGCTTCCAGGAGCACCCGCCGCGGGACGAAGATCGACCGTCCCCGTCGCATCGGCGCGCGCGCGGAGCGCCGCGTCGAGACCCGTCCAGCGTTCGGCATCGACTTCGCGCGCGTGCGCGGTATCGATGGCCCGTTCGGTGCGCGGCCCGAGTTCGAGCGTCGCGATCTCGGACGCCCGGCCGCGTATGCCTTCCGCGACATAGGCGCGGTCGATGACGAGGTCGGCGCCGTCCGCGTCTACGCCGCGGACGAGGATATGGATGTGCGGATTGTCGGTGTTCCAATGATCGACCGCCACCCAGTCGAGCGGGGTTCCGAGATCGGCTTCGAGCTGCCGCATGAGATCCCGCGTATAGGTGCTGAGGTCGCCGAGCTCGGCTGCATCCTCGGGACTGACGATGAACCGGAAATGGTGCCGGTCGTCCGCGCAGCGCTCGGTAAAGGCGGCGCGATCGGCATCGTCGCCGCGGGCATCGAACATCGAGGCCGCGCGCCCGTCGCGCGTCACGCCGTCGCGCTCGAGATAGGCGACATGGCGTCCGAGCGGCGCGGCACGAAAGCGGGGCCCCTTATGGCGTACAATCCGCGCCATGACGGTCACGCGCCGCATGGAAGGGCCGCGGCGGATCGCCGCCAGCGCCAGTCTGCCGCGGCCGTGACGCCCCGTGCCCCCGCTGCGGCGGCCGCCGGGACGCGAGCGGGTATAGCCCGACCGCGCGGCCGCGCGCTTCACCTGCGCGGCGAGCTTCTTGGCGCGCCGCCCCGATCCCGCACCGGCATCGCGTCCCCGTCCCGGCCGCACCCGGAAATCATGCTCGTCGCGGCTCATGAGGCGTGAGCCTGACGATATCCACCTGAAATCACACGATAAAGATGCCGAGCGTATGGCTCGCCCAAGGGGATGCCGTACAAGAAAACCCTGCAAGACCAACCACATACCGCCAGCAAGCTGGCAGGTCTTTTATCTTGCCATCCCCCCGTTTCTTCCAATGCCAACCGCCTGCCTCTGCCATCGGGCCTTGCGACCGGGCGACAAGGTCCCGCGCGTGCGATCATTGGTCGCGACCGGAAAGCGGTACGAAGAGCGGCGACGGATGCCGCACGGGCGGAGACGGCGGTGCGTCGGCCACGCGGTCGCCGCGCAGCGGAGCTGCAGCGGCGGCGGAGTCCGGGATGCGCTCAGGCTGCTGCGCAAAGAGCGAAGCGTCGCGCCAGGAGGGCACCGGGCGTGTCGGCGCGGGAGCAAGCGAAGCGACGCTCGAGGCGCCGATCGCCGGCGCGATCGCGGCGACATAAGCGACGGTTTCAGCGGGCAGGCCCCGCCGTCCCGCCGCATAGGCGTCGGCGCGGCCGGGTCCGGCATTATAACCGGCGAGCATCAGGCGGACGTCGCCATAGCGGTCCCACATGGCGCGCAGATAGGCCGCGCCGGCGAAGATATTGGCGCGGACATCGAACGGGTCGGAACCGAGGCGATGGCGCGCGGTCAGCATCGCCCAGGTCGCGGGCATGACCTGCATCAGCCCCATCGCGCCGGCGTGCGAGACCGCGCGCGGATCGCCGCGGCTCTCGACATGCATCACGCGCCATATCCAGGCCTCGGGTATGCCGAAGCGCAGCGAGGCTTCCGCAACGGGGCCTGCATAGGCGGCAGCGCCAGGCGAAGCCGGCGCAGCCGCCGCGCCGTGGGCGAGATGCATCTGCGCAGCGAGCAGCAGCAGGACGGCGGCGATGCGGGCGGCGCGGAAGCGCGCCGAGCGAGCCGAATGACGCACGGCTCAGGCCTTGGATTGCGGAGTGGGCCGCGACCAGAGAAGATGATAGTCGTCCTCGCTCGTCCCCGAACGAAGGAGATTGGCGCGGATCGGAGCGCCGAGCGCCGGATCGTCGATCTGCAGCGCGATGTAGGATCCGGCGCGCTCGCTGCGCCGTTCCCAGCCGGCACCGATTTCGGTGCCGGTATCGGCTTCAACGAGCAGGACTCGCCACGCCGGCGCATTTTCGGCGTCCGACGGCCGCGCGGGAACGATTGCGATCATCGCGTCGAGCGTGAGGGTGCGGATCTGGCCGGCGTAGCCGTCGTCGGCGGTCTGGAAGCTGCCAATAATCATATCGTCGGTTCCTTTGCCTGGGGGTTGAAGGCATGCGTGGGATCGCCCCGGCGCCAGCGCAGCGGCGCGCCGGGCGCATCGCGCGTGAGCAGCGGATGCGCGGTGCCGATGAGGCTCTCGGCGCGAAGCGCCCCGAAATAGCGGCCGTCGAAACTGTCGGGCGCCGAGCCCAGGAGGAGATATTCGCCGCGTGCGAGGCGGCGGCAGCCGAGCCAGCGCGGAAGCGCGCGGCCGAGCCGATCCGCCGCGCGGGCGCGTGCCCCGAAGCGGCCGTCGACCGTCACGAATACCCCGCTCCGGCAGACGAGCGCACCCTCGGCCGCGGCGACATGCTTCAGCAGCGGAACGCCGCGCGGCAGGTAGCCGCGTCCGGCGAGCAGCGCAGCGAGGGGCGCGGGCGGCTCGACAAGAACGAGGTCACCGAGTCGCGGCGTGGCGCCGACATCGATGCGGTAGAGGCCGAGCGGAACGCTGGCGCTCGCATTCCAGACGAGGCGCGGCTGCGGCGCGAGCGCAGCGACCGCGCCGAACAGACCGGCGAAGCCAGCGGCCGCGAAGGCGGTCGCGCGAAGCCAGCGCCGCCTCACAGCCCGAGCGCCTGTCGCTGCAGCCAGGCCTTGTGCCGGGCGTCCCCATAGGGACGGAACGGCAGGCCGGCGGCGAGCTGGCTGCCGATGTGGCGCCAATGATCGGGCGCGACATCGCACGGATCGACGCCCGCCGCCTCGATCGCATCGATCGCGGCGAGCACCTGCTGGACTTTCGGCCAGCCGTCGATCCGCAGGAGCAGGTCGCCGCCCGGACGCACATAGGGGTGCGTCGCGAACGGCGCTCCCGGCACCGCCGCGGCGATGACCGCGATGCTCGAATGCACCGTGCCATAATCGTTGGAGGTCCAGCGCACGAACGCAAAAACCGCGCCAGGACGAAAGGCGTCGACCCTCGTCCGGCGGCTCACGATCCGCGTCCCCGCGACGCGGCCGAAGCGGATCCACTGCTCAAGCCGCTGCTCGATCCACGTCAGCTCGACTTCGGTCAGTCCGCTCGCCGGCGACACCGCAGTAGGCAGCGGCACGCTGCCACCTTCGCTCGCCGCATGCGCGGCCATGGTATGCGCGGCGCGCATCATCGCCGCACCGGCGGCCGGCGGCGGAGCGGCGTGATGCCCCCCACGGTCGGCTCCTTCGTCGAGCGCGTGCGCCCGGTCGCGGCCCATTCGTCGAGATCGGCAAAGGTATAGACGATCCGCCGCCCAAGCTTGTGAAAGCGCGGGCCGGTCCCATAGCAGCGGTGCTTTTCAAGCGTTGCCGGCGAGACGCCAAGATGCAGCGCCGCATCGGGGGTGCGCAGGTAGCGCGGCACAACGGGTTCGGGAATATCGCCCAAGATCAGCCTCCATCGGGGATCCGGAAGCTCGGTCGGGCTCCCGGAGAAGAGGCCGGGACAATTGGCGGCCGAAGCCGCGTCGCGGAACGGACAAACCGAGGAGGTGCCCGAATGTCCCGATCAGGGCGCGAGCAGCTGGCGATATCCGCCGTCGCGCATCGCGATGGCAGCTCGCTGCCAGCGTCCGATGCGGCGGCGCTCGCTCGAGGCGTCCCACTCGGTCGCCGAATAGGCGGCCACCTCGCTAGCGAGAAGCGCGGCAGCCGCTTCGCGTGCCGACGCGCCGCCGGCCAGCGCGTCGAGGAGGCGCAGCCATTGGACGAGCCGCCAGCGCTCGCTTCGCCCCGGCGCCCCGGCGGGAGGCCAGCGCGCGCCGCGGCCGAGCGCCGCCTGCACGGCAGCGGCGACGGCGAGCCGCGCGGCCGCGCCGCGATCGGCCGGACAGAGATAGGCGAGCGGCTCGTTCGCCGCGCAGCGGCGAAGCTGGAGCCGGAGCCGCCTTCCCCGCTCGGTCAGGACGACATGCCAGTCGCCGCGTTCGAGATATTCGGCGGCGATCGGCGCGGCGGCAGCAAGCTCGCCGGGCCGCGCGCCGGCGAAGCCCGAGGGCGATGGCTCGGCGATCGCGACGAGCGAGCAGCCGGTGGGCCGCCAGAGCGCTGGCGCGGCGGCGGCCCCGAGATCAGGATCGGCGGCGAAAGACCAGCCCCCAGCGGGCGGCAAGGTCGTCAAGCCGCGCCGCCCTTGCGCTCGCGGGCGCCGCGCGCGCCGCCGCGAACGCCGAACGGTAGGCGGGGCTTCGGCGCAGGAATTCCTGCGCAAAATCGGCCCGGTCATATTTTTCGAATATTTTGGGAAAATATGGCGAACGCCACGAGACAGCCTGATCCATTTCCACCTCCAACCCGAAAGATGAGGATTTGCGCGGCTTTGCGCCTTCTTGTCCTTGGTTCAATCGCGATGGTTAACGCCGCGCAAGCGATAATCGTAGCGCAGTTTCGCGTGAAACTCGCGCGCTAACATCCTCAATATGGGGATATATCGCCCGGCGGGAGCCGGGCGATAGACCCGTGTCAGCTCTCGCCGCGGCGCTGGCGGGACCAGACGAGATCCCATCCGCCCGCATGATCTTCGAAGAGCTGCGCGAAAATGGGCGCGGTGAAGCTCGGATCGTCGAGCTTGACCGAGAGATAGTCACGGCCATCCTTCGATGTCTTGGCCCAGGCGACCCCGATCTCGGCGACGTTGCCGATGGTGACGCGGTGGGTGGGTGCATTGCCGCTGGCGTCCTCGTCGCGGGCAATGGCGACCGACTTGGCGTGGAGCGACAGGGTGACGATTTCTCCGCGGAAGTCTTCGCCGTCTTTCGTGAAGGTGCCGATCTGGTTCATGACAATTCCTTTCCTCGTCGCGGCCGCACCGTTGCGGCCTCGATGCGTATCGTTCGGCGACAAGGGACCGGCGCTGCATCCGGCAGGACCGCAGCGAAGCGCAGGACGGCGCGGCGGGGATTTTCTTGTTTCGCGAGGAACGGCGGCACGCCGGGGGAAGAAAATCCCCGCGCGCCGTTGCGGCAAGCCGGGCCAGCGAAGCGGCTTGGCGGTAGATGACGCATTCGAGAAGGCCGCAACGGTCCGCGGCGAGGCAAGCATGAGCCAGCGGCCCTTTCGGGAATGCAGGGCGATAACCGCCTCGTCAGCTGCCGCCGCAGGTCCGATTTTTGGGCCGATGGCTCGCAGCGGGGACTAAATCGCCCGCTCCCGCGTCATCATCGGCGGCCGACGCACGACCGTCATCTCGCCCATGAGACTGCGCCAGGAAGCCACAGCGGTCGCGGCGGCTCCGGCAAGCGAGACCCCGAACTGCGCCGCAGCGTCGGCGCCCGCGAGAGCCAGAAAAGCTTCTGTCGCAGCGAAACCCGCCAGCGCTGCGGGGATGGCAAAGGCCAGAGCAACCAGGACCTTCAACGCCGGCGCGATCTTCGCGCTCACCAGCATTCGCGCCGACGCGAGCAGGGATATTCCCAGACCCAGGCCGATGGCGATCGCGGCCGGGTCGGAATAGCCGCGACCGAGCGCCTCGAACGCGGCGGCGACCCCGGCGCACACGGGAAGCGCCAGGGCTGCGAGCCGGAACAGGAGCCAGAGGATATAGAGGGCGGCGGCACCGCCGAGAATGAGGGCAAAGGTCATGAGCGTCCTCCTTCGGGACGCGCTCTCCTCCACCCCCACAGCGCAATCTGCGGTAGCGGAATAGTGCAAAAGCACCGAAGGCGGAACCGGAACCCGGTCCACCTTGGGTGCAATCGAGCGATATCAGCGATTGAACGGGTCATATTCGCTGACGATCGTTGCCGGGTCACCGTCGAACTCGTCGAGCGGCATCACCGAATATCCTTGACCTGCTTCAACGAGGACGATGATGACCATCATCGTGCGGGCGAGGCTCCAGCCGAGCGATTGGGCGGTTGAAAGCGGCATCTGCGTTGCTCCTGCGGCGGAGCGGGTCCATTCCCGCTCGGCAGTCGCCCCGCTGGCCGGGGTCAGGCCGCAATCACCGCGCGAATGCGCGGCCCAAGCGAAGCGTAGGAACCCTTCACGGGTTGATTGAAGGAGGCCTGCACCGGCCAAGGGATCAGCGGCTTCGAGAGCGGGACTGGACCCGCATAGGCAGGGCACGGCCATGACGCGCCGCCCCGTCGATCAGGGACCACATCGGGCGGCGATTTCATTGTGCCCGGGCGCGCAGGATCGCTTGCCGCTTGACTGCTGCCATCCGGCAGGCATCGTGGGGGCGCGTTTACCCGCCGCCAGAGCGGGACCGCGAACCGGGGATTGGAGAATTGATGTCGCATCAGACTGCGCAAGAGCGTCCGGGTGTGATGCCGTCGGGCATCGTGGTCGAACTTTTTCCGTCAAGCGCCGCCGATGAAGGGCCAGGTTCGAAGGTGGCTCAAGGCAAACCACCGAGCGAGAAGCTCGCAAGGGCCTGCAACACCGCGATCATGGCCATCATCGCGCTTCCCCTTCTTCTCGCCATCGCCGCCCTCCTCCGACGGCTCATGGGTTCCTGACAGCGAAACGGCCGCCCCAGCGCCAGGCTGAAGCGGCCGATCGCGTCGGTATGGACGAAAAAAGAGCTGGCCCCGCTCTCGCGGGACCAGCTTTGCGGCTCAGCTCGGCGGGTTCCAGATCAGGACCTTCTTCGACGGGTCGTCGCCGGGCGCGTTCGCGAGGTTGCTGTAGATCGTGCCGAATTCGGGCGCCGACATCGTCACCGAGACATATTCGTTGCCGTTCTGCTGCGAGGTGCGGACCCAACCGGCGCCGAGTTCGAACCCGTTCTTCCGGCTGATCACCCGATAGTCCGGCTCGCTGTCCTTCATCTTGCGGCCGTTCGGCACGAGCGCGATCGGAGCGCTGACATTGAGCGTGGCGAGGTTGCCCTCGAAGCTGCCGTCGGCTTTTTCGGTGAGCGTTGCGATGGTGGGCATGTGTCGTCTCCTTGGTTGCTCGGGGCCATTCCCCGATGGCGCCCATCGGAGGGCCAGCGAGCCGCCGTCACCGAGCGGCACGCGAGGGCGAACCCCCAACGGGGGTTGACGGCATTAGGCGAGCCGGGACCGCAGTCAGGCGCTGAATGAGGGGTGGCCCCGCCACCGGAACGACTGCCCTCACCCGCTCCGCCACCGGCCGGCAGCACGCGGGCCTTTCCTCGCTTTCCGGCCTTTCATCCACAGCGCCGACGCAGCGTCGCCGCACCGCATCTTGACGGGGAACGGACAAAAGGAACAAAGAGGGAACATAGAGCCCCGCCGCCGAGTTATCCGTACCCATGCGCACACCAGCGATCCTCGAAGATATCCGCGCCAAAATCGCGCAAATAGAAGGCGTTGCCGCGCGTCATGACGTCATCCCGTTCGGCCTCGAAGATGTCGACTCGCGAATCCCCGCCGGAGGAATCGCAACCGGCGCGCTCCACGAGATGGCCGGCAGTCCCGAACTCGCCGACGATGCAAGCGCGACGATCTTCCTCGCCGGCATCCTCGCAAGGTGCCAAGGCCCCGTTTTCTGGTGCCTTCACTGGCGCGACCTTTTCGCCCCCGCACTCCATCTCGCGGGGCTGCATCCCGACCGGCTGATCCATGTCGAGGCGGGAAGCGACACCAATGTGCTTCTCGCCATGGAAGAGTGCCTCCGCCATCCGGGCCTTGCCGGCGTGGTCGGCGAGGTTCGCAAATATAGCACGACCGCCTCGAAGCGACTGCAGCTCGCCGCCGAAGCCTCCGGCGTTCCTGCCTTCATCTTCCGCCGCGCCTGCAAGGCGGGCGAGCCTGCCGAAGGCAGCGCCGCCCTCACCCGCTGGCGGGTCACCGCAAGCCCGAGCGAGGATCTCGGCATCCCTGCAATCGGGCGGGCGCGCTGGCGCGTCGCGCTCGAGCGCGCGCGCGGCGGCAATCCCCATAACTGGATATTGGAGGGGTGCGATGCGACGGGTCGTATCGCTCTTCCTGCCGCACTGGTCGACCGACCGGCTGCGCAGGAAGATGCAAAAGCCGCGGCCTGACGGCAGCGCCTCGCCCCGCCCGCTCGTCACCGCGATCCCCGACCATGGCCGAAGGATCGTGGCGGCGACGTGCCGCGAAGCGCGCACGCTCGGTATCCAGCCGGGGATGACCATTACCAAGGCAAGGGCGTTCGCGCCCGAGCTTGAGGTCGTCGACGCCGAGCCCGAGGCCGATTTCGAGGGGCTGCGGCGCCTCGCCCTCTGGGCGGGCAGCCGCTATTCGCCAATCGTCGCGCCCGATCCGCCCGACGGGCTGTGGCTCGACGTGACGGGCTGCGCCGCGCTGTTCAGCAGCGAGCGCGCTCTCCTCAAGGATCTCCACCGCCGCGTCGCGGCCTTTGGCCTTGGCCTGCAGATCGCGGTGGCCGATACCGCAGGCTGCGCGCATGCGACCGCGCGCCACGTTCCCGCCGGACGACCGGTGACGGTCGAACCTGGCGCGCACCGCAAGGCGATCGCGCTTCTGCCGATCGCCGCACTTCGCCTCCCGCATGCAGATGTCGAAGGCCTCCGCAAACTCGGCTTCGAGCGGATCGAGCAGCTGATCGGCGCTCCGCGCGGCCCGCTTGCAAAGCGCTTCGGGCGCGAGCTCCACCGCCGGCTCGACCAGGCACTCGGCGTCCAGCCCGAGCCGATCGAGCCGATCTTTCCGGAACAGCTGCCGCGCGCGCGGCGCGGTTTCATGGAGCCGATCGCGACCGCCGACGCCTTCGCGCAGGTGATCGGCGATCTGTCGAAGGATATCGCCACCCAGCTTGCGCGCGCCGGAACGGGCGCGCGCCGGCTCGATTGCTATTTCCAACGCGTCGACGGGCAGGTCCAGGCGATCCGCGTCGGCACCGCGGCGCCATCGCGCGATCCCAAACATCTCGCGAAGCTGCTGACCCCGCGGATCGAGAGTATTGACCCCGGTCTGGGGGTAGAGGCGATGACGCTTGTCGCCGCGCTGGCCGAGCGCCAGCGCGGTGCCCAAGCCGACGCGCTCGAAAATCTGGGAAGACGCGGCCCCGATCTTCCGGCACTCGTCGACACGCTCGCAAACCGCTTCGGCCAGCGCGCGCTCCAGCGCGCGGCGCCGAGAGCGAGCGCGATGCCCGAGCGCTCGGTCGCGATCATCCCCGCGCTCGCACCCGACACCAATGCGGCATGGAGCGACTGGCCGCGGCCGTCGCGCATTCTCGCGCGGCCAGAGCCAGTCGATGTCGTGGCACTGCTGCCCGACGATGCCCCCCGCCTCTTCATCTGGCGCCGCAAGCGCTACCGCGTCACGCACGGCGACGGGCCCGAGCGGCTTCAGGGCGAATGGTGGCGAGATGGCGGGATCGAGGGAGAGACGCACCTCACCGTCCGCGATTATTATCAGGTCGAGACCGAGACGGGCGGCCGCTACTGGCTGTTCCGTCTCGGCGACGGCGTGAATCCTGCCACCGGCTCGATGCGCTGGTTCATACATGGAGCATTCTCTTGAGAGTGCGACCATCAAATAGCGGCGCCTTTGCGTGATGTCCGACGAGGCGCCAGCCTATGTCGAGCTGCAGGTCACGACGCATTTCAGCTTCCTGCGCGGCGCCTCGTCGCCCGAGGAGCTCTTCACCGCTGCGGCGATGCTCGGCCTCCCCGCGCTCGGCGTAGTCGACCGGCACAGCGTCGCCGGCATCGTGCGCGCATGGGACGCCGAGAAGGTCACCGGCGTCCGCGCCATCGTCGGCACGCGCATCGATCTCGCCGACGGCACCGCTCTTCTCGTCTATCCGACCGACAAGGCGGCCTATGGCCGGATGTGCCGGCTACTCAGCGTCGGCAAAACGCGCGCCGGCAAGGGTGCGTGCCTGCTCGACTGGCCCGATCTCGAAGACTGGCACGAAGGCCTGCTCGCGATCCTGCTTCCCGATCGCGGCGACGGCGCAGCCGAGACGGCGATCGCCCGCGCCAGGCGCATCTTCGACGATCGTCTCTATCTCGCGCTCACGATCCGCCGCCGTCCCGGTGACGCGATCCGGCTACGCGATCTTGCTGCACTGGCCACCAAGGCGAGAGTGCCGACACTCGCAACTGGCGATATTCTCTATCATATGCCCGACCGACGCCTGCTGCAGGATGTTGTCACCTGCATCCGCGAGAAATGCACGATCGACGAGCTCGGCGACCGGCGCGAGCGCTTCGCCGACCGCCATATCAAGACCGCTGCCGAAATGGAGCGGCTGTTCCGCCGCAATCTCAAGGACAGTTCACCCGTCGCACGGACGGTCGAATTCGCGGCGCGTTGCACCTTCGGCCTCGAGGAGCTGCGCTACCAATATCCCGACGAGATCCAGGTTACCGGGCGCACGCCGCAGGAGGAACTAGAACGGCTGACATGGGAAAAGGCGCCGATCCGCTATCCTGAAGGCGTGAGCGACAAGGTCCGCTCGCAGCTCATGCATGAGCTAAAGCTGATCGGAGAACTCGATTACGCGCCCTATTTTCTCACCGTCCACTCGATCGTCGCGGAAGCACGTCGGCGCGAAATCCTCTGCCAAGGCCGCGGCAGCGCGGCAAACAGCGCGGTCTGCTATGTCCTCGGCATCACGTCGATCGACCCGGTGCGCTCCGAACTGCTCTTCGAGCGCTTCGTTTCCGCCGAGCGCAGGGAACCGCCCGATATCGACGTCGACTTCGAGCATGAGCGGCGTGAGGAAATCATCCAGTGGATATACGAGACCTACGGCCGGACGCGCAGTGCGCTGACCGCAGTCGTCACCCGCTATCGCTCGCGCGGTGCCGTCCGCGAGGTGGGCAAGGCGCTCGGGCTTAGCGAGGACATCACCGCCGGTCTCGCCGGCGCGGTCTGGGGCTACAGCCGCGAGGGCGTCGAGGAAAAGCATGCCGAAGCCCTGAACCTCGACATGGGCGACAAGCGCCTCGCGCTGACGCTCGAGCTCGCGCGCACCCTCATCAACACGCCTCGCCATCTCTCGCAGCACCCCGGCGGCTTCGTGCTCACCCGCGACCGGCTCGACGAGCTCGTGCCGATCGAGCCGGCCGCGATGGAAGACCGGCAGGTCATCGAATGGGACAAGGACGATATCGACGCGCTCGGCTTCATGAAGGTCGATATCCTCGCGCTCGGCATGCTCAGCTGCATGCGCCGTGCCTTCGAATTCCTTCATCATCACAAGGGATTGAAGCACGATCTTTCCACTATTCCCGCGGAAGATCCCGCGACCTATGCGATGATCCGCAAGGCCGACACGCTGGGCGTCTTCCAGATCGAGAGCCGCGCGCAGATGGCCTCCATCCCGCTAATGGCGCCGCATACCTTCTACGATCTCGTGATCCAGGTCGCGATCGTCCGGCCCGGCCCGATCCAGGGCGACATGGTCCATCCCTACAGGCGGCGCCGGAACGGACAGGAAGAGGTCACCTATCCCACGCCGGAACTCAGGCGTGTGCTCGAAAAGACCTTGGGCGTCCCGCTCTTCCAGGAGCAGGCGATGCGCGTCGCGATCGAATGCGCGGGCTTCACCCCGAGCGAGGCCGATCTCCTCCGCCGCGCGATGGCGACTTTCAAGCTCACCGGCGGGGTCAGCCATTTCCGGGACAAGCTCATCGATGGCATGGTCGGCCGCGGCTACGACCGCGAGTTCGCCGAAAAGACCTTCAAGCAGATCGAGGGGTTCGGCTCCTACGGCTTTCCCGAGAGCCACGCCGCGAGCTTCGCGCTCATCGCCTACGCCTCTAGCTGGATGAAATGCCATCATCCCGACGCCTTCTGCGCCGCGCTGCTCAACGCGCAGCCGATGGGCTTCTATGCGCCCGCGCAGATCGTCCGCGATGCGCGGAACCATGGCGTCGAGATCCGCCCGATCGACGTCAATCACAGCCGCTGGGATTGCACGCTCGAAGAAGCGGGGGGCAAATATCATGCCGTCCGTCTTGGTCTTCGCATGGTCCGCGGCCTCGCCAACGAGGACGGCGCCGCGATCGCCGCCGCCCGCGCCGACGAGGCCTATACCAGCGCCGAGGAAATCCAGCGCCGCGCGGGGGTCGGGCGCGGAGCGCTCGACCGGATCGGCGATGCCGATGGATTTGCCTCGCTCGGAGCCACGCGCCGCGAAGGACTGTGGGAGGTAAAGGGTCTCGGCCCTGCCGCCCTTCCCCTCTTCCAGGCGGCCGACGAACGCGCCGGACGTCTCCAGCGCGAGGCGCTGGAACCCGAGACCTTGCTCGCGCCGATGGGCGAAGGCGCCGAGGTCGTCGAGGACTATCGGGCGTCGGGCCTATCGCTCAGGTCGCATCCGCTCGCCTTTCTTCGCGACGAACTTCGCGCGCGCAAGATCGTCACCTGCCGGGAACTTCAGGACATCAAGGACGGCCGCTGGGTCAACCTCGCAGGGGTCGTTCTCGTCCGCCAGAAGCCGGGTTCGGCGAAAGGCGTCATGTTCATCACCCTCGAAGACGAGACCGAGGTCGCGAACCTCGTCGTATGGACCAATATCTTCGAGAAATATCGCCGCGTCGTCCTGGGGGCCGCGATGATGGGGGTGCGCGGTCAGGTCCAGCGCGAGGGACAGGTCATCCATGTCATCGCGCAAAGGCTCGACGATCTTTCCCCGCTGCTCGCTAGCGTCGGGCAACGCACGGACATCGCCGACATCTACCGGGTCGGCCGCGCCGATGTCGTGAAGAGCCCCGTTGGCCCCGATCCCAGAGACCCAGAAACAAGGCCACTGGGGCGCAATCCGCGCGACATATATATTCCCGATCTCCGTCTGGGCTCGGGCATCATCCCCGGCCAGCCGACCGAAGGCATCAAGATCAAGCCGCGCGATTTCCGCTAGCCGGCGATGCGCGGCCCCCGCCACGGAACTCCACCTGGCTTCAAGGGTCTAGATCATGAGGGGCCAAAGCATGCCCCGCCATGTCGGCAGGCACGCAATTAATGGAGTGATGCCGATGAACCGCCTCATGATCATCCCCCTCGCCGCCGCGACCGCCATGGTCGGTGCCTGTGCCTCGACGGGTAGCAGCTATGCCTATGACGACGACGGCTGGGGCTATTACGACAGCGCCTATTACGACCAATATGGCCGTTACGATTACGACCGGCCCGATCCCCGCTACAGCGGCTATTATGCGGAAAATTATTATCGCAACGATCGGCGCTATCGCGAACGGCGGCTTAGCGACAACGACCGCATCTATCGCGGCCGCGACGACAAATATTATTGCCGCCGGAAGGACGGCTCGACCGGGCTCATCGTCGGCGGCATCGCCGGCGGCGTGATCGGCAATGTCATCGCCTCGGGCCGTTCCGAGACGCTCGGCACCGTGATCGGCGCGATCGGCGGCGCAGCAGTCGGGCGCGAGATCGACCGCAGCAATGTTCGCTGCCGATAATAGAAAAAAGAATAGACGGCCGTGGCAAGAATCCGGCCATCGGACGTGTAGATAATTTGCAAGCTCGGGTCTCAGGATCCGACGTCAGGAAAGCTCCGCAGCCGTGTGCAGCGGGGCTTTACCTTTTGGGGCCATCGAACGCGCGACCTCGAACAATTGATCAGCCTCGCCGACGAAGCGCTCAATGAAACGACGCGGAGCAGCGGCAGCATCTGCCGATATCAAAATGCTGCCGGCGTGCACGCGCGGGCATGAAAAGCGCCCAGTAGCAGCAACATCCGCGCTCATGGCGCGTTGGTACTGCAAGGGGGCATAAGGACGATCGATGCCCCGTATTCTTCTGCTAATGACCTCCGTTCTGGCGATCGGCGCCGCGACGCTTTCGCTCCAGTCCTGCGGCAGCGAGCCGGTTGAGGCCGCACCACCGGAGGAGGTAAAGAGCGTGCTCGTTACCCTGCCCGACGGCTCGACCATGGCTGCCACCAAAGGATCGCTCGCGCGCGAGATGGGCGACTGGCTCGCATCGCGCGACGGTCAGAGCCGGGCATTCACGTTCCAAGGGTTTGACGAAGACAGACCTCGGCTGACGAGTGCCGGGCTTGGCCGCGCCGCAGACCTTGCAACCGTGCTGCGCGCGGCTCCGGCCGCGACCATCGAAATAGCGGGGGGTGAAGGCCAGATCGGAGTCTTGGCCCATCTGCTTGAGGACCGCGGCATTGCGCCCGAAAGGATGAAAATCGTTCCGGCAGCCGGGATCGGAACGGCAGTGCTGACGCTCCATCGCGGCTCGACGTCTCCGCTGGTGACGGCAAAATCATGAAGCTCTGCGCGCGCGAAAGCGCGCTGCGTCAGACCGCGAGACCCTCGAACCACGCCGCATAGGGTGTGTTGACTGCCATGTGCCGATTATAGTCGGGGGCTCCGTCGTCCCACCAGACCGGCCCGCGCTCGCCTAGCGCGCGCTTGCACCGGTCGACCGCCGAGCGCGCTCTTCGCAACGCAATGGCATCCTTGGCTGCGAGCGCCGCTTTGACATCTCGGCGGGCCGCCATCAACTCGGTCACCAGTTGTTCGCGTCTGTCAGGATCGAGCGACGGGTTCGACATGCGCCAAAGGCGGCCGCGAGTAACGAAATAGCGGCCGTCGGGCGTGACATCGAGGATATCGGGAGGCTGCTCAGACAAGGTCGGCATAGGAGAGGAATATAGTCGTGTGCCGGCGATCGAGGGGTTGTTGATCGCCGGCACCCGTGAGGATGGCCAAGTCGGAAACTTCCGCCATCCCGGAAACTCAGGGCAAGGTGCGGCGCCCGCGCCCGAAAACGAAAGCGACAATGAAGAGGACGACGCCGATCACGAGCAGGATCTTGGCGAAATCGGCCGAAAGACCGGCGATCCCTCCGAAACCGAGCAGCGCCGCGACGAGCGCGACGACAGCGAAGATGATGGCCCATCTGAACATGATAATTCTCCCGTCTGGACGCAGTCCGCCATTCGCCCGGCCGCACTTGCGGAGGGACGGTGAAAGCTGCGCCAATTCATCCGTGATGGATGTGCGGGTAACGCTGTCTCGCCGCCAAAGTTCCGCGCCGAGCCAGCATCCCTGCCCCCGGAAAAACCTGTGTTAATCCGAAAAATTTCTTGGGAACGCTTGCCGCTATCGGCGCGTCTTCCGGGGTTGTGAGAGCCAATTCCGCCGAACGGGCGGAAGGCCTTCGATTCGGCCGGGCCGCAGCTCCCGCGCTGCCCGGCTTCGCGAAGGGTTTGGCACAGGAGACCCATGATGGCGGACGACAAGAAGCAGACGGGCGCCCCCGATCGCGACCGGATCAGCCTTTCCGAAGATTATGAGATTCACGACTGGACCGAGAGCCTCGGCGTCGGCGAAGCCGAGCTTCGCGAGACGGTCGATGCCGTCGGCAACAGCGCGGATGCGGTCCGCGCCTATCTGAACAGCGGCCGATGACCTGGGACGCTGCCGCAACGGCGCCGGTCGAACGCATAGCCCGGGTTCTTGCCGGACATGAGCTCAGCCGGAACGGCGAAGGAGATATCAAGTCGGCCGCTGCGGCCGTCGATGTGTCGTGGCCGGACTATACCGACGCGGCACTCGCAATCCTCAAGACGATGCGGGAACCGAGTGGCCGCATGCTGGCGGTCGGGGACGCCGCAATATGGGACCGGATGATCGCCGCCGCCATCGAGGACGAGACGATCTCCGAGCGCTGATCGTTCAGCCAGGCGACACAAGACCAGCGCTAAGACCCACCAATGCCCGTCACAACCGACGTTCCCTTGGAGCAACTCGCCATCTATGCGATCTGCGCCGCGCTGATCCTGATCCTGCTGTTCAAAATCCCCTATGTCGGCCGCGTGCTGCGCGGCCTCTTCTCCTTCGCGCTGCTTGCCTTCGCGATCTTCCTCTTTCTTCAGCAGGCGCCTTTCGATCCGAATATGGGCCGCATCACGGCCGCGCTCGGCATCGACAGGCAAGAGGTCGTGGGCAGCGAGGTCCGCATCCCCATGGCGCGCGACGGCCACTTCTGGGCCAATGCCCGCATCAACGGCGTCGAACGCCGGATGCTCGTCGACAGCGGCGCGACTGTCACCGCCCTATCGGAGGCGAGCGCAAAGGCCGCGGGCGTCGAGCCCGATGCGATGCTCGTGCCGATCCTGATGCGGACCGGCAACGGCACCGTGCGCGCCGATGCGGCAACGCTCGATACGCTCGCGATCGGCTCTACGCAGGCGAAAAATCTCAAGGTGGTGATCTCCCCCGGTCTCGGCAATGTCGACGTGCTCGGCATGAACTTCCTGTCCGCTCTCGCCTCGTGGCGCGTCGAAGGCCGCACCCTCATACTGGTGCCCGCCAATCAGGCCACGCCCGAGCTATCTCCGCGCTAGAGACGCCCGACTCGTCTTTGTTCCATTTTTGTTCTAATGTCGCCGACCGACTCGGACCGTTGGAAAAGACATGAGCAAGATCCTCCACATCTCCGCCTGGCGCGATGCAGCAAGCGCTAAGCCTGCCGACGAACCCTTGATGGGCGACCTGTTCGAGCCAGAGGGATTCCTGGCCGCGCTCAACGCTGTGACGATTACGGGCCCGCAGATGCGCTCGGCAGTCGACGCGATCGCCCATCTGCGCGTCCGCAGCCCGGCCGATATTGCGGCCCACGCGAAGCTCCTTGAAACCTTTGCGGCGGATTACGGGTTCGAGCCGGCCGCGCCCGCCGCGGCAGCGCTGCATGCCCGCGCCATCGCGATGGATCGATGGTGTCAGACCTATGACCCCTTCGGCGACAGCGATGTCGACGCCTTCTACGATGCAAGTGCCCGCGCAAGGCTCGTCGATACCGACGCCGGCATCGGTTTCGAACCGGAGAGCTTCGGCGAACTCGTCGCCTTCATCGCCGAGATTCCCTGGTAGAGCAGCCACGATGAGCCGCCTCTACACCCTTGCCGCCACGGCATCCGACGTCGCCGATCATTTCGGTGCGGGCGGCTTCACCGACATCGCGGTGCCTTCGGAGACGATCGAAGCGCTTCCCGGCCTTGTCGTCCATGAGGCGAACGGCCGCCGGCACCTGCGCCAGATGCATTGGGGCTTCCCGCGCCTCACCCGCGAAATGCGGCTGCGCGGCGATCCGCCTGGCCGCATCGGTCTCGTCGCCGATCTCACCAATCCGATGTGGGAAGGTCTCGTCGTCGAACCGCGATATCGCTGCCTCATTCCGCTCACCCACTTCGCCAACCCGAACGGATCGCCGGGCGAGAAGACACGAAGCTGGTTCTCGGCCGAAGGCCAGCCGATCATGGCCTGGGCCGGCTTTTGCAAGAACACCCCCGAAATGGGTCCCGTCTATGCGGGCATGACGATGGACGCGAACAGCCTCGTACATCCCACTAACGACCGTATGCCGGTGCTCCTGATGCCGCATGAATATGAGCGCTGGCTCCACGGCTCGATCAAGGACGTCATCGGCTTCCAGTTTCGCCCGCCGCCGCCAAGCGAGACTTTCATCGTCGAACATACCGACGATCTCTGGCGCAGCGGCAAACTGCCCCCGAGCGCGCGGCCCCAGCAAGCCCTGCTCTAGCAGACCACGCCCCGCCCGCGCCCTTTCTTCCCGGTGCGATGCTGATAGACTGACGCCCATGTGCAATCTCTACACCGAGCGCAAAAGCGCCGCCGAGGTCGCGGCGCATTTCGGCGTCGAGCTGCCCGTGCAGGCGTTCAACAGCGCCGAGGACGTCT
Source organism: Sphingopyxis sp. JAI108 (assembly GCF_013410105.1). Classification (GTDB taxonomy): domain Bacteria; phylum Pseudomonadota; class Alphaproteobacteria; order Sphingomonadales; family Sphingomonadaceae; genus Sphingopyxis; species Sphingopyxis chilensis. Next base: position 2,208,452 of record NZ_JACCCJ010000001.1, read on the forward strand.
ATCCGGGATATTCGGGGATTGTCGTCCGCGAAGAACAGGGAAAGCGCGTCCTCCAGTCGATGACTTGGGGTTTCCCGCGCCACTCGACGAGCAAGAAGACGGGTCTGCTCAACAAGCCGAGCCCGACGAACAATGCGCGCGACGATCAGCTCTTCAACCCTTATGGCATGTGGAGCGAATGGTTCGCCCGGCCGGCGCATCGCTGCCTGATCCCGTTCACTGCCTTTGCGGAGGCCGTCGGTGAAAAAGGCGCGATGACGAAGACCTGGATCAGCGTCACCGATCAGCCGCTAGCAGCTTGGGCGGGCCTCTGGCGGCCCACCGATGAATGGGGCGACGCCTATACCGGCGTTATGGTCGATGCGACCGAGGAACTGCTCGATATCCACGACCGCATGCCGGTGATCCTCCATCCCGAAGATTATGAGACCTGGCTCCGCGCGCCCGCCGACGAAGCGATCAGGCTCGTCCGCAAATATCCCGGCGACCGGCTTGTTGCCGAGCATAGCAAAGATCCGTGGAGCAACCGCGGGAAGGCGTCGCCTCCGCCGCCCGAGATGCCGACGCTGTTCTGATGCTCACCGAGGAACGTCATCTCTGGGCCTGCGCGCTCGCCGTCGAGAAGCAGCATGGCGCGGACGCGCCGCGCTTCGTGACGACACGCATCGGTGCGCTCGCGCTTGCCGGCGACGATGCCGGCGTCGAGCGCTGGAAAGCGATTGCGGCGAAGATGGCCGCACTCGCAAGGCCATGAAGCACAGTCCCGTCAGCAAAGGCGTGGCGGCGCAGGCCGATCTATTCGGCCGCGCGCTGCTTCCCGGTTTGGCAGCGGCCGACGCCTTCGTCACGGCCGCCGAGGAAGCCGCGCTCATCGCCCATATCGAAGACGCCGGCCTCGAGACCTTCAAGTTCCAGCAATGGGAGGGCAAGCGCCTCACCCGCTCGTTCGGCTGGAGCTATAATTTTCAGACCGGCACCTTTGCCCGCGCCGAGCCGATCCCGGAGTGGCTCGCCCCGATCGCTTCCCGCGCCGAGCGTTTTGCCAATCTGCCGCCGGCATCCATCGCGCAGGCGCTGTTGATTTCATACGGCCCCGGCGCGGGCATCGGCTGGCACAAGGACCGGCCCGTCTTCGAGCACGTCGTCGGCATTTCGCTGGGAGCCGAGGCGGCGATGCGTTTTCGGCGCCGCAGACAAGACGGGTTCGACCGCTTCGCACTGCCGCTCGCGCCGCGCTCGATCTATCATCTCTCCGGTGAAGCGCGGCACGACTGGGAGCATAGCATCGCGCCGATCGAGGAGGCGCGCTGGTCAATCACCTTCCGCAGCCTCGCCGAACGATCACGATAGCGAAGGGCGATATTCGCTCCTATAGAACCCGCCCGGTCGGCGAGGGGCCGACCGCATAAGGGAGATACTGAATGAACCATGCCGACCTATCGGATGCAGTGGCTACCGCGCTCGGAACGAGCAAGTCCGACGGCAAGAAGGCGGTCGACGCCGTATTCGCCGCGATCGCCGATGCCGCCGCCAAAGGCGAGGAAGTTTCGGTGAACGGCTTCGGCAAGTTCAAGGTCAAGGAAAGCGCAGCCCGCGAAGGCCGCAACCCTTCGACGGGCGCGACCATCCAGATCGCAGCCTCGAAGAAGCTCGGCTTCGGCGCAGCGAAGGCGATCAAGGATCGCCTCAACGGCTAAGCCGCGACTTCAGGCGCCGAAGGTCACACGGCCTTCGGCGTCGATCGGCCAGTCGGGATTCCACGCGATCTCTCAGGCGTGGTCGTGGGGGGTCGGCAATATAGCCCCGATAGCCGCCATGCGGCGGCGCATCGCCCGGTCGCAGCACCCGCCCGCCCGCCGCTTCGAGCGCCGCGATTACAGCATCGACCTCTTCCGCGCCGACCCGACATTGTGCGCGAGCGCAAAGGACCCCGGCCCACCGAACGAGGTGCGGGTCATGTCCTCGGCAAGCTTTGCCTCCAGCCATGTGCCGAGGATCAGGCCGTTCATCTGGTAGAAGGCGATCTCTTCATTTGCGAACACCGGCGTCCAGCCGAAGCCTTCGCTGTAGAAACGTCGGGACCGGGCGAGGTCCGCTATTCCGAGCGTGACGACCGCAATCTGCTGCTGCATGCACCCGAGGCCTGGGTCGATGCCGCCGCCGAAGCGTCCGTGCGTTTCGCCGTCCTCGGCGACTGGAACCGCATGCTCGGCGTTGAGGGCGACCGCGTCTGGACCGAGATCGACGATCGCACGCCCGCGAACGCCGACCTCCGTCTCGCCGATGCCGGGCTTGGACCGAAATGCGATCCACGTTACGACAGCTTCATCGATCATATCGTCCTCGACCGGCGAGCCGGCGCGGATATGCTCGGCTTTGCCGAGACGCTCTACGGGGACGGCACCAAACATTATTCCGACCATTGTCCCGTATCGGTGACGCTGGCGCGGTGACGGAAAGAACGACCATGGATAAGGAACTTGTCGAAGCGCTTGAATTTCTGCTCGGCCGCGATGACGACGGCGCCTTGTTCGACCGCGGAGCTCCCGAAGGCGGATATCGCTCGCAGGGTCTCGAGAATGCGCTGCGGACGATCCGCCGCAAGCTTCGCGCCCGGCCGGATTGACGCCGGCGGCACCGAGGCTGGCCCGGAGGGCCCCAACTGCCGCACTCTTGCCGGAGCCGCAGCCGGGGCGGCGTGCGCGCGGGCGCGGCGGGCCGGACGCGGCGAAGCCGGGGCCGGAGCCGCGTGCAGCGCGGCTTGCCCGCCGTGAAAACGCGCGCCCGCGCCGGCAAGAAGCGAGGCAAGTGTGCCTGCGCGGCCGGATATCCGCGCGACCCCTGGCCGAGCCTGCGAGGCCAGAGCGCGCTCGACAGATGCCGCGCTCCATCTCGCCCGGCGCAGACTATGCTCAAAGCTCCGACGATGGAGACGCGGTGCACTGGGCAAGGATGATCTGCCAGCGGCCGTCCTGCTGCTTCCAGAGCCGAAGATAGGCGAATGTTCCGAAAAAAGCCGCGCCGTCATAGGTGCCTGCGACGTCGGCCGTCACGATCACGCTCGCCAACTCGCCATGGGCCCGGATGATGCGGTCGCCGCGAAAATCGAGCGAATTGAGGTCGAGAAGCCCCGAGCGGTGCGCCGCGATATCGTCGTCGCGCGATCGCCTGATGCCCAGTTGGTCGATGAAGATCATATCGTCCGCGAGCATCTGCTCTAGCGCTTCGACATCGCTGGCGAGCATGGCCGACCGTAGCTCTTCCTCGCACGTCGCAATCGCCTCGATCATCTGCATCTAGACCAACTCCCCTACCGGCACTACGCCGCGCGGACGCGGACCTCGCCCCCCTCCGTCCTAGCGATCGATAAGTACGACCGGCAAATATTGCAGGACGATACCGAACCCCCCGAACGCCAGTGCCAGCAATCCGGCGCGACGGCGCCAGCGGCCAAAGGCATTTTGCGGAACGACCCGCACCACGGTGACGCCCAGCCATGCCATGGCGCCGAGAATGGCCAAGGTACCGAGCGATGCCGCGACGCGCACGCCGCTCGCGCCGCCCCCGAACTCGGCAAGTAGGTAGAGAAGGAAAAAATGCACGGCCCACAGGATGAGACCGCCCATCATGATGAGCCAGCTCTTCATCCGCCCGCGCCGACCAGGCGCGAGACGAGCGCGCCGGTGGCCCCCTGCGCCGCAGTGTAGACGAGGAAAAGCATTGCGAGATCGATGCTGTTGTTTCCGGGCTGCGCGACGAGGCCCCGCACCCCGCGTGCGGAGCAATAGAGCGCCATCAACATGCCGATCGCCGCGGCGCAGGCTTGAAGAGCGAGCAGCGCATAAGCGGCGGCGCCCTGCCCGCTTACGGTCGGACCAATCCCGCTGCCCGACCAGCTGCCATAGTCCAGACCGAGCGCGGCACTCGATGCCGCCGCGGAGGCCAGAAGCGCTATCACCGACCAGAGGGACGAGCGCTGGAGAGCCGCGCGCGCCGTGAGCGCGACCCCGATAGCCGCAGCGTAGAGCATGAGCACCGGTATCGCCTCGCCGAGGGCCGGCGGCGGCTGCCAGAAGCCAGGCTGGTTCGACGACAGAAAGGCAAGGCTGAACAGCGCCATGAGATAGATCATGCCCATCACGACCAGCAGGATGACTATCGCCCACCAGCCATGGCTCGATGGCCCGGTGACATAGGTCGGGACACGAATGTCGGCCCCGATGTCGACGCCCGTGATTTCAACGGGGCGGTCGGTTTCCCAAAGCCAGCGCAACACAGAGATCACCGCCAGCACGCCGCTGACCCATGCGAATAGATAGGCCTGCACCGTCAGCGCGAGGAAGAAGCCCGCGGTGAAGATCGCGGCGGCGAAAGGCCATGGCGACGGCCCCGGCATGATCTGCAGATATTGGGGCTCGGCAAGCAGCGGGCTCGTGATGATCGTCTCGCGCCGGCCCGTTGCCGAGCGCGGCAGGAAATAGCGCCCCTTCTCTACCGCATCGGCGAGCGCGGGATCGTCCCACAAGGGCTCGCGGCTCGTCACGACCGGGATCGAGCGTGTCGAATAGAGTTCGCTCGGCAACCATTCAAGCGTGCCGCCGCCATAGACGTTACCGGCATTTCCGTCGCCCGGCGCGAGCCGGAAGTTCCGCGCGAGGTCGACAAGGAAGAGGAGCACGCCGAGCCCGAGCATGAAGGCGCCGATCGTCGAGATCAGATTGGGCAGCTCGAGTCCGTGCCCCGGCAGATAAGTGTAGACGCGGCGCGGCATGCCCTGCAGCCCCGCGAGATGCATCGGCAGGAAGGCGATATTCATGCCCACGAACATGAGGCCGAACACCCATTTGGCGAGCCGCTCGGACAAGGCACGCCGGCTCACCATCGGGATCCAGTAATAGAAGGCGGCAAAAAGCGGAAAGACCATGCCGCCGATCAGAACATAATGGAGATGCGCGACGATGAAATAACTGTCGTGCGCCTGCCAGTCGAACGGGACCATCGCCACCATCACGCCGGTCAGGCCCCCGGTTACGAAGATAACGATGCTTCCCATGACGAAGAGGCCCGGTGCGTTGAACTTCGGCTTGCCAATCGCGAGCGTCGCGATCCACGAAAAGACCTGGATGCCCGCCGGTACGCTGACCGCCATCGAGGCGGCAGAGAAGAAGCCGGTCGTCATCGGCGGCATGCCCGTGGTGAACATATGATGCGCCCACACGCCGAAACTGATAAAACCCGTCGCGATCATCGCAAGGACAATCAGCCGGTAGCCGACGAGCTTCTCGCCCGCGACGGTCGCGACGATCATGCTCATCATCCCGGCAGCGGGAAGGAAGATGATATAGACTTCGGGGTGCCCGAAAAACCAGAAGAGATGCTGCCACAGTAAAGGGTCGCCGCCCCGGGTCGCATCGAAGAAGGGCCAGTTGAACGCCCTTTCGATCTCCAGCAGCAAGGTGCCGAGGATGATGCTCGGAAAGGCGATGACGATCATGACCGCGAAGACGAGCATCGCCCAGGCGAAGATCGGCATCCTGTCGAGGCGCATGCCCGGCGCGCGGGTCCGCAACACGCCGACGATGATCTCGATCGCTCCCGCGATCGCGCTGATCTCGATGAAGCCGATGCCGAGCAGCCAGAAATCGGTGTTGATCCCCGGCGAATAGGCCTTCGAGGTCAGTGGCGGATACATGAACCAGCCGCTGTCGGGCGCGAGCCCGACGAAGATCGAGGCGAAAAAACAGAGTCCGCCCACGGCATAGGCCCAAAAAGCGTAGGCGGAGAGCCGCGGAAACGGCAGATCGCGCGCCGCGAGCATCTGCGGGAGGAGCAGCACCCCTGCCGCCTCGACCGCGGGTACCGCGAAGAGGAACATCATCACCGTGCCATGCATGGTGAAAACCTGATTATAGGTGCCTTGCGGCAGGATTTCGAGCATCGGGGCGGCGAGCTGCGCGCGCATGAGCAGCGGGAGTACGCCCGCCATCAGGAAGAAGAGGAAGGCAGTTCCGAGATAGTAGATGCCGATATAATTATTGTTGACCGCGAACAGATAGTCCCAGCCCTTGGGCTTGCACCAGATACGGCGGAGTTCTTCCTCCTCTTCTTTCGGCCGCTCGCCCTTGGTTGGAAAACGCTCGTACAGCGCCGGATCGAACCCTGTTTCAGACCTCATTTCAGCGCGACCAGATAGGCGGTGAGCGCCTGCAGTTCCTCGCCGCTGAACTGGTGGTAGGCGGGCATGCGGTTTGCAGGCTTGATCGCCTGGCTATTGGCGACCCAGCCCGCCATCGTCCCCGGGTTATTGGGCAATATCCCGGCGCCGAGCGTCTTGCGCGAGCCGACATGGGTCAGATCGGGACCCGCGAGCCCGCGCGCGGGCGACCCGCGGATCGTATGGCAGGCGGCGCAGCCGCTCGAGAGAAAAAGGGAAAGCCCCTCGCCGCCGGCGCGTCCCGCGGGGCGGCGCGAGGCCTGCCAGCGCGCAAAATCCGCAGGGGTGTGCGCCACGACCACGAATCCCATCAGCGCGTGCGGGCCGCCGCAATATTCGGCGCATTGTCCCTTGTAGACGCCCGGGGCATCGGCCTCGATCAGCAGGCGATTGGTGCGCCCGGGGATCATGTCCATCTTGCCTCCGAGCCGCGGCACCCAAAAGCTGTGGATGACGTCCGCTGCCTCGAGTTCGAGGAGGACGGGCTTTCCGACGGGGATGTGAAGTTCGTTCGCATCGCGCAACGTCTCGCGGCCCTGGCCATCCTGGTAGTGGACCCGCCACCACCACATCTCGCCGATGATCCTGACGCGCATCGCGCCTTCGGGAGCCGCCGTCGGCGACAGCGAGCTTGTCAGCAGCAGGCTCCAGACGAGCAAGCCCGTGAGCACGACCGACGGAAAGGCAAAACCGAGAATCCAGATCGCTTTCTCGCCGCCGAGTCGCGCCTTGAGCCGGGGCGAACCGCGCAGCGCGATCCAGAGCGCCGCGAGCACGATCGCCAAAATGACCGTTCCGCCGGCGAGCAGCACCCAGGCGAGAAGCGTCACCGGCTCCGAATAGGGGCCAGCGGGATCGAGCACGGCGGGCGGCCAGTCGCCGGGAGAAAGCGTACGGTCAGTCATCGAGGCTCAGCAGCCAGGCGGCGATATCCTCGGCCTCCGATGGTCGCATCGGTATCGCTGGCATCGCGGTGCCCGGCATCTCAGCGGGCGCATCGCGCACAAAGGCGGCGAGATGCGGGGCGCGATTGGGCAGGCGGCCGGCGATCAGCGGGCGCGCGCCGAAGCCCGCGAGCGGCGGTCCCACGCGCCCTTTCGGCCAGGCAACTCCGGGCATGGCATGACAGGCGCCGCAACCGAGCCGCGCCGCCGCGTCACGGCCACGCGCGATGGCGTCCGAGTCGGCGGGTGCCGTTTCGACCGGAGCGGGCGCGCAGGCACCGAGCAGCATCAACACCGAAATCGCAGCGCCCCCTTTCATAGCCGTTCACCGTCCTCGTTCCACTTCGGGAACCTCCTCGCGCGGCCATTGGTTCCCGATGCGTGCGCAAAGCCCCTCTTCTCCTGCTCCTCCTGCCCGCGTGCCATGCGCCCGCACCCCCCGACCGCTTTCGCGCGACCGGCGAGACGATCGCGATGAGCGGCGGGGACGCGGGTGCCAAGGCCGCCTGCTTCACCTGTCACGGGCTGAAAGGCGAAGGCGACGGGCGCGACGCGCCGCGCCTCGCCGGGCTCGATGCAGGATATCTCCACCGGCAGCTCGACGATTATGCGAACGGCCGCCGGGAACATGCCGCGATGCGCGAGATCGCCCGCAAGCTCGGCGACGGCGACAGATCGAAGGTGTCGGCCTATTATGCTTCGCTGCAGCCGACGGCGTGGCCGGTCGCAGCCCCTGACCCGGCGGGCGCCCGCATCTACGATATAGGCGATCCCACCCGCGGCCTTCCCTCTTGCGCCTCATGTCATGGCGAGAGCGGCGCCGGCGATGCGGCGAACCCGCCGCTGGCCGGTCAGCCCGCCGCCTTTATCTCGGGCCAGCTTACCGCATGGCGCGAAGCGAAGCGCAACAATGATCCGCTGGGCGAGATGCGCCGCGTCAGCCGCCTTCTTTCGCCTGCCGAGCTCGAGGCGGTGTCGCGTCATGCGGCGTCGTTTCCGCCCCGTCCTCCGGAAGTTCGGGCAACATCCCCCGCAGCACGTCGTGCCGATCCCAGAAATGATGCTTCAGGGCCGCGCCCACATGCATCGGAATCATCACGACCAGGAGGATGATCAGGAGCGCGTGGATGCCCTCGGCCCAGTCGAGGATCCACCACTGCCAGCCCTTTTCCAGACTGTCGAAGGGCATGTGCGGCCACGGCACAATTCCCCCCATCTCGAGCGGCTCACCGCCGGCCACCGACCACATCGCCCAGCCCGAGAGCGGCAGGCCGAAAAAGCAGAGGTAGAAAAGGATATGCGTCACATAGGCCGCTGCCGTCTGCCAGCCGAGACGGTCGGCATCGTTAACCGGTCCCGGGACGATCGTCCGCCAGATTGCGCGGAGCGCAGCGAGCAGGAGCATCAGCAGCCCGAGCTCGGCGTGAACCCGAAAGGCTTCCACTTTATCGCCGCCCGCATCGATGCGGCTCATCCGCCAGCCCCAGCCGAGCTGGAAGAGGATGAGCGCCGCCATCGTCCAGTGGAAAATCTGTCCGACCGGCGAATAGCGCCTGTCGTGGGCGTAGCGCGCCGCCCACGCCTGGATCGCCTCGATCACCCCGCCACCCGGCGCGGCTCGCCGAGCAGGTGCCACCCGGTCCACAGGGCTGCGCCAAGATAGAGGGCGGCGGCGGGCGCCCACATGATGAGCCCCGCGAGTTGCTGATCTTCGAGCGGCCCCAGCCCCCAGGCCGTCGTCGTCGCCAGATGGGGCAGATAAAGCGGGGTGCCAGCGAAGGTGATGAGCGCGCCGATCAGCCCCATCTGCACCATCATGACCAGCAGGAGACCGATCGCGAGCGGCGGTGAGGCCGATCGGAGCGACGTCCAGAATCCGAGTGCGGTCGCGAGCAGCGACAGCTGCATCAGCCAGAAGACACCGTCATGGGCCAAAGCGAAGGCATAGGGCGCCGGCGCATGCCAGATCCAGAAGGCGAGGATATGCGCAGCCGCCCAGAGAGCGCCGCCGCCGCGCGGCCGAAGCCGCGGCAGACCGAGCGCAAGCAGCGGAGCCGCAACCGCGGTCAAGACGATATGATGGGCGACGCGCACCGAGAAAAGCGCCGACGACAGGGCGCAGAGCGGCGAGACGAACAGCAGCGCGATCAGCCCGAAGCCGAACCAGAATGGGCCGGCGGCCTGCCGTCGCCTCGCGATCAGCGCTGCAATGCCCAGCGCCAGCAGTAGCCAGGGGTCGAGATTCCAGTGCATGATCCAGTCAGCCGGGATCGGCGCGGGACCGCAATAGGGAATAGAAGCAGTATCCATCGATTTGCCAACGTTGGGCCATATGCGCGGGTTCCGGGAAACCATTGAGCGCTCGGCGCATTGTCCAGACGGGGGCCAGCATGGAGATCTTATGGCAACGGCCCCATCGCCCCGCCTCGAACCGGCCTATCGCCGACGTGCCCCCCACCCGCTGCACGCCATCCTCCTTGCGTTCCCGCTCGCGCTGTTCAGCTGTGCGCTTCTTTCCGATATCACCTATGTCGAGAGCGCCGAGATGCAGTGGAGCAATTTCTCGGCCTGGCTAATCACGGGCGGGCTCATATTCGGGGCACCCGTGCTGCTATGGGCGGCCATAGCTTTCGTCCGGGGGCGGAAGGGCGCGACGCGCACGCCCGCCCTCGCCTATTTCCTGCTGATCCTCGTCATGTGGGTCGCGGGGCTCGTCAACGCCTTCAAGCATAGCCAAGATGCGTGGAGCTCGGTCGGCACTACCGGCGTGATACTCTCGGCCGTTTCCGCCCTCGCAGCAATTGCCTCTGCCTGGCTTCTCCACGCCGCCAAGGAGCCCCGCGCATGACCCGCCCGACATCTCTCACCCTCGTCGCCGTAGCGGCGATGGCGGCGCTGCTCGCAGGCTGCGGCAAAGGTGACGAAAAGCTCGACCAGACCGGCGCCAGCCCGAGCCTGCCGAAGATCGACGAGACGCTCGTCCCCCCAATGAAGATAGCGAGGCCCGCGGGCTGGAACGGCGAGCTTCCGACCGTTCCCGCGGGTTTCACGATCACGCCGGTCGCGACCGACCTCAAAATTCCGCGCCAGATCCTCATACTTCCCAATGGCGATATCCTTGTCGCCGAAGGGTCCGGCGGCCATGCGCCGAAACTCCGGCCCAAGGATGTGATCGCGGGCTATATCAAGAGCCTCGGCAAATCGTCGGTGAAGGGCGGCGACCGCATCACCCTGCTTCGCGACGCGGATGGCGACGGCAAACCCGAGCTTCGCACCAGCTTCATCAAGGACCTCGACGCCCCCTATGGCCTCGCGCTCGTCGGCAACAGCCTCTATGTCGCCAACCAGGGCGCCCTGCTTCGCTTCGCCTATACGCCGGGCGCGACAAGCATCGGGGGCAAGGGCGAGGAAGTCACCAAGCTCCCGGCGGCCATCAACCATCACTGGACGAAGTCGCTTGCGGCGAGCGCCGATGGCACGAAGCTCTATGTGGGTATCGGTTCGAACAGCAATATCGGCGAGCGTGGAATGAGCGTCGAGGAGGATCGCGCCGTCATCTGGGAGGTCGACGCCGCGACCGGCGCGAGCCGCATCTTCGTCTCGGGCATACGCAATCCGACCGCGCTCGCCCTCGAGCCTTCGTCCAACACCCTCTGGGCGGTGGTGAACGAACGCGACGAACTCGGGGCCGAACTCGTACCCGATTATCTGACCTCTGTACGCGAGGGCGCCTTCTACGGCTGGCCGTACAGCTATTGGGGACGCCACCCCGATCCGCGCGTCCATCCGCAAAAGCCCGAACTCGTCAGGACTGCGGTCGCGCCCGATTATGCGTTAGGCTCGCACGTTGCGCCGCTCGGACTGAGCTTCGCGACCGAAGGCGGTCTTCCGGGCTATGAGGCGGGCGCCTTCGTCGGCGAGCATGGCAGCTGGAACCGCCAGACCCTTGCGGGCTACAAGGTGAGCTTCGTCCCCTTCGCGAACGGACGCCCGGCCGCGAAGCCGAAGGATTTCGTGACCGGCTTCATCAAGGACGGTAAAGCGCGCGGCCGCCCCGTCGGCGTCACCTGGGACCCGGCGCGCGGTGCGCTCTGGATCGCCGATGATCTCTCGAACACTGTGTGGCGCGTCACCGGCCCACGCGCGCTCGCGATGCGATCGCCAGTCTCCCCGGCGGCCGGCCAGAAATAATCAGCTGGCGCCGCCCGGCTAGAAGCGGATCACGCGCCAGACATAATAAGCGAAGAGCGCCGCCATGATCGCGGTGCTCGCGGGACCGACCCATTTCTCGACGCCCTCGAAGCGCTCGGCGAGCAGATAGCCCGAGACCGCGAGCGCCGCGGTCCAGACGCCGGCACCGAGCGCCGACAGCAGCAGGAAGCGCGTCGGCGGCATCGCGAAAATGCCGGCGGGAATGGAGATTAGCGTCCGAAGACCGGGTATGAGATGGGCGAGCGGCACCGCCCATGTGCCGTGGCGGCAGAACCAGCGCTCGATCCGCGCGATATCGTCGTCGCTCAGCGTGATCCAACGCCCATGGCGGTCGGCCCAGCGGCGTAACCGCTCATCGCCGATCCTGCGCGCGATTATGTACCAAAAAAGCGCTCCGAGCAGGGTCCCCGCAAGTCCGGCAGCGATCACCAGCGGCAGGCTGTAGCGTCCGTCGGCGGCGCCGAAACCCGCGAGCGGCATGATGACCTCGGACGGGATCGGCGGGAAGACATTCTCGAGAAACATCAGGAGGACGATCCCGGCATAGCCCATCGTCTCGACGAGGTCGGTGATCCAGTCTGTCATGGCGCTTCTCCCGGCATCCGCGGGCCGACCGGCCGCCTGCTGACAACGAGCTATCGTCGATATGGATGCCGGCGCATCGTCGCACGGTCGGTCGTCGTCGCGGCCAATGGCCGGCGTCCATCTCAACGAGGCCCGGCGATTTGCCTTCACGGCAACCGATCGCATGCGGGAACATGCGCGCGCGCCGGACGTAGCCCTCCCATGACGCTTTGCATCACCGCCCCGTCTGATCCCGACAGTCTCGCCGTTTGCTCCGCGCGCATCACGGTGGCGGCGCGATGGTAGAACGAGCGGACATGGCGGGGGCGCAATCTCCATCGGCGCATATCAAGGCGAATATCGTCCTCTATGGGGCGCTCTTCGCCAATCTCGGCATTGCGGTCGCGAAGTTCGTAGCGGCCGCGATCAGCGGGTCCTCCTCGATGCTCTCGGAAGGCGTTCATTCGCTCGTCGACAGCGGCAACCAGATGCTTCTCCTCTACGGCCAGGGAAAAGCGAAGCGGCCAGCCGACAGTCGCCACCCGTTCGGGTACGGCCGCGAGCTCTATTTCTGGGCATTTGTTGTCGCGATCCTCATCTTCGCCGTTGGCGCCGGCATTTCGGTCTACGAGGGATGGATCCATTTTCGCGATCCCGAGCCGCTGCGCGATCCGACGATCAACTATGTCGTGCTCGGCATCGCGTTCCTGCTCGAGGGCGCGTCGTGGACGATCGCGGTTCGCGAATTCAACGCAGGGAGACGCGGCCTCGGCTGGTGGAAGGCCGTCCGCCGGTCCAAAGACCCGGCGGGCTTCATCGTGCTGTTCGAGGACAGCGCTGCGCTCGCCGGTCTCGCGATCGCCGCGTTCGGCATCTGGTTGAGCCATGCCACCGGCGACGCACGGATCGACGGTCTCGCCTCGATGGCCATCGGAGCGATTCTTGGGGCGGTCGCCGTTCTACTCGCAAGGGAAGCGAAGGAGCTGTTGATCGGCGAGGCGGCCGACCCCGAACTGATTGCGCAAATCTGGGCCATCGTCGAACGCCGCCCCGAAATTACCGCGGTCAATCATGTGCGTACGATCCACACCGCCCCCAACGCCATCTTTGTCGCAGTGAGCGCGGATTTCGAGGACCTTCTCCCCATGGGCGACGCCGAAACGCTGATCGAGGCAATCGAGACCGAGCTCAAGGCGGCGTCGAGCGATATCAGTTCGATCTATATTCGCCCCGAGAAACAGTCCGACGCCCTCGTCCAGCCGCGCCCGCAAATGGCGGCCGATCCGGAAGGATCGGACTAGGCTTTGAGTGCGCCCGGTCACAACTGAAGCCGGATCGTCGGGCAAGCCCATCGAACGGTGCCAGAAAAACGCCTTCACCCTTGCACGTTCGGCTCTCCGGACGGAACCTTTGCCGCGGGCTCTTCCTGCGAAGGAGTGCGATCATGAAAAACGAACCCAAGAAGGGTGAGGAGGCGATTTGGATAAGTCACGGCGGGCGCGCCGAGGGCAAGATCGCGCGGAGGATCACCGGAGCGATGGACGTCAAGGACCATCATGTGCAGCATCGCCCTCGAAGCCTGAATTTCTCGCAGATGCCGCCGAAGGCAAGCGCGCGGCACACAAAGCAGCCGCCTTGAAGCGCAAATAGGAAAAGCGGAAAGAAGCAGCCGCTGACCGACCGTCGCATTCAAGGCAGTCCGACTGCCGCTCACGATGCAGCCTCGATCATGATCTGGAGCGCGACGGCGACCGCAAGATCGAGAACATTGCTGCGGCCGATGTCGCCAAAATGAAAGTCCTCGACCCGCACGGCGTCGACGTTTGCCATGCCGATGTACACGAGACCTACCTCCTCACGACCTTCGCGCGGCCCGCAAAACCCAGTTATCGCAATGGCAAGGTCGGCGCGGCTCGTTCGAAGGGCACCGGTCGCCATCGCCGCCGCAACCTCGGGATTGACCGCCGCTGCCCGTTCGGCGTCCTCCCGGGAAACACCGAGCATCTCGCATTTGGCGTCGATCGAATAGGCGACGAAGCCGCGCTCGAGGTGGGGACCGAGCGCAGCGTCGGCTGCGAGGACGGCGGCGAGCTGACCGCCGGTGCAGCTTTCGGCCGTCACGAACCGTAAGGTCCTGCCAGCAAGATGCCGGGCCAGCTTGCGACGGCGTCGTTCGATCAGCGTCGCTGCGCTCACGCTACATTGTGGCGAGTTCGGCGGGGGGCAGCCCCGTGGTCTCGGCCTGGCGCTTCAGTTCTTCCTTCCGGGCAAGCATTCTTTCACCCAGCGCGTCGAGGTCGACGTCCGCGGCGCGCGCCTGCTGAAACATATTGTCGTGCTGCTTTTCCTCTTCCTTCACATGATGCTTGATCTCTTCGGACAGCACCGTAACCTTCGCCTCGAAGAACTCGTCCGCGGGACCGGATGCAACGATCTCGTTGATCAGGATCTTGGCGCCGTCATGTTCGACATAGGCTTCTTTCAGGAGGTCGTCGTCGATCTTGCCCTTGAGCGCCGGATAGAAGACCTCTTCCTCGATCTGCGCATGGATCTTGAGCTCGGTGCAAATCTGGTCGGCGATCTTGGCCTTGCGGTCGGTCCCGCTGGCCTTCTCGAATTCCTCGAAAAGGGCTTCGACCGCACGGTGGTCGGCGGCGAGGATATGGGTCGCGTCAGTGTCGATTTCGCTAGGTTTCATGGCAGTCTCCATCATCATGCCCCGCCCCTGTGCAGCGCGCGGCGAGCCCGAAAGTTGCCGACCCTTCGATCACACCGCGCGATCGTCGGCGTCGCGCTGGTGCGCCTCGCCGCCCGATCGCTTGATGAAGCTGATCTTGCCTTGCGGCTCGAGGATCGCCCATTCGACGTCCGAGAGGTGGGCGATGCCCGCGAGCCGCATCTCGGACTCGATTTCGTCGGCGGTGAGCCGGTCGCGGTGGAGATTGTCGCGAATGATTTCGCCCTGCTTGACCACGACGCGCGGTTGACCTTCGAGCATGTTCTTGAGTCGGGGAAAGAGATAGGTCGCCCAGCTCAGCGTGAGCGCCCAGAAGGCAAAGGTGACGATCGCGAGCAGCGCACCGGTCAGGCTGAAATCATTGTGCGTGACGCCCTGCTGGATGAGGTCGCCCATCACGACGAGAAGCACCAGCTCGAAGGGCGTCATCTGCCCGAGTTCGCGCTTCCCCAACAGACGGAGCAGCGCATAGAGAAGGAAAAACATCGCGCTCGCGCGGCGGACGATATCCATCAGGGAAGAACCTCGATGTGGAGCGGCATGCCGCCGAGCCGCCGCTCGCCATCGAACAGCGCAATCTCACCCTCGGTTCCGGCGAAGAGCGGCGGATTGATCTGCCCGTCGATCTTGACGACGAGTGTCTCGCCTGCACGAAGTTCGCCGTAGGAAAAGCGATAGGCACCCCCCTTGAAGCTCTCCTCGGAGGCAGCGGGGATCATCGTGTTGATGGTCATGTCGGTCCAGAGCGACGGCGAGACCGCAAGCACGGCGTCGGACATATCTTGCGACGCCTCGATACGAATGCGGGTTTCGAAAAACTCGCCGTTGCGGATGACCGAGGGCGTCTTCACCTCAAGCCGCGCCGCGCCGAAATCTTCGCTGCGCAGCGGACTTGTCTGCCCGCCGACGAGGCCCGACAGCGCCAAGGCGATTATCACCGCGAGGATGATGAAAGAGATAGGGCTCGCGTGGCGGTGCCAGTGCTGCCCCGAAATCATTGTCTCGCTGATCCCGTCGGGCCGAGAGCCGGCGGCGCCCGCCCCGCAATCCTCGGCCGGGGTCTGCGCTGCTTCACGTCTCCCGCCAGTCAAGCGAGCGGCTTCGGCCACGACCGGGCAAGGTAGGTCCGAACCGCATCGGCATGTTCGCCAACGGCGGCGACCGCGATCAATATCTCGGACTGGCTGATCCCGAGAATGCACGCCCAGGCGCGCATCGCATCGGGTTCGCTGCGATCGATCCGGCCACTTTCGAACGTCTGATGGATCATGCCCGTCTCCCGTCGATGTTAGCGGGCGAACGCATATCAAATGTGAAAGTTGCGGTAGCGGCGCCCGTCGCGACAGGCCAAAATCGCGTCGCAATCGACCGTCCAAATATCACATTAAGCGTCGCCTTTCGGTCTCACGAGCGCGCCGCGAAACGCTGCGACACCGCGAAAGTTGCGCGGCGGGGCTAAGATAAATCGGCGGCCCTGCACGCAACTTTTTCGCACCGCAGAGGGTTTCTCGAACCAGACCCCACAGCCAATGGAGATCATCATGAGCGTCAAGGGACAGATCAAGGAAGCTGCCGGTTATGTGAAGGAAGAAGCCTTCGAAAATGGCGACTCCCCTGAGGCCAAGCGCAAGGCACAGGAAGGCCGCGACCTTCGCAACGAAGGCCGTATCGAAGATGGCAAGCCGCCGAAGACGGGTACCCCCGGCACCGAAAACTAATCCTCCCAGCCAGGTTGATGGCACCCTCGGGTCCGCTCACGCGGACCCCTTTTTTTGGCATCACTTCGCGGCGAGATTCGATTGCTGCAAAGCAAGTTGGCCGAACTTCAGCGGCCCCGGAGCATTGGTGCAGCATGATCCGCATCGCCTTTCTCGGAGTTGGCCCGACCACCCTCTACACCTTGCACGCGCTGCTTGAGCAAAGCCCCCACCCTTTCCGGCTTTCCATCTATGAAGCGCAGCCGAGCGCCGGGCGCAGAGCGCCCTATCAGCCGGGCTGGAACGACCCCGCCATGCTGGCGAAGATCGCGAGCATCGAAATCCCGCCGGTCGCCGAATCGCCGTGCGACTGGCTGCGGCGCCAGGCCCCCGAGCGGCTCGTCGATCTCGTCGTCGATCCCGTCATGATCGGCGAACGCACCTTCTATCTGCATCGCGCTCGGCGAATATTTCCGCGATCAGTTTCGACGCGCTCCGGGGATCACAAGCTCGCACAAGATGGGCCTCGTGGTGGGCGAGCAGCTGGCCGCGGTCATCGCCGAGGCGCAGGCCGAGGAGGCGGCAGTATGAAGCTGTGCACCAATTACATCGGCGGCGAGATGGCTGGCGCCAATATCGAGCTGCACGACATGCGCTTCGTCGCTGCGCCGACCATTGCTGACACCTATGATGCGCTTCGCCGGCAATGGTGGGGCACGCCCGGCATCCTCCATATCGACTGCTGGGCCGAGATCGAGCAGCCGATGGCTACGGCATCATCCTGAGGCCCGAGTCGTTCGAGAGCCCCGAGCGGCTCTATTATGTCAGTCTTGGCGGCTATGTCACGGAGGCGGGCTGAGGTTCCCCGGAACATTGGGTACGACGTCGCGTTAGCGCGACCGGATTTCAGCGATGCGATGACCGTCAAGTCGTAGTACTTCAAGCATGTTCGCCGCTATTCCGATACTCTGCGTCAGACCGGCATTTGCGCGCTATTCGCATAGGGTTTGGCATCCTGCCGCCCTATAGACGAAGGGCGCCGTGACCGGCGCCCTTCACCCTGCCCTTAGGGAAGGCAGTCTTATTTCTTCTGCGTGTCGCCGACGCCGGTTTCGGAGGGAGCGATCTCGCCGTTGTCGTCCATCGCATTGGCTTTTTCTTCGCCCTGCTCTTCGACAACGTCGGCCTTCTGCTCCATTGCTTCCTTGGCGGGCCCCTCAGGCATCGCGTCGGCCTGATCGTCGATCGCTTCCGCCTTTGTTTCGGCCTGGTCTTCCACCTTGTCGGCGGCGGGGCTCTGGCAGGCGCCGAGCGCAAGGGCCGAGGTAGCAGCAAGGGTTACGAACAGCTTTTTCATCGAAAGTCTCCCTGTTGATGACTGCCCAGCTAACGCGGCGCGGCCCATCGGGTTCCTCAAACCTCCCCGGTGAAAATCGTCAGCGTCTCGCCGCCATGATACGCGCGACCATGTCCTCGTCGCGAAGCCGCCGCCAGCGGGCCTCGACGAAGCTGTGGACCCCGAACAGGAAAAGGCCCGCAGCGACGAGCAGATAGAGCGGCGGATTGTCTGTCAGCGCCGAGAGTGCGTCGCCGAGCCCCCTGACCTCGCCCGCTGTGCCGAACCAGCCGCCGCGCACGAGCGAGACGCCGATCACCGCGAACACCACCGCGCGCGCAGCAAGTCCCACGCGGCCAACGGGCACCGCCCAGGCGGGTGCTTCCGCATCGAGATCCTTCGCGAACTCGGTGGTCCAGGCCTTTACGGCTTGCTGCGCGGCTGCCGCGAGGAATGCGGCGCCGACCAGCCCGAGCAGCAGGCCGCCGAGGGGCAAGTCGAGCAGCATAGCCGCCGCCTGTTTCTCGCGGCCCTCTGCCGCCCCTTTGCCCGAGGCGAGGCGGAGCGCCGCCCAGGCGAGGATGAAATGCGCGATGCCGCTCGCGGCATAACCCACGCGTACGGCGATACCCTTGGCGCCCGTCCCCTTGTTTTCGCTATCCAGCGCCGCCCCGTAGAGGCGGTAGCCACCGTAGAGCGCGAGCCCCATCGCGAGAAGGGCGAGCAGGATCGCGCCAGCGGGCATGTCCCGGACCGAGCGAAACACGGCTTGAGGGCTGGGGTCGTCGGCGGACGAGCCGCTGAGCGCGATCCAGGCAAGCAGGCAATAGACGACGCCGCGCGCGAACCACCCGGTGCGCGCAAATGTCTCGAGCCGCCGAAGCCTGTTCATGATGCCTGTCCCGATGGTTGACCATCAAGCCAACGCCCGCTGCCCCCCGCAGTTCCCGCTACTCCGAGCCGCGGCGCGGGCCCCGGCCTCTCCTTTCCCGGCAGGCGCCGTTGCGCTCGCCGCCGCCCATACGGCGAAGGCCCGTTAGAGGTCTGCCGGTTCAGCCGGATTTTCTCGCGAAGGCCCCGGCCACAAAGTCACGGCCGATCCGCAGGCCAACCGGATCGACGCTGTGCGCGACACCGTAGGAGATATGGGTCTCGACCTCGACGCCGAGCCGCTTCAATTGGCTCTCCGACATGTGCAGCGCTGCGATCGGAACGACGGGGTCGGCTGTGCCATGTACCAGTAGCACGGGCGGTTTCGACGGGAGATGATGCGCAAGATCCGCCGCGCCGGCGAGCATGCCCGAGTAGCCGACGATCGCGGCAACGGGGCGCGGGCGGCGAAGACCCACCTGAAGCGCCATCATCGTGCCCTGGCTGAATCCCACCAGGGCAAGATCGGACTCGCTGAGCCCATATTGCGCGAGCTTCCGGTCGATGAACGCGTCGATCGCAGGCGCTGCCGATGCCGCACCCGCAGCGAGCGCCGACGGCGCGAAGCCCGAGAGCCCCCACCATTGGTAGCCCGCGCCCATCATCGAACATCGCTGTGGCGCGTGCGGCGCAAGAAACAGCGTGTCCGGCAGGGCCTCCTGCCATTGCGGCGCGAGCGAGATCATGTCGGTGCCGCTCGAGCCGAAGCCATGGAGCAACAACACGATGTTCTTGGGGGCGCTGCCGGAGCGAGGCTGCAGGCTGGCGCCGTTGACGATCTTGGACAGGTTTCTTCTCTCAGCTTCGGCGCCGGCCAGCGGCCCGCGATCAGGGTACAGCGGGCGGCAGGGATTGCGAAGGTGCATAGGTAGATAGGCGACCGCGCATTTCCACCCCCCGCTCGCTGGCAGCTTGGCGATTCGCGCTGCGGCATGCGCGCCCGCGGCCACAGGCTTCGCCCTTAGGGCGCGGACATCTGACCCTTAGCGCGCCCGTATTGCGATAGCGGAGACGCCATTTGCCGGATCGGTCGCTGCCAACGCATCGCCAAGCTTCGCAACCTTCCAGCTAATGCGGCGACACTTGTCTCTGGGGATTTTGGACACCGTGCCCGCGACCTGACGGAACCCGGCCGGGGCCCGTTGGTTGAGCAAGACGGGGGCCGGATATGGAGAGCTGTCATGCCCCGCGGCGACAAATCGAGCTATACCGACAAGCAGAAGCGCAAAGCCGAGCATATCGAGGAAGGGTATGAGAAGCGGGGCGTCGGCAAGAAGGAAGCCGAAAGCCGCGCGTGGGCTACGGTGAACAAGGAGTCGGGTGGCGGCAACAAATCGGGCTCCGGTCGCGGCAAACCCGATACCCATGAATCTTCGCGAAAGGGCGGCCGGATCGGCGGCTCGAGTCAAAGCAGCGAGAAGCGGTCCGCCGCCACCAAAAAGGGTTGGGAGACCCGGCGCCGAAATGTAAAAGGATAAGGGCTGAAGCGGGTCAAGCGACCGGGTCAAGAGCCCCCTAGACCGGTGCCCCGGCCCAAGCCGCTCCACCGTCCTTGTCACAATTTTTCAGACGATCGACGAGGCGTCTCCGCTCCGCCGCCACTTCGCGCAGGAGCCGAACCGCAGCCTCCGGGTCGAGGCCTACGGGATCGAGAAGCCCTTGATCGATGCGCGAGATGAGGTCGGAGACGAACTGGAGTTCCTTACCGGTCTGCATCAGAAATTTGTCGCTCTGGTTCATGGCTGTGCAACGCCCGGCGTCGCGGCGGGCTGCATCCGGCGGTCGATGAGCCGGCCCACGCCGCGACAAGCCGGTCTTGGCCAACTTTCCAAAAGGTCCGCGGCAATCGGCTACGGAGGACCGGGTGCGACCTGGCCACTCAGGCGAGAAATCGATATAACCTGCGTTAATCGGGCCGAGGTTTCCGGGCTTTCCGGGAGAAGGAGCGGCAACTCGCCCCCTCCACCAGCGTTCCCTCGACCATGGCTCATCCAGTCTCGAATTGCACAAGTCGGACCGCTTCGACACATCGGGTCGCGGCGACAGGTAGAGCCTCATCCATAGCGAACGGCAGGAGGCGTCGCTCGAATGCGGAGCTTCGGCCGGATGCCGCGAGCGGCGTGGACGCTGCACCCGCCTTACCGCACAGCGCTGCCGCTGCCCGCTCCGGCACGCCCTTCCCAAAGAACGGATGGTACCCAAACGCACCCTCCGCGCCGCAAGAAAGTTGATCCCATGTCTGCGACGATCCAGCCCGTCATCCTTTGCGGCGGTGCCGGCACGCGCCTCTGGCCCGCTTCGCGCGGCGCGCGTGCAAAACAGTTTCTCGACATCATCGGCGAGGCGAGCCTGTTCGCCCGGACGCTCGAGAGGGCAAGCGGCCGCGGCTTTTCGGCGCCGCTCATCGTGTGCGGCGCCGAGCATGTCGCCATGGTGCGCGAACAGGCGGAGGGGCGCGACCTTCGGCTGATCGTCGAGCCGGCGGCGCGCAATACCGCCGCGGCCATCGCGCTCGCTGTCGCTTCGGCGGCGGATGACGCGCTTCTGCTCGTGATGCCGAGCGATCATGTCATCACCGATGTCCAAGCCTTTCGCGACGCGATCGCGAAAGCGGCCGACCTGGCGCGCAGCGACTGGCTCGTCACCTTCGGTGTCGCGCCCGACCGGCCCGACACGGGCTTTGGCTATATCGCCAGCGGCGCGCCCCTCGGCAGCACGGGCTTTGCCGTCGACCGCTTCGTCGAAAAGCCGCCGCTCGCCGAAGCCGAAGCGATGCTCCACGAGGGCGGCTACAGCTGGAACGCCGGCATTTTCCTGTTCCGGGCGGGCCGCATGCGCGAGGCGATGCTCGCGCACTGCCCCGCGATCTATCGCGCGGCGGAAGCTGCCGTCGCCAATGCGCTGCACGATGGGGACGCCCTCCATGCGGCGCGAGAACCGTTCGAGCAGGCACCATCGGATTCGATCGACTATGCCGTGATGGAAAAGGACGCGCGCGTCGCGGTCGTCCCCGTGTCGATGGGCTGGTCGGATCTCGGGAGCTGGCAGGCGGTGCACGCGCTCGCCGACGCCGACGACGCCGGCAATGCCTGCCGCGACGATCTCTTCGCGCACGACAGCCACAATTGTCTGGTCCGCGCACCCGGCAAGCGCGTATCGCTCGTCGGCTTGGACAATGTCGGGGTCATCGTCGACGGCGACGACATCCTCGTCATCGCGCTCGACCGGTCGCAGGAGGTCCGGGCTGCAGCCCGGGCGCGCCAGTGACATGCTCGCCAAGGCCTCTATTCGCCCGGATCAGCGCAACTGGCTGTCCTTGCTCCCCCGGCGGTTGAAACCGCCCGGCCGCCGTTCGGCGTCGCGGATCGACTGACATCCGATGCAAGTGCGGCTCGCCGGCAAGGCCTTTCGCCGCGCGGCGGGGATCCGCTCGCCGCAATCGTCGCAATAGTCCGCGCCGGTGCCGGACAGCAGACGCAGGCGCGCCTCCTTCACGGCGTCGCTCACCGTGTCGTCGATCTGCTCCTGAACGGCGCCGTCGCGCGCCCAGCCATTGGCCATCTTCGCACTCCATATCTCATCGCGGACGCCGGTCGTTTGCCGCGCGTTCAACATGGGAACGCGTGGGAGCGCGGGCAAGTTGCTCCCGCAGGCGGGAACGATCGCGCGCCCGGATGGTCTTGAGTCCATGGCCAGACGGACCGCCAGACCGACACCCCCAGGTCATGCCGCCTCGCCGCCGCGCGGCGGACGAAAGGCAGCCGCTCTCCCGCCCTTCCGTCCGGTCCAGCTCGCAAGCCTTGTCGACAGCGTCCCCGCAGGGAACGGCTGGGTCCATGAGATGAAGTATGACGGCTACCGTTTGCTGATCGCGGTCGGCGGCGGCGAGGCCCGCGCCTATACGCGCTCGGGTCTCGACTGGTCCGCGCGCTTCGCGTCACTGCTCGCCGAAGCGGCGAAGCTCAAGGTCCGGAGCGCGCTGATCGATGGCGAAGCCGTCGTGCTCGGTGCCGACGGCCGCTCGAGCTTCCAGTCGCTGCAAAATGCCCTCAAGTCCGCACCGGAAAGCATCGACTATTTCGCGTTCGACCTGCTCGAGCTCGACGGCGAGGATCTGGCGGACCTGCCGCTCCTCGACCGCAAGGCGCGCCTCGCCAAAATCCTTCCCAAGGCCGCGAAGCATATCCGCTACTCGGACCATATTGAGGGCAGCGGCGAGAAGCTTCTGCAGAGCTTCTGCGCTGCGGGTCTCGAAGGCGTCATCTCGAAGAAGGCCGATGCGCGTTACATCGGCTCGCGCGCGGGTAGCTGGCTCAAGGCCAAATGCATCAAGCGGCAGGAGTTCGTCATCGTCGGCTGGACGCCCTCGGACAAACCGCGCTCGTTCCGATCGCTCATGCTCGGCGTGCATGAGCAGGGCGAGCTGCGCTACGCCGGAAAGGTCGGGACAGGTTTCGATACAGCGGAGCTGTTCCGCCTCAAGGCGATGATGAAGCCGCTCGAGCGAAAGAAGCCGACGGTAAAGGCGCCCCGCGCCGAGACGCGCGGCGCGCACTGGATCGAGCCGAAGCTCGTCGCCGAGATCGCCTATACCGAGATGACCAACGAAGGCACGCTACGCCATCCGAGCTATCTCGGGCTTCGCGAGGACAAGAAACCCGAGGCGGTCGTCCTCGAGAGCGAAGACTCCGTCGCCGAGGCGACGAGCGCATCGCCCATTCCGATCAGCAATCCGGACCGCGTCATCTATCCCGAGGCCGGGCTCACCAAGGGCGAGCTCGCGGCCTATTATGCCGCGGTCGCCCCGATCATGCTGCCCTGGGCGGGCTCGCGCCCGATCAGCCTCGTGCGCTGTCCGCGGGGCCGCGCCAAGAAATGCTTCTTCCAGAAGCATGATGCCGGAAGCTTCGGCGATGCGGTGAAGCAGGTCGCGATTCTGGAAAAGGATGGCGACGACCAGCCCTATCTCTACATGGACACGCCCGAGGGGATGATGACCTGCGTCCAGATGGGCACGATCGAGTTTCATGGCTGGGGAGCGCGCATCGAGGATGTCGAGAAGGCCGACCGGCTGGTCTTCGATCTCGATCCCGATGTCGGCCTAGACTTCGAGGCGGTGCGCAGCGCCGCCTTCCAGTTCCGCAATATCCTCCAGCAAATGGGCCTCGAGACCTTCCCGATGCTTACCGGCGGCAAGGGCGTCCATGTGATCGCCCCGCTCGTGCCGCGCGCCGAATGGCCCGAGGTGAAGGATTTCGCGCACCGGCTCGCACGCGCCGTCGCGCAGATGGATCCGGGCCGCTTCACCGCCGCGCTTCCCAAGGCGCAGCGCGAGGGCCGGATCTTCGTCGATTACCTCCGCAACCAGCGCGGCGCGACTGCGGTCATGCCCTATTCGGCGCGCGCCCGCGAAGGCGCGCCGGTCGCCGCACCCATCAGCTGGAAGGAGATGGAGACGATCGACAAGCCGTCGCATTTCCGCATCACCGATGCGAAGGCGCTGCTGAAGCGCGCGAGCCTCAAGGCGCTGCAAGGCTGGGGCCGCGCCGACCAGATGCTGCCCGACCTGTGAAGATCGCGACCTATAATGTGAACGGCATTGGCGGGCGGCTTGTCATCCTGCTCAATTGGCTCAAGCTTGCCGAGCCCGACATCGTCTGCCTGCAGGAATTGAAGGCGCCGCAGGAGAATTTCCCCGAGAGGGCGATCCGCGATGCGGGCTATGATGTGATCTGGCATGGCCAGAGCCGCTGGAACGGCGTCGCGATGCTGAGCCGCGTCGGCGAGATCCATGAGACGCGGCGCGGGCTTCCCGGCGATCCCACGGACGAACAGAGCCGCTATATCGAGGCCGCGGTCGGCGGCATCCTCGTCGCCGGCCTCTATCTTCCCAACGGCAATCCCTGGCCGGGCCCGAAGTTCGACTACAAGCTCCAATGGATGGCGCGCCTAGAGGCGCATCTGGCGACGCTCTTCTGCCTCGACGCGCCGGTCGTCGTCTGCGGCGACTTCAACGTCATCCCGACCGATCTCGATGTCTACAAGCCCGAGAATTGGAAGAAGGACGCGCTCTTCGCGCCGGAAGCAAAGGCCGCCTACCGACGCATCCTCGGCCAGGGCTGGACCGACGCGATCCGTCACCTGCATCCCGATGAGCGCATCTACAGCTTCTGGGCTTATTGGCGGCGCTCGTTCGAGCGCAACGCCGGCATCCGCATCGACCATCTGCTGCTCAACAAGCCCGCGGCGAAGCGGCTCAAGGCCGCCGGCGTCGACACCCGGCCGCGCGCGCTCGAGAAGACAAGCGACCATGCCCCGGCATGGATCGAGCTCGGCGAAGGTTCCGGCAAGCGAAAGCGCAAGGTTTCATGACCCGCACGATCACTGGCTGGAAGCTTCCGCCCGCCGAGCGCGAGCGACTGCTCAGCCGGTTCGAACCACGCTATGCCGAGGTGGTCGCCGATCATGTAACGCTGCGCTTCGGAACGGACGCCGACACGCCGCTCCCCGATCCATGCTCGGGCGAGATCATCGGCGAGGTCGACGACGGCGCGGGCGTGCAGGCGCTTATCGTCCGCATCGGGGGAACCACCGATCGCGGCGATGGCAGCCATTATCATATCACCTGGTCGCTTGCGCCGGGGCGCGAGGCTAAGGAGAGCAACGACGTGCTTGCAGCGACGAAGTGGCAGCGGGTGCATCCACCGATCGACATCCCTCTCTCGCCCGCACGCTGGAGCGCCTGACAGGCATCGCCACGCCAGGCCGCCGGCGGTGAGCGTTGGCGGCGCGTAGGCTCGCGGCTGCCCGGCCGTATCGGGGGCCTGCCGTTCCGGTCCGGTTGTTGCCGATCCTCTCGCCGCTGCGAATGCCCGCGCGGAACGCTCGGCGACCGCGCGCATTGAAGGAGTCTTGTCAAAGGAGTGAGTGACGATGGCTGCGCGTCCCTATTGGAAAGGCCAGATCCGCCTGGCGCTCGTCTCGATCCCGGTCGAGGTCTATTCGGCGACAAAGAGCGGGGCGACGATCGCATTCAACCAGATTCACGAGCCGACGGGCAAACGCATCAAATATGAAAAGGTCGTGCCCGGCGTCGGCCCGGTCGATCTCGACGAGATCGTCAAGGGCTTCCAATATGCGAAGGACCAATATGTTCTGCTCGACGACGAGGAGATCGAGGGGGTCAAGCTCGAGAGCAAGAAGACGCTCGAACTCACCCAGTTCGTCGAGGCCGAGGATATCGACGAGATATATTTCGAGAAGCCCTATTATGTCGTGCCCGCCGACGAGCTCGCCGAGGAAGCCTTCATCGTCCTGCGCGAAGCGCTCCGCCGCACCCGCAAGGTCGGGCTGGGCCAGCTCGCGATGCGCGGCCGCGAATATGTCGTGAGCATCAAGGCATGCGGCCGCGGCCTTGTCATGGAGACGCTGCGTTATGCCGACGAGGTCAACAAGGCGGCGAGCTATTTCCGCGATATCGCCGACAGCGAGCCCGATGACGACCTGCTCGATCTCGCGACGACGCTGATCGACAAGAAGACGGGCAAGTTCGACGCGACCGACTTTCACGATCGCTATGTCGAGGCGCTGAAGGAGCTCATCGAGCGCAAGAAGAAGGGCAAGACGCTCAATCTCGACGACGGGAAGGAGGAGAAGGCACCGAGTGGATCGAATGTCGTCGACCTGATGGCGGCGCTCAAGAAGTCGATCGGCGACGGCGGCGGCAAGGCGAAATCCGCCGCGAAAAAGGCGCCCGCCAAAAAGGCTCCGGCAAAAAAAGCCCCCGCGAGGAGCGCGGCGCGCAAGCGCGCATGAGCGGCGCCCCCGCAGGCGTGCGATCCGCCTTGCGGCGATCAGGCGCCGGGACCGAACCGCTTGCGCGCCGGATCGCGCTCGCACCGGAAACGATCCTTGATATGCGCGTTGAAGAAGGCGCCGAGCGACGCCGCGCTGCACAGCCCCTCGTAGATTTCGCGGGAGACGCCATGATAAAGATATTTGCCGCTGCCCCTGAAGGTAACGGCCAGCACCGCCGCCGCCTCGTCATAGGCGACATGCTCGATCATGGTCGAACGGGTGAAGCGGCGCGCGCGCATGCAGACAGAGCGCGTGGCACAAGCCGGGGTTCCCGGCCGCGCGCCGCCGGGCAGGCGCGGCGGACCCGAGCGAACCCACCCGCCCCGCCCGCCCCGCCACCCCGCCTCGCCCTCCCTTTCCGGCCCTGATCGATGGCGACCGAGCCGACAGCCGACGAGCTCCGCGCCATGGCGGAACATCGCGGCATGAAACTCGTTCGGTCGCGTAAGCGCACCCCCGGTGTCGGCGACTTCGGGAAATTCGGCCTCACCGATGGAGCGGGAAAGCCGCTCCTCGGGATCGGCAAGCAAGGTCTCACGGCGAGCGCGGCCGATGTCGCGCAATATTTGCGCGGCGGTGCGGCGAACAGCTGGAAGCTCTCGGCCGAGCGCGAGCCCCAAGCCAAAACTCCCAAAAAGCCGCGCAAACCGGCTGCACCCGCCGAAGAGCCGGCTTCGATCCGCCGCCGCGCAAGGACCGCCGCGCCGCCGCCATCGCGAAGGCGGCAGGATCCGCCGCCGCCGCCAAGGGCCAAACCCGTCTTGAGGAGCGTCGAACCCGAAGCTCCGCCCGCGCCCGAACTCAACCTGCGGCCAGCGACAGCCAAGGACAGGAAGGCGCTCTCACGTCTGCTCGCCCAGCTTGCCGATCCGCCCAAGCGCGGTTCGCTCGACGCGAACTTCGACGCGATCGGCAAATCGGGGGCCGGACTTCTTATCGCCGAAGTCGGCGTGCCGGTCGGGTGCTGCGCCTGGGCCGTCGTTCCGACCCTGCAGCACGGCCTTGTCGGCCGCGTGAGTCTGCTGCTCGTCGACGGCAATCATCGCCGCAGCGGTGTCGGAACGGCGCTCGTTGCTGCCGCCGAGGCGGCGCTCGCCAAGGCCGGATGTGCCACGATCGAGGTCATGAGCGACATCATGATCGACAACGCCCACAACTTCTTCCGAGCTCTCAAATTCGAACAGAAAAGCTACCGGTTCGTGCGCGCGACCAGATCGTTGCAAAAAGCCCGGCGAGACTGAGCACGCGCCGTCAAAGCTCCTTGCATTCTGGCACCCTGTATCGCGCGACGCTTGCCGTACGGCATAGCAATAAAGCATTACCCCGGGAACGAAGCGCCGCGCGCCACGTCCTTTTTCCATGCGGTCCGCAGGATCTTCGCGTGATCGACCAACGGATGAGATATGTTCTAACGCCTGCAAATTCTTGCCCAGCACGCGATGCCGAAGCGGCGCCTCACCGAATTCGCCGGCCGCGTCGCCGCGTCGTCCGGCCGCCACACCCCCAGGCTTATCCGCTGGTTCGTCGCCAGATATGGCGTTGACCTGAGCGAGGCCGAGGATCCCGATATTCGCAGCTATGCAAGCTTCAACGACTTCTTCACCCGCCCGCTGAAGGCCGGCGTCCGTCCGCTCGCCGACGCCGATTTCATCTGCCCGGTCGATGGCGCCATCAGCCAGTTCGGCGCAATCGACGATCATCAGATCGTCCAGGCCAAGGGCCACCACTTCACCACCGCCGACCTGCTGGGCGGCGACAGCGCGCTTGCCGCGACCTTTCGAGACGGCAGTTTCGCCAATCTCTATCTCTCGCCGAAGGATTATCACCGGCTGCACATGCCGTGCGACGGCGAGCTCATGCGCATGATCTACGTCCCAGGGGCGTTATTCTCGGTCAACCCGACCACGGCGCGCGGAGTGCGCGGGCTCTTCGCGCGCAACGAGCGCGTCATATGCCTGTTCGAGTCTCCATCCCACGGGCGTTTCGCGATGATCCTCGTGGGCGCGACCATCGTCGGCAGCATCGCGACGGTCTGGCATGGCGTGGTGAACGCGAAGCGACCCGGCAGGATTGCGGAGTGGTCCTATGCCCCCCATGAAGTTGCCCTTACCAGGGGCGAGGAAATGGGACGCTTCCTCCTCGGCTCGACGATCGTGATGCTGTTCGAGAAGTCGGCGATCGCCTTCAATCCCGAATGGTTTCCCGAACGGTCGGTGCGGCTCGGCGAGCCCATGGGCAGCGCTTCCCCTACCCACCCCTACGGGTGAGGCACGCGCTGCGCGATCCGTTTGCGAGCCGGTAAGGGGCCGCGAGCATCCGCTGTGCTGATTGTGATCCGCCGTTAGCGGACCTTCTGTTCCTGGTGGCGAACTCCAGAAGCCCCCCGGACACAACCGCGGGAACCGCGCGACCGTCCCGAACATTTCGTCTCGGGGGGCCCAAGGAGACGTCATGCCCGAACCCCTTACTGCCACCGCCATCAATTGCTCCTTGTCGGCGAAGGGCCGCAAAAGCTCGACCGACGCCATGATCGCGGTGCTCGCCGAGCATTTCGCCAAGCACGACGTCGTCGTCGGAAAGCCGATCCGCATCGCGGCGCATGACGTCAAATGGGGCGTTTCTTCCGATGAGGGCGAGGGCGATGCGTGGCCGCAGATCCGCGAGCAGATACTCGCCTCGGATATTCTCATTTTCGGCACGCCTATCTGGATGGGGCAACCCTCGAGCGTTGCGAAGCTGGTCCTCGAGCGGATGGACGCCTTTCTCGACGAAACCGACGAGGCAGGTCGCATGCCGAGCTATTCGAAGGTGGCGGTTGCCGCCGTCGTCGGCAACGAAGATGGCGCGCACCATGTATGCGCGGAGCTTTTCCAGTCGCTCAACGACACCGGCTGGACCATCCCCGCGGTCGCGGGCTGCTACTGGGTCGGCGAAGCGATGGGTTCGGTCGACTTCAAGGATCTCGAACACCGCCCGCGAATGATCACCAAGACCGCTAGCATGGTTGCGAGCAACGCCGCCCATCTCGCACGGCTGCTGAAGCGATCCCCCTACCCCGGCTGAACGATCGAGACCGCTGCGTATCGGTCGCTGGTTCCGCTGCGCCAAAATCGCATCGCGCAAACGCTGCAGGCGGATGCGACCGGCGACATGATCGAGAGCAGAAGGGCCTTAATCGCACGGCACCCGAACGGCGCCGTCGCCGCCTTCGTGCTTATTCGCACCCAGAGGTGCGCTTGAGCGATCGCCCCGCGCGGGCCGAGGAGTGCCTCGCCCCCCTGCAATCAAAGCCTAGTCGATCCAGAGGCCTCGCGCCCGGTGCCACGCCTCCAGTGCGTCGTCAGGATAGCCCTCGAAGCACAGATCATCAGGGCCGATCAGGGGCTCCACCCACGACGCCTTCGACCCCAGCATCATGTGTACGTGCGACGGAGCCTTGGGCAGGTCACTGTCGATCGCAGAGGCGAAGGGATGGAAAAGATCCGGATAATCGGGGCTGAATACCCACAGCGCGCTGGCGCACAGGGCACAGAAATGGCGTTCGGCGGAACTCAGCTCGCAGCCCTCCCGGCCATCGTCAAGAGCCGCATGAAAAACTGCCGTTCTGCCATCCACGATCAGCGTATTCTTGTCGGCGTGGAGATTGATTACATATCCGCCGCCCCCGGCGGTCTTTCTGCAAATCGAGCAATAGCAGCGCATAAACGGTACCGGTGCGTGGCTGTCTGCGGAAAAGCGGACCGCTCCGCAGCGGCACGAGCCTTCAAGCTTCAGAGGCATATCCAGATCCTTTCGGTCCGAAACCCTCAAAAGCAAGTGCCGGTTGCTTCCTCGCCCTGCCAATCCCGCATACTGTCATCGACCTCGGATCGACTTTCGGCGGTCAGTCAGAGGTTAACGAACCTCGCAAGACCGCAATCCTCGAGTATTATCGCCGTGACGTCCCCCGCCAGGCCGGCGGTCGCGGCTCCGCAGCCTATCCTGAGGCCGACCATGCAATCAGCGCGCGGGCTCCCTCGTCGATTTCGATGGTCGCGGGATCACTGAGCAGGACCGCTTCGCCAAGCTCGACACCTTCGCCGGCGGCGCGGCAGCCTGCCGAAAGCGGAACGAACGTCAACTCGCCGGCCGCCTGCTGCAGCAAGGCCCGATCGATTGGTGCCGCGAGGTGCGCAAGAAAAAAATGCGGGCCGCTCACCAGCATGCGGTTGGCGTGAGGGCCGACGACGGTGTCGCGTGGATCGTGAACCGGACCCGGATGCGCAACCTTGAGCCCCGCGTCGAGATGCAGTTCGCGCGGACGGCCATAATCGTAGAGACGATAGGTGCAGTCGACATTCTGCTGCACTTCGACCACGGTCAAGCCGGGCCCGATCGCGTGGATCGTACCCGCCGGATTATAGACGAAATCGCCGACCTTGGAAGGCCGCCAGTCGATCAAGTCGACGATCGACCCGTCGAGTGCGGCGTCGCGGAGGGCCTCACGCGTCGTTTCGACGTTCAGGCCGACCCCCAGCTCCGCGCCCGGATCCGCCGCAAGTATCAGCCAGCATTCTTCCTTGCCGCGCGGATAACCCGTGGCATGCGCTGCGTCATCGTCCGGATGAACCTGGATCGACAGCCTCTCCGACGTGAACAGGAATTTGACCATGAGCGGCGCCTCGTCGCCGGCGGGATTCGCGAACCAGATTTCGCCGATCCGGCGTCCGCCGAAGTCGCCGAACGCGCGCGGAATGTCGGTGCGGCCCCAGGGCTTCTCGACGACGATGGTTTCGAGGCGGACGAGCATCGAGACAGGATGCGGGTCCGCCCGTCAGGCGTCAAGCTCCGGAACGATACGCAATGCTGTTTCGATGCAGCATTGACTGGCTAACGTCGGGTTCCCGGCGGCCTCATCGGCAGCGGCGATTTCGGCAAGGCCTAGCCGGACGGAATCTTCGCTGCCCGGGACGGGCAAATATGACAGCCCCTATGGCGAAACGGCGCTGCGGATTCTTAAACTCGTGCCCCTACGGCCCATCTGGAGCGCCTCGAGTTTCAGTGGATCGATGACCAGATTGCGGAACGCGCACACCACCCTCCTAGTCGCTGACCGGAAACAGTCCGCCTCTGGCGGCGGCTCGAACGCCATATATCCGCACGTACCCATGAGGTTCTGATCGCAGGCCTCATATGCGTGGATATGAAGTTCCGACGTATCCCAACCCATTGAAAACCGGGTCTGGTCCTAACTATATTCCTGCCGCAGCCAACGCGGCTGTAACATCCTCAACTTGGCATGGAGAAGAAGATGTCCAGCAAACATATCCACTATCTCCGGCGCGAGCATGCCCGCCTCGACGCCGAAATCGATCGGGAATCGCGGCGCCGTCTGCCCGACGAGGTCCTGATCGCGCGGCTCAAGAAGCTGAAGCTGGCGGTCAAGGACCAGATCGCCGCGTGGAGCAACGACACCGGCGGAAGCCGCGTTGCCTGACCCATCGCGGAGCCGCTCAGCGCGGCTCCGCCCCTCGGTCGCGGACGACCTTCCGCGCTCTCCGACGAACCCCCGTCCGGGATAGATTGCGGGTCTTGAAACCCGAAAATGCCTTCCTAATTTTTTTCCGGATGCCGGATTTTCCGGGTCTGCAGGACATGGAGAGCGCCGGCTCTGTGTACCGGCGCATCTCATGCCCGAATTGCTTCAATCAGGAGGATTTGGAAATGAGAACCGACTTTGACTTCACTCCCTACCGCCGCTCGACGGTGGGCTTCGATCATCTCTTCGACCTGCTCGAGAAAAGCCAGCGCAACGAGACGTCCGACGGCTATCCGGCCTTCGACATCGTGCGCGAGGCCGACGATCGCTTCCGCATCACGCTCGCGGTTCCCGGGTTCAAGCCCGACGAGATCGAGATCGTCGCGCAGCAGAACCAGCTCACCGTCACGGGCAAACCCGCGGAAGAAGATGCGAAGAGCACCTATCTCCATCGCGGCATCGCGCGCCGCGCCTTCGAACGGCGCTTTCAGCTCGCCGACTATATCGAGGTCGGCGCGGCGAGCTTCGCGGATGGCCTGCTCGCGATCGAGCTCAACCGTGTCATTCCCGAAGCGATGAAGCCGCGCAAGGTCGAGATCGGCAGCAACGCCGAGCCGCGCCGGATTGGATCGTCGAAAGAAAAGGCGCTCGAAAACGCCTGACTTCCTGCGGGGCCGCTCGTTCAGCGGCGGCCCCGCTTCCATGAAAGGTGAGAAGAAGCTGCAAAGCGCCGGGCAGCCAGCGCCCCTGCGCCGGTCAGTCTATCGCGCGGATAATATCCGCCGCGCTCCACTCGGCGGGTCCGATCAGCGCATCATGCGCGATCCTCACCGAATGGAGCGCGGCTTCGATCTGGCGCCGCCACATCGCCAGAAAATCGAACAGCACCGGAAAGTCCGGCGGAAGATCGTAATCCTGCCAGACGTAGAGCTGGAGCAGCGAGGGATGATCGGGCCGGTAATAATGGATTTCGGCGGTCGTCAGCCCGTAACCGTCCAGCTGCGCGATCAGGGCGCGGTCGGTCATGGCGCGCGCGCCTCGCCGCTATCGAGCGACCGCAGCGCCGCGAGCACGTCGTCGACCGGGACCGCGCGGCGCGCGCCGGGCGGCTTGCGGAGCGCGGGCTTGTCGCGAACCGCCGAACGGTCCGATGCCCAGGATGCGAGGAGGGCGCGCTTGACCTCGGGCTCGAGGCTCGGGTGACGCGCCACCTCGAAGGGGTGAAGAAAACGGGAAAATGGCTCGGACATGATCGTGCCTCCTTCCTTGTCGCCATTCCTCTCTCATCATGCGGCAAGGCGCCGCGA
This sequence comes from Sphingopyxis sp. JAI108, assembly GCF_013410105.1. Lineage (GTDB taxonomy): Bacteria > Pseudomonadota > Alphaproteobacteria > Sphingomonadales > Sphingomonadaceae > Sphingopyxis > Sphingopyxis chilensis. The sequence continues at coordinate 2,241,768 of NZ_JACCCJ010000001.1, forward strand.
GACGGATTTTGGGAGCGAAGCGAGTCGAGTCAAGAGGTTGCAGGCCGTTGATAAGGGGCATTTTGTCACTCTACGACAACGAGTGCCAAAAAATTTTTATCCACCCTCTTGAAGCGAAAAAATCCGCTTCCTAGCTCATCGTCGCCGCGCGTCCCGCACAGGCGCGCTGGCTTATCATATCGTTATGCAACATGGAGGTTATGCATGCATTTCCGTCCCTTGCACGACCGTGTGGTCGTCCGCCGCATCGAAGCCGAGGAGAAGACCTCGGGCGGCATCATCATCCCCGACACCGCCAAGGAAAAGCCGCAGGAAGGCGAAGTCGTCGCCGTCGGCCCGGGCCTCCGCGCCGAGGACGGCACGGTCACGGCGCTCGACGTTCAGGCCGGCGACCGGATCCTGTTCGGCAAATGGTCGGGCACCGAGGTGCGGATCGACGGCGAGGAGCTGCTCATCATGAAGGAGAGCGACATCCTCGGCGTCATCGAGCAGGCAGAGGCGCTCAAACAGGCGGCCTGACACCGCATCCATCCAACCACTGAAAGGACAGCAAGAAGGAGGTAAAAATGGCTGCCAAGGAAGTGAAATTTGCGTCGGACGCGCGTGATCGCATGCTGCGCGGCGTGGATACGCTTGCGAATGCAGTGAAGGTCACGCTGGGTCCCAAGGGCCGCAACGTCGTGATCGACAAAAGCTTCGGCGCGCCGCGCATCACCAAGGACGGCGTGACCGTTGCTAAGGAAATCGAGCTTGCCGACAAGTTCGAGAATATGGGCGCGCAGATGCTGCGCGAAGTCGCATCGAAGCAGAACGACAAGGCCGGCGACGGCACCACGACCGCGACCGTGCTCGCGCAGGCGATCGTTCGCGAAGGCTCGAAGGCGGTCGCCGCGGGCATGAACCCGATGGACGTCAAGCGCGGCATCGATCTCGCCGTCACCACCGTCGTCGAGGATCTCAAGGCGCATGCCAAAACGGTCGAGGCGAACAGCGAGATCGCACAGGTCGCGACGATCTCGGCGAATGGCGACGAAGAGGTCGGCAAGATCCTCGCCGAAGCGATGGAAAAGGTCGGCAACGAGGGCGTGATCACGGTCGAGGAAGCGAAGAGCCTCGCGACCGAACTCGAAACGGTCGAGGGCATGCAGTTCGACCGCGGCTACTTGAGCCCTTATTTCATCACCAATGCCGAGAAGCTCAAGGTCGAACTCGACGATCCGTACATCCTCATCCACGAGAAGAAGCTCTCGAACCTGCAGGCGATGCTGCCGCTCCTCGAGAGCGTCGTCCAGTCGGGCCGGCCGCTGCTGATCATCGCCGAGGATGTCGAGGGCGACGCGCTCGCGACGCTGGTCGTCAACCGTCTGCGCGGCGGGCTCAAGGTCGCGGCAGTCAAGGCACCCGGCTTCGGCGACCGGCGCAAAGCGATGCTCGAGGATATTGCGGTGCTCACAGGCGGCAATGTCGTCAGCGAGGAACTCGGCATCAAGCTCGAGAGCGTCACGATCAACATGCTCGGGCGCGCGAAGAAGGTCGTCATCGACAAGGATAATACGACGATCGTCGACGGAGTCGGCACCCGCTCCGACATCGACGGCCGCGTCGCGCAGATCCGCCAGCAAATCGAGACCACGACCAGCGACTATGACCGCGAGAAGCTGCAGGAGCGGCTCGCCAAGCTCGCGGGCGGCGTCGCGGTGATCCGCGTCGGCGGCGCCACAGAGGTCGAGGTCAAGGAGAAGAAGGACCGTGTCGACGACGCGCTCCACGCGACGCGCGCGGCGGTCGAGGAAGGTATTCTTCCCGGCGGCGGCATCGCGCTGCTCCGCTCGCTGAAGGCGCTCGAGGGTCTGAAGGCCACGAACGACGACCAGCAGTCGGGTATCGACATCGTTCGCCGCGCGCTCCGCGCCCCGGCGCGCCAGATCGCCGACAATGCCGGCGAGGACGGCGCCTGGATCGTCGGTAAGCTCCTCGAAAGCGAGGAGTATAGCTGGGGCTTCAACGCCGCCACCGGCGAGTATCAGGACCTCGTCAAGGCCGGCGTGATCGATCCCGCCAAGGTCGTTCGCACCGCGCTGCAGGATGCCGCTTCGGTCGCATCGCTGCTGATCACCACCGAGGCGCTCATCGCCGAGCTGCCGAAGGAAGAGAAGGCCGCGCCGATGCCGGCGATGGACTTCTGACATGTGGAGGGCGGTGGGCCACCGCCGCCCTCTCATTTGTAAGCAAGAAGGCGAATGACGGGAGATACGTTATGCCATTTGGCGGACAAAGCGTTCGAAGCTGCGCAGCGCAAATCAAACTTCAGCACGGCGAGCAAGCCGCCTTCCTTGTCGCCCGTCAGGCTCGGTGGGCGCGCGAGCGCGGCAATGGGGAGGAAATCGCCTTCTGGGACGCTGTCCGAGACGACCTCAATCGAAAGATCTCACGCCACTGAGGGGGAGTCCATGCAATGCGAATTCCGGGCGCGCACGGCGAGATCGGTAACAGACTAATGACGCCGTCTCGCCTCAGACACCAGGCGCTCGATGTAGGCTGCAGAAGCTTCCGGATTATAGGGTCTTCAAGATGCGGCCCGTTATCGCTTCGTTCACGCGCAGCCTTCGCTGCTGAATCGACGCTGCCAGCGATCCGCAGACAGCTGGCGTCTAGCCACGCAAATGGAGCCTAAACCAGAATCGTCCGTCAGCTGGCGTACTCCACCTCGGCCATGGCATTATGGATAGCGTGCGCCATCTCCGCCGCGCGAAAGGGCTTCGGCAAGCGAAGAACATCGCTCGCCGTATCCTCGGCAAGATCGGCAAAACCCGTGATCATCAGGACCGGCAGATCGACCCTAACCTTGCGGGCCTCGCGCGCCAGTTCCAGGCCGCTCATGGATGGCATCAGATAGTCGGTTACAACGATGTCGAAGGGCTGCGACCTGATCTGGCCAAGAGCTTGCACGCCCGAGGCGGCCTGCGTCACAAGATGTCCCATATCTTCCAGCATCGCAGCGGTTGCCTCCCGGACGATTTCTTCGTCATCGACGAGCAATATCCGTAGCGGCGCCGTTTCCAAAAGCGGGGCCGCGGCAGCCGAGACATGCGACAGGGCTTCCGACGAGGCGGCGGGCAGCATAATTTCGGCGACTGTGCCGCTGCCGGGCTTGCTATGTAGCGACAGTCGCCCGCCCGACTGCGCGGCGAGGCCGTGTACCATCGACAGGCCGAGCCCCGTGCCCTTGCCCACTCCTTTGGTCGAGTAGAAGGGCTCGATGGCCCGTGCGAGCGTCTCGGCATCCATGCCCGCCCCACTATCCGCTACCGCGATGCGGACGTAGATGCCGTCGGCAAGGCTCCCGCCCTCACCAGCTTGCTCCCAGCGATCGACCGAAATAGCGAGGCGCCCGCCATCCGGCATGGCATCGCGGGCATTGACGGCCAGGTTTAGAATGGCGAGCTCGAGCTGGTGAGGATCGACCATCGCTGCCGGAACATCGAGCGCGAGATCGACCGACAGCTCGATCGTCGGCCCGATCGATCGCCGGATCAGTTCCTCCATCCCGGCGATCAGTTCTTTCACATCGACGGGAAGGGTCTCTAGGTTCTGGCGGCGCGCAAAGGCAAGCAGGCGGGCGACGAGGGTCCGTGCGCGCTCGGACGACTGGAGTGCGCCATCGAGAAGCTTCTGGAGCCGCGGCTCGGAAATCTTCGTCCGCAATATGTCGAGGCTGCCCACGATGGGCGTCAGCAGGTTGTTGAAATCATGCGCGACACCCCCGGTGAGCTGGCCGAGCGTCTCGAGCTTCTGGGCTTCGTGGAGTTGCGCCATCACCTCGGCATGCTCGCGTGTGCGTTCTTCAACGCGTTGCTCCAGTTCGAACGCAAAGCTGCGGAGTGTTTCTTCGGCTGCTTTGCGCTCGGTGATTTCCTGACTCACGCCGATCATTCCCAGCGCACGGCCACTCGCGTCGAGCTCGGGCTTGCCACGGACCTGCACCCAATGCACCGATCCATCTGGCCAAACACAGCGATATTCGATGTCATAGTCGTCGCCCGTTTCAAGCGATCGCCGCACTTCGGCCTGCATGGTCGCGCGGTCGTCGTGGTGGACGCTTGCGACGAGCTCGTCATACGAAAACGGATCGTCGGCGGACCTGCCATAGTGGCTTTTGCAATCGGGCGATGCGTCGAGCCGCATTGTAGCGACGTCGAAAGTCCATTCGCCCAGCCGCCCGGCAGACAGGGCAATGCGGAGCTGCTGTTCGCCTTCCCGGATCGCCTGTAGGCGTGCCCGCGCCTCATATTGGCGGCGTCGCCCGCGAAGCGCCGCCTTCACGATGCTGATGAGAGTGGTAGGATGAAAGGGTCGCTCGATAAAGGTCACATTACCCAGCAGATCGAGATAGCGGCCCGCCGCAGGATTTTGCTCGATGCTACCGCCGCGCTCGGTGAGTAGAATGAAGGGGAAGTCGGACCAATCCTCCTGTGCCCGGATGAACCCGTCGATGCCGCGCAAGTCAGCGCCGCGAAGGGCCTCGTCGGTGATAAGCCCGAAACCCGCACCATGCTCCAGAATTTCGACGAATTCTTGCAGGCTTTTGGCGATCCCGCTTTCGATGCCCGCCTCGCGAAGCATCGAGGCGGCAATATCGGCATCCCTTCCGCGCGGCGCGAGAATGATCGCCCGCTCTGAAAAGGTCCGGTTCATCCGGCGGGGAGTGCCTGCGGTGTTTCCATAAGCTCGGCAGAACCGATGATCTCGGGAACGCCGCGAAGGACCCCCTGGAAACCCGTCAAAGGCGCGCCGAGCGAAATCCCCTCCGACCCGATCCGATACTCGCGGATCGTATATTCATGCGCGCCCGTGCGCTTTTTCATGATCGATATGGCCCGGCGCACGCGCCCGGCCGCTTCGAAATAGCGCAGCAGCACGATGGTATCGGCGAGATAGGTCACATCGACGGGCGCCTTCATGTCTCCCACCAGGCCATGCTGCGCGACGGTGAGGAAGGTCATCACGCCCTGCCTGTTCAGATATTGGAGCAACTCGTGCATGTGGAGAATGAGGGCGGTTTCTTCGGGCATCGAAGCCTGAAAGCCGTTGAGACTGTCAATTACTACCGTCTTTGCGTCATATTGCTCGACACAGTTGCGAACGCGCTGCGAGAACTCGCCTGGAGACAGCTCCGCCGCATCGACTTGTTCGATGATCAGATTGCCGCTGTCGACCATCTCCTGAATATCTATCCCCATGCCTTTCGCCCGGGCGAAGAGAAGGCCGAGTTCCTCGTCGAAGACAAACATCGCGGCGTTGTCGCCGCGCCGGATCGCGCTCGCTACAAAGGTGAGCGCGAAGAGCGACTTGCCCGTTCCCGACGGCCCGAGAATCAGCGCGCTCGATCCTGTGTCGAACCCGCCGCCGAGAAGCGCGTTAAGCTCGGCATTCTCGGTGGCCACCACCTTCCGCTCGAATTCGGTCTTATGCTCAAGCGAGACGAGGCGCGGAAAGGCGCGTACCCCGCCTTTTTCGATGATGAAATCATGATAGCCGCCCCGGAAACGTTGACCGCGATATTTGAGCACGCGCAGGCGGCGGCGCTCTGCCCCATATTCCGGCGACTTCTCCTCAAGCCGGATGACGCCGTGTGCGACGCTGTGCACGGTCTTGTCGGCGCTTTCCGAAGTCAGGTCGTCGAGGAGCAACACCGTCGCGTCATGGCGCGCGAAATAATGTTTGAGCGACAGGATCTGGCGGCGATAGCGGAGCGAGCTTTGCGCCAGCAGGCGGATTTCCGAAAGGCTGTCGAGCACGACACGATCGGGCTTCACTTCTTCATATTTTTCGAGGATGCGCTTGGTCGTTTCGCCAAGCTCGAGGTCTGACGAATAGAGGAGGCTCTGTTGCTGCTCGTCGTTGAGCAGTGCCTCGGGCGGAACGAGTTCGAAGATGTGAAAATTGTCGGGAAGATCCCAGCCATGCGATTTGGCCGTCTCGCGCAGCTCTTCGTCGGTCTCCGAAAGCGTGATGTAGAGGCAGCGCTCGCCCTTCGCCGTCCCCGCGAGTAGAAACTGGTTGGCAATCGTTGTCTTGCCCGTCCCCGGATCGCCTTCCATGAGGAATATCCGTCCGCGCGCGAGGCCACCGGCGGTGATGTCGTCAAGGCCGGAAACCCCCGTTTCGGCCTTGCTCTGCCGATCCCAACCGCTCGTCTCCGTCATTCCATTCCGCTCCATCATCACATCATCCGTTGAAAATGATCGACACCCGAATGCGGTTCCAAAGTTGGCTAATGCCAAGGTCATCCTTCCAGCGACGCGAGGACATCGTGCAGGCTCGCCATCGCAAGGGGTTTCGCCAGAACGGGACGGTTCTTCCACGCCAGCCCCAGCACCTTCGCAAAGCCGCCCGTTGCCACGAGAAATGCGCCGTCCGCAGCGTCAGCCCGCCCCTGCGGATGCCGCTCACCTTCCGCCTCGCGCGCGTGCAGGCTTCCAGGACCGCTGTCTCTACTTGGTGTCGTTAATGAGCATCATCTGTCGCCCCCGTTTTCTTGAAGAATTGCGTACCAATAAATCGCACTGCTCGCGGTCCGTGCCCGTAGATGCCGCCCTGCTGACGCGGTCGCTTCAATTTGAGAAACAGCCCGTTGGGACGTCCGTTGCCGCGCGACGATGCAATCCAGGTTAGCCGAGGCATCTTTTCCCGTCCCTGGGCTTGCCGGCGGCATGTCGCCGGCCTCATCGACCGATGTCGCCGCGTGCGCTCGGCGGTCACCGACATCGCTGCGGCGCGTGCCGATGGAGCCAAGCGCGCGTTCACAGGTTCTATCAATGCAGACTGACTCAACAGAAAGGAAATAAGGGTGGAATGGGGAATCATGACGATTGTGGGTCCGATCCTGCTGCTTCTGGTTCTGGCATGGGCCATGATCAGCAACCGGCGCTCGGAGGAGGAAAAGCGCCGCACGGAGGAAGGGACGCGGATACGGCGGGCCGAGGAGGAGGCTGCCGAGCAGGCGCGCGACCCCGACGATAAAGACTAGCTTTCGCCGGCGCCATCTTGGCCTGAGGGCGCTATGGGCAGCATCGCTTCGCAGCCGGATTAGCAGCTCAATGCGCTCGTGGGGCCGGTCGCCGAGGCTATCCTGCCAAATTGCGTCCTTGCCGCAGCGATCCGGACGAGCGGCCAGCAGCCACGACCCTGCGCCGGTCATCCCACCAAATTTCGGGCCCTATCCGAGGGTAAGGGGTCGCGCTGGTAACCTGCGATCCGGTGTAATCGGTCCGGTCAAATCAGCCGCTCGCTCTTTCGTCGTGTCCCGAGTTAGGCGTGCGATGCCGTCGGGTACCGCTGGTCTGATCGCGCCCGTGGCCCACGGTAAAATGCCCAAGGCCTCGGCATGCAAAAAAGCGCGTAAAGCGACCGCTACGTCAAGCGACCGCTAAAACTACGGGGCGCATCATAGTCTTGCGGCCGATGCGAAACTCTGCCCCCCTCGGTGCATTGGGACAGAGGGGGGTCTGAAAGGTCTATCATGATTTTCGATACTTGGGACGAGGTGTTGCGCGTCTTACTCCTGGGCGGTTCGGCATATATCGCTCTGATCGTAATATTGCGGTTCAGCGGCAAGCGCACCTTGGCGAAGATGAGCGCCTTCGACCTGGTGGTGACCATTGCGCTCGGCTCGACGCTTGCTACCATATTGCTAAGCCGCGACGTGGCACTTGTGGAAGGCGTAACTGCCTTGATGACGCTGGTCGCGCTGCAATATGCGATAGCGGCGCTTGCGGTCCGCTGGCGGTCTGCCGAGCGATTGGCAAAGTCGGATCCTCGGCCCCTGCTGACGGACGGCATGATCGACACCGAAGCCTTGAAGCGCGAACGGGTCACCCGGGATGAAGTTCTTTGCGCTATTCGAAGCCAGGGCTTTGGCGACATCGCGGACATTGCGGCCGTAGTGCTCGAGACGGATGGCAGCTTCAGCGTGGTGCCTCGCGATCGTGCGGGCACGCGATCCGCGCTGCCGACAGCCGTAAGCCGTTCGGCATGAGCGCGGAGGAGCGGACCGACCTTGCCCAGAATCGCACCGAGCTGGCAGAAGACCGCACGGTGTTGGCGCATGAGCGCAGCTTCGCGGGATGGGTACGCACCGGGATGGCCGCGGTTGGACTTGGTCTCGGCTTCAATGCCCTGTTCAGGACGATGGAGCCCAGCTGGATGCCGAAGGCGATCGCCACGAGCTTTCTGCTGATAGCTATTTATATCTTCGTCTCGGCCGAGCAGCGTGCGCGCACGATCATCGCCAGCCTGGAGCCGCATAATGTGACTGTCTTGAGGCCAATGCGCATCCGGCTGCTCGCCTGGGCCTTGGCAGCAGCCACCACCTCTCTCGTCGCTGCGCTCTGGCTTGCCGCTCCGGAATGAAGCTCGGCATTCCTTAGCGGATGCTCGAAATGCCCACTAGTCTGGCCAAATCTATTCGGCCCGCGGATTGGCCAACTGTCGCAACTACGCTCGCGCAAACCGGCGCGCGGGACGTCGCACTCTCTTCTTCAATGATCGTTGATCAAGCTTGCCGGCGCCGAACTATATATTCGACGACAGGACCCGCGGTGAAGCCGTGGACGACGGTCGACAGCAGGATCGTGAGCGCAATCGTCGCCCAGAGCTGCCCCTCGTCCACCAGTTCCAAGTGGCTCGCCGCATAGCCAAGATAGTAAATCGAGCCGATGCCCCGCACGCCATAGAAAGCGATCACGAGCCGGTCGGCCGGTGGCAGCCCGGTTCGCAGCATGCTGATCCAGCCGGCCAGCGGCCGCACGACGAACAGCAGAGCAAAAGCAATTCCCGCATGGGCCCAGTCGAGTTCGCCGAAGAGGCGGGGAAAGGTGGCGCCGATGAGGATGAGGAGAAGCGCGGTCAGCGCCAGTTCGATCGCTTCGTTGAAGCCATGAAGCTTGCCGTGGAACTCATGCTCGGCTTCGACCCGGCGCAGGACGACCCCCGCGACGAAACAGGCGATGAAGCCATAGCCTTCGGCAAGCTCGGTAGCACCGTAACAGAGGAGCACACCCGCGATCGCCAAGACGCCGGACGCCGTGTCGGCAAGGACATTGCCACGCGGGATGACGAACAACACGCGCGCCAGCAGCCAGCCGACCGCGGCACCTCCCACGACACCGACGGCGATACGATAAAGAACGTCGAGAAGCAGCCATTCGCCAAGCATCGCGGCCGATAAGCCCGACGTGCCGGCGAGCAGGCCGAGATAGACGAACGGAAAAGCAAGCCCGTCGTTCAGGCCCGCTTCGGTAGTAAGTGCAAAGCGCACTGGATGCTCGCCGCCTTCGGTCGGCGGCCCGACCTGCACTTCGCCCGCGAGCACCGGGTCGGTCGGCGCCAGCACCGCGCCAAGAACCAACGCGCCGGCCAGGGTCATCCCGGCAAAGGCGAGCCCCATGAAGGCGACAGCGGCTATAGTGAGCGGCATAGCGATGGCCAGAAGCCTGATCGTCGGCCGCCACCGCCGATAATCGGTCACATTGTCGATCCGGATGCCGGTACCGAACAGGGCGACGATAACTGCAAGCTCGCTGGCAAGCTCCCAGAACAGCGGTGCGTCGCGGGGGTCCAGCGCCTGCGACACGCCGGGAAGTATCCAGTGGATCGCGATGCCGAACAGGATCAGCAGCGCCGACGCCGCGGGCTCGCGCCCGGAGAGAAACCGCGGGAGCCAGAATGCGGCGATGATGCCTGCGCCGACAAGCGCCATTCCGACATGATAGCTGCTCAAACCGAAGAAGGGTTGTCCGTTCATTCATCCTGCAATGGCGCTGAGAGAAGAAAGGGAAACGATGCGCGGGGCAACACTGTTCCCCAAAGGTCCCTCCAGCTTCTAGCCGGTGCGACCCATTCGGCTAGAGTTGTCGGCAAATTGAACGGCGCCGCTCGGGCGCCGGAAAGAAATACGGCCATCGGTGCAACGGCCGCCCCATTGGCTTGTTGGTACAGAAGGGGGCCACGAAGAGCGCGGTACGCATCCCGAGGCGATCCCGCGCCATCAGCAAATGACTTCAGGAGAAACACCATGGTCGACACCATCGAACGACATTCAACGCAGCGCCTTATCGCATCCGACAGGGTCGAAGGAACCAACGTCTACAATGGCGAGAACGACAAGCTCGGATCGATCCGCAACATCATGATCGACAAGAAATCGGGCAAGGCCGAATATGCGGTGCTCGAATTTGGCGGCCTTTTCGGCCTCGGCAGCGACCACTATCCCATTCCCTGGGAAATGCTCACCTACGATACCGACAAGAATGGCTATGTCGTGAACCTCACGAAGGAGCAGGTCGAACGTGCTCCGCATTATGCGGCGGACAGCGCGCCCGAATATGACGATATCTTCGGCCGCGGCGTCTACAGCCATTATGGCATCGCCTACCCGCTGCTTCGATGATGAACGGCAACCGAAACCTCATCGATCGGGAGATGGATGAAGGCTGCCGGCCGCATCTAGCAGAAGATGTGCGTGGCGGAGAAATCATTCTCCGCACACGCCGGAGCCGCGCCATTTTTATAGGTGGGTTGGTTGCATGGGGCTTCGCCATGCTACTGGCGCCGCTCCTGCTCTAGAATGGCCGAGCCCCATAACCGCCGATCCCCCGGGTCAGGTGCGCTTAACGCTCCGTTCTAACCCGCCTTGAATATTCCGCATGCCAGCGCGGTTCCGCTGTTCCTCGATCTCGCGGCCGAACGGCTCGATTGTCCATCCTTCGGCCTCAGGCTCGGTCATATCCAGGATCTCAGCCTCTTCGGACCGCTCGCCCTGTCGATCCGTAACGCCATCACCATCCGCGACCTGATCCATAATCTCGCCGAGCTTTTTCCACTGCACACGCAAGGCGCAGTCGTCGGCGTGGCCGAGGACGCCGGCGAAATCCTGCTCACCTTCGAGCTGTCGGCCGATGTCTATCCTTCGCATCGCCAGGTGGTCGAGTTAGGCTTTGGATTGCTGGTGGGCGAGATCCGGCGGCATTCGCCTGGCTGGCAACCGCCCCACATCACGTTCCGCCATACGCGGCCTTCGGACATTCGCTGGCACCGCCGCCTGCTTGGAGAGCAGCTGCTTTTCGACGCCGAAAGCAATGCTTTGCTCTTCGATGGAGCCCTGCTGAGCCAGTCCTTGGCACCGTCCGACACCGACCCGTCGGCGCGAAAGGAAAGCCATCGCGCAACTCTGCGGCATACCGACCTGATCCCGTTTCACACCGAGAGGCTGGTGCGCGCCAGCCTGCCCTCTCGCCTTCTCACTGTCGCCGAGGCCGCGCGATTGCTCCGAATGTCGAAGCGCAGCCTCCAGCGTCGGCTAATGTCCGCGAACACAAGCTTTGACGCGATCGTCGACTCTGTCAGGTCCGATCTGGCCTTCGCCTATCTGCGAGACTCGCGCCTGACAGTCGCACAAGTCGCAGAAATACTGCATTTTTCCGAAACAAGCGCGCTGTCGCGCGCCGTGCGTCGCTGGTACGCCCAGACGCCTCGCATGCTGCGGCAAAGCGCCACGCCCCGGCCGTTGCACATATAATGGGATGCGAGGGGGACGTATTCTTCTTCGGGAGACAGCCGGCTTCAGATACGGTCAGGCTTGAGCATTCTTCAGAGGATCGAGCCAGATTTCATAGGAGCGCCAGCGTTCCAGGCCGTCGCGATTGATCGGCTGTCTGACCTGCTGCGCGCTAGGCGTATAGACCGCCCGCGGATTCTCGTGGAAGCGCAGGCATCCGGAATCAAATGGCAAGTCCAGCCGAGCGAGCAGATGCCGCACTTCGCCTTCGACATCGTCGATGAGGTCCTCGTAACATACCTTGTGAATGAAGCCGGGTGAGGCCATGTCGACATGATCGACCGCGTCGACATAATCGTCATAATATCGCGCAAGATCGGCGAGGTTCGCGGGCATGGGTGTCCGACTGTTGAAATAGGTCGTGAAAGCTGAAAAGCAGCAGGCGAGCCGGTGCCGCCTGACGTCGATGATTTTCGCCTGGGGCAGGATGAACCGGATCAGGCCGGCATATTGCCAATTCGCGGGCATCTTGTCGGTGAAGAAGGGTCGGTCGCTATGCCTGTAGCGGCGCACCGATTCCAGATAGCGATCGCCGAGTTCGCGGAGTTCGTCCGCGCCGAGCGTCCCAACGAGGCTCGCCCAGCCCGCAGGCGACGTGTCGCCGAGTCCGGCCGCTATTTCGTTGAGTTCATGCCGCTCGCCCAGCGCCTCCACCAGGGGATGACTGGCCAGGATTTGCTCGATCAGCGTCGAGCCCGAGCGGGGCATCCCGACGATGAAGATAGGGGCCGGCGCACCGCGAACCGGCGTCGCGGCTCGCGCAAGCCGACCCGGCGTAAACACCGCCCGGATGGCGCGGACAAGGTCGCTCGTCGCATCGGCATCATAAGGGACGAGCCCGCTCCTCAGGTCATTCGCCTTGGCATAGTGACGGAATGACGCTTCGAACCGGTCCTGATCAGCATAGGCTTTTCCCATGGCGAAATGGAGCTGGACGGTGCCGAGACCGCCGCGTGCACGGGACAGCGCTCGCTCCATCGCCATGACGTCGTCCAATCCGAACCGGTAGGTACGGAGGCTGGCCAGCCCGTGCCAGGCGAACCCATTGTCCGGATCGAGCGCCAGTGCGCGCCGATAAGCGGCGATTGCGTCCGCCGGTCGCCCGACGGTCTTGAGGGTATGGCCATAGTTGAGCCAAGGCACTGCCGCCTGCGGCGCGCGCGCTATCAGTGCCTCGTGAACAACCAGCGCCTCTTCCGCGCGCCGTTCGGCATCGAGGACGCCCGCCTTGAGAGAAAGCGCCCAAGGCGCGTCCGGCGTGCGCTCGAGGACATCGTCCAGTAGCGCCACCGCATCGTCGCCGCGACCGGCGTCGCACAGGAAGGTGCAAAGATCGACGTGCGCCTGCACCGACGCGGGCTCTTCTTCGACGGCCCGCCGCAGCCTCTGTTCCCGAAGATTTGGTGCGCCATTCGCCATGTTTTCGAGCGAGCCCTATGATCAGAAGCTGACGCGAAAGCCTGCATTGCCGCGAAGATTATTGCTATCCCCGAAATCGTCGATCGCGGTGTCCGCGGAAATCTCCGCGAACAGGGTAAAGCGGTCGTTGTTCCAGCTGTAGCTGCCGCCGAGGCCGACCTCGCCCCACAGCCGTTCGTCGCGGCGCGCGAGCGGCGTGCCGGAAACGCCGACGATGCTGCCGTCGAGCCATTCATGGCTGAGGTTCACGATCCCGTAGAGATGGCTGCGACGGGCGCCGCCGCTGCCGTCCCAGCTCTTCTGGTGGTCGAGCGAGATGCCCCAGCGGGTCTTGAGGCTTCCGGTCCTGTCGGACGACACGCTGGCGTCGTTCGGATCGACGAAGCTATCGAACCGGACGTGCGAATAGATCATCTGGATCTGCGGCGTGACGCTGAGGCCGCCGCCCACAGACGCGCGCTTGCCGACCTCAAGGCTGAACGTCTCGCCCGAGCCGTGATTATTGTCGGCGAGCGTGCCGAGAATATCCGATTCGAGGTCGCTGCGATACCAGCTGACCTGCGCCTGCGCGTCGGCATAGAAGCCGGTGCTTTCGTACCAGGTCAGCGTCGCGCCGACACCATAGCCGCTCGTGTCGATCGAACCATTGCCGAAACGCGAGCGCACGCGCGCATCCGCGGTGCCATAGCGGCCGTTGATCCCGGCGATGATCGTATCTTCGGCATTATCGACAAGCGCCTTGTCGAACCCGGCCTGGAGCGACCAGTTGTCGACATCGAGATCGGTGCCGCTGGTCGAGAAGGCGGCATCGGGACGATGGCGGGTGCTTTCGATGCGGCCCCACATGCCGACGCCGCCCTGCGTGAACCCGGACCATTGGCGGTTGCCGACGCGCTGCTGCAGCGTCGGAAGACGGTTCAGGGTCTGAAGCGTGGCCGCATAGCTTTCGTAGAGCGGCACGCCAGGCTGGTAGAGCGGCCCCTGCGGCTCGTTCTGCGGATCGAGTAGCGCCGAGCGCAGATACCAGTCGCCATCGCCGGGCGTTGCTACGCCGCCCTGGAATAGCCTGTAACCGAACGCACCCGCGATCACCGCCGGGCTACCCTCGAAGTTGTAGTCGCCATCGAGCGTGAACGTGCCCGCCGAGGTTCCGCCGGTGACGTCGATGATCTTGATGCCTTCGACCGTCTGCGCGCCGAGGCCGCCGCGGTTGGTGACGCTGATCGCGGTGGTGCCCGACGTGCCATTCGTCACGACGAGCCGGTCGGCTTGCGAGCTATCGCCGCCGAGCGCGGCTTCGATCTCGAGCGTCCCGCCTGAACCCGTATAGCTGCCGCCCACGGTCAGCGTGCCGAACCCGTCGCGGCCTGGCGCGACCACACCGCCGTTGGTGAGGTTTCCGACGGCACCGGTGCCTTCGAGGCGGGCGCCGCTGTTGACGCCGACCGCGCCGCCGAGGCTGCCCGTCACCGCGAGCGTGCCCGCGGACACCGTCGTCGTACCCGCGAAGCCCGAGCTGTCGCCGGTGACGAGCAAGGTGCCTGCCCCCGCCTTGGTCAGCGCGCCGGTTCCCGAGAACAGGCCGCCAAGCGTGAAGGTGGTGCCGTCGGCGGTCGCGAGCGTTCCGGCTCCGGCCATCACGACATTACGCGCGCTGGTCACATTGGCGCTGGTCGCGAGTGTGCCGCCGTCGAGCGTCACCGCACCCGACACCGCCCCGAGATTGGCGTCGCTCGCGATCTGCACCGTACCGCCCGTGACCCGTGTGCCGCCGATATAGCTGTTGGTGCCGCCGAGGACGAGCGTACCCGCGTCGGTCTTGACCAGCTCGGTGTCGCCCGAGAGCGCCGCGTTGATTGTCGCTGTGAACCCCGCGCCCGCAGTGCTGCCGTCGCCGACCCGGATGGTCGACTGCGGACCGGTAAGGGCGATGCCGTCGCCGGTGATCGTGTAGCCGGTCGCGGCGAACTGCAGGCCCGCCGCGCTCACCTGGCCGAGGCCGTTGTCGACCGTTACCGTACCGCCGGTGCCTCCGAACACCGCGAAGGCGCCGTCGGTATAGGCGGCGTTTACCGCACCATTGGCATCGGTCCAATTGTCGTTGCCCGTACTGTTCTGCCAGGTTCCGGTGCCGCCGTTGATGACGCCGTTGTTCTTCGGCCCCGCCGCGCCGTCCCAGAAATTGAGCGTGAGGCCCGCGCTGTTGACGAGGTTCACTTGGCCCGCAATCGAGGTCTGCACCGCGACATCGCTGCCCGCCGGCAACGTGCCGAGCCCGAGCCCGTTGTCGGTGAGCGTCCCGCCGTAATTGAACACGCGGTAGACACCGACATCGAACGCGCCGCCGGCTGGTACCGTCACATCGATTGTGCCGTCGAGCGTGAGGTCTCCGCCGACATTGACGAGATCGTTGAGCGCGCCGCCCGCGACATTCGCCGCGCCGAACTCCCAGGCGAGCGTGGTGCCCGCCGCGAGCGACAAATCGCCGGCGATGGTCAGCGTGCCCGCGCCGCCCGCGCCTGGCGTCAGCGTCGCGCCGAATGCAAGTATCACGTCTCCGCCGATCGTACCCGTGCCGCCAAGGCTTGCGCCCGAAGCGACATTGGTGGGTCCGGTCGCGCCCGCAAAACTGCCGTTGACCAACAGCGTACCTGCCGCGACATCCGTTGCGCCAGCATGGCTGCCGGTGCCCGAAAGTATGAGCGTGCCTGCACCGCTCTTGGTAAGCCCGCCGGTGCCCGACACCGTTCCCGTCAGCGTCAGCGTCGTGCCGTCATCGGTGAGGAAGGTGCCGGCGCCCGTCAGATCGACCGCGCGAGCTGAACTCAGGTCGGCCGTGGTATTGAGAGCGCCGCCGTTGAGGCTGAGCCCGCCCGCAGCCGCGCCGAGGTTCGCATCGCTCGCGATCTGCAACGTACCGCCGTTGATCGCGGTGCCGCCGGTGTAGCTGTTGGCGCCGGTCAGGACGAGCGTCCCGGCGTCGGTCTTGACCAGCTGGGCGCTGCCAGTGATCGCGCTGGCGAGTGTCGCGGTATAGGTCGTCCCCGCCGCAGTGCCGTCGCCGACCCGGATAGCCGACTGAGGCCCGGTCAGCGTCAGGTCGCCGCCGGTGACGGTATAGCCATCGACCGCGAACTGCAGACCCGAGGCGATGACCGCGCCAAGGCCATTGTCGATCGTGACCGTGCCCGGCGCGCCGGTGAAGATGGCGAACGTGTCATCGTCGAACGGCGCATTGACCGCGCCCGACGCATCGGTCCAGTTGTCGTTGCCGGTGCCGTTCTGCCAGGTGCCATCGCCGCCGTTGACGGCACCGTCGAACTTCGGTCCCGCTGCGCCGTCCCAGAAGCTCAGTACCGCCCCGCCAGTGTTGATCAAGTTGACCTGGTTCGCGACGGCGGTCTGGACGAACACATCCGAACCCGCCGGCATGGTGCCGATCGCAAGGCCGTTGTCGGTGAGCGTGCCGCCATAGTTGATCACGCGGTAGAGGCCGATGTCGAACGCGCCGCCGGGGGTCACCGCGACGTCGATCGTGCCATCGAGCGTGAGGTCGCCGCCGACATGGACCACGTCGTTGAGCGGATTGCCCGGCGCGTTCGCGAGGCCGAAATCATAGGCCAGTGACGCCCCCGCCGCGAACGACAGAACGCCCTTGACGGTAAGCGCACCCGCTCCGCCAGCACCCGGCGCCAACGCAGCACCATCCGCCACGCTGACATCGCCTCCGATGATGCCGGTGCCGCCCAGCGTCGCGCCCGAAGCGACGGCGGTGAGGCCCGTGGCCGCGCTCTGGTCGCCATTGACCAGCAGCGTTCCGCGATCGACGCTGGTCGCGCCGGTGTAGCTGTTGG
Source organism: Sphingopyxis sp. JAI108 (assembly GCF_013410105.1). Taxonomy (GTDB): domain Bacteria; phylum Pseudomonadota; class Alphaproteobacteria; order Sphingomonadales; family Sphingomonadaceae; genus Sphingopyxis; species Sphingopyxis chilensis. The sequence goes on from NZ_JACCCJ010000001.1 coordinate 2,258,658, forward strand.
CGCCGGTCAGCACCATCGTGCCGCTGCCCACCTGCGTCAGCGTGCCGGTGCCCGAGATCAGCCCCGCGTACGTGACCGCATCGGACCGGTTGAACGCCAGCGCCGCGTTATTCACGACGTCGCCGGTGATACCGCCGGTCGTGCCGCCATTGCCGAGCTGGAGCACGCCCGCGCTGATGGTCGAGCCGCCGGTATAATTGTTGTTGGCGGTGAGAATGGTTGTGCCGGTGCCGATCTGGTTGACCGCACCATTGCCGGTGATCGCGCCCGCGAAGATCAGGCTGTCGGCGCGGTTGAACGCCAGCACGCCGTTGTTGGCGACGTTGCCTGAGATCGACCCGCTCGTCCCGCCATTGCCGAGTTGCAGCGTACCTGCCGCGATCGTAGTACCGCCGGCATAGCCATTGTCGGCGGTCAGCACGAGGCTGCCCGCGCCGTCCTTGGTGAGCGCGCCCGCGCCCGAGACCACTCCGTTTAGCGTCAAGGTCGTGCCGCCATCGGCCAGGAAAGAGCCCGCGCCTGCCAGATCGACCGCGCGGTTCGACGCCATGTCAGCGGTCGTGTTCAGGGTGCCGCCGTCGAGGCTCAGCCCGCCCGCCGCATCGCCGAGATTGGCGTCGGACGAGACTCGCACCGTGCCGCCGTTAATTGCTGTACCGCCAGCATATGTATTGGTACCCGCCAGAACGAGCGTGCCTGCATCGGTCTTGACCAATTGCGCGGCACCCGTGAGCGCGGCGTCGATGGTCGCTGTATAACCGCTGCTCGCCGCACTGCCGTCGCCGACCTGCACGATCGCGCCGGTTCCGGTGAGCGTCAGCGCGTCTCCGGTGACCCGATAGCCGTCGCTGGCGAATTGCATTCCCGAGGCGAGGACGTTGCCGCCGACGTTGTCGATCGTCACCGTCCCCGGAGCTGCCGAGAAGATGGCAAAGCTGTCCTGGGCATAATCGGCATTGGGCGTGCCCGAGGCACTGGTCCAGTTGTTGGAGCCGCCGCCGACGCGCCACACGCCGTCGCCGCCGTTGACGGCGCCGTCATTCTTGGGACCGGCAGCGCCGTCCCAGAAGCTCAAGGTGAGCCCGGCGGTGTTGACCAGATTGACCTGGCCCGCAATCGCCGTCTGCACCGATACGCTGCTACCGCCCGGCAAGGCGCCGAGCGCAAGTCCATTGTCACTGAGCGCGCCGCCATAGTTGAACGCGCGGTAGATGCCGGGACCGAAGCTGCCGCCCGCTGGAACGGTGACGTTGATCGTGCCGTCGAGTGTCAGATCGCCCCCGACGTTGACCAGATCGTTGAGCGCGCCGCCCGCGATATTCGCCGCACCGAACTCAAAATCGAGCACCGAGCCCGCGCCGAGCGCAAGGTTCCCGTTGATTGTCAGCGTGCCGACATTGTTGGTGCCGGCTGCGAGCGTGGCGCCATCGGCAATCGCGACATTACCGCCGATAATGCCCGAGCCGCCCAACGTCGCGCCCAGCGCGATGTTCGTCGCGCCCATCGCCGCCGATTGATCGCCGTTTACGAACAGGCTGCCCGCCATCACTTCGACATCGCCGGCGAAGCCGTTGGCCCCGGTCAGGACCAGATCGCCCACGCCCGCCTTGGTGAACCCGCCGGTGCCCGAAACGGTGCCACCCAGGGTCAGCGTCGTGCCCGGATCGGTGAGCAAGGTGCCCGCTCCGAGCAGATCGACCGCACGGTTCGAACTCATCGTGGCGGTGGTGCCCAGCGTGCCGCCATTCAGAGTCAGCGCGCCTGCCGCGTCGCCGAGATTGACGTCGCTCGAAATGCGCAGCGTGCCCGCATCGATCCGGGTGCCGCCCGTGTAGTTGTTGGTCCCCGAAAGCACCAGCGTGCCGAGATCGGATTTGACCAGCTGGCTGTTGCCGATGAGGGCGCTGCCGATCGTCGCGGTATGACCGAGACCGACAGCCGTGCCGTCGCCCACCCGGATCACCGACTGCGGCCCGATCAGGGTCAGGTCCTGACCCGTGATCGTATAGCCGTCCGTCGCGAACTGCATACCTGACGCGCGAACCGCGCCCAGACCGTTATCTACGCTGATCGTTCCCGCGGCGCCCCCAAAGATCGCAAAGGCGCTGTCGAGGAAGGGCGCATTGATCGATGCATCATCGAGCGTCCAATTGTCGTTGCCGGATGCGTTCTGCCAGATGCCATCGCCGCCGGTGATGAGGCCGTCGTTGCGCGCGCCCGCCGCACCGTCCCAGAAACGTAGGGCGAGGCCGTTGGTGTTGATCAGGTTGACCTGATTGGCCACCGATGTCTGGACATAGAAATCGGTGCCCGACGGGATCGTGCCAATCACCAGGCCGTTGTTGGTGAGCGTGCCGCCATAGTTGATGACCCGGTAGATGCCCGGATCGAAGCTGCCGCCGCCGCTCGTCGTCACGTTGAGCGTGCCGCCGAGCGTGAGATCGCCGCCGACATTGACGAGGTCATTGAGCGGCCCGCCGACTATATCCGACTGACCGAACTCATAAGCGAGCACGGCGTTGGGGCTGAAACCGAGATTGCCGTTGATTGTAAGCGTGCCCGGACCGGTCGCATCGCCCGGCGTCAGCGTCGCGCTGCCGCCGACCAGGACGTCGCCGCCGATCGTGCCAGTTCCCCCGAGCGCGCCGCCGCCGAGCACATTGGTCGTGCCGTTCGCCGCGGTCTGATTGCCATTGATGAGCAACGTGCCGGACGAGATGACCGTCGATCCGGTATAGCTGTTGTCGGCGGTCAGGATCGTGGTGCCGGCGCCCTCCTGACGGACATCGCCCGTACCGGAGATCAAACCCGCGAAGCTGTATTCGTTCGAGCGGTTGAAGATCAGCGCCGCATTGTTGACGACGTCGCCGGTGATGCCGCCGGTCGTGCCGCCCGCACCAAGCTGGAGCACGCCCGCGCTGATCGTCGTGCCGCCGGTATAATTGTTATCCGCGGTGAGAATGGTGGTGCCAGAGCCGATTTGGCTGACCGCACCGCCCCCGGTTATCGCGCCGGCGAAGGTCAGGCTGTCGGAGCGGTTGAATGCGAATATGCCATCATTGGCGACATCGCCGAGGATCGCGCCGCTCGTCCCACCATTGCCGAGCTGGAGTGTGCCCGCCACGATCGTCGTGCCGCCTGCATAGGCGTTGTCGGCGGTCAGCACGAGATTGCCCGCGCCGTCCTTGGTGAGCGCACCCGCGCCTGACACTACACCGTTCAGGGTCAGCGTCGTGCTACCATCGGTCAGGAACGTGCCCGAGCCCGCCAGATCGACGACCCGGGTCGAATTGATGTCCGCCGTGTTATTGAGCACGCCGCCGTTGAGGCTGAGCCCGCCCGCCGCATCGCCAAGGTTGGTGTCGGACGAAATGCTGAGCGTGCCGCCGTTTACCGCCGTGCCGCCCGTGTAGCTGTTGGTGCCTGTCAGCACGAGCGTGCCGCCCAGATCCTTGACCAGTCGTGCCGAGCCGGTCAGTTCCGCGGTAATGGTGGTGGTGATGCCGGCATCGGCCGGGCTGCCGTCGCCCGTGCGGATCAAGGCATCCGAGCCGGTCAGCGTCAGCGGGGCGCCCGCGATCGTGTAGCCGTCCGCGGCGAACTGCATGCCGGCCGTCAGGACATTGCCGCTGCCATTGTCGACCGTGACCGTGCCGCTGGCCCCCTGGAAGATCGCGAAGCTGTCCTGGGCATAGTCGGCGTTGATCGCACCGTTCACTTCGGTCCAGTCATTCTGGCCGCCGCCCAATACCCAGGTGCCGTCACCGCCCTGGATCGTGCCGTCGTTCTTCGGCTGGCCCGTGCCGTCCCAGAAATTGAGCGTCAGACCCGCGGTATTCGCCAGGTTGACCTGCCCTGCGATCGCGGTCTGGACGAACACGTCGCTGCCCGGCGGCATGGTGCCGAGGGCAAGACCGTTGTTGGTCAGCGCGCCCGAATAGTTGAACATCCGGTAGACACCCGGGCCGAAGCTGCCGCCCGACGTCTGGTTGACATTGACCACGCCGCCCAGCGTAAGGTTGCCGCCCACATTGACGAGATCGTTGAGCGGCCCGCCCGGCACGTTCGCCTGACCGAACTCGAAATTGAGCTGCGAGGCGTTGCCGAGCGCAAGGTTGCCGTTGACGGTGAGTGCGCCGACGCCATTGCTGCCCGCCGCCAGCGTGCCGCCGTCGGCGATGGTCACGCTGCCGCCGATCGTGCCGGTGCCGCCCAGCGTCGCGCCGGAGGCGACGCTGGTCAGGTTCGTCGCGCCCGCCTGGTTGCCGTTCACCAGCAGCGTGCCCGAATTGACGATTGTCGGGCCGGCATATGTATTGTTGCCGGTCAGAACGGTCGTGCCCGGACCTGCCTGAGTGAAGCTGCCACCGCCCAGAATCGTACCGCCCAGCGCTAGTGTGCCCGACCGGTTGACGACGAGCGCGCCATTATTGAGCACATTGCCGGCGATGCTGCCGGTCGCGCCCCCATTGCCGACCTGGAGCGTGCCCGCACTGATGGTCGTCCCGCCCGTGTAGTTGTTGTCCGCGACCAGCACGAGCGCGCCGGTGCCAGTCTTGGTGAGTGCGCCCGGCCCCGATACCGCCCCCGTCAGTGTCAGGGTCGTTCCGGCATCAGTCGAGAAGGTGCCTGCGCCTGCGAGATTGGTCGCGCGGCCCGAGGTGAAGCTCGCCGTCGTGTTGAGCGTGCCGCCGTTGAAGGTCAGCCCACCGCTCGCCGCGCCCAAGTTCGCGTCGCTCGATACCTGAAGCGTGCCCCCCGTGATGCTGGTGCCGCCCTGGTAGCTGTTGGTGCCGGTCAGCGTCGTCGTGCCGCTGCCGATCTGACGGACCGCGCCAGTGCCCGAGATCGTGCCGCTGAAGCCATAGGCATTGTTGCGGTTGAACGTCAGTGTGCCGTTGTTGACGACATCGCCGACGATACTGCCGGTCGGGCCGCCATTGCCGAGTTGCAGCGTGCCCTGCGCGATCGTCGTACCGCCGGTATAGCTGTTCGTGCCTGTCAGCACCGTCGTGCCGGCACCAAGCTGCTGGACGGCGCCCTGGCCCTGGATCGTGCCGCCGATGGTTAGCGCGTCCGACCGGTTGAACCCCAGCGCGGTGCCGTTCGCAACGTTGATCGTGCTGCTGACGATCGAACCGGCCGTGCCGCCATTACCGATGATCAGCGTGCCCGCGTTGACGTTGGTGGCGCCCGTATAGCTGTTGGCGCCGGTCAATATCCACTTGCCGCTGTCATTCTTGGCGAGCGAGGTGATGTTGGACGCGTTCAGATTGCCGATCGTCGCACCCATGACATTGTCGTCGGCATTGGTGCCGCCCAGCGCCATCACGCGCGCGCCGCCGCCCGAATAGGATACGGCGCCGGTGTTGGTGAAGTTGACCGCGCCGGTTCCCGAAGATTCGATAAAGGTCGTGCCGGTCGCCAGGGTGAAGCGGCGGTCGGTGCTGTCGCCCGTTCCGGTGTAACGCAGCGTTGAGCCGCTGCCTATGATCAGGTTCGACGCGGCGTTGGACGACGTGCCGATGCTGCTGCCGACGCCGCCGTTGGATAGTTTGTCGACCCCGAGCACGCCGCCCAATATCTGCGTCGTGCCCGTATAGCCGCTGCCCGAATTTGTCAGAATCCAGGTGCCGGCGTCCTGCTTGATGAAGGAGGTGACGCCGGCGCCGTTGTTGTCGAGGCGAAGTCCGAACCTGTTATCGCCCAGATAGGTGCCGCCAAGCCGGACGATCTGTGCGCTGTTTGGATTTGCGAAGACAATCGCACCGGTGTTCGTGAAATCGACCGCACCCGTGCCCGACGAGAGTATCTGCGCCGTGCCGCCGATGGTCATCAACCGGTCGGTGCTGCTGCCCGCACCGAGATAGGTCAGGGCACCGTTGTTGACGACAAGATTGCTGGCGGCGTTGCTCGACGCGCCGATCGAACTGTTGGTGCCGCCGTTGGTCAGACATTGCACCTGCAAGATACCGCCGGTCACGCTGGTGCCGCCAGTGAAGTTGCTGTTGCAGCCGGAGAGATATTGGGTGCCGCCGCCCGTTTTCACGAAACCGCCGGTCCCCGTGATGAGGCCGGCATAAGTCCCGTTCGCCCCGCCCACCGTCAGCGTGCCAGAACCGAGTTGGACATTGCCCCCGGCGGCGCCACCGCCGCTCAGGACGCTAGCGGACATGTTGAAGCCGTTGAGATCCAGTACGGCGCCCGCGACATTGGACAGCGTGAAGCTGCCCGTGCCGAACGCCGTGGCCGACCCGGCCCGCAGAATACCTCCTTCGACGCGCGTCTCGCCTGTAGAGCTGCTGACGCCCGACAGGATCAGCGTGCCCGCGCCCCGTTTGATCAGCGACCCGGGCCCGACGGTAGCGCCTGTGAACTCCAAGGTAGTGCCGGGATCGCTCACCTGGATGTAGCCGAAGCCGGCGCCGAGGGTGAAGCCGCGGTCCGTGGTCTGGTTAGTGCCGACCGCTGTGTAGTTTAATATACCGCTGTTCTGGAGAACAAGGTTGCCTGGGTCGCGGTCCGACGCACCGATGCCACTGTTCACGCCGCCGTTCTGGATGCAGTCGGTACTGAGGACCGAGCCGCCAAACGCGCCAGTTATGGTCGTGATGCCATCGTAGCTGTTGCCGCAGCCGGTCATCACCTGGGTGCCGTTGGTATGGGTGACGTTGCCGGCGCCGCTGATCGTGCCGGTGAAGCCCGGAGAGCCGCTATTGGCACCGCCGATCGTGAGCGTGGTTCCGGCCAGCGCGCCGAGAGTCACGTTCCCGCCGCCATTGAGTGCGCCGATCTGGTTGCTGTTGTCCGCGAGATCGAGGGTGGCCCCGGCATTCACCGTCATCGCAGACGAGACGGTGCCGAACACGCCCGTCGTGCTGCCGCCTGCGAGTGCCGCGCCCGCGCGCAGGGTGCCGGCGTTGACCACGGTAATGCCTGTGTAGCTGCTGGTCCCGGCCAACACCAAGGTTCCGTCGCCGTACTTCTCCAGCCTTCCCGCGCCGGCGATCGCGCCTCCCACCGTCAGCTCTGTCGCCATCGCGCTGACGTCGATCCTGCCAGCACCATTTTCAATCGTGAAGCCGCGGTCGATATCGACCGAGCCGCCGGTATATTGGAGCGTGCCGCCGTTGAGCAGCACGAGGTTGGTCGAATCGCTGGTTGCGGCCCCGATGCCGCTGACCTGCCCGCCCTCGGCGAGCGTGCCCACCGACAGGATGCCGTCTTCCACGCGCGTGACACCGACGTAATCGTTGGCGGCATTGGCTAACGTCAGGGTACCACCACCAGTCTTGATGAGGCCGGCGTCGTCCGGACTTGTGACGAGGCCGGTGAATGTCAGGTTTGCTGCGCCGCTTGCGATCTCGATGGTCCGCGACAGTCCGCCGTTTACCAGCGTAAAGCCGCGGTCCGTGGTTACCGTGTCGCCGGTATATTGCAGAATGCCACCTTCGAGCACCAAGCTGGCGGGCGCCGCGCTGGACGCTCCGATGGCACTCGCCGCGCCGCCATCGCCTATGCTGTTTACGATCAAGCGGCCGTTGCTGAGCATGGTCGCGCCGGTATAGGTGCTGGCGCCGGTGAGGCTGACGGTGCCCTGGCCGCCCTTTGTGAAACCAGTCGCCCCGCCATTGTCGACGATGGTCGAGGAGACGGTGAGCGTGCCGGTGCCATTGTGCAGCACGCCTAGGACGCCGCCGGCGCCGGACAGACCGGTCAGGTTGCCACCGGTGATCGTCTGGTTGTTGGCGAGGACCGAGGGCGCGATGATGATCGTGCCGTCCACGCCGAGCGTCTGGCCGTCCGCTATCGCCACGGTCGCCGTTGCGTCGGGCGTGGTGAATTGCAGGCCGCCAAGCTGGATGCTGCTCCCGACGGTACCGAAATAACTCTCGGCATCGCCGTCGCTGTCGGAGATGAACTCTCCGTTTGCCCAAGTCGAGGCGTCGTCCTTGTCCGTATAATCCGCATCGGTGAACGCGAGGATGCTACCGCCGACAACCTTGGCATAGTCGGTGCCGTTGACGGTCGCCCAGCCGCCGAGACTGGTGTTGCTGGTCGTGAAATTGCCGCTCGTTGGCAGGTTGAAGTTAACGATGCCGCCGGTCCGGGTAATCGCACCGAAGTGGACATCAAGGCTTCCGCCGCTGCCGGAGGTCCCGCCGATCGTGTTAGCGCCAACGGTGATGTTAAGGCCGTCGAAGGTTTGCGTGTTGGCCTCGCCTGCCGCGCCAGCGAGTCTCAGCGTCCCGCCGGACATGTTGAGGGTGGAAGCGGCATCGATGATGTCGCTGACCGGTCCGCCGGCGGGAGCGAAATTGAGCGCGAGCGTGCCGCCCTGGATATTGGTGTCGCCGCTATAGGTGCTTGCCCCAGCCAAGGTCAGCACCCCCGTCCCAAGCTTGGTGAGGCTGCCGGAGCCGGTGATACTGCCGGCGAAGCTGTTGGCGGTTGTCGTGTCGAGGGTCAGTATGGCATTACCCAGCGCCAAGGTTCCGCCCGTACCGTTGAGGGCGGGGAGCGCCAGGTCAAAGCCGTTGAGGTCTAACGTACCGGCATTGATCGTGACGCCCGTCGTCGTGCCCAGCGCGGAGGCGTTGCCCGCGCGCAACGTGCCACCGTTCATCGTGACGGTACCGGTTCGCGTATTGACGCCGTCCAGAACCCAGGTGCCGCTCCCGCTACTGGCCAGGTTGCCGTTCCCCGAAACGACGCCCGAGAAACTGTTGGTTCCGGCGAAGCTGCCGCCGAGCGTCAGCGTGTCGGTGCCGCCCGCGATGAAGGCTAGATTGCCGCTGAGATTGAGCGCGCCCGTGCCGTCGTTAAGAACGGACGTCGCGCCATCGCTGCTCCAGGTACGGTTGCTGCCGCCGCCGATGCCGGTGTAGCTGAGCTGGCCGAGATTGCCGAGACTGATCGTCGACGCCGTACCGAGCGAACTCGCAAGTCCGGCATCAGCGAGGACCGGTGCGCGGACGATTCCTCCGGAGACGCCGGCATTGCCGGTGAAGGTGTTGGCGCCCCCCAAGGTGATGCTCCCGGCCGCGCTGGCGCCGAATCCCACGCTGCCGCTGCCGCTGATCACGCCCAGCAACTCGAAATCGGCCGTTTCGGCGATGAAGGAGGTGGGAGTGACGGAAATGTCGCCGGTCAGCGTCAGTGTGCCCGTGCCCCGCTGCCGAAACACGCGTTGGGGTCCGCCCGCCAGCACCCAGTTACGGTTCGAGCTGTCGCCGTCGCCGGTATAGATAATGTTGTCTGAGTATTGGCTTCCTCCGGCGAAGGTGATGGTGCCATTGGCCACGGTCGTCGGCGCACCGAGCGAGCTCGCTTCGCCCAGGTTGCGGACCGAAGAGAAGAAAACGGAGCCCGACCCCTGACCGACGCCATTCAATCGGGTCGTGCCCGTATAGGTGTTGGCGTCATTCGTCAGTCTTACACCGGAAAACACGCTGATATTGCCGCTTCCAGTGTAGAGCGCGGAACCTGTCCCGGCGCCGCTGACCGAAAGAGTTGTGCTATCATCAATTGTCACGGTCCGGCTGGTGCTGCCTGTGTCGAGGATAAAGCTGGCATTTGCCGTGGTGAAGATGTTGTTGCTGGCATTGCCTAGAGCTGCGTCAGAGGCGGCGCGCAATGTGCCGCCGCTCAGCGTTATGCCGCCGCTGAACGTATTGGCTCCGGTCAGGAAGAGTTGGGCGTTCCCGGTCTTGGTAAGGCCGCTGGTGCCCGCGATTACCGAATTGATCGTCGCGTGGCCGATCGTGTTGATGGTGGGCGTCGTGCCGCCGAGCGTCAGCGTATTGCCGCTGATCACCCAGTTGTTCACGGTCTGGAACCTCATATTATGAACGATGATCGGCTCGGTCAGGTTAACCGTGCCCACGGTCGTGGTCGTGCCCGGCGCGGTGATACCGAAGATGGCGTTGTCGAGCGCGCTATTGTCCCAGAGATGGTAGGGACCCAGCACGTCGCTGTTCGATTCGCTCCATACTGGATCGGCCGTGTTCCAGTCGCCGTTGCCGCCGCTGCCGGTCCCCGTGCTGTTGGCGTCCCAGTAGCGGTCCTGATCCTGCGCATGGGCGACGGATGGCAGGCCGAGCAGCACGATGGCAGAAAGCGAAGCACCACAGAGCAGATGATCGCTGAGCGTAGCACTCCGACGCCTGCTTGATCCGATACGCTTCCTCATGGCGCTTTCCTCTCTCGGTAATGGAGCGGGCAACATCTCAAGAAACTATTAATAAAGAATGCGGTACATCTCTTAAAGGATGGCCGAACGTTCGCAATCGGGTACCATGGGACACGACGGAGCGAGCACTCTGGGATATCGGTTGGAACCACTCGGGATGGAAACGATCCCCATGCGCAAGCTGATTCATCGTGCAAACCGATGGACGATCACATTCCAGTAGGAGTTTCCGTTGACGATCGTGTCGCAATAGCCACCATTTCACGCCGCCAAGATCCACTACTTCGACATAGCAAAGGAAGGCGCGGCAATGCCGCTCCCGGCTTCGCGCAGTCCTTAGCGCCTGTAAAAATCAAGGGTCCCGCCCCCTTGCCGGGACCCTTCGACCCCGCCCGGGGGGATTGGGGCGAGGCCATCTCAATGCGGCTTCGTTCATCTAATAGAATGCCCCGCCGACCGGCGCGCAGGGCTCGATATGGGACGCGATACAAGAGGGCGCGATCGCCCGGCCAAACGCACCAGACTCATCCCGGTTTCGTGCGCGAACCAATTTCGCGGTATCGTCATCATGCCTCGTGTCGAGGAGAGTCCCGGGCCTGACGCTATGACGACAGATATTCTTCCGGAAACCGTTCGCGATAATGCTGGATGCGCGTCGTGCGGAGACCCGGGACGCCGACGCGATCAAAGAGACGCTGCCAGTTCGCGAGTTCCTCAAGATCCATGCGATAGCGGGCGCAGGCTTCCTCGGGCGTCAGCAATCCGCCCTCCACCGCCGCGACCACCTGCGCCTTGCGTCGGCTGACCCACCGCGTGGTCTCGGGCGGCGGCAGATTGTCCAGGGTCAATTCCTCGCCCAGCGGGCCGATAACCGATGCCGGTCGTATCCTCCGATATTCGAGCACGTCGACTCTCCGACCCGCGGCCTTCGCCGCCCAGTGCCCCCCGGCCTTGCAACGGGATCATGCTCGCGAAACCGGGTTAACGAAGGCTTGGTGGGCAGGGTTAATTGCGGCGAATGGAGCGCGCGCGGAAACGTCCTGATGTCGATGCCACTTTCCTCGCCGCCATGCGTATATCTCCCGGCGCTACGGACAGTTGGAGGTGGTGATGGCGACCGAATGCACGGCCTACCGCGACGACAAGGGCTCGCTTCACCCGACGCCCGAAAGAGCGACCCTCGCCGATCTCGCCCATGTGCTGGGCCGCGTCGGCGAAGAAGGCGGAATGACCGCGGGCGTCGCCAAGCTGATCCTCGAGAAACGGGAGGAGATCGAGCGCGTCTTCGCCGAGCATGATGCGATGCTCACCGCCCGCGCATCCTCCGGAAACGAGGCGGCCGAGGTCGTCCCGATCAAGGGCGCAAGCTGAGCCTTGCCGGTCGGCATGTCCCAGCGAGTCTAGCCCATGTCATACCCCGTTGGACCGAAATAGTATCCAGACGGCGGCATGGCCCTCGACCTGCGGCCCGAACGCTGGCGCCTGCCGCCATGCCTTCACTTGTCGAGACCGACCCAGCCCGCTCCGCGTGCGGCACGTTCGGCGGCGGCGTCAAGCGGCGCGCCGTCCATCATCGCCGCCGCTGCCGACGTGAGCTCGCCTGACGATGCCTGTCGGTAATCCGCACTGCCTCGCCCCTGCATCGTGCGTTCAAGCGCCCAACCTGCACCCTCGCGGCAGCCGATGCCCGACAACGCCCGTCCCTCAAAGCTGCGGCAATAACGCCCGTCGCGGTCGCGGAAACTGAGTCGATACGTATCTCGGCCTCGGCTGGCTGGTTCGACGCGAGCTGGGTATCGAGCGCTCTGGCGAGCGGTCCCGATGCGACGAGCAAGCCGCCGGCGCTCGTCACGTCGGCCGCGGGCATCCACGGCTTCGTACCGATCGCAAACCCCGAGGAGGAGCGACGCCGCGATCGCGCCCAAATGGATCGGAGCGAAGTGCAGGCGCCTGACCTTGCGGCGCGCGGCGAGGCTGGTGGCGATTGTCGCGTCCGGCATCAGGAGGGCGCGCAGCCGCTCGGGCACCGGCTCGTCGGCAACGGGCGCATAATGCGCGGCCAATTGCGCCTTCAGCGCGCGGTACCGCGGGATCTCGGCGGTGAGCGCAGCGTCGCCTTCGGCCTCGCGCGCGATCCGGCGCGCAGTCAAATCTCCCAGCAAGTGCATCAAGGTCTTACGCCCAAGCGAGAGACGTGATGTCACGGAACCGATAGGGACGTCGAGTATCTCGGCCGCCTCGCGATAGGAATGGCCTTCTACCAGAACGAGCATCGCGACCTCGCGCTGCTGGTCGGGCAAGCGCGCCATCGCGCCATCGACATCGCCGCGGAGCGCGCCGGCCTCGACCTCGGCGGCGCCGTTGCCCGCGGTCTAGTTGACGGCTTCGTCGATCGGTGCATGGACGCCGCGCCGACCTGCTGCGCTGCGCTCGTCGATCCAGAGATTGCGGGTGATGCGGTACATCCAGCTATCCAGTCTCGTTCCCTGTTGCCATTGGCCCCGCATTTTCGGGGCGCGCTCGATCGCGGCCTGGCAGAGATCGTCGGCGTCGCCGACATTGCGCGCCAGCCCGCGCGCCAGCCCGCGCGCAAAACGGCACAGACGCGGCAGCAGCTCGACCAGTTCCTCTTCGAAGCGCATCATCGCCTTTCTTGTTCGAGGAAGAAACGACCGCCTTCTATCGGTTCTTCCGCAGCCTGCTAAATTTTTCGGCGATGACGGGTTCAGCCCCGCGTCACATTCGGGAGGACCGGAGCGCCGACACGCATCTGGTTGGGAACCGGCTCCGGGAGTCCCTGTCACGTTCAATGTCCATCGTATTGAATTGTCATAATATCGGCTTGTGGCCGGCTGCGGCGACGGGATTGGCTCGTGGGAGGCGTTCGCGGGGCGACTTGCCATCGACGCGCGAAGCGCTCATCGTATCGGGCCGGCGAGGACTTGTGTTTCGGCGGGGCACGGAAATGGCGTGCAGACTCGTTTCAGGAGCGCAGATCATGACCTCTAACGGTAACGCTTCGGCGGAACATGATATTGCACACTTCGATGCGGCCCACGTCCTATCGGTTCCGATGCCCATCGTTGTTGCGGGCTCGGACGGTTTGGATTCGGTTGACGCTCCCGATCCGCGTGACTGGCTCGCCGCGATTATCGACGGTTCCGGCGATGCGATCATTAGCAAGGATCTCCACGGCATCATCCAAAGCTGGAACCCGGGAGCGACCCGGCTCTTCGGCTACGCGCCCGAAGAAGTCATCGGTAAATCAATCACGATACTGATCCCGGAGGATCGGTTGAATGAAGAGCCGCGCATTCTCGCGGAGATCCAGCGCGGTAGACGTGTCCTTCCATTCGAAACCAGACGGTTGCGCAAGAATGGGGAGCTCGTCGACATTTCTCTGACCATTTCGCCGATCCACAATGCGCACGGGAACATCGTCGGCGCGTCAAAGGTCGCGCGCGACATAACCGAACGGCGGATGGCGCAGGAACAGCAACGACTTCTCATGGGCGAGATGCGGCACCGCGTGAAGAACCTGTTCGCGCTCGCCAATGCGATCGTGACGATCAGTTCGAGGTCCGCTGGAAGCCTCGAACAGGTCGTGGAGACAATCCAGGACCGGCTACAAGCACTGGCGCGGGCACACGAGTTGACGATGTCGGATGCCGGAGACGCTACCGAACCGACACCGCAAACCGATCTTCAGGCTCTGATCGAAGCCATACTCGCCCCCTATTCAGCCGACAATCGGATCGTCGTCGAGGGGCCCGAACTCCTTCTCGGCGGACGAGCGGTCACGCATGTCGCGCTCCTCCTGCACGAACTCGCGACGAATGCGGCAAAATATGGCTCGCTGTCCGTCTTCGAAGGCCGACTCGCAGTTCGCATTGAAAGCGACGGTGTTGATGTCCGTCTTCGTTGGGAAGAAACTGGCGGTCCCCGACCAGTGAGCGACGGCGGCGCAGCAGCGCGTGACAGCGAAGGATTCGGCACACGCCTCGAAAAGGGCATCGCCGCAACTTTGAAAGCGTCGATCGACCGCGAGTGGCGGCCATCCGGGCTCATTGTTTCCATCGTGGTCCCTCGCGCCGCGATAGAACTCTGAACTGCTCTTCAAAATTTATGCCGCATTAAAGACCCGGCCCCGATGTCTTATTGGAAAATCGCTTCCCCGGCGCGGTGGGATCGAAGACAAGTCGTGCCGAGAGCGACCGATAGCGGTCGGGCAGCTTTTCAGCCAGCCCCAAGACGAGCGGAGCTCCAAGCGCGTTCGCCGGCTGAACCGTCCTATCGCCGCACCGACCGAACAATGGCGGGCGGCCGCCAACTTCCGTCAAAGACCGACGGTCTCCCGGTTTTCGGCTGAAACATCCGGAGCATCGGCACGAACGCCCCCTTCGGCGTCGGAAGCCAGTTCGCTTCCCGCTCCTTTCCGGGCGTATCATGCTGCAAATAGAGCGTGAGCGATCCGTCCGGATTATAGCGCAGCGCATCGCGCTGGCTGATCGTGAAGCGGTTCAGGGGATTGTCGACGAACCACCAGCCGCGATCCACCTGATACATCGTCAGCGACCAGAAGCCATCCACTGGAGGCAACTGCCCCTTGGCGAAGGTCAAGGTGTAGTTGTTCTTGCCATCGAGCGGCTGCCCGTCACTATCCTTCTCCGCGTAAGGATAGACCGCGTCTTCCTGCAGATTGGCGGGCCAGCCGAACGCCGCGACCACAGCGCGTTTCATATAGTCGGTCTCGTAGCGCCCGAGCCCCTTGGAGATCGTCCAGCTGGCAATCCGCTCTCCCATGACCGGCTTGTTGGCCTCGATCTTTTCGAGCGCGGCTTGCGGCAGGCCGGGGAGTGATGCCTGGACCTCCGGGTCGAGCCGGTCGATGTCGAAAGATTTGCAAGGCGCCAGCCCGATACGCGCCATTCGGGCGAGGATCGCTGCGTCTGCCGGAGCGGCAGGTGCATCCTTGCACATCAGCCGCGCCATGAGGTCGAAATAGCCCTTCGTTCCCATGTCGAGAATCACGGTTTGCGGCTTATCGGTCATGCTGTAGCCGGGGTTTGGGTCGACCGGCGCGGGCTTCGCCTCGTACGGCTTTCCGAAGGCGGAGAGCGGCGTCAGCCGATATTGCGCCTGCAACGCGTGGACCTTCGCATAGTCGGCCTCGCTACCGTCGGCATAGGTACGCCCGAGAATGACGAGATGGCGCGTCGGCGAGCGAATTTCGGTCATGCCGTCCGGCACCTTGCCGCGCCATTCAGGTCCCGCGATCAGATAGGTGCGCGCGCCACCGCCCGCCGTGCGGCGCCCGGGGGATTCCACCACGGGCATCCACAGGCTGTACATCGGGAAGAGGAAGTAACGGTTGCCCATGTCGGGGTGCGAAAAGACGATCGGCTCGGCGCCGAGATCGAGCCAAGCGACCGAATAGAGTGTGTCCGCATTGGGCGCGGAAATTCCGCGATAGGCGGCGGGCGGATAGCGCTTCACATGTACGAACTGGCCGGCGGGTGCATGCAGACCCTCGACCTTGTCGACATTGCTCATCTGGACGCGCGTGACCTCGCTCGTGACAAGCGAATAGCCGTAGACGTAGGCTTCTATCGCGATGGCCCCTGCCTCCGCCGGCGAGAGATCGGATGCCGGCTCGGCGCGAGCGGCCGGAGCCGCCAGCATAGTCGCAGCGGCTGCCGCGCCGAGCAAATGCTTGTAGATTGTAGCCATCATCACTCTCCTGCTCGCGCCGCCTCAAATCCCGGCGCGCCCTTCGTCAGAAATGCGTCGTCACCGACACGCCAAGTGTTCGCGGATCGGCGCGCAATTTGCGGATTGCGGTGCTGCCGGGGAAGATGCCGTTGTTGAGCCCCAGCTGAGCCGCGAGAACCTGGTTGAAGCTGCCATAGGCATAAGACTTGTTCGCCAGATTGTTGCCGAACAAGGCAATCGTCCAGCGCTCGTCGGGCGAGCTGAAACTCACCCGCGCGCCGAGCAGCGCATAGCCGTCCTCAATCGTCTGCGGATTATTGTCGGTGACGCCGCTGTTGCGATAGTCCGAGGTGAAGGAGATGTTGCCGTTGAGCTCCCACGTCCAGCCGCTCTTGCCGACATCCCCGCTCCAGTCGACGCCCACCCGTCCCGTCCACGCGGGCGCGAAATTGGCGGGCGCACCCTCCAAGTCTTGGACCGTTCCAGCGGGAAGGCCCGGAAGGCCGCTGCCGGCGGGAAAGCTGGTGAACTTGCTGTCGAGATAGGCAAGTGAGGCATTGACGGCAAAGCGCGGAACCGGACGCAGCGCGAGATCGAGCTCGAACCCCTGATGGCGGAGCGAGCCGGCATTGCGCACGATGAAGCTCGTGCCGTCGAAGCTGCGGTCCTGATAACCGTCGATATCCATCCGGTAGAGGGTGACGTTCGCGGTCAGGCTGCGTTCCAGCCACTGCGACTTGATACCGGCCTCGGAATTTTTCACCGTCTCGCGATCGAATATCCGCTTGGTCGAGACGACCGCGCCGCCCGGCCCGAACTCGGTCAGCGAAGGCGCGCCTGCCCCGCTATTGTACCCACCCGACTTGTAGCCCGTCGAATAGCTGGCGAAGAGCAATATGTCCTCGGCGGGCTCGAAATTGAGACCGATGCGATAGGTGAAGCGATCATCGTCGAGATCGGGCAGGACGAGCGCTTCGGGCGCCCTGAGCGCCGCGATGAAGGGGGTCGCAATCGTCTGCGCATAGGCGCCCGTTTTCTCGTCTTTCGTCCAGCGTCCGCCGAAAACGAGGGTGAGCGGATCGGCCAGCCGGATATTGGCCTGCCCGTAGGCAGCGAAACTGCGCGAGGTCTGCGTCACGGCCTGTTCGCTCGCGCCGCGCCCGCCGGTCGTAGAAAGCCAGGCGTTGCAAGCCGTGCGCTGCGCGCCGGCGGGCAAAAGCGCGTTGCAATATTGCGCGCCTATGTCGAGTTCTTCGCCGATCCGGTAATCTTCCTTGTAGAAATAGAGGCCGGCGACGAGATCGAGCCGCCCGCCGATCCACTCGCCGGTCGGCGAAATATATTGCAGCTCGTGATTCTGGCTCTTCGAGCGGAAGCGGCTGACACGCGAAGCGATCGCGATCGGCAGCGAGGTGATGTCGCCGTCGAGTTGGCCATTCTTCCAGTCGCGATAACTGTCGATCAAGCGCAGCGTACCCCCGCCGAGGTCGAGCGATGCCTGGCTGACCGCGCCCCACTGGCGATCGTCGAGGTCGCCAGTGACGACGTGGTTCATCAGCCGGTCACCGAGATTGGTGTCAGGCAGCGCGCCAAGCCGAGCTGCGAGGCCTGCCAGCTGCTGCGCGCTGACCGATGACGGATCGAAGTCCGCATTGACGAGGCCGTCGCCCGTAGATTTCGCATAATCGGCCCGTACGATCCATTCGAGGTTGCCCAACTTCGCCTTGAAGCTCGCGCGCAACGCATGATCGTCCTGCGCGCCATAGCGCTTCCCGTCGAGCCGGTTGCGCCAGAGGCCGTCGGACCATTGCCCCTGCCCGGCCAGACGGAAGGCGACATCTTCGGACAGCGGGACGTTGATATAGCCGTCGAGCTTGTAGCGGTCATAGGTCCCCGCCTCGGCTGTGAGACGCGCCGAGAAGTCGCGCGCCGGAGCCGCGCTGCGCAGCGAAAGCGCCCCGACGCTCGCGTTGCGCCCGATCAGCGTGCCTTGCGGCCCGCGCAGCACCTCGGCGCTCTCGATGTCCATGAAGGAGCCGATGATCGCGCCCGCGCGCGGAACATAGACACCATCGACGAAGGTTGCGACGCTCGGTTCGGTGGCGGTGTTCCCGAAGGCGCCGATGCCGCGGATGCTGAGCCGGAGCGAAGAAGCGACCGCCCCCTTCGTGGTCGAGAAGTTCGGTGCGACACGGCCGATGTCCTGCACGCTCATCACATTGGCGCGGGCCATCGTCTCGCCGCTGAACGCCGCGATCGACACCGGAACGTCCTGGATATTCTCGCCGCGCTTCTGCGCGGTCACGACGATCGCGACGTCATCGTGTGCCGCGCCTTCCTCGACCTCTTGCGCAAATCCCGCAACGCTTCCGGCGCACAGATAAATCGCGGTCCCGAGCGCAAGCGCGCCCTTCACAAGCTGGCTCAACCCGTCTCTCCCCTGTTCTGGATCTCATGGCGCTCAGGCGCCGAAATGCGTCACGTCCCGCGGTTCGATGCCATGCTCGGCGCAATAGGCGAGGTAGCGATCGACAGCGGTTCGCCAGTTCTCGATCGCCGCCATCTGGCCATCCTCCCCGAAATAGACGAGATCGCCGGTGGTGATATTAAGTGTGACGGTCGCATCGCCATGGCCCTCGATCGTGATCGGAGTGTGGCGCGAGCCGGCGGTCTCGTAGACGATGCTGCCGGGCGTCGCGATCCAGTCATGCTCGGCGTAACGCCACGCACCGGCTATCGTGTAGACGATCACTGTGCCACCATGATGGTGCATCGGGAGCACCGTCCCCATCGGGGCGCGGAGGAGCGTGACCGTCTCGCCGCGAACCGGATCCGCCTTGATCAGCTTGACCTCGACCGTGCCGCTATAAGGTGCAAACGGCGTCCACGGCAGGTCCTCGTCGTGAATGATGGCGGTGTCGATCGTCTCGAAATTCATCATGAGTCCTCTCCCCGGCCGCGGCTTCTTACCCGGCTCAGCCGCGGCCTCTAGATGGGAGCACCGAATGGAAGTTGACTTTGCACGCCAAAATGAAATTCTGACCCGATGAAAGCGCGAGGCGGAAGATGGGTTCGAGGCGGCGCGCTCGCAGGCACGCAACAACTCGTTGCCGAGTTGGGCGGGGATTTCGACGCACTCGCGGCAGAAGCCGGCCTCCCTCCCGGCTTCCTCGGCGCACCCGACGCGCCCATCGAGGCAGCTGCCGTGCCGCGGTTCCTCGACATCGCCTCCAAGAAGCTGCGCTGTCCGTCATTCGCGCTGAGACTTGGCCAATATCAGGATTTTGGGCTGTTCGGGTCTCTTGGCCTGCCGATCCGGAATGCCAGGACCGTCGGCGATCTGCTGCGCACCCTCGCGGCGCTGTTTCCCTTCCATACGCTAGGTGCGATCGTCGGACTCGTGGAAGAGGGCAATGACCTTCTCGTCACTTACGAGCTTTCGGCAGACATCTATCCCTCGCACCGGCACGTCGTCGAACTGGGGTTCAGCATTCTCACTGCCGAGATCCGTCGGCACAGTCCCAATTGGCAATCGTCCTATGTAGCATTCCGGCATGCGCCGCCGCCGGATTCGGGCTGGCATCGGCGCCTGCTGGGATCCCGTCTTCTCTTCGATGCCGACCGGAACGCGATGCTGCTCGACGCCGAACTCCTCGCGCTGCCGCGTCCGACTGACGGAGACGCCTTGCCGATCCCCCCTCGCGAGCGTGGGCATGCGGAACGAACAGGTTTCATCGGCCTGCATACCGAGCGCGTCATACGGGCAAGCCTTCTCTCCCGCCTGCTGACGGTGCACGAGACTGCGGACCTGCTCGGCACTTCGACCCGAAGTCTGCAGAGGCAGCTCGCTGCGGCGGGCACCTCATTCGACGACATCGTCGACGCGGTCCGGGCGGATCTCGCTCTCGCCTATCTCATGGACTCGCGTCTCAGCGTCGCGCAAATCGCCGAAGCTCTGCAATTTTCGGAAACCAGCGCGTTATCGAGAGCGGTCCGCCGCTGGTATCATCGCTCCCCGCGCGCGCTCCGCCGGGATCGGCTTCATACTTAGAGCAAGTGGCCGATTTGAGACAGTCCGGTTTCAGACTCAAATCGTCATAATAAGACGTTCGCCGCCGCTCCCGCGCTAGGCCATGATCCCACGACTGCAGGTTGCGGGCACCGCACTCAATCGAAACTATAGTGGAGGCGGACGCAGCCTCGCCCGAGCGCCTTGGCTCCGATCAACTTTGGACTGCTGCGAAATCCCGTGGAGGGAAAGAGCGGCCTCCCCCCGCCGAGCAGCTCGGGGAAGATATAGATTTCGATCTCGTCGAGCGCGCCCCTTTCCATGAAGGTCATCTGAAGCTGGCCTCCACCGAGCATCCACACTGGCCCGTCGTCGAGTGCGCGCAGCTCGTCGATAAGGGAGTCGATGTCGCTCCGGGTCTCAAGCACTCCCTTCGGTTTATTGATCGGGCGCGAGGTCACGACGTAGACGCGCTGATCGCCATAAGACCAAGCTGATCCGTCCTGTTCCAGGAAATCATATGTGCCGCGGCCCATTACGATTGTCCGGATTCCCTTGATGAACTCGCGGTAATCGTGCTCGCCCAAGTCGATCTGGTCATAGGCAAAGAGCCATTCGAGACTGTCATTCTTGGTGGCAATATAGCCGTCGAGGCTGGTCGCAATATATCCTAAGATCCGGGCCATATCGCCTCCTTGCAAATAAACGAATGATCGTTTACTAAACGCCGACATGGGTAGGATCAAGACAGTTTCGGACGAAGCGGCGCTCGACGCCTTGCTGGCAGCAGTGAGCGAAACGGGTCCCGAAGGACTGAGCTTTTCCAAAGCTTCTGCTATCGTCGGCCTGTCCGCCTCCTCACTCGTTCAACGCTTTGGCAGCCGGGAGGGTATGGTCCGAGCGGTACTTCTTCACGCGTGGGATAAGCTCGACGCCCTGACGCTCGTGGCTACCAGCGAAACCCCCGAAACGCCCGCAGGCGCAGCCGAACTCCTCCTCCGGCTCATGCATGGCCCCCGACTGGAGACAGATGTCACCGAAGGCCTTCTTCTCCTGCGCGAGGATTTTCGCGATCCAGTGCTACGCGCTCGCGGCTCGGCTTGGGGACGGCGCCTGGCAGTTGTTCTCGGCGGGAGATTGACGCAAGGATCAGCTAATGGCGAGGCAATGGGGTGGCAGATGCTTGCCGTCTGGCAGGGCACCATCATCTGGTGGGGATTTATACGCGACCGTGATCCAGAAGAGGCCATCCGGACCGCATTGATGGAATGGTGGCAGTCTGTCAGCAATCCCAGGCGGCCGAGCCCGTCCTAAAGGTGGCGTACCATTCCGATTGACCGTCGATCTATGCGACCGCGTTAGTTTCTTCTGTACCGTTCTGGCCGATGCACGAACCGCTGCGCGGATTGGTGCTAGCCTCGATGTAAAGCGGCCCAGCGATCGCCGCACCTGATTGAACGCGGGCTGCCGCAGGCAGACCC